>NZ_JABXGD010000010.1 GCF_022627955.1 Microbacterium sp. C5A9
AAGCTAAGCCTCACAGCGCCGATGGTACTGCAGGGGGGACCCTGTGGGAGAGTAGGACACCGCCGGACTTCTTTTAAACAGAAAAGCCACCCAATGCTGGGTGGCTTTTCTGCGTTAACGCGTCGTAAGTGATCGTCGGGAGCGGGCCTTCAGGGGTTCGCATCTCGATCGGATGCCACGGCACATCGTGACCATGACCAAGGGCCCTTCCTCTGCTGAGGAAGGGCCCTTGGTCGTTCTGTGCGCGGTTGCGGCTAGGAGGCGTTGCGGCGGGCCTCCCAGCCCGTGCGCACCATCTCGTCCACCGAGTAGCGCATCTTCCAGTCGAGGTCGCGCGCAGCGAGCTCACCGGTCGCGACGATGCGGTCGGGGTCTCCGGCACGGCGGGGGCCGATCTCCGGCGTGAAGTCGATGCCGGTCACCCGGGCGACGGCATCCATGATCTGCTTCACGCTCAGGCCGTCACCGGACCCGAGGTTATACGCCGGCTCGATCGGCTCTCCCGAGGCGAGACGCTGCGCGGCGGCGACGTGGGCCGCGGCGATATCGCCGACGTGCACATAGTCGCGGACGTTGGTTCCGTCTTCGGTGTCGTAGTCGTCGCCGTTGATGCGCGGGGTCTTGCCCGCCAGCAGCGCCTCGAACACGATCGGGAAGAGGTTGTGCGGGCTCACGTCGTAGACCGTGGGGTCGGCCGAGCCCACCACGTTGAAGTAGCGCAGCGACGTGTGCCGCAGGGGGCTGTCGCTCTCCGCCGTCGCGACCGCCTGGTCACGCAGCAGCCACTCGCCGATGAGCTTCGACTCCCCGTAGGGACTGGCGGGCTTCTTCTCGGTGCTCTCGACGACGAGAGGCACATCGGGCGTGCCGAAGACGGCAGCCGACGAGGAGAAGACGATGTTCGCGACGCCCGCGGCCTCCATGGCCTCGAGGATCACACGCGTGCCCTCGACGTTCTGTGCGTAGGTGTGCAGCGGACGCTGCACCGAGACGCCGGCGTACTTGAAGCCCGCGACGTGGATGACACCGTCGGCGTCGTGGTCCCGCAGAGCCTTCTCGACGATGTCCCGATCGAGGATGCTCCCCTGCACGAACGGCACACCCTCGGGGATGAACGAGGCGACCCCGCTGGAGAGGTCATCCAGGATGACGGGCGCGAGCCCGGCATCCGCCAACGCGCGTACGACGTGCGATCCGATATAGCCGGCGCCGCCGGTGACGATCCAGGACATTCGTTCTCCTCCAGTGGTCAGGTGTCCATTGTTTCAGGCTCCGGCCGGAGAGTCCGTCAGGCGTCGCGGTGCGCGCCCGCCGCCGGAGTCACGGTGAAGATCACCGGTGCGGCGAAGCCTGCATCCGCGAAGGCGGCCGTGACGGCGTCCGACACCTGCTGCACAGCAGCCTGCTCGATCAGCGCGATGGCCGCGCCGCCGAATCCGCCCCCGGTCATCCGCGCACCCAGCGCGCCGGACGCGAGAGCCGTCTCCACGGCGGTGTCGAGCTCCGGAACAGAGATCTCGAAGTCATCGCGCATCGACGCATGCGACGCCACCAGAAGGTCGCCGATCGCGCGGGCGCCCTTCTCGCGGAGGATCGCCACCGTATCGAGCACGCGCTGGTTCTCGGTGACGACGTGGCGCACGCGACGGAACGTCACATCGTCCATGAGCTCCTCGGCGCGGACGAGATCGTCGACCGACACGTCGCGCAGGCTCGGGACGCCCATGATGCTCGCACCGCGTTCACACGCGGCACGACGCTCGCCGTAGCCGCCGGTGGAGTGCGCGTGCATCACACGCGTGTCCATCACGAGGATCGCGAGTCCCGCCTCGGCGATGCCCACGGGCACCAGCTGGGCCTCGAGCGAGCGGCAGTCGAGGAAGATCGCGGCGTCGGGCTCGCCGAGCATCGAGGCCATCTGGTCCATGATGCCGGTGGGGGCGCCGACGGCTTCGTTCTCGGCGCGGCGGCCGATGCGGGCCAGAGCCGTGCGGTCGAGACCGGCGTTCCAGAGATCGTTCAGTGCGGATGCGGTCGCGCCTTCGATGGCCGCCGACGAGGACAGCCCCGCGCCCACAGGCACATCGGAGGCGAGTGCGATGTCGAGGCCGGAGCCGGAGGCTCCCGCCTCGAGCAGCGCCCACGCCACCCCCAGCGGGTACGCGGCCCACTCCGGAACCGCGGGGGTCGCGCCCGACGGCGTCGGGAACAGCTCGCCGAGTTCATCGAGCGAGACCTCGACCGGCTCGTCGGCGAAGGTCGAGGTGACGCGGATGCGGGCGTCATCGCGAGTGCCGACCGCGGCGACGGTGCGGTGCGGGATGGCGAACGGCAGCACGAAGCCGTCGTTGTAGTCGGTGTGCTCGCCGATGAGGTTCACGCGGCCCGGGGCAGACCAGACCCCTGCGGGCTCGGCGCCGGTGAGCGCGGTGAAGAGAGCGGTCGCGGTGTCGCGGGTCGGTGCGATGGTCATGCGGATGCCTCTTCTGCGTCGTTCGTCGTGGCGGCGTCAGCCCGGGCGATGGCCTCGCGGATGCGGGCGGCGCCCTGTTCGGGGGTGACCTCGGCGGCCCAGGCCCACATCGCGGCCTCGGAGCCGGCGAGGAACTTGAGCTTGTCGGCGGCGCGCCGAGGACTCGTGAGCTGCAGGTGCAGGCGCACGCTCTCGCGGCCGACGTTCACCGGGGCCTGGTGCCACGCGGCGATGTAGGGGGTCGGGGAGTCGTACAGCGCGTCGACGCCGCGCAGCAGGCGCAGATAGAGAGGCGCCAGCTCGTCGCGCTCGGCATCCGTCGTCTCGGCGAAATCGGCGACATGGCGGTGCGGCATGAGGTGCACCTCGAGCGGCCAGCGGGCGGCGAACGGCACGAAGGCCGTCCAGTGCTCGCCGCGGAACACGACGCGCTCGGAGTCCTGCTCGAAGTCGAGGATGCGCTGGAACAGGTCGGGAGCGGTGCGATCGATCGAGTCGAGCACTCGCGTCGTGCGCGGTGTCACGTACGGGTACGCGTAGATCTGACCGTGCGGGTGCGGCAGGGTGACGCCGATCGCCTCGCCGCGGTTCTCGAACGGGAAGATCTGCTCGATGCCGGGGAGCTTCGAGAGGGCGGCGGTCCGATCGGCCCACGCCTCGATCACTGTGCGCGCACGCGTGACCGACTGGGTTCCGAAAGACCCGGCGTGCTCGGGGCTGAAGCACACGACCTCGCATCGGCCGACCGACGTGCGGGTGCGACCGAGGCCGAGCGCCGCGAGGTCGTCGAGTCCTCGCGGCGCGTTGCCCGCCGCGGGGGCGATGCCGACGGCTTCGGCGAGTGCGGGGCCGAAAGCGGGGGAGCGGTTCTCGAACACCGCGACGTCGTAGCGCGAGGGCACCTCCGACGGGTTGGTCGGGGACTGCGGAGCGAGCGGGTCGGCGTCGGCGCTCGGCATCATCACGCGGTTCTGCCGGTTCGCGGCCACCGTGATCCAGTCTCCGGTCAGCACGTCGAGTCGCATCGAGGCGGTCTCGCCGCGCGGGTCGAGGGTGCGCGCGTCGACCGCGCGCTCCTCGCCGAGCGTGGTGTCGGGATCGTCGAAGTAGATCAGCTCACGGCCGTCGGCGAGCGTCGTCGCTCGCTTGACCACTCCGGCGGACAGGGTCTCGGTTCGCAACTCGGCAGAATCGTGCGTGTTCACGTAAACATGGTACGCACACCGTCGTGGTAACGTCAACATTGCTGAGGTGCGAACGGCTGACGGAGGTGCCCGTGATGGATGACGACCACCTGCACGACCCTCGAGGGCCGCGCCGACGCCGCCCGTCGTCGGGACGCGTCTCGATGGCGATGGTCGCCGCCCGCGCCGGGGTCTCGGGGCAGACGGTCTCGCGCGTCGTCAACGACAGCCCCCGCGTCGACCCGGCCACCCGCGACCGCGTCGAGAAGGCGATGGCGGAACTCGGCTACCGGCCGCATCGAGCCGCCCGCGCGCTGCGCACGGGCCGCTCGCAGACGATCGGCCTCGTCGTCACCACTCTTGCGACGGTCGGCAACTCGCGGATGCTGCAGGCCACCGCCGAGGCGGCGGCCGAGCGCGGCTACGCACTGACCCTCGTGACCGCCGCCGAGAGTGTGGCCGACGCGTTCGAGCGCCTCGCCGAGCAGGAGGTCGACGGGGCGATCGTGCTGAACGAGGCATCGGCTCTGGTGCCCGCGGCGCAGCGCCCCGCCGGACTGCGGCTGGTCGTCGTCGACGCTCCGGGGTCGGCCGACCTCGCCGTCGTGCACAGCGACCACGTCGGCGGTGCGGCAGCGGCGACCGCCCACCTGCTGGGACTCGGACACGACACCGTGCATCACCTCGCGGGCCCGGTCGACTCGTTCGCGGCCGTCGAGCGCGAACGCGGCTGGCGTGACACGCTCGTCGCCGCGGGCATCGAGCCTCCCGCAGTGGTGCGCGGCGACTGGAGCGCCGAGGCCGGTTTCGTGGCGGGCGATGCGCTGGGCGGAGCATCCGCCGTCTTCTGCGCGAACGACCAGATGGCTCTCGGGCTGCTGCGCGCGCTCGCCGAGGCCGGCCGTCGGGTTCCGGAGGACGTCAGCGTGATCGGCTTCGACGACGTGCCGGATGCCGCCAACTACCGCCCTCCGCTGACGACGATCCGGCAGGACTTCACCGCTCTCGCCCACCGCGCCGTCGACCTGCTCGTGGCAGAGATCGAGGGAACGCCGGGGGAGGACGCCTCGGTCGTGGTGCCGACCCGTCTCGTCGAGCGCGCCAGCACCCGCTGAGGTCAGGCGGGCGGCGCCGACGACTCCCTCGCGTGCATGGTCGGGCTCAGCGACACCCGGTGCACCGGACGCGTGGGGTCGGCGATGCGTCGGGCGAGCAGATCGATGGCCGCGGCCCCGACGGCGGCCCGCGGCGGGCTGACGGCGCTGAGCGCCGGCGTGAACAGCTGCGCGACCTCGTCGTCGTAGGCGACGACCGAGAGGTCCTCGGGCACCGAGAGCCCGCGATTCAGTGCGATGTCGATGAACGCCATCGCCTCGGGGTCCGAGTGGATGAGCAGACCCGTGACTCCGGCATCGAGTGCCTTGTCGATGGCTGCGTTGACGGCGGTCGCGAACCCGGGTCCGTTGCGATCGGGGAACAGACTCTCGAAATGGTCGTCCGGAGCGAGTCCGAGCTCGTCACAGGCCGTCGCCCACCCGGTCAGGATCTTGCGGCCCGTGGGTGACTCCCGCGACAGGATGAGCCCTATGCGGCGGTGGCCGAGGCTCGCGAGATGACGGGCGGCGAGCACGGCGCCGAGCGCATGGTCGGTCGTGACGTTCTCGACGGGCGCGCGGTCGGGCAGCACCACGGCGTCGCGCTCGACGAACACCGACGGGATGCCCGCGGCGTCGAGCCACTGCACCACATCCTGTGCGTGGGTCACATCGGGGTTGGGGGCGACGATCAGTCCGCGGATGTCGTCGGCCGCGATGAGGCGCTCGAGCACCGGCCGTTCGTCCTGCAGCTCGTACGAGGCGCCGCGCAGCACGAGACGAAGCCCGCGCTTGCGGGCCTCGGCCTCCATGCCGCGCACGACTCCCGGCCAGTAGTAGGCGAGCGACGGCACCAGCACGCCGATCGCTCCGCCGGTCTGCGCCGCCACGGGCACATCGGCGTCGGGCGTCTGCGTCGGTACGGCGCCACCGTGCACGCGCTCGAGACGCCCCTCCTCTTCGAGCTGCTGCAGGTCGCGGCGCAGCGTCACGGGAGCGACCCCGAGCTCTTCGGTCAGGCGCGACACCCGCACGATCCCCTCGCGTTCGAGCGCGGCGATGATGTGCGCGTGACGCGCGGGCGCCAGCGGAGCGTGCTGCTGATCGGTCATCGGTCGTCCTCGCTGTCGCCCGTCGCCGGGGTGGCGTCGTCTCTTTCTACCGTGATCCACGCCTGATCGTGCGCGCTCACGTCCAGTTCGATGCGGGTGAGTCGCTCGCCCCACACGTCGCTCAGCATCGGGTCGTCGAGCGGGCGCACGGTGTGCGCGGAGCGGATGCCGGTGGGCCAGCGGATCACGACGGGCGTCGCGCCGTCGAGCGGCACGACGCGCACGCCGTCATCGAGGGGCGCCACGGCTCCGGCGACGACGAGATGGAGGGTGCTGGATGCGGCGGACGAGGGCGCGTTCCACTCGTCGGTCACTCGCACGATCCCGTGTGCGCGGTCGAGCGCGGCGGTCCGGCGCCACCGTACGTCGTCGAGCGCGTACGCCCCGCCGATGTCGAGGGCCAGCGACGACGCGGCATCCGTCGTCGAGACGACGACATCGGACGCGGCGAACTCCCGTCCCACGGACTGATCGACACCTGCGATCGTGGGGGTGCTGTGCCAGGCGCTCTGCATGGTCCAGATCGAGTAGCGATCGGGTCCGAACGTGGCCTTCGTGTAGGTCGGGCGCCCGGCGTCGACGATGACCGGCACCCCGTCGGATGTGACGATGAACGAGCCGACGTCGTTGTGGTTGTGGTGCTCGGCGTTGTGCCCGCCCTTGATCACGAGGCCGAGGCCGTCGACCGCGCCGGCCCGCTCGCGCGCGAGCAGCACCTGCGTCGACGGCAGCCACACGTCGCGCGGCAGCGGAGGGTCTGCGGGGGTGGCGGCGAGCCAGTCGGCGTCGGTCAGCTCCTGGACGAGTCGCCCGAGCCCCGCGGACTCCGACGGCGACGCTCCGCGGTACGAGGCGGCGTGGGCGGCGGCATCCGCATCGCCCATCCGCCGGGCGGCACGGTGCAGCGCCTGCCAGGGAAGGTCGGTCTGCGGGCGGGCCTGCCCGTCGGCGAGATTCGCGTACCAGTCGCCGCCGAGGTGGCAGCGGTGCGGGAACGCGACGGTCTCGCGCATCCCGGGGAGGACCGGCACGGGGCGTCCGGAGTGCTCGAGCAGGTGGATCGCCTCGAGAGCCCGGCATGCCCCGTTCCACCAGTACGAGTACCCCTCGTCGATCGCGCCGTCGTCGGGCAGCGAGACGAGATAGCGGTGCAGTCCCTCGACGACCAGATCGATGAGGTCGTCCGGGTCGCCGTGCAGCTGCATGGCCGCGGTGAGCACTGCGGAGTGGATCCACGGATTCCAGTTGTGCACGTCGCCGTCGAGCCCCAGCCAATGCCAGTCGCGGCGTTCGACGAAGGGGCGGAAGACGCGCACCTGCGCCTCGTGTCGGATGCGGGAGCGGATGCCGGGGGCGCGCGCGTCGAGCTGCGCGCCGAGCACGTGATCGATCCAGGCCAGCTGAGCGACGACCTCACCTGCGCCGAGGTCGACGTAGGGGTCGGTGACGGTCGCGAGCACGCTGCTGTGCCGGTCGAACGTGTCGTCGTGTGCCGGCCAGCACCACGAGCTCTGCTCGCACAGCAACTGCACGCCGTCGACGACCTCGTCGATCCACCGCTCGTCCAGGGTGACCGCCGCGGCGATCGTCGCGCGGCTGAGCCGGTGCTGACGCGCGAAGGCGGGGTCTTCCCACGCGATGCGGTCGCCGTCGCGGTGCACGCGGGCGGCCTGACTGGCGAGGGGCTGCGGCCACGGCGAGCCGAGATCGGCCGCAGCGCGGGCGAGCAGGTCGGCCGCATCGACGTGCGCCCAGGCGGCGCGATCGTCGGCGGTCGGCGCGGGAAGCGTGTTCACGGAACCAGCATAACTGATCGAAAATGATCGATCTAGAGATATTTGAGTCTTGTCTTGATCGAAATGCGATGATAATCTCCCAACGATCGCGAAGGGACGAGAGTCGCCGCGATCCACCTCGAAGCAGTCTTCAAAGGAGAACCCTGTGACGTACGAGCGCACCGTCGCACCGACGGCGATGAGCACCCGCGAGGGCGAGGCGTCTGTCGGCGCCGAGTGGTCGCGCGACGATCTGCTCGCCTACGCCGACGGACTGCTCGCGGCCGTGCGTCCCTGGGCCTCCGAGAACGGCGCCCGCATCACGCTCCCCGGGGCATCGGGCGGATACGGAATCGACGTCGACGGCCTCGAGGGATTCGTCCGCACCTTCCTGCTCGCCGGCTTCCGGATCGCCGGGGCGCGCGGCGAAGGAGTCGACGACCTCATCGACGTCTACTCGCGCGGCATCGTCGCCGGGGTCGACCCCGAGGGCGCCGACCGGTGGGTGCGGCTCGACGAGCACGCGCAGGCCAAGGTCGAAGCCGCATCGATCGCGCTGATCCTCGACATGACCCGCCCCTGGATCTGGGACCGCCTCGACGAGACCACCCAGCGCCGCATGATCGACTACCTCGCACCCGTCGTGGGAGACGACAGCTACCCCCGCAACAACTGGCTGTGGTTCCGCGTGGTCGTGCAGACCTTCCTCCGATCGGTGGGCGGCCCGTGGTCGCAGGCCGACATCGATCAGGATCTGGCGCAGCACGACTCGTTCGTGCGCGAGGGCGGATGGATCTCCGACGGCGACGACCGCTCCTACGACCACTACGTCGGCTGGGCGCTGCACCTCTACCCGGTGCTGTGGTCGCGGATGCAGGGTGCCGCCGAGCTCGCCGGCGGTCGCACCGAGGGCGACCTCGCCCGGCTCGACGCCTTCCTGGAGGATGCGATCGCCCTCGTCGGCGCCGACGGCTCGCCGCTCATCCAGGGCCGCAGCCTCGTCTACCGCTTCGCGGCGGCAGCCCCCTACTGGGCAGGGGCGATCGCCGAGACGCCGTCGGTCCCGCTCGGGCAGCTGCGCCGCGCGGCATCCGCCATCGTGCGCCACTTCGCCGAGAACGGCGCCCCGAATGAGCAGGGACTCCTCGACCTGGGGTGGCACGGCGAATGGCGGCGGCTCGCGCAGAACTACTCCGGCACCGGCTCCCCGTACTGGGCGTCGAAGGGGCTGCTCGGCATCGCGCTGCCCGCCGACCACCCGGTCTGGTCCGCGCCGTCGGAGCCGCTGCCCATCGAGACCGCCGACGTGATGCGTGTCGTCGAGGCCCCGGCATGGATCATCTCCGCCACGGCCGACGACGGCATCGTGCGCGTGATCAACCACGGAGCCGACCACGCACGACCCGGCGACCTCGTCGGCGACTCCCCGCTTTACGCCCGCCTCGGCTACTCGACCGCCGCGAGCCCGCTGCTGAACGGCGACGCCTGGGCGGAGCCCCTGGAGCAGTCGGTCGCGCTGCTGCACGCCGACGGGCGGGCGACGCATCGTGCGGGCATGCGCGTGCAGGGCATCCGTCGCGACGGGGATGCCGCGATCGCCGGATCCGAGGCGACCGCGCACTGGATCACACCGGCCACCACCCAGACCCGCCACGGTTCCGGCATCACGGGAGACGTCGAGATCGCCGGCACCCTCACCACCTGGTCGATCGTGCGCGGTGCATGGGAGGTGCGGTTCGTGCGCATCGATCGGATCGAGGCGGATGCCGCTCCCACGGCCCTGAGGGTCGGCGGCTGGGCGCTCGCCGCGGATGCCGTCGACGACTCCGTCACGGCGAACGCCGCCGCATCGTCCGCTCGAGGCCGTCACGGCACCGTCGTCGCGCTGACACCCGGGGGAGTGCCCTCGATCGAGACGCGGCGCGACGCGAGCCCGCTCGGCGCGGTCGCCTCCGTCCCCGTCGTGACGTATCCGGTGTCGATCGGGGAGTGGATCGTGACCGCGGTGCACCTGTCCGACCGCGCCCCGGCATCCGCTCCCTCCGCCCGTGTCGACGGCGACGACGTCGCCGTCACGTGGCCCGATTCCCTCACCACCGAACACCGGCTCGCCTGAGCCGTCATCCCGACCCGTCATCCCGACCCGTCTTGGGCACCCGCAATTGCAAAGGAGCAGTACCCCATGAACCGCAAGATCCTCGCCGCCGGCAGCATCGCCGCTGTCGCGGCCCTCGCCCTCGCAGGCTGCTCCGGCAGCAGCGACGCCGGAGAGAGCACCGACCCCGACGCCCCCGTCACGCTCACGCTCTCGGGCTGGAGCATCGACACCACCCCCGAGTTCCAGACCCTCGCCGACGCCTTCACCGCGGACCACCCGAACGTGAAGATCGAGCTCAAGGAGTACGACGCCGCCGAGTACAACACGCTCGTCACCGCCGACCTCGCCGCCGGATCCGGCCCCGACATCATCACGCAGAAGGAGGTCAAGTACGTCACGACCTTCCAGGAGGGCGGCCAGCTGCTCGACGTCTCGGACGTGGCTCTGCCCGACGGCATCAGCGGTGCCGACTCCTACGAGGTCGACGGCGCCGCCTACGCCGTGCCGTACCGCCAGGACTCGTGGGTGCTCTTCTACAACAAGGCACTGTTCGACGCGGCGGGTGTCGCCCAGCCCGACGGGTCATGGACGTGGGACGACTACGCGGATGCCGCGGAGGCGCTCACCACCGACACCTCCAAGGGTGCGTACCTGCACCGGTGGCAGTCCACCGTGCAGGGCTTCGCGAACGCGCAGACCGGTACGAGCGTGCTCGACGGCGACTTCGACAACATGAAGGACTACTACGACAGCACGCTCGCCCTGCAGGACGCGGGCGACCAGGTCGACTTCAACACCTCGACCGCCAACCAGCTCACCTACCAGGGCGAGTTCGGCACCCAGAAGGCCGCGATGATGCTGATGGGCACGTGGTACACCGCGACCCTCATCGCGCAGCAGGCCTCGGGTGAGGCGAACGACTTCGAGTGGGGCATCGCCCCCGCGCCGCAGCTCGACGACGAGACCACCGGCACCGACAACACCCCGGTGACGTTCGGCGACCCGACGGGCTTCGGCATCAACGCGAACATCGACTCCGCCAAGGTCGACGCCGCCAAGCAGTTCCTCGAGTTCGCGGCATCGGAGGAGGGCGCGCAGGCGCTCGCCGCGATCGGCATCTCGCCGGCGCTCACGAACGACGCGGTCGTCGACACGTACTTCGCGGTCGACGGAGCACCGGCCGACGAGCTGTCGACGTTCGCCTGGTCGACCCACGACGTGCTGCCCGAGAACCCCACCTCGAGCAAGACGGCGACGATCCAGGGCATCCTGGCCGACCTGCACACGGCCGTCATGTCGGGCTCGGCGTCGGTCGACGACGCCATCAAGACCGCCGAGGACCGCGTGAAGAACGAGGTCGGCTGACCCCCTCGGGGGCCGGCCGCCGGCCGGCCCCCGACACCGCCCTCGCGCAGCATCCAGGAGACGAGACATGACCACCACCGAGGCCCCGCGTCGTGACGCGGCCCCGCCGCAGACGAAGCCGCCCCGCCGCCGCTCGGCGCTGCGTCGCCGCAATGCCCTGATCGGCTGGAGCTTCATCCTGCCGAACTTCATCGGATTCGGGTTCCTCACCCTGCTTCCGGTGCTGATCCTCTTCTACATGGCGTTCACGAACTGGAACGTCTTCGGCAAGGCCGACTGGGTGGGCATCGCCAACTTCCAGCGCCTGATGGGCGACGGCAGCTTCCACGTCGCGTTCTGGAACACCATCTACTACTCGGTGATGCACATCCCGCTGACGATCGTCGTCTCGCTCGGGCTCGCACTGCTGCTCAACAACAAGCTCCGCGGCGTCGCGTTCTTCCGCACCGCCGCCTTCTTCCCCTACATCACCTCGATCGTCGCGATCGCCGTGGTGTGGAACCTGCTCTTCAGCCCCGACTACGGTCCCATCAACGAGGTGCTCCGGGCGATCGGCATCTCCGAGCCGCCCGGGTGGCTCACCTCGTCGGAGTGGGCCATGCCCGCCGTCGTGATCGTCAGCACCTGGCGCGACATGGGCTACTACATGATCCTGTTCCTCGCGGGGCTGCAGACCGTGCCGCGCGAGCTGCACGAGGCGGCGCGCGTCGACGGCGCCAACGTGTGGCAGCGCTTCGTCAACGTCACGCTCCCGTCGCTGCGGCCCACCATGTTCTTCGTCACGGTGATGCTCACCATCAACTCGTTCAAGATCTTCGACCTGATCCTCGTCATGACAGACGGCGGGCCCGGGCAGTCGACCCTGGTGCTGTCGCAGTTCATCTACAAGAAGGGCTTCGAGGAGTCGCAGTTCGGATACGCGTCGGCCGCCGCCGTCGCGCTGTTCTTCCTCTGCATCCTCGTGACCATCGGCCAGTTCCTCTGGAACAGGAAGCGGAGCGCATGATGACCGAGACACAGGTGCTCGTCACCGGCGGCACGCTGCGCAAGCTCACCGCCCCCGCCCCCGCCGGCCGTGCGCGCTCCCGGCTCACGATCGGCCGCACCCTCGGCTACATCGCCCTGATCATCGCGGCGGTCGGCCTGCTCGCCCCGTTCTTCTGGATGGTCATGAGCTCGCTGAAGAACGCCAACGAGGTGTTCTCGGTGCCCGTCGTCTGGGTGCCCGAGACGTTCGTGTGGCAGAACTACATCGACATCTGGACGAAGTCGAACATGCTCGTCTGGATCCGCAACACGCTGTTCCTCGCGGTCAGCGTGACCTTCCTGCAGGTGCTGACGGGCTCGTTCGCGGCGTACGGCTTCGCGCGGATGAAGTTCGCCGGCCGCGACATCCTGTTCCTCGCCTACATCGGCACCATCGCGGTGCCGTGGCAGTCGTACATGATCCCGCAGTTCATCCTGCTGTCGAATCTGAAGGTGTCGAACACCCTGTGGTCGATCATCCTGCTCCAGGCGTTCGGAGCCTTCGGCGTCTTCCTCATGAAGCAGTACTACGAGACCATCCCCGAGGAGCTCAGCGAGGCCGCTCGTCTCGACGGGCTCAGCGAGTACGCCATCTGGCGGCGGATCATGCTGCCGCTGTCGGTGCCCGCGATCGCGAGCCTCACGCTGCTCACGTTCGTGAACACCTGGAACGACTACCTCGGGCCGCTCATCTATCTCCGCAACCCCGACCTGTGGACGATCCAGCTCGGACTCAAGAGCTTCGTCTCGAACCTCTTCGACACGAACTACGCGCTGCTGTTCGCCGGGCTCACGATCTCGGTCGTGCCCATCGCGATCATCTTCCTGCTCGGGCAGAAGTACTTCGTCGAGGGCATCGCCACCAGCGGATTGAAGGGCTGACCGATGAAGCGCGTATCCCACGACGCCTGGGCCACGATCCTCGGCGTCGTCTACCTGGGCCTGATGGTGAACTTCCTCGTGCTCGTCGCCGCATCGCCTCTCGTGGTGCTGCTGATGACGACCGACCCCGCTCTGTCGTGGCCGCTGGTGGCGCTCGCGGCTCCGCTGGCCGCCCCCGCGCTGAGCGGCGCCTTCACGGCGTTCCGGGAGTTCGGCCGCGGCGAGCCCCAGGTCGTGCGCTCGTTCCTCCGCGGCTGGAAGGCGACGGCGCGCAAGGGCATGCTGATCGGTGCGGCGGCGGCGGCATCCGTCGTGGTGCTGCTCGTCGACGTGCGCGCGGTCAGCGCCTCGCCCGCATCGGTCATGATCGTGCCGGTGCTCGCGCTGCTCACCGTGATCACGGTCGCGACCGCCCTGGTGGCTCTCGCCGCCCTCGCCGAGGAGCCGGGCGCGCGCCTGCGCGACATCGTGAAGGCCGCGCTGTACCTGTGCGTGCGTCGCTGGTACCTCACGGCGCTGTCGCTCGTCGTGTTCGGCGTGCAGATCGGGCTGTTCACGACGATGCCCGCGATCGCGATCGGCCTCACGTGCGCCCCCGCGCTGTACGTGGCGTGGGCGAACAGCCGGTACACCCTGCGCCCCGTGCTCGACATGGACGCCGAGCTCGAGGCCGCGGAGGTGCGCGCGTGACCGTCCGCACCGCGATGAGTCCCGAGGTGTTCGACCTGCTCTTCGACGATGCGCGTCTGCGGCGCCTGCGAGCGCTCGCTCCGTCTCCCCGTCTCCCGATCGACGACGGAGATCTCTCCGACACCGAGATCCTCCTGACGTCGTGGGGTGCTCCGCGTCTCGACGCCGAGCTCCTCGACCGGATGCCGCGGCTGCGCGCCGTGGTGCACGCGGCGGGCAGCGTGCAGCAGCTGGTCTCCGACGAACTGTGGGAACGGGGCATCACCGTGACCTCGGCCGCCGACGCCAACGCGGTGCCCGTCGCGGAGTACACGTTCGCGACGATCATCCTCGCCTTCAAGCGCGCCTTCGTGCACATGCGGTCGCCCTCGACGGTGCTGGAGTGGCGCGACCTGGTCGGCTCGACCCGGTACGGAAGCGTCGGCCGCACGGTCGGCGTCGTCGGCTTCTCGCGGATCGGACGTCGGGTGGTGCGGATGCTGGGCCAGCTCGACAGCATCCGGATCCTCGTCGCCGACCCGTTCGTCTCCGCAGAGGCCGTGGCGGATGCCGGCGGCGAACTGCTGCCCCTCGACGACATGCTCGGACAGGTCGACGTGCTGTCGCTGCATGCCCCCGCGCTGCCCGAGACCAGGCATATGATCGGTGCAGCCGAGCTCGCGGCGCTGCACGACGGCGCCACCGTCATCAACACCGCGCGCGGATGGATCCTCGATCACGATGCGCTGCTCGCCGAATGCACCTCGGGGCGACTGGATGCCGTGCTCGACGTCACCGAACCGGATCCGCTGCCGACCGATTCGCCGCTGCGAGCGCTGCCGAACGTCGCCCTCACCCCGCACATCGCCGGATCCATGGGCAACGAGGCCCGGCGTCTCGCCGATTCGGCTCTCGACGACGTCGAGGCGCTGCTGCACGGCGGTGTACCGTCGCAGGTGATCACCCGACTCGACATGGAACTGAGCGCATGAGCACGCCCGTCGACCCGCACGAGTTCTCGCCCTGGGACTTCTGGCGCGATGCCGACCCTGCGCAGCGCGAGTCGCAGCTCGAGCGTCAACGAGCCCTGGTCGACGGGCGTCCGGAGCGGCGACTCGGCGACCTCTGCTTCGTCTCGGAGCTCGCGTCGGTCGACCACGACGCACTCCGGCTCGGCGATCGCACCTACATCGCCGCCGGGGCGTATCTGACCGGCGAGCTCGTGGCGGGCGCCGACTGCAGCATCAACCCGTACACCGTCATCCGGGGGAGGGTCGCGCTCGGCGACGCCGTGAGGATCGGCGCGCACACGTCGATCCTCGGCTTCAACCACTCGATGGAACCGGGCACGCCGGTGTTCCGGCAGCCGCTGACGAGCAGGGGCATCGTGATCGGCGACGACGTGTGGATCGGCTCGCACGCCGTGATCCTCGACGGCGTCACGGTCGGCGCGCACTCCGTGATCGCCGCCGGTGCGGTGGTCACCAAGGACATCCCCGCGGGCGCGATCGTCGCCGGCAATCCCGCACGCTTCCTGCGCTGGCGGGTCGAGCCGGAAGATGCGGCGGCGGAGATGTCGTCTCCCGTCTCGGGCGCATCGGCGGTTCGCGACTCCGAGTCCGCCGGGTTGGGCGAGCGGGTGGCGCGGTTCGCCGAGCGCGCGCGGGCCGAGGTGTCGGCGGTGCTCGCGCGCTCGTGGAGCGAGGAGGCGGGGCTGTTCGTCGACCGCCCCGGCAGCGCCCCGACCGTTCGGGCGCAGGCGGATGCGATCGAGATCGCCGATCTGCTGAGCGGCTCGGCTCCCGCGCAGCTCTCCGCCGAGGCGCAGATCCGCCGCCTGCACGAGTGGCAGGATCCGTCGACCGGCGCTGTCGCCCTCCTCTGCCCCGACGGTCAGCCGCAGCCGGACCTGGACTTCTCGCACGAGGACGTGGCGTATCACGTGCTCAGCGCCGGATACGCGCTCGACCTGCTCGGCTCGCGGTTCCCCGCCGCGCTCACCTGGGTGACCGAGGCGACCCCCGAGAGCGTCGTGGAGTTCTGCCGCGGGCTGCCGTGGGCGACGGATGCCTGGAAGGCCGGTCACCACATCGACGGCTTCGGCACCGCCCTGCTGTGGACGAAGCGGGCGGGCGTCCCCGTCCCCGCGGGGGTGGAGGAGGCGCTGTTCGGCTGGCTGCTGCTGAACGCCGACGCACGCACCGGCATGTGGGGGTCGCCGACTCCCGACCGCGGACTCCTGCCCGTCGTGAACGGCTTCTATCGGGCGTCGCGCGGAACGTTCGCGCAGTTCGGCGTGCCGCTGCCGCATCCCGAGAAGGTCGTCGACACCGTGCTCGACCATGCGCGCGACCCGCGGTGGTTCGCGCCGGGAATGCGCGACGCATGCACCGTGCTCGACGTCGCGCATCCGCTCTGGCTGACCCGCGGCACCGGTCACCGCTCCGACGAGGTGCGGCGTCTCGCGGCGCGACTGCTGTCGGACTCCCTGCCGATGTGGGCGCCCGACGAGGGGTTCGGATTCCGGGAACCGTCGGCGGCCGGTCGCGGTCTCGCGGCGACCCGGCCGGGGCTCCAGGGCACGGAGATGTGGCTCGCGATCATCTGGTACCTCGCCGACGTCCTCGGGATCGCCGGCGAACTGGGGTACCGCCCGCGGGGCGTGCATCGGCCGGAACCGGCAGCGGCCCTCGGCGGCTCCAGCCCCTGAGCCGGGCTCGCACGCGGGTCGAAAGTGCGCCCGGCGCCCGGTGCGGGGTCACAAGAGCACCCGAAACGGTCGGTTCGGAAGCGATATCGACCTCGCACGCGGCATCCCGGTTGGACGTGCCGCGCACAGCCACGGAGAGCGTTTTCCGTCAGTGCTTGCGTCAGGCGCCCGAGCATGGCATGCTGTCGGAAAGCGCTTACCCGCAGAGTTTCCCCACGAGTTTCCCCGCAGAGCGTGCGGGAGCTGAGAGAAGAGAACGGACCAGCAATGCCACAGGCGACAACCCGCGAGATCGGGATCATCATGAACGGCGTCTCCGGACGCATGGGCTACCGCCAGCACCTCGTGCGGTCGATCCTCGCGATCCGCGACGAGGGCGGCATCGAGCTGCCCGACGGCTCGCGCATCACGGTGAAGCCGCTGCTCGTCGGCCGCAACGAGGCCAAGCTCGCCGAGCTCGCCGCGAAGCACGGCATCGAGGACTACACCACCGACCTCGACGCGGCGCTCGCCGACCCGAAGTGGGAGATCTACGCCGACTTCCTCGTGACCAAGGCCCGTGCATCCGCTCTCCGCAAGGCGATCGCGGCCGGCAAGGCCATCTACACCGAGAAGCCCACCGCCGAGTCGCTCGACGAGGCCCTCGAACTCGCGCGTCTCGCCGACGCGGCGGGCGTCAAGACCGGCGTCGTGCACGACAAGCTCTACCTGCCCGGCCTGCAGAAGCTCAAGCGCCTCATCGACTCGGGCTTCTTCGGCCGCATCCTGTCGGTGCGCGGCGAGTTCGGCTACTGGGTGTTCGAGGGTGACTGGCAGCCCGCGCAGCGCCCGAGCTGGAACTACCGCACCGAAGACGGCGGCGGCATCATCGTCGACATGTTCCCGCACTGGAACTACGTGCTCGAGAACCTCTTCGGCGAGGTCAAGAGCGTTTACGCGCAGGCCGCCGTGCACATCGCCGACCGCTGGGACGAGAACGGCGAGCACTACACCGCCACCGCCGAGGACGCCGCGTACGGCATCTTCGAGCTCGAGGGCGGCATCGTCGCCGAGATCAACTCCAGCTGGACGGTGCGCGTCAACCGCGACGAGCTCGTCGAGTTCCAGGTCGACGGCACCCACGGGTCCGCCGTCGTCGGACTCTTCGGCGCCAAGATCCAGCCGCGCAACGCCACACCGAAGCCCGTGTGGAACCCCGACCTCGAAGACAGCCACGACTATGACGCCGACTGGCAGAAGGTCCCCACGAACGACGTCTTCCTCAACGGCTTCCGCCAGCAGTGGGAGGATTACCTGGTCTCGTTCGTCGAGGGCACGACGTACCCCTTCGACCTGCTCTCGGGCGCCCGCGGCGTGCAGTTCGCCGAGGCCGGCCTGACCTCGAGCGCCGAGGGCCGCAAGGTCTCGCTCTCCCCGCTGACGCTGGGCTGAGCATGACCACTCTCCGACTTCTCGACGCCGCAGGCGCGGTGACGGATGCCGAGCTGCGCGAGGGCGGCGGGTACACCCGTCCGTCCGCGCCGCTGCAGAGCCGTGTCGCCTACGCCGCCGCCCACGTCGTGCCGAAGGTGCACGCCGACAACACCCCCGGCCAGCCGGCCGACATCGACTGGGATTCGACGCTCGCGTTCCGACGCAACGTCTACTCGTGGGGTCTCGGCGTCGCCGACGCCATGGACACCGCTCAGCGCAACATGGGTCTGGATGCCGCGGCCACCCGCGAGCTCATCGCCCGCAGCGCCGAGGTCGCCCGTGAAGAGGGCGGGTCGGTCGTGGTCGGTGTCAACACCGATCACATCGCCGAGTCGCACATCTCGCTCGACCAGGTGATCGATGCCTACAAGGAGCAGCTGCACTTCACCGAGGAGCAGGGGGCGGGCCCCGTGCTCATGGCCTCCCGCCACCTCGCGCGGGTCGCGACGGGCGCCGACGACTACCGCCGGGTCTACCGCGAGGTGCTCTCGTCAGCCACCGTGCCGGTGGTGCTGCACTGGCTGGGCACGGCCTTCGACCCCGAACTCGCCGGCTACTTCGGAGCGGATGACTGGCAGACCGCATCCGCCGTGCTGCTCGACGTCATCGCCGAGAACCCCGACAGGGTCGCGGGCGTGAAGATGAGCCTGCTGAATGCCGAGTCGGAGATCTCGGTGCGCGAGCGACTCCCCGAGGGTGTGCGCATGTTCACGGGCGACGACTTCAACTACGTCGGACTCATCGGCGGCGACACGGTGGGTCAGGGCGACGGCCACTCCGACGCGCTGCTCGGCGCGTTCGCGGCGATCACCCCCGTGGCGTCCGCGGCGATCCAGGCGCTGGATGCCGGCGACCCGTCGCGGTACCTCGAGATCCTCGGTCCGACCGAAGAGCTCAGCCGTCAGGTGTTCGCGGCTCCGACCTTCTACTACAAGACGGGCGTCGCGTTCCTGGCCTGGCTCAACGGGCACCAGCCCGCATTCCAGATGGTCGGCGGTCTGCACTCGGCGCGGAGCCTTCCGCACCTGAGCCGCATCGTCGAGCTCGCGAACGCCTCGCTGGCGCTGGAGAACCCCGAGCTCGCGCGCGACCGCTGGCACGGGATGCTGCGCCTGAACGGCGTCGATTCAGGGAGGGTGTACGCATGACCGTGGATCCGCGCCTGTCGATCAATCAGGCGACCATCAAGCACGCCGACCTCGCGACCGCGCTGCGGGTGACGGCCGATGCCGGCATCCAGGCGATCGGTCTGTGGCGCGAGCCCGTGAACGAGGTCGGGCTCGACGTCGCCGCGCGCATGCTCGCCGACTCCGGCCTGCGCTTCACGACGCACTGTCGTGGCGGCTTCTTCACCCTGCCCGAGGGGCCCGAGCGCGTGGCCGCACTCGACGACAACCGCCGTGCGATCGAGGAGACCGCGACGCTCGCCGCCGCGGGAGCCGAGGGATCGACCGCCGTGCTCGTGCTCGTCGCCGGTGGCCTGCCCGCCGGTTCCCGCGACCTGATCGGCGCGCGTGAGCGTGTGCGCGACGCGATCGGCGTGCTCGCGACCGACGCGAAGGCGGCGGGCGTGACGCTGGCGATCGAGCCGCTGCATCCGATGTACGCATCCGACCGGGCCGTGGTCTCGACCCTGGGCCAGGCGCTCGACATCGCCGCGGACTTCGAGCCGGAGGTGGTCGGCGCGGCCGTCGACACGTTCCACATCTGGTGGGATCCGCAGGTGCTCGACCAGATCGCCCGCGCCGGCCGCGAGGGCCGCATCGCGACCTATCAGGTGTGCGACTGGAAGACCCCGCTCGCCGCCGACGTGCTGCTGTCGAGGCACTACACCGGAGACGGCGTGATCGACTTCGGCTCGCTCACCCGCGCCGTGATCGACACCGGGTACGACCGCGACATCGAGGTCGAGATCTTCAACGCCGACATCTGGGCGGATGCCCCCGAGAACGTCGTGCGGCGCACGGCCGAGACCTTCGGGGCCGCGGTCTCGCCGCACCTGGGTGCAGAGGTCGGGGTCGTCGGACGCTGACCCGCGCAGACACCGGGGCCGCGTGTCCGCGGCCCCGGTGTCGGCACGCCCCGTGTCGGCACGCACCCGCGACGGCGCGCCCCGTGTCGGCGGCGCTGAGATATCGGTCGACCCGTGAGACTCCGCCGCGCCCCTGAGAGGATGACCCCATGACGAAGATCCGACCCGGACTCTGCTCGGTGACCTTCCGCTCGCTCGAGGCCGAGGAGGTCATCGGGCTCGCGGCCGAGGCCGAGCTCGACGTGATCGAATGGGGGGCCGACGTGCACGTCCCCGCCGGCGACATCGAGCGGGCGGCGCAGATCGCCACCGAGACCGCGGATGCCGGACTGACCTCCTGCTCGTACGGCTCGTACTTCCGCGCCGGGGCGGAAGAGTCTCTGACCCCCATCCTCGACAGCGCCGAGGCGCTGGGGGTCGACCGGGTGCGCATCTGGGCGGGACACCGAGGCTCGGCCGAGGCGTCGCCGGAGCAGTGGGGCGAGATCGTCGCCCGGCTGCGCGACGCGGCGGCCGAGGCGGATGCGCGCGGCATCGGCCTCGCCCTCGAGTTCCATTCCGGCACGCTCGCCGACACGGCACCCACCACCCTCCGACTTCTCGCCGAGGTCGACAGTCCGGCACTGAGCACCTATTGGCAGCCGACCGTCGGCGCGAGCGTCGAGGCGGTCCTCGCCGAATACCGGGCGCTCGCCGCCCACACCAGCGCGGCGCACGTCTTCTCGTGGTGGCCGGCGCAGGAGCGGCTTCCCCTGCGGGCGAGGGATGCGCTGTGGACGCGCTTCTTCGCCGAGGCGCTGGGGTCGTCGACGGGCTCAGGAGCCCCCGGAGCACGCGGCGCCGCGACGGGGGGCGTGCGCGATGCGCTGCTCGAGTTCGTGCCCGGCGACGACCCGGCCCTGCTGCGGGGCGAGGCTGCGGCGCTCCGCGCGTACCTGTCGGCGTAGCCCGCGATGCTCGTCGGA
This sequence comes from Microbacterium sp. C5A9, assembly GCF_022627955.1. GTDB lineage: Bacteria > Actinomycetota > Actinomycetes > Actinomycetales > Microbacteriaceae > Microbacterium. The sequence goes on from NZ_JABXGD010000010.1 coordinate 20,859, forward strand.
CGCAGACGGTGCGCGACGCCGCCACGCTCCCTCGTCGGGGCGTCACACCGCAGTATGCTCAGGGCATGAGCCAGCCGGAAAGCCCTTCCCGCGTGCGTCAGCCGCGTCACGCGCGAGGCGCCGCCCCGACCCTGCACGACGTCGCCCGTGAGGCGGGGGTCTCGCTCGCGACGGCATCCCGGGTCCTCAACGGGTCCGAGCGCAAGGTCGCCGAATCCTTCCGCGAGCGCGTCGAGCAGGCGGCAGCCGAGCTCGGCTACACGGCCAACGTCTCGGCCCAGGCGACCGCCCGGGGCACCTCGCCGGTGATCGCCCTGCTGGTCGCCGACATCGCCGACCCGTACTTCGGGCTCATCGCCGCGGGTGTGGCGCGGGGCGCCGACGAGCAGGGCCTCGTGGTCACGATCGCGATCACCGAGCGCGACCCGGTGCGCGAGGCGCGCATCGTGCGGGCGCTGCGCGGACAGCGACCGCAGGGACTGATCCTCGCGGCATCGCGCACGGCACAGCCGACCGACTCCGACACCACGCGCGAACTGGCCGAGTACGCCCGATTCGGCGGGCAGGTCGTCACGTTCGGCGCCGGCAGCGCCGAGAACCGCCACGTCGAGATCGACAACCGGGCGGGCGCCGAGGCGCTCGGGCGTCGCATGGCGGGGCTCGGCTACCGCTCGGCCCTGGCGATCGCCGCGGCCGAGGGCGTGCTGACCTCCGACGAGCGTCTGGTCGGGTTCCGCGCCGGATTCGAGTCCGAGGGCGGCACCGTCGAGCGCGTGATCCGCGGCGACTTCCGTCGCGAGTCGGGCGCGCAGGCGATGTCGGCCGCGCTCGCCGACGGCGTCGAACCGGGCACGCTCGTGTTCGGGATGAGCGACGTGGTCGCGATCGGCGCCATGGCGGCGATCCGTGAGGCCGGGCGCGAGGTCGGCACCGACATCGCGGTGTGCGGTTTCGATGACGTCCCCTCGAGCAGCGACGTGACCCCGGCTCTCACGACCGTGCGGGTGCCGCTGAGCGAGGTCGGCTATCAGGCGTTCCGTGCGACGGTCGACGCCGACTGGCAGCAGGCGGTGCTGCCGCTCGAGGTGATCGTCCGCGCGAGCACGCCGGGCGTCACCCCATGACCCGGGTCGTCCTCGCCCCCGACAGCTTCAAGGGCACGATCACCGCGGCCGACGCCGCGGTGTCCCTCGCCGAGGGCTGGGCGTCGGTCGATCCCTCTGCGACCTTCGTACACCGGCCGATGGCCGACGGCGGTGAGGGCACTGTCGCGGCGTTCGCGGCAGCGGTGCCCGGTGCCCGTCGGATGCCGGTCGTCGTCGACGGGCCCGCGGGGGTGCCGATCGAGACGAGCTGGCTGCTGCTGCCGTCGACGGCCGAGAGCCCCGAGGGCACCGCGGTCGTCGACCTGGCCTCGACCTCGGGCATCGAGCTGCTCGACGAGCTGCGGCCATGGGACGCCGACACCGCCGGATTCGGCCAGGCGATCGCCGCGGCCCTCGACCACGGCGTCTCCCGTCTCGTGGTCGGCATCGGATCGAGCGCGTCGACGGACGGCGGCACGGGGATGCTGTCCGCCCTGGGGGCCCGCTTCCTCGACGCCGCCGGGGCGCCGGTCGCCCGGGGCGCTCGCGGCCTCGCCGACATCGCGACGGTCGACCTGACCGCCCTGCGCGCCGCCCCCGACGTGCGCGTGCTCACCGACGTCACGAATCCGCTCGTCGGACCGCGCGGGGCCGCGGCGGTGTTCGGTCCACAGAAGGGGCTCGTCGCCGACGACATCGCCCCGGTCGATGCCGCGCTCGCGCACCTCGCCGACCTGCTCTCCCTCGATGCGACGCTCCCCGGCACCGGGGCAGCGGGAGGCACCGGAGGAGCGCTGGTCGTGTGGGGGGCGACGCTCGCCCCCGGCGCCGCCGAGGTGGCAGAGCTCATCGGCCTCGCCGACGCGATCGCCGAGGCCGAGGTCGTCGTCACCGGGGAGGGCTCGTACGACGGGCAGTCCGGCGACGGCAAGGTGCCGTCGTTCATCGCCGGCATCGCGGCGTCCGCACAGGTGACCGCCGTGCTGGCCGCCGGTCGCATCACGGCCGACTCCGACACGACGCTGTTCGCGGCATCCGCCTCGCTCACCGACCTCGCCGGATCGTCGGCTGCCGCTCTGGCCGAGCCCGCGCGCTGGCTGCGCGACGCCGGCGCCTCGCTCGCCCGGTCCGTGTGACCGGCGCACCCGCTCACGCGAGCGGGGTCAGAAGCGCGCCGGAGAACGCTGATTCGGGCGCTCTTTCGACCCCGCACGCATCTCTGCCCCCGGCACGGGGCGGTGCCGGGGGCAGAGAGAGCGGCGCGGGCAGAGAGCGGCGGGTGATGGGCTCAGCCGCCGAGGGCTGCCGACACGACGGCGCGGGCCTCGGCCTGCACCTCGGCGAGGTGCTCCGGGCCGCGCAGGCTCTCGGCGTACAGCTTGTAGACGTCTTCCGTGCCCGAGGGGCGGGCCGCGAACCAGGCGTGCTCGGTCTGCACCTTGAGGCCGCCGATCGCCGCACCGTTGCCGGGGGCGTGCGACAGCTTGGCCGTGATCTCCTCGCCGGCGAGGGTCGTGGCCGACACCGCATCGGGCGCCAGCTTGCCGAGCGTGGCCTTCTGCGCGGGCGTCGCCGGGGCGTCGACGCGCTGATAGGCCGAGGCGCCGAACGCCTGCTCCAGCTCGGCGTACCGCTCCGACGGGCTCTTGCCGGTCACGGCGATGATCTCGGCCGCGAGCAGGCACAGCAGGATGCCGTCCTTGTCGGTCGACCAGACCGTGCCGTCCTTGCGGAGGAACGACGCACCGGCCGACTCCTCGCCGCCGAAGGCGACCGAGCCGTCGAGCAGTCCGGGCACGAACCACTTGAAGCCGACGGGGACCTCGAGCAGTCGGCGTCCGAGCGACTCGGCGACACGGTCGATGATCATCGACGACACGAGCGTCTTGCCGATCGCGGCGTCGCGCGGCCACTCCGCACGGTGCGAGAACAGATAGTCGATCGCGACAGCGAGATAGTGGTTCGGGTTCATCAGCCCGGCGTCGGGGGTGACGATGCCGTGGCGATCGGCATCCGCGTCGTTGCCGGTGAGCACGTCGTAGTCGCCCTTCTTGGCGACCAGCGATGCCATCGCCGAGGGGGAGGACGGATCCATGCGGATCTTCTCGTCCCAGTCGAGCGTCATGAAGCGCCACGTCGGGTCGACCTCGGGGTTCACGACGGTCAGGTCGAGGTCGTAGACCTCTTTGATGAGCGCCCAGTACTCGACGGATGCGCCGCCGAGCGGGTCCGCCCCGATGCGGACGCCCGCCTCGCGGATCGCGTCGATGTCGATGATGGTGGCGAGGTCGCGCACATAGGCGTCGCGGAAGTCGTAGCCGGGGATCGCATCCCAGTCGACGTCGGCGAAGCGCTCGCGCTTCACTCCCTCGAGGCCGCCGGCGATGAGCTCGTTGGCGCGGTCGGCGATCCAGCCGGTCGCGTCGGTGTCGGCAGGGCCGCCGTGCGGGGGGTTGTACTTGAACCCGCCGTCGCGCGGCGGGTTGTGCGACGGGGTGACGACGATGCCGTCGGCGCGGCCCGGAGCATCCGCCGCGAGCTCGCGGTTGAAGGTGAGGATCGCGTGGCTGAGCGCGGGCGTCGGCACCCACGAGTCGCGCGAGTCCACGCGCACGTCGACGCCGTTCGCGACCAGCACCTCGATGGCGCTGCGCTCGGCCGGCAGCGACAGGGCGTGGGTGTCGCGGCCGAGGAACAGCGGACCGGTGATGCCCTGGCCCGCGCGGTAGTCGACGATCGCCTGGGTGGTGGCCAGGATGTGGTTCTCGTTGAAGCTGTTCGAGAGCGAGGAGCCCCGGTGGCCGCTCGTGCCGAACGCGACGCGCTCGGCGGCGACATCGGGGTTCGGGACGCGGTCGTAGTAGGCGGCGATCAGCTCGTCGACATCGATCAGATCGGATTCTTCGGCGGGAAGGCCGGCACGGCTCGTCATGCACACAGTCTGCCCCCATCTCGGCATCCGCGCATCTTCTATCGCCTCGCAGGTGCCCTAAGGTGAAACGCGTGACTGAACGCCGCACCTACAGCTATCTCGGCCCTGCCGGCACCTTCACCGAGGCGGCGCTCGACCAGGTCGCCGACGCGCGCGGTCAGGACCGCCGTGCGGTGCACAACGTCGGCGAAGCGCTCGCCGACGTGCTCGAGGGGCGCAGCGACGCGGCCATGATCGCGATCGAGAACTCGATCGAGGGCGGCGTCTCGACCACACAGGATGCTCTGGCCACCCTGCCCGGTCTGCGCATCGTCGGCGAGTACCTCGTGCCCGTGAACTTCGTGCTCGTCGCGCCCCGCGGGACCACGCTGGACGACGTGAAGATCATCGCGGCGCACCCGGTGGCCTACGCGCAGTGCCACGGCTGGCTCGGCGCGAACCTGCCGACGCACTCGCACGTGCCGGCGGCGAGCAACGTCGCCTCGGCGATCGGCGTGCTCGACGGATCGCTGCCCGCGCAGGCGGCGATCGCGGCCCCCGGCGTCGTGAAGCACCTCGACGTCGACGTGCTGGCCGAGGGCATCGGCGACAACGCGCAGGCGGTCACCCGCTTCGTGCTCGTCACCCGCACCACCACCGCACCGGCGCCGACCGGGGCCGACAAGACCTCGCTGATCGTCGAGCTGCCGAACGACCACCCCGGTTCGCTGCTCGAGATGCTCGAGCAGTTCTCGACCCGCGGCATCAACCTGTCGCTCATCCAGTCGCGGCCGATCGGCGACGAGCTCGGGCGGTACCGGTTCGTGATCGACGCCGACGGGCACATCGAGCACGAGCGCATGGCCGACGCCCTGCTCGGCATCCGCCGCTTCAGCCCGCGCGTGGTCTTCCTCGGGTCGTACCCCCGCGCAGACCGGCAGATCGTGCAGTACCCCGAGCGCTACGACGACGACGTGTTCGTCGAGGCGCGCGACTGGCTGCGGGGCATCCTGAGCGGCGAGCCCGAGGCCTGACGAGGCTCCCACGGCCGTTCTTCTCGATCAGTCCTCGATCACTTCCGGATCACATCGGGGAGGCAGCCACGGAGAGGGCGTCAGGAGTCCGTCTCGGATGCGCGCCAGGTCACGGCGAGCCCGGTGATCGCTGAGACCGCCGCTGCCGTGTCTTCGCGGGTGCCCCCGGCGCGACCGGCCGCGAGGCCTGCGAGGTAGGCGCTGAGCGGTGCGGCGGGGCGGGCGACGCCGTGCGCGACGTCACGGGCGAGGTTCAACAGCAGGGCGACATCGACCGACTCGCGGTCGATGTCCAGGGCCTCGCAGACGGCCGTGGTCCAGTCGTCGAGTGCCTCGACCGGAAGGTGCGTCGGGGTGTCGGTCATGTCGTCTCCTCGTCGAGAGTGCCGGCACGCCGGGGTGCGCGTGTGGCGTCGCTCATGCGTGCGCGGGCTCGTTCCAGATCGTCCCACGTGTCGATGTCGGCTGCCAGCCCACCCGCGTCCACCGTGGTGAGCGTCAGCCCGCCGAGCAGCGACCGTGCCGAGGCATCCCGGCCCGCGTCGGGGAGGGCCTGCACCGCAGCACGCAGGGGGCCGACGCGGTAGCGGGCGGTCAGCCACTGCATCCGGCCAGAGCTGTCCGTCAGGCAGATGCCGTCTTCGTCGGCGGAGAGCGGATGCCGGCGCAGCAGCGCGACCGCCGCGTCGGCGTGCGGCACATCGGCCGCGAGCACGTAGACCTCGGCCGTGTCGAGGCGCGCGAGCCCCGCGGCGATCGCCGCGACCGGGCCGCCGAACGGCGGGGTCTCCTGCGTCCAGACCACGACTCCGCTGACCGGCATCCGCGGGCCGACCACGATCACCGGGTCGCAGTCCGCGACCGCGGCGACCACGTGATCGAGAAGCGTGCGCCCGCCGACCTCGAGCAACGGCTTCGCGGCGCCGCCCAGGCGCGATGCCCGTCCTCCTGCGAGGACGATCGCCGCGGTCCCGGTCGACGAGGTCACGACAGCAGCATCACGTCGACGAGGTCCCCGGGCGCGATGCCGGCCACCTCTGCCGGCACGACCGCGTAGGCATCCGCCCGGGCGAGGCCCGCGGCCAGGTGCGAGCCCGACGACCCGTCGGCCGCGGCCGGGCGCACCGTCCACGCCGCAGGAACGGAGCGATCGAGGGTCACCGGCACGTACTGCGTACGCCCGAGCGGGCTGCGCCACCCGGCCCCGGCCGGCATCCGCAGCGTCGGACGCCGCAGGTCGGAACGCCCCTGCAGCGCGAGGAGCGCCGGCCGCACGAACGCCTCGAACGCCACCGCGACGCTCGCCGGGTTGCCGGGCAGGCCGAAGACCAGGGCGTCGTCGATGCGGCCGAACGCCTGCGGCCTGCCGGGCTGCATCGCCACGGCGACGAACGCGATGCGATCGCGGAGCACGTTCTTGACCACCTCGTGAGCCCCCGCGCTGACTCCGCCCGAGGTGACGACGACATCGGCGCGGGCATCCGTGATCGCGCGGTCGAGCAGGGCCGAGAGGGCGGCGTCGTCGTCCGTCACCGTGTCGACCGAGACGATCTCGGCTCCCGCCTCGACGCACAGCGACGCGAGCAGTACCGAGTTCGACTCGGGGATCTGGCCAGGGGCGAACTCGCCGCGGGACGGGGCGAGTTCGCTGCCCGTCGAGATCACCGCGACGCGGGGGCGGCGGCGGACGAGGATGCTGTCGACCCCGACCACAGCGCACGCGGTCATCTGCAGAGGGCCGACGACGGAGCCGGCCGGAGCGATCTCGCTGCCCGCTCGCAGCTCCTCGCCACGCCGGCGGATGTTCGCGCCCTCCCGGGCGGGTGCTGCGGTGACCACTGCGGGCGCCTCGATGCTCTGCAACCCGTCCCGTGTGTGCTCGAACGGCACCACGGCGGTGGCCGTGGGCGGAACCGGGGCGCCCGTCATGATCCTGACGGCGTCGCCGGGGGTGAGCTCGGGCTGCGCGGTCGAGCCGGCAGGCAGGTCGGCGATCACCCGCAGCTCGATCGGATGCTCGGCGGTCGCCGCCGCGACGTCGGGGTGGCGCACGGCGTATCCGTCCATCGCGGAGTTGTCGAACAGCGGCACGTCCACGCGGGCGAGCACCGGCGCGGCGAGCGTGCGCCCGGCGGCGTCCCTGACCCGGACGCTCTCGCCCGCGAGTGGGGCCACGGTCGCGAGCAGCGTCGCGAGATGCTCCTCGACCGTCACCAGTGCGGGAGGGGCATCGGAGTGCGCGAGGGGCATGGAGTCAGCGTACGACGGTCGCGGACACGGCCCGCGACCGTTGCACCCCCTGCGCTCCCCGTCTGTGTCAGTGCTCGCGGAACATCGGCCAGGCGCTGCCCGGCGTCATGTGCGAGTGCAGCGCACCCTTCGCCGACTCGAGGGTCGGATAGGTGCCCGTCGCGGCATCGGATCCGGCCATGACGACGGTGTATCCCTCGTCATCGTGTCGGATGCTGCCGACGACCCCGTTCGTCCCGTACGCCACCCAGAGGGCCAGGGTCTTGGTCGTGCTCATCATCGAACCCCTTCCGTTGCTCGTGACGCTACGCCCAGGCGCACCGGAATACCAGCCCTTGATCCGGGCCTGTCTCATCCCCTTCATCCTCTCCCGCTCGCCCTCCTGTCCCCCCTGCGGCGCCCCTGCGGTGCCCCGCGCGGCGCCCGTGCTGGGGCGGGTCAAAATCGCGCCCGATATCCGCGTTTCCGGTGCGACTTTGACCCCGCATCGTGTCGCGGCGCGGTTTTGACCCCGCCCAGCTGCGGGGCGGGCGATCGTCGGCGGAGAGGGGCCGCCGAGGGCGCGGTGACTCCGGGCGGAGCATCAGCGGGATGCGATCGCACGGCGAATGCGGTCCAGAAGCGACCGCCCGCGCTCGGCCAGGTCGAGCTGGGTCACTCGGATCACGATCCATCCGAGGTCCTCGAGCTCCCTCTGTCGTTGAATGTCCCGACGCCACTGGGTGCGGCTCGTGCGGTGACCGTCGCCCTCGTACTCGATCGTGATCCTGAGGTCGGGGTACGCCAGGTCGGTCCTCGCCACGAGACGCCCGCCCTCGCGGATCTCGTACTGCACCTCTGGTTCGGGAAACCCTCCATCCACGATGAGGAGTCGCGTTTCCGTCTCTTTGGGAGATTCGACTCCATCGCGCGCTCGGGGAAGCGCATCGCGGACCCGTCGGCTTCCCGGAAATCGACCCCAGAGCCGGAGATGGTGCTCGATGTCGGTCACTGTCAGGCGAGGACGTCCGGTCCGCAGCCCGGGATAGTTGTCGGATGCGGTGATGAGAGCGTCGATCGCGACGACGATCTCGTCGCTGCTGAGTGCTCCGGCGCACATGAACAGCGCCGTCACCGGATCGACGATCGGGATATCGCCGATGTGCCATGTGCGTGCTCTTCCGTCCGCCAGTCGGCGGCCAATGATCCCGCGACTTCGGATACGCGCCGAGCCCGTCGTGACCACGACGATGAGCGGATCGTCGATGTCCCAGAGTCCCGGGTGCGGACACCCCCACATTCTCATCGCCGTCTCGCCGCCGATGAGCTGCCCCTGGCGGAGCCGGGGAGCGAGAGCCGCGACTCGTTGCAGCGGAGTCGCGGGCGCCGTGATCGATCGCACGCCGTGGAACGGGCGCTCGAGGTCGCGGGCCGAGGCGCGATGCCGGCCTATCCCCGCGGCCTCAGCCTGTCGAAGCGTGAAGTGATGTCCGAGTTCGTCGGGTAGTGGGATCCGATGTCGCATCGGCTCAGGCTCGACCACCGCGGTCGAGTCCGGATGCACCATCGCCCGGCATCCCCGAAGGATGTGGACAAGTCGTGCATGTGGAAGACCCGTCAGCCCGTCACAAGCTGTCGTGCGGGGTCGATTCCGCACCCGAATCGGCCCCGTGCGGTGCAAAAATGACCCCGCACAGACACAGGGGGCCTGTGGGTGAACGCGATCAGAGCGCGGCGGCGACCAGCTCGAGCGTCTGCGCGCGCCCCGCGGCCGAGTCGCGCGGCTCGGACTCGTACGCCCCGGCGACCGGCGACAGCATGACCTCGTCGACGCCCCACTTCGCGGCGAACGCGCGCACCTCGTCGGCGACCGACTCGCCCGTTCCGACGAACCACCGTGCGCGGGCGGCCTCGACGACCTGGTCGGTCGCGGCATCCGGCTCGGCTGCCAGCGCCTCTTCGACCGTCTCGAGGGCGATGAGCGGCTTGTTCAGCCGCAGGCGCGACATCATGCGCAGCTGCGGGAGAGCGCGAGCCTCCGCCTCTTCCTGCGTGGGCGAGGCGACGACGTTGACCGTGAGGAACGTGCGCGGCTCGGGATGCTCCTCGCTCGGCTGGTAGCCGGTGCGGTAGAGGTCGAGCGCGCGCTCGAGGCCCTGGCCCGAGAAGTGGTTCGCGAAGACATAGGGCAGGCCGTGCGAGGCCGCGAGCTGGGCTGAGTAGTCGCTCGATCCGAGCAGCCACACCTCGGGGCTGCCGGTGGCCGAGGGCGTCGCGTGCACGGTGTACTCGCCGCCAGAGGTGAAGCGCACGGTCGCGCCCTCTCCCGAGATGAGGGCGGCGATGTCCTGCACGTTGCGCGGGAACTGCTCGACGTCGCTCGTCGTGCCCGATCCGCGCAGGAGCTGGGTGATCACGGGGTCGCTGCCGGGTGCGCGGCCGAGGCCGAGGTCGATGCGGCCCGGGGCGATCGCCTCGAGCGCGGCGAACTGCTCGGCGACGATCAGCGGAGCGTGGTTCGGCAGCATGACGCCACCGGACCCCAGGCGGATCTGCGTCGTGCGCATAGCGGCCGCGGCGATCAGCACCGGGGGAGTGGTGGATGCCACGGCGGGCATGTTGTGGTGCTCGGCGAACCAGTAGCGACGGTAGCCGAGCCGGTCGGCCGTCGCCGCGAGAGACAGGGAGGCGGAGATCGCCTCGGCGCTGGTCTGCCCGGTGCGAACCGGGACGAGGTCGAGAACGGAGAGCGCTGTGGAAGTCATCCCGGGGTGCAACGACGGGGGCGGGTGCAGAATTCCCACCCGCCCCCGTGTGAGAGGCCGTAATCAGGGGTGCGTCGGCGCCACCCCTGAGCCTCAGGCGGCGATCGACTGCCGGCTGTCGCTGGACTCGACCTCGATCTTGCGTGGCTTCGCGCGCTCGCTGACCGGGATGATCACCGAGAGCACGCCGCTGTCGTACGAGGCGCTGATCGCATCGAGATCGACGCCGTCGCCGAGCGAGAACTGACGCAGGAAGGAGCCGGCGCCGCGTTCGCGGGCGAGCCAGCGGACCCCTTCGCGACCGTCTGCCGTGCGCTGGGCGCGGATCGTGAGCTGTCCGCCGTCGAGGTCGACGTCGATCGACCCCGGATCGATGCCGGGAAGGTCGGCGTGCAGCACGTACCTGTCGCCGTCGCGGTAGAGGTCCACCGGCATGAGACGCGGTGCGCGGACGGAGTCCAGCACGCTCGCGGCGAAGCGGTCGAGCTGACTGAACGGGTCGAAGGACATGGCCATGAGTGTCTCCTTTCGTGTGGCCCTGATGGGCACGAGCAGTGCAGATTATCTGCACCAATGAATATAGATTTTTTATAGAACAGATCGGGATAGGATGCAAGTCCCGCGGGAGGAAGGTTCTGATGGCAGATCGCGACTCGAGCATGCCGGTGTACGGAATCGCCGTCGCCGCCCAGCTCAGCGGCGTTCCCGAGGCCAGCCTGCGACTGTTCGAGGCGAAGGGACTGCTCTCGCCCGCCCGCAGCGACGGCGGAACGCGTCGGTACAGCGATGACGACCTCGAGCGCATCCGTCGGGTGACCGGGCTCCGTGTCGAAGGCATCAACATCGTCGGCATCCGACGTGTGCTCGACCTGGAGGACGAGAATGCCGTGCTCCGCGACGAACTGGCCGACGGCCAGGGCTGATCGGCCCCAGACCTCCGGCTGACGAGCGGCGGCCCAGTACCGTAAAGGCATGGATGCGGAGATCTTCTACGTGCTCGTCGGTGCTGTGATCGTCGCGGCGATCGCCCGATGGCGCGGGTGGCCGGCGCCGCTGCTCGTCACGGTCGTCGCGCTCGCCGCATCCTTCCTGCCCTTCGTGCCCGACGTCGAGATCGACGGGCACCTGCTGCTCAACCTCGTGCTGCCGCCGCTGCTGTACTCGGCGGCGCTGGACGTGTCGTTCGTCGGCTTCAAGCGCAGCCTCCCGCAGATCCGCCGCCTCGGCATCACCCTCGTGCTGCTCACCGCGCTGGCCGTGGGGCTCGTGGCGTGGTGGATCCTGCCGTCTCTGACGCTGCCCGGAGCCCTGCTGCTCGGCGCGATCGTCGCGCCGCCCGACGCCGTCTCGGCCGCCGCCATCGGCCGCAAGCTCGGGCTGCCCCGCCGCATCATGACCGTGCTGTCGGGGGAGAGCCTGATCAACGATGCGACCTCGCTCACGCTCTACCGCGTGTTCGCCGCGATCATCGCGGGAGCCACCCTCACCGTCTGGGACGGCGTGTGGCAGTTCCTGCTCGCCGTCGGTGTCGGCATCGCCGTGGGGCTCGTGTTCGGCATCGTGCTGCATCAGCTGCGCATGCGCATCAACGACGCCGTCGTGATCGGCACGTTCGGGCTGCTCGCACCCTTCGGCGCCTATGCGATCGCCGAGCACCTGCTCGGATCGGGTGTCCTCGCCGTCGTCGCGATGGGCCTGTACGTCGGATACAACTCCCCGCGCACCGACTACACGACCCGTCAGCAGGAGGCGCCGCTCTGGCTCTCGGCCGACCTGCTGCTCGAGAGCTTCGTGTTCGCGTACATCGGACTGCAGTTCCCGCGTGTGCTCAGCGACCTCGGTGGCGAGGAGGTCGGGCGCATCCTGCTGCTCTCGGGCGCCGTGCTGCTCGTCGTTCTCGTGGTGCGCCCGCTCTACGTGTATCCCGCGAACGGGTGGGCGAATCGCCAGGACCGCCGGCGTCTCGAGCGCTGGGACCGCACGGTCGAGTCCGGCGCGTTCGACGAACGGCGCCGGGAGTCTAAGCGATGGAAGGACTACAGCGCCGAAGAGCTGCGGTCCAAGATCGTGCGCGACCGCATGGCCGGTCTGCAGCTGACCTGGAAGGACAACGCCGTCATCTCGTGGGCGGGCATGCGCGGCGTGGTGACGCTCGCGACCGCGCTCGCCGCGGCCGATCTCGCGGCGCTCGACACCGAGCCCTCGCACGCGATCGTGGTGGTCGCCTTCGTCGTGACCGTGGGCACGCTGCTGCTGCAGGGGCTGACGCTGCCGCTGCTGATCCGCGGACTCGGCATCGCGAGCGACGTCGATGATGACGACGACGAGAAGGCGATCGCCGAGGTCAAGGCCAAGAGCCGCGAGGCGGGCAAGGCGTTCCTCGCCGAGAAGCGCATCGAGTGGGAGGCCAAGTACGGCAGCGTCGACATCGGGGTGTTCGACGCGTTCACGAAGCGCATGACCCGGGTCGAGAGAGACACCGATGAGGCGCAGCAGGTCGAGGATGCCGTCGCGAGGCCCTCGTACGACGACCTCGTCGCACTCTCGCGGGGGTGGCTGCAGGTGCGACGCGACATCCTTCTCGCCGAGCGCGACGCGGGCAACCTCGACGAGGAGGTCATGCGCGAGCTGATGACCGCGATGGATGCCGAAGAACTGGCGCTCGACACCCGCGGTGCGACTCGTCAGCAGGGGCGCGCCTAGCGCGGAGCGCGCCCACCGCACGAGAGAGCGCCCCGTCCCGGTGGGGGCGAGGCGCTCTCTCGTGCGATGCGGGGTCAGCGGCTGCCGGCCGGCTCCTTCTCGGATGCCGCGGGATCCGTCTCCGGGGCGTCGTCCTCGGAGTCGTCGGCGAACGGAAGGCCCTCGCGCGGGGCGTTGTAGAGGTCCTCGTCGAGGATGCCTTCACGCTTGGCGACGATGGCCGGAACGAGTGCCTGGCCTGCGACGTTGACCGCGGTGCGGCCCATGTCGAGGATCGGGTCGATCGCGAGCAGCAGGCCGACGCCCTCGAGCGGCAGGCCCAGGGTCGACAGCGTGAGGGTGAGCATGACGGTCGCGCCGGTGGTGCCCGCGGTGGCCGCGGAGCCGACGACCGACACGAGCACGATCAGCAGGTACTGCACGAGGTTGAGCTCGATGCCGAAGAACTGCGCGACGAAGATCGCGGCGATCGCCGGGTAGATCGCGGCGCAGCCGTCCATCTTGGTGGTCGCGCCGAACGGCACGGCGAACGAGGCGTAGGAGCGGGGCACGCCGAGGTTGCGCTCGGTGACGCGCTCGGTGAGCGGCAGCGTGCCGATCGACGAGCGGCTGACGAAGGCCAGCTGCACGGCGGGCCACACACCCGAGAAGTACTGCCTGATCGACAGGCCGTTGGTCTTGATGAGGATCGGGTAGACGACGAACAGCACCAGCGCGAGGCCGATGTAGACCGCGATCGCGAACCAGCCGAGCGAGGCGAGCTTCTCCCAGCCGTACTTGACGACCGCCGCGCCGATGAGGCCGAAGGTGCCGAGCGGGGCGATGCGGATGATCCACCACAGCACGCGCTGGATGACCTTGAGCAGCGACTCGGTGAACGCGAGGAACGGCTCGGCCTTCTTGCCGGCCTTGAGGGCCGCGATGCCGACGGCGACCGCGATCACGATGATCTGCAGGATGTTGAAGTTCACGCTCGACGAGAACGTGCCGTCGGTCGCGCCGGCGTTCGTGCTGACGCTCAGCCCGAGGAAGTTCTGCGGGATCAGCCCGAGTAGGAAGTTCCACCAGGTGCCGACGGTGTACGGGTCGCTCGGCTCGAGGCCGTCGCCCGCGCGTGCGCCCGGCTGGATGACGAGGCCGAGCACGATGCCGATGGTCACGGCGATGAACGCGGTGATCGCGAACCACAGCAGGGTCTGTCCGGCCAGGCGCGCGGCGTTCTGCACGCGGCGGAGGTTCGAGATGCTGGCGACGATCGCCGTGAAGATCAGCGGCACGACGGCGGTGCGCAGCAGTGTGACGTACGAGCTGCCGATCGTGTCGAGGGTCGCGGAGAGGCCGTTCGGCTCGGCGGCGGTCGCGCCGAGCTGACGGGCGATCAGGCCGGCGGCGATACCGAGGACGAGGGCCGCGAGGATCTGGAAGCCGAACGAGGTCAGCAGCTTCCGGACGGGTCCGCGGGTGTCTGGCGCCTTCGCGGCGCGGACGGTGGTGCTCATGGGGGTGGAACTCCAGAATCGGTGCGCGCCGAGTGCGCGCGATGTCTTCCACGCTAGGAGCGCGGTCGGATCGTCGGGGCCGACATGACGAAGGATGACGGATGCCGAGGCATCCGTCATCCTTCGTGGTCAGCGGTGGGCGCTGCCGGCCCGGTGGTCCGTCGCGGTGCTACTTCGCGAAGCACTCCTCCTGCTTGTCGGTGAGGATCTGCGTCGTGAGCGCCTTCTCCTCCTCGTTCTTCTGCTTGTCCTCGCCGTCGGCGATGTAGCCCAGGGTCTCGTCGCTCAGCTCGGAGTCGACGAGGGCCTCGGCGAAGCAGGTCGCGGCGTCGTCCGAGATGGCGTCGGGGAGGCCCTGGTCTTCGTAGACCTGCTGGATGCCGTCGGCGACCTGGTCGGCCGTGGGCCGGGCGGACCCGCCGCAGGCCGCGAGCGAGAGCGCGAGAGCGGCGAGGGGAAGAGCCATCAGCAGTCGGGAGCGGGTGCGCGGTGTCCGGTCAGTGGCGATCATGGTGCTGACGGTAGCGGCCCAGCGGGAAGGCGCCGATGGGGTTGCGCTCGGGCGCCGCGCCTCGCTAGCGCCGTCAGCCAGGACGCTCGGCGGGCTCAGGCGAGGACGAGCAGCTCGCCGACCTCGCAGCCGAGGGCATCGCAGATCGCACGCAGTGTGGAGTAGCGGATCGCCCGCGCCCTGTCGTTCTTGAGCACCGACAGGTTCACGATGCTCACGCCGACCCGGGTGCTCAGCTCGGTGAGCGTCATGCCCCGCTCGGCGAGCAGCTCGTCGAGACGGCAGTGGATGCCCGTGGCCTCGTCGTCGTTCTCCGCCGGAGTCATACGAGACCCCTCGTGTCGTTCTCGAGCGCCGCGTTCTCGCGCTGCAGGCGGATGCCCTGGCGGAACGCGGCGGCGATCAGCCCGACCGCCACTCCGGCGGCGAAGAACGGGACGATCGACCAGAACTCGATCGGGTGCACGGGTTCGCCGGCATCGAAGCCGAGGGCCGCCGTCACCCCGTTCAGACCCACGTTCTCGAGGAGGACGATGATCATGGGCGCGAGGGTCAGAGTCCATCCGATCGCGTCGAACGCCCGCGCATTGCCCCGCACGAAGAAGCGTCCACGGAGGAAGTTCCATGCCACGAGCATGATCCCGGCGATCACCACGAGCGGGGCGAGCGCCCACAGCACGAGGGATCCGATGATGGCGGCGGTCGAGACGGCGTCCACCCCGGTGGCGAAGACCATCGCCGACTGCGCGATCCCCTCGACCGACCCCGCCCCGGAGTCCGTGGTCGCGCTGATGGGCTGCTCGTCGATGGGGATCGACCAGGCGATGCCCTGGTCTCTGAACGTACCGAGCACGCGCAGCACGGTGCTGATCGCGGTGACGACCACGGCGGCCGCGCCGAAGAGGATCACCGTGATCGCATCCGCGCTCTGCGACCGTGTCGCGGTCGTCGTGCTCATCAGACGAGTCCCTTCGTGTCGTTCTCGAGGGCCGCATTGTGGCGCTGCAGGCGGTCGCCGATCGCGAAGACCGTCGCGATGAGGGCGATCACGAACGCGGCGAGGATGAAGGTGAACGGCTCGACGGTGATCACGGCGTTGTCGACGGCGTTGTCGGTCACCGCGGCGACGGTGGCGTTGGCGAGCATGTTGTCGAAGAAGCGCACGACCGAGAAGCCCACGAGCCCCGTGATCCCCGCGGTGGCGACCAGGGCGGTGTGGCCGCGGCTGAAGATGCGACCGCGCACGATGCTGCGCGCGAGCAGGATGAGGCATCCGATCACGACGACGATCGTGATGATCTGCGCGACCTGGCCGAGGATGCCGGGCACGGCGGCGGTCGCCGGCAGCTGCGGCGCGGTGATCGTGGCGCTGTCGAGGCCGACGGGGATGCTGCCGCCGGTGCTGAGCGGCAGATCGACCGGCTCACGGTCGCCCGCGAACTCCACGAGCACCGGCACGTTCACACCGCCGGCCAGTTCGATGATCCGGATGATCGAGAACACCGTGATGTACGCGGCGATCACGAATCCCGAGATGCAGAACCCGGTCAGGGCTCCGATGTCGCCGCGGCTGAGGGCGCGGTCCTTGTCCGTCGAGGTCATCATCCACTCCTTATCGATCTTCGATATTACCGATAGTCGTTAACATAACGAGAATCGATAACAGTCGTCAAGACCCCTGCCGGATCGGTCGCCGAGATCGCCGCATGACGCGGCGCTATGCCGACGGCGAACACGGGCATACGTCATCCGCACGGTGGTTACTCTCGATGTACAGGCGCGGAGACCGTCGCAGGACTCAGCGCTTCGCCCCAGTGCGAATAAGGAGTCACAGCATGTTCGAGAGATTCACGGACCGAGCCCGTCGAGTGGTCGTCCTCGCCCAAGAAGAGGCGAAGATGCTCAACCACAACTACATCGGCACCGAGCACATCCTGCTCGGCCTCATTCACGAGGGCGAGGGTGTCGCAGCCAAGGCCCTCGAGAGCCTCGGCATCTCCCTTGACGCCGTTCGCGAGCAGGTTCAGGACATCATCGGCCAGGGTCAGCAGCAGCCGACCGGGCACATCCCGTTCACGCCGCGCGCCAAGAAGGTGCTCGAGCTCAGCCTCCGCGAGGCCCTGCAGCTCGGCCACAACTACATCGGCACCGAGCACATCCTGCTCGGCCTCATCCGCGAGGGCGAGGGTGTCGCAGCCCAGGTGCTCGTCAAGCTGGGCGCCGACCTCAACAAGGTGCGCCAGCAGGTCATCCAGCTGCTGTCCGGTGCCCCCGGACGCGAGCCGGCGGCCGTCGGCGCGCAGTCGAACGACACCCCGAGCGCCCAGGGCGGCTCGCAGGTGCTCGACCAGTTCGGTCGCAACCTGACGCAGGCCGCTCGCGACAACAAGCTCGACCCGGTCATCGGGCGCGAGAAGGAGATCGAGCGGGTCATGCAGATCCTGTCTCGCCGCTCCAAGAACAACCCCGTGCTGATCGGCGAGCCCGGCGTCGGCAAGACCGCCGTCGTCGAGGGCCTTGCGCAGGCGATCGTCAAGGGCGATGTGCCCGAGACGCTGAAGGACAAGCAGCTCTACTCGCTCGACCTCGGCTCCCTCATCGCCGGTTCCCGCTACCGCGGTGACTTCGAGGAGCGCCTGAAGAAGGTCACCAAGGAGATCCGCACGCGCGGCGACATCATCGTCTTCATCGACGAGATCCACACCCTCGTGGGTGCGGGTGCCGCCGAGGGCGCGATCGACGCGGCCAGCATCCTCAAGCCGCTGCTCGCCCGTGGTGAGCTGCAGACGATCGGCGCCACCACGCTCGACGAGTACCGCAAGCACTTCGAGAAGGATGCCGCTCTCGAGCGCCGCTTCCAGTCGATCCAGGTGAACGAGCCGAGCCTCCCTCACACGATCAACATCCTCAAGGGCCTGCGCGACCGGTACGAGGCGCACCACAAGGTGCAGATTACCGACGGCGCGATCGTCGCGGCGTCGAACCTCGCCGACCGATACGTCTCCGACCGGTTCCTGCCGGACAAGGCGATCGACCTGATCGACGAGGCCGGCGCCCGCCTGCGCCTCAGCATCCTGTCGTCGCCGCCCGAGCTGCGGGAGTTCGACGAGAAGATCGCGAACGTCCGCGAGCAGAAGGAGCAGGCGTCCGAGGACCAGGACTTCGAGAAGGCCGCCTCGCTGCGCGACGAGGAGAAGAGTCTCCTCGCCGAGCGTCTGCGCCTCGAGAAGCAGTGGCGTTCGGGCGACGTCGCGACCCAGGCGGTCGTCGACGAGGGCCTGATCGCCGAGGTGCTCGCACAGGCCACCGGCATCCCCGTCTTCAAGCTGACGGAAGAGGAGTCCTCGCGACTCGTCTTCATGGAGAAGGCGCTGCACCAGCGCGTCATCGGTCAGGAAGAGGCCATCGCGGCTCTCTCCAAGACGATCCGTCGTCAGCGCGCCGGCCTCAAGGACCCGAAGCGTCCCTCGGGCTCGTTCATCTTCGCCGGCCCCACGGGTGTCGGAAAGACCGAGCTCGCCAAGGCGCTCGCCGAGTTCCTGTTCGACGACGAGGCCGCGCTGATCTCGCTCGACATGAGCGAGTTCGGTGAGAAGCACACCGTCTCGCGTCTGTTCGGTGCCCCTCCCGGATTCGTCGGATTCGAAGAGGGCGGCCAGCTCACCGAGAAGGTGCGCCGCAAGCCGTTCAGCGTGGTGCTGTTCGACGAGATCGAGAAGGCCCACCCCGACATCTTCAACTCGCTCCTGCAGATCCTCGAAGAGGGTCGCCTGACCGACGGTCAGGGTCGCGTGATCGACTTCAAGAACACCGTCATCATCATGACCACCAACCTCGGTGCTCGTGACATCGCCGGTGGTCCGGTCGGATTCCAGATCGAGGGCGTCAACGCCACGACCTACGAGCGGATGAAGGGCAAGGTCAACGAAGAGCTCAAGCGCAACTTCAAGCCCGAGTTCCTCAACCGTGTCGACGACATCATCGTGTTCCCGCAGCTGTCGAAGGACGAGCTCGTGCAGATCGTCGATCTGTTCACGAAGCGTCTGGGCGAGCGTCTGCTCGACCGCGACATGACGATCGAGCTCTCGCAGGCCGCCAAGGAGCGGCTCATCGAGATCGGGTTCGACCCGGCACTCGGTGCCCGACCGCTGCGTCGCGCGATGCAGCACGAAGTCGAGGACCGTCTGTCCGAGAAGATCCTCCACGGCGAGCTGAACCCCGGCGACCACGTGAAGGTCGACTCGAAGGACGGCGAGTTCCTCTTCGAGCACGGTCCGCGCGGCGAGCAGGTCGCGGTCGGCGTCAACACCGGCGGAGCGATCCCCGGCACCCCCGACCTGGCCATCGCCAGCGGCGAGTGATCACCGACACAGCGGACAATCCCTGAGACAGAAGGGGCGGATGCGAGAGCATCCGCCCCTTCTGCGTGCGTGCGGGACATCGGGGATGCGGCGTCGATTCAGGCTCCGCGGAGGTGGCCGGTTCTAGGCTGGATGCCGTGAGCGAGTACATCGTCCGTCCGGCGCGCAGCGCCGACATCGTCGGCATCCGCGCCCTCCTGCAGCCGATGGTCGAACAGCGCATCCTGCTCGGCAAAGACCTGGCGGTGCTCTACGGCGCCGTGCAGGAGTTCGTCGTGGCCGAGGCCGGCGGGCAGCTGATCGGGTGCGGGGCGCTGCACGTGTTCTGGGAGGACCTCGGCGAGGTGCGCACCCTGATGGTGCGCGATGACTGGCTGCACCACGGTGTGGGCGGCGCGATCGTCGGCCACCTCGAGCAGAACGCCCGGGTCCTCGGGCTGAGCCGCCTCTTCTGCCTGACGTTCGAGGTCGACTTCTTCGGCCGGCGCGGGTACACCCCCATCGGCGAGCAGGTCGTCGACCCCGACGTGTACTCGCAGCTGCTGCGCAGCGGCGACGCCGGAGTCGAGGAGTTCCTCGACCTCGCGCATGTGAAGCCGAACACCCTGGGGAACACCAGGATGATCAAGAGCCTCAACTAACCTGGATACATGCCCCGTCAGTCTGCTGCCGTCTATCGTCGCCGGCGACTGGTGACCCTGGTCGCGCTGATCGTGGTTCTCGCGGTGGTCGGCGTCTCGGTGTGGCTCGTGATCGCGCGGCCGTGGGCCGCGGCGACCGAGGCGTCGCCGGTGCCGACCTCGTCGTCGACGCCGGATCCTGCGCCGACACCTGCGCAGAGCGAGCCGCTCACCCCGACGCCCGAGCAGACGCAGGCGGGCGAGACCCCGACCGACGGCCCGAGCGTCGAGGAGTCGCCCGGTATCGTCGCATGCCAGGTCGGCGACATCGAGGTCACGGCGATCACGGATGCCGAGTCCTACCCCGCGGGGGTGCTGCCGAACCTGTCGATCTCGCTCACGAACCGCGGATCCGCGGACTGCACGATCGACGTCGGATCGACCACCCAGCGGTTCACGGTCTCGAGCGGTGACGACGTGTGGTGGCGATCGAGCGACTGCCAGGAGAACCCGAGCAGCATGATCGCGACCCTCGCCGCCGGGGCGACCGTCACGAGCAAGGTCCCGGTCGTGTGGGACCGCACCCGGTCGAGCGTCGACACCTGCGCGCAGGAGAACCGTCCGCGTGCTCCCGGCGGCGGATCGTCGTATCACGTGTCGGTCGAGATCGGCGGCTTCCCCGCGGCGACCACCGCGCAGATCCTGCTGTACTGACCGGGCCCGCGTCGGCGCGCCCGCGCCCGACCGGTGCTGACACCACCCCTTCTTTGGGATACCATAGAGATGGTTCTCTTGAACTCTGCGGCGCATGCCATCCCCAGTGGCGTCGACTCATAGCGTCCCCAGCGCTTCGACATGCCGCTCGAGAGCCCCGCGGGCCCTTTCGACTGCTCCCATCCCCAATGGACACTCGAGAGGGCCCCACTCTTTTCCGCGACGGCGCTTCCGGCCCGGGAGAGCTGTGATGCCCGCACCGTGAATAAGCTGGAGTCATGGCATCGAAGAAGGCGAAGTCCGGCAAGAACAAGCCCGCACCCGAGGACTTCCGGTCGGATGCTCTCGCGCAGGCCCTCGAGAAGCAGGACATCGCTGCGGTCGCTCTGGCGCTGCGTCACGGCACCACCGTCGTGCCGCTGATCAAGCCCGGCGCGCGCGACAACCCGCTCGACAGCGGCGAGGTGTGGACGTACCGCGACCCGAACTCCGGCGACCTCGCGCTGCTGCTGTTCAGCGATGCGAAGAACAAGCCCGAGAACCTGCCCCCGGGCGTCGGCATCTACACCGCGGAATGGCTGCGGAAGTTCCTGGCCACGCACCCGATCACGACCGTGTTCCTCGACATCGCGGGGCCGCACCCCATGCAGGCCTCGCCCGAGGAGATCCTCAAGGCGCTCGACGCCTGACCCGCCCGCTGCTCAGAAGGGCGGGATGTCGCGTTCGGGTCGTCGCGACGTGTTGCGGGCGCGGACGTCGTTCAGCGCCGCGCGCAGCGTCTTGGATCGATCGTCGACGACCTGCTCGTAGCCGAGGCGCGAGGCCTCGGATCGGCGCTGCGCCGACTGCGTCACGGGGCGGATCTCTCCGGCCAGGCTGAGCTCGCCGACTGCGGCGACGGTGCGCGGAACCCGGATCTGCTGGATGGAGCCGGCGACGGCGACCGCGATCGCCAGATCGGCCGCAGGCTCGGTGAAGCGCACGCCGCCGACCGTCGACACGTACACGTCGAGGTTGCTCGTCTTGATGCCCGCGCGTCGTTCGAGGATCGCGAGCACCATGGCCACGCGTGACGCGTCGAGTCCGTGCACGACGCGGCGCGGGTTCGGTGCGGCGGTGTCGATCGTGAGCGCCTGCACCTCGACGGGCAGAGCGCGCCGGCCCTCGAGCGAGATGGCGACGCAGGTGCCTGGCTCGGTCTCGCCCTGCGAGAGGAAGAGGCCCGAGGGATCGGGCACCTCGGCGATGCCGTCGCCGGTCATCTCGAAGCATCCGACCTCGTCTGTCGGCCCGAAGCGGTTCTTGAGCGCGCGGATGAAGCGCAGCGAGGTCTGCCGGTCGCCCTCGAAGTGGCAGACCACGTCGACCAGGTGCTCGAGCACGCGCGGCCCCGCGACCTGACCGTCTTTGGTCACATGGCCGACGATGATGATCGGCAGCCCGCGGTCCTTCGCGACCCGGATCAGCGTGGCCGCGACCTCGCGCACCTGGCTCGGCTGACCGGCCGCGCCGTCGATGAGCGACGACGAGACGGTCTGCACCGAGTCGACGATGACGAGCTGAGGCTGCACCGCGTCGATGTGGCCGAGGATCGTCGCGAGGTCGGTCTCGCTCGCGAGGTAGAGCTCGTCGTGCAGCGCCCCGGTGCGCTCGGCGCGCAGACGCACCTGCCCGGGGGATTCCTCGGCGCTCGCATAGAGCACGCGTCGGCCGCCTCGCGCGGCCTGCGCCGCCACCTCGAGCAGCAGCGTCGACTTGCCGACGCCCGGCTCGCCGCTGAGCAGGATCGCGGCGCCGGGCACGATGCCGCCGCCGAGCACCCGGTCGAACTCGCCGACCCCGCTCGTGCGCCGAGGCGCGTCGCGCGTGGTGATCTGCGTGATCGGCCGCGCGGCACGGTCGGCCGTCGGCGCGAGGGCGGTGACGCGGCTCAGGATGCCGGTCTGCGCGCTCTGCTCCTGCACGGTTCCCCACTGCTGGCATTCACCGCACCGACCCACCCACTTGGCGGTCGTCCATCCGCATTCCGTGCAGACATAGGCAGGGGGAGCGGGTTTGCGGGTGGCCATGCAGCCAGGCTATCGCCGGTATCCGACATCCCTATTGCGTGGCGCATTATTCACGGCCGAACCCCTCCCGTCGGCGGTGGCACAACGGGATACTGGGTTCATGGCCAACGGCGGGCCCGTCTGCGGGCCGATCTCGAGCTTCTCGCGCGTGCGGATACTGCACGCGCTGTTCGAGGGCGGCGCCGGACAGGCCGGCAGCGGACAGCCGCGTTCCGAGCGCACGATCGGCGAGCTGTGCGAGGCCACCGGGCTCCACCCCAACACGGTGCGCGAGCACCTGCAGCGCCTGATCGAGGGCGGCTACGTCATCCAGGCCAGCGAGCACCGCACCACCCGCGGGCGGCCGCGCACCCTGTACAGCGCCGCGACCGGAACCAGCGACGCCTCCAGCCCCATCGCTCGCGACAAGGCCAAGGCCGCCGCCGAGCGCGGCGATCTCCTGCGCCGCGTGCTTCCCGCATCCGCATCCGCTCTGGGCCGCGACGCGACCTACCAGCTGGACGCCCTGATCGAACACTTGGAGGAGAGCGGCTTCGAGCCCGTCGTCGATGACGAGCAGCTCACCGTCGATCTCAGCCCGTGCCCGCATGCCGCGGGTCGCGCCGAAGACCGTCCGATGCTGTGCTCCGTGCACCTCGGTCTCATGCAGGGGGTGCTCACCGAAGCCGGTGGGCCGCTCGCTGCCGAGGCCGTGCGCGCCTCCGCCCTCCCGGCGGACTGCGTTGTACAGCTGCGCCTGACGGAGATGACCGCCGCCTAGGCGAGCATCTGACTTATTCACGGTCTGCGGCCCCACGGGGGCGGCGGGCCCGTCGCTAGCGTGGCGCGTGGCGCACAGAAGTACCAGGGCACGGAAGAAGGAGTGGCTCATGGAATGGCTCGACCCGCTGGTCCTGTCTCGATGGCAGTTCGGTCTGACGACCGTCTACCACTACCTGTTCGTGCCGCTCACGATCGGCATGGCGCTGGTCGCCGCGATCTTCCAGACCGCGT
This sequence comes from Microbacterium sp. C5A9, assembly GCF_022627955.1. GTDB lineage: Bacteria > Actinomycetota > Actinomycetes > Actinomycetales > Microbacteriaceae > Microbacterium. The sequence continues at coordinate 44,353 of NZ_JABXGD010000010.1, forward strand.
GGGTGCGCACCGGCAAGGTGCAGTACCTGCACCTCACGCGGTTCTTCGGCAAGATCTTCCTCATCAACTTCGCCATGGGCGTCGTGACGGGCATCGTGCAGGAGTTCCAGTTCGGCATGAACTGGTCGGACTACTCGCGCTTCGTCGGCGACGTCTTCGGCGCCCCGCTCGCCTTCGAGGGACTGCTCGCGTTCTTCTTCGAGGCGACGTTCATCGGTCTGTGGATCTTCGGCTGGGACAAGCTCCCGCAGAAGCTGCACCTCGCCACGATCTGGTGCGTCTCGATCGGCAGCATCCTGTCGGCGTACTTCATCATCGCCGCGAACGCCTTCATGCAGAACCCGGTCGGATACGTCTTCAACCCCGAGACCAACCGCGCCGAGCTCACCGACTTCTGGGCGCTGCTGACGAACCCGGTCGCGCTCGCGGCCTTCCCGCACACGATCTTCGGCGCGCTGATGTTCGCCGCGGGTGTCGTGATCTCGGTGTCGGCCTGGCACCTCGCCCGCGGCCAGCACTTCGACACCATGCGCATCTCGCTGAAGTTCGGCCTGTGGGCGATGATCGTCTCGACCGCCGGCGTCGTGCTCACGGGTGACCAGCTGGGCCTGGCGATGTACGCCGCCCAGCCCATGAAGATGGCGGCCGCCGAGGCCACCTTCAACACGGTCTGCGGCGCGGACGCCTCCTTCAGCATCTTCACCCTCGGCACGCCGGACGGCAGCTCCGAGCTGTTCTCGATCCGCGTGCCCTACCTGCTGTCGCTGCTGTCGACGCACACGTTCGACGCCTGCGTGCACGGCATCAACGACCTGAACGCCGAATACGCCACGACCTTCGCCGACACCGGCCTCACCGAGTTCGCCCCGATCCTGTGGGTCACGTACTGGGCGTTCCGCTGGATGATCGGCCTCGGCATGGCCGCAGCCCTCGTGGCTGTCGTGGGACTCTGGGTCACCCGCAAGGGCGCCAAGAACCCGCCGGCTCCGTGGATGTGGAAGCTCGCGATCTGGTCGTTCCCGCTGGCGCTCGTCGCCAACATCATGGGCTGGGTCTTCACCGAGATGGGCAGACAGCCCTGGATCGTCTTCGGGCTCATGACCACGCAGGACGGCGTCTCACCGGGGGTGAGCGGCGTCGAGGTGCTCATCTCGCTGATCGCCTTCACCGCGATCTACGCCGCCCTCGCCGTGGTCGAGATCCGCCTGATCATCAGGGCCGCCCAGAAGGGCCCCGACACCGAAGAGCAGCCCCACGAGGAGACGGCCCAGCTGCCGTCCGTCGTGTACTGAGAGAGGGAGCAGTCATGGAATACATGTGGTTCTGGATCGTCGCCTTCCTCTTCGTCGGCTACTTCGTGCTCGACGGATTCGACTTCGGCGTGGGCATGTCGCTGCCGTTCCTCGGCAGGAACGACGTCTCGCGACGCCAGGTCATCAACACGATCGGTCCCATCTGGGATCTCAACGAGACCTGGGTCATCGTCGCCGGTGCGTGCCTGTTCGCGTCGTTCCCCGAGTGGTACGCGACGCTGTTCAGCGGCTTCTACCTGCCGCTGCTGCTGATCCTGCTCGCGCTGATCCTGCGCGGGGTGTCATTCGAGTACCGCCACCAGCGGGAGTCGGAGAAGTGGAAGCGCGGCTTCGACCGGATGATCGTGATCGGCTCCGCCGTGCCCGCGTTCCTCTGGGGCGTCGCCTTCGGCAACATCGTGCAGGGCGTCGCGATCGACGAGAACCACATCTACGTGGGCGGCTTCTTCGCGCTGCTGAACCCGTACTCGCTGCTGGTCGGCGTCACCACGCTGCTGCTGTTCTTCCTGCACGGCGTGCTGTTTGTGGCGCTCAAGACCGACGGTCAGGTGCACGAGGATGCTCGTCGCCTCGTGAAGCTCGCGGCCGTGCCGACCGTGCTCGCCGCCGCCGTCACCGTCGGGTGGACCGTCATGATGGCCGCGGGACGCGAGGCACCGTTGCTGTACTTCGTGATCGCCTGCGGGCTGGTGGCGGCTCTGGCGCTGATCGCGGCGATCGTCGCATCGCTGCGTCGGCTCGACGGGTGGGCGTTCACGTTCGGCGCCGGCACCGTGGCATCCGCCGTGGTGATGCTGTTCGCGGCGCTGTTCCCGTACGTCATGCCGTCGACGATCGACCCGACGTTCAGCCTCACGATCGAGAACGCGTCGAGCACGCCGTATACGCTGACGATCATGAGTTGGACCGCCCTGATCGCCCTGCCGCTCGTGCTCGCGTACCAGACGTGGACGTATTGGATCTTCCGCAAGCGCGTCACCCGCAGCTCGATCGAGGGAGCTCCGGCCCACGCGTGAGAGTCGTCTTCTGCTCGGCTCGCCGCTCGTGCCGCTTCCCTGATCGGGGAGCGGACACGTGAAGCCCGTCGACATCCGCCTGATCCGCTATGCGAGCGCGGCGCGGGGATTCCTGCTGCTCTCGGGTGTGATCGGCGTCGCGCAGACGGCGGTCACGATCGCCTTCGCGTGGATGCTGACCGATGCCGTCACCGGGGCGCTCGCCGGGCGCGACGTCACGACGACGCTGCTCTGGCTGCTGGCCCTCGCCGCGGTGCGCGGTGCGCTGATCGCCGCCTCGGATGCCGCGGGCATGCGTGCCGCGGCCAGGACCGGACTCCAGCTGCGCGCCGCGCTGATCGCGGCGGTCGGCAGGCTCGGGCCGGGCTGGCTCGCGCAGCGCAACAGAGCGGAGCTCGCCCTGACCGCAGGCCACGGCCTCGAAGCGCTCGACGCCTACTTCGCCCGCTACATCCCGCAGCTCGTGCTGACCGTGGTCGCGACCCCCGTGCTCGTGGCGGTCATGTGGTGGCAGGACTGGCCGAGCGGGCTCACCGCGGTCATCACGCTGCCGCTGATCCCGCTCTTCCTGATCCTGATCGGCATCGCCACGCGCACCGTGCAGCGCAGGCAGTGGCAGACGCTGCAGCGCCTCGCCGCGCGCTTCGCCGACACCGTGCAGGGGCTGTCGACCCTGCGGCTGTTCGGACGCGAGCGCCGCGCCGCCGCGCAGATCGAGCACACGGCCGACGAGTACCGCCGCGAGACGATGAAGGTGCTGCGGTTCTCGTTCCTGTCGGGGTTCTCGATGGAGCTGCTGGCCTCGATCGCCGTGGCGCTGATCGCCGTCGCGATCGGATTCCGCCTGCTGTCGGGCGACCTGTCGCTCGAGGTGGGGCTGTTCGTGCTGCTGCTCGCCCCCGAGGCGTTCCTGCCGATCCGGCAGGTCGGCGTGCAGTTCCACGCCGCCGCCGAGGGCGTCGCCGCCACGGAGGACGTGTTCGACGTGCTCGACGAGGCGGGTGCTCAGGAGGCCGGGGCGCGGGATGCGGGCGCGCGGGAGGCCGACGCTCAGGGGGCTGATGTTCTTGCGGAAGCGCGAACCCCGAACGTGCGAGCCCTGGTCGTCGCCGATCTGCGGGTGCGCGATCTGCCGCCGGTCTCGTTCGCCGCCGCCCCCGGAACCATCACCCTGATCGAGGGGCCGAGCGGTGCGGGCAAGTCGAGTCTGCTCGCGGCCCTGCGTGGTGCGGTCGCCTTCGAGGGCGCGGCCACGTGGGGCGACGTCGATGTGCGTCGCCTCTCGCCCGCGCAGTGGCTGGCCTGGAGCGGCCAGCGGCCCCAGCTGAGTCGCGGCACGCTCAGCGACAACGTGGCACTGGGCGATGACGCCCCCGACGTCGACGGCATCCGTCGGGCGCTCGACGACGCGTGTGCGAACGACCTCGATCCGGCGCTCGAGCTGGGCGTGCAGGGGAGCGGGCTCTCGGGCGGACAGGCGCAGCGCGTCGCGGTGGCGCGGGCGCTGTATCGGCAGTCCACGCATCCCGACGCGGTTCTCGCCCTCGACGAGCCGTCGAGTGCGCTCGACCCCGAGACCGAGCAGAGGCTCTGGCGCTCGCTGCGCGCGCGTGCGGATGCCGGGGCGACGATCCTGCTCGTGTCGCACCGCCGCACGGCGCGCGACATCGCCGATCAGGTCGTCGAGCTGGGGGTGAGCGTGTGAGCGCCATGCGCAGAGCGGCCCGCGTGCGCGGCATCCTCCGTCTCGCGCAGCCGCCGCTGCGGACCTTCCTGCCGGGAGCCGTCTGGGGCTTCCTCTCGGCGGGTGCCGCCGTGAGCCTGCTCGCCGTCAGCGGCTGGCTGATCGTGAGCGCATCCATCGTCGACTCGCTCGTGCCGCTGTCGGTGGCGGTCGTGGGTGTGCGCTTCTTCGCGGTGACGCGTGCCGTCACCCGGTATCTCGAGCGTCTGAGCGGACACGATGCGGCGCTGCGGCAGCTCGCATCCACCCGCGCCGACATGGTGCGCCGCCTGACCCCGCTGTCGCCCGCCGGGCTCGGCCGCACCGATCACGGCCGGGTGCTCTCGGCCCTGGTCGACGACGTCGAGAACCTCCAGAACCTGCCGCTGCGAGTCGTGCAGCCGCTCGCGGTGTCGGGACTCGTGGCGCTCGGCGCCGTCGGATTCCTCGCGTTCGTCTCGGTGCCCGCCGCGCTGACCCTCGCCGCCTGCCTGGTGATCGCCGCCGCCGCGGCCGTCGGACTCGGCTGGGTGTTCGGATCCCGCGCCGAGGCGGCCGTCTCGCAGCGCCGCGGTGATCTCTCCGCGGCGCTCACCGACTACTTCGGCGGGCTCGATGTGCTGCTCGCCTACGGTGCCGAGGCGCAGGCCCGCGAACGCGTGGCGGTGGCCGATGCCGCGCTGCGCCGTGCCGTCAGCCGGGCGTCGCTCGCGCAGGCGATCGCGGCCGGCATCGTGTCGGCCGTCGCCGGAGCCGCGTCGGTGTGGGCCCTCGCGGTCGCCGCCCCCGGACTCACCACGGGAGCGATCGACGGTCCCTGGCTCGCGGTCGCGGTGCTCGTGCCCATGGTCGTGTTCGAGGTGTTCGGTGCGGTGCCGATCGCCGCGTCGTCGTGGCGGAGCGTGCGATCGAGCGCCGAGCGCATCGTCGACGTGCTGCCCTCCGAGATGCCGGCAGAGCTGCGGTCGGACGAGGGTGACGACGTCGCGATCGCCGGGGTGCCCGCACTGCACCTGCGCGGAGTCGGAGCGCACTGGCCGGGAGGATCGGTGGCGTTGGACGGTGTGGATCTCGACGTGCGGCCCGGCGAGCGGGTGCTCGTGTCGGGCCCGAGCGGTGCGGGAAAGAGCTCCCTCGCGGCGGCGCTCGTGGGGTTCCTGCGGGTCGACGGCGAGTACCGGGTGGGCGAGGCCGACGCCGGTGCACTGTCGGGTCCCGCCCTGCGGCGCACGATCGGACTGTGCGAGCAGAGTCCGCAGCTGTTCGACGAGGACATCCGCCAGAACCTGCTGTTCGCACGCGACACCGCGAGCGATGACGAGCTTCTCGCCGTGCTGGATCGCGTCGGACTGGGGGAGTGGGTGCGCGAGCGCGGTGGTCTCGACGCCCGGGTCGGCGACCGCGGCGGCCTCGTCTCGGGCGGACAGGCGCAGCGCATCGCCCTGGCTCGCGCGCTGCTGCGCGGCTTCCCCGTGCTTGTGCTTGACGAGCCGACGGCGGGAGTCGACCCCGACGCATCCGATGCTCTGCTGCGAGACCTGCTCGGCGCGACCGGCGACCAGTCGGTGCTGCTCATCTCGCACGTCGCCCCGCCGGCGGGGACCGTCGACCGGGTCATCCGGCTCGAGGCCGGTCGAACGATCTCGTAGTCGAGTCGAGTCGAGTCTGGTCGGGGCGGATGCCGGGCGCAGCTGCGGATGTCGGGGACGCCACGCCGCGGCATCCGTCGTCCATCCCGAGACGTGTCGCGGTCGGGATTCCGAAGTTGTGCTCGGTGCGTGCGGTGCGGTGGGGTGGTACCGGACCCGTCAGACGCTGAGGTCGGCGCGCGGCTCCATCACGATTCCCTGAGCTTCGAAGACGCGGCGGCGCTCTTCGATGCGGCGATGCAGTTCGACCTGCGCGTCATCGACGAGCTGGGGGTCGAGGTCGACGGTCGCCGGGTGCGGGTCGCCGTGGTTGGCCTCGATGTAGGCGTCGAGCTCGGGGCCCGAGGTCCACGAGGTGATCAGCGCATACCGCGGCGCGACGCCCCGGTGCCAGACCGCGTGCCAGAAGCGCTGGGTGTCGACGATGATGCGCGACCCCTCGCGCAGCGGCAGGCGGATCTCGGTCGCCGGGTCGAACCGGTCGGAGCGCAGCAGCAGCAATGAATCGGAGTCATCGGAGAGGTTGTAGTAGCCGCGCACGACCCACCCGGTGCCGTCGTCGTTGAGGCGGTTGTTGTCGTCCTGGTGCAGGTTGTAGACGGCATCCGCGTACTCGTTCGGCTGCAGTTCGATGACCCGGCACCGGCCGACGCCCGCTCCCGGCTCGAGCGCGCGACGCTGCAGGGTCGGCGCGATCGCGACCTGCGACTCGACCCACACGCCGTCCTTGTCGGTGCGGGGCGGGGTGTGGTTCCAGAAGCCGTTGCACTCGATCTGGCCGGCGTAGCTCGCGAGAGGGGCGAAGCGGGTGACGCCGGAGGATCGCCAGCCGATGTACTCGAGATCGAGCCATTCGGCGGGGTCGGATGCCTGGTCATGGTCGTCGAGGACGACGTATCCGGTCTCTGCCAGCGCCTCCGATGTGATGAAGCCCATGTGCGTCCCCTCCGTCGTGCATGCCTTAGGCCATCCTAACCAGCGAGCTGCGTGCGGTGTTCGGCGGACGCCCGGGGAAAATCGGGTACGAGTGCGCGGCCGGGGCGGGGCCCGCGGCGACGCTCGATTCGCGCGGCGGCCCGTGGTGTCGTAAGCTAGTCCGCGGTGACGTGTCCGAGCGGCCGAAGGTGCAACTCTCGAAAAGTTGTGTAGGGTAACCCCCTACCGTGGGTTCAAATCCCACCGTCACCGCCACCACGAAGGCCCCGAATCCCTTGGAAACACTGGGATTCGGGGCCTTCGTCTTGTTCTGTCCGGAGTGAGCGGTGACGCGGCAGTAACAGTTCCACACTCCTAGGTGCGGGTCCCCGTGGCCCCACGGGGGGAGAACCGCCCGTGGGGCCACGTCGTGGAGGCGCCTGGATCAGGTGAGCGGGCCTTTGACCACGGAGAGCTTGATCAGGCCCGTGCCGACAGTTCGCGGGGGAGTTTCTGCTCCGGTATCGTCACAAGCACTTCGCCACCGTTCCGGAGGGATGCGCTCACTGCGTGGTGTCCGTTGACGATGAATGCCGTCGAACCGCTGCGCTTGCGAATACCCCAGCCGCCCCAGTCCGATGGTTGCACCGTTGTTGTCCGGATGTCGCCGAGATTGTCGGCGGGAACCTGCTTGAAAGGGAACCGCAAAAGGGCCGAGCGGATCTGGAGTCCTCGCTGATCGACGCGTACGTCGATGCCGATGAACGCGACCAGCGCAACAGCCGCGACCGCGAGGACAGCCCCGATGAGCGTGCGCACGATGACAGACGACTCCTGGGCCGCAACGAGTCCGGCCGTGCCAGCGACGAGAAAGATGGCGAACGCCACGCCGATCTGCGGGGAGTAGACCGTTGCCGCCCAGACTGGAGTGATCGTCCGCGCGGACGACTCTTCGGCTGCCTCATGCTGTTCCGTTGACGGGACCATGGTGCGCAGAAGCACGCCGTAGAGCAACAGTGCGGCGAGGAGAATCAGCCATCCGTTGAGTTCGGCGTCTTGTGCGCTTCCCGCTGTGTATGTGAGCCCTGCGGGAACGAGCCACAGCGCCATCCCGATTCCGGCGAAGAACCCTGCCCAGGTGAGGACATCGCGCTTGGTGCGCAAGCTCGGCGGCTTCAGCAGGACGACGATGGCGGCAATTGCGCCTGCGCCCGCGGCGATACCCAGGGCGAGTCCGAAAACTCCACCTGTCTCAGTGACACCGTCGACTCTGCCTCGAGCGTCCCAGTGGAACGCTACCTGCGAGCCGAGTCCGTCTTTCCAGAGCAGGTATGTCACCGCGATGGCGATGGTGGGGAGGAAGCTGGCGAGGGCCGCAAGGGCGCGGCGTGCGAGTGACATCGTTCATACTCCAGTTCTGGATTCGGCGAGCTCGTCGTCGGTTGTCTGGGTGAGCTCTGTCGGCGGCGATGAGGGAAGGAACGTCGAGAGCGCAGGGGCTGCAGCTGACATGACAGCACCGATCATGATCCAACCGAAGGAGAACAGCCCGATAGCGACGATGATCGCCAGATGGAGTGCGGCGCTGATGGCGAAAGCGACCGCCGGCCACCGCCCAGGCAGCAAGATGAATACCGCGATCGCGCATTCTCCGATGATGGTTCCCCAGGATATGGCGAGAGCGACGGCAGGCATCGAGGTGGCCCAGAGGAACAGATCGCCGATGGGTCCACTTGCGCCGAACCACTCCATCCGAGCGACGTAATAGATCGCGGAGCCTTCCTGCCACTCGGACACGGAGACCTTCGAGAGGCCGCTGTTCAGGTAGATCCAGGCGACCTGCGCGCGAACTGCCCACATTGCGCCGACCGCCATCGGGACGTTCAAGGCTCGGGGCGAGGCGGCGGGAGAGCGTTGCCAGTACCACCAGCGCCGGTGACCGATCGAGACGAACGCGAGGAAGAGGGTGGTGACCTGTGCGACGTAGTCGCCGCCGTCAGGGAGTGAGATCGTCTGAGCGAACGAAAACGACAGCCATGCGTGGACGAAGCCTGTGACCTGAGGAAGGAACCCGCTCGCCACCCACAGGAGTACGACGATGACCACGGTGCTCACGAGTTGGCGGTCGTCGGGGAACCAGCAGTAGGGGGAGATGGCGAGGAGTGGGCGTATGCAGGGGGACTCCGCCTGGCCGTTGGCGATGGGGACGAACAGAGCTGCCGCCGGCGTGAAGAGCAAGATGGATATCTGCGCGAGCGCGATAATGGTCCGTCCCGCCGCGAGCGGCAGGTGCCACCCGGGGAACGCTGCGATCTGCGCCAGGAAGGCGCGTTCTAACCGGCTCAGCATTCGATATCCAAGTGCACGGCGTTCTCATCGAGGCGCCATCCTTCGTACATGTCTCGATACGAGAAGGCGACTGGTGCGGTCTCCACGATGATCACGTTCCCGCACAGCGTCTGAGTCGGATAGTCGTTGACGATGGAGACCGGCTCTGTCTCCGCCGCGATCACGAGACAGTCGCGGGAGCGGTCTTCTGCACACTCGACCCAGTTCTCTGCCGGAAGCGGACTGGTGAGATTGGCCATCTCGGGTCCTTGCGCTCGTTGGGTGCGCAAGACGCCGAACCAGTTGTCGGGATGCGCGTTCGGAAAGGCCGACGCTGAGCGGAGTGTGCCGTCGTCCAGGACGTATGCGGTGATCTCCGTGTCGGACGGCGGCTTGGTGAAGAATGGCCAGCTCTCAGGGAGTACCGTCGTCATTACATCGCGCAAGGGCGACCCATCCCTCGGATACAGCACCGTGCTGGGCATCGATACGAAGATCGCGATACCCAGCACGGCGGCTGTGACGACGGACGAGACGAACGCGATGATCGTCTGCTTCGTCACTTTGATCGTTCTTAGGCGAGTGCAGCTGCGACGTCTCGGACCATGTTCGCCTGGTCGACCTCGTACAGCGTGTTCGGGTCATCGAGGTAGCGCGTGTAGACGTACGCGAACGCGAGGACGACGGCGCCTCCGATCGCCACGGCCGCGACATTGATGTTCGCGAGAACGTTGACGTTCACGACGAAGTTCACGTTCTGGACCGCCTGTCCGGTGGCGTTCGTGGTGACCAGCGGTTCGTCGCCGACGACCTCTCGGGCCTCAGCGAAGATGGGATCGGTCTCCCAGAACTCCACGACCGACTTGTAGAACTCGCCGAGCGACTCGCTCACCACATTGGGCGCCCCCGAGGTGAGGCCAGGCAGGACCTGCTCCCGGAAATTGGGGTTGAACGCGAGATACGCGTCGACGACCAGCGCGAGGTCCTCGTCGGAGATTTCGGCGCGATCGGGTGCGAAACCGAGCACGTCCACGATCTTCGGGTTCGCCTCAGCGATGGCGCCCTTGCCCGCGAGAAGGAGCTCGAGCACCTCACGGTCGGAGTACTTGCTGATCTGATCGGCACTGATCGCTGTCGCGCGGGAAGAGTTGGACTCCACGGAGACCGTCGCACTCTCCGTCGCGTTCTCTGTCGCAGAGGCCATGTGCCCGGTGCTCGCGATGAGCGCACCGGTGAGGACGACGCCGAGGAGTGTTTTCGGTAGGGCGCGGCCGAGTTGGTTCTTCATGTCTGGTCCTTTCATGGGTGGTGTGACTGTGCCCACAACATAACCGTTACAACAAGGCGTGTAAAGTAATTGTCAGCCACTGCCGGAGGTGATCGTGGAGACGCGCAGGAGTCGCTGGATGTTGATCGCGCTGTACGCCGTCGCGGTCCTGGTGATCGCTTGGGCTGTCGCTCTTCCGCTATGGAACGGCTCGGGACTGCTCAGCCCTTGGTTCGGCCTCACTGCTCTCGCGATGATGATGACGCCTGCAGCGGTAGCGCTCGTCATCGTCGTGTTCATCGAGCGCCCCCGCCAGAGGTTGGTGGCGTTGGGGCTGCGCCCGATTCGTCCCTGGCGGCGGACTCTCGGATACGCGTTCCTCGGGCTGATGGGGATGCTTCTGCTGTGTGTCGTCGCTCTCCCGGTCGGCACGGTGATCGGGGTATACCCAGGCGACTTCGCGGGCCTTTCTGGCCTTCGAGCAAGCACTGTCGTAGGAGACAGTGAGTCCGTCTGGCCGCTTGTCCTGACGCAATTCGGCGCCATCATCCTCGCCTCGTTCGTGAACCTTCTACCTGCGCTCGGGGAGGAGATTGGATGGCGAGGATGGCTGCTGCCGAAGCTGCTGCCATCGGGGATCGTCCCCGCTGTTCTGTTGTCTGGCGTGTTGTGGGGTGCGTGGCACGCGCCGCTGCTCCTGCTCGGCTACAACTACCCCACAGTGCCCGGGTGGATGGCCGTCCTCCTGATGATCGGCATGTGCACGATCGTGGGGTCACTCCTTGGCTGGTTGAGGGTGCGCTCCGGGTCCGTCTGGCCGCCGGCTCTCGCGCACGGTGGATTGAACGCCGCAGCGAGCGGAACGTTGTACCTGTTCGCCGCTGACGCGGCGACCGTGGACACCACTCAGGCGACCATTCTCGGCTGGTCAGGCTGGATCGTACCGGCCGTCCTCGCAGTGGCGCTCATCGCCACCAGCTCATTCCGGTCCCCGCCCACCACGACGCAATCCGAGACACACGTCAACGAAAGGACACACCATGTCGCTTAGCCGTATTCGGTTCCTCGCCTTCCTCGCGCCGATCGCTTTCCTTGCCGGTTGCGCACCGGGGGTCGTGGTCGAAGGCGAGATCGATGAGTCCACGGCCGTTGGCGAACGGTCGAGCTGGGTCGTGGAGATCCTGAACGACGAGTCGGATACCACCGGCAGTCAGTGGGAAACAGTGCTCGATGAGAGCTTCCTCGATCAGATGTCCGCGGACGAATTGGCGGAGCTCATCAACGAGGATCTGCGTCCCGAAGGGCCGTTCGAGATCGTCCGCTTCGAAGCGGCGGGTCCTGACGCGGTGACAACTCTTCAGGGCGCCGAGGAGGAGATCGCGTTGAGCATCTCAACTACTGACAAGGGCGATATCGAGGGCATCTTCTTCAGCCCCGCCAGTTGAGGAACCCTCTATCGCTCCGCGGGAGCAACGAGTGCGCGTGCTCACGCGGTGCGTGATTGCTGAGCAGCCAGATGGTGCACGACAGCCCGCGCGGTGTTGACAGCGAGGGCGTCATCGAGCCCCACCCCGGTTGGCACGATCGCACGTGCAAGCACCGGCCCGAGGAGGAGGTCGCAGGCGAGCTCGTCGTCGTCTCGGCTTTCACGGACCTCACCACGGGCACGCGCCAGTTCCAGAACGCGAAGGACGTTCTCCCGTCGCGGTGCGATGAAGCGCCCGAAATAGCTCTCGGCAACGTCGGCGTGAAGCCGGATGCTCTCCAGCAGCCCTGGAAGATTCCGCCGCATGAGGTCGCTGCGGAACATCTCCACTTCCGCGCGTTGCAGCTCGATCAAGTCGTCTATCAGGTTGCCGTTATCGACTTCCAGCCCGGTGCCGAAACGGTCGATGATCACTTCAAGGGCAAGGTGTGCAACGCTCGGATAACGGCGGTAGAACGTCGGTCGCGTTGTGCCCACCACGGTCACCAGTGCGTCGACCGTAAGCGCCGAGTAGCCCTGAGATGTCATGACGCTCTCAGCAGCGCTGATCAGCGCATCGCTGATGCCCGCTTGGGGGGGCCGTCCGACACGGTTCTGACTCATGCGCTGACGATATCAGCGGACCCATGACCTCCTAGTGAGGCATGCCGTCCGCCCTGCAATACACGACGGCATGTAACGTAACTGGCATGGCGGGCGTAGCGAGTTCGGTGTCGGTAGACGAGCCACGCAGTGGCGGAGAGCGACGGTGGGAGGAATTGCTCGGCCCGGCCCGGGATCGATACTTCGCCGGCAGATACCGGGAGACGGAGTACGCTTTCGTGTCTGGCTCATCGTCGGGCGATCTCACATATTCCGTTCATCTATCCCAGCAGCCGACGGAATGGCACCTGACCTCTATCGACGCCGTCGTCCTCGCTCGTTACGCGATCATGGACACCTCACCACCCGATCTCACTCGCTGGTTGCGCCGTTCATGGGTGCAAAGTCTCGACCTTCGCGCGGGCCGCCAGCCGACCACCGATCTCGAACGCGTGAGAGTCACCGCGCAGTTGCAAGCGTCATCTCACCAGGTCACGATCGACGCTGACGTCGGCACGATGCACGTCCGTCTTGGCGTCGCCGCTGACGAGCCGGTTCCTGCGTGCGGGGGAGAGGTCGCAGAACCAGTGCCTCAGCGTTCTCTTCGTGAGTCGCCGACCGCTGTGCCGAGTGTGATCGAGTTCTCCGATCAGCGCGTCAACGCCGAGTGGCACTTCGATTCGGGTTTGACGGCGATCGACTACATCGCGACCTTCGGTCAGCTCACTCAAGCGATCGCCTATCACCATGCTGGGCTTCGGAGGAAGGACGCCGAGATGCTGTGGATGCGACGCATCGAAATGGCGGGCATACCGGCTCCTGGTCACGGCCGGACACACCTGAGATCCTTTGCTCAGCTGACACGTGATCGCGGGCATCGAACTGCGCGCGGCGTCGTCCACGACGTCCATGTCGCTGCGCATGCGACGACCGGCGTGTGGGCTAAAGCCAGCGCGGCATACATCGAAAGGGAAGCGCGGTGAACGTGAGGACCCCGAATGACTCGCTCCAGGAAGAGCTGGCCTTATCGCCCGTGGTCGATCTCGTGCCCGCCGCCCGCGCCAGCCCTGTGTTTCAAGAGCTGCACCCGGTAGCCACTGCCCTGTTCGAATATGAGCGCTCGAAGATGCGCGACATGCAGGAAGCGCTGTTGATCGGTGACGTCCCACCCCTGGAATCCATCGTTGCAGCGTTCTCCGCCGTCGGAGGGCTCATCGAGCAGGACCTCCGCGTTCGCGCAGGGGTGCGCATGACCTTCGAGTCGAGGACGTTCTTCCCCGAGCGCCGACTCAGCCCGTACCGAACCTGGCTCGGGTTCATTCGGATGCAACTGTCGCGGGCGTCGGAACAGGGCCTTTTGCGGGAGGGGACGCGGGTCGACGAAGCATCAGACGTTCTCGTGTCGGCGGCTCTCGGGCAGCTGGCCATCATCGTCCATGAGCAGCGCTGGTCCGAGACCTCTGAGACCCTCAATCGAACCGCAGCGTCCATTCTCGGACTCCTCGAGGCCGCATGATGGGCGAACCCTTTGGCAGGCTAGCGGTGGTCACCGGGGGCACGGGAGGCATCGGGACGGCGATCGCCCGAAAGCTTGCGGCCGACGGTTACAAGCTCGTCCTTCATCATGTGGCCGACGTCTCCCGGGCGATGCGCGTCCAGCGTGAACTCGGAGCCTCGGTGCTCGATGTGGTGCGGAGTGATCTTCGGAGTGTCGAAGGCGTCGAAGCGATCATCGCGTCAGTGTCCACCGTGCTTTCCGAGCACCGCTCTGTGCGTCTGGCTGGACTCGTCAATAATGCCGCGGTGATGTTGGGCCCGGGCCTGCGAGAAGCCCGGCCTGAAGACTTCGATGAGTACTTCGCTGTCAACGTGCGTGCGCCGTTCTTCCTCAGCCAGCGACTGTCGGAGAAGATGGGCGAGGGCTCGAGCATCGTGAACGTCTCGTCGGTGGCCGCGCACTTCTCCAGCCCCGGCGACATCGTCTATGCGATGAGCAAGACAGCGATCGAGGCATTCGCACGGCATGCTGCCCCCGCTCTCGCCGAGCGAGGTATCCGCATCAACACTGTCGTTCCCGGTTTCACCGACAACGGCCACCCCGCGTTCCAGCTGGCGGAAGTGCAACAACGCCTCTCCTCGTTCTCCGTCCTCGGTGGCGTTGCAGAGCCGAGCACGGTCGCCGACGCCGTGGCCTTCCTGCTCTCAGAGACGTCGGCGCGAACGACCGGAACGACACTCGATGTGAGCGGGGGAGGAGCGCTTGGCTCGCGTCCAGCGGGCGGTATGAGCCTGCGCGACCTCGCGCGGCGGAGCTGAAGCCGGCCGTCGGGAGCGATGAGGTCCGCATGATCGCTGCGGCGCCTCGTCGATTCCTTTACACGCTTAGTTGTAACGGTTATGACATGGGCACACCCTGCCAAACCACAGGGCCATCCATTCGATCGACGCCGCTCAGCGGAGTCGTCTTGCATGGATGAGCTGCAGCGGCAACGAGAACCTGATCGACCTGCTCGGTGCTGAGCGTGGCTTCAGGCCGCCGGTCCGTCGGCTTCGCTCGCTCAGGGTTGTCGTGTTCGCGATGGCCTTCCATGCGCAGTGTCACCTTTCGCCTCGGCGGGAGCGCTCTCAGGCTATGTGGCCGCAGTGCTCGACGTCGAGAAGTTCGGGCGCGTCGTCACGACGTGATTGAATGCAGGGGGGAAAGGGCAGTCGATAGTGGACGCTATGGCGCGCGCCCGGGCTATGCAGCTTCTGGGGCAGTTCAACGATCAGATCACGCGAATGATCGACGGTGTTTTCGGTACCCGCTGGGCGGAGATCGAAGAGATCCTCGCGATGATCGTCCTTTCGTCGGAGAGAGTGGTCACCACTCGCCGGCTCGCCGACGCGAGCGGGCTGGGGCGCCGGGCGGTATCGCGCCTCGTCCTGCGCCTGCACGCAGACGCACTCGTCGGCACACGGCGTTCCGCTGATGATGCTCGTGTCATCGAGGTCTTTCTGGAGGAACAAGGACATGCGCGCGCGGACGAGCTCCGGTCGCAGGTCGCTGAGCTCTTCCGGCACAGCCGGTCTCTTGCCGAGGAGATCAGCCGCGGACTCGGAGTCGCGATGGAGGGCGATGCCGGCGCTCCATCGGTCGACGCCCTCGACCTGCTCAGGCGCGTGTGCGAAGCAGGGGCTGCGCTCGTGCACCATATGCCTGCTGCCGCCATGCAGGGCAGGCTCGCGGCGAGGCAACGGGCCGGCCTCGTGCTCATCGCGTCGACGCCGGGAGGTGTCCGGCTCTCCATGCTCGCCTCCGCGCTCGAGGTGACACCCGCCGGAGGCTCTTACATCGCCGATCAGCTGTTGGCGAAGGGATTCGTCCGTCGTTCTCGTGGAGTCCTGGCCTCGGACCGACGAGCGGTCCTGCTCGAGGTGACCGAGGACGGATCGCGCGCGGTCGCCGCAGTCGCGGAGGGAATCGAGATCCACAGCGAACGCCTCTCGGCCCTCTTCTCTGAGATCGAGTCCTTCAGCCGCTGATCGGACGGGCCCGTCCGCTGGAGCGCTCGTGGTCGAGAGCCTGCTCACTGGCGGTCGGGCTGCGACCGACTTTCTGTGTGCTATCGACACCGGCCATGTTTATCAGTAATGTCCTGAATCACACACTGAGAGGGGGCAGAAATGTCGAGAGAAGAACACGCGCGAGAGGGTGCGCAGTCCGTGCTGGTTGATGACGAGGTGATCGATGTCGCTGTGGTGATGCCGAGAGGATCCACGAAGTCCGGAGTTCTCGGGGCAGCGCTCGGGGTCGGGCTGGGTGGCGACAACCAGATGGCGTGGGGCGTCGCGGGCAGCATGCTCGCACAGCGCGCACACAGTGCGTCTCACGGGAGCTATCCGTCGATCGTCCTCGCCGTCTCGGCCACCAAGTTGTATGTGCTCGGCCGAGGCAAGACGGGTCTGGTCGGCGGGTGGAAGGATCTCGCACTCGTCGCTCACATCGACCGTGCCGACCTCAAGATCGACACTCGCCACAGCGGCACTGTCCGCGTCATCGAACTCACCGACACGACCACCGGCAACGTCCTCGAGTTCGAGGCGCAGAACATCGGTGGCCTCGGCCTCAACGAACTCCTCGAAGAACTAGGAAAGTAGGACATCATGGCTACCAATTCCCGCCCGGCCGGCGTCACCTTCGTCGCCGTTCTCGCTTGGCTCTCTGCGCTGCTGCAGATTCTTCTCAGCATCCTCATTCTCACCGGGGTGTTGTCCGTCGCCTCGGTGTCCATCCCCTCCACATGGTTCGCACTGCTCGTCGGACTCGTGACACTCCTCGTGAGTTTCGGTCTGTTCGGGGGCCGCAACATCGCACGAGTGATCGTCACCGTGTCCTTGGCGCTCTCCATCGTCGGAGCTGTGCTCCAGGCGATCGTCCACCAGAATGCGAATGTCCTCGTCGGGTCTCTCATCACCGCCCTCCTCGCCCTGGCCGGCATCGTGATGCTGTACACGGCTCGCGCGAACAGCTTCTTCAGCTGATATCGCTCGGGGATTGAAGGCGCTCTGCAACACGACCGAAATGGGCGGTGCCGCCGGGCCGGGGATGGCCTCCGGTGGCACCGCCTTCGTCAATCTCGCACGCCGAAGAGACCCTTTCCGAATCTGCTGATGTCGCGGTAGGCCTCCGCATACGTGGTCGGCGCCTTCGCCCCGGGGTTGTATCGGGCCAAGAGCAAGCCCGAGAGGCCGATCGCGGGGGCGGTCAGCGGGCGGTGCTTATGCGTGGTCGCTGCGGCGGTCGCGTCATCCTCTTCGGGGTTGCGCCCCGCGTAGAGGGCCTTCGGAGCAGGCCATGTATAGGGCTGACGAGGCTGGGTCAGGTTGATCGCGTTGAAGATCGGATTCGCGGTCTGATCGCGAAGAGTCAGAGGTGGCAGCCCGTGCTGACGGCAGAGGGTGTTGATGACCGATCCGTGATGCATCTCATCATGGATCACCGTCCCCGATGCCGTATAGGCGCTGACCACGATGGCGGGCACGCGCAGACCGAGTCGATCGAACCCGAAACCCATCTCGCCCGGTCCCGTTCGGTCCGGAGGTGTCGCGGGCGGCGGGGGCACATGATCGAAGGTGCCCCCGTGCTCATCGAAGGTGACGACCAGCGCCGTGTTGAGCGCGTGGGAGCCGGTGTCGGACGCGCTCGTGCGGATGGCGTCGTAGATCTCCTGGAGGAGGCGATCACCCGCTCTGACGTCGGAAAGCGCGCTGTTGTACACCGGCACCTTCTCGCCGTCCTCGTCGACCTCGCTCTCGCGGACGGTCTCCCCCCACGGCGGATGCATGTCGTTGTGGTTGAAGACCATGCGGGGTTCGATGAAACTGTATGCCGGAAGATCGCCGTTGCGTGCGTCTTCGTAGAACTGGCTCATGTCGCGGAAGTTCGACTTCCAGTGCGGCTGCAGCACCGGCGCATGCAGGAGCCCCGTCAGTGAGACGAGCTGGGATCTGTCGTAGTACACGCGCCACGGGATTCCGGCGTCTTGGAGTCTGTTGAAGATCGTCGGCGCGGGTGGGCCGTCGAGCCACTTCTCGTACCCGTCGCCGCCGTGATTCGTGACGTAGCCGTGCGATGTCGACGCGTGGAAGAAGAGCCGGTTGCAGAAGGTCTGTGAGGGGACCGCGGCGTGCCATGCATCGTAGACGGCGAATTCTCGAGCGAGTGTCGAGAGCACAGGCATCATCGCCGGACTGAAACCGCCCATCACGACGCCGTACTCGTCCGGCCGCGGGCGTCGCCCCTTCTCGTTCTCGAAGTTGATGCAATAGTCCCGCACGAAACCGCTGTTCGTGGGCGCGCTGCCGGCGGGCGGTGTGTTGAAAGGCGGGAGGAGACCGTTCGCGCGGAGGTCCTGGTTGGACTCGGGATCGACCACATCGAAGAGCTGCGTGTTCACGTGCGGGTAATGTTCGCCGGGGTCGGGTTGCGGCGACTGCATGATCGCGTCAGTGGATCCTTCGTACAGGTGTGCGACGACGTCTTCGCCGTCCGGCCCTTCGTTCGAGTACGAGCCCTGCGGGATGCCATCGAACTCTGCGCGGGTTTTCTCTTCGCCGCTGTACAGGTGACCGAGCATGTTGTCGAAGCTGCGGTTCTCGAACATGACGACGACGACATGATCGAAACCGGGGGTCGAACGCAGTGGAAGGGGAGTGAACTCGGGAGGATTGGCGGTTGCTGCTGCGGTCACGGCTGCGCCAGCGGACGCACCGATCGCGGCCCCCGCGATGCCGATTCCTGCTCGACGGAAGAAGTCGCGCCGCGTGGGGGGCCCGGACATCTCCGGCGTGCTCGCGTCAGCGGGTGAGGGCGTCATCGGCTGAACTCCTTCGCGTCGTGGCTCGATTCCACTCCATACCTGGGGCCGAATGCAAGCGTTCGCTAGGGTCTAGCCATGTCCCGAGATCTGAAGTTCGACGCGAACGCGCGATACGGTGCTGCCCTGGTCGGGGTGTTGTTCGCCGGTTATCTGAGCGTCGCGACGGACTACAGCGCCTTCGTCCAGGCAGCGAACTATGCCGGCGTCCTGGGCACCGACATTCCCGCCGTCGATCTCTTCGAGTTCCTGCTCACACTCGGACTCTTCGTCACAGCCTTCTCGATGTTCCCGGCATCGGCTGCGCGACGGCTGTCGGCAGTCACGCTCACCTGTGTGGTCCTCTTCCTCTGGGCGACCATCGGAATCGAAAGGGGCGTCGGGAACGTCCTCGAACCGGTTCAGCTCTGGGTCTTCGTGCTCGATCAAGGCATGATCACGCTACTGGTGGCCCTCGGAGGGTGGCTGATCGTGAGGGAGCGGGGATACGCCGCGTACGCGGTGCTGCTGCTGATCGTCGTCCCACCGATCATCAGTCGAGCGCTCATCGACAGTTCCGTCACGTCCGGCGCCTTCACCTTGGCCAAGATCGCCGCCGTGATCGTGTTGGGTATCGGTGGCGCTTGGCTTGCAGCCATGATCGACCGCTCGGTGGGTGCTCGCCGCAGGGCTCGGAAGACGATCGCGGATCAGTGATTCTGGCGCGGGCCTCGGCACGGGGGCACGGGGGAGAGCGCACCGAGTCGGTTCGTCGTCTACGCAGACGCCCGGAGCGCGATCCAGGCGGCGGCGCGGTCGTCCGCGCTCGACATCGACAGCCCGCTCAGCTGCTCGATCCGCTGCACGCGCGCGGTCAGCGTCTGCCGATGGATCCCGAGGCGTGTCGCCGCCGTCCCCCACGCGCCGTTCTCCGCCAGGAAGCACCTCAGGGTCTCGATCAGATCGGCCTCATGCAGCGGCTCGAGCAGGGATGTCAGCCGGCGTGAGTCTGCGGGGGAGAGTCTGTCGAGCACGAGGTCGACCGTCGGCATGCCGCGGTAGCGGACGACGGCACGTCTCTCGGTGACGGCGGCGTCGTGGGCTCGACGGGACTCCTCGGTCGAGATCGCGAGCGCGTCGATCGGAGCGGGGGAGCCGAGCCCGAGATGGAGCGGCACCGAGAAGGCGGTCGCGCGACGGGCGACCTCGTCGATGTGCTCCTCGCGCGCGAAACCCGACACGGTGCCCTGTGCGGCGGAGAGCAGGTGCGGGGCGCCGAGGTCTTCGAGCCAGTGGATGACCACCCGCTCGGTGTCGACGCTGGACGACCGCGCCGAGAGGGTGAAGGCGACCAGGGTGCGCTCCCGCACGCCCCACTCCCTCGCCAGCGCGAGGGCGGTCGGCCCGCCGTCTTCGAGGACGCGCATCATCGTGGCCCGGCCGAGTCTCTCGGTGCGGCTGCCGTCGTGGGTGCGCAGGAGCAGGTCGAGCAGGGCGGCCGCCTGCGAGCTGAGGTCTCGGGCTCGGCTGGTCGATCCGCTTCGCGCGGTCACGACGAGGAACGCCGACATGTCGTCATCCGTGCCGACCGGATGCACCTGCAGCGCCCGACTCCGCACCCGCACCGGTCGGTTGAATGCGACGGCG
Source organism: Microbacterium sp. C5A9 (assembly GCF_022627955.1). Lineage (GTDB taxonomy): Bacteria > Actinomycetota > Actinomycetes > Actinomycetales > Microbacteriaceae > Microbacterium. The sequence goes on from NZ_JABXGD010000010.1 coordinate 64,617, forward strand.
ACCGCATCCCCGATGTGCAGTGCGCCGGCGCCGGCCGAGGCGATGGGCTGTGCATCGCGATCGAGCAGCACCGCCCAGCCGTCGAGTCGCCGGGCGAGCTCGGCCACGACGCCGGCCACTCCGCTGCGGCGGGCGGCGAGTGCCAGCACCTTCGTGGCGGCGAGCACGGCGCGGTCCTCCGCCGCCGCATCCGTGGCGAGCAGGGCCTGGAGCGTGGGCAGCACGACGGCGGGCTCCAGATCCGGATCGACGATCGCGGTGACGCCGTCCGGTACGACATCGAGGGGGCCGGTGACCACGACGACGGCGAGTCTCAGCTGATCGCGTCGGTCGTCGCCGCCGAGTGCGGCGGTGATGTCGGCGGGAGTGCCCACGACGAGGGTGGCGAACTGTGGATGCGGCAGCACCGCGAAGTCGACCAGCGGGACGACGCTCGACACGGGAGCCTTCGGGCCCAGCGCGCCGCCGTCGACCAGGGTCGCGCCGAGCAGGCGAGCGACAGATGCCAGATCCCGCGTCATATCCGCAGTATAAGGAATGTCGAGTCTCGGCGTCGCGGATCATCATTTCGATGAATGACACGAGAGCGGCCGCGTTTCTACGATGAAGCCCGACCTACACGAACGAAGGGGGCCACATGCGGGCCATCGTATTCCGCGACACCGACAGTCCGATCGAGCACACCGAGGTGCAGCTCGCACCGCCGGCGGCCGGCGAGGTGCGCGTGAAGATCGCCGCTGCGGGCGTCTGCCACTCCGACCTGCACGTCAAGCGCGGGGAGTGGGACGCCCCCGCTCCGATGGTGATGGGGCATGAGGGCTCCGGGGTGGTCACCGAGCTGGGTGAGGGCGTCACCTCGCTCGCGGTCGGCGATCACGTGGTGCTCAGCTGGGTGCCGCCGTGCGGTGAGTGCCGCTACTGCCGCTCCGGTCACGAGGCGCGCTGCCAGAAGGTGGCGACGGTCGTGGCTCCGCTCGGCGTGCTCTTCGACGGCACCTCGCGGCTGAGCAAGGACGGCGAGACGATCCACCACTACCTCGGCGTCTCGTCGTTCGCCGAAGAGGTCGTGGTTCCCGCATCCGGCGCCATCAAGGTGCGCGATGACGCTCCGCTCGACGTCATCGCCGTCGTCGGCTGCGCCGTCGCCACAGGTGTCGGCGCCGTGATGAACACCGCCGGCGTCGAGCCGGGCGCACTCGTGGCCGTGATCGGATGCGGCGGCGTCGGCCTCAATGTGATCCAGGGGGCGCGGCTCGCCGGTGCCGAGCGGATCGTCGCGATCGACGTGCGCGAGGACAAGACGCGCCTCGCCGCGCAGTTCGGTGCCACCGACCAGATCGTCGCCCCGGACGGCGATGCGGTCGCGCAGCTGCGGGCCCTCCTGCCCGACGGCGTCGACTACGCCTTCGACGCGATCGGCCGCACCGTCACGACCGAGCAGTCGATCGAGATGCTCGGGCTCGGCGGCGCGGCGGTCATCGTCGGCCTGCCCCCGACCGGAGCCCGCGCGTCGTTCGAGCCCCTCGTGCTGGCCGAAGCCGACCAGCGCATCCTGGGCTCGAACTACGGCTCGGTGCGCCCGGCCATCGACATCCCCGCCCTCGTCGACCGCTACATGGACGGCCAGCTGATCCTCGACCCGCTGATCTCCTCGCGCCGCCCGCTGGACGAGGCGGCGGAGGCGTTCGCCGAGCTCGAATCCGGCCAGGCGCTGCGCACTCTCCTCATTCCCTGATCGCCTCCCGGCACAGCACCACAGCGCCACATCCCCCCCACAGCACCACTCCGACCGACCCGATGCGAAGGAGCACCCCTTGACCACCACCTCCCCCCAGCGGCCCCCGACCGCGCCCACCGACGCGGGCCTCCGCCGCGGTGTGATGAGCGGCCCCGAGCTGGCCGCACAGGCGATCGCCAACATCGCCCCCAGCGCGGTGATCGCCTTCACCGCCGCCGCGATCTTCCTCGGCGCAGGAAACGGCACCATCTACGCCTTCGGCCTCGCGACGATCGTGATCCTCTGCGTCGGCTACTGCGTCGTGGTGTTCGCCCGCAAGCACGCCTCCGCCGGCTCGCTCTACACGTACGTGTCGAAGGGCCTCGGCCCGGCCGGTGCATACCTCGCGGGTGCGGCGCTGCTGATCGGATGCTTCGGCATCGCGGCGGCCTCCCTCATGGGCTCGGTCTCGTACATGAGCCAGTTCCTCACGCTGCTCGGCGTGCCTGCCGAGGGCGTCGGCTGGAGCATCGGCCTCGCGATCGTGCTCGGTGGGCTCGCGACGCTGTTCACGATCCGCGGCATCCGGCTCTCGGCGCGGGTGTCCCTGGTGCTCGAGCTGCTGTCGGTCGCGATCATCCTCGTGCTGCTGATCGCCGCCCTCGTCTGGGCAGGCCCGAACGCGTGGGATCCCGCACAGCTGATCGCCGAGGGCTCCTCCTTCCAGGGCATCGCGGCGGGAATGGTGCTCGGCATCCTGGGCTTCGTCGGATTCTCGTCCGCCGACGCGCTCGGTCGTGAGGCGAAGAACCCGTACAAGGCGATCCCCCGCGCCATCATGTGGAGCGCGCTGACCGTCGGCATCCTCTACGTCTTCGCGGCGTACACGCAGATCGCCGTCCTCGGCGACGACCTGGCCACCGCGGCGAGCCCGCTGGAGAGCATGTCCGAGCTGATCGGCATGCCGGTGTGGTTCGCGCCGGTGCTCACGTTCGGCGTCGCGGCGTCGTTCTTCGCCGTGGTCGTCGCTCCGCTCAACGTCATCGGCCGCATCGTCTACGTCATGGGCAAGGAGGGCGTGGTCCACGAGCGGTTCGGCCGCACCCACGAGCGCCACCTCACGCCGCACCGCGTGCTGCTGGCCGCCGGGGCGCTCGCCGTGGTCGTCGACATCGTCTTCCTGATCGCGGGCGCCGACCCGATGGAGATCCTGGTCTGGGTGAACACCTGGGGCACCTACGGCTACATGGTCGCCTATGCGCTCGTCGCGATCGCCTGCGTGGTCTACACGCAGCGCGCAGGGATGCGGAACGGGCTGGTCTGGGTCTGCGCGACGATCGCCGTCGCCACCATGGCCTACGTCTTCTTCGCGAACGTGTTCCCGGTGCCGGCGTTCCCGTTCAACGTGATCCCCTATGTGTTCATCGTGTGCGTGCTCGCAGCCCTCACCCGGTACTGGTACCTGAAGGCGCGTCAGCCCGAGGTGATCGCGCGGATCGGCAACACCGAGACCTCGGCGATGGACGGAGTCGGCTGACTCGGATCCGGCTGCCACGAACAGAGAAGCCCCCTCCGCGGAGGGGGCTTCTCTCTTCGGTCGTCGGGGCGGGGTGTCAGCCGGTCGTCGGGGTGTCAGTCGGCGTCGTCGGGGTCGGCCGAGAAGACGGGGCTGAGGAAGCGGCGCTCGTAGCGGCGGATGCACTTCGTCCTGCGGGCCAGTTCGAAGGCCTCGACGCATTCGGGGTCGGTCTTCGATGCCGTGCGGTAGATCTCGTACTCGGCGAGGGAGGGGAACGTGAACAGCGCGAACGCCTCGTCGCTGTCGCCCTCGCTCGGCAGGAAGTAGCCGTGGTGGGTACCGCCGTGCTTCGCCACCAGACGGATCCACCGGCGCCCGTACTCGGTGAAGTCGTCGAGCTTGTCCGGGTCGATCTCGTAGCGCAGGTGAACGGTGATCATGCCGTCCAGCTTGGCAGAGCCCGGCTCACGCGGGGCACGGAGCGGGAACGCGTGCGGGTTCCGGGCCCGACCGCGCGGCAGATGACGGCGGTTCGCGTCTCCGTTGATCTCCCTCTCCGGGGGGATCGACCTACATCCCCGGTCTGACGACGCGGGGCCGAGCCCGCACATACCGTCGAGACATGCCTTCCGACGCAGTGATCGCCCGCCGGCTCATGCCCCTCGGTATCGTGGCCGCAGCGGCCATGATGCTGGTCCTGGTCCCGATTCCGGGAAGTCTCAGCGTGGTGGCCACGAGGTGGCTGGGTTCCCTCGGCTTCTTCGTCCCCCGGGTCGATCTCGTGTCCGAGGTCGCACTGGCGCTTCTCGCCCTCGCGACGGCGTCCGTGATCGGCGTCGTCTGGTGGAAGTATCCCTCGCGACGTCCCCGCGCCGTGGCTGCATCGATCGGTGTCGTGCTCGCGTACGTCACGAGCGAAGGCGTGAAGGTGCTCTTCGCCCAGCCGCGGCCCTGTTCTCGCTGGGCGACGGCGACGGAGTGCCCGCCCGCCGGGGACTGGTCGTTGCCGTCGAACCACGCGACCCTCGCCTTCGGGGCAGTGGCTGTGGTCGCGGTGCTCGTCGGCAGAGCGGCGATGACAGGGGCGATGATCGGCGTCGCCGCGCTCGTCGCCGTCGGACGGGTCGTGGAAGGTGTGCACTACGTTCACGACGTCGCGATCGGTGCGCTCCTCGGAATGGCGCTTCCGGTCCTGCTAACGCTCGCGTCGGACGCCTCGCTGGGGCGGCGAGCGGTCGACCGGGGCACGCGCGACACGGGTGACCCGTCGATGCCGTAGGTCGCTCAGGCCTCGTGAGGCCAGCCCGTGTACGCCTCCGCGAGGAAGGTCCTGCCTGCTTCGGATTCGACCACCGACCTCAACTCGCCGAGCTGTCGGCGCCGATCGAAGGCCGACGCATCGGCAGCGGTGTGCAGCATGCTCGTCATCCACCAGGAGAAGTGCTGCGCCTTCCAGATGCGCGTCGACGCCGTCTCGGCGAACGTGTCGATCAGGCGGTGGTCGCTCTCGAGCAGCAGCGCCCGGAGTGCGCGATCGAGCAGCACGACGTCGGCCACCGCGAGGTTCATGCCCTTGGCTCCGGTGGGCGGGACGGTGTGCGCGGCGTCGCCGACGAGCACGGCGCGCCCACGCCGCAGCTCATGCGCCACGAAGCTGCGGAATCGCAGGACGTCACGCTGCACGATGGGACCCGTGGCGAGTGCCGTGCCGGGCACCCGTGCCTGCAGCGCCTCCCAGATCTCCCCCTCGGAGAGAGCGTTCGGGTCGGCCCCGGGGTCGCACTGGAAGTACATCCGCTGGATCGTCGGGCTGCGCTGACTGATCAGGGCGAACCCCGCGGGAGAGTTGCTGTAGATCAGCTCGTGCGAGCTGGGAGGTGCGTCGCACAGGATGCCGAACCAGGCGAACGGGTACTCGCGGAAGTACCCGCCCGACGACCCGGTGACCGCGGGTCGCACGACGCTGCGCGAGCCGTCTGCGCCGACGACGAACTCCGCCTCGATCCGCAGGTCGGCGCCGTCTGCCGCGGTGGCGGTGACCCAGGGGCGATCGGTCTCGATGTCACCGACGCCGGTGACCGTGGTCTCGAACCGCAGGTCCTGCCGCGCGGCCAGGCGGGCGGCGATCAGGTCCTTGAGCGCCTCGTGCTGCGGGTAGAGCCACACGCTGCGCCCGGTCAGCGAGGGGAAGTCGATGCGGTGTCCTTCGCCCTCGAACCGGAGCTCGATCCCGTCATGGCGGCTGCCGTCGGCGAGCACCCGGTCACTCGCACCCGTCTCGCTCAGAACGCGCACCGTCTCCTGCTCGAGGATCCCGGCTCGGATCGTCGATTCGATCTCGTCACGGCTGCGACGATCGAGCACGATCGAGTCGATGCCGGCGTCCGCCAGCAGGTGCGAGAGCAGCAGTCCGGCGGGGCCGGCGCCGACGATGGCGACCCGTGTGCGGGCGGTGATGGTCATGGCGTCTCCTTCGACGGACGTATCGCGAGCCATTCTGTGCTCGCCGTACGACGAGGGAGCGATCTCTACCGTTGAATGGGATGCCGGGTCAGCGCCGACCGCCCAGCGCGCGTTCGATGTCTCGGGTGGCCGAGAGGAGTTCGCGCAGCGCCGGCTCGACGGGATCGTCGCGTCGCAGCACGACGGACAGGGCGGCGGCGACGTTCCCGGTCTCGTCGTGCACGGGCACCGCGACTCCCGTCGACACCGCCTCGATGTACCCGGGGGCGGCAGCGTGGCCGACGGCCCGCACCTCGGCGAGCTTGCGTCGCAGCTCGACCGGATCGGTGATCGTCTCCGGCGACACCGCGGGCAGCGCACGGGCGAGCACACGTTCCTGCAGCGCACGGTCGGCGTAGGCGAGCAGTACGAGACCGGACGACGACGCATGCAGGGGGAGTCGCCCGGCCACCCTGGTCACGTTCGATCCGGAATCCGGACTGCTCAGGCGCTCGAGGAACAGAGCCTCGTCCTGCTCGAGGATCGCGAGCTGGGTGTGCTCGCGCACTCGGGACTGCACCCGTTCCATGAACGGCAGGGCGGCCTGCCGCAGGCGCAGCGCGTGCGATGACCGGGTCGCCAGCTCCCACAGGCGCATGCCGATGCGGATTCTCCGGTCGTCGTCGCGCTCCAGCATTCCCGCATCGACCAGTTCGCCGACGATGCGGTGCGCGGAGGAGGCAGGGAGACCGGCGCGGCGTCCGATCTCGGCGGCGGTCTGCACGGTGCGTGTCGGTGTGAAGGTCTCGAGCACGCGGATCAGCCGTTCGGTGACGGAGTCGCCCGAGGAGGAGTTGGCCATGCGGCGATCATGGCACACGTCGAGCATCGCACACCGCGAGGTCGATTCTCATTGAGTGGGAATGAGCGCCCGCATGCTTCCGTGCACGATGAGGATGCTGACAACGCAGTCCGCATGTGTCGAAGGAGACACCCATGACCGTCTCGCCCGGAACGACCGCCGCAGCGCCCGAGTCGCTGCTCGCGTCGCCCGACCAGGTCACGCAGTCCGAGATCACCGGAGAGATCGCCGATCTGCATGCCTCTCTCCGCGATCGTGAGGCTGCGGGTGAGGCGCTCCCGGCGACCATGCACGACTTCCCGCCGTACCGGTCGAGCATCCTGCGACATCCGACGAAGAATCCGCGACTCGTCGACCCCGAGACGATCGAACTGCTCTCCCCGGCCTTCGGGCAGCGCGATGTCGCGGCGATCGAGTCCGACCTGACCGTTCAGCACGCGGGTGAGCCGCTGGGGGAACGGATGACGGTGCGCGGGCGGCTGCTCGACTCGTGGGGGCGTCCGCTCGCCGACCAGCTCATCGAGCTGTGGCAGGCGAACTCCTCGGGCCGGTACATCCACCAGCGGGATCAGCATCCGGCTCCGCTCGACCCGAACTTCACCGGAGCCGGGCGCGCGATCACGAACGACGCCGGAGAATACCTGTTCACCACCATCAAGCCCGGGCCGTACCCGTGGAAGAACCACGTCAACGCCTGGCGCCCGGCGCACATCCACTTCTCAGTCTTCGGGTCGTCGTTCACGCAGCGTCTGGTCACGCAGATGTACTTCCCGGGCGACCCGCTCTTCGCGCTCGACCCGATCTACAACACGATCTGGCGCCAGAAGGACAGGGATGCGCTCGTGGGCGTGTACGACCACGATCTGACCTCCCCGGAGCGGTCGACGGGCTACCGCTTCGACATCGTCGTCGACGGGCCGGATGCAACCTGGTTCGAGCAGGAGGAGGACTGACCATGTCGGCACCGCCGAAGACGCACCGCGCCACACCCGGACAGACCGTCGGGCCGTTCTTCGCCTACGGCGTCGAGTACGCGAAGATGCACGAGGTCGCCTTCCCGCACTCGCCCGGTGCGATCCTCCTCGGCGGCACGGTGCGCGATGGCGCGGGGAACCCGATCCCCGACGCTTTCATCGAGATCTTCGGCGCGGACGCCGACGGCGAGGTGCCTCGCGCACGCGGCGCATTCCGTCGCGACGACCACAGCTTCACCGGCTTCGGTCGTGCCTTCACCGACGACGAGGGACACTACGAGTTCTGGACCCGGAATCCGGGCGCCGCCGATGGGCGAGCGCCCTTCTTCGCCGCGATCGTCTACGCCCGCGGGCTGCCCGACAAGCTGCACACGCGCATCTACCTCCCGGAGGACACGGCAGCGCTCGTCGTCGAGCCGCTGCTCGCGTCGCTCTCCGACGACGAGCGCGCCACTCTGATCGCGACGCGCACCGCCGAGGGATGGCTCAGGCACGACATCCGCCTGCAGGGCGAGGGAGAGACGGTGTTCCTTGCGTACTGACGGGGCAGCGGACGCGACCGCCGATCGGGCCGACCGTTCCCGACGCGAAGGGGTGCACCATGACGACTTTCGATGAGGGTCTGCTCTCGCCGGTCGCAGTCGGTCACGACGTGCTCGTGACGGACGCCGCGGTGCTCGACGCCCTCGTGCGCGCCGAGCACGCGCTGATCACGGCCTACCTCGACATCGGGCTGCTCCCGGCCGAGGTCCACGCGGAGATCACGCGTGCCTGGGGAGGGGGGAGAGACGCGGCGGCGATCGATGCCGCGTCGCTCATCACGGCGTCCGTCGCGGGCGGCAATCCCGTGATCCCTCTCGTCGCGCAGCTCGCGGATCGCGTGCCCGAGGGGCTCCGGCCCTGGGTGCACCGTGGCGCGACCAGTCAGGACATCGTCGACACCGCCCTCATGATCGTCGCGCTCGCCGCGGTCGAGCGCCTGCGCGACTCCCTCGTGCAGACCGTCGACGGTCTGCACCGCCTCGAGGATCGGCACGGTCGGGACGTGGTCGTGGCGCGCACGCTGACCCAGCACGCCGTGCCCACGACGCTCGGTGCCCGCCTCGACGGCTGGCGGCAGGGCATCGATCGCGCCATCACGCGAACGACCTCGCTGGCGTTCCCCGCTCAGCTCGCCGGCGCGGCGGGCACCAGGGCGTCGTTCGTCGAGATCACCGGCTCCGCGGATGCCGCGCAGGCACTCGTCGCGGCGTACGCCCGTCATGCGGGTCTGGAGGTGCCCTCGGGCTCGTGGCAGGTGGCCCGCTGGCCGATCACCGAGCTGGGCGATGCCCTCGTGCAGACCGTCGATGCCCTCGGCAAGCTCGCGAGCGACGTCACCACTCTCAGCCGCACCGAGATCGGCGAACTGCACGAGGGCGCCGGCGGCGGGTCGTCGGCCATGCCGCAGAAGCAGAATCCGGTGGAGTCGACACTCATCCGCTCGGCGGCCCTGCGCGCCCCGCAGCTCGGTGCCACCCTGCACCTCGCCGCCGCCCTCGCGGGAGACGAGCGCCCGGACGGAGCGTGGCACGCCGAATGGCCGACGCTGCGGGAGCTCCTTCGCCTCGCCCTCGGGGCGTCGGCGCATGCGGCATCCCTCGTCGCGGGCCTGCGGGTCGACGCCGAGGCCGCAACCCGCAATCTCGAGCTCACCCGCGGCCTCGTCATCAGCGAACGGCTCGCGCTCGTGCTCGTCCCACTGATCGGTCGGTCGCGGTTCGACGACCTCATCGCCTCCGTCGCCGACGGGGCGCAGCTCGGCGATCTCGTGCGCGCGGTGCCCGAGGCGGCCGGCCTCGACGTGGACGCCCTGCTCGATCCCGCCGGGTATACCGGAGTCCGCGGCATGCCGGGGGCCGGGGAGCACGCAGGATGATCCGGCTGTCCTTCACCGAGCCCAGCGGCCCCGCGGGCGCGCCCCTGCTCGTGCTGGGGCCGTCGCTCGGAACGTCGACCATCGTGTGGGAATCCGTCGCCCCCGTGCTCGCTCGGACGCACCGCATCGTGGCGTGGGATCTGCCGGGGCACGGCGCCTCGAACCCCGCGACCGCGCCGTTCCGCGTCGCCGATCTGGCCGACGCGGTGGCCGCGACCGCCGCGGAACTCGGCGCCGACAGCATCCGCTACGCCGGCATCTCCCTCGGCGGCGCCGTGGGACTCGAGCTGCTGCTGCGGCACCCGTCGCTCGTCGAGCGGGCCGGCATCCTGTGCTCCGGTGCCGTGATCGGCGAGGCGGACGGATGGCAGCGGCGAGCAGCGACCGCGCGGACCGAGTCGACGTCGGCGCTGATCGTCGGCTCCGCGCAGAGATGGTTCGCTCCGGGGTCGATCGCCGCGCATCCGGACCTCACCGGACGGCTGCTGCACGCACTGCAGGACACGGATGATGACAGCTACGCCCGATGCTGTGAGGCGCTCGCCGAGTACGACGTGCGCGACCGCCTCGCAGACGTGGACGCTCCCGTCCTCGCCGTGTGGGGCGAGCGCGACCCGGTGACGCCGGAGTCGTCCGCGCGTGAGATCGCCGACGAGGTGCGCGACGGTCGTGCGCTCGGGATCGCGGATGCCTCGCATCTCGCGACCGTCGACGCCCCAGGGGCGGTCGCCCGTGCCCTGGACGACTTTCTGAACGAGAGGAGCCGACGGTGACGGATCTGACCGATGACGAGCGCCGCGCGCAGGGGTACGCGGTGCGCAGGGAGGTGCTCTCCGACGACCACGTCGACCGCGCGATCGCGGCGACGACCGACCTCACCGCCGACTTCCAGGACTTCATCACCCGGGTCGCGTGGGGAGATGTCTGGTCGAGACCGGGCCTCGATCGTCGATCGCGGTCGATCGCCGTGCTCTCCTCGCTGATCGCGCACGGTCATCAGGAGGAGCTGGCGATGCACCTGCGCGCCGCGGTGCGCAACGGGCTCACGATCGACGAGATCCGCGAGGTCATCCTGCAATCGGCCGTCTACTCCGGGGTGCCCGCGGCCAACACCGCCTTCCGCATCGCGACCGAGGTCTTCGCGGAGGATCGCCCGTGATCGACAAGACCGTGCCGGACGCGGCGGCGGCCGTCGCCGGCATCGCCGACGGCTCGACGGTGATGATCGGAGGATTCGGCAGGGCCGGTCAGCCGGTCGAGCTCGTCGAGGCCCTGATCGCGCAGGGGGCCGGCGACCTCACCATCGTCTCCAACAACGCAGGCAACGGCGAGACGGGGCTTGCGGCGCTGCTCGCCGAACGTCGGGTGCGCAAGATCATGTGCTCCTTCCCCCGGCAGCATGACTCGTGGGTGTTCGACGGGCTCTACCGAGCGGGGGAGATCGAGCTGGAGATCGTGCCGCAGGGCAATCTCGCCGAGCGCATCCGTGCCGCGGGCGCCGGCATCGGGGCATTCTTCTCGCCGACCGGTGTCGGCACCCCGCTCGCCGAGGGCAAGGAGGAGCGGGTCATCGACGGCAGAAGGTACGTGCTCGAGTACCCGATCTCGGCGGATGTCGCGCTCATCAGCGCGCTCGCCGCCGATCGCTGGGGCAACCTCGTCTACCGCGAGACGGCGCGAAACTTCGGTCCGGTCATGGCCTCCGCCGCGGCCACGACGATCGTGCAGGTCGACGAGGTCGTGCCTCTCGGATCCATCGACCCCGAGAGGGTCGTGACTCCGGGACTGTTCGTCGACAGGGTGGTCGCGATCGGCAGACGCGCCTGGCTCGGCGCCGACGGCTTCATCGGCGGGGTCGACGTCGAGGGGCGGGCGGTCATCGCCGACGGCGCTGCTCGCGAGGGAGGTGCGCGATGACCACGCGCATCACGCGCGACGAGGTCGCGGCACGGATCGCTGCGGACATCCCCGAGGGGGCGGTCGTCAACCTCGGGATCGGCGCGCCGACCACGGTCGCCAACTTCCTGCCGAGCGATCTCGAGATCATCCTGCACACCGAGAACGGACTGCTCGGCATGGGCCCGGCGCCGAAGGCGGCGGGCATCGACCCCGACCTCATCAACGCGGGCAAGCAGCCCGTCACCGTGCTCCCCGGAGCCTCGTACTTCCACCACGCCGACTCGTTCGCGATGATGCGCGGGGGTCACCTCGACGTCTGCGTGCTCGGTGCCTTCCAGGTCGCGCAGAACGGCGATCTCGCGAACTGGTCGACCGGCGCCCCGGGAGCCATCCCCGCCGTGGGAGGGGCGATGGACCTCGCGATCGGCGCGAAGCAGGTCTTCGTGATGACGGATCTGCTCGCCAAGGACGGCTCGTCCAAGCTCGTCGACGACTGCACGTATCCGCTCACGGGCGTCGGCTGCGTCACGCGGGTGTACACCGATCACGCCGTGTTCGATGTGGTCGACGGACGATTCGTCGTGCGCGAATGCTTCGGCGACAACACCCTCGAGTCGTTGCGCGCGCTGACCGGGCTGGAGCTCTCATGACGTCCACGTTCATCCACGACGCGGTGCGCACGCCGTTCGGGCGGGCCGGCGGGGCCCTGTCCGGCGTCCGCCCTGATGACCTCGCGGCCGTCACGCTCCGGGTGATCGTCGAGCGGGCCGGTCTCGATCCCGCACGCATCGACGACGTGCTGCTCGGCGACGCGAACCAGGCGGGGGAGGACAACCGCGACATCGCGCGCTTCGCCGCTCTGCTCGCCGGGTTCCCCACGAGCGTGCCCGGCGCCACCGTCAACCGGCTCTGCGGCTCGAGCCTCGAAGCAGTGATCCAGGGGTCGCGGGCGATCGAGACCGGCGACGCCGAGATCGTGCTCGCCGGAGGTGTCGAGTCGATGAGCCGAGCGCCCTATGTCGTCGAGAAGGCCGCCAGGCCCTGGCCGGCCGTCGGCAACCAGACGATGTGGAACACCGCGATCGGGTGGCGCATGACCAACCCCGCGCTGCCGTCGAGCTGGACGATCGCGAACGGCGAGTCCGCCGAGAAGCTCGCGCGCATGTTCGGCATCACCCGTGATGAGCAGGACGCCTTCGCGCTACGCAGCCACCGCCGAGCGGCCGAGGCCTGGGCCGGTGGCGTGTTCGACGACGAGATCGTGCAGGTTCCCGGCATCGATCTGCCGCGCGACGAGGGAATCCGCGACGACACGACGCTCGAGAGGCTCGGCGGCCTGCGGGCGCTCTTCGCGGCGCACGGGACCGTCACCGCGGGCAACTCGTCGCCGATCAACGACGGCGCCTCGGCCGTGCTGCTCGCCGCGGAGGGTGCGGTCGACGGCGAGCCTCTCGCGCGCATCGCCGGTCGCGGGGTGTTCGGCAACGATCCCGATGTCTTCGGCATCGCCCCGGTCGAGGCGGCCAACCGGGCGCTCGCCCGGGCCGGGCGTTCGTGGGCGGACGTCGATCTGGTCGAACTGAACGAGGCCTTCGCGTCGCAGACGCTGGCCTGTCTGGCCGGCTGGCCGGAGCTCGACCCCGAGCGGGTCAATGTGCACGGCGGTGCGATCGCGATCGGACATCCGCTCGGCGCCTCGGGCGGGCGGATCATCGCCCGCGCTGCTCATGAACTGAGGCGCCGCGGTGGCGGTGTCGCGGTGGTCGCGCTCTGCATCGGGGTGGGACAGGGGCTCGCGCTCGTGCTCGAGCGGTGAGCGGACGCGACCCCGGTGTTCGTTATGCGTGGATCACTACCACTTATGCCTAAAGCAGGCAGAAGTGGTTTAGATTGGACCGTGCCGCGATGATGCGGCACGACAAGGAGATCCGGGTTCCATGCTTCTCGAACGAGACATCCTCCAGGCCACCGGCTTCCGCAACGTCCGGGATGAGAGCGGGACCGTCGTGGGCTTCCAGCTGCGACTGCGGATGCCCTCGTACCGCGGGATGGCGGCCTCGCTGATCGACGGGGTGTCCGTGCGCATCGGCGGAATCCTCGACGTCCCGGCCGACGTGCCGCTCTGGACGCTCGGCGGCGAGACCTACACGCTGGCGCAGCTGTGGGACGGCGACGACGTGCGGTGGCAACTCGACGAGGCGGCGACCGTCACCGTCCCGTTCGAGGGCGGGCTGCCCGACGGCATCCACGAGGTCTCCATCGAGCTGCGGCTCCGCATGTCGTACATCCCGATCGAGCACCAGCCGTCGACCTATCGGGAGACCCGACGCATCACGCTGACGTCGGATCGCGACGGCGGCCCCTTCCGCTACGGCGTCTCGCTCTACAGCTACATGACCGACTTCGGCACCGTGCTCGATCTCGAGACCGCCTTCCGCCACGTCGCGGATGTCGGAGCCACGGGCATCGAGATCCTCGGCGAGGGACACATCGCGGGCTACCCCCACCCGTCGACCGCGTGGCTCGACCGCTGGTTCGAGCTGCTCGACACCTACGGTCTCGAGCCCACGAACTACGGTTCGTGGATCGATACCCGCCTGCACTCCAGCGGACCCCGCGCCCGCGATCTGACCGGCGTCGAGGGCGCCGCACTGCTGCAGCGCGACCTGCGGCTGGCCAAGCGACTCGGCTTCCGCTTCGTCCGGCCGAAGATCGGCGTCGTGTCGAGCGACCTGATCCCGCACCCGGCCTGGACCGAATCCGTCGAGCGCTCGCTCGACCTCGCCGCCGAGCTCGATGTCACCATCTGCCCCGAGATCCACTCGCCCACTCCGATCAGGCACGAGGTGGTCGACGACTACATCGACCTGATCGAGCGCACCGGCACCGCGCACTTCGGCCTGCTGCTCGACACCGGCATCTTCCAGGACCGTCCGATCGCGCTGAAGCCCGGCGAACTGCCCGGGCAGCGGCCGGCGTTCATGGACGGCATCGCAGTGGACCCGGCGGACATCGCCGACATCGCGAAGTACGTCGTGTTCATCCAGGCCAAGTTCCATGACATCGACGAGAACCTCCACGATCTGCAGATCCCGTGGGAGCCGGTGCTCCGCGCCCTCAGGGACTCCGGGTACACCGGCTACCTCTCGAGCGAATACGAGGGCGTGCGCGACCCCTGGCGATCGATCGAGCAGATCCGCCGCCAGCATTCCCTCCTGCGCCGCGTCGTCGCGGAGCTCGACTGACCGTCTGCGAAAGGACGCATCATGCCCAACGGACTCATTCAGGACGACAGCCTCCGGGAGCACCCCGACGGTGCCGCCGTCGTGCTCACCCTGCCCTGGTACCGCAGCCTGTGGCTGTCCTCGGTCGGCACCCTCGGTCTGTCGATCGACGGCGTCGAGGTGCCGCCGGAGGACCTGCGCTTCGAACTCGGCGATCGGAGCTACCGCATCGCCGACCTGTCGGAGCAGAGCACGACCCTCTGGTACCTGCAGGATCATCCGCGGCTCGTGGCCCGTCTCGCCGTGCCCGTCTCGTCCGGTGAGACGCACCGGGTCGACATCGCCGGTGACCTGCGGCTGCCGTACATGCAGATCGCGCCCGGCGAAGACGGCGGTCCGGGGCGCTACGTGCCCAACATCGTCCGCCAATCCCTCGACCTCACGGTCACGGATGCCTCCGCACCTGCGCCCGCACTCGTCGCCGCGGACGCGCCGCCGCCGCCCGCCACCGAGGAGGACCCGTTCAGGCTCGGTCTGACCCTCTACTCCGCGAGCGCGGAGTTCCGCGCCGGCTGGTTCGACTTCGACGGACTCCTCGATCGGGTGGCCGAGCTCGGCATCGGTCCCGGCATCGAGATCGTCGCGTCGCAGGTGCTGCCGACCTACCCGGTCGTGTCCGACGACTTCCTGCGCACCTGGCGCGCGGCGTTCGACAGGCACGGTTTCGTCGCGAGCTCCTTCGGCGCGAACCTCGACATGGGGCGCCGCCGCGATCGCGACATGAGCCCCGACGAGGAGTTCGAGTTCAGCGAGCTGATGTTCCAGGGTGCGAAGAAGCTGGGCTTCCCCCTCGTGCGCATCCAGAGTGCGAAGCCCGAGCTGCTGCGTCGACTGCTGCCGGTCGCGGAGTCTCTCGAGCTGCAGCTCGCGTACGAGATCCACGCCCCGCTCGGGCCGAACGCCGAGCCGATCCTCAAGGTCCGCGAGACCTATGACGAGCTGGGCTCGCCGCTGCTCGGGTTCGTCGCGGACTTCTCGTCGACCATGCACGCCATGTCGCCCACGCTGCTCCGAGCCGTGCAGCGTGCGGGGCTCGACGACGAGGCTCTCGGTCGGCTCCAGCAGATCTGGGCCACGGACGCCACGATGCGCGAGCGTCAGGAGGAGTTCATCGGCTACCTGCGCGGGCGCGACTTCGACCCCGGTCGGCTGGGGGCCTTCGCCCACCTCGCCTTCAACATGCACGGGCACGTCGACCCGCGCGAGTGGGCGGACATCATGCCGCAGATCACGCACGTCCACGCGAAGTTCTACGACATCGACGACCACGGGCAGGAACCGGCGATCGACTATCCCGAGCTCGTACGCGTGTTCGTCGAGGGAGGGTACCGCGGCTTCTGGTCGAGCGAATGGGAGGGCCACGCCTTCGCCGAGCTCGGTGACGTGGACCCGCTGCTGCTCGTGCGTCGACAGCACGATCTCATCAGGGAGAGCATGCGCAGCGCCGTCGCCGCCGTCTGAGGATCACCCGTGGGGTCCGCCGTCGGCGTGCGCGCCGGACTCCACGATGCGACCCGCCTCCTGGAAGAGCTCCACCATCCAGGCGTGCTCCGGATCGCGCGCGTGAACGGGGTGCCACCACAGGGCGTGCACGAGAGGCGTCGGCGCGAACGGGAGCTCGACGACGCGCACGCCTCCCAGGCGGGCGGCCAGGGGCGCGAGCGCCCGCTGGATGAGCCCGATGCGCCGTGTGCCTGCGACGTACAGCGGGAGGGTGAGGAAGCTCTCGACGACGGCGTCGACGCGCGGTTCCACGCCGAGCTGCTGGATCTGCCTGCTGGCCGAGGTGAAGGCCGTGCGGGACTGATACGTCATGACGTAGGGGCGGGCGGCGAGATCCTCCATCGTGAGTTCGCCGCCCGGCCCGTGCTCGCCGTCCGCGACGAGTGCCACCCACTCGTCCCGCCAGAGATCCGCGTAGGCCAGATCGGTGAGGAATCCGTGCGGGATGATCATGCCGTCGACCGAGCGCAGTCGATTCGGGGCGTCTTCGACCACCGTCGGGTTGTGCAGCATGAAGCGGAAGCGCACGCTCAGCCCCCGCTCGGCGGCGAGCCGTGACACGACCGCCCCGATCGTCGCGAAACCGTAGTCCGAGCCGTAGATCGAGAACTCGCGCGTCGACTCCGCCGGGGTCCAGGTCGCCTGGCTCTCGAACACGCGCCGCGCCGCCTCGAGCGCCGTCGTGGTGTGCTCCGACAGGCGGAGGGCGAACGGGGTCAGCTCGTAGGTGTTGCCGCGACGGGCCAGGATCTGGTCGTTGAAGTGCGTCCTCAGCCGTGCCAGCGAGGCGCTGAGAGCGGGCTGGCTGAGGTGCAGACGTTCGGCGGCGCGGGTCACGCTGCGCTCGGTCAGCAGCGCGTCGAGCGACACGAGCAGATTGAGGTCGAGTCGGGACAGCTGAGCATGGTCGGTCACCACGGTGTGATCCTCCGGCATCGGATTGCGTTGCCTCGATCTTATCGACCGAAGCTATCTCGACGGTGGCCCGTATCGATCCGCTCTATGACGCTCGGGAACCTCGTTCAGGCGGACTTATGCGATGCATCCAAAGCACTTATGTGTGTTTCTGACTAATCGGGTCGATACTGGCAGAACAGCACCGGACCCAGGCTCCTGGGTCCCCGACAACGTAGTCAGAAAGGCTGGACATGGCACAGCACTCTCGATCCCGCGTCCTTCGCACCGGCATCATCGCCGCGGCGACCGCGGGCGTCGTCATCCTCGCCGGTTGCTCCGGATCCGCTCCCGAAGGCGGCTCCGACGACTCCGGCGGCGCGCAGGCATTCACCTTCACATTCGCGACCTCCAACAACCTCGAGAGCCCCTACGAGTCGCTCGCCAAGGCATACATGGAGGCGAACCCGGATGTGGACATCACGCTCAACCCGACCCCGAACGACAAGTACGGTGAGACGATCCGCACGCAGCTGCAGGCGGGCAACGCCTCGGACGTGATCCAGACGACCCCCGGGTCCGGAGATGCGCGCGGCCTGATCCCGCTCGCCGAGGCAGGATTCCTCGAGCCGCTGGGCGACACCGCGACCGGTCTCGTCCCTGCGGGAAGCGAGCCGATCTTCGAGATCGACGGCAAGACCTACGGGCAGCCGATGGACTTCACGATCGCGGCGGTCGTCGCCAGCATGGGAACGGCCGCGATGAACGGACTGGACGAGTTCCCGACCGATGAGGAATCGCTCTACGCGGCCTGCGACGCGCTCTCGGCCGACGGCAAGTCGCTTCTCGCCCTGGCCGGCGCGGCAGGCCCCAACGCAGGGCTCACCGCGCAGGGCATCGCCGCCACGCGCGTCTACGCCGAGGACCCCGACTGGAACACCAAGCGGGCCGACGGTGAGACGACGTTCGCCGACTCCGAGGGATGGAAGGACACCCTCCAGACGCTCATCGATCTGAAAGACGGCGGCTGCTTCCAGCCCGGTGCCGAGGGCGGTGGCTTCGATGCCATCACCAACGGTCTCGCTCAGGGGACCTCCGTCGGCAGCTTCATCCCGTCCGGATCGGCCGTGGAGATCGCGACGGCGGCTCCGGCGGAGGCGGACTTCAAGGTGCAGCCCTTCCCGGCGGCGGACGGCGGAGACCCCTACATCCTCGCCAGCTCGAACTACACGATCTCCATCAACGCGGCCTCGAAGGTGAAGCCCGCGGCGGAGGCGTTCGTCGAGTGGCTCGCCACCGACGAGGCGCAGGAGCTGTACTACGAGAAGTCGGGCCTGCTGCCCATCTCGGGTTACCAGAACCTCGATCTCGAAGACACCATCTACTCGCCGGTGGTCGACCTGATCGCGGACGGCTCGTACGCCACGCTGCCGAACAACATCTGGCCCAACCCGTCGGTCTACGAGGCGCTGCAGGTCGGCGTCCAGGGCCTGCTCACCGGTCAGAAGACGATCGACCAGGTGCTCCAGGACATGGACGACGCCTGGGGCGACTGACGCCGAGGGCCGTCCGGGTGCCGCTCAGCGCGCACCCGGACGGCCACTCCCAGAACTCGCACGACGACGTACGAACATGAGGGAATCATGAGCCTGAGGACAGAGTCCGAGACCGAGCTGGTGATCGTGCCGAAGAGCTCGCAGAACGGGCGTCGCCGCCCGCCCGCTCCGCGCCGGCCCGGTCTGCTGAAGTTCGGCCACTGGTGGTGGGCATTGCCCGGGATCGTGCTCGTGCTCGCGGTGCACTACGTCGCCACGACGATCGGCGGGTTCTTCGCCTTCACCGACTGGTCGGGCATCGGCGCCTTCAGCTGGATCGGCCTCGACAACTTCGTGAAGATCTTCGGGGATCCGACGCAGATCGGCTCTCTCGGCAACACGCTGTTCCTGGCGTTCGTGTCGGTGATCCTCAGCAACATCGCCGGCCTCGCGCTGGCGCTGGGGCTGAACCGCGGTCTGAAGACCCGATACGCACTGAGAGTGCTCTTCTTCATGCCCGTCGTGCTCAGCCCCCTCGCGGTCGCCTACGTGTGGAAGTTCATCTTCGACTACAACGGCCCGATCAACGCGTTCCTCCGCGCGCTGGGCTTCGACGAGTTCGCGCGGGCCTGGGTCGCCGACCCGATGTGGGCGATCTGGACGATCCTGGTGGTCGTCGTCTGGCAGAACATCGGCTTCGCGATGGTCATCTACATGGCCGGGCTCGCGGCAGTGCCCGTCGAGATCGAAGAGGCGGCTGCGATCGACGGAGCCAACCTGTGGCAGCGGTTCTGGCATGTCACGCTGCCGTCGATCCGCCCCGCCGTCGCCATCGCGACGACGCTCGGCCTCGTCAACGGACTCCGCATCTTCGACCAGATCATGGCGATGACCGGCGGCGGCCCCGCCGGTGCGACCGAGACGCTCGCCACGCAGGTCTACAAGGAGTCGTTCGCCCTGGGGAACTTCGGATACGGTGCCGCCCTCGCGCTGCTGCTCACCGTGATCATCCTCGTGTTCGCCATCATCCAGCAGCGTCTGACCAACGGTCGCCCCGAGGAGGACTGACATGTTCCGCTACACGAAACTCACCGCTCTGCGCGAGGTGCTCATCTGGGTCATCGCGATCATCTTCCTCGCTCCCTTCTACTTCCTCGTCACGACGGCGCTGAAGTCCGACCAGGAGGTCATCACCTCCTCGAACCTCGCCCCGCCGGCGAGTCCGGACTTCGGCAACTTCGTCGAGGTGCTGACCGCGCAGGGCAACTCGAACGTGGTGATGGGTCTGGTGAACAGCATCATCATCACCGCCGGCAGCATCCTGTGCCTGGTGCTCCTCGGAGCCATCACCGGCTATGTCATCTCGCGCAGCACGCGCCGCTGGAGCCGCACCGCCTACATGCTCTTCCTGATCGCGATCGTCCTGCCGACGCAGCTCGGCACCGTGCCGCTGTACATCGGAGCACGCACACTCGGTCTCACCGGATCGCTGTGGGGAATGGTCATCCTCTACACGGGGATGCTGCTCCCGCTGTCGATCTTCCTCTACGCCGGATTCTTCCGCAGCCTCGGCACGGAGTACGAGGAGGCCGCGACGATCGACGGGGCCTCGCGGACGCAGATCTTCTTCCGCATCGTGCTGCCGCTGATGTCGCCGGCCACCGGAACCGTGGCGATCCTCGCCGGGCTCATCGTGTGGAACGACTTCTTCACGTCGCTCATCTTCCTCGGAGGCTCGGCGAATCAGACGCTCCCGGTCGCGATGTACTACTACATCGGCTCGCTCGTCTCGTCGTGGAACAAGATCTTCGCGATCGTCATCGTGTCGATGATCCCGATCCTCGTGTTCTACCTCTTCGCCCAGAAGCGCTTCATCCAGGGCTTCGCGGGCGGCCTCAAAGGCTGACCTCTCGGGGGTGCTCCGGCACCCGCCGTGCTTCATCGACCCCACGCACCGCCTTCTCCGCACCGACGTCCCGTCGAGAAACGAGCATCATGTACCTTCTTGCGCCCAATATCGAGCTCCTCTTCACCGAGGCCGGCGACTACCACGACCGGGTCAGAGCCGCTGCCGCCGCGGGGTTCTCCGCTGTCGAGATGTGGGGACCGACCGGCGTCGACGCTCCTGCCACGCCCAAGGACATCCCCGCACTCAAGGCGGCCCTCGAGGAGACCGGGGTGCAGCTGACCGCTCAGCTGGCCGAGCCACGCACGCAGTTCATGATCCCGCCGTGGGACCACTCGGAGTTCTTCCGCAAGCTCGACGAGGGCGTCGGAATCGCCCGCACGCTGGGCACTCCGCGGCTGGTGGTCGGCAGCGGCACCGGCTTCGGCGGCTGGAAGCGCCAGGTGCAGCTCGACAAGCTGATCGAGATCTATCAGAAGGCGATCGCTCAGATCGACGGATCGGGGATCACCCTCGTCCTGGAGCCGGTCAATGTGCGGGTGGATCACCCCGGGTCGTTGCTCGATCGCACCGCGGAGGCCGTCTACGTCGCTCGAGGCGTCGACTCGCCCGACTTCGGCGTGCTGTACGACATCTACCACTCGGCTGTCGAGGGGGAGGACATGGCCGCCGAGCTGGCCGACGCCGGAGACATCGTCAAGTACGTGCAGCTCGCCGACGCGCCGGGGCGTGGCGAGCCCGGCACGGGGTCGCTCGACTGGGCGGAGCGCCTCGGGATACTGCGGGCCTCGGGCTATGACGGTCCGATCGGACTCGAGTACTACCCCACGACCGCGTCGGAGGAGTCGGTCCGACTCATCCGAGAGGTCGCGACGTCGGCATGAACGCGCGCGACTATCCCGCATCGGTCGACGTCGTCATCGTGGGAAGCGGGCCGAACGGGGCGGCCTACGCACGCATCCTGAGCGAGTCGGCCCCCGAGGCGTCGATCGCCATGTTCGAGGTCGGGCCGACCGTCTCGGACCCGCCGGGATCCCACGTCAAGAACATCGAAGATGCGGGTCGGCGGGCTCGGGCCCAGGAGCGGTCGGAGGGGCCGGGCGAGCGCGCGGCGACGATCTCCGATCCCGGCGCGGCGAAGTCCGGTCAGCGCCGCGGGCGCGCGGGCACCTACCTGCTGGCCGACGGCTACCGGGTGGAGGGGGAGGACGGGATGCCTGTCGCCGCCTTCTCGAGCAACGTCGGAGGAATGGGTGCGCACTGGACGGCCGCATGCCCCCGCCCTCACGACAGCGAGCGAATCGACTTCCTCCCCGACCTCGACGAGCTGCTCGACGAGGCGGAGCGGCTGCTGGGGGTCACGACCGATGCGTTCGACTCCTCGCCGTTCGCGAGCATCGTGCGCGAACGGCTCTCGGAAGCGGTCGACGGCGGGCGCGATCACGCGCATCGCGCCCAGCGCATGCCGTTGGCCGTGCATCGCCGCGACGACGGACGCCTCGTGTGGTCGGGATCCGATGTGGTCTTCGGCGATGTCACCCGCGAGAACCCGCGCTTCTCGTTGTACGACGAGACGCTGGTCACCCGCGTGCTGACCGATGGCGGACGCGCATCGGGTGTCGAGATCCGCGATCTGCGCAGCGGAGCGGTGCACTCGGTCGCGGCGCGCGTCGTCGTGGTGGCGGCCGACGGACTGCGCACCCCGCAGGTGCTGTGGGCCTCCGGTATCCGTCCCGCAGCGCTCGGCCGCATGCTGAACGATCAGACGCAGGTCGTGTTCGCCGCGCGTCTGCGCGATGTGCACGCCGGAGCGGATGACGCGGTCGCCGCCTCCGGAGCGCTGAGCGAGCAGAGCGGCGTCACCTGGGTGCCGTTCAGCGATGAGATGCCGTTCCACGGTCAGATCATGCAGCTCGACGCCTCGCCGGTGCCCCTGGCAGAGGACGATCCGATCATCCCGGGCTCGATCGTCGGTCTCGGGCTGTTCTGCGCCAAGGATCTGCAGTGGGACGATCGCGTGGAGTTCTCGGACGACGCCGTCGACGGTTACGGCATGCCGTCGATGACCATCCGCTATTCGCTCACGCCGAACGACCATGCGGTGGTGGAGCGTGCGCGCGAAGAGATCGTGCGCCTGGGGCGCGCGGTCGGAGACCCTCTCGACGAGCGTCCCTTCACGATGCCCGCGGGGGCGTCGCTGCACTATCAGGGCAGCACGCGCATGGGAGAGACCGACGACGGGCTGAGCGTCTGCTCGCCCGACAGCGAGGTCTGGGGAGTGCCAGGACTCTTCGTGGCGGGGAACAACGTGATCCCGACGTCGACGGCCTGCAATCCCACGCTGACGTCTGTCGCGCTGGCGGTGCGCGGTGCGAGGAAGATCGCCGGATCTCTTCACTGACCCTTGCTTATGCAGGAAAGCAACATTAGTCTGTTCAAATCGAGACAAAGTAGTCAAGGAGAAGCACGTGATCCCCGATCGCATCATCGAACAAGGCACCCTCGTCGCTGACGGCTCACGCGCATCCGTCGAGGTACGACTGCCGTGGTACCGCGCGCTCCCCGGCTCCTGCATCGCGGGTGCGGCGCTCCGCGTCGACGGCGTCGACGCGCCCTCCGACTCGCTGCGCTGGCGCATGAACGGGCGGGACTTCCGCCTCGACGAGCTCGTGGACGAGACCGGGGAATGGTGGTTCCCCGTCGACTCGGCGGTGCTGTCGGGCGACCTGCCGATCGAGGCGGGCGGCGAGCACGAGGTGCGCGTCGACCTGACCCTCTTCATCCCGTACATCATCATCTCCGACAGCGAGACCCTGCACATCGAGGAGCACGACACCAAGACCATGACCGCGCATCAGGCACAGGAGGTGGCGGCATGACCGCGCTCGGAACACCCGTCCAGGGCGTCACGCTCTACAGCTTCACCCGGGCCTTCCACGGTCGCGAGTACGACCTCGAGCAGCTGATCCGCAAAGTGGCTCACGAGGGCTACGGCCCGGGGCTCGAGATCATCGGGTTCTCGAGCTTCCGCGGGTTCCCGCACATCGAGGACTCCTTCGCCGGCTGGTTCCGCGACCTGGTCGAGGAGGTCGGGCTGGTCACGACCTCGCTCGCCGTGAACGCCGACATCGGCATCCACCGCGACCGCCTGCTCACCCAGGACGAGCTCATCGACTACATGACTCTGCAGATCAAGGCGGCGGCGAAGCTCGGCTTCCCGATCGCTCGCGTGCAGATCTCGATCACCCCCGACTCGATGGAGGCGCTGGCGCCGATCGCCGAGGAGCACGGGGTGACGCTCGCCCTCGAGGTGCACGCCGATCAGTACGCCTCGCACCCGCGAATCCTCGCGCTCCGCGACCGCTACGAGAAGGTCGGGTCGCCGTTCCTCGGATTCACGATGGACTGGGGTGCGACCGTCTCGGGCTTCGCGCCCTCGCTCATCGAGGCCTACCGCCGGCGCGGGGCGTCGGAGGAACTGCTCGGCAAGGTCGTCGACCTGTGGGACACCTATTACGAGCAGGGCCCCCCGGCGGACCAGGCGGTGCACGGGCAGCGCTTCGGATCGTTCATCGGACTCGCCGCGCAGAACGGCCGACCGGACCTGGGCATCGACTTCGGCATCAACGGCACCGGCCTGTTCGGACCCGCCCGCGTCGACGACTGGCTCGAGATCATGCCCTGGGTGAAGCACGTGCACGGCAAGTTCTTCGGGATCGACGAGAACGGGGAAGAGCCGTCGGTGCCGGTGCGCGACCTGATCGCCCTGCTCGTCGAGAACGGCTACTCCGGTGCCGTGTCGAGCGAGTACGAAGGCTGGCACTGGAATCACTGGCAGAGCCCGTTCGAGATCATCGCCGCAGAGCAGGCCGTGCAGCGCTCGGCGGCGACGGCCGCCGGCAGTCGCATGATCACCGACGCGGCGGGAGCGCGGCGCGCGCTCGCCGCCCATCTTCCGCACGCTCTCACGAAGGGACTCCGCGCATGACCGACGGCATCGCCGGTACCGGCATCAAGCTGGGCATCACGCTCTACTCGCTCACCTCCGAGTTCGCCGCGGGCCTCTACACGCCCGAGACGCTCATCAAGGCGGCGGCGGACCACGGTCTGGGCCCGGGGATCGAGTTCAACATCGCTCAGATGCTGCGCACCTACCCCGACGTCGACGACGACTTCGTGAGGCTCTGGCGCGACAGCATGGACCGCTACGGACTCGAGCCGAGCGCTATCGGCACGAACCTCGACATGGGTCGTCGCAAGGACCGCGACATGACCCCGGACGAGGAGCACGACTTCCTCGCTCGGCAGCTCAAGACCGCGCACACGCTCGGCTTCAAGAAGGTCGTCATCCGTTCGCACGGCAAGGAGCTGCTGCGCAGTCTGCTGCCCCTCGCGGAGAAGTACGACCAGAAGCTCGGGTACGAGATCCACGCACCGTCGGGGCCGAACAACCCGCAGGTGCTGCAGATGCGCGAGATGTACGAGGAGCTGCAGTCCGACCGCCTGGGCTTCACCGCCGATTTCTCGTCGACCATGCACTCGCTCTCGCCGACCCTGCTGCGCACCATGCGGCAGATGGGCATGCCCGAGGAGTACTTCACGGTCATGGACGAGATCTGGCACGAGCCGACGCCCATGCACGTGCGCAACCAGAAGTTCGAGGACTTCCTGACATCGGAGAACTTCGACTTCGCCCGCCTCGGACCCTTCACCCGCCTGGCGTTCAACATGCACGGGCTGGTGCCGCCGGAGGAGTGGCTCGACATCATGCCGCAGATCTTCCACGTGCACGCGAAGTTCTACGACATCGGCCCGGACGGCGAGGAGCCGGCCATGGACATCCCGCGCATCGTGCGCCAGTTCGTCGAGGGCGGATACCAGGGCTACCTCTCGAGCGAGTGGGAAGGGCACGCCTTCTCGGACCTCGGTGAGAGCGACCCCATCGACCTCGTCAAGAAGCAGCACGACCTCATGCGTCGTGCGATCGAAGAGACCGCCGTCGCGGTCTGAATCGGAGTCACTCATGGCCACTCACAACTCCCTGTTCTCCGAGAAGGACGTCCGTCGCACCGACACCGGCATCGCCGTCTCGGTGCAGCTGCCCTGGTACCGCAGCCTCTGGCTGTCCGCCGTCGACGGCGTCGCCGCCACGGTGAACGGCGTCGCGATCCCGACCGAGTCTCTGCGGTTCGAGCTCGAGGGGCGCACCTATCGTGTCGACGAGCTGCCCGAGCAGCACGAGACGCTGTGGTTCGTCGCCGAGCGCCCCGAGGTCCTCATCGACCTCGACCCGGTGCCGCAGGCCGGTGACGCGCTCACCGTCGAGGTCGTCCTGACCATGCGTCTGCTCTACATGCAGATCATGCCGGGAGTCGACGGCGGCCCGGGTCGCTACGTCACCAACCGCGTTCCGGTGCAGCGCGAGGTCGTGCTCGCATGAGTCCGGTCCCGGCTCAGGGCCGGCCACTGCGCGTGGCGATGATCGGCCACGGCTTCATGGGTGCCGCGCACTCGGTGGGGTGGCGTCAGGCGCCGCGGGTCTTCGAACTGCCGGAGGGCGTCGAGATGGCGGTCCTCGTGGGGCGCAACCCCGACGCCGTGCGCGAGGCCGCGGAGCACTGGGGATGGGCCGAGACGTCGACGGACTGGCGTGAGGTCATCGCCCGGCCCGACATCGACATCGTCGACATCGTGACCCCGGGCGACTCGCATGCCGAGATCGCCGTCGCCGCGCTCGAGGCCGGCAAGCACGTGCTGTGCGAGAAGCCGCTCGCCAACACGGTCGAGGAAGCCGAGGCCATGGCGGATGCCGCAGGGCGCGCCGCTGAGCGTGGTGTGCTGTCGATGGTCGGCTTCACGTACCGCCGCGTCCCCGCCGCGACGTTCCTGCGCGACCTCATCGCCGAGGGGGTCATCGGGCGGGTGCAGCAGGTGCGCGCCGCCTATCGGCAGGACTGGCTCGTCGACCCGCAGACACCGCTCGCGTGGCGCCTGCAGAAGGAGCATGCGGGGTCGGGAGCGCTGGGTGACATCGGCGCTCACATCATCGATCTCACGCAGTTCGTGACGGGCCAGACGGTGGAGGCCGTGACCGGCACCACCGAGACGATCGTGCCCCGACGCCCGCTGAGCGCAGGTGGGACCGGCCTGTCGGCGACCGCGGGTGCGGGCTACGGCGATGTCACGGTCGACGACCTCGCGCTGTTCACCGGCCGGCTCTCGGGGGGAGCGTTGGCGTCGTTCGAGGCCACGCGCTTCGCGACCGGCCGCAAGAACGCCCTCACGCTCGAGGTCTCGGGCGACAGGGGCGCTCTCGTCTTCGACCTGGAAGACCTCAACAGCCTGCACCTCTACGACCGCTCGGCGCCGGGTGATCGCCAGGGCTTCACGAAGATCCTCGTCACGGAGGCCGCACACCCCTACGTCGCGGCGTGGTGGCCCGCCGGTCACATGCTCGGCTACGAACACGGGTTCACCCACCAGGTCGTCGATCTGGTGCGCGCGATCCACGACGGGACCCCTCCGCATCCGAGTTTCGCCGAGGGACTCGGGGTCCAGCGCGTCCTCGACGCGGTCGAGCGCAGCGCGGCCGAGGACTCCGCCTGGGTGCGTGTGCGCGCCGAGGCCCCGGCCGGCATCCGCTGAGCCGCACCCGACGCCGGCCGCACCCGACACCAACCGCACCCGCCATCCGTTCTACGAAGGAGTCGTTCATGGCACGCCCGATCACGTTGTTCACCGGTCAGTGGGCCGACCTGCCGTTCGAGGAGGTGGCTCGCCTGGCAGGGGAATGGGGCTACGACGGCCTCGAGATCGCCTGTTGGGGAGACCACATCGACGTGTCCCGATGGGACGACGACGCCTACGTGCAGAGCCGTCGCGACATCCTGGAGCGCCACGGACTGCAGGTGTGGGCGATCTCGAACCACCTCACGGGGCAGGCGGTGTGCGACGACCCGATCGACGCGCGGCACCGCGACATCCTGTCGGATCGGGTGTGGGGCGACGGTGACCCCGAGGGCGTGCGTCAGCGAGCGGCGGAGGATCTGAAGGACACGGCGCGGTTCGCCGCGAAGCTCGGCGTCACCACGGTCAACGGGTTCACGGGCTCGAGCATCTGGAAGGCCGTGGCGATGTTCCCGCCGGCCTCCGACGAGTTCATCGCGGCCGGATATCGGGACTTCGCCGATCGGTGGAATCCCATCCTCGACGTGTTCGAGGAGGTCGGGGTGCGGTTCGCTCTCGAGGTGCACCCGTCCGAGATCGCCTACGACTATTGGACGGCGAAGGCCACGCTCGACGCGATCGGACATCGCCGCAGCTTCGGGTTCAACTTCGATCCGTCGCACTTCGTCTGGCAGCAGCTGGATTCGGTGGCGTTCGTGCTCGACTTCGCCGAGCACATCTTCCACGTGCATGTGAAGGAGTCGATCACGAACCTCGACGGCCGCAACGGGGTGCTCGGATCGCACCTGCCGTGGGGCAACCCGCGCCGCGGCTGGACGTTCGTGTCGACCGGTCACGGTGCCGTGAAATGGGAGCCGCTGTTCCGGGCCCTGAACGCGATCGGCTACACCGGTCCGACGAGCGTCGAATGGGAAGACGCCGGCATGGACCGCCTGCACGGCGCTCCGGAGGCGCTCGCGTTCGTGCGGAAGCTGGCGGCGATCACTCCGCCGGACACCGTCTTCGACGCGGCCTTCTCCACGAAGGTCGAGGAGGGCGCCTGATGCCCGATGTCCTCGACGTGCTCATCCTCTCGGGGCACATGACCATCGAGCACGACAACGAGCACCGCAGCTTCCGCGCCCACAACCAGTGGCTCACCACGCTTCTCGAGGACACAGGGCGCTTCCGCGTGCGCGTGATCGAGGATCCGCGCGGCCTCGGTGCCGAGATCATCGACCGGTATGACGTGATCATCGTCGTCTTCGAGGGCCGTGACGGCTACCACGACAGAGCTGTCGGGTTCGGGCCCGAGACGGATGCCGCGCTGCTGCGGTTCGTGCACGACCACGGCAAGGGGATCGTGTGGTTCCACGGGTCCGCCGCGCAGGAGGACGACTGGGGCTACCCGGAGGAGTACAACGTCATGCGCGGGGCGAAGCTCAGCGTGCCCACCGGCATCCGTCCCCGCCCCTGGGGGGAGGCGCTGCTGCGCACGACGGAGCCGCGCCACCCGATCACCGAGGGGATCAACGGGACGTGGACCGTGACGGGCGACGACATCCTCGTCGGGGTCGAGCTCTACGACGGCGCGCAGGTGCTGCTGACGACGTTCGACGACCTCGAAGCGTACGAGAAGGCCCCGATGTGGCCGATGTCCCACTACCCGGTGGCGATCCCGCCCGAGGGCATCGCGGCATTGCCCGGCATGAACACCGATCAGCCGATCGCCTGGATCAACGAGTACGGCTCCGGGCGCAGCTTCACGATCACGATCGGGCACGACATCGACACGTTCCGGCGCATCGAGTTCATCCGGATGTTCCCCCGCGGCGTCGAATGGGCGGCAACGGGCGAGGTCGGTCTCGAGGGCCCGGATCGCCGCGGCGCCCGTCGCTTCCTGCCGTGGCCGTACTACAACCGCGAGGGGTGACGACGCTCCCTGCTCAGGCCCGGACGGATGCGGCGCCGGTCGCCACGGCGGTGCGCGCCATCGCGAGGTGCGCTCGCGTCATCTCGCTCGCATCGTCGTCGAGCCATTCCAGTCCGCCCCACTCGCTGGTGAAGGTGCCGTCGACGTCGTGACCGGCGAGGGCGGAGAGCTCGGCCGCCACCGCCTCGATGGGGGCGGTCACCCGACCGTCGGTGTCTTCGAGGTCCCAGAACTTGAGGTGGACGGCACCGACGAGGGGAAGGACGTCGCGCAGTTCGACAGCGTCCGAACGCCCGAAGCGCACCAGCATGTCCATGTAGAGCGTGTGCACCGAGTCGGGCACCCCGCCCGTGCGGAGGAGCGTCATCACGGCGTCATGCGTCGACGGATCGCGCCACTCGTCTGTCAGTCGCGCGAGCAGAGCGGCGGGGATGCCGCCGGCTTCCAGCCGGTCGAGATACGTCGGCGGCAGAGCCGGCATGAGCATGCTGATGTCGATCAGGACCCGCACATGCGGGTCGTCGAGCGCGGCGATGGCGTCGTAGTCTGCGGGCTGTGCGGCCGGCGTCTGGCGACCCTGCGCCTCTTCGAACAGCACCAGGTCAAGGTCGTGCAGATGCGGGAGCAGGCGCGTCAGGAGCGCGGTTCCGGCCTGACCGATCGGCAGGCGCACACCGCGCGCGCCCAGCCGATGCGCCGCGCGCAACTGCGGCAGGAGGAACGTGAGCCGTTCCGCGTCGCTCCGCCGCCGGGCGGGGAGAGCCCACTCGTCGATGCTCGCGCCGACGATGCTCACCCGGCCGCCCACGGCCGCGAGATCGTCTCGCAGGGCCTCGGCTTCGGCATCCGTCGGGTCGGGGTACGAACGCCAGAGCTGGCCGAGCTCGACCTCGATGACCGAGGCGATGCCGTCGGACACGATGCTCGTGGCGATGTCGGGAGCAGGGCGCCCGGCCCGCACGATCTCGGAGGACCAGTTGAAGGCGCTCGCCGCGAGGGGCCAGTGGGCGGGGGTGTCTGTCGTCATGTCGTGCTCCCGGTCAGGCGACGTCGCGCGCGAGGTCGAGCGTCGCGCCCTGGCCGGCGACGAGCTCGCGTTCGACGAGGAACGGCAGGCTCAGCGGCGCATCCCCGCCGGTCTGCAAGTAGGGGATGGCGAGCCGGAAGCTCAGCTGCACGCGATGAACGCCGCCACTCAGGGGGTGAGCGAATCGCAGCACCAGCCGATCCTGCACGAACCACCAGCCCGACTCGTGGCCGAGCTGGGCGACGGAGATCAGTCGGTCGCCGAGGACCACCGACGGCGACGGCATCCGGCGTTCGTCGATGCGCACCTCGAGGGCGCTCACGGACGCGAGCGGCAGCGAGCGGATCCAGGGGAGCGATACGCGGAGCACGGTGCTCCCGTGACCGTCGTCGTCCGGGGCATCCGTCCGCAGGGCGTCCGTCGCCAGTGCCTCAAGCACGACCGGCCCTGCCTCGCCGTGCACGACCGTCCCCGCCTCGCCACGCGCGATCGCGGGCCCGGGGTCGTGTGTCCTGCATCATCTTCGACGCCTCTCGTTCGACTTCAGATCAGAACATACATGCTTATGTCTGATTTGTGAAGAAGTGGAACGGGTGCGGAGTCACTCCGCCGAGCGAATGCGCGCGACCGAGGGGCGACCGTCGGCGAACCACCGGGGGAACGTCTCGTCGAAGAGCTCCTCCCGCGCGAGCGCCGCGCCGCCTCGAAGCGGCTCTCGTCGGTCGTTGAGCGAGTTCACGATCGACAGATCGCGAGTCGCGAGCGGGAGCGAGAGCTCGTAGACGCGGTGCCGCACCTCGGCGAGGAACAGCTCGCCTGCGGCGGCCACGGCGCCGCCGATGACGATGATGTTCGGGTTGAACACGTTGACGAGCGTGGCGATCGACTCGCCGGCGACCCGCGCCGACCGCCGGATCAGGGAGATGGCGAGAGCATCGCCGCCCTCGGCGGCTCGGGCGATCGCCTCGGGGGTGATCGCATCGCCGTCGGCCACGCGCTGCGCGAGCATCCCGGTCCCTCCCTCGGCGAGAGCCCGCTCGGCGTCACGCACCAGCGCCCAGCCGCCGGCCACGGCCTCGAGGCATCCGATCTTGCCGCAGCGGCACAGCTCTTCGGAGTCTCGCACCCGCACGTGTCCGATATCGCCCGCGGCGCCGTTCGCCCCGCGGTGCACGCGGCCGCGGGAGAGCAGGCCGGCGCCGATGCCCGAGCCGATCTTGCAGTAGATCAGGTCGATGCTGTCGTTCTCGCGGCGTTCGCGCTCGCTGAAGGCGAGGATGTTGACGTCGTTGTCGACCCAGGTCGGGGCGCCGTACCGGTCTTCGAAGCGGGAGCGGACGTCGAATCCGTTCCAGCCGGGCATGATGGGGGGCGCGACGGGGCGGCCGGTCGCGAAGTCCACGGGCCCTGGCACGCCGACGGTGACGGCCCACACGGGCGCGGCGGATTCGGCATCCTGAGCGAGGAGTCCGTCGACCATCGACATCGCCTCATCGAGAGTCTCCTCCGGGCCTTTCGCGATGTCCCAGGCGCGATGTGATTCGGCCAGGATGTCACCGTCGAGGTCGGTGAGGCCGACGTGGATGTGCAGCGCCCCGAGTGCGCAGACGATCACGCGCCCCCGTTCGGCGCGGAAGCGCAGGGTGCGCGGGGCTCTGCCCCCGGATGACGGGGCGAACTCGGCGTCCTGCAGGAATCCCACCTCGATCGCGTGGTCGATGCGCTGCGCCACCACCCCGCGCCCGAGTCCGGTGACGCGACCGATCTCGGGGCGCGTCACGGCGTCACCGGTGCGAACGAGATTGACGATCCGCAGCAGGCTCGTCATCTCATCTGTCTGCGCGCCGAAGCGGAGGGTGGACTCACTGGCCATACCTGATCTTCACACAGGGAAAGACGAATCCCTCGTTCATCGCACGGCCTATTGTCGAGACCGATCTCACTTAAGTAGGCTTTCGGCAAAAGTGGAGGGGAGCGTCTGCTGCCTTCGAGAGGAGCGCGCTCATGGCGTATCGCGTCGGTGTCCTCGGAGCGGGTCCGGGCGTCTCGGCCCTGCATCTGCCCACCCTCGATCGGCTGCCCGACCTCTTCCGTGTCGTGCACATCGCGGACGGCGGGAGTGGGCGGGCCGAGGCGCTGGCCCGGCGTGCCGGGGCGCGATGGTCGACCGGGACGGCCGAGCTGCTCGCCGATCCCGAGGTCGATGTGGTGGCGATCTGCTCGCCTCCCGAGCGCCATGCCGAGCAGATCCTCGACGCCGTCGCGGCCGGTGCGCGCACGATCCTGTGCGAGAAGCCCCTCGCGCTCACGCACGACGAGGCGGATGCCGTCGTGGATGCCTGTCGGGATGCGGGGGTGGCTCTCGTGGTCGGGACGAACCACCTCTTCGATCCGGCGTGGGGCCGGGCGCGGCACCACATCGCGGCCGAGCAGGCGCCCGTGCGCGCGATCTCGATCACGGTCTCGCTGCCGCCGAACGGGCGATACCACGACGTCGTGACGGAGTCGCTCCCCGGCGCTGTCCCCGCGCGACCCGCCCCCGACTGGCGAGACGCCGGCTTCTCTGCCGCGGTCGTCAGGCAGTTGGTCCTCGGCCTGGGCGTCCATGACCTCCCCCTGCTGCGCGACCTCGCTCCACGGCTCGACCGTGTCGTGTTCGCGCGTCCTCTCGCGCCGATCGGGTACTGCATCGGATTCATCGCCGGGGACGTCCTCCTCCGCCTCTCCGCGGTGATGCTGCCGGCGGGAGCCGATGCCCTCTGGAGACTCACCGTGGCGACAGGGCGCGACCTCGTCGACGTCGAGTTCCCGCCGGCCTTCGTGCACGACGGCAGCGCGCGGGCCCGCGTGCGCCACGTCGATGGGCGCGTCTCGGAGTATCCGCCGCTGCCGGACGACGGGTACGTCGCCGAATGGCGGGTGGTCGCCGCGCTGGCCGGCGGAGTGGAGGCGGTGGAGTACGACGAGATGCTCGCCGATGCGCACTATGCCATCGACCTGGCGGATGCCGCGGCCCTCGCCGTCCGCGAGGGGATGACGCGATGATCGGCGTCAGCGGGGCCGCGCACGGCTATGGCGCGGCCCTCGCGGAGCTGCCGCTGAGTGCGACGGCCGTCGACGACGTCCGCGACGCGATCGCCGTCGTCGACGGAACGGGGGACTGGGCGCAGCGGGCGCGCATGGCGCTGCGGGCCGGGGCGTCGGCGCTCGTGATCGCTCGACCGGGCACGGTCGGTGACGGGGAGCTCGCCGCGCTCGAGGCCCTGGCCGGACGGACCCCGATCGTGCTCGATCGCCCGCGCCTTCGGGCCGACGTCGTCGCGGATGCCGTCGCGGAGGCCGTCCCGGATGCCGTCGGGCCGGACGCCGGGTGGCATGTCAGTGCCGACGCGGTCGCGGTCGAGTCCGAGATCGGCGGGGTGGTGCGCGATGCGATCGGGTGGCTGCGGATCCTGGCCGGCGGGCGGTTGGCGCTGCGTGCGGGGGAGACGCTGCCGCACGGGGTGCTCGCGATGTTCGAGCACCCCGCCTCGGGGCGAGCGGCGGCGCTGACCGCATCCGCTCTGATCGGTCGGGGCGGCGCCAGGCTCCGCGCTCACGCGATCGGCGAGACCCGGATCGAGATCGACCTCGACGCGGCGACGCGCGATCGAACCGTCGTGGTCACGACGGCGGAGGGCGCGCGGCGCGTGCCGCGACGGCACGAGTCGTCCGAGCGGCTCGCGCTGCGACGGGCCGTCGACGCGGTGGTGCACGGGAATCCCCCTGCCGATCTGGATGAGTTCCGGCACGATGCGTACCTCGAAGCGCTGACCTGGGGATAAACCACGCTGATCTCCGGCATAGCCACATCGGGATTCCTGAATAGCCGAGATCCGACGAAAGTAGATCGCGGGGTAGGTCCCACAGCCCCCAGGAAAGGATCGACGATGATCAAGCTTCTCTCCCACCTCTCATACGTGGCGATCACGACGCCCGATGTCGAGGCATCCGTGGAGTTCTACACGACCCAGGTCGGCCTCACCGAGGTGGCTCGCGAGGACGGCAGCGTCTACCTGCGCTGCTGGGGTGACTACTACGCGTATTCCGTGGTCGTCGTCCCCGGCGACGAGCCGTCTCTCGAGACGATGGCCTGGCGCACCTCGAGCGCCGAGGCCCTCGAGGAGGCCGCCAAGCGCATCGAGGCCGCCGGCATCCGAGGCGAGTGGATCGACGGCTTCAAGATCGGCCGCGCGTATCGCTTCACCGGGCCCTTCGGTCACGACATGACCCTGCACTGGGATGTCGAGCGCCACATCTCGACCGCGGATGCCGCCTCGATCTACCCGGACCGTCCGGAGAAGCGCAGCACGATCGCCGGTGCGCCCCGTCAGCTCGACCACGTCACCGTGGCGACGAGCGACGTCGACGCGTTCGTGCAGTGGTACGTCGACGTGCTCGGCTTCCGCTTCATGGCCCGCACCGTGCTCGACGAGGCGCCCATCTCGGTGTTCTCCGTGCTCACGACGAACGAGAAGTCGCACGACCTCGGCGTCGTGCTCGACGGCTCCACGCGCGCAGGGCGCGTCAACCACTACGCGTTCTGGGTCGACACCCGCGAGGAGCTGCTGATCGCGGCCGACACCCTGATGGAGAACGGCGTCCCGATCGAGTACGGGCCCAACATCCACGGCATCGGCGAGCAGACGTTCCTCTACTACCGCGAGCCCTCGACCCTGCGCATCGAGCTCAACACCGGCGGCTACCGCAACTACGTGCCCGACTGGGAGGCGAACACCTGGACGCCTTCGCTCGGCTCGAACAACTTCTATCGCAACGGCGCCATGCCGATGTCGATGACCGAGTCGTTCCCACCGGCCGACGGTCCGAGCGCGACCGAGGAGGGCGTGCCCGACGAGATCAAGGAAGCGCTCTTCAACCCGTACGCCAAGCACGGCCAGGGCTGAGCGGCGCTCCGGGGCGGGCGTCTCCGTCCGCCCCGGGACTCCGTGACGCCATACTGAACGACAGAGGATGGACCGACGATGACGACGACCACAGCCCCCGACGCCCCCTTCGCCCTGGCGCGCTACCGCGAGGAGGGGCGCGTGCGCCTCGGACTCGCGGCCGGCGAGCGCATCCGACCCCTCTCCTCCGACGATCTCGGTGCTGCGGGGCTCAACGACTTCCTCGCGGCTCCCGACTGGGACAGGCTGCACGCCCTCGCCCAGGCCGACGGGCCGTGGATCGCTCTCGCCGACGTCACCCTGACCGCGCCGGTCGAACCGCGCCAGGTGCTGCAGACCGGCGCGAACTACCGTGAGCATGTGATCGAGCTGGTGGCCGCCGGCCTGACGCAGAACTCCGACCGGACTCCGGAGGAGGCGCGGGCGTTCGCGGCGACGATGATGGACGACCGCAAGGCGAACGGCGAGCCGTACTTCTTCATCGGACTTCCGGCCGCGGTCGTCGGCGATGACGTCCCGCTGGTCCTTCCCTCGTACAGCGAGGTGCACGACTGGGAGCTCGAGCTGGCGCTCGTGATCGGCGCGGAGGCGTTCCGGGTCTCGCGCGAGGACGCCTGGGACCACATCGCCGGGTACACGATCGTGAACGACGTCACGACTCGCGACCTCGTCTTCCGCAAGGACATGAAGGAGATCGGGACGGACTGGTACCGCGCCAAGAACGCGCCGGGGTTCCTGCCGACCGGCCCGTTCCTGGTTCCCGCGCACTTCGTCTCGGCAACGGACGCCTCGGTGCGCCTCGACCTCAACGGGCAGACGATGCAGGATGCGACGACCGGCGATCTGCTGTTCGACATCCCCGCACTGCTCTCGGCGGCATCGCAGACCCACCCGCTCTATCCCGGTGATCTGCTGCTCACCGGAAGCCCGGCAGGCAACGGCCAGCACTGGCGGCGCTTCCTCCGCGACGGTGATGTCATGACCGGCACGATCGCGAACCTCGGCACCCAGGTCGTCCGCTGTGTGGCGCCCTCCGAAGACGGGGCCTCCCGATGACGTCGCCGTCGGAGGATCCCGCCGACCTCGATCGGCACGACCCCGAGGCCGAGATCTCCGCGCGCGCGGCCGCTTACCGCAACTGGGGGCGCTGGGGTGACGACGACGTGCTCGGCACCCTCAACTTCATCGACGACGCGACCCGGGCCCGGGCGGCGTCTCTCGTGACATCCGGCCGTGTCGTCTCGCTCTCGCAGCGCTTCGACACCGACGGTCCGCAGAAGGGGTGGCGG
This sequence comes from Microbacterium sp. C5A9, assembly GCF_022627955.1. GTDB lineage: Bacteria > Actinomycetota > Actinomycetes > Actinomycetales > Microbacteriaceae > Microbacterium. The sequence goes on from NZ_JABXGD010000010.1 coordinate 100,931, forward strand.
CGACGCACCAACCCCGTGCACACGATGACCGACACGGGCGTCGACGCCGAACGCGGCAACCAGGGGTTCCCGCACGGCATCGGCGGCGCCGACGACGTGATCGCGATGCCGCTGCAGTGCTCCACCCAGTGGGACGGACTCGGCCACATCTTCGATCACGGCACCGCCTGGAACGGTCGGCGGGCCGGCGACGTCGTCACCAGCGAGGGCGACCTCGTCACCGGGATCGAGCACGCGGCATCCGTCATCGTCTCGCGGGGCGTGCTGCTCGACGTCGGCCGTCACCTGTTTCCCGAGACGGGCGAGCTGCCCGACGGGCACGCCATCACGGTCGCGGACCTCGAGGGGACGATCGCCGCGCAGGGGGCATCGAGCGCCGTCGGGCGCGGGGACATCGTCGTCGTGCGCACGGGGCAGTATGCGCGCACCCGCCGCGAGGGGTGGGGGGAGTACGCCGGGGGACCCGCTCCCGGACTCTCGCTGACCACCGCCGGCTGGCTGCACCGCACCGAGATCGCCGCGATCGCCACCGACACGTGGGGTTTCGAGGTGCGGCCGAACGAGTTCGACGTGCCCGCCTTCCAGCCGCTGCATCAGGTGGTCATCCCCAACCTCGGGCTCACCATCGGCGAGATGTGGAATCTCGACGAACTCGCCGAGGCCTGCGCCGGGCGCGGTCGGTGGGACTTCCTGCTGTCCGCGCCGCCGCTCCCGATCACCGGGGCGGTCGGCTCGCCCGTGAATCCCGTCGCCATCCTCTAGACCACGAGAACACCGCTCACCCAGAACAAGGAGGTTCTGCTCATGACTGCAGTACAGAAGGTCGCGATCGCCGGCACAGGTGTCGCCGGACTCGCCGCCGCCATCCTGCTCGCGAAGGCGGGCGTCGAGGTCGACGTCTTCGAGGCGAAGGACGCGCCGTCCACCCTCGGTTCGGGCATCTCCCTGCAGGGCAACGCCCTGCGCGTGTTCGACGCACTCGGCGCCTGGGACGAGATCCGTGCGGCGGGCTTCCCGTTCGAAGGGCTCACCCTGCGAGCGCCCGGCCCCGGTGCCCCCGTCGTGGCGGCGCTGCCCGACGTCAAGACGGGAGGCCCGGACTACCCGGCCGCGATGGGCATGCCGCGGGCCGAGCTCACCCGCATCCTGCTCGATCACGCCAGGGCGGCCGGAGCCGAGGTGCGCTTCGGCGCCACGGTGACCGGACTCGAGGCGCGGGGGGCCGACGCGGTCGAGGTCTTCGTCAACGACGAGTCGGTCGGCGACTACGACCTGCTCATCGGCGCCGACGGCCTCCATTCCGCCGTGCGGCAGCTCATCGGCATCGAGACGAAGCCCGAGACCACCGGGATGGGCATCTGGCGCGTCTTCGTCTCGCGCCCCGCGGACGTGGATCGCTCGGAGCTCTACTACGGTGGACCGATGTACATCGCCGGGTACACCCCGACGGGTGACGACAGCATGTACGCGTTCCTCGTGGAGGACGCGCAGGACCGCTTCGATGTCTCGGGAGCCGAGGCCACGCAGATCATGCTCGAGGCGTCACGCGCGTACGACGGGCCGTGGAACTCGATCCGCACCGATCTCGAGGCGGGCGCGGTCGCGAACTACACCTGGTTCACCCAGCACGTCGTGCCCGCGCCCTGGAACCGCGGCCGGGTGATCGTGATCGGCGACGCCGCGCACTCCTGCCCTCCCACCATCGCGCAGGGAGCGGCGCAGGGACTGGAGGACGCCTTCGTGCTCACCGAGCTGCTCACGTCGCGCGATGCCGTGGACGACTCGCTGTTCGACGAGTTCCACGCGCGGCGCCTGCCTCGCGCGCAGGCGGTCGTCGAGGCATCCGTGCAGCTCGGACGCTGGCAGCTCGAGCACGACCGCGAGGCCGATGCGGGCGGGCTCATCTTCGGCATCGCCCAGCAGATGGCGGTGCCGGTATGACGACCGACGTCCACGCCCACGTGCTGCTGCCGTCGCTGCAGGCGGAGATCGAGCGTCGCGTGCCCGAGCTCGTGCGCGAGGCCGCGGCGCTCGAACTCACCAGGAACGGTGCCGAAAGCCTCGCGGTGTCGGGGCCGATGGTGGGCGCGCGCATTCGGAAGCTCACCTCCGCCTCGGTGCGTCTGGCCGACATGGACGCGCAGGGCGTCGACGTGCAGTGGGTCAGCGCCTCTCCCAACCACTTCTACCCGTGGGCGCCCGAGGGGCTGGCCGTCTGGGCGGCGAACGAGGCCAACCGGCTGGTCGCCGCCCACGTGGCGGAAGCGCCGGGGCGGCTGATCGGACTCGGGCTGGTTCCGCTGCAGCACCCGGAGCGCATCGTGGAATGCCTGGATGACGCGGTGCTCGGCCGCGGCCTCGCCGGGGTCGAGATCTCGTCCTTCGCCGGTGACGTGGAGCTCTCTGACGAGCGACTCGAGCCCTTCTGGGCGCGAGCGGCCGAACTCGGCGCCGTGGTCTTCCTGCATCCCTTCGGCTGCAGCCTCGACGAGCGTCTCGACCGCTTCTACCTGTCGAACACGGTCGGCCAGCCCGTCGAGAACGCCGTAGCACTCTCGCACCTCATCTTCGCGGGCGTGCTCGACCGGCATCCGAATCTCACGCTCGTCGCGGCGCACGGCGGGGGGTACCTCCCCTTCGCGATCGGACGGTCGGATCGCGCATGGCGCGTGCGGCCCGAGGCGCAGCGGTGCGAGCACGCGCCGTCGACGTATCTCTCGAAGATCTGGTTCGACACGGTCGTGCACGATGCCGGCGCCCTGCGGCATCTCCTCGGCGCTGCCGGGGAATCGCGCGTGCTGCTCGGCAGCGACTACCCGTTCGACATGGGGCTGGACGATCCGGTCGGCTTCGTACGCGATGCCGGTCTGACGCCCGAGGTGGTCGAAGGGATCCTCGAGGGCAACGCCGCAGCGCTGCTCGGGCGTCGGGTGCCGGCGTGAGGATCGCACGGTGGGTCAGCGGAGGGCGGATCGGCGAGGGATTCGTGGAGGGGGACGGCGTCGTCGCCTTCCCCCGCGGTCTGACGGTGGCGGAGGTGCTCACCGCGGGGCTGGATGCCGCGCGGGCGCTGCACCGCGAGGTCGTCGGCGTCGAGGGGACGGCGCTCGCCGACGTGACCCTGATCGCGCCGCTGGTGCCCGCGTCCGTGCGGGACTTCGTGGCGTTCGAGGAGCACGTCGAGGGCGTCAGCGCCGGCGTCGAGGGGAAGAGCGACGTGGCTCCGGAATGGTTCGAGGCTCCGACGTTCTACTTCGGCAATCCGCACACGATCCTCGGGCCGGCGGATGTGCTGCATCCGCCGGTGACCGAGCGGCTCGACTTCGAGTTGGAGCTCGCCGTGGTGATCGGGGGAGCGCCCGGGGTCGGCGAGTCCAATCTGGATCCGGCGTCGGCCGCGTCGGTCATCTTCGGATACACGGTGATGAACGACTGGTCGGCCCGCGATCTGCAGGCCAGGGAGATGAAGGTGCGGCTCGGGCCGGCGAAGGGCAAGGACTTCGGCATGAGCCTCGGTCCGTGGATCGTCACCGCCGATGAGCTCGATCCCTACCTCGACGACGAGGGCTTCCTGGCGATCCGCGCCGAGGTGTTCGTGAACGACGAGCTCATCGGCGAGGACCTGGTGTCGAACGCCGGCTGGCCTTTTCCCGAGTTCGTCGCCTACGCGTCGCGGAACTCGCGCGTCGTGCCGGGCGACGTGCTCGGCAGCGGAACGGTCGGAAACGGCGGATGCCTGGGTGAGCTGTGGGGGCGCAACGGGGCCCTGACGCCGCCTCCTCTCGTCGAGGGGGACGTGGTGCGGATGGTCGTCGAGGGCGTGGGGGAGCTCGTCGGACGTGTCGGCGCGGCGGTGTCCGCTCCAGGGCTGCCGAGCGCGCGAAGGCGCACTCGCGCCCGGCATCGCACACTTTAGTTGAAATTCGACAAAAGAGTCGATATGCTGGATGCGGCGCCGGGGTTCATCGAACCCGTTCCCGCTCGTGACGTTGCGAGCGGGGCACACGAAGTCGCGTCGACTGCCCGATCGATCGGGTCATCGGTCATGCCTCCACTCTCGCGCCTGCGGCTGCGCCTCCTCGTCGTCTCCCTGCTCACCGTGTCCTTCCTCGGTGCGCTCGACCACACGATCGTCTCGACGTCTCTCGCCACGATCGCCGGAGAACTGGGCGCGCTCGAGCACATGGGGTGGGTCGTCGTCGGCTACACGCTGGCGAGCACGGTGCTCCTGCCGGTGATCGGCAAGCTCGGAGACATGGTCGGACCGAGAGCCGTCTTCGTCACGTCGCTCGTCGTGTTCCTCGCCGCGTCGCTCGCCTGCGGGTTCGCGCAGACGCTTCCCTGGCTGATCGTCGCCCGCGTGCTGCAGGGGATGAGCTCCGCCGGCCTCCAACTGATGTCGCAGACGATCATCGCGCAGGTGACCTCGCCGCGGGAACGCCCCCGCCACATGGCCGTCATCGGTGCCGCCTTTCCGATCGCGATCCTCGTGGGGCCGGTGCTGGGCGGACTGATCACCGACTTCTGGGGGTGGCAGTGGGTCTTCTGGGTGAACATCCCGATCGGCGTGGCCGCACTCGCACTGGCCCTCGTCGCCGTGCCTCGCATCCCCCCGGGCGTGCAGCGCCGCTTCGACGTGGCCGGCGCGATGTCGTTCACGGCGGCGCTCGTGGCGATCGTCCTCGCCGCCTCGTGGATGTCCGATCCGCAGTTGCGCACAGCCACCATCGTGGCCCTCGCCGCCGCTCTCCTCTCGCTCGCGGCCTTCGTCCTCGCCGAGATGCGAGCGGAGGAGCCGATCGTGCCCCTGCGATTCCTCACGAATCGCACCATCGCGGTCGGACTGGCGCTGTCGACGATCATCGGCGTGGGTCTCTTCTCGATCACCGCCTATCTGCCGACGTACGTCCAGATGGCGTATCAGACGACGGCGACCGTGTCGGGACTCGTGCCGATCGCGACGGTGTTCGGGATGCTGCTCAGCAATCTGGCATCCGGCTTCCTCGCGAGCAGATCCGGACACTACCGGATCTACCCCGTGATCGGGACCGCTCTGGGAGCCGTGGGACTGACGGCCATGGCGCTCCTTCCGGCAGGGCTGCCGCTGGGGGTGCCGATGATCGTCATGTTCGTGGTCGGTATCGGCACGGGCGCCTTCATGAGCCTCATCGTCGCCGTGGTGCAGAGCGCCGCTCCGCGCAGCGCCACGGGGGCGATCACCGCGACCGTCAACATCGTGCGCCAGGTCGGGGCGACCGTCACCACCGCGGTGATCGGCGGGGTCGTCGGCTTCGGGGTCGCCGCGCTGCTGCCTGCGGGGCTCGACGCGACAGCGCTGACCCCGCAGTTCGTGCAGGCATCGGACCCGGCTCTGCAGGTCGAGGTCGCGGGCATCTATCACGAGGTGTTCGCCCCCGTGTTCGGCGCGCTCGCGATCGCGTATGCGGTCGGCTTCGTCGTCGCGATCCTCATGCCGCGAGGACGACTGTCCGACGAGCACGACGTCGTCCCGTCCACGGAGTCCGTCACCGCCTGAACCCGTCACCGCCTGAACCCGTCACCGCCTGAAGACACCCGCACCCGGAGGAGAAGCCATGTCCGCCACCCCCACCCGCCCGAGCCAGGCCGGTCCGACCGTCGCGATCGTCGGCAGCGGTCCGATCGGCTCCGCGTACGCCCGCGTGATCCTGCAGAGCCATCCGACCGCCCGGGTGGTGATGTTCGAAGCGGGCCCCCAGATCACCGATCGTCCGGGAGCCAGTGTGCGCAACATCGCGGACCCCGCCGAGAAGGCGAAGGCGCGCGAGATGGCACAGGGGCCGCAGGCCGGCGCATTCCGCGAATCGCTGGGGATTCCGGCAGGGGTGGTCGTCGAGGGCATGTTCACGGCGCGGCAGGGCACCCACCTGCTCGATTTCGGCGGTGAGGGGTCGGCCCACGCGCCGACTTTCCCGGCCGCGGCGGCCGCGACCAACGTCGGCGGTCAGGGGTCGCACTGGACCTGCGCGATCCCCCGGCCCGCTTTCAGCGAGAAGCTCCCGTTCATCCCCGACGACGAATGGGAGGAGCTCATCACCACGGCGGAGGGGCTGCTGCACCACCAGAGCGCGGCCTTCGCGGACTCGCCGATCGGCGGCGCCATCCGCACCCTGCTCGAGGGCGAGTTCGCCGCCGAGCTCCCCGAGGGGTACGGCGTGAGCACGCTGCCGGTGGCCGGTGACCCCCGACCCGACGGCACGATGGTGTGGGCCGGAGCAGACATGGTGCTCGGGCCGCTCATCGAGCAGGGGACCGACGAGAGCGCGCGGTTCGAGCTGCTCGACCTCTCTCTGGTCCGTCGGATCGAGCACGAGGGTGGACGCGCGACCGGAGTGCTGGTCGAAGACCTCCGCACGCGGCAGACGACGTCTGTGCCCGCCGACCTCGTCGTGGTCGCAGCGGATGCCTTCCGCTCGCCCCAGCTGCTCTGGGCGTCGGGCATCCGGCCTGCGGCCCTCGGCCGCTATCTCACCGAGCACCACGTCGTGATCTCGACCGTGTCGCTCGACGGCGAGCGCATGGAGGAGCTGGTCACGGACGATGAGCTGGACCTCGAGCTCGCGCGCCGCGCGATGAACCAGGCCGACCCGGTCGCCGCGGTCAACCGCATTCCGTTCTCCGAGCCGGGGCATCCGTTCTCCCTGCAGGTGATGTACGCGGAGAATCCGCCGTTCCCGTTGGACCCCTCGCACCCGCATGCGGGCAATCGATGGGGATACGTGAACATGGGCTACGGCGTGCGCAAGCATCCGCGTGCCGAGGACGGCGTGCGGTTCGACGACGACGAGCTCGACTATCGCGGTCTGCCGAACATGACGATCGAGTACGCAGTGACGCCGGTGGAGGAGGCGGAGATCGCGGATGCCACCGAGCACCTGCGCCGCGCGGGGAAGGCGCTCGGCACCTTCATCGCCGAACCTCGGCTGCTGCCGAACGGATCGAGCCTGCACTACATGGGGACGATGAGGGCCGGGGCGGTGGACGACGGCACGAGCGTCGCGGACCCGTACTCGCGGGTGTGGGGGTTCGAGAATCTCGTGGTCGGCGGCAATGCGCTGATCCCGACCGCCAACACGATGAATCCGACGCTGACGAGCGTGGCGATCGCGGTGCGGGGCGCGCGGGAGGCCGCGGCACGCCTCTGATCCGCGCCTGACTCCGCCGGGTCGTTCCGAGGATGATCCGGAGCCCGTCCGGTATCCCGAAGGTACGCTGATGACATGTGTGATCACTCGCCGCCGGTCGTCCGCCCGCTGTGGGCGAGCGTCGCCGACGGGTTCTACGTGGGCAGCCGGGAGGGATCGTTCCTCGGCTACATCGACCGTCAGCCCGACGGCGCCTGGCGGGCCTTCGACGCGGCCTCGCGCGTTCTCGGCGACCACGCGGACCACCACCGTGCGATGGCGGCCGTGACGGCAGGTGCAGAAGCCGACGCGGTCGAGAGAGAGCAGGAGGATGCCGGATGACCGACCCGAACCCGCTCGTCTCGCTCGTGTACTGCAGCAGCGCCACCCGCCCGTTCGACGAGCAGGAGCTCGCCGAGCTGCTGACGGTGAGCCGCGCCAGGAACAGCGCTCGCGACATCACCGGGATGCTGCTCTACCGTGGGGGCGAGTTCGTCCAGATCCTGGAGGGCACCCGGTCGGACGTCGACGAGCTGATGGAGAGGATCGGGCGCGATCCGCGGCACCGCGATGTGCGCGTGCTGATCGAGGAGCCCCTGCACGAGCGGCGTTTCGCCGAGTGGACGATGGGCTACCGGTCGCTGGTCGCTGCGGAGCCGGCCATGGCATCGGGGTACCGCGACTCCTTCGACGACCTCCGGGTGGGCGACCACGACATGATCGGCCGGGCGATCATGGAGCTCACGCTGTGGTTCCGCGTGCGGGAGTCGACCCCGTCGCGCGGGTGAGCTCGATCGCGCGACGGTGCGCCGTCTCCGCGATCCAGGTGCTCGCGCTTCCTCCGTACGCGGAGAACTCCCGCGCGTGCGCCCAGACGTGTACGTAGGTCTCCTGCAGCACGTCCTCGGCCGACGGCCGCGACTCGATCACGCTGAGGATGAGTCCGAACACCCGCGCGCACGTGAGGTCGTACAGCTGCGCGAAAGCCGTCTGACTGCCGGATGCGATGTCGACCATCAGGTCGTCTTCGGCCCCCGACGACGAGTCCCCGCCGATGCGGGGAAGAACGCCTCGAATGCTCATGGGTCGATGGTGGCACGCGCCTGTCGACGACGGATGAGTCTTGCGCGGGAGGGCAGCGAGGTGCTAGCCGCGGCGGCGGGGGACTGTGCTCGTCGCGAGCTCAGCCGAGCAGTGTCACGCCGAAGCTCGCGACGACCGTTCGGAGCTCGGCGAGGTAGCGCTGCGCCTGCTCGGTGAGCGGGATCGCGGAGTGCCCGATCCAGCCGATCTCGATGCGCTCGTCGACGTCGAGCGGGATGGCGACGATCTCGGGGTCGAGGTCGTCGCTGATGATTCCCGTCGAGATCGTGTACCCGTCGAGGCCGATCATGAGGTTGAAGATCGTCGCGCGGTCGGAGACCCTGATCTCCCGCGGGCTGGAGAGGGTGGAGAGGATCTCCTCGGCGAAGTAGAAGGAGTTGTTCGCGCCCTGGTCGAACGTCAGCCGCGGCACCTCGGCGAGATCGTCGAGGGTCACCCGCTCCCGCGCGGCGAGGGGGTTCTTGCGCGAGATGAAGATGTGCGGCTCGGCGACGAAGAGCGGGCGGAACGCGAGTCCCGAGTCGCGGAGCAGCTTGTCGATGACGTTGCGGTTGAAGTCGTTGCGGTACAGGATGCCCAGCTCGCTGCGCAGGGTGCGGACGTCTTCGATGATGTCCCACGTGCGCGTCTCCCGCAGTGAGAACTCGTACTCGGCCGCCTCGCTCGCCTTCACCATCCGCACCATCGCGTCGACCGCGAAGGAGTAGTGCTGCGTCGAGACCCCGAGCAGACGGCGAGAAGGCGGTCGGCCGAGGTAGCGCTGTTCGAGCAGCGCGACCTGCTCGACGACCTGCCGGGCGTAGCCGAGGAACTCCACGCCGTCGGTGGTGAGCGTCACTCCGCGGGCCGAGCGGACGAGCAGATCGCGCCCCACTCGGCTCTCGAGGTCCTTCATCGCCGCCGACATGGTGGGCTGCGCGACGTAGAGCAGGTCGGCGGCCGCGCTGATCGACCCCTCCGCAGCGACCTCGATGTAGTAGGTGAGCTGCTGGAGGGTGATGCCGCTCGAACGTCTGGCCATAGTCACAGCCTATGTCTTGGCATAGTCGCGACGCATTACACGATAGGTGCGCTCTGGCCGCACCATGGAGGCACCCCCTTTCCGCGAGGCCGTGTCCGGCCGATCAGCGCACCGATTGGCATCTCATGGCCCACGAGTTCACGTTCCGCATCACGACGACCCGGTTCGACGAGGACTACTCGCCCTCGAACGACTCCCGCATCACCACGAACTTCGCCAACCTGGCGCGCGGCGAGCACCGTCAGCAGAACCTGCACAACGCCCTGACGATGATCGACCGCCGGTTCAACGACCTCGCCCGCTGGGACAACCCGAACGGCGACCGGTACACGCTCGAGCACGAGATCGTCTCGGTCGCGGTGCAGTTCGCCGCCGAGGGCGAAGACCGGGAGTTCCCCCTGCTCGAGGTGCTGGACATCCAGATCGTCGACCGTCTCACCGGCACGCGCACGCACGGGATCGTGGGGAACAACTTCTCGTCGTACGTGCGCGACTACGACTTCAGTGTGCGGCTGCCGGCCGCCAGCGAAGCAGCGGGCGGGTTCGCTCTTCCCGACGACTTCGGCGACCTGCACGGCAAGCTCTTCCAGCACTTCCTCGACTCCGAGGCGTACCGCGAGCGCTTCTCGCTGTCGCCGGTGATCTGCATCAGCGTCTCGACGAGCAAGACCTACCGTCGGACCGACAACCATCACCCGGTGCTCGGCGTCGAGTACGAGCAGAAGGACTCGTCGTTGACCGACGCGTACTTCGGCAAGATGGGCCTCTCGGTCCGGTACTTCATGCCGCGAGGCAGCGTCGCGCCGCTGGCGTTCTATTTCCGCGGCGACCTGCTGAACGACTACACGAACCTCCAGCTCATCGGCACGATCAGCACGATGGAGACGTTCCAGAAGATCTACCGTCCGGAGATCTACAACGCCAACTCGGCCGCGGCGAGCCTCTACCAGCCCAGCCTCGAGCTGCAGGACTACTCGGTGACGAAGATCGCCTACGACCGCGAGGAGCGCAGTCGGCTCGCGACCGAGCAGGGCAGGTTCACCGACGAGCACCTCATGCGTCCGCACGGCGACCTGCTCGAGCAGTGGGCCGCTTCGTACGGCGCCGCCGAGCCCGTCACTGCCGACGACCTGGCCCGTGCCGGCGACCTCGCGCCCGTCGCCTGACCGCCGTCGCCTGACCACTGCCGCACGACCAACGGAGAATCCGCGAACATGAACACGCTTCTGCCCACCTCGATCGTCGGCAGCCTGCCGAAGCCGTCCTGGCTGGCCCAGCCCGAGACGCTGTGGTCGCCGTGGAAGCTCGAGGGAGACGCCCTGAGCGAGGGCACGCAGGATGCGCTGCGCATCGCCGTGCAGGAGCAGCGCACCGCCGGGCTCGACATCATCAGCGACGGCGAGCAGAGTCGCCAGCACTTCGTGACGACCTTCATCGAGCACCTCTCGGGCGTCGACTTCGATCAGCGCGAGACGGTGCGGATCCGTGACCGGTACGACGCCAGTGTGCCGACGATCGTCGGCGCCGTGAGTCGTGAGAAGCCCGTGTTCGTCGACGACGCCAGGTTCCTCCGCCAGCAGACCGATCAGCCGATCAAGTGGGCGCTGCCCGGACCGATGACGATGATCGACACGCTCTACGATCGCCACTACGGCAGCCGCGAGAAGCTGGCGCGGGAATTCGCCACGATCCTCAATCAGGAGGCGAAGGAGCTCGAGGCGGCGGGCGTCGACATCATCCAGTTCGACGAGCCGGCGTTCAACGTCTTCTTCGACGACGTGCGGGACTGGGGCGTGGAGGTGCTCGAGCGAGCGGCCGAGGGGCTGCGCGCGGAGACCGTGGTGCACATCTGCTACGGGTACGGGATCAAGGCGAACACCGACTGGAAAGCGACCCTCGGGGCGGAGTGGCGGCAGTACGAGACGTCGTTCCCGCTGCTGCAGGCCTCGAGCATCGACACCATCTCGCTGGAGAGCCACCACTCGCACGTCCCGCTGGAGCTCATCGACCTCATCCGCGGCAAGAGGGTCATGCTCGGAGCGGTCGACGTCGCCAGCCACACCGTCGAGACGCCGGAGGAGGTCGCCGAGACGCTCCGCGCCGCGCTGCGATTCGTCGACGCGGACAAGCTCGTACCGAGCACGAACTGCGGCCTGGCGCCGCTGCCTCGCGACGTGGCGCGCGGCAAGCTGCGGGCGCTCAGCGCCGGGGCCGCGCTCCTTCGCGACGAGCTCGCTGCCGCGAAGGTCTGAGGCAGGACGCGTCGCGGCGTCGGAGATTTCCTCGGGTTCCGCCCGCCGTCCCGCTAGCGTGGTGCGCAAGCGCGCGAACGCCGCTGCGGGCGGATCGGGGGAACGGGAATGTCTCGACACGAGGATGCCACGAACCGTGCCGGCACGAGCCTGGGCGCCGACACGAACGAGGTGACGAACGCCGACGCTGACACGGACATCAGGATCGGCCTCACGTCAGCCCGCGTCGCCGAGCTGACGGCATCCGGGCAGACGAACGCGTTCGCCGAGGACTCGAGTCGCAGCGCCTGGAACATCGTGCGCGCGAACGTCTTCACCCTGTTCAATGCGATCGTCGGCGGCTGCTTCCTGGTGCTGCTGCTGCTCGGTCGCTGGCAGGATGCGCTGTTCGGGCTCGCCGCGTTCGGCAACGCGATCATCGGATGCTGGCAGGAGTTCCGCGCGAAGGCGGCGCTCGATCGGCTCGCGCTGCTGAACGCGCCGCGCGCGCGCGTGCGTCGGGATGCGCAGGACGTCGAGATCGCTCCGGCCGAGGTCGTGCGCGGCGACGTGCTGGTCCTCCGTGCGGGCGACCAGGTCACGGCCGACGCCGTCGTGCTCGAGCACCGGGCGCTGCAGATCGACGAGTCCATGCTCACCGGTGAGTCGGATGCCGTCGACAAGCAGGACGGCGACGAGGCTCTGTCCGGGTCGATCGTCGTCGCCGGGGAGGGTCTTGCTCGCGCAGTGCGGGTGGGTGCGGACTCGTACGCGAACCGGTTCGCCGCGGAGGCGAAGCGCTTCTCGCTCGTGGCATCCGAGCTGCGCACCTCGATCGACCGCGTGCTGAAGTGGGTCGGGTGGGGGATCGGGCCGATCGGGCTTCTCGTGCTCAACGCCCAGATCATGGTCGCGGGCGGATGGGTGACGGCGTGGACGACCGGCACGTGGACGCAGGCGATCGTCAACACGATCTCGGCGCTGACCGCGATGATCCCGCTCGGACTCGTGCTGATGACGTCGATCGCGTTCGCCGTGGGGGCCGCGCGACTCGCGTCGCGGCAGGTGCTCGTCAACGAGCTCCCCGCCGTCGAGGGGCTGGCGCGTGTGGACGTGATCTGCCTCGACAAGACGGGAACCCTCACCGAGGGCGAGCTCGCCTATCGCGACCTGGTGCTCTTCGATCCGGCGGCCGGCGCCTGGCAGGACGCGCTGTCGTGGTTCGGCGACGCACCGGATGCGAATGCGACCGCCCGCTGCCTGCGGGAGCCCTATCCCGTCGAACGGCCCCGCGACGCGGCGGTCTACATCTCGTTCTCGTCGGCGCGGAAGTGGAGTGCGCTCTCGTTCGCGGATGCCGGAGCGGAGACCTGGGTGCTCGGCGCCCCCGAGATGGTGCTGGGCGATGCCGCGACCGACACCGGCACCGAGGTCGGCGAAGCCGTCACGCGTCTGGCGGCTGAGGGACTGCGCACGCTCGTGCTCGCACGCAGCACCGATCCCTACTCGACGGCCGCACAGGCGGCCGAGTCCCTGCCGACCGGACTGGCGCCGGTGGCGGTGATCACCTTCAGCGAGAGGGTGCGTCCGGATGCCGCGCAGACGCTGGCGTACTTCCGCGCACAGGGCGTGGGCGTGCGCGTCATCTCGGGCGACAATCCGCGCACGGTCGCGGCGATCGCGCGGCAGCTGGGCCTCGACGCCGGGGAGGGCTACGACGCGAGGCGGCTTCCCGACGACGACGTCGAGCTCGGTGCCGTGCTCGACGCGCACACGGTGTTCGGACGGGTGACGCCCGAGCAGAAGAAGCGCATGGTCGTCGCGCTGCAGGCCCGGGGCCACACCGTCGCGATGACCGGCGACGGTGTGAACGACGCCCTGGCGATCAAGACCGCCGACATCGGCATCGCGATGAACTCCGGATCGCCCGCGACCAAGGCCGTCGCCCGACTCGTGCTGCTCGACGGACAGTTCTCGCACCTTCCCGACGTGGTCGCCGAGGGGCGGCAGGTGATCGCGAACATCGAGCGCGTCTCGATGCTGTTCCTCACGAAGACCGTCTACGCGACCACCCTCGCCGTGCTCTTCGGGGTCATGGTGCTCGAATTCCCGTTCCTGCCTCGGCAGCTGTCGATCACCGACGGCCTGACCATCGGCATCCCCGCATTCTTCCTGGCGCTGATGCCGAACACCAGCCGCTACGTGCCGGGGTTCCTGCGTCGATCACTGACCTTCGCGATTCCCGCCGGCCTCCTGATCGCTCTCGCGCTGACGGTGTACACGCGCGCCGCGATGGGTCTCGGCATCACCGAGGCCCAGCTGCGGACCGGATCGACGATCATCCTCGCCATCGTGGGCATCTGGGTGCTCGCGGTACTGGCGCGTCCGCTCGATCGCTACAAGGTGCTCGTGGTCGGCGGCATGTTCGTCGCACTTTCGGTGCTGTTCACGGTTCCGCTCGCCGGCCGGTTCTTCCAGCTGGTCGATCCCGGTGAGGACGCGGCGTACCTGATCGCCGGAATCACGATCGTCACGATCCTCGCGATCGAGGTGGTGCGGATCGTGCACCGGCGGATCCTCGCCCGGACGTCAGCCCGCGAAGAACCGGCGGCTGGCGGGCGGCGCCCAGACCGCCGCGAGGACCAGCAGCTCGAGCACTGACTGCACGAGCACCGCCCAATCCCACGTGGTGGTGAGGGCGGTGATGACGTGCAGCACGAGCTGGATCCCGACGTAGATCGTCAGCAGCAGGCGGGCGAGCCGACTGCCCCGACCGATCGCGGCGGCGACGGCGATCGTCAGCAGGCCGAAGAGGATCACGGCTGCCCCGACGAGCGAGACGGCGAGCACATCGGCATCGGGCACCTGGTAGCGGCTGAGGAGCACCGCGAGACCGAGGAGTGCGTTCGACAGTCCGCTCACCACCACCAGGACCACGACGATGATGACGATGACGGGTCGCGTCGGCGTCGCGCTGCGCTGGGTCTCGGACTCCACGCGATCACTGTACAAGCGATGCCGTCGTCCGTGAGCGCTACGCCGCGATGAGTCGCGACGACAGCGCGCGGATCCTCAGGCCCAGGGTCTCGAACGCGTCGTCGAAGGCGGCGGGGGTGCCTGCGCGGGCGGGGTCGCGCACCGACCAGTGCAGGTCGTCGCGAGGCAGGTCGTCGCGGGTGAGCAGGATTTCGTGGGCGTCGTCGCAGACGGTGATCACGAGGTCGCCCTCGGCGCGGACCTCGTCGATGTGGCGGGGCGGGCGGCTCTGATCGATCGCGAGGCCGTGGCGTGCCGCGGCTGCAATGGCCTGCGGATTCACGGTCGCCGCGGGGCGGGTGCCTGCGGAGGCGACGTCGACCGGGCTCACATCGCGCCAGATGGTCTCGGCGAGCTGCGACCGGGCGGAGTTCGCGGTGCAGACGAACAGCACGCGCCGCGGGGGAGCGACGCTGGGCGGTGCGAGCGTGTCGAAGATCTCGGGGCGGAGTCCGATGTAGCTGCGGCGCCGGTCGAACTCCGAGCGGGCGCGGCTGATGATCTGCGCCGACTCCAGGACTCCGAGGTGGTGCGCGATGAGGTTCGATCGCAGATCGAGGGCTGTGCCGATCTCGGAGGACGACAGATCGCCGAGCGTGAGCAGGTCGACGATGCGCAGGCGCGTCTGGTCGGCGAGGGCCGCGAAGATCGCGGCGCGGCGTTCGAGCTCAGTCATCGCTCCCATCCATACCACGGGAGAATCGTCGTGTCCATGACTATTGACTCAGTGCTCATTGACCATATCGTTGTCGTCGCGAGGTCGCAGGGGCGGCCTCGGGGAGGAATGGACACCATGGGAATCGGAACCGGAATCGCGCTCGTCGTCATCGGAGCGATCCTCGTCTTCGCGCTCAACATCGACACCGGCGGCTACGTCGACCTCGACCTGATCGGCTACATCCTCATGATCGCCGGAGCCCTGGTGTTCCTGATCAGCCTCGTGCTCGTGATGCGCAGTCGTCGCGTCGAGACGGTGGACCGCACCGCCGTCGACCCGGCCACCGGTGAGCGGGTCACCCGCCGCAGCATGCGCAACAACGACCCCCTCGCCTGATCCGTCGTGGCAGACGTCGCCCGCGGCACCACGGCCCTGGTCTGGGGTGTCGCGGCGACCCTCGCCTTCGTCGCGCTCCGCGCCGTCGTCGCGATCGGCGGGCATGAGCCGCTGCCGATCGACCACGAGTGGAACGACCTCATGGGGGCCCTCACCAGTGACGTCTGGATCGTCGTGGCGTGGGTGCCCGCCATCGTCGGCGGCACGATCGGCATGATCGTGATCGACGCCGTGCTGATCGTCTGGCTCCTCTGGCGACGACGGCGGTGGGATGCCGCGACGCTCGCGATCGCCATGGTCGCCGTGGTCGCGATCGGCGCCACGATGGCCGCCGTGATCGGCCGCACGCGCCCCGAGGACTCTCTCGCCGAGAGCGTCGCGACGTCGTTCCCCTCCGGGCACACGGCCGTCGCGACCACCGTGGTGGTGATCCTCGGCCTCATCTTCCGGCGCTGGTACGTCTGGACGCTGGGCGCGGTGTGGGTGCTCACGATGATGTGGAGCCGCACCTACCTGCACGCGCACTGGCTGAGCGATGTGGTGGCCGGGATGCTCGAGGGCGTCGCCGTCGCGACCGTCGTCTGGGCGTGCATCGCGCTCTGGCGGACCCGCCGTGCCGCGCGTGCGAGCGCCGAGACATCGGAAGATCCCCCGCGGGCAGACCCGTCCCGCGCAGAACCCATCGAAAGAAGTGCGCCATGATGAACACCCGTGCGTCGGCATCGTCGACGGCCCGAGCAGCGCAGGACTCCACGGCATTCCGGATCCTCGCCCGTGTCGGCTACGTCGTCCTCGGCATCCTGCACATCCTCATCGGAGGCATCGCGATCTCGATCGCGACCGGCGGCGGTGGCGAGAACGCCGACCAGGGCGGTGCCCTGCAGCAGATCCAGCAGACGCCGGCAGGGGTCTTCCTGCTGTGGCTGATCGTGCTGGGGCTGCTCGCCCTCGCGATCTGGCAGATCGCCGAGGCCGTCGTCGAGCGCGACCCCGACACGAAGAAGAAGTGGGCGCATCGGGTGAAGTTCCTCGGCACGGCCGCCGCGTACCTGGCGATCGGCGGCACGGCGCTGGTCTACGCGATGGGTGGCCAGTCGCAGTCGTCCGAGTCGTCGCAGTCGTTCAGCGCCCAGCTGCTGGCGGTGCCCGCCGGTGTCGCGCTGCTGGTGCTGGTCGGGCTCGTCGTCGCCGCGATCGGCATCGCGTTCATCGTGCAGGGCATCACCCGGGCCTTCGAGAAGAAGCTCTCCCTCCCCGGCGGCACCGCGCGGTCGGGGATCGTCGCATTCGGCATCGCGGGCTACATCGCGAAGGGGATCGCCGTCGGTGTGGCGGGAGTGCTCTTCGTGATCGCCGCGCTCACGCACGACCCCGAGACGGCGGGCGGCATGGACTCCGCGCTGCGCGCGCTCGCCGGACTGCCCTTCGGAGTCGTGATCCTGTGGGTCGTGGGTGCGGGCCTCGTGCTCTACGGCCTGTTCTGCATCGCCCGCGCACGCTACGCGCGGATGTGACGCCCGCGGCCGGTCGCTGTCATCCCGCGACGAGGGTCGGCGTGCGCGCCCGCTCGCTCTGACCGGTCCGCCTGCTCTGATCGGTCCGGTTGCACACAGGCGTGTCCGCCTGCACTGACCGGTCGCTGAGGTTCGGGGGTTCATCCGGCGCCTGCCCTCGCGGGGCTTGTCCGGGTGGTGTCGTCGGGCAGTCCCCTGTCGGGGAGGCTAGGCGCCGGTGTGCGCCATTCCTGGTGGGGGTCCCACCAGGGGGGTCCTTGGATTTGGGGGGTGCCGTTGTGCATGCGGATGTGCCATCCGGATCCGT
>NZ_JABXGD010000011.1 GCF_022627955.1 Microbacterium sp. C5A9
GGCGCCGCCCGCCCCGCGGCCCGGGCCGGGGGGGGGGGGGGGGGCGGGCGGGGGGCGGGGGGGGGGGGGGGGGGGGGGGGGGGGGCCCGGGGGCGGGGGGGGGGGGGGGGGGGCCCTGGGCGGCGGGTGTGGTTTCGGGGGTGGTGAGGGTGAGGCAGCGGACGGTGCCGGAGTCGTCCATGCAGTCGGCGAGGCGGATGGCGCGGTCGCTGGGTGGTGCGGGTTCGGTGGGGGAGCCGGGGCTGGTGTTCCGGGTGTCCGGGATGCCGGGGGTGGTGGGTGTGTGGGGGGTCGCGGGTGTGCCGGGGCGTTGTTGCGTGCCCGAGACGGTCAGCGACGAGCCGTCGGTGCTCGCGTCGGGGCAACGGCCGAAAGCAGCCTGAACTTCCTGACCGCAACCGCCTGCCGCAGCTGGAACCGAAAGAAGTGAAACCACGAGAAGCGGCACACTGACGATGTTCAGAGCGAAGGGCATGATTCGGCGTCTCCTTCCGCCTCTTCGGAGATACGGAGCTTGATGCCGTCGTGCACGAATGTCACCCGCTGAGCGATCACGGTCGGCCGATCTGCAGGTGTCACGTCGTTGCCGCTTGCGTCCATGGTTCGAGCGTTGGAGAGGTCGAGACACACAAGCGCATGGACGACCGGAGGTTCGCTCGGGGCCGAGTGCTCGCCTACGAAGGTCATGACCAGGATCACGCCGGTCAAACGCACATCGTGTTCACGGAGAAAGTTCTGCCCATCGATAGCCCCCTCGAGCGCGGTGCCCACCAGAAAATCCTGAGGTTTCACCGATTTATCGCCTCCGCGGCGATCGTTCCCTGCCTCGTTGTACGCCCGATACACCTCCTCTGCCGCGGCGAAGGCCTCGGCCTCACTGGCGAACGCGGGGGTCGGAGCGGGAGTCGGCGCGGCTCCGGGCGCGCAGCCTCCGAGCAGCATCACGATCGCGGGGATCGCGGCGACGGCGGCGAGGCGCAACACGCGTGGAGGTTCGTGGCGGGAGGCGGGGCGGGACTCGGGGCGGGACACGGAGCGACGCGGATTCACCCGGTCACGGTAACCGCGATGGCGAAGGTCGCGGGCGCGTTATCCACAGCAACACTGTGCTCTAGACTGGGAAAGCTGTCGTGACGCGTGCGGAGGAGGCGATCGAGATCTCGACGATGTCTGATCAGACCGTTGTGAAGAAGTCCATCGGTCGTACCGTGAAGGCGTACGTCGCCCTCACCAAGCCGCGCGTCCTCGAACTGCTCCTGGTGTCGACGGTCCCCGTGATGTTCCTCGCTCAGGGCGGACTGCCCAACATGCTGTTGGTGCTCGCCACCGTGATCGGCGGCTCGTTGAGCGCCGGATCTGCGGCCGCGTTCAACATGTACCTCGATCGCGACATCGACGCTCACATGCACCGCACCGAGAACCGCCCGTTGGTGACAGGGGAGATCACGCCCCGGGGGGCGCTCATCTTCTCGTGGACGCTCGCCATCCTCTCGACCGTGTGGCTCCTCGTCACCACGAACTGGCTCGCCGCGGCGCTGTCGGCGTTCGCGATCTTCTTCTATGTCGTGATCTACACGATGATCCTCAAGCGTCGCACCGAGCAGAACATCATCTGGGGAGGCATCGCGGGATGCTTCCCGGTGCTCATCGGATGGGCCGCTGTCACGGGTTCGCTCGACTGGCCGGCGTTCATCCTCTTCGCTCTCATCTTCCTCTGGACTCCGCCGCACTACTGGCCGCTGTCGATGAAGTACAAGGA
This sequence comes from Microbacterium sp. C5A9, assembly GCF_022627955.1. Lineage (GTDB taxonomy): Bacteria > Actinomycetota > Actinomycetes > Actinomycetales > Microbacteriaceae > Microbacterium. Next base: position 1,760 of record NZ_JABXGD010000011.1, read on the forward strand.
CGACTACGAAGACGTAGACGTGCCCATGCTCGGCGTGACCCGCAACGCGTCGCAGGTCGGCCTGCAGGTCATCCTGTATGCCTGGGCGACCGTCGCCTGCTCGCTGCTGCTGATCCCGATCGCGAACATGGGCCTCGTCTACGGCGTCTCCGCCGCTGTGTTCGGCGGGTGGTTCATCTATGAGTCACACCGTCTCTACAACCAGGCGGTGCGGGGGAACGAGGCGCGGCCGATGCGAGTCTTCCACGCCTCGATCACCTACTTGACGCTGATCTTCGTGGCCGTCGCGGTCGATCCGCTGCTGCCGTTCTGAGCCTTCTCGTCTGACGAGATCTCCTCGTCGTCGGCGCTCTGCGCGTCGTTCTCGGTGTTCGTGATGTCGGTGTCAGGGTTCGTGATGTCGGTCTCGGGGTTCGTGATGTCGCCCTCCTGAGCCGGGTCGCTCTCGGCGGTCCAGGCGATGGGCTCCACGACGACGGGCGTGGCCGACGGCATCAGCGCCTGAACGGCGGTGAGCGCGACGGCGAGGAGGATGCCGAGGACGCCGGCTCCGAGCAGCGCCGCCCCCACCACGACGAGCGACTGGCCCACGTAGACCTCGATGCCGGTCGCGGTGCCGTCGAGCAGGGTGCTCGTCATCGTGCCGACCTGTCCGGCGATGAGCCATCCTCCGACGCCCGCCGAGGCGAGCGAGAGCACGAGGAGGAGCCAGAAGCCGATGCTGCGTGTCAGTGACTTGTTCATGCCCGCCACGTTGCACGACGAACTGATGAGCCTGTGATGCCGCAGCTATGCATCCACTGTGCGGCCCGCACTCACTGCTGCGAGTCGACGGGCTTCTTCAGGTGCAGGACGACCACCGTGTACGCGGCGGCGGACAGCGAGGCGAGCACCATGTGGATGCCGACGAGCACGGGCGGCAGCCCCTCCCGGGCCTGCCAGACGCCCACCGCAACCTGCACGAGGATCGCGATCACGAGCACGAGAAGCCACCGGCGCGGCTCGAGGCGGAGAGCCCAGGCCGAGACGGTGAGCGCGAGCACGAGCACGGCGAGGATGTACCCGGGCCACGAGTGCACGTGCGCGAGGACGGTCGCGTCGAAACCGTGGCGGAGCACGTCGGCGTCGCCGGAGTGCGGTCCGGATCCGGTGGTGAGCACCCCGAACACGATGGTGACGGCGAGGGCGAGGCCGGTGACGTGGGTGAGGATCGTGAACCACTTCGGAACCGCGCTCTCGCGCGGGCCCGCAGGCGAGTACAGACGCACCAGGAAGGCGGCGGTGACGCACACGAGCAGCAGCGAGGAGACGTAGTGGAATCCGACGATGAAGGGGTTGAGTCCGGTGAGCACCGTGATGCCGCCGACCAGCGCCTGTGCGACGACCCCGGCCAGCACCAGCCAAGCCAGGATCACGAGGTCGCGCCGCTCGGTGGCGAGCCGCAGAGAGCGGACGATCGCCGCGATCACCGTGATCAGCAGAGCGCCCATCGCGAAAGGCGTCGCGGGGAGCCCGATGAGCGTCATGATGAGGAAGACCACGCCGGCTGCGACGATTCCGCTCGCGGCGAAACGCAGTGCCGAGAAGACGAGACGCCTGCCACCGACCCGCGCGAGCACCAGCAGCAGGACCGCGAGGGCGATGATGCCGACCACGCCGGTCATCACGCGGTTGCCGAACTCGATGATCCCGTGGATGCCCTGATCGGCGTAGATCGGCACGAGCGACTCGGGGGTGCAGAGCGGCCATTCCGAGCATCCGAGGCCCGAACCGGTCAGGCGGACCGCGCCTCCGGTGCCGATGATGATGGTCTGAGCGAGGAACGACAGCCACGCGAAGATGCGGAGCGCGCGCCCCCACAGAGCCGCGTGGGTCGACGGCGCGTCCTGTGCATTCGTGGGGGAGGCGAACGAGGTGTCGGGCATATGTCTCTCCGAACCGCGGCGGACACGGCGAGCGGCCCTGTCTTCAGGCGGAACCTGTAGAATCGGATTGTTGTGATGAGCGCTGACCGCGCTGCACCATCACTAACAGTTTAGGCGCGATGGAAGCGCCGGTGATGAGGGCCCACCAACGGCACCCGCTCCCGCAGACTCGACGGGGATCAGGTGTGTCGGGGCGGATTACACCGTTTTGGGACCTGTGAGGAGAGTGTGTGATGTCGGATGTGCTGATCGACCGCCCGGAGCTCGATGGCCTGGGGGTGTACGAATTCGGATGGCATGATGAGGACGCCGCCGGAGCCATCGCCAAGCGCGGAATCTCCGAAGAGGTGGTCCGCGGGATCTCGGCGCTCAAGCGCGAGCCCGAATGGATGCTGAAGACCCGTCTCAAGGGCTATCAGCTCTTCGGACGCAAGCCGATGCCGACCTGGGGCGCAGACCTCAGCGAGATCGACTTCGACAACATCAAGTACTTCGTGCGCTCCACCGAGAAGCAGGCGCAGTCGTGGGAAGACCTTCCCGCCGAGATCCGTGAGACCTACGAGCGCCTCGGCATCCCCGAGGCCGAGCGTCAGCGTCTCGTGGCCGGCGTCGCGGCTCAGTACGAGTCCGAGGTCGTCTACCACCAGATCCGCGAGGACCTGGAAGAGCAGGGTGTCATCTTCATGGACACCGACACGGCGCTGCGCGAGCACCCCGAGTTCTTCGAGGAGTACTTCGGCACCGTGATCCCCGCCGGCGACAACAAGTTCGCGGCTCTGAACACCGCCGTGTGGTCGGGCGGATCGTTCGTCTACGTCCCCAAGGGCGTGCACGTCGAGATCCCGCTGCAGGCGTACTTCCGCATCAACACCGAGAACATGGGCCAGTTCGAGCGGACCCTGATCATCGCCGACGAGGACAGCTACGTCCACTACATCGAGGGCTGCACGGCTCCGATCTACAAGTCGGACTCCCTGCACTCGGCCGTCGTCGAGATCATCGTGAAGAAGAACGCCCGCGTTCGCTACACGACGATCCAGAACTGGTCGAACAACGTCTACAACCTCGTCACCAAGCGTGCGGTCGCGCACGAGGGCGCGACGATGGAGTGGGTCGACGGCAACATCGGCTCCAAGGTGACCATGAAGTACCCCTCGATCTACCTGATGGGCGAGCACGCCAAGGGCGAGACGCTCTCGGTCGCCTTCGCGGGCCCCGGTCAGCACCAGGACGCCGGCGCGAAGATGATCCACATGGCTCCGTACACGCAGTCGTCGATCGTCTCGAAGTCGATCGCCCGCGGTGGCGGTCGTGCGGGATACCGCGGTGAGGTCCGCGTGGACGCGAACGCGCACCACTCGGCCAACACGGTGCGCTGCGACGCGCTGCTCGTGGACACCAAGTCGCGCTCCGACACGTATCCGGCGATCGACATCCGCGTCGACGACGTGCAGCTCGGCCACGAGGCCACGGTCTCGAAGGTCAGCGAGGAGCAGCTCTTCTATCTGCAGTCTCGCGGCATGCCCGAGGACGAGGCGATGGCGATGATCGTGCGCGGTTTCATCGAGCCGATCGCGCGGGAGCTGCCGATGGAGTACGCGATGGAATTGAACAAGCTCATCGAGATGGGCATGGAAGGATCGGTCGGCTGAGATGACGGCCCAGACGACGACGCCGACGGCGTCGCATGATTCGAGCGCGCACGTCGACCCGGCCGCGCAGGTCGCGGACGCAGGATTCGTTCCGGTGCAGACCCGGTCGGAGCGCCCGCATTCGTTCGATCCCACCGATTTCGGTGCGCCCAGCGGCCGTGAGGTCAACTGGAAGCACACTCCGGTGGCGAAGCTCTCCGGCCTCTTCGAGGTCGCGGACTCCGCCGAAGGAGTGAGCTACACGTTCGGCGCCGGAGAGCACTACGTGTCCACGCCGCTCGCCGCCGGCGATGCGCCCCGCGGCGAGGTCTTCCTCGCCGAGGACATCACCGCCGCCGTCGCCTGGCAGGGAGCTGCTGAGGCGCTGCACATCCGCATCCCGCGCGAAGAAGAGGTGGCCGAGCCCATCCTCGTGTCGATCGCCGGTCTCGGGGCGGATCTGCGCGCCGATGCCCACATCGTGATTGAGGCTCTCGAGCACAGCTCGGCAACGGTCGTGCTGCAGCACACCGGTGCCGCGCAGTACTCGCAGAACGTCGAGATCATCGTCCGCGACGGAGCGAAGCTCACCGTCATCAGCCTGCAGCAGTGGCAGGACGAGGCCGTGCACACGTCGGCTCACCAGGCTCGCGTCGACGCGGATGCCACTCTCAAGCACTTCGTCATCAGCTTCGGCGGCGGTGTGGTGCGCGTGAACCCGAGCGTCGAGCTCGCAGGCGCAGGCTCCGAGGGGTACCTCTACGGTCTCTCGTACGCCGATGCCGGCCAGCACCTCGAGAGCCAGGTCTACCTCCACCACAAGGGTCCGCACACCAAGGGTGACGTGCTCTACAAGGGTGCGCTGCAGGGCCAGGGAGCGCACAGCGTCTGGATCGGCGACGTGCTGATCGGCGCCGACGCGACCGGCACCGACTCCTACGAGGCGAACCGCAACCTGGTGCTCACCGAGGGCGCTCGCGCCGACTCGATCCCGAACCTCGAGATCGAGACCGGAGACATCCTCGGCGCCGGCCACGCCAGCGCCACCGGACGCTTCGACGATGAGCAGCTGTTCTACCTGCAGGCTCGCGGCATCAGCGAAGAGGAAGCACGCCGTCTCGTCGTGCTCGGCTTCCTCACCGACATCGTCCAGCGCCTCGGCATCCCCGCGCTGGAGACCGAGCTGCTCGACGCGATCGAGACCGAGCTCGCGGAGGTCGACGCGTGAGCGCCGAGCGCGTCTGCGGCGTCGCCGAGCTCGAACTCGACACCCCGATCCGTGTCGAGCCGAACGGTGTGCCCATCACGGTGATCAAGGACTCCGAGGGCGTCATCCACGCCATCGGAGACACCTGCACGCACGGCGACATCTCGCTGTCCGAAGGTTTCGTCGAGGGCGACACGGTGGAGTGCTGGGCCCATGGCTCCGCCTTCTCCCTACTCACCGGCAAGCCCCAGAATCTCCCCGCTTATGAGCCCGTTCCGGTCTACGTCGTCGAGATCGACGGCGACGACGTGCTCATCGACCCGACTGTGACGAAGGAAGTCTGAATGTCTGTTCTCGAAATCCGCGACCTGCACGTGACGGTCGAGACCGAGGCGGGGACCACCCCGATCCTCAACGGAATCACCCTCACCATGAACACCGGTGAGACCCACGCCATCATGGGCCCCAACGGCTCCGGCAAGTCCACCCTCGCGTACACGATCGCCGGTCACCCGAAGTACACCGTGACCTCCGGCTCGATCACGTTCGACGGTCAGGACGTGCTCGAGATGAGCGTCGACGAGCGCGCTCGTGCGGGTCTCTTCCTCGCCATGCAGTACCCGGTCGAGATCCCCGGCGTGACGGTGACGAACTTCCTCCGCACCGCCAAGACGGCGCTCGACGGCGAGGCACCGGCGATCCGCGGCTGGACCAAGGACGTCAAGGCGGCCATGGCCAACCTGCGCATGGACCCGAAGTTCGCGCAGCGCAACGTCAACGAGGGTTTCTCCGGTGGTGAGAAGAAGCGCCACGAGATCCTCCAGCTCGAGGTGCTCAAGCCGCAGTTCGCGATCCTCGACGAGACCGACTCCGGCCTCGACGTCGACGCCCTGAAGATCGTCTCCGAGGGCGTCAACCGCGCCAAGGAGTCCACGGGTCTCGGCGTTCTGCTGATCACGCACTACACCCGCATCCTCCGCTACATCCGCCCCGACTTCGTGCACGTCGTCGTCGCGGGCAAGATCGTGGAAGAGGGCGGCCCCGAGCTCGCAGACCGGCTCGAGGAAGAGGGATACGACCGTTTCCTCGACCCCGCAGCCCCCATCGAGGCGTAGGCTGATTCGCATGACAGCCACCCTCACCGACGCGAAGTACGACGAGGTCACCGAGGCTCTCAAAGACGTCATGGACCCGGAGCTCGGCATCAACGTCGTCGACCTCGGCCTCATCTACGACCTCGCGTGGGATGACGAGAACGATGCTCTCGTCATCCACATGACGCTGACCAGTGCGGGCTGCCCCCTGACCGACGTGCTCGAGGACCAGACCGCTCAGGCACTGGACAGCGTCGTCGATCGCTTCCGCATCAACTGGGTGTGGATGCCGCCGTGGGGACCCGAGCGGATCACCGATGACGGGCGTGACATGATGCGTGCCCTCGGCTTCGCGATCTGAGGATGCTCGAGGTCACGGCTCTGCCTCTGGCTGAGCTCCGCGAGAGAACCAGCGAGAAATGGCGGGAGTATCCCGCCGACGTCCTTCCGCTCTTCGTCGCGGAAACCGACTTCCCGCTCGCTCCCGCGATCTCCGATGCTCTGCATCGCGCTGTCGACGCCGGTGACACCGGGTACATCGCCTCGCGTACGCCGCTCGCCGCGGCGTACGCGGACTTCGCCCGGCGCCGGTTCGGCTGGGAGGCGGATCCTGCGCGCATGCGCAGCACCGCGGATGTCAGCATGGGGATCGTCGAGATCCTGCGCCGTGTGACGCAGCCGGGGGAGCGCGTCGTCGTGACGCCGCCGGTGTATCCGCCGTTCTACGACCTCGTCGCAGAGGCCGGTGCCGAGGTCGAACGAGTGCCGCTGCTCGATACGGGCACGGCCTGGGAGCTCGACCTCGACGGCATCCGCGCCGCGTTCGCAGACGGCGCCACCGCGATGCTGCTGTGCAATCCGCACAACCCGACCGGAACGGTCCACTCCTGCGACTCACTCGCGGCGCTGGCCGAGATCGCCGCCGAGTTCGGGGCCGCGGTCATCTCCGACGAGATCCATGCCCCGCTGGCGCAGCCGGGGACGGGTTTCACCCCGTTCCTCGACGTGGGCGACGCGGCCGAGCGCGTGGGGTATGCCGTGGTCAGCGCGAGCAAGGCCTTCAACCTCGCCGGACTCAAGTGCGCCCTCATGGTCACCGCGGCCGACGCCACGAGCGCGGTCGTGCGCGGGCTGCCCATCGAGGTCGAGTGGCGCACGGGTCAGCTCGGGCTGCTCGCGGCCGTGGCGGCGTTCTCGCAGGAGAGCGACGCCTGGCTCGACGGTCTGCTGCGCACGCTGGACGAGAATCGAGTGTTGCTCGAGGATCTTCTGGCGGCGAGGCTCCCTGAGGCGCACTACCGCATCCCCGACGCCGGGTACCTCGCCTGGATCGACCTGTCAGGCCTGGGCTGGGGCGACAATCCCGCGAGGCGGATCCTCAAGGACGCGCGGGTCGCGCTGCACTACGGGCCCGCCTTCGGCGCCGAAGGTGCAGGGCACGTGCGGCTCAACTTCGGCACGAGCCCGGAGATCATCACCGAGGCCGTCGAGCGCATCGCGTCGCTCGCGGGTCGATGACCGAGCAGCAGACGGCCGCATCGATCTGGGATCGCGAGCGACTCTGGGTCACCGCGGGTGCCGTCGCACTGATCTTCCTCGCCGCCATCGAGGCGCTCGCGGTCACGACCGTGATGCCCATCGTGAGCGAGGCGCTCGACGGTCGCGCCCTGTATGCCGTCGCCTTCGCCGGCACGCTGGCGACCGGCGTGATCGGCATGGTGGCGGCCGGGGCGTGGTCTGACGCTCGTGGTCCGCGTGGAGCCCTGTACGTCGCCGTGTCGCTCTTCATCGCCGGTCTGCTGCTGTCGGGTCTCGCGTTCACGATGGATCAGTTCCTCATCGGGCGTCTCGTGCAGGGACTCGGCGCGGGGGGACAGACCGTCGCCCTGTACGTGGTCGTCGCCCGCCTCTACCCGCCCCATCTGCACGGCAGGGTGTTCGCGGCGTTCGCTGCCGCCTGGGTCGTGCCGTCCATGATCGGGCCCTTCCTCGCGGGAGCGGTGGCCGAGTATCTCGACTGGCGCTGGGCGTTCCTCGGCGTCGCCGTGCTGACGGCGGTCGCCTTCCTCATGATCGCCGTGCGTCTTCGCGGCGTCGACCTGGGACACGGTGAGCCGCAGGACCGCCGTGCGCTCGTCATCCGCCTGGCTCTCGCCGTCGTGGTCGCCGTGTTCGCGGTGCTGATCGGGTTCACGGCGGAGCTGGATGCGGCATTCGCCTGGCCGGTGGCACTCGGATCGGTCCTCGTGATCGGGGTCGCGGTGCTGCCGCTGCTTCCTCGACGCACCCTGCGAGCCGGCCGCGGCCTGCCCAGCGTCGTGCTCATGCGCGGTATCGCGGCCGGAGCGTTCTTCGCCTCGGAGGCGTACATCCCCTACCTCCTGATGGAGCGATTCGGCTTCACCGCGACGTGGGCCGGTATCGCCCTCTTGCTCGCCGCCTTCGCGTGGGCGGGCGCCTCGCAGCTGCAGGGGCGCTATGGCGAGCGTCTCGGCAACACGCGCATCACGGCCATCAGCCTGTCTCTGCTGCTCATCGCCGTGCTCTGCGTGCTCGTGGCTGCGCTGTGGGGCGTGTCTCCGCTCCTCGTCGTGATCGGCTGGGCCTTCGCCGGGGGAGGGATGGGGCTGCTCTATCCGCGGCTCACCGTGCTCACGCTCGCGTACTCTCACGAGGGCAATCAGGGCTTCAACTCCTCGGCCCTGTCGATCTCCGACTCCACCGGCTCCGCGGTGGTGATCGCACTGGCCGGTCTGGCCGTCGCCAGTCTGGGTGGCGAGGCGAGTGCCTTCGCTGTCGTGTTCGCGTTCTGCCTGGGTCTGGTCCTGGTCGCGTTCGTACCCGGGCTCAGGCTCGGTCACGCCGCGGAGTCGGCAGCTCGCTGACCTCGTCGTCGGCGACCGGCGTCCCCGCGAGCGCCGTGACGCCGAGATCGAAGACGCGGTCGAGCCCTGCGGTGATGTCGTGCACGCCGTCACCGATCGTCGCACCGTGGCTGTCGGCGTGCATGCGCTGCTGCACGAGCGTCGCGTGGCCCAGGACGAAATGCAGGAGTGCGGCCGCGCGGTTCTCGGGGTCGTCGGCCCCGTGGCGTCGGAGTGCCGACTCCAGGGCGGTCTGCGCCGGGGACGAGCCGAGGCGGAGCGCGGAGGTGCTCAGGACGAGCTCTGCGCCGTCTCGGTAGGTGAAAAGGGCATCGCGGATACCGCGTGCCGTGGTCAGGACATCGGCATCCGCGCGAGGCATGGTCGCCGTGATGCGATCGGCGAGTTCGGCCAGGAGCTCCTGTTTGCTGGCGAAGTGCCAGTAGAGCGCGCTCGGCTGCACGTCGAGCGCGCCGGCGATCCGCCTCATCGACAGATCCGCGAGGCCGACCTCGTCGAGGAGCAGCAACGCCGCGCGGGCGACGCCGTCGCGGTCGTGTCGCGTCGAGTTGTGTTCCGGCACCATGCCCTCAGTATAGTGAACACCGTTCAAGTGAACAGTGTTCAGGAAGGAACTCGGATATGGCACGACAGCAGGACTCTCTAGGCCGCGACCTCGCGCGGATCGCGCTCTTCGCCGCACTCATCGTGGTGCTCGGCATGGTCACGGTGCCGATTCCGGGCGGAGTGCCGATCACGGCGCAGACACTCGGAGTGATGCTCGCCGGGGTGGTGCTCGGGCCGCGACGCGCGCCGCTGTCGGTGCTGCTCGTGCTCGCACTCGCGGCCGTCGGGCTGCCGGTGCTCGCGGGCGGACGGGGAGGACTCGGGGTGTTCGCGGGGCCGACGGCCGGCTACCTCGTCGGATGGATCGCGGGCGTCGTGGTCGTCGGGCTGATCGTTCGCAGCGGTCGCTTCGCCTGGTGGCGGATCCTGCTCGCGACCGTCGTCGGAGGCATCCTGGTCGTGTACCTCTTCGGGATCCCGGTGCAGTCGCTCGTGCTCGGCGTCGATCTGCTGCCGACGGCCGTGTCGAGCCTGGTCTTCCTGCCGGGCGACCTGCTCAAGGCCGCCGCCGCGACCGCACTCGCACTCGCGCTGAATCGCGCCTACCCTCGCGCCTTCGGCGATCGTGTCACGCCTGTCTCCGCATCGCCGCGTGCGGCCTGAGGCGGCGGCCGAGGCCGTCGCGCTCGACCGGGTCTCGCTCGATCGGGTCACGGTGCAGCGCGACGATCGAGTCATCCTGCGCGACATCAGCGTCGATCTCACGGCGCGACGGATCGCGGTGATCGGTGCGAACGGATCGGGGAAGTCGACGTTCGCACGCCTGCTCAACGGGCTCGTCCTTCCGACCGCCGGACGCGTTCGGGTGCACGGACTCGACACGCGGCGGTACACCTCCGCCCTGCGCCGTCGTGTCGGCTTCGTGTTCACCGATCCGCAATCGCAGATCCTGATGCCGACGCCGGAGGAGGACATCGCGCTGTCGCTGCGGGGGTTGCCGCGGGCCGACGTCGAAAGGCGCGTCGTGGAGGCGCTGGCCGAGCACGGCCTCGCCGATCACGCGCGGGTCCCGGCATCCGAGCTCTCGGGCGGGCAGAAGCAGATGCTGGCGCTGGCATCCGTGCTCATCACCGAGCCGGCGCTGATCGTCGCCGACGAGCCGACGACTCTGCTCGATCTGCGCAACGCGCGTCGCATCGCCGACCTGCTGCTCTCGACGTCCGCACAGATCATCGTCGTGACGCATGACCTCGAGCTCGCCGCACGGTGCGATCACGCGCTCCTGTTCGACGATGGGGCGCTGGCGGCATCCGGTGCGCCGGACGACGTGATCGCGCGATACCGGAGTCTTTGCGCATGATCCAGCAGTATCGCGAGGGAACGAGCGTCGTGCACCGGATGGGCGCGGGCCCCAAGCTGGTGCTGCTCGCGGCGCTGGCACTGCTCCTGTCCGCGTATCCCCACGACGCCGGGAGCGTCGCGGTCGCCCTGGTCGGCGTCTGCGGTCTGTTCCTCCTCGCGCGGGTCGGGCTGCGGACTCTCGGCGGCGAGATATGGCGGCTGCGCTGGCTGGTGCTGGTTCTCGGCACCGCTCTCTGGTTCTTCGCGTCTCCGCTCACCGCCTGGATCAGCGCCGCGCGTGTCATCGCACTGGTGCTCCTGGCCTCGCTGCTGACGATCACGACGCGGATGGGAGACCTCCTCGCGGTGCTGTATCGAGGGCTCGGCCCGCTGCGGCGGGTGGGGGTCGACGTCGACGCCGTGGCGATGACGCTCTCGCTCACGCTCACGATGATCCCCGTGGTGGCATCGTTCGCGGATGCGGTGAGAGATGCGCACCGCGCGCGCGGTGTCGCTCTGGGGGTACGCGGGGTCGTTCCGCTCATGGTGCGCACGCTACGCCACGCGGACGAGGTCGGCGATGCCCTCGCGGCCCGCGGGCTGGCGTGAACGACCTGCCCACCGACGCGACAGGAGCAGTCCGAGCACAGCGAGCCCCGCGGTCACCGCGCTCGTGCCCGTCACCAGCAGGAGGACGACCGAGAACAGGCCGATCGCGACGGCGACGGCGGTGCCTCGGGTCGAGTACGACGGCGGCGGCGACGGCCGCGTCTCGATCGACGTGAGTGAGATCGCGACCGCCGCCGTGAGCGCCAGCGCACCTGCGAGCCACAGCGGGCGGCTCAGCCACCAGCCGAGGGTGCTCGGCTCCGGCAGGGGGACACCGGTGGTCATCGCGAAGACGGCGGAGAGCCCGGCCATGGCGAGCAGCACGGGCATGTGCCAGAGGTAGACGGTCATCGTCCGACGGTTGACGAAACCGCTGAAGGCCGCTGCTGCCGGACGCCGACTGAACGCGGAGATGCGCTCGCGCAACAGGGAGACGGCGCTCAGCTGCACGATGCCGACGAGGAGCAGCGCACACGTGGGCGGGTTGATGTTGGCGATGAGGTCGGGGGAGTAGACGCCGCCGACGCAGGCGGCGACGAGCGCGATCAGGGAGGCGGCCCCCGCGATCGCGCGGACGCGCCGGCTGAGTCGATCGACGGTGCCGTCTGCGAGGAAGAATCCGATCTGCTGCAGCGCTGCCCAGACGAACACGAGATTCACGAAGCCGAGACCGTCGACACCCGTCTGCGACCGGAGCGCATCGACACCGAGGGCAGCCACGACGAGAGCGGCGAGCATGGTCTTCGGCATCCGCCGGTGCGCATGGGCGAGTGCCGGGAGGAGCGCCTGGCAGAGGAGGAAGACGCCGAGGAACCACAGCGGCTGGCCGTAGCGGAAACCTGCGATCGCGATGATCTCGGCCGGCACGCCGATGAGGCTCAGCAGTGCCAGGGCGACCCCCACGACGCCGATCACCACGGTGGCGGGGCGGAGCAGTCGGTGCACGCGCGCCGCGACGAAGGCGGCTGCCGTGCCGCCGCGTTCCGACTGGCGGCGGTAGGAGGTGTAGCCGGCGAAGCCGGCGATGATGAAGAACAGCGGCATGACCTGCAGGATCCAGCTCACCGGAGCGATCCACCAGGTGCCGTCGCTCGCGTTCGCGAACACCGGGCTGCCGTCGGCGACCGTGACGCCCACCATGATGGCGTGCAGAAGCACGACTCCGAGCACGCAGAGTGCACGGAGGAAATCGATCCCGGTGTCGCGCCCGCTCGGCGGCGGTGTTCGGTGAGCGGCGAGCGGGGGTGCCTCGACGATGGCCATGGTGTCCTCCTCGGATGCGGTGTCCGAGGAGCCTATGGACGGGGTGCCCGGCGAGGGATCACCCCCTGGACTGGTTCACACCCCTACTCCGGTGTGAGACGGCGGGGGCGCCCGGGCTGCCGAGTTCCGGCCTCCGGTCAGGATGCGGGTTCGACGAGGCCCGCGTCGTAGGCGAGGATCACGGCGTGCACGCGGTCGCGCACGCCGAGCTTGGCGAGCACCTTGCCCACGTGGGTCTTGACCGTCTGCTCGGCGATGAAGAGGTCGCCGGCGATCTCGCTGTTCGACCTGCCCCTGCCGATGAGCACCAGCACCTCGCGTTCGCGATCCGTCAGGTCGGCGAGTGCGGTCGCCGCGCGGGGCGCGCGAGGTCGGCGGCCGGCGAACTGCTCGATCATCCGCCTGGTCACGCTGGGGGCGAGCAGCGCGTCACCGCCGGCCACCACGCGCACGGCGTGCACGAGCTCTTCGGGAAGAGCGTCCTTCAGCAGGAACCCACTCGCTCCGGCCTCCAATGCGTCGTACACGTAGTCGTCGATGTCGAAGGTCGTCAGCATGAGGATGCGCGGGACGTGCGCCGCGGGATACCCGGGGCCGAGGATGCGGCGTGTGGCCTCGATGCCGTCGAGTCCCGGCATCCTCACGTCCATCAGGATGACGTCGGGGTCGAGGCGAGCGGCCAGGGTGATCGCCTCGGCTCCGTCCGCCGCCTGTCCCGTGACGCGGATGCCCTCGTGCGCGTCGAGCAGAGCCGCGAATCCGGCGCGCACCATCGCCTGGTCGTCTGCGATGAGGACGGTGATCGTCACGGGGTCTCCTGGGTGTCGGCGGTCGTATCGGTGTCAGCGGGCATCTCGACGGGATCGGTCATCGCGACGGGTCCATGGTCGTCTCGCGGTCCACGATGTCGGCTGTCGGCAGGGAGGCGGTGACCTCCCACCCGCCCTCCGAGGTGGGGCCGGCCGTGAACATCCCGCCGAGCAGTTCGACTCGTTCGCGCATGCCGCGGAGGCCGTATCCGCCGGAAGGCGCCGCGGCCGGGGTGGAGGAGGGACGCGCATTGCGGATTCGGATGACGATCGCCTCGGCACCGGCCTGCACCCTGAGCGTGACCGCGGCGCCCGAGGCATGCCGCACGGCATTGCTCAGGGCCTCCTGCACGATGCGGAAGGCGGCGATCTGCACGGTCTGCGGCGCGTCGGCCACGGAGCCCGTGATCTCGAGCCCGACCATGACCCCTGCTCGCCTGATGCTGTCGACGAGCGCGGGGATGTCGGCGAGTCCCTGCTGCGGAGTGAGCTCCGCGGCCTGATCCTCTGTGCGCAGGACTCCGAGCATGCGACGCATCTCGGTGAGTGAGGATCGCGCGGTGGCGGCGATGCTCTCGAACTCGGATGCCTCGGCCTCGCCGATCTCGGGAAGCCGGTACCGCGCCGTCGATGCCTGCACCTGGATCACCGACATGCTGTGAGCGATCACGTCGTGCAGCTCGCGCGCGATGCGGGTGCGCTCTTCGACGAGCGCGCGGCGCGACTCCTCGAGCGCCGAGTGCTCGCGCTCCCGCACGAGCTCCGCCGAGACGCGCACGCGCCCGGCGATGAGGATCGCGACCAGATAGGTGGCCGTGGCCACGGATCCCGTCACGATGAGGTCGGCCGTGGCGCTGCCGGCCGTCGGCGTCGTCGCGACGATCTCGGGCCGCAGCAACGGGGCCGTGAGCGCGAGGAGGGCGCCGAGAATGAGAGAGAAGGCACCGAGCCGGGCGCCGTGCACGAAGGTCACGACACCCACGAAGAGCGCGAATGCGAGGAGAGCGGGGACCGACCACGGCCAGGGGGCGGTCGTCGCGAGCTCGGAGGTGGCGAGCAGGGGCAGGGTGAAGGCGGCCACGCAGAACATCGCGACCGCCCAACGAGGATGGGAGATCGCGAGCAGCGGCGCGGCGCACATCGCGGCACCGAGGATGAACGCCAGGGGGAGCGGCGTTCCGTAGAGGACGGTCTGGAGCGGAACGAGGATCGAGAAGAGCGCCAGGCAGACGGCACCGACCGCGACGAGCACACCGGTGCGGCGGCTGATGCGGGGAGCGCGCTCGGGGCGCGGCCGACGACGTGCCATGTCTGTCATCCTGCCAGTTGTGCAACCGGCGCGCGGCGACGGCGGACCGCGGTGATCCGGTCGATGGCCACGCCGACGACGAGCGCGATCGCGACGCCGATCCCCGCGCTGATCACCGGCTGGTCGGTGATCCACGAGCCCGCGAGCAGGCCTATCGCGAGGCTGAGTGCGCTCCAGCTGATGCCCGCGAGCACACTCAGCGGGAGGAACCTGCGCCAGGGGAATCCCAGCGCGCCTGCCGACATGTTGACGGCGACGCGGCCGACCGGGATGTAGCGGGCCCCCAGGATGAGTGCGGCGCTGCGATGCGCGAGTGCACTCTCGGCATGGGCGAAGGCGCGGGCGACTCCCGGTCGACGCATCCAGGCCCAGCGGGTCGTGCCCAGCCTGCGCCCGAGAGCGAAGGCGATGTTGTCGCCGATCGTTGCTCCGATCGCGGCGATGAGTCCGAGGGGCAGCAGCGCCCAGACGTCGCCGGCCGATGCCAGCACCGCGGCGGCCGCGACGAGCACCGTCTCGCTCGGCACGGGCGGGAAGAATCCGTCGACGATGGTCACGGCCAGCAACACCGCGAACAGCCAGGGCGACGCCACGGTCTGCAGAATGAGCTCGTTGATAACATCCACCCGAGAAGGCTAGGAAGCAGGTGGCGGGTGGAGCATCACTCTGCGGTATCGACCGCATCCCTCCGGAGAGGGAGATCCGAGGGGCGCACGGCCGTGGTCGGCGCGACGCCGGTGCAGGGACTGCTCATCGACGACGAGACGCGCTGCGAGCACTACCGTGGTCCGCTCGACGTGATCGCGCTGCGGTTCGCCTGCTGCGGCGGGTGGTACCCCTGTCATCTGTGCCATGAGGCGACCGCCGATCACGATGCGCGTCCGTGGCCGACGGATGCACGTTCGACGGAGGCCGTGCTCTGCGGCGTCTGCGGCACGGCGCTGAGCATCGCCGACTACCTGGAGGTGTCCGCATGCCCGACCTGCGAGGCGGGCTTCAATCCGGGGTGCCGGCTGCATCACCGTCTGTACTTCGACTGACCGGCTTCCACGCCCGACCTCGCGGCATCACCGGAACACTCAGCCGAGCGATCTATACTGGGAGTTTGGCCGCTCGGCCGCTTCCCCCTGAACGAACGGACATCCCGCTGTGCTTGCCGTGCACGAACTCGAGATCCGCGTGGGCGCACGCCTCCTGATGGAGAACGTGTCGTTCCGCGTGAGCGACGGAGACAAGATCGGTCTCGTCGGACGCAACGGCGCAGGCAAGACCACGCTCACCAAGGTGCTCGCCGGTGATGTCCTCCCGTCCGGCGGCTCCGTGACCCGCTCCGGCGAGCTCGGATACCTGCCTCAGGACCCCCGCTCCGGAAACCCGGAGGACCTGGCGCGCACGCGCATCCTCGACGCGCGCGGCCTCGGCCAGCTCAACCTCGGGATGTCCGAGGCGGCTCTCGCGATGGGCTCTGACGATCCCGCTGTCGCTGACAAGGCGATGAAGCGCTACGCCCGTCTCACCGAGCAGTTCGAGGCGCAGGGCGGCTACGCGGCAGAGGCGGAGGCGGCGTCGATCGCCAACAACCTGTCGCTGCCCGACCGCATCCTCGACCAGCCGCTGTCGACCCTGTCGGGCGGTCAGCGTCGTCGCATCGAGCTGGCGCGCATCCTGTTCTCCGACGCCGAGACGATGATCCTCGACGAGCCGACCAACCACCTCGACGCCGACAGTGTCGTGTGGCTGCGCGAGTTCCTGAAGAACTACAAGGGTGGCCTGATCGTGATCAGCCACGACGTGGAGCTCGTCGGCGAGACGGTCAACCGCGTGTTCTACCTCGACGCGAACCGTCAGGTCATCGACACGTACAACATGAACTGGAAGAACTACCTGCGCCAGCGGGTGGCCGACGAGGAACGCCGCAAGAAGGAGCGCGCCAACGCCGAGAAGAAGGCGACCACCCTGCAGCTGCAGGCGGCGCGCTTCGGGGCGAAGGCATCGAAGGCCGCTGCCGCTCACCAGATGATCGCCCGTGCCGAGAAGCTGCTCGCCGGTCTCGACGACGTGCGCCAGGAAGATCGCGTGGCGAAACTGCGCTTCCCGAAGCCCGCGCCGTGCGGCAAGACTCCGATGATGGCGACGGGGCTGTCGAAGTCGTACGGTTCGCTCGAGATCTTCACCGATGTCGATCTCGCCATCGACCGCGGTTCGAAGGTCGTCGTGCTCGGACTCAACGGTGCGGGGAAGACGACCCTCCTGCGCATGCTCGCGGGTGTCGACAAGCCCGACACCGGCCAGCTCGAACCCGGCCATGGACTCAAGGTCGGGTACTACGCGCAGGAGCACGAGAACCTCGACGTGAACCGATCGGTGCTCGAGAACATGGTGTCGGCGGCGCCGCACATCACCGAGATGGAAGCGCGCAAGGTGCTCGGCTCCTTCCTGTTCACGGGAGACGACGTCCTGAAGCCCGCGGGAGTGCTGTCCGGAGGGGAGAAGACGCGACTGTCGCTCGCGACGCTCGTCGTCTCCTCGGCCAACCTGCTGCTGCTCGATGAGCCGACCAACAACCTCGACCCCGCCTCGC
Organism: Microbacterium sp. C5A9; assembly: GCF_022627955.1. Lineage (GTDB taxonomy): Bacteria > Actinomycetota > Actinomycetes > Actinomycetales > Microbacteriaceae > Microbacterium. Next base: position 18,960 of record NZ_JABXGD010000011.1, read on the forward strand.
GCGAAGAGATCCTCGGTGCCCTCGCGCACTACGAGGGTGCCGTCGTGCTCGTCTCGCACGACCCCGGCGCCGTGCAGTCGCTGAATCCCGAGCGCGTGCTGATCCTGCCCGACGGCGTCGAGGACATCTGGAGCCAGGAGTACCAGGACCTCATCGAGCTCGCCTGATCGCCCCGCCTCGCATGGCATAGTCGAGAGCGTGACGCACAGCGACGATGACCTGGATACCCGCCCCCTCAACGAGTGGTTGAGAGGACGGCACGCCCTCACCGGCAGTGCCCCGGACTGGGACCTCAGCGCGTTGCCGGACGATCCGACGAGCCTCTTCGCGGCGTGGCTGCGTACGGCGGATGCCGCCGGGGTGCCGGAGCCTCACACGGTGACCCTCGCGACGGTGGATGCAGAGGGGCTGCCCGATGCCCGCACGCTCATCCTGAAGAGGATCGACGAGCGCGGGTGGGCGTTCGCCAGCACGAGATCGTCACGCAAGGGCGCGCAGCTCGCCGCCGCACCCGCGGCGGCGCTGAACTTCTGGTGGCAGCCGCAGGTGCGCGCCGTGCGCGTGCGCGGACGCGTGCAGGAGGCGACGGCCGAGGAGAGCGCCGCCGACCTCGCGGCGCGCTCCGCTGCCGCGCGGGCCGACATCGCCGACGGCGACTGGGTGCTGTGGCGGATCGTCCCCGCTCGCATCGAGTTCTGGCAGGGCTCACGAGACCGACGGCACACGCGGGTGATCTATGACGCCGTCGACACAGGCTGGAACCGGACGCTCATCGGCGGCCCCACGGATCGGCAGACGCCGTGACGTCGTGACGCCGTGACGCGCGCGGATCGACGGCGTCAGCGCGCGTCGAGCAGCTCGTCCTCGACGTCGGCGTCTCGGTCGCGTCGTCGGGACTTCTTCACCGGCGCCGGGGCTCCCTCGAGCTCCTCGCGGTGCTTGATGATCTCGGTGCGGATGATGTATCCGATGAAGATGAAGCCCATCAGCGCGAACAGGATCCACTGGATCGCATAGGACAGGTGGGGTCCGGGGTCATCGGTGGGGGAGTCGAATCCACCGAGCGCGACCTCCGGAGCGGGGTCCTCGCTGACGATCTGCCCGTAGGCGCTCGTCACGACGTCGCCGCCCACGATCGCCGCGATCGACGGCAGATTGATGGTCGGCACCTGGCCGTCAGGGGCGCCGCGTCCCGAGGCGGGCAGCTGCTCGCCCGGCCGCAGGCGAACGATGACCTCGACCTCACCCTCCGGCGGCGCGGGCACGGCATCCGGCGATTCTCCGTCGCCCGGCGGAACCCAGCCGCGGTCGACGATGATGACGCGCCCGTCGGCGTCGCGGAACGGCACCAGCACCTCGAACGCGCTCGTACCGCCGTGCGGGCGGTTGCGGACGAGGAGCTGCTCATCGCTCAGGTATTCGCCTGTGAGCACGACCGGATGCCAGACATCGCCCTCGTCGAGCTCTCCGTCGGAGCCGACGAGATCCGCCAGCGGCACGGGGTCGGCGTCGTAGTTCTTCTCGACCAGCGCGATCTGCTCGGATCTCGACTCGTTGCGATCGAACTGCCACTGGGAGAGGAAGGCGCAGCCGATGGCGAAGCCGATCGCGATCAGGACGTAGACCGTCCAGCGGGTCAGGCGGGAACTCACGAAGGAACACCGTCTCTCACGGTCACGGGGAAGTCCCGGGCGGCCAGGTAGTCGCGGAGGAAGTCGACGTGCTCGGCGCAGGCGAGCCACACCTTCTCGCGATCAGCGGCGTGGATGCGCGGATTCCTCCACACGACCTGAGCCGTCGCCGCGTTCCGGCATCCGGCACGCGAGCACTCCAGCTCGCTCACGCGTCGTCCCGACCGCTCTCCCGGATCGTGAAGACCTGGGGGTCCGACGGCGCCGCGGGCTCCTCGGTGACGACGACGGGTGCTTCGAGCTCCTGCAGAGGGGACTCGGCCGTCGTCTCGGTGCTGTCGCTGCCCGCGTTCGCGAACACCACGGCGATGTAGGGCAGCACCGCGGCGGCGGCGGCGAAGACCCAGGTGTACCAGCCGTAGGGCTGCACGAACATCATGAGCGCGAAGCAGACGATTCGGATGGTCATCGTCAGGGCATAGCGGCGCACACGATGGTCCGCCTCGGCCTGCGGCGACTGCGGCAGGGAGGTCACGGCGGGGACCAGATGCTTGCTCTTCACGATGAGTCCAGCCTACGCCGACCTGGCTCGAACGGCGCGCCGATCAGGGGCGTCAGCTGGAGAAGATGAACGGCAGGGTGAAGGCGCCGACGAACAGGAAGCTGAACACGGTGACCGCGATGCTGAGCACCAGGAACGCCACCATGACGTATCCCATGATCACGCCCGCGATCGCCATGCCGCGGCCGCCGAGTGAGGGGTCGGCCTTGATCTGACGAAGCGCCATGTGGCCGGTGATCACCGCGACGATCGATGCGAGCATCGGCAGGAACAGCCAGAACAGGACGACGCCGGCGATCCCGCAGATGAGGGAGGTGAGCGCGAGGCCGCTGGTCGGGCGCGAGACGGGAGTGTACTGGCCGCCGTAGATCGGGTAGCCCGCCTGCTGCGTGCGAGCGCCGTACTGCTGCTGCGCGGTGCCGTAAGGCTGCTGCGCGGTGCTGCCGTAGGGCTGGTGGGCAGCGCCGTACGGCTGCTGCGCGGTGCCGTACGGCTGCTGCGCGGTGCCGTACGGCTGCTGCTGAGACGGCGCGAGCTCGGAGGCAGGCGGTGCCGGCGGCGGGGTGAACGACGGTGCGGCACCGGGGTATGCCTGCGACGGGGTGGCTGCGGCCTCGGCACGCGGGGCCGGCGGGAGGCCCTGCGGGGACGGCGGGTACGGGAGTGTGGGCTGCGTGGCCGACGGCGGCACCGGCGCGGTCGGCTGGTCGGGGCCGGCTGCGGGAGGCACCGGTAGGGGGCTGCTGCTGTCGCTCACGTCATGCCTTTCGTCGCACTCAGGGTTCCAGTGTCGAAGGGTCTCTGTCAAACGTCCGACGAGGTGGCGCATCCGCATCATCGGTAGGATCGTTCACGACCCGGCCGCCGACCCCCGCGAGCCAGATCAGGAGTGGAAATGAGTTCTCAGCGCGTCGTCCTCGTCACCGGTGGAAACCGCGGAATCGGCCGTGCCATCGCAGAGCGCTTCGTGCGTGACGGCTATCGCGTCGCGGTGACCGCGCGCAGCGGCGAGGGCCCCGAGGGGACCTTGACGGTGCGGGCGGACGTCACGGATGCCGCAGCGCTCGACGCCGCCTTCACCGAAGTGGAGCAGCAGCTCGGCCCGGTGGAGATCGTGGTAGCCAACGCCGGCATCACCAAAGACACCCTGCTCCTGCGCATGAGCGAGGACGACTTCGACAGCGTCGTCGCCACGAACCTCGGCGGCACGTTCCGCGTGGTCAAGCGTGCGTCGAAGGGCATGCTGCGAGCCCGCTTCGGTCGCGTGATCCTCATCTCGAGCGTCGTCGGCCTCTACGGTTCGGCGGGTCAGGTGAACTATTCGGCGTCGAAGAGCGCCCTCGTGGGCTTCGCGCGCTCTCTCACCCGCGAGCTCGGGGGCCGGGGGATCACCGCCAACGTCGTGGCGCCCGGGTTCATCGAGACCGATATGACCGCCGAGCTGCCCGAAGAGACGCAGAAGCAGTACAAGGCGAACATCCCCGCCGGCCGCTTCGCGACCCCCGACGAGGTCGCCGGCGTCGTGACGTGGCTGGCGAGCGATGAGTCGGGCTACATCTCCGGTGCCGTGATTCCCGTCGACGGCGGTCTCGGCATGGGACACTGACGGCCGACGGGTCCTGACCCCGACCCGGCGCTCATCCCTCCCGGCGGGTCGCCGCGGCGTCGATGAGCTCCGCCAGCCGGTGGGGAACCGAGAACTGCGGCCAGTGCCCCGAACCGATTCGGACGACCTCCGCATCGACGATCGCCCGGAACTCGTCCGCGTACGGACCCCACTGATCGAGTTCGGACTCGAGGGTCTCACGATCGAGGCCACCCATGAGCAGGGTCACCGGTACGCGGTGACGCGCGTCGTCGCGGAGGCTGATCTCGTCTGTCGGCACTCGTGCCGGAACGCTGTGCACGAGTCGCGCTGTGCGCGCACGCGTGTCGTCGTCGAGGTCGTCGACGTCTTCTGCGGGGAAGAAGTCCCAGCCCGGGAAAGGGATGACGCCGTCCACGACCTCGAACTCGCTGATGCCGGATCCCGGAGGGGGCGGAACGGTGTCGACGAAGACGACGCGCGAGACGTCGTCGGGTCTCGCGTCGGCGACGCCCCACGCGACGTTGCCTCCCCCGCTGTGGCCGACGACCACGACCGGTTTCGCGGCGGCATCGACGGCCGTCACTGCGGCGGCGACCCAGTCGGCGATGCCGATGTCGGCGGTCTCTGCGGCGGGCGCGCCCACGCCGGGCAGTGTCAACGGATGCACGGTGTGGCCCGCGCGCTCGAGGTCGGCGGTGACGTCGCTCCAGCTCGATGCCTCGAGCCAGAGTCCGGGGATGAGGATGATGTCCATGCGCCGACGATAGTCCGGGGCGCCGACATCCGTCAGGGGAGGAGCGCGATGACCTCGGACAGATCCTGAGGGCCGACCACGAGGCTCGCTGCCGCGCGCACCGCGGGCTTGGCGTTGAACGCGAGTCCGAGACCCGCGGCGGCCATCATCTGCAGGTCGTTCGCACCGTCGCCGATCGCGATCGTGGCGTGGCGGGGCACGCCGAGTTCGTCGGCCCACTCGCTCAGGGACGTCGCCTTGGCGGCCGCGTCGACGATCTCGCCGTGCACTCGACCGGAGAGCGTCCCGTCGGCGACCTCGAGGCGATTCGCGCGCCACCGGTCCACACCCAGACCCGGCGCGACGTCATCGAGGATCTCGTGGAATCCGCCCGAGACGACGCCGACCACACCACCGCGATCATGCACTGCTGCGGTGAGTTCACGGACTCCGGGGGTCGGCTCGATGCGCGCGAGCACTCGTGCGAAAGACGCGACCGGGACGCCCTCGAGAGCGGCGACTCGGGATCGCAGACTCGTCGCGAAGTCGATCTCTCCGCGCATCGCCGCCTCGGTGGCCGCCTGCACCTCGTCGCGGCGCCCGGCCTCGTCGGCGATCAACTCGATCACCTCGTTGCGGATCAGGGTGGAATCGGCATCGAGGACGACGAGGAAGCGCGCGGAAGTCACTGTCAGAGCCTACCGATCCGCGGGACGACAGCGTGACGTGTCATCGCTCGATGAAGAGCCCCTTGCCCACCACGGTGATGCCGGACTCGGTGACCGTGAAACCACGGGCGAGATCTCGTTCGCGGTCGACGCCCACGGTCGCGCCGTCGGCGAGGACGACGTTCTTGTCGAGGATGGCCCGATGCACCCGGGACCCTGCGCCGACCCGGACTCCGTCGAACACCACGGAGTCGGTGATCGTCGATCCACCCCCCGCGAGAGTCCACGGACCGACCACGCTGCGTTCGAGATGGGTGCCCGAGAGCACGGATCCGAGCGAGACGATGGAATCGATCGCGTTGCCGATGCGTCCGACCGAATCGCGGACGAACTTCGCGGGCGGTGAGTTCACGGCCTGCGAGTGGATCGGCCACTCCATGTTGTAGAGGTTGAAGATCGGCAGCGTCGAGATCAGGTCCATGTGGGCGTCGAAGAAGGAATCGATCGTACCCACGTCGCGCCAGTAGGAGCGGTCACGCGGCGAAGAGCCCGGCACCTCGTTCTGCTTCATGTCGTAGTAGCCGGCCTCGCCGCGGTCGACGAAGTAGGGCACAATATCGCCGCCCATGTCGTGACCCGACGTGGGGGACTCGCCATCGGCCTCGACAGCCGCGATCAGCGCATCGGCATCGAAGATGTAGTTGCCCATCGACGCGAGTACCTCGTGCGGGGAGTCCTCGAGACCGGCGATGTCGGTCGGCTTCTCGAGGAACTGCTTGATGCGACCGGTCTCGGTGTCGGCATCGATCACGCCGAACTGCGAGGCCATCGCGAGGGGCTGGCGGATGCCGGCGACGGTGGCCTTGGCGCCGGACTCGATGTGCGCCTCGAGCATCTGACGGAAGTCCATCCGGTAGACGTGATCGGCGCCGATCACCACGACGATGTCGGGCTTCTCGTCGTTGATCAGGTTCATGCTCTGCAGGATCGCGTCGGCGGAGCCCGAGAACCACCTCTTGCCGAGGCGCTGCTGCGCGGGAACCGACGTGACGTACGAGTCGAGCAGAGCCGACATACGCCAGGTCTGCGAGATGTGGCGATCGAGGCTGTGCGACTTGTACTGGGTCAGCACGACGATCTGTCGCAGACCGGAGTTGATCAGGTTCGAGATCGCGAAATCGATCAGTCGATACTGTCCGCCGAACGGCACTGCCGGTTTCGCGCGATCGGCCGTGAGTGGCATGAGACGCTTGCCCTCGCCGCCGGCGAGGATGATGCCGAAGATCTTCTTTGGTGCGGACATGCACCAACCATAGAGGCGAATCGGCCCGGCGAACTAGCATCTGGACAAGTGAGTCACTACCGTCTAGACATGCGCGTCGAGATGATCACGAAGGAATACCCGCCGGAGATCTACGGGGGTGCGGGAGTGCACGTCGCGGAGCTCGTCGGGGCACTGCGGCAGAATATCGATGTACAGGTGAGGGCCTTCGGTGCTCCGCGTGACGAGGCGCAGACTTCGGCCTACCAGACACCTGCGGGACTGGCATCGGCGAACCCCGCGCTCCAGACGCTCGGGACCGATCTCGAGATCGTCGCGGCGATCTCCGACGCCGACATCGTGCACAGCCACACCTGGTACGCGAACTTCGCCGGTCACCTCGCCTCGCAGCTGCACGGCATCCCTCACGTCCTGACGGCGCACAGTCTCGAGCCCCTGCGGCCCTGGAAGGCCGAGCAGCTGGGCGGCGGATACGCCGTCTCCAGCGGCATCGAGAAACTCGCCTACGAGAACGCCGCCGCGGTCATCGCGGTGAGCGCGGGCATGCGCGCCGACATCCTGCGCAGCTACCCGGCGGTCGACCCCGCGAAGGTCCGCGTGATCCACAACGGCATCGACGTCGATCGCTGGCGACCGGTGCAGAACCCGGCCCTGCTCGAGTCGATCGGCATGGATCCGACGCGCCCGTCGGTCGTGTTCGTCGGTCGCATCACGCGCCAGAAGGGCCTGCCCTACCTGCTGCGGGCAGCGAGCCTGCTGCCCCCGGAGGTGCAGCTCGTCCTGTGCGCCGGCGCGCCGGACACGCCGGAGATCATGGCGGAGGTGCAGGAAGGCGTCCGGCTGCTGCAGCAGACGCGAGAGGGTGTGATCTGGATCGAGCGGATGCTGCCGCGGGACGAGCTGTCGGCGATCCTCACCGCGGCGACGACCTTCGTCTGCCCCTCGGTCTACGAGCCCCTGGGGATCGTGAACCTCGAGGCGATGGCCTGCGGCGCCGCCGTCGTCGGAACCGCCACCGGAGGCATCCCCGAGGTCGTCGCCGACGGCGTCACGGGACGGCTGGTCCCCATCGATCAGGTGCAGGACGGGACCGGAACCCCTGTCGATCCGGAGCAGTACGTCGCGGATCTCGCGCGCGCGCTCACGGAGGTCGCATCCGATCCGGAACGAGCTCGCGAGTACGGTCAGGCGGGTCGCGAACGTGCCAGGGACGAGTTCAGCTGGGGTGCGATCGCCGACACCACGCGCGCGCTCTACGCGGAGCTGACCAGCTGAGCCGATAGGCTGGGAGCATGTCGAGCGCTCTGGAATTCACCGACGTCGTCGTGCGCCGTGAGGGCCGCAACATCATCGATCACGTGACCTGGCAGGTCGACGACGATCAGCGCTGGGTGATCCTCGGCCCGAACGGCGCGGGAAAGACGACGCTGCTGCAGCTCGCCGACACCCTGATGCACCCGACGGCGGGAACCGTCACCGTGCTGGGGGAGACCCTGGGTCGGACCGACGTGTTCGAGGTGCGTCCGCGCATCGGGTTCGCGTCGTCGGCGATGGCGAAGCGCGTGCCGCGCGACGAGACAGTGCTGAACACCGTGCTCACCGCCGCGTACTCCGTGCTCGGTCGGTGGAACGAGAGCTATGAGGACATCGACGAGCGTCGTGCCCTGCGCGTGCTCGGCGACTGGCGACTCGATCACCTCGCGGATCGCACCTTCGGCACGCTGAGCGACGGCGAGCAGAAGCGCGTCCAGATCGCGCGCGCCGTGATGACCGACCCCGAGCTGCTGCTGCTCGACGAGCCGACCGCGTCTCTCGATCTCGGATCGCGTGAAGAGCTCCTCGCACTGCTCAGCGGCTACGCCTCGTCCCCGACGACTCCGGCGATGCTGATGGTGACCCATCACGTCGAGGAGATCCCGGTGGGCTTCACGCATGTGCTCCTCATGCGCGAGGGACGCATCGTGGCGGCCGGACCCGTCGCCGAGACGCTCACGGCAGACGCGCTGAGCGAGACTTTCGGGATGCCGATCACCCTCACCAGCGAGAGCGGCCGCTACGCCGCGCGTGCGGCGTCCTGACCACGATCTGATAGAATCGATCCTTGGTGCTCTCTGCACCGCAGACTTCCCTCGTCCCTGGCACAATCCAGGGCAGCAACTAAGGAATCCCATGAAGACTGACATTCACCCCGAGTACAAGGCTGTCGTGTTCCGCGACCTCGGTTCGGGAGAGACGTTCCTCACCCGTTCGACGGTCACGAGCGACAAGACCATCGAGCTGGACGGCGTCGAGTACCCCGTCATCGACGTCGAGATCTCCTCGGCCTCGCACCCGTTCTACACGGGCAAGCAGCGCATCATGGACTCGGCCGGCCGTGTCGAGAAGTTCAACCAGCGCTTCAAGGGCTTCGGCGGATCGTCGAAGTAACGACCTCCGCACGACGAAGGCCCCGGTTCCTCGGAACCGGGGCCTTCGTCGTATGTCCGGAGATCGTCAGATGTCGAGGACGATGCGATCGCCGTCGATCCTGCTGGGCGGGTCGCCGGGAGCGGGTGCGGGAGCCGTGCGCTTCGTCTGGCGGTCGCGCTCCATGCCCGCTTCATGCGCCGACGGCATCCAGACCGCCTCGAAGGAGCCGCCCAGCCCACCGCCGGCGCTGTCGTACTTCTTCTCGAGGGGCACCTTCGCGTAGACCGTGACGACGGCAGCGACGATCGCGATCGCGGCGACGATGAGGAGCGTGATCGTGAGCAGCATCCCGAGTGTGTCGGTCATGATCTCAGGGTAGGCGGATGCGGACGAGTCCGACATCCACCTCAGGGACGATCCTCAGCGGATGCGGCGATCGTGGGCGAGGTCGATCAGGCGGGTCAGGACCGGGCCGGAGCGCAGTCCGTTGTGCTCGTGTTCGCTGGTGACCCAGGGAACGACGCCGGGCAGCAGACGGGCGGTCTCGAGCGAGTACTCCAGGGGCACGTACACGTCGTTCACGTAGACGGCCGCGGCACCGCGGGCCCCGGATGCCGAGATCGCGACCTCGTCGTAGATGCGCGGCCACTCGAACTCGGCCAGGTCGAGAGCGACATCGCGCCAGGGCTGGAACGCCGGCACGGTCTCAGTCCACTCCCGACGGATGTGCTCGCCCGTGAAGAGCGTGACGTCCGTGCGGAAGTCGTCGGGCTCCACACGCTCCGCCGACCACCGGGTCGCATGTCCGTTCGCGTAGCTCGACTCGTGGAAGGCGAAGTACAGGGGGTTGCGGCCGCCGTACGGCATCGCGTGCATGAGGTCGTACCGGAAGGCATTCGAGGCGGGATCGCGCTCGAGAAGCGACCACAGGGTCTGCCAGCCGTCGTCGGTGCCGAGCGCGGAGCCGACGGAACGCAGTCGCGAGGGCGAGACGACCTCGCCGTCGGGGAGCACGATGTCGCCCGCAGCCGCGCGATCGACGAGCCGGCGCATGACCTCGCGGTGCTCGGGGAATCGGCGGTAGTAGCGCTCCGACGCCGAACGCATCTTGTCGTAGCAGAGCGCGTACACCTCGTCGGGGTGGCGGGTCACGGTGCTGAGCCCACCCGTGATGAAGACGTCGGCGAGCGAGTCCGCGTCGGTCGACAGGTAGGCGAGCGTCGTGAAGCCGCCGAACGACTGCCCGAGCACGCTCCACGTCTCGGCTCCGAGGTGCTCTCGCATCGCCTCGCAATCGCGGACGATGGAGTCGGCGCGCAGGTGCGTGAGGTACTCGGCGACCGCCGGGGAGCCCTGTGCGAGGTCTGCGTCGCCGACGGGTGTGGAGAGACCGGTACCGCGCTGGTCGAGCATCACCACCCGGTAGTGCGCGAGCGCCTCGTCGAGCCAGGCCGGGGACGACGACGAGTGGAAGGGACGGGGTGCCTCGTGACCGGGACCGCCCTGCAGGAAGACCAGGTAGGGGAGTCGCTCGCCCCCCTCGCGGGTGACGACCCGGGCGAACACATCGATCGTCCGGGTGTCGGCCGCATCGCCCCAGACGAGAGGAACGGTCAGAGTGTGCTCCTCGACGGTGAGGTCGAGCAGCCGGCGGATGGTGGTGGTCATGTCACATCACGTTCCCGATATAGGAGTACTTGACGAACACCTCGGAGGCGATGCCCGCCTCCTGGAGCACGCCCTGCACCGCGTTCATCATGTAGTTCGAGTCCCACCCCATGTACAGGTGGTGCAACTCGTCGAGCTGGTCCCACTGGCCCTTCCACGCCATCCCGTCGTAGATGGGTCCGCCGTGGGCGGCGCAGTACGAGACGGCGGCCGCGCGGGTGTCGGTCCACGCGCGACGGAAGACGCGGTTGAAGAGGTGGCGGACGTCGAAGACCTCCCAGCGCTCGCCTCGATACTCCACGTACTCGAACTCGCGTTCCCAGCCGGCCGGCCATCCTCGGCGACGCACCGCATCGAGGATGGGGGTGAGTCCGTCGTCGTCGATCTCGGGCAGCGCGGGGCGCGCCCAGATGCGCAGCAGATCGGCGGTGAGGCGGATGGTGCGCTCCGAGATCGCCGCGGTTCCCCAGGCCTCGGTCGACTCGAGCGCCCTGGTCTCGGGAACGGCGCTGCGCGCGTAGGCGGAGTCGCGTTTGGCGGCGAATGACTCGCCGAAGACGCGCTCCGCCAGGTGCTGCTCGAGGAGCGTGAGGTTGCCGAGCGTGGGCGCGAGCGCCCGATGGGCGTTGCGCTCGTCGTCCGAGTACTCGATCCAGGGGCGAGTGCCGTCGCCCGACCAGCTGTCGCTGGGAACCGTCGGCACGATGTGCTCGACGTCGAAATCCTGTGCGTCGTCGACGCCCTCCAGGCGTGCGAGCACGTAGGCGGGATGCGGCAGCTCGCTGTACTTGAGGACGGCACTCACGCGTTCGTCCGACGGTGTGATGCGCGCGAAGGCGCGGGCCAACGCGTCCCGGCCGTTCACACGGGCCCGGCACAGGCGCGCCACGAGCCGCTCGTTGGGAAGGTTGACCAGCGTGCGTCGCAGGTACATCGTCTGGATCCACTCGAGGGTCTCGATCAGCTCGTCGCGCCCGATGAGTCCACGCGAGTGGTCGCTGTAGACGCTCAGGACCAGCGGGTACGACGCGCGCCCGAAGGTGTTCACGAAGCGCAGCTGCCGTGCGATCACGGGGTCGGGCTCGAGCGAGGGATCGAGCAGGATGCCGTAGATCTCGGCGTAGTGCCGCCAGACCTCGGCATCCGCCTGCAGGTGATCGAGGTCGACGCGGGGGAACGACTGCCGGAACGCGCTGTACACGCCGTGCTCGCCGTTCGCGGCCACCTCGCGTCCTGTCGTCATCACGAGGTAGTGCCGCCAGAACGCGCCGATCGTCTCGCCGGTGTGGCGTTCGATCGGCAGCCAGAACCGCGCCTCCACGTCGATCTGCTCGGCGTGGGTCAGCCCCATGAGGATGTAGTTGTGGATGAGCTCGTGATCGCGCAGCGGCTCGCCCGTCGAGTTCAGGCTCTCGAAGATCTGCTGCGCGTTCGCCTCGGCGCCGAGCGTGATCGACACGTGTTCGAGTCTCTGCAGGCCCCGCCAGATCAGCGGGGCTTCGTCGACGTGCACCTGGCTGCGGAAGAACGCGTAGTTGTCGTCGAACCGCGACTCGCGGTCGGCGTGGTCGCCGCGCTCGAGCACCACGGACTCGTAGAGCTCGGCCCAGGCGTCGTGCGGGCGCAGCTTGGTGCGTGTCGCATCGTCGGGGCGCACGAGCACGCGGTCGAGCTCCGCGGCGAGCTCGGGGGACGAGTCCTGCACGGCGTGCCGCAGGGCGGCGACGAGCAGCATGAGCGTCGTGATGCGCTGCTGGCCGTCGATCAGCACGAGATCGGTGTCGGCGTCGGAGTCGTCTGCGGCAGAGAGGATCGAGCCGATGAAGTGCCGATGCGATGCGTCTTCCCGCGCGACGGCGCGGACGTCGGAGAGCAGCTGCTCGCAGCCGCCGATGTCCCACCGGTACTGCCGCTGATACACCGGAACGACGATGGTTGTGGAGTCCGCCGCGAGCCACTCGATCGTGTTGACAGCTGTCGCCTCGACGTTGGTCGCAGTGCTCATGCTGGTGTCTAGCCCTCCCGTGACGCACGGCGCCGAGGAGTCGCCAGGCGCCCGATTCAGTCTATTCGCTTATTCACGGCGACCCTCGGAGGCGCTCCCGAGGCGCCCTGTTAGGCTTGCCTAATCAGGGCCTGTTAAAACGTGCTGGCCCCCGATGAGAGGATCTGGTTCAGATCATGGGATACATCAAGTCCGCCGCGCTCGAAGACAAGGGCTTCGTCGTGCTCGACAGCTACAACCAGGAGCTCGACCCCAAGGAGTGGCTCGACATCGAGTACAACGACTGGAAGTCGTCGGGTGACACCCGCTTCGCGCCGCTCGCGAGCGCCAAGGGTGAGATCGAGTGCAACGGCTTCTGGAACCACAAGCCGCCGCGCACCGACAAGGACGGCGTCTGGATCGACTCGCAGACGGCCAAGGCCCCCAACCTGACGCGCCGCGCGCAGGAGCCGGGTGCGAACGTCGGTCGCTGCCGCGTCATCGAGCTGCAGCCGACGCCGTACGGCGAGTGCCTCTACAACCTCCACCAGGACGACAACAACCGTCTGAACCCCGACGGCACCGGCTGGGTCGTCCGCGGGTTCTTCAACCTCAGCGACGACAAGGACAGCTTCTTCGTCCTTCGTGAGAACCGCACCGACCCGAGCATCGAGTACCGCATCGCTCTGCCCGCCGGCGCGCAGCTGATCGTCGACACGCAGCGCCTGTGGCACGCGGCGACCCACGTCGGCACCGAGCCCCGCTACTGCCTCATCACGTCGTGGACGTCGGGCCCCGAGCTCGACGCCTACATCGAGAAGTACAACGGCACCCAGGACGTGCCGAACGTCGAGGTCCCGCAGGACGTGCTCGAGGCCGGCTACGCCGAGCAGGCGCGCCGTGACGCCGCCCGCGCCGCGTACTACGCGGCCAAGGGCCAGCAGGTCAAGCAGGCGATGAGCGAGGCCTGATCCCTCACTGATCCACGACCGGAGACGGTCCGAAGGCCCCGGTCCCCAGGACCGGGGCCTTCGTCATGGGATCGCATGCTTGTGATTTCGTCCGGTCTGGGTGAGAATTAGCGCATAACCGCATATTCTCGCCAGTTCTCATGGTTCAGGTCGTTGGGGAAGACGCACCTGATGAAACGGAGAGATCATGGCGACGGCTTACGCACGCGGAGTGGTGTTCATCCACTCTGCACCTCGCGCGCTCTGCCCGCACCTCGAATGGGCGGTGGGACGCGCCATCGGTCGTGCTGTGAACTTCGATTGGAGCGATCAGCCGGTGCTCGACGGTGCGCGGCGCGCGGAGTTCTACTGGGACGGCCCGGTCGGCACCGGCGCCGCTCTCGCGACGGCGATCCGCGGCTGGGAGCACCTGCGCTTCGAGGTCACGGAGGATCCCACCCCGCGCAGTGACGGCGGCCGCTGGCTGCACACCCCCGACCTCGGCATCCACTACGCGCAGACGGATGCCGCCGGCAACATCGTGATCGGCGAGGACCGCATCCGCTATGCGATGGAGATCGCCGCCGGAAGCGCCGTCGAACTGCAGCGCGAGCTCGACATCGCCCTGGGCTCGGCCTGGGACGAGGAGCTCGAGCCCTTCCGTCACGCGAGCGACGACGCGCGCGTCGTGTGGCTGCACAAGGTCGGCTAGTCGAGCGACCGGCGCCCGGACCCGCACACAGGCCGGAGGGCGCACAGAGACCTGGAACGGGAAGGCGCGAGTATCGGATGCCGGTGAGTGATCCCGGACGCTGAGAAGGCGAATTCCCGTTCCACATGACGAGGACCCCGTCCCTGACAGCAGGGGGCGGGGTCTTCGTCGTTCACCTCACGGGCTGAGCCGTTCAGATGACGGCGGAGCGGGGCATCTCGTGGCCGCGGGGGGCGTCGCCCGCCGTCACATCCCTCCAGGCGAGCCTCAGTCGATCGACAGCCTCGACCGTCCTCTCGGGCGGCAGCGTGATCGGCATGCGCAGGCGTCGCTCCAGGACGCCGCCCGTCGTGAACCGCGGTCCCGGGGGGAGGATGAGCCCGTGATCACGCGCAGCGAGGGACAGGGCCGTCGACACGGGAGCGCCGAGGTCGAGCCATGCCGAGAGGCCTCCGCTGGTCGGCGGCATGGTGATTCCGGGGATGGACTCGAGTCCCGCGGCCACCGCGGCCCGGCCGGCGCGCAGGCGGGTCGCGACGTGCGCGGTGAGCGCCGGCATGTCGTCGAGCAGCTCGACGGCGATGCACTGCTCGAGCAGGGCGGTTCCGAGTTCGAAGGAGGGGCGCGTGGTGAGCAGGCGGGTGATGAGGGGGCGCGCCGCCCGGATCCATCCGATGCGGAGACCTCCCCAGGCGATCTTCGACATCGAGCCGACCGTGATGATGTGCGGGCTGAACGCCGCCATCGGGCGGGGCGACCAGCCGCGGTCGATGTCGAGCTCCGCTGTCGTCTCGTCGACAACCACGTGCGTCCCCACGCTCCGCGCCGTCGTGGCGATGCGGGATCTCTCGGCATCCGTCAGCGACGCGCCCGTGGGGTTGTGGAAGTCGGGGATGAGGTACGCGACATGCGGGCGACTGCGCAGCAGCGAGTCGGTCAGATGCCGCTCGTCCCAGCCGTCGGCGTCGACCGGTGTGGGGAGCATCCGATAACCGTGCCGATGAAGGGCTTCGAGGGCATGGGGGAAGGTCGGCTGCTCGACGAGGGCATGCTCTCCGCGGGATCCGAGCGTCGCCAGGACCAGGTTGAAGGCGTTGACCGCTCCCGACGTGATGATGATCTCGTCCGGATGCGTGTCCGCACCCCGTTCGATGAAACGCCGGGCGACAGCCTCGCGCAGTTCGGGCAGTCCGCGCAGCGAGTATCCGCTGGTGCCGCGCAGAGCGGCGAGGCGGGGGAGGGATCGCACCGTCGCGTCGTACAGCCCCGGCGTGGAGTCCATCGAGGCGATCGACAGGTCGATGGACGAGTCGTCCTCGTCGTCGATCGCGTGCGGAGCGCCGTGCGGCAGAGCGACCCTGGTGCTGCCGCCATGCAGCCGCGAGACATATCCCTCATCCTCGAGGAGGCCGTAGACGCGGGTGGTCGTGGACCGCGATCGACGAAGCTCGAGCGCCAGAGCACGCTCGCTCGGCAGCCGCTCGCCGACGGTCAGCCGTCCGTCGAGGATCAGCGCGCGGATCTGGGCGGCGAGCGATGCCGCGGTCGCGCCCGCCACGCTCTGTGCGCCCAGCTGCTCGACGAGTCGTGAGGTCATGCATCCAGCATGCCGCAAAGTGGACTGCTATCAGCAGGCCACTTTTCGATGAGTGGCCTGCTGTTCCCCCGCCGAGGTGCATCCACGATAGAGGGATGCGCCTCCGCTTCGTCTTCCTGCCGATCGCCGCCACCGGTCCCCGCGACCTCGTCGAGCGCGCCCTCCAGCTTCTGGTCGGGCTCTTCCTCTACGGCGTCGCGCTCGGTCTGATGGTGCGCGGAGGGATCGGGGTCGCTCCCTGGGACGTGCTCGCGCTCGGCGTCGCGGGCCAGACGGGCATCGGCTATGGCGCTGTCACCGTGCTCGTGTCCGTCGTCGTGCTGCTGCTCTGGATCCCCCTGCGCCAGCGGGTCGGACTCGGCACGCTGCTCAACGCACTCCTGGTCGGGCCGAGCGCCGATCTGGCCCTGGCCGTGATCCCCGCCCCGTCATCCGTCTGGGTGGGCGCGCCGATGTTCGTCGCCGGGCTGCTGCTGCTCGCCTTCGCCACCGGGCTGTACATCTCTGCGGACTTCGGTCCCGGCCCTCGGGACGGCCTCATGACCGGTCTCGTGCGACGGACGGGCTGGCCCGTATGGATCGTGCGGACCCTGATCGAGGGCGGAGTCCTGCTCGTCGGCTTCCTGCTCGGCGGCCCGGTGGGCGTCGGAACCGTTCTCTTCGCCTTCGGCGTCGGCCCGCTCGTCGGGTGGTTCCTGCCGTGGATGACGCGCCTGCGCACCGTGCGGTCGCGTCAGCTCGCGCGCACTCCTGCCCCCTGAGGCACCCGGCCGCCGAATCGGCCCCCTGCACACGACGACGGCCCCCGGGAACACCCGGGGGCCGTCGTCCATGCGGTCTGCGTGTCAGTCGGCGCTCGCGAACACGGCGACGGCGTTGTGCCCGCCGAAGCCGAACGAGTTGCTGATCGCGTACAGCTGACCGTCGCCGAGGGGCTGTGCCTCACCCGAGAGCTTGAACGGCACTGCCGGGTCGGGCTCGGTCATGTTGATGGTCGGCGGGGCGACCCGGTCGCGCAGCGCGAGCAGCGAGAAGATCGCCTCGAGTGCTCCCGTGCCACCGAGCAGATGTCCGGTCGACGCCTTCGTGGCGGACACCGGGATCTCATCGATGCGGTCTCCGAAGACCTTCTTCAGCGCCACGTACTCGTTGGGGTCGCCGACGGGGGTCGACGTGGCGTGCGCGTTGATGTGCGCGACCTGGTCTGCCGTGATGCCGGCCTCGTCGAGGGCCTGGGTGACGGCTCGTGCGGCACCGTTGCCCTCGGGGTCGTTGCCCGTGATGTGGTACGCGTCAGCGGTCACACCGCCACCCAACACGTAGCCGTAGATCTTGGCGCCGCGGGCCTTCGCGTGCTCCTCTGTCTCGAGGATGAGGGCTGCGGCGCCCTCGCCCATCACGAAGCCGTCGCGGTCGATCGCGCCGGGGCGCGAGGCGGTGGCCGGGTCGTCGTTGCGGCGCGACAGCGCCTGCGCCGAAGCGAACGATGCCATCGTGATCGGGTGGATGGCCGACTCGGTGCCACCGGCGATCACGACGTCGGCGAGACCGTCCTGCAGGTGGTGGAAGGCGTGGATGATCGACTCGGTGCTGGAGGCGCACGCGCTGACCACGGTCTGGGCGTAGGCGCGGGCCTGGAACTGCAGCGACAGGTTGCCGGCTGCGGCGTTCGGCATGAGCATCGGCACGGTGAGGGGCATCACGCGGCGGGGGCCCTTCTCACGCAGGGTGTCCCAGGCGTCGAGGAGGGTCCAGAGGCCGCCGATGCCGGTGGCGAAGTCGACGCCGAGGCGCTCGGGGGCGACCTCGGGGGATCCTGCATCCGCCCAGGCCTCGCGAGCCGCGATGAGCGCGAACTGCGAGGAGGGGTCGAGCCGCTTCGCCTCGTGGCGGGGCAGGACCTCTTCGGGGCGGACGATCGCCTCAGCGGCGAAGGTGACGGGCAGCTCGTACTGCTGAACCCAGTCGTGTTCGAGGGTGCGGGTGCCGGACTGCCCTGCGAGCAGGTTGGTCCAGTTCTCGGGAGCTGTCCCGCCGATGGCGGACGTGGCGCCGATGCCGGTGACGACGATGCGCTTGGTCATGTGTGGTTCCTTGTCAGGCGGGTCGAGCAGAAGGCGGGCAAGGCGGAGGATGCCACGCCCCGCGGGTGCGGGGGTGGCATCCTTCGTGGATTACTCCTGGCCTGCGACGATGAAGGAGACGGCGTCGCCGACGGTCTTGAGGTTCTTGACCTCGTCGTCGGGGATGGTGACGCCGAACTTCTCCTCGGCGTTGACGACGATCGTCATCATCGAGATCGAGTCGATGTCGAGGTCGTCGGTGAACGACTTCTCGAGGGCGACCTCGGAGGCGTTGATGCCGGTCTCGTCGGTGATCAGCTCTGCGAGGCCAGCGAGGACCTCATCGTTGGTGAAAGCCATGTGGTCTTCCTCTTTCTAACGGGTTGTATTCGGAACCGTGGAACAGTCTAGGGAAAGTCGGCGCGTTCTCAGGGGAGGACGACGACCTGAGCGGCGAACACGAGGCCCGCGCCGAAACCGATCTGCAGCGCGAGGCCGCCCGAGAGCTCGGGGTGCTCGGCCATCAGACGGTGGCTGGCGAGGGGGATCGACGCCGCCGAGGTGTTGCCGGTGGTCTCGATGTCGCGGGCGATGACCGTGGTCTCCGGCAGCTTGAGCTGCTTGGCGAACTCGTCGATGATGCGCATGTTCGCCTGGTGGGGGATGAAGGCGGCGATGTCCTCGGGCTGCAGGCCCGCGCGGTCGAGTGCTTCGCGGGCGACCTTCGCCATCTCCCAGACGGCCCAGCGGAAGACCGTCTGACCCTCCTGTCGCAGCGTCGGCCACGGGACGTCGCCGTCGCGGAACTCCGTGAGGGTGCCGTTCATGCCGACCGCATCGGCCTTCGATCCGTCGGAGCCCCAGACGGCGGGAGCGATCCCCGGCGTGTCGCTCGGGCCGATGAGGGCCGCGCCGGCCCCGTCGCCCAGCAGGAAGGAGATGCTGCGGTCGGTCGGGTCGACGATGTCGGACAGCTTCTCGGTGCCGATCACCAGCGCGTACCGGGCGGCACCCGCGCGGATCAGGGCGTCGGCCTGGGTCACGGCGTAGGCGTACCCGGCGCACGCGGCATTGATGTCGTAGGCAGCCGCGGGGTTCGCACCCACCCGGTCGGCGACGATGGCCGAGACCGAGGGGCTCTGCTTCGGGTTGCTGATGGTGGCGACGATGACGAGGTCGACCTGGTCGGCGGGAACGCCGGCCTTCTCGATCGCCTCGGCCCCCGCGAGAGCCGCGAGATCGATGGCGTCGGTGCCCTTGTCCGCCCGCACACGGGTGATGATGCCCGTCCGCTGACGGATCCACTCGTCGCTCGAGTCGATCGGACCGATCAGGTCGTCGTTCGGGACCGCGTTCTCGCCGCGCGCCGCGCCGTACGAGAGGATGCGGGTGTACGCGGGGCCGGAGACCTGGGCGAGGGTGGCGGTCATGCTGCTTCTCCGTTCAGCAGCGCGACCGCTGCGTCGAGGTCGTCGGGGGTCTTCACTGCGACGGTGGGGACGCCGCGCAGCCCGCGCTTGGCGAGACCGGTCAGCGCGCCGGCCGGAGCGAGCTCGATCAGACCGGTGATCCCGTGATCGGCGAAGGAGGCCATGCAGAGATCCCATCGGACGGGGGACGACACCTGATCGACGAGGTAGCTGAGCGCCTGTGCGCCGTCGGACACGACCGACCCGTCGCGGTTCGTCCAGAGCGTGATCGCGGGGTCCGCGGGCGTGACGGTCGAGACGGCATCGCGCAGCGCGGCGACGGCCGACTCCATGTAGGAGGTGTGGAACGCGCCGGCCACCTGCAGCGGGATGACGCGCGTTCCCTTGACCGGCTCGCTGGCGAGGGCATCGAGCCCGGCGAGCTCGCCGGCGACGACGAGCTGACCGCCGCCGTTGTAGTTGGCAGGGGAGAGTCCGAGCTCGGTGAGTCGCGTGAGGATCGTCTCCTCGTCGCCGCCGAGGACCGCGCTCATGCCGGTGGGGGTCTGCGCCGCGGCGTCGGCCATGGCACGACCGCGGATGCCGACCAGGCGCATCCCGGTCTCGGCGTCGATCACGCCGCTGCTCACGAGCGCGGCGATCTCACCGACCGAATGCCCGGCGACGCCGTCGGCGACGCGTCCGGCACGTTCCGTGAGCGCGGTCGCGGCGACCAGCGAGGCCGCGACGATCAGCGGCTGAGCGATGCGCGTGTCGCGGATCGTGTCGGCATCCGACACCGTTCCGTGCTGCTCGAGGTCGACCCCGGCGGATTCGGAGTAGGCGGCGATGCGGTCGGAGACGCCCTCCAGCTCGAGCCAAGGAGAGAGGAAACCGGGGGTTTGCGAGCCCTGTCCCGGGCATACGACGACAATCACACACCCAGTCTGCCAACGATCCGGGCTGAGCGGTGGATGATCCATCACAAGATTCCGAAGAACGCTTGTGTGTGGCGTACAGATCTGCCCGAATCCGGGTCAGCGCGAGGGACGTCTGAGCGGCGGACGCCGACGGACCTGCTCTGCGGCGCCGATGGATCCGAGGATGAGCGCGGTCTGCAGGATCAGAGCCTCACGCGGCCCGGTCGCATCCCAGCCGATCACCTCGCTGACGCGCTTCAGGCGGTAGCGGACCGTGTTGGGGTGCACGAACAGCTCTCGCGCCGTCGCCTCGAGCGAGCGGCCGTTGTCGAGATAGCTCCAGAGAGTGGTGACCAGATCGGTGGAGTGCGCCTGGAGGGGACGGTAGATGCGTTCGATGAGCGTCTGCTTGGCGAGAGGGTCGCCGGCGAGTGCGCGCTCGGGAAGCAGATCGTCGGCCTCGACGGGGCGCGGCGCGCTGCGCCAGGCCCGGGCGACGGCGAAACCGGCCAGGGCCGCACGTGCGCTCTGGCTCGCGTCGACGAGCGCCGCGACAGCGGGGCCGAGAACCACGTAGCCGGGACCGAACGACGGCTCGAGTCGCGCGGCGATCTCGGTGAAGCCGAGTTCGTCGTCGTCCTCACCGCCCTCCTGGCCTTCGGCGCGGGCGCGGCCGATCACGAGGACGAGCCGGGAGCCCTGCACGCCGATCAGCACATCGACGGACAGCTTGCGCGCCGTGCGACGGACCAGGTCGACATCGAACTGCGGGGGAGTCGTGCCGACGAGCACCGCCACCTCGCCGTGTCCGTGCCAGCCGAGCGCAGCGATACGGCTCGGCAGCTCTTCATCGGCCTCGCCGGTCAGGATCGAGTCCACGACGAGAGCCTCGAGCCGCGCATCCCAGAGGCCGCGCGCCTCTGCCGCGCGGGCGTAGACGTCGGCGGCGGCGAAGGCCACGTCGCGCGAGTAGAGCAGGATCGCCTCGCGCAGGTCCTCGCCCCGGCCCGCCACGCGCTCCTCTGTGACCTCGACGGTGACGCGGATTAGCTGGAGCGTCTGCTGCAGGCTGACGCTGCGCAGCAGCTCGCGCGGTGCCGCGGCGAAGATGTCGGCGGCGATCCAGGGAGTCGAGGTCGGATCCTCGTACCACTGGATGAAGGAGGTGATGCCCGCCTGGGCCACCAGCCCGACCGCAGAGCGGCGGGCTGGTGGCATGTCGGCGTACCACGGGAGAGTGTCCTCGAGGCGCTTGATCGTCACCGAGGCGATGTCACCGGAGATCCGGCGCAGCCAGGTGAGCGTGGCGGTCTTGTCCATGCCGCGCGAAGAGGAAGCCGTCACCGATGGCTCAGCTTTCGCCGCCCGCGTTGCCGCTGGTGCCGGCGTTCACGTCGTGCAGGCTGTACTTCTGGATGGCCTGCGCGGCGAGGGAGCGGTCGACGACCCCGTCCTCGGCGAGCGACTGCAGCGTGCGGACGACGATCGACGGACCGTCGATCTTGAAGAAGCGACGGGCCGCGGCACGCGTGTCGGAGAATCCGAAGCCGTCGGCGCCCAGCGTCGCGAAACGCTGCGGGACCCACGGGCGGATCTGGTCCTGCACGGCGTGCATGAAGTCGCTCACGGCGACGACCGGTCCCTCGGCACCCTGCAGCTTCTGCGTGAGGTAAGCCGTGCGGGGCTCCTCCTCCGGGTGCAGGAAGTTGTGCTCGTCGGCGGCGAGGCCGTCGCGGCGCAGCTCGGTCCAGGAGGTGACCGACCAGACATCGGCGATCACGCCCCAGTCGTTCTTCAGCAGCTCCTGAGCCTCGAGAGCCCAGGGGAGGCCGACACCCGACGCGAAGAGCTGGGCGCGGGGGCCCTCGCCCTCGCCGACCGAGACGCGGTGGATGCCGCGCACGATGCCGTCGACATCGACGTTCTCCGGCTCGGCGGGCATCACGAGAGGCTCGTTGTAGAGCGTGATGTAGTACATCACGTTCGGGTCCTCGTGGTCGCCGCCGTACATGCGCTCGATACCCGAGCGCATGATGTGTGCGATCTCGTAGCCGTAGGCCGGGTCGTACGACACCGTCGCCGGGTTCGTCGCGGCGAGCAGGTGCGAGTGGCCGTCGGCGTGCTGCAGGCCCTCACCCGTGAGGGTGGTGCGGCCGGCCGTGGCGCCCATGATGAACCCGCGGGCCATCTGGTCGCCGGCTGCCCACTGGGCGTCGCCCGTGCGCTGGAAGCCGAACATCGAGTAGAAGAGGTAGACCGGGATGAGCGGCTCGCCGTGCGTGGCGTACGACGTTCCGGCCGCGGTGAACGCCGCGAGGGCGCCCGCCTCGTTGATGCCGACGTGCACGATCTGGCCCTGCGGGCTCTCCTTGTAAGCGAGGAGCAGCTCACGGTCGACCGAGGTGTAGTGCTGGCCGTTCGGGTTGTAGATCTTCGCGGTCGGGAAGTACGCGTCCATGCCGAAGGTGCGAGCCTCGTCCGGGATGATCGGGACGATGCGGTGCCCGAAGTCCTTCGACCGCAGCAGGTCCTTCAGCAGTCGGACGAACGCCATGGTCGTGGCGATCTCCTGGGTTCCGGAGCCCTTCTTGGGCAGCGCGTACGCGCTGTCGTCGGGGAGCGACAGGCCGACGTGCGTCGAACGGCGCTCGGGCAGGAAGCCGCCGAGCGCATTGCGGCGCTCGAGCATGTACTGGATCGTCTCGTCCTGGGGTCCCGGGTTGTAGTACGGGGGCAGGTACGGGTTCTCCTCGAGCTGCGCATCCGTGATCGGGATGTGCATCGCGTCGCGGAACGTCTTGAGGTTGTCCAGCGTCATCTTCTTCATCTGGTGGGTCGCGTTGCGGCCCTCGAAGTGCGGACCGAGGCCGTAGCCCTTGACGGTCTTCGCGAGGATGACGGTCGGCTTGCCCTTGTGCTCGGTCGCGGCCTTGAACGCGGCGTAGACCTTGCGGTAGTCGTGGCCACCGCGCTTGAGGTTCCAGATGTCGTCGTCGGAATAGTCCTTGACGAGGGCGGCCGTGCGCTCGTCGCGACCGAAGAAGTGCTCGCGGACGTAGGCGCCGGACTCGGCCTTGTACGTCTGGTAGTCGCCGTCGGGGGTGACGTTCATGAGGTTGAGCAGCGCGCCCTCGGTGTCGCGGGCGAGCAGGTCGTCCCACTCGCGACCCCAGACGACCTTGATGACGTTCCAGCCCGCGCCGCGGAAGAACGACTCGAGTTCCTGGACGATCTTGCCGTTACCGCGCACGGGGCCGTCGAGACGCTGCAGGTTGCAGTTGACGATGAACGTGAGGTTGTCGAGCCCCTCGTTGGCGGCGACCTGCAGCTGGCCGCGGCTCTCGACCTCGTCCATCTCGCCGTCGCCGAGGAAGGCCCAGACGTGCGACTGCGACGTGTCCTTGATGCCCCGGTTCTCGAGGTACTTGTTCGACATCGCCTGGTAGATGGCGTTGATCGGGCCGAGACCCATCGAGACCGTCGGGAACTGCCAGTACTCGGGCATGAGGCGCGGGTGCGGGTACGACGGGATGCCGTGCGGGGCGTGCGACTTCTCCTGGCGGAAGCCGTCGAGCTGGTCTTCGCTCAGACGTCCTTCGAGGTACGAGCGCGCGTAGGTGCCGGGGGAGGCGTGCCCCTGGATGAAGATCTGGTCTCCGCCGCCGGGGTTGTCGGCACCCTTGAAGAAGTGGTTGAAGCCCACCTCGTAGAGAGCGGCGGAGGATGCGTAGGTCGAGATGTGTCCGCCGACGCCGATGCCGGGGCGCTGCGCGCGGTGCACCGTGATGGCCGCGTTCCAGCGGATCCATGCGCGGTAGCGACGCTCGATCTCTTCGTCGCCGGGGAACTCGGGCTCGTTCTCGGCGGCGATCGTGTTGATGTAGTCGGTGGTCGGGACCATCGGCACGCCCAGGTGCAGCTCCTTCGAGCGCTTGAGCAGGCTGAGCATGATCTCGCGGCCACGACCGTGGCCCTTCGCCTCGACGAGCTCATCGAGTGACTGCTGCCACTCGCCCGTCTCATCCGGGTCGCTGTCGAGCGGGCCCTGGGAATACGGATCCTGGTCGTGCACAGTCACGGGGAGCCTTTCGTCAAGCTGGCAGGTCATGCCAATGAAACGGGAAGCGACGCGGGCAGCCTTGTCGGCTGTGCACAACGCGTGCCGCCCTCAGCCTATCCCCCTTCCACGACATGCTCGCGCACGGCGACACCGATACACTGGGTGCACCAGGGCCTTTAGCTCAGCTGGTAGAGCGCCACGTTTACACCGTGGATGTCGTCGGTTCGATCCCGGCAGGGCCCACCGAAATGTACTGGTTGTAGAAGTCGATCGTGTCGAGCTTCAGCACTTGCGATGTTCTCGAGCTCGCCGTCAAGGACCGGGTCTTGCTGCGCAGGGTCTCGCTCATCGAGGACGCGTTCAGCCCGATCTGTTGGCGATGCAACGGGCAGAGCGGACGTCGGTTCTTGATGAGGTCGTGGACGAAGTCACGGTGCGCACGACGGAGATCAAGGGACTTTGTATCGTTTACAGGTGTCCCATGATCTCCCGGTGCAACGACCTGGTATTGGCGAGAGTGGACACCACAGCATCGCATTCTTCGCGCGTCGTCCGAGCAGGAACGATTACGTCTCCCCGGGCTCTTCATGGTTTCCCTCGCGATCGGGATCTAGCGACTTGGCGCTCTGATCGGCGCCACAGTCGCTGGAGCTTCTGAGGGGATCGTGGCAGGGAAACTCGCAGCGATGCGCCGGGAGCAGCAAGCATTCGTTGCGATCTTCGCATTGCTCGGCGCTTCCACCATGGGCGCAGCGTCTGTTCGACATGTTCTGCTTCCAACTCTGTTCCGGAGCGAACGGGGAACCACGTCTGTTCAGAACGCCGACCCGACGGATGGTGCCAGAAGAACAACACCCACGCGTTGTCGGTCGCGTCCTCGATCGTGAGCGTCATCATCTCACCGCTGTCGAGATGCCCTGTGTTCGGTGCCACCGAACCGATCGTGCACTCGAACCCCTTCAAGCTCAGTCCTCGCGCGCCTGCAGAGCCGACGTTCCGGAGATGCATCAGCTCGCGATTCGAGAAGATCTTTGACGTCTGCGCTTCGAGTTCGACACCGGGGCGCGTTCGCCACGCCCAGGTCAACTGCACGCCGACTCCTAGCGCCGCGAGCACTGAGGCTATCGAGCCGACGAGTGCAATTGGGTCCATGCTCATCACTCTAGGAGGCCGGGCCGTGTCCAGTATCTTCGTGATGGAGGCGGCTTCACAGAACCCGGTCAGGAGACTGGGTGCCTGTGGGATATCGGGCGAGGCGGGTCGGGGCACCGTGCGACGACCATAGAGCGGGGACCAAGCCAAGAAGCGCGGAGCTTGCCGGACAAACTACTTCCCGCGACGAGTGGCCGCGGTGATGGCGACGTGCGGGCCGCAGCGTCGCACGACGGGTGAACCGGAGTGGGTCGATGGGGTCACGTCATAAGAGCCAGAGGCAGTCTCCGGGTTGGAGACGCGTTCAGCTTTATTGGGGGCCGCCAGAAGCGTCCTCGGCGTCACTCCACGGTTGCGCGTGCGAAAAGATTCATGATGAGCAGGGCAGTTCGACCGAGGTCAATGTCGGATGAGTGCTGATAGCTCGCGCGAATTGCTGACTGAGCCGAGCACCTTCGGTGATCCGATAGCGTGTTCAACATGACCGACGCTGCTGCTCGTGAGTGCTTCATCGCGATGCCGATCACTGTCCACCTGGAGGAAAAACAGCTCTACAGGGACGCAGATCACTGGAAGCATGTGATGGAGCAGCTTTTCATCCCGGCCATCGAGCTCGCAGGATTCTCGCCGATCAAGCCTTTCACAACTGGGTCGGACATGATTCATGCGCGGATCGTACAGTATCTCGCGACAGCGCCACTGGTGCTCTGCGATCTGAGTCAACACAACGCCAACGTCATGTTCGAATTAGGCGTGCGTACATCGGTTGATAAGCCGATCGTTTTGGTAAAAGACGAACAGACGAAGCTGCCGTTCGATATTGGTGGAATTAACACCTACGAGTACAGCTCAGGCATCGAGTCCTGGAGGCTGGAGCAGCAGCGCGAAGAACTCGCTGACCACATTCGTGAAACCGGCACGAGGCTCGACGATGGCAATCCCATGTGGCGAAGGTTTGGGACGGGGATCGTCGCTAGCGCGCCGAGTTCGGATGAGAACTCGACGGAGGCGCGTCTCGACGTGATATCCGAGCAGGTGTTCGCTCTGGGCGAGTTGATCCGAACTGAACGTCGGCTGAGTATGCCAGCCAGCACGGGCGTATTGGTTGCGTCAATCAGCGACTTCCCAGGGGTGATCGGCGTGCGCTTGAGTTCAACGGCTGACGGTACGTCTGTCTTTGTGGAGACGGTCAATACGCCGAAAGAAGATCAGTGGATTCGTGGAGCTGAGATCGAGCAGGTGCTGGCGGACCTAAATACGAAGGGTCGCGTGATCGAGACCACCTCGGATCTGATCATCCTTCGTTTGGCATAACCTGCCTCTCGATCTTGAAACTGACTGTGGCCGCCTGCTTTGTCAAACTGCGGTTCCACATGTGGTGACGCAAAGCCTCGCCGCGTCGGCGGGGCTTTTGTCGTTTCCAGTCATGCGAGGGGGCGTCATCGCAGACCAAAGCGACTACCCTGACTACACCGTGGATGTCGTCGGTTCGATCCCGGCAGGGCCCACCACTCACCTCGAAGGATGCGTCAGCTCCTCGAGGATCTCGATGACATGGCGATAGGGCTTGCCCGTCGCCCGTGTCATTCCGATCTCGCACGTCCGGTTCGCGGAGACGAAGGCGTCGAATCCGTCGCGGGCCGCGTCCGCTGCGGTCAGCTCGGCTGTCTCGGCAGCCGTGGCGCTGGCGGTGAGCTCGGGATGCAGCATCCCGCGATCTCCGGCGAAGGCGCAGCATCCCCAGTCGTCGGGGACGTACACCTCGTCGGCGACGGCCGCCGCGAGAGCGGTGAGCGCCGTCGTCGCACCCAGCGCGGTGGTGGAGCACGTGGGGTGCACCGCCACGCTGCGGAGCCTGGTCGCGACGGTCAGGCGCGGGACGACCTCACGGACGACGTAGGTCGTGGCGTCTTCGATCACCAGCCCGGAGTACTCCGGATGCGCTGCGGCGGCCTTCGCCAGCATCGTGTGCAGACCCTCCGTGCAGGAGGCGGCGTCGCAGACGACGGGGATCTCGCCCTGTCTGCTCGCCTGCCACAGCGAGGCGAGCACCCTGTCGGTCATGCGGTCGTACCCGGTGAGATGCCCCTTGGACTTCCACGGGGTTCCGCAGCACAGGCCGCCGGCGTCGTCCGGCACGGTGACCGGGATCGCGGCGCGATCGAGGAGCGCGCGCAGGGCGTCTCGCGATCCTTCGCCGCCGCCCTCGGCTCCGAACATGGTGCCGATGCATGCCCCGAAGAACACGACCTGCGCGTCGGCGCGGTTCTCCGGCTTCGGCGGCGTGGAGCCGCCGCGTGGGAGCGCCTTGTCGTAGAGCGGTACCGTGTCGGCGCCGAGCACGGCGCGTCCGAGCGCGGTGACGCCGGTGACGAGCGGTGCGGGCATGGCGTCGGCGACGGTGAGAGCGACGCCCCCGACCCGCGTGACTGCTCCCCAGTTCTTGGCGGCGACGTCCCACAGCCCGTCTTCGAGCCTCGACGACTCTTCGGCACGCAGACGGCGTACGAGATCGCCGGTGTTGATGTCCACGGGACAGGCGACGCCGCACAGTCCGTCGACGGCACAGGTCTGCACGCCCTCGTAGTCGTAGTCGGCACGCAGTTCGCGTGCGAGATCGGCATCGCCCTGCTCCTCCGCCCAGGCCATGTCCCGGCGCAGCACGATCCGCTGTCGCGGCGTCAGCGTGATGCTCTTGCTCGGGCACGTCGGCTCGCAGTATCCGCACTCCACGCAGCGATCGACCTCGCTCTCGACCGTCGGCACGTGCTTGAGGTCGTGCAGATACGACTCCGAGTCGTCCGAGAGGATCACGCCGGGGTTGAGGATGCCGGACGGATCGATGAGGCGCTTGATCTCCCACATCATGTCGGTGAGGACGTCGCCGTACTGCGTCCGCACGAACGGGGCCATGATGCGTCCTGTTCCGTGCTCGGCCTTCAGCGAGCCGCCCTGGCTCAGCACGAGGTCGACGAGGTCTGCGGTGAACCGCCGATAGCGCGCCAGGCTCTCGGGGTCGTCGAACCGCTCGTTGAGCAGGAAGTGCACGTTGCCGTCCTTCGCGTGTCCGAAGATCACCGAGCCGTCGTAGTCGTGCGCCGCGAACAGGTCGATGAGGCGCTCGCAGGTGACCAGCAGGCGGTCGACGGGAACGACGATGTCTTCGAGCAGAGCGGTCGTACCGCTCGGTCGAGCACCGGCGACGGCCGTATAGAGTCCCTTGCGCACCAGCCAGAGAGAGGCCCGCTCGGCGGCATCCGTGGTGAGGCGGGGCGGTGAGGCGAGAGGGAGCCGCGCGAACTCGGCGAGCGCGGCGTCGGCGGCGGCCGTCAGTTCGTCGGGGTCGGATGCGTGCACCTCGACGAGCAGGGCGGCGTGCCCCTCGACCGCGATGTCGGCGATGGCCGCGGGGACGTCGGCGAGGCCCTGCGCGACGCGGAGCGACGCGGCATCCATCAGCTCGATCGTGGCGAGCCCCTGCGTCACGAGCTGGGGTAGAGCGGCCATCGCGTCGGCGAGCGTCGCGAAGACGAGCAGGCCGGTCGCGATGTGCGGACGCACCTCGACGGTGCGGAACCGCGCCTCTGCCACGAAGGCGAGGGTGCCCTCGGAGCCGATGATCAGGTGCTCGAGGATCTTGACCGGATCGTCGAAGTCGAGCAGCGAGTTGAGCCCGTATCCCATGGTGTTCTTCATCGAGAACTGCCGCTGCACGATCTCCGTGTGCTCGGGGGAGGCCAGCAGTCGCGCGCGGAGCTGGCGCAGCCCGGCCACCACGGCAGGCTCTGCGGCGGTGAGGCGATCGAGCGCGTCGGATGCCCCGGTGTCGACGACGGTGCCGCTGGGGAGCACGAGCAGCAGGGAGTCGATCGTGCGGTACGAGTTCTCGGTGATGCCGCAGGCCATGCCGCTCGAGTTGTTGGCGACGACACCGCCGATCGTGCACGCGATCTCGCTCGCGGGATCGGGTCCGAGCTTGCGCCCGTATCGCGCGAGCCGTGTGTTGACCTGGCGCACCGTGGCCCCGGGGCCCACCCTGACCAGAGCGCCGCCGTCGTCGACGCGGATGTCGCGGAACGCGCTGCGGGTGTCGACGAGGATGTCGCCGGAGACCCCCTGGCCGGACAGGCTCGTGCCGCCGGAGCGGAACGTGAGTGTGCGGCCGGCGGCCCGCGCGGCGGCGAATGCGCGTGCCACGCCCTCGGCGTCCTGCGGAGAGAGCACGGCGTCGGGGATCAGCAGGTAGTGCGACGCGTCGTGCGCACGCGCGAACCTGTCGATCGACCGGGAGGCGACGACGGTGTCGGCGCCGAGCAGGTCGCGGGAGAGCGGGGTGAGCAGTGTCGCGGACATCGGGGCTCCTTCGCCGGATTGTCAGACAAGAGTACCGGATTCATCGGCATCGATTATCCTGATGCCATGACCAGTGCTGCCGCCTCCGCGCCGCTCGGAGTCGTGGGCGTCGTCGAGGCCGTCGCCCTCCGGCTGCGGGAGGAGATCCTCAGCGGCGAACTCGCCTCGGGCAGTGCTCTCACCGAAGCGCGGGTCTCGTCGGCGTACGGCGTCGCACGCCCGACGGCGAAGGCGGCGATCGAGCAGCTGGTCGGTGCCGGCCTGCTCGTACGCACGGCTCATCGGAGCGCGCGGGTGATCCCGATCGACGCCGAGATGGTGCGCGACGTCTACCGCACGCGGAGTCGTCTCGAGAGCGCGGCACTGAGAGAGCTCGCCGCGATGCGAGCCGTTCCCGACGAGGCCGTCGACGCCAACGCGGCGCTGCTCGCGATGCCGACGGGGCCGGATCCCGCCACTGTCGATCCTGATCTTCGGTTCCATACCGCGCTGATCGACGCTCTCGGCAGCGAACGCACATCGCGGATGTATCGCAGCGTGCTCGACGAGGTGCGCCTGTGCATGGCGCAGGTGCAGGACCGACGGCTGCTGGATGCCGCCGTGATCGCCGCCCAGCACGCGTCGATGCTCGACGCGGTCCGTGACGGTGACGCAGAGCGTGCGGCGGCCCTGTTGACCGCGCACCTGGCTTCGGCGGAGGAGCGGCTCGTCGAGGCGATCACGGTCGGCGACGGAGAGGACGCGTGATGAGAGAGCGACAGAGACCGGACCGGCATGAACGAGCCGATCGGCTGAAGGAGCGGATCTACCTCACCTTCGCCGCGCTCGCCGTGGTGCTCGCCCTCGCGACGCACGGTCACGTCGAGGCGGGTGAAGCGCTGCGCACCCTGGCGGTCACGGTGCTCGGCACCCTGCTCGCGGTCTTCACCGCCGACCTGATCTCCCACCTGGTCGTGCACGAGCGGTTCATGACCGCCGCCGAGCTCCGCCATGCCGTCGTGACGACGTTCGGTGCGCTCGGTGCCGTCGCGCTGCCGTTCATCCTGCTCGCCACGTCCGCATGGGGGTGGTGGAGTGTGGAGTCGGCGCTGCGGTGGTCGGCCGTCGCCCTGGTCGCCGCGCTGGTCGGCATCGGGTTCCTCGCGGTGCGCAGGATCCGTCTGTCGTGGCAGGTGCGCCTTCTGGTGCTCGGGGGAGAGGCCGTGCTGGCGCTGGCCGTGATCGGTCTGCAGGTGCTCGCGCACGCCTGACCGCCGAACCGACCGAGACGGCCCGCAGCTCTGCCGCCGATCAGCCCACCCGGAGCACGCTGAACCCCGCGGCATCGAGAGAGCCGAGCACGAGGCGCTGCCGCAGCGAGCGGTCGCGGGTGCCTGCGGAGACCGGTGACAGCGCCACGGAGATCTGGAAGAGGATCTCGGAGGACAGGAGTCGCTGCACCTTCGCGGGGGCGATCCGTGCTCGGCCGCTGCGGATGACGGCGATGCGCAGCGCATCCGCGGCCACGGAGTCGGAGGCCGACCGGAGCAGGGTGTTGATCTTGAGCAGCGACGAGCGGCCGTCGCCCTCGATCGCCAGGATGACGATCTGGGCGGGCTCCGTCGTGGTGGCGAAGGTCTGCAGCATCACGCCGCCGGCCCGGGCGCTCTCCTGCAGATCGCGCACGAGGTCGTGGGCGTCGCCGTCGATCACGACGGGCGCCGAGTCGAGCCTGTCGACCATCTGGGCGTCGCGGGCGGCGCGGGTCACCTGCCGTCTCCAGGTGCCTCGAGGACGGGTGCGCATGCTCCGATCATCGCAGGCCAGGGCGCGGATGCGGGGGGCAAGGATCGTCGTGCGGGTTCTAGAGCGGCCACTGCAGGCGGCGGAGGCCTCCGATGACGAGGGTCTGTCGGCCGTCGGAGCGGAGAGAGGTGAGCAGCGTGTGACCGCAGCCTCGGCACAGGAGGATCATGCCGGCATCGTCGAGTTCGGCGACCGCATCGGCGAGCGCCGCTTCATGCTCGCAGTGCGCGCACGCCGCCCGCGCGTCCGTCATGTCTCTGCCGAAGAGCTCGAGCAGGAGGCCGCCGGCGGCGTTGCCGTCGAGCTGCTCGTGATGGCCGGGGTGATGGGCGCGCATCAGGCACCTCCGAAGCGCTCGGTACGGATTCGATCGGGGGAGTGACCCGCGGAGACGAGCAGGTCGGCGACCGCCTCGACGAAACCCGTCGGGCCGCACACGTAGACCGCGGGGTTCTGCGACACCGGGATCGTGGATGCCGTGATCGTGGCTGCATCCACCCTGCCTGCGGGTCGTGCGACACCGGCGGGAGAAGACCGGGTGTACGCCCAGTCGAGGGTGAACGTCTCGTCGGAGAGCGCGCTCAGCTCGTCGGCGTAGAACGCGTCGTCCGCGGTGCGCACCGAGTACAGCAGGCGCATCGGCGCCCCGCTCGCGACGAGGGCGTGCTCCCGTGCCATCGCGAGCAGCGGGACGATGCCCGAGCCGCCGGCGATGAGCTGCACGGGTTCCGGTCGGTCGGGGGTCCACACGAAGTAGGCGCCGATGGGGCCGCGCACTTCGAGCTCGTCGCCCGGACGCACGTCCTCCACGACATAGGGGGAGACCTCTCCGTCCGGTACCTCGTCGACGGCGAGCTCGAGGAGATCGGAGCCGCCCGCGGAGGCCAGCGAGTAGGAGCGCACGGCCTGATAGCCGTCTTCCGCGGTGAGGCGCACGTCGACGTGCTGTCCTGCGAGGTTTCCCGGCCATCCGTGCACCCGCAGCCGGAGGATGCGACCGTGCGCCGTGGCCTGCCGGGTCTCGACGACCGTGGCGGCCAGCCACAGCGACGAGGTGGTCACCAGTACCGCTCCTCTTTCCAGGGGTCTCCATACATGTTGTAGCCGTTCTGCTCCCAGAAACCCGGTTCGTCGTTCTCGAGCAGGTCGAGGCCGTGGACCCACTTGGCCGACTTCCAGAAGTAGAGATGCGGAACGAGCAGACGTGCGGGCCCGCCGTGCTCGGCCCCGAGCGGTTCACCTTCGAACTCGACGGCAATCCATGCGCGGCCGCCCGTCAGATCGGCGCGGGGGACATTGGTGGTGTACCCGCCGTACGAGAAGACGCGCGTGAATTCGCCGTCCCCGGCGTCTGCGAGCAGGTGATCCAGCGAGACTCCCCGCCACCGCGTGCCGAGCTTGGACCAGCGCGTCACGCAGTGGATGTCGGTGGTGATCGTGTCGAGCGGGAGCGCGTGCAGGTCATCCCACGACCACGTCCGCCGGATTCCGTCGAGCCCGACGACGGCGAACTCCCAGGTGTCGGTGGCGATGCGAGGCGTGGGCCCGGCGGACAGCACGGGGAAGTCCTCGGTCAGGTACTGACCCGGTGGCAGCCGCTCGTCTGCCCCTCTGCGGCGTGCGCCGAACCCTCGTGAGATCACAGCCATCGTCGTCCTCTTCCGTCGGTCCAGCGAATACGGCCGGTCGACCGCGGTCGCCTGGCCCCCTCCGGGGACGGCCCTGCGGTGACGCGACGATTCTAGTGAGCGGCCTCCTCGTCGCACGAGGGGTTCGCGCTGATCGCGCGAGCGGCGGCTGATCGTGATCTCAGCGACATCAAATATTTACTTGTATACGCGTAAATCCTGCTATGTTCCTGATAAACCAGTTGAACAAGCCACGGAGTCACATTGCTGCGTCATTCTGATGTTTTTGCTGATTCTGACCCGGGTCAGGGCGTCGCGTCGACACCCGATCAGCTCGCCAGGGACAACATGCCCCTCGCCACCTTCCTCGCCGTCGAGAAGGCGCGCTCGGCGACGCACGTCGACCTCGACGACCTGCTCTCCGCCGCACGGATGGGACTCGCGCGAGCGGCGATGTCGTACGACGCGTCGCGCGGTGTTCCGTTCGGTGCGTTCGCGAGCAGCCAGATCAACTGGGCGATGCTGTCGGAGATGCGTCGTGCCGACCCCGCAGGAGAACGCAGTCGGGACAAGATCGAACGCCTGCGCGTCGCCGCCGAGGCCGTACTCGCCCGCACGGGCCGCACCGCGACGCCCCTGGAGCTGGCACGAGAGTCGGGTCTCGACATCGACACGGTGATCGAGATGCAGAAGCTCGACGAGATGGTGCGCACCGCGACCAGCTTCGAGGAGCACTTCGACGTGGAGACCGGACGCCAGGCGGCCGACCTCACCGACAGCGTGATCCTGCCCGAGCACGCGGTCGAGCAGTCGGAGCTGCGCACGATGCTCTCGCGCGTCATCGACGCGCTGCCCGACGCCATGCGTCAGGTGGTGCGCGGGATCTACCTCGACGACCGCATGGTCAAGGACATCGCGGAGGAGCTCGCGGTGAGCCACGCGTATGTCTCGAAGCTGCGCTCCAAGGGGCTCACTCTGATGCGCGAGGCCATGCAGGCGTGGGAGGACGGCACCACCGGCGACCGTTCGACCAAGGCCCGCTCGGACTTCTTCGAGGCGCTCTTCGGAGCCGCCGCCCCCGCGGAGACGGCGACGACCGCGCGCGTGCTCGCCGGCGTCTGAGATTTCTCCCGGCCCCGGGTTACGGGCGATCCGCACGTCGCGAATGTGGTGAGTGCAGGCCCACGGATGGGCCCGCATTCAGTCCCATCACCACGGAGGATAAACATGGGTCTTCAGATCGCAACCAACGTCAGTGCGCTCAACTCGTACCGCAACCTGTCGGCGAACCAGAACGACGTCTCGAAGTCGCTCGAGAAGCTCTCGAGCGGTCTGCGCATCAACCGCGCAGCCGACGACGCCGCGGGTCTCGCCATCTCCGAGGGCCTGCGCTCGCAGGTCAACGGCCTGAACGTCGCAGCCCGCAACGCTCAGGACGGCATCTCGGTCATCCAGACCGCAGAAGGCCAGCTGACCGAGGTCCACTCCATCCTGCAGCGCGTGCGCGACCTCGCGGTGCAGGCCGGTAACGACTCGAACAACGCCGACTCGCGCGGAGCGATCACCACCGAGGTGACGCAGCTGGTCGACGAGCTCGAGCGCATCGCCGACAGCGCCAACTTCAACGGCATCCAGCTGCTCGACGGCACGGCCGGTGCCGCAGGCGACGGAACGCTCAGCTTCCAGGTGGGCGCCGACGGTTCTGCATCCAGCCAGATCACCGTCGACCTGAGCAGCGCCAACATCAAGGCGCTCTCGACGCAGCTGCGCACGGACATCGTGACGACCGACGGATTCGCGGACCCGACGGTGGCCGCCGCGACCATCACCACGGTCGACACCGCCATCAAGAGCGTCTCGTCGGCCCGCGCCGACCTCGGTGCGGTGCAGAACCGCTTCGAGTCGACGATCAACTCGCTGCAGGTCTCGGCCGAGAACCTCTCGGCTGCCAAGAGCCGCATCGCGGACACCGACATGGCCTCGGAGATGGTCAAGTACACGGCGGCGAACATCCTGGCTCAGGCCGGCACCGCCATGCTGGCGCAGGCCAACCAGTCCGGCCAGGGCGTTCTCCAGCTGCTCCGTTGAGTCGCTGCGCCTGAGGCGCTTCGGGTGCCCGAGCGGGGTCGTCTCCGCTCGGGCACCTTCGGGGAATGACACGATCCGCAGCACTGGGAAGGCATCTGAGGATGAAACTCGACGGCTTGATCTCCGGCCTGAAGACAGGCGAGCTCATCGACGCGCTCATGGACGTGTCGGCGATCCCCAAGAAGCTCATCACCACCAAGATCACCGATCGCAGCGCGATCATCACGAACCTGCAGTCTCTCAACAGCTCGCTGCAGGCCCTCGTCGCCAAGGCGAAGACGGCCGCAGGAGCGACGTCGCTCGCGGCCTTCACCGCCACCGCATCGTCCGAGAGCGTCACCGTCACGGCTCGCCCCACGGCGAGCGCGTTCTCGACGGACGTCGTCGTCGACGCCGTCGCCTCGGCGCATTCGATCGTCACGGCGTCCGCCGGAGCCGACGCCTGGGGCGGCACCTACACTCTCGTGGCCGCAGACGGCACGCAGACCGAGATCACCCCGAACGGCAGCAGCCCGCAGGACCTCGCCAAGGCGATCAACGCGGCGAAGTCCGGCGTCACCGCGACGGTCGTCCCCGCGGGCACGGATGCCGACGGCGCACCGCTGTCGCGCATCCAGCTGACCAGCGCAGAGACCGGAGAAGAAGCCCGCTTCGCGCTGCACCGCGGCACCGGCGCCGAGGTCGATGCGGGATCGTCCGTCGATGTGGCGACCGAATCCGGCGCCGCCGTCCTCACGCAGGGGGGCGATGCGCGCATCCGCCTCTTCGCCGGAACCGCGGCCGAGCAGACTCTCACCAGCGCCGACAACACGTTCACCGTGACCGAGGGCATCGACGTCACAGTGTCGAAGGTCAGCGCCGACCCCGTGACCGTCGTCGTCGCTCTCGATGCCAAGGCGCAGACCGCCTCTGCCGAAGCCTTCGTGAAGGAGATCGCGGCGCTGCTGACGCGGATCGACAACGGATCCAAGGCCACGATCGGTGCTGTCGGCGAGACCACGACGCTCGGCGTCTTCACCGGCGACAGCACGGTTCGCAATCTTCGAGGCGCTCTCGCCAGCGCGATGCAGCATCCGATCGACGGGATCTCGCCCTCGACCATCGGCATCTCGATCAGCGACAAGGGCGTGCTCTCGTTCGACGCCGAGAAGTTCGGGAAGGCGCTGGCCGAGGATCCCGAGAAGACGCAGGAGCTGTTCTCGTCGATCGCCGGACGCGTGCAGAACGTGACGAACCAGTACTCGGACAAGTACGACGGGATGCTGACCCAGCGCATCACCGGGCAGGAATCCGAGGTCAAGATGCTCAAGACGCAGGTCGAGCGGTGGGACCTGCGGCTCGAACAGCGACGGGCCACGCTCGAGCGCACCTACTCGCAGCTCGAGGTGCAGCTGTCGAAGCTCCAGTCCCAGTCGTCCTGGCTCAGCTCCCAGATCGCCGGCCTCACCAACACGTCGTCGTCGTCGTGATCTGAGACCCTTCCACCCGCACCGCATCGGAGTCAGACACCATGCCCATCACCTCCCTCGACCGCGCGAAGCAGCAGTACCTCGAGCAGCAGGTCGCGTCCGCCTCGCCGGAGCGCCTGCTCATCCTGCTCTACGACCGGCTGCTGGTCGACATCGAACGGGCCGGCGTCTCGCAGGATGCCGCAGAGTGGGCGGCCGCCGGCGCGCACCTCACGCACGCTCAGCAGATCGTCGCAGAGCTCAACGGGTCTCTCACAGACGCGTGGGAGGGGGCGGTCGAGCTGCGCAGCGTCTACACGTATCTCACCAGCCGCCTCATCACGGCGAACATCACCCGCGACCGCGCGGTGACGGCCGAGTGCCGCGACCTCGTGATCCCGCTGCGCGAGGCGTGGCATGCGGCGGCGGCGGCGGTCACGGCGACCTCGCCGACGTCGACCTCGGCACTGGCCTGACCGGCCGTGCCCGACAACCTCGCGGCATGGCTGGCCGTGCTCGATCAGTTCGAGCGCGCCCTCGACGCTGCAGACGAGCAGCTGGAGTCCGCCGACTTCGACCGGCCGGACGGTCCGATCCCCGCCCAGCTCCGGGAGCGCGCCGAAGCCGTCCTTGCGCGTCAGCAGCTCATGATCGGCGGTCTCGTCGCATCCCGAGCGAATGTCGCGCGAGAGATCGCTGCGCTCCGTCGGGTGCCGACGAACCCCGGCGGCACCCCCGCATATCTCGACGTCGAAGGGTGAGCGCGCGGGGTTACGCCGCGTTCCTCCTGTCGCGATAGTCCCACCTGAGCACGGATAGCTCGACGATTGGCCAGGGATCGGCTTCTCCATCAACGTCCGGAGTGCCCCCGTGCTCGAATCCGTTACCTCCTCCGCGCTGATCAGCGCGCTCGACGGTCTGGCGCTGCGTCAGCGGTCGATCGCCGAGAACATCGCCAACGTCAACACCCCCGGCTACCAGGCGAAGCGGGTGCAGTTCGAAGACGAGCTGCGCTCCGCCGTCTCCGCCGGATCGGGCGCGGTGACCCCCACCGTCGAGCGGTCGCTCGAGCCGACGCGGATCAACGGCAACAACGTCAACCTCGACACCGAGACGCTGTCGAACATCGACACGGTGCTGCGCTTCCAGTTCGCCAGTCAGGCGATCGGCGGTCAGTCCGCATCGATCACCAAGGCGATCGGCCAGGCCTCCGCATGACCTTCGACGCGATCGGCATCGCCGGCTCAGGACTCACCGCGCATCGCAAGTGGCTCGATGCCCTCAGCGACAACATCGCCAACGTGAACACGGCGACACCCGCGGGGGAGGAGGCCTTCCGCGAGAAGCTCGTCACCGTGCAGGCGGGCACCGAGAGCCCTGGCGTGTACGTCGCCGGTGTCGTCGAGTCCGAGGCCGAGGCGAAGCGCGTCTACGACCCCGAGCACCCCTACGCCGACGCCGACGGATACGTGCAGTACCCGAACATCGAACTCGGCGACCAGATGAGCATGCTCATCGTGGCGCAGCGCGGCTACGAGGCGAACGCCGCCGTCGTCGACCGTGCCAAGACGACCTACGAGGCAGCACTGCAGATCGGACGCAACGGATGAGCACCCCGATCGAGGGGATCTCCGCCGCCGGCGTGACCCCCCTCTCGTCACTGAGCTTCGAGAGCGATGCCGATGCCACCACCGCGACCGGTGGCGGCGCTTTCGCGAACTCGATGACCGGAGCCATGGAGAACCTCCAGCAGCTGCAGGCGTCGTCGAACGAGCTGGCCGTGCGGGCGGTCACCGGCGACCTGCAGGACATCCATCAGGCGATGATCGCCTCGTCTCGGGCGTCCGTGACACTCGATCTGGTCGTCGCGGTGCGTGACCGCAGCGTATCCGCGTTCAACGAGATCATGAGGATGCAGGCCTAAGCGATGCCGAAGATGCTCACGGGTTATTTCGACCGCGCCAAGCAGGTCGTCTCGGGCTTCACCCTCGCCCAGCGCACGATCGCGATCATCGGGGTGGCGCTGCTGGTGATGGGCGCCATCGCTCTCGGCTCGTGGCTCTCCCGACCGCAGATGAGTCCGCTGTTCACCGGGCTCAGCGCCGGGGACGCATCGGCCGTCGTCGACCAGCTGAAGACCGCCGGGGTCTCGTACGAGCTCGCGGAGGGCGGCGCGACGATCCTGGTGCCGGACGACCAGGTCTACGCGCAGCGGCTCGCCGCGGCATCCGCAGGCCTGCCCGGCGACTCGAGCGAGGGATACACGCTGCTCGACAAGATGGGTGTGACCGCGAGCGAGTTCCAGCAGTCCGTGACGTACAAGCGTGCGATCGAGGGCGAGCTCGCGAGCACGATCGGCTCGATGGACGGCATCACCGCCGCATCCGTGCAGCTCGCGATCCCCGAGGAGAGCGTGTTCGTGTCGGAGCAGCAGAGCCCGACGGCATCGGTGTTCGTCAAGACCCGCAACGGCTCGACGCTCAGCGACGAGAAGATCGAGGCGATCGTGCACCTCACGAGCGCGGCCGTGCCGGGAATGACCCCGGAGGACGTCGCGGTCACAGACCAGAACGGCGCGGTGCTCTCGGCCGTGGGCGCCGGGCTCACCGGCAACTCCTCGAAGCAGGCCACGGAACACGAGGCGAAGGTCGCGGCATCGGTCAACGCCATGCTCGAGACGATCGTCGGCCCCGGCAACGCGACCGTGACGGTGTCGGCCGACGTCGCGAACTCGACGTCCGAGCGCATGGACGAGACGTACTCGGCGCCGGAGGGCGCGCTCAGCGCCTCGGAGCAGACCAAGACCGAGACGTACACGGGCGGTCAGGGCGGCGGCACCGGGGTCCTGGGACCGGACAACATCGCGGTGCCCAACGGCGCCGCCGGCGACGGCGCCTACGAGTTCGAGGAGACCTCGCGCGACAACGCCGTGAACAAGTCGACCGAGAAGACCGTCACGCCTGCCGGCGAGGTGACTCGCCAGACCGTGAGCATCGCGCTCAACCGCGGTGCGGTCACGGGCGTCACGGCCGCCCAGGTCGAGACCCTCGTCGCATCGGCCGCCGGGATCGACCTGGAGCGCGGCGATGCGATCGCCGTGGAGTTCGTCGAGTTCAGCGAGTCGGGTGCGACGGCGGCCCAGACGGCGTTGCAGGCGGCGGAGGCCGAGCAGGCCGCGCAGATGCAGCAGGAGCTGCTGCGTGCGGCCATCATCGGAGGGTCGATCCTGCTCGCGGTGATCATCCTCGTGGTCTTCCTCGCCGTGCGTCGCAAGCTGAAGCGACGGGTGATGTACACCGACGACGGGCCGATCGAGTACTTCGCGACCGTGACCGAGAGCGAGGAGCAGAAGCTGAAGTCGCTCAGGGGACTGAAGGACGCGGATGCGATCCCCCTGCCTGCGCCGACCCGGCTGCTGCCGTCGGCGGATGCCGATCTCGACGACGAACGCGAACCCGACCAGATGCTCGTCGAGCGCCGTCGCCGCGAGATCGACGACCTGGCCAAGCGCGAGCCCGAGGCGATCGCCGGAGCGCTCGCGAGCCTGATGGATGAGGCGAGGGTATGAGCGCGCTGACCGACCTGCTCGATGCGCAGGCCGACACCGTCGAGGTGTCGACGGCGGTCGCGACGACGACGCCGGAGGCCCCCGCGCAGGAGATGAGCGGCCTGCGCAAGGCCGCCATCGTGCTCATGAACATGGATCGCGCGGCGGGGGCCGAAGTGCTCCGCCACCTCGGCGAGGAGCGGTCGGAGATGCTGGCCGCCGAGCTCACGCAGCTGGGCGGCGTCGACGTGGCATCCACCGCCCGCGCGCTCGGGGAGTTCCGGCGCATCGCCACCGGCGGCTCGGTGCCGTCGCGAGGCGGGCAGGAGCTCGCCACGGGACTGCTCGAGACCGCCTTCGGGCGTGAGAAGGCCGTCGGGATGGTCGGGCGCGTGATGTCGCAGGGCTCGGTGTCCTTCGACTTCCTCAACGCCGCAGACCCCGCACAGCTCGCCACGATCCTCGAGGGAGAGCTGCCGACGACCGTCGCGGTCGTGCTGGCGAATCTGCGCGCAGACCGCGCGGCGGCCGTGCTCGCCGCGCTGCAGGACCCGCTGCGGACCGACGTGGCTCAGGCCATCGCGACCATGGGCACCGCCACGCAGGAGGCGATCTCGATCGTCGCCGACTCGCTGCGCTCGCGCACCGGCGTGTTCGCGATGCGCGACAACCACGAGTCGATCGGGGGCGTGCAGCCGCTCGTCGAGATCATCAACCGCTCGGACACCGCACTCGAGAAGTCGCTCCTCGCCTCACTGGAGGGTCGCGATCTCGCACTCGCGGAGGACATCCGCAGCCGCATGGTGACCTTCGCCGACTTCGCGCGTCTCGAGGATCGCGATGCGCAGCGAGTGCTCCGCGGCATCGATCTGCGGATGCTCGCGCTCGCGCTCAAGGGTGCCGACGAGCAGATCGTCGAGAAGGTCCGCACCAACATGACCGAGCGGAACCAGGAGAACCTGACCGAGGAGACCAAGGTGCTCGGCCCGGTGCGCATGCGCCAGGTCGATGAGGCCCGCGCGGAGATCGTGCGGATCATCCGCGAGCTCGAAGCGTCCGAGGAGATCACGATCTCCCGCGAGGACGAGGACGAGCTCATCGAGTGATTCCCGCGCCGAGGCGACACGCGGCGATGGTTACGCCACCGCCGCCGCGTCGCGATAGTGCCGGGGGAGCACGGATCGCTCGCCCTTCGGGCCACGGACAGGCCAGACCTTCTACTCCCGAGGTGCCCGCCGTGCTCGATTCCGCCTTCACGCCGCTCGTGATGCCGCGCGTGGGCGAGCCGCCGGTCGATCTCCCCGGCGAGACCGAGCAGGCACGAGCACGCGGCTATGCCGACGGCTTCGCGGAGGGCCTCCGCCGTGCGCGCGCCGAGGCCCTGCACCAGGCGGACGTCGCCGAACACCGTCAGCGTGAACTCGCCGAGACATACCTGCACGAGCGCGGATCGGCGCTGCGGGCACTCGACGCCGCGCGCGAGGCGCTCGATGCCCGGACCGAGACGGTCCGAG
The DNA here is from genome assembly GCF_022627955.1 of Microbacterium sp. C5A9. Lineage (GTDB taxonomy): Bacteria > Actinomycetota > Actinomycetes > Actinomycetales > Microbacteriaceae > Microbacterium. Next base: position 60,711 of record NZ_JABXGD010000011.1, read on the forward strand.
CGCTCACAGTCGACGACATCGAACGGCTCGCCCTCGAACTGGCGACCACGATCCTCGGTGCAGAGCTGTCGGATCCGGCGCGGGCCGCGGCGCATGCCGTGCGGAGAGCCGTCGCAGAGGCACCCGTGGAGCGGTGGACCCGCGTGCTCCTCAGCGAGCAGGATGCCCGGACGGTGCATGCCGACGACGACCTCCGCGGGCTCGTCGCCGACGTCGAGGTGATCGGCTCCTCGGCGGTGGATCCCGGCGGGGCGCTGGTCGAGGTCGAGGACGGCGCGGTCGACACGCGCATCGTCGATGCCCTGCGCCGCGTGCGCGAGGCTCTCGACGGAGCGAGCGATCAGGGCGAGGCGATCGCCCGATGACGACGACCACCTGGACGCGTGCCCTCGCCGCCGCGCGCCCCGAGCATAGTGGGGTCGTGCAGGCCGTGCGCGGGCTCGGCGTCGAAGTGCGCGGAGTCGGGGGAGCGGTCGGCGACCGGGTGCGCATCGACACGACGAACGGACGCGCGGTCGACGCCGAGATCGTGGCGATCGACGGGGTGTCGTCGCGCTGCATGCCGCTCAGCCGGCTCGACGGCATCACCGCACGCGCCCGCGTGCGCCATGCGGGAGCGCCGCTGCAGGTGCCGACGGGCCGGGGACTGCTCGGGCGGGTTCTCGACGGCCTGGGCCGACCCATCGACGGCAGAGGTCCGCTGCCGCGCACCGCGCCGCTCGTGCCGCTCGATCACGATGCCCCGAGCGTGATCACCCGGCGACGGATCGATCGTCAGCTCGGACTCGGTGTGCGCGTGCTCGACACGATGACCCCTGTCGGATCGGGGCAGCGTCTGGGTCTGTTCGCCGGGTCCGGTGTCGGCAAGTCCTCGCTGATGTCGATGATCGCCCGCGGTTCGTCGGCCGATGTCACGGTGATCGCCCTCGTGGGCGAGCGTGGACGCGAGGTGCGCGAATTCCTCGAGGACGACCTCGGGCCCGAGGGGCTCGCACGCTCGGTCGTCGTCGTCGCCACCTCCGACCAGCCGGCCATGGCGCGTCTGCGCTCGGCCTTCGTCGCAACCCGCATCGCGGAGCAGTTCCGCGATGACGGGCTCGACGTCGTCCTGATGATGGACTCCCTCACCCGCGTCGCGATGGCGCAGCGCGAGATCGGCCTCAGCGCCGGGGAGCCGCCCGCGACACGCGGCTACCCGCCGTCGACGTTCTCGGTGCTGGCACGGCTTCTCGAGCGTGCGGGTACCGCGGAGACCGGCTCGATCACGGGTCTGTACACGGTGCTCGTGGACGGCGACGACCACAACGAGCCCATCGCCGACGCCGCACGCGGAATCCTCGACGGACACGTGGTGCTCGACCGGGCCCTCGCGATCCGCGGGCACTTCCCCGCCGTCGACGTCCTCGGATCGGTGTCGCGGGTGGTCTCGAAGATCACGAGCCCCGAGCAGCGACGGCAGGCGGTGACGCTGCGCAGCGTGCTGGCCGCACGCCGCGGCGCGAACGATCTGATCGACATCGGCGCCTATCGGCAGGGAGCCAACCCCCTCGTCGATGCCGCCCTCGATCATGATGCCGAGATCGCTCGCTTCCTCACCCAGTCGATGGACGACCTCAGCACGGTGGACGATTCCTGGCAGCGGCTCGCTGCCCTCACGAGCGAGTTCGGAGGACTCACCCCATGACCTTCCCCCTGGCAGGACTCCTGCGCGTGCGCGGCGCGCAGGAACGCGTCGCCGCCGAGCGGCTCTCGCGCGCGACGGCCGAGCGCACGCAGACCGAGGCCGCGGAACAGGACGTCCGCTCGAGCCTCGCCGAGCTCGGCGCCCAGGTCGGCGACGCGCAGACACTGCTCGCGATGGCGGCCGCGCGGGCCGCGGGGCGCAGCGCGCTCAGCGATCTGCAGGCGCTCACCGAGCTGCATCGCACGGCGGAGGACGAGGCGAAGGGCGCGCACATCAAGGCCCGGCGCGAGCTGAAGGGCCTGGAACGCCTGGAGACCACGCACCGCGTCGAGGCCGTGCGCGCGGATCTGGCGGCCGAGCAGAACACGCTCGACGAGATCGCCGTCGCCCGCGCGGTGCGCGGCGAGGGGAGCGCGGCATGACCGGCCTGGACGGGGTCATCGCGCGCGTCGGCGAGATCGAGAGCCGCATCGTGGCCCTCGATCCCGCAACCCGTGCCGCCGCCGCGGCTCCGACCGAGGCCGCCGAGGCGAGTGCCGAGACGTCGTCGGCGGCATCGACCTTCGCGGGGCTTCTGGAAGCCGCGACGAGCGCGACGGATGACGGGTCCGCGGAGGCGGTGGCGGGGTCGTCGACCGACCAGGCCGCGACACGGAGCGGATCGGCGACGACCCAGACCCCGGCGAGCAACGCCGAGCTGGTGAGCGCACTGCAGACGCTGTTCACGGCGAGCAGCGGAGCATCCGCCGGGAGCTCGTCGCTCGCGCAGTACGCCGGACTGATCGGATGAGCGCCGTGGGAATGGTGAACTCCCTGGCGGGCGGGACGCCGGCGGCGAGCGCGGCGTCGGGTCGCGCGGGACAGGCCGATCGCGAGACGCGCTTCGAGGCGATGGTCGGCCAGGCGCGGCAGATCATGACCGGCGGGGACGCGGGATCGTCGGCGCAGGCCGGGACCGACGACGCGACGGCATCGGACGAGCGCACGACGGGAAAGGCCGCGACGGAGGCGGCCGAGCTGGCAGCCGCGGCGTCGCTGCTCGGCGCCGGAGCAGCCACGCCGGGCGTCGGCGCGCGAGCGGCGGGATCGGGCGCGGAGGAATCGAGCTCGGAGACATCGGGCACGGCGGCATCAGCCACCGACGAATCGGGCGCAGAGAAGGCAGGCGCGGCGCCGCTGGCCACCGGTCCCCTCGGGGCGGACTCCGATGCGCGCGGCACTGCCGGCGCATTCGGCGGACCGACCGTGTCGGCGGGTGCGGACGTGCGACCCGTCGTCGGAGCCGCGGGGGATGCGGTCGCGACGGGTCCGACTCCGACACCCGCGCCAGGGCCTGCCGCGGCATCCGAAGCGGCAGCGGCGGCATCCGCCCCGCCGCTCGACCGCTCGGCCGTGTCCTCACAGGTCACGGTCGCGGCCGCCGCACTGTCGACGCGTCAGGGCGGTTCGTCGCCTCTCGACCGCATCTCCGCGCCGGCGACGCTCGACCGGTCGGCGCGGGCCGACGCTCCCGCGGCGACCCTGCCGACCGAACCGACCGACGTGACCACGGCGACCGCGGCGTCGGCGACCGGTGTGCGCCAGGGTGCCGAGCCCGTCGCGGTGGGGGCGAGCAGCGGTGTGGCCTCAGCGCCGGCGATGCCCGTGCCGCGAGGCGACGTCAGCGCATCCGCTCAGCCCGGGCT
>NZ_JABXGD010000012.1 GCF_022627955.1 Microbacterium sp. C5A9
GCCGCGCCGTCCGCAGCCGCGCCGTCCGCAGCTGAGCCCTCCGCAGCCGCGCCGGCCGCTGAGCCGGTGGCCGCACCGACGGCGGCCTCCGCTCCCGCCGAGGCCGCGTCTGCTCCCGAGAGCACCGACATCGCGGCAGAGTCGGTCCCGACCGACTCCCCGGGCCTGGTGGCCGCGGATGTCGCCGAGGCGGTCGAGGTCGCCGCGGCGATGGCCGAGTCCGACGCACCGTCCCCCGCCCCTCCCGCCGGGCCGGTCACCTTCGAGCGCATCACGTCGTCCTGGCCGGGCGTCCTCAAGCGTCTCGAAGGGCTCAGCCGCACCTCGTGGCTGCTGGCGACCGCCGTCCAGCCGCTCGCGTACGACACCGAGTCCGAGGTGCTGACGCTCGGCTTCACGAGCCAGCACGACGTCGCGAAGTTCAAGGGCACGACACCGGGGGCCGGGCCGTCCGACCATCTGCGGATGGCCATCGAGCACGAGGTCGGCGTCAAGGTCAAGTACCGTCCCGCGCCCATGCCCGCCGGAGGGGCGCCGCGACAGCCGTCGTCGCCCTCGGCCGGCGCTCCGGCCGCCGACGCTCCCGCATCGGAGCCTGCGTCAGCGGGTTCGCCCCGACCACAGACCCGCAGCGCCTCCCCGGCGTCCGTGACCGAGTGGGCGGTGGCTCCGATCCCGGCGTCGATCGAACCCGTCCCGGCGCCGACGTCGGCGCCCGCATCGGCACCGGCAGCTGCGGCGACGGTCGCATCGCCGAGCGCGACATCGCCGAGCGCGACATCGCCGAGCGCGACACCGCCGGTCGCTGCTACGCCGACCGCATCCGCACCCTCCGCGCCGCCCGGTCAGGCCCCGATCGACCGTGACGAGCCGCCGTACCCGCCCGACGACGAGCCGCCGTACTACGACGACGAGCCGCCGTACGACCCCGCGTACGAGCCGGCTCCTGCATCCGCATCCGCATCCGGCCGACCGGCATCCGCATCCGGCCGACCCGCACCCGCGGCGGCTCCGACGAAGAAGGCGGCACCCGCCGCGCCGACCATCACCGAGCGCACCCCGGCCGGGGGAGTGCAGCGCTACGGTGAGGCCGTGATCCGACAGGTGCTCGGCGCGACATTCCTGCGCGAAGAGCCCTACGAGCCCCCGACGAGGTTCTCCTGATGTATGACGGCATCGTCCAGGAACTGATCGACGAGTTCGGCCGTCTGCCCGGCATCGGGCCGAAGTCCGCTCAGCGCATCGCGTTCCACATCCTGCAGACGCCGACGTTCGACGTCGCGCGTCTCTCCGAGCTGCTCGTCGAGATCCGTGTGCGGGTGCGCTTCTGCGAGATCTGCGGCAACGTCGCCGAGCAGGAGCGCTGCGCCATCTGCCGAGACCCGCGCCGCAACGCGACGCTGATCTGCGTGGTCGAAGACGCGAAGGACGTGGCCGCCATCGAGCGCACCCGCGAGTTCCGCGGCCTGTACCACGTGCTCGGCGGGGCGATCAGTCCGATCGCCGGCATCGGACCCGACGACCTGCGCATCGCTCAGCTCATGACGCGTCTGGCCGACGGCACGGTGCAGGAGGTCATCCTGGCGACGAACCCGAATCTCGAGGGCGAAGCCACCGCCAGCTACCTCAGCCGCCTGCTGACCACCATGCAGATCACCGTGTCGCGACTCGCCTCCGGCCTGCCTGTCGGCGGCGACCTCGAGTACGCCGACGAGGTCACGCTCGGTCGGGCGTTCGAGGGCCGGCGCGTGTTGTGAGCGCACAGGCCGGCTTCTCGCGTCGCGGCTGGCTTCTGTTCGGTGCCATGGCGCTCCTGTGGGGAGTGCCGTACCTGTTCATCAGCGTGGCGGTCGAGTCGATCTCACCGCCCGCGATCGTCGCCGGACGCACTCTGATCGCCGCCCTCCTGCTGCTGCCGTTCGCGATCCGCGGAGGCGCATTGCGCCAGGCGCTGACGATGTGGCCCTGGGTGCTCGCCTTCGGCGCGATCGAGATGGCCGGACCCTTCGTGCTGCTCGGGCACGCGGAGATGACGCTGCCGTCCGGCATGACCGGTCTGCTCGTCGCCACCGTGCCCCTGTTCGCCGCTCTCATCGCTCTGGGCGGTGGCGATCGGGCCGTACTGCGCCCCGCCAGGGCGATCGGCCTGCTGGTCGGATTCCTCGGCGTCGCGATCGTCGTCGCCGGACCCGGACTGTTCGGCGGCGAGGTCAGCCTGCTCGCCGCGGGAGAGGTGCTGCTCGTCGCGATCCTCTACGCGATCGCGCCGTTCATCGTCGCCCGCAAGCTCGCCGAGGTGCCGTCGCTGGGCACGATCACCCTGTCGCTGCTCATGATCGGCGTCATCTACCTGCCGATCGGTCTGCTCACACAGCATGAGGTCCCGACCGTTCCGTCGCTCGCCGCGCTCGTCGCCCTCGCCGTGATCTGCACGGCTGTCGCGTTCCTCGCGTTCTTCGCGCTGATCCGCGAGGTCGGCCCGGTCCGCGCCCCGCTGTTCACCTACGTCAATCCCGTCGTCGCGATCCTCCTCGGCGCGCTCGTGCTCGCCGAGCCGCTCACCCCGGGACTGCTGATCGGATTCCCGCTCATCATCGTCGGATGCTGGTTCGCCGCCACGGGAGGGCGCCTGCGCCCACCGGCATCCGCTCCCTCTCCTCTCCCGATCCCGCCTGCCCTCTGAATCGCCCCCGGAACCAGTCGCTCTCGACTGTCGAGCACGGCTTCGGATGCCGCGGCCGCCACGCCCGGGCATCCGCCCGGCCATCGGGGCGGCCTGTGCGCGGCTCCCAAGCCGTACCCGCGCGGGTGGCGTCCCGTCACATGCGACGTGAGGCATACGCGGCGATCGTAGAATGAGCGTGGGCGGATCCGCCCGACATCCCAGGGAGTGAACGTGGCCCTCATCGTGCAGAAGTACGGCGGCTCGTCTGTCGCCGACGCAGAGAGCATCAAGCGCGTCGCCAAGCGCATCGTCGACACGCGTCGCGCAGGGCACGACGTCGTCGTCGCCGTGAGCGCCATGGGCGACACGACCGACGAGCTGCTCGACCTCGCGAACGAGGTCGCGCCGATCCCCGCTCCACGTGAGCTCGACATGCTGCTCTCGAGCGGTGAGCGCATCTCGATGGCGCTGCTCGCCATGGCGATCCACTCGATGGGCTTCGAGGCGCGCTCGTTCACGGGCAGCCAGGCGGGCATGATCACCGACTCGCACCACGGTGCGGCGCGCATCGTCGATGTGACCCCTGTGCGGCTGCGCGAGGCGCTCGACGAGGGCGCGATCGTCATCGTCGCCGGGTTCCAGGGGTTCAACCGCGACACCCGCGACATCACGACGCTCGGTCGTGGCGGCTCCGACACGACCGCTGTCGCCCTCGCGGCCGCGCTCGGCGCAGACGTCTGCGAGATCTACAGCGACGTCGACGGCATCTTCACCTCCGACCCGCGCGTCATCCCCAAGGCGCAGAAGCTCGATCACATCTCCAGCGAGGAGATGCTCGAACTCGCCGCGAACGGCGCCAAGGTGCTCTACATCCGCGCCGTCGAGTACGCACGCCGACACGGCGTCCTCATCCACGCCCGTTCGACGTTCTCGTCGTCCGAGGGCACCTACGTTCTGGGCGAGGGCATGAAGAACCCCCGCGAAGCAGAGGGAGCAGCAGCCATGGAAGAACCGATCGTCGCCGGTGTCGCCACCGACTTCGGCCAGGCCAAGATCACCGTCGCCGGTGTGCCCGATGTGCCGGGCAAGGCCGCCGAGATCTTCAAGATCGTCGCGAAGTCCGGCGCGAACGTCGACATGATCGTGCAGAACGTGTCGGCAGCCTCGACGGGTCGCACCGACATCTCGTTCACGGTGCCCAAGGCGGATGCCGCCGCGGCCCTCAAGGCGCTCGCGGCCGAGCAGTCCGAGGTGGGCTTCGAGAACCTGGTGCACGACGACCAGATCGGCAAGCTCTCGGTCGTCGGCGCCGGAATGCGCACGCACTCGGGCGTCTCGGCGATCCTCTTCGAGGCGCTGTCGGCCGGTGGCATCAACATCGAGATGATCTCGACCTCCGAGATCCGCATCTCGGTCGTGCTGCGCGACACCGACCTCGCCGAGGCCGCACGCACCGTGCACTCGGCCTACGGTCTCGACGGCGAGAGCGACGCGACCGTCCACGCCGGCACCGGCCGCTGACCTCCGTACGGACGGCCGGTCTCGCCTCGCCCTGCTGACGGTCCGACCGGTCTCCGACCACCGGGCGGCGCGATAGACTCACCGAAACCCTGACATCGGCGCCAGGCGCGGCATCCGCATCCCGACGCCGCGCCCGAAGCCTCTCTTGCACTACTGCACGACGCCAAGGAACATCATGACCCGCATCTCCGACTCAGGACTCTCCGTCGCCATCGTGGGCGCCACCGGCCAGGTGGGCACCGTCATGCGCGAGATTCTCGCCGAGAGGTCCTTCCCGATCCGCGAGCTGCGCCTGTTCTCCTCGGCGCGCTCCGCGGGCACCGCGATCGAGTTCGGCGGCGCGACCGTCATCGTCGAAGACGTCGAGTCCGCGGATGCGGCCGGCATCGACATCGCTCTCTTCTCGGCCGGTGCGACCGCGAGCCGCGCGTATGCGCCGCGGTTCGCCGAGGCCGGAGCGGTCGTCGTCGACAACTCCAGCGCGTGGCGCAACGACCCCGAGGTCCCTCTCGTCGTCAGCGAGGTCAACCCGCACGCGATCGATGACCGCCCTCGCGGCATCATCGCGAACCCGAACTGCACGACCATGGCCGCGATGCCGGTGCTCAAGGCGCTCGACGCCGAGGCAGGCCTCGAGCGTCTCATCGTCTCGACCTACCAGGCCGTCTCCGGCTCCGGACTCGCCGGCGCGCAGGAGCTGCTGGGCCAGGTCGAGGGCGTTCTCGCCCAGGGCGACACCCTGCGCCTCGTGCACGACGGCTCGTCGATCGACTTCCCGGCGCCCGAGAAGTACGTCGCCCCGATCGCGTTCGACGTGATCCCCTTCGCCGGCAACCTCGTCGACGACGGCCAGAACGAGACCGACGAGGAGAAGAAGCTCCGCAACGAGAGCCGCAAGATCCTCGAGCTCCCTGACCTCCGTGTCGCGGGCACGTGCGTGCGCGTCCCCGTCTTCACCGGTCACTCTCTCTCGATCAACGTCGAGTTCGCCCGCGACATCACTCCGGAGCGCGCGACCGAGGTGCTCAGCATCGCTCCTGGCGTGGTCCTCGACGAGGTGCCGACCCCGCTCCAGGCCGCCGGCAAGGACCCGAGCTTCGTGGGTCGCATCCGCGCCGACCAGTCCGCTCCCGAGAACAAGGGCCTCGTGCTGTTCATCAGCAACGACAACCTGCGCAAGGGCGCCGCACTCAACGCCGTGCAGATCGCGGAGATCCTCGCCGAGCGCCTCGCGTCATAGCCGGAGCGCATCTCCGCGATGCGGAACCGGTCTGATCGGGCCGGTCCCCGTGGTCGGTCGTGTCGTGACCTCGAACTAGACTGTTCCGGTGACCGAAAACGTCGATGTCGTCTTGATCGGTGGTGGCATCATGAGCGCCACCCTGGGTACTCTGCTGCACGAACTGCAGCCGGATTGGAAGATCGTCGCATTCGAGCGACTCTCCGATGTGGCGCAGGAATCCTCGAACCCCTGGAACAACGCGGGAACGGGTCATGCGGCACTCTGCGAGCTGAACTACATGCCGCAGCAGAAGGGCGCGCCGCTCGACCCGGCAAAGGCCGTCTCGATCAACGAGCAGTTCCAGCAGAGCCGTCAGTTCTGGTCGTCGCTCGTCGACCGGGGAGTGCTCGACGAGCCGTCGACGTTCATCAATGCCACGCCGCACATGACGTTCGTGCGCGGTGAGAAGGACGTCGCGTACCTCAAGGACCGCTACGAGGTGCTCAAGAAGCAGCCCCTCTTCGACGGCATCGAGTACAGCGAGGACTCGCGCGTCATCAACACCTGGGCGCCGCTTCTCATGCAGCAGCGTCGCAAGGGCGAGCCGTTCGCCGCGACCCGCGTGCCCGCCGGCACCGACGTCGACTTCGGCGCGCTGACCCACCAGCTCTTCGATCACCTGACCTCGTCGGGCGTCGCGTTGCGCACCAACCACGAGGTGCGCTCGCTGAAGAAGCAGAAGGACGGCTGGCTGGTCAAGTACCGCACCACGGTCGGCCGCACCCCCAACGAGATCAAGGCGCGTTTCGTCTTCGTCGGTGCCGGCGGCTGGGCGCTCAAGCTGCTGCAGCGGTCGGGCATCCCCGAGATCAAGGGCTACGGCGTCTTCCCGATCGGCGGACAGTTCCTCAAGACCTCCGACCCGAAGATCGTCGCCCAGCACAAGGCCAAGGTCTACTCGCAGGCGTCGGTCGGCGCCCCTCCCATGTCGGTGCCGCACCTCGACACCCGTGTGGTCGACGGCGAGGCCTCGCTCATGTTCGGGCCGTTCGCGACGTTCAGCCCCAAGTTCCTCAAGAACGGGTCGATGCTCGACCTCGTGACCCAGGTGCGCCCGCACAACCTGTGGCCCATGCTGCGCGTCGCGTTCGCGAATCCCGACCTCATCACGTACCTGGTCGGCGAGCTGCTCAAGAACCACGGCAAGAAGGTCGACAGTCTGCGTACGTTCATGCCCACCGCGAAGGACGAGGACTGGACCCTCATCAACGCCGGGCAGCGTGCTCAGGTCATGAAGAAGGATGCGAAGAAGGGCGGCGTCCTGCAGTTCGGCACCGAGGTCGTCGCTGCGGCTGACGGCTCGATCGCGGGTCTGCTCGGCGCGTCCCCGGGAGCGTCCACGGCTGTGCCGATCATGCTCGACCTGCTCAAGAAGTGCTTCCCCGAGCAGTACCCGGGCTGGGAGCCCGAGCTGCGCGAGCTGATCCCGACGTTCGGCAAGTCCCTCAACACCGATGCCGCTCTCGCCGAGAAGTCCACGGCGGCCACGGCCGCCACGCTGGGTATCAACGAGTAACGCGCCGGTGGCGAAGCTCTACTTCCGCTACGGAGCGATGAACTCCGGAAAGTCCACCTCGCTGCTGCAGGCGGCGTACAACTACGAGGAGCGCGGCCAGCACGTGCTGCTCGCGAAGCCCGCGATCGACACCAAGGGCGCATCGCAGATCGACAGCAGGCTCGGCATGACCCGGGACGTCGACTTCCTCATCGGGGCGGACGACGACGCGCGGTCGCTCTTCGCCGCGCACAGCCGCGATTCGGACATCGCGTGCCTGCTCATCGACGAGGCGCAGTTCCTGACGGCGCCGCAGGTCGATGACCTGTTCCGCATCGCGATCGAAGACGGCATCCCGGTGCTCGCGTACGGCATCCGCAACGACTTCCTCACGCACGCCTTCCCCGGGTCGGCCCGGTTGCTCGCGATCGCGCACTCGCTCGAAGAGCTCAAGACCATCTGCCGCTGCGGGCGCAAAGCCGTGTTCAACGGTCGGGTCGTCGGCGGCCGCTTCGTGTTCGACGGCGACCAGGTCGCCATAGACGAAGGGGCCGACGGCACTGTCGCACCCGAACTGACGACCTACGAGTCGCTCTGCGGCGCCTGCTATCTGCAGGAGTCCGGCGGACGCCTGGGCTAGGCCCACCGCCCTCGACACACCCCGCCCGCGCCGCCCCGGCCCTCGCCGTCGCCACCGTGCGGCCGTTCCGTCGTGCCGGGATTGCGTGGTCTGACCACACGCGCTACTGTGGTCAGACCACAGGCGCGTCGAACGTCCGCGCCGGATCCGAACGCGACGAGGAGAGCGGATGCCCGAGCAGCCGGCACGCGCGTGGCGTCTCGTGCTCGAGCATATCGAGCGCGACCTGCTCGACGGGCGCATCGGGCCGGGGGACAGGCTCCCCTCCGAACGCGACCTGTCGGCCGATCTCGGCGTCGGCCGGTCGAGCGTCCGCGAGGCGCTGCGGGTGCTCGAGGTCATGGGCCTGATCCGCACGTCCACGGGATCGGGGCCGCAGTCCGGCGCGATCGTGATCTCGACGCCCACCGGAGGCATGTCGACGCTCCTGAGGCTCCAGGTGGCCGCTCGCGGCTTCCCGCTCGAAGACGTCGTGCAGACCCGTCTGCTCCTCGAGGACGCGGTCGCCGCGACGCTCGCCGGTCGAGCAGAGCGAGACCTGACGGCGGCTCACCGCGTGCTCGATGCGATGGACGTCGAGGGGCTGACGCCGGCGGAATTCCTCGCGCTCGACGCCGAGCTGCATCTCGCCCTCGCCGACTCCAGCGGCAACACCGTGGTCGCGGCGATGATGGCAGGACTCCGCACCGCCATCGAGTCCTATGTGCAGGAGGGCGCTGCGGCCGTCGCCGATTGGGCGTCGATGGCCGACGGTCTGCGTGCCGAGCACCGGGCCATCGTCGGTGCGATCGATGCGGGCGATGCGGATGCCGCTCGCGCGCTCGTCCGCGCGCACATCACCGGCTACTACGAACGAACCGGGTCCCTGAGCCTGCAACAGGGTGCCCGTTCTCCACGAACGACCGACTGAAAGGACAGCCATGGTCCAGCGCCAGCTCCCCAACCCCGTCGAGCTCCTCGAGCTCATGCAGTTCAAGAAGCCGCAGCTCGACGGTAAGAAGCGTCGCCTCGACGGCGCGCTCACCATCGACGACCTGCGCACGATCGCCAAGCGCCGCACGCCGAAGGCGGCGTTCGACTACACCGACGGCGCCGCCGAGGGTGAGCTGTCGCTCACGCGCGCCCGCCAGGCGTTCCAGGACGTCGAGTTCCACCCCGGCATCCTCCGGCCCGCCCCCGACGTCGACACCTCGGTCGACATCCTCGGCGGCCCCTCCGCGCTGCCGTTCGGCATCGCGCCGACCGGCTTCACCCGGCTGATGCAGACCGAGGGTGAGGTCGCCGGTGCCGGTGCCGCTGCCGCTGCCGGCATCCCGTTCACCCTGTCGACGCTCGGCACGACCTCGATCGAGGGCGTGAAGGCCGCCAACCCGCACGGGCGCAACTGGTTCCAGCTGTACGTCATGCGCGACCGGGAGATCTCCTACGAACTCACCCGCCGCGCCGCCGCTGCCGGGTTCGACACTCTGCAGTTCACGGTCGACACCCCGGTCGCCGGCGCTCGCCTGCGCGACAAGCGCAACGGCTTCAGCATCCCGCCGCAGCTGACGCTCGGCACGATCATCAACGCGATCCCGCGGCCGTGGTGGTGGTATGACTTCCTCACGACGCCGAAGCTCGAGTTCGCGTCGCTGAGCACCACGGGAGGCACGGTCGGCGAGCTCCTCGACGCGGCCATGGACCCGACGATCAGCTACGACGATCTCGCCGTGATCCGCGACATCTGGCCCGGCAAGATCGTCATCAAGGGGGTGCAGAACGTCGAGGACTCGGTGCGGCTGCGTGACGCGGGTGTCGACGGCATCGTGCTGTCGAACCACGGTGGGCGTCAGCTCGACCGCGCGCCGATCCCGTTCCACCTGCTGCCCGAGGTGCGCAAGGCCGTGGGCGACGACTTCACCGTCATGATCGACACCGGCATCATGAACGGCGCCGACATCGTCGCGGCGGTGGCGCTCGGCGCCGACTTCACGCTCATCGGTCGTGCGTACCTGTACGGGCTGATGGCGGGCGGGCGTGCCGGCGTCGACCGCACGATCGAGATCCTGCGCACCGAGATCGAGCGCACGATGCGCCTGCTCGGCGTGGCCTCTCTGGCCGAGCTCGAGCCTGCGCACGTGACCCAGCTCACCCGACTCGTCCCCGTCACGCGGGCGGCGTCCGACGTCGTCGTCGGCTGACGTTCACGCCGCGGACTCGACGGCCCGTCGAGTCCGCGGCGGCCACGGCACCAGCATCGAGGTCGTCCGGCGATACTCCGAGTACGCCGGGTACTTGGCAGCCGTGATCGACTCGGTGAAGATCGTCGAGCCGATGAAGAGGATGCTGAGCAGCACCGGGCCGACGATCGTGATGTTCAGCGCTCCGCCCACGACACCGGCGCCCGAGGCCACTGCGGCCGTCGCGCCGATCGCGTAGAGCGCCCACCACTGCGACTGCTCGAAGAAGAAGTTGGGGTGGCGGCTGTAGCGGAACAGCCCCTGGGTCGCGAACCCGGGGGAGAGGGTGCCGCCGGCGGCCTTCTTACGACGGTGGAACTCCCACTGCTGCTGATCCGCGACGGTCTCGCCGACGAGCAGCGCGAGGAACACGGCGGCGAACACGGCATCCGCGGCGGTCAGGGGGGCCGGATGCTGCAGAGCGACCTCGGCGGGCAGGGTGATGAGCACGAGCAGCGTCATCTGGTAGCCCACGATGAAGAGCAGGTTGAACAGCTGGAACTGCCAGGGCCGCATACGGCCGCGCAGGATGGCCCAGCGATAATCCTCCATGCCGGTGTACCCGCCCTTGCGGGCGAAGTTGAACGTCAGCCGCGCGCCCCAGGCGGTGACGAGCAGCGCCATGAGCACGAGCCGAGCGGCATCCTCACCGCTCGCGAGGGCGCCGGCGGCGAAGATCCACACATAGACGACCGGGACGATCGACCAGGCCCGGTCGACCCAGGAGGTGTCGCGAGTGATCAGCGACAGTATCCAGCACGCCGCACTCGCCACGGCTGCGGTCACGATGACGATCTGCAGGGGCTCCATGACGCCATGCTAGGGCGCGGGCGCGCGTGGGGCGAGCATCACCGCCCGGCGCTGCCGGCCGGCCTGTCTGTCGGCACCGTCTGTCGGCGCGACCGCCCGCGCGATCGCCGAGGATCTCAGAGCGTCTTGAGCAGGTCGTCGAGCTTGTCGGCGGTGTCTTCCCAGCCCTCGACGGCCACGGACGGCACACCGATGGCCCGCACGGGGTAGTCGTTGCCGCCCTCGTCGAGGCGATCGCCGTAGAAGAGCATCGATGCCAGCGGGATGCCGGTGCGCTCCGCGAGCTCTCGCATGCCGTAGGCCTTGTCGATGCCGGCCCGCGTGATGTCGATCGACGTCGAGCCGCCCGAGCGCACCTCGAGCCCGGGCAGGCGAGCCGCCACGGCATCCCTCAAAGCCTCGCGCTTGGCACCCGTCGGGTCCCAGTCGTGCTTGGCGTCGCGCGGGGCCTTCTGCCCGAGTGCCGAGAACGTGATCTGCGAGCCGCGGTCTTCGAGGATCTCACCCCACGGCTCGGCCTCCCACAGCCCCAGACGCTCGGCCTCCTCGCGCAGGGCGGTGAGCGCCGAGGACTTCTCGTCGTCGCTGAGGTCGTGGGCGTAGAGGGGGACGAAGTCGGAGCCGTCGTGCCGCAGGTAGCGCGTGCCGCAGGTCGGCAGCAGGTGCAGGCGGGCGACGGCGGCGGAATCGGCATCCGTCAGCTGCGCGATGACCTGCGAGCGGAACTGCTGCTCGTTGCCGCCCGAGATGATCGCGACGTCGACGCTGCGCAGCAGTGCGAGCAGCTGGGCGGCGATGCGGGGGCTGATGGCGCCCTTCGAGGGAGCGAGCGTGTCATCGAGGTCGAAGGCGACGAGGGCAGGCGAAGTCATGATGTTCCCAAGATACGGGGCGGATGCCGATGCAGCCCGCCGCTACAGAGAAGGCCGCCCGTGAGGGCGGCCTTCGTGTGTCACTGGTCGGGGTGACAGGATTTGAACCTGCGACCTCTTCGTCCCGAACGAAGCGCGCTACCAAGCTGCGCCACACCCCGTTTTGCAACCCTCCGAGTCTACAAGAGACGAGGGTCAAACAGCGAATCGAGACTCAGTCCCGCGGTGTCAGCGTGAGCAGAGTCGCCTCGGGGCGGCACGCGAAGCGCACCGGGGCGTAGATCGAGTGACCGCATCCGGCGCTGACGTTGAGCGGCACGGTGCGGCCGTCTGCGGTCCAGGTGCTGAGGCCCTTCGCCTGCTTCAGCGGGATGTCGCAGTTCGCGACGAGGGCGCCGTAGCCGGGCAGGCAGACCTGCCCACCATGCGTGTGCCCGCCGAAGATCGCCTCGGCGCCGAGACCGATGAAGCCGTCGAGCACGCGCTGGTAGGGCGCATGCGTCACGCCGAGTACCGAGGTACGAGCCTCGCGCGGGCCGAGTTCCGCGATCGCCGCAGGGAGGTCTTCCAGGCGGTCCCAGTCACGATGAGCGTCGCTCACGCCGAAGAAGTCGACCTGATTGCCGGCGACCGTCAGGCGCGCCGCGGTGTTGTTCAGCGTCGACCAGCCGAGCTCGTCGGTGAAGTACGAGTCCATCGCGTCGGTGTCGAGGGTCGAGACGGACTGATGCCTCTTCGAGGGCCCCATGAAGTACCGGAACGGATTGCGGGGCGAGGGCTCTGCGACGTCGTTCGAGCCGTGCACGAACACCCCGGGGATCCCGGCGAGCGGATCGAACGCCCGACGGATGCCCTCGAGTCCGTCGCGGTGCCCGAGGTTGTCTCCGGTGTTGACGACGAGGTCCGGCTTCAGCTGCGCGAGCGAGGCCAGCCAGTCCTGTTTGCGGTGCTGCCAGGGTGCCATGTGCGCGTCGGAGATGTGCAGGACCCGGATCGGAGCGGAGCCGGGGGCCAGCGCCGCCGCCGTCGCCTCGCGCACCGTGAACAGGTAGCGCTCGATGCCGATGCCCCAGACCGCTGCCGCCGCACCGACGGCCCCCACCGCGCCGAGCGCGATGAGGGCCGGGTGTGCTGTGCGAGCGGTCACTTGCAGGTGACCGTGATCGACGTGCTCTTGTTCGTCGCCGTGTTCGCAGCCGGGTTCGTGCTCTCGACGGTGGATCCCGGCGGGTTGCACGAGTTGTCGAACGAGATCGACGAGAAGCCGGCTCCGAAGAGCGCGTTCTGCGCGTTCGATTTCGACTGCCCTGTGATGTCGGGCACGGTGGCGGCCTGACCGTTGCTCGGCGAGATCGTCACCGTTGCGCCGTTCGCCGCCTGGCCGGCCGGGTCCTGCGCGACGATGACGTCGCCCTCGGGGCCGTCGACCGGTGCGCCCACGGTGACCTGGAAGCCCCGATCACGCAGCGCTTGCGTCGCGGCATCCACGGTCATGCCGACGACGTTCGGGACGTCGGTGAGGATCTGACGGCTGAGGTTGTTGTCCGGCGGCGGGAACGCCTCGCCACCGTAGAGGTCGTTCGCGGCGCGCTGCATCGTCCTGGCGAGCGTGTAGCGCATCGCGTTCAGGTCGGTGCCTCCCCAGCTCTGGCGGAGGATGCTCGCGGTTCCGGTGGACCGGCCGACCCACACCGAGGTGGTGACGTTGGTGCTGGACTCGATCATCATGGTTCCCCACGACTCGTGGGTTCCGGTCTTGCCGATCAGCGGGGTTCCGTCGTTCGTGTTCGCCCGGTTTCCCGTTCCGCCGCCGTTCATGACGCCCTGCAGCGCGAACGCCGCGGTCGCCGCGACCTCGGGCGAGATCACCTGCGAGCACTTCGGCTCGGGGATCGGGAGCTCGTTGCCGTTCGCGTCCAGCACGCGGTCGATCGCGCGCGGCTCGCAGTAGATGCCCTTGTTGGCGACCGTCGCGTAGGCGCCGGCCATGGCGAGAGGCGAGATGTACTTGGAGCCGAGGATGTCGTACGGCACCGGGGTGTCATCGGTGGTCTTGCCGCCGTTCGACAGAGTCACACCCATGCGGTCGGCGACCCCGTTGATCTCGCAGAGATCGAGCTTCTCCGCCATCGCGAGGTAGCCGCTGTTCAGCGAGTCGGCGGTGAACTTCAGGACATTGCCGGTGTAGCCGCCCTGATTGCCGAAGTTCTGGATCTTCGTGCGGTTCGTGATGCCGTCATCGCCGCACTTGAACTTGGTGAACACGCGGTTGTTCGCATTGAGCGTCTCCCGCACCGAGTGCCCGTTCTCGAGCCAGTCGATCAGCGTGAACAGCTTGTAGGTCGAGCCGACCGAGAAGCCGTTCGATCCACCGTGCGCCTTGTCGGTCGCGAAGACGAGGGCGCTGTAGGCCTGGTCGCCCTGGATCGTCTCGCTGAAGTTCGTGTTCTGGGTGATCGCGAGCACTCGACCGCTCTGCGTCTCGAGTGAGACACCCGCCGCCCCGAAGTACTGGTTGTCGTAGTTGGCGGGAACCGTCTCGAGCATCTCCGCCGCGGCGGCGTTCTGGATGTCGATGTTCATCGTCGAGTAGATCTTGAGGCCGCCCTGACGAAGCAGGTCGCGGCGGTCTTCCTCGGTCTCACCGAACGCCGGGTCCGTGAGCACGATCGACTTGACGTACTCGCAGAAGTACGCGCTGCGGGCGATGTTGACCGCCGAGGCGCATCCCTGGGTGGGCTGGCTGATCGCCGGGCCGATCGGCGAGGCATCCGCCTCGTCGTACTGCGCCTGCGTGATCTTGCCGTTCGCGAGCATGCGTTCGAGGACGTAGTGGCGGCGATCGGCCGTCTCCGCGTAGCCGTCGGCCTCGCTGTTGTGCGCGACGCCGTCTTTGTCCGTCCACGTGCCCTGGGGCAGGTCGATGCGGTACTGGTTGGGGTTCTGCACCATGCCGGCGATCGTGGCCGCCTGAGCGAGGGTCAGGTTCGCCGCGGTGGTCGAGAAGTAGTAGTTCGCCGCCGACTCGATGCCGTAGACCGTGCCGCCGAAGTTCGCGATGTTGAGGTAACCGAGAAGGATGTCGTTCTTCGAGTACTCCTTCTCGACCTGCAGCGCGAAGCGCATCTCCTGCAGCTTGCGCTCGACGCCCTTGGCTCCTTCGGCGTTGGTCGCGTCGAGCCAGCACTGCTGCAGGTCATCGGCATAGGTGCCCGAGGCGGGGTCCGCCTCCTGCTCGCACTCCTGGATCAGCACGTTCTTCACGTACTGCTGCGTGATGGTCGAGGCGCCGCGGTCGTCGGTGCCGCGAAGGTTGTCGACGAGGGCCTTGGCCGTCGCACCCACGTTGACACCGCCGTGGCTGAAGTAGTCCTTGTCCTCACTCGAGAGGATCGCGTCGTAGACGACGGGGTTGATCTGCTCGTAGGTCACCGGGATGCGGTTCTGCTCGTAGAACGATGCGAGCTCGACCTCGGACCCGTCCGATGCGGTCGCGACGATCGTCGACTGTTCCATCGGGCGGTTGACCTGGAGGTTCGCGGGGAGATCCTGGAAGATCGTCAGCGCCTGCGAGCCTGCGATGCCGGTCATGGCGAGGACCGGGGTGACGCTGGCCGCGACGAGGAGACCGGCGACGGCGCTCAGCCCGACGAGCCCGAGGACTCCGCCGAGCGCACCACTCACCGTGCGATTCTTTTGGGGCATACGCTTGATCGTAGGGGAGTTCCCTGAATACCGCCTTTGACGCATCTGCGAGGCGCGGATGCCGCCAGACAGGAGTGCCATGACCACGTGGGAATACCTCACCACGCCGCTGCTCATCCACAACACCGCCGCGATCCTCAACAACTGGGGTAAGCAGGGCTGGGAGCTCGTGCAGGTCGTGCAGGGCCCTGAAGGAGGTCTCGTCGCCTACTTCAAGCGCCCGGTGACGGCCGACGCCGCGGGCAACGCCGGCCTCGCCGCCGCCGCGCAGGCGTCGCGCCAGTTCGAGGGAGGGGCGGCGTGAGCCTCTCCGCGCGGCTGGCCGAGCTCGGCATCGATCTCCCCGTCGTCGCGGCGCCGGTCGCGGCATACGTGCCCGCCGTGGTGCACGCCGGACTCGTCTACACCTCGGGCCAGCTCCCGTTCACCGACGGAGCGCTGCCGGCCACCGGCAAGGTCGGCGCCGAGGTCTCTGCCGATGACGCGAACGCCTATGCGCGCACCTGCGCTCTGAACGCGCTCGCCGCGGCCGCCGACGCCGCCGGCGGAGTCGACAACATCGCCGGAGTGCTGCGGGTCGGCGGCTTCGTGGCATCCGTCCCCGAGTTCAGCGGACAGCCCGGCGTCATCAACGGCGCGAGCCTGGTGCTCGGCGAGATCTTCGGCGATGCCGGACGCCATGCCCGTGCCGCGGTCGGAGTGCCGGTGCTGCCGCTCGACAGCCCGGTCGAGGTCGAGGTCACGTTCATCCTCGCCTGAGCCCCGTCGTGCAGAACGGCCCCTCCCGGAATCAGGAGGGGCCGTTCTGCGTCGGTCCCGCGCGCCCTACTTCACCTGCGCCGAGATGATGCTCATGACCGCCGTGTCGGCGAGGGTCGTGGTGTCACCGACCTCGCGACCCTCGGCCACGTCGCGCAGCAGGCGGCGCATGATCTTGCCCGAGCGGGTCTTGGGCAGCTCGCCCACGATGTACACGTCGCGCGGACGCGCGATCGCGCCGATCTGCTCACCCACCCACTGACGCAGCTGCTGAGCGAGCCCGGCCGGGTCGTGCGCCGACAGGTAGCTCTCCTTGATGATGACGAAGGCCACCACCGCCTGGCCGGTCGTGTCGTCGGCCGCGCCGACGACAGCGGCCTCGGCCGTCGCCTCGTGCGCGACCAGCGAAGACTCGATCTCGGCCGTCGACAGGCGGTGCCCCGAGACGTTCATCACGTCGTCCACGCGTCCGAGCAGCCAGAGGTCGCCGTCCGTGTCGAGTCGCGCGCCGTCGCCCGCGAAGTAGTACCCCTGCTGCTCGAACTTCTCCCAGTACGTCTCCTTGTACCGCTCGGGGTCGCCCCAGATGCCGCGGAGCATGCTGGGCCACGGCTCGGTGACCACGAGCAGGCCGCCGTTGCCGTTGCCGACCTCGGTGCCCGTCTCATCGACCACGTCGATCGAGATCCCGGGCAGGGGCACCTGGGCGGAGCCCGGCTTGGTCGCGGTCACGCCGGGGAGCGCGGAGACCATGATCGCGCCGGTCTCGGTCTGCCACCAGGTGTCGACGATCGGGGTCTTCCCCGCGCCGATCACGTCGCGGTACCAGATCCACGCCTCGGGGTTGATGGGCTCGCCCACCGAGCCGAGCAGACGCAGCGACGACAGATCGAACGTCGCGGGCACGCTGCGGCCGATCTTCATGAAGGAGCGGATCGCGGTCGGCGCGGTGTAGAAGATCGAGACCTTGTACTTCTCGATGATCTCCCACCAGCGTCCGGGGTGCGGCGAGTCGGGTGTGCCCTCGTAGATCACCTGGGTCGCGCCGTTCGCCAGCGGGCCGTACGTGACGTAGCTGTGTCCGGTGATCCAGCCGATGTCGGCCGTGCACCAGTAGACATCGGTCTCGGGGTGCAGGTCGAACACGTACTTGTGCGAGTACGCGGCCTGGGTCAGGTAGCCGCCCGAAGTGTGCAGGATGCCCTTCGGCTTTCCCGTCGTTCCGGAGGTGTAGAGGATGAAGAGCGGGTTCTCGGCGGGGAACGCCCGGGCGGTGTGCTCGGACGAGGCGTTCGGCACCGCTTCGTGCCACCAGACGTCGCGCTCGGCGTTCCATTCGACCTCGTTCTCGCCGCGACGCACCACCAGCACGTGCTCGACGGTCTGCTGCTCTCCGTCGCCGCGGTCGGCGAGCGCCTGGTCGACGGCCGGCTTGAGCGCCGAGACGCGGCCCTTGCGATACCCGCCGTCGGCGGTGATCACGAGCTTGGCCCCGGCATCGTCGATCCGCGAACGGAGGCTGTCGGCGCTGAAACCGCCGAACACCACCGAGTGGATCGCTCCGACACGGGCGACGGCGAGCATCGAGGCGACGGCCTCGGGGATCATGGGCAGGTAGATGGCGACGCGGTCGCCGTGGCCGATTCCGAGGTCCTCGAGCACGTTCGCGACCCGCTTGACCTCGTCGGTCAGCTCCGCATAGGTGATGGTGCGGGAGTCGCCGGGCTCGCCTTCCCAGTGCAGGGCGACGCGATCGCCGTTGCCGGCCTCGACGTGGCGGTCGAGACAGTTGTAGGCGACGTTCAGCTCGCCGTCGTCGAACCACTTCGCGAACGGGGGCGTCGACCAGTCGAGCACCTGCGTGAACGGCTTGTGCCACTCGAGCAGGTCGCGCGACTGCTCGGCCCAGAACGCCTCTCGGTCGGCCGCCGCGCTCTCGTACAGCGCGGGGGAGGAGATCGACTGGGCGACGAACTCCTCGGAGGGCGGGAACTGGCGGGTCTCATCGAGAAGATGATCGATCTGGCTGCTCATCGGCAGACGCTCCTTTGCGGCATGGCAGGTCGTGCAGGCTGATCACGGGGGTGGCGTGATCAGGTCACGGCGAATCTAGTCTCGGCCGCCGACGTCGCATACTGCCGAAAGTCGGTACTCCTCCGGGTTTTGTCAGGACGGTCGCCTTGCGTACACTCGACGTCAGCCGAATACTCATTCCGGCCTTGGCGCGCCCGAATCCCCCGAAAGGGTGCGCCGCGGGCGGCATCTCATTCCCCCCGTGAGGTGCCGCCCATCCTCGTCTGGGAGCGCTCCCTGCGCACCGCCGTCGGAATGTGCCTGTTCCGCAGATCTCTCTGCACGTGTGCACCTGCGATCCGGTTGCTCACAGCCCGCGCGAGACGACACCCGAACACCGGTCATGCGCTGCGCCGCGCGCCTACCGTCGGGGCATGCCTGAATCCTTCGTCATCCGTCCGCGGGCGGCCGCACCCCACGTGGAGGGCGCTCCGGCGGTCGACGCCGACGCCCTCGCGATCGATCCGGCCTTCGGGCCGCTCGCCGAGCACTGCGCCGACCCCGAGGTCACCGACATCTTCGTCAACGGTGCGCACGGGCTCTTCGTCGACCGCGGGCACGGCACCGAGGCGGTGCCCGGCTGGACTGCCTCCGAGCGCGAGGTGCGCGATCTCGCCGTCGCGCTGGTCGGCCTCGGCGGACGGCACCTCGACGACCAGGCCCCCTGCGTCGACGTACGGCTCGATTCCGGCATCCGGGTGCACGCCGTGCTCGCCCCGGTGGCGACAGGGGGCAGCGCGCTGTCCATCAGAGTTCCCCGGGTGCGCGCCGCCGATCTCGACGCGCTCGCCGCTCTCGGCACCTTCGATGCCCGTCGTCACAGCTGGCTCCTGCAGCTCGTGCACGACCGCGCGAACATCCTCATCACGGGCGGCACGGGCACGGGGAAGACCACCCTGCTGTCTGCTCTGCTCTCTGCCGCGCCGGCGTCGGAGCGCATCGTCACGATCGAAGACGTCGCAGAGCTGAGACCGCGGCATCCGCACCATGTGGCTCTCGAAGCACGGCAGTCGAATCTCGAGGGGGCCGGCGGCATCAGCCTGGCGCGCCTCGTGCGCGAATCGCTGCGTATGCGCCCCGATCGGCTCGTGGTGGGTGAATGTCGCGGCGAGGAGGTGCGCGAGCTGTTGACGGCTCTCAACACGGGCCATGACGGGGGAGCAGGAACGCTGCACGCGAGCGGCCTGGCCGACGTGCCGGCGCGGATGGAGGCGCTGGGCGCGCTCGCCGGAATGGATGCCGCGGCGCTCGCGCGCCAGGTCGTCAGCGCCTTCACCGTGGTCCTGCACCTCGAGCGCGCGCCTGACGGGCGACGGCGGATCGCGCAGGCCGGCGAGTTCGGGTTGACGGGCGACCGCCTCTCGATCGCGGAGGTGCAGCCGTGGTGAGCGCGCGTCGCCATCGACGACGCGCGAACGGGAGTGCTGACGGCAGCGATGCCGATGCCGCGACGTCGGTGCAGACCCTCGCTGTGCTGCTGCAGGCCGGGGCCGTACCGCTGACGGCATGGCGCCATCTCGGAGACACGGGCGACGAGCATGCCGCCGCTGTCGTCGATCGAGTGGAGCAGGGGATGCCCCTGGTCGCGGCGATCGAATCCGAGGGTGGCGCGTGGCAGGACCTCGCGGCCGCCTGGGAGGTGGCCACCACCGTCGGTGCGCCGCTCGCCGAGGTGCTGCGCATGATCGCCGAGACCCTTCGCGATGCCGCCTCGGCCGCCGACGACGTGCGCATCGCGCTCGCCGAGCCCGCGGGCACGGCGCGGCTGCTGCTGTGGATGCCGTTCGCCGGCCTGCTGCTCGGATTCGCCCTCGGGTTCGACACGGTCTCCGTCGTGATCGGCAACCCGATCGGTGCGGGCTGCGTCGTGGCGGGAATGCTGCTCGTGGTCGCCGCTCGCCTGTGGACGGCGCGGCTGCTGCGCCGGGCGCGACCGAGGCCGGGTACCCCCGGCATGCAGGCCGAGCTCGTGGCCGTCGCGCTGTCCGGCGGCGCCTCGGTCGAGCGGGCTCTGCGCCTCGTCGACGACAGCCCCGCCTCGCGGCACGGCGATGCGACGCGCATCCGGTCGGTGCTCGATCTCTCCCGGGCGGCGGGTGTGCCCGCGGCCGAACTGCTTCGCGCCTCTGCGGCGCAGGACAGACATCGATCCCGGGTCGAGGGTCGTCTGCGGGCCGCGAAGCTGTCGACCCAGTTGCTCATCCCGCTCGGGGTGTGCACCCTTCCGGCGTTCCTGCTGCTCGGGGTCGCGCCGCTGCTGCTGAGCGTGCTGGCCTCGACGCCCCTGCCGCTCTGAGCGACCACCACCCGATGCGATTCCGCCGACGACCCCCGACCACCGGATGCCCGCGCATCCACACCGAGAGAGCCACACAGAGAAAGAAGGAATGCCATGAACAACACCGCGCGAAGGAACACGATCCCTCCGCTGACCGGCAGGCGAGCTGCATCGCTCTTCGCAGACGAGACCGGCGCGGCCACGGCAGAGTACGCCATCACGACGATGGCGGCGGTCGCGTTCGCAGGGCTGCTCGTCGTCATCATGAGATCGGACGAGGTCCGCGGCATCCTCACCGACCTCGTGCGCCGGGCGCTGACGGTGGCGTGATGCGCGACCGGGGAGACCGCGAGCGCGGATCCGTGGCCGCCGAGCTCGCGCTCGCACTCCCCGCGGTCGTGCTCACCCTTCTGCTCGGGGCCGGGGCGCTGGGAGCCGCCTCGCGGCAGGTCGCGCTGCAGGACTCGGCCGCCGATGCCGCGCGACTGCTCGGCAGGGGAGAGGATGTGGGACGGGCGTCCGGTGCGGTCGCGGGCGCGGTTCCCGGGGCGTCGATGTCGAGTGGCGTCTCGGGAGACCTGGTCTGTGTCACGGCCCGTGCCGACGTCTCCATCGGATCGGTCATCCGGCTGCCGCTGCAGGCGACGAGCTGCGCTCTCGCCGGAGGACTGTGATGCGGTCCTCCGAGAGAGGTGAGCGCTGATGGCGGGCTCGGCGCTCGCGGCAGGCGTGCTGTCGGTCGCTGCCGCGCTGCCCCTCGGGCTCGCCGCCGTCGGCGGGGCG
Organism: Microbacterium sp. C5A9; assembly: GCF_022627955.1. Lineage (GTDB taxonomy): Bacteria > Actinomycetota > Actinomycetes > Actinomycetales > Microbacteriaceae > Microbacterium. Next base: position 21,103 of record NZ_JABXGD010000012.1, read on the forward strand.
GCCGTCACGGCGCAGCGCGC
>NZ_JABXGD010000013.1 GCF_022627955.1 Microbacterium sp. C5A9
CGGCGGAGCCGAGCGAGACGAAACGTGGTGAGGTTCGGAGGTCGGCTCGCGGCGTTTCGTCTCAGTCGACTTCGTCGCTTCGCTCAACGAACGGCAGGCCCTCGGTCGTCGAACGTCGCCGGATGCCTCAGACCAGCGCGGCATCCACCCTGTGGTCGTTGCCGGCGTGCACGAGGGCGTCGATCCGGCGCTCGATGGCGTTGAACTCCGGGGAGTTCACGTCGCGCTCGCCCGGGAGGTCGACGGTCAGGATCTCCCGCACGTGCCCCGAGATGCCGTGGGCCGTGCCGCCCGCCATGACGAGCACGCGGTCGCCGAGGTAGACGGCCTCCTCGATGCTGTGCGTCACGAACAGCACGGTGATGCCGGCATCGCGCTGGATGCGCTGCAGCTCGTGCTGCATCTCGGTGCGCGTGAGCGCGTCGAGAGCGCCGAACGGCTCGTCCATGAGCATCACCGACGGAGTGTTCGCGAGCAGTCGCGCGATCGCGACGCGCTGCTGCATGCCGCCCGAGAGCTGGTGTGGGAAGGATGCCGCGACGCGACTGAGCCCGACGGAGTCCAGCGCCGCGGTGGCGCGCTCCTTCACGACCGCGCGGGGCAGGCGAGCCTGCTTCGGGCCGTACTCGATGTTCTCGCGCACCGTCAGCCAGGGGAACAGCCCGTAGTCCTGGAAGACCACGCCGCGGTCGGGACCGGGGCCGGTGACCTCGGTGCCCGCGACGGTGAGGGAGCCCTCGGTGATCGTCTCGAAGCCCGCGACCATGCGCAGCAGCGTCGACTTGCCGCATCCGGAGGCGCCGACGATGCAGACGACCTCGCCGGCCGCGACGGTGATGTCCACACCGTCGACGGCGGCGATCGGCGAGCCGGGGTAGCGCTTGCCCACACCGTTCATGACGATGTCTGCGGCGTGCTGGGGAGGAATGCTCATGCGATCTCTCACTTCTGGATCGGTCGGCGCCCGAAGGCGATGGCGAAGATGAGCGTGAGCAGACGGTCGGCGATGAAACCGGCCAGGCCGATGACGACCATGCCCACGATGATGAGGTCGGTGCGCGACTGCTCCCTGGCCTGGGTGATCAGCGCGCCGAGACCGGTGCTGATCCCCACCGTCTCGCCGACGACGAGGATCACCCACGAGAGTCCCATCGCGATGCGCATGCCGCTGATGATCTGCGGAGCGGCAGCCGGGATGACGACCTTGTAGAGCGACTGGAGGCGGGGTGTGCCCAGCATCGCGGCGGCTTCGAGGAGGCGGCCCGGCACCTGGTGGACGCCGCTGATGGTGTTCAGCAGGATCGGGAACACCGCGGCGATGAACACGAGGAACACGGTGGAGCGGTCGCCGAAGCCGATGATCAGCAGGGTCAATGGCGCCCAGGCGGTGACGGGGATGGGGCGCACGAGGTTGATCGTGGGCTCCAGCATCCGGAACAGGAGCTTCGATCGGCCCATCAGCACGCCGAGCGGCACGGCGACGATGACCGCGAGACCGAAGCCCTGCAGCACGCGCAGCGCCGAGGCGCCGAGGTGGCCCCACAGGGTGCCGCTGAACGAGTCGTCGTAGACGCCGCCGAAGGCGAAGTCCACACCCCTCAGCGCGACCTCTCCGGGGGTGGGCAGGAACGTCATCTTGATGTCGAACGGCAGCGTCCAGGCGTTCTGGACGCCCAGGTGCCAGCCGATGAGGATGAGGATCGGAACGGGAAGGGCGATGGCCCATCCGAGCGACAGGCGGCGGCGGGGCCGGGCGGTGCGGGTGCGGTCGGGCTGCGTCTCGGTGTTCTCGACGCCCTGGGGCGGATCGGCGAGTGCGGTGGTCGTCATGATCACTCCGTCCGTGCGGTCTCGACGAAGCTGGCGTCGGTGAGGAGATCCTGGTCGACCTCGGCCGAGACCTGGTCGAATGCGAGCATCTCCTCGCTCATCGCGGTCAGCGTCGAGAGGTAGTCGGCGTCGAGATCCCAGCGGGGCCAGATGTTCTCGATCGCCAGATCGACGATCGCGGGGTCCAGGGCGAACTCCTCGACGAGGCCGTCGGCCCAGGCTCCGGTGTCCTCGGCCATGTGCTCGACCGCCGCGATGTGGGTGTCGACGACGGCCTGCACGAGCTCGGGGTCGGACTCGATCAGGCTGTTGCTCGTGGCGAGCACGATGTTCGTCTGCCCGATCGGGGTGTCGTAGGCCGACATCAGTTCGTGAGCACCGCCCTCGATCGCGATCGACGGGCCCACCTCGGCGGAGATGAACGCGTCGATCTGCCCGGAGGCGAACGCGGTGGCCATGTCGGCGAAGGGCAGGTTGACGAGCTCGACGTCGTTCGCGGGGTCGATGCCCTCTGCCTCGAGCGTGCGCTTGAGGAGGATCTCCTGCGTGGCGCCCATCGGGAAGCCGACCTTCGCACCCTTGAGGTCGTCCGGCGTCTCGATGTCCTCCGTGGCGACGATGCGGGTGCCGCCGTCGGCGGCGGAGGCGACGATGCGCACATCCTGCTGCTCCGCGACGCCGGCGATGACCGATGCGGCACCCGTCACGCCGAAGTCGACCGACCCCGAGACGATCGCGTTCTTGATGTCACTGGAGGTGTCGAAGAGCACGATCTCGACGTCGATGCCCTCCTCGGCGACCTCCTCGTAGAAGAAGGGGCTGAACAGGTGGGGCTGCGCACGCAGCGTCCCGATGGTGACGGACTGGCCGCCGCCCTCACCGCTCTCGGAGTCGGCGGACGAGGACGACGCGGAGCAGCCGGTGAGCACGAGCGCGGCGGCGGCGAGGGAGGCGAGAGCGAGCGAAGGCGTGCGGAAGGACGTGTGGAAGGTCATGTGTTCTCCTGGTGGGGGCGGGGTCAGGCCGTGTGGTGCAGGGGTCAGGCGGTCTGGTGCAGGGTCAGGCGGTCGCGGGGACGGCGGATGCCGCGCGGTAGGCGCGCCAGCCGCCGAAGTCGGTGATGTCTCGTTCGGTGAGGTCGACGGATGCGGTGAAACCGAGGACCGACGAGCCGTCGGAGAGCTCGATCTCGCCGAGTGCGAGAGGAGAGGCGATGCTGCGCAGCAGCGTCGACAGGGCGAGGGGCGACAGGCGCCACAGCTCGCCGGGGAGTTCCGCGCCCTCGGTCGAGCGGATGACCGCCGGCCGGTCGACAGCGCCCTCGACCAGCAGCATCCGGAACCTGTCCGAGGTGCGGACCTCGCCGATGAGCCGGGCGCCGAGGGCCTGCAGCTGCGGGTTGAGCGGTTCGCCGCTGAGGTGCGCGCCGAAGACGGCGACGTCGACGCCCGGGGCGTCGAGCGCGGCATCCGGCTCCGGCTCGCCGAGGAGGCGGGCCGCGAGATCGAGCGCGACCTGGTCGTGGAACGTCGGCGTCACGATCGAGATGCCGAAGTGTCCCTCCCCGGCGACCTCGCCCGTCGGCACGGCGACGGCGGCCATGTCCATGAGGTTCACGAAGTTCGTGAAGGTGCCGACCGTGCTGTTCACACCGAGCGGGTCGGCCGCGACCTCGGCGACGGTCGGGTGGATCGGCGCGGTCGGGATGATCAGCGCATCCGTGCCGTCGAGGACCTCCTGGGCGAGGCGCGTCGCGGCGGCGACGGCCTGCTGGGCATCGATCACCGTCGTGCCGTCGATGTCCCCGGCGCGGGCTGCGATCTCGGCGACGGACGGATCGGCCCCCTCCGGGTGAGCGGCGAGGAATGCGCCGTACGACCAGGCCCGCTCGCTGACCAGGCCGCCACCGTAGAGCAGCCGGGCGGTGGCCAGGAACGGAGCGATGTCGATCGTGCGGGTCTCGGCGCCCAGCGCCTCGAAGCGGGCGATCGTCTCGTCGAACGCCGTCAGCACCGCCGGCGAGAGCGAGGCGAGGTCGGCGCGTCGCGGCACGGCGATCACCGGTCGCGGTGGCGCCGCCTGCGGGGCATCGAGAGCCCACGGCCGGCTCTTCGGGTCGGTCTTCGACGGGCCGGCGACGACCGACATCACCCGGGCGGCGAGGCCGGTGGTGCGAGTGAAGACCGAGACGGTGTCGTACGAGGGAGATGCCGGGAGCACGCCGTCGAGAGGCAGCAGCCCGAGGGTGGGCTTCACGCCGAGGATGCCGTTGAAGGCGGCCGGAACCCGCCCCGAGCCCGCGGTGTCGGTGCCGAGGGAGAAGTCGACGAGGTCGTGCCCCACGGCGGCGCCGGATCCCGAGCTCGATCCGCCGGAGACGCGCTGGGGGTCGAGTGCGCTCGTGACGATGCCGTAGGGGCTGCGTGTTCCGACGAGGCCTGTGGCGAACTGATCCATGTTCGTCTTGCCGACGAGGACGGCGCCGGCGTCGAGCAGCCGCGTGACGACGGTCGCGGTGCGCCCGGGGACCCGGGCGAAGGCGGGGTGTGCGGCGGTGGTCGGGATGCCGGCCACGTCGATGTTGTCCTTGACGGCGAACGTCAGACCGGCGAGGGGGAGAGCTGCTCCCGCGGCGACGCGAACGCGCACGCTCTCGGCATCCGCCTGGATCTCCGCGGCGCTGCGGCGGGTGATCCAGATGCTGGCGGGCGCGGCGTCGATCGCGGCCAGAAGCGTCGCGACGTCGGCGGAGACGGATTCGGTGGAGGAGAGGGAGATCATCGGTGCGGGTCCAATCCGTGGTTCATGTGGGAGATCTGCATGGCGCGGGCCGCGCGGGCCTCGACGATCGACTGCGACTGGCCGACGTGCGTGCGCAGGAAGTCCCGGGCTTCGCGGAGGCACCCGGTGAGCACGAGCTCGAGGATCTCGAGGTGCTCGGTGATGGTCGCGTCGACCCGGTCCTGCGTGAGGTAGTCGTGCATGCGGATCGGGCGGATGCGGCGATTCACGCGCTCCAGCGCTCCGACCAGCTCGCGGTTGCCCGCGGCGCCCAGGAGCGCGAGATGGAAGTGCTCGTCGGCGTCGACGAAACCGGGATCGGGGGTGATGCCGGTCTCGAGGCGAGAGACCCAGAGTTCCTGCTCGGCGGTGAGCAGGCCCCGCTCGTGCGTGATCGTCGGGTCGGCGATGGCGCGGTCGATGCCCTGCGACTCCAGCAGGATGCGCAGCTCGTAGAGGTCGGTGAACTCCTCGAGCGTGGGCATGTAGCGGTACAGCGCTCCGTCGCGCTTGACGAGGAGGCCGTCTGCTTCGAGCCGCGCCAGGGCGTCGCGCACCGGGGTGCGTGAGAGCTCGAAGCGTTCGGCGACGTTCTCCTCGGTGAAGCGGTGGAAGGGCGAATACGCCGCGGTGAGCAGCTCGGCCCGCAGCTGCTCATAGACGCGGATGCGGGCGGGACGCCGGCGCTCGGAGCCCGGATCCTGCGATGTGGCCAATGATGTATCCATTGATGGACATCGTTCGGTATCCATGTTTCCGCGGTGTATCTGAGCCGTACTCCCCGCGTTACGTTCTTCTCACATCCGCCGCGCGCGGCCCGCGTCGCGGCTCCCGATCCCGGTCGTTGACCGAGCCCGGCGGAGCGGCCAACCTCGGTCGTTGAGCGAGCCCGGCGGAGCGGCCAACCTCGGTCGTTGAGCGAGCACGGCGGAGCCGAGCGAGACGAAACGTGGTGACCTTCTGAGGTCGGCTGTCGACGTCTCGTCTCAGCCGACGACGTCGTCTTCGCTCAACGACCGTGTTCTCCCCGACGCGAGAGCGCGGCGCAGCGCGGCCGCCGCGAACCGCGCCGCGGCGGCACTGCCGAAGGTGATGTGGAAGGCGGGGTCGCTCTCGTACATGTCGGCCATGCCGAGCACCATCGCCCGGGAGTTCTCGGCGTCACCCGCGTGGGTGGGGGTTCCCGGGATCTCAGCGAACCACGCCAGATGCGCGGAGACGTGGTCGCGCGCGGCCGGAGCATCCGGTTCGTGTCCCGCCTCCTGCAGCTCGCGCCACCGGGCGACGAGCGCCTCGGCTCGCTCCTTCCAGGCGCGTTGTTCTCGCAGGGACTTTCCGTGCCACCACTGGTTCGACGCATCGAAGGCGTCGCGTCCCCACCGCTCGACGACCTCTGATTCGTAGTCGTCGTTGAATCCCTGCAGCATCACGTCCATGCGCGGCTCGAGCCCCTGCTCGCGCATCGCCAGGGTGTGCTCGACCGCGGCGATGCGGCGGTCGACCGCATCCCGGTCCGCCGTCAGCCGATCGAGGTGCGACCGCAGGGCGTCGACCTCGCTCATCGGCTGTGCCGGCGCATCCAGCACCGAGGCGATCTCGGCGAGACCCATGCCGGTGTCGCGCAGAAGCAGGATGCGCTGCAGCCGTGCGACCGCGTCGGGCCCGTAATAGCGGTAGCCGTTCGAGCCGATGCGATCGGGAGGCAACAGCCCGATGCGGTGATAGTGCCGCAGGGCACGGTCGGTGATGCCCGCGCGTTCGGCGAGTGCGTTGACGGTCCACTCCATCGAGCGCTCCTGAGGTCGGATGGTGGTCAGGTGGTGCGGGGTTCTGCGAGCCCGAGCCTGGGCAGGGCGACGGCCAGGATGTCGGATGCCGGAACGCGCACCGCCTCGGCGGCGTTGCGCCCCGTCGCATCGCGGTAGGCCTCGACGATGCGCGCGCCCGCCGCATACCCTGCACCGGTCGGCAGCCCGACGGGCGCGGAGCCGAACATCCTGGCCGTCGCGTCGCCGAGCACCCACGCGGCGAAGTCCTGCATGCCGGTGACGTCGAGTCCGCTCGCGACCTTCGCCAGCACCGCGTGGTCGGTGCGGGTCACCTCGGCGACGAAGTGGGTGTAGCCGGCGTCGCCGTAGAGCTCGGTCGCGAAGACGTCGGCGAGCCCTTCGGACACGACGTGCTCGCCGACCGTCACAGTCGCCGGATTCCACACGACCCCGCCGGGCGAGTAGCGCACGTTGTGGTGCAGTTCGTGCACGGCGATCGCTTCGAGCCGGTCGAGCACTCGGGGCGTGGGCCAGAGGGTGAGGCTGATGTATCCGCTGATGCCGCCGAAGCCCGAGAGGCCCTGCACCTCATCGACGAAGTGCCGGTTCGTCGGATCGCCCAGCACCAGCAGCACGGTCAGGTCGGGCACGGTCAGGTCGGGGACGGATGCCTCGAGGGCGGAGATCCCGTTCTGCAGCGCCGTCTCGACCCGTCGCCAGGCGTCGGCTGCGAGGAGAGCATCCAGCCCTTCGCGCAACGGAATGATCAGGGCGTCGGTGTCGCCGTCCGTCTCGGACCCGCAGTCGAACCCGAAGCTCTGGCGATGCACGGCCGCCAGGTCGGGTCCGCCGGGGAGGAAGTGGTACATGCCGGCCATCGGCTGCCACATCTCGCGGACGAGGTCTTCGCGTGACTCCGAGGGTGCGTCGAGGATGCGGGCGGTCGCTGTCGCGCTGTCGATCAGGGTGAGGGTCATGTCGATCGAGCGTAAACACTGACGCAGGGGCAAGGTCAACCCGAGGGGCGTGACGGAGAATGAGGACATGCTGATCGCGATGGCGGGGCTGCCCGGTGCGGGCAAGAGTGCGGTGGCCGGGGAGGTGGCACGGGCGCTCGGCTGTGCGCTGCTGTCTGTCGACCCCATCGAGGCGGCGATGTGGCGCGCGGGAGTCGCCAGAGATCAGCCCACGGGGCTCGCGGCCTATGTGGTGGCCGAGGATCTCGCGCGAGAGCAGTTGCTGATCGGCAACGACGTCGTGATCGACGCGGTCAACGATGTCGAGGCTGCGCGCGGGCAATGGATATTGCTGGCCGGGGAACTCGGCCAGCCTCTGGTGTTCATCGAAGTCTTCTGCAGCGACGTCGATGAGCACCGTCGGCGGCTGGCCGGCCGTCGTCGCGGGATCGTCGGGTTTCCGGAGCCGCCGTGGGAAGCGGTGCTCGACCGCAGAGCCGGCTTCGACTCGTGGACCGATGCTCGTCTGCGAGTGGATTCGATGCGGCCGCCGGAGGAGAACACCGCAGCGGCGCTCGCGTACATCGAGGGTGCCCGTCGCGACGGGACGGCTTCGGCATAACGGCCCGTGGCGCGGCTGTCGTCCCGGGTCGTTGCGCGCGGCCCGCGGAGCGGCTCCTTTCCCGGTCGTTGAGCGAGCCCGGCGGAGCCGAGCGAGACGAAACGTGGTCAGGTCTCGGGGTCGGCTCGCGAC
>NZ_JABXGD010000014.1 GCF_022627955.1 Microbacterium sp. C5A9
GACCTTTCCCGGTCGTTGAGCGAGCCCGGCGGAGCCGAGCGAGACGAAACGTGGTCAGGTCTCGGGGTCGGCTCGCGCCGTTTCGTCTCAGCCGACTCCGTCGTCTTCGCTCAACGACCGTGACTCGCTCTTCGCTCAACGACCGGAGGGCACCGTCAGATCGGCAGCGGCACGACTTCGCCCGACGCCCGACCGTCGGCATGCAGCAGGTGCCCGAGATGCTTCGTCGTCCGCAGCACGACCGACCGGTCGGCGATGCTGACTCCGGGCAGGCGCTCCTCGATGATCGCCTCCATGCGTCCGACGTCCTGCAGGGTGCGCAGCCATACGGCCATGATCACGTTGTACTCGCCGACGGTGTTCGCCACGAGGCGCACCTCCTCGATACGTCCGAGCTGTGCACCCATGCGCTCAGCCATCGCGGCGGGCACGCGCAAGAAGTACCACGCGTAGATCGGCCACGGCGTGTAGCGTCGGGCGACGTCGACGCGGATCGCCAGGCGTCCGGACTCGCGCATCTCGGCGATCGCGTCGCGCACCCGGCGCGGTGCCATCCCGAGTCGAGAGGCCAGCTCCGTGATCCCGACGCGACCGTCGTAGGCGAGCTCGGCGGCGATCGCGTTCCTCTGCTCCGTCGACATGCGAACGGATGCTGAGGGCGCACGCCGTTCCAGGGACTCGATCTGCGTGACCTCCTGCGCAGTGAGCGCACGGAGCCGCCATCCCCGCGCATCGCGGACGGTCTCCGACACCAGGTGGGTGCGCATCGAGCGCACGCCGGCGACCCCGCGGATGCGCTCCAGCGTCCAGACGGCCAGCGCCTCGGCATCCGGAACCGCGAGCGTGAGGAAGATGTCGCGTCCGCCCGCGGTGAGGTCGATCGTGAACGCCTCGGGGTCTCGTCCAAGAGTCTCGGCGACCGCCAGGGTCTCGCCCGGACTGCACTCGATCTCGATCAGCACGAGCACCGCCGGTGCCCGTGCGCCGTATCCGGTGACGTAGACGATGCCCTCTTCCACGAGTCTCGCCCAGCGGCGCGACAGGGTGGCGGGGTCGGCGCCGACGACGGGTGCCAGCGCGTTCCAGGTCGCTCGCGGGCTCACCTGCACGGCGTGAATGAGTCGCTGATCGAGATCGTCCAGTCCGATTTCCTGCATTCGCCACACCTCTGCATCCGATTTCGTGCACCTGACCGTGATCGTACAGCCCCGTTCCTAGAGTCACTGCAACCCGATCCGCTCTTGCTCCACCCGATTGCTCTCAAGGAGTCCTCATGGCTGTCCCCGCACCGCCTGGCAAGACCATCTCCGGCCGCACCGCTCTGCGCGGGGCCGTCGGCTTCCTCGTCGTCATGGAGCTCGGCTCCGGAATGCTGCAGGGCTGGTACCCCGTGCTGCTCGCCGCGATCGGCGAGGAGTTCGGCGTCGGCGCCGCGCAACTCAACTGGGTCAGCGCCGCCTACATGCTCGCGACCGTCGTCTGCGTGCCGATCCTCGCCAAGCTCGGCGACCGCTACGGGCACAAGAAGCTGCTCCTGATCTCGACCGCGCTCGTCGCGCTGGGATCGATCGTCGTCGCCATCGCCCCGAGCTATGAGGTCTTCCTCGTCGGTCGGGCGCTGCAGGCGCCGCTCGCCGCCTTCCTGCCGCTCGAGTTCGCGATCGTCCGCGACCGCGACGAGAAGTCCGCCGGGCGGTCGATCGGCAAGCTCGTCGGTGCGCTCACCTTCGGAGCCGCTCTCGGGTCCCTCGGCTCCGGCCTCCTGTTCGGGGCGCTCGGCGACCTGCGCGCCGTGCTCTGGATGCCTGCCATCTTCCTGCTCATCTGCGTGCCGGTCGTCGCGTTCCTCGTGCCTGAGACCACCGTGCGCGCCGCAGGCAAGACCGACTGGCTCGGTGCCTCGCTGCTCGGCATCGGACTCCTCGCCACCCTCGGCGGCATCTCGAACGCATCCGCGTGGGGTTGGACGAACCCGATCACCTGGGTCGCGATCCTCGGCGGTGTCGCCCTGCTCGTCGTCTGGGTCATGGTCGAGAAGCGCGTCGCGCACCCGCTCATCGACATCGCGCTGCTCACCAAGGGCGGCATCGGCCTGCCGATCATCATCGCGTTCCTCTTCGGCGCCCAGCTCTTCGGCGGGCAGACCGCCTCCAGCGTCTACGTGCTCAGCGATCCGGATGCCGTCGGCTTCGGCCTCGGATTCACGGCAGCCGCCGTGGGAGTCATCTCGCTGGCCGCCGCGCTCTCGGCCTTCCTCGCGTCGATCGTCGGCGACCGTGTCGCCGGCCGCATCGGAGCGAAGGGTGCGATCGTGCTCGGCGGTGTGCTCGTCGGCGGCAGTTACCTCGCCTTCCTCGCGGCGCCGAGCGTCGTCGCCGTCTTCGTCGGGGCCATGGTGATCGCCGGGCTCGGCAACGGTCTGCTCATCTCGGTGCTGCCGACCATCGTGGTGCGCCGCGCCCCCGCCGACTCGGTCGGCATCGCCTCGGCCCTGTACAACACGTCTCGCACCGCGGCAGGAGCCGTCGCGGGTGCCGTGTTCGCCCTGGTCATGGGCAGCTTCCTCATGACGGTCGGCACGGGTGACGCCGCCGTGACCACCACCTCGTTCGAGGGCTACATCGCGGTGTGGAGCATCTGCGCGGCCATCGGCGTCGCGATCGCCGTGCTCGCCCTGTTCCTCCGCGTTCCCGCACCGGTCGCCGAAGACCCCACCCCTGTCCCCGCCGTCACCACGGCCGACCCCGTTCTCGAAGGAGAAACCGCATGACCCTCGCCGACCCGACCACCGAGACCCTGCTCGACCTCGCGGAGGCGAAGCAGCGCAGTGCCGATGCCGTGCGCGCCTGGGAGCTGCGCCTCGTCGAGATCAGCCACGAGATCCACGATGATCCCGAGATCGCGTTCGAGGAGGTGCGGGCGGCGAACCTCGTCGCCGAGGCCCTGCGCGATGCCGGTTTCACCGCCACGGTCGGCGCCTTCGGAGTGGACACCGCCATCGACGCCAGCTTCGGCGACGGGGAGTTCGTGGTCGCGATCTGCGCCGAGTACGACGCTCTTCCGGTCATCGGCCACGCCTGCGGACACAACGTCATCGCGGCGGCAGGGCTGGGTGCGGCGATCGCGCTCGCGGCCATCGCCGATGACGCGGGCCTCACCGTCAAGCTGCTCGGCGCTCCCGCGGAGGAGCACGGTGGGGGCAAGGTGCTCATGCTCGAGGGCGGCGCGTGGGAAGACGCGACGGTGTCGCTCATGGTGCACGGATCCCCCGGCATCGACGTGCGCTGCGAGAGCTTCGCGACGCAGGCCGTCGACCGCTTCCAGGTCACGTACACGGGTCGGCCGGCGCATGCCGCGGCGGCTCCCGACAAGGGCGTCAACGCGCTGGATGCCGCGACCATCGCCCTCACCTCGATCGGCCTGCTCCGTCAGCAGCTGCCCGGCACCGTGCGCACCGCCGCCGTGGTCACGCAGGGCGGCGAGGTGACGAACATCATCCCCGCGCGCACCGTGCTGCAGGCCGAGGTGCGCTCGTTCGACCTCGACGAGCTGCGCGACGCCAAGCGACGGGTGATGGCCTGCTTCGAGGCGGGAGCCCTGGCGTCGGGATGCTCGTGGGAGCAGGTGCGCACGGAGCCGCGCTACGACCCGCTCATCCAGGAGCCGCTGCTCGCCGAGGCGTGGAACGACGCGCTCACCGAGCTCGGCCGCGAGCCCATCGCGTTCACCGGCGCCGCGGGCGGCTCGACCGACATGGGCAACGTCTCGCAGGTCGTGCCGTCGATCCACCCCGGCATCGCGATTCTCGGGTCGACGTCGGCGCCGCACACCGAGGGATTCGCTGCGGATGCCGCGACGCCCGCCGCGGACCGAGCCGTGATCGATGCGGCGATCGGCCTCGCGTGGGCGGCGGCCACCGCCGCGCTCACACCGTCGTCGCGTGCGGATCTGCTCGCTCGGCAGGCCGCGCGGCCGGTCGGTGCGACCACCCACCCGCAGGGCCAGGAGTGACGACTCTCTCCTCTTCGACCCGCGCTCGCCGCAGCGTGTACGTCTCGGCTTTCGATCTGTTCTCGATCGGCATCGGCCCCTCGTCGTCGCACACGGTGGGGCCGATGCGCGCCGGGCGCGACTTCGCCCGGCGCGTGCTGGGGGAGCATCCGTCCAGCATCCGTCGCGTCGAGGTGGTGCTTTACGGGTCGCTCGCCGCGACCGGGCTCGGGCACGGGACGCCGGATGCCGTCGTCGCGGGGGTGGCCGGTCTGGATCCCGAGACGTGTGATCCGGCATCCGTGCGCGGAGCGTGGTCGGGGCACCCGGCGGGATCGCCGTTGCTGTTCGGCGGCGTCGTCCCGGTGGCGTTCGACAGTTCTGATGTCGTGCTCGATCCGTTCACCCGGCAGCCGGGGCACCCGAACACGCTGGTGATCCGGGCGTTCGGGCCTGGTGGGGTGTCGATCGCGGAGGAGACGTATCTCTCGGTCGGCGGTGGATTCATCCAGCGCGTCGGTGAGGTCGTCGAGAGTGCGGTCGTGCCCGACGGGATGCCGTCGTTCCGGACGGCTGCGGAGTTGCTCTCGCTGTGCGCAGGTGGTCGGTCGATCGCCGACGTTGCGCTCGCCGGTGAGCTTGCCGTGCGTGGCGCCGATGCCGTGGATGCGGGGCTGGACGCGATCTGGAACGCGATGCGTTCATGTGTCGAGGCGGGGTTGGATGCCGAGGGTGTGCTGCCGGGTGGTCTCGGCGTGCCGCGGCGGGCCCGCTCGATGCGCGACAGCATCCTGCGTGCCGAGGCCGCGGGGCAGCCGGTCACGTCCGACTGGCTGCAGGCGTTCGCGCTGGCTGTGAATGAGGAGAACGCGGGCGGTGGGCGTGTTGTCACCGCGCCCACGAACGGTGCCGCCGGCATCCTTCCCGCCGTGCTCATGTACTACTCGCGGTTCGTGCCCGGCGCAGATGCTGCGGCTGTGCGGACCTTCCTGCTGACCGCCGCCGCGATCGGTTCGCTGATCAAGGCGAATGCATCGATCTCGGGCGCGGAGGGCGGCTGCCAGGCCGAAGTCGGGTCCGCGTGCGCGATGGCCGCCGCGGGACTGTGCGCCGTGCTCGGCGGAACCCCGCAGCAGGTCGAGAACGCGGCGGAGATCGCGATGGAGCATCACCTCGGACTCACGTGCGACCCGATCGCCGGGCTCGTGCAGATCCCTTGCATCGAGCGCAACGCCGTCGCCGCGTCGACCGCCGTCACCGCTGCCCGCCTCGCCCTGCATGGCGACGGCAGCCACGTGGTGTCGCTGGACGCCGTGATCGAGACGATGCGTCAGACCGGCGCCGACATGAGCGACAAGTACAAGGAGACGAGTCGCGGCGGGCTCGCGGTGAATGTCGTGGAGTGCTGACGCACCCCACTTTCTGTCCCGGTCGTTGAGCGAGGCCGGCGGAGCCGCCCGAGACGAAACGTGGTGACTTTCCGGGATCGGCTCGCGACGTTTCGTCTCAGTCGACTTCGTCGTCTTCGCTCA
>NZ_JABXGD010000015.1 GCF_022627955.1 Microbacterium sp. C5A9
TTAAAAGAAGTCCGGCGGTGTCCTACTCTCCCACAGGGTCCCCCCTGCAGTACCATCGGCGCTGTGAGGCTTAGCTTCCGGGTTCGGAATGTAACCGGGCGTTTCCCTCACGCTATGGCCGCCGAAACACTATTGATGTTTCAATCAAACACATAACAAAGTCATTGTCATGCGGTTCTCGACCGTACATCGAGAACCACTCAGTGGACGCGTAGCACCAACAAACGGTGTGTTATCAAGTCATCGGCTTATTAGTACCAGTCAGCTGCATGCATTGCTGCACTTCCACATCTGGCCTATCAACCCAGTAGTCTGGCTGGGAGCCTCTCACCCGAAGGTATGGAAGTCTCATCTTGAGGCCGGCTTCCCGCTTAGATGCTTTCAGCGGTTATCCATCCCGAACGTAGCTAATCAGCGGTGCTCCTGGCGGAACAACTGACACACCAGAGGTTCGTCCAACCCGGTCCTCTCGTACTAGGGTCAGATCCTCTCAAACTTCCTACGCGCGCAGCGGATAGGGACCGAACTGTCTCACGACGTTCTAAACCCAGCTCGCGTACCGCTTTAATGGGCGAACAGCCCAACCCTTGGGACCTACTCCAGCCCCAGGATGCGACGAGCCGACATCGAGGTGCCAAACCATGCCGTCGATATGGACTCTTGGGCAAGATCAGCCTGTTATCCCCGAGGTACCTTTTATCCGTTGAGCGACAGCGCTTCCACAAGCCACTGCCGGATCACTAGTCCCGACTTTCGTCCCTGCTCGACCTGTCAGTCTCACAGTCAAGCTCCCTTGTGCACTTACACTCGACACCTGATTGCCAACCAGGTTGAGGGAACCTTTGGGCGCCTCCGTTACTTTTTGGGAGGCAACCGCCCCAGTTAAACTACCCACCAGGCACTGTCCCTGAACCGGATTACGGTTCGAAGTTAGATATCCAGAGTGACCAGAGTGGTATTTCAACAATGACTCCACATGAACTGGCGTCCATGCTTCACAGTCTCCCACCTATCCTACACAAGCCACACCGAACACCAATACCAAGCTGTAGTAAAGGTCACGGGGTCTTTCCGTCCTGCTGCGCGTAACGAGCATCTTTACTCGTAATGCAATTTCGCCGAGTTCGCGGTTGAGACAGTTGGGAAGTCGTTACGCCATTCGTGCAGGTCGGAACTTACCCGACAAGGAATTTCGCTACCTTAGGATGGTTATAGTTACCACCGCCGTTTACTGGGGCTTAAATTCTCAGCTTCGCCTTGCGGCTAACCGGTCCTCTTAACCTTCCAGCACCGGGCAGGCGTCAGTCCGTATACATCGTCTTGCGACTTGGCACGGACCTGTGTTTTTAGTAAACAGTCGCTACCCACTAGTCTCTGCGGCCACCACACCCTTTTCGGAGCAAGTCCGTATAAGTGGATGGCCCCCCTTCTCCCGAAGTTACGGGGGCATTTTGCCGAGTTCCTTAACCACGATTCTCTCGATCTCCTTGGTATTCTCTACCTGACCACCTGAGTCGGTTTGGGGTACGGGCGGCTAGAACCTCGCGTCGATGCTTTTCTTGGCAGCATAGGATCATCCACTTTTTATCCGCATCGTGTCTCAGCCTATGTGAGAGACGGATTTGCCTATCTCTCGGCCTACGCACTTGCACCAGGACAACCATCGCCTGGCTTGGACTACCTTCCTGCGTCACACCTGTTAATACGCTAACCGCACCAGAATGGGGTCGTGCGCTAGGCCCACAGCGTCACCCCGAAGGGATCAGTCAGTGGGATTCAGACACTTAGCACTACTGGATTAGCTTGGGCGGTTCTTCGCCGGTACGGGAATATCAACCCGTTGTCCATCGACTACGCCTGTCGGCCTCGCCTTAGGTCCCGACTTACCCAGGGAAGATTAGCTTGACCCTGGAACCCTTGGTCTTTCGGAGGACGTGTTTCTCACACGTCTTTCGCTACTCATGCCTGCATTCTCACTCGTGTAGCCTCCACGGCTGGTTTACACCGCCGCTTCGCTGGCCACACGACGCTCTCCTACCCATCAACACGGCTGGACCACGAAGGCCTACCAATAATGTCAATGCCACAACTTCGGTGGCGTGCTTGAGCCCCGTTACATTGTCGGCGCGGAATCACTTGACCAGTGAGCTATTACGCACTCTTTCAAGGGTGGCTGCTTCTAAGCCAACCTCCTGGTTGTCAAGGCAACTCCACATCCTTTCCCACTTAGCACGCGCTTTGGGACCTTAGTTGGTGGTCTGGGTTGTTTCCCTCTCGACTATGAAGCTTATCCCCCACAGTCTCACTGCTGCGCTCTCACTTACCGGCATTCGGAGTTTGGCTGACGTCAGTAACCTTGTAGGGCCCATCGGCCATCCAGTAGCTCTACCTCCGGCAAGAAACACGCAACGCTGCACCTAAATGCATTTCGGAGAGAACCAGCTATCACGAAGTTTGATTGGCCTTTCACCCCTATCCACAGCTCATCCCCTCAGTTTTCAACCTAAGTGGGTTCGGTCCTCCACGACGTCTTACCGTCGCTTCAACCTGGCCATGGATAGATCACTTCGCTTCGGGTCTAGGACATGCGACTGAATCGCCCTATTCAGACTCGCTTTCGCTACGGCTACCCCACACGGGTTAACCTCGCCACATATCGCTAACTCGCAGGCTCATTCTTCAAAAGGCACGCTGTCACAGCTACTAAGGCTGCTCCAACGGTTTGTAAGCAAACGGTTTCAGGTACTATTTCACTCCCCTCCCGGGGTACTTTTCACCTTTCCCTCACGGTACTTGTCCGCTATCGGTCATCTGGGAGTATTTAGGCTTATCAGGTGGTCCTGACAGATTCACACGGGATTTCACGGGCCCCGTGCTACTTGGGATACTCTTCGCGCCACGGTTGGCATTTCGACTACGGGGTTGGCACCCTCTATGACCGGCCTTTCAAGACCGTTCGTCTATACCATCGTGTAACGCCGCCACCTCGGCAGAGATGACTGAAAAGTCCCACAACCCCCAACGTGCA
This sequence comes from Microbacterium sp. C5A9, assembly GCF_022627955.1. Taxonomy (GTDB): domain Bacteria; phylum Actinomycetota; class Actinomycetes; order Actinomycetales; family Microbacteriaceae; genus Microbacterium. Next base: position 3,029 of record NZ_JABXGD010000015.1, read on the forward strand.
ACGCCTGCCGGCTATCACACACGCTAGGTTTAGCCTGTTCCGGTTTCGCTCGCCACTACTAACGGAATCGCGGTTGCTTTCTCTTCCTGTGGGTACTGAGATGTTTCACTTCCCCACGTTCCCTCTACCCGCCCTATATATTCAGGCGGGAGTCACTAGGTCGGCACGCCGCCCAGCGGGGTTTCCCCATTCGGACACCCTCGGATCAAAACTTGCTTATCAGTTCCCCGAGGCTTATCGCAGATTGCTACGTCCTTCTTCGGCTCCAGATGCCAAGGCATCCACCGTTTGCTCTTAAAGACTTGAAATCACATGAGTTTGAATCAGAATCGACACCAGGCCGAAGCCTGGCATGAAATTGACTAATGATCTTTAAGATCATCTTGTGCAACCGACCGAAGCCGGCTGCAAGATGCTCGCGTCCACTGTGTAGTTCTCAAAGTACGGGCGGTACCCCTTCTCACTTCCCCCACAAGGGAAACAACAAGAGGCCCAGAGGTACAGAAACGATCCGAAGATCGCATCCGGTCCCTCAGGACCCAACAGCGTGCAGGTGCGACACCCGAAACCCTCCCCGTTCCCACCGCAAGCGGTGTACTAAGCAAGAACTTCTTCCTTCGCACCATGTCAAATGTTCCACCCATGAGCTCCCAGCGAAGAACATGTGCCTTCGAACTGGGTTCTGGACTCCGAAGAGTCAGATGCTCCTTAGAAAGGAGGTGATCCAGCCGCACCTTCCGGTACGGCTACCTTGTTACGACTTAGTCCTAATTACCGATCCCACCTTCGACGGCTCCCTCCACAAGGGTTAGGCCACCGGCTTCAGGTGTTACCGACTTTCATGACTTGACGGGCGGTGTGTACAAGACCCGGGAACGTATTCACCGCAGCGTTGCTGATCTGCGATTACTAGCGACTCCGACTTCATGAGGTCGAGTTGCAGACCTCAATCCGAACTGGGACCGGCTTTTTGGGATTCGCTCCACCTCGCGGTATTGCAGCCCTTTGTACCGGCCATTGTAGCATGCGTGAAGCCCAAGACATAAGGGGCATGATGATTTGACGTCATCCCCACCTTCCTCCGAGTTGACCCCGGCAGTATCCCATGAGTTCCCACCATTACGTGCTGGCAACATAGAACGAGGGTTGCGCTCGTTGCGGGACTTAACCCAACATCTCACGACACGAGCTGACGACAACCATGCACCACCTGTTTACGAGTGTCCAAAGAGTTGACCATTTCTGGCCCGTTCTCGTATATGTCAAGCCTTGGTAAGGTTCTTCGCGTTGCATCGAATTAATCCGCATGCTCCGCCGCTTGTGCGGGTCCCCGTCAATTCCTTTGAGTTTTAGCCTTGCGGCCGTACTCCCCAGGCGGGGAACTTAATGCGTTAGCTGCGTCACGGAATCCGTGGAATGGACCCCACAACTAGTTCCCAACGTTTACGGGGTGGACTACCAGGGTATCTAAGCCTGTTTGCTCCCCACCCTTTCGCTCCTCAGCGTCAGTTACGGCCCAGAGATCTGCCTTCGCCATCGGTGTTCCTCCTGATATCTGCGCATTCCACCGCTACACCAGGAATTCCAATCTCCCCTACCGCACTCTAGTCTGCCCGTACCCACTGCAGGCCGGAGGTTGAGCCTCCGGATTTCACAGCAGACGCGACAAACCGCCTACGAGCTCTTTACGCCCAATAATTCCGGATAACGCTTGCGCCCTACGTATTACCGCGGCTGCTGGCACGTAGTTAGCCGGCGCTTTTTCTGCAGGTACCGTCACTTTCGCTTCTTCCCTGCTAAAAGAGGTTTACAACCCGAAGGCCGTCATCCCTCACGCGGCGTTGCTGCATCAGGCTTTCGCCCATTGTGCAATATTCCCCACTGCTGCCTCCCGTAGGAGTCTGGGCCGTGTCTCAGTCCCAGTGTGGCCGGTCACCCTCTCAGGCCGGCTACCCGTCGACGCCTTGGTGAGCCATTACCTCACCAACAAGCTGATAGGCCGCGAGCCCATCCCCAACCGAAATTCTTTCCAACCACTGAAGATGCCTTCGTGGTTCGTATCCAGTATTAGACGCCGTTTCCAGCGCTTATCCCAGAGTCAGGGGCAGGTTGCTCACGTGTTACTCACCCGTTCGCCACTGATCCCACAGAGCAAGCTCCGTGTTCACCGTTCGACTTGCATGTGTTAAGCACGCCGCCAGCGTTCATCCTGAGCCAGGATCAAACTCTCCGTAAAAAAGAAATGCATACGACACCGGGAAAACGATGACGCAGCGAGTTTGATGCTGACCAAAGAGACAAATTCATTGCTGACTTCATCCGTTGCCAACCCCACAAGGAGGTTGGTCTTTGATCCAAAGGAATCTCATCCAGCCGAAGCTGAATCGAGGTTATTTGGCATTTGACAAGTGCACGCTGTTGAGTTCTCAAGGATCGGATGCTCCCACGACCCAGTCATCACAACCAGGCCCGAAGGGCAACTTCTCTATCTTA
>NZ_JABXGD010000016.1 GCF_022627955.1 Microbacterium sp. C5A9
GGGTTGACCGAGGCGGAGCGTGTCGACGTGCTGGTGTCGGCGGGGGCGGTGTTCCGGCGGGTGGAGGCCGTGGTCGTGGAAACCCTCGCGACCACGAACGGGACGGATCTGGCGCAGGCGGTGGGGTGCCGGTCGGAGAACGAACTGCTGCAACGCACGTTGCTCACGGATGTGTCGGCGGCGACGCGGATCGGCCGGGTCGCCGACCTGACACACCGGGAGGTGAGTCTGGTGTCCGGGGACCGGCTGCCGGCCCGGTGGCCGGCGCTGCGGGAGGCGTTGTTGGAGGGGGCGGTGAGCGTGGCGGGGTTCCTCGCCGCGGTCGGCCCTCTGGAGAAGTGCCGCGACCGGATCAGTGTGGAGGAGCGGTTGGGGGCGGATGAGTTCCTCGCCGAGCACGCCCGCGGCGCCCGGGATGTTGATGCGGGGCCGGACGCACCGCGGGGGCCGAAGCCGACGCCCGCGGATCTGCATATCCTCGCCCACGCCCTCGCCGCGATCCTGGATCCGGACGGCGCGGAACCCGACGACAAGAACGCCCAACACCACCGCGGTGTCACCATCGGACGGTTGAAGGACGGGCTCCGCTCCATCCGGGGCTGGTTGTCACCGGAAGTCGCCGCACAGCTGGAAGCGATCTTCGACGCGATCAACAACCCGCGCGGCGACGGGGCACCCGAACCCGGAGTGCGCTTCACACCGGAAGGTGACAACGGCGACCGAGGTGGCAGCGGTGACAGCGGTGATGCCGAGGGCGGGTTCGATCCCCAGTCCGAGGGGCTTCCCGACACGGAGGACCCGTTCAACTGCGATCCGCGTGCGGTGATCGACTCACGCTCCGCGACCCAGAAACGCCACGACGCGTTCGCCGCCGCGATCGGCATCGCCGCCCGTCACCGCTCGATGCCCACCGTCGCAGGCGCCTCTCCGACACTGGTCGTCACGATCGATGCGACAGACCTCGCCAAGGGGACCGGGTGGGCGCGGCTCCCCGGCGCGCACGGGCACCCGTTCGCCCACACCCCCGCCTGCGTCGCCGCACAGACCGGCTGCACCGGCACGATCCACCGCGTCGTCATGGACGAAGGACGCATCATCTCCCTCAGCACCACCCAGCGGGTCTTCACCGCCCACCAACGCCTCGCGATCATCGCCCGCGACCGCGAATGCCTCATCCCCGGCTGCCACACCCCCGCAACCTGGTGCGAGATCCACCACGTCACCGAACACGCCCACGGCGGACCCACCCACACCGACAACGGCGTCCCCCTCTGCTACTACCACCACCG
>NZ_JABXGD010000017.1 GCF_022627955.1 Microbacterium sp. C5A9
GCGCTATCTGCTGGACGATTTGCGCATCGACGTGGCACGGCAGCGGGTCGAACGCGACGGCGTGGCGCTGGAATTGGGCGGGCTGAGTTTCCGCTTGCTGCATTACCTGCTGCGGCAGGGCCAGCGCGTGGTCGGCTTCGACGAACTGATCGTGCAGGTGTGGGCGCCGGCGCTGGTCAACGAGGAAACCGTGACCCAGCGCGTGCGCCTGTTGCGGCAGGCGCTGGGCGATGCCTCGCGGCAGCCGCGCTATCTGCGTTCGGTGCGCGGCCAGGG
>NZ_JABXGD010000018.1 GCF_022627955.1 Microbacterium sp. C5A9
GTATCGCAGGCCATGGCCACATCGAAGCGATCCTTCAAGGCAATCAGTTCGCTCATGGCGTAGGGCGAGGACGGGTCCATGCGGATCTGCGCGTCCCAGTCCAGCGGCACGAAGCGGAAGCTGGCATCGACATCGGTATTGACCACTTCCAGGTTGAGCTTGTAGCGATCGGCAATGGCCGACCAGTAGTGCAGACCGGCACCGCCCAGCGGATCAACGCCGATCTTGACGTTGGCACCGGCGATGGCGGCCAGGTCGATGATATTGGGC
>NZ_JABXGD010000019.1 GCF_022627955.1 Microbacterium sp. C5A9
CCTTCGGTGTGCGCGTGGGCGAGGCCGGTACCCGCCAGGGGCGGGCGGCCAAGGTCTGGGAGCAGCGCGACTACCGCAATCTGGATGACCGCGCGCCCCTGGACCGCCGCAACCTGCAACTGGCCCTGCGCCGGCTCAGGCGCTTCGCTCGCCAGGGCGCGGCGGCGGAATTCGATCTGGAGGGGACCGTCGCGGCCACGGCGCGCGAGGGCGGGCTGCTGGACGTGCGCTATCGCCCGGAGCGGCACAACGCGACCAAGGTCCTGTTG
>NZ_JABXGD010000001.1 GCF_022627955.1 Microbacterium sp. C5A9
CACCCCCCAAATCCAAGGACCCCCCTGGTGGGACCCCCACCAGCACTGGCACACCCCCACACCCAGCCTCCCCGACACGGGACTGCCCGACGACACTTTCCCCGACAACAGTTCTCCCGCGCCGCTGTCCGAGCCTGCCGATACGGTGAGGACATGACCTCCCTCGCCATCGGCCCCGACGATCGCGCCCGCTGTGCGTGGGTGGGTGATGACCCCGAGTACCGTCGCTATCACGACGAAGAGTGGGGCACCGCGCTGCACGGTGACCGGGCACTGTTCGAGAAGATGGCCCTCGAGGGCTTCCAGGCGGGGCTCTCGTGGATCACCATCCTCCGCAAACGTCCCCGCTTCCGCGAGGTCTTCGCGGGGTTCGACGTCGAGGCCGTCGCGGCGTTCGACGAGGGCGACGTCGAGCGGCTGATGGCCGACGCCGGCATCATCCGCAACCGGGCCAAGATCGAGGCGACGATCGGCAACGCTCGCATCGTCCGCACCATGGCGGACGGCGAGCTCGACGAGTTGATGTGGTCCTTCGCGCCCGCGCCCGCGCCCGGCGCTCGGCCCGCGACGCTGTCGGACGTCCCCGCCGTCACCGCCGAGTCGACGGCCATGAGCAAAGAGCTGCGGCGGCGTGGCTTCCGATTCGTGGGGCCGACGACGATGTACGCGCTCATGCAGTCGGCGGGCATGGTCGATGACCATGTCGTCGGATGCTGGCGAAGGCTGAGCGGGCTCCGCGGATATACTCGGTGACCGGGGGGAACGCCTTGCGCGTGGCGTCAGGCTCAGGCACGGCGCGGTCTCCCTGCACCGACCGTGAGGAGCATGAGTGGCCACGCGCATGGCATCGACCCCGCCGACGTTGGCGGGGTACAGCTACGTGCGCCCCCTCGGCTCCGGCGGATTCGCCGATGTGTTCCTCTACGAGCAGGACATGCCTCGCCGCGTGGCCGCCGTCAAGGTGCTGCTGGCCGACGCCGTGAACCCCGAGGTGCTGCGCACCTTCAACGTCGAGGCCGACATCTCGGCACGCCTCAGCGCGCACCCCTCGATCGTCACGATCTACCAGGCCTCCATCTCGGCCGACGGGCGCCCCTACTTCGCCATGGAGTACTGCCCCGACACGATGAGCGCGCGGTACAAGAAGGCTCCGCTGCCCCTCGCCGACGTGCTCGACACCGGTGTGCGCATCGCCGGGGCGCTCGAGACCGTGCACCGTGCCGGCCTGCTGCACCGCGACATCAAGCCCTCGAACGTGCTGATCAACTCCCTCGGCGCCCCCGTGCTCGCCGACTTCGGCATCGCCGCCGCCGTGATCGACGACGGTGACGGCGAGACGATCGCGATGTCCGTGCCGTGGAGTTCACCCGAGGTGCTGCAGGAACGGGTGACCGGATCCGTCCCCAGCGAGATCTGGAGTCTCGGCGCCACGCTCTACACGCTCCTCGCCGGCCGCAGCCCGTTCGAGCGAGCCGACCGCGGTTCCAACTCGCGTGATCAGCTGACCGACCGCATCATCAAGGCGCGCTACACGGCCGTGCCGATCCCCGGCATCCCGCCGATCATCGACGACATCTTCGCGACCGCCATGCAGCGCGACCCCGCCAAGCGCTTCACCAGCATGGCCGAGTTCGCCGAGCGTCTGCGCTGGGCGCAGTACGAACTCGGCATCCACCCCACAGCTTTCGAAGCGGCCTCGGCCGAGTGGGCGGCCGCCGCGCCCGTGAGCTTCTCCGACTCGGCACCGCGAGGCCCCGTCATCACGACTGTCGCGCCGGACTCGCGCCGTGCCGCACGCGCCGCCCGTCCGCACGCGGCACCGCGTGATCGCGATGACCTTCCGTCCACGCCCCGGACGAAGACCCGCTCGCCGCTGGTCGCCGGTGTGATCGGCGCCGTCATCGGGGCGGCCGTCCTCGCCGGCGTCGGCGTCACGGCGCTGTTCCTGACGGGAGTCCTGTGATGGCGATCGGCGACCGCACGAGAAGCGAAGCGACCCCGCGCCCACGCCGCCGGCTCATCGCAGCGGTCTCGGGCATCGCCGCCCTCGCCGTCGTCGTGACTCTCGCGATCACCGCGCAGGGCTACGAGTCGCAGGAGGTGCCACGCCTCGAATCCGCGGTCTGGGTGATGCGCGACAGCGGACAGTACGCCCGCGTGAACACCGAGCTCGCCGAGATCGACACCGTGCGCAACGTCGACGACCCCGAGGCGGTGTGGCAGAGCGGTTCAGCCGCCGTGCTCTACGCCCAGGGCAACCGGCAGCGCTGGGACGTCGACCCGGCCAGCCCCACGGACCTCCTCTCCGACCCGTCGGCCGAGGGAGCCCCGATCGCCTCGGAGCCGACACCGGCGGGCACGCGCGAGATCATCTCGGCAGGCCCCTACGTCGCCTACCGCACGGATACGGGGCAGGTGTCCGTGACGACGCTCGACACCGGAGCCGCGACGGCGCTCGTCGACCCGTTCGCCGAGGTCGAGGTGGAGGAGGGCGAAGATCCGCCCACCTACACGGCGGACGCCGTCGGCCTGTCACCGGACGGCCTGCTGGCGCTGTACTCGGCCGAAGAGGGCGCCGTCCGACGCTTCGACATCGACGAATACCGCTTCCTCGACGACGGCACCGCGCTCACCGACGCACCCGACGCCGGTGACGACCTCGACCTCACCGTCGTCGGCGACCGCTGGGCGATGCTGCAGGCGAGCTCGGGCGATCTCTGGATCTCGGGTCGTGACGAGCCGACGACGCTCGACGTCGCGGAGGACGCCGCGCTCCAGGCAGGATCCGCCCGCGGCGACGACCTCGTCATCGCGGACTCGGACGGACTCGTGACCGTCGATCTCGCCTCCGGGGAATCCGACCGCACGGTCGACGCCTCGGGAGTCCCCGCGACTCCCGTCGTGGTGGGCGGCGAGACCTTCGCCGCCTGGCTCGACACGGCATCCGGCACCCTCTGGGCCGATGGCGAGACCGTGCCGCTGATCGTTCCCGACGAGGCCCTCGACTCCGCGACGATCGAACCCGTGTTCCAGCAGAACGGCGATCGCGCGGTGCTGAGCGAACTCGGCACGGGACTGATCTGGACAGCCCCCGACGGCGTGCTGATCCCCCTCGAGCAGTGGGCCGTCGAAGACGAGACGGAGCAGGAGGAGGGCACCGTCATCGTCGAGGACGTCGCCGAGCAGATGCCTCCCGTGGCCGTGAACGACGCGTTCGGCGTGCGTTCCGGCCAGCAGGTGCTCCTGCCGGTGCTCTTCAACGATCACGACCCGAACAAGAAGGACGTCCTGTCGATCGATCCCGGGTCGATCTCGGGGCTCGCCGACTCCGGGTTCGGCGACCTGTCGCTCGTCGCGAACGGGCAGTCCCTGGTCGTCAGCGTGCGCGCGGGGTCCGGGCAGACCAGCTTCACGTATGCGGTGACCGACGGGGCAGCGATCTCGGCGCCCGCGACGGTCACGCTCACGGTGGTCGATGACGCGTCGAACTCCGCGCCCGTGTGGTGCGGTGTCGATGCGTGCCAGCAGGAGTGGCCGACCCCGCAGCTCCTCCCTGGCGGCAGCACGATCGTGTCCGCCCTGTCGGGATGGGTCGATCCCGAGGGCGACCCCTTCGTCCTGAGCGATGCCTACGAGACCGATCCCTCGTCGCCGGTGATGGTCGTCCCGATGGCCGACGGGCGGGTCGCGATCCGTCACACCGATCCCAACGCGGCGGATGCCGTGATCCCGGTCACGGTCGTGGTCGAAGACGTGCACGGCGCGACCGCCGAGAAGACCCTCGAGGTGCAGGTGACGGGCAGCCCCGCGCTGATCGCCGCTCCGGTCGCCATCACGGCCCGCGTGGGGGAGCGGCAGTCGATCCGCGTCTCCGACCACCTCTCCGGCGGCTCCGGCTCGTACCGGCTGGTCGATGCGGTGCAGACCGCGGCGACCGCGCAGGGGCTCGAGGTCACCCCCAACACGGCTGCGGGCACCGTCGAGCTGACGGTCGCCGAACCGGGTCAGTACGTCGTCACCTACACCGCGCAGGACACCTCGACCCAGGCGGAGCAGTCGGCCGTCATCCGCGTCACCGCGGTCGACGGGTCGTCGGCGCTCGCGATGGCGCCTCTCACGGCCTTCGTGCGCGAGGGCGAGGACACGACGGTCGACGTGCTCGATTCCGTGCAGAACACCAGCGGCCGGGTGCTGATGCTCTCGGATGCGGTGAGCTCCACGCCGCAGCTGAACGTGCGCGTCGTCGGCAACGAGAGCATCCGCGTCAACGGCACCACCGAGAGCGGCGATCCCGGGGTGATCGGCACGGCGACCGTGACGGTCGCCGACGGCGCGGGAGCGGCCGTGCAGGGCACCGTCACGGTGTTCCTCGCGCCGCCGTCCACGGTCACCCGGCCGATCGTCTTCCCGGATGCCATCACGGTGCGTGCCGGATCGCTCACCCGCATCAGCGTCGCGGCCAACGACGTCGCTCCTCGCGGCGAGCCCCTCGTGGTGCTCCCCGAGGTCACCGGCTCCGGAGAACCGGGCGAGCTGGTCTTCGCAGACGGCAACGCGCTGCGCTATCTCGCTCCGTCGACCCCCGGCACCTACCGCCTGACCTATTCGGTGTCGCTCGAGCGCAACCCCTCGCTGTACGACAACGGCGCGGTCACGGTCACCGTCCTCCCCGCCGGCACGAACCGCGCGCCGACGCCGACCACGCTCACGGGGCGTGTGCTGAGCGGCCAGACGGTGTCGATGCCGGTGCCGACGACGGGCATGGACAGCGACGGCGACCGTGTCGTGCTCGCCGGCGTCGATCAGCCCGAGCGCGGTACGGGCACGGCGACGATCTCGGCCAGCGGGGACTCCATCGTCTACCGTGCGCCGGCCGGCGGCGTGCCCGGCGGGCAGGCGTCGTTCCGCTACACCGTCCGCGACCCGCAGGGCGAGACCGGCACCGGGATCGTCCGCGTCGGAGTCCTGGACGCCGACGTCGACGACGCCGCTCCCGTGACGTTCAGCGACTACGTGCGCGTCGAGGCGGGGTCCACGACCCCCGTCGTCCTCGACCCGCGCTCGAACGATCTCGACCCGGCGCAGAGCGAGCTCGAGATCACGGAGCTGGTGCCCAACGCCCCTCCGGTCAAGGGGAACCCGCTGTACGACCGGCTCACCTCGCTGATCGACCCCGACACCTCGCTGAAGGACGGGCGGATCGTGCTGCGGGCCGGCGACACCGCGGGGACCAACTCGTACTTCTACACGGTGAAGTCGACCCGATCGTCGAGCACGTCGCAGGGCCTGATCGTCGTCACGGTCACGGACGGCGCCGTCACCGACCAGCCGACCGTCGCCGACACCGTGCTCACAGCGCGGGACAGGGACGAGATCGCCGAGCGCGGCATCGATGTCGTCACCGGTCGCGTCAACTGGCCGTCCGGCGACGTGGGCTCGCTGAAGCTGAGCCTCTGGGGCGACCAGCCAGGGTTCGCGGTGCAGGGCGACCGCATCGTCGGCGAGGCGCCCGAAGAGGGCGCACTCGTGCCCTTCCAGCTCACCGGCACGGCGCAGGGCGGGCGCGATGTGGTCGGACACGGGTTCCTGCACATCCCCGCCTTCGACGACATGCAGGTGCAGATCACCCCCGGTGCCACACCCGTCGTGGTCGACGAGGACGAATCGGTCTCCTTCGGGCTGAGCGACTACGTCGACCTGCCGGCGTCCGACACCATCGAGGTCGGCACGGGGCAGTTCACGGCGCAGCGCGCTGCGGCGACGTGTGCCGCCGACGGCGCCGGCGCCGCGGCGTATCAGGCCGGCAGAGAGGCACCCTGGTCGGACACGTGCCTCGTGCCGGTTCGGCTGCAGGGCCAAGAGCGGTGGTCGTACATCGACGTCCCGATCAGCATCCGCCCGGCGGAACCGCAGCTGCTGCTCTCGTCGATCTCGCACACCGTCGCCCCGGGGGCGTCCGAGAGCATCGACCTGTACGCGAACATGGCGAGCTGGGAAGGCGGTCGCGAAGGCGACGTCGGATCGCTCGACTACCGCGTCGTCTACAACGGTTCGGCCTTCATCGTCAACCAGAACGGGTCGGCGCTCACGATCGAGGCCAGGGCGGATGCGCGTCCCGGAAACACCGAGACGGTGAGCGTCACGGTGCCCCGGTACGGGGAGCCCTCGGCATCCGTGCGTCTCGTCGTCGGCGCCGCGCCACCGGATGCGCCCAGAGGCGCGACGTTCACCCGCCAGTGCGTCGTCACCGATCCCAGCTGCTCGATCGAGGTCGTCGACGTCGCCGGCGAGTACGACCCCTTCGCGGGCAAGGCGGGCTCCGGGCTCCGGCTGGTGTCGCTCGGCAGCGGCGCGCGGTGCGACGTCGCGTCGATCTCGACGTCGGGCAGCACCGCCATCACCGCCAGCTGGCCGGGCGGCGGTCAGGCGCCCGGCGGCCAGTGCGTCATCCCGTTCGTCGTCTCCGACGCCCAGGGGCGCACCGGCACCGGCACGCTGACGCTCGACCTGCAGGGGTTCCCGCAGGCTCCCGCGAGCGTCTCCACCGTCGGGTTCACCCGGTCGACCGTCGAGCTCGAGGTCCCGCTCGGAGAGGCCGGACGAGCGCACCCCGCCGTCAGCGCGATCACCGTCCTGCAGGACGGCGCACCCGCGAACGCCTCCTGCAGCCCGGCGGGCGGCGGCGTCTATCGCTGCACGGTCAGCGGTCTCGTCAACGGAGAGCCCCACGCGTTCACCGCCTCCGCCGTGAACGCGGTCGGCACATCGGCCCCCACGTCCGCCCACACGACCTGGGCGTACGCGGCACCCGTCGTGTCGAACGCCTCGGCGGCTCCCGTCTATCGCCCCGGCGTGACCGAGCGCGGTCGCGGAGTGGCCGCGCTGTCGGTCGCGGCATCCGACGACGCCCGAGCGTTCCGCATCGAGGAGACCGGTCAGGTCATCGAGCGCACCGGCGCCACGACCACGGCTGACATCAGCCTCTCGCCCGGTGCGCAGACGCTCACCCTCGTGCCGATCAGCCAGTTCCAGCCGCCGACGGGCGACGGCGGGAACGAGGGCGGCGCGTTCCGCACCTCGGTGACGGTCGCCGGGACCGTGTACTTCGATCCCGCGGGCACGCAGGCGACCGCGGCGTCGAACACCTCGGTGAACGTCGCGGGTGTGCGGGCGCAGGCCAACGGCAGCGCGCAGGCCCTCGACGTCGTGTATCTCGCCTGGCGCTCGGGCAACGCGAGCTGCACCGCCGACGGCGACGGTCGCCTCGTGGTCTCGGGCGCCGAGGTGCAGTCCGCGTCCGCGACACTCACCAAACTCGCCGAGTACTCGATGTACAAGGTCAAGGCGTGTGCCTCGAACGGCTACGGCGTCGCCGAGTCCGCCACGGCCGAGGTGTTCACGTTCGTCTTCGTGGACGGTCCGAACGGGAACAGGGGCTACACGGTCGCGACCCAGCCCGCCTTCCAGGACAACCGCTACGCGTACGGGCTCGAGTCCGCACCGGACATCGCGGTGCGCGACGGCTTCGTGCCGCAGTACACCATGTACGGATCGCCGCGGACGAACTTCGAGCTGAGCCCCGACGCCTCTCCTCTGCCTGTCAGCGTGCGCTCGTGCCACGCCGTGCTGACGATGTACTGCTCGGATCCGGTCGAGATCGTCCCCCGCACGGCACCGACCACGGTGGGCGTGCAGTTCCAGCAGTGCGTGCCTGCGAATCCGCGGGACGTTTTCACGGTGACCGCCGCGGCACGCGGCTCGTACACGCCGACCTTCACCCCGAAGATCGTCGACGGCGTCTCGGTGGTCGACGTCAAGATCACCTGGAACGGCGCGTTCGCCTCGCTCAAATCGATCACGCACCGGGCGCCGCTGTGCACGCAGCCACCGCCCCCGAAGCCCCCGGCCCCCGAGCCGACCGATCCCGATGACCCACTCGACCCCGTCGTCCCCGCCGACCCCGAGGGCTGAGCGTGCCGCGATGACGACTCCCTCCACCCCACCGACCCGCACCCCACCGCCCTGCACTCCATCGCCCTGCTCCGTGCAGGCGCCCGAGACGAATACGGTTGCCCTATGCCTGCTCCCTCCGCTGCTCCCGTGACCATCGCCGCCGAACAGGCCGCCTGGTTCCAGGAGACGTTCTCGATCCTCACCGCCAACGTCGAACAGGCCATCCTCGGCAAGAGGCACGTCGTCGAACTGGTGCTCGCCGCGGCCGTCAGCGGTGGTCACGTGCTGCTCGAGGACTTCCCCGGCACCGGCAAGACCGCCCTCGCCCGAGCGATCGCGCAGACCGTGACCGGCACGAGCACCCGCATCCAGTTCACGCCCGACCTGCTGCCCGGCGATGTCACCGGGATCACGGTCTACGACCAGAAGGAGGGCGCCTTCGAGTTCCACGCCGGTCCCGTCTTCGCGAACATCGTGCTCGCCGACGAGATCAACCGGGCGAGCCCGAAGACGCAGTCCGCGCTGCTCGAGGTCATGGAAGAGGGCACGGTCACGGTCGACGGCGTGACCCGTCCGGTGGGCTCGCCGTTCCTCGTGATGGCCACCCAGAACCCGATCGAGCAGGGCGGCACGTACCGCCTGCCCGAGGCGCAGCTCGACCGCTTCATGATCAAGACCTCGATCGGCTACCCCGACGAGGCGGCGACCATGCGCATCCTGCAGGGTGCCGCGCAGCCGAAGCACGTGCTCGACGGCATCGTCAGCACCGACACCATCCTCACGATGGCCGAGATGTCGCGCGGCGTGTACGTGAACCCGCTGGTCTCCGACTACATCATGCGCATCGTCGACGCCACCCGCCGTGCCTCCGAGGTGCGCCTCGGTGCCAGCGTGCGCGGCGCCCTCGCCCTCTCCCGCCTCGTGATGACCTGGGCCGCGAAGAACGGGCGGACGTTCGTGACGCCCGACGACGTCCGCGAGCTCGCGGTCGTCGCGCTGGCGCACCGTCTCGTGCTCGAGCCCGAGGCCGAGTTCGACGGCGTCACGGCCGTCGCCGTCGTCGGTCAGATCCTCCTCGACGTCGAGCCCCCGCGCGAGAACGGCACTGCGTGAGCTTCAGCACCGAATCGCGTCTGACGCGCACCACGGCGGGCACGAGCACCTCGACCCGCACGTCGACGGTGACGCGCTACGATCGCACGCGCCGCGGCCCCGTCCGCGGTGCGGTGTTCGGCGTGCGCCGTGCGCTGCGCACCACGCGACGCGCGGTCCGACGCAGCGCAGCGTGGGTGCGAGAGACGGTCACCGCCGCCGGGCTGCTGGTCGTGGTGGCGCTCGTGCTCGGCGTCGTCGCCGGCCTCCTCTTCGGATGGGTCGAGGCCTGGGCCGTCGCAGCGATCGCCCTGGTCCTGCTGATCGTCTGCATCCCGTTCATCCTCGGCGCGCACGACTACCGCATCGACCTCGAACTCGATCGTGACCGCGTGGTGGCCGGTGCCGAGATCGGCGCGACGCTCGACGTGCGCAACAACGGCGAGCGGCTCTCGCTCCCCGGCGTCGTCGACGTGCCGGTCGGCGAGGGACTCGTCGAGGCCCACGTCCCGCTCCTGCGACCGGGAGCGCATCACCGCGAGCAGCTCACGATCGCGGCGCACCGCCGCGGCGTGATCGATGTCGGACCGATGACCATCACACGCGGAGACCCGATCGGCATCCTCCGGCGCGAGCTGCGCTGGCCCGACGTGCAGCGCATCCACGTGCACCCCGTGACCGTGCGACTGCCCAGCACGAGCGCGGGACTCATCCGCGACCTCGAGGGCACGCCGAGCACGGCGCTCGTCGACGCCGACCTGTCGTTCCATGCCGTGCGCGAGTACGTCGTCGGCGATTCGCAGCGGCACGTGCATTGGAAGTCGACCGCCAAGACCGGCAAGCTCATGGTGCGCCAGTACGAGGAGTCGCGGCACGCGCGCATCGCCATCATCCTCGACCTCGACGCCGAGTCGTATGAGACCGACGACGAGTTCGAGAACACGGTGAGCGCCGCGGCATCCCTCGCCCTGCAGGGGGTGCGGGACGGGCGCGAGGTGCTGTTCTCGGTGAGCAACGAGATCCCCGAGCACAGCGGGACCGAGGTCCTCTCGATCCGCACCCTCCCCACGGTCACGCCGAAGGCGCTGCTCGACGCCACCTCGACCATCGATGCGGCCGACCGGGTGATGCGACTCGAAGCGGTCACGGCGCTCACCGCCCAGTCCTACCCCGACCTGTCGATCGGGTTCCTGCTGACCGGATCCCGGATGCCGCTCGAGAGGCTCCGTCATGCCGCAGTGAAGCTGCCTGCGGCGGTCGAGGCCGTGGCCGTCCGCAGCGAGCTCGGCGAGCAGCCGACGATGCGCACCGCACGCGAACTCGCCGTCATGACGCTCGGCGCCCTCGGCGACCTGCCGCAGATGCTCGCCCGCGGAGCCCTCCGATGAACGCCGCGGGGCCTCGGCGGCCCGGCGTCCGGCGAGGCGCCGCTCAGCGCGGTGGCATCCGGTGGGGTGGCGTCGACGGTCGGCGTCGGTTCGCGATCTCGCCGCTGATCCTGTGGTCGTTCGGATACGTCGTCGTCGGCATCCTGCTCGCCACCGCTGCGGCCTGGCCCGTCTACGAGGCGCCGCGGGCGCTCGTCGTCGGCATCGTCGGCGGGGTGCTCGGCATGCTCGTCGCCGTCGTCGCGCGGATGCTGCGCTGGGGGCTGCTGCTCGCCGCGCTCGCCGCAGCCGGCGTCTACCTCGTCGTCGCCGTGCCGCTCGCGATCCCCTCGGCGCTCACCTCGGTGCCGGCCTTCCTCGGCGGGCTCCGTGACGCGGTGCTGGGTGTCGCGCTGGGCTGGAAGCAGATGCTGACCCTGAACCCGCCGCTCGGCGAATATCAGGCGGTCCTGATCCCGTTCCTCGTGGTCATGATCTTCGGTGCGTTCTTCGCCACCCTGCTCGTGATGCAGCAGGGGCGTCGCGCGACGATCGCGGTGCCTGTGGTGGCGGCGATGAGTCTGTTCGGCATCGCGTTCGGCCTCAGCGGCACCTCGTCCGCCGTGACCGTGCTGGGGGTCGCGCTGCCCGCACCGCGCGAATGGCTCATCGGCGTCGCCGTGTTCGTCTCCGCTCTGGTGTGGCTGGTCGGGCGCACGCGACTGCAGAGGGCCCAGGCACTGCGCGCCGTCGCCGCGGCCCACGTCTCCCGCCGCGCGACACCGGTGTGGTTGAACGTCCGTCGCCACCTCCTGTCGGCGGGTCTCGCCGTCGTGGCGCTCATCGCGGGATTCGCGATCGCGCCGGCGGCCGCCGGGTGGACCGACCGCTCGGTCCTGCGCGACGAGGTCGAGCCCATGGTCGTCGTGCAGCAGCAGGCCAGCCCCCTCAGCTCCTATCGCTCGTGGTTCGCGAGCGACCGGCTCGACGAGACGGTGCTGCAGGTCGACGGCGACCCGGGCGCCGTCGACCGCATCCGTCTCGTCACCCTCGACTCGTATGACGGCGAGGACTTCCACATCGCACCCGAGGACCGCTTCAGCCGCCTTCCGCGCACGGCGCTGCCCGGTCAGGGGCGGGTGTCTCTCGACATCACGATCGGCGACGCCTACCGCGGCATCTGGGTGCCGGCGCCCGCCGGGCTGGCCGAGGCTCCGCAGTTCGCAGGGGAGCGCGCCGATGACCTCGCCGACGGCTTCCACGTGAACGAGGGCGGTGACACGGCCATCACGGTCGCGGATGCCCCGGGCGGCACGCAGGGACTCGTCCCGGGTGACAGCTACTCGGTGCTCGTCGACGCGCCGTCCGACGGCATCGATCTCACCGCGGCGCAGGGCGGGAGCTCGAAACTCGACACCGACCTGTATCCCGCGCTGGCCGAGTGGGCAGAGCTGCAGGAGCAGCCGCGATCGGGCGCGGGCTACCTCGAGCTGATCGACCGGCTGCGGTCGCGGGGCTACCTCAGCCATGCGCTGCTCGACGACACCTCGGCAGCGGCGTGGATCGCCTCGCTCAAGGAGGCCGACGGCTACGCCTTCGCCTCCAGCTACGCGGGGCACTCGGTGTCGCGCATCGAGCAGCTCTTCACCGAGCTCATCGAGCAGGAGCGTCGAGCCGGATCCGATGCCCGTCCCGAGATGCTCGTGTCGGCCGTCGGCGACGACGAGCAGTTCTCGGTGGCCGCGGCACTGCTCGCCCAGCACTTCGGCCTCGAGTCGCGGATCGTGATCGGTGCACGGCTCGCCGGGGCCGCCGAAGTACCGGGCATCCCCGCCTGCGGTGAGGTGTGCACGGGGGCCAACATGAGCGCCTGGGTCGAGGTCCGCGCTTCCGGAGGCGAGTGGATGCCGGTCGACACGACCCCGCAGTACGCGATGCTGCCCAGTTCCATCAAGGAGGGCGAGCAGCTGCCGGAGCACCCGACCGTGCCCGAGCAGCCGCGGTCCGAGGCGCTCGACCCGCCGCAGGCGCAGAGCGATTCGAACAACGACGCGCAGCCTCTCGACGAGCCCCGGTCCGCGGTGCTGTCCGTCCTGCTGCCGATCCTGCGTGGCGTCGGCCTCGGGCTCCTGGCGCTCGTGCTGCTCGTGCTGCCGCTGGTCGTGCTGCTGCTCGCGAAGCGGCAGCGCGCACGATCCCGGCGCACGGCCGACGACCCCGAGGTGCGCCTCGCCGGGGCATGGGAGGAACTCGCCGACATGTACGCCGATCACGACATCGCGATGGATGCTCAGGGCACGCGTGCGCAGCGCGCGCGGTCGACCGACCGCGCGGCGGCGGCGCGGCTCGCGGCGCTCGTCGATCGCGGTGTCTTCTCGGAGCATCCGCCCACGGATGACGACGCGTCGGCCGCATGGGCGATCGTCGAGGCCGAGCGGGCGGATCTCGTCCGTGCGACGAGCCGGTGGCGTCGCATCGTCACCCGGGTGCGACCGCGGTCTTTCATCGAGCGGGTGCGACCGGCGCGTGGCACCGCGTTCTTCGGGGTGCGGCCCGCTCTCGGTACGCTCGGAATGACCGGATCGCTCGACGATCCGAAGAAGGGGATCTCATGACGGACTCTCCGGAGACCGGCCTCGTCACGATGCTCGCCATCGTCGGCGGCCTCGGACTGCTCATCGGCATCGCCGTGTACGTCTGGTACGCCCTGGCGCTGTCGCGTCTGTTCCCGCGCATCGGCGGGGAGGGATGGAAGGGCTGGGTCCCGGTCCTCAACGAGGCCGAGATCCTCGCGCGCGGCGGTGTGCCCGCGTGGTCGGTGGTCTTCTACTTCATCCCGATCGTCCAGCTGTACGGCCTGTACCTCAAGGTCGTCGCGACCCATCGCATCAACGGCCGCTTCGGCCGCGGCGCCGGAATGACGGTGCTCGCGATCCTGCTGCCGCCGGTGTGGGCGACCGTGCTCGCCTGGGGTGCGGCTCCCTACCCTGAGGGAGAGCGACTCGCGGCGCTGCAGCCCGGACCGCGCCGCACCACGCCTCCGTCGGCCTCCCCGGCGCGCGATGCCTCGGGCTACACGATCCCCTCGCTGGCTCCGCACACGGCTGCGCCCGCCGAGCCGCCGGCACTCGTCTTCCCCGACTACGCAGCCCCGCCCCGCCCCACGCAGCCGTCGGAGTCTCCGGCCGCAGAGGGTGCCGCGCCCGCCGCTGCGGCGCCGTCGGTGTGGGGTGCTCCGCCGCAGCCGCCCGTCGCGGGTGCTCCCGTCGCCCCGGGTGCTCCGGCGGAGTCGTTCGCTCCGCCGACCCTCGCTCCGCCGACGTTCGCTCCGCCCACCTTCGCTCCGCCTCCCGCAGACGTCACACCGGCTCCTGCATCACCGGCTCCCGCTGAGCACGCCGCGCCCGCCGTGCCGCCGCAGCCTTTCGCGCCGCAGCCGCCGGCTTTCGTCGCTCCGCCGTCGCCGTCGCAGCCGCCTGCTCAGCCCCAGCCGCCCGTCGCGTCCGCGCCACCTGTCGCGCCGACGGCCGTGCCGCTGCCGCACGTCTCGTCCGACGCGCCGCAGTTCAGCGGTCACGCCGAGTTCGACGCCTACGCGAACGACCCTGGCCGTGTCGCGTCTCCCACCGAGGGCCGCGAACCCGGCAGCGATGACGCGCACCCGGCGACGGGGATCATGGCGGCCATGGGCGGGGCGCCGTCCTCGGCACCTGCTCCCTCGGCACCTGCTCCCTCGCCACAGGCGCCCGCGGCATCCGCCCCTGCACCGTTCGCTCCTGTGACGCCGTCGCCCGCATCGGACGAGCCTGCACCCGCATCGGACGGCCCGCTCGAGCAGCCGGCCCGCGCTGTCCGACCGGTGCCGCCGTCGTTCCGTGACACCGGCGCCGTCGATGCAGCGCCCCCGGCCCCGAGCATCCGTCCCGCCCCGATGCCGAGCACCGAGCAGCCGCCGGCGCCGGCCGAGTCGGCTGCGCCGATCGGAATGCCCGCCCCGGTGGCACCCCCGGCCGGTCCCGACGCCGGGCTCGCGGGCGACGTCGACAAGACGGTGGTCACCCCGCGTCCCACCGACGACGATCTCGATGCGACCGTGGTCGTGGCCCGCAAGCGCGGGGTGCGCCGATCGCTCGTGCTCGACGACGGGCGCACCTTCGCCCTCTCCGGCGCGAGTGTCGTGATCGGTCGCAACCCCATGGGCGATCCCGGAGAGCAGCGTCTCGCGATCACGGACACGACCCGCACCCTCTCGAAGACGCACGCGCGCCTGGTCGTGCACGATGACGAGTGGCGCCTCACCGACCTGCATGCCACGAACGGCGTCGTCGTGGTCGAGGAGAACGGCACCGAGACTCTGCTCGACCCGGGCGAGAGCGTGACGGGCAACGGACGCTTCATCCTCGGCGAGGTCGGGATGCACGTCGTGGCGGAGCGCGATTCGTGACCGTCTCCTCCGTCGTTCTCAACGTCGCGGCGCTCTCCGACACGGGGCTCACCCGCACCGCGAACGAGGACTCCGTGCTCGCGGCGTCCCCGGTGTTCCTCGTGGCCGACGGGATGGGCGGGCACGAGGCGGGAGATCGGGCGAGCGCTGCCGTCGTCGCAGCGTTCGAACCGCTCGCGGGTGCGACGATCGAGGTCGACGACGTGCGCGAGGCGCTCGGTCGCGCGGCGGAAGTGGTCGAGGGCATCGCGGCGGAGCACAAGCGCGGGGCGGGAAGCACCGTCTCGGGGGTGGCGCTCCTCGAGCACGAGGGCACTCCGCACTGGCTCCTCTTCAACGTCGGTGATTCTCGGGTGTATCGCCACCACGGCAACGAGCTCACCCAGCTCACGATCGATCACTCGCTGGGTCAGGAGCTCGTGGATGCCGGCGAGCTGCGCCCTGAGGACCTGGCGACCTTCGCGCAGCGCAACGTCATCACCCGGGCGATCGGCGGTCCGGACAGCACCGCCGACAGCTGGCTGCTCCCCGTGATCGACGGCGAACGGCTGCTCGTGTGCTCCGACGGGCTGACCGGCGAGGTCAGCGATGAGGGCATCCGCGCGATGCTCACGATGAACGGGCGACCCGAGACCGCCGCTGCGGCGCTGATCAGGCGGGCACTGCACGCCGGCGGGCGTGACAACGTCTCGGTCGTCGTGATCGACGTCGTGTCCGGCGGCTCCCGCACGCGCCCCGCTGACGACGGCACGGCAGGCCTCGCCGCGGCATCCGCCCTGACCGACTCGATGCTCGAAGGCACGACGATTCCGGTGCGGGTGAGATGACCGACGACGAGAACGTCGAAGAGACGGTCATGCTCACGCGCCGCGATCGTCGCCGCGCGGGGGCGAAGGCTGCGGCTGACACGGGCGAGACGCCCGCGGCGTCCGACGCAGAGAAGGCGTCCGACGGGGAGACGGCGTTCGACGCAGAGAAGGCGTCCGAGGCGGAGAAGGCGTCCGACGGGGATCGTGACTCTGTCGATGAGGCCACGGTCGTCGTCGACCGCTCGCGGCCTAGTGCGGATGACTCCGCCGATGAGGCCACGGTCGTGGTCGACCGCTCGCCCGAGCCGGCCCCTGACGTCGACGATCCCGACGATGCTCCTGCCGATGAGGTCACGGTCGTCGTCGACCGCTCGCGGACCGCTGCGGATGAACCAGCCGACGAGGCCACCGTCGTGGTCTCGCGCGCACCGCGCCGCTCCCGACGTCGGAGCGAGTCGACCGATGAGCTCGTTGAGACGGATGAGCTCGATGAGACGGACGAGCTCGATCCGTCGGGCGCGAGCGTCGACCCCTTCGCGGCACCCGCGGTACCCGAGCCGGCCATCTACAAGCCGCGTCCGGCACCGGTGGCGCCGAGCGCGCCTCCCGTCGTGATCGGCGGGGCGGCCCCCACACGCGTTGCGGATCCGGAGCGCCCCTCCGTCGCCAAGCGCGCGCGTCGGTGGAGCACGCTCACGCTCGCGGCATTCGCGGCTGCCTGCGTGGTGTCGGCGGCCGGTCTGGTCGGCGTCGGATTCCTCGTCTTCGGATGACGGCGTTCGTCAGCTGACCCGGGTGGCCTCGGCGTTCGGGTCCGGACGGTTCAGCAGGCCGCCTTCGCGCTCGATCTCCGCCGGATCGATCACGGGGTCCTCGCGGCGGCGTCGGAGAACGATCAGGATGCCGAGCACGCCGAGCAGACTGGTGCCGCCGATCGCGGTGAGCAGCGCGGCGTCGCGGGTGAGCAGGAAGGGCGATGCGCCGTGGTCGGGGCTCACGGCCGCCGCCGGGGGACGGGCAGCGCTGTCCACCGTGTCGAAGAAGGGGCTGGCGGGGCCGCGGGTCGTCTGATCGGGCAGCAGCTCGATCGCGGCCGCCGGCTGGATGAAGCCCCACCCGTTCACGTCATCTCGGTTGTCCGCGTCGGCGCGCAGGGCTGTGGCGGCGAGGCGGTACGCCCAGCCGGCGGGGGGATCCTCGGGGTGGGCCTCGGCGACGAGAGCCGCTGCCGCGCTCGCGTACCCCGTGGCGAAGCTCGAGGCGGGGGCGTCGGAGGCGAACACGCAGTCACCGCCGCCGGGGAAGGCTGTCAGCACGTCGCTGCCCGGCGCTGTCACATCGACCTGCGGGCCATGGATCGACGAGTCCGTCGCGAGTCCGCGCGGGTCTGCGGCGCTGACGCCGAGCGCCTGCTCGTAGGCAGCGGGGTAGCGCGCGGCATCCTCCGCGTCCGCGTCGGATTCCCGGTTGCCCGCGCTCGCGACGACGAGCGCCCCGACCGCTGCCGCATGCTCGACGGCGGCGCGCAGCTCCGCGGAATCCGACGTCTGTGACATCGACACGTTGATGATGTCGGCGCCGTTGTCGGCCGCCCAGTGGATGCCGTCGGCGAGGCGCTGCGAGGTGGGCCCGAATCCCTTGTCGACGTCCTGCTTGCCGTCGCTGCGGAACACGCGGACCGACAGCAGCTTCGCGTCGGGAGCGAGACCCACGACCCCCGATCCGGGGACCGGCTGCGCGGCGATCTGGCCCGCGATGGCAGTGCCGTGCCCTGTCGTGTCGGTGAGTCCGTCGCTGCTCTCTCCGTCGCCCACGAGGTCGACCCCGCCGATCACGGTGCCCGCGAGGTGCGGATTGCCCGCATCGACTCCGGAGTCGACGATCGCGACGACGACCCCCTTGCCCGTGGCGAGACGGTTCGCGTCCTCCGCGCCGAGCCGCGCGAGCGCCGAGGGCGCCTCGGCGGAGAACACGACGGTTCCCGGGGTGCAGGCCTCTCCGGCGGTCGCGGCCGGCACGGCATTCGTGTGCACGGTGCTCGGGCCCGACGAGAGGGGCACCGTCGCGGATGCGGGCGCGGCGGCTCCGAAGACGGCGGCGCCCAGGGCGAGGGCGGCGACGGCGGTCAGTCGGCGACGCATCAGTTCGATCCGGAGCCCGGGGTCTCCCGCGCGGCTTCGGGGCTCAGCGCAGGGCCCGCCGCGAAGAACTCGAGCCACGCGTCCGACACGCGGCCCACATCCGACAGCGAATAGCCGAGCTGGGCGATCGCACCGCTCGCGGCGTCTTCGGCACTCTCGTCGAGCGTCGCACCGGGAATCGCGTAGGCGGTTCCGGACTCGTCGATCAGGACGGCCATTCCCACCGCATCCTCCGATGCGCCGGTCACCTGCATCAGCGCGCCGCCACCGACGGTGACGTCGACGCGGGAGCGGTCCTCGGGCAGCTCCGCGGTGGTCGCGCCGAGGACGGTGCGGGCGTCGTCGGCCAGAACCGCGCAGGGTGTCTGGCCGGACTCGAGGGTGGTGAGCGGCTGCGCGGGCCAGTCGGTGCCGCCGACGTTCGGGATGGTCGGGATGTCGCCCACCTCGGCGGGGGACACCTCGACCTCGCGGGCCTGCGCTCCGCTGCCGAGCAGGTAGAGCTGGTAGGCGAGGGGGCTGAGCAGCCCGAGTTCGCCCGAGGCGAGCGCGACGTATCGCTCGTCGGCCGGTCTGCCCTGCGTGTGCACGATCGTGCCGGCGGTCAGATCG
Organism: Microbacterium sp. C5A9; assembly: GCF_022627955.1. Lineage (GTDB taxonomy): Bacteria > Actinomycetota > Actinomycetes > Actinomycetales > Microbacteriaceae > Microbacterium. The sequence goes on from NZ_JABXGD010000001.1 coordinate 18,419, forward strand.
GTGCCGGGCACCGAGGCGCCGAATCCGTTGATGCGGATCGGGCCGAGCTCGTCGCCGGATGCGAACAGGTTGAGCCAGCGTCCGTCGACGTCGAGGATCTCGCTCGCGCCGAGACCCGCGGCGCGCAGCACGGCGTTCGCATCGTCGGGGGCGACCGCGTAGCGCAGGCCGTCGGCGATGACGAACAGGTCTTCGCCGCGCGTGACGACGGCACCCGTGCCGGCCGAGATCGCGGCGACGGGGTCGTCGGACACGGTGACCGCGGCGCCGGTGCCGTCGTCGATGCACGCCGTCCACGACGAGTTGATCAGAGCGTCGGGCGCGGGCAGGTCGTCGGGCGCGCCGAGGATGCCGATGGCGGGACCGACCGGGATGCCGTCGAGGGCCGCCTGATCCGTGCGCACGACCTTGAACTCGCCCGCCGGGATCAGCAGGCGCGCGCTGGCGGTGTTGATCACCGGATACAGCGTGCCCTCGACCGACACGTACCGCGAGCCGGTGTCCGTCGCCACGATCAGCCGGTTGTTCTGCCAGTCGCCGGGAAGGCCGGGCTGCATGATGCCCCAGAACACGCCGACGAGGATCACGCCCACGGTCAGCGCGACACCCGCCACGACGGCGCGCAGCGGCTTCGCCGGGTCGAGCTCCTTGCCGCCGGGGGCGCCGCCGGTGAAGGCGGACAGCAGACGGCGGCGGCTGAAGCCCTGGGCTTCGATCAGATCCTTCTTGGTCGCCATCGGTCAGACGAGCCCCGCCGTGATGACGCCCAGCGGCAGCAGCAGTGCGAGGGCGATGACCTCGACCGTGTCGCCGAGGCGGGTGAGGCGCAGACGCGCACGCGGCGTGAGAAGCGTGAGCCCGACGAGGATGACCGTGGCGACGACGAGCACCAGCAGCATCCAGGTGCGCACGTCGGGCAGTGCGAGAGCGACGGTGATGCCGGTCGCCGCGAGTCCGATCGCGCCGATCGCCATGAGAACCAGCACGCCGAGGCGCGCGTGGATCTGCCGCGACTGGAACATCATCCCCACGAAGGCGAGCACGCACAGCACCGCGCCGAACGCTCCGCTCGCGGCCACGAGCGGTGTCGCGACGAGCGCCGCGAGGCCGAGTGCGGCCCGCAGCGCGATGAGCGTGCGCGTGCCTGCAGCGGCGCGGCGCTTGACCTCTTCGGCATCGATCGGCTCGGGGGCCGAGAACATGTCTGCGTCGCTCTGCGGAGAGATCACGCGGATGCGGGTGGAGCTGAGCGCGAGCCAGGGGATGCCGTTGGCGAGAAGCGCCGTCGTGGCCAGCATGATCGCGTAGGGGGCGAGGGCGTCGCCGAAGAGCGCCGCGGCGGTGGCGGTGACGCCGATCGAGGCGCCGAGGGCGATGGGCACGAGATGGATCTCGGGCTTGTCCTGCGTGACGGCCAGGCCGATACCCCCGACGATCACGAGACCGAGTCCCATGGCGGCGAGCGGCCAGCCCCAGATGCTCTGCACGGGGACCGCGAGATACCCGGCGAGGCCACCGTAGGCGGCGGCGGCGAGGCCGAGGGCGTGCCCGGCCTCGGGCTGACGCAGCCGCATGAGCACGGCCGCGGCGACGCTCAGCACCACCGCGCCGGATCCCGCGATGATGGCGGGGATCAGCGAGGTGGGCGGAGTGGCCACCAGCAGCAGCGCGCACAGTGCCAGGAAGGTCATGCTGATGAAGAGCGCCGTGCGCGAGCTGTCGGCCGGTGTCCACGACCCGTGCTGCTCGGCCGTCGCATCGATCACGGCCTCCACGACGTCGTCGTAGACGCGGGGCTCGCTGGTCAGCCCGCCGCGGACGAGAGTGAGGAGCTCACCCTCGTGCACGCCCTGCGCCGCGGCTCCGCGCGCCGGATCGAGCGGTGTGCCGTCGGCGCGCTGCAGCGCGTAGCCGCCGTGCGTGAGCGTGGGGTCGAGCACGCCGAGGCTGCGGGCGAAGCCGGGGATGATCTCGATCAGCGGTACCTGCGACGGCACGCCCACGTCGAGTCGCCGGTCGTCGCTGACGACGGAAAGTCGCAGCACGGTGCCTGCCGTGGCGCTGCTCTGAGTCATGGAACGAAGCCCCCTCCATGGTGTGCAGCCGCGAAGGAGGACGTGTGGCTGCGCATTCCGCCTCTCACCCTAGTTGAGGCATCCGACAACGCGTAGTCCTGGGGCGGCCTATTCATCCATCGAATGCACGATCTCGGTGCGGACGGCCGCGCCGCTGTGGAGATCGGTGCGGATCTGATCTAGCCTGGCCGCTGAAACGTATCGTGGGGGCCGTTTCGATGTCGTTCCGTTCAGGGACGCGCCTCCGCGTGCTCGGAGCACGACGAAGGGGCGGTATGAGCGACACCGATTTCTGGCTGAATCCGGCCGGGCTGCGTGAGCAGGCGGGAGCCTTCACGCAGTACGCGGATCAGGCGGCGAGCGCTCGCGCCTGGCTGGAGGACCACACGATCACCGACGACGGGAGCTTCGACGCCTACACGCGGGTCGCGGGTGCCGCGATCGAGATCCGGTCGTCGCTGATCGACTGGTTCGATCACCTCGAGCAGGTGCTCGACGGCACGGCCACCGAGCTCATCGCCGTCGCCGACGAGGGCGAGGGCATCGACCAGGAGCAGGCCGCGCTCATCGACGCGACCGACCCCGACGTCTACAACGACAACACCCAGTCGCCGTCGGGGAACCCGGAGCTCGCCCCCAGCTACGACCGCACCGACGACTCGCTCCCGGTCTGGGGACCGCCCACCGGGGGAGCCGCGTTCTTCTGCGACCTCGGCAGCTACGACGAGCTGAACCAGCTGAGCACCAACCTCGTCCCTGGCGACCTCCTCAGCCCGAGCGAGTGGATCGACACGGTCTTGGGATGGCTGGGCGCTCAGACCCTGCCGCAGCGTGTCCTCGAGACCTACGGCGGGCGCTGGGGCGATGTCCAGCAGTTCGCCGACACGATCAACGGCCTCGCATCGCTCGTGGACGACATGCACGGTCACCTGGCCAGCGCCGTCGCCTATGCGGGCATCCAATGGCAGGGCTACGCGTCCAACAGCGCGCAGGCCTATCTCGAAGACCTCCTCAACGCTCTCTCCGATGCGCAGAGTGCGCTGGCCGACGCGGGAACCGTGTTCTCCGACTACTGCACCGGGGTGATCCAGTCCGCCGAGCAGATCGCCGGGGCGATCTACGGACTCTACGACGCCGTTCTCGTCGCGGCCGCGGGCGCGGCCTTCGGCACCGGCACGGTCTGGACCGGCGGAGGAGGGCTCATCGGCTACGGCACGGCCGGCGTCTCGCTGCTGTGGGCCGCCAAGAAGCTCGCCGACGTGAATGGCATCCTGCAGGACATCTCGGCGTTGTACTCGATACTCGAAGCGCTGGGCAATCTGTCCGGCGACCTGTCGAACTTCGCCGCGACGATGCCCGTGCCGACGATGGAGCAGACCTCATGACCCTCGATCCCGCCGCGGACCGGAACCCGGAGCCGCTCGACCCCGATGCGGCGTTCGCCGGTCGCGTGAGTTCCGAGCGAGCGCCGTTCGCGCTCTCGACGATCGCCGCGAGCGCCCCGGTTCTCGTGCAGCTGGCGAGGCAGATGCGCGAGGTGCGCGCCGGCACCGACGACCCGCAGCTGCGTGAGGTGCTGGACGGCATCCTGAACGGTCGCGCTCCGCTGTCGGCGCTGCTCGCGGACGGTGTGCTCCCCGCTCCGCCCTCAGCCATGCCGGATACACTGCGCAAGCTGTGGGAGTCGAACGAGGAGGCGCAGCGATGATCGGTGTGAAGGTGTCGACCGCCAAGGGATCGCTCACGGGCATCGACGGCGGGATCGACGAGATCGCCCGCATCCTCGAGGCGCTTCGCGATGAGATCGCCGCGCTCGAATCCCGCTGGGACGGCGAGGCGCGTGAGGCGATGTCCGTCGCGGTGCGCGACTGGAACGCCTCCCTCGAACGACTGCGGCTCATCGGCCGGGATGCGAGTCGCGCCGCGGGGCAGACGGTCGACCGGGTCGATGCGTTCGACCGTCGCCGAGCCGGCGCGTGGCACCGGTGAGCCGGAGGGCGACCGCAGCTGGGCTCGCCGCAGCCGCCGTGGTGCTCGCCCTCACAGGATGTGCGCCCGGAGCGTCGACAGGACTCACCGTGGCCTATGAGGCCGACGGCGTGCAGCGGACGGTCACGCTCGATCCCGACCAGATCACCTGCGACGAGGGCAGCGTGCACGGGCTCGCGATCTCGAACGACCCGCAGGGGCGCTTCTCGATCGGACTCGGCGGCGATCGCCGCGGGTCGGTCGGCGCCGGAAGCGACGAGGGATTGGTGCTCTTCGAGGGCACCGAGCTCGACCTGTCCGCATCGGGCACCGTGCTCACCGTGGGGTCGTCGGAAGGAGAGGTCTCCGTCATCGAGGGGTGGGAGACCGGTGACGACGTGAACGTCTCCGCCGATGATGCCGTGCAGTACCCGGCTGTCCTGTCCGGATCCATCTCGTGCGACGATCCCGTCTCCGTGCCGGTCCCCGACGAGGGCTCGTCCGAGTCGGCTCCGCCCGTGGGTGTGAGCGTGACGTTCACCGCCGCAGGCGCGGTGCGCACGGCCGCATTCGTGCCGACCTCCGTGTCGTGCGACGCCCGCGTGACGGCGACCGGCATCGATCCGCATCCCGGCACGTTCTCCCTCGATCCGTCGGGGCGGGTGCAGATGACCGTCTCCGACGAGGAGGGCACGACGGAGTTCCGCGCAGACGATGTGGACGTGGCCGCCGAGAGCGACGGCTCGTACTGGCTGAGGAATATCGAGGGCGACGTGCGATTCTGGGCCGGCCAGACCGGTGGGAGGCTCTCTCCCGATGACGCCGAGTCGGACACCGGGACGCTGAGCGCCCTGATCGTGTGCCCGTGACGGGAGCTCGCGGCGGATCCCCCTGCCCGGGGCGAGGAACCGGACTCCGTTTTCTCCATCGAACGTACAAACCGTCCGCGGATGTCCCCCGTGTTCTGGCGATTCCGGGAGATCTGATCTAACCTGGCTCCTGAAACGAATCGTGGGGGGTTGTTTCGAAGTCGTCCCAGCACAGGGATGCGCTCCCCGCACGTGTGTCCGTGAGGACCGGAGGGAGTGAGTTATGGCTGATGTCATCTCCGCAGAAGAGGGGGCTCTGCGCCGCGGAGCCCAGGCGGTGCGGGAGACCAAGTCCGGGATCGACCAGCAGACCAAGAAGGTCCGCAGCGAGATCGAGCAGCTGCGCGGCTTCTGGACGGGTGCGGCAGCCGCATCGTTCACCACGCTGATGTCCCGCTGGGACGAGCAGGCTCGTCAGCTCAACGAGGTCCTCGTGACGCTCGAGGATGCCCTCGCCGGCACCGAGCGCGACCAGGCCGCGACCGAAGAGGCGCACCAGCAGACCATTTCGGGCCTCGGCTCGATGATGTCGGGCGCCTGAGCGCTCGCATTCACAGGACTATAAGGAGAACATGATGCAGTCGATGTCAGTTCGCCCGGAGCAGGTCAACGCTCTGGCAGCTCAGATCCGCAGTGGTTCGCAGGGCATCCGCTCCGAGCTCGACCGTCTCGAGTCCGAGGTCGGCAAGCTCCGCGCAGCCTGGGACGGTTCCGCTCAGCAGGCCTACGACCAGGCTCAGGCGAAGTGGAACCGCTCGCTCAGCGAGATGCAGCAGCTGCTCACGCAGATCGCTGGAAAGACCGAGGAGATCTCGGGCCAGTACGTGCAGACCGACAAGTCGGCTGCCGGGCGGTTCGGGGCCTGATCCCGTGGCGCGGGCCCGGTGCAGAGATGCCCGGGTCCGCGCCGTCTGCTGTGCTGTTCGGCCCGTCGGTCGGAGGGCAGCGCAGATGATTCGGGATCATTGCCGTTGTGAAGAGGAGGGGCGTCGATGAGCATCGCAGTCGACTTCGATGGAGTGTTCGCCGAGCTGAAGCGGCTTCTGCGTGAACTGCAGGAGTTCCCCAGCCCGGACGAGGTGGCCGTCGCTGAAGGAGATGTGTCGAACTCGACGCGCGAGTTCCACCAGGCCGTGGCCGGCGCGGCACAGTCGATGGGAATCGCCACGGAGAAGGTCCTGGCCAAGCTCCAGAACACGCACGACACGATTCGGGCTGCGATCCTGCAGATCGCGGAGCAGGACGAGGCGCTCGCCGACGAGACGAAGCTGATCGTGTCGCTCCTGGACTCCGCCGTGGAGCAGGGGAATGCGCCCTCTCCCGCGTCGACCGGTGCGTCGGCGGGGGCGAGCGGCGGGGTCGCGAACGGCGTCGAGGCCGGTGGCGAGACATCCGACGGCACGGGCAAGGGCGTCGACTACTGATGCGACGCACGCACCGCCGAGTGATCACGATCGCCGGGGCTGCGGCTCTGGCGATCGCTGTCGCCGTGCCGTCGAGCGCCGCAGCCACCACGACCGCCGAGTCCGGCCTGTGGTGGTTCGAGCGAGGCAACGTCCAGGCAGCGCACGACGCCGGATTCGACGGCACCGGTGTGAAGGTCGCGGTCATCGACAGCCAGATCAACCCCGACGTGACCGGTCTCCGCGGCGCTGACCTGACGCTGCGCGAATCGTCGTACTGCTACGACGCCTCCGGCGAGCCCATCCCCACGGTGTCGACCGACTACGTGGCGGCATCGCACGGGACGAAGGTCGCCTCGATGATCGTCGGAACCGGAGAGGCACCCGCGGGCGGCGCTCCGATCGAGGGAGTGGCGCCCGGAGTCGAGCTCCTGTACTACAACGCCGGCGCGGTGCTGGACGGCGTGGTCGGCGACGATGGAGGCGATGAGGCCTGCCTGCAGGCCGACGGGACCGATCTCGGCGACGACCGTCGGTTCGGTCTCGATCGCGCGATCTCCGATGCCGTGACCGACGGCGCGGACATCATCTCGATCTCGACGGGCAGCCTGACCGACGTCTCTCAGGGGCTTGCGGAGGCGTATGCGAACGACGTCGTGGTCGTCGCCGCGATGCCGAACGATGATGGCATTGCCCTGTGGCCCGCGGGCCTCAACGGGGTCGTCGCCGTCCAGGCATTCGGCGAAGACGGCATGATCCAGAACGGCGTGAACGGCAAGCCGAACCTCAGCGACGATGTCGCGATCGCCGCCCCCGGCATCCGCCTGCTGACCCCGGGGTCCGCGGATTCCTGGGACGCGCAGTCGCTGGGTTCCGGGACGTCGTACGCCACACCGATCGTGGCCGGCTTCCTCGCGGTCGTGAAGCAGAAGTACCCCGAGGCGACATCGGGGCAGCTGATCCAGAGCCTGATCCACAACACGGGAACGAAGGGCGAGCACGAGCCCCAGTGGGACAACGCTGCCGGGTACGGTGCGGCCTCTCTCACGGGAATGCTGGCCGTCGATCCGACGAAGTACCCCGATGAGAACCCGCTCTTCAACGCCGACGACCCCAACGACCCGCCGTCGCTGAGCATGGTGAACGAGGCGAAGGCAGCACTCGGCCAGACCGACCCGACCGCTGCGCCGTCGTCTCAGCCCGATGCCACGGACTCGCCGTCCGCATCCTCGTCGATGACGCCGTGGCTCGTCGGCGGCGGAATCCTTCTCGTGCTGTTGATCATCGGCGGCATCATCCTCGCGATCGTGCTGACACGATCCTCACGACGACAGAACACCGAACAAGGGGGCAACCATGGCCGGTAAGCAGAGTGGCGGAGGCTACGAGGCGGAGCTGAATCGCATCCGCTCGCTGTCGGACTCGATCATCCCGAAGACCTCGGCGCTGCTGAACTCCCTGGCGTCGCTCGACCGCGCACTCTCCACGGTGCGGCTCTCCGACTCGTGGACGGGCAGCGCGGCGGAGAAGGCGACCGCGGACGTGGACGAGATCCGCACGAAGTTCAGTGACATCCGCGGCCTCGTCGAGGCGATCGACTCGGCCGTCGGCGAGGGCAATGACGCGCGACGCACCGCGGCATCCGCCGAGCTGCCGTCGGCGTCGATCGATCCCTTCTGGGCGAACGCGGCGAAGGGGGCATCCTTCGTGATCCACCCGGTGCTCGGACCGCTCGCCGCCGACACCGCGCTGGACGCGATCGGCGACTTCATGGGCAACCAGCGCGAGGAGGCGGCCAAGCAGGCGGTGGAGAACGTCCAGAAGTCGCTGGTCGATCCGACGGACAGGATCAGAGCGGCCTCGAACAAACTCAACGGGATCGAGGTTCTCGATTCGGACGATCAGAAGATCAACGACGGCGGCCTCGACGGCCCTCAGATCAACGCTCCCCGCATCGGCACCCCGGGGATTCCGAGCGGTCCGTCCGGCTACACGCCCGGTGGCGGCGGCTACACGCCCGGTGGCGGGGGCGGCGTCGGAGAGTACGTCCCGCCGGTGCCCATGAACCCGGACCTTCCGACCTACCCGACGACGCCGACCTACCCGACGTTGCCTGACGGGCCGGGCAACTGGGAGTACGACCCCGATGGGCCGGGCGGCCCGGGCGGTCCCGGCGGTTCGGACGGCAGCGACCCCACGGTCGACTTCCCGGGCGGCGGCGTTCTGCCCGGCGGCCCCGGCGGAACGGGCGGCGGCTACCCGCTCAATCCCGGCGGCACCTTCCCCGGCGGGACCATCGGCGGTGGCGGCGGAATCGGAACGGGCATCGGCGGCGGTATCGGCGGAGTCGTCGGCGGCGGTGCCGGAGCTGCGGCGATCGCCGCGGGATCGAAGATCGCGGGCATCGGCAGCATGGGCGCGCTCGGAGGCTCCGGCCTCGGCGGCGCGTCGGGTGCCGGGCTCAAGGCGGGCGGCGGGCTGCTCGGCAACTCCGCGCTCGGCGGTGCCGGCGGTGCAGGCGGTGCGGGCGGCTCTGCCCGGCCCGGAGGCATCGGCGGTGTCGGCGGTGTCGGCGGCGCGGGCAGTGCCGGTGGTGCGGCGGGTTCGTCGGGTGCAGCCGGATCCGGCATGCGCCCGGGGATGGGCATGATGGGTGGTGCCGGCGGTGCTGACGAGGAGGAGAAGGCCAAGCGCTCCGGACTCGGCGGTCCGGTGGCCCCGAAGCTCGAGGACGAGGAAGAGCGGGGACCGCGCGCCAAGAGCGCACAGGCAGGCTCCCGCGACGATCACGCAGAGTGATCCGCGTGAGCGGAAGAGGGGGCGTGCGGCCGAGGTCGCACGCGGTCGATAGGGTGCAGGTGTGTCTGTCGAGATCGTAGAGCGGCGCCGCATCGTGCTCCAGAGCGAGGACCGGCGTATCGACCTGTCGCTTCCGTTCGACGAGACCCTCGACGATGCGCTGGTTCTGAGCGGGCTGTCGACGGCGGAAAGCTTCGTGACCGTCGGGCCCGGAGGATTCGAGGTACCCGGTGACACGGAGTGCGCGGACCTCATCGACGGCGGCCTGTATGCACTGATCGATCGCTCGGCACTCGCTCCCCGAGCGGTGCGCGACGCGGCCCATGCCCCCACCCGGGTCGACCACGGCGCACGATGGTGGATGCTCGCCGTGAGCGGGCTTCTCCTCGTCGCCGTGTTCACCCAGGGGGCCGGCGACCCGCTTCTTCGTCTTCTGGTCGCGCTGGTCCTCGTCGTCGGAACCCTCGGTGGCGCGATCGCCTGGGCGCGACGCGACTCGATGGCCGGCGTGCGCGGCATCCTCGGGGTGCTGGCGCCGGTGCTGACGTCGTTCGCGGCCGGTGCGCTGCTGATCCCGGCGGACCTCGAGTCGAGCGCTCACCTCTCGACCGCCGCGGGGTTCCTCGCCGCGGGCATCACGACCGCCCTCGTGGCGGTCTCCGCACGAGCACGTCCGATGCGCGCCGCTGCGGGGACGGCCACCGTGCTGCTCGTCAGCCTCTCGGCCGTGTGGGGGCTCGCTCTCCTGCTGCGCTGGGGCCCCGCCGATGCCGCGGCCATCTCACTCGGCCTCGTCCCGCTCGGCCTCCGCGCGCTCCCCAGCAGCCTGGTCAACCTTCCCGAGGGCTATTTCATCGACTACAAGCACTTCATGACGAGTCGCTGGACCGTGCGCGGGGCGATTCCCGACTCGGTCGGCATCCTGCGGACCGAGCGCATCACCGCGGTCGTCGACGACTCGTCGGCGCGGCTCGTGGCGGGCACCGCCGTGCTCAGCGTCGTGGCGGCGATGATGGCGCCGGTCGCCTTCCTGCGGCCCTGGTCCGCCGACCCGATCGTGGTGTCCGGCGGCATCGCGTTGCTGGTCTGCGTCATCCTCGCCCTGCTCCTCACCCCGCGCCACACCACCTCACGCGTGCTCCGCTGGCTTCCTCGTGCCGCCGCGGGCGCGGTCTTCGTCGTCGCCGCGCTCCAGACCGCCCTCGCGCTCGGCGCGGGCTTCCAGGTGCTCGGCGCCACGGCCCTCTTCGCGATCGCCCTCGTCTCGGTCGCCGTGGTCGTCCCGATCTCGCGCGGCTCGAGTTCCCTGATCTGGTCGCGCTTCGGCGACGCGTTCGAGTGGCTGGCCGTGGCCCTGTCGCTTCCCGCCGCGCTGCTCTTCGCGGATTCGTTGTCTCTCCTCCGTGGAATGATGGCGTGATGAGCGGGAACGGTGAACCACAGCCCCGGCCGGGAAGTGGCCCGATCCCTCCGATGCAGCCCGGTGCGGTTCCTGCTCTGCCCCCCGCGCTGATCGCGGCTCCTCCCGGTGTCGACGGTGCTCCGCTCCAGCAGACGCCGGCGGCCGCCGCCCCCACACCGCTGGTGACCTCGCGTGTGCGCGAGCGTCGTCCTGCCGAGGGACTCGGCCCGGCTTTCGTCGGCGTCCCGGCATCCACCGGGCTGCGCATCGCCGCGTTCACGCTCGACGCCGCGGTCGTGATCCTCGCTGCGGCCGTGGTGCTGATCACGACGCGCAGCGTGCTCCTCGCCGGGTTGACCGTCGCAGAGCTCGCGATCTTCTTCTGGGTGCTCGAAGCGCGGACGGGACTCACTCTCGGCAACCTGGTGCTGCGCCTGCGCAGCGCTCGGGGTGATCGTCCGTACTCTCCGGGTGTCGGTCGGCAGTTCGTGCGCGGTGCGATCACCGGCGCCGGTTTCCTCGTCGCGGTGGGCAGCTGGGTCGTGGTCGCCTCGAGCGCCTGGGACCGCGACGGTCGACGCCGCACCTGGGCCGACCGCATCGCGGGCACGGTCGTGGTGTCGGTGCCGCCGCGCGCAGCCGCGAGCGACCCCGCCGACGTGGCGTCGCCGTCGCTTCCTCCCGCCGTGGCCGAATCCCTCGCGCCCCCGCAGGTCGTCGCTCTCGGTGCGCATCCCGTGCAGATCGACGAGGATTCCGAGCCGACGGACGCACGGGCCGCATCCCACCGGGCGGAGCCGCAGATCTCCGCGACGTCCGGCGAGGAGAAGCCCCTGTTCAGCGTGGCGCCGCAGACCGGTCAGCAGCCGGTCGCCGATGCTCCTGCGGCGTCCGACACCGGCGCGCTGCTGCTCATCTTCGACACGGGGCAGCGGGTGCAGCTGCCGCTTCCGCTCGCGGCCAACCTCGGTCGCGGTCCTGTCGCGAGCGCGCATGACGACCGCCTCGTGATCGTGACCGACCCCGACTCCTCGGTGTCGAAGACGCACCTGCGCATCGAGCACTCCCGAGGCCGCACCTGGGTCACCGATTTCGGATCGACCAACGGATCGGACGTGCGCTCCGATGACGGGCAGACGACCGAGCTCGTCGCGGGTGAGCGGATGCTCCTCGACGACGCCGATCGCGTGCGCATCGGAAACCGCAGCTTCACCATCAGCCTCCTGCTGGGCACCGACAGCAGTGCCGGAGAGAGAGCATGACAGGACCCCGTCTCGCACCGCCCCGCGTCCCCTCGGGAAAGGTGCCCGTCCAGGCTCCTCCCGAACTGCAGCCGAACGACGGCGGCATGGGCGTTCTGGGGTCACTGCTCCCGATGCTCGGCAGCGTCGGCGCGATCGTCATGGTGACGATGTCGAACCAGTCGGTGACCGGTCTCCTCACCGGAGGCATGTTCCTGCTGTCGTCCCTCGGCTTCGTCGCGGTCAACGGGTGGCGCCAGCGCTCGCAGCGTCAGGCGGCCACCCTCAGTTCGCGCCGCGAGTACCTCGCCTATCTCACCGAGCTGCGGCAGACCGTGCGCGTGGCGGCGCGTCAGCAGCGCCGCGCCGCCAACTGGCACCTGCCGGCCCCGTCTGCGCTTCCGTACATCGCCGAGGAGCGCACCCGGGTCTGGGAGCGCAGCGTCAATGACCCCGACTTCCTCTCCGTGCGGGTCGGCACGAGCGATCAGCCGCTGTGCATCACCCTCGAAGCGCCCGAGCTCCCTCCGCTCGCGCAGCTCGATCCCGTGGCCGCATCGGCGGCGCACCGGTTCATGCTGACGCACGAGATGCAGAAGAACCTCCCCGTCGGCATCACGCTGCGCGACTACGCGCGGATCGAGATCACGGGTGACGAGAGCGAGTCGCGGGCCCTCGCCCGTGCGATGCTGCTGCACGCCGCGACGATGCACGACCCCGACACGGTGCAGATCGTCGTCGCCGCGGATGCCGCCGTGCTGCCGCAGTGGGAGTGGGCCAAGTGGCTTCCGCACACGCATTCGCGCACGGTCCGCGACGGACTGGGCGCGGCGCGCATGATCGGATCGCAGCTGTCGGAGCTCGAGGACATGCTGCCGGCCGAGGTCCGCGAGCGCCCTCGGTATGCGCGAGACGGCTCGTCGCCCACGGTCCCGCACATCGTGATCCTGACCGACGGCGCGAGCACCTCGTTCACCGACGTGCTCGTGAGCGGAGACGGCGTGCAGGGTGTCACGGTCATCGATCTGCCGTCGCGGTGGGCCGACCTCGAAGACCCGCACGCGCTCCGCATCGCCTTCGACCCGGCGTCGAAGGGTTCGCGCGCCGAGCTCGTCAGCCTGCAGGTGTCGACGCGCCCCTTCGAGGCCGACGGCATCAGCATCGTCGAGGCCGAGGCGACAGCGCGCCGGCTCATGCCCCTCTACTCCGGCGGCACGGCGATCGCGAAGAAGAAGAGCTCGACGGATCAGGCCGAGCTCGTCGAGCTTCTGGGCCTGCCCGACGTGCGCGACATCGACCTCGATGCGGCCTGGTCGCCGCGCCTGGAGCGCGACCGTCTGCGGGTGCCCATCGGTCAGACCGAAGACGGCAGTCCGCTGATCCTCGACATCAAGGAATCCGCGCAGCAGGGTATGGGACCGCACGGTCTCATCATCGGAGCGACCGGTTCGGGAAAGTCCGAGGTGCTCCGCACGCTCGTGCTCGCGCTCGCGATGACGCACTCGCCCGAGCAGCTCAACTTCGTGCTCGTCGACTTCAAGGGTGGCGCCACCTTCGCGGGCATGGCGGACATGCCGCACGTGTCGGCGATCATCACCAACCTCGGCGAGGAGATCTCGCTCGTCGACCGCATGCAGGATGCGCTCCAGGGTGAGATGGTCCGACGTCAGGAGCTCCTGCGTGCGACGGGGCCGTTCGCCAACGTCGCGGACTACGAGAAGGCCCGACGCGGGGGGCGCACGGATCTCGCTCCTCTGCCCGCGCTGCTGATCGTGGCCGACGAGTTCTCCGAGCTGCTCTCGGCGAAGCCCGAGTTCGTCGACACTTTCGTCAACATCGGCCGTCTCGGACGATCGCTGCAGGTCCACCTGCTGCTCTCGTCTCAGCGGCTCGAGGAGGGCAAGCTGCGCGGCCTCGACACCCACCTGTCGTACCGCATCGGTCTGCGCACCTTCTCGGCCGCCGAATCGCGCACCGTGCTCGGCGTGCCCGACGCCTATCACCTGCCCACGCAGCCGGGTGCCGGCATCCTGAAGTCCGACACCGAGACCATGACCCAGTTCCGTGCCGCATACGTGTCCGGACCCCCGCCCCGCCGCCGGCGGCGGGCGTCGTCCGGGTCGACGCAGACCACGGGGTCCGCAGCGGTCGAGCTCTTCACCGCCGCCCCGGTGTGGCGTGCCGAGACGCCGGTCGACGAACCCGAGGTCGTCGTCGATGCCGAGCCCGAAGAGAAGCGCAACACGTTCGAGATCGCGGTCGAGATGATGAGCGGTCGCGGGCCCTCCGCGCACCAGGTCTGGCTGCCGCCGCTCGAGACCCCGGCGACTCTCGATCAGCTGTTCGGCGATCTCGTCGAGGACCCCGCACTCGGCCTGATCTCGCCGCGCTGGCGGGGCGCCGGGGCACTCACGGTCCCGCTCGGGATCGTCGACGTGCCGCTCGAGCAGCGTCGCGAGACCCTCGCGGTCTCGCTGGGCGGTGCCGCGGGGCATATGGCCATCGTCGGCGCCCCGCTCAGCGGAAAGAGCACCCTCGCCCGCACGGCGCTGGTCGCGCTGGCGCTCACGCACACCCCGCAGGAAGTCCAGTTCTTCGTCATCGACTTCGGTGGCGGCAGCTTCGCGGGTCTGCACCGATTCACCCACGTCAGCGGTGTCGCGACGCGCTCGGAGCCCGATATCGTGCGGCGTACCGTGGCCGAGGTCACGAGCCTGCTCAACGCCCGCGAGGTGTACTTCCGCCAGAACGGCATCGATTCGATCGACACGTATCGGCAGCGACGTGCCCAGGGCATGGCCGATGACGGCTACGGCGACATCTTCCTCCTCGTCGACGGCTGGGGCACCCTGCGCGCCGAGTTCGACATGCTCGAGCCGCAGATCCAGGCGATCGCCGCGCGCGGTCTCACCTACGGCGTGCACGTCGTGATCACGGCGGCGCGGTGGATGGAGGTTCGCGCGAATCTCAAAGATCTCATCGGCACGCGCATCGAGTTGCGTCTCGGAGACCCCTCCGACTCCGAGGTCAATCGCAAGGCGGCTGAGAACGTCACCTCGCTCCCCGGACGTGGCCTCAACGGCAACGGGCTGCAGATGCTGACCGCACTGCCGCGCATCGACGGCGTCGACGATGCGTCCTCCCTCTCGGACGGCATCGACGACGTGGCGCGCAAGGTCGCCGCGGCCTGGCACGGTCCCGCCGGTCCCAAGCTCCGCCTGCTCCCGTCGCAGATCGGGCATGCCGACCTGCGCGCCGTCGCGGCCGCCGCATCGCCCGACGGGACGGAGCCGAGAGAGATCCTGCTCGGCATCGACGAGGCGAACCTGGCGCCGTTCTCGATCGATCCGATCGCCGAGCCGCTGCTCTACCTCTACGGCGACGCCGACTCGGGCAAGTCCTCGATGCTGCGCGGAGTCGTGCACGAGATCACCCGTCTCTACGCTCCCAACGAGGCGAAGATCTTCGTGGTCGACTACCGGCGCGCGCTGCTCGGCGAGATCCCCCAGGAGTACCTGGGCGCGTACCTGACCTCGCACGAGATGACCGAGGGAGGCATGAGCGAGCTCGCCCAGTTCTTCCAGAGCCGCATCCCCGGGGCCGACGTCACCCCCGACCAGCTGCGCACGCGATCGTGGTGGACGGGCGCCGAGGGCTTCGTGCTCATCGACGATTACGACCTGGTGTCGACCTCGCAGGGCAACCCCATCGCGGTGCTCGCCCCGCTGCTGGCGCAGGCGGCCGACCTCGGGCTGCACGTCGTCCTCACGAGGCGCACGGGTGGGGCGAGCCGCGCTGCCTACGATCCGATCATCCAGCGGATGACCGATCTCGGCGCGACCGGCATCCTGCTCTCCGGAAGCCCGGAGGAGGGCCAGCTCATCGGCAAGGTCAAGGCGATCCCGGCGATCCCCGGTCGAGCGCAGATCGTCAGCCGCGATCGCGGACTCGTCTCGGCGCAGCTGCTCTGGGTGCCGCCGAAGTACCAGTGATGCACGCACGATGAACGCCGACGGGCCCGCCGATGTCGTCGGCGGGCCCTTCTGCGTGTCTGCTAGCGAACGGCGTCGGCGAGGTGACGCGCGTTGTGGCTCAGCACCTTCACGATGATGCCGTGGCGGCGGAGTTCGGCCGCGGTGCGCACACCCTCATCGGCGTCGCGGCCCAGGGCGTTGATGTTCGCCACGACGAGCACGTCGCCCTTGTTCAGGGTCGCGATGAGGCGCGACAGCCGGTCGCTCCAGCTCTCGAGGATGTCGGGTGCCGGGTGGCGGAAGCCCTCGATGGGGACTCCGAAGCGCGTCAGGTCGTCACGCTGCTCGACGACGGAGGGCATGCCCTCGCGCGACACGACGAGTCCCACGAGGCGGGAGCCGTCGGGGCGGGCGAGCCAGAAATCACGGTTCTGCTGCAGCTCCGTGAAGCACTTCGGGCATTCCGCTGCGGCGTGCGGCAGATGCAGCGGGCTGGTCAGCGCCTCATCGACGGATGCCGTGGTCTTCAGCGGATCGATCGTCTCGCTCATCGCGCACCTCCGCCATCCATTCTGCCCTGTCAGAGGGCTCGACGGGGAACGTTCACAGCAGCCCGAGGGATCTGACGGCGTCGCGCTCCTCGATCAGCTCGGCGACCGACGCGTCGATGCGCGCACGTGCCCAGTCGCTGACCTCGAGACCCTCGACGATCTGCCACTCGCCGTCGACGGAGAGCACGGGGAACGACGAGATCAGTCCGGCGGGCACGCCGTACTCGCCGTGCGACATGACTCCGGCCGACGTCCAGTCGTCGGTGCCGTGCACCCAGTCGCGCACGTGATCGAGGGTGGCGTTCGCGGCGGATGCCACGGATGACGAACCGCGCACCGCGATGATCTCGGCCCCGCGCTTCGCGACCCGGGGGATGTAGGTGTCGGTGAGCCAGGAGGGCACGTCACCCACGATCGCATCGAGCGCCTCGGTCACGGGGCGTCCGGCGACGGTCGCGTGCGACACGTCGGGGAACTGGGTCGCCGAATGGTTGCCCCAGATCGGCACCCGTCGGATCGTGTCGACGGGAGCGGCGAGAGTCTGCGCGAGCTGGGCCCTGGCGCGGTTCTCATCCAGCCGCGTCAGCGCGGTGAAGCGCTCGGCGGGAACGCCGTCGGCCGAGGCCGAGGCGATGAGCGCGTTGGTGTTCGCCGGGTTCCCGACCACGGTCACCCGGACGTCCGGCGAGGCGTTCGCGGCGATCGCGGCGCCCTGCGGTCCGAAGATGCCGGCGTTCGCGGCCAGCAGGTCGCCCCGCTCCATCCCCGGTCCGCGCGGACGCGCACCGACGAGAAGGGCCAGGTCGCATCCGTCGAAGCCGACGGCGGGGTCGTCGGTGACCTCGACGTGCTCCAGCAGCCCGAAGGCGCCGTCCTGCAGCTCGAGGGCCGCGCCCTCGGCGGCACCGAGCCCCTGCGGGATCTCGAGCAGTCGCAGCCGCACCTTCTCGTCCGGGCCGAGCAGATCCCCGGCGGCGATGCGGAAGAGCAGCGCGTACCCGATCTGTCCGCCTGCGCCGGTGATGGTGATCGTGGTCGTCATGACACGAGCCTACGACCGCAGGATGCCGGTGTGCATGGGATTCGGCCTGTACCCCGCGTCTCGCCGTGCGCCCGCGAGGTGGCGTGTGCTCGGGAATCCGCCCGCAGAGTACCCTCATGGCATGACCTTCAATCCCGACGCCGACGTCTCCGGAAACACCGCCCGTCGCCGTGGCCGTGGTGCGGTCGTGGCCGGAGCAGGCGGTGTCGGCCTTCTCGGCATCATCGCGCTGATCGCCGGTCCGCTGCTCGGCATCGATCTCACGGGACTGCTCGGCGGCGGCGGGGGAACGGGCGGCGGCACGGAACCCGCCGAGGGCAGCGTGATCGAGAACTGCCTGACCGGCGAAGACGCCAACGAGCGGGTCGACTGCCGCGTGGCGAGCTCGCAGCTGGCACTCGACGGCTTCTGGGAGGACCGCGTCGACGGGTACCGCGCCCCGGGCTTCATCATCGTCGACGGGGCGACCGGCACCGGATGCGGCACCGCGTCGAACGCCGTCGGCCCGTTCTACTGCCCGCCCGACGAGACGGTCTACATCGACCCCACGTTCTTCGAGCTCATGCAGCAGCAGTTCGGCGCGTCGGCCGGCAACCTCGCCCAGCTCTACATCGTCGGACACGAGTGGGGCCATCACATCCAGTACATCACCGGCGACATGGAGCGGTACCCGAACAACGGCACGGGGCCGGACAGCAACGGCGTGCGCATCGAGCTGCAGGCCGACTGCTACGCCGGGGCCTGGATCGGGCAGATGACGCAGGAGACCGACAAGAACGGCGTCCCCTATCTGCAGACGCCGACCGAGTCGCAGCTGCAGGACGCCGTCAACGCGGCGTACACGGTGGGAGACGACCACATCCAGGAGCAGTCGGGCTTCGTGAACCCCGAGAGCTTCACCCACGGCACGAGCGCACAGCGCCAGGCGTGGTTCGCGACCGGCTACAAGTACGGTCTCGACACCTGCGCCGAGCCTCTCACCGCCTCGGCCGGAGAGCTGTGAGGCTGGAGTCATGAACCTCGACGCGCTGTACCCGCCGATCGAACCGCACGAGACGGGGGAGCTGCTCGTCGGCGACGGGCACCGTGTCTACTGGGAGGTCAGCGGCAACCCCGACGGCAAGCCGGTGGTGTTCCTGCACGGAGGGCCGGGGAGCGGCACATCGGCCTGGCAGCGTCGCTTCTTCGACCCGGAGCGCTACCGGATCGTGCTCCTCGATCAGCGCGGATGCGGGCGCAGCACCCCGCACGCGAGCGATCCGGAGGCGGATCTGCGCTTCGTCACGACGGCGCACCTGATCGCGGACATCGAACTGCTGCGCCGCAACCTCGGCATCGAGACGTGGCAGGTCTTCGGCGGGTCCTGGGGCAGCGCCCTCGCGCTCGCCTACGCGCAGGCGCACCCTGAGGCGGTCAGCGAGCTCGTGCTCCGCGGCATCTTCACGCTTCGTCGCGAAGAGCTCGAGTGGTTCTACGAGGGGGGAGCGGCGGCGCTGTTCCCCGATCTCTGGGAGGAGTTCGTCGCGCAGATCCCGGTGCTCGAGCGCTCGCACATGATCGACGCGTACCACCGTCGCCTGTTCGATCCGGATCCGGCCGTGCACGAACCGGCCGCCCTCGCGTGGTCGCGCTGGGAGGCGTCGACCGTGACGCTCCGGCCGGACGCCGCGCAGATCGAGGCGATGTCCGATCCGCGCGCGGCCACCGCGTTCGCGCGCATCGAGAACCACTTCTTCGTGCACCGCGGATGGTGGACAGAGGGGCAGCTGATCGCCGAGGTCGATCGCATCCGCCACATCCCCGCGGTGATCGTCCAGGGGCGCCATGACGTGTGCACGCCGATGATGACCGCGTGGGATCTGCATCGTGCATGGCCCGAGGCGGACTTCGTCGTGATCGACGACGCCGGCCACTCGGCCGCGGAGCCGGGAATCCAGGTCGCGCTGCGAGAGGCGACCGACCGCTTCGCCGGCTGACTCCCTCCTGGGTCGTCATCCCGGCGCCGACCCTCCCGCCGACCTCCTGCGCGGTCAGGCACGCAGTGCCGCGGTGAGCGTTCTGATCAGTCCGAGTGCGCCGCCGTTCGCACGGAAGCGCGTGAGGCCCTCGCTCACGACTGCGCCCGTGCGGGCCGAGACGAACCACGGCGGCTTCGGCAGGATCGTGCGACGGCTGCCCCGTCCGGACGGGCGGAGCGACCCGCCGATCCAGCGCGGGAACGGGCGGAAGGGTGCGCGCAGCACCGAGCGTTCCACGCGGTCCAGCAGCAGGGCGTTGTGCACGACGCCGATGCCGCTGCCGACCTGATCGATCGTGTTGCCCGGGAAGGCGCCCCAGGTCAGCGTGGGGGTGATGAAGGCGAAGGCGGTCCAGCCGTTGATGGCGATCGAACCGTAGCGCAGTGCGGCGATCGCCCGATCGAAGCCGGTGCCGAGTGACCTCTCGGTGGCTGGATCGATCAGCAGGTTGGCGCCGAGCGTGCCCTGCAGCCGGTCGTTCGCGTACGACACGGCGGCATCGAGGAACTCCTGCCCGTGGCCGGGCAGAGACACGACGCCCAGCACCGGTGCGAAGTACTCGGTGTTCTGCAGCGCCGTCGCGTCGTCGTCCGACTCGATCTCGACGAGCATCCGGTCGCCCAGCACGAGCGCATCGGGGTAGTCCTGCGCCGCGAGATCCATGCGCGAGGACGACCCGGGGTACCAGGTGGGCCGCTCGGGGGCGTTCGCGTACGCTCGTCGCAGCGCGGCTCGGAACGCGTCGGCCTGCGCCCAATCCGACGACATGACGACGACCTGTCCGGCGATGCAGTTGTGACCGCTGTTCTGCAGGCGCATCGTCGCGACGTGCTCGGCCTGATAGGCGAGGTCGGCGTCGGTCCACTCGCCGGGCACGACGATGATGGGCGAGACCCCGCCGAGCTCGGCGGTGATCGGCTTCTTCAGCTGCGGGCGGTTCTCGCGACGTCGCCGTGCGGCGCCCGGTCCCGTGCCCCAGACGATCGCGTCGAACGTCGTCGCCGATCCGGTGATGTGCACGTGGGCGAGGTCGGGATGCGAGGTCAGATAGGCGCCGACGGCGGGGCCGCCGCGAACGATGCGCAGAAGGCCGAGGGCGATGAGCGGTGCGAAGGCGCGCTTGTACACGGGGACGAGGGAGTCCTGGGTCGGGTTGACCTTGAGCAGGGCGGTGCGATTGTGCGCCAGCAGCTCGTAGAGCACGTCGAGCACCGGGATCGACGTGACATTGCCCGCGCCGAGCACGAGTCCGACTCCTCCCGATTCGCCGGGGATCCGCTGAGCGAGCCCGGCGGCGGCACGCGCGGCATTCGGGGTGACTCCGGGCTCGAGCCAGACCTCGCCGGCGAAGCCCGAGAGCAGGAAGCGGTCGATGCCCGTGAGCGGGAAGGCGTGCACGCGCGTGCGTCCGCCGGGAGCGCGGTCGAGGCGGATGCCGTCGAGAGGGTTGGTCCCCGACGACAGGCGCGAGAGCGTCTCGATGTACGCGTCGAGCGCGCCGAGCACGCTGTACGGTCCGCTCAGCCACTCCTCGCCGCGCAGCGGATGCCGGGAGTCGATGCCCTTGGAGGAGGCCGCGGTGGTCGCCCAGTCCTCCGCGACGGCGGCGGTGCTGGTGCGCACACCGTGCAGCAGCGTGACCCGCTGCGCGAGCGACAGGGCAGCCCAGGTTCGCGAGCCGATGTGCAGCTCGCGGATCGCCGCATCGAGCCGTGCTCGTTCTCCTTCGCCGAGTTCCGGCTGATCGCTCGCGGGCTTCCGGCCGGCGGCCTTCGTCGGGGTGGACGGCGTGGTCGCAGAGGTCATCGGCGGCTCCTTCGAACGGGATCCCAGCTTATGCCGGAGGGGAGACGTCGATGTCGGATCGACGCAGGCGGTAGCGCCGCAGCGTGACGAGGCTCGCGGCCATCAGCGTGGCGGGCAGAACGCTGAAGCTCAGCGCGATGCCGGCGACGGCGGCATCCGGCTGCGCGGTCGTGACTCCTGCCACGGTCGAGACGTATCCGGTCGAGGCGAGGGTCGCGGCCACGGCGGACGCGCCGAGAGCGAACCCCACCGTCTCGCCGGCCGTCCACACTCCGGTGAACGTCCCGGCCCTGCCGCGTTCACCCCCGGCCACCCGCTCGTCGTGTGCGATCACATCGGGGAGCATCGCCATCGGGAGCGCCTGCAGGCCGGCATACGCGACGCCGGCGACAGCGACCGAGACGTAGATCCAGTCTCCCGGCGACCACACGGCCAGAGTCAGAGACGCTGCGGCCGTCAGGAACAGGGTGCTGGCGATGCCGAACGCACGTTCCTTGCCGATCCGTCGTGCCAGGGCCGCCCATGCAGGCGTCGCGACGAGCGCGGGGCCGACGAGTGCGAGGAAGACGAGCGTCACGGCATCCTCGGAGCCCAGCACCCAGGTCGCCACGTACTGTGCGGCTGCCAGCATCGTGCCCGTCGCCAGGGCCTGCAACAGGTAGGTGCCCAGCAGGGCGCGGAAGGGCTGGCTCCGTCGAAGCACCCGCAGGGCCGCCGCGTACTGCGTGCGCAGACCGGTCGGGATGGTCGCGTGGTCCTCGGGCGGGGGCGGCGCGGCGGCGACATCCGCCGTTCGAGAGGCCACCCACATGCCCAGGCCGATCGCGACACCGGCCACGCCACCCATCAGCAGATAGCCCAGGACGGGGTCCGATGCGGCGCTGCGCAGTTCGGGACCGCCCGCCCCGAACAGCAGGATCGCGGCCGTGAGCACCACGACGCGCCACCCGAGCAGTCGCGTCCGCTCGTCGTAGCCGGAGGTGAGCTCGGCCGGAAGCGCGATGTACGGGACCTGGAAGAGGCTGAACGCCGTGGCCGTCGCGAGAAAGGCGAGCAGCACGCAGATCGCTCCCGCCGCCGGCCCCCAGGACGGCGGCACGGCGAACGTCGCGGCGAAGAAGAACGGCAGCGAGAGGGCCCCCGCGACCATGAAGCCGCGGCGCGATCCGGTGCGGGCGAACTGCCGGTCGGATGCCGCGCCGATCACCGGGTCGATCACGACGTCCCAGATCTTCGCGACGGTGACGATCGCACCGGCCACGAGCGCCGAGACGCCGAGGTTGTCGGTGAGGAAGTACGTGAGTACCAGACCGGGCAGGGTCGCGTAGCCTCCCGAGCCGAGCGAGCCGGCGGCGTACAGCGCCACGGTGCGGGGGGACAGGCGAGCAGACACGCGGCCGGACGGGCGGTCCGATCGGCGACGGTCCGGCCGACCCGATGCGCGCTCAGGGCGAGCCGGGGTGCTCATCGCGCCAGTGTAGCGGGGCGCGAGAACCGGCCGCGGGGCCGAACCTCCGGTGCCGGTGGGGGATCGGCGGCGGGGTCAGATGAGGGAGAGCTCGCGCAGCTTCGCCTCGACGTCGGCGTTGGACGGCTCGACGTGGTGCGAGCGGTCGGGGTAGACCACCACGGGGATGTTCGTACGTCCGGAGATCTCCTTCGCCACATCGGCCGCGGAGGGATCGGCCACGAGGTCGACGTACGTGTACTCGACGCCGAGGGCGTCGAGCTGCTTCTTGGTGCGGATGCAGTCGCGGCACCAGTCGGCGCCGAACATCGTGATCGCGGATTCTGCGGCAGAGGTCATGTCTCAAGCCTACGGCGGTCCAGCTGAGCGCGGACGGAAAGCCAGGCATTGTTCGGTACGGCTAGCCTTACCTATACTGGTCGCATGAACCACGCGTGCGAGCACCTCGACGATCCGGACTGGGAGAACATCGAGGGAGCCGTGCTGATCGCCGGCGATGCCGCCGATGCAGGCGTGATCGCCGGCATCGCCGCACGACTGCCCTGGGATGCGGAGGGCGTGATCCTCCTCGAGGCAGCCGCGCGCATCCAGTTCCGCCACATCGACGTGCCCGAGGAAGTCTCGGTGCGCTGGCTGCTGCGCGGCGACGGGGCGCGCCAGCATGCCAAGGGCGAGCGGCTCGCGAACGCCGTGCACTCCTGGCTCATCGAGTGGACGTGCTCGGAGCCGCCCGCGCAGTGGACCGTGTGGCTCGGCCCGCACACGCCGCCGCATGTCGCGCGCATGGCGCGCAGCCTGCTCGGCGTCGCGAACTGACGGAGTCCCGCAGCCGGCAGAGCGTCAGACCGAGGCGAGTGCCGCCCCGCCCATCGCCGTGCCGCCCAGGTTCGCGCCCGCGGTGATCGCGTCGAGCGCGCGTCGCAGCGATGAGCTCGAGGTGTGGGCCGTGTACGGGAAGTACACGACCTCGACGCCGACCTCGGCGAACTCGCGCTCGAGCCGCAGGCCCTTCTCCGTGCCGCGCCAGTCGTCGCCCTTGAAGAAGTGCGTGAACTGCACGTCTCGCCACGAGTCCATCTTCGACGGAGTCGTCTCGACGTACACGTCGTCGACGAACGAGATGTGGCGGACGATCTCCGCACGCTCCGCGGTCGGGATGACGGACTCGATGCCCTTCACCTCCCGCAGCATCTCATCGCTGACGACACCCGCGACGAGAACGTCGCAGTGCTGCTTGGCGTGACGAAGAAGGTTCAGATGCCCGACATGAAACAGGTCGAAGGCACCAACGGCATAGCCGATGCGCGTCCCCATGATCTCCCCAGATCAGTGATTCCCCAGGAGCGGATCCCCATCCGCTCAGCGACTCCCACAGCCGCATTCCGGAAGTCTAGCAGGTACGGGTTTCGCCGTGCATAGGAACACATGGAACTATGGATGCCGCAGCGAATGCTCGCACAGGCGAAGGGGGATGCTCGTGGCGACAGCGGTCACCGTCATCGTGCCGACCTTCAACGAACGCGACAACGTCGCCGAGCTCGTCGAGCGCACGGCGGCGGCGCTCGCCGCGTACGACGCGGAGATCCTCTTCGTCGACGACAGCTCCGACGACACCGCGTCCGAGATCGAACGCGTCGCGGTCGATGCCGCGATCCCCGTGCGGGTCATCCACCGCACCGAGAACACCGGAGGGCTGGGCGGAGCGGTCGTCGTCGGACTGCGCGCGGCCGCATCCGATCTCTGCGTCGTCATGGACGGCGATCTGCAGCATCCGCCGGAGCTCCTGCCCGCGCTGCTCGTGCGTCACGCCGAGGGCGACGCCGATGTCGTGGCGGCCTCGCGGTACGTCGGAGGCGGCGACACCAGCGGTCTCGGCACGGCCGTGCGCTTCGGGGTCTCCCGGTCAGCGACGTGGCTCACCCGAGCGATGTTCCCCATCCGCCTCGCCCGCAGCACCGATCCGATGACGGGCTTCTTCCTGGTCGACCGCAGTCGTCTCGACCTCGATGCGCTCAAGCCGCAGGGCTTCAAGATCCTCCTCGAGATCCTGGCGCGCACGGATCTGCGCATCGCCGAGATCCCGATGGAGTTCGGCGAGAGGCGCCACGGCACCTCCAAGGCCAGCTTCCGTCAGGGGGCGACGTTCGTCGCCCATCTGACGAGACTGCGATTCGGCAAGATGTCGCTCTTCGCCCTCATCGGTGCCATCGGCGCCGTCGCCAACCTCGGCATCATGTGGGCGCTGACCGCCGTGGGCGTGCCCTACATCTGGGCCGCGATCATCGGCGCCGAGGTCACCATCATCGGCAACTTCATCCTGCAGGAGAAGTTCGTCTTCGCCGACATGCGCACGGACGCCCGCGGGCTCGGAAGGCGCTTCGCGGCGTCGTTCACCTTCAACAACATCGAGGCGGCGCTGCGCATCCCGGTCATGGCTCTCATGGTCGAGACCTGGCACATCTCGAGCGTTCTCGCGACCGGGCTCTCGCTCATCGTCGCGTTCTTCGCGCGCTTCCTCTTCCACTCCCTCGTCGTCTACGCGCCGGCGCGGCGCGGACGCACAGAAGCGGCGGTGTCCGAGCCGAAGCCGGACACCGCCGCGATCCGAGTCCTCCGTGCCATAGACGCGGAGGCGATGAAGCCGGGAGAGCTCTAGCGCAGCTGAGCGCTCAGACCCGACCAGGGTGAGGTCACCGCGCGCGGGGCGACCTTCGACAGGTAGCCCATGATGCGGATGTTGTCACCGGTCGCCGCGGTCGCGCCGCCCTTGGCGGTGATCTGCCAATCGGGCTCGCTGGCGTCGGCGACCCAGGCCTTCGCGAGGACCTTGCCGTTGACGACACGGATCGAGACGCGCACATCGTCGCCGGGTGCGTAGGAACCGCGTCCGGCCACCACGACGTCCTTCAGGACCTCGGTCTTGTTGCCGGTCACCTTCGCGAGCGTCAGGCGGAGGGTGCCGGATGCCTTGAGGGTGACGGTCGCGCGGTAGCCGTTCTTGCCGTCATCCGACGAGAGGGCCTGCAGCGAGTGGTACATCACGCCGGTGCCGATGTTCTTGGGCACGGTGAAGGTGACAGACCCCGCGGTGCCCCCGGCGGTGGCTCCCTTGTAGTCGTGGCGGATCTCCTGGCCGGGGCGCAGCGTGAACGCGCCGGACTCGACAGCGGGCGGCTTCACCACCGGAGGCTTGACCACGGGAGGCTGTGTGACGGGAGGCTTCGGCGCGGGCGGCTGCGTGACAGGCGGCTTCGTCGCGGGCGGCTGCGTGACAGGAGGCTGCGTGACAGGCGGCTTCACGACGGGAGGCTGCGTGACCGGAGGCTTCACGACGGGAGGCTGCACGACCGGAGGCTGCTGCTGCTCGCCCGGCTTCGCCATGCGCCAGATCTTGAGGCTCTCGAGCTTGATCTGTCCGCCCTTCCACCCGGAGGCGGGAAGGCCGATGCCGCACGAGGGCTCCACCGGCGGGCAGCCGATCTGCAGGGTCACTCGCGGGTACCAGGTCGCTCCAGGCCGCTCGAAGATGGCGTCCCAGTCGAACCCGGCGCGCACATCCTCGGGACCCGCGTCGAGCATGACGTGTCCGTCGACGCTGATCACGATGCGATCCGGCGTCTTCTCCATCACGTATGTGTGGACGCCCGTGGGGTTGGAGTTGGGAAGATGCTCCCAGCGCACCGAGCCCTGCAGGCTGCGGTGGGTGGAGCCGTACTCGTTGTGGATGGTCGCGGCGGGACGCGCGTCGTCGCCGAAGACCTCCATCAGGTCGATCTCGCCATGGGCGCTGTCCAGCGGACGCAGCCACATGAGAGCGGGCCACAGCCCGGGGCCGAACGGCACCGAACCGGTCACCTCGACCCGCGAGTAGTTCGGGATCTCGATGTCGAGTCCCTTCGCGTCGCCGGAGGTGTACGCCGCGTTTCCGCGCGCCTGTGCGGCGCCGCGGACGGTCAGACCTGTCGATCCGAACGAGACGTTGCTCGGGATGTCGTACGACGAGGTGTTCGCCGCCTGGCCGGTCTCCAGCGTCCACCGGCTGGAATCCGTCAGGTCGACGTCTTCCTGGTGGATCCACCCGGGCAGGTCTTTGTCATCGGCGGCGGTGGCTGGTGCTCCGCCGAGCAGGGAAATGGTGAGTATGGCTGCGCCGAGCGCAGCAAGAGACGTCTTTCGGGAGATGCTCATAGTTCGGAAAACTCATTCCGTCGGACCCCCTCCGCGGAAAAATAACGCTTTCATCACAGCATGTCGCCGCCCCCGCGGTCAAATTACCGGAGCGCCATATGACAGTATGCCGGACTGCTGGGGATTTTCTCCGAGACTCTCAGAACCGCATCTCGCTGGCGGGCGAGGTGACGACGGCACCCGCGGGAACATCCTTGAAGACGACCGCATTCGGGCCGATCCGTGCTCCCGCGCCGACCGTGACGGCTCCGATCACGACCGCGCCGACGCCGATCTCGACGCCGTCCTCGATCGTGGGGCAGTCGTCTGCGCGCTTGCGATTGCCCAGGGTCACTCCCTGCCGGATCATGACGTCGGCCCCGATGCGGCTGGCCGGATTGACGACGACACCCACTCCGTGGCGCAGCCGGAGACCGGGTCCGACGGTGGTGCTCACGGGCAGCTCGATCCCCATGAAGCCCTCGGTGACCACCTTGTAGGAGCCGCCGATGAGCAGGAACAGGAGTCGCGCGACGGGGCCCCGCTCGGCGCGCCAGCGCTGAGCCCGTCGGAACCAGCGCAGCACGAATCTGCTCTTGGGGTACGACGCGTTGGCGCGTCTGTCGGCGGTCACGGCGCGGCGATAGGCCTGCCGGGGAGTCGCGGCGGAACTCGCGGCAGAGCCGTCGGAGGACCGTCGCGCTGACAGGGCAGGCACTGCGTCCGTGGTGCCGGGGCGCGTGTCCTCATGGACGCGACCGGCGAGCCAGGCGCGGCGTTCCGCGAGCTTGCGGCGCAGAGCCCGGCGGGCGGACTGCGAGTGCGATTCGACCGCGCGGTCGAAGTCGATCGCGAACCGGTCGACCTCGGCAAGCTTCTCGTCTGCGGACCGACGGTCGTCGATCGAGAGCGAGGTGATGCGGACGGCGGGGGAGCCGAGCAGCCGCTGCGCCAGAGACGAGTACGCCTCTGCGAGCTCGGGGTTCTCCCACGACGACCGGCGCCAGTCGGCGGACGCGGTGACCTGCGAAGGGTGCACGCGGTACGCGAGCCCCGGCAGCGCGAGCCTCTGCAGGCGCATGCCCCGGGCCGCCATGCGCAGCCAGAGGTCGTAGTCCTCGGTGGGGAGCTCGCGATAGCCTCCGGCGTCGACGACCGCCGACCTCCTGCCGAGGAAGGTCGAGTGCGCCACGGGGTTGGTCAGCAGCAGGTGCATGCCGAAGTCCTCCGGGGCGATGCCCGACGGGCGTGGCACCCCCGGTACTCCCGATCCCCACGTGACGACGGTGCTGAAGACGCCGTCGACGCCGCTGTCCATCGCGCGCAACTGGCGCCGGAAGCGTCCGGGGAGCACGATGTCGTCGGCATCCATCCGAGCGACGAACTCGCTGTCGGTCGCGTCGAGCAGGTCGTTGAGCGTGGCGGCCACCCCGCGATTCGGTCGGGACAGCACCCGGATGCGCTGGTCATCGACGGCGCGAGCGGCATCGGCTGTGCCGTCGGTGCTCCCGTCGTCGAGGACGACGACCTCGGCGTCGCGCGGCAGGGCGCGCACGGTCGACCGGATCGCTGAGGCGATGGTGTCCGCCGCGTTGTAGGCGGGCACGATCACGGACAGGCGAGGCATCTACATTCCTCGGCCGCGCTTGTTCAGCGCGGACACGACGCGCTCTCCCGAGACGAGGCCCATGCCCACGACCATCGCGAGATACGCGCGCGGCTGGCGGATGTCGTGTCCGATCGCCCGTCGCGCCCACGAGCGTGCGCGGGGACGGTCGCCGAGCGCACCGTGCGCGAAGGCGATCTGGCCCTCGATGCGCGCCTGCCCCTCGCCGCTGCGGACGAACTCGGGGTGCTTGGCGAGGAGGTAGCTCAGGCCGTCTGCGATGCCCTGCCACTTCTCACTGAAGTACGAGGTGCGATCCCAGTGGATGATGGTGTGCGCCTCGGAGACCGCCACGACGCGCCCCGCCTTGGCAGCGCGCAGCAGGAGGTCGTAGTCCTCGCCGTACGAGGCCGGCAGCTCCTCGTCCACGAGGCCGATGGCTCCGCGGAGGGCGTCGGCGCGCACGACGAAAGAACTCGGGTGCAGCTCGGTGATGCGGGAGCGGAGCAGATCGTCGAGCGTGACCGATGCCGGCGAGAGACGCGCATGCGTGCCGCCGGCGGAATGGATCTCGATGCCCGTCGCCGCGAGGACCACGCCCTCGTCGTCGAACAGCGGCAGCTGCGCGGCGAGCTTGGCCGGCTTCCACTCGTCGTCGTCGTCGCAGAACGCGATGAGATCGGCGGACGCCTCGAGGATGCCGGTGTTGCGTGCCCCGGCGAGTCCCGGAGTACGGGAGTTGTTGACGGCACGCAGCGTGTGCGGCCCGCGCTCGAGGTCGGCCAGCTCGTCGATGTCGGTGCCGTCGTAGACGAGCACCACCTCGATCGGCTGCACGGTCTCCTGCGCGAAGACGGATGCCACAGCGCGACGAAGCAGCTGTGGACGGTTACGCGTCGCCATGACGACGCTCACGATCGGTTGCACCATGGACTCCCCAAAGTCGTGGTAGAAATCCGCACTTCCCCAAAAGCACGGTCCGCTCATTCTAGCGGGTGGGTGTCGGCGGAGACAATGACGTCCTTCTCAGCTCGCGCATCGCGAGCGCCGCCGCCGGGAAGGTGAGGATCAGGCCGTTCGGCAGCACTCCGTAGAAGAAGACCTCGACGAGGATCACGAGCTGCACCGTGTGCAGGACCAGCAGAGCCGTGTTGCCCGTGCGCATGGTCGCGAAGAACATCCACACCAGGGCGCCGAGGAAGCAGATCAGCGCGGGGAACCCGTGTGAGAACATCACCATCCACAGGTGCCCCTGGGTGCCTGCCGAGGGAGCACCGTCGGTGAACGACGGGCGGGGCGCGCCGTAGCCGAAGAGCGGCGACTGGAGCGTGCGGACGAAGGTCTCCTCGTACAGGTTCGCGCGGTCCTCGGTCGACGAGCTCGTCTCGACACGGTCCGTGAGCTTGCTCCCGATGTCGAGGGCGACGGCCGCGATGCCGGCGATCACGCCGATGACGCTGAGGAGGGCGACGGCACGCAGCTTGCCTGCGAGGGCGAAGCGGACGAAGAGATAGGCGGCAGCGACCGCCAGGCCGATGAACATCCCCCGGTTCAGAGTGAGGAACGCGGGGATGAGCGACAGCGGGATCGCCAGGAGGATCAGCCAGAACCGTCGGCCCCGTGGGATCACCGTGAGGTAGGCGACGACCATCGGCAGTGTGATGGAGTACACGTTGCCCCAGCCGTTCGTGTACAGGAACGGCGCGGACGGACGGGGGTCGAGGGCGAGCCAGCTGTCCGGGTTGTACTGAGTGAGGCGTCGTACCACCATCTCGCCGATGAGCTCGTTCGCCTGCAGCCCCTGCGGCAGGATGTAGCCGAGCGGAGTGCGGAACGAGAACTCGGGGGCGATGATCCCGGCGAACCCGCCCAGCACCGCCCAGAGCCAGAACAGCGTGAAGACGCCGAGGACGTAGCGAAGCGTCAGGGTCTCGCGTGCGTTGTACACGTACACGAAGACGACCGTGATCATCAGATAGAGCAGTGCGCGGTAGACGAATCCGATCATCCGGCCCGAGGTGTCGACGCCGATGACCGAGGCACACATGAGGACCACGAAGAGCAGCCAGATCGCGAACCCGCGGGGGACCTCGATGCCGCCCCTGCGCACCATGAGAACGACCATGCACGCGGCGAGAGGGATCCACGCCATCTCCGCGAAACCGAGGACCCACCACAGCGGGAAGAAGGCGAGCATCGCCGTGAACGGCCACCGCGGCAGCTCGGCCCGCGGCGTGCCGGTGACGGGCGCGAGCGAGCGCGCTCGACCCGCCAGTGCGATGTGAGAGTTCACCCGTCCTCCATGTCCCCAGGGTTCGCCCCTAGGATAGGCGCACAGACTGTTATGTAGGCGGAAAAACCTGGGGACGACTCCGCGGCAGTGTGAAGGCGAGGGGGATTCGTCCATGGACAACACCGATCAGGCAGGCGCGGCGACGCTCGGATTCGAACAGTACGTGTTCGTGCTCAAGCGGCAATGGCGTCTGCTCGTCGCGGCCACGGTGCTCGGCGCCGTCGCCGCAGGGGGCTACCTGCTCCTGGCCCCGCAGACGGTCACCGCCACCACGACGATCAACCTGAACGTCATCACCACCGAGCCGTTCAGCGCGCAGCGCGCGGCGTCAGGTCTGCTCGACGACGCCACCGAGACCGCGATCGCACGATCCCACGTGGTGGCATCACGCGCCGCGGACCTGCTCGACGGCGACGTGTCGGCGAGCGAGATCCGCAGCGCCTCGACCGTGGCGACCTCGTCGGGCGCCGCCGTCGTCACCGTCGACTACGACGCCTCGACGGCGGCCGACGCGGTGCGCGGAGCGGATGCCGTGGCATCCGCCTACCTGTCGTTCCGCAGCGAGCAGGCGCAGGAGCGCATCACCGTCATGGTCACCAACCTCAACGAGCGCATCGACGCGCTCAACACGACACTGGGCGAGGTGAACCAGCAGCTCGTCTCCGCCGACCCGAGCGGCGCGGCCTACGCGCAGGCGACGACTCAGCGGCAGCAGATCATCACCGAACTCGACGGTCTGCTCACGCAGCGGAACGGCCTGCAGAGCGTCGACACCACCGGCGGAATCGTCCTCTCGGCCGCCGAGGACAACGAGCTCGGCGTCGCGCCGGCACGCACCATCACGCTGCTGACCGGGCTCGCCGCGGGCCTCGTCGTCGGAATCATCGCCGCGTTCGTGTGGAACCCCTTCGACCGGCGCCTGCGCAACGCCTCGGAGATGACCCGAGCGCTCGGCGCCCCCGTGTTCGCGACACTCGATGCGAAGCGCGAGGATGTACCGGCCAAGGGCGCCGCGGCCGATGCGCTGCGCGTCACCCGCGAGCGTCTGCTCGTCGACATCTACCTCGGCACCACCGTCCTGGTGATCGACGCGACCCACTCCGACGAGACCTCGCCGACGGCGGTGAACCTCGCCGTCGTGACCGCGCAGGTCGGCCACGACGTGCAGCTGATCGTCCCGGCGGGCAGCGACGACTTCCGCGAGCACCTGGCGAACGCGCTCGCCCTCGAAGAGTCCGAAGGCGGAGTGGCCGCGTCGAAGACGGTCCCTGCGCTGAGGGTGTTCACCGCCTCGGACTCGGGCGACGAACGCCAAGGCGATCTGCTCCTCACCGAGCAGACGCACGCGGCCATCGCCGGTGCCGACGACGAGACCCTCACCTTCCTGGTGCTGCCCTCGTCCGCGCACCCCGCGAGCATCCTCGCCGGACTCCGACTCGCGCAGTCCGTGGTCGTGGTCACCCGCGAGCACGACACGACGACGACCGAGATCCGCTGGTTGCGCGACGAGGCGGATGCCATCGACACCGCCGTGCTCGGCGCTGTCGCCGAGCGTCGTGTGCGGCGTGAGCGACACGACGCCACGGGGATCTCCTGGCCGTTGGCGACGCGGGCGGAACGCGGAACCGCCGCCCGTACGAATGCACGGGCGGCGGTGAAGGTCGAAGTCGGAGCCGACTCCTGATCGTCAGCGGGAGGCGAGCTTGCGGTACTTGCGTCGCATCGACGCCGCCGAGTGCACGCCGTTGATGACGAAGAGCGCGCCGTAGACCACGAGGAACACCGGGGGCGCCGCCCAGAAGGCGAAGCTCCAGCACAGCACACCGGTATCGGTGGGCAGCAGCATGAGCGACTTGCGCGTTCCGGACGCCTCCGCCGACTCGCCGCCGGAGTTGCGGACGAGCTGCTCGGCCAGGATCTGGCTCATGAACTGCCCGACGCTCATCAGCGTGAAGGCGAGCGCGATGACGGCCAGCCAGATGAGGTCCGGTCGGTGGAGCAGTACGGCGATCGCGACCGTGAGGTGGATCGCCGGGGTGCGGATCGCGTCGACGACGTGATCGAGCCATTCGCCTGCCGGGCTGGATGTGCCCGTGAGGCGCGCGACCTGACCGTCGGCCGAGTCGAAGACGTATCCGGCTGCGAGCAGCGCTGCGGTCGCCAGAGCCGACCACCACGACGGCTCCACGACGACCATGATCGCGAGCCCGATCGCCGATAGTCCCGCACTGATCATGGTGACCGCGTTCGGCGACAGCCCGAGGGTCGCCGCAGATGCGGCGACGCCTCGAGCGAGTCGACGATTCACCCAGCGGGTGTAGGCGGGCACGCCCGCCCCGCTCTTCTGAGCGCGCGTGAGATCGGCGAGGTGGTCGCGGAACCCGGGTCGGGGAGCGGTGGCCACCTCGGTCATGATGCCACGGCCGAGAGCTCGAAGCTGTGGCTCGGTGTCGAGCGGTAGTTCGAGTGGACCTCGACGGCGATGACGTTGGTGCCGACCTGGAACGCGGATGCCGGGACGTCGAACACGAGCGGGGTGTTGACGGCGGCGGATGCGGACACCGCGGCGTTCGCGTAGGTGCTCTGCGTTACCGCCCCCGCGCCGATGTTCTGCCGGGCGACCTCGACTCCGTTCACGTACACCACGACTCCGTCGTCGGCACGTGTCGTCACGGTCACCTTGCTGAAGTTCAGGGCGCTGATCGTGACGGGCTGACGGTAGTAGCTGGTGATCGGTCGGGGCGACAGGGTCGTGTCGAGCGGGGTGGCGAGACCGGTGTGGCCCCAGCCGAAGGCACCCGCACCGGTGCTCCAGGACGCCGCGTCGAAGTCGACGGCCGTCCAGTTCGCGGGTGTCGCGTCGTTCGTGAAGCGATACGACCAGGTCGATCCGGCAGCGACCACCGCGGTGGTGGCGGGTTCGGGCTCGGGCTCCGGCTCGGGCTCCGGCTCGGGTTCGGGCTCGGGTTCCGCGGGCGGGGCAGGCTGGGTGCCGATCGTCGCCACCGCCTCGAGTTCGAAGCTGTGGCTCGGGGTCGAGCGGTAGTTCGAGTGCACCGATGCGGAGATCACGTTGACCCCCGTCGTGAACAGGTAGCCCGGCACCGTGACGACCTGCGGGTTCGCCACGGCTGCGGCCGCGCCGACCGCAGCGGTCGCGTAGGTTCCGACCCCCGCCGTGACGCCGTCGCCGACGTTCTTCCTGAAGACCTCGGTGCCGTTCACGTACAGGACGATGCCGTCATCCGCCCGGGTCGTGATCTTCACCGACTCGAGGGTCGAGGCGTCGGCGACCTGGAAGGCGTGCCGATAGAACGATGCCAGCGGCTTCGGGGTCACGGTCGTGGTGAGCGTGGTCCCGAGCGTCGGCTGTCCCCACCCGAGAGGTGCGGCACCGGACTGCCACGCCGAGCTGTCGTACGCGGCGGTCGTCCAGGCGCCGGAAGGGCCTGTCGCATCGTAGACGTACGACCAGGTGGAGCCGGCCGCGACGAGCGTCGCGTAGGTCGGCTGTGCGGGAGGCGCGACCGCGGTGACCCCGGCCGTCGATGCCGAGGCGTTGCCCCGGGCGTCGATCGCCCGCACGAAGTACAGCGTGCCGGCGGGGGCGGGCGGAAGCGTGGCTGTCGTTCCGGTCACGGTGGCGACCACGCGGTCGTGGCGCAGCACCTGGTAGGCGGTGACGCCGCGGTCATCGGTCGATGCGCCCCAGGTCAGCGAGACCCCGTCCGTCTTGGTGGTGACGGCGAGATTGGCGGGAGTCGTCGGGGCGGCCGTGTCGCGCTGAGCGTGACGGACGAAGCCTCCGGACCACTGGCGGATGTATCCCGGCTGCGTGGAGTAACTCCAGTCGCCGCCCTGCCACAGGGTGCCCTTCGAGTCCACGAAGAGCGCCCAGGAACCGGCGCCCGCACGGGTGTCGAAGTCGCCGTTGAAGCTCGTGATCCGCTCGCCGCTCGTGGCGCTCCAGGCGCCCGATCCGTACACGGCGTTGGCCGAGGTCCATGCGGTGCCGATCGGGTTCCACGTGGTGGATCCGTCGTACTGCGTCTCGAAGCAGTGGCATCCGCCGTACACGGCGTTGCCGTCTGTCGCGATGGCCTGGAAGTCACCGCCGGCGTTGCCGACGGACGAGCTCACGAGGGTCAGTGCGTCGCGGGAGTAGCTGAACAGCGAGTGCTCCGAGCCGCCGAGCCACACCTTGTCGCCGACCTCGAGGACGGCCTGCTGGTAGCCGGTGCGTCCCGAGTTGCGGTTCGAGAAGACGACCGCCCACGGAAGGAGATCGGTGTTCGCCGAAGACATCGCGGCCGCCTTGTCGGCAGGACGCGACTTCGACGTGGAGAAGAAGCCGGCGAAGTACACCCGGTCGCCACGTGCCGATGCATCGACGCTCATGACCGTTCCGTTGAACTCGGGGTTCCAGGTGCCGTCCGGCGTGCCGTTGTTCACGTTGAACCGAGCGGCTCCGCGTGTGTAGGCCTGTGCGCTGGACGTCCCGCCCGTGGAGTGGGTGAACGTCCCGGCCGCGTACAGCCAGCCGTCCTGCACATCGAGCGTGCGGACCACCGGGACTCCTCCGCTGAGCGCGTTGATCAGACGCCCGGTGAAGGTCGGGTCGATCTCGCCCGTCGTGGCGTTGAGCACCACGAGTCCTGCCACGTTCTGGCCGTTGACCTGGGTGAAGTAGCCGCCGACGGCGAGCCGGTTGCCCGGAAGCGCGGCGAGCGCCTTGATCTGGTTGTTGAACGTCGGACGGAACGTCGGGATGAACTCCGCCGAATCGCGCTGGAATGCGGCGAGGTAGGCCTGCGGCTGCGAGCTGCCGCCACCGGCGGTCTTCTGCACGGTGGTGAAGTTGCCGCCGGCGAAGACGGTGTTGCCGACCTCGGCGAAGGCAGACACCTCGTTGCTTCCCTCGATGGTCGACGGTCCCGCTCCGAGACCGGCGACGCCCCAGTTCTGCGTCTGGGCGAAGCTGTCGACGACGGCCTGGTTCGTCACGGCAGGCGTGCCGGCAGCCGCGATCGGCGTCAGCGAGGCCGTCGAGATCTGCGGGCGGATGAAGACCTGCGTGAAGGGGCGGGCGTATCCCGTGTTGGTGTCCTTCGACCACAGGAAGCTGGTCGAGCTGGGGTTGCCTCGGATGTTGCTGCCGAAGCCGAAGCCCATCGCCCAGCCTTCGGTGGCGCCGGTGATGGTGCGCACCCGCACGTAGTTGTTGTCGTTGCCGAAGTTCGAGGTCTGCCCACCGGTGCGGGTGGTGGTGCCGATCTTGTACGACGCCACCCGCTGCTCGTTGTTGAACATCCAGGTCCACTTGTCGCGGGGGCTGGAGAAGGTGAAGGTGAGGTCCTGCCAGGTGGTGCCCGCCTGGTTGGTCGCGCGCACCAGTCGGATGCCCTCGGTGAGGTTCTTGATCGGCTGGTTGTTGTTCAGCTGGTCGATCAGCTCGCCCGACAGCTGACGCGGCTTGAATGCCGCGGTCCCGGTGACGTCGGTGCGGACCTGCGCCGGCGAACCGGAGCCGTTGGTCGAGGTCGCCCACGCCTCACGACCGCGTCCGACCAGCAGCCAGCCACCGCCGTTGGTGGTCTGGTCGCAGTAGAACTGATCGGCGGCGACCATGGCCGGGGTCTTCAGCCAGTACACGCCGTCGGCGGACTGCGGGTTGCGCTGCTTGATCTCCCAGCACGAGGCTGCGGCGGTGAGTTCGGAGAGACCGTCGGCTGTCGGCAGCGGCGTCTCCGCGGCGCTCGCCGCGGTCACCGGCACGAACATGGCGGCGATGGACAGCGCGGCGGTCGCGGCGGCCACCACGAGACGGCCCTTGAACCGGGTCGGCTTGTTGGTCATTTCAGGACGCCTTTCGTGAGCGGCGAAGGTCAGCATGTCGGATCATTCGGGAAACTGTGGCTGGCGATGCGCCAGATGTCGTCTTCTCCCTGGACCAGGGAGAAGAGGTGCAGCGCGCGCGGCATCGTGGCCGTGTCGTCGCCGATGCGATCGCCGTTCGAGTCGAGGATCGTCACTGCGGACGAGTCGATGCACGCCGTGATCTCGGCGGTCGCCGGATCGGCGTCGGCATCGACTGCAGTGACATCGCTCGAGACCAGGGCTGGCGCGCCGGTGATGGTCCATCCCTGGGAGACGAGCTCCTGCCACTGCGCTTCGAGCTCGGCGGCGTAGGAGTCGACGGCGACATCCTTGAGGAGCACCGCGAGATCCTCCGAGGTGCCGACGGTGCTGATCGGTGCGGCGAGAGCGGTCTCGACCGTGATCAGAGCCTCCTCATCGTCGATCTCGCCCTCGACCGGCGGTGCCGCAGGTGCGGGCGTGGCCGTCACGGTCGGAGTCGGTGCCGGGGTCGACGTCGCCGACGTGCCCGTGCCGCTGCTCCCGCCTCCGCCCGCGTCGGGAGAGGTGCTCCCGCCGCCGGAGGTCGTGACCGCGTACGCAGTGACCGCGCCGAGCACGACCACCGTCGCGACGGCGAGTGAAATCCATAGAGCCTTGCGCCTGCGCGCAGCAG
The DNA here is from genome assembly GCF_022627955.1 of Microbacterium sp. C5A9. Classification (GTDB taxonomy): domain Bacteria; phylum Actinomycetota; class Actinomycetes; order Actinomycetales; family Microbacteriaceae; genus Microbacterium. The sequence continues at coordinate 55,633 of NZ_JABXGD010000001.1, forward strand.
GCGTCGCTAAAACGTCCCCAGACATCCCCTATTTCCCCAGTTAGTAGTTGCTCGTCCCACCGAGCGGGCTTCTCCGTGCAAAGAGACGAGAAGCTTCCCCAGGCGCAGAATATCACAAGGCGTGAAGTTCTGACCAGTGTTTTCGTCGTCGATTACCGAGCCGGCCTCCGCAGCTCGTCGAGGTGCAGCCGGCGCCGGTCGAACCGGCACCAGGCGAGGAACAGCAGTGCTCCCGCGGCCGCGGCCAGGAGCAGAGCAAGCCAGGTCGCTCCCAGCGTGAGACGCAGTGCGATCGCAGGCACGGCGACCGTGATCAGCGCCACCACCAGCGGGTACAGGCCGGGCAGGGGGGAGACCCGGAGTCCGAGGACGAATCGCACCTGCACGGAGGCGAGGGCGGCATCGAGCGCACAGGCGACTGCCCACGCCACAGCGGCGCCCGTGATGCCCCAGATCGGCACCAGGACGTAGATGAGTGCGACGTTCACGGCGACCGCGACGGCCTTGTTGAGCGCGGCGAGGCCACTGCGTCCGCTCATGAGGAGCACCGAGTGGATGTTGCCCGCGAGGAACGTGATGATCGAGCCGATCGACATGACGATGAGCACCGCCTGGCCGTCCGCGAAGGACTCGCCGAGCAGCGACAGCGCGACGGGTGCGAAGACCGCGAGCAGCACGTACACAGGAGTGCTGAACAGTACGAGCCAGACGGTCGCGGTCCGGTACACGCTCTCGAGCGCGGGGGTGTCGTTGCGGTGGAGCATCGTGCTGAACATCGGCGAGACGACGACGCGCAGGGCGGTATCGACGATCATGCCGGCCGCGACGAACCTGCTGGCCGCGCCGTAGACCCCGGCGGCGGCGGGGCCGGCGAGGGTGCCGACGATGATCACGGCGAGCCAGATCAGGAGCTGCTCCAGGCCCGAGGACACGACGCGGGGGAGCGCATAGCGGATGGTGCGCGCGGGCACTCCCGAACGCAGGAATCCCGGCTGCGCGGTGCGGCCCAGACGCCGCAGCTGCCACAGCATCACGACCACGGCGGCGACCGCGGCCGGCAGCAGGGGCAGCGCCCAGGCGACGGCGGCCCCGACCGCGCCCGCGCCGATGCCCACGGCGGTCGCGATCGCGAGAGGACGAAGCGTCGGCAGCAGTACGTTGCCGACGAGCACATACGCGTTCACCTTGCCGAGCGCCCGCGTCGCCGACAGCGCGGTCAGCATGACGGAGGCCACAGGGAGGAACCAGACGATCGAGCGGATGGCGGCTGCCACGTCGTCGCCGGGATTCTGCGCTTCCGCGATCAGCACCCCGACGAACAGCACGCCGGCGCACACGAGCCCTGCGATCGCCGACACCAGCACCAGGAATGCCCCGGTGGGTCGCAGCATCGCCCGGTCGTCCTCCAGCTGGCGCGGCAGGATCCAGATCGCCGCCGAATCCATGCCGAAGCGCGCCACGCCGAGGGCGATCGTGAATGCGCCGACCGCCTGCAGCACGACACCGGACCCGGCGTCGCCGAGCAGCCGCCCGAGCACGATGATGAGCACGAGACCCATCACGGCGCTCACGGCCGAGCCGACGAAGCTCAGTGCACCTCCGCGAGCGAGCTCGGAGCGTGCGGTGGGTGGGCTGGTCATGCGCGCGACCTGCGAAGCATCTGCGCGGCGACGGCGGCCATGAAGGACGGGTTGCCGAGAAGGTAGCGCTTCGCGAGTCTGCGAGGTTCGATCATCAGGCGCCAGAGCCATTCGAGTCCGGCGCGGATCATCCATTCCGGCGCACGGCGGTTCGATCCGCTCAGCCAGTCGAACAGCCCGCCGCACGTGAGCACCGCGGCAGGAAGACGGTCGCGGTACGTGTCGACCCACAGCTGCTGTGCCGGGTCGCCCATGCCCACGAACAGGATGCGTGTGCCGTGCGCCGCGATCTCGTCGAGCACCGCGGGCATGTCTTCAGGCGAGACGTAGCCGTGATGCGTGCGCAGCTTCAGCCCGGGTATTCTGCCGCGCAGGATCGCCGCCGCTCGCTCGGCGACGCCCTCGGCGGCCCCGAAGAAGTAGACCGGTATGCCCTCGGCGGCGGCGGAGCGGAGCAGCGGTTCGGCCACATCGGTCGTCGCGAGGCGCTCGGGCAGGTGCCCGCCGAGCAGCTTCGCGGCCCACACGACCGACTGGCCGTCGGCGTAGGCGATGCTCGAGCCGAGGAGTCGCCGCAGTCGCGCGTCCTTGCGGGCGAGGTTGCAGACGTGCGCGTTGACTCCGACGGCGACCTGCGTGGTGTCGCCCTCGGACATCTCGAGCACACGCCCGATCAGCGCGGACTCGGTGAATGCCTCTACACGCACGCCGGTGATGTTGACGGACGTGGTCGCGTCGATCGGATTCCTCTCACTCATCCGCTCAGTATGCCCCGCTGGGCTGCACCATGACTTTGGCGGTGCGCCACATGATCTGCAGGTCGTTCATCACGGACCAGTTCTCGACGTAGCGCAGGTCGAGACGCACGCTCTCGTCCCACGACAGGTCGCTGCGCCCGGACACCTGCCACAGTCCCGTGATGCCGGGCTTGATGTAGAGGCGACGGTACACGGTGCCGTCGTAGGCGGTGACCTCGCTCGGCAGCGGCGGACGCGGACCGACGACGCTCATGTCGCCGACCAGCACGTTCCAGAACTGCGGCAGCTCGTCGAGCGACAGCTTGCGCAGAATCCGGCCCACGCGAGTGACTCGCGGGTCGTCCTTCATCTTGAACAGGAGTCCGGCGCCCTCGTTCTGCTCCTTGAGCGCGACGAGCTGCTGCTCGGCGTCGGTCTTCATGGAGCGGAACTTCACGATCTTGAAGGTGCGGCCGTCTCGGCCGACACGCTCCTGGAAGAAGAAGAGAGGTCCCGGCGAATCGAGCTTGACGAGCAGCGCGAGGATCGGCGTGATGAGCGCGATCGGGATGAGAGCGACGGCCGCGACCATGATGTCGAGTGCACGCTTGAGCAGGTGCCGACCGCCCTCGTAGGTCGGGATCTGCACCTGGATGAGGGGGAGGCCCTCGACCGAGGCGAACGAGATGCGCGGGCCGGCGACGTCGGTGAGGCGGCTCGACAGGACCAGCTCCGCGGCGGTGCCTTCGAGCTGCCAGCTCAGCTGCTTGACGAAGTCGGGGTTCCCCTCGGGGCGGCTCGCCACGATGATCGTGTCGGCGCCGAGCTCGGTGGCGACGGAGGACACGGTGTTGACGTTGCCGAGAACCGGGAACTGCACGCCGTCGATGTCGACATCGCGGGCGTTGCCGTCGAGCAGCGTGGCTCCGACGACCTGATAGCCCGAGGGGCCGATCGGGTGCAGAGTGCGGACGACGTACTCGACGTCGTCTCTGTTGCCGACGACGAGCGTGCGCGAGGCGAACCGCCCCCGCGCACGCTGCGCCGTCAGCCAGTGCCGCCACACCCACCGGGTGATGAGCAGCGTGAGGACACCGAGTGGCAGGCCGACGAGAAGCACGAGCTGCATCGTCTGCCAGCCGAACACGACACCGAACATGGCGATGATCCCGAACGCCAGTCCGCTGGCGTGCGCGACGCCGCGGTATTCGGTCGCGCTGGCGCGGAACAGCGCTGCATCACGAGTATGCAGAGCGCTGAGCATCAGATACCACAGTGCGGCCAGCGGGATGCCGGTGCGCAGGGCCTCTTCCCCTGTGACACCGGTCATCATCTGGACCGCTGCGGTGATCGCGACGGCGAACAGGATGACCCCAGCATCCGAGACACGCAGTCGCATCCGATAGCGTCGCTCCCATTGGCGGCGTCGCTCCAGCGTCGCGGACACGCGTGGCGTGACCGCCGTGTGCGTGACCGACTTGGTGGCTCGCGGTGCGGCGATCGGCGTGAAGACCGACCCCGTGCGAGTGATGCTCAGAGCATCCTCGACGGAAGTCATGCCGAGGCCCCTTGAGCCGTACAGGTACGCAAAATTCCCCAGTGCGCCATGTTTTTTCCCCAGTTGTCCCCAGACCAGGGACCCCACGTCCCCAGTGTCGTCTGCATCCCGACCCCTCGGGTCCTGCGTGCATCCGTGATCCCACATCACGGTTTGCGAACACCGTCCCACACGGTGTTGCTGGCAGCAGGTACTGCAGACTTCGTTCACTCTAGCGGAACCAAACGTTCAGCGGAAGGTAATTCACGCGAGTGGACGAACCAGCATTCCGGTACTCATGAATACAGCGTGGGCCGCCGTCGGTATCCTGACCGCGTGACCACCGCCGCGACGCCCCGATTCCACCTCAGCCGCATGCGGCCGCGTGATCCCGCGCAGCCGCATCGCACGGCGAGCACGCTCGAGCTCTTCTTCGACCTCGTCTTCGTCGTCGCCGTCAGCATCGCGTCGGCGCAGCTGCACCACTCGCTGAGCCACGGTGACTTCGTGCACGGCGTCACCGCGTACGCGATGGTGTTCTTCGCCGTGTGGTGGGCGTGGATGAACTTCACGTGGTTCGCGACGTCCTTCGACACCGACGACTGGCTCTACCGCGTCACGACGATCGTGCAGATGGGCGGCGTGCTCGTCTTCGCGGCCGGCATCCCGGCGGCGTTCGAGCGCGGCGACTTCACGATCCCGGTCCTCGGATACATCGTGATGCGGATCGCGATGGTCGCGCAGTGGCTGCGCGCGTCGCGCGGCGCCGGTGAGCTGCGGTCGGCCACCCGACGCTATGCGCTGGGCATCGCCGCTGTGCAGGTGCTCTGGGTGCTGTTCCTGCTCATCCCCTCCGGGACTGTGCAGATCGCCGCCTTCGTGGTGTTCGCCCTGATCGAGGTGAGCGTGCCGGTGTTCGCGGAGTACCGCCGGCAGACCCCCTGGCATGCGCATCACATCACCGAGCGGTACGGCCTCTTCACCCTGATCGTGCTGGGTGAGAGCCTGCTCGCCTCGGCAAACGCGATCGTCGACGCCGGCCGCGAGCTCGAATCGCTGGTGCCGTTGATCTCCATCTCGGTGCTGACACTCGTCGTGACGGCATCGCTGTGGTGGATCTACTTCTGGCCGCCGCATCACCGCGCGATCACGACCTTCGCCCGCTCGCTGCGGTACGGGTACACCCACTACCTCGTGTTCGCGGCGGCCGCCGCGTTCTCGGCCGGCATCGAGGTCGAGCTCGACGTGCTCACCGGCGAGAGTCATCTCTCGAACGTCGTCGCCTCGTTCACCGTGACGATCCCCATCGCGATCTTCCTGCTCGGCATCTGGTGGATCGCGATCCGCGAGAGTGCCGACCGTGTCGTCAACACGGCGATCCCCGCGGGTGCGCTGCTCGTGCTCCTCGACCCGATCCTGCCGATCCCCGTCGCGATCACCGCCGTCGTCCTGGCGGTGATCGTCGTGATCCTGGTGCTCCGCCCGCCGCTGCCTCAGCGCTCATAGATACTGCATAGGCGAGGCATAGCTCGCTGATCGTCTGCTCGGTGACCATGGGTGCAACGACACCCATCGATCCGAGAGGAGCACGATCATGAGCCGCATCCCCGAACCCGTCCAGACGCCGGAGGGTCCCACCTACGAGGGTCGCCTGCTCGACCGTGTCGACGAGGAGGTCGTCGATCAGGGCGCGGCCTTCGACATCCGAACTCTCGTGACGCGCCGAGGAGTTCTGGGCCTCGCCGGACTCGGCGTCGGAGCGATCGTGCTGGCGGCCTGTGCTCCGGCCGCGACCGGAACGGCGACGACGGGCGACGCGGAGGCGTCGACCGGCGACTCGACCGAGGGTTCCGGCACCGACAGTGCGTCGGGGTCCACGGGCACCGCCGACGGGGAGATCCCGGACGAGACCGCAGGGCCCTATCCCGGCGACGGGTCGAACGGACCCGATGTGCTCGAGCAATCGGGCATCGTGCGGCAGGACATCACGACCTCGATCGACGGATCCGCGACGGCGGAGGGAGTCCCCCTCACCTTCGAGTTCGAGGTGCTCGACATGGCGAACGGCGGCGTCCCCTTCGCCGGAGTCGCGGTCTACGCGTGGCACTGCACCGCCGCAGGGGAGTACTCCCTGTACTCCTCGGGCCTCGAGGACGTCACCTATCTGCGCGGGGTGCAGGTGGCGGATGCCGACGGCAGGGTCTCGTTCTCGTCGATCTTCCCCGGGTGCTACTCCGGACGCTGGCCGCACATCCACTTCGAGGTCTACCCGGACGTCGACTCGATCACCGATGCGGCGAACACGATCGCCACCTCGCAGATGGCACTCCCCGAAGAGGCGTGCGCGGCGGTCTACGCGGATTCCCGGTACGACGGCTCGGCGCGCAACCTGGCACAGACCAGCCTCGCGAGCGACAACGTGTTCGGCGACGACTCGGCGGCCCTGCAGCTGCCCACCATCACCGGCGATGCGACCACCGGATACGCGACGGCGCTGGTGGTCGGCATCGACACCACGACGACCCCCACCGCCGGCTCCGCTCCCTCGGGCGGCGACGGCGGACCCGGTGGCCAGCCGCCGACGAACTGACGCCCCACGAGAACACCCTCAGGAAGAAGGAGAGAGAAATGCTGCAGAACCTCACGGGCTGGCACGCCCTGATCATCCTCGCGATCGTCGTCCTGATCTTCGGCGCCGCGAAGCTCCCCGCACTCGCCAAGAGCGTCGGCCAGTCCCTGCGCATCCTCAAGACAGAGGTCGCCGAGCCCGTCGCCGAGACCTCGGCCCCGGTCGCGCGTCCGACGGAGTAGGCCGTGACCGCTCTCGCCACGTCATCCGTCGCGACGCAGGCCCCGGCGGGGATGCCGCTGTCGGCGCACCTGCGGGAGGCGCGCGTGCGCGCCTCCCGTGCGGCGGTGGCGCTCCTGGTGGGGGTGGTGATCGGATATCTCGTGTCCGATCAGGTCATGGACGTGCTCCGCGCCCCGATCGCCGCGCTCGCCGAGTCGCGCGATGCGAGTCTGAACTTCGACAGCATCACCGGGGCGTTCGACCTCACGGTCAAGATCGCCCTCTTCACAGGGATCGCGCTGTCGAGCCCGGTCTGGATGTACGAGCTCCTCGCGTTCCTCGCCCCGGGCCTCGCACGGCGGGAGAAGAGGTACACGTTCGGATTCCTCGCGGCCGCGGTACCGCTGTTCGTCGCCGGATGCGCGGCGGGTCTGGCCCTGTTCCCACGGATGGTCGAACTGCTCGCGGGCTTCGCCTCGACCGAGGACAGCACGCTGCTGCAGGCCTCGTACTACGTCGACTTCGTCCTGAAGATCGTTCTCGCGACCGGGCTCGCCTTCGTGCTGCCCGTGTTCCTCGTGGTCCTGAACCTGCTGGGGATCCTCTCGGCACGCTCCCTCGTGCGCAGCTGGCGGGTCGTCGTCGTCGCGATCGTGCTCTTCAGCGCGACCGTCACCCCGGCTGCCGACGTGCTGTCGATGTTCCTCATCGCGGTGCCGATGACCGTGCTCTTCGCCGCTGCGCTGCTTCTCGCGTGGCTCCACGACCGGGGCGTGGCCCGGCGCTCCGCCCTCCTCGCGGGTACCCCCTCGGATACGCCTTCGCACGCCCCCTCGGACCAGGAGTGATCATGTTCGGACTCACGATCGAGAAGCTCGTCGTCGTCGCTCTCCTCGCGGCCGTCGTCATCGGCCCGCGGCGCCTGCCCGTCTACGCGAGCCGCGTCACCGCACTCGTGCGCCGTCTCGCGGTGCGGGCGAGCGATGCCGCCCGCCGGGCCGAGAACGAGACCGGCATCGCCGCCCTGCGAGACGACTGGACCACGCTCGACCCGCGGCAGTACGATCCGCGGCGCATCATCCGCGAGGCGTGGGCGGCGAGCGGCGCCGGGGAAGGCGTCGCGGCCACACCGGGCGACCGCGACGCGGCCTCGGGCCCCGCATCGACCATCCTCGAACGGCATGTCGAGGGGGAGTGGGTGACGGTCGGTTCGTCGGGGCATCCGCGGCGGGTCTGGGTGCCCGCCGAGTGAGGCCGGACCGGCTCTGCTGCGGATATTGGTGTCATCTGTTAGACTGTGTGAGCTACGTGTGACATGGCCTCCCTCCAGGCCGCCGCGTCGCCACTGATCAGGGCCATAACGGACCAAGCGCATCGACGCGCGCGATCCGCCTTCGATCTCACATCTTCGCGAGCCGCATCCTGCGTGCCCGCCGCACAGCAATGAGTATCACCATGAGCACGACCACCTTTCCCACTTCCGATCCGCTGACCTGGAAACAGGCAGACACCGATGTGCACGTCGCGACCCGTGCCGGCGAGTTCGCCGGTTTCGTCGAGTTCGACGGCACCACCCATCTCGTCCGCGACCAGCGCGGTGTCGAACTGGGCACTTTCGCCTCGCTCGACGATGCACAGGAGGCGCTCGAAGGCGCCCACGCGCCCGCAAGACCGCCGCTGAGCTTCACGTTCACGCTGCCGCGCGTGCTCCGCAGACGTCCCCGGAGAGCCCGCGCCTGACGGCCGCGAAACCGTCGACCTGAGAGTTGTCAGGGCATCCCGACGTATTCCGCACGGTGCATGTGGGGAGGGTTAGCCTGAGTTAAGCGTTGGGCGATCTGCCTTGGGCTTCCACAGCTCACGGGCTCCAATCGACAGGAGAGCATCATCTCCATTGCACAGGTCGAAACGACCGCAGCCACCCTCGGACCGGTACGCCAGACGTACTCCGGCAACGCAGAATTCCCTCCCATGGCGCAGGCGTACAAGCAGGTGTCGCAGGTGGTGAAAGAGACCGGCCTCCTGCAGCGCGCAGGGTGGTTCTACCTCCTGGTCGGCGCCGGCCTCGCCGTCGCCCTCGGCGGAGTGATCACCGGATTCATCCTGCTCGGGGACAGCTGGTTCCAGCTGCTCATCGCCGCAGCGCTCGGCATCATCCTCACGCAGGTCGCGTTCCTCGCCCATGAGGCGGCGCACCGCCAGATCCTCTCCTCCGGTCCCGCGAACTTCCGCCTCGCGCGCATCCTGGCAGCCGGTGTCGTCGGCATCAGCTACGCCTGGTGGGACTCGAAGCACACCAAGCACCATGGCAACCCGAACCAGGTGGGCAAGGACCCCGACATCGAGGTCGACACGATCTCGTTCCTCGAGACGGATGCCGCGCAGTCGCGCGGAATCGTCCGCCTGATCACGCGCAAGCAGGGGTGGCTGTTCTTCCCGCTCCTGACGCTCGAGGGACTCAACCTCCACTACCTCGGCGTCAAGCACCTCGTGACCGGCAAGAAGGCCAAGGGTCGCTGGATCGAGCTCGGCCTGATCGCCCTCCGTTTCGCGATCGTGCTCATTCCGGTCTTCCTGATGCTTCCGCTCGGCATGGCCTTCGCCTTCATGGGCGTGCAGCTCGCCGTGTTCGGCGTGTACATGGGCGCCTCGTTCGCTCCCAACCACAAGGGCATGCCGATCATCGACCCGAACGCGCGTCTCGACTTCTTCTCGAAGCAGGTGCGCACGTCGCGCAACATCCGCGGTGGATGGTGGGCCACGTGGCTCATGGGCGGTCTCAACTACCAGGTCGAGCACCACCTGTTCCCGAACATGCCGCGCCCGCACCTCTCGAAGGCGCGCGAGATCGTGCGCGACTACTGCGTCGCCAACGACGTGCCCTATACCGAGACGAGCCTCGGCCGCTCGTACGCCATCGTCATCGAGTACCTCAACCGCGTCGGCCTCGCCGCCGGTGCCGACCCGTTCGACTGCCCCGCAGCCGCTCAGTTCAGCCGCGCCTGAGCACTCCACGAAAGGGCCCCATCCGATCCGGATGGGGCCCTTTCGTATGCGCCGGGCAGGGCCGCCCGCCCGTGCGTGTCAGAGCACCCCGAGCTCCAGCGCGAGCGTGACCGCACGCGTGCGGTCCGAGACTTCGAGCTTCTCGAAGACATGGATCAGGTGGGTCTTCACCGTGGCCTCGCCGATGAACAGGTCGCGAGCGATCTCGGGGTTGCTGCGTCCCGCCGCCACGAGCCGCAGCACCTCGAGCTCGCGAGGGCTCAGCGGAGGGCGTTCGGGGCGGTCTCCGCGCATGCGCGTGACGAGCGTCGCCGCGATCGCAGGCGCGAGCACGGTGTGCCCCTCGGAGACCGCGCGGATGCCGGCGACGATCTCCTCCTGCGGGGCCGCCTTGAGCAGATAGCCGCTCGCTCCCGCCTCGATCGCGCCGAGGATGTCGTCGTCGGTCTCGTAGGTCGTGAGCACGAGCACGCGCACATCCGGCTGCGCCGCCGTGATCCGGGCGGTCGCCTCGATGCCCGACGTGCCCGGCATCCTGAGATCCATCAGCACCACATCGGGGCGCGTGCGAGCGGCGAGGTCGACGGCCTCCTCGCCGTCGGAGGCCTCCCCGACGACATCGAGACCCGGATCGAGCGCCAGGAGTCCGACGATGCCGGAGCGGACGATGGGATGGTCGTCTGCGACGATCACGCGGATCATGACGCGTTCTCCCTCTCTCGGGCCAGCGGTATCCGCACGGTCAGGTCGGTCCCGGGCGAATCGCCGTCCGTGACGGTCAGCGTGCCGCCGACGAGCGCGACGCGATCCCGCATCCCGGCGAGTCCGAAGCCCCGGTCGTCGTCGATCGACACGCCTCCGAGACCGCGTCCGTCATCGCGGATGCGGAGCTCGGCGGACTCGGACGTCAGCAGTGTGATGCGGGCCGCGCCCGCTCCGGAGTGCTTGCGGACGTTCGCGAGCCCCTCCTGCGCGCAGCGCAGCAGCACGACCTGCACGTCTCGGGCGAGCGTGGCATCGGAGGCCGCGACCTCGACGCGCATGCCGGTCTCGCGGGCGAACCTCTCACCCAGCCGGCGAAGCGCCTCGCCGAGCGAATCGGCCGACGGCGCCGGCGAGGTCACCGCGACCAGGGCACGCGCCTCGAGCAGCGCCTCGCGTGCCGCATCCTCGATCAGCCCGACGGCAGCGGGAGATCCGTCGAGACGGGCCCGCTCGGCGAGCATGACGATGCTGGTGAGGCTCTGCGCGATCGTGTCGTGCACGTCGCGGGCCAGGCGAGCCCTCTCCTCCATCGCCCCGGCCTCGCGGCTGGCGGTCTCGAGGCCGGCCTGCGCGGCGGTGAGCTCGGCGAGCAGCGTCTGGCGCTCGGTGCCCCACTCCGCGATGCGGGTGATCCACAGACCGAGGGCGAGGCTGAACGCCGTCGACAGTCCTGCGGTGAGGAAGCCGCCGGCGACGGCATCCGCCGCCCAGTCGCCCCAGGCGGCATAGGAGAGGGCGAGGATGATCCCGTTGCCGATCGTGACCAGGATCGCCTGGACGGTGGAACGAGAGGTCATCCAGATCAGGGGAAGCACGAGCGTCTGCAGCAGCAGCATGTTCGGCTCGAGCACGACCCCTGCCGCGAGGAGCATGATCAGCAGGACCTGGAGCACGGCGGAGCGGGCGGGCGAGGGATCCTCGATGCCGTCGCTGATGCCGACATAGGGTCGCGCCCCCAGGGCGTAGACGAGGAAGACGCCGACCGCGATCCCGATCAGGACCCACCGAGAGCCCGGAAAGCTCTCGGGCACGGAGAGCACGAGGCCGGCCACCGCGAGCACCAGCACCGTCGCGGCGATGTCCCAGCCCCACCGCTCTTTGCGGATCCCACGCGTCATGACCCCACTCTTCCAGTCATCCGTCGCGCCGGATCCACCGGAAGGTGGCGCGGCTGAGGACGATCCCGACGACGAGCCAGACTCCCAGCACGATCGCCACCATGCCGAGGGCCCATTCCCCGCCCGGTTCGACCGCCTTGAAGGAGTCGGGGAGGATCGCGGCGCGCATGCCCTGGGCGATCCACTTGAGCGGGAAGACGGAGGCGACGTTCTGCAGCCACTCGGGCAGCGAGGTGAACGCGATGTAGACGCCCGAGATGAACTGCAGCAGCAGGACCACGGGGATGACGACAGCGGAGGCCGTCTTGCCCGAGCGCGGCACCGACGACAGCGCGACGCCGAGCAGCGCGCAGGTGAGCAGGCCGAGCACGAACACCCAGGCGAAGCGGATCCATGCCTCGGGCTCGGTCGGCAGCTCGACGCGATACAGGACCACCGCGACGACGAGGAGCAGCGCGATCTGGAGGATGGCCGTGACGAACACCTCGCCGATCTTGCCGATGAAGTACGTCGCGGGCGAGATCGGCGTGCTGCCGAGGCGCTTCAGCGTGCCGTCGCTCTTCTCGACGGCGATCTCGATGGACAGCCCCTGGACCCCCGAGAGGAAGATGCCTCCGGCGATGAGGCCGGGCAGGTAGTAGGTGGCCATGCTGATCGTGTCGGGTCCGCCGCCGATGTCGCCCGTGAAGATGGTCGCGAAGATCAGGTACATGACCGTCGGGAAGAGGAACGTGAAGAAGACCTGATCGCCGGCACGGAAGTACTGCCTCAGCTCGAAGCCGATGCGGCGCACGCCGAGACGGATTGTGCGGGACAGGCCGAATCGGGTGGGTGCGGTCGTGGTGGTCATGCCGGCTCCGTGACGTCGGTGAGTGCGGCGGCGTCATGCGCCCTGATCAGTCCGAGGTAGATGTCCTCGAGTGTGGGCCGCACGATCTCCAGCCCTCGCGGCTCGCCCGCATCGCGGTGCAGGTCGGCGACCACGGCGGCGGGGGTGGGGGTGCGCTGCTCGTGCGGCACGCCCGCCGCGTCGATCCAGCGCACCACCGGCGTTCGGGCCTCGGGCCCTCCGATCTCGCCGATCTCGCCGATGGCGGCGATGCGGCCCCCGACGATGACGGCGGCGCGGTCGCCCAGCTGCGCGGCTTCGTCGAGATAGTGCGTGGTGAGCAGGATGCTGGTTCCCTCGGCCTTCAGCGAGCGGATCAGGTCCCAGAACTGGCGCCGTGCCTCGGGATCGAACCCGGTCGTCGGCTCATCGAGGAACAGCAGCTCCGGGCGCCCGATGATGCCCAGAGCGACGTCGAGGCGTCGCTGCTGGCCGCCCGACAGCCTGCCGGCTCGCGCACGCTGCTTCTGCTCCAGGCCCACGGCGGAGATCACCTCGTCGATGTCCCTCGGGTTCGGGTAGTAGCCGGCGAACTCGGTGAGCAGTTCACGCACCGTGAAGGTGCCGGCCTCGCCGGTCGACTGCAGCACGATGCCGAGGCGGGCCTTCCAGTCCAGGCCCCCGCGCTGCGGATCGATCCCGAGCACGCGCACGTCTCCGGACGTGCGGTGCCGGTACCCCTCGAGGATCTCGATGGTCGTCGACTTGCCCGCGCCGTTGGGGCCGAGCAGAGCGAAGGTCTCGCCACGGTGGATGTCGAAGCTGATGCCGTCGACCGCGGTGAACCCGGCGTAGTCCTTGCGAAGGTCGCGGACCTCGATCACGCTGTCTGTCATGTCTCCAGCGTGCCCTCCCCGGCTCGCGGGCGGTAGCCGTAGGGCGGATGATCTCGGCATCCACCGATCGGTTGATGCCGGCCGCGTACGACAGAGGGGGCGTGCGCGGATGGTTCCGCGCACGCCCCCTCTGCGTCGTCCCTGATGTCAGGGGAGGATGCTCAGCGCGAGGACTTCTCGTCGGCCTCGACGACCTCGATCGTGATCTTGCCGTCGATCGTGGCCGCGTCGTCATCGAGCAGCTCGTCGTCGAGAGCCTCGTCGCCGCGGAACTCCTCGACCTGGGCCGCGGTGTCGAACTCGTCGTCCGACTCGTCGACGACCTCGGCGTGCACGGTCTCGATGTCGTCCGCATCGTCGGCGGCGTCTGCGTCGGCATCGCCGAGGGCGGCGACCGACGTGCCCGCGGCGGACGTCGAGGCGGGCGCGGCGTCGCTGAAGATGCCGTCGGGGCGGATCAGCTCACGCACCTCGGCCATGAAGCTGGCGAGCTGCTGCTGCTGCCAACGCAGCTGGCGCGCCTGGTCCTCGGCGTCGCGCAGCACCTGCGACGTGTGCGAGGTGACGGAGTCGACGATCTTCTGCGACTTCACGCGGGCGCGGTCGAGCGTGTCGCGGGCGCGCACCTGAGCATCCGCCTCGATGGTCTGGGCCTGCGAACGCATGAGGCGCTCGTAGTCGTCGGCCTTGCCCGAGATGCGCTGCGCGTGCTCGAGCGATGCGGTGACCTGCTCGTTGGCGTCGGCGGTGATGCGCTCGGCGTGCGCGACGGCCTGGTTGTGCAGCACCAGGAACTCCTGCTGAGCGTCGTCCTGTCGACGGGTGAGGGTCTCTTCGAACTCGAGCACGCGCGCGTTCATCTCGCGCACCTCGCGCTCGGCGTCGGTGCGCAGCTGGGTCGTCTCGCGCGTGACGAGAGAGCGCAGCGCGGCGGCGCCCTTCTCGGCCTCGGTGCGGATCGCGGTGGCCTCCTGCGTGGCCTGGTGCACCTTCTCTGCGGCGTGGGCGGCCTCGCGCTCGATCGTCGCCTCGTGGGCGGTGTACTCGGTGTCGATCTTCAGGCGGATCTGGTCGGCGTCGTGCTGAGCCTGAGTGATGATCCGCGTCACGTCGGCCTCGGCCTCGGCGCGCTGCGTGGTGACCTCTTCGCGGGCTGCCGCCATCAGGCGGTCGGCCTGCACCGCGGCGTTCTGGATGAGGACGTTGGCCTGGTCCTCGGCGACGCGCAGGATCGTCTCGAACTGCTCGCGCGACGGTGCGTCCTGCCCATCGGCGCGGGGGGTGTCGACGAGCTCGTTGGTGAGCGTCAGCACCTGCTGCTCGGTCTCGGCGGCCTTCGCCTTGATGGTGGTGATCTCGGCCTCGAGCTCTTCGCGGGCCGTGCGCTCCTCGTCGCGGACAGCCTCGAGGGCGTCTTCGTGGCGCGCCTCGGCGTCGGCGAGATCGGCCTTCGCCTGCTGCAGCTGGTTGCGCAGCGTGCTCAGCGCGGAGTCGACCTCGGCCTTGTCGTAGCCGCGGAACGAGGCGGTGAAGCCCGACTGCTCGCGCGGCGTCTCTTCGATCAGCTTGTCGAAGAAGTCGGGGGTGCGATCGTTCGAGGGAGTTTCGCTCATGGGTCAGCCTTTCCGGCGCAGGTCACAGACACGGAAACTGTGACGAGAAGTGGTGCCGTCGTGGTGCCGACCGCGGTCACGGGTCGGTGGTCGCCGGCACACGACAGCCTAGTTGCGTCAGGCCGAGTTCGCTCGCCCGGCTTCGCTCGTGACGACGATGCCGTCCGCTGCGGCGCGGGCGGTGACCAGTGCGCGCAGCTCGTTCCAGAACGCCGCGCCCTGAGGCATCCCGAGATAGTCGCGGGAGCGCTCGATCTGCATCCGCGTGGTCGTGCCGTCGGAGACGAGGCGGACGACCGCGTCGTCGGGCTCGACGAATCGGATGCCGTAGCCGCCGTCGCCGAGCACCGTGAACTCGCGGGGACGCTGCAGCACGATCGGGTCGACCAGCTCGCGCACGACGGATTCGGGCGCGTGGAGCACGACCGTGGTGCCGAGGTCATGGAGGATCTCGGTGCGGCGGGAGTCGGCCAGACGGCGCTGCTCACGGTCTGCCGCCGACATCGTCGATCGCCGCACCCACCGCGGCAGGAAGATCGCGAGCACGATCACCGCGGCGATGAGCACGAGGAAGACGAGTGGGCTGTCCACCGTTACAACCTAGGGCGTCGGGGCGCGGGTCAGCCCAGCAGCACCATGATGAGCACGAGCACCGGCAGGCATCCGACGGTCGTGAGGAACACGGTGTCGCGCGAGATCGTCTCGCCGATGTCGTAGCGCTGCGAGTAGTTGAAGACGTTCTGCGCCGTCGGGAGGGCGGCCAGCACGACGACGATCAGCACCTCGGCGGAGGAGAGCCCGAACACGAACTCCGCCAGGGCCCAGGCGATGAGCGGCATCGCGATGAGCTTCAAGACGCTCGCGACGATGATGTCGCGGCGCCGGCCGGGAGCTCCCAGCACGCGCTGGCCGTGCAGCGAGATGCCGTAACTGATCAGCAGCACCGGCACGGCGGCGTCGGCGATCAGCTGCGCCGGCTGCATCACGATCTCCGGCACCGGAATGTCGAACACCGAGACGAGGGTGCCGAGGACCGACCCGATGATGATCGGGTTCGTGGCGGTGCGCACGAGCGTCCTGCGCAGTGACACGCGGTCGCTCGTCACCGCGTCGAGGATCGTGAGCGAGATCGGCGTGAACACGAGCAGCTGCAGCAGCACGACCGGGGCCGGGTACGCGGCGCTGCCGAGGAGGTACAGGGACAGCGGGATGCCGATGTTGTTCGAGTTGACCTGCCCGGCCGACAGCGCGCCGATGAGCGTCTCGCCGGTCGAGCGCTTCCACCACAGTCGGGCGATGAGCGAATGGATCACGATGACGGCGACCGCGGCGATCGCCGAGACCGGCAGCAGGGAGGAGAACAGCATCTTCGCGTCGGCGTGCGCGAGCACCGTGAAGAGCAGGAACGGCGACAGGACGAAGAAGATCAGGCGACCGAGCACGTGACGGGCGTGCGGCCCCAGCAGATCGATGCGCCCGATGACGTAGCCCAGGATGATCGCGACTCCGACGACGGCGAATCCGGTGAGAGTCTCGAGCACCCCTCGAGCGTATCCTCTTAGCAAGTCGAGGGCTGCGAGTCAACGGTTGGGCCGTCATCGGCGTCCGGAGAGCATCCGTCCTACGCTGAGAGCACGTCGAGCCGCCTCGCGCCGCTCTCCGTCGGTCGAACCAGACGTCGTCCTCGGGTTCTCTCGGTCTCGAGCACGAAGATGGGGGTGGGCGCGCCTGCGTGCCTTCTCAACACGACTGCTCCGGTCCCCCTGTTCGGGCATGGGGGACCGGAACCAACTCCTTCTGTGTCAGCCCTGCGCCTCCGCGCCGCGACGCACCCGCCGGTTGTGCAGGCCGATGATCGCGAGCGCGGTGAGAGGGCCTGCCACGACGACCATGGCCGTCCACTGCCAGCCGGCCGTCCCGACGAACACGGCGCCGAGCACGATCAACCCCGCTCCGAGCGCGCGCATCGGGACCGATCCGTGCGGGCTGACCGGCGGTCTGCTGCCGAAGGGAATGCGCGCGGTGGCGTTGGCGGTGATCGTCCGGCCCAGGGCGGTGTGGAACAGTGCGATCCCGGCGACGGCGGCGAGGACTCCCACGATGAACATGCATCGACGCTATCAACGCCTCTCGCTGTTGTCCGAACGGCGACGCGCGGGGTACCATGGCGGAAGCATCGTATACGATGACATCCGCTTCGAAGGAGAGGTGGTCTCCCGATGCTCATCACCCGAGAAGAGCGTACGCACGGCGAAGTCCTGGGCATCAGCCGGTTCCGCGCCGCCGTCGACGACTCGTTCGTGCCGTTGCAGGTGTCGGTCGAGCGCCCTGACCGATTCCGCGGCGTCGTGCGCGGCGCGCAGATCGACGACGTCCACATCACCGATGTGCGAGCGACCGCGCACGTCGTCGAACGCACGCCCGAGCTCGTCGCCCGTGGTGCCAGCCCGTACTTCAAAGTCAGCATGATGCTGGCGGGCACAGGCCTGCTGATCCAGGACGGGCGGGAGACCACGCTGGGCCCCGGTGACCTGGCGATCTACGACACAGACCGTCCGTACACCCTGGCCTTCGACGAGGCGTTCCGGACCATGGTCATGATGCTCCCGCGCCATCTGATCGCGCTCCCCGCCGAGGTGATGGGACAGCTCACGGCGGTGCGCATGTCAGGTTCCGAGGGTGTGGGGGCGTTCGTCGCCCCCTACCTGACCCAGCTCGCCGAGAACCTCGACCAGCTCTCCGGAGCCACCGGAGCCCGGCTCATGCACAGCGCCGTCGACCTGTTGACGACGGTGTTCACCCGCGAGTCGGGGATGGACGACGCGAGTGATCCGCATCGGGCCCTGCTGCGCCGCATCTACGGCCACATCGATCGCCACCTCGCGTCGGCGGATCTCGGTCCGGCGTCCGTCGCTGCGGCGCACTACATCTCCACGCGCCATCTGCATGCGCTGTTCCACGCGCAGGGGACGACGATCTCGACCTGGATCCGCACGCGCAGACTGCAGCAGTGTCAGCGCAGCCTGCTGGATCCGGCATTCGCCGATCGGCCCGTCTCGGCGGTCGCCGCCCACTGGGGCTTCCCCGATGCCGCGCACTTCAGCCGCATCTTCAAGGCGGCGTTCGGAGTCTCTCCGAGCGAGTTCCGCGCGACGCACTGACCGCGATCGCCGCGCGGAACGCCGGGCTCGGGCTCAGCCGTTGACGATGTGCGGGACGGCGACGGACTTCAACCCCTCGACGCCGAACTCCAGCCCGTAGCCCGAGCCCTTCACGCCGCCGAACGGGATCATCGGGTGCACGCCGCCGTGGGAGTTGATCCACACCGTGCCGGCCTGGATCCGCGTGGCCACCCGGCGTGCCTCGTCGCGGTCTCCCCACACCGAGGCCCCGAGACCCACGTCGAGACGGTTCGCGCTGCGCACCGCGTCATCGACATCCGAATACCGCACGATGGGCAGCGCCGGGCCGAACTGCTCCTCGTCGACGAGCGCCACGCCGTCGGTCACGTCGGTCACGAGGGTGATCGGATAGAAGAGCTCGCCGAGCTGCGTCGCGGGCGATCCGCCGGTGACGACCCGGCCTCCGTTCGCCTTCGCGTCGTCGACGAGCCGTGACACGATCTCGAACTGCGCGCGGTTCTGCAGCGGGCCGAGCACGCTGCGCTCGTCGAGGCCGTTGCCCATCGGCATCGCGGCCGCGACCTCGGCGAGGGCGGCGACGACCTCGTCGTGCAGCGAGTCGTGCACGTACAGGCGCTTGAGTGCGGCACAGGTCTGGCCGGTGTTGATGAAGGCGCCCCAGAACAGGTCCTGCGCGATGGCCTTCGGGTCGGCGCTCGGCAGGACGATGCCGGCGTCGTTGCCGCCGAGCTCGAGGGTCAGTCGTGCGAGGTTCTCGGCCGAGCTCTCGACGATCTTCCGCCCGGTGCGGGTGGAGCCGGTGAACATGATCTTGCCGATCGAGGGGTGCGCGGCGAGGCGCTCACCGATCTCGCGATCGCCCGCGACGGCGATCAGCACGTCGGCGGGGAGGACGTCGTTCAGCACCGAGACGAGGGCGAGCACGCTGAGTGTCGTGTACTCGCTCGGCTTGACGATGGCCGTGTTGCCCATACGCAGCGCCGCGGCGATCTGCCAGATCGTGATCATGAGCGGCCAGTTCCACGGACCGATCGCACCTACGACGCCGATCGCGCGGTAGGTCAGCTCGGCACGCGTGGTGCCGTCGTCGACGACGATCTCGGGCTCCAGCGGCGTGGCGGCCGCGGTGCGCAGCCAGGCCGAGCAGGCGCCCACCTCGAACCGCGCATTGGGGCCGTTGAGCGGCTTCCCCTGTTCGCGCGAGAGCAGGCGTGCGAGAGCCTCGGCGTGCGCATCGATCGCATCAGCGGCCGCGTTCAGCAGGCGGGAGCGCTCGGCATGGCCGCGTTCCTCCCAGCCCGGTTGCGCCGCTCTCGCCCGTGCGATCGCCTGCTCCAGCTCGTCGGGCGTCTGCACGGGCGCGTATCCGATCGGCGTTCGCGTGGCCGCGTCGACGACCTCCCGACCGCCGTCGCCAGTCGCCTGGATGCGCCGCAGCAGGTCGTCTTCCGGAGCGGCGGTCGTCAGGTCTGCGGTGGGGTCGGACATCGATGTCTCCTCTGTGCGTGTGGTCTGCACGGGCGGCCCGTGCCGCGCATGCCGAGGGCTTTCGGCCCGCGCCTGGATTCATTGTGGGCGGCCCCGCGACGCCCGACTTGTCGCAGAGCGCGCGCCCGATGTGTCAGGGCGAACGGTCTGCGCACGAGCCGCGCGAGCCGTTGTCGCCGGGCATCCTCGCTCGTACGATCTGGCGTACGGGCGGGGGCGCGATGCCGCGTGCCCGCCGATACGTCGCAAGGAAGGGCGTCCCATGACCCACGATCATCAGCCGGTGCAGCCGCACGACAACGCCGATCTGCTCCCGGTGCGCTCGTCGCGCCGCCGGGGGACGCCGGTGCCGCAGCATCCGCTCGACCCGCTGAGACCTGAGGAGATCGCGCGGGCTCGGGAGATCCTCGTCGACGCGGGACTCCTGGACGCGAACGTGCGCGTGCCGATGCTGCTGCCCGACGAGCCGACCAAGGAGGAGATCGCCGCGTGGGCGCCCGGCGATCCGCTCGATCGGCGCGTCGACGTCACGCTTCTCCACGTCACGACCGGGGACGTGACCGAGGTGATCGTGTCGGTCACGCGCGGCGAGGTGGTGTCGTCGCGTCCGCACGACTCGCGATCGGCACCCTACGGTCAGCCGCAGTACCTCTTCGAGGAGTACGAGCGCGCGGCAGAGATCGTCAAGGCGTCTGCCGAGTGGCAGGCGGCGATGAGGCGCCGAGGTCTCGCGGATCGCATGGATCTCGCGTTCTGCTCGCCGCTCGCCCCCGGTTTCGTCGGGCGCGAGAGCGAGGTGGGACGACGGGTGATCCGCTCCCTCACGTTCCTCCGCGACAGCGAAGACGACATCGCGTGGGCGCATCCCGTCGAAGGGCTGATCGTGCACATCGATCTCATCGAGAACACGGTGATCGGCATCGAGGACGACGGGGATGTCCCCGTTCCGGTGGGCAGCGGGAACTACACCCCGGATGCCGTCGGCACCGCGCGCACGACGCTCAGGCCGATCGAGATCACCCAGCCCGAGGGGCCGAGCTTCGCGGTCGACGGATCGCACGTGACGTGGGAGAACTGGTCGCTGCGCGTGGATTTCAACGCGCGTGAGGGACTCGTCCTGCATGACGTGCGGTTCGACGATCGACCGGTGCTGACGAGGGCGAGCGTGCCCGAGATGGTCGTGCCGTACGGCGACACCTCGCCCACGAGGTTCTGGATCAGCTACTTCGACGCGGGGGAGTACCTTCTCGGCAAGAACGCCAACCACCTCGAGCTCGGCTGCGACTGCCTCGGGGTGATCCGCTACTTCGACGGCTACGTGGCGGACGACCACGGCAACCCGATGCAGATCCCGAATGTCGTGTGCATGCACGAGGAGGACTACGGAGTCCTGTGGAAGCACACCGAGCAGGGGCCCGTGGGCGGGCACGTCCGTCGCTCGCGTCGCCTGGTCGTCTCGTACTTCTCGACCATCGGCAACTACGACTACGGGTTCTACTGGTACTTCTACCTCGACGGCTCGATCCAGCTCGAGGCCAAGGCCACAGGCATCGTGTTCGTCGGGGGCGGCGTTCCCGGATCCTCGAACCCGCACGCGCCGGAGATCGCCCCCGGCGTCTTCGCACCGGTGCATCAGCACCTCTTCAGCGCCCGACTCGACGTCGCGATCGACGGGGAGGACAACCGGCTGGTCGAGATCGATGCCGCGCGCATCCCGATGGGGGAGGCGAATCCGTTCGGCAACGCCTTCACCTGGACGGAGACGCCGCTGCGCACCGAGAGCGAGGCGCAGCGCGTCGCGGACACCTCGGTCGCACGGGTGTGGGAGGTGCGCTCGGCGTCGACGAGGAATCGGCTGGGCAAGCCCACCGCCTACCATCTGCTGCCCCAGCCCACGGCGCTGCTGATGGCGGATCCGACGTCGACCGTGGCCGCGCGGGCAGCGTTCGCGACGAAGCACCTCTGGGGCACCGCATACGACCGCGACGAGCGCTGGCCGGCCGGACGCTACCCGAACGCACATCAGGGCGGTGCAGGGCTGCCCGCGTACACCCACGACGACCGATCGATCGACGGTGAGGACCTCGTGCTCTGGCACACCTTCGGCCTCACGCACATCCCTCGCCCCGAGGACTGGCCGATCATGCCGGTCGACTACGCGGGATTCTGGCTCAAGCCGTATGGCTTCCTCGACGTGAATCCGGCGATGGACGTGCCGGAGTCCGCCCAGGCGCACGGGCATGCGGGTGCGGATGGCGGGCCGGACGGCGGATGCGGTCAGGGAGCGGACTGCACCTGCGGCTGACCGGTACGACGAAGGGGGCGGATGCCACGGCATCCGCCCCCTTCGTGTCCCGCGATGGGTCAGTCGCGTGTCGTCTCATCGCCGAGACGCGGTGCCCCCGTCTCGTCGGCACCGTGTCCGATGCGCGCGTAGACCGCGGGCCTCGTGCGGCGCAGGCGCAGGCCCCAGAGCGTGGCGCCGATCGAGGGGAGGAGGATGACCGCGGGCAGGATGAATGACGTCGGCGTCGTGGCCTGCTGGCCGAGCAGCACATCCCAGTTCACCAGGATCAGCACCCACACCGTGCCGAGGGCGAGGAACGAGATCACGGGGGCGATGAGGCGACTGCCGACGCCGACATCACGCGGGTCGCGACGGAAGAAGCCGACCACCGCGACCGAGACGAGCACCATGAGCAGCACGAGACCGAACGCGCCCAGATTCGTCAGCCACGTGAACAGGGTCAGCACGGCGAAGGGGCCGTTGGCCGGATCCCACCCGAGCTCGCCGATCGCGAAGCCCACGATGACCACCACCGCGATCGCGGTCTGCAGCACGGAGCCCGCCCACGGCGCACCGCTCTCGGCGCGGATGGCGCCCAGACCGCGCGGGAGCACCCCCTCTCGACCGAGGGAGAACGCATAGCGCGCCACGGCGTTGTGGAAGCTGACGACGGCGGCGAACACGCTCGTGATGAAGAGGATCGACATGATGTCGACCCAGATCCCACCCAGCGCGGAGGAGACGAAGTCGAAGAACAGCGGCGGACCCGCCTCTTCCGGGGCGATGCCTCCGGGATCGAGGATCTTGTCGGGGCCGATCGCGAGCGCGAGCGCCCACGAGGAGATCGTGTAGAAGACGCCGATCACTCCGACCGCGAGGAACGTGGCGCGGGGGATCGTGCGCTTCGGGTTCTTGGACTCCTCGCCGTAGATGGCCGCCGACTCGAATCCCATGAACGCGGCGATGCCGAACGCGAGCACGGCACCCACCCCGGGCACGAACAGCGATGCGGGGGTCACCGGCGCGGCCGTGAGCTCTTCGGCCGGATTCGCGAAGGCGACCACATCGAAGACGATCACCACGAGGAACTCGAGAGCCACCAGCACCCCGAGCACTTTCGCCGACAGATCGACGCGATTCACCCCCATCACCCCGACGATCGCTATGCCGATCAGCACCCAGACCCACCAGGGCGTCGCGAGCCCCGTCTTCGCCTCGATGAGCGACGAGACCTGGAATCCGAACATGCCCCAGATGCCGACCTGCATGGCGTTGTAGGCGATGAGCGCGAGCACCGAGGCGCCGATGCCCGCCGGTCGACCGATTCCCTGAGCCACATAGGAGTAGAAGGCGCCGGCATTCGTGACGAATCGGCTCATGGCGGCGTACCCGACCGCGAAGACCGCGAGCACGGCGGCGAGCACGACGAATCCGAAGGGCACCCCCAGCACATGGGTCACCGAGAACGCGCTCGTCGACCCGCCGGCGATGACCGTGAGGGGCGCGGAGGCCGCGACGATCAGGAAGGCGACGGCCGGCACGCCCAGGCGGCGGTGCGCCTCGGTGCGGGTCGCCGCCGTGACGGAAGAGGACATGGCAGCTCCTTCGATGCAGGTGCGGCGCTCGCCGCATGACCATGCTCGCGTCACGAGCGCACAGCGGGTTGTCGCGGCGAGCACGGGACTTGCCTCAGCGGGCACGGCTGCGCGGTCGGCCGATGGCGCGGGCGAAGGACGCTGCAGGATGGGACGCGCGTCGGGGCTCGGCGCCCGTTCGAAGGAGACCGCATGCTCGCCGGGTTCCTGCACGGCGCCGGGCTGGTGCTCATGGTGCTGCACGCGGCGATCGTCGCGCGAGAGCGGACGGGTCGTCGTCGGGTGCAGGTCTGCGCCGAGACGCTGATGATCGTCGCGATGATCGACACCGCGGGCGGTCGCTGGCTCGCGCCCGTGTACTGGCTCGGGCTCTCGCTGCTGGTGGCGATGGGTCTCGTGCTGGGCTCGTCCCGGTCACCCGCCAGCGGCAGAGGCGGACGCGCACGAGTCGACGGTGCGACGGCGCATGCCTCGCTCGGACTGATCGTCATGGGGGTGCTGCTGATCGCCATGCCGTCCGCGAGCGGGGGCGGGCACCCGCACGCGCTGCACGATCACCCGGCGACGGCATGGTCGGTGACGGGGCTCGCGATCATCGGCGCCGCGGCGTTCGCTGTCGCTTCGGTCGCGATCGCGGTGGGAGCCCGGCGCGGTCGAGGGCGCACCGGGCCCGCGCTCATGGCAGCCGCCGTGGGCGCGATGGCCCTTCCGCTCGTGCTCTGAACCGGCGGCGGTCTTAGGCGACAGCCGTCAGGTGGAGGCGCGGACGACGAGACGGGTGGGCAGCACGATCGGCCCTCCCGACAGCTCGCCTCCCGCTGCGGCGTCGGCGAGCGCATCGACCGCCGCCGCGGCCATCTCGCGGATCGGCTGTCGGACGGTCGTGAGCGCGGGGGTGAGCCAGCGCGCGCCGCGAAGGTCGTCGAACCCCACGACCAACACGTCGTCGGGGATGCGTCGTCCGGTCGCGGACGCAGCCGCGTACACGCCCGCGGCCAGCTCATCGGAGCACGCGAACACACCCAGGCGCTCGCCGGGGGCGAGGTCGCGCAGCAGCGGGATCACGGCGTCGCGCGCCGAGGAGCTGCGCCACTCGGCCTGGACGACCGTGGCTGCGGAGCCGGGGAGGGCCTCGCGGAGCCCCTCGCGGAAACCGGCGTGCCTGGTGCGACCGTAGCGATAGCGGGGGAGGCCGAGCAGCACGGCGAACCTCGTCGCGCCGCGCTCGACGAGGTGTGCGGCGGCGGAGCGGCCGCCGTCGTGATCGGTCGTGTGCACGCGGGTGAGACCGCGCGGGGCATCGGAGCGCGGATCCATGAGCACGACCGGGATCGATGCGTCGGCGAGAGCGCTCAGCTGCGGTGCGGTGGGGGAGATCAGACCGAGCACGACGCCGGCCGAACCGCGTCGACGGATGCGCAGCGGCCAGTCGTCGTCGGGGGTGTCACGCTCCTCGGTGAGGACCAGATCGTATCCGGCGTCGGCGGCCGCGGTGCGTGCGCCCGCCGTGACCTCGGCGGAGTAGTCGTCGTCGTACGAGCCCAGGACGAGATCCAGGAGTCGCGCCGACCCGAGAGGGCGGCCGCCGACCGACGGCTCGCGCACGTAGCCGACCTCGCGGGCGACGGCGTGCACGCGACGCCTGGTCGCCGAGGCGAGGTCGCCCCGGCCGTTCAGGGCACGGGAGGCCGTCGCGATGCTCACCCCGGCGGCGTCGGCGACCGCCGCGAGAGTCGCACGCCGCGGCGCTGCGGGGTCGTCGACAGGGGGCATCGCCCCACTCTCGCCCAGCGCGCGGTTTTGCGCAAACTTCTCGACGGTGACCACTGCGGGTGGCATCGTCGGATGCGGAAAGGTGACACGATGACGAGCACACCGCCGCTGCGGATCGCGATGATCGGCACAGGCTTCATGGGCAGGATCCACTCGCAGGCCTGGAGCACGGCTCCGAGGTTCTTCGACCTGCCGTTTCAGCCGCAGAGCGCACTCATCGTCGGGCGCCGCCAGGACGCGACGGCGGATGCCGCGGCCCGCTGGGGGTGGGCGGAGCACTCCCTCGACTGGCGCGATGCCGTGGAGCGCGACGACATCGACGTGATCGACATCTGCACGCCGGGAGACACGCACGCGGAGATCGCGCTGGCTGCGCTCGCCGCGGGCAAGCACGTGCTGTGCGAGAAGCCGCTGGCCAACACCGTGGCCGAGGCGCAGCAGATGACGGCAGCCGCTCTCGAGGCATCCGAGCGCACCGGTGCGGTGGCGATGTGCGGCTTCAGCTATCGACGCACCCCGGCGCTCGCCCTCGCGCGGCAGCTGATCGCCGAGGGGCGGATCGGCGAGATCCGCCACGTGCGCGCCCAGTACCTGCAGGACTGGCTGAGCGATCCCGATTCCCCGCACACCTGGCGCCTCGACCGCGATCGCGCAGGAACGGGCGCGCTCGGCGACATCGGGGCCCACAGCATCGACACCGCGCAGTGGCTCTCCGGACAGCGGATCGCATCGGTCTCGGCCGCGCTGCGCACGTTCGTCGGATCGCGCCCCCGGCGGTCGAACGTCGAAGGGCTCGGCGGCAGCGCGGCCGACATCGCCGATCGGCTGCCGGTGACCGTCGACGACGCCGTCGCGTTCACGGCGCACTTCGACGGAGGCGCGCTCGGGGTGTTCGAGGCGACTCGGATGGCCACGGGTCGCCGCAACGCCAACCGCATCGAGATCAACGGCGATCGCGGATCCATCGCGTTCGACTTCGAGCGCATGAACGAGCTCGAGGTGTACGACGCGACGCAGGATGCCGCCCAGGGGTTCCGCCGCGTGCAGGTCACCGAGGCGCAGCATCCGTACGCCGGTGCCTGGTGGCCCGCGGGCCACGGCCTCGGCTACGAGCACCTCTTCACGCACCAGGTCGTCGACTTCGTGCGGGCGGTGGCCGGCGAGCAGTCGGCGACGCCGGGGTTCGCCGAGGCCGCTCAGGTGCAGCGGGTGCTCGACGCCGTCGAACGCAGCGCCGCACACGACAGCATCGGCACCCCCGTCGATGCCGATCCCACCGAAGGAGATCTCCGATGACACGCACCGCTCTCGTCGTCCGTGGGGGGTGGGAGGGACATCACCCGGTCGAGGCGACCGACTCGTTCCTCCCCTTCCTCCGCGAGAACGACTTCGACATCGTGATCGAGGACGACCCTGAGGTCTATGCGGACGCTGCCCGCATGGCCGAGGTCGACCTCGTGGTGCAGTCGGTGACGATGTCGCAGTGCTCCGCCGAGGCCGTGCGCGGACTGCGTGACGCGGTCGCCGCCGGCACGGGACTCGCGGGCTGGCACGGAGGCGTCGCCGACTCCTTCCGTGCGAGCGCCGACTACCTGCAGCTCGTCGGCGGGCAGTTCGCCACGCATCCGTCCCGGCATCCCGACCTGATCGTCGGCGATCAGACCGACAACTATCTCGAGCACACGATCGAGATCACCGAACTCGGGCGCACCCATGAGATCACCCTCGGCGTCGAGGACTTCACCCTCGTCACCGAGCAGTACTGGGTGCTGCACGACGACCTGATCGACGTGCTCGCGACCACCACGCATCCTGTGCAGCCGTACCATCCGTGGCATCGGCCCGTCGTGTCGCCCGCGATCTGGACGCGCGAGTGGGGGCGGGGCAGGGTGTTCGTCTCGACGCCGGGGCACAGCCTCGACGTCCTGCGCCAGAGTGACGTCCGCACCGTCATCGAGCGGGGGATGCTGTGGGCGGCGCGGTGACCGGGATCGGCATCGTCGGCCTCGGCGTCATCTCGGAGCAGTACCTCGCGACCCTGCTGTCGGCACCGGCCGTGCGCATCGTGGCGGTCGCCGATCTCGACGCCGACCGTGCCCGTGCGGTGGCCGAACGCATCCCCGGATGCCGAGCCCTGGCCTCCGCGCAGCTGTTCGAGGACCCCGAGGTCGATGTCGTCCTGAACCTCACCGTGCCGGCCGCGCATGCCGAGGTCGCGCTCGCCGCGATCGCGCAGGGCAAGGCCGTCTACGGCGAGAAGCCGCTCGCCGCGACCTTCGCCGACGCGATGCGGGTGATGGATGCCGCGGCTGCCGCCGGTGTCCGTGTCGGAGCGGCGCCGGACACGGTGCTCGGGACCGGCCTGCAGACGGCCCGCGCGGCGATCGACGACGGGGTGATCGGCGTCCCCACGTCGGCCACGGCGATGTGGATCTCGGCCGGTCATGAGGCCTGGCATCCGCATCCGGACTTCTACTACCGAGAGGGCGGAGGGCCGCTGCTCGACATGGGGCCGTACTACGTGACGGCGCTGGTGCAGCTGCTCGGTCCGGTCGAGTCCGTGTCGGGAGCCGCATCGCGGTCACGCGACGAGCGCGTCATCGCCTCGGGGCCGCGAGCCGGCGAGACGATCCCCGTCGAGGTCGACACCCATCTCACGGGCATCCTGCAGCATCGCTCCGGCGCGATCTCGACGGTGACGATGAGCTTCGACGGCGTCCGCTCCGACGCCCCGCCGATCGAGGTGCACGGCACCGAGGGGTCGCTCATCGTGCCCGACCCCAACGGCTTCGCCGGAGAGGTGCGCGTGCATCCTCGCGGTGGGGAGTGGGACGTGCTCGAGCCGTCGGCCGGGTTCGAGGATTCCGGGCGCGGCGTCGGCCTGATCGACTTCGCGAGAGGGGAGGGGCGTGCCGACGGCGCGATGGCCCTGCACGTCCTCGAGGTGATGTCGGCCCTGTCGACGTCGGCGCGGTCGGGGGTGAGGGAGGCCCTGTCGACCACGGTCGAACGGCCGACGCGCGTGCCGCTGACCGCCGCGAGCGTCTGGCGTGCACAGGCGTAGCCTGGGCGCATGACCACCACAGCCCGCACGGCCCTCGAGGTCGCCGACTGGCGCCGCCGCGTCTTCGCCCTGTACTCCACGGTGCGGCACGCCGACTCCCCCGAGGAGGCGCACGAGCTCTGGCGCATCGAGCGCGATGAGCTGATGCTGCACCATCCGGCGACGCCGCTGCTGCCCGACGACCGCCTCCTGTTCGAAGGGCTGCCGATCGCCTCGTACGATCCGGCCTGGCGCTTCGAGCTTCCGATCCTCGATGCCGAGCCCGGGGGATTCGACTTCGCGACCGGCACCGACGGGGTGGTGCCCTTCGAGCGGGTCGGCAGGGTCGAGATCCCTGACACGGGATCTCTCGACGTCTGGCGGCTCACGACCTATGGCGGCGGTCTGTTCATCCCGGTGCGCGACGCGCTGGTCGGCACACCCGGAGGCACGTACGGGGGAGGGCGCTACCTGGTCGACACGATCAAGGGCGCCGACCTCGGATCCGACGCGCATCGCGGCACGATCGTGCTCGACTTCAACTTCGCTTACAACCCCTCGTGCGCCTACGATCCCGCGTGGGCGTGCCCCCTCGCGCAGCCGGGCAACGTGCTCGACGTCGCCGTGCCGGTGGGCGAGCTCTACGGCGAGTGACCGGGGCAGCGCGCTGTTCGGCGCGGGGAGGACTCAGAAACGCAGCAGACTGCGGATGGCCAGCACGGCCCCGGCGCGTGCCCACTCCGTGAACTCGAAGGGCTGTACGTCGAGGGGCACGGGCAGGGCGCTCGGCAGTCGTGTGGCCTCGATCGTCTGCACGACGCGCTCGCCCTGAAGCTCCATGACGGCCAGGCCGTCGCCGGTGAGGACGATCTTCTGGGGGTCGAGACCGTTCACGACCGTACCGATGATGATCCCGAGCGCGCGCGCCGCGTCGTCGAAGGCGCGAAGCGCGATCGGGTCTCCTGCCCGCGCTCGCGAGACGGCGGCGTCGTAGTCGAGGCCGTCGTCCGTCTCCTCGTCGGCGTCGCTGATGGCCTGCACGATGCACGCGCTCGGCAGGTAGGCGCTCGCGCAGCCGCGGTGACCGAGCCCGCACTCGGGCCCGGTGGTGTCCACCAGCAGGTGGTCGAGCTGGCCGGCGCGACCGTTGTGCCCGGTCACCACCCGCCCGTCGACCACGAGTCCGAAGCCGATGCCGGCACCGACGGTGACGAGCGCCAGCGACTCGCAGCCGGCGCCGGCGCCGAACCAGTGCTCGGCGGCGGTCAGCGCGCGCACGTCGTTGTCGGCCGTCACCGGGATGCCGAGGCGCTCGCTGAGGAGGGCGGCCAGGGGGACATCACGCCAGCGCAGGAAGAACGAGGCGATCACGATCTGCTGTCCGTCGACGGTCGCGAGGTCGCCGGCCAGGCAGACGCCGGCCGCGTGGATGTCGCTGAACGTCTCGGAGAAGCGCGCGTGGATCCTCGCGATCTGGTCGACCGTGTCCTGCACCGAGTTCGACACCAGAGGCTCCTCGACCGAGGCGACCAGCCGCGCGCCGAGGGTGGTCACGACGGCGAACACCGCGTCGCCGGTGAGCTTGATGCCCAGAAGGTGATGCGCGTCCTCGCTGACCACGAGCATCTCGCTGGGGCGACCCATCGCTCCCCGCAGGGTGATCTCGTCTTCCGCGATCAGGGAGTGCTCGACGAGCAGGCGGGTGGCTCTGGTCATGCTCGCCCGCGACACCTGGAGACGTCGCGCCAGCTCGGCGCGGGGGAGCGGGCCGTGGATCAGCAGCTCGCGCAGCGCGCCGCGCTCGACACCGGTGAGATGGGGCCAGGTGCGCATCTCCGCGCCAGGGTCGTGCTGGGTCACCTGTCCTGCTTTCGGTTCTTCGACACCCGGATCATACCTCCGGGCTATACTGGTGTCACTTTGTAAACTTAGGTAATAAAGTCGCTCAACGCAAGGACGCTCATGGCACTTCGACCTCTCCACGACAACTGGACGCTCACCGCGGTCTCGGGTCCGATCCCGGCCGACATAGCCCTCGACACGACAGCCGCGACCGTGCCCGGCTGCGTGCACACCGATCTTCGCGCGGCGGGGCTGATCGCCGCGCCGTTCGACGGTGACAACGAGTCCGCGCAGCAGTGGATCGGCAGCACCGTCTGGCGCTACGAGACCGAGTTCGACTGGCACGACGACGGGTCGGATCGTCACGACCTGGTCGCCGACGGACTCGACACGGTCGCGACGATCGAGGTCAACGGGCGGATCATCGCCGAGACCCAGAACCAGCACCGGGGCTACCGCTTCGATCTCGGCGCAGACCTGCGCGACGGCGTCAACACGCTCGCGATCACCTTCGCGGCGCCGGTCGACGAGGCGGAGTCGCGCAGCGCCGAGCACGGACCGCGTCCGCATGTGAACCATCACCCCTACAACGCCCTGCGCAAAGCCGCGTTCAACTTCGGCTGGGACTGGGGGATCGACTTCGCCACCAGCGGCATCTGGCGGCCGATCGGCCTCGACAGCTGGTCGGGCGTGCGGATCGCCGCGGTGCGGCCGCTCGTCGACCTCGCTCGCCGCGAGGGCGGAGTCGACGGGGTGCTCGAGGCGCACATCGACCTGGAATGGTCGGCGGTGTCGACCGGAGAGCCGGTTCTCGTGACGGTCGGCGTCGGCGGAGCGAGTGTCTCCGAGCAGGTCACCCAGGGCACGACCGAGGTCGTCGTGCGCGTCGAGGTTCCCGACGTGCGGCCCTGGTGGCCGATCGGCCACGGCGACCAGCCGCTCTACCCCGTCGAGGTCGCGCTGGATCGTGCCGGCGAGGCGGCGGACCGCTGGGCGTCGCGAGTCGGATTCCGCACGGTGCGGGTCGACACGGCCCCGGATGCCGAGGGCGCGCCGTTCACCCTGATCGTGAACGACGAGATCGTCCAGGTGCGCGGCGCGAACTGGATCCCCGACCACGCGTTCGTGACCGAGATCGACGCCGACCGCTATCGGCGTCGCGTCCGCGACGCCGTGGAGGCGAACATGAATCTCCTCCGCGTCTGGGGCGGCGGCATCTACGAGTCCGACGACTTCTACGCCGCGTGCGATGAGGAGGGCCTCCTCGTCTGGCAGGACTTCCTGTTCGCCTGCGCCGCCTACGCCGAGGAGGACTGGCTCGCCGACGAGATCGAGGCCGAGGCCAGACAGGCGATCGTGCGGCTCAGTCCGCACCCCTCGCTCGTCATCTGGAACGGCAACAACGAGAACATCTGGGGGCACGAGGACTGGGGCTGGAAGGAGCCGCTCGACGGTCGCACCTGGGGGCTCGGGTACTACCTGTCGCTGCTGCCGTCGCTGGTCGCCGAGCTCGACCCGACGCGGTTCTACTCCCCGGCCAGCCCGTACTCCTTCGACGAGGAGATCCATCCCAACGACGAGTCCCACGGCACCATGCACATCTGGGACGTGTGGAACACCCTCGACTACTCCGAGTACCGGCGCCACCGTCCGCGCTTCGCCTCGGAGTTCGGATTCCAGGGCCCGCCCGCGTGGACGACCCTCGTCGACGCGGTGCACGACGAGCCGCTCGACCCGTACGGTGCGCAGATGCTCGTGCACCAGAAGGCCGCCGACGGCAATCTCAAGCTCGAGCGCGGAATGACCGGGCACCTGCCCGAGCCGCGGTCGATCGAGGAATGGCACTGGGCGACGCAGCTGAACCAGGCCGCCGCCGTGCGATTCGGCATCGAGCACTTCCGTTCGCTCTCACCGCGCAACACCGGCGTGATCGTCTGGCAGCTGAACGACAGCTGGCCCGTCGTGTCGTGGGCGGCGGTCGACTTCGAAGAACGGCGCAAGCCGCTCTGGTTCGCGCTGCGCGACGTCTACGAGCCGCGTCTCGCGACGTTCCAGCCGCGCGAGTCCGGTCTCGCCCTCGTCGTGCTGAACGACACGGACGACGCGTGGCAGGGCGAGGTCACTCTGCAGCGGACGACGTTCGACGGCCGCGTGCTCGCGCAGTCGGTCACGGCGCAGTCGATCGCGGCCCGGGGCGAGGCGACGATCGTGCTCGACCCCGAGCTCACGGAGTATGCCGACGCCGCGGGGGAGATCGTCACCGCACGCCTCGACGGGTTCGCCACGGCCGTGCACAACCCCGTCGAGCTCGTCGCGCAGAGGCTGGATCCGGATGTGCTCGACGTCGACGTCCTTCCCGCGGCAGGCGAGCCGGGGGTGACGCTCGTGCAGGTCACGGCCCGGGCGTACGTGCGCGACATCACGCTCCTCGTCGACCGGTACTCGGCCGACGCGACCGTCGACCGGGGACTCGTCACGCTCCTCGCCGGTGAGTCCGCGGTGTTCCGCGTCCGCAGTGCGGGTGGCGGAGAGCCGGAGAGTCTGCGGGATCCTGCCGTGCTGCAGCACGGCAACGCGCTGCTGCGCGGGCGCACAGCCGCGCAGTAGACGACACCTCGGAGGGTGTCTCGCCCGGCCGATCGCGACGAGCGACCGGCCGGGCGATTCTCGTGCCTCAGGCTGTTCGCCCGCGTCGCACGGAGACGGTCATACCCGGACGAGGTGCAGCACCACGGCCTGAGCGGGCCAGAACGGCGGGATCTGCAGGCCCACGGTGCCCAACACCGCCCCCGGCAGCGTCACGCCTGCGGATTTCAGCCACTCGGGTGTCGCGAACCCGTGCGGCGCGGCTCCGATCTCGTCGCGGACCCGGAGCCGATACCGGCCGTCGGGGTCGAGTCCGTGCAGTCGGATGCGCTCGGGCAGCGAGTCCTCGAGCGTCGCGACGCTCGCGATCGTGAACACGGCCTCCGATCGGTCGACGCTCACGGCGCCGACGACCCGGAGCGCGGGGTCGCGCACGTCGGCGTGCACGGCGGTTCCGGTGTGGATCGTGGTGCGGAGCTCTTTGTAGAGTGCCGCCCACCGGCGCAGGACCTCGAGCTCGTCGGGGGTGCAGTCGGCGATGTTCCACTCGAACCCGGCAGAGCCCATCAGGCTCGTCGCGAGACGGAACGCGAGCGACGTCGTGCGGCCGGACGAGTGCGCGGTCGTCGGACCGACGTGCCCTCCGACCAGTTCGGGGGCGAGAAGCAGCTGGGTCCAGCGCTGGATGTCCTGCCGCTCGACCGGGTCATTCGAATCGCTCGCCCACACCCGGTCGGCGACGCTCAGCACACCGAGATCGCTGCGCGCTCCTCCCGACGAGCACGACTCGATCTCGAGACCCGGGTGACGCGACTTGAGCTCGCCGATCATCCGGTACGCGGCGAGCGTCTGGGCGTGCGTGCCCGGTGCGCCGCCGTGCTCTGCCTCGACCAGGTCGCGATTGTGGTCCCACTTGATGAAGTCGATGCCGAGCTCGGACACCAGCGCGTCGATGCGGCCGATGATGTGCTCGTAGACCTCGGGCCGCGCGATGTCGAGCACGTACTGCGACCGCCAGGAGAGTCGCGCCGGGGTCGGCAGGTGATCGGCGGGATGCAGCAGCCAGTCGGGATGCTCACGGGCGAGGTCGGAATCGAGGTTGATCATCTCGGGCTCGAACCAGAGTCCGAATTCCATGCCGAGCTCGTGCACGTGATCGGCGAGCGGAGCGAGCCCGTCCGGCCACACCGCGCGATCGACGATCCAGTCGCCGAGGCCGCTCCTGTCATGGCGTCGGCCGAGGAACCATCCGTCGTCCAGCACGAACCGCTCGACTCCCACGTGCGCCGCGCGGTCGGCGAGCGTCTGCAGGAACGCCGGATCGTGGTCGAAGTACACCGCCTCCCACGTGTTCAGCACGAGAGGCCGCGGGCGGGTCGGATGCTGCGGGCGGGTGCGCTGGAATCGATGGAACCGCTCGGACAGCCCGTCCAGGCCCGCGCCCGACCACGCGAAGTACGCGGTGGGCGTCGTATAGGTCTCGCCGTCGCGCAGTGTGACCTCGCCGGTGCGCAGCAGCTCGCCCGCGCCGAGGACGTCGACGGAGTCCGGCATCCGATCGTTGCGATAGGTGACATCGGCGCTCCAGCCCAGGTGCACGCCCCACAGCTCGCCCACACGGTCGCGCGGGGCATCGATCGAGACGAGGTAGAGCATCGGGGAGTCGTGCCCGCCCCGGCCGCGCCTGGTCTGCCGCACCGTCGATCCGCGGGGGATCGACCCCGTGTGCGGAACCTTCTCGCGGGTCCATCGGCCCGCGAACGTGGTCAGATGGTCGACGGCCTTCGGGGTCGGGAGGGTCGCTTCGAGCCAGCCGATCGAGAGTCCGTCGACCGAGCGCCCGCCGCCCACATCCTCGTTCCCCGTCGCGGTCAGCGAATGCTCCACCGTGACGACTCCGCCGACCTGCATCGCGATGGTCGACGTGAGGCGCATGCCGTTGCGCGTGTCGTCGGCGACGATCGAGAGCGCGTGCGCGTCGTCGTCGACCGCGCAGTCGATCCGATCCCACCGCGGGTGCACGGGGAGCCCTCCCCGTGAGACGGCGAGCCCAGGTCGCCCGGCCCATCCGTCGCGGTCCACCGGCAGGATCGACGCCTGCCAGGCGGCGTCGAGATCTCCCGCGCCGTGCTGGCGGCTGACCGCCGAGGCCAGATCGACGAGCTCATCGGCGGTCGGGGACCCGAGGTCGGCCCCCCAGAACAGCACCTGAGGCAGGCTCGGGGCGACGTCGTCGGGCGCGCCGCCCGCGGAGTTCTCGACGAGCAGGGAGACGCCGTCGCGGCGGAGATGGGTGAATCGCACAGCGGTGTTGCGGTCGTGTCGCACGGCGTCAGTGCTGTCGTGTCGCACAGCGTCAGTGCTGCGCGAGGGGGGAAGTGCGAGGTCGGTCATGGTGCCCTTTCGCGGCTGAGTGCGCTCGGAGTGCTTCTCGGAAAACGCTTGACGGACATAGTTTAGCTAAGTAACAATGGGGCCGGAAGGTGAGATTCCTCGATCACCACCACACAGTCGGCGCCGACAGCTCTCAGCGGACGCGCCTGAGAAAGGACCAATGATGTTCCGCAGAAAGCACGATGCTCGACCCTCCGCGCGGCTCTGGATCGCGGGTGCCGCGGCCGCTGCGACCGCCACGCTCCTGCTGTCGGGATGCGCCCCTGCAGGAGGGGGATCGTCCTCGTCGTCGAGTGCAGACACCCTCGTCGCCTACACCGGCCAGTCCGGCGACTACCAGATCAACTTCAACCCGTACTCGCCCTCGCAGATCGGCGGGATCGGCACGATCTACGAGTCCCTCTTCTTCGTCACGAACGTGAACAACGACCCCTACGTGCCGCTGCTCGGCACCGAGTACACATGGAACGACGACGGCACGCAGCTGACCGTCGCGATCCGCGACGGAGTCACCTGGTCGGACGGAGAGGCGTTCACCGCGGCCGACGTCGCGTACACGTTCCAGATGCTCCTCGACACCCCGTCTCTGAACAACGGCGGGTTCGACGGCACCGTCGAGGCCGTCGACGACACCCAGGTGGTGTTCACCTGGGACTACCCGGCATTCGTGAGCGGGCCGACGCTGCTCGGCCGCACCCCGATCGTGCCCGAGCACATCTGGTCGGGGATCGACCCGACCACCGACGTCATGGCCGAGCCGATCGGAACCGGACCGTACACGCTCGGCAACTTCAAGCCCCAGGCCTTCACGCTCGAGTCGAACCCGGACTACTGGGACGGCGAGCCCGCGGTGAAGGCCGTGCGCTACCTCTCCCTGTCGGGGAACACCGCGGGCGCCGATGCGCTCAAGGCCGGCACGATCGACTGGCAGACGGGCCCGGTGCCCGACATCCAGAACGTGTCGACCACCTACCCCGGCTACGACGCCATCACGATCCCGCAGAACCAGGTCGCGCTGCTCACCTGCTCGAACACAGAGCTCGGCTGTGTCGGGCCCCAGACCGATCCGGCCGTGCGGCAGGCGATCTACGCGGCGCTGAACCGCGACCAGATCAACTCGCTGGCCTTCCAGAACACCGCGAGCGAGATCTCCCCGACGCTCGCGCTCACCACCACGCAGAAGGACCTGATCTCCGCGGCCGTGGCCGAGCCCGTCGCACCGAGCACGCCCGACCCCGAGGGTGCCGGCGAGATCCTCGAAGCGGCCGGCTGGGCGAAGGGCGCCGACGGGATCTATGCCCGCGACGGTGAGACGCTCGCGCTGACCGTCGAGGTCGTGACCGGATGGACCGACTACATCACGGCGATCGACACGATGGCCCAGCAGCTCAAGGCCGCGGGCATCGAGCTCAAGGTCTCGCAGTCGTCGTGGAACGAGTGGACCGACAAGAAGGGCAAGGGCACCTACCAGCTGGCGATCGACTCGCTCGGCCAAGGCGCGGCATCCGACCCCTACTACCTCTACGACAAGTACTTCAACACGGAGTTCACGGCCCCCGTCGGCGAGGTCGCCCCGCAGAACGTCGCGCGATTCAGCGACCCCGACGTCGATGCCGCGCTCGCCGTGCTCAAGGCGACGGACCCCGCGGACACCGCCGCGCGCCAGGCGCAGTTCGACATCATCCAGGCCGAGATCGTCACCTCGATGCCGTACATCCCGGTGCTGACCGGCGGCACGACGAGCGAGTTCCACGCCGACAAGTTCACGGGCTGGCCGACGCTCGACGACCTCTACGCGTTCCCGGCGATCTGGGCATCGCCCGACAACGCGCAGATCTTCAAGTCGCTGAAGCCGACGGGGGAGTGAGCGTGATCGCCGCCGCGAAGGAACGCGTGGGTCGGGACGGAGGACGGACGCCGTGAACTATGTCGTTCGAAAGCTGGGGTTCTACCTCGTCGCCCTGTGGGCGGCGCTGACCCTGAACTTCCTGATCCCCCGGCTGCTGCCGGGCAACCCGGTCGACATCCTGCTCGCGAAGCTGCAGCAGAGGGGTGGCATCGTCACCCCGGCGACCCGCGATGCCTACGAGCTCCTTCTCGGCGGCGACTCCGACCAGCCGCTGCTCCTGCAGTACTGGAACTACCTCGTCAACGTCTTCCGGGGCGACCTCGGAGTCTCGGTGAGCTACTTCCCCACGCCGGTGACCGAGGTGATCAGCACCTCGCTGCCGTGGACCATCGTGCTCGTCGGGGTGGCGACGGTGCTCGCCGCGGTCATCGGCGTCACCCTCGGCGCGATCGTGGGGTGGAAGCCGGGCACCTGGCTCGACTCGCTGGTGCCCGCCACGACCCTGCTCGCCGCCGTGCCGTACTTCTGGCTGGCGCTGATCCTGGTGTACTTCTTCGCGTCGACGCTCAAGATGTTCCCGTCGCAGGGCGGATACGACGTGGTGCTCGATCCGGGGTTCAGCTGGGAGTTCATCGGCTCCGCGATCCAGTACGGGTTCCTTCCGGCGCTCACGATCGTCATCGCGTCGGTCGGCGGGTGGCTGCTCGGCATGCGCAACATGATGGTGTCGACGCTGTCGGAGGACTACATCGTCACCGCACAGGCGAAGGGGCTCACGCCCGGACGCATCCTCCGCAGCTACGCGGCCCGCAACGCGGTGCTCCCGTCGATCGCCGGCTTCGCGATCTCGCTCGGGTTCGTCGTGTCGGGCTCCATCGTCACCGAGCAGGTGTTCTCGTACCCGGGCATCGGATCGAAGCTGCTCTCGGCCGTCACGAACAACGACTACGCGCTGATGCAGGGGCTGTTCCTGTTCATCACCCTCGCCGTGCTCGGCGCCAACCTGATCGTCGACCTGTTCTACGGCATCATCGATCCGCGCACCCGGGTGAACGCATGAGGCGCTCGACGATGACCGCGGACTCCGCATCCACGCTCCACCCCTCGGAAGGATTCGGCGAATGACGAACCTCTCACCTCGGACCGAGCCCACCGTCGCCGATTCGACGATGACGCTCGCGACCGCTCGGGCGGAGCGGGGCAAGCCGCCGCGGTCCGCCTGGCGCATGATGCTGCCGACCATGACGCCGTGGCTCGCCTTCGGACTCCTCCTCATCGGCGGCATCACCCTGTTCGGAGTCATCGGACCCCTCTTCGTGCAGGATCCGACGACCATCCGCGACACGGGTCTGCAGCCGCCGAGCGCCGAGCACATCCTCGGAACCACGCAGACGGGGCAGGACGTGTTCGCACAGCTCGCCCACGCGACGGCCGGATCCCTGCAGATCGGTCTGATCGTCGGTGTGCTGGCGACGCTGCTCTCGGCGTTCTTCGGCATCCTGGGTGCCTACATCGGCGGTTTCGCCGACGAGGCGTTCTCGCTGTTCTCGAACGTGTTCCTCGTCATCCCGGGGCTTCCGCTCGTGATCGTGATCTCCGGCTTCGTGCCGCAGGAGCAGCGCGGTCTGTGGACGATCGCGGTCGTGCTCGCGATCACGGGGTGGGCGGCATCCAGCCGTGTGCTCCGCGCGCAGACGCTGTCGATCCGCAACCGCGACTACGTCGCCGCATCCCGGGTCGCAGGAGAGAAGGCCGGACGGGTGATCGCGGTCGAGATCCTCCCGAACCTGCTCCCCGTGCTCGCCTCGCAGTTCGTGTTCGCCGTGATCGCGGCGATCCTCGGCGAGGCGGGACTCTCGTTCCTCGGTCTCGGCGCCTCGAACTCCTCGACGCTGGGCACGATGTTGTTCTACGCGCAGAACGGCTTCGCCCTGTCGCTCGGCGCCTGGTGGTGGTTCGTGCCGCCGGGACTCATCATCGCCCTGTTCGGCATGGGGCTCTCGCTCGTCAACTTCTCGATCGACGAGATCATCAACCCCAAGCTCAAGAACGTGCGGCTGCACCGTCGCCGCGCGCGGATCGCGGCCCGCGAAGAGCGCGCCGTCGCCGCCCGCGAGACCCGCGAGAGAAAGGCCCTGGCATCATGACACTCACCGAAGCACCCCCGCGCCGATCCGAGCGGGCGGCGGTCATCAGCATCGACGACCTCTCGGTGGTCTACGAGGTCGAGACGCCGGTCACGGCGGTGAAGAACGCGAGTCTGACGCTCGCCCCCGGTGAGATCCTCGGGCTCGCGGGGGAATCCGGATGCGGCAAGACGACGCTCGCCTATGCGATCAACCGGCTGCACAAGCCGCCGGCCCGCATCGCCTCGGGGACCATCACGTTCCACGACCGCGACGGCTCCGACCTCGACCTGATGGCGCTGGAGGACGACGAGCTGCGGGCCTTCCGCTGGACGAAGCTGTCGATGGTCTTCCAAGGGGCGATGAACGCGCTCAACCCCGTCACGACGATCAAGGCGCAGCTGTGCGATGTGCTGCTGACGCACCGGCCCGAGCTGTCGAAGCGGCAGCGCGTCGAGCGGGCGGGCGACGTGCTCGAACGCGTCGGCGTCGATCGGGCGCGGCTGCAGTCGTACCCGCACGAGCTCTCGGGCGGCATGCGGCAGCGCGTGATGATCGCGATGGCGATGCTGCTCGAACCCCAGGTCATGATCATGGACGAGCCGACCACGGCGCTCGACGTGGTGGTGCAGCGCGACATCCTGCGTGAGATCGTGCGCCTGCGGGACGAGCTCGATTTCGCGGTCATCTTCATCACCCACGACCTCCCGCTGCTGCTGGAGATCAGCGACCGCATCGCGATCATGCTGCGCGGCGAGATCGTCGAGCTCGGCACGGCCGAGCGCATCTACCGCGAGCCCGAGCACGAGTACACGCGACAGCTGCTGTCGTCGTTCCCGAGCCTCAGCGGGTCACGCGGCGGCTTCATCCGCACCGGAGACGACGAAGGACAGGGGGACCACCGATGACCACCATCCGCGTGTCCGAGCTGACGAAGGACTACACGATCAAGAAGGGACTCGGACGCAGCGCGTTCCGCGCCGTCGACCGGGTCTCGTTCGAGCTGGTCCCGGGGCGCACCGTCGCGCTCGTGGGGGAGTCGGGGTCGGGCAAGTCGACCATCGCGCGCATCCTGTCGCGGCTCGAGAAGCCGTCGGGAGGACGCATCGAGGTGACGAGGGACGACGGCACGCCGGTGCCCCGTTCGCTCTACCGCCAGCACGTGCAGATGGTGTTCCAGGACCCGTTCGCGTCGCTCAATCCCTTCCACACGATCGAGCACCACATCGCTCGGCCGATCCGCATCCATCACCCGGACCGCAATGCTCGCGCCGTGCACGAGAAGGTGCTCTCGATGCTCGAACGGGTCAACCTGCACCCTGCGGATGACGTCGCGGCGCGCCGGCCGCACGAGCTCTCGGGCGGACAGCGGCAGCGCGTCGCGATCGCCCGGGCGCTGGCGCCGGGTGCCGAGGTGCTCATCGCCGACGAGCCCGTCTCGATGCTCGACGTGTCGATCAGGCTCGGGGTGCTCAATCTGCTGGGCCGGCTGCAGCGAGAAGACGATCTGGCGCTGCTCTACATCACCCACGACCTCGCCACCGCCCGGCACTTCTCCGATGAGATCCTCGTGCTGTACCGCGGACGCATCGTCGAACGGGGTCCGGCCGACGACGTGATCCTCAACCCCCAGCACGCGTATACGCGCCTGCTCGCCGTCGCCGCTCCCGACCCGGAGAAGATCGGCAAGGTCGTCTCGGGCGAGGTGGTCACCGACCGGTCGACGCTCGACAACACCGTGTGCTTCAACCACTACACGCAGTCGTGGGAGTCGGCGGATCGGGAGCCCGCTCATGCCTGACCGCGGCGTGGGTTCGTGCACCGACCCGGCTGCGGAGGGGGATCGCGGATGACGTCCAGCACCGAACCCGTCGTCGCGGCGCGACGCCGATCGACCCCCTGGCCGACCGAGGGGATCTCCTTCGGCGGCGACTACAGCCCCGAGCAGTGGCCGTGGGAGGTGGTGCTCGAGGACATGGCGCTGATGCGCGAGGCCGGGGTCACCCTCGTCACGCTCGGCGTCTTCTCCTGGGCGGTGCACGAGCCGCGTGAGGGGGTCTTCGACTTCTCCTGGCTCGACCGCATGCTCGACCTCCTGCACGAGAACGGCATCGCTGTCGACCTCGCGACGCCCACGGCCGCCGTGCCGATGTGGCTGCACCGGCTGCATCCCGAGATCCTCCCGCAGGACCGGAACCGGCATCCGCTCGCTCCCGGCGGTCGCCTCGGCTGGTGCCCGTCGTCGCCCGTGTTCCGCGGGTACGCGCTGCGCATCGTCGAGCGACTGGCCGCGCACGTCGCCGGCCACCCGGCCGTGCGACTGTGGCACGTCAGCAACGAGCTGGGCGGGGGGAACGCGCGCTGTCACTGCCCCGTCTCGAACGCCCGATTCCGGGAGTGGGTCGAGGCGAAGTACGTCACCGTCGACGCGCTCAACGCCGCGTGGGGCATGTCGTTCTGGGGCAACACCTACTCGTCGTTCGAGGAGGTGACGTCGCCCTGGGGCGAGACGGCGCACAACCCCGGCCAGCTCCTCGACTACGAGAGGTTCTCGTCCGACGAGCTGCTCGACCACTACCGCGCCGAGAAGCAGGTGCTGCAGCGGCTCGCCCCCGGCGTGCCGGTGACCACGAACTTCATGGTGGGTCTCGGCCCCGACGTCGTCGACTACACGCGCTGGGCCGACGAGATGGACGTCGTTGCCAACGACCACTACACCTTCGGGCCCGACCCTCTGCGCCACCAGGACCTGGCTTTCAGCGGCGATCGCATGCGCGGACTCAGTGCCGGCGGCCCCTGGATGCTCATGGAGCACGCCACGGGAGCCTCGAGCTGGCATCGCATCAATCAGCCCAAGGAGCCGGGGGAGCTCGCCCGGCACGCGCTCGCCCATGTGGCCCGCGGCTCGGACAGCGTCATGTACTTCCAGTGGCGGGCCTCGCGATCGGGCACCGAGCAGTTCCACTCGGCGATGCTCCCGCACTCGGGCCCGCAGAGCCGCGTCTTCCGCGATGTGGTCGATCTCGGGGCGCAGCTCGAGGCGCTCGCCGAGGTGCGAGGCACCACCGTCGCGCCCGCGGACGTGGCGATCCTCCACGACAACGAGGCCGGATGGGCGCTGAAGTCGGGGTTGAAGCCGATCAACGACCTCCGTTACGCCGACACCGCCCGGGCCGTGCACAACGCCCTGTTCGCTCGGGCGGTGACGGCTGATGTCGTCGCCCCCTGGGCCGCTCTCGACCCCTATCGGCTGGTCGTCGTGCCCGGGCTGTTCCTCGTGTCCGACGAGAACGCGCGCGCCGTGCACGACTTCGTCGAAGCCGGCGGCACGGTGCTCGTCACCTGGTTCTCCGGCATCGTC
The DNA here is from genome assembly GCF_022627955.1 of Microbacterium sp. C5A9. GTDB lineage: Bacteria > Actinomycetota > Actinomycetes > Actinomycetales > Microbacteriaceae > Microbacterium. Next base: position 98,052 of record NZ_JABXGD010000001.1, read on the forward strand.
GACGAGGTCAACACCGTGCGCCTCGGCGGGTATCCGGGAGCATTCCGGGCGATGCTCGGCGTGACGAGCGAGGAGTTCTCCCCGCTCGACGCCGACCAGGCGCTGCGTCTGGACAACGGCTGGACGGTGCGCCGCTGGGCCGAGCGACTGCGCGAACCCGAACCCGACGACGGCACCGAGGTGCTGGCGCGTCACACCGAGGGACCCCTCGCCGGCGGGCCGGCTCTCACCAGGCGTCGCGTCGGCGCGGGATCGGCCTACTACCTGTCGGTCGATCTCGACCCGGAGAGCCTGGGAGCGCTCGTCGACCGACTGCTGGCCGAGAGCGACATCGAGCCGACCGCTGTCGTCTCACCGGGCGTGGAGGCCATGCGGCGGGTCGGCGACGGCGTCTCGTATCTCTTCCTCATCAACCACTCCGCCGAGGAGGGGCGGGCCGAAGCCTCGGGCGTCGACCTGCTGACCGGGGTCGAGTATGCGGGGACCGTGTCGGTTGCCGCGGGAGCCGTCGCGGTCATCCGGGAGGCTGCCTAGGGCGTGTCTCCCATTGGGCGGACTCGTGTCGTGAAGACTGCGCCGCGGGAGCTCGCGTTGGGGTTGCGGGAAGATGCTGTCAGAGGCCTGCAGCTTTCAGAGCAGCCGCGACGTGTAGCGCGGTCGTCGGGAACACCGGTACTGGTGCGTCCTGCTGCGTGATGAGGAGCTCGATTTCGGTGCATCCGAGGATGATTCCTTCGGCTCCGGCGGCGACCAGGTTCGCGATGACGTCGCGGTACCTCTGTCGTGACTCTTCGGTGACGATGCCCAGCACCAATTCGTCGTAGATGATGCTGTGCACCGTCGCTCGATCCTCAGCGTCCGGGATCACGGCGGTGATGCCGTGCAATGCGAGGCGTTCACGGTAGAAGGCTTGTTCCATCGTGAAGGCGGTCCCGAGCAGGCCGACCGTTCGCAGATCTGCTGCGCTGATCGCTTCTGCCGTCGTGTCTGCGATGTGCAGGAACGGAACGCGGATCGCGTCGGTGATCCGGTCGGCGACCAGGTGCATCGTGTTCGTGCACAGGACGACGAGCCCTACGCCGGCGGCCTCAAGACCCTTCGCATGGGCGGCGAGGACCGCGCCCGCCGCTTCCCAGTCACCGGAGGCTTGCAGCGCTTCGATCTCGGCGAAGTCGAGCGAGTCCAACAGGACGGGGGCGGAGTGGAAGCCGCCAAGCTCTTGCCGGACCTTTTCGTTGGCGAGCCGATACCAGTCCAACGACGACTCCCAGCTCATGCCACCGAGCACGCCGATCATCTGCATGCGTACATGCTATCGACGGAGCCCAGGGCGTGGATCACATCAGTCGGATCCCGGTGCGATACCGCGAACCCCGTCGACCTCACACACTCAGACTGCCGCGAGCCCCACCACCGATAGGGGAGACGCGTCCTAGACGACCGCGTCCACCAGGCGCTGTCGCTGGGCGCCCAACCCGTCGATGCCGATCTCGACGACGTCACCCGCTCGCAGATACGGGAACCGCCCCGAGAGGGCCACGCCCTGAGGTGTGCCGGTGTTGATGAGGTCGCCGGGTTCGAGCACGAGGTACTGCGACAGGTGGTGCACGATCTGAGCGACGGTGAAGATCATGTCGGCCGTGTTCGAGTCCTGCCGCGTCTCGCCGTTGACGGCCGACCAGAGGCGCAGTGCCTGCGGGTCGACCTCATCGGCGGGCACGAGAGCGGGGCCGAGCGGGTTGAATGTCTCGGCGTTCTTGCCCTTCGACCACTGGCCGCCGGACTGCTCCACCTGGAAGGCGCGCTCCGACACGTCGTGCGACACCACGTAGCCGGCGACGTGCGTGAGCGCCTCTTCCGGGCTCGAGAGGTACCGCGCTCGCGTGCCGATCACGACGCCGAGCTCGACCTCCCAGTCGACCTTCTCGGCGCCCGGCGGGATCAGCACGTCGTCGAAGGCTCCGACGACCGTGTTGGGGTGCTTGTGGAAGAGGATCGGCACGGTCGGCGGGGCATCCCCGGACTCGGCGGCGTGGGCGGCGTAGTTCTGCCCGATGCAGAGCACGGCCTGCGGGCGCGCGATGGGGGCGCCGACCCGCAGCAGGTCGGCCCCTTCGAAGACGGGCAGGTCACCGGCATCCAGGGCCGCGCGAGTCCGCGCGATGCCGTCGCCTGCGAGGAAGGCCCCGTCGATGTCGGGTGTCAGGGAGTCGAGACGCAGGATGCGGCCGTCGTGGCGCACTGCGGGGGTTTCGGTGCCGGCGTCGCCGAGGCGGAGGAATTCCATGGGTGTTGCTCCAGGTCAGTGGGTGTACGGGCGGTGCTTGTCGATGGCGTCGGAGAGCTCGACCCCGAAGCCGGGTGTCTCGGGAACCTTCAGTCGCCCGTTCACGGGCACCGGTTCGCCCACGAGCATCGGCGAGAACATCGGCACGACCTCCTCGGCGGTCGGATGCATCATCAGGAACTCCGCGAAGGGGCTGTTCGTGCGGGTGACCACGAAGTGATACGAGTAGACCGACGAGCCGTGGGGGACGACCATCGTGCCGTGTGCGTCGGCGAGGGCGGAGATCTTGATGAGCTCGGTGATGCCGCCGCACCAGCCGACGTCGGGCTGGATGAGGTCGACACCGGTCTCGAGCAGCTGGCGGAAGCCCCACCGCGTCGCCTCGTGCTCGCCGGTGGTGATCATCATCGACGAGGGCGCGCGCGTGCGCAGTTCGGCGTAGCCCCAGTAGTCGTCGGGGATGAGAGCCTCTTCCAGCCACTTCAGGCCGTAGTCGGATGCGGCGTGCGCCAGGCGCGTGGCGTAGTCGACGTCGAGTGACATCCAGCAGTCGTACATGAGCCAGAAGTCGTCGCCGACCTTCTCGCGCATGTCGGCGAGCAGCGCGATGTTCTTGCGCAGTCCCTCCTCGCCCTCGGCGGGTCCGTGATGCAGCGGCATCTTGCCGCCGATGAATCCGAGTTCCTTCGCCCTGTCCGGGCGGGCGCCCGTGGCGTAGAACTGCAGTTCGTCGCGGACGGGTCCGCCGAGCAGCTCGAAGACGGGCACCTGGCGGATTCGTCCGAGCAGGTCGTAGAGGGCGAGGTCGACTCCGCTGATCGCGTTCAGCACGACCCCGCGCCGACCGTAGTACAGGGTCGACTTGTACATCTGGTCCCAGATGCGCTCGATGTCGGTGACCGCGCGGCCCTCGAGGAACCGGGCGAGATGCTTCTCGACGATGAACGCGCCGATCTCGCCCGCTGTCGTCACCGAGAATCCGACGGTGCCGTCGCTCGCCTCGATCTCGACGACGAGCGTGCCCAGCACGTTGATGCCGAAGCTCTGCCGCGACTGGCGATACTCGGGGTAGACGCTCATCGGGGTCGCGATGTGGTCGTCGATCCAGTGCTCGGCGCCCTGATCGTGGTAGTCGGCGCCGCCGCCGCGCACTGTGTAGGCGCGGACCTCGCGGATGGTGGGTGTGCCGGTCATCGTGTCTCTCCGTCTCGGTCGAATCGGACCAGGATCTTGCCCGGGGTGCCGTCGCCCTCAGCGAGCGCGGCGAAGGCGGCGTCGGCGTCGGCGACGTCGATCTCGCGACTGATCAGTGCGCGGTATGTCTCGGGGTCCGCGCCGATCACCCGGGTGGCGTGCGTGAAGTCGTCGGAGCCGTAGGTGAAGCTGCCGATGAGCGAGCGCTCCTCGGTGCTGACGAGGAACGCGTCGACCGCGACCTGGGGCGATCCCATGCCGACGAGGACGATCGGTGCGCCGAGCGCGGTGCTCGTCAGGGCATCGCGCACGGTCGGAGTGATGCCCACGGCATCCACCGCAGCGTCCGCCAGTCCGCCGCGTGCGCGGAGCTGGTCCGCGAGCGGCCCGTCGGCCGGGTCGATGACCTCGGCGCCGAGCTTCTGCACGAGCCCGCGTCGTGCGGCATCCATCTCGCTGACGACGATCGTTCCGGCGCCCGCATCGCGCAGGGCGATGACGACCGACTGTCCGATCGGCCCGCCGCCGATCACCAGCACGCGCCCGAGGTTCTCCTTCGGCAGTCGGCGCACCGCGTGCACCGCCACGGCCAGGGGCTCGATCAGTGCGCCGAGTGCGATCGGCAGGCCGTCGGGCAGGGGGACGACATTGCGGGCGGGCACGAGCACGTAGTCGGCGAAGGAGGCGGGGATCGCCGCGGCGACGCCGATCACGTACTTGTCGGGGTGGTGCTGCTCGCGCCCGGCGAACTCCGCCGCATCCTCGGCGGGCACCACGACCGGGTTGAAGGTGACGGGCATGCCCGCGGTGAGGTCGCCCACGCCGGGACCGACTGCCGCGATCGTGCCGCTCGATTCGTGGCCCATCACCTGACCGGGGTGGCGTCGTCCGTTCTCCCCTGTGTAGCCGTGCACGTCGGATCCGCAGATCCCCGTGGCGGCGATCCGGATGAGGACCTCGTCGGGTCCGGGTTCCGGTATCGGGGTCTCGCGGACGTCGAGGCGTCCGATCTCGGTGAGTACGAGCTCGCGCATGGCGTGTCTCCTTGCTTCTGCCGACCGGGGTCAGCGCTGGCTGGCGGTTTCGGGGGTGGTGAGTCCGACGCCGTCGTTCTCCCGCACGGCGGGGCTGACGACGCGGCTCAGGGCGATGAGCACGGCGCCGAGGAGGGCGATGGAGGCGAGCACGATCAGACCGGCGGAGTCGCCGAAGGTCGCGTCGGCCCAGTTCTTCAGGATCGGCGCGAGGAAGCCGCCGAGGCTGCCGAGCGAGTTGATGAGGGCGATCCCGCTGGCGGCGGCCGCCCCGAGCAGGAACGACGTCGGCAGCGTCCAGAACACGGGCTGCACGGAGATGAAGCCGGCGGCGCCGACGCTCAGCGCGGCGAGGGCGACGATCGGGTCCTGGATGACCGCGGACAGCACGATGCCGACGCCGGCCGCCGCGAGCGCGCAGGTCGCGATGAGGCGACGCTGCCCCGTGCTGTCCGCGAGTCGGGAGAGCACGAAGGTGATGATCAGAGCGAAGGTCCACGGCACCGCGGTGAGCAGGCCGACCTCGAGTCCGACCGGCTTGCCGACGATGGTCGCGATCTGCGTCGGCAGATAGAACGTCACTCCGTAGACGCTCATCTGGATCGTGAGGTAGATGGCGGCGAAGTACAGCACGACCGGGTTGCCGAGTGCTCGCAGGGCGCCGCGCGGGGAGTGGTTCTCCTTGGCGCTGTTCTCCGCCTCGAGCGCGCTGAGCAGCGTCGACCGCTCGTGCTCGCTCAGCCACTTCGCATCCTTCGGCCCGTTGTCGAGGTAGAAGAACGCGACGATGCCGACGAGCACCGTGAGGATGCCGGTGACGAGGAACATCAGCTGCCAGCCGTGGATTCCGACCTTGCCGTCGAGGTCGAGGAGGATGCCCGAGAGGGGGCCGCCGAAGATGAACGCGAGCGGTGCGCCGAAGTAGAAGAGGCCGTTCACGCGGGCGCGGAACTTGAGGGGGATCCAGTAGGTGAGGAACAGGATGACCCCGGGGAAGAAGCCGGCCTCGGTGATGCCGAGCAGGACGCGAAGGATGTAGAAGATCCACTCATTCGTCGCGAAGACCATCAGGGAGGAGACGATGCCCCACGAGACCATGATGCGCGCCAGCCAGATCTTCGCGCCGACCTTGCGCATGATGAGGTTCGAGGGGACTTCGAAGAGGGCGTACCCGAGGAAGAAGATCCCGGCGCCGAGGGCGTAGGCGGCGTCGCTGATGCCGGTGTCGGCCTGCCAGGCGACCTTCGCGAAGCCGAGGTTGGCGCGATCGAGGAAGGCCAGGATGTACATGAGCAGCAGGATCGGGATCAGCCGGAGCGTGACCTTGCGGACGATGGCGGCGAGTTCCGGCCGCGCGGGGGACTGAGTGGACATCGGTGCATCTCCATTGACGAGGGTTATCCAATGCGTTCACGTATGTGAACTGACCGTCTCAGACCTGAACGCGCGATAGTGTGACACATCGCCACCGCGCGCACAACTCACCCTCAGGAGGACGCATGACCGAGCAGGAGCAGGTGTCGGGCTCGGTGAAATCCGCCGGTCGGGCCCTCGAGATCATCGAGCACCTCGCTGCGGTGGAGGGCCAGACGTTCCCGCAGCTGGTCGCCGCGCTCAGCCTGCCCCGGTCGAGCACTCACGGCCTGCTCAAGACACTCGTGGCGGCCGGCTGGGTCGAAATCGACGTCGAGACCAAGCGCTACTCGCTGGGTCTCAAGGCGTGGCAGATCGGCCAGCGCTACGACGGGCACCGTCTTCTGCTCGAGTCGGGGCCGTCGCTCATGGCCGAGCTCACCGATGAGACGGGGGAGACGGTGCAGATGGCGCGTCTCGATGGTGTCGAGAACGTCTACATCGCGATCAGCCCGTCGCCGAATCCCATGCGCCTCGCCTCGAACGTCGGCATGCGACTGCACGCCCATGCCACGGGAATCGGCAAGGCCCTGCTGAGCACACTCGACGACGACGACGCCCGGCGGCGATTGCATCAGGTCGCGATACCCCGCCTGACGGCGAGGACGCTGACCGACCCCGACGACATCCTGGCGGCGATCGGCCGGGGGCGGGATCTCGGATTCTTCGTCGACGACGAGGAGTTCATCGACGGATGCCGGTGCGTCGCGATGCCGCTGACCTGGCCAGACGAGACCGGGGTCGCGGCGGCACTGAGCATCACCATGCCCACCAGCCGCACCGACGACCGATGGCCGCACTCGATGGTCGAGCCGCTGCGTCGCACCGTGACGCGACTGCGCGCGCAGATGAACCTCGACGGCGCGACGGCACCCCGGCCGTTCGTGGGCTGAGCGGCGACAGCGCTGATCGCCCCCGCGCACCGGCACAGCATCCCGGGCCTGCGCTGCGTCCCGCGCGGGTTGCTCTACGACAGAGAGTCGGAGCTTCGGGTTCACGCGTCGATCCCACCCTGAACCGGGGCAAGGCAAAACCCCCGCCATGTAGAAGCTAGGCGAGGGTTTCTGGGGTGATTGTAATGATCACCCTTGTGGCTCCGACGGGCGTCGATCCCGTGACCTCACGATTTTCAGTCGTGCGCTCTACCAACTGAGCTACAGAGCCGTGCGACCGGCTGAACCTGTCGCATCTAGACGAAAGGCCCTCCTTGAAGAAGAAGGGCCCGTCGCTTAGAGCGACCCTGACGGGACTTGAACCCGCGACCTCCGCCGTGACAGGGCGGCACGCTAACCAACTGCGCTACAGGGCCATACTTGTTTTCAATTATACCGGAAGGAGTGACCCCAACGGGATTCGAACCCGTGCTACCGCCGTGAAAGGGCGGCGTCCTAGGCCGCTAAACGATGGGGCCGGAGTCAGTCCCGGGGGACTTCCTTGCCGACGCTCAAGCATAAGGGAAGATTCGAGCAAAACGCGAATCGAGGGCGAGTCGGCTTCCGCCCGGGCGTGTTCGGGAGGACGATGGACCTGTACGCCCGTGTCGCTCGACCCCCGCCGCGACCTGTTGCGGATGTGAAAGTTGTTGTTAGTGTGGCATCTGTGAATCCGGCGGAAGGGGCCGAGTGAACGACAAGCAATCGCCCGTGGATGCTGCTGCCATGGCGGCGTCCGAGGATTGCGGCTGCGCGCCCACTCCCGCCGAGAGCCGCGCCTTCTGGCAGAAGGGCTCCCTGAGCCGCCGCGGCGCCCTCGGGGTCGGACTCGGTGCACTCAGCGTCGTCGCCCTCAGCGCCTTCGGTGTGACCAACGGCGTCACCGCCGCCTACGCCGCGTCGTACCCCAGCTGGGATGACGTGCAGAACGCCATGCGCAACGAATCGTCGAAGGCCGCGGAGATCTCGCGCATCGAAGGCCTCATCGCCTCCCTGCAGCAGAAGGTCGCCGAGACCCAGGCCGCGGCCGTCGCCGCGGGCGACGAGTTCTACGCCGCGCAGCAGGCCTACTTCGAAGCGATCTCGATCGCCGACGAGCTGCAGGCTCAGGCCGACGCGCAGGCCGTGATCGCCGACGACGCTTCGCGCAAGGCTGCCCAGCTCGCCGCGCAGCTCTACCGCAACGGCGGCGACGACACGGCACTCGAGCTCTTCTTCGCGGGCTCTGCCGACAACGCCGACGAGCTTCTCTCGCGCCTCGGCACGATGGACAAGGTCTACCAGTACAACCAGACGGTGCGCGACAAGGCCACGGCCGCGCGCGACGCCTCGCAGTCGCTCACCGACCAGGCCGTCGTCGCCCGCACCGAGCGCGACCGTCTGCAGCAGGTCGCCGAGCAGAAGATGCGCGAGGCGCAGGCCGCCGCCGATGCCGCCCAGGCAGCGCTCGACGAGCAGTCCGCCAACCTCGCGACCATGCAGGCGCAGCTCGCCGCCCTGAAGGACCAGACCGCGACCACGGTCGCCGGCTACCAGGAGGGCGTGCGCGTCGCCGAAGAGGAGCGCAAGCGTCGTGAAGCCGAAGCTGCGGCTGCTGCCGCAGCGGCAGCCGCAGCTGCAGCAGCTGCCGGTGGTGGCGGAGGCGGCGGTGGCGGTGGTGGCGGCACCGGAGGTCAGCCGGGTACCGGCGGATGGGTTCGTCCGCAGGGCGGCTACCGCAGCGCCGGCTACGGCTCCCGCCCTCGTCCCTGCCCGGCCTGCTCGGCGTTCCACTACGGCGTCGACCTCGCCAACGGCTGCGGCGCTGCGATCTTCGCCGCGCAGTCGGGAACCGTCGACTACGCGGGCCCCAACGGCAACTACGGCAACTACATCCGCATCCAGCACGGCGGCGGCGTCGCCACGGGCTATGCGCACATCAAGCCCGGTGGGTTCAACGTGCGCAGCGGCCAGTGGGTCGGCGCCGGTCAGGTCATCGCGTACGCCGGCAACACCGGAGCATCCGTCGGCTGCCACCTGCACTTCGAGGTCTACATCAACGGCGCGTACACGAACCCGATCGACTTCCTCGCGGGACGCGGCATCTCGGTCTGAGAGCCCCGCCCGCATGCACGAGACCCCCGGCCGCTGAGCGGAACCGGGGGTCTCGTGCGTCGGGCCCAGGCCCGGCGGATGCTGTGTCAGTGGCCCTGCTCGCCGAAGCGGACGATCGCCTCGTCGAGGATGCGCTGCGCCTCGGCAGCGTCGCCCCACTCGTCGACCTTGACCCACTTGTTGGGCTCGAGGTCCTTGTAGTGCTCGAAGAAGTGCGCGATCTCCTTCTTCGTGTACTCGGCGATGTCGCCGATGTCCTGGATGTGCGCCCAGCGCGGGTCCTTCGAGAGCACGGCGACGAGCTTGTCGTCTCCGCCGGCCTCGTCGCTCATCTTGAGCACGGCGACGGGGCGCACCTCGACGACGACGCCCGGGTAGATGGCGTGGTCGAGCAGCACGAGCACGTCGAGCGGGTCGCCGTCCTCGCCGAGCGTGTTGTCGAAGTAGCCGTAGTCGGCCGGGTACCCGAAGGTCGTGTAGAGCACGCGGTCGAGGTGCACTCGTCCGGTCTCGTGGTCGACCTCGTACTTCACGCGGCTGCCGCGCGGGATCTCGATGACGGCGTCGTGTGCGCCCATGCGTGTGCTCCTTGGAAAAGACGGTTGGATGCCGCGCACTAGCCTACCCGTGGCCGACGGGCGCCCCCGGATGCGCGATCCAGGAGCCTCGTGACGACACCGGTGAGCAGCAGGACCAGCAGTCCCGCATAACCGACCGGGGAGACGAAGACCGAGAGCGCCAGCGCGATCAGGAAGAGGATTATCGCCGCGAGGTCGCCCGTGATCCCACGGCGCACGACGTCGGCGGGCGTGGTGGTGAGCTCGGGGTGGCGCAGCAGGTAGACCCAGCCGGCGAGAGTGGTCAGCTGCGTGAGGATCAGCGTGCCGATGTAGACGAGCGGCTGCAGCGTGTCGGTGTCCATCTGCCCGATCATCGCGGTCGGCACCGGCAGCCAGACGATGGTCGCCATCCACGCGATGTTGATCCACAGCAGGGGTGGAGTGATCCACTCCACGTCGCGGTACTGGCGGTGATGCCCCATCCAGAACGTCGCGATGAGCACGAAGCTGAGGCCGAAGCTCAGCAGCTGCCCGGAGTGCTCGACGAAGAACTCCGCTGTGCCGAGCTTGTCCGTCGCGGCGTCCGACACCGACTCCATGAGCGGCAGGATCAGCAGCGTCATCGCGATCGCCACGACCGCATCGACGAACGCCTTGAAGCGCTCGGTCCTGAATCGCCCGTTCCCGGCTTCCTGGTCGACCTGATCTTCCACGTCGTCAGGTTAGAGCGATGCGGGGTGCCGGCGCGACCGCCGGGACGAGATCTCGTCCGGTGATCTAGCGTGGAGCTGTGCCCTCGCTCTCACCCGTCATCGCCGAGATCCGCCTCGCCGTGCGCACCGCGCTCGCCGACCTGCCCGAGGGGTCGACCGTGATCGTCGCGCTCTCCGGGGGAGCCGATTCTCTCGCGCTCGCCGCCGCGACCGCGTTCGAGGCGCCGAAGCTCGGTCTTCGTGCAGGCTCGCTGACGGTCGACCACGGGCTGCAGAACGACTCGGATGCCGTCGCCGCGCGCGCCGCGAAGACGGCTGCAGGGCTCGGACTCGATGCCCTGATCGTCCAGGTCGACGTCGGGGTCGACGGCGGACCGGAGGCGGCCGCTCGGGACGCGCGGTATCGGGTCCTGAAGGACGCCGCGGCGGATGCGGGCGCCACGGCCGTGCTTCTCGGCCACACGCTCGACGACCAGGCCGAGACCGTGCTTCTCGGCCTCGCCCGCGGGTCCGGAGCTGCCAGCCTGCAGGGAATGGCCCCTGTGCGCGAGGACGACGAGGGAGTGCGCTGGATCCGGCCGCTGCTCGGCGTGCGGCGCGAGACGACGCGCGCGTTCTGCGCGGCATCCGACCTCGACGTCTGGGACGACCCGCACAACTCGGAGGAGCGCTTCGCGCGGGTTCGCGTGCGCGACCGCGTGCTGCCGGTTCTCGAGTCCGAGCTCGGGCCGGGCATCGCCGAGGCCCTCGTGCGCACGGCCGAACAGCTGCGCGAAGACGCCGAGGCGTTCGACGAGATGATCCACGAGACCATCGAAGACATCGTCGAGCACGCCGAGGCGGGCATCTCGGTCAGCGTCGCGGCTCTCGCGGCCAATCCGGCGGCGCTGCGCAACCGGATCATCCGTCTCGTGGTCGACAGCGAGTTCGGCGTGAGCCTGACGCGACTGCAGACCATCGAGGTCGCCCGGCTCGCCACGGACTGGTCGGGTCAGGGCCCGATCGACCTGCCCGCCTGCTCCGCCGCCCGACAGGGCGGGCGCATCGTCTTCACCGCGCGCTGAGGGTCGGCGACGAAACGCGCTTCGTCGGTTACTTCTTGCCGCCGAGGAGTCCGCCGAGGAGATCGCCGATCCCGCCGCCGCCCGAGGACTTGCCGCCGCCGAGGAGTCCGCCGAGCAGGTCGCCGATCCCGCCGCCGCCCGAGGAGTTCCCGCCCCCGAGCAGGCCGCCGATCACGTCGCCGATGCCTCCGCCGCCGGACTGCGCCTCTGCGGTCTCGGTCTTCGCGCTCTTGTCCTTGTTCGCGTTGGCGATGAGCCCCATCACGATCGGGGCGAGGATCGGCAGGAGCTTGCCGAAGTCGATGCCGGCCGTCTGCGGCGACTCGGTGAGCTTCTCGGTCACCTTCTTCTCGTCGGCGCCGAGGATGTGCGAGACGATCTTGCCGCCGTCGGCCTGATCGATCTCGTCGACCTTCGCGGCTCCGGCCTTGCCCTCGTGACGCTTCAGCGCGTTCTCGATCGCGGACGAGCCCTCCGACGTGGAGGCGTTCTTCGCGAGGCCGCCGAGCAGCACGGCACCGCCCTGCTCGACCCCGGCCTTCGCGACCTCGGGGGAGACGCCGAGCTGCGCGGCGATGTCGTCGATCGGCACCTGCTTCAGGATGTCGTCAAGAGCCATGGAGAGTCCTTCCGTCAAGGGCATCCGCCCGTCTCACGGCTCAGAGTAGTGCGGATGCCGGGGGCGCACCCGGAATTCTGTAAGCCGATCTGCGGATCCTGTGCGGGAGCATCCGTGCGCGTCGCCTAAAATCGATCCATGCGCGCCGCGGAAATCCAGGACGACCTTGCCCAGATCCTCGTCACCGAGGAGGAGATCATCGCGAAGCTCGACGAGCTGGCAGCGCAGGTCGCCGTCGACTACGAGGGCAAGGAGCTGATCCTCGTCGGTGTGCTCAAGGGGGCGGTCATGGTCATGGCCGACTTCGCGCGGGCGCTGCCCTTCCACGCGCCGATGGACTGGATGGCGGTGTCGAGCTACGGCGCCAGCACCAAGTCGAGCGGTGTGGTGCAGATCCGCAAAGACCTCGACACCGATCTGAACGGCAAGCACGTGCTGATCGTCGAGGACATCATCGACTCGGGGCTCACCCTCAGTTGGCTGCTCGAGAACTTCGAGTCGCGCGGTGCCGAGTCGATCGAGGTGCTCGCGCTGCTGCGCAAGCCCGAGGCCGCCAAGGTCGTCATCGACTGCAAGTACGTGGGTTTCGACATCCCGACCGACTTCGTCGTCGGGTACGGCCTCGACTACGACGAGCGCTACCGCAACCTGCGCGATGTGGCGGTGCTGGCACCGCACGTCTACAGCTGACGACGACGGAGACGACGGCGGACCCTCGAGCCCGCCGGAGGGTACGCCGTGGGTGAACGCACAGCAGGCACCTAGCGCCTGCGCGATACGCTGATCCGACCATGGATGTCAAGAAGCTCACGCGGAACCCGCTGATCTACGTCGCTCTGATCGGTCTGCTGCTGTTCGGCGGCTTCCTGCTGATCTCGAACCTCGGCGCGCCGAAGCAGATCACGACGCAGGAGGGCCTCGAGCTGCTCTCCGGCGAGACCGTCACCGAGGTCGTCACCACCGACGGCGATCAGCGTGTCGACATGACGCTGTCGAAGGCGTTCGAGGGTTCCGAGAACGTGCAGTTCTACTACGTCGAGGCCCGTGCCGCCGAGGTCGTGAAGGCCATCAGCGCCGCCGACCCGAAGGACGGCTTCAACGATGCCGTCCCGCGAGCCACGTGGTTCGACGGCATCCTCTCCCTTCTCCTTCCGCTCGTGCTGCTCGGCCTGCTGTTCTGGTGGCTGCTGTCGTCGATGCAGGGCGGCGGTGGCAAGGTGATGCAGTTCGGCAAGTCCAAGGCCAAGCTCGTCAACAAGGAGACCCCCACGGTCACCTTCGCCGACGTCGCCGGTGCGGACGAGGCGATCGAGGAGCTCCACGAGATCAAGGAGTTCCTGCAGGACCCGGCCAAGTTCCAGGCCATCGGAGCACGCATCCCGAAGGGCGTCCTGCTGTACGGCCCTCCCGGAACCGGCAAGACCCTGCTGGCCCGTGCCGTGGCCGGCGAGGCAGGCGCACCCTTCTACTCGATCTCGGGTTCCGACTTCGTCGAGATGTTCGTCGGTGTCGGCGCCTCCCGCGTCCGCGACCTGTTCAACCAGGCCAAGGAGAACTCGCCCGCGATCATCTTCATCGACGAGATCGATGCGGTCGGCCGTCACCGCGGCGCCGGCATGGGCGGCGGAAACGACGAGCGCGAGCAGACGCTGAACCAGATGCTCGTCGAGATGGACGGCTTCGACCCGAACGCGAACGTCATCGTCATCGCGGCGACGAACCGCCCCGACATCCTCGACCCCGCGCTCCTGCGCCCCGGCCGCTTCGACCGTCAGATCGGCGTCGACGCTCCCGACCTCAAGGGCCGCCAGAGGATCCTCGAGGTGCACAGCAAGGGCAAGCCGCTGGCGAAGAGCGTCGACCTCGAGGTCGTCGCCCGCAAGACCCCCGGATTCACCGGTGCCGACCTCGCGAACGTCCTCAACGAGGCCGCACTCCTGACCGCGCGCTCGAATGCGCAGCTCGTCGACAACCGTGCCCTCGATGAGGCCATCGACCGCGTGATCGCAGGCCCTCAGCGCCGCACGCGTGTGATGAAGGACAAGGAGAAGCTCATCACCGCGTACCACGAGGGTGGTCACGCGCTCGCCGCGGCGGCGATGAACTACACCGATCCCGTGACGAAGATCACGATCCTGCCGCGTGGCAAGGCTCTCGGTTACACGATGGTGCTGCCGCTCGACGACAAGTACTCCGTCACCCGCAACGAGCTGCAGGATCAGCTCACCTATGCGATGGGCGGCCGCGTCGCGGAGGAGCTCGTGTTCCACGACCCGACCACCGGCGCCTCGAACGACATCGAGAAGGCGACCTCGATCGCCCGCAAGATGGTCATCGAGTACGGCATGACCACGCAGGTCGGCCCGGTCAAGCTCGGCAGCGAGGGCGGCGACATGTTCGTGGCCCGCGACATGGGTCGGGGTCGCGAGTACTCCGAGAAGGTCGCGGAGCGGGTGGATGCCGAGGTGCGCGCGCTCATCGAGCAGGCCCACAACGAGGCCTACGAGGTGCTGAGCGCCAACCGCGACATCCTCGACAAGCTCGCCCTGGCACTGCTCGAGGAGGAGACGCTCGACCACAACCAGATCGCCGAGATCTTCACCGAGGTGCGCAAGCTGCCCGAGCGGCCGCTCTGGCTGTCGAGCGAGGCCCGTCCGGTCTCGGAGCTGCCCCCGATCGAGGTGCCGAAGAAGGACGTGCCGATCGCGGCATCCGTCGAGGCCCCCGTCGCCGCTCCGCGCACGCAGCCGGGATCGGCCGGTGCCGGTCAGGCGCGACCCGCGACGGCCTGACCCGTGTCCGTCGACCGCGCACGCGTCGAGAGGATCACGCGCGAGCTGCTCGAGGCGATCGGTGAGGACCCTGATCGGCCGGGGCTGAAGCAGACCCCGTCGCGCATGGCCGACCTGTACTCGGAGTTCTTCGCCGGCGTCGGCGAAGACCCTGCGGCTCCGCTGGCGCACACGATCAGCGTGACGCGAGGGCCTGCTCCCGACACCCTGCCCTCGGGTGCGGTGCTGCTGCGGGACATCCGCTTCCGCTCGGTGTGCGAGCACCATCTGCTGCCGTTCGCCGGTCGCGCCCACATCGCATATCTGCCGGGGGAGCAGGTCGTCGGACTCGGCGCCCTCGTCCGGGTGGTCGAGATCCTCGCGACACGACCTCAGGTGCAGGAGCGCCTGGGCGAGCAGATCGCCGACACGATCGCCGAGAACCTCGACACCCGAGGCGTCCTCGTGGTCCTCGACGCCAGCCACGGCTGCGTCACGATGCGCGGAGGTCGGCAGCCCGAGGCCTCGACGCTGACGATCGCGGCCCGAGGCGACTACACCGACGCCGTCTCGCGCGCCGAGCTCATCGCTTTGATCGGCGCAGGGGCGTCGCACGGATGACCGGCATCTGGGGCATCGTCAACGTCACCCCCGACTCGTTCAGCGACGGCGGGCGCTACCTCGACGTCGACCGGGCCGTGGCGCACGGTCTGCGGCTGCGCGCCGACGGGGCCACGGTGCTAGACGTCGGCGGCGAGTCCACACGACCCGGTGCCGAGCGGGTCGGCCCCGATGTCGAGCAGGAGCGGGTGCTGCCGGTGATCGAGCAGCTCGTCGCCGCCGGCGCCCCCGTGAGCATCGACACCTTCAACGCCGCGACCGCCGCCGCCGCCGTGCGCGCCGGAGCGCGCATCGTGAACGACGTCTCGGGCGGACTCGCGGATCCCGACATGCTGGCCACCGTCGCCGAGACCGGAGCCGACTATGCGATCGGGCACTGGCGCGGATTCTCGTCCGACATGTACGCGCAGGCGGAGTACCGCAGGGTCGCTCGGGAGGTCGCGAGCGAGCTGAAGGAGCGGATGGGCGAGGCCGCTGCCGCGGGCATCGCCCCGTCGCGTCTGATCGTCGATCCCGGCATCGGTTTCGCGAAGGCGGGCGCCCAGAACTGGGAGCTCCTGCGCGGGCTCGACGAGATCGTCGCCCTGGGGCCCCGTGTGCTGATCGGCACATCGCGCAAGCGCTTCCTGGCGGAGGTGCTCACGCATGCGGCGCCGGACGACGACGCAACCGAGGCGCGACGCGACCTCGCGACCGCGGTCACCAGCGCGCTGGCCGCCCGAGTCGGAGTCTGGGCGGTGCGGGTGCACGACGTGGCAGCCACGCGGGATGCTCTCGCGATCGCCCACGCGTGGGAGGGTTGACGCATGGATTTCCTCGACGAGATCGTGCTGACGGGACTCACCGTGTTCGGACGCCACGGCGTCTACGACCACGAACGCCGGGACGGGCAGGAGTTCACGGTCGACCTGACGCTGCGGATGCCGCTGCGGCAGGCGGCGGCATCCGATGACGTCGTCGACACCGTGCACTACGGCGAGCTCGCCGAGAAGGTCGCTGCGGTCGTCGCCGGAGAGCCCGTGAACCTCATCGAGACGCTCGCGGAGCGCATCGCCGATGTCGCACTCGCCGACGAGCGGGTGCACTCGGTCACGGTCACCGTGCACAAGCCGCACGCTCCGATCTCGCTCTCGTTCGCGGACGTCGCCGTCACGGTGCACCGCGCGCAGACCCCCTCGGCCGTCGGGTTCTCACGATGAGCCGCAACCTGACGAACCCGCTCGGTCAGCCCGTTCCCCGCGAAGGGCGTCCGGAGGCGACAGCGGTGGTGGCGTTCGGCGCCAACCTCGGCGACCGCGAGGCGACGATCCGCGCGGCGGCGGAGCGCATCTCGCGACTGCCCCTCGTGAGCGAGGTGCGCCTCTCGCCCCTCATCGAGACCGTGGCACTGCGGCTTGACGGTCCCGACCCCGATGCCCCCGGCTATGTGAACGCCGTCGCTCTCGTGCGCACGCGCCTCGCCCCGTCGATCCTCCTGGGGATGCTGCACGCGATCGAGGACGAGTACGGTCGCGAGCGGCACGAGCGCTGGGGCGACCGCACGCTCGACCTCGACCTGGTCGCCTACGGAGCCGAGACCTCCGACGACGACCGCCTGCTGCTGCCGCATCCGCGCGCGGTGGAGCGCCTGTTCGTGCTGGAACCGTGGCTCGCCCTCGACGCCGATGCGGAGCTGCCCGGGCACGGCCGCGTCGCGGACCTGGTCGCCGGCCTGCGCGCCGCGGACCAGAACGCCGGCGACCAGAGCGCCAGGGACGAGTGATGACGCGATGAAGCGCACGTCTGTCGCACTCCTCGCGGTGCTCGCCCTGCTCGCGGCGGGCGGAGGATTCCTGCTCGACCACATGCTGACCGCGATGGGGCGCACCACCTTCACTCCGTCGCTGCTGCTGCCCGTGCTGCTCCTCATGATCGCGGGGGCCTCACTCGGGGTCGCCTGGCCCGTGCGAACCAGCGTGCGCAGCGGCAGGCGCATCGATCCGTTCCGCGCGACCCGCGCCGTGACCCTCGCTCGCGCGTCGAGCCTGGTCGGGGCGATCATGGCCGGGTTCGGCGCCGGGCTTCTCGTGTTCCTCCTGTCCCGGCCGATCGATCCCCCGGTAGGGTCGACTGTGGCGATGCTGGCGCTGATCGGAAGTGCGGTCGTGCTCTCCGTCGCCGCGCTCATCGCCGAACAGTTCTGCACTCTGCCGAAGGATCCTGATGACTCAGAACCCACAGACCGAGCCGGAGACCCCGGCCCCGCTGAACTCGGCGGAAGTCACTGACGCCGGAGCCCTCGACCAGGGGACCTACTCGCAGCTGCGCACGGCGCGCAACACCGCGAGGCTCGAGCTCGACGGCAGCTGGCACCAGATCTCGCCCCGATACGTCGTGTCGCAGATCGTGCAGAACGTGATCTTCGTCGCCTTCATCGTCGCGGTCGCCGCCGTGCTCGCTCTGGCGCTCGGCCAGACCTGGGCGTGGATCCCGGCGGGCGTGATCGTGGTGATCACGCTGGTCACGCTGATCATCCTGCCCCGTCAGGCGAGGGCGATCGGCTACATGCTCCGCTCCGATGACATCGTCTTCCGCAAGGGCATCCTCTGGCAGCGCATGATCGCCGTGCCGTACGGACGCATGCAGCTCGTCGACATCACCCAGGGGCCGCTCGACCGCGCCTTCGGCGTCAGCCAGCTGAAGATGGTGACCGCGGCGGCGACGACCGGAGTGCAGATCCCCGGGCTCACGCAGGCGGCCTCCGAGGCTCTGCGTGACACGCTCATCGAGGTCGCCGAGACCCGTCGGACCGGCCTGTGAGCGAGCCCCAGCTTCCTCCGACCCCTGCGCCGCCGACGGCGGCGGACTCCGAGGGCCCCACGACGCTCGCCGACGGCGAGTGGCATCGGATGCATCCGCTCACCCCGCTCTTCAAGGGCGGGCTGGCGCTGATCATCATCGCGGGCATCGTGGTGACCAACATGCGCGATCGCCTGATCGCGTGGGCGATCGACCTGTTCTCGCCCGAGGCGCACTACGGCGACTACTCGGGCGGCGACCCCGTCGACTGGGTGCTCGAGAACAACCTGATCCTCATCGCGCTGGCCAGCGTGCTCGCCCTGGTGCTCGTGCTGGTCGGGATCTTCTGGTTCGTCTGGCGCTTCCACCAGTTCCGCATCACCGGCGACCACGTCGAGGTGCGCAAGGGGATCGTGTTCCGCTCGCACCGCCGTGCGCCGCTGGACCGCGTGCAGGGAGTGAACCTCACTCGGCCGTTCCCTGCCCGCATCATCGGGCTCGCGAAGCTCGAGGTCGTGGGAGCGGGAACTGACGCCAACGTCGATCTCGAGTACCTCGCCACCGGCCGCGCGGAATCCGTGCGCGCCGACATCCTTCGACTCGCATCGGGAGCACGGGCCGCACGCCGCGGCGGTGCCGCACCGACGTCCGGTGCGCAGGCCGCATCCGGTGCGACGGCAGGCGTCGATGTATCCGCAGCGTCGGGCGCACCCGCCTCGGTGCGCGGCCAGCTCGTGGGGTCGATGAACGAAGGCGTCAACGGACTCATCAGCGGCGTGGACCTGGCCGACGTCGAACCCGAGAGCGTGGTCAAGATCCCGACCGGGCGCCTCGTGGGATCGCAGCTGATCTCGAGCGTGCTGTGGTTCGTGTTCTTCGCGGCCATCTTCGGCGTCGCGGTGGGCGGCGTCGTGATCGGCTCGCTGATCGACGGCGATCCGATCGAAGGGTTCCTCGGCCTCGGCATCACGCTCGGCATCGGGATCCCGATGATCATCGCGATCGTCGGTATCACCTGGGCGCAGATCTCGAAGTCGCTGCGGTACTCGATCGCCCCGACTCCCGACGGCGTCCGCATCACCTACGGGCTGCTGACCACCGTGACCGAGACGCTGCCCCCGGGGCGCATCTTCGCCGTGGAGGTCACGCAGTCGCTGCTGTGGCGTCCGTTCGGATGGTGGACCATCAGGATCAATCGCATGAGCGGCAAGAGCGCCGCGCAGCAGTCATCCGGATCGGCCCAGCAGTTCAACGTCGTCCTTCCGGTCGGCAAACGCGCCGATGTCGAGCGCGTGCTGTCGCTCATCGTCCCCGATGTGCAGCCCGCCGACATGGCGCTCATCTGGGAGCACGGCATCCTCGGGCCGGTCGACGGCGACCCGTACCGCGTGATGGCGCGTCGCGCCTGGTGGCGGCGACCGCTCTCGTGGAAGCGTCACGGCTACGTCCTCACCGACATCGGTCTTCTGCTGCGTCGCGGCGTGATGTGGCGCAAGCTCGCGATCTTCCCCCTGGCCCGACTGCAGGGAGTGTCGCTCTCCCAGGGGCCGATCGATCGCGCACAGCGCGTGTCCGGAGCGCAGGTGCACACGGTGCAGGGCCTCATCACGGGGTACCTCTCCGGCCTCGAACGCGACGACGCGCTGTTCCTGATCGACGGCGTGACGGCGGCCGCCGCGGCCGCCGCCGAGCGGGATCACAGTCACCGCTGGGGCGAGTACGCGGCCGCGGATGTCACGGTCGCACCGGTGCACGACGGAGCCCTGCCGGCTGCGCCGGAGGGTCCCGCGTTCGCCTACCCGGCTCCGCCCGCCGTCTCCGTCGAGCCTTCGGCGCCGCCTGTGGCTCCGCCGGTTGCGCCGCCGGTTGCGCCGCCGCCTGCTGCTCCGCCGGTCGCGCCGCCGCCCGCTGCTCCGCCGGTCGCTCCGCCGCCTGCTGCTCCGCCGGTTCCGCGCGATGAGTGAACCGGTTCGTCGGGACGGTCGCCTCGGGGTCGGCATCATCGGAGCGGGCCGCGTCGGACCGGTGATCGGGGCCGCCCTCGCGGGCGCCGGCCACGCGATCACGGGCATCACGAGCGGTTCCGACGACGACCGCGCCTCGGCGGTGCTGCCGGACGTTCCCGTCCTCGATGCGCTCGAGGTCGTGCGTCGCAGCGAGCTCGTCGTGGTCGCGGTGCCGCACGACCAGCTGCCCTCGCTGATCGCGGGGATCGCAGAAGTCGGCGGGTGGCAGCTCGGGCAGCTGGTCCTGCACACCGATCCCGGTCACGGCATCGAGGTGCTGCGGCCGGCGGCCGAACGCGGGGCGATCCCGCTCGCGGTGCACCCGGCGATCACCTTCACCGGCAACTCGATCGACCTGCGTCAGCTCCGTGCGGGCTACGCGGCGGTCACCGCCCCCGCCGCCGTGCTGCCGATCGCTCAGGCTCTCGCGGTGGAGATCGGATGCGAGCCGGTCGTGATCGCCGAGGGGGATCGTGCGGACTACGCCGACGCGATCCACACCGTCACCGAGTTCTCGCGCTCGATCATCGCGCAGTCGACAGCTCGCCTGAGCGAGATCGGCGTCGAGAACGCGGGAGGGTACCTCTCGGCCCTCGTGCAGTCAGCCGTCGAAGGCGCCCTCCGCGACGCCTCGCCGCCGACACCGTTGCTCTAGAGGCTCCCGCGGGATCAGCGACCGCCCGAGAATCCGCCTCCGCCGCCGCCGCCCGAGAATCCTCCGCCGAAGGATCCGCCGGCGCTCGACGAGCTGCTCGCACTGGGCGCCGAGTAGGTCGCTGAGGCCTGGGACGAGACCGCGAACGCCACCAGCTGCGCCCTCATGAACGGGGCAGCGGGGTCGCCGATCCAGGTCGCGCCCCGCTGCTCGAACGCGTACACGTGCTCGAGCACCGCACCCCACTCGTCTTCCATGCCGAAGACCATGGCGTAGGGCAACAGTCGCTCGTACACGACGATGACGTTCGCCGTGCCGTCCTGTCGGCGCTCCGCCCCCGAGTACGACTGCAGCATCTGCAGTCGATCGGCCTCGGCGACGCGGATGAACTCCTTCACGCCCATGAGGTACTCGTACTGACCGGCTCCCTCCGGGGTGAGGACCGTGTGACGCGCGAATGCGTAGAACGACGAGAGCAGCACGAGCACCGCCCCGACGCAGATCGCGACGAACGCGGGCAGCGCCGTCACCCGGCCGGCGACGATGCCCCAGAGCCCCAGCCCGAAGCCGGCGAGGACCAGCACGATCGCGAGCGACTGCAGCAGCACGGCCGCGCGACTGCGGGCCTTCGTCGTGAGGCCGCGGGAGGCGGCGGCATCCGTGCCGCTCTGCGCGAGGGCCTTCATCCGCGCGGCGAAGGTCTCGCTCTCGGAGGGCAGCTCGGCGACGCCGTCGGCATCGGCCTCCGCGAAGAGGGCATCCAGCGCCTCGACGTCGAGCTGGTCGGGGATGCGGGCGTCCGGGATGCGGCGCAGCCGCGGCTGTTCGACATCGGAGCCCTCTTCGATGCGGAGTGTTCCGCGCACGGCGAGGTGGACGATCTCGGCCGGGATCGCATCCTTCGCCTTCGGCACGATCGCCGCCGCGAGCAGCGGCGGCATGCTGTCGGGCACGTCGTACTGCGCCACCACGATGCCGGTCGCCGTCCTGCGCGACCTCGAGAAGGCGGTGACGGCGAACCATCCCCCGACCGATACGCCGAGCGCGCCGAGCGCCGCGATCGCGGGCACCGTGTCGGTGACGGGATTCGGCTGCCGCGCGGAGGGCTGCGTGGCGGTGCCCTGATCGAATCCGAGCGCCACGGTGACGCCCTGGCCTGCGGAGAGGTCGCTCGCCTCGACGGCGAACGTCGCGCCGTCGGCCGTCAGAGGGCACTCATCGGTCGACCCGGAGTATCCGACGTAGCAGCGTGCATCGCCCGTGAGGTGTTCGGCGAGCGTGTCGTCGAGGGTGATGTCAGCGCGGAAGCTCTCGATCGGCTGCGTGCTGTCGAGGGGGAGGAGGTCCCAGTAGAACTCGTCGACGCCCGTGTCGGCCGCGAGGATCACGTCTCGCATCTCGTACTCGATCACGTACGTCGTGAGGCCCTGCACGTAGTCGTCGTCGCCGGTGAGCACCAGGAGGAGTCCGTCGTCCTCGTCGGTGTCGTACGGCACGGGGGCACCGGTCTCGTCGGTCACGGACAGCACACGGACATCGAGCCACGCGTTCTCGTAGGTGGTCGGCAGCCCGCGGACGATGCCCTTGTTCTGATCGGTGTCGGGGAACCGCGCGGTCAGCGATTCGGTGACGTGCATGTTCGCCCGCCCCTCGGAGTCGAGCCCGATGTCGTAGCTCGCATCCCACGACGCGTAGGAGAAGTCGTCGACGTCGGCGCTCGCCGCGGAGGTGGGGACCAGCAGGGCCGCCGCACAGAGGGCGACGGCGGTGAGGGCGCGGGCGAGTCGGAAGGCTGCCATGTTTCGAGGCTACCCAGACTCGACCGCAGGGCGAGGGAGGAGACCTCGGTAAACTGGAC
Source organism: Microbacterium sp. C5A9 (assembly GCF_022627955.1). GTDB lineage: Bacteria > Actinomycetota > Actinomycetes > Actinomycetales > Microbacteriaceae > Microbacterium. The sequence continues at coordinate 120,651 of NZ_JABXGD010000001.1, forward strand.
GGGACTTTCAAGGAGCCCCGAATGACTGACGCGTCTGCCGCGCCCGAGCCGACCACCGCCGCCCCCGAAGAGGACGTCCACGAGCAGAAGGCCGTGCGTCTCGCGAAGCGCGAGCGACTGATCGCGAAGCGGGCGGATGCCGCCGGCGGGGCTTTCCCCGTGGGAGTGCCGGTGACGCACACGATTCCGGCGCTGCGCGCGGAGTACGACGACCTCGAAGCCGGTGCCGAGACCGGTGTGATCGTGGGCGTCGCCGGACGTGTGGTGTTCAGCCGCAACACCGGCAAGCTCTGCTTCGCCACGCTGCAGGCGGGCGATGGATCGCGGATCCAGGCGATGATCTCGCTCGCGAACGTCGGTGAGGAGTCGCTCGCCGACTGGAAGGAATACGTCGACCTGGGCGACCACGTCTTCGTGCACGGCGAGGTGATCTCCAGCCGTCGTGGTGAGCTCTCGATCATGGCCGACGGGTGGGAGATCGCGTCGAAGGCGATCCTTCCGCTCCCGAACGCCTACTCGGAGCTCAGCGAAGAAGGGCGCGTGCGCAGCCGCTACCTCGACCTGATCGTCCGCGAGCAGGCGCGCACGACCGTGCGCGCACGGGCCGCGGTCAACGCCAGCCTGCGCGCGACGTTCGGCAGCCACGACTACCTCGAGGTCGAGACGCCGATGCTGCAGGTGCAGCACGGCGGCGCTTCGGCTCGCCCGTTCATCACCCACTCGAATGCGTTCGACACCGAGCTCTATCTGCGCATCGCGCCGGAGCTGTATCTGAAGCGCGCCGTCGTCGGCGGCATCGAGCGGGTGTACGAGATCAACCGCAACTTCCGCAACGAGGGCGCCGACTCGACGCACAGCCCCGAGTTCGCGATGCTCGAGGCCTACCAGGCATACGGCGACTACAACCAGATGGCCGCTCTCACGCAGGAGCTCGTGCAGCAGGCGGCGATCGCGGTCGCCGGCTCGACGACCGTGACGTGGGCCGACGGCACCGAGTACGACCTCGGCGGCGAGTGGGACCGCATCTCGATGTACGAGTCGCTGTCGGCGGCGTCGGGCCGCACCGTCACCCCTCAGGATTCGGTCGAGGACCTCATCGCCTTCGCCGAGGCGAACGACGTCGATCTGCCGCCTCAGGCCACGCACGGCAAGCTCGTCGAGGAGCTGTGGGAGCACTTCGTGAAGGGCGATCTCGTGCGCCCGACGTTCGTGATGGACTTCCCCGTCGACACCTCGCCCCTCGTGCGGGAGCACCGCTCCATCGACGGCGTCGTGGAGAAGTGGGACCTGTACATCCGCGGCTTCGAACTCGCGACCGGATACTCCGAGCTCGTCGATCCCGTCATCCAGCGGGAGCGGTTCGTCGAGCAGGCGAAGCTCGCCGCCCGCGGTGACGTCGAGGCGATGCCCGTCGACGAGGAGTTCCTCCGCGCGCTCGAACACGGCATGCCGCCGTCCGGGGGCATGGGAATGGGAATCGACCGTCTGCTCATGGCGATCACCGGGCTCGGCATCCGCGAGACCATCCTGTTCCCCCTCGTGAAGTAAGACGCCGGTCACGCGCCTCGCCGGAACGCCCACTCGGGCAGCACGGCGGCGCCGATCATGGTGTCGAGCAGTGAGGCGAGCCCGTACTCGGGCTCGATCGCGCGTGCGAGATCGAGGTAGTGGCCGGCATGGCTCGCGCGACCGAGCGCCCAGGAGATCCATGCGGCGACCGTGAGCGGCGCCGGGCGCGAGAGGCGGGGCGCTCTGGTCGCCGACGCGCGCACCGTGTCGAGAGCGCGGCGCAGGCGTGCGGGATCGGGTGCGGGGCCCCTGCCGAGGAACACGTCTCCGAGGTCATCGGGCACCGCGGTGTGCCCGCCCGAGAAGGCGAGCTGCGCCTCGAGCGTGCGTGCGCCGCCGAGCAGGTCGGTGGCCCACTGCGTGAGCGCGACATCGCGGAAGATCGGGCGATTCAGGCACCACAGCAGTGCCGCGTGCGCGAACGGCGGAAGATCGTCCGGGCTCGCGAGCACCGACTCGAAGAAGGCGGGCAGGTCTTCGAGCAGCGCCAGTGCCGCGATCGCCTGCGGATTCTCCCGGCCGGTGACCCCGCCGATCCGCTCGTGGGCGAGCAGCTCGTCGAGGTCGCGCAGTGCGCGGGCCACGCGCTCCTTCTCCGCCAGGTCCGCATGCGGCAGGTCGGTGCCCGCGAGCTGGTCTCCGGAGACGTCCCCGAGGCCCGCGACCTGAGGAGCCGCCTCGTCGAGTTCGCGGAGCCCCGGCTCGTCGTCGAGATAGCTCGCCCATCCCGACGGCGTCACGCAGAGCGCGTCGACGATGCGCAGTCCGCTGTCGGCTGCGCGGCCGAGCACCTCGTCGATCTCGACCGTGTACGGCAGGACGAGTCCGTCGCGTGTGGAGTACGCCTCGACATCGGTGTAGACGACGACGGCGACGGCATCCGTCTTCTCCACCCGTGCGACCAGGCCGACAGCGGCGTCCGCGTACTCCTCGAGAGACACGTCGTCGTCCGGCAGATCGATGCGCATCGCGCCGTATGTGCGGGAGCCGCGGAAGGGGAGCAGCACGAGACTCCGGCGCGGCGTGAAGCCGGCGAGGGAGGGCACGATGCTGAGGAATTCGGAGGAGCCGGAGGCTCGGAGCACTGTTGTCATCCGGCGAGTGTCGTCGAGCGCTCGACGACGTGGGCGGGGTCCACAGCCCGCGGCGGCGACCGCGCGGGAGGCTTCGGATGTGCAGGAGCAGTGGCCGTGCGTCGCCGAGGGTCGCGTACCATGGAGGCATGGAGAACTTCTGGGTCGCAGCGGCATGGTCGATCCTTCCGACCATCGGTGTGAGCGTCGTGTTCTTCTTCGTGATCCGAGGGATCCTGCGCTTCGATCGCACCGAACGCAAGGTGCACGCGCGCATCGAGGCCGAAGAGCGCGCCGCCCGGGGTCTCCCGCCGCGCTCCTGAGCTCTGTCTGTCGCATCCGCTACTGTGTAGCCAACGCACCGCCACCGGTGCCCACTGAGGCGCATCCCGTCGAAGTGCCGACCCGTCGGGAGGACGAGGTATGACACCCGACACCTGGGCAGCGTGGATCGCGGCGTTCATCCTCGTCCTCGATCTGACGATCCGCATCACCGCGATCATCGTCATCCCGCGGAACCGGCGCCCCACGGCTGCCATGGCGTGGCTGCTCGCCGTCTTCTTCATCCCGTTCGTCGGCGTCTTCCTCTTCCTGCTGATCGGCAATCCGCGTCTGCCGCGAGCCCGACGGCGCAAACAGGATCAGATCAACGAGTACATCGCCGAGACGAGCGAGCACCTGCACTTCGGCACGCTGCGACCGAACGCCCCGAGCTGGTTCCCGCCACTGGTCGAGATGAACCATCGCCTCGGGGCTCTTCCGCTCTCGGGCGACAACGGCGCCCACCTGATCGCGCGCTACCAGGACTCTCTCGACGCGATGGCCGACGAGATCCGCAAGGCCGAGGACTACGTCCACATCGAGTTCTACATCCTGCAGTCCGACGCGTCGACCGACAACTTCTTCCGCGCGATGGAGGAGGTCGCCGCCCGCGGCGTGCACGTCCGCGTGCTGCTCGACCACTGGGCGAACAGGTGGAAGCCCAAGTACCGGCAGACGATCAGACGGCTGAATGCCATGGGTGCGCACTGGCACCTCATGCTGCCCGTGCAGCCGCTCCGGGGGCGCATGCAGCGGCCCGATCTGCGCAACCACCGCAAGCTCCTCGTCGTCGACGGCAAGGTCGCCTTCCTCGGTTCGCAGAACGTCACGGACTCGACGTACAACCTGCCGAAGAACATCAAGCGCGGACTCCACTGGGTCGACCTCATGGTGCGCATCGACGGTCCGGTGGTGCTGAGCGTCAACGCGATCTTCCTCAGCGACTGGTACAGCGAGACCGATGAGGTGCTGCAGGAGATCGACATCTCGCACGCCGAGGCCGGCTCCGGTGACCTGGACTGCCAGGTGGTCCCTTCGGGCCCGGGGTTCGAGGTCGAGAACAACCTCCGTCTCTTCCTCGGGCTGCTGTATGCGGCCAAGGAGAGGATCATGATCGTCAGCCCGTACTTCGTCCCCGACGAGGCGCTGCTGCTGGCGGTGACCGCGGCGGTGGACCGCGGCGTCGAGGTCGAGCTGTTCGTCTCCGAAGAGGGCGACCAGGCGATGGTCTATCACGCCCAGCGCAGCTACTACGAGGTGCTGCTCAAGGCGGGCGTGCGCATCTGGATGTACCGCAAGCCCTACATCCTGCACACCAAGAGCCTCACCATCGACGACCAGGTCGCGGTGATCGGCTCGAGCAACATGGACATGCGCTCGTTCGGTCTCAACCTCGAGGTGTCGATGCTGGTGCGCGGCGAGGAGTTCGTCGCCGAGATGCGGGTCGTCGAAGACGAGTACCGGTCGCTCAGCCGCGAGCTCACACTCGAGGAGTGGAAGCAGCAGCCGCTGCGCTCGACCGTGCTCGACAACCTCGCTCGCCTCACCTCGGCGCTCCAGTAGCGCCGGTGCCACCGAACGGGGTGTCAGAGAGCCGAGCAGGGCGATAATCTGTGGGGCATGGCACTCCCCACACGCGCCGTGTCTCTGCCGGCGACCGCGCTGTCGGCCGCAGCTCTCTCGGCTTCCGCGCTCCTGCTGCTCGTCGGATGCACCGCGGGGCCCGGAGCCACCGCTCCCAGCTCCACGCCGTTGCCGTCGAGCTCGTCGAGCGCCGACGGAGGAGATGACCTCGACGACGTCGAGGCGACGATCCTCGACGAGGGGCGCCTGTTCGCGGTCGTCACGTGGGGGTCGTCGACCTGCATTCCTCAGGTCGACTCGGTGTCGGCCAGCGGGCAGACCGTCTCGGTGGAGCTCATCGACTCGGGTGATGCCGATGCCGTCTGCACCGCCGACATGGCGCAGCGCGCGAGCATCGGCGGCCTGCCCGAGGGGGTGGACCCCACGCAGGAGATCACGCTGCAGGTCACGTACGGCGATGTGACCGACGATGTCGACCTCGACGGGGACCCGTCGTTCACCGGATCACCCGGTTCGTCGACCGAGTACACGCCGTCGGCAGGCTGGTTCGACGACGGCGCGCTGGTGCTGCTCACCTGGGGATCGTCGAGCTGCCCGCCGATCGTGGACGGCGTCGAAGGCTCCGGTGCGACCGGAACCGTGACCTTCGCGGCCGACGACCGAGTGTGCACGATGGACATGGCACCGCGAGCGACGATCATCTCGTTCGGGGACGATCAGGTCGAGGACGACGACTTCACGCTGAACCTCGTGGGCGACGGGCTGGACGGCACCGTCCGGGTACGCGGCTGATCAGAGCGCCACGATCGGGTGCCCCGCCGGAAGGGCGAGCAGCAGCGCATCCGGATCCACCCGGCAGGTGACGCGCACGGCGAGGCCGAACTCGTCGCCGTCGAGCTCGATCGGGATCGGCCGGGGACCCGCCGCTTCGGCGGCCACCCCGCGGAAGTAGTGCACGGATGCGTCGCGGCCCCGTCTCTCGAGCACGCGACGGCCGGCGCGAGAGCGGCGCAGCACCGAGTTGTCCCACCAGATCTTGCGCCACACGCCCAGCCATCCGAGAACGCCGGTGGGCTGGATGACCGCGACGTCGAGGGTGCCGTCGGTGATCGACGCGTCGGGGATCAGCGCGATGCCGGCGGGCAGGGTGCCGCAGTTCGCGAACAGGATGCTGTGCACCTTGGTGGTGTGCAGGCGGCCGTCGTCGATCTGGAAGACCGCACGGAAGGGCTCGGCGGTCACGAGCGATCGTGCGGCGCCGTCGACGTAGGCGATCCAGCCCATGGACTTCTTGAGGTCGGGGCGGGTGTTCGCGATCATGTCGGCATCGAGACCCATGCCGGCGAGCACCACGAAGGCGTGTTCCGCATGCTCGCCGTCTTCTCGCGTGAGGCGTGCCCAGCCGATGTCGATCGGGTGGCGGAAGTCGCCCAGCGCCGCGCGGATCATCTCGTCAGGATCGGCCAGCGGCAGCCCGAGGTTTCGTGCGAGCAGGTTGCCGGTGCCGCTCGGCACGATCGCCAGCGGCACGCCGCTGCCGGCGATGGCTTCGGAGACCGCGCGCACCGTGCCGTCTCCTCCCGCGACGAGGACCACGGAGACACCGCGTGCCAGCGCCAGCGCGGTGAGTCCCTGCCCGGGGTCGTCGATCGTGGTCGGATAGAACGCCGGACGTTCCCACCCCGCATCGCTCGACAGCGATCGAACCCGCTCGCGGAGGTGCTTCTCGTCGACCTTGACGGGGTTGTAGATGAGTGCCGCCTGCCGTCGGACGGGGGCGCTCTGGGTCATGGCGCTACTCTAGCCGCGCGGCTGACGCGCCCGGCGCGCACCATAGACTTGGTGGATGATCGACCTCGCACTCCTCCGCGACAACCCGGAGATCGTCCGCCGTTCTCAGGCCGCCCGTGGCAACGACCAGGGCACCGTCGACATCGCACTCGAGGCCGACCGATCGCGCCGAGCCGCGCTGTCGGCGTTCGAGGAGCTGAGGGCCGAGCAGAACGCCTTCGGCAAGCAGGTCGCGAAGGCGCCGAAAGACGAGAAGGCCGCGCTGGTCGCGCAGGCCAAGGACCTGGCTGAGCGCGTCAAGCAGGCGCAGCAGGCCTCGAACGAGGCCGCGGCGACCGCATCCGCTGCTCTCGCGCGCATCGAGAACGTCGTCGTCGACGGCGTGCCCGCGGGTGGCGAGGCGGACTTCGTCGAGCTGCGCCGCGTCGGGGAGGTGCCGTCGTTCGACTTCGAGCCGCGCGACCACCTCGAGATCGGCGAGATCCTCGGGGCGATCGACATGGAGCGCGGCGCGAAGGTGTCGGGAGCGCGCTTCTACTTCCTCCGCGGGATCGGCGCGCGTCTCGAGATCGCCCTCATGAACCTTGCGCTCGACAAGGCGCTCCAGAACGGCTTCGTGCCGCTGATCACGCCCACGCTCGTGCGTCCCGAGATCATGCAGGGCACGGGGTTCCTCGGCGAGCACGCCGATGAGGTCTATCACCTCGACAAGGACGACGACCTCTACCTGGTCGGCACCAGCGAGGTCGCTCTCGCGGGCTATCACAAGGACGAGATCCTCGACCTCGGCGCGGGCGCCCTGCGCTACGCCGGCTGGTCGACCTGCTACCGCCGCGAAGCCGGATCGCATGGCAAGGACACCCGCGGCATCATCCGGGTGCACCAGTTCAACAAGCTCGAGATGTTCGTCTACACGACGCCGGAGGATGCCGAGGCCGAGCACCTGCGCCTCGTCGTCCTGCAGGAGGAGATGCTGACGTCTCTCGGCCTCGCCTACCGCGTGATCGACGTCGCCGCGGGAGACCTCGGTTCCAGCGCCGCGCGCAAGTACGACATCGAGGCGTGGGTGCCCACACAGGGCGCGTTCCGCGAGCTGACGTCGACCTCGAACTGCACGACTTACCAGGCGCGCCGCCTCGACATCCGCCACCGGCCCGCTGCCGTCGGCTCGGGGGCGCAGGAGGGCCAGGTCGCGAAGACCCAGCCCGTCGCGACGCTCAACGGCACGCTCGCGACCACCCGCTGGATCGTCGCGCTGCTCGAGACGCACCAGCAGGCCGACGGATCGGTCAGGGTGCCCGAGGTGCTCCGACCGTACCTGGGTGGTCTCGAGGTCCTGGAGCCGACCGCGTGACGGCTCGCTGGCTCGTCGGCCTCGACGTCGACGGCACCATCCTGCTGCAGGACGAGACGATGAGCCCCGGAGTGCCCGAGGCCGTCACCCGGCTGCGCGACGCCGGTCACGAGGTGACGATCGCCACCGGACGCAGCTGGATGGCGACCCGGCGCTACGTGGAGCAGCTGGGCCTGACGCCGCGGTTCGTGGTGTGCTCGAACGGCGCGGTCACCATGCGCCGCGTCGGCGACGAGTGGGAGCGGTGGCACGTCGAGACGTTCGACCCCTCGCCCGTGCTCGCGCTCCTGCGCGATCGGCTGCCCGACGCCCGGTACATGGTCGAGCTCGGCTCCGGCCTGCGCCTGTACACCGAGCACCTCGATGACTGGACACTCGACGGCGGCCGTCAGGTCGATTTCGACGAGCTCGCGGCCGAGCCCGTCTCCCGTGTCGTCGTGGTGTCGCCGGGGCACGATGAGGACGACTTCCACCGACTCGTGGCGGACGCGGGCCTCAACGAGGTGTCGTACGCGATCGGCTGGACCGCCTGGCTCGACATCGCCCCGCAGGGCGTCGACAAAGGCACGGCCCTCGAGCGCGTGCGCACCGAGCTCGGGTTCGATCGGGGACATGTGCTCGTGGCCGGCGACGGTCGCAACGACATCGGGATGTTCGGGTGGGCGCTCGGTCTCGACGGTCGCGCGGTGGCGATGGGTCAGGCGCCCGACGAGGTCAAGGCCGCAGCCGGTGAGGTGACCGAGGACGTGAACGCGGGAGGCCTCGCGATCGCCCTCGACACGCTTCCAGCAGCCGCCCAGGTCAGCGCGGGAGAATAGAACTCGGCTAGACTCACGGCTTGTCGGCGGATTCGTCTGTCGGGAGGGTTGTCCGAGCGGCCGATGGAGCTGGTCTTGAAAACCAGTGGGCAGAGATGTCTCGTGGGTTCGAATCCCACACCCTCCGCTTTCTTGAGCACGGTGTCCCCACACCGGAACGCCGAACCGAAAGGCCCCGAGTGAGTCAGAACACCCGCCGCCGCACCGTCGCCCGTCATGGACAGCAGAAGACCCCCGGCGCGGTCAGCCAGCTTCTGAAGTTCATCGCCATCGGTCTCGCCGTGGTCCTCGTCAGCGGCTTCGGTGTCGCGGCCTACATCGTGTACGACCTCTCGAGCACGGTCTCGGCGAACGCGGTCGACCTCGACGGCCAGGAAGACCTTCCGCCGGACATCAGCGCCTACGAGGGCGGGTTCAATCTGCTCCTCACCGGTGTCGACGTCTGTGAAGAGGCCTACGCGCAGTACTTCGGCGACCGCTGCAGCGGCGGCGACTCGGGCGGCACTCTCAATGACGTGAACCTGCTCATGCACGTCTCCGAAGAGCCGCGCCGCATCACGGTCGTGAGCTTCCCCCGCGACATGATGATCCCGATCCCCGAGTGCGAGGACGAGCAGGGCAACGTCCACTCCGCCATGAGCAAGCAGCAGCTGAACGTCGCGTACACCGACGGCGGCCTGAACTGCGTCGCGAAGACCATCACCGATCTCACCGATCAGGAAGTGCAGTTCGCGGCATCCGTCACCTTCGGCGGCGTGATCGAGATCACCAACGCGATCGGCGGCGTCGAGGTGTGCCTCGCCTCTCCGATCAAGGACCGTCACACCAGCCTCGACCTCGCGGCGGGCAACCACGTCATCGAGGGGCTCACGGCACTGCAGTTCCTGCGGACCCGCCACGGCGTCGGCGACGGCAGCGACCTCGGCCGCATCGGCAACCAGCAGCAGTACATGTCGAGCCTGGCCCGCAAGCTCATCAGCAGCGACACCCTGGGCAACGTGCCGATGATGCTCAAGCTCGCCACCACCGGCCTCGACAACGTCAAGGCCAGCACGTCTCTCGCCGATCCGATGAAGATCGTGCAGATCGCACTCGCCGTGAAGTCCGTGCCGTTCGAGGACATCGTCTTCCTGCAGTACCCGACCTTCACCGATCCGGACGACCCCAACCGCGTGGTGCCGGACAAGGCGTCCGCCCAGACGATGTGGGACGCGATCAACGCGAACGCACAGCTGCAGGTCACGCACGAGAACACCGCGAACGACGGTGTCATCCTGCAGGACCCGAACACCGGTGCTCCGGTGGAGACGCCGACCGAGGGCACGCCCACGGAAGAGGTACCCGACCCGACGGCGACCACTCCCGGCGTCGTCGCCCTGCCGGACTCGATCAAGGGCAACTCGGCCGCACAGCAGACCTGCTCGAACGGCCAGGTCGACGGCTGACCCACGCCGAGCTCACGAGAGGACCCCTTCCGCTGCCGGGAGAGGTCCTCTCGTCTTCCGGGCGTCAGGCGCGCGGGGCGGGGGGATAGAGCACGTCGAGCAGGGCCTCGACGATGCCCGGCATGTCGACGCTCGGGTCGATCATCCACTGCAGCTGCAGGCCGTCGGCCACGGCCTGCACGACCCGGGCCGTGGTCTCGGGGTCGAGCACCGCGCGGCGCTCGGCGTCGGCGTCATGGCTCTGCGTGATCGTCTCGCGCAGCCTCTCGCTGCGGTCGAGGAAGAACCCGTGCGCAGGATGCTGCGGGTCGACGGCATCCACCGCGAGACGGGAGAACAGCTCGACCACGCCAGGGGTCCGGGTGTTGCGCCGCACCACGTCGAGGAACACGGACTTGGCCTCGCCGGGATCGAGCTGCTGCGGGTCTCGGCCCTCGTGCTCGTCGCGCTTGCGCAGCACCTCGGTGAACAGCTCCTCCTTCGACCCGAAGTAGTGCAGCAGCGCCGCCGGAGTGACGCCGACGACCTCGGCGATCTGCTTGAGGGAGGCGCTCTGATATCCCCTGGTCGCGATCACGTCGAGCGCGCTCTCCAGGATCTCCTCGCGTCTGGCGACGCCCTTCGCGTATGAACCTCGTCGTGCCATGCCTCGACACTAATCCTGAACGACGTTCGACAACGAACGGCGCCGCGACCGGCTCAGGCGGGGAGGACGAGAACGCCGTTGCGGCGATGCGGCAGGCGCGCCAGAGCGTCGTCGCGCAGAGCAGCCGGCAGCAGCGCCTGAGGAGCATCCTGGAACGCCAGGGGCCGGAGGAACCGGCGGATCGCGGATGCTCCGACCGACGTGTGCAGCGAGGTCGTCGCCGGCCACGGTCCGCCGTGCTGCTGCGACCAGGTCACCGCGACGCCTGTGGGCCAGCCCGCGAACAGCACGCGCCCTGCGCGCTCCTGCAGCAGCTCGAGCGTCTCAGCGGGGTCGTCGTCGGGCTCGGCGTGCAGCGTGGCGGTGAGGCTGCCCGGAACCCGGGAGAGCGCGGCGTGCAGATCGTCGGCGGAGTCGTAGCGCACCAGCAGCGTGACGGGACCGAAGCACTCCTCCAGAAGCGTGTCCGGGCGATCCGCCACCGCACGAGCATCCGTCAGCAGGGCGACCGGGCGCACGCCGTCGACCTCGATGCCCTGCGCGACGACCTCGACGGAGGGATCGTCCTCGAGATGCGCGAGACCGGTGGGGAAGGCCTCGGTGATGCGCTCGGTGAGCAGGGGGCCGCCCGAGGCGGCAGGAACATGCGCCGCGACCAGGTCTTCGAAGCCGGCGCCCGCCGGGATGAACACCACGCCCGGCTTGGTGCAGAACTGTCCCACGCCCAGGGTGAAGGATCCGACCAGACCCTGTGCGAGAGACTCGCCCCGCGCGGCGACGGCGGCCGCGGTGAGCACCACGGGATTGATGCTGCCCAGCTCGCCGTAGAACGGGATCGGATCGGGGCGCCCCGACGCGAGGTCGAACAGCGCGCGGCCGCCCGAGACCGACCCCGTGAAGCCGGCGGCACGGATCAGCGGATGCTGCACGAGCGCGTTGCCCGCCTCGCGACCCTCGACGAGGGCGAGCGATCCGGCGGGTGCGCCCGCATCTTCGAGCGCGGCCGCCACGAGCTCCGCCGTGCGGACCGAGAGACGCGGATGCCCCGAGTGCGCCTTCACGACCACCGGGTTGCCTGCCGCGAGCGCCGAGGCCGTGTCGCCCCCGGCGACGGAGAACGCGAACGGGAAGTTCGACGCCGAGAACACGGCCACGGGTCCCAGCGCGGTGAGCAGTCGGCGCAGCTCCGGGCGAGGCGGCGTGGCAGCCGCATCGGCGTCGTCGACGGTGAGCTCGAGATACGACCCCTCCTCGACGACCGTGGCGAAGAGGCGCAGCTGGCCGCTCGTGCGTGCGACCTCGCCGGTCAGCCGCGGGACCCCGAGCCGGGTCTCCTCGTCGGCGATCGCGACGAGCTCGTCGACATGTGCGTCGAGCACTGCGGCGGCGGCGCGCAGCCAGCCCGCTCGGTCGGAGGCGGAGGAGCGACGCCAGATCGGTGCCGCCGCGGCGGCGGCCTGGACGATCGCGTCGAGGTCTGCGGGGGAGGTGGTCACGAGGGTGCCTTTCCTGCGGTGAGCGGGTCGTCGGTGTGCGGGTCGTCGGTGTGCGGGTCGCCGGTATGCGGGCGGTCGGTGCGCGTGGGGTCATCGGTGAGCAGGGGTGCGAAGCGCATGCCGAGCCCGAAGTGCTCGTTCTCGGTCAGGTATCCGCCGCTGATCGTCACGGGCGCGGGGTCGACGAGCGCGCCGAGGGCGCCGAACCCGGCATCCTCCACATCCTCGACCAGTACCTCGTGCGCCGTGTCGGGCAGAGCGAGCGCGACCTGACCCGAGAGCTCCGGGAGCAGATGAGGATGAAGCGCGGCGCCGTGCGCGGCGGCGAGCTCGGCGATGCGGAGGAACGGCGTGATGCCGCCGACCCGCACGATGTTCGGCTGCACGACCTGCGCGGCTCCCGCGCGCAGGAAGTCGCCGAACCGGTGCACGGTGTGCAGGTTCTCGCCCAGCGCGAGGGGCACGTCGATCCGCCGGGCGAGCTCGGTGTGCCCGTCGAGATCGTCGGCGCGCAGCGGCTCCTCGATCCAGGCGAGGTCGAAGCGTGCGAGTGCGTCGACCGAGGCGGTCGCGCGCTCGAGATCCCATCGCTGGTTCGCGTCGATCATGAGAGACCGATGCGGTCCGAGTAGCGCGCGTACGGCAGCGACCCGATCGACGTCCTCCGCGAGGTCGGGTCTGCCGACCTTGATCTTGACGGCGTCGAACCCGGCCTCGATCCAGCGCTGCACCTGCGCGAGCAGTTCGTCGAGCGGGTAGTGCAGATTCACCCCCGACCCGTAGCCGCGCACGCGTTCGCGGCGGCGCCCGAGCAGGTGCGACACCGAGGTTCCGGCCGAGCGGGCCTCGGCATCCCACAGGGCCAGGTCGAGTCCGGCGAGAGCGATCGTGGTGAGGCCCCCGCCGCCCGCCTCGTGCAGGTGCTCCCACAGGCCCTGCCAGGCTTCGCCGGGAACGGCGGAGCGCCCGACGGATGCCGGGGCGATGTCGTGCTCGAGCAGGGCCTGCACCGCAGGCGCGCCGATCTGCGGGCTCCACGAGAACCCCCATCCCTCGCTGCCGTCGGAGCGCACGACGTGCGTGGCGACGACTCCGACCGAGGTCACGTCGGCCGCCCACGGCCGCGTCAGCGGCACGCGCTGCAGACGCGTCGTCAGGCTCCCGATCGTGGTCACAGCAGTGCGCGTCCCGCCGCGAGGATCTCGGCGAGCCGTGCTTCCTGCGCCGGCGTCGGGTCGACGAGCGGCGCGCGCACCGATCCGACGGCGAGGCCGGAGAGGCGGAGTCCCGCCTTGATCAGCGAGACGCCGAAACCGGGAGTCTCGTCGCGCAGCTCGACGAGCGGGCGGTAGAAGCCGTCGAGCAGGGCGAGGCGGCGCTCCTCGTCGCCCGCGGCATAGGCGCGGTAGTAGGCGTTCGCGATGTCCGGCGCCATGGCGAAGGCGGCGGAGGAGTACAGGGGCACGCCGATGCCGCGGTAGGCGCCCTGGGTGAGCTCGGCGGTGAGCAGCCCGTTGAAGAACGCGAAGTCCTCGCGGCCCTCTTCGGCGACGGCGCGCACGATCAGCTGCGTCGTGCCGATCTCTCCCGTGCCGTCCTTGAAGCCGACGATCTTCGGGTTCGCGGCGAGACGTCGCACGGTGTCGACCGAGTACTGCGCGCTTCCGCGGTGGTAGATGATCACCGGCAGGTCGGCGGCGTCCGCGATCTGCTCGACGTAGGCCGCGAGTCCGGCCTGGGTGCCGCCGACGAGGTACGGCGGCAGCACGAGCAGCCCGTCGGCACCGGCATCCGCTGCCGCCCTGGCGACCTCGATCGCGTGGCCGAGCGGGCCGCCGGTTCCGGCGATCACGGGGACGCGACCGGCCACGGCGGCGACCGCGGTACGCGTGACGGCTGCGGCCTCGGTCGCCGAGAGCGCGTGGAACTCGCCGGTTCCGCAGGCAGGGAACACGCCGCCGGCGCCGGCCTCGACGCCCGTGGCGACATGGGCCGCGAGCAGGTCGTGGTCGATCGTGCCGTCGGCGGCGAACGGGGTCACGGGGAAGAACAGGATTCCGGAGAAGTCCATGGCGGTCCTTTCAGGAGACAGGAGCGGCGGAGTCGGTCGTGGCGCTGACGAGCTCGTCGCGCCAGGTGCGGGTGGGGCGCCAGCCGAGCAGACGGGTCGCCTTGGCGGAGGAGAAGGCGGGGGCGGTGCCGGTGAGCGCCGCCGCCGCACGCTCGGTGCCCGGGTGGAACTGCGGCAGCAGCTCGCTCAGGGGACGACGGGCGAGGGAATCCTCCGCGCCGACGAAGAACACCTCGCCGTTCGGGATGTCGTCGAGGGCGGCGAGCAGGGTGTCGGCGAAGCTCGCGACGTCGCGGGCATCGACGTAGTTGAACAGCGCGGGGGCCGAGAGGGCGGGGTCGTCGAGGCGCTCCAGCACCGTGTGGCCCTGCTGGGTCAGCGCGCCCGCCCACTCCTCGGGGGCGATCACGTAGCAGGGACGGAACGACGCGAAGCGCACGTCGTCGCCGGCCTGCCGCCGCAGCATGGCGACCGTCTGCTCGATCAGCAGCTTCGACAGGGCGTACGCGTTCCAGGGTTCCGTGGCGGATTCCTCGTCGAGCGGGAGGCTGTCGGGGGTCCAGCCGCGAGGAGCGCCGTAGCCGATCACGGTCGGGCTCGACGCGGCGACGACCCGGTGGATGCCGGCACGCACCGCTCCTCCGAGCACCGACTGCGCGAGTGCCGCGTTGGTGCGGAGGATGACGTCTTCGGGTGCGCTGAACGGCACGGCGATCGCGGCGAGGTGGATGAGCGCATCCGCGCCCGTTCCCGCGAGCGTCGAGGCGGTCGCCTCCGCATCGGTCAGGTCGAGGGAGAGCTGCTGGATCCCCGGGCGTTCGAGATGCGCGCTCGGCGAGCGGTCGATCGACACGAGGTCGTGACCGGCATCCGCGAGGCCGGTCACCAGAGACCGGCCCAGTCGACCGGATCCGCCGGTGACGGCGATCCTCACCGGACCGTCTCCAGCAGGGCGATGCCGAGCTCGGCGACCTTCACGGGAAGTCCCGTCTCGAGCGAGCGGTTGCCGGCGATGCCGACCGCGATCGAGCGGATGCCGTCGGTCCAGTCCGCCGGGCGTGCGAGCGGGTCGTCGCCCGGACCCTCGAAGACGTCGGACAGGAGCAGCTCGTCGCCGCCGCCGTGCCCGCCGTCGCCGCCGTCGATCGCCACCTCGTACGCCTCTTCCCAGTGCCGCTGCACGAGGATGCGCTCGCCCTCGGGGCGCAGCGTGGTGGTGCCGTCGCTGCCCGAGAGACTCGGGTCGATGTGCGGGTGCAGCCCTTCGCCGGCGAGCACGGCACCGCGCTCGACGACCTCGAGCTCGACTCGGCCGAGCGTGCCGTTGACCGCGACGCGGTAGCCCTCCCAGGGGGAGTGCGCGTTGAGCGAGTACGACAGGGTCGCGCCCGAGGCGTAGTCGACCACGAGCGCGAGGTTGTCCTCGATGGTGATGCCCTCGCTGAACACGTCGAGGTCGCGCACGTAGCCGTCGTGCTGCTCGGCCTCGAGGTACAGGGCGGTCAGTCGCTCGTCGGTGCGGAGGTCGAGTTCGAAGAGGTCGCCGCCGTCGTGGGTGCCTCGCGCCGGTCGTTCGCCCAGGCCGCGGCTCGCCGCGTTGTCGGCGCCGTAGAAGCGCAGTCCGCCCGAGGCGAAGACGCGGGTCGGCTGCGAGCGGATCCACCAGTTGACGAGATCGAAGTGGTGACTCGACTTGTGCACGAGCAATCCGCCGGAGTTCTTCTTGTCGCGGTGCCAGCGGCGGAAGTAGTCGGCGCCGTGATTCGTGTCGAGCATCCACTGGAAGTCCACCGAGGTGACCTGCCCGATCGTGCCGTCCTGGATGATCTGCCGCAGTGCGCTGTTGCGCGGGGAGTAGCGGTAGTTGAACGTGAGCACGACCTGGCGGCCGGTGCGTTCGACCGCCTCTTCGATGCGGGCGGCGCTCGCCGCATCGATCGTGAGCGGCTTCTCGACGACGACGTCGGCGCCCGCCTCGAGCGAGCGGACGATCAGCTCGGCGTGCAGGTCGTCGCGGGAGCAGATGATCACCCGGTCGACGCGCTCGTCGCGGATCACCTGCTCGAGTTCGTCGGGGGTCGCGAGCCGGGGAGCGGCGACGCCCGCCTCGGCGGCGCGTGCGGCGTGGAAGGCGGCGCGCACCGGGTTCGGCTCGACGATGGCGACCAGCTCGGCACGATCACGGTGCGCTCCGGCGATCGCCTCGACGTACATCTGCGCGCGGACTCCGGCACCGGCCAGGGCATAACGGGTCTTCGTCATCGTGATCCTTCTTTGATCTCGAACGTCAGGAAACGTTTTCTTGACGATAGCACAGGAGATCCGCCGCGCGACCGGAAGGCGGAGTCGGAGTGCCGGCCTCAGACGGTGCGGGGCGGGGCGGAGCTGCCGCGCACGACCAGCGTCGGCGTCAGGGTGAGCATCGGCGTGGCCTCACCGCCGGTGAGCTGCGCGTGCATGGCCGCCCAGGCGCGTTCGCCGAGCTCCACCGCGGGAACCGCGGCGGTCGAGAGGGGTGGCGAGGTGTATGCCGCGAAGGGGATGTCGTCGAAACCGGTGATCGAGATCGCCTCGGGGACGGCGACCCCGCGGGCGGTGAGCGCCGAGAGCAGGCCCATCGCGACGAGGTCGTTGTACGCGATCACGCCCGTGGCTCCGGTCGCGAGCACCTGATCGGCGACCGCGGTGCCGCTGTCGAAGTCGACTCCCGCCGCGATCTCCCGGACGTCGAGATCGGCGGTGCGGGCGACCGCTTCGGCGATCGCCCGCTGTCGTGCCCGGTGCGTCACGCTGCGGGTCGCTCCGGCGAGGTACACGAGTCGTCGGTGACCGAGTGCGGTGAGATGATCGACGATCTCCCGCATCCCCGACTCGTAGTCCGCGCCGACGACGGGCGCGCCGTCCTGCGCGCCGCGGT
The DNA here is from genome assembly GCF_022627955.1 of Microbacterium sp. C5A9. Classification (GTDB taxonomy): domain Bacteria; phylum Actinomycetota; class Actinomycetes; order Actinomycetales; family Microbacteriaceae; genus Microbacterium. The sequence continues at coordinate 137,736 of NZ_JABXGD010000001.1, forward strand.
TGATCACGACGGCGGGGGAGAGCGCGGACAGCAGCTCGCCGAGCTCGGCCTCGGGCATGCGGGGTGCGCAGAGGATCACGCCGTCCGTGCGCAGCCGCGTGGCGCGCGCGAGGGCCTGCTCGGCATCGAGGTCCTCTCGCGAATCGGCGACCAGCACGTGGAATCCGTCGGCGGTGGCGGCCCGACTGAGTCCGCGCAGGACCGCCTGGAAAGTCGGGTTCTCGAGGTCGGGGATGACGACCGCGACCGTCTGCGTGCGGCCGAGCACGAGGCTCCGTGCCACGGGGTTGGCGGTGTATCCGAGCTGCACGGCTGCCGCCTGCACGCGCTCGGCGAGCGCCGGGTCGACGGTCGGGTTGCCGTTCATCGCCCTCGACACCGTCGACAGCGAGACTCCCGCGAGCTTCGCGACGTCGGTGATGCCCGGGCGTGACGATGCGCGTGCCATTCGCGGCTCCTCTGTTACCGCGATCGGCCGCGGCTGTGGTCATACTACGAGAAAACGTTTTGTGAGGAGAGCTCATGGTCGGATCGCCCGAGGACCGCATCGAGAAGCAGGATCGGATCGCCCGAGTGCGCCGCGGCGCCGGGGGAGGCCCGCTCGTGCTCACGTCTCACGAGGCCGTGTCGTGGTACCTCGAGGGAGTGCGGACGCACGTGTCGCTCGCAGGACCGCCCGTGCTCGCCGTGCGGGCGGAGGACGGCGGTGACGTGATCTTCGTGGCCGACAACGAGGCCGATCGACTGATCGCCGAGGAGATGCTGCCGGACGACGTCGACCGTGTGGTCCGGGTGCCGTGGTGGATCCCGCCGGCGGTCGCGGCGGCCGAGACGGCCGGTGTGCCCGAGGCGGAGATCGCCGCCGAGCTGCGGGCCGCCCGGGCGCGCATGCTCCCCGCGGAGCGGTCGCGGTACGGATCGCTCGGGCACGAGACCGCCCGGGCCCTCACCGATGTGCTCGACCTCGTGGGTCCCGAGCAGGGTGAGCGCGAGGTGGCGGCGGCCGTCGCCGGCGCGCTCGCGGTGCGCGGGATCGATCCGCTGGTCGTGCTCGTCGCGGGCGCAGAGCGCGGGGCGTTCCGGCATCCGCTCCCCACCGACGGCGTGCTCGGCGAGCGCGCCATGGTCGTCGTGTGCGGTCGGCGGGACGGGCTGATCGCGAACGCCACCCGGTGGGTCGGAGAGTCGGTCGACGACGAGCGGCTGCTCGGGGTCGAGCGTGCCTTCCTCGACGCCTCGGTGCCCGGGGCGCGGCTCGACGAGGCGTTCGCGGCGGGGACGGCGGCGTATGCGCGCTTCGGATTCGACGCCGACGAGTGGCAGAGGCATCACCAGGGCGGACCGACCGGCTATGCGGGACGCGACCCGAGAGCGACGGCATCCACGACCGATCTGCTCGTCGAGGAGCAGGCGTTCGCGTGGAATCCGACCGCCCAGGGGGTGAAGGTCGAGGACACGATGGTCCGCACCGAGAGCGGCTGGGAGGTGCTCACGGTCGACGAGCGATGGCCCTCGGTCGACTACGAGGGGCTGCGCCGACCGGCCACGAAGCCGTACGGCTCCTGATCGGCGCCCCTCGGGCGTGGACCGTCCGGTCGCGGGCCGGCCGCGCGGCTCAGGCCCGCGACACGCGCACGGCCATGAACGGACGACCGGGAAGCTCGACCCGCACGGATCCCGCGCCGTGCACGCCCGGCAGGCGGTCGACGGTCATGTTCCAGGTGTCGATGACGTCGATCGTCCAGGCGCCGTCGTCGAGCAGGACGTTGCGGAAGCGCGGGCGGTTGAAGCCGAAGTAGCCGACGCGCAGCTCGCCCGCCACCCCGCCCCACGGCACATCCCAGTCGCCGGGCAGCGGATCCCACACACCGTCCGGGGCCTCGGCGAGAAGCTCCTCCAGGAAGCGGATGCGGTCGGGCGACGAGCCGTGCAGCACTCCGCCCTTCGACCACCAGAGGATCTCGTCGTCGAGCCCGAGCGCCGACGGCAGATACGTCTCGCCGTGGCCGACGTACCCGCCGCGCACGGCCCCCTCCCAGAACCTACGGACCATCTCCTCCCCGGTGATGTTGCCCCAGCCCTGATCGATGTCGCCCTCGTACGCGCACTCGTCGATCACGACGGGCTTTCCCCAGCGCTCCCGCCACTCGTCGGTGTTCTCCGCCGTGCGGTACACATCGACGCGCTGGATGCTCACGTGCGTGATCCACGGCGCCGAGTAGTCGTAGAAGGGGCGGCAGTTGTGGATGGAGTTGAGGTGGCCGAACGCATCCTCCTCGCCCACCACGGCCGCGAGGCGCTCCCAGTCGGCGGTGTCCTTGGCCCAGAGCAGGTCGTACTCGTTCGCCATCGACCACCACACGTTCGCGAAGCCCGACAGCCGGCGCACCGCATATCGCAGGTAGCGCTCGTCGACGGCGGGTCCGAGATCGGCGAAGCCCCAGCGATCGTACGCATGGAAGAGGATGAGATCGGCTTCGATGCCCAGAGCGGCGAGACGCAGGATCCGATCCTCCAGACGCCGGAAGTGCGCGGGATCGAAGCGCTCGAGGTCGAAGCCCTCGGCGAGCGAACCGGGGAACGGGAAGTCCGCCGGCTCGTTCGCGTTGTAGAGATACGACTTCGGGAAGACGCACATCCGCATCTTCGTGAAGGGTGCCTCGGCGAGCGTCGCGAGAGTCTGCTCCTGCAGATCGTCGGGCTGATGGGTCCACGCGTACGCGGTGGTGCCGAGCGGGCGGTGCCGCGTGCCGTCCGCGTGCCGGAAGTGGAAGCCGTCGACCCGCACGGGGCCGTGTGCACCGTCGGCGGCGGGGACCACCGTGATCGTGCCGCGCAGGCCGTCGAGCGACCGCGCGGTCGACCGCGTCTCGAACGACCAGTCGCCCGTGGCGTCGGCGAGGGCCCGGATGACGTATGCGCCGTCGCCGTCGTAGAACCCGCCCACCCGCAGCTCGGACCCGTCGCGCACGAAGACCGCGTCGAGCTCGACGTCGACGAACGGATTGCCGTGCGAGGGGCCGTCGATGCGGATCTCCAGCGGCGCCCAGAGGGAGACGGACGCGGGCGACGTCATCGACGCAGACGCCCGGGGCACGGTCTCCGGTTCGTACGCGGGGTCGGGCGCGATCGCCGGTGCAGAGGGTGCGCGCTGCACGTCGTCGCCGATCTCGGCGAGCTCGGCCCAGAGCCGGTCACGGGCCTCCTGCGTCTCGAGCGCCGGCACGAGGGCCACGAGTGACCCGAGCCGTCCGTCGCGGAACTGCACGGCCATCGGCGAGGCGGCGAATCCGGGCATGAGGCGTTCGAGCACGGCGCGTGCGCCGGGATGGTCGAGGGCTTCTCCGAAGGTGGAGCGGCGATCGAACATGACGATCCTTCCGGTCAGGTGGTCGGTGTGTGCAGGTGTGCGGTTGTTCAGGCGGTGGCGGTGCGGACGGCCTCGTCCACGCGGGCGAGCACGGCGGGCGGGCTGAACATGAGGGCGGTCGCGAGGGGACGGCCCGAACCCCAGACCGTGTCGGCGCGGACCGCGTCGACACGCTCGGGAGCCACCTCGGACAGGGCGTCGAACAGCGCCCGATAGGCGCGCGGGTCGTCGATCACCTCGGCGAGCGAAGCGGCGAGGCCCGGCAGCGCCCGGCGGGGACTCGGCTGAGGGGCCGCGTAGCGCCACTCGTGCGACCCCGCAGCGACGTCGTCGGGTGCGCCGGGCACCGACACCGCTGCCGTCGTGTTCGGGGGGACCACGGCCGTCACGACGATCTCGTCGCCGTCACGACGCCACGACACGGATGCCGTGCCGTAGGGCGTCTCGTGCCGTGCGGACGCGTGCTCGAGACCGGCGAGGGGCCGGGGTGCGATGCGCAGACGCCGATAGCCGGCACCGGCCGGAGCGAGCCCTGCCACGGTGCGATGCATCCAGTCGGCGACCGCGCCCAGCGCGTAGTGGTTGAACGAGGTCATCTCGCCGGGGTTCACCGATCCGTCGGGCAGGAGCGAGTCCCAGCGCTCCCACACGGTCGTCGCCCCCTGCGTGACGGGGTACAGCCACGAGGGGCACTCGGTCTGCAGCAGCAGTCGCTCGGCGGCATCCAGGTGGCCGGCGTTCGTCAGCGCGTCCGCGACCAGGGGAGTGCCCACGAACCCGGTCGCGATGCGGTAGCCGCCCTCGCGCACCAGCGCGGCCAGGCGGTCGCCGAGACCCTCGCGGTGGCGCGCGTCGGTGACCAGATCGAACTCGAGTGCGAGCGCGTAGGCGGTCACGGCGTCGCTCATCATGCGTCCGGCGGGCGTGATGTACTGGTCGACGAACGCCTCGCGCGTGCGCTCCGCGAGAGCGCCGTAGCGAGAGGCGTCGTCGAGATGCCCGAGGAGTCGGGCCGCGTCGGCGACCTGACGCAGCGACCGCGCGAGGTAGGCGCTCGCCACGATGTCGGAGTCGACCCGCGCCTGACCGGGCTTGTCGGCGGGGGCAGCCGGGTCGAGCCAGTCGCCCAGCTGCATCCGTCCTGCCCACAGCCCGTCGTCGCCGGCGTCGCGGAGCACCGCGTCGACCCACGCACGCATGCTCGGGTACTGCGCGGCGAGCACCGAGACGTCTCCGAAGCGCTCGAGCAGCACCGTCGGAACCACGGTCGCCGCATCTCCCCACGCGGCGGGCGTCGCCGCGTCGGCGCCACCGAATCCGGGCAGCGCCGCGGGGACGACGAGCGGCACCGCTCCGTCGGCACGCCGCTGCTCGAGCGCGAGGTCGCGCAGCCATGACGTGAGGAATCCGTCGCAGTCGTACAGGAAGCTCGCGGTGGGGGCGAAGACCTGGATGTCGCCGGTCCAGCCGAGGCGCTCGTCGCGCTGCGGGCAGTCGGTGGGGATCGAGAGGAAGTTGCCGCGCATGCCCCAGCGCACGTTCTCATGCAGGCGGTCGAGAAGCGGGTGGGAGGACTCGAACCATCCGGTGCGCCGCATGTCGGTGTGCAGCACGACCGCCTCGACGGCATCCGGCGACACCTCGACGCCCGTGATCTCCGCGTAGCGGAAACCGTAGAACGAGAACCGCGACTCGAGCACGTCGTCGTCGCCCGAGAGGTCGAAGGTCGCCGTGGCGGCGGCGTTGCGGAGCGGGCGCAGGGCGAGCTCGCCGTTCTCGAGGACCTCGGCGTGGCGGACGACGAGGCGGGCTCCCTCGTCGCCCCGTACGCGGATGCGCAGCCTGCCGACGAGGTTCTGGCCGAAGTCGAGGATCCGTCCACCGGACGGCGTCACGATCACCGACGCCACGGGCAGGGTGTCGGTGCGTCGGACCGGCGGTGCGATGCGGGCTTCGGGCACGGGCACGTTCTCGTAGCCCGGGAGCGCGGCGGCGCCGATGCGCACCGGTGCCCACGACGACGGGCTGCGGCGCAGGTCCTGGTGCTCGCCCGGGTAGATGCCGCTGTCGACGACGGGTCCGTCGCCGGCGGCCTGCCACCCTTCGCCGGTCGCGGCGACGGTCTCGGTCGTGCCGTCGGCGTACGTGAGGCGGATCTGGGCGAGGAACGACGGCTGTGTGCCGTAGAGCCGCGCCGCGAAGGCGAAGAAGCCGTATCGCTCGGTGTACCAGGCCCCGGCGATGGTCGCACGCAGCTCGTTGACCCCGTCGTGCAGGAGCGCGGTGATGTCGATCGTCTCGTGCACGAGACGATCCCGGTAGGCGGTCCAGCCGGGGGCGAGCACGTCGTCCGAGACGGCGGCGCCGTTGACCTCGGGCTCGGCGACGCCGAGCGCGGTCCAGAACAGCAGCGCCCGCGCGATCGGACGCTCGAGCGTGAACGACGTCCGCACCTCGGCCGGCTGGGCCTCGCGGTCGGGGTCGGCGAGGCCCACCGGCTGTGCGACCCACTCGCTCTCGGCGAGGAAGCCCGAGGCGACGGCGAGCGGTCGGCTCCACGGCGTGCTCGACCCGCCGACGGAGTGCGCGCGCACGCGGACGGAGCGGACCTCGCCGGCCGTCATCGGCGCGAAGGGCCAGTCGACGAGCACGCTCTCGCCGCCGTCGAGCGCGACGGTCTCGAGTCCGTCGGCGATCTCGACGGACGACTGCAGCCAGCCGTCGTCGGGCGACACGACGGTCCAGCTCAGGCGCGGGGTCGGGGTGGCGACGAACGGGGTGTCGTCGCGCAGCTCGGCCCTGACCGTCGCGATCTGCGCGGTGCCGCTCACTCGTCGTCGCCTTCGGCGGTCCACCGCAGCACCGCCACGTCGCCCGAGCGGGCGTAGACGCCGATCACCCGTCCCGTGAACGACTCGGTGGTCTCGGAGGAGAGGAAGCGGCCGTCGACCGTGGCCAGCTCCCGGCGCTCGCCCTCCGTCGTCACGGCGAGGTGGAACACGTCGGAGGTCTTCGGCAAGCCGCCACCGGCGGCGGGTCGGCGCGACTCGATGTGGAGGTCGAGCACCTCGGACGTCAGCGGGATGCTCCACTCCTGCACGAGATCGGCGACGACGGCCCGGGCGATCACGACGCCCGCCCCGGCCTCGAGCTCGACGTGGAAGCGCTCGTCGTAGCGCACCGCGAGACCGCCGACGCCGGCACGCACGTCGACCGTCACGGTGACGGCGTTCGTGAGGTGCTCCTGACGGCGGCCGAGGAAGACGGGGTGCGGATCGTCGAGCGTGCGTCCCGCTCCGTGCAGCACCAGGGCATCGGGGCGCGCGTCGAGGTCGGCGATCGACGCCGGAGTGGTCCGCACCGCGATCCACTCGCCGTCGAGCGTGCGCTGCGCGGAGAAGTCGACGTCGACGCGGGTGCCGGGTCGCGGGTTCAGCGGCACCGGGTCGATGGCCGGCCAGCCGTCGTCCCGCCAGTGCACGGTCGTCACGAAGGTCTCGCGACCGAGCGCCGAGAACGCGCGGGTCATGCTGCGCGGACGCACGCCGAGCAGCACGCACAGCCAGTCGCCGTCCGGCCCGATGACGAGGTCGCCGTGGCCGGTGTTCTGCACGGGGCGGATCGTGGACCGCGCGGACACCAGGGGGTTCTGCGGCGCGGTCTCGAAGGGGCCCTCCGGCGAGTCGCCGCGCGCGATCGAGATGCCGTGGCCGCGCTCGGTGCCGCCCTCGGCGATCATGAGGTACCAGCGTCCGTCGACCGCGTACAGATGCGGCGCCTCGGGGAACTGGCCCCCGGTGCCCGACCAGACCGAGCGGGGCTCCTCGAGGGCCACGTGCTGGTCGAGGTCGACCCTGACCTGCTGGATGCCGAGATGCTGGCCCACCCCCTCGCCGCTCAGGAGGAGTCCCGAGTAGGTGATGTACACCGTGCCGTCGTCGCCCCAGGCGATGTCGGGGTCGATCCCGTCGAGCGAGCGCGACCCGTCGTGCGTGCGGATCAGCTCGCCGTCGCTCCAGGGGCCGGCGGCGTCGACCGCGGTGAAGTGGAGCATCCCTCGCCCCATCGCATCCGTGATGACCAGATGGAACACCCCGTCGCGGTGTCGGATCGTCGGAGCCCAGGCGCCCCCCGCGGTGGGGACGTCGGCGACCGCGAGCTGATCGTCGCGCGTGGCCACGTGCCCGATGAGCTCCCAGTTCTCGAAGTCGCGTGAGCGGTGGATCGGGATGCCGGGCAGGTACTCGAACGTCGAGGTGGCGAGGTACCACTCGTCGCCCACGCGCACGACCGACGGGTCGGGGTGGAAGCCGTTGAGGAGCGGGTTGTACAGCGTCGTCATGAGGATGCTTTCCGAGTCGGGGGCGTCAGAGGGAGAGGAGTCGACCGAGGTCGCGTGCGAGGGTCACCGCGCGGGGGTCCGCGCCGCCGGGCCAGGGCCCCCGGGCGATGGTCCACGCGAACGCGATGCCCGTGTCGGGGTCGACGCAGGCCAGAGCGCCCATCGCGCCGTCGTGTCCGAAGGAGCGCGGGCCGCCGAAGGCCAGCTGCTGCGAGGGCTTCTGGAAGACCACCGCGTGGGCGCGGTCGCTCTGGTGCAGCACCTCGTCGTAGCCGCGGATCTGCTGCTGGCCGATCTGGGCGACCGTGTCGGCGGAGAGGAGCGGCGGTCGGCCGTCGACGCCGGTCACGCCGACCGCCAGCAGTCGGGCGATGCCGCGTGCGGTGCCCGCGCCGGACCCGGCCGGATGACCGTAGCGCCAGCTGCGCGGGGAGTGGGCGAGGTCGACGTCGTCGGGAAGCGCGAACACCACGGGTCCCAGGGCGGACGCTGCCGGCGGATTCCCGCCGGAGGGCGGAACGACCATCGGCAGCAGCGGCACCAGTCTGTCCTCGTGCTCGGCGGGCAGTCCGAGGAAGAAGTCGATGTCGTGCGGGCCGCGGATGTCGTGCTCGTAGAGCTCGTGCAGTGTGCGCCCGGTGACGCGGTGCACGAGCTCGTCGGCGAGGTTGCCGATGGTGATGGCGTGGTAGCCGAAGGCGCTGCCGGGGTGCCAGAACGGGCGCTCCTCGGCGAGGCGCGCGGCGGCCGCGTGGTGGTCGAGCAGCTCGTCCCAGGTGAGACCGGGCGATGTCTGCGGCAGGCCCGCCTGGTGCGACAGCAGCTGACGCACGGTGACCGCCGCCTTGCCCTTCGCGGCGAACTCCGGCCAGTAGTGCGCCACGCGCTCGTCGAGGTCGAGCTCGCCGCGCTCGACGAGGAGCCCCACCACCACCCCGATGATGTTCTTCGTCACGGAGTACGGGACGGTGAGCGACCGCTCGTCGAGATGCGGTCCGCCCCACGCGTCGAGCACCGGCGCTCCGTGCCGATACGCGGCGACCTGGAAGGACAGGTCGGGATCGTCGGCGAGGGCGTCGTCGAGCCGGGCGACGAGCACCGCGAGGCGCTCGTCCGCCCGACCCTGCAGCGCGCCGGTGAGGCGCACGAGATCGGTCATCGCTGATCCCAGTCGACCCGCAGCGGCAGATCCGTCGCCGAGCATCCGACGTGCAGCGTGAAGCGGCCAGGCTCGACGACCCAGCCGTCGGCCCAGTGCGCGAGTCGTCGCGGAGCGACGGGCACGACCGCCGTCACGGTCTCACCCGGCTCGGCGTGCACCACCGCGAAGCCGACCAGCCACAGGAGCGGCCGTTCGACCGAGGAGTCGGTGCGCTCCGCGTAGACCTGCACCACCTGCTTGCCGCGGCGCGAACCGGTGTTCGCGAGGGTCACCTCGACGGTGTCCTCATGCCGCTGCGCGGTGCCCCACGACCACGTGGTGTACCCGAGCCCGTGACCGAAGGCGTACGCCGGGGGCGTCTCCTGCTTCAGCCAGGCGCGGTAGCCGATGTGCAGTCCCTCGCCGTACACGAGGCGACCGTCGGTCGGGGTCACGTCGGTCACCGGCACGTCGTCGAGCGAGGCGGGCCACGTGGTGGGCAGGCGCCCTCCCGGCTCGGCGGCACCGGTCACGACATCGGCGATCGCGTGTCCGAACTCCTGTCCGCCGAAGTACCCCTGCACGATCGCCGAGACCTCGCCCGCCCACGGCAGCACCACGGGAGAGCCGGCGTTGACGATCACGACGGTCGGGGTGCCGGTGGCGGCGACCGCGCGCACCAGGTCGTCCTGGCGTCCGGGCAGGTCGAGGTCGACGCGGTCGTAGCCCTCGGACTCGACCTTCGCGTTCGTGCCCACGACGACGATCGCGACCTCGGAGTCCCTCGCGGCCTCGACCGCACGGGCGATCAGGGCATCGGGGTCGGTGCGCTCGGGAGCGATGCCCAGCGTGATGCTCAGCGCCCCGTCGAGCGCGCCCTGCGATGCCCGCGTGATCTCGACGCGGATGTCGATGGCGCGGCCCGACTCGACGGAGACCGCGGTGGTGAGAGACGGAGGATTGAGGAACGCCGCACCGAGGTCGGTGCCCTCGAGCACGGGGGTGTCGTCGAGCACGAGGTCGCCGTCGACGAAGACGCGACCCGGGTTCGCCCCGGCGAAGCCCAGCTCGATGCTGCCCGTCTCCGACGGCGTGTACCGGGTGGAGAGCACCACGGTGCGACTCGCCCCGATCGGTGCGTCTCCACCGAACCAGACGAGAGCGGTGGCGCGACGGTCCTCGGCGAACAGCTCGTGCCCCGCCTCGTCGAGGAAGCTCACGCGCAGTCCGGGGTCGCCGGTCACGGGGTTGACGATCGACGACAGGGGGATCTCGGCCACGCCCTCCTGCACCACGGCGCCGATCTCGTAGCGCACGTCGGCGTGGGCGAACGCCGCCCGCAGCGCATCCCACGGAGACACGACCTTCTCGGGCAGCACGGTGGCGGACCCGCCGCCCTGCGTTCGCGCCTCGGTGGCGTTGTGGCCGATGACCGCGACGCGGGTCAGGGTGCCGGAGTCCAGCGGCAGCACCCCGTCGTTCTGCAGCAGCACGGACCCCTCGATCGCCGCCTCCCTCGCGAAGGCGGGGCCGTCGATCGGGGCAGGGACGAGCGCGGCGGTGCCGTCGAGGGCACCCACCCGCTCGGCCAGGAGGAGGATGCGCAGCACCTTGCGGTCGATGTCGCTCTCGCGCACCCGACCGTCGCGCACCGCGGCGACGAGCTCCGACCACGCCGGCGCGGGCCCCGGCATCGCGAGGTCCTGCGCGGCGGCGACGGCGTCGAGCGAGCGCACGGCCGTCCAGTCGCTCACGACGACCCCGTCGAAGCCCCATTCGCTGTTCAGCGGCGTCTCGAGCAGCTCGTTCTCGGTCATGGTGACCCCGTCGACCGCGTTGTACGCGCTCATGATCGACCACGCCCCGGCCTCGACCGCACGCTCGAACGGCGCCAGGTACAGCTCGCGCAGCACCCGCTCGTCGACCTCGACGTCGACCGTGAAGCGGTCGGTCTCCGAGTCGTTCGCGACGTAGTGCTTGGGCGTCGCCGCGACGCCGTTGTCCTGCAGGCCGCGCACGTAGGCAGCGCCCAGCTCCGCGGTGAGCTCGGGGTCTTCGCTGAAGCACTCGAAGTGACGCCCGCCGAGGGGGGAGCGATGCAGGTTGATCGTCGGTCCGAGCACGACGTCGACGCCCTTGCGTCGCGCCTCCGAGGCGGCGGCCGCGCCGTAGCGGTGGGCGAGCTGCACATCCCACGACGCGGCGAGGGCCGACCCGGAGGGGAGGTTCAGCGACGGCTCGCGCTCGTCCCATCGCGGGCCGCGCACTCCGGCGGGTCCGTCCGACAAAGTGAGCGCCCGCAGACCGATCTCGGGCAGCGGCACCGTGGTCCAGAAGTCCGCACCCTGCACGAGCGCGGCCTTCTGCTCGAGGGTGAGCCTGTCGAGCAGCGGTCGCAGATGCGCGGTCGATGCGGCGGACTCCCCGGACCCTGTGGAGGCGGGGGCGACGATGTCTGAGGAGGTCATGCGGCGGATCCTTCGGAGGTCTGCGCGTCGATGAGAGCGCGCCGGTCGACGCGTCGCTGCTGCTGCGCGTCCGGGTCGGGGACAGGGGCGGCGAGGAACAGCCGCTGCGTGTAGGGATGCTCGGGACGTGCGGTGACCTGGTCGCCGTCGCCGGTCTCGACCAGCTCGCCCCGATACATCACCGCCACGCGGTGGCTGATGTGTCGGACGACCGCGAGGTCGTGCGAGATGAAGAGGTACGCGACGCCCGTGCGCTCCTGGATCTCGATGAAGAGGTCGAGCACGCGGGCCTGGGTCGACAGGTCGAGGGCCGAGACCGGCTCGTCGCAGACGATCAGTCGGGGGTCGAGCGCCAGCGCGCGCGCGATCGCGACGCGCTGGCGCTGCCCGCCCGAGAACTCGCGGGGCAGCCGGCGGGCAGCATCCGCCGGCAGCCCGACGCGATCGAGCAGGTCCGAGACCCGGGCGTTCGCCTCGCGTGCGGCGACACCTCGGGCGGTGAGCGGCTCGGCGAGGATCTGCGCGATCGTCATCGAGGGGTTCAGCGAGGAGTACGGGTCCTGGAAGACGACCTGGATCTCACTCGACAGCGTGCGCCGTTCGCGTCGGTTGAGGTGGCCGATCTCCCGACCGTCGTAGCGGATCGAGCCCTCGGTCACCGGGGCGAGTCCCAGCACCGCGCGTCCGAGCGTGGTCTTCCCCGACCCCGACTCGCCCACCAGGCCCACGGTCTCACCGGGGCGGATGTCGAGCGACACCCCCTTGAGGGCGTGGAACGGCTCGGCGCGGAATCCCTTGCCGGGGTAGGTGACGTGGAGGTCCTTGACCTCGAGCAGCGTGTTCACGACCGGCCTCCTTCGGCGGTTCCTGCGGAGATGAGCGGGCCACGGGCCGGACCCTCGTCGAGGATCGCGTCGAGCAGCGACTGCGTGTAGGCGTGCGAGGGAGCCCCGAGGATGGTGCGCACGGGCCCCTGCTCGACGAAGAGTCCCTGCTGCATCACCGTGACGCGGTCGCACAGATCGGCGACGACGCCGAAGTTGTGCGTGACGAGCAGCATCGCCATCTGCCGCTCCCGCTGCAGGTCGCGCAGCAGATCGAGCACCTCGGCCTGCACCGTGACGTCGAGCGCCGTGGTGGGCTCGTCGGCGATGATGAGGTCGGGGTCGGTCGACACCGCTCCGGCGATCAGCACGCGCTGCGCCATGCCGCCGGAGACCTCGAAGGGATACGCCTCGAAGGTGCGCTTCGGGTTCGGGATGCCGACGCGGTCGAGCAGCGCGAGCGACTTCTCGGTCGCCTCCTTCTTCGACAGGCCCAGGTTCTTGCGCAGCGGCTCGACGAGCTGGTACCCGATCGTGAACGACGGGTCGAGATTGCTCATCGGCTCCTGCGGGATGTACCCGATGCGCCGACCGCGGATGCCGGCGTAGGCGCTCTCCGACGCGTCGGCGAGCTGGGTGCCCTCGTAGTCGATCGACCCCGCGGTCACCCGGCCGCCGCGCGGCAGCAGGCCGAGCACGGCGAACGCGGTCTGCGTCTTGCCCGAGCCCGATTCGCCGATGAGTCCGTGCACCTCTCCCTTGCGGATCTGCAGCGAGACACCGTGGACGACCTCGATGTCGTCGCCCTCGGACTGCTCGTACGCGACACGCAGATCGGAGACCGTGAGGATCGGCGTCGATCCGAGAGAGCTCGTCCTCGCGTCGTCGGGATGCACGATCGTGTCGCCCACGACGGGCAGGGGCGCCGAGTCGTCGAGCTCGGACGCGTCGCCGCCCGACAGGCTGAACGAGGTCGTCACCGCAGCGATCGACCCTGTCGCGGTCGTGACCGCGCGGCGGCGGCGCCGACGCACGACCGCCGTGCGCTCGAGCACGTCGCGCATGCCGTTCGCGAGAAGGGTGAGTGCGATGGCCGTGAGGCCGATGGCGAGCGAGGGCCACAGCATCAGCAGCGGCTGCTTGTAGATGTTCGCGAAGCCGTCGTTGAGCATCCCGCCCCAGGTCGGGACGCTCATGTCGCCGAGGCCGAGGAACTCGAGCCCCGACTGGATGGCGATCGCGATGCCGGTGATGATCGCGGACTGGATGATGATCGGGGCGCGCACGACCGACAGGATGTGGCGGCCGATGATGCGCACGTCGGAGAGGCCAGACACCTTCGCCGCGTCGACGTAGAGCTCGCCCCTGACCCCGGTGACCGCGGCGTAGACCAGGCGGTAGTAGGCGGGGGCGAGCAGGATGCCGAAGATGAACATCGCGAGCCACACGCTCGGGCCGAGGACGGCGCGGGCGGCGAGCAGCACGACGATGCCGGGAAGGGCCATGACCAGCGAGGTGACCCAGGAGGCCACGGCGTCGAACCACCCGCGGTAGTACCCCGCGATGAGGCCGGAGACGACGCCGATCACGAGGGCGGTGACGACAGCGACGAGTGCCGCCGCGAGCGTGACCTGGGTCGCCGCCAGCAGCCGCGACAGCACGTCGCGGCCGGCGCTGTCGGCACCGAGCAGGTGCTCGGAGCTCGGCGGCGCGAGCACCAGCTGCAGCGAGGCGAGGTTGGGGTCGAACGGGGCGATCCATCGGCCCGTGATCGCGATCACGGCGACCACGACGAGGAAGACCAGCGAGATCAGCGAGACGGGGCGTCGCACGAGTCGACGAAGCAGCGAGGTCTTCGCGTGCGGCGTGGGCACCGCGACGGGAACGTCGATAGCGGTCATGAGAGTCGCACCTTCGGGTTGAGCGCTGCCTGCGCGAGGTCGATCAGGAGGTTCACGATGAGGACGATCACCGCGAAGGCGATCACCACGCCCATGACGACGGGGATGTCGCCCTGCGTCGTGGCCGACACGGTGAGCTGACCCATGCCGGGGAGGGCGAACACCTGCTCGACGATGACGGCGCCGCCGAGCAGTCCGATGAACTGCACCGCGAGCACCGCGAGGGCGGGGCCGCCGGCATTGCGCAGCACGTGCTTGTAGACGACGCTGCCCGAGGAGAGTCCGCGGGAGCGGAGGGTGCGCACGTAGTCGCGGGACATGGCGTCGACCACCGAGCCGCGCACCTGCTGCGCCACGGCGGCGATCGCGCCGATCGACAGGGCGGCGATCGGCAGCGTGACCGAGGCGAGCCAGCCGCTGAACGACTGCGCGATCGGGATGTACCCGGTCGCCTTGAACCAGTGCAGGTTGATCGCGAAGATCAGCACGAGGTAGAGCGCGATGAGGAACCCGGGGATCGCGAAGCCGATGACCGAGATGAACTGGACGACGGTGTCGACCCAGCCGCCGCGACGGGCGGCGAGCACGCCGAGCACGATGGCGAGGACGGCGGAGATGAGGGTCGCGCCGATCACCAGCGACAGGCTGACGCTGAGACGACCGCTGAGACTCACGGACACGAGCTGACCGTTGAACCAGGAGCGACCGAGGTCGCCCGTCAGGGCCGAGGTCAGCCAGTCCCAGTACTGCACGGCGAGCGGGCGGTCCAGGCCCAGCTCGGCGGCCTTCTGCGCGACGAGCTCCTCGGTGGCGTTCTGGCCGAGGATGCGGCGGGCGATGTTGGCGCTGTCGAGGAAGAGGAGTCCGAAGGTCACCATCGAGATGACGGCGAGCAGGACGATGCCGGCGAGGATCCGGCGCACGATGAACATGAGCATGCTGCGCTCCTGTGGTGGGAGGGATCGGGGTCCGGTCCTCCCGCCGACGGGCGGGAGGACCGGAGGGTCCGCGTCAGGACTTCGGCGTGAAGTCGTAGATCGCGGGGTAGGCGTTCGTCGGGAGGACCTCGACGGCCGTGTTCGCATCCGTGGCGAAGCTGCCCTGCACGCGGTAGAACGGGGCGAACCAGGCCTGCTCGACGATGTACGCGTTCAGCTCCTTCGCCACCGATTCCTGCGTGGCCTCGTCGCCGAACTGGATCTGCTGGATGTACTCGTCGACCTTCGGGTCCTCATAGCCGAACGGGTTGAAGATCGCGGACGGGGCGATCATGAACTGGATCAGCTGCCAATCCGGGTTCTGCTCCAGGGCCATGAACGATGCGGGGAACTTCGGCGCGAGGAGGTCGGCGATGAAGTTGTTGCCCGGGTCGGTGTACTCCACGCCGATTCCCACGTCCGCCAGCTGCTGCTCGATGAGCGTGTAGGTGGTCGCGCCGAGAAGCGTGGACGACGGCATCGACAGCGTGAGGCCCGTCGCGTAGCCGGCCTCGGCCAGCAGCTCCTTCGCCTTCTCGGGGTCGTAGGTGTAGTACTCGTCGAGCGCGGGGTCGTAGGCCGCCGAGCTCTCGGGGAACACCTGCGTGGTGACGGTGCCGTTGCCGAGCTGCAGAGCCTCGAGCAGGCCCTCGCGGTCGAACGCGTAGTTGAGCGCCTGACGCACCCGCACATCGGCGAGCGCGGGGTTCATGGTGCCGGCGCGGTCGAGGAGCAGCATGCCCTGGAAGTCGAGCTCGTTCGCGTTCACGGTCCAGCCCGCTCCCTCGACCTCGGCGAGGTTGTCGTTGCTGGCGAGCTTGACGCCGTTGGCCTCTCCGGCCTTGATCGCGTTCAGCGAGGCCGTGGCGTCGGCCAGGACGTTGATCACGAGGGTGTCGTAGTGCTGGACGTCGGGGTTCCAGTAGTCCGGGTTCTTCGTGTACGTGTAGCTCGTGCCGGTCACCGTGGCTCCGGTGTCGAGCACGTAGGGTCCCGAGCCGACCGGGTCGGTCGCGAGGTTGTCGTTGCCGAGCGACTCGCCGCTGGCCACGAGTCCGGGGTCGCGGGTGAGGTAGTTCAGGAGCGCCGGGTCGGGGGCGCCGAGCGTGATGACGACGGTGGTGTCGTCGGGAGCCTCGAAGCTCGTGATGCCCGCGAAGTAGTTGGCGTCGGGCGAGGTGCCGTCCTTGAAGCGCTGGAGGTTGTCGACGACGACCTGGCCGGTGAGGGCCGAGCCGTCGGAGAACGTGACGTCGTCGCGCAGCGTGAGGGTGAGGACGGTGTTGTCCTCGTTGTACGACCAGTCGGTCGCGAGCCAGGGCTCGATGGTGCCCTCAGGTGTGGCGAGGAGAAGAGTGTCGAAGACCGCCTGGTAGAACGGGGCGCGGTTGCCCCACTCCGAACCGGCGGGGTCGAACGTGGTGGGCGGAGTGATCGCCCCGAGTGTGAGCGTGCCGCCGCTCCCGTCCCCCGAGCCGCCGTCTTCGGTGCCTCCGGCGCAGCCGGTGAGCACGAGAGCAGCGATGGCGATGGTGGCTGCTGTGGCCTTCCAACGGAACATCCTTTGTCCCTTTCGTGGGTGGCGGTACCCCTGCGGACCGCCTCTGGAGGGAGAAGCTAGCAGCAAAAACTAGCGATCGCTAGGTTTTGAAAATAAAAAGCTAGCGAACGCTCGGATTTCGTTATAGAACGGTATCCGGAGGCTCGCGATCGGAGTGGATGGCGACCGCCGTGACGGGGGATACGGTGACAACGATGACGAACACCATGAACAAGGGACCGAAGGTCAGACGCGGTGTGCGCGGTCAGTACGCCAAGACGCGCGAGCGCCGGAAGGCGATCCTCGACGCCGCGCTCGAGGTGTTCTCCGAGGGCGGGTACCGAGCCGGATCGCTCCGGGAGATCGCCCAGCGGGTCGGCATCAGCGAGGCCGGGCTGCTGCACCACTTCCCGAACAAGGGCGCGCTGCTCGAGGCGGTGCTCGACCACCGCGACGACCGCTCGCGCGAGATGGTGCCGCTCGAGTCCGGCGACGGCGCCGCGATGATGCGCGGCCTGATCAGGCTGGCCGAGTACAACGCCTCCGTGCCCGGCGTCGTCGAGCTCTACTGCACGCTGTCGGCCGAGGCGACCTCGAGCGACCACCCCGCACACGGCTACTTCGTGCGGCGCTATGTGTACACGCGCACCAACATCGAGCGCGGGTTCGCCAACCTCGCCGACCGGGGACTCCTCCGTCCCGGGGTGACCCCCTACCGCTGCGCGGTGGCGCTGATCGCCCTGATGGACGGCCTGCAGGTGCAGTGGCTGCTCGACCGCTCGGTGGTCGACATGGCGGATGAGCTGCGGGCGTGGGTCGACGGCGTCGCGGACATCGACTGGACCACGGCGGACGCCGAGACCCCCGCCGTCGACGAGGAGCACGACCGATGAGCCGCATCCCCTTCGTCGACGGCTGGAGCGTCGGCCCGAAGCTCGGCGCCTTCGAGGCGCGCGACGACTCCACCGCCTCGGTGCCGGTGCACCTGCCGCACGACGCCCTGCGCGACCTGCCCCGCTCGGCCGATTCGGTGCAGGGAGTGCACAGCGGATACATCCCCGGCGGCGTGTTCGAGTACACGAAGACCTTCGAGGCCCCGGCGGAGTGGCGCGACAAGACGGTCCGCGTCGAGTTCGAGGGCGTCTACCGCGACGCGACCGTCTTCGTGAACGGCGACTTCGCCGCCCACGAGGCCAACGGATACGCGGCGTTCGTGGTGGACCTCGATCCGTTCCTGCGTCTCGGCGAGGTCAACACGATCTCGGTGGAGGCCCGCGTGCATCGCGACAGTCGCTGGTACACCGGGGGCGGCATCTACCGCCCCGTGCACCTGCTCGTCGACGACCCTGTGCACCTCGCACTCGACGGCACGCTGGTCGTGAGCCGCGACATCGACGACGAACGCGCCATCCTCGAGGTCTCCACGCGCGTCGAGAACCGCACGCGGTACACGGCGACCCGGCGACTGACCTGGACGGTCACCGACGACGACGGGGCGATCGCGGCGACGGGCACATCGCCGGTCACGGTCCTGCCCGGTGGCGACGCCGTGGCGCGCGTGCGACTCGCGGTGGACTCCCCGCGGCTGTGGGGGCCCGATTCCCCGCACCGCTACCGGGTGCGCGCCCTGCTCGACGACGGCGGGACGCCGACCGACGAGACCACGACCGCCCACGGCATCCGCCGGCTGCAGCTCGACACGCGGCACGGGCTGCGCGTGAACGGCGTCTCCGTCGACCTGCGCGGCGCGTGCATCCATCACGACAACGGTCCGCTCGGCGCGGTCTCGATCGCGGATGCCGAGGACCGTCGCGTCCGGCTCCTCCGCGAGGCGGGGTTCAACGCCATCCGCAGCGCCCACAACCCGGCCAGCCGCGCCCTGCTCGAGGCCTGCGATGCGCACGGGATGCTCGTGATGGACGAGCTGACGGACGTCTGGACGAAGTCGAAGACAGCGTTCGACTCGTCGATCGGCTTCGAGGAGAGGTGGCGGCGCGACGTGGCCGCCCTCGTCGCGAAGGACGCGAACCACCCGTCGGTGATCCTGTACTCGATCGGCAACGAGATCCTCGAGCTCGCCACCCCTCATGGGGCGACCTGGAGTCGGCGCATCGCCGAGGAGTTCCGCACCCTCGACCCGACGCGCTTCGTCACGAACGGCATCAACGGCATCATCGCGAACCTCGGGCGGATGGCCGACGCGATGGCCGAGGCCGCGGCATCCGACCCCAACACCATGATGGCGGGCATGGGCGAGCAGATGGCGCGCATGAACTCCTCGGCGCTCGTGACCGAGTCGACGGAGGAGTCCGCCGCGGTGCTCGACGTGGTCGGTTTCAACTACGCCGACTCGCGCTACGACCTCGATGCGGAGCTCTTCCCGAACCGCGTGATCGTGGGCTCCGAGACCTTCCCCGATCGCATCGCCTCGCTGTGGTCCGACGTGCGCCGGCTGCCGCATGTGATCGGCGACTTCACGTGGACCGGGTGGGACTACATCGGCGAGGCCGGCATCGGACGCGTGGACTACACGGATGCCGAGGGCTACACGCCCACCGGCACGGCCGGGCCCTTCCCGTACCTGCTCGCCCAGTGCGGCGACATCGACATCACGGGTCATCGCCTGCCGGCCTCGTACTACCGCGAGATCGCCTTCGGTCTGCGTTCCGAGCCCGTCATCGCGGTGCATCGGCCCGCGCATCACGGCCGTCCCGTCGCCAAGACACCGTGGTCGTGGGACGACGTCGTGTCGAGCTGGACGTGGGATGCTCCCGCGGGGTCGCCCGTCACGGTCGACGTCTACGCCGACGCCGACGAGGTCGAGCTGCTCCTCGACGGTGAGGTCGTCGGGCGCGTCACGGTCGGGGCGCCCCGTGCGCTCGTCGCCCGCTTCGAGACCGAGTACCGCCCGGGCGCCCTCACGGCGGTGGCCTCTGCGGGCGGAGCCGAGGTCGCGCGCACGTCGCTCGCGACCGCCGGCCGTCCGCTGCTGTCGGCGAGGGCCGAGCGTGACGAGATCGCCGCCGACGGTATCGGCTATGTGGAGATCACGATCGCCGACGACCAGGGCACGCTGCACTGCGACCGTGACCGCCCGGTCGCGGTCGAGGTCACGGGCGGCGAGCTGGCCGGGCTCGGCTCCGCGAGGGCGCGCACGGAGGAGTCGTACGGCTCGTCGTCGGCGACCACGTTCGACGGGCGGGTGCTCGCGATCGTCCGTGCGGGGTCACCCGGAGAGATCCGTGTGACGGCGACGGCCGAGGGATTCGCGCCGGCGACTGCGGTGATCGCGGTCCGCTAGATCTCCTCCGAGAGATCGCGTCGGGAACGCGTCGAGCCCCCACGACCGGGCGGTCGCGGGGGCTCGTGGCATCCGGATCGCGTCAGTCGCGCGGTGCGAAGAGCTCCGGCCGGTGGGTCGCGGCGACCAGGGCACGCAGGTCCTCGAGCGACGCGGGCGCCGCGCCGAGTGCCCGCGCCTGCACGAGCACGTTGCCGAGAGCGGTCGCCTCGACCGGGCCCGCCAGCACGGGAAGACCCGAGCGATCCGCCGTCGCCTGGCACAGCAGGCGGTTCAGCGACCCGCCGCCCACCAGATTGATGCTGTCGAGCGTGCGTCCCGACAGGTCGGCCGCCGTCTGCACGGCCTCCGCGAACGCGGTCGCGATCGACTCGACGATCGCGCGCGCGAACGCGGGACGCGTCGTCGGGGCGTCGTCGCCGAGCAGCGCCGCGATGCGCGCCGGCATGCCGCCGGGAGCGCTGAGGCTCGGATCGTTCGCATCGAACAGCGGCGCCTCGTCGGTCACGGCGGATGCCGCGGCGAGCAGCTCGGGCAGGTCGATCGACGTGCCGTCCTCCGCCTCCCACGCGCGCACCGTCTCGCTGAGCAGCCACAGTCCCGTCACGTTGTGCAGGAACCGGTAGCGGCCGTCGACGCCCCGCTCGTGCGTGAAGTTCGCCTCGCGCGCGGCATCCGTCAGCACGGGCTCCGCGAGCTCGACGCCGACCAGGCCCCAGGTGCCGCACGAGATGTAGGCGGAACGCGGCGTCGCGAGGGGCGCCGCGACGACGGCCGACGCCGTGTCGTGCGACCCGACCGCGGTCACGGGCAGGTCCTTGCCGATGCGCGCGGCGATCTGCGGTCGGAGAGTGCCGATGGTCGCGCCGGGGTCGACGAGCGGCGGGAGCACGCGGGTCGGGATGCCGAGGCGGTCGGCGAGCGCCGTGTCCCACTCGCCGCTCGTGACGCCCAGCAGCCCCGTGGTCGACGCGTTGGTGCGCTCGGCCACGGCCTCGCCGGTGAGCAGGAACGCGATGAGGTCGGGGATCAGCAGGGCGGTGTCGGCGTCGGCGAGACGGGCGTCGACGCGGTACTGGTAGAGCGTGTTGAACGGCAGGAACTGCAGTCCGTTGCGCTGGTACAGCTCCTCGGGCGACGCGATCGGGTGCACCTCGTCGACGCCGCGGGCGCTGCGCTCGTCCCGGTAGTGGAACGGCTCGGCGAGCAGTTCCCCGTCGGCCACCAGCCCGTAGTCGACGGCCCAGGAGTCGATGCCGATGCTCTCGATGTCCGGCTCTCGACGCACCGCCTCGGCGAGGCCCTCGACGACGTGCGCGAACAGCGCGTCGAAGTCCCAGTGCAGGCCGTCCTCGCGTTCGACGGGGCCGTTGGGGAACCGCGAGACGAGCTCGAGGTCGAGCCGGCCGTCGCCGATGCGCCCGATCATGACGCGGCCGCTGGTCGCGCCGAGGTCGACCGCGGCGACGGTGCGGACCGTCATCGCAGGAACGCCGCGGCGACGCCCGAGTCGACGGGGATGTGCAGGCCGGTCGTGCGGCTCAGCTCGGGGCCGGTCAGCACGTACACCGCGTCGGCCACGTTCTCGGGAACGACCTCGCGCTTGAGGATCGTGCGGTTGGCGTAGAACTGGCCGAGGTCCTCTTCGGCGACGCCGTAGGTCGCGGCGCGGTTCGCACCCCAGCCCGAGGCGAAGATGCCGGAGCCGCGCACGACGCCGTCGGGGTTGATGCCGTTGACGCGGATGCCGTACTCGCCGAGCTCGACGGCCAGCAGGCGCACCTGGTGAGCCTGGTCGGCCTTGGTCGCCGAGTACGCGATGTTGTTCGGGCCGGCGAACACCGAGTTCTTCGACGAGATGTAGATGATGTCGCCGCCGAGCTTCTGGTCGATGAGCACGCGCGCCGCGGCCTTGGACACGAGGAACGATCCCTTGGCCATGACGTCGTGCTGCAGGTCCCAGTCCTTCTCGGTGGTCTCGAGCAGGGGCTTCGACAGTGAGAGGCCGGCGTTGTTGACGACGAGGTCGACGCCGCCGAACGCGAGCACGGCGTCGTTCAGTGCAGCCTGGATCGCGTCGGCGTCTGCCACGTTCGCCGCCACTCCGATCGCGACGTCGGTGCTGCCGAGCTCGGCCGCCGCGGCCTGGGCCTTCTCGAGGTCGAGGTCGGCGATGACGACGCAGGCGCCCTCGGCGGCGAGGCGGGTGGCGATGGCCTTGCCGATGCCCGAGGCGGCGCCGGTGACGAACGCGATGCGCCCCTGGTGGGACTTCGGCTTCGGCATGCGCTGCAGCTTGGCCTCTTCCAGTGCCCAGTACTCGATGCGGAACTTCTCGGCGTCGGAGATGGGGGAGTAGGTCGACAGCGCCTCGGCGCCGCGCATCACGTTGATCGCGTTGACGTAGAACTCGCCGGCGACGCGGGCGGTCTGCTTGTTGGCGCCGTACGAGAACATGCCGACACCCGGCACGAGCACGATGAGCGGGTCGGCGCCGCGGATCGCGGGCGACTCGGCCGTCGCGTGCGCGTCGTAGTAGGCCTGGTAGTCGGCGCGGTACTCGGTGTGCAGCTCGTGCAGGCGGGCGATCTGCTCGTCGACGGATGCCGTGATCGGCAGGTCGAGGATGAGCGGCTTGACCTTGGTGCGCAGGAAGTGGTCGGGGCAGCTGGTGCCGAGGGCGGCCAGCTCGGGGGCGCGCTCGGAGGCGAGGAAGTCGAGCACGACGTCGGAGTCGGTGAAGTGACCGACCTGCGGCTTGTCGGTCGAGGCGATGCCGCGGATGGTGCCCGCGAGGGCGGCGGCCCGCTCGCGGCGCTCGGCCTCGGGGAGGGCCTCGAATCCGGCGCGCACACCGCCGAAGGGGTCGGCCGCGCCGTTCGCCTCGATGTATGCCGCGGCGGTGTCGATGATCCAGAGCGAGTGGGCCTCGGCCTCCTCCGACGTGTCGCCCCAGGCGGTGATGCCGTGCCCGCCGAGGATGCATCCGATCGCGTCGGGGTTCGCTGCCTTGATCGCGGCGATGTCGAGTCCGAGCTGGAAGCCGGGGCGGCGCCACGGCACCCACACGACCTTCTCGCCGAAGATCTTCGTGGTCAGCGCCTCGCCGTCGGCGGCGGTCGCGATCGCGATGCCCGAGTCAGGGTGCAGGTGGTCCACGTGCGCGGCGTCGACGAGGCCGTGCATGGCGGTGTCGATCGAGGGGGCGGCTCCACCCTTGCCGTGCAGGCAGTAGTCGAAGGCGGCGACCATCTCGTCTTCGCGGTCGAGGCCGGGATACACGTCGACGAGCGCGCGCATGCGGTCGAGGCGCAGCACCGCGAGGCCCTGCTCCTTCAGCGTGCCCAGGTCTCCCCCCGAGCCCTTGACCCAGAGCAGCTCGACCGGCTGACCCGTGACCGGATCGGTCTCGGTGCCCTTCGCCGAGGTGTTGCCGCCGGCGTAGTTGGTGTTCTTGGGGTCGGCGCCGAGGCGGTTCGACCGCTCGATGAGGGCGGCGGCGGTGGGGTTGGTCATGGCTGTTCCTTGTTCTCGGGAGTCGTGGCGAGGATGCGGCGGGCGAAGCGGTCGATCGATGCTGTCGCCGCCGCGAGATCAGGCTTGTTGAGGTGACCGTGGCGGGTTCCCGACGCGGTGGAGATGTCGAGCTCGACGCCCGCGGCGCGCAGCGTGGCGCCGAACGCCTCACCCGAGACGCGGAGCTCGTCGATCTCGTCGTTGATCATGATCGTGGCGGGGAAGGCGCGCAGATCGTCGACGGATGCCGTGCCCGGCACCGCGTAGACGTCGCCCTGCTCGGCAGGGACGCCGAGATAGTTCTCGTACATGACGCGCACGGGATCGGGGCCGAACACGTCGGCCTCGGGATCCGCGTCGAGCGCGGCGCGGAGCTCGTCGTCCGGCGGGCCCTGCACCGCGTGCAGCGTCGGATACGCGAGCACGGCGAGAGCCGGAATCGGACCCGTGCCATGGCTGAGGCGCAGCGCGGCACCGGTGGCGAGGTTGCCGCCGGCGCTCGCGCCGCCGAGCGCCCAGGGGCCGGCGGCGAGGCCCGATGAAGCGGCCCAGCGGAAGGCATGCTCGACCTCGTCGGACGCGACGGGATAGTGCACGCCGTCGCGTCCGGGGGCACCGGCGGCCGCAGCCCAGGTGCGAGGGAACGGCGCGAGCGAATAGTCGACCGACACCACGACGATGCCGCGGTCGGCGAAGCTGCGCGCGACCCAGTCGGCCTCGGGCATCTCCAGCTCGCCGGCGGCGAATCCTCCGCCATGCGCCCAGACGAGTCCGGGTCCCGCAGGTTTCTCCGGCTGGTACACGCGCAGGGGAAGGGGGCGGAGGGGCCCATGGGGCACCCGATCGCTCACGGCATCGGCCCTTCTGTGAGAGGGGCGTCGGGACGCGGGGATCGGCTCCCGCATCCCGACGGGTCTCATGGTGTCAGCGGCCGAGGATCAGGCGCCCCAGCCGGCCTGCACGCCGCCGACGCGCTCGGCGGCGATCTTCTGCTGGTAGCCCGACTCGGCGTAGGCCTTCATCGGGTCGGCGGCGAGGCCGCGCGACTCGCGCCATTCGGCGAGGGCCGGGCGCACGTCGGTGTAGAAGGCGTCCATGAAGACGGCGTTCGCGGCCAGCACGTCGCCGGACTTCTGCGCGGCGGCGAGGGCGTCGCGGTCGACGATGAGGGCGCGGGCCGTCATCTCCTGCACGTTGAGCACCGAGCGGATCTGGCCGGGGATCTTGTCTTCGACGTTGTGGCACTGGTCGAGCATGAACGCCACATCGGGGTTGTTGAGGCCGCCGCCTCGGACGACCTCGAACAGGATGCGGAAGAGCTGGAACGGGTCGGCCGCGCCCACGATCAGGTCGTCGTCGGCGTAGAAGCGCGAGTTGAAGTCGAACGAGCCGAGCTTGCCGAGGCGCAGCAGCTGCATGACGATGAACTCGATGTTCGTGCCGGGGGCGTGGTGACCGGTGTCGAGGCACACCATCGCCTTGTCGCCGAGCGACGAGACCTGGGCGTACGACGTGCCCCAGTCGGGAACATCGGTGTGGTAGAAAGCCGGCTCGAAGAACTTGTACTCGAGCACGAGGCGCTGGTCGTCGCCGAGACGCGCGTAGATCTGCTGCAGCGACTCCTGCAGGCGGTCCTGACGACCGCGGAGGTCTGCCTGACCGGGGTAGTTCGAGCCCTCGGCGAGCCAGATCTTCAGGTCGCGGCTGCCCGTGGCATCCATCACGTCGATACAGGCGAGGTGGTGATCGATCGCCTTCCGGCGGATCGCCGCGTCTTCGTGCGTCAGCGCGCCGAACTTGTAGTCGTCGTCCTGGAACGTGTTCGAGTTGATGGTGCCGAGCGTCACACCGAGGTCCTCCGCGTGCGTGCGCAGGTCGGAGTACGAGTCGACGAGGTCCCACGGGATGTGCAGGGCGACCGAGGGAGCGAGCCCGGTGTAGGTGTTGACCTGGGCGGCATCCGCGATCTTCTCCCACGGGTCGCGGGGGGTGCCGGGCGTGCCGAACACCTTGAAGCGGGTGCCGGAGTTTCCGAACGCCCAGCTGGGGAGCTCGATGCCCTGCTGCTCGAGAGCGGCGAGGTTGTCGGACGAGAGGATGCTCATGAGGCGCTGCCTTCGGTGTCGTTGCGGTTGTCTGGGGTGGATGCTGCGGGCCCGCCGACGTCGGCGAGCTGGTCTTCGAGGTGGAACACCTCGGTGAGTGCGGTGGCCGCCTGGTCGGGGCGACCGTCGAGGCCCAGGAAGAAACGGCCCATCTCGGCCTCCCAGCGGGCGGCCACGGGGGAGGCGGCGAGATACGCCTGGGCGGCCGCGTCGTCGTCGACCTCGTAGTAGCCGATCAGCGTGCCGCCGTCGGCGAGGAAGAGCGAGTAGTTGCGGCGGCCGGCGGCGGCGATCTCCGCCAGCATCTCGGGCCAGACCGGGGAATGGCGGTCGAGGTACTCGTCGAGCAGCTCGGGCCGCACCTGCAGCCGGAAGCACACGCGTGTGGGTGTTGTCATCGTCGACGACTCCTGGGTTGGTTTGTGAATCGTTTCAAGTGTACGGATGCGGCGAGGATCGCGCAAGCTCGGCGCGCGGGCTTGTATCGTTTCATCGACAGTGATCGTCGACGGCGCGAAGGAGCGGGCGTGGAGCATCAAGAACGGGCGTTGGACGCCTATGTCGCACAGGTCTCGACGGACGAGGACGTCCTGGGGGTCGTGCTCGTGGGTTCGGTCGCGCACGGCACCGAGCGCGAGGGATCCGACGTCGACGTGTATCTGGTCGTGACCGAGGAGGCGTTCGCCCGCGCGGCCGCCGACGATCGGTGGGCGTGGATCGATCGGGTGGGCGTCGACTACCCGGGGTCGTACATCGACGTCAAGCTCGCAGACCTCGACTATCTGCGCGCGGCGGCGGAGCGCGGCGACGATCCGACCAGGGCGTCGTTCGTCGATGCGCGGGTGGCGTTCAGCCGCACCGAGGAGCTGGCGGGGCTCGTCGCCGCGATCAGCGCTCTCGGCGACGAAGTGTGGGCGGAGCGCGTCCGCTCTCACATCGCACAGGCGCACCTGTACGGCGGCTACTTCCTGCGTCAGGCCGAGGAGAGGGGCGACCCGTTCCTGCTGCAGCACGCGACCACCCACCTCACGCTCGCGGCGGCGCGCGCCGCGCTCGCGGCATCGCGGCGGCTGATGCCCGGCCCCAAGTACATCCACGCCCTGGTGCGCGAGGTGCCGACGCCTGCGGGCTTCGTCGAGGCCTGGGACCGTGCGCTGACCGAGCAGTGCACTGCCGCGGGCGATGCGCTGATCGGCCAGCTCGATCAGTGGCTGGGCGCGGGGCAGACGCGCGACGAGTCGCTCTCGGTCTTCATCCGCGACAACGAGCTCGCCTGGCTCCGCGGGACGATCCCCGCCGAGTTCTTCTGACGCCACTCAGCCCTTCACCGCCCCGCTCGTCATTCCCGCGACGATCTGCCGGTTGAAGAAGATGTACATCACCAGCGGGGGGATCGTGATGAGCAGGATGTTCATGAACAGCAGGTTCCACTGATTGAGCGACTGGCTCTGGAAGTTGTAGAGCGTCAGCTGCACCGTCGCGTTCGCGTCGCCGGGGAGGAAGTACAGGGGTCCGGTGAAGTCGTTGAACACGGCCACGGACTGCACCACGATGACCGTCACGGCCACCGGCTTCAGCAGCGGCATCACGACCTGGAAGAACAGCCGGATCGGCCCGGCCCCGTCGATGACCGCCGCCTCGTCGAGCTCGCGGGGGATGGTCGAGATGAACGCGCGGAAGAGCAGGATGCAGAAGCTCAGGCCGAACGTCGCCTCGATGAGGATCATGCCGGGCATGGTCTTGAAGAGCCCGATCCCCTGGAGCACCCAGATGGTCGGCACGACGGCCGGCGGCACGATGAGCCCTGCCAGGACGAACACGTTGATCACGTGGTTCCAACGCGACCTGCGCCGCTGCAGGATGTAACCGACCATCGCGGCGAAGACGACCATGATCGCGACGCTCGCGACCGTGAGCACCGTGGAGTTGATGAACGCCGTCACCAGCATCCAGTCCCTCGTCTGCAGCACGGTGACGATGTTCTCCCAGAGGAACCAGCCCTGGGCCGGGAGCGAGAACTCGAAGAGCGCCGCCTCCTGCGGGTTCTTCACCGCGGTCAGGAAGATGAAGGCGAACGGCACGATGAACACGATGATCGAGGCGAGGATCGCGACGATCCCGACCAGGTAGCGCGTGACGAAGAGCCTGGGGGTGAGGGGGCGGCGGTCCGCCCGCCTGATCTTCGCCTTCGACGACCCCGCGGTCGTGATGGTGCGCGTGAGCGTCATTGCTCCACCTGCCTCTTGTTCAGGATGTACTGGATGGGCACGACGATCGCGGTCACCACGAGGAAGAGCACGACGTTGCCCGCGGTCGAGAGGCCGTAGAAGCCGGCCTGGTACTGCTTGTAGATCACCGAGGCGATCACATCGCTGGTGAAGCCGGGCCCGCCCTTCGTCATGGCCCAGATCAGTTCGAACGAGCGCAGGCCGCCGATCAGCGAGAGCAGGATCACCGTGGCCGTGGCGGGCTGCACCAGCGGGAGGGTGATGTTCCGGAACCGCTGCCACGCGCTCGCGCCGTCGACCTTGGCCGCCTCGAAGTACTCCTGCGGGATCGCGACGAGGCCGGCGATGAAGATCAGGGTCGCGATGCCCACGCCCTTCCACACGTCGACGAGGGCGACCGACAGCAGCGCCCATGCGGGGTCGGTGAGCCACCCGGGGCCGGTGATGCCGACGGCGGCGAGAGTCTGGTTGATGAGGCCGTCGAACGGGTCCATCAGCACCTTGAACGTGATGCCGATGCCGACGGTCGAGACGAGCACGGGGAAGAAGATCGTCGAGCGCAGGTACCCGCGGCCGAGGATGGATCCCGTCAGCAGCAGCGCGAGCGCCAGGCCGAGCACGACCTTGAGCGCCGATGTCACGAAGCCGTAGACGAACGTGTTGACGAAGCCCTGCACGAGCATCGGCTCGGTGAAGAACTGCGCGTAGTTCTCGAACCCGATGAACTCGATGTCGAAGAGCGACCAGCGGGTGAGGCTGAAGTAGAACGAGGCGAAGGTGGGTATCGCGAAGAGGACGATGTACAGCACGGCCGACGGGATGTAGAACCAGGTCGGGTACGAGCTGCTGAGGCCGCGGCGTCCGCGTGCTCTCTTCGCGGGGGGTGCGGCGGGTGTCGTGGCGGGTGGGGTGGCGAGTGCGGTCATGGTGTCTCCGTCGAGTCGGGATTCCGGGATGCGGGCGCGGGGCACCCGCATCCCGGAGATCAGCGCGTGGTCACCAGCCGTCGAGGCCGAGCTGCTGAGCCTGCTTCTTGACGTCCTCGTCGTAGAGGGCCGCCGCGTCATCCGCGCCGCGGATGCCGCTGCCCACCTCGACGGTGATGTTCTCGAGGTTCGGGCCCTTGATGGGAGAGAGGAACTCCAGTGCGGGGTTCGTCCGGTCCTCGTCGAAGTACACCTGCATGTCGGTCAGCAGGCCGGGCACGTCGGCCGGCAGCTCGCACGTGCTGATCGCGTACGGACCGGAGGGCACCATCGCCGTGTTCTGCACGTCGCAGCCGGCGGGGGAGTTGATGAACGCGACGAACGACTTCGCCGCCGCGAGCTGGTCGCCCTCGGTCGTCTTCGGGATGTACACGCCGTTCGGCAGCCACACCGTCAGCTTGGTGTCATCGGCGTTCGCCGCCGGAAGCGCGAACACGCCGATGTTCTCGAGGTCGCCCGGGAAGTTCTGCTGGAAGGTCGACACGATGCCGGTCAGGATCGGGTAGTGCGCGCCCTCGCCCGTCGCCACCATGCGCGCTCCGTCGTCGTAGAGCGCCGAGGCGAAGTCCTCGTTCCACCAGCCCTTCTCGAAGCCCTCCTGCTGGTTCGCGAAACCGGCCAGCGCGGGCTCGTCGACGTATTTGCGGTCGCCGGACGTGTAGCCCTCGGCCCAGTCGGCGTCCTGGGCGAGCACGTTCCCGAAATCGCCGAGGATGAACAGCTGGCTCGTCCAGGTGTCGCCGTACGTCTGGATGACGGGGGCGATGCCCGCGGCCTTGATGGTCTCGTTGTTCGCGGCGAACTCGGCCCAGGTGGTCGGAACCGTGAGGCCCAGATCGGCGTAGATCTTCTTGTTGTAGACGACGGCGCCGGCCTGCGTCGCGCCGAAGGGGGCGCCGTACACGCCGTTCTCGGTCGAGACGACCGCGGCCATGTTGTCCTGCATGTCGCCCACCCAGTCCTGGTCGTCCAGGGCGACGAGGTTCTGATCGGGGTTCAGCGCCTGGAAGAGCGAGCCGGAGTTGTACCAGAACACGTCGGCCATCTCGCCGGTGGCGAGCTTGGTCTTCATCAGGTTGTCGCCCTCGGTGCCTGCCGGCTGGGACTCGACCTTGACGGTGATGTCGGGGTTCTCTTCTTCGAACGCCGCGATCATCGCCTCTGCCGATTCGACGTTCGTGCCCGAGTTGGGAACGAGGAACGTGATCTCGGTCGTGCCGTCGTCGCCGCCACCGCCGGAGCTGCATGCGGCGAGGGGGAGTGCGAGAGCCGCGACGCCTGCTGCGGCGACGAGGGCTCTCCGAGTACGGGTGCTGTTCATCCTTTACCTCTCTGTAAAAGCTGGACTCCGGACGCATCCTCATCGTCGAGGTCCGGTGCGGTCGAACGGCATTGAATCCATTCAACTCTCGGTAAGATACGACGATCCCGAGCCTGCGTCAATGATTCGTTCGGAACTCGTCCCGATCCTTGACATCGAGTATTGAATGCATTCAATATGGCTGTGCGCGGTGATACGCAGCCCGCGATGCGATGACGCACCCACCCGGAAGGACCCATGCCATGGCGGCAGCCCCCGATCCCTCGCTGACCGACGCCTCCACTCGGGTGGTGTCCCTGCGCTCTCAGCACGGCGCGGATCTCCTCGGAGTCCCTGGCGCCGGAGTGCGGCTCACCTGGCGGTGGGAGAGCGATGACGAGGAGGCCGAGCAGCGCGGCTACCAGATCGCCGCGGGAGGCGACGGTGCGGCTCCGACGCCCGGCGACGTGGTGCACTCGGGAGACTCGGTCGCGATCCCCGCGGGCGACCTCGCCTCGGGAGAGCGGCGCACCTTCTCGGTGCGCATCGCGACGGCGCGCGGATGGACCGACTGGAGCGCCCCGCTCGTCGTGGAAGCCGGGCTCGAGTCCGCCGATCTCCGGGCGCGGGTGATCGGCATCCCCAGCGAGGTCGAGGGGCCCGCGGCGCTGCTGCGCACCGAGTTCGCCGTCGACACCCTGCCCGAGCGTGCACGGCTCCGCCTGAGCGCGCTCGGTCTGGTGGACGCCTGGATCAACGGTCGGCGTGCCGGCGACGCGCGCCTCACCCCGGGGTGGACGTCGTATCAGGAGCGGGTGCTGCTCGACACGATCGACGTGACCGGCCTGCTGCACGAGGGCACGAACGTCATCGTGCTCGAGGTGGGCGACGGCTGGTATCGCGGGCGGATGGGCTTCGCGCAGCGCACCGAGATCTACGGCGATCGCTCGGGCGCTCTCGCGCAGATCGACACCGAGCACGGGGTGCTCGTCTCGACCGACACGTCGTGGCGCGGCGGCTTCGGCGCGGTGCGATCGGCGAGCATCTACGACGGCACCGCGATCGACCTGAACCACGCGCCAGCGGGTCTGCATACGCCCGGCTTCGACGACGCGCAGTGGACCGCCGCCGAGGTGATCGACTCCGACCTCGGCCGGTTCGAGCCCCGGTCGGCGCCCCCGGTGCGGATCGTCGCCGAGCTCGACATGGCCCGCACGGCCCACGGGAGTGGAGCGCAGTTCGACGCGGGACAGAACATCACCGGCTGGGTCAGGCTCGTCGTGCGCGGCACCGCCGGCGACCGCGTCACCATCCGCCACGCCGAGATCCTGGAACCGTCGGGCGAGCTCCACACCGCTGCGCTCCGGACCGCCGCGGCGACCGATCACTACATCCTCGATCGCGACGGCGAGCACGTGCTCGAACCGCAGTTCACGTTCCACGGCTTCCAGTACGCCCAGATCAGCGGCGACGTCGAGGTGCTGTCGGCGACGGCGGTCGCGATCTCCAGCGATCTGCCGCAGCGGTCGAGCTTCCGCTCCGCATCGGCCGCGCTGGACCGCTTCCACTCCAACGTCCTCTGGTCGCAGCGCGACAACTTCGTGTCGGTGCCCACCGACTGCCCGCAGCGCGACGAGCGCCTGGGCTGGACGGGCGACGCACAGGCGTTCGCGGCGACCGCGAGCACCCTGATGGATGCCGAGGCGTTCTGGCGCAGCTGGCTCCGCGACCTCGAGATCGATCAGACCGACGAGGGCGGCGTCGCCTCGGTCGTGCCCGACATCATCCGCTTCGAGGACATGCGCATGGGGTCGGCATGCGTCGACAACATGGGGCGGGCCGGATGGGCGGATGCCGCCACGATCGTGCCCTGGGCGGTCTACGAGGCCGGCGGCAGCGACGAGGTGCTGCGGCAGCAGCTGCGGAGCATGCGCCGCTGGGTCGAGCACCTGCGTGGCAGGGCCGGCGACGACGTCGTGCTGCCCACCGAGCCGTTCCAGTACGGCGATTGGCTCGACCCCGATGCGCCCGGTGCGCAGCCGTGGCAGGCGAAGGTGTCGAGCGACTACGTCGCGAACGCGTTCTATGTGCACTCGGCCCGTCTGCTCGCGCGGGCCGAGGCGCTGGTCGGCGACGACGCCCGTGCCGGTGAGTACGCCGACCTCGCCGATCGGGTCGCGGCGGAGACCTGGCGGCGGTGGGGAGCCGAGGCCGCCACGACCCAGACCGGCGCCGCGTTGGCCCTCGAGTTCCGCATCGCCCCCGACGCCGAGCGCGAGTCGATCGCCGCCGGCCTGGCCGCGAACGTGCGCGCCGAGAACGGGCGCATCTCCACCGGATTCCTGGGCACACCGCTCGTCCTGTTCGCGCTGTCGAACACCGGCCACCTCGACGAGGCGTACCTGATGCTCCTGCGTCGTGAGGCGCCGAGCTGGCTGTACCAGGTCGATCGCGGGGCGACCACGGTGTGGGAGCGCTGGGACGCGATCCTCCCTGACGGGCGCATCCACTCGGGGGCCATGGATGCCGGGTCGAAGGAGGAGGGCGGCAGCATGCTCTCCTTCAACCACTACGCGTACGGGGCGGTCATCGACTGGGTGTACCGGACCGTCGCGGGCATCGCTCCGGCGCAGCCCGGCTATCGCGTGTCGCGGATCGCGCCGCGCCCCGCCGTCGGCATGGACGAGGCGGCGGCATCGGTCGACACACCGTACGGCCGCCTCGCGATCGACTGGCGACTGGACGGCGACGTGCTGCGGATCGCCGTGGAGGTGCCGTTCGGCACGACCGCCGACCTCGATCTGCCGGTCACGGCCGACTCCACGGTCACCGTCGACGACGGCAGCGCCGCGGTGCGGGTGGGCCCGGGAGCGCACGAGATCACGGTGACGGCGCCCGCCGTCGCCCGACGATGAGAGAGATGCAGGAGAGACATGAGTCTGAGAGTCGCGCGCGTCACCGTCGACGCGCCGCACGGCAGTGACACGGTCGCCACGGCGACCCCGGCCATCGGGTGGGTGAGCGAGTCCGATGCCCGCGGATGGAT
The DNA here is from genome assembly GCF_022627955.1 of Microbacterium sp. C5A9. GTDB lineage: Bacteria > Actinomycetota > Actinomycetes > Actinomycetales > Microbacteriaceae > Microbacterium. Next base: position 170,781 of record NZ_JABXGD010000001.1, read on the forward strand.
GCAGTCGGGTGCCGAACTCGAGCTGGAGCTCGACGGCGAGACCCAGATGCATCGGGTCGGCGGTCGGGACTCGGTGCGCCTGCGGTGGCCGTTCCGCCCGCTGCAGCCCCGGGACGAGGCGACCCTGCGCGTGCGGGTGACCGGCTCCGACGGGGCGGTGTCGCCGTGGAGCGAGCCGCGACGGATCGTCGCGGGATTCCTCGCCGACGGTGAGTGGACCGCGCGCACGATCGCCGTCGCCGCACCGACGACGTATGCCGAGCCGGCGACTCTGCGCACGACGTTCTCCGTCGACGGAGAGGTGCGCCGCGCGACGCTGTACGCCACGGCCGTCGGGGTCTATCAGGCGGCGTTCAACGGGGAGGAGGTCGACGATCAGGTGCTGAAGCCGGGGTGGACGCCCTTCCACACGCGCACCGTGCACGAGAGCACGGACGTCACCGCCCTCGTGCGGTCAGGGGAGAACGCCGTCACCGTGCGTCTCGCCGGTGCCTGGGCGACCGAGCACTATGGCTTCCGCGAGAACGCCGCGCCGGTGTACGAGGAGCAGCCCCGCTTCGCGGCGCAGCTGCTCATCGAGTACGCGGACGGTCGTGTGCAGACGGTGCGGACCGACGAGTCGTGGCAGAGCGCGCCGAACGAGGTCACGGCCAGCGGGCTGTATGCGGGCGAGGATCACGACGCCCGCCGCGGCACCTCGGACTGGTCGCCCGTCGCGGTCGTCGCCGACGTTCCCGTGCCCGGAGCGCGGGTGTCGCCGTTCGTCCGGCGCATCGAGGAGCTTCCCGTCGCCGAGGTCATCACGACCCCGTCGGGCCGGACCGTGCTCGACTTCGGCCAGAACCTCGTCGGCCGCCTGAGGATCCGCGTGCAGGGGGCGTCCGGCACGGTCGTCACACTTCGCCACGCCGAAGTGCTCGAGCACGGCGAGCTGGGCACCCGCCCGCTGCGTGCCGCGGCGGCGACCGACCGGTACACGCTCGCGGGCGACGGCGTCGAGGTCTGGGAGCCTGAGTTCACGTTCCACGGATTCCGCTACGCCGAGATCGACGGATGGCCCGGCGTGCTGGACCCCGCCGACATCTCCGCCGTCGTGATCCACAGCGACATGGAGCGCACCGGCTGGTTCGACACCTCGCACGAGCTCGTGAGGCAGCTGCACCAGAACGTCGTCTGGGGGCTGCGCGGCAACTTCCTCTCCGTCCCCACCGACTGCCCGCAGCGCGACGAGCGCCTCGGCTGGACCGGCGACATCCAGGTCTTCGCACCGACGGCGAGCTTCCTCTACGACGTGCGGGGGTTCCTCGACTCGTGGCTGCGCGACCTCGAGATCGACCAGGTCGACGGCGTGGTCCCGTTCGTGGTGCCGAACGTGCTCGGTCCCGCGCGCGCCGCCGCCGCGTGGGGAGACGCCGCCGCCGTGGTCCCGACCGTGCTCTACGAGCGCTTCGCGGATCTCGACACTCTGGAGCGCCAGTTCGACAGCATGAGGGCCTGGACTGACGTGATCGTCGGCTACTCCGGCGATCGGCGCCTGTGGGAGGGCATGTTCCAGTTCGGCGACTGGCTCGACCCCGACGCGCCGCCGCAGCATCCGGCGAAGGCGAAGACCTCGGCCGACATCGTGGCCACGGCCTACGTGTTCCGATCGGCCGACCTCACGGCGCGGGCCGCCGCTCTTCTCGGACGCGAGAGCGAGGCACGCGAGTACGCGGGGATCGCCGAGGAGGTGCGGCGGGCCTTCGTCGCCGAGTACGTGACGGAGTCGGGGCGCATGGTGTCCGACGCGCAGACCGCGTACTCGCTGGCCATCGTGTTCGACATGGTCGACGAGAGTCGTCGTCAGGCGCTCGGCGACCGCCTGGCCGAGCTCACCCGGCTCGGCGGCTATCGCATCGGCACCGGGTTCGTGGGGACGCCGATCATCCAGGATGCGCTCACCCGCACGGGTCACCTCGACACGGCGACGAGACTGCTCACCCAGACGGAGAACCCGTCGTGGCTGTATCCCGTGACCATGGGAGCGACCACGATCTGGGAGCGCTGGGACTCGATGCTGCCGGACGGCACGATCAACCCGGGGCAGATGACCTCCTTCAACCACTATGCGCTCGGGGCCATCGCCGACTGGCTGCATCGCACCGTGGCCGGTCTGGCTCCCGCGACCCCGGGCTATGCGCGGATCGCCATCGAGCCGCACCCGCTCGAGGGGTTCGACGATGCCGAGGCCTCGCACCTGACTCCGTACGGAGAGGCGCGCGTGCGCTGGCAGCGGTCGGGCGAGTCGATCATCGTCGAGGCGACCGTGCCGGCGAACACCGACGCCGACGTCGTGCTGCCCGACGGCAGGCGTCACACGGTCGGATCGGGGTCGCATCGGTGGACCTCCGCCGCACTTGCACCGCGGCCCGAACCCGGCGAGGTCGGGCCCGAGTCGACCCTCGCGCAGATCATCGATGACAGCGAGGCGTATCAGGCGATCGTCGAGGTGCTGGGCGAGCTCCGTCCCGCGATCGCGGAGGACTTCCGCGACAACACCGAATGGAGTCCGCGGCTGACGCTCGGCGAGCTGTTCGCCCGGCTGCTGGGCCCCGAGCCCCGGGCCGCGGTCGAGAGACGCCTCACGGCGCTGAACACCGCGCGGTCCTGACGACGGATCGGCTCGGACGACGTCGATCTCCGCAGAACGGGGCTCCGCAGAACGGGACTCAGTAGAACTCCACCGTGTCGACGCGGTTCATCAGCGGTTCGCCGTCGATGAGCCGCGTCGCGTTGGCGGCGAACAGCTCGGCGATGCGGCGCTCCTCGTCGATGTCGGTCCCGGCGTTGTGCGGGCTGACGAGCACGTTCGGCATCGACCACAGGGGGCTCGTCTCGGGCAGCGGCTCAACGGCGAACACGTCGAGGGCGGCGAACCCCACCAGGCCGCTCGCGAGCGCATCGATGAGCGCGGGCTCGTCGACCGTCGATCCTCGCCCCACGTTCACGACGGTGATGCCCGGCTTCGCCTGCGCGAGAACGGCGCCCGACAGCATGTCGCGCGTCGCGTCGGTGCCGGGCAGCGCGAGCACCACGGCATCCGCGGTCGAGAGGGCGTCGCCGAGCTCGGACGGAGGGCGGATCTCGGCCACCCCGGGGGCGTCGACGGTCCGCCGATGGATGCCGGTGACCCGCGCCCCGAGCGCGTGCAGCTTGCGGGCGACGGTGCGGCCGATGCCGCCCAGCCCGACGACGACCACGTGGCTCCCGTCGACCTGCGGCACCGGGCGGCGTGCGCCCCACTCGCGTCGATGCTGGTCGGTGAGCAGGCGCGCGAGGTTCTGGGCACCGGCGAGCACACCCAGCACCGCGAACTCCGCCAGCGGACCTCCGTGCACACCGCCCGAGGTCGTGAAGGCGATGCGGGCGAGCTGCTCGTCGGTGAGGGCGGCGTCCTTGACCTGCGCGCCGCCGCCGGCCGGAGTCGTGTGCACCCAGCGCAGCGACGGGTTGGCCGCCGCCGTGCGGTGCAGCTGGGTGGGGGACTGATCGGGGACCCCGTAGAGCGCTTCGGCCTGATCGAGCAGCTGCTCGAAGCGCAGCTGCTGCGCGGCCGACCGACGGAACGCGGGGTCGCCGAGGTGGTCGCCCTGATAGAGCTGCGGCGGCAGCAGACCGGGGTCGCGGATCAGCTCGATCCGCGGCTCGAGCTCTGCGATCAGCGCGCAGAGGTCGTCGGGGAGCGGGGTCGGGACGAACACGCGGAGTGCGGTCATGGGTTCTCCGATCGTCGATGCGCGCGTGCGCCGATTCCGACGCACCGTCGACACTAACGCTATAGTTGGTATCGAATTCATAGACGAATGGATATTCACATCGTGTCTTCCCTCACGCAGGAGACGTCCGCCACGCCGGAATCCTCCCCCGCACTCTCCTCCCTCGACGAGCCCGAGGAGGGAACCCTGTGATGACCGACCGATACTGGGAGAGCACCGCACCGGGTGCCGGACGGCGGCGTCCCCGCGCCGATGCGATCACGGACGCGGCCCGCCTCAGCCTCAACGGCACCTGGAGGTTCCGCCTCAGCCCCACGGCGGCCGGCACCGGCCAGGCGTTCCTCGCGGACGACTTCGACGACAGCGCCTGGGACCCCATGGCCGTGCCCTCGCACTGGGTGCTCGAGGAGTTCACGCCCCTCGCGGGCGGCGAGCGGCGACGCATGCTGGGCACCGCCGAAGGGCCGCTGTACACGAACACCGCCTATCCGATCCCGCTCGATGCCCCCCGCGTGTCCGAGGCGAACCCGACCGGCGACTACCGACTCGTCTTCGATGCGCCGGATGAGCTCGAGAACGCCGTGCTGCGCTTCCAGGGCGTCGATTCGTGCGCGAAGGTGTGGCTGAACGGCGAAGAGCTGGGATGGTCGACGGGCAGCCGCCTGCCGTTCGAGTTCGACGTCGCGCTGCGGCGCGGTCGTAACGTGCTCGCCGTGCGCGTGCACCGCTGGTCGGCGGGCACCTACCTCGAGGATCAGGACATGTGGTGGCTGCCGGGCATCTTCCGCGATGTCGAGCTGCTCGCCCGCCCGTCCGGCGCGATCGACGACCACTTCGTGCACGCCGACTACGACCACCGCACGGGCCTCGGCACGCTGCGCGTCGAGGCGAGCGTCGACGCCGTCGTCGACATCCCCGCGCTCGGCATCTCGATCCCGGCGGGCGCGACCGCGCAGGTGCCGGTCGAGCCGTGGAGCGCCGAATCGCCGACGCTGTACCGCGGCACGCTGCGCTCGGCGGGGGAGACGGTCGAACTCGCCGTGGGCTTCCGCCACGTCGAGATCGTCGACGGGGTCTTCACGGTCAACGGGCGACCCGTCACGTTCCGCGGGGTCAATCGGCACGAGCACGATCCGCACCGCGGGCGCACGCTCGACGCGCAGACCATGCGCGAGGACATCGTGCTGATGAAGCGCGCCAACATCGACGCCGTCCGCACCAGCCATTACCCGCCGCACCCCGATTTCCTGCGCCTGTGCGACGAGCTGGGTCTGTGGGTGGTGCTCGAGAACGACCTCGAGACGCACGGGTTCATCTATGAGGGGTGGGAGCACAATCCGCCGGCCCTGCCGGAATGGCAGGATGCGGTGCTCGATCGCATGCAGCGCAGCGTCGAGCGCGACAAGAACCATCCGAGCATCGTGATCTGGTCGCTCGCCAACGAGAGCATGACGGGCGAGGGGTTCGCCGCGATGCGCCGCTGGCTCGGCGAGCGGGACCCGTCGCGGCCCGTGCTCTACGAGCGCGACCCCACCTATCAGGACTCCGACTTCTACTCGCTCATGTACCCCTCTCTCGAGCTCCTCGACCAGATCGGGCGACGCGAGGAGCCGCGGGGCGGGCGGCTCAGCATGCACGGCATGGTGTTCGGGGAGAAGGATGCGGATGCCGATGTGGCCGTCGATCCCGTCGACGAGCGCCGCCGCGGGCTGCCGTTCCTGCTCGTGGAGTACGCCCACGCGATGGGCAACGGCCCGGGGTCGCTGTCGGACTACTGGCGGATCATGCGCGAGCACGACCGGATCTGCGGAGGGTTCGTCTGGGAGTGGATCGACCACGGCTTCGCGACGACGACGCCCGACGGCATCCGCTACATCATGCACGGAGAGGACGTCGACTACGAGCCGAACGGCGGGCGCTTCTCGCTGCACGGCCTGGTCACGTCGGACCGCACCCCGACATCGGGTCTCGTCGAGCTGTCGAAGGCCTATGCGCCGCTGCGCATCGAGGTCGACGCCGCGTCGATCGTGATCCACAACGACCGCCACACGACCTCCACGGCCGACCTGCGCCTCCTCTGGCGCATCGAGCAGGGGGCGACGACGGTCGACGCGGGGGAGCTCGATCTGCCGCCGATCGCCGCGGGAGGATCGGCGACCGTGCCCGCCCCCGCCGGTGACGGCCTCGTGACCGTGAGCGCTGTGCTCCGCGACGACACGGACTGGGCAGACGCCGGACACGTCGTGTCGTGGGGGCAGCGGCAGGCGTCCCCCCTGCCGGTGCCCGTGCTCGCGCGTCCGACCGGAGGTGCGGCGCCGGCGTCGGACACCGAGGGTCCCGACGCCGTGCACGCGGGTGCCGTGCGGCTGGGTGCCGCGGAGTTCGACGGCGCGACCGGGCGCCTGCTCTCCCTCGGAGGAGTGGAGGTCGACGGCCCCTGGATCGACCTGCACCGCGCGCCGACCGAGAACGACCGCGGTCAGGGTGAGACCAACAACATCGCCAAGGTGTGGCATCAGACCGGGATGGACCGTCTGGAGCATCGCACCGATCGGGTGCGCACGGGCGACGGCTGGCTCGAGGTCACGGGGCGGACGGCACCGTCGACGCATCCGCACGGGGTCGTCTGGACGATGCTGTGGCAGCAGCAGGGCGACGGTCTCGAGCTGTCCGTCTCGGCGGACTTCGTCGGCCCCTGGGCCGACACCCCGTACATGCATCGCGACATCTGGGTGCCGCGACTCGGGCTGCTGCTCTCTCTGCCGGGCGGCTACGCCGATGTCGAGTGGCAGGGCCGCGGTCCCGGCGAGTCGTACGTGGACTCCTTCGAGGCCGCGCCGCTGGGCCGGTACCGAGCGGCGATCGACGACCTGCAGGTGCACTATCCGGTGCCCCAGGAGAACGGCAACCACATCGACACGAGCCTGCTGCTGCTCTCGGGCGCCGAGCTGCCGACCCTGCGTGTCGACGGCAGGAGCGTGTTCGACTTCACCGCCCGCCGGTGGACCTCGAAGGACCTGCAGGCGGCGACGCGTCCGTACGAGCTGGTCGACTCCGGGCGGGTCTGGCTCAACCTCGACCACGGGCAGCTGGGCCTCGGCTCCGCATCCGTCGGGCCCGCGACGCCCGAGCGGTACCGGATCCCCCGTGAGCGGACGAGCTGGCGCCTGCGCCTCTCCGTCGGCTGATGCGCCTCTCCGTCGGCTGATTCGATCGTGCCCTCCCGCGCGCCGCAGGCGCACCCGCGGGAGGGTGCGGTCGATCGGATGAGCGTCCCCCGGCCGTCAGGATCCGCCCGGCCGTCAGGATCCGAGGGAGCGGATGTCGTCGAACAGCGTCTCGGCGCCGACCTGACCGCCCTTGAGGAGCAGCTCGAGGCCGTCGATGTCGGGGTCGTCCGAGGCGGCGCGCAGCAGGACCACGTTGCCGATCGGGTTCGCCGCGATCTCGAGCGACGTCACGCCCAGCAGCCGGGTGACGCGCCCGGAGGTGTCGCCTCCCGCCACGATGATGCGGCGCGCGAGGTCGGCCGCGCCGCGGATCGCATCGGCGGCGATCGTCGCGATGCGTTCGAGCGTGTCGGATGCGGCGGGGGCGTCGTCAGAGGTCAGCGCGACGCTGCGGCCGGTCTCCAGGGCAGCGCGCACGAGAGCGATCTGCGCGGCCTGATCCGTGAACGAGAGCGGGGCGACGAGCCAGCCCGCGGCCTTCGCATGTTCGAGCTGGCGTCTCGTCTGCGCCGAGCGGCTGCCCGAGACGGCGAGCACCGGGCCGCGGGACGGCGTCGAGGTGGGGAGGGCGACCGCGTCGCCGGGGTCGGCCGCGCCGATGCCCCAGCTCAGGCCGCCCGAGCCGATCGCGAACACGGGGGCCGGGGCGTCGAGCACCGCTCGGCCGACGATCGCGGCATCGGCGTTGTCGAGCGCGTCCAGCACGACCGCCGCCTGCGGCGACCGGCGCAGCGATTCGCCGAGGCCGGCATACGCGGTGCGCGGGATGCCGCCGATCGGCAGCGATGTCTGGGCGCCGATGTGCCGAGCCAGATCGGCTTCGTGCATCGGGGTCGAGGGGTGCGTCGACATCGTCGGCTGGCGATCGAGGCGGTGGATCACCCCGTTCTCGGCGGCGAAGTGCGTGCCGAACACGGTGTAGCGTCCGAAGTCCGGCTGGGCGAACAGCATCGGCACAGGACGCTCGCCGATGATCTCGCGCCCCAGCTCGACGACGCGGCCGATGCTGCCGATCGACGGAGACGAGTCGGCCGTCGAGCACGCCTTGTACTGCACGATCCGGGGTCCGAGGGCGCGCAGGGCCTCGAGTGCGGGGCGCACCTCCGCCTCGATGCGCGCGGTGGGCAGCGACCGTGCGATCCCCGCGATGCCCACCACGTCGTGAGCGGAGGCCGCCTCGCGAAGCCGCTCGGCATCCGGCACGCCGACGAACAGGCGTCCCGACCATCCGTGCCGGGCGAACTGCAGCAGCACGTCGACGCTGCCGGTGAAATCGTCGCCGTAGTACCCGACGCGCATCGTCGTCGCGGCGAGGGGCACCGTGGGCTCAGACACGGGCCGGACCGAAGCGCTCGACCGCCCGTCGCAGTTCGACCGAGGCGCGGAGCGCGTCGTCGATCGTCTCGCCCCGCTCTGCCGACGCCCATGCCTCGCGCATGCTCGACACCCCGGCCGCGGCGCCGTCGGGGTGACCGTGGATGCCACCGCCCGCGAGCACGAGAACATCGCTCGTGCCGACGGCCGAGTAGGTGGCGTGCGCCAGCCCGCCCCACTGTCCGCTGGAGAGCACGGGGACGGTCGGCGTGATGCCCAGGAGCGGCTGCCGCACGGCGGCGATCGAGTCGAGCACCTCAGCGTCGGTCTCGTAGAACTTGTTGCTGATGCCGTTGGTGTGCAGGTGGTCGGCCCCCGAGAGCCGCGCGATCTTCTGCCATGCACGGAACCCTATCCCCACCTGCTCCGAGCGCATGATGCCCCCGAGCATGGTGCGATGGCCGTGGATCGGCACCTCGGCGTGACGGTGCAGGAACTCCAGCCCCGCGAATCCCACCAGGTTCACGCAGGCCATGACGCAGGTGCCTCCGGCCGACACCACCAGATCGTGGTTGGCCTCGAGCCGACCGATGTCGTCGGTGATGTTGAACGCGTACATCGGCATCACGCCGGTGCGGTCGGCATGCCGCAGGAGCACCGGCATCACGGCCTTCACGCGCGCCTCGAGGGGAGCCGCGGGGCCGTTGCCCTGCAGCTCGTCGTCCTTGATGAAGTCGACCCCCGCGGCGGCGAGCTCACCGACCAGATCGCCCAGCTGCTCGGGCGTGAGGCCGATGCTGGGCTTCACGATGGTGCCGATCATCGCCCCGGCGGGGCGCGACATCAGGCGTCGGGTGCCGTCGATGCCGAACTTCGGCCCGGGGTAGCGCACGGCGAAGGCGGGCGGCAGGTCGAGGTCGATCAGCTTGATGGCCGCCAGTTCCTTGATCTCGAAGAGGTTGCCGGCGACGGCCGCCATCAGATTCGGCAGCGACGGGCCGAAGTTGTCGAGGGGGAAGCGCAGGCGCAGCACGGCGCGGCGGCGGAGTGCGGGGTCGCCGACGGCTCCGGGCAGCGGCGATGCGCCGGTGAGGGGGATCTCGGTGAGGCTCTCGACCTGTGCGGCGAAGCGCGCGCGCACCTCGTCGGACTCCCGCTCGACGCGGACGAACGTGCCCGTCGACTGCTCTCCGGCGAGCACCTCCGCGGCGTGGGCCAGGGGCAGCGAGGTCTCGATGACGTAGGTCGCGATCACGTGCTCTGCGCTCATCGCCATCACCAGACCACCGGCAGCCACACCGACATCTCGGAGGGGCCGCGGTTGCCCCAGGCGAAGTAGGGGATGAGAGTGACCGGCACGGTCAGCAGCTCCGCGTCGTCGAGGTCGGTGTAGAGGGCGTCCTCATCGGCATCCGGGATCACGGCGAGCTGCGTGGTGAGCACGGTCACGGGGGAGCCGGCGATCTCGCGTCGACCCGTCTCGAAGGAGGCGCCGCGGCGCACGGCGGCCTGCTCGAGCACGACGCCGTCGGGCAGATCGGTGCTCTCGAGCGCGTAGACGACAGGACCGCGCTGCACCGCGACCTGGTTCGTGATCTCCTCGGCCAGGCGGTGTCCCCGCAGCACGCGCACCGGCATGGGCAGGGTGAGCACGATGACGTCGCCCTCGGCCCACGTGCGGTCGAGACGCGCGTAGGTGCCGGGCGTCGGTGCGGGTTCGGCGCGGCCGTTCACCGTGAGCGTCGCGCCCGACGACCAGCCGGGGATGCGCAGGTGCACGGGCACTCCGCCCTCGGTGGCCGCCGTGACCGTGAACGCGATCTGCTCGCTCCAGGGGTAGTCGCTGTCCTCCCGCAGGCTCAGCACACCGCCGGCGAGATCGAGCGAGCTGCCGCCGTACTGGTGCACGAAGAGCCCGTCGGACGAGAGCGAGGCCGCCCGCTCGTGGAAGCGCGCGAGGGTGCGGGCGATGTTCGGAGGGCAGCAGAAGCAGCTGAGGTAGCGCTCGCGGAGTCGCTCGTCGGAGGGAGGCGGACTCGGCACGGGGTGGATCGCCGTGTCGCCGGGGCGACGCAGCGGGAACGGCAGATCGCGGACCTGCCGGAGCGGATTCGTGTAGAAGTACTCCGATCCGTCGAGGCTGATGCTCGAGAGCAGGCTGTTGTAGGCGATCTGCTCGATCACGTCGGCGTAGCGGGCATCGCCCGTGAGCGCCAGCATCCGTTCGCTCCACAGGATCATGCCGATGTTCGCGCACGACTCGTTGTGGGCGGTCGTGTTGGGCAGCTGGAACGCGCGTCCGTATGCCTGGTGCACGCGACTGATGTCCTGCTGCCAGGGGGAGGCGTCGGGCGAGGCGCCGTCGTACAGGGCGCCGCAGCCACCGGTGATGTAGAGCTTGGTGTCGACGACGTCGTTCCAGATGCCCTCGAGCACCTCGAGCAGCTCCCGGTCGCCGTTCTCGGCGATCAGATCGGCGAGCCCCGCATACAGATAGTTGGCGCGCACGGCGTGCCCTGCCGCGACCTTCTGCTCGCGCACCGGCAGGCGATCCTGATTGTCGTCGCCGCCGTCGAAGTCGTCGCGGACCCGCAGGAACGCCTCGGCGAGGTCGAGGTACTGCGGGTCGTCCGTCGCCCGGTACAGCTCGATGACGGCCATGTAGTGCGAGGGGCAGATCGCGCTGCGGGCGAGCTCGACCGGCTTGTTGACGGCCAGATCCTCGAGGAACGACGCCGCGCGGCGGGCGACGTCGAGCAGCGTGGTGCTGCCCGTGACCTCGAAGTGCCGCACGCCCATCGTGATCAGATGACCGAGGTTGTATGTCTCGAAGTGGAACCGGTCGGCGAGCGCGACGGCCTGCTCGGCCTGGCGGCTCTGGATGAGCACCGGCGTGTGCAGGTAGCCGTCCTCCCGCTGCACCGAGGCGATCAGCTGCGCGAGCTCCTCGATCTGCGCCGCGAGCGCGGCGTCGGGTGCGACCTCGAGCTGTGCGATCGCCGCCTCGAGCCACTTGTAGAAGTCGCCGTCCATGAAGGGCGGTCCGTCGTGCGTGCCGGCGTCGAGGCCCGCCGCGATGCGGAAGTTGCGCAGGCCGGGGCTGACGTCGCCGTCGCTCAGCGACTGCCAGATGCCCGGCACTGTCGAGGTGAAGGTGCGGTCCTGCACGGATCCCCAGAAGCCGCTCGACCAGCGCGCCTCTGCGGCGTGCAGCGGGCGGAGCGGAGCGTGGGGGGAAGAGGTCGTCATTGAGCGGTCCCTGTGTCGAGTCGAGCGGTCGTTCGAATGGCAGTATGGCACGTTTTCGAGCCCAAGTGAATATTCTTTCAGTACTGAGTGTTGACACGCACCGACAAAATCCGTAACGTTTCACTCACACCGACACACAGCACCATCGACGTCAAGGAGGACGCCTCAATGAACTCTCGCCGCACTCCCCGTGCGCTTCTCGCGTCGGGATTCGCACTGCTCACGATCGCATCGCTCGCGGCGTGCTCGACCGGTGCCGCCGAGGGCGGCGACGGCAGCGCCGGCAGCGGTGCGACGGGCACCGATCCCGACAGCTTCACCGTCCTCAGCGCGAACGAGAACACCACCCTCGCGACCGAGCTCGACGCCCTCGCCGAGGGCGCGTGCAAGGCCGAGAACGAGGCCCTGCCGCTCGAGCACCAGACCGTCGCGCAGGCCGACGTCGTGCAGAAGGTCACGCTGCTCGCCAGCCAGGACTCGCTGCCCGCCCACTTCATCGCCGGCACCGCCATGGTCCGCCCCGACGGGGATCTCGGCGCCGCCGACCTCGTGCTCGACTACAAGAAGGCGCTCGACGACCTCGGCGTCTGGGACCAGATCCTCCCCGCCGCGTCCTCGACCATCGAGAACGTCTACGGGCAGATGGTCTCGCTGCCGTACCAGTACAACCTCGAGGGCATCTTCTACAACAAGGAGATCTTCGCCGAGCTCGACATCGACGAGCCGCAGACCTGGGACGAGCTGCTCGACGCCAACGACACCCTCCTCGCCGCCGGCTACACACCGATGGCCGAGGCCGGTGCCGCGGCCTGGCCCGTCACGCGCCTCATCGGCATGTACGCCTATCGTCTCGCCGGCCCCGACGCGATGACCGCCATCCGCGACGACGAGGCCAAGCTCACCGACCCCGACTACGTCGAGGCGGCGCAGGCTGTCGCCGACCTCGCGGCGGCCGGCTACTTCGGCGACGGCTTCATCTCGAAGGATCCGGCCGCGGCCACCAACGACTTCCTCTCCGGCAAGGCCGCGATGAAGTACGACGGCACCTGGCTCCTCAGCAACATCAACAACGAGGACGAGAACCAGATCGGCATCGACAACGTCGGGTTCATGCCGTTCCCGGCCGTCGAGGGCGGCAAGGGCTCGATCGACCAGTGGCCGGCCAACGCCGGCACCGCCTTCGCCATGAACCCCAAGACCTTCGGTCCGAAGGTGGGTGACTGGCTGTCGTGCATCGCCGAGAACTACGGCGCGCAGGCGCTGTCGGACGCCGGTGTCATCTCGGGCTTCAAGGTCAACGAAGAGGTCGCCGACCTCCCCGTCACCACGCAGGCGATCCAGGAGAAGGTCGCCGAGGTCGAGGAGACCGTGCTCTGGTTTGAGGCGCTGATGGACGGCAAGTCCACCAGCCTCGCCCAGTCCAACATGTCGCTCCTGGTCTCGGGTCAGCTGTCGGCCGAGGACTACATGTCCCAGCTGCAGCAGAGCATCGACCAGAACCGATGACGTCCCTCGTCCACATCGGACACTGACCCCCCGGCCCGGGCCCGCTCCGTGCGGGCCCGGGCCGACACACGTCACGAAAGCACGCCCATGAATCGCGTCTTCGGTGATCGCAAGACGATCATCATCCTGCTGGCTCCTGCCCTCATCCTGTACGTCGCACTCAAGCTCGTGCCGGTCGCCTGGTCGCTCGGTCTGTCGTTCTTCGAGGGCAACACCCTGCGCGGCTTCGAGTTCGTCGGCGTCGACAACTTCGCGAAGTTCTTCCAGGACCCGGCCGGCATCCAGTCGCTCTGGGTGAGCATCATCTTCGCGGTGCTCGCCACCGCGGGGCAGATCGTCTTCGGCTACCTGCTCGCGCTGCTGTACGTGTTCGTGCTCCGCAAGGGATCCGCGTTCCTGCGCACCGCGGTGTTCTTCCCGATGGTGCTCCCGACCGTCGCCGTGGCCCTGCTCTTCAAGAGCTTCGTGGCCGTCGGCGACAACCAGGGCCCGGTGAACGACCTGCTCAACTTCCTCGGACTCGGCAGCGTCGAGTTCCTGGCGTCGACGGTCGGCACCATGAGCGTGGCGCTGGCGATGACGTGGTGGAGCTCGATGGGCTTCTACGCGGTGCTGCTCTACACGGGCCTGCTCGACATCCCCGACGAGGTCATCGAATCCGCGCGCATCGACGGCGCCAACGGCCTCAAGCTCGTGCGGCACATCGTGGTCCCGCTGTCGCTGCCGATCCTGATCTCCTCGATCATCTTCAGCTTCAACTCCACGCTCAAGGTGTTCGACAGCCTGCTCGCCCTGAACGGCGGCGGCCCCGGCACCTCGACCGCGCCGCTCACCCTGTACATGTACCGCACGGCGTTCGAGTACGCCGAGTACGGCTACGGCAGCACCATCGCCCTCGTCCTGACCATCCTCTGCCTGGTGTTCACACTCGCGGTGTTCCGGTCGTCCAGCAAGAAGAACGCGGAGGCCTGAGATGACCGAGACGCAGACCCTGGTGAGCGCACGCCCGCTCTCCCGCAAGACGCCCTCGCCGAAGGCCGGGCGGCAGCTGCTGCGCACCATCCGACGGATCCCGGTGTGGTTCGTCGTCACGCTGCTGCTGATCATCGTGCTGTATCCGCAGGTGTGGATGATCCTCGGATCGTTCAAGACGCAGTCGGAGTTCCTGTCGAACCCGACGTGGGCGCTGCCCGAGACGTTCAACATCGACAACTACATCCAGGCGTTCACCCGCGGCAACGTCGCGACGAACTATCGCAACAGCCTCCTGGTCACGCTGCCGTCGGTCGCCCTGATCGTCCTCCTCGGCGTCGCCGCCGGGTACGCGCTCGAGGTCATGATCTGGAAGGGACGGCACACCACGCTGCTGCTCATCCTCGCCGGCATCATGGTGCCGGGCCAGATGATCCTCGTGCCGCTGTTCACCGTGTACTTCAAGCTGGGGCTCACCAACTCGCTGTGGCCGCTGATCATCACCTACACCGTGATGGGTCTGCCGCTGACGACCTTCCTCATGGCGACGTACTTCCGATCCGTGCCGCGCGAGGTCTTCGAGGCCGCGACGATGGACGGATGCAGTCCGCTGAAGCAGTTCTTCGTGATCGGGCTCCCGCTCATGAAGAACGCGATCCTCACGATCTCGCTCGTGCAGTTCTTCAGCGTCTGGAACGACCTGCTGATCGCCCTGACGTTCACGTCCAAGCCGGAGCTCGCGACGATCCAGGTCGGACTCCTGAGCATGAACGACGAGTACGGGTCGACGCAGTACGGCCCGCTGTTCGCTGCGATCAGCATCAACATCGTGGCACTGTTGATCGTGTTCGTGTTCCTCAACAAGAAGATCATGGCCGGCATGGCCGCCGGTTCCGTGAAGGGATAGTCATGACCCGTATCGCATTCCTGCACACCGGCGCCGTCGTCATCCCGCCGGTCGCGGAGCTCGCGGGGCGTCTGATCCCCGAGGTCCAGACCGTCAACTACCTCGACGACAGGATCGTCGCCGACCTCGCCGACGCCGAGCGGGCGGCCTCCGTCGGGGAGCGCCTCGAGGATCTCGTGCGCGCCGCGCAGTCGGCCGGCGCCGACGCGGTCATGCTCACGTGCTCGTCGATCTCCGGATTCGCCGCCGACCTCGGCGCCGCCGTCGGCATCCCGGTGCTGCGCATCGACGAGGCGATGGCCGACCAGGCCGTCGCCGCGGGTCCGCGCATCGCGGTCATCGCGACGCTGCCGACCACGCTGGGCCCGACGACGGCGCTGATCGCCGAGCGCGCAGCTCTCGCGGCCGCGGATCCCGAGATCCTCAGCGAGGTCGTCGAGGGCGCGTTCGCCGCCGTGGCATCGGGTGACCGCGCGACCCATGACGCGCTCGTCGCGGCCGCGATCGAGCGACTGGCGGCGCAGGCCGACGTCGTCGTGCTCGCACAGGCGTCGATGGCGAGCGCGGCAGCCGCCGTGCACGTCGACGTGCCGGTGCTGACGAGCCTCGAACCCGGGATCACCCGGCTCCGAGATGCGCTCGCCGCGCGCTGACGGGTCGAGCTCAGGAATCGAGCAGCGAGCGTGCCGTGCCCAGGTCGGTCACGAGGGCGTTGACCCACCCTCCGGCCAGTGCGCCGCGGATGGCGTCGACCTTGTGGGCGCCTCCGGCGATGCCCAGGCGGCGGGGGATGCGGCGCAGATCGTCGACGGGGATCGCGATCACCCGCTCGTCGAAGCCCTCCTGCACGGGGCTGCCGTCGAGCCGGTAGGTGCGGTGGCAGATGTCACCGACGGCGCCGTCGGCCAGCAGCTCGGCCCGCTCGTTCGCGGCGAAGGCGTTGCCGCTGGAGGCGAGCACGTCGCTGGGCTCGATGTTGCCGATGCCCATGATGGTCATGGTGAGCTCGCGCCAGCGTCGGCTGATCTCCTGCATCGAGGGATCCTCGAGCAGGGAGTCCCTGATCGCGGCGTTCGCGACGATTCCCGGAGCCTGCACGTGCACGGCCTCGGCGCCGAGGATGCGCGCGAGGTCGCCGAGCAGGTGGTGGCTGTGACCCTGCACCTCGGGTGCGCCGGAGCCTCCGAGCAGCTGCACCACCTCGGTGGCGCCGCGCGCGGCGAACGGTCGCATGCGGTCGACGACCGCGAGCAGGGTCTGGCTCCACGACGAGACGCCGATCCTGTCGGTGCCCGAGAGCGTCGCCTCGAGGTACGCCGCGGCTCCCGCGCCGATCGCCGCCAGGGTCTCGTCGCGGTCGGCATCGGGGTCGACGTCGACCACCACGGCCTCGGCCAGGCCGAAGCGCTGTTCGAGGAGCTCCTCGGTCTCGGCGTAGACGCCAGGGGCCACCGTGACGATCGTGCGGACGATACCCATGGTCGTGGCGCGCTTGAGCAGCCGCGAGACCTTGGCCTGCGAGATGTTGAGGGCGTCGGCGATGTCGGCCTGACGGATGCCGCGCTCGTGGTACATCCGGGCGACCTTGGTCATCAGTCGCACTTGTCCGTCGAGCGGTCGGCTGTAAGTATTCGAAGGCACCAGCGCCGTCCTCTCTCGCGATCTCATGATGATTCGCTAACGAAAGAATATTCAATGCGAGGCGTGTGCGCCACTCGCTACGCCGCACGCACCCACTCATCACCCAGAGGAGCCTGCACATGATCATCGGCGTCACCGGCAGCGAAGGCAAGCTCGGCAGGGCGACTGTGGCGCGACTGCGCGACGAGGGCCACGAGGTCGTCGGCTTCGACCTCGCAGGTCCGGCGGGAGCGGGGTTCACGCGGGTCGACCTCGGCGACTACGGGCAGGTGCTGGATGCACTCCTCGGCGTGACCGCGCGCCACGCCGGTCTCGACGCGCTGGTGCACCTGGCCGCCATCCCCGTCAACGGACTCGTGCCCGACGTGACTACCTTCGAGAACAACGTCATGGCATCGTTCCACGTGCTCCTCGCGGCACACCGCGCGGGCATCCGCACGATCGTCACCGCATCGAGCATCACCGCCACCGGCTTCCCCTACGAGGTGCCGCCGCCCTTCCTGCCGCTCGACGAGAGCCACGCACAGGCGTTCACCACCTATGCGCTGGGCAAGGTCGTCGAGGAGGCGATGTCGGCGCAGCTGGTGCACTGGGCGGACGGCACCTCGATCACCGCGCTGCGCTTCACCAACGTCGTGGCCGCCGATGAGTACGCGACGTTCGAGCGCGCCGCCGAGCCCGGGTACCGTCGTGATCTGCTCGGGTCGTGGGTCGACGCCCGTGACGGGGCACAGGCGGTCTCTCTGGCGCTGCGCCACGCGCAGCCGGGTTTCGAGATCTACCACGTCGCGCATCCGCTCTCCGGCATCGCTGCTCCCTCGCGCGACGCGGCCGAGCGATGGTTCCCCGGAGTGCCCGTGGCCGACGACCTCGGAGCGCACGAGTCGCTGTTCTCGGTGCGCAAGATCCAGGAGCGTCTGGGGTTCGCCCCCGAGTTCGACTGGCGCACGCCCTCGGTCGGACCCGGCCGGAGCTAGTCCGCCGCGCCGGTGCCGGTCAGGAGCGTCCACTCCCCGCCGGCCAGCTCGACGTCGATCGTGGTGACACCGACGCCCGCACCCGCACCGCCGCTGTCACGGGAACGGGAACCGTGCACGCGCACCGAGAAGCGCCGCGTCTGCCGACCGACGTTCGCGGCGAGGACCACGTCTGCGCCCTCCGATCGCGATCCGATCGCCCAGATCAGACCGTCGGGACTGTCTCCGGTGAGCAGCGCGGCGTCGTGCGCGCCGAGGCCGAGAAGCGCCGTCATCGCGTGCTCGGCCGGGGTGCCCGCGAGGCCTCGTGCGCCGGAGGTCTCGAACCATGAGATCGTCGCCACTCCCGGCACCGCGAGTGCGGCAGCGCTCGCGACCAGCCAGGCCGCCAATCCGTCGGCCCGCTGCCTGGCGTCGTCCGCGCCGGTGAACTGCGCCCCGTACCCCTCGCTGAGGTCTGCGCGCGTGGGGCGCGGCTCCGGGCTGGTCGCGACGTTGTTAAAGCGCGGCCGAAGCGCCACGGGGCCGATGTGCACCGGCGGTCCCGCGGCGATGTCGACGCTCTGGCGGGCGATGAGCCGCTGCATCGGCAGCGACTCGATGAGCTGCTCCGTGTCCGCGGTGTGGAACAGGGGGGTGGTGGTGACGGCGATCCCGTCGACGTCGCGGGGGATGCGCTGCTGCTCGCGGTTGAGCTCGGTGAAGTGCGAGCGCGCACCCGCGAGGATCGCCGCGTCGACTCCGGTGCCGGCGATCGCCGCTCGCAGCGCGGCGACCGTCGGGCCGTCGCTCACGTGCAGCACCGAATCGAAGGCCGTGAGGCGGACGACCTCGTACCCGCTCATCGCCCGCGCGGCCTCGCGCAGGGGGGCGGCGGTGCCGTCGGTGATCAGCCGTACGTCGAGCGGGATGCCGTCGTCACCGGCGCGGGCGAGTGCCGCCGCCCAGGTCGGGGTCGTGAGATCGAGCTCGACGACCCGGAAGTCTCCGAGGCGCGACGGTGCGACGGGTGCAGGGGCCGTGGACGCCTCGACGCCGATCTGCGGGAACGCACCCTGCTCGTGCAGGTCGATCACGCTCGCCGCCGGGGCCGGAGGAGGCCCGTCGGGGGAGTGCTCCGCCGCGTCGACCGTGATCGTGATCGTCTGATGCACGCGCTCGCCGGCAGGCAGGCGGTACGGGTACGGCAGGTCCAGCGGTCGGCTGTACGTCTTGAACGAGGCGTCGGTCCAGTTGCGCTGATCCTCCATCTCGAACACGTCGCCCTCGAAGCGGATGCCGGTGCCGCCGTCGATGCGCAGCTCGCGGATGTCCCTGATCGGCTGGTGCGGGCTGATCGCGGTGGGGAACCGCGTCGCATCGACGCTGTCGTCGGGGTGCACCACCGTCACGCCGCTGCCCGCGCTCGCCGCGGGGTGCAGGGTGACCAGGCCCACGCGACACGTGTCCAGGTCGGTGTGGTTCGTCGCATCCCAGTCGATCGTGAGCCGGTGCGCCGCGGCGGTCACCGTGAGGCGTGACGAGATCCGCGCGCCGAGGCCCTCGTGTCGCAGGGTCAGGATCAGCGTGTCGGCCGCCGACTCGACGGCGTCCACGCTCGCCGGGACCGTCAGCCAGCCGTGGTCGCGCACCGCCGCGCGCACCGCACGCACGAGCATCCGCCCGTCGTGCCGGATCTCCGCCAGCTCGTCGCCGCGCCGTGCGATGCTCCAGGCGCCGGAGGTCCACAGCGCCTCATCGTCACGCCACCAGGAATTCCTCGTCGAGTCCACCGTGCCAGCCTAACCGGTTGACCAATCCGGGGCGACGGATGCGTGGGCCGTCACGCCTCGGCGCGGGTGCCGGCGGAGCCGATCGTGCTCTCTCCCGGGCGGATGCGCACGGGCAGCGCGACCCTCTCGTGCACGTGGTCGTGCTCCTCCTCGGCGGCGAGCAGCCGCACGCCCTCGGCGCCCATCGCGAACCCGGGGAGCTCGATCGACGTCAGGGTCATCCAGTCGGCACCGTCGTCGCGGTGATCACCGTCCATGCCGACCACGGCGACGTCGTCGGGCACCCTCAGCGCGCCGTGCTCGCGGAGGAGCTGCAGCACCCCGAGCGCGACCTTGTCGTTGACGGCGAGGATCGCGCATCGCTCCCGGGCGAGCAGAGGAAGAAGGTCTTCCGCGGCGCGACGGCCGTCTGCCGCCATGAGCCCGGCGGCATCGATCTCGGTGAGCCTTACGCCGCGCTCGGCGGCGGCCTGCCGCAGGCCGCGACGGCGTTCGACGACCGGCTGCACGATATCGGGGATCGACACGAAGAACGCACGGCGGATGCCCAGATCGGCGATGTGATCGACGGCGGCCCGACCCACCTGCACGTTGTCCATCAGCACGGTGCACCAGTCGGCGCCCGGCACGTCGTAGTTCACCACCACGATCGGCCGCACGTGATTGCGGATCCTCGCGATGCCCGCGGTGGGGTCGCGCATCGAGGCGACCATCACGCCGCCGGTCCTCGCCTCGGCGAAGTGCTCGAGGAACTCGTCCTGGAGGTCGTGCTGCACGGTGCCGGAAGCGAGCTCGTGCGCGTTGAACAGGCTGTTCGCCATCATCAGGTAGCGGCCGTTCGCGGCGGCCGTGAGCTGTGCTCCGCGTGAGATCTCGACGAACAGGACGTTCACGAGGTCGGGGGTGATCAGGCCCAGGGCGTCCGACCGGTTGCGGATCAGCGTGCGACCTGCCGAGCTGCGGATGTAGCCGAGGCGGTCGATGACCTCCTGCACGCGCTGCAGGGTCTCGGGCGCGAGGCGTGCCGGGGCGTTGATCGCGTTCGACACGGTGCCCACCGACACCCCGGCTTCACGAGCCACGGCGTTGATCGTGGGATTCGCTCGGGAATCCGGCATGGGCACCCCCTCACGGTTTGCACTGTGACGCAATCGTAGGGGAGTGCGGGGACCATCGACGGATCCCCGCACCGTGCCTCGACGTGTCCCCGTTCTCGGAGACGCGTCCTCGCTCTGGGAGACGTGTCCTCGACCTCAGAGAGAGGTCATCCCGCCGTCCACGGCGAAGAGGGCTCCCGTGGCGAAGTCGGCGTCGCTGCTGGCCAGGAACACCATGATTCCCTCGACATCGGCGGGCGTGCCCGCGCGGCCGACGGGGATGCGGCCCACGATGGCGGCGCGCGACTCCGGGTCGTCCGAGATCGTCGACACCAGCCCGGTCTCGGTGTACGCGGGCACCACGGTGTTCACGCGGATGCCGTCGCGCGCGTACGCCGCGGCGACCGTGCGCGTGAGGCCGTGGATGCCGGCCTTCGACGCGGAGTATGCCGTGAAGTCCTGCCCCTCGCCGGTGAGCCCGGTGGGGCTGCCGGTGAGGATGATCGAGCCTCCGTCCGAGGCCAGCATCGCCCGGACCGCGTGCTTCACCGTGAGGAACGTGCCGGTCAGGTTGACGTCGATCGTGCGGCGCCAGACGTCGAGGTCGAGGTCGGCGGCCTTCGCATCCTGACCGAACAGCTGCACGCCGGCGTTCGCGACGACGACGTCGGGCGACCAGCCGTCGGCCGCCGCCTCGGTGAAGGCGGCCTCGACCGACGACTCGTCGGAGATGTCGACGACGACGGCACGCGCCCGCTCGCCGATCGACGCGGCGACGGAGGAGGCGGCATCGGCGTCGCGGTCCGCGATGATCACCCGTGCACCCTCCCGCGCGAAGCGCTCCGCCACGCTGCGTCCGATGCCCGCTCCCGCTCCCGTGACCAGGGCGGTCCTGCCTTCGAGCCGGGCCATGTCAGCGCTCGATCCGGTCGAGGTGCAGCATGCGGGCGAGGTTCTTGTCGAGCTCGTCGTCGCGGAAGATCTTCTTCCAGTCGTCCTTGATGATGCTCTCGCGGCCGTAGTCCATGGCGATCAGGCATGCGTCGGAGAACGGGTTGTCGCCGCGCAGACCGTTGGCGAGCGCCACCTGGGTGTGGCCGTAGAGGATGCTGCGGGCGGCCGCCTCAGGCACGCCCATGGTGGTCACGGCCTCGTGCAGCGCTTCGTTGAGCAGGGCGCCGATCATACAGGCGACCGTCTCGACGAGCGTCGGCTCGAGCTGGGCGAGCTGCTTCACGGTGACCCAGTGCACGTCGATCACGGGGGCGTAGATGGCGCGCACGGTCTCTTCGACGATCGCCCGGGCGGCCGGGTCGTCGCTCTCGACGGCGGCGATGGCGTCCTGAGGCGCGGCGATGCCGCCGAACGTGTCGGCCCACTGCTCGGGCGTCTCGCGCTGCAGGAAGATCGACGGATGGCACGGGTGCGCCACGGCCTGGATGACGTCTTCGCGCGTGGTCAGGAGTCCGGCGTAGGCGGCGGCAGGGTCGAGCGTAAGCACGATCGCGCCGGAGCGCAGCTGGGGGACCAGCTCGGCCGTGACCGGCCCGAGAGCGAGGTCGGGCACGGCGAGCACGACGATGTCGGCGTCGGCGACGGCGGTCGCCGCGTCGGTGAGCGTGCGCCCGGCGTCGGTCGTGCGCTGTCGGCCGGCGGGGGAGTTCTCGACGTACCAGGCGGTGTGGTCGGTCCGCGCGAGGTTGTCGGACACGCGCATGCCCATCTTCCCTCCGGCGCCGATGACGGCGATCTTGTGGCTCATGGTGTGCTCCTCAGGTGGTCCAGGGTGGTGCGGGTCCAGGCCCGCTCGGTGCGGATGGTGGTCTCGGCGTCGCCCTGCCAGGGCAACCAGTGCTCGACGATCTCGTTGATCCCGCGTTCGCGGGGCGAGACCGTGCGGAGCAGGTGGGGATAGTCGTGCAGTCCGGCGCCCATGGCGGCGCCGGAGTAGGTGAAGCCGACCCAGCCGTCCTGGCGGGCGAAGGCGAAGTCCTTGACGTGCACGTTGCGAACATACGGTGCGGTCTGCTCGACGCAGGTGCGGGGGGTCTCGAGTCGGGCGACGACGTTGGCGGGGTCCAGGCAGATGCCGAGGTGATCGCTGCCGACGCTCTCGACGAGATCGACCAGGTCGCTCGTCGCGACCTGCTCGTAGGTCTCGAGGGCGAGGGTGACGCCCGCCGCCTCGAACGAGCGGATGCCGTCGCGCAGCCACGCATCCGCCTCCGGGAGGGAGGGTCGGGAGCCGGGCCCGTGCACCATGCTGCGCAGGAGTGCGGCGCCGAACACCTCGGCGATCCGGAGCTGACGGGCGAGGTGCCGGGGCTCGATGCCCTTGGTGCCCAGCTCGATCGTGAGTCCGAGGTCGGTCGCGGCCGCCGCGGCGTCGCGGAGCTCGGCGTCGCTCATGTCGTCGAGGGGCGCGTAGTCGCAGATCTGGAAGAGGTCGACGCCCTGGGCGCGGGTGTCCTCGAACGCGCCGATGAGGCTCAACGGCTCGGGGACGCGGTCGGAGTGCTGCCAGAAGTAGGCGTAGGTGCCGAGCCCGATCACGACGGCCTGCCGGTGGCGGCCAGCGTGCGTCGAGCCGCGAGTGCCGCGGCCTCGTCGAGCACCGTGACCAGCGCTGCGGGGTCGTGCGCGAAGCGGCCGAGGAACACGCCGTCCACGGCGTCGCCCAGCGCGGTCAGGAGGCCGGGGCCCGCGGCCCCGCCGTAGATCACCACGGATCCCGCACGGGCGGGGTCGGCGTCGAGTGCATCACGCAGGGCGGCGGCGACGATGCGGATGTGGTCGTGCGCCGCGGGTTCCGGCGCTCCGATCGCCCACACGGGCTCGTAGGCGACGATCACCGCTCCGGGGTCGGCGCCCTCGACCGCCGAGCGCAGCTGGGCCACCGCGACGATCGCCGCGCGCGCGGCATCCTGCTGCTCGACCTCCCCGATGCACAGCAGCGGGGTGAGGCCGGCGCCGCGCGCCGCGCGCGTCTTCGCGGCGACGATGTCGTCGGTCTCGCCGTGCAGCCGGCGCCGCTCGGCATGTCCGATCTCGGCGATGGTCGCGCCGACCTCGGCGAGCTCGGCCGCGGTGACCTCGCCGGTGTGCGCGCCCGGGCCGTCGGCGGACACATCCTGACCTCCCACGCGCACCGGCGTCCCGTCGAACGCGGCGATCGCGGGGAGAACCTGCAGGTAGGTCGGGGTGATGAACAGCTCGACCGCACCGGCGGCGACCGCGTCGTGGCCGCGCACGAGCGCCGCCACCTCGTCGAACCACGCGCGAGCCCGTTCGTGCCCGAAGTACGTCTTCAGGCTCACGCCGACCGTCACCCGTGACATCAGCAGGATCCGGTGCTCTCGTACTCGTCGATGACCGCGACCTTGTCGGCGCTGGCGCTCGTGGTGTCGAACCGGTACCCGAGCCATTCGCGCACGAGGCGGCGCGCGAGCTCGATGCCCACCACGCGCTGGCCCATCGTGAGCACCTGCGCGTTGTTCGAGAGCACCGCGCGTTCGACCGAGAACGAGTCGTGGGCCGTCACCGCACGCACGCCCGCGACCTTGTTGGCCGCGATCGCGACGCCGAGCCCGGTGCCGCAGATGAGCAGAGCGCGGTCGGCCTCGCCGCGTGCGACGAGCTCGGCGGCGGCGATCGCGACGCGCGGGTATGCGGTGTGCCCGTCGGCGTCGACGCCGACATCCACCACCGAGGCGACGCCGGTGCTGTCCTCGAGGTCCTTCTTGAGGATCTCCTTGTAGTCGAAGCCGGCGTCGTCGCAGCCGATCACGAGGCGGAGCTGGTCGGTCATGGTGTGCCTTTCAGGGGGTGACCCGGGCGAGCGAGCCGCCCAGTGCCGTGACGATGAGCGCGAACGAGACCGCGCCGGGGTCGGGGGTGCCGAGGGCCTGCTCGCCGTGGGTGCGTGCGCGGCCCATCTTCGGCAGCAGGTCGGCCGAGGCCGTCGCCGCCGTGCGCGCGGCGTCTGCGGCGTCGGCCCAGGCGTCGACGAGGGTCGCGCCCCCTGCCACCGCGGCGGAGAGGGCATCGGTGAAGGGGATGAGCGCGTCGACCATGGTCTTGTCGCCCACCTGCGCCTTGCCGTACGTCTGCACGGCGCGCACGGCGTCGGCGACGCCCGCGCTCAGCGCGTCGGCACCCGGGCGTCCCGAGTCGCCGAGATGCTCGGCGACGGCGCGCAGGATGACTCCCCAGAGAGCTCCCGAGGTGCCTCCCGCGCGGTCGGCCCAGGCGTCGGCCGCGCGCAGGAGAGTGGTCCGGGCCCCCGCGCCCGCGTCGGCCGCGGCGGTGCCCGCATCGAGGGCCGCGTGCGAGCCGCGCTGCATGCCGATCCCGTGATCGCCGTCGCCGGCGATCGCGTCGATGCGGCCGAGTTCGTCGGCGTGCTCGTCGACCGTGGCCACGATGACCTGCAGCGCCTCGCGCACCTCGTGCGCGACGGCCTGCGAGGTCTCATCGCCCGGGGTGAGCGTCTCGTCGAGGTGGTCGACCGAGGTGACCACCGCCTGCTCGGCGGTCGCCACGGACCCTCGGCGGTAGGCGGGTGCGTCGACAGGCGTGTCCCAGAGACGCTCGAGCTCCTCGTCGAGCCAGAAGAGGGTGAGCGAGGTGCCGGCCATGTCGAAGCTGGTGCAGTACTCGCCGACGTGCGGGTCGACGAGCGAGACCCCCGCCGCCTCGAGCAGCTGCGCGATGCGCCGGTAGACGACGAACATCTCCTCGTACTTGAGCGAGCCGAGGCCGTTGAGGATCGGCACCGCGCGGGCGCCGTCGACCACCACGCCGTCGGGCACCTCGGCGAGCAGTCGCTGCACGAGCAGTTCGGCGAGCTCGTCGGCGGTGGGGATGTCGACCTCGTCGATGCCCGGCTCGCCGTGGATGCCGAGCCCGATCGCCATGCGTCCCGCGGGGACGGTGAACAGCGGTGCCGCAGCGCCGGGAAGAGTACACCCCGTGAAGGCGACGCCGAACGAGCGGGTGCGCTCGTTCGCGAGGGTCGCGACCCGGGTCACTCCGTCGAGGTCGTAGCCCGCCTCGGCCGCAGCGCAGGCGGAGCGGAACACCGTGAGGTCGCCGGCGATGCCGCGCCGGCGGTGCTTCTCGGCCGCCGGGGCGCTGACGATGTCGTCGGTGACGGCGACCGTGTGCGCGGGGATGCCCTCGCGCCGCAGCCGATCCTGCGCCGCGTCGAAGTTCAGCACGTCGCCCGCGTAGTTGCCGTAGCTGAAGAAGACGCCGCCGCCCTGCTCGGCTGCCCTGGCGACGGAGTACACCTGCTGGGTCGACGGCGAGGCGAACAGATTGCCCATCGCCGCGCCGTGGGCGAGTCCCTGGCCGACGAGTCCGCCGAACGCGGGGTAATGGCCCGAGCCGCCTCCCACGATCACGGCGACCTGTCCCCGCGGGACGACGGTGCTGCGGACGACGCCGCCCTCGACGCGACGGACCGACCGTGCGTGCGCGGCGACGAAGCCGTCGATCATCTCGTCGGCGAAGGCGGCCGGGTCGTTCCACAGGCGGGTCATGCGGCGGCGCTCGCGGCGGCGTGCCGAGCGCGGGGCGCGGCGGGGATGATCTGGTCCACGGTGACTCCTGGCAGCGACGGCGGTCGAGGGGTGACCCTAGTGTGGCAAACCGGTTGACCAATTGCAAGCCGGTCGGCGATACATGACACCGCGGTCGCCCGCCGTCAATTTGCCAAACCGGTTGACCAAAAGCGATGCCGCGATCCGCGCGACTGCCGTATGTTGTCGTACATGCCCGCCTTTCCCGACGACCGCTCTTCGGAGATCACGGCCGCACTCGGCGTCCTCCCCACCGGCACCCCGGTCTCCGAGGTCGCCCGGCGCATGCTCGACCTCTTCACCGGGGGGTCGATCGCCGCCGGCACACGGCTTCCGCCCGAGCGCCAGCTCGCCACGACGCTCGGCGTGGGCCGCTCGGCGGTGCGTGAAGCGCTGGCGGCGCTGGAGATCCTGGGCATCGTCGATGTGCGCCCCGGCTCAGGCACCTACCTGCGCGGGGCCGCGAGCGAACTGCTGCCGCAGACCCTCCGATGGGGGCTGCTGATCGGCGAGCGCAACACCACCGAACTCCTCGAGCTGCGTGAGGGTCTCGAGATCTTCGTGGCCCGCCTCGCCGCCGCGCGGGCGGATGCCGCCGTGATCGCCCGACTCGAGAAGGACGTCGCCCGCATGCGCGAGTCCTACGACGATCTCGCCGTCTTCGCGCGTGCCGATCTCGACTTCCACCACGCGCTCGCCGAGGCGGCGGGCAACCACACCCTCACCGACCATCTGCACGTGATCCGCTCGCTCCTTCAGGTGTACGCGGATCGCGCCGTGCACGACCGTGCGCATGCGGAGGTCGCGACAGCTGAGCACGAGGCCGTGCTCGCCGGCGTCCGCGACGGCGACGGCGATGCCGCGGCGTCGGCCATGGCGGTGCACATGGCCACCGCGACCGCACGCCTGCTGGCCGAACGCGCCGACTGACGGCTCACCACCGTTCACCACCCCTCACCACACCAAGGACGACATGATCAACGACGATCGACGCACTCGCCGCGTCATCATCAACTCCGACGTGAAGAACGAGGCGGACGATCAGTTCGCCATCGTGCACGCGCTTCTCTCGCACACGCTCGACGTGCGTGGTGTGATCCCCGCGCACTTCGGCACCCACCGCACGACCGAGTCTCTCGCGGAATCGCGGGCGGAGCTCGACCTGGTCCTCGGTCTGCTCGATCTCGATCACGAGGTGCCCACGGCCGACGGGGCACCGGGGGCGCTGCCCGACGAGCAGACCGCCATCGACAGCCCCGGCGCCCGCCTGATCATCGACGAGGCGCGGCGCACCGACGCCGGGCCGCTGTTCATCGCGTTCCTCGGCCCGCTCACCGACATGGCGTCGGCGCTCCTGCTCGCGCCCGACATCGCCGACACCGACACGACCGTGATCTGGATCGGGGGACCGCCGTACGGCGACCTCGTCTCGGTCGGCTCGTGGCCCGAGTTCAATCTCCGCAACGACATCGCCTCGGCGAACGTCGTGTTCGACTCCGGCATCCGCCTCTGGCAGGTGCCCTCGAACGTCTACCGGCAGGTCAACGTGGGATACGCCGAGCTGGAGGCTCGGGTCGAGCCGCACGGCGAGCTCGGGCGCTATCTCGCCCAGCAGGTGGTCGACTTCAACTCGCGGTTCCACCGCGTGGCCGTCGAGTCGCGCTCGCTCGGGGACTCACCGGCGATCGCCCTCATGATCGACCCGTTCTGCGCCGCGATGCGCCGGCAGGCCGGGGTGCGTTTCACGGCGGACGGGCACTATGAGCCCGCGGACCCGGAGCGCGAGATCCTGGTCGTCGAGAGCGTCGACGTGCGGTTCCTGCTCGAGGACATGTTCGCCAAGATCGCCCGGCACGCCGGCTGACCGCGGCGGATCTAGAGCGCCGCCACGATCGCGTTGTCGAGCTCGTCGGCGTCCACGCCCGGTCGCACGGCCGCGTTCGTCAGCAGCACCCAGGCGATGCCCGCATCCGGGTGCACCCAGAACTCGGTGCCCGCCCATCCGCCGTGGCCGTAGGTGTCTCGGTCGATGAGTCCGGGGGCGCGGGAGCGCAGGTTGACAGTGAATCCCCAGTCCTGGCCCCGCTCGTCGGGGTACGGGTCGAGGCGGGGGATGCCGCCGGTGAGCGGCCGGCGCATCATGGCGAGACCCGCGGGCGACAGGATGCCGTCGCGCGAGTCCTCGTGGATGCGCAGCAGCTCGGCGCCGAGATGCAGAAGGTCCTCGGCCCGCCCGAGGAGCCCGGCGCCCGGAGCGCGCGTGGCGTGGAACCGATCGAGGTCGAGCCCGCCCGCCGCGGCATCAGGCACGCCGACCGACTCGGCGGTGTCGAGCGTGAGTCCGATCGCGCCGATGTCATGCGCCCACTCGAAGGTGCCGGCATCCCACGTCGTGCCGGTGGCGTGTTCGATCATGGCGGCGATGCCCTCGAAGGCGAGCGTCGAGTACCGCGATGCGGTGCCCGCCGCGAAGTCGCGTCCGCGGGTGAGGAGCTCGTGACGAAGGGGTACGGCGGTGTCGAGCGGAGGCTCGGAGATCCCCGACGTGTGGGAGGCGAGATGCCACAGCCGCACGATGTCGTCGCGCGAGGCGCCGAACGCCGGCAGGGCATCGGCGAGCGGGGTGTTCGGTGTGAGCGCACCCCGTTCGATCGCTCTCATCGCCGTGATGCCGGTGAGCATCTTGGTGATCGAGAACAGCGGGTAGACGGCATCGGTCGCGGCGCCGAAGCCCTCGAGGTCGACGATGCCCTCGGCGGTCGCCATGCCGAGCACGGCGGTCGGCAGCCGCTCGGCCTGCACGTGGCGACGGGCCCAGTCGAATGCGGTGTCGAAGGTCATGCGTCTCTCCCGGCGATTCAGGTCGTCGCGCTTCCGTGGCGACAGTGTTGACCCTACGATAGAAGCATGGCACAGAAAGCGCTTTCCCATGCGACCGCGCTGATCGACGGACGGCATCCGGCGCGCTCCGTGCTGCGCCTGCTCGGCCGCAGGCCCTGGCGCCTCGCGATCGCCATCACCGCCTTCGCGATCAAAGAGATCCCGATGTGGTTCCTGCCCGTCATCACGGCGGCGATCATCGACGTCGTGGCGACCGACGGCGAGGTGAGCGAGGTGCTGTGGTGGTTCGCGCTCGCCGCCGTGCTGCTGCTGCAGAACTATCCGAACCACATCATCTACACGCGCAACTTCATGACGGTGGTGCGCGATCTCGGGGCCGACCTGCGCAACGCCCTCACCGCGCGGCTGCAGAGCCTGTCGATCGGGTACCACACGCGCGTCAGCTCCTCGATCGTGCAGACCAAGGTGGTGCGCGACGTCGAGAACGTCGAGCTCATGCTCCAGCAGGTGACCCACCCGCTGCTGTCGTCGGCCATGGTGATGGTCGGCGCGCTCGCGATGACCGCCATCACCGTGCCGCAGTTCCTTCCCGTCTACGCGCTGGCGGTGCCCATCGCCATCGGCATCCGCTACGGCATGCGCAACCGCTCGCAGCGGCGCAACGAGATCTTCCGTCGTGAGATCGAGACGCTGTCGGCCCGCGTCGGCGAGATGGCGTCGCTGATCCCGGTCACCCGCGCCCACGGGCTCGAGTCGACCGCCATCGACCGCGTCGCGGGCGGCGCCGACGGTGTGCGCCGAGCGGGCCTCGACCTCGACCTCCTGAACGGTCGGGTCGCCTCGATCTCGTGGGTCGCGATGCAGGTGCTCGGCGCCGCGTGCCTCATGCTCGCCGCCGTGTGCGCGCTCACCGGATTCCTCCCCATCACTCCGGGCGAGGTCGTGATGCTCTCGAGCTACTTCACCCTGCTGACCGGCGGGCTCACGCAGCTGCTCATGCTCATCCCCGTCGGCGCCCGTGGGCTCGAATCCGTCCGCTCGATCGCCGAGGTGCTGCAGGAGCCCGACGTCGAGCAGAACTCCGGCAAGCGGGTGGTCTCCTCCGTCACCGGGGAGATCGTGCTGGATTCCGCGACGCATCGATACGCGGATGCCGAGGAGGACGCGCTCGTCGACATCGACCTGCGCATCGCCCCCGGAGAGACGGTCGCCTTCGTCGGCTCCTCGGGCTCGGGCAAGTCGACCCTCCTGAACCTCGTGCTCGGCTTCGTCCGGCCCTCGAGCGGGCGCATCGCGCTCGACGGTCAGGACATGCAGGAGCTCGATCTGCGCACCGTGCGCCGGTCGATCTCGGTCGTGCCGCAGGAGTCCGTGCTGTTCGAAGGCTCGATCTTCGACAACATCGCCTACGGCATGCCCGACCTCACCCCCGATCGTGTGGAGCGCGCCCTGCGCGACGCGAACGCCTGGGAGTTCGTGCGTGAACAGCCGCACGGCTGGGACACGGTCGTCGGCGAGCGGGGAGCGCGCCTCTCCGGCGGCCAGCGACAGCGTCTGGCGATCGCCCGCGCTCTCGTGCGCGACCCCCGCATCCTCCTGCTCGACGAGGCGACCAGCGCTCTCGACCCCGAGTCGGAGGGCCTGGTGAAGGACGCACTGGAACGGCTCATGCGCGGGCGCACGACGCTCGTGGTCGCGCATCGCCTGTCGACGATCCGGCAGGCGGACCGCATCGTGGTGCTCGAGCACGGCCGCATCGTCGAGCAGGGCTCGCACGACGAGCTCCTGGCCGCCGACGGGCGCTACGCTCGGCTGCACCTGGTGCAGAGCGGCATGCGATGACAGAGCGGCGTGCGATGACAGAGACCCACTGCCCTGAGGAGGACGGATGACTTCCGACAAGACCCTGCGTGCTGCCCTGGTGGGAACCGGCGGCGTCGCGAACCTTCATGCCCAGGCCGTGGCCGCGTACCCCCGCGCCGAGCTCGTCGCCGTGGCCGACCTCGATCGGGCGAAGGCCGAGGAGTTCGCCGGCCGCTACGCCATCCCGACCGCCTACGGCGACCTCGACGAGATGCTCGCCGCCGAGAAGCCCGATGTCGTGCTCATCTGCACGCCGCCGGCGCCGCATCGCGCGCAGTCGCTCGCCGCGTTCGCCGCGGGTGCGCACGTCATCGTCGAGAAGCCCCCGGCACCCTCCCTCGACGAGCTGGACGACATGCGGGTCGGTGCCGAAGCCGCCGACCGGCAGCTCGCGGTCGTCTTCCAGCAGCGCACGGGCACGGCAGCCGCGCACGTGCGCGATCTCCTGCGCAGCGGGGCGCTCGGGCGACCGCTCGTCGCCGTGTGCCAGACGCTGTGGTTCCGCGATGCCGAGTACTTCGCGGTGCCCTGGCGTGGCCGGTGGGAGACCGAAGGCGGTGGCACGACGCTCGGCCACGGCATCCATCAGATCGATCTGCTCGCCCATCTGCTCGGCGACTGGACCTCGGTGCGGGGCGAGCTCTGGCGCCTCGATCGCGAGACCGAGACCGAGGACGTCTCCACGGCGACGGTCGTGTTCGAGCAGGGTGTCGTCGCCCAGCTGGTCACGAGCGCGGTGTCGCCGCGGCAGGCGAGCTCGATCCGCATCGACACGCAGAAGGCGACGATCACGGTCGACCACCTCTACGGCCACGGTCACGAGAACTGGCAGATCACGCCCGCCCCCGGATTCGAGGCCGAGGCGGACGGGTGGGCCTTCCCCGACGCCGAGGAGCGCAGCGACCATGCGCCCCTGCTGCGCGACGTGTTCGACGCGCTGATCGAGGGCGA
Organism: Microbacterium sp. C5A9; assembly: GCF_022627955.1. Classification (GTDB taxonomy): domain Bacteria; phylum Actinomycetota; class Actinomycetes; order Actinomycetales; family Microbacteriaceae; genus Microbacterium. The sequence goes on from NZ_JABXGD010000001.1 coordinate 202,438, forward strand.
GCCCCTTCCGGCCACGGCGGATGCTCCCGCCCGATCGCTCGAGATCGTCGCGGCGATCTATGCCTCGGCCGCCGCCGACGGCGCTGTGGTGACGCCCGAGATCCTGGCGGCGCATCCGACCCACCGGGCCGGGTTCGCGAGCCCCGTGGCCGATCTGCGCCGATGATCGAGCTCTACCGCGACCCCGTCTACGACGGCGCCACGGATCCGCGCGTCGTGATCGACGCGCGGGGGAGGTGGTGGATGTTCTACACCCAGCGCCGCGCCGGGCTGGAGGATGCCGGGGCGGGGGTGTCGTGGATCCACGGCAGCCGGATCGGCGTGGCGACCTCGTCGGACGGCGTGGGGTGGGTCTACGACGGAACGCTCGAGCCGGTCGCATCCGAGCTCGTGCTCGAACCCGGCCCGCCGCCGGCGACGGTGGACCGCACGCACTGGGCGCCCGAGGTCGTCTGGGACGGTGCGCGCTGGCGCATGTACCTCACCGAGATCGACGGCATCCCCGACCGGTGGCCCGGGTTCGTCCGCGAGATCGTGGAGTACCGGTCCGACGATCTGCGGCGCTGGACACGTGTCGGTCCGCTGCGCCTGAGCAGCGATCGGGTCATCGATGCGGCGGCCGCGCGCACACCGGACGGGCTGTGGCGGCTCTGGTACAAGGACGAGGCGGCGGATTCGGTGACCATGGTCGCCTCGTCGGCCGATCTGCAACGGTGGAGTCTCGACGGCGTCGCCATCGGCGGGCGGCCGCACGAGGGGCCGACGGTGTTCGAGCTCGGCGGTCTCTGGTGGATGATCGTCGACGAGTGGCGGGGGATGGGCGTGTACCGCTCCGACGACGGCATCCGGTGGGTCCGCCAGGGCGATGACGATGCCGTGATCCTGGCCGACGCTCCCGGCGGAGGGCATGGGAGCCATGGGGCGCACGTGCGTCACGGCGAGGACCTCTGGTTCTACTTCTTCGGCACCGCCGAGACGGGTCCCGTGCACGCGGGCACGGGAGAGATGCGGCGCTCAGCGGTATATCGGTTGCGTCTCGACGTCGAGGCGGGGGAGCTGGTCGTGAGAGGATCGGAAGTCCCGCGGTAAACGATGTAAGGCGGGCGAGAACTGCCTGTTGCGAAACGTTTCAATTTCGATTAGCGTGCAGGTAAGCGTTTTCCGTCGCACCTCGGAGGACGTACCCGCACCACATGGACACTGACGTTCCGCGGCCCTGCCGAACGAGGACGTTCACCAGAGAGGACAACGATGTTCAGCAAGAAGCGTCTGGCGGCCGCAGCGGCCGTCGCCACCAGCGCAGCGCTGGTACTCGCCGGCTGCGCCGGCGGCGATTCCCCCGAGGCGGGAGCCACCTACGACCCCGACGAGAAGGTCACCCTCGACCTCGCCTTCTGGGGCAACGACGTCCGCGCCGACCTGTACAACCAGGCGATCGACGCGTTCAACGAGGAATACCCGAACATCACGGTCAACGCCACCTTCCTCGGGTTCCCCGAGTTCTGGGAGAAGCGTCAGACCGAAGCCGCCGGTGGCGGACTCCCCGACGTGATGCAGTTCGACTACTCGTACCTGCGTCAGTACTCCGAGAACGGCCTGCTGCTCGACCTCGAGCCCTACCTCGGATCCGTCATCGAGACCGACCCGCTGCCCGAGAACATCCTCGGCATCGGCGTCGTCGACGACACGACCTACGGCATCGCCACCTCGACCAACGCCTGGGGCATGTTCACCAACCCCACGCTCCTCGCGACCGCAGGTGTCGAGGAGTTCGCCGGTGGCGACTGGGAGGACTACGACGAGTGGATCGGCGAGGTCACCGACGCGAGTGGCGGGGCGTTCTGGGGCGGGTCCGACTGGACCGGCCGCATCCAGAACTTCGAGATCCAGCTGCGCAGCGAGGGCAAGAACCTGTTCGATGAAGACGGCACCCCCGGCTTCGACGAGGACCGCCTGAAGGAGTTCTGGGAGGCGGGAACCGACATCCGCGACGGCGCCGTCGTGCCGCAGCAGACGGTCGAGGAGCTCAACCCGCTGACCGCCTTCGACGCGGCCAAGAACGCCAGCGAGCTCACCTGGGACAACTTCGGTGCCGGCTACCTCGCCAACCTCGGCGAGAGCTACCCCGAGCTGGGCCTCGTGGCTCCTCCCGTGACGAAGGAGGGCGCGAAGGACCTCTACCTGAAGCCCTCGATGCTGCACACCATCTCGGCCAAGACCGAGCACCCCGAGGCGGCGGCGACGCTCGTCAACTTCCTCGTGAACTCGCCCGAGTCCGGTGAGATCTTCGGCACGAACCGCGGTCTCCCCGCGTCCCAGACCGCGCTCGATGCGGCTGACCTCGACCCGATGAGCCAGCTGGTCAAGGATTACGAGGAGTCCATCGCCGACCGTCTCGGCGACGCCCCGCCCGTGCCGATCGTCGGCTACGGCACGCTCGAGGAGAAGTTCCGCGTGCTGGGCACCGAACTGAACTTCGGCACGACGACGGTCGACGAGGCCGTGGAGCAGTTCTTCTCCGAGATGGACGTCGTCCTCAACCAGTGACCCCGTCGGTGGGCCGGGCGATCGTGCCCGGCCCACCGCACCCCACACACTTCGGAAGGAGCTGTCATGAGCACGACGGCGACGAGGACGATCGTCACGGGCAAGAAGTCCGGGCGAGGGAGGGCGCTGCGCAGCGGCCGCCGTCCAGAGAACGAGCTCGACCGGCCGGGGCAGAAGGCCCGTCTGCGCCGGGAGACGGCGACCGGATACGCGTTCCTGACGCCCTGGCTGATCGGCTTCTTCGGTCTGACCGGTGTGCCGATGGTGTACTCGCTGTACCTGTCCTTCACGAAGTACAACATCTTCCAGCCTCCGAAGTGGATCGGGCTGGACAACTACATCCGTCTGTTCACGAGCGACCCGAACTTCATCCAGTCGGCGCAGATCACCCTGGTCTACGTCTTCATCGGCACCCCGATCACTCTCGCCGCGGCCCTCGGCGTCGCGATGCTGCTGAACTACCGCGACAAGGGCGCGGGCTTCTTCCGCTCGGCGTTCTACGCCCCCTCGCTCATCGGCGGCTCGGTCTCCGTGGCCATCGTGTGGCGGGCGATGTTCTCGTCCGACGGCCCGGTCGACAGCGGCCTGCAGATCTTCGGCGTCGACCTCGGAGGCTGGATCGGCAACCCGAGCCTGGTGCTGCCGATGATGATCCTGCTCGCGGTCTGGCAGTTCGGAGCCACGATGGTGATCTTCCTCGCCGGCCTCAAGCAGATCCCGAAGGAGCTGTACGAGGCGGCCGAGATGGACGGCGCGAACGCGTACCGCCGTTTCCGCGCGGTGACGATCCCGATGCTCTCGCCGGTGATGTTCTTCAACCTGCTGCTGGGTCTGATCGGCGCGTTCCAGGTGTTCGCCTCGGCGTACATCATCTCCAACGGCACCGGCGGTCCCGCCGGCATGACGAACTTCATCACCGTCTACCTGTACAAGCGCGGCTTCTCCGACGGACAGATGGGCTACGCGGCCGCGATCGCGTGGGTGCTGCTGGTCGTCGTCGCGATCATCGCCTTCATCCTCTTCCGCACTCAGAGGTCGTGGGTGCACTACTCGGGAGACGACAAATGAGTACCTCCAACCAGGCCACCACGTCCGGCGCGGCATCGACGCCGTTGTTCGCCGCACAGCAGACCACGCCGGCCGGCCCTCCCGCTCCTCGCCGCAGGGTCAAGCGCAAGACCTGGCAGACCGTCATCTGGTTCATCGGGCTGATCGTGCTCACCGCGGTCGTGCTGTACCCGCTGCTGTGGCTGTTCCTGTCGACGTTCAAGCCGAACTCCGAGTTCGGTCAGAACCCGGGTCTGTTCCCGCAGGCGCCGACCATCGAGAACTACGGCAAGGTCATGGAGGGCATCGCCGGAGTGCCGATGTGGCGCTTCTTCCTGAACTCGCTGATCCTCGCGGTCTCCGCCGTGGTCGGCACCGTGCTCTCGTCGGCTCTCGCGGCCTACGCCTTCGCCCGCGTGCAGTTCAAGGGCCTCGGAGTGCTGTTCGCGGCGATGATCGGCACGCTGCTGCTGCCGTTCCACGTCGTGATCATCCCGCAGTACATCATCTTCAACCAGCTCGGCTGGGTCGACACGTTCATCCCGCTGATCCTGCCGAAGTTCCTCGCCACCGAGGCGTTCTTCGTCTTCCTGCTCGTGCAGTTCATCCGCCAGATGCCCCGCGACATGGACGAGGCGGCCCGCATCGACGGCGCCGGTCACCTGCGGATCTTCTGGTCGATCATCCTCCCGCTCATCAAGCCGGCGCTGATCACCTGCGCGATCTTCTCGTTCATCTGGGCGTGGAACGACTTCCTCGGACCCCTCCTCTATCTGACCAGCCCCGAGAACTACCCGCTGCCCATCGCCCTGCGTCTCTACAACGACCAGACCTCGTCGTCCGACTACGGCGCGACCGTCACGGCCTCGTTCGTCGCCCTGCTGCCGGTGCTGCTGTTCTTCGTCGTCTTCCAGCGCTTCCTCGTCGACGGCGTCGCCACGCAGGGACTGAAGGGCTAGTCATGTCGGTCATCAGCGGCGATCGCAGGGCCCACCGGGCGGCGAAGCGTGAGGCCCGCTCCGGTGCGGGCCCCACGGTCGCCGGTGTCGAGCCCGGGGCGAACCCCGGTGCGACGGCGAAGTTCGGTCTCTTCGGCGAGGTGCTCACGATCGGGCTCATGATGACGATCGTCGCCCTCGGCGTGGTCACCCTGCCGATCGCCCTGGCCGCCGGCATCCGTCACCTGCGTCGCTTCGTCGCCGCGGAGGACTCGCGGGCGGGTCTCTTCTGGGACGACGTGCGCGCGGGCATCCTGCCGTCGCTGATCGTGGGTGTGCCGGCCGCACTGATCGCGGCCGTGCTCACCGTCGACGTGGTGCTCGCGGGGTCCGGGGCTCTCCCCGGCGGTGAGGCCATCGCGGTCGTCGGCTGGGCGGGCCTGCTGGCGCTCTCGGTCGCCGTGCTCGTCGCCGCCGGAGCCTGGTCGCCGGATCTCGGGTGGAAGGCGGCGGTCCGCGCCGTGCCCGGAGTCGTCAGGGCGGATGCCGCAGGCGCGGCGTACATCGCCGCTGCGGCGATCTTCACCGGCGTCGTGACCTGGGCTCTCGCGCCCCTGTTCATCGCGGGGATCGGCTGCGCGGCGCTCGCCGTCGTCGCGGTGCCCGCGCGTCGCAGACGCGGAGAGAACCGCGCGGGATGAGAAGGTAGTCGTTGGCGCACGCGCAGACGGACGGAGGCACGCCATGGCAGTAGGGGTGAAGGACGTCGCGGCTGCGGCCGGCGTCTCGGTCGGCACCGTCTCGAACGTCCTGAATCAGCCCGAGCGCGTGTCCGCGCGGACGGTCGAGCGCGTGCAGCGGGTGATCCAGGAGCTCGGCTTCGTGCGCAACGATGCGGCTCGCCAGCTGCGAGCCGGTCGAAGCCGCAGCATCGGACTCGTCGTGCCCGACATCGGCAACCCCTTCTTCGCCGAGGTGGTGCGGGGCGCAGAGGATCGTGCGGCGGATGCCGGCATGACCGTGCTGCTCGGCAACAGCGACGAGCGCGATGAGCGGCAGCTCGCGCATCTGGAGCTCTTCCAGGAGCAGCGGGTCAACGGAGTCCTGCTGACCCCGGCATCCGACGACCTCTCCACCGTCCATCGTTTCGCCGCCGGCGGCATGCCGGTGATCCTCGTCGACCGCGAGGTCGAGGAGGGACTCCTGCCCTCGGTGTCCGTCGACGACGTCGAAGGCGGTCGTCTCGCGGCCGAGCACCTGCTCTCGGCCGGGCGGCGCCGGTTGGCGTTCGTCGGGGGACCGCAGTCGGTCCACCAGGTCGCCGATCGTCTCCGCGGAGTGCGGACGGCGGTCGCCGCCCACCCCGAGGCGTCACTCGAGGTGTTCGAGCAGTCGGCTCTCACGGTGCTGCAGGGGCGGGCAGCGGGGGAGCAGATCGTCGCGCGCTCCGAGGCGGCGCGCCCGGATGCCGTCTTCGCCGCGAACGACCTCCTCGCCGTCGGGCTGCTGCAGGCGTTCAGCTTCGGCTCCAGCATCCGCGTTCCCGACGACATCGCGATGGTGGGCTATGACGACATCGACTTCGCCTCGGCGACCGTCGTGCCGTTGAGCTCGGTGCGTCAGCCCGCGAGGCTGCTCGGGTGGACGGGCGTCGACCTGCTGCTCAAAGAGCTCGACGGCGTGGAGCACGACAGGCGCGTGCGGTTCCAGCCCGAGCTCGTCGTGCGGGAGTCCAGCTCCGTGGGCATCCCCGGTCGCTGAACGACGCCACGCAGTCGACCTCCGGTCTTGAGCGACGGCGACGGAGACGACACGTCGCGATCCGTTCTGCGCTGCCTGTCCCGTGTCGTCTCGGGCCGCGTCGCGGGCCTCGCTCGACGATCGGTACGGCGATTCGTGACTGCCGCTCGAACCCGTTATGATTGCAGGGTGCATCCGGTCTTCACGGAGCGGATGCCTGGAGACGTCGCATAGTCCGGCCGAGTGCACCACCCTGCTAAGGTGGAGTCCCCTCACGGGGACCAGGGGTTCAAATCCCCTCGTCTCCGCAGTTGAGATCCCTGCTTCGGCAGGGATCTTCTGTGTACGGGGCAGTGTCCCAGGGCGCCGCTCTATCCGCCGTACGAGCCGTCGAGGACCTCGACGACGTCTTGCGAATCGGGGTACTTCACGCGGGTCGAGACCTCGTCCTGACCGAGGTCGACGCAGATCGACGAGACGCTGTCGAGGTGCTCGTTGAACGAGTCGAGGTCTTCGGGCAGGATGACGGTCGTGCTCTCGAGTTCGGGCGCGGCGTCGCCCGCGGCGGCGATGGCGTCCTTCAGGTCGCCGTCGGGCAGGGAGATGCCCTCGCGCAGGTGATCGCCGGCCGTCACGAGAGCCGTCGGATCCGCGGAGATCATGCTGTTGTTGGCCTGCGTGGCCACGGTATCGACCCACGAGCACGCCGCGCCGTTCAACGCCGAGGTCGTCTCATCGTCCGTCGCCGGTGAGCAGGCCGAGAGGCCGAGGGCCAGGAGGGCGAGAGGAACGACCGAGGCGAAGCGACGCATGCCGACGAGGCTAGCAAACGCGTGGTCAGACGATGAGCTCCTGCGCCGCGATGGCCTTCTCGAGGTACGAGGCCGTCGTGCTCCCGGTCGCCGCGGCGACCGAGCGCGGAGTCCCCTGCGCCACGACCGTCCCTCCGAGGTCTCCGGCGCCTGGGCCCATGTCGATCACCCAGTCGGCCTGGGCGACCACGCGCATGTCGTGCTCGACCATCACCACCGTGTTGCCGGCGTCCACCAGATGCTGGAGGTGGACGAGCAGTCGATCGGTGTCGGACGGATGCAGTCCCGAGGTGGGCTCGTCGAGCAGGTAGAGCGTGTCGCCGTGCTGAGCGCGCCGCAACTCGGAGGCCAGCTTGACGCGCTGCGCCTCGCCGCCCGAGAGCTCCGTCGCCGACTGACCCAGGGGCAGATACCCGAGTCCCACGTCGAGAAGGGCGTCGAGGTGTCGCGAGACGTCGGCGTCGTCGGCGAAGAGGACGCGTGCGTCGGTCACGGTCATCGCGAGGACGTCGGCGATCGTATGCCCGAGGAGGTCGATCTCGAGGGTCTCCGGGTTGTATCGGGTGCCGCCGCACGTGCTGCACGGGGCATGGACGGTGGGGAGGAACAGCAGCTCGACCTCGACCGTGCCCTCGCCCTTGCAGGTGGGGCATCGCCCGCTCGGCAGGTTGAACGAGAACCGACTCGCGGCGTATCGCCGCTTGCGCGCCTCCGGCGTCGCGGCGAACAGGGCGCGAACGCGGTCGAAGAGCCCGGTATACGTCGCCACGTTCGATCGGGACGTGCGGCCGATCGGCTTCTGGCTGACCTGCACGACGCGCCGCACGCGGCCGGCGGGACCGGACGCACGGCCCGTGGTCTCGGCTATGGGCGAGGAGAACAGCGGATCCGCTGTCGCGCTGCTCTGCTCGTCGCCGGATGCATCGGCCACCGAGCCGTCCACCTCGCTCGACAGGCTCCTCTGCAGCAGATCGGGCAGGGCCTGGGTGACGAGAGACGACTTGCCCGACCCGGAGACTCCGGTGACGGCCGTGAGGCATCCGAGGGGGATCGACACCGAGACGTCGCGGAGGTTGTTCCGCGAGACACCCGTGAGCACGAGCTCGCCGTCGGGCTCGCGAGAGGCGGGCCTCGGTGACGTCGGCTGTTCGGCGCGCAGCTCGTCGGCGAACAGATACCGCCGGGTCTGGGAGTGCTCTGCCGCTCGGAGCCCGTCGATCGGGCCCGAGTAGACGATCTCGCCCCCGGTGACGCCCGCACCCGGGCCGATGTCGACGATCCAGTCCGCGTGTCGGATCACGTCGAGGGAGTGCTCGACGAAGAAGACCGTGTTGCCCGAGTCCCTGAGCGAGCGGAGAATGCGCACGAGTGCTTCGCCGTCGGCGGGATGAAGACCGGCCGAGGGCTCGTCCAGCACGAACATGACCCCGAACAGCTGGGAGAGCACCTGGGTCGCGAGCCGCATGCGCTGCAGTTCTCCCGACGAGAGGGTGGGCGTCGAACGATCGAGCGAGAGGTATCCCAGACCGAGTTCAACGATGGGCGAGACCCGATCGCGCAGCTCGTCGACCAGTCGTCGCGCGGCGAGCTGCTTCTCGGGTGCCAGCGCCTCCGCCGCGGATCCACCGGCACGCACCCCGCCGTCGGACGGGTCGAGTGCCGTCTCGAGCAGAGCCGCGAGATCGGCGAGCGGCATCCCGGCCATCTCCGTGATGTCGAGACCGGCGAACGTCACGGCGAGCGCCTCCGGCTTCAGCCGGCGTCCCTCGCACAGCGGGCAGCGGACGCTGACCATGAAGCTCGCCGCCTTGTCGCGCATCTTCGCGCTCTTCGAATTCGCGAAGGTGTTGAGCACGTACTGCCTCACGCCGACGAACGTGCTCATGTACGACGGCTCGATGCCGGCGGCGACGGCCTTGCGGACCTGCGCCGGGCCGCGGTCGGTGAACACCGGCACCTGAGGGGACTCCTCGGTGTACAGCACCCATCGGCGCTGCTCCTCGGGCAGGTCTCGCCAGGGGATGTCGATGTCGTAGCCGAGCGAGATCAGGCTGTCGATGAGCTGCTTGCCGTGCCATGCCCTCGGCCAGGCGTCGAGCGCCCGGTCGCGGATCGTCAGCGACTCGTCGGGGACCATGAGGTGCTCGGGCACGTCGTACACCTGCCCCAGTCCGTGGCACTGCGGGCAGGCGCCCTGCACGGTGTTCGCGGAGAAGTCCTCGGCGAACAGCGGCTGCGCCCCGGGCGGGTACGTGCCGACGCGGGAGAACAGCATGCGCACGACGTTGCCGATCGACGTGGCGCTGCCGACGGTCGAGCGCGCGCTGCCGGCGGTGCGCTGCTGGGGGAGGGCGACGGCCGGGGGAAGACCCTCGATGGCGTCGACGTCGGGGATGTCGACCTGGCTCATCAGACGCCTCGCATAAGGCGCCACGGATTCGAAGTACCGACGCTGGGCTTCGGCGTAGAGGGTGCCGAATGCGAGGGAGCTCTTTCCGGAGCCTGAGACTCCCGTGAACGCGACGAGGGCGTCGCGGGGTATCGCGACGTCCACGTCACGAAGGTTGTGCACACGTGCTCCGGTCACGACGATGGCATTCGACGTGCCGGAGAGCTTCGACGGTGGGGTCCCGCCCATGATGGACCTCTTCTCGTTGACTCTGCGCCACGCTACCCCGCACGTCCGACTTCCTCGGCGTCCTTGACAGCGGCCGGTGCGACCTGATGGGTTCCCGATCTCCACCGCGAGCACCGGAGCGCAGGAGCGGCACGGGGTCTCCGGCCGGCAAGCGCTATCCTGAACGCGTCCCCTCCCCGCATAGGAGCATCCTTCATGCCCATCGCCGCTGATGACCCCCGCCTGACGTCCCCCTACGAGGCGTCCCTCACCCGCTACAAGGATGTGCCGTTCCAGCGCGCAGGCTCCAGCGGCGTCCAGCTGCCGAAGGTCTCGCTCGGCCTGTGGCAGAACTTCGGCCGCGACCGCACCTTCGACAGCCAGCGGGAGATCGTGCTGCACGCGTTCGACCGCGGTGTCGTGCACATCGACCTCGCCAACAACTACGGCCCGCCCTACGGCTCGGCCGAGTCGACGTTCGGTGCGGTGCTCGACAGCGGCCTGGCCCGCTACCGCGACGAGCTCTTCGTGACGACCAAGGCCGGATACGACATGTGGCCGGGACCGTTCGGCGACGGCGGATCGCGCAAGTACCTCACCCGCTCGCTCGAGCAGAGCCTCACGCGAATGAACACCGACTACGTCGACGTGTTCTACTCGCACCGCCCCGATCCCGAGACGCCTCTCGAGGAGACGGTCACGGCGCTCGCCGACATCGTGCGCAGCGGCAAGGCGCTGTACGTCGGCATCTCGAACTATCCGGCCGAGCTGGCTCGCCGTGCCTACGAGCTGTTGGCCGATCAGGGCGTGAAGCTGCTGCTGCACCAGCCGCGGTACTCGCTGTTCGACCGCACGCCCGAGGCAGAGCTGTTCCCGGCGCTGCGCGAGCTCCAGGTCGGCAGCGCGGTGTTCTCGCCCCTCGCCCAGGGCCTTCTGACCGCCAAGTACATCGACGGCGACGTGCCCGCAGACTCGCGTGCAGCCAACAGTCACTTCCTCAACGGGTCGGCGCTCACCGACAGCTACCTCGAGCGCATCCGCGGCATCGACCGCATCGCCCGGGACGCCGGCCTCTCGATCCCGCAGCTCGCGATCGCGTGGGTGCTGCGCGATCCGGTGGTGACCACCGCGATCATCGGCGCGTCTCGCACCGGCCAGATCGACGACGCCGTCGCCGCGAGCCAGGTCGTGCTCTCGGTCGACGTCATCACCGCTCTCGAGGAGTTCGCGGCGACGCCCGGCGCCACCGTCGTCTGACCGCAGGCGGAGCCCCGGGATCCGACGCCGCATGTCCGAGCCGTCGATAGAGTCGGATGCATGACTGCGACGACGGTGTTGTTCATCGGTGGAACCGGAATCATCTCCTCGGCGGCGAGTGCGCTCGCCGCATCCCGGGGCATGGAGGTGACGCTGCTGAACCGCGGGCAATCGCGGCGCGAACCCGCCGACGGCGTCGAGGTGCTGACGGCGGATGTGTCGGATGCCGCAGCCGTCGACGCCGCCCTCGCCGGCCGCGAGTTCGACGTCGTCGCCGACATGATCGCCTTCACGCCCGAGCAGGTGCAGCGCGACATCGACCGCTTCGAGGGGCGCACGGGACAGTACGTCTTCATCAGCTCGGCATCCGCGTACCAGAAGCCGGTGTCGCGTCTTCCGATCACCGAGTCGACGCCGCTGCGGAACCCGCACTGGCAGTACTCGCGCGACAAGATCGCCTGCGAGGATCTGCTCACCGCGGCGTATCGCGATCGCGGATTCCCCGTCACGGTGCTGCGTCCCTCGCACACCTACGACAGGTGGACGATCCCGGCATTCGGCGGGTGGACGGCGATCGACCGCATCCGCCGCGGCGAGGAGATCATCGTGCACGGCGACGGCACGTCGCTGTGGACGCTCACCCATGCGAACGACTTCGCGGTGGGGTTCGCCGGCCTGCTCGGCAACCCCCTCGCCTACGGCGACACGTTCCAGATCACGAGCGATTTCGTCTACACCTGGAACGAGATCTACTCGATCCTCGGACGTGCCGCGGGCGCTGAGCCGAAGATCCGGTACGCGACGAGTGCGGCGATCGAGGATGCCGCGCCCGAGCGGGCCGGTCAGCTCACGGGCGACATGGCGCACTCGGTCGTCTTCGACAACACGAAGATCCGTCGCCTCGTGCCCGACTTCGCCCCGGTCGTGCCGCTGCACACCGCCGCACGCGAGATCATCGACTGGCACGACGCGCAGCCCGAGCTGCAGCGCGTCGATCCGGCGATGAACGCCCTGTTCGACCGGCTTCTCCGCTGACGGCTCCGCTCAGCCTGCGGCCAGCACGGCGAGCACGTTGCCCGCGGGGTCGCGGAACCAGGCGATGTCGGGGCCGCGATCCGGACCTCCGTGCAGGATGCCCTTGTCGTCGGTCGCGAACTCCGAGTCGTCGTAGATCTTGGTCACCACGCCGCGACCGTTGAGGTCGTCGACGGCCGCGTCGACGTCGTCGACGGGGAAGTTCAGGATCGTGAAGCTGGCGGGTTCGTGATTCGGCTTGGCGTACACGAGGACCGACCCGCCGTCGGGCAGATGGATATCGAGGAAGCCCATGGCATTGGTCGTGACGTCCAGCCCGAGGGTGTCGCCGTAGAAGGAGCGGGCGGCGTCGATGTCGTCGACGCTGAATCCGCTGAACGCGTGGGTGGTCTGAAAAGCGGTCATGCGTTCAGCATGCGCCGGTGGCGACGTGCTGTCCAGGCCCTCAGGGGTGCACCTGGTTCACCAGCGGGTCACCCGCGGCGAGGCGTGCGGCGTTCGCATCGATGAGGGCGCCGGCGCCGATCGGCCGGTTGCCGGCGACGTGCGGGGTGAGGATCAGGTTCGGAGCATCCCAGAGCGGATCGGATGCCGGGAGCGGCTCGGAGGTCGTGACATCGATCGCGGCCGCCCGCAGTCGTCCCGACTCGAGCGCGTCGATCAGCGCACGCTCGTCGACGGTCGCACCGCGGCCGACGTTCACGAAGACCGCGCCCGGAGTGAGCGCGGAGAAGATCGCCGAGTCGAACAGATCGGTCGTCGCCTCGGTCGCGGGAAGGATCGACACGAGCACGTCGGTGTCGGCGAGCACGTCCGCCGCGTCGGCGTCCGCGTGCACCGGGTACCCCGACCGGGTGCCGGCCGAGCGTGCGATGCCCCGCACGTCGGCGCCGAGAGCGGTGAGCAGGGGAGCGAGGGTCGCCGCGATCGACCCGAAGCCCCAAATCGTCACGCGGGCATCGGCCAGCGTGTAGTCGCGCTGCGAGTCGCGGGCGCTCTGCACGTCGTTGAAGTCCTCGTCCCAGCGATGCTCGAGCTGTGCGTCACGCAGCCGGTCGAGGCGGCGCACCGCGCTCAGGATCAGCGCGAGCGCGTGCTCGGCGACGGGCCCGTCGTGCAGAGACCGGCCGGAGCAGATCCGCACCTCGTCGGAGAACCCGGCGTTCAGCACGACATCCGCGCCCGACGCGAGCGCCTGCACCAATCGCAGGTCGGTCAGGTATCCGGCGGCGTCCTGCAGCCAGGATGCGCTGTTGTGCCACACGACCAGCATCTGGGCGTCGCGGTGCTCGACGGGGATCTCGGAGCGGATGTCGTACACGACGACCTCGGCGTCGGCGGAGACCTGCAGGGCGATGGTGTCGGGGATCAGGATCTTCATGGTTCCTCCACGCTACTCACTGGGCTGGGGTGAGTCGGTCGACTCGCGCCACACCACCGTGAGCAGATCGTCGGGTCGCGCGGGCGCCTCGGTGCCCCGCACGGCAGCCATCAGGCGCTGCATCGAATGAGCTCCGAGCCGCTCGCGATCCTGCGACACGGTCGTCAGCGACGGCACCAGGAACGCGCTCTGGTAGTGATCGTCCCACCCGGTCACGGCGACCTCGGCGGGCAGACGCCATCCGCGGCGGGTGGCCGCACGGATCGCGCCCGTCGCGACGAGATCGTTGGCGGCGATCACGGCGAGCGGGGGCGCGTCCGACGGCAGCGCGTCGATCGCATCCGCTCCCGAGTCGCCGCTCCAGTCGCCGTCGACCACGCCGATCGACTCCAGTCCGAGACGGGAGACGGCGTCGAGGTAGGCCTGTCTGCGCGATCGCGCGGAGGGGAAGTCCGCGGGGCCGGCGATGTGCAGGAACCGGCGGTGTCCCTGGGCGGCGAGGCGCTCGATCATCTCGACGATCGGACGGGAGTCGGTGAACGCCCCCGTCATATGCATCGCGTCGTCGAACTCGGCGACCGAGAGCACCACCGGGCCGCCGGTGCTGTCGCCGGCTCCGCCGTCGAGGGTCGGGAGCGGGGTGAACGAGAGGATGCCCTCGTACTGCCCCGAATCGACGAGCTCGGCGAGTCTCTCGTCACGCGCGCCCGATTCATCCGGCAGGCTGACGACCTCGACCACGTAGCCTTCGTCGCGCGCGGCGGCGATCGCCCCCGACAGCAGCGTGAGCGGGTTCATCGTCGCGATCGGCACGACCACCGCGAGGCGTCCGGTGCGCTGGGTGCGCATGGATCGCGCGGCGAGGTTCGGCCGGTAGTGCAGTTCTGACGCGGCGCGCAGAACCCTCTCACGGGTGGCGTCCGAGATGCCGGGCCGGCCCGTGAAGACGAACGACACCGTCGACTGCGACACCCCGGCGAGGTGCGCGACGTCGTGACTGGTGGGACGTTTCTCCACGGCGGATCCTCTCGGGGGTTGACGGGACGGGTGTGCCTCTCGATAGTATCTACTACGTCTTAGTAATACGTAGTAACGCTCAAGGAGGAGTACGCGACATGCTCAGGATCGGGATCATCGGCACCGGCGGCATCGCCGATGCGCACATCGAGGGATATCTCGCATTCCCGGCGGAATGCGAGATCACGGCCCTGGCCGATGTGGTGCCCGGCAAGGCGGCGCAGAAGGCCGATGCGTTCGCGCTCGCCGGTGTCGCGGCCTTCGACGACCCGCTGGCGATGATCTCGTCGGGGCTGGTCGATCTCGTGAGCATCGCGACCCCGCCGTCGACGCACGCCGCTCTCGCGATCGCCGCACTTGACGCGGGGGTGCACGCGCTGGTGGAGAAGCCCATGGCGCCGTCGCTCGAGGAGTGCGATGCGATGCTCGCGGCGCAGGAGCGCTCCGGCAGGGTCCTGTCCGTCGTCGCCCAGAATCGCTTCCGCGATGACCTGGCGACGCTCAAAGAGGTCGTCGACTCCGGGCTGCTCGGGTCGATCTCGCACGTCCGGGTCGATTCCGCGTGGTGGCGAGGGCTGCCCTACTACGACCTCTGGTGGCGAGGAACGTGGGAGAAGGAGGGCGGCGGCTGCACTCTGAATCACGCCATCCACCACATCGATCTGCTGCTGTGGCTGCTCGGCAGTCCCACCGAGATCACCGCCATGCTCGCCAACGCGCAGCACGACAACGCCGAGGTCGAGGACCTCTCGGTCGCGGTGTTCCGCTACGACCGCGGGCTCGCCCAGCTGACCAGCTCGGTCGTGCACCACGGCCAGGAGCAGGCGATCGTGATCCAGGGTGCGAACGCGCGGGTGTCCCAGCCGTTCTCCGTCGTCGCCGAGCGCACCCGTCCCGACGGCTTCCCGGAAGAGGGCGGTGCCCCCGACGTCGTCGCGCGCATCCACGAGCTGGTCGCCTCGCGCACGCCGCTCGCGCACCTCGGGCATGAGGGCCAGATCGGCGATCTGCTGAACGCGATCCGCGACGGCCGCCCGCCGATCGCGGGAGGACAGGACGGGCGGAACGCCGTCGAGGTGGTCACCGCCATCTACAAAGCGGGCTTCGAGCGTCAGTTCGTGTCTCTGCCGATCGCGGCATCCGACCCCTACTACCGCGCCGGCCAGCTGGTCGCGAACGCGCCGCATTTCTTCGAGAAGACGGCGTCGCTGGTCGAGGCGGCATCGTGACCGCCTCCTCCTTCCCCGGCGGAACCTCGCTGTCACACCTCGACGTCTACACGGATGCCGCTCCCGACGGCGTCTGCGGAGGCAGTCCGCACATGCACCTCGTGTCGACCGAGGCATACATCGTGATCTCCGGAGACGGCGCCCTCCAGACGATCGACGGCGACGGCTACCGCGAGACCCCGTTGTCGGCGGGGTCGGTCGTCTGGTTCACGCCAGGCACGATCCATCGGGCCGTGAACCGCGGCGACCTCCGCGTGGTCGTGCTGATGAGCAACGCCGGGCTGCCCGAGGCGGGGGATGCCGTGATGACCTTCCCCGCCGAGGTCGTGGCCGATGCCGATGCCTACGCCGCCGCCGCCACGCTGGGCGACGACGCCGGTCGTGCCGCCCGTGCCGCCCGACGCCGCGACCTCGCCGTGACCGGGTTCGAGACGCTGCGCGATGCGGTCGTCGCCGGCGACCCCACCGCGCTCGACGCCTTCCGCACGGCGGCCGGTGCGCTCGTGCGCGACCGGGCGCAGGCCTGGGGCGACCTGGTGCGTGAGCGTCCGCTCGCTCAGGCCCGGCAGTCGCTCGCGCTCGCCGACGCCGTGGCATCCGGCTCGGTGTCGCACCTCGCGGATGCCCGCCTCCACCAGGCCGTACCCTCGGTGGGGGACCGCGGTTTCGGCATGTGCGGACGCCTGCGTACCTACGACGTGACCGACGAGGAGAACGACCGATGACCCGCACCTACACCTTCGATCCGCTTCCGCGGCCCGTCGTCGGCCCTGGCGAGTTCGTGTTCGCGGCCGTGGGCCTCGACCACGGGCACATCCACGGGATGGTCGAGCAGCTCGTGCACGCCGGCGCGACACTGTCGCTCGTCTTCGACCCCGACCCGGCGAAGGTCGCCGACATCCTCGAGCGCTTCCCGCAGGCGCGGACGGCGGCGAGCGAGCAGGAAGTGCTCGACGATCCCGAGGTGCAGCTCGTCGCAAGCGCGTCGATCGCGAATCAGCGGGCATCTCTCGGAGTGCGCGTACTCGATGCGGGCAAGGACTTCTTCGCCGACAAGCCGGCGATCACCACGATGGACGATCTCGCCGCCGCGCGCGAGGCCGTCGCCCGCACCGGTCGCAGGTTCGCCGTCTACTACGGCGAGCGGGTGCACTCCGAGGCGGCGATCCTCGCGGGGCAGCTGATCGACCAGGGCGCGATCGGCACGGTGCTGCAGGTGGCCTCGTTCGGGCCGCACCGCATCGGCTCTGGGCGACCCGACTGGTTCTACGACCCCGAGCAGTACGGCGGCATCATCTGCGACATCGGCAGCCACAACTTCGAGCAGATGCTCTATTACACCGGTGCGACCGCCGGGGAGGTCGTCAGCTCGACGGTCGCGAACTACGCGCACCGCGAGACTCCGGGGCTGCAGGACTTCGGCGACGCCCACGTCGTGCTCGACAACGGCACGACCGGCTACGTGCGCGTGGACTGGTTCACCCCGGCAGGGCTCGACGTCTTCGGAGACGGGCGCACCGTGCTGCTCGGCACCGACGGGTACATCGAGCTGCGCAAGTACACCGATATCACCACCGACAACGGCGGCGGACAGGTGCTGCTCGTCAACCAGGACGGCCAGTTCCGCTTCGACGCGACCGGTAAGACGGGATTCCCGTTCTTCGGCCAGCTGATCCGCGACTGCCTCGATCGCACCGAGCACGCGATGACGCAGGCGCATGCCTTCGCGGCGGCAGAGCTGAGCATCATCGCGCAGCGGGATGCCAGGGTGCTCGCCGGCTGACGGCTTCCGCATCCGGCATCCGTCCCCTGCTGCGACGGAGGCCTCTCGTAATGAAGGAGGTCTCTCGCAACGAAGGACCGGACGCGTGTTCACGTCCTTCGCAGCGCGAGATCTCCTTCGGAGCGTGGGGCAGAGAAGGATCAGAGGGGTGTCGGGCGGAAGATCCTCATGGGCCTGACGGTCACGTCGCGCCACACGTCGCCCGTGACGTACGGCTCCGCGTCGTACCAGGTGCGGAAGGCGGTCTCGTTTGCGAAGGCGACGTGCATCGACGATCCGATCATCCGACCCTCCTCATCGAGGATCGCGCCACCGCTCAGGAGTTCGCCTCGGTCGGCGAGGCGCTGGGCTCCGACGAGATGCGCGTCCCTGACCGCGAGACGGCGGTTCAGAGCATCCGCATCTGTTCCGTCCCAGGCGATCACGAGGTATTCGACGGGAGTGTTCATGCATCCAGCCTAGAACGGCCCTGGCCTGGAACAGCCTTGGCGTCAGTGCCTCGCGCGGAGGACGGCGCGTAGGGAGGACGGAGCGGTGAACACGTCCTCCCCTCGGACAGACCTCTGTCCGCGGGGCGTGCTCTCCAGAGTCAGACGACGAGCGACGCCGCCTGCCGGGCGGCGCCGAGTGCGACGTACTCACCGGGCTCGGGCACCTCGACCGGAAGGCCGAGGACGTCGGGCGCGATACCGCGCACCGCTTCCGACTGCGCGCCGCCGCCGATGAGCAGGGCACGCTCGAGCGGGATGCCGAGGTCGCGCAGCGCGTCGAGGCCTGCGCCGAGTCCGCGCAGCATGCCCTCGACCGCCGCGCGAGCGAGGTTCGCTCGAGTCGTGGATGCGAGCGTCATTCCCGTGAGGGATGCCGTGGCATCCGGCAGATTCGGCGTGCGCTCGCCCTCGAAATAGGGGACGAGCGTGAGGCCGGATGCGCCGGAGGCCGCGCTCAGTGCGAGATCGCTGAACTCGTCATGCGTCACTCCGAGCAGCGCAGCGGTCACGTCCACCACACGCGCTGCATTCAGCGTCGCGACCAGGGGCAGGAAGTTGCCCGAGGCGTCGGCGAAGCCCGCCACGGTGCCGCTCGCATCGCTGATCGGCGTCGTGCTGATCGCACAGACCGTGCCCGAGGTGCCGATCGATACGACGACGTCACCGGGAGCCGCACCCAGCCCGAGTGCTGCCGCCGCGTTGTCGCCAGCACCCGCGCCGACACGTCGGCCGTCGGCATCCGTCACGAACTCGTCGTGAGCGAGCACGCGAGGCAGAATCGCATCGTGACCGAGGGCCGCGACCAGCAGCTCGCGATCGTACTCTCCGGTCGCAGGACTCCAGTACCCGGTGCCCGAGGCATCCGAGCGATCGGTCACCAGTTCGTCGAGAACCGGGTTCTCGGGGCCGAAGCCGCGCAGCCTCCAGGTCAGCCAGTCGTGCGGCAGCGCGACCGCAGCCACGCGCGCAGCGTTCTCAGGCTCGTGATCGCGCAGCCAGCGCAGCTTCGTGATCGTGAAGGATGCGACCGGCACGAGCCCGGTGCGCGCGGCCAGAGCGGATGCTCCGAACTCGCCGATCAGATGTTTCGCCGCGCCGGCGGAGCGGGTGTCGTTCCACAGCAGCGCATCGCGGATGACGTTTCCGTCCGCGTCGAGCGCGACCATGCCGTGCTGCTGTCCGCCGATCGACCACGCGGCGATGTCGTCGAGCGACCCCGCCTCCGCGATCGCGGCGTCGAGAGCGCGCCACCAGGCCTCGGGGTCGACGGACGTCCCGTCAGGGTGCGACGCGCGCCCGGTGCGGATGACCGCCCCGGTCGACGTGTCGACGACCACGGCCTTGCAGGACTGGGTCGACGAATCGACCCCGAGAACCAGCGGCATGACGATCAGCGAGCGCCGAGCAGGTGCTCGGTCGCGAGCTGCTGCAGGCGGACGAAGCCGAATCCCTTGCCGCCGAAGTACGAGTTCGCGTCGAAGTCCTCGTAGGCCGAGCGGTCGGCGAGGAAGTCGTCGTACGATTCGCCCGGGTTGAGGGTCGGCGTCGAGAGCTCGTCGACACGGGCGGCGGCGAGAGCCTCCTGCACCTCGGGGTCGGCACGGAACGCGGCCGCGCGCTCCTTGAGCAGCAGGTACGTGCGCATGTTCGCGGCGGCCGAGTCCCAGACGCCGGTCTCGTCCTCGGTGCGGCTGGGCTTGTAGTCGAAGTGGCGGGGGCCGTCGTAGGCGGGCACGCCCCCGGGGCCGCCGTTCTCGAGCAGGTCGACGAGCGAGAACGCGTTGTGCAGGTCGCCGTGACCGAACACCAGGTCCTGGTCGTACTTGATGCCGCGCTGACCGTTGAGGTCGATGTGGAAGAGCTTGCCGTGGAACAGCGCCTGGGCGATGCCGGCCGTGAAGTTGAGCCCGGCCATCTGCTCGTGACCGACCTCGGGGTTCACGCCGACCAGTTCGGGACGCTCGAGCGAGTCGATGAAGGCGATCGCGTGGCCGAGGGTCGGCAGCAGGATGTCGCCGCGGGGCTCGTTCGGCTTCGGCTCGATCGCGAAGCGGATGTCGTAGCCCTTGTCGGTGACATAGTCGCCCAGCAGGTTGACAGCCTCGCGGTAGCGCTCCAGCGCCTGACGGACGTCCTTGGCGGAGTCATACTCGGCGCCCTCGCGGCCGCCCCACATGACGAACGTCTGGGCGCCGAGCTCCGCGCCCAGGTCGAGCTGGCGGAAGACCTTGCGCAGCGCGTAGCGGCGCACGGCGCGGTCGTTCGAGGTGAAGCCGCCGTCCTTGAAGACCGGGGCGCTGAACAGGTTGGTCGTCACCATGGGCACGATGAGGCCGGTGTCGGCGAGGGCGCCCTTGAGGCGGTCGATCTGCGTCTGGCGCTCGGCGGCGGTCGAGCCGAAGGCGAACAGGTCGTCGTCGTGGAACGTGAGGCCGTAGGCGCCGAGCTCGGCGAGCTTCTCGACGGCGTGCACGACGTCGAGCGCGGGGCGGGTGGGGCCACCGAAGGGGTCGGCTCCGTTGTAGCCGACGGTCCAGAGGCCGAAGGAGAACTTGTCGTCGCGGGTGGGGGTGGGCATGGCTGCTCCTGTGCAGGTCATCGGATAAGTTGTGATTGACAACATATCTCATGACACGGGGTGCGTCCACCCCCTACAGTGAAGGGATGCCGACACCGCCGAGCCCCGCGCTGGGCACCCGTCCGCACAACCTCGCCCGCATCCTCCGGCTCGTGCACGAGAACGGCGCGCAGTCCAGGGCGGCGCTGACCGAGCAGACGGGTCTGAACCGATCGACCATCGCCGACCTCGTCGCCGAGCTGGTGAGACGGGGGCTCGTCGACGAGCGGGTGCCCGACGTCCCCGGTCGCGTCGGACGTCCGTCACCCGTCGTCACGGCGTCGGCTCGGGTCGTCGCCATCGCGGTGAACCCCGAGGTCGATGCGATCGAGATCGCCGCCGTGGGCCTCGACCGCAGCATCCTCGTGCGCGAGCGGCTGCCGAACGAGAGCCTCCCCACACCGGATGCCGTGGCCGAGGTGATCGCGACGCGCATCGCCGCCTGGCGGGAGGGGCCGCTCGCGGCCGTCCGCATCGAGGCGGTCGGCATCGCCGTGCCGGGTCTCGTGCGCTCCTCCGACGGCGTCGTGCGCAACGCTCCGCATCTCGGATGGATCGACGTGCCGCTCGCCCGACGGGTGCAGTCGGCCACCGGGATCCCGACCGTCGTCGACAACGACGCCACGCTCGGGGCCATCGCGGAGCATCGCTTCGGCGCCGGTCGGGGCATCGACGACATCGTGTATCTCAACGGCGGTGCCTCGGGCATCGGCGGCGGTCTCATCATCCACGGCGCACCCGTCGCCGGGGCCGGGGGATACGCCGGAGAGTTCGGACAGAACCGGCCGCGCATCTCCGCCGACGACGACCGCCGCACCGCCGACGGCGTGCTCGAGTCGGAGGTCAGCCGCGCGCTGCTGCTCGCGGCCGTCGGGTTGGAGACTGCCGACGACGAGACGCTCGACGACGAGCTGTCGACGACCGATTCGCCGTCCGTCGCCGACGAGGTCACCAGGCAGGCGCATGTGCTCGCGAGCGCGCTGGCGAACGCCGTCAACGTGCTGAACCCCGCTCTCGTCGTCCTCGGCGGCTTCCTCGCCACCATCGCCGATCTGCGCGCGCCGCAGATCGAGGCCGACGTGCGCGCGCTGGCGATGACCGAGAGCGCAGAGGGACTGGAGATCCGCCCCGCGGCGCTGGGCGCGGACAGACTGCTCATCGGGGCGGCGGAGCTGGCCTTCGCCGCGGTGCTCGCAGACCCCGGGGGAGCGGAAGCGCAGGCCGACGCCACCTGACCGGATCCGACCGGAGAAGTCGGGTGGCGGTGCCACCGTCGAGCGCACGATGGTGAGGAAAGGAGGGCCCCATGATCGGAATGCTCAACGCACTGGTCGATCTCGTCGAGAGCGAGCCCGGCGGCGATCTCGACATCGGTGCGTTCGCCCGCGAACACGGCACCACGGAGTATCACCTCCGACGGATGTTCTCGGCCCTGGCGGGTATGCCGCTGTCGGAATACGTGCGTCGTCGTCGGATGACGCTCGCCGCTGCGGAACTCGCCGCGGGTTCCCCGAGCGTGCTCGACATCGCGGTGCGCCACGGCTACGGCTCGGCGGAGGCGTTCGGCCGAGCCTTCCGCGGCGTGCACGGGATCAGCCCGGCGCACGCGCGCCGAGACGGGGGCCCTCTCCGCACACAACCCACGCTCCGGTTCCGCCTGAGCATCGAAGGGAGCACCCCGATGGATGTCACCATCACCACCACCCCCGAGCTCGTCCTCATCGGTCACGCGACGCGCGTGCCGCTGATCCACGAAGGGGTCAATCCGCACATCCAGGCGCACATCGCGGCGATTGAGCCCGAGGAGCACCTCCGGCTCAAGGCCATGAGCGATGCGGAACCCGGAGGAATCCTCGCCGTCACCGGAGACATCGCTCCTGACGCCGACGAGGGCACCGAGCTGACGTATCTGCACGGCGTCTCGGTGCGCCAGGGGACGGCTGTTCCCGACGGCCTCGACTCGCTGCGGGTCGAGGCGGGCGCATGGGCGGTGTTCGCCGCATCCGGGCCGTTCCCCGAGACCCTGCAGAGCCTCTGGGCGGCGACGGCGACCGACTGGTTCCCGTCGAACCCGTGGCGCCTGCGCCCGGGCCCCTCGATCGTGCGATACCTCGAGTTCACCGGCACGCATGCCTCGTGCGAGCTCTGGCTCGCGGTCGAACCGGCGTGAGGCGTCTCGGGTGGGCAGCGCGGGCACTGCCGCACCGCCCACCCGATGTCCACCGCCCGTGCGACACTGTGACGACCGTCGGATGCCGATGCCGGCGTGAGAGGACCCGCGATGGCGATCGACCCCAAGAAGTCACTCGACGCCTACCGGGCGAAGCACGGTGAGTTCCGCATCCTCGAGGTGCCCCCGATGCAGTACCTGATGGTCGACGGCGCGGGTGACCCGAACAGTGCGCTGGCGTATCAGGATGCGGTGTCCGCGCTCTTCCCCCTCGCCTACACGCTCAAGTTCGCGAGCAGGGAGAAGCTCGGGATCGACACGGTCGTGATGCCTCTCGAGGGGCAGTGGCACGCACCCGACATGGAGTCGTTCACATCGCGACGCGACAAGTCGGCATGGCGGTGGACTCTCATGATCATGGTGCCGGAGCACGTCACCGACGAGATGTTCGACCACGCGGTCGACACGGTCGAGGCGAAGCTCGCGAAGAAGAAGCAGGCTTCTCCCGCGCTGCGGTCCGTGCGGCTCGAGACCCTCGACGAAGGGCTGTGCGTGCAGACTCTGCACGTCGGCTCGTATGACGACGAGGCCCCGGTGCTCGACGAGCTGCACCACCGATTCATCCCCGAGAACGGTCTGGGTATGACGGGGCTTCACCATGAGATCTATCTCAGCGATGTGCGCCGGGTCGAGCCCGCGAAGCTCCGCACCATCCTGCGTCAACCGGTGGAACGCATCGGCTGACGAGTGCCGAGCCCGTTCGGCGGAATCCCTCTGACGATCGTGGCGTCGGGCGATATCCTGCTCGGATGACCTCAGCGAAGGATGCCGCGCGCTCGGCGCAGCGATCCGATGCATTCCGACGCGTGGCGCGGGCGGGTTTCGTCGTGGTCGGCCTCGTGCACATCATCATCGGGGTGATCGCCGTCTCCATCGCCACCGGCGGCGGCGGCGATGCCGACCAGGACGGCGCGATGGAGCAGATCCGCTCGACGCCCGTCGGTGGGCTGGTTCTCGGGCTGGTCGCGGTCGCGCTGGTCGCTCTGGCCGTGTGGCAGATCGCCAGCGGTCTCCTCGCCGGCGGCAAGGAGCCCCGCAAGTGGGGGATGAGGATCAAGCTGATCGGCATCGCGGGCGCCTACCTCGTGATCGCCGGCCTGGCGCTGATCTTCGCCTTCGGAGGGCACGTCGAGTCCGAGACGACGCTGCGCGCTCTCAGCGCCGTGATCCTCGGCGCGCCGGGCGGAATCGTGGTGCTCATCGTCCTCGGCCTGACCGTGGCGGGTGTGGGCGTCGGGTTCATCGTCATCGGGTTCACGAGGGGCTTCGAGAAGACGATGGATGTTCCGGAGGGACCCTCGCGGCCCGGGATCATCGCCCTCGGCGTCGCGGGCTACACCGCCAAGGGCATCGCGATCACGGTGACCGGCTTGTTGTTCGTCGTGGCGGCGTGGACGCAGGACCCTGAGAAGGCTGCGGGCCTGGATGGGGCCCTGCGGAGTCTGGTCGACCTGCCCCAGGGCCGCGCGATCCTCTGGCTCGTCGGGGTGGGACTCGCGATCTACGGCCTCTTCTCGATGGTCCGCGCGCGCTTCGCCCGGATGTGACGCCGGGCCTCAGCCGTTCGCGGGCTTCTCGCTCCACAGCAGTAGGAACGCGCCGAGGCCGATCATGAGCCCACCTCCGGTCGCCCCCATGGCCTCGATGCGACGGGGAGATCGACCGAACCACTCGCGGGCGCCGCTCGCGAGCAGCACCCAGATCGCATCGCACGCGACACCGATCGCCACGACGATCGCGCCGAGCACGAACAGCTGCATCGGCACCGACCCCGCGTGCAGGTCGACGAACTGCGGGAGGATCGCCAGGAAGAAGGCGATCGACTTGGGGTTGGTGATCCCGACCACGAGACCCTCTCCCAGCAAACGCATGCCCGATCGCCTCTCCACAGGCCCGGTCACCGTGGCTGAGGCGGCCTTGCGGTGTCTGATCGCCTGGACGCCGAGGAACACCAGGTAGCCGGCGCCGAGCACTTTCACGATCGTGAACAGCACGATCGACTGGGCAACCATCGTGCCCACGCCCAGTGCCACGGCCACGACGAGCACGATCGATCCGAGCGCCGTGCCCAGGATGCTGAGGAATCCGCCGAGTCGCCCCAGAGCCATCGCTCTGCCGATCGTGAACAGCACCGTCGGTCCGGGGATGACGACCATGACGAATGCGGCCACGACGAAGGTCGCGAGAGTCTCGGCGCTGAACATGGTGCGAGCTTAGAGCAGCCCTCGGAGACCGATCGAAGAGTCTCCTTCTCGGGCCCGTCATAAAAAGTCCGCATCGAGGTCTGGATATGTGACGGGCAGCTTCTGCCTCGTGCGGGTGGGGAATCACCCGTCGGCTCACCGCACGCGGAGATCGCACAGAGATCGGATCTCCGCACTCGTCTGAGACTGCGATCGCGTCCGGGGGCGCAACAAGATGATGGGGATACACATGAGCCTGCGTGCAAGCCGTAAGCGTCTGCGCTCGGCCAGACTGGCGGGCCTTGCCGCCGTGGTCGGCGTGCTGCTGGCCGGAGGAGTCGTCACGCCCTCGACTCTCACCGCGTCTGCCGTGCCGGGCACGCCAGGAGCCCCCCAGTCGCCGACGCTGGTCTGGTCCGAAGGCTTCGAGAACGGCACCACCAATACGCCGTCGACCTTGACGGCGTATTCGGGCGCAGCAGGGCAGACCTACACAGCGGATGCGTTCTGGCGGAACTACCAGAACTGCAATGGCGTCATCACCAACTACAACGCGAATCTGCCGATAGTCGATCTCGTCCCCAACTTTCCCGCGGGACTGTGCAGCAACAGCGACGCCCCGCAGTCGCAGGTCAACGTGCGACGGATGGCCGATGTTCTCGGCCAGGTCAACGCGGGTGTCGCCGGGGGAACCACGGCGAGTCCTGCCAACGGCTCCACGGCGGCAACGCGGAGCAACCATGCCATGACGGCGTGGACAACCTCCGTCGACGGCGTGGCGAACGAGGTCGTCTTCCGAACCGTGAATCCGCTCGCCCTTGCGCCGGCGACGAGTCGCTATTACACGACGTCCGTCGACGTGGTGGAAGCGTCATGTGCATTCCTCGGGGGCATCAACAATTCGAAACTCAGCTTCTACCTCGTCATCGGCGGAGTGGAGACTCGAGTCAACCAAGCAGACATCAGAGCGTGTACCTCGCCTCTCGCTCGAGCCTTCACCTCACCCGTCGTCCCCAACTCGCTCCGGACCAACGCCACAGCGTGGGGCAGCGGCGGTCCGTCGGTGCAAGCAGGCAGGTTCTTCTCGGACAACGCGCTGCTTCTGACTCCGGCCCAGGTGTCCAACCTCGGCGTGGTGATGCGGAACGCCACAGGGGTTGCGCGAGGAAACGACTTCTCGTTCGACAACATCCGCCTGTACGACGCGACGCCGCAGGTCGACAAGGCCTTCAGCCCGACACTCATCCGCAATGGTGGAACCAGCACGATGACGCTGACCGTCACCAACACCTCGGACCTCGCCGCAAAGTCGGACTGGTTCATCACCGACGCGTTGCCGACGAACCTGAAGATCGCCGCCGTGCCGAACGTCGGCGGCACCTGCGTCCAGCGCGCCGGCGCCCCCTACGCGGTGGTGGCGCCCGCCGGCGGAACCACGGTGTCCGTCACCGGCGGTGATCTGGCGGTGAACGAGGCATCGTGCACCATCACGGTCGACGTCACGTCGACGGTCAACGGCACGTACGTCAACGGCCCCGCCAATGTCACGACGAACCTGAACCCGCCCGCCAACGCATCGCTCGAGGTCATCCAGCCCTCGATCGACATCGTCAAGAGCATCACCGCCGTGAACGGCGTCGCCGTGACCAGCGATACCGACCCGGACAAGGCGTACAGCAAGGTCGGCGACGTCATCACCTACTCCTTCGTGGCGACGAACACGACCCCCAAGGCGGCGACCAACACGACGCTCAACACGAATCTCACCAATGTGCGCATCACCGAGGACTCGTTCTCCGGGGCCGGCGACATGACCACTCTGTCGTGCATCCCGCCCCAGGGGTCCACGCTCGCCAGCGGGGCGAAGATGACCTGCTCGGCCACGTACGTGGTGCAGCAGGCCGACCTCGACAACGCCCCGCTGACGAACGTCGCACGCGCCAGCGGAACCCCGGCTGCGGGGCCGAACGTCACCGACACCGACGACGAGGTCATCCCGGCCACCTGGAACCCGGCACTCGTGATCGACAAGACGGCCTCGGTCGTCGACGTCGACCAGGACGGCGTGACCGGACTCGGCGACCACCTCCTGTACGCGTTCGACGTCACCAACACCGGAAACGTCACAGCCGCGAACATCGCTGTGGTCGACGACCGCCTGACGCAGCGCAGCATCACCGTCACCTGCACGCCCACGACGATCGCGCCGACCCAGGTCGCGCACTGCGTCGCGAATGCGCCGTATGTCATCGGCCAGGCAGATGTCGACGCGAAGGAGGTCATCAACACGGCCTACTCCACGGGAACCGATCCCAAGGGTGGCCCTGTGCGCTCGAACGACGACAGCATCGAGACGCCGATCGAGCCGTTCCGGATCTCGTTGAAGATCGAGAAGGTCGGCGAATCGGGCGCGAACACCTGGGTGCGCATGGACGGATCCTCGTTCGCCGTGCTCGCCGATGTGAACGGCGAGCCGGGTGCGGCTCTGCCCTTCACGATCAACGGCATCGAGACCGGTCTGTTCGAGATCGGCAGCATCCCGGCCGGCACCTATTGGCTGAGCGAACTCGAGGCGCCTGATGGCTTCAGCCTGCTGGCCGCCCCGGTGAAGTTCATCATCAACCCCGATCGCACCGTGAGCGTCACCGCGGGCGGCGACGAGGCGGTGACCGCCACCGGGCAGATCATCACGGTGCGCGACGAGCCGGCGCTGACCCTTCCGATCACCGGGGGGACGGGAGCCATGCCCTACATCCTGGCCGGTTCCCTGACCGTGCTCGGCGCGGGTGGGCTGGCCCTCTGGGTCCGCCGACGCAACGCACGCGCCGACACCCACGACTCGCAGATCTGATCGGCGCACCACCAAACCACCACCACATGCAATCCCCCCCAGGGCGACCTGGATACCTAGAGAGAGACCCCCAGTGAACACTCCCATCATCGGACGCGGATCCCGCGTCGCGGCCGGCCTGCTCGTCGCAGGCGTCGCCGCGCTGACCCTCGCAGCGCCCGCAAGCGCCGCGACGCCCAACCTCGTCGACCCGGATGCCGTCGGATCGCTGACGATCCACAAGTTCGAGGCCCCCGAGACGCCGACCGGCCTGCCGAACGACGGCACCGAGCAGAACGTCGCACTGGCACCGCTGCCGGGCGTGGGCTTCACGGTCTACAAGGTCGACGCCATCGACCTCACGACGAACCAGGGCTGGGTCGACGCGAGCGATCTGGCCGATCTCGCACCCGACAGCGTCGCCGACATCACCGCGGCCGGATACACCGCTGCCGCGGTCGGCGGACAGAGCCTCACCGACGCGAACGGCGAGGTCACCCTCGCGGGCCTCGACCTCGGTGTGTACTTCGTCGTGGAGACCGCACCGCTTGCAGGCTCGACCGGCGTGGCCCCGTTCCTCGTGACGGTCCCGCTCACCGATCCGGCGAACGACGACAACTGGCTGTACGACGTGCACGTCTACCCGAAGAACGCGCTGACCGAGGCCACCAAGACGGTCGAGGACTCGGAGGATGTCAAGGTCGGCGACGAGATCGACTTCACGATCACGACCGACATCCCCAACGTCGCGGTCATCGACGGCTACAAGGTCGTCGACACCCTCGACACCAAGCTCGACTACGTCGATGCCGCCGTCACCCTGGTCGACGGGACGGCGCTCGCCGCGAGCGACTACACGGTCGTCCATGACGCAGCCACCAACACGGTCACGGTCGAGTTCACCGCCTCAGGTCTCGCGGTCCTCGCCGCTCACCCTGCCACGCAGGTCCAGGTCGTGCTCACCGCTGCGGTGAACGCGGTCGGCGAGATCAGCAACACCGCGGTGCTGTACCCGAACGCCGGTTCTTACACGGTCGAGCCGGGCGAGCCCGGTGGGCCCGTGGTCACTCCCGAGGTCATCACCAAGTGGGGCGACATCACGATCGAGAAGACCGACAAGGCCGGCGCACCGCTGACCGGTGCGGTGTTCTCGGTCTACCCGACTCAGCAGGACGCGCTCGACGGCACCAACGCCATCACGCTCGGCGGGGCGACCGAGTTCGCGGTCGGCGCCGACGGCACCGCGACCCTCTCGGGCCTGCGCTACTCCGACTGGGCCGACAACGCGACCGTCGCTCCGGGCGAAGACGGCTACCAGACCTACTGGCTCGCCGAGGTCGTCGCTCCTGACGGCTACGAGCTGCTCGCGGCTCCGATCGAGTTCACCATCACGGCTGCCACCACGGCCGCCGGGGTCGATCTCGAGGTCGTCAACGTCCCGTCCAACGCCGGCTTCAAGCTGCCGCTGACCGGTGGTGCAGGAACGACCCTGTTCCTCGCCGGCGGCGTGCTGCTCCTCGCCGGAGCGGTCCTGCTCGCCATCCGCAACCGCCGCAAGGCCAGCGCCGAGGCGTAAGCGAGAACCGGCCGTGCGGGGGAGGTGTCGAGGTCCCTTCCCCCGCACGGCCCATCGCTGTCTGAAGTCCATCGCGCACGCCTCCACCGCGCGCACCGCCGAGACCCGTGCGCCGCGCCCCTCCGAGCAGAGAGCCGTCATGACCGTCACCCACCCGCCCGCGCCCAATGCTCCTTCGCGGTCACGACCCCGCATCCGGCGCACCTCGTGGGGGTGGAGCCAGACGATCATCGTGCTGATCGCGACGATCGGGATCGGCGTGCTCGTCTATCCGACCGCCGCATCGTGGTTCTCCGCCTGGAGTCATGACACCGATGTCGACGGCTACGTCTCCGCGGTCGAGCAGATCCCCGACGGCGAGGTCGTCGAGATGCGTGATCGAGCAGAGGCCTACAACCAGAACCTGCCGACCGGGCCGCTGCGCGATCCCTACGCACTGGGATCCGACGGTCAGCAGACGGCCATCGGCGAGGGCGCCGACGCGTACTTCAACACCCTCGTCACCGAGGGCGCCGAGGCGATGTCGCGCGTGCGCATCCCTGCGATCCACGTCGATCTCCCGATCTTCCACGGCACCGACGAAGACGTCCTCGCCCGGGGCATCGGCCATCTCTACGGGTCCTCGCTGCCGGTCGGCGGCCCGGGCACGCACGCGGTGCTCACCGGGCACAACGGCTTCGTCCAGGCCACGCTGTTCGACGACATCGACGACCTCGTCGAGGGCGACCTCATCGTCATCACGACCCTCGGCGAAGACCTGTACTACGAGGTCGATCAGACCGAGATCGTGGTCCCGGACGACACCGACTCTCTGAGGCAGGTGCCGGGGCGGGACTACATCACTCTGGTGACCTGCACGCCGACGGGTGTCAACACGCACCGACTCCTCGTGCGCGCCGAACGGGTCGATGCGCCCGCTGACGACGCTTCCGTCATGACGATCGACGACTCCACGGATCCGGCAGGGCTCCCGTGGTGGGCGCTGCTCGTGATCGGCGTGCCCGCCCTCACCGCCATCGTGGTGATGCCGCGCCGACATGCCCGTCGCCGGTCGAGCGCCGACGAGCCGAGCATGCCGTGACCACCGAGCTGCTGCCGGCGCGCGATGAAGAATACGCGCCTGGCGCGCCGGGGCCGCCCCGCGGGCGGACCCCCGAGGCCACCGCCCTCGTGCGGCCCCGGGGGCGTGGTCGCAGCGGGCTCCTGCTCGCCAGCATCGCGCTCGTCGGTCTCGGACTGAGCTTCCTGGTCGCCTCCACGGCGGCTCCGGATGCCGTCGACCGGGTCACAGGCGAGATCAAGGTCTCCGTGCAGAAGCAGCTGCAGCAGATCTTCGCGCCGGCCGCCCTTCCCGAGCTCCGCCTCGGGGCGGAGGGAGGACTCGTGCAGCTCGACGAATGCGACGGCACCTTCACCGAGATGGTCAGCTACCGGATCGACGGTGTACCCCCGCTCTTCGCCGCGCACAACAACTGCGGCGGAGACATCATCCTCGGCTGGGAGCTCGGGCAGCGCGTGACGGTCGAGGGGTCCGACATCGTCTACGAGGTCGTCGAAGAGCGCCACACGCCGAAGTGGTCGGACATCGAGGCGCTCGTCGGCATGTCCGGCGAGTTCATGGTGCAGACCTGCTACTACGGCGAGAATCGCATGCGCTTCCTCGCGCTCGCTCAGGTCGACCGCAGCCCCGCGCGGACTGACTCAGGGTGATCAGCGCGGAGCCGCCGAGAGACGCAGCCAGAGCCACAGCCGGGTGTCGGGCGAATCCAGGTCGACGCCGAGCTCCGTGCGGATGACGTCGAGCCGATAGCGCACGGTGTTCTGGTGCACGTGCAGTGCCATCGCCGTCTCGCGCACGCTGCCGAGGAGGTCGAGGTAGGTGCGCACGGTGCGGATCAGATCGGTGCCCTGCGCCGCATCGTGCTCCGTGATGATGCTCGCGGCGTCGCCGACCGTGGAATCCAGGCCGTCGATGAGGTCGGTGACCTGGAGGACTGCCAGGCGATCGCGCATCTCGTCGAACGTGGCGATGCGGGCCGGGCGGGTGCGTTCGAGACCGTGGGGTGCGCCCAAGAGCATGCTCACAGCGGCGCTGGCCTCCCGATACGACCGCGCGATGCCGGCCATGTCGTGCGCCCGGCTCCCGATCCCCGCGATCAGGGAGGTGTCGGTGCGGATCACCGACTGAGCGAACGTGCGGATCCGTGCCGTGGGGGAGCCGGGTACCAGCGTCACGGCCTGGGAGCCGATGACGGCGGTATGCGAACCGGGGAACGCCGCGCTCGAGACACTGATCGCCAGGTGCTGGAGGCGGTGGATGCCGCGCACGGCTTCGACGTCGTCGAACGTGTCCACCCGGAAGCACACGAGGGTGCAGCCCGCTTCGGGACGGATGAGCAGCTGTGCGGCGGCGCTGCGGGCATGACGCTCGTCTTCGAGCAGTGTGCGCAGCAATGCGGAGTTGCGGTGATCGCGCTCTGCCGCGTTCTCGCGTGCCCGGAGGAGGTGCTGAGCGGCGATCGGCTCCGCCTCCTCCAGCAGTTTCTGCGTGCGCGGCGCGAGCTCCGGGTCCACCTGGATCACCCAGATCGATCCCAGCAGTTCACCGGCGGCGCGCACCGCGACTCCGACGCGGCCGAACTGATCGGTGTCCGAGGGGAAATGGCGAGACGTCGGGGCGCGAAGGAGGGCGTGATAGTCGGGATCGTGCGAGACGGGCACCTCTTCCTGCAGCATCAGGGTGCTGCGTCGGCGGATGTCGTCGATCGGCTGATCGCTGTGCGTCGAGTACCCGACGACCTGCCCCGAGGCGTCGACGACGCTCACCGCGCCCTCGGCGAGGGTCGCCAGCGCGTTGGCGAGTCCGAAGACGTCGCCCAGCCGCACGCCGGTCATGTGGCCGACGGAGTGCGCGCTCAGCAGGGATCGGAGCACCGCGGCGAGCTGCGCCCAGTCGGCGTCGTGATGCCCCAGAACGGGCGTGCGCAGACCGGCGTCCCGGATCGAGGGAACGCCGTCGTCGTTCGCGTTGCGACGGACGACGATCGCTGCGACGCCGACCTCGTCGACCGCGACGGCCAACGCAGCGGCGTCGGCAGGGGAGACACCTGATGCGAGCACGATGCGATCCCGGTAGTCGGTCACGGGGGTGGCGGGGTCGTAGAACATCACCCCCGTATAGGTCCTCGAATGCGCGGTCGAATCCGCGGTGAGAGGCGAGAGCATGCCGTCGGCGACAGTCAGGGCATCGTGCAATGTCGGCATACCGAAATCCTGCGGGTCAGGTCGTGAGGTCATGGACAGTCCTCCATCTAGAGTCGTCAACTGCCAGAGGAATCTACATATCGGTTATATCGGTGTCTCGCGAGACTGGGAAGACGAGGGCGACGAGGCACCTCGTGGGAATCGGATCGTCGTTCTCGCACGTCACCCAGATGGATTCCGGGTACCGCCGCCTCGACAGGACACCCACATGAACAGTTCACCGTACCTCCCGCTGCGCAGATCGATACCGATCGCCGCAGCCGTCGTCCTCCTCCTCACCGGATGCTCCACCTCGACGGGCGGCGCTCCGGCCGCACCGGACGAACCGACCATGGACCCCGTCCCCGAGGCGATCGCTCTCCTCCCCGACGAGCTGCAGCAGGGCGGCACCCTGCGCGTGGCCATCCCCACCAACGAGCCGCCCACGCAGTTCTACCGCGAGGGACACAGGACATGACGGGGATCAATCCCGACATCGCGCGACTCCTCGCCGGAGCCCTGGGGCTGGACCTCGACATCGAGGTCACCACCTTCGACACGATCATCCCGGGCATGAGCGCCGGTCGATACGACCTGACGGTCTCGTCGATGACGCCGACCGAGGAGCGCATGGAACAGCTCGACTTCGTCGACTACGTGCAGATGGGCAGCGCACTCGCCGTGCCGGCCGGAAACCCTCAGCAGATCGACTTCGATGCTCTCTGCGGTACGCGGGTCGCGGTTCTCAAGGGCTCCTACCAGCTGACGGTGAACGTGCCCGGCCTCGACGACGCATGCCTCGCTGCCGGGGAGGAGCCGCTGAACGTGCTGCAGTTCCAGGACACACGTCAGGCCATCTCCGCCCTCCTCAGCGATCGGGCCGATGCGGTCTACGCGGATTCGCCGATCCTCGGCTACGCGGTCGCGCAGGACTCGAAGCTCGAGGTCGGCGACGAGAACGACTTCGCTCCCGTCGCTGTCGGCATCCCGCATGAGGCGGGGACGCTCGAGGCCGTCGCGGCCGCGCTCGAGGCCGTGATCGACTCGCCGGAGTACGCGGACATGCTCGCCGACTACGGGCTCGAGTCGATGGCT
Organism: Microbacterium sp. C5A9; assembly: GCF_022627955.1. GTDB lineage: Bacteria > Actinomycetota > Actinomycetes > Actinomycetales > Microbacteriaceae > Microbacterium. The sequence continues at coordinate 236,106 of NZ_JABXGD010000001.1, forward strand.
ATCACCGAAGCCCGCGTCAACGTCCCCCAGGGATGATCGGCATGGATCCCGCAGAGACGGCCCCGGGCAGCGTCACGGGACTCCAGCAGACGCTCACCTCGCTCCAGGTGCAGAAGCGCCGCCGTGTCGGCACCCTGGTCGGCGGCGTGGTGCTCAGCCTGCTCGTGGCGTTCTTCCTGATCGACGTCGCGACGAACCCGCGATTCGGCTGGCCGGTCGTCGGCTCCTACCTGTTCGACCCGCAGGTCCTGCAGGGCATGCTGCTCACCCTGGTGCTCACGGTCGTCTCGATGACGGCCGGCATCATCCTGGGCGTGGTCCTCGCGATCATGCGCGTCTCGGGCAATCCGGTGTTCGCCGCGGTGAGCGGGGCGTACGTGTGGTTCTTCCGCGGCACCCCTCTGCTGGTGCAGCTCATCTTCTGGTACAACATCGCCGCGCTCTACCCCGTGATCGCCCTCGGCCTTCCGTTCGGCGGCCCGAGCATCGTGCTCGGTTCGGCGAACGTCCTGGTCACTCCGCTCGGGGCGGCCCTTCTCGGACTCTCGCTGAACGAGGCGGCCTACATGGCCGAGATCATCCGCAGCGGCATCTCCTCGGTCGACGAGGGGCAGCTCGACGCGGGACGAGCGCTCGGCATGACCCGATCGAAGCTGCTGCGCCGGGTGATCCTGCCGCAGGCGATGCGGGTGGTGATCCCGCCCACCGGCAACCAGGTCATCTCGATGCTCAAGGGCACCTCCCTGGTCAGTGTGCTGGCGATCTCCGACCTGCTCTACGCGGTGCAGTCGATCTACTCGCTCAACTACGAGGTCATCCCGCTGCTCCTGGTGGCGTGCATCTGGTACCTCGTGCTCACCACCGTGCTCAGCGTCGTGCAGTCGCGCCTCGAGGAGCGCTACGGACGCGGTTTCGCTCCTCGGCGTTCCCGACCCGCGAAGCGAACGAAGGAGGCTGTCGCATGACCGCGAACATGGTCGAGATCCGCGGGGTGCAGAAGTCCTTCGGGCACACCCCGGTGCTCACCGACGTGTCGCTCGTGATCCCGACAGGGAGCGTGACCTGTCTGATCGGGCCGAGCGGATCGGGGAAGACGACGCTCCTGCGCTGCGTGAACCGTCTGGAGACGGTCGACGCGGGGATCATCCTCGTCGACGGCGAGCTCGTCGGGGCGACACGGCACCGCGGCCGTCTGATCGAGGCCAAGGAGTCGGCGATCGCCAAGACGAGGCGCCACACGGGCATGGTCTTCCAGCGGTTCAATCTGTTCCCGCATCGCACGGCGCTGGAGAACGTGACCGAGGGGCCGACGCAGGTGCTCGGACGGTCGCGAGCCGAGGTGGCGGGGGAGGCCATGGTGCTCCTCGAACGCGTCGGCCTCGCCGACAAGGCGTCCGCGTACCCGCAGGAGCTCTCCGGAGGACAGCAGCAGCGCATCGCGATCGCGCGTGCTCTCGCGATGAAGCCGAAGCTCATGCTGTTCGACGAGCCCACCTCGGCTCTGGACCCCGAACTCGTCGGGGAGGTCCTCGCCGTGATGAAGGATCTCGCTCTCGAGGGCATGACGATGATGGTCGTCACGCACGAGCTGGGCTTCGCGAGAGAGGTCAGCGATCAGGTCGTGTTCATGGCCGGCGGCGTGGTCGTCGAGAGCGGACCGCCCGGCGAGGTGCTCACCCGCCCCCGACACGACCGCACGCAGGCGTTCCTCGCCCGGATCCTGCACTGAATCCCCACACACCACAGGAGAGTGCGTCATGCGCGACATCCACAGCATCGATGACCTCCGCCGCCGCGCGAAGAGGCGCCTGCCGGCGATGGTCTACGACTTCATCGAAGGAGGGGCTCTGGACGAGCTCACCCTTCGCCGCAACCGCGAGGCGCTCGAGGCCCAGCTGCTCCCCCAGCGGGTCCTCGTCGACACCTCGCAGCGCCACGCGACGGCGAGCATACTCGGAACCCGACTCGACCTTCCCCTGGTCGTCTCCCCGATGGGGCTCCTGACGGTGTGCCACCCCGACGCCGACGTGGCCATCGCGCGGGCAGCCGCGACCGCCGGGAGCGTGTTCACCCACAGCCCGTGGTCCGGCTGCTCGCTCGAGGAGGTGACAGACGCGGCCCCGGGTCGCGTCTGGGCGCAGATCGCCTTCTGGAACGACGCGTCGGAGACCGAGCGCCACATCGACCGCGCCGCCGCACTGGGCATCGACACGCTGGTCGTGGCGGGGGACGTCGCGGTGTCGAGCAAACGCGACCGCGATCTGCGCCACGGCACCGGCATGCCGCCGAACCCGCCCCTGCGCGACGTGATCGACACCGCGCTGCACCCCGGATGGGTGCTGCGCTGGCTGCTCGGACGGCGCATCACCTGGGGCTCCTACCGCATCGACGGGCGCCCCATCCGCATGGGCGAGATGGATGCGTGGATGGACCGGAACTCGAACCAGGCGGCGACCTGGGGCGACGTCGCGCGTCTGCGCAGTCGGTGGAAGGGCAACCTCGTCATCAAGGGGGTGATGACCCAGGCGGATGCACGGCTCGCCGTCGAGCACGGGGCCGACGGCGTGTTCGTGTCGAATCACGGAGGTCGCCAGTTCGACGGCCAGCTCGCGACGATCGAGGCTCTGCCGTCGGTCGTGGATGCGGTCGACGGGCGTGCCGCCGTGATCATGGACGGCGGCATCCGTCGGGGGAGCGACATCGCGAAGGCGCTGTCGCTGGGGGCCGACGTGGTGGCGGCAGGTCGCCCCTTCGCGCTGGGTCTCGCGGCCGGTGCGCAGCCAGGCGTCGAGAAGGCCTTCGAGCTGCTCCGTGACGAGCTGCTCACGGTCATGGGCTTCCTCGGCGTGGTCCGCATCGACGGTCTCCCCGACTCGCTGTGCGCATCGCACGACGCCAGAGAGGGCATCGAGGTGGCTCCGTGAGTCGACCGCTCTTCCGTCCCTGGCATGTCGATGCGGAACTCAGCGATCACGATCTGGTCGAGGCGACGCGCGCGGGTGACAGCAACGCCTACGGGGTGCTCTGGGACCGGCACTCGCCGGCCGCGCTCCGCGCGGCGCGCGCCATCACGAGCTCGATCGATCCGGAGGATCTCGTCAGCGAGGCCTTCGCCAAGACCTTCAGCGCGATCAAGAACGGCGGAGGCCCGACCGATGCCTTCCGGCCGTATCTGTTCGCCGCGGTCCGCAGCGCTGCGGCCACTTGGGGCGGCAGGCAGAAGGACGTCGCCTTCGAGCACATCGACGAGCTGCCGGTCGACGAGACCGACGACTCTCTCGACCTCCTCTCGGACAAGGCGCTGCTGAAGACCGCGTTCCACGACCTCCCCGAACGATGGCGCACGCTGCTGTGGTACCTCGAGGTCGAGGGCATGAAGCCTCGAGAGATCGCACCGCTGATGGGACTCAGCCCGAATGCGGTGTCCGCCCTCGCCGCCCGCGCGCGAGAGGGGTTCAAGACGGCGTGGCTGCAGGCTCACATCGCCGACCCCGAGCGGGACGCCGAATGCCGGTGGGTGTGCGAGCGGCTCATCGCGCAGGGTCGGCGACGTCACATCGCCCGTGCCGACAGGGCGCGCTTCGACGCCCACCTCGAGACGTGTCATCGCTGCGCCATCGCGGGTGCGGAGATCGCCGAGGCCTCATCGAAACTGCGCGCGCTGCTGCTGCCGATGATCATCGGAGCACCGGCCGCGGCACTCTACTCGGCAGGGGCGCCCGCTCCCGCCTCCGCCGGGGTCACGAGCGGTGCGGCGACGCCCGCCGGACCGCTGCTCGTCGCGGCCGGTGCGATCGTCGTGGTGGGTGTGGGCGCCGTGGCGTTGACCGCGCAGTTCCTCTCCGCCGGTGGGCCGGAATCCGGCGCGGGTGCGCCGACCTCGGTGCTCGTCGAGTCGCCGAGTCCGATCGTTCCCTCCGGTTCCGGCGACGGGGATGCGGCGGCGCCGGCGCCGTTCCTCTCGCCGCTGGTTCCGGCTCCGGATGCGTCATCGGTTCCCGTGCCTCACTCCGACATCGTGCCGGGGGCCGAGGTCGATGACGAGCCCGACGGCGACGCCCCGGAGCGGTCGTCGACCCGGGTCGACGCCACGAGACCCGTCGACTCTGCGCCGATCGCGCTGCCGACGCCGCGGACGATCCTTCCGGCGGGTCCCGACTCACCCTCTGAGCCCACGGAGGGGCCGACTCCGGCGCCGACAGCACCTCCGCTGATCGAGCCGTCCGCGCCGCCCGTCCCGCGCCCGACGCTCGAGCCGACTCCGGGTCCGACCGCCGAGCCGACGCCGCGCCCGACGGTCGAGCCGACGCCGCGCCCGACGGTAGAGCCGACGCCGCGCCCGACGGTAGAGCCGACGCCCACCCCGGGCCCGACGGTCGAGCCGACGCCGGGCCCGACGGTCGAGCCGACGCCGACCGGCGGGCCAAGGGAGCGCCCCCTGACGATCGCGTGGGTGGTCCCGCCGCACGTGACGATCGCGCCGGACGTCACCGGCTCCGGGACACCCGGAGCAGAGGTGGTGATCGTCGACGAGGGCGGAGTCCCGGTGGGCTCGGCAGTGATCGCCGACGACGGGTCGTTCGCCGTCGCGATCGATCCCGCATCCCTGCACCAGGGCATGACGATCACGGCCCGACAGACGTCTCCGATCACGGGGGAGGAGACGCGGAGCGACCCGGTCGGTCCGGTCGTCTTCGACCTCCCCGCGGTGCTCGGTGCGGGCGGGGTCCGCGTGGTGGAACGGATCGACCTCGATCTCGACGGCAGGAGCGACGACGTGGAGCTCACTGTTCTCGGGCTCGCGGGGACGTCCGTGCTCGTGTCCGTCGACGATCGTCCGCTGCCCGAGGCGGTCCTCGTGAGCGGATGGCGGCGGGAAAGCCTGCTCGACGTGCATCCCGGCCTGCACCGCATCACGCTGCGCTACATCGATCCCGTGTCGGGCGACCTCGGACCCGAGGCGGTCGAGCACATCATCGTCCGCCCCTGACCGACGCGGATGCGACCCCGCCGGAGGCGCCAGATGAGAAGCTAGAAGGATGAGCACTGCGCCCGAAGCCGATGTCATCGCCCTGTCGAGCGGCCGTCCGCTGACGGAGGAGGAGGTGCAGGGGCTCCGCCGCGATTTCCCGATGCTTCAGGCGGAGGTGAACGGACACCCGCTCGCGTATCTCGATTCCGGAGCCACGTCGCAGCGTCCGCTCGCCGTTCTCGACGCCGAGCGGGAGTTCGCGACCACCCTCAACGCCGCCGTCCACCGCGGAGCCCACACGCTCGCCGCCGAGGCGACCGAGGTCTTCGAAGACGCCAGGGCGACGGTCGCGCGCTTCGTCGGCGCCGACGAGGGCGAGATCGTCTGGACATCGAACGCGACCGAGGCGCTGAACCTCATCGCCTATTCGATCTCGAACGCCTCGCTCGGCCGCGGCGGCTCCGCAGCAGAGCGCTTCCGGCTGCGCGAGGGCGACGAGATCGTCACGACCGAGATGGAGCACCACGCGAATCTCATCCCGTGGCAGGAGCTCGCCGCACGCACCGGCGCGACGCTGAAGGTGATCCCGCTCGACGACGACGGCGCCCTGCGTCTCGACGCCGCTGGCGACATCATCGGCGAGCGCACCAGGATCCTCGCCGTCACGCATGTCTCCAATGTCCTCGGCGTCATCAACCCCGTCGAGCAGCTCGTGGCGTCGGCGCACGCCGTCGGAGCGCTCGTCGTCCTCGACGCGTGCCAGTCGGCGCCGCACCTGCCGCTCGACGTGCGGGCCCTCGACGTCGACTTCGCCGTGATCTCCGGGCACAAGATGCTCGGCCCCACCGGCATCGGCGCCCTCTACGGCCGCCGGGAGCTGCTCGAGGCGATGCCGCCCTTCCTCACGGGCGGGTCCATGATCACGACGGTCACCACGACCGAGGCCGCGTACCTTCCGCCGCCGCAGCGCTTCGAGGCCGGCACGCAGCGCGTGTCGCAGGCGGTCGCGCTCGCCGCCGCGATCGACTACCTCTCGGCCGTCGGCCTCGCGCGCATCGCCGCTCATGAGGCCGAGCTCGGTCGTCGCCTCGTCGACGGGCTGACGGCGATCGACGGAGTCCGTGTGCTCGGCGCCGGCATCGCGCTGCCGCGCGTGGGCCTCGCGAGCTTCGATGTCGAGGGGATCCACTCCCACGACGTGGGCCAATTCCTCGACGACCTCGGCATCGCCGTGCGCGTCGGGCATCACTGCGCTCAGCCGCTGCATCGCCGACTCGGGGTCACCTCGTCGACGCGCGCGAGCACGTATCTCTACACGACCAGGGCCGAGGTGGATGCCGTGATCGACGGTGTCTCCGGAGCCATCGACTTCTTCCGGAGGGGCGCATGAGCGACCTGCAGGGCCTGTATCAGGAGCTGATCCTCGACCATTCGCGCACGCCGCACGGCTACGGCCTGCGGGGCGAGATCGCCGCGCAGTCGCATCAGGTCAACCCGACCTGCGGCGACGAGGTGACCCTGCAGGTGCATCGTGCGGGTGACGGTTCGATCGAGGCGATCGCCTGGGAAGGGCACGGCTGCGCGATCTCGCAGGCATCCGCGTCGCTCCTCGCCGAACTCGCCGAGGGGCTCACGGTCGACGACCTCGAGGTCCGGATCGCCGCATTCCGCGAGGCGATGCGGTCGAGGGGCAAGATCGAACCCGACGAGGAGCTGCTCGGCGACGTCGCGGCACTCGGCGGCGTCTCGCGCTACGTCGCGCGGGTCAAGTGCGCCATGCTCGCCTGGGTGGCGGTCGAGGACGCACTGCACAAGGCATGATGACATGCAGCTGACACCGGTCGACGGACACCGTTTCGACACGTGGCGCGAGCAGACCAGAGCGCGTCTCATCGCGCTGCGGCAGGAGTCGGGAATCCTCCGGGGTGAGGACGCGGTCGTCGACGCCGAGGCGTTCCTCGACCAGCTTCTGCCCGAGGGGCGCGACACCGAGACGTCGAGCATCGTCCGCATCATCGACCGCGGTCGCGAGATCGGCACGCTGTGGATGGTCGCGGCGGGCGGCATCCTGCACCTGGTGGACCTCGCCATCGACGACGTGCCCGAGCGGAGAGTGGCGGACGACCTGTTCCAGGCGATCACCACGATGGCCCGGCGCAACGGAGTCGAACGTCTGAGCATCTCGCTGCACTCGACGGACGCCGCCGGGCTGTCCTTCGTCGAGGGTCGCGGATTCCGCTGCGCCTCGATTCGGATGCTGCTCGAGCCGCTGCCGGATCGGCTGTCGTCGCCGCCGGGCGCCGTGTCGCAGGACTCGGCAGCGCAGGCGCGGGGTGGGAGCGTCGAGCTGCACCCGATGACGGGGGAGCGGTTCGAGACCTTCGCCGCGGCGTCCGAAGCGGCCTTCAGCGCCGATCTGGTCGCCTCAGGCCGGTACTCCGAGCACGATGCCCGCGTGGAATCGGCTCGGCAGATGGCGCTCGAGCTGCCGGACGGTCTCGACTCGGCCGGACAGGAGCTGTTCACGGCGCAGGTCGACGGCGCCGAGGTGGGAGTGCTCTGGATCGGCATGCGGGTGCGCGACGGGCGTCCCCACGCGTTCATCCTCGACATCGAGGTGGCCGACGGGCACAGACGCCGCGGCTACGGACGCGGCATCATGCTCGCAGCCGAGGAGGAGGCCCGCAGACTCGGTGCCGACTCGATCGGACTGCACGTGTTCGGCTTCAACGAGCAGGCGATCCGGCTCTACGAGGGGCTCGGGTACCGGAGGGTCGAGGAGCGATTCCTCCTCGACATCGACGGGGACGACATCGGCGGTCATCCCCGGGAATAGTCGCGCGCCGGCGGTGTTGGCCCCGACATGACCACTCTCGGAATCATCGGTGCAGGACACATCGGCAGCCAGGTCGCGCGCGTCGCGGTGGCGAACGGATACGACGTCGTGATCGCGAACTCCCGCGGTCCCGAGACCCTCGCGGACCTGGTGTCCGAGCTGGGGTCGCGGGCGAGGGCGGCGACCGCGGCGGAAGCCGCCGAGGCGGGCGACGCCGTGGTCGTCACGGTGCCCCTCGGCAGGATCGGCGAGCTGCCCGTCGAGCCGCTCGCCGGCAAGATCGTGCTCGACACGAACAACTACTACTTCGAGCGCGACGGCCACATCGAGGCCCTCGACAAGGGTGAGACCACGACCTCGGAGCTGCTGCAGGAGCAGTTGCCGACCTCGCGCATCGCCAAGGCGTTCAACCACATCTTCGCGGCCGACATCACGACCGACGGCGCACCCGCAGGGACCCCGAACCGTCGCGCCCTCGCGACGGCCGGAGACGACCCCGAGGCGGTCGCCTTCGTCACGCGCTTCTACGACGAAGCCGGCTTCGACACCGTCAACGTCGGTCCGCTGAGCGAGTCGTGGCGTGTCGAGCGCGGCCGCCCCGCATACGTGGTGCGTCAGAACGCGGAGGAGCTCGAGGCGAATCTCGCGCTCGCGAACCGTCTGCCCTGACGCCGAAACGGGATACGGGATACGGGATACCAAACTTGTCCCCCCGATCCGCGAGTGAGAGAATCCCGGTATGGCGGATGTGGGGGCTGCCGGCGAACTCGAGTCGGTGCGGGTGACGCGCATTCTGCGTGACGACATCATCCTGGGGCGCCGCGCGCCCGGATCGCGCCTGGTCGAACGGGACATCGCCGCGGAGCTCGAGGTCTCCCGGCTGCCCGTGCGCGAGGCCATCCGCGCTCTCGTCGGCGAGGGGATCGTGATCGCGCGACCCCGCACCTGGGCTGTGGTCCGCGAGTTCACTGCAAGAGACATCCAGGACTTCGGCGAGGTCCGCGAGGCGATCGAGACGCTGATCTTCGTGTTCGCCGCGCAGCGGCACTCCGACGAGGGGCTTGCGCGACTGCGGTCCGCCTACGAGCGGGAGGTCGTCGCCGCGGAGGCGGATGACGCAGAAGGTGCGCGGGTCGCCGCCGCGGAGTTCCATGAGATCGCGGCACGGCTCGCCGGCAACGAGATGCTCGGCGAGCTGATCGGCGTGTTCATCACTCGGCTCCGGTGGCTGTTCGGGCAGCACGACGACCTGCCTGCGATGGCGGATGAGCACCGGGTCATCCTCGAGGCCGTGGCCGCTCGCGACGTCGACGCCCTGCGCGTGTTGATCCCGCGTCATCTCGCCAGCGGACAGGCAGCGGCGGAGAGTCGACTGGCCGCACGGTCGTCGTCGCGCTGACGTCCCCCGTCTCGCTCGGGCCTCGGCGGATCCCCGGTGCGGGAATACCCCGAGGAGGGGTACAGTTATGCCTGATGGGATACCCCTGGGGGGTATGCAACCCGGATCGAGAGGACAGAGAATGACCACCACCACGTACGCCGTCACCGGAATGACCTGCGGACACTGCGAGGGCTCGGTGCGCAGTGAGGTCTCCAAGCTGCCCCACGTGACCGACCTCGCGGTCAGTGCCGCGTCCGGCACCCTGGTCATCACGTCGGACGCTCCGGTCGACGATGCCGCCGTGCTGGCCGCCGTCGACGAGGCCGGCTACAGCGCCGCGCGAGTCTGAGTCACGCCATGACCGACACCGCCGTCTCGTACGACCTCGACATCAGCGGCATGACCTGTGCGTCGTGCGCCGCGCGGATCGAGAAGCGACTCAACCGCATGGAAGGTGTGTCGGCGTCGGTCAACTATGCGACGGAGAAGGCCCACGTCGACGCCGGCGCGGGCGTCGCCGTCGACGACCTGATCGCCGAGGTCGTCCGCACCGGGTACTCCGCGGCGGTTCCCCGTGAGGATGCCCACGACATCGCCGACCCTGCCTACCGGCGGCTTCGGCTGCGCCTCATCATCGCCGCGGCTCTCGCGGTCCCGGTGATCGCGCTGTCGATGATCACGCCCCTGCAGTTCCCGGGCTGGCAGTGGGTCTCGCTCGTCCTCGCCACGCCCGTGGTCACCTGGGCCGCCTGGCCCTTCCATCGCGCAGCCGTGCTGAACGCGCGGCACCGCGCCGTCACCATGGACACGCTGATCTCGGTGGGGGTGACCGCCGCCTACCTCTGGTCTCTCTACGCCCTGTTCTTCGGCACGGCGGGGATGTGGGGGATGACGCATCCGTTCCGCTTCGCCATCGAGCGCGGCGACGGTCTGGGCAGCATCTATCTCGAGGTCGCGGCCGGCGTCACGATGTTCCTGCTGCTCGGTCGGTTCCTCGAGCAGCGATCCAAGCGGCGCGCCGGCGCCGCACTCCGCGCGCTGGGCGAACTGGGCGCGAAGGACGTCGCCGTCCTCCGCGACGGTGTGGAGGAGCGGATGCCTCTCGATCGGCTCCGGGTCGGAGACGCGTTCGTCGTGCGACCGGGAGAGAAGATCGCCACCGACGGCATCGTCCGCGATGGCACCTCCGCTCTCGACGCCTCCATGCTCACCGGGGAGTCCGTGCCCGTCGAGGTGCGGCCGGGCGACTCCGTGACGGGCGCCACCGTCAACGTGGGCGGACGCCTCGTGGTGACGGCGACGCGTGTCGGGGCCGACACCCAGCTCGCGCGCATGGCCCGTCTCGTCGAACAGGCGCAGTCGGGCAAGGCCGAGGCGCAGCGTCTCGCCGACCGGCTCTCGACCGTGTTCGTGCCCATCGTCTTCGCGATCGCGGCGCTGACGCTGGTCGTCTGGCTGGCGATCGGGGGAGGCGCGGCGGCCGCGTTCACCGCCGCCGTCGCCGTCCTCATCATCGCGTGCCCGTGCGCGCTCGGACTCGCGACGCCGATGGCGCTGCTCGTCGGCACCGGACGTGGTGCCCAGCTCGGGGTCCTGATCAAGGGGCCGGAGGTGCTCGAGTCGACCCGTCGCGTCGACACCATCGTGCTCGACAAGACCGGCACCGTCACGACCGGGCGGATGACGCTGCTCGAGGTCATCCCCGCGGCGGGTGAGGACTCCGACGACGTGCTGCGAGCGGCGGCAGCCCTCGAGGACGCATCGGAGCATCCCATCGCGCAGGCGATCGTGCGTGGTGCGCTCGAACGCGGCGGCGATCTGTCGACGGCCACCGACTTCCGGTCTTTCGGCGGACGCGGTGTCACCGGGGTCGTCGACGAGCGTGCGGTCGTCGTCGGGCGACCCACCTTCCTCGCCGACTGGGCTCTCACCCTCGACGACGAGCTCGCGACGGCGTTCGCGAACGCCGAAGACGATGCGCGCACCGCCGTCGTGGTGGCCTGGGACGGTCGGGTGCGAGGGGTGCTGGTGGTCGCCGATCAGGTCAAGCCCTCCAGCGCCGAGGCGATCGCCGCGCTGCGCGGCCTCGGTCTCGACCCCGTGCTGCTCACCGGCGACAACGCCCGCGCCGCCGAGAGGGTCGCCGACGGCATCGGCATCAGTCAGGTGCGTGCCGGGGTGCTCCCCGAGGGCAAGGTCGCGGAGATCGTGGCGCTGCAGCAGCGGGGGCGGGTCGTCGCGATGGTCGGCGACGGCGTCAACGATGCTGCGGCGCTCGCGCAGTCCGACCTCGGCATCGCGATGGGCACGGGCACCGACGCCGCGATCGAGGCATCCGATCTCACGCTGGTGCGCGGCGACCTGTGGGGCGCGGTCGACGCCATCCGCCTCGCGCGGCGCACACTGGGCGTGATCCGCGGCAACCTCTTCTGGGCGCTCGCCTACAACGTGGCGGCGATCCCGCTCGCCGCGCTCGGGCTGCTGAACCCGATGCTGGCGGGGGCCGCCATGGCGTTCTCCAGCGTGTTCGTGGTGCTGAACAGTCTGCGCCTGCGGCGATTCCGCTCGGCAGCACCCGTCGCCACGAGGTAGCAGGCGCTCTGGTCGAGGGTTATATTGACCCTACGGAATCGTTCCGGACGCACATCTTCATCTGGGGAGCGATATGCGGGGTGTCGCTGTGGTCTGCGGGGGGCTGCTGGTGATCGGCGGAGCGGTGCTCGTGGTGGTCGCTGACCAGCAGCGCGTCGATGCCCTGGGCGACGCACGCTCGGCTGTCGTCGAGGCGAGGGAGCAGCTCGATGCGGCGCGCGAGGTGAACCTCGTGCTGGCCGAGAAGCTCACGGAACTCCGCGCGCGCATCTCCGCACAGGATGCACAGCTCTCCGACGACACGGGGTTCCTGCAGTGAGGTCCGCTGCATGATCAGAAGGGTCGTGTCGGTCGCGGTCGTCGCCGCCGTGCTTCTCGCCGGCGGGGCCGTCAGTCGCGCGGCGGCACTCGACTCCGAGCGCGCGCAGGTGATCGCCGAGCTGCAGGCGCTCACGGAGTCCGCCCGCGCCACCCTCATGCGCACCGATCATCTCGAGGGGTCGATCTCGATCGCCGAGAGGGAGTCAGCCGAGCGAGCGGCCGTCCTCGAGGTGCGACCCGCGTTCCTCGCCGAGATCGTGGCCTTCGACGCCGCCATGACGGGGGCCGAGGGAACGGTCGACACGGCGGCCCATCGGGCGGCCGCGCTCTCGGCGCAGCAGACCGTGCTCGCCGAGCGCCGCGACCCGGCCGCCGTCGTGGCGGCGACCGCGACCGTGCACGCGCTGACCGATCGGATCGGCGACGAGGTCAGCGCCTGGCAGGCCGCGCAGTACGCGGCCCCCGCCGGGCCCGCGTGGACGTCGAGCGGACCAGACGGCTACGCCCGGGTCAGGGCCGCTCTCGATCGCGTCGGCGGGCAGGGCGTCGGGCTCTATGAATCCGCATCCTGCGCCGGGGGGACGGCCCCGGCGTGCGCCAACAGCAACGGCTACATCAAATACCGGTCCGACGTCACGGGGTGGAGCGCCGACCGTCTCGAATGGGCGATGGCGCACGAGCTCGCGCACATCTACCAGTTCCGGGTGTGGGGTGCCCTGACCTCGTCCGACGCCTACGGGGCGATGTTCGGCGGAGATCCCGAGCTCCTCGCGAACTGCATGGCCGTGGTCCGCGGCTTCCCGGGCTCGGTCGGCTGCGACGCCGCTCAGCAGCAGTGGGCGTCGGGAATCTGGGTCGGCGCCGTCGGGTGAGCGGACGCCCGGGCGTCGGGCGTCGCATCGTCAGTCGGCCGGAGTCGTCGTGTCCACGGCCTCCCGCAGGGGACGCCGCATCACCCGCCAGTAGCCGGTGGGCCAGAGGCGCGTCAGAACATCGACGAGTCGTGCCTGGCGTCCGACCATGGTCCGTGCGCGGCGTCGCTCGGTCGCCGCGACGATGATCGCCGCGGCATCCGCGGGCTCCGTGCGGTACATCGCCGCCTGTGCCGCCGCCGCGCGTGCGGCCACCGCGGGGTCGACCCCCGCGGCATAGCGCCCGTGCAGGATGATGCCGGTGCGCACCCCCGCCGGGTATACCGCGCCGACCGTCACCGAGGTGCCCTCGAGCTCGTGACGCAGCGCCTCGGAGAAGCCGCGGACCGCGAACTTGCTCAGCGAGTAGGGGATGCGACCTGCGGGCGCCGCCAGGGCGTACACGCTGGCGAGGTGGGTGATGTGCGCGGCCGGCGCGGTGCGCAGAGCCGGCAGCAGTGCTTTGGTGATCGACACCGTGCCCCAGAGGTTCACATCGGTCAGCCAGCGCATCTCCTCCATGGTCAGCTGGTCGAGTGTGCCGAGCATCGAGGATCCGGCACAGGTGATCAGCGCGTTGATGCGCGGATGCCGTCGGATGATCTCATCGGCCGCGGCGGCGACCGCGGAGTCGTCGCGCAGATCGACGACGTGCGTCGTCACGGTGGTGTCGCCCAGCGACGCGGCCACGGCGGACAGCGCCGTCGCATCGTGGTCGATCAGCGCGAGGTGCACTCCGCGTCGGGCGAGGAGGCGGGCGATGTCGGCGCCCATCCCGTGGGCTGCGCCGGTGATGACCGTCGTGTTCCCGGCCAGCGCGAGTCGCGCCATGGGCCCTCCTCCCTCGATGGGTCGCCGCGAGCCGAGTCCGTCCGGCGACTCGGGCCGATTGCGAAACATTCTGGCCCACAGCAACCGGGAGCGGAACGGGTACGCTCGATGCAAGGAGGTTGCGGTGGGACGAACTGCGGATGCCATCGCGGAAGGCGTCGCGATTGCGACCGCTGCCGCGCGCCTCGCCGTCAAGAATCACATCCTGATCGGCACGATCGCCGAGAACGGGATCTTCGACACGGACAAGTACATCGCCGATGCCCGCGAGGCGCTCCGGGCGATGGCCGAGGAGTCCGAAGAGGTCGAGCGCAATCTCGTCGCTCTGCGCAAGCGAGCACGTGGACGCCACTCCGACCCGTCGGGAACCCACGACTACCGCGATCGCGACGTGCGCAACCTCCGGCGTCGCGCCAAGCAGTCGCACGGCGTCGCCACGAAGCTGCGCGAGCTGATGGGCGACGACGCGGCGTTGCGCACCATCGTCGAGGAGGCCCGCGCGGGTGCCTGGGCCGATGTGCGGCACAACCTCGATCGTCGGCTCCGCGTCGAGGGGATGCGTCCCGACCAGGACCCCGATTACGACCGCATGCGCGAGGCGCGGATGCAGGCGCTGCGGCTCGTCGACCTGCAGGCCCTGTCGTCGCAGCAGCGCGCCAAGGCGAAGCGCAACGCGGCGAAAGAGGCGGACGAGGCCGACTGAGGCGCCGATTCGCATTCACGCTGAGACTGTTATAGGCTGTTCCACGGCCCGCTGAGCGGTCCAGGAGCGCCCGTAGCTCAATGGATAGAGCATCTGACTACGGATCAGAAGGTTAGGGGTTCGAGTCCCTTCGGGCGCACATCACCCGGAATCCCCGTCGCGAGAGCGGCGGGGATTTCTGCGTCTCCGGGGGCCCTGCGGGGAACGGCCGGCGCCCTCAGTCGAGAAGGCTCGTGATCGCCGGGTCGCGTCGCGCGTAGTCGGCGGCCGTGGTGAGGATCACGTCGCGCATCGCGGCGACGGCCACGGCCGGCGTCACGTCCGCGCGATGCGCGAGGCTCACGGTGCGCCGCATCATCGGATGCGTGAGGCGCACCGAGCGCAGCGCCGGCTGATCGAACAGCACCATCGCCGGGACGACCGCGACGCCGACTCCGCGTTCGACGAAGCGGAGCACGGCATCCATCTCCGCCCCCTCGAGGACATGGTTCGGCGTGATGCCCGCCGAGCGGAAGGCCGCATCGGTGGTGGCGCGCAGCTCGTAGGTCTCGTCGAGGGCGATCAGCGGAAGTGTGGCGAGGTGCTCGAGGCCGATCGCGGGTGTGATCGCGACGGGAGGCTGGGATGCCGCGGAGACCACGACCAGCTCCTCGGTGAGCAGCGGCATGCGCGTCAGGCTGAATCCCGACGGGGGCGGGCCTGTCGACTCGGTGATCAGGGCGATATCGACCGCGCCGACCGCGAGCTGGTCGACCAGCAGGCGCGACCCGCTCTCGTCCAGGTGCAGGTCGACGCCGGGGTGAGCGGCGTGGAAGGCGCTGATGGCCTCGGCGACGAGGCTGATGCACAGTGTCGGGGGAGCGCCGAGTCGCACGCGCCCGCGGCGGAGCCCGGCGAGCTCGCCCATCTCATCGCGGATCGCCTCTGCTTCGGCGAGCATGCGCTGGGCGCGGGGGAGCAGCGCCTCGCCGGCGGCGGTCAGTGCGATGTGGCCGCGCGCGCGGTGGAACAGCTCTGCACCGAGTTCGCGCTCGAGCGTCGAGATCTGCCGACTCAGCGACGGCTGCGCGAGGTGCAGCGACTCGGAGGCGCGGGTGAAGTGGCCGAGGCGGGCGACCTCGACGAACCCGCGGAGCTGCTCGAGGTTCATGCTTGCAGTCTATCGATTCCAGTAGAACTATGCATTGGAGTTATTAGGTGGCCCTAACTAGCGTCGAATCCATGAGTACTCGCGAACGTCAGATCTCCACCACGGTCCTCGTCATCGGGACCGGCGGATCCGGGCTGCGCGCGGCGATCGAGGTCGCCGAGCACGGCATCGACGTCCTCGCCGTCGGCAAACGCCCCCGACAGGATGCCCACACCTCCCTCGCCGCCGGCGGCATCAACGCCGCGCTCGGCACCATGGACGAGGGTGACAGCTGGCAGCAGCACGCCGCCGACACCATCAAGGAGAGCTACCTGCTCGCCAACCCGCACACCGTCGAGATCGTGACGCAGGGGGCCGAGCGCGGCATCCGCGACCTCGAGCGCTGGGGCATGGACTTCGCCCGGGAGGATGACGGTCGCATCTCGCAGCGGTTCTTCGGGGCGCACACCTTCCGTCGCACGGCCTTCGCCGGCGACTACACCGGACTCGAGATCCAGCGCACACTCGTGGCCAAGGCCGAGCAGCTCGAGGTGCCGATCCTCGACCACGTCTACATCACGCGCCTGCTCGTGCGCGACAACGTCGTGTTCGGCGCCTACGGCTTCGACCAGTCCGACGGCACGCGCTACCTGATCCATGCGGATGCCGTGATCCTCGCCGCCGGCGGACACAACCGCATCTGGCGCCGCACCTCGTCCCGCCGCGACGAGAACACCGGCGACTCGTTCCGTCTCGCGGTCGAGGCCGGGGCCCGTCTGCGCGACCCCGAACTCGTGCAGTTCCACCCCTCGGGCATCATCGAACCCGAGAACGCGGCGGGCACCCTCATCTCCGAGGCGGCGCGCGGCGAGGGCGGCATCCTGCGCAACGCGCTCGGCGAGCGGTTCATGTCGAAGTACGACCCCGAGCGCATGGAGCTGTCGACCCGCGACCGCGTCGCCCTCGCGGCGTACACCGAGATCGCCGAGGGGCGAGGCACCGAGAACGGCGGCGTCTGGCTCGACGTGTCGCACCTGCCGCGCGAGACGATCATGACCCGACTGCCCCGCGTCTACCAGACGATGATGGAGCTGCAGATGCTCGACATCACCACCGAGCCGATCGAGATCGCGCCCACCGCGCACTACTCGATGGGCGGCGTGTGGGTGCGTCCCGATGATCACCAGACCGACGTCGACGGGCTCTACGCCATCGGCGAGGCCTCGAGCGGGTTGCACGGAGCCAACCGTCTCGGCGGCAACTCGCTGATCGAACTGCTCGTCTACGGGCGCATCGTCGGCCAGGCGGCCATGGCGCACGCGGCCGGTCTCGACGCCCAGCGTCGCTCGGCGGATGCCGTGGCACAGGCCCGAGCCGAGATCGACGACCTGCTCGCCGCGGACGGTCGGGAGAACGTGCGGGCGCTGCAGCGCGCGATCCGCAACACCATGACGCAGCACGCCGGTGTCGTGCGGTCGGAGGAGGGACTCCGCGCGGGACTCGCGGACCTCGACATGATCGAGGGACGGATGGAGGACATCGGCATCCACCCCGACATCGCCGGCTTCCAGGACCTCGCCCACGCGTTCGACCTCAAGGCGTCGGCGCTCGCCGCTCGCGCCACGATCGAGGCGGCGCTGGAGCGTCGCGAGACGCGCGGATGCCACAACCGCAGCGACTACCCCGACACCGATCCCACGCTGCAGGTGAACCTCGTCTGGTCGCCCACGGGCGGTGTGACGCACGAGTCGATCCCCGAGATCCCCGCCGAGATCGCGGAACTCATGCGCGAGGTCGACACCGAGGGCAAGCTCGTCGAGTAGGCCCCGCCCGCGGTCGCCGAGCCTGTCGAGATCGCGTGCGATCCGACAGGCTCAGCGTCCCGGAAGGCCGCTCAGGGACCGAGTCTGCTCAGCGACCGGGTCTGTTCAGGGACCGGGCCGGCTCAGCGACCGGCAGACCGGCTCAGTCCTCGTCGTCCGGTCCGTCGATGACGCCGATCCCGACCGCCTCGTGGTCAGGCTCCGCCTCGTCGCGCGAGGGGGCCTTCGGCTCTTCCGAGGGCTCCTTCTCGGTGCTCGGCTCCTCGAGGTCCTCGGTGCTCGGGACCTCCGAGGGGTTCGCGTCCTCGAGCGACTCGGCCTGGTCCGGCGCCTGGGCGTCGTTGCCGGCATCAGTGAACTCCCCGGCATCGCCCGACGACGGGGTCGGGGTCGGCGTCTGGGCTTCCGCGTCGAGGTCGGCGGCGGGGTCCTGCTCGGGTGTGCTGTTCGTCATGACCGTCCCTTTCACTGGTGGGTTGTCACCAGCATCGCCGAGCAGGCCGCGTGCGCGAAGGGGCTTGACGGCGCCCCCGGATCCTCCGCGTCGCGATTCTCGACGTGCGCGGGAGAGACGTACGCTGGAGAGGTGACAGCGTACGTCTCGGCTTTCGACCTCTTCTCCATCGGAGTGGGGCCGTCGAGCTCCCATACGGTCGGGCCGATGCGGGCGGCGCTCGACTTCGCCCGTCGGCTGGGCGAGGCGGGCGCGCGTGATCCGGTCTCGCGCATCGGCTGCACGCTCTACGGGTCGCTGGGCGCCACCGGGATCGGACACGGGACGCCGGATGCCGTCGTCGCCGGCCTCCGCGGGCTCGCTCCCGAGACGTGCGACCCCGCCGACGTCCGCTCCGCGTGGACCGACCTGCGCGAGGGCTCGACACTGCGCATCGACGGAGGGCAGGAGATCCCCTTCGCGAAGGACGACATCGTGTTCGCACCGCGCACGCGGCTGCCGGGCCATCCGAACGCCATGACCATCACCGCCTGGGACGCCGACAGCGGCATCGTCGCGGAGGAGACCTACTACTCGGTCGGCGGCGGGTTCATCCGACGTGAGGGCGAGGATGCCAGGCTCGAAACGGCGCCGCTTCCCCATTCCTACGCCGACGCGGCATCGCTGCTCGCCCTGTGCGACGAGCACGGGCTGTCGATCGCCGAGCTCGCGCGCCGGAACGAGACCGCGATGCGCCCCGAGGAGGAGGTCGCGGCCGGGCTCGATGCGATCTGGGACGCGATGGCGGGCTGCGTCGACGCCGGTCTGCACGCCGACGGTGTGCTGCCCGGCATGCTCAAGGTGAAGCGCCGCGCGAGCGCGATCCGCACCCAGCTGGAGGAGGCCGAGGCAGACGGCCATCGCGAGCTCCCGGGCGAGTGGCTCGGGGCGTTCGCCCTCGCGGTGAACGAGGAGAATGCCGCGGGCGGCCGAGTCGTTACCGCTCCGACGAACGGTGCGGCCGGCATCCTGCCCGCCGTCGCGATGTACTGGTGGCGATTCCTCGCCGACTCCGGGCTCGGGGCCGGCAACGCGGTCACCCCCTACGGGGAACTCGTCGGCAGCGCGCTGCTGGGCTTCGACGGAACCCGCGCGCTCGACCCGCTGCAGACGGATGCCGATGCCGAAGCGATCGCCGAGGCGAACCGGCGCCGAGGCATCCGCCGGTTCCTGCTCACCGCGACGGCCCTGGGCTCTCTGTTCAAGGCCAACGCCTCGATCTCGGGGGCGGAGGGCGGATGCCAGGCCGAGGTGGGCTCGGCGTGCGCGATGGCGGCCGGCGGACTCACGGCGGTGATGGGCGGCACGAACAGGCAGATCGAGAACGCCGCGGAGATCGCGATGGAGCATCATCTCGGTCTCACGTGCGATCCGATCGGCGGGCTCGTGCAGATCCCGTGCATCGAGCGCAACGCGATCGCGGCGTCGACGGCTGTCACGGCCACGCGGCTGGCTCTGCGTGGCGATGGAAGTCACTACGTCTCGCTGGACGCGGTCGTCGAGACCATGCGGCAGACCGGCATGGACATGTCGACGAAGTACAAGGAGACCAGCGAGGGCGGACTCGCGGTCAACGTCATCGAGTGCTGACCGGCGCCGAGCACGGTGTCGGCGGCAGCGGGTACTCTCGCGGAGATGGACTCGATCTGGACACCGGGCAGCCGTCGACGACGTGAGCAGCCTGTCGTGGCGGTGCGGGCGAACGACGACGCCCCCGAGCCCGGAGGGGCCTGGCCGACGAGCATTCCCGCCGTCGCGCAGGTGCTTCGAGAAGGCATCGATCTCGCCCCGGGCGTGACCTTCCTCGTCGGCGAGAACGGCAGCGGCAAGTCGACTGTCGTCGAGGGCATCGCCGTGGCCTACGGGCTGTCGCCCGAGGGTGGCTCGCGATTCGCCCGCCACAGCACCCGCCCCACGGAGTCGCCGCTGTCGGACTGGCTTCGCGTGCAGCGCGGGGTCGGGGCGGACCGGTGGGGCTTCTTCCTCCGCGCCGAGACGATGCACTCGTTCTACACCTATCTCGAAGAGAATCCGTCGTCGAGGGGCGATGTGCCGTTCCACGAGATGAGTCACGGCGAGTCGTTCCTGGCGCTGCTCGACAGTCGCTTCGACTCGCCCGGCTTCTACTGTCTCGACGAGCCCGAGGCGGCGCTGTCGTTCCAGTCGACGCTCGCGCTCATCGCCGTGCTGCAGCGGATCGTCGACGACGGAGGTCAGGTGCTGTGCGCCACGCACTCGCCCGTGCTCGCCGCGCTTCCGGGGGCGAGCATCCTCGAGGTCGGGGAGTGGGGAATCCGTCCTGCGGACTGGGCTGATCTCGAGATCGTGAACCACTGGCGGTCGTTCCTGCAGGACCCGCCACGGTACCTCCGCCATCTGCTCGACTAGGGGTCGCCCGCACGGCCGCCAGGGCGGATAATCGAGCATGGCGAACGGCTCGGCGGTCGAGATCTCGGAGCTGCGTGTGCGCCGGGGGAAGACCCCGGTGTTCGACGGACTCCGGCTGTCGATCCCGCGGGGCGAGATCACCGGTCTGCTCGGCCCGTCGGGCTGCGGCAAGACCACCCTGATGCGCGCGATCGTCGGGGTGCAGCGGATCGATGCGGGCACGGTCACGGTGCTCGGCGAACCGGGGGGATCATCCCGGCTGCGCCATCGCGTCGCCTACGGGACGCAGGGGGCGGCCGTGTACGCCGACCTCACGGTGCGCCAGAACCTCACGTACATCGCCGCAGTGCTCGGGGCGCCGAAGGGCGACGTCGACCGGGTCATCGACGAGGTGGGCCTGCGCGCGCAGGCCGGCCAGCTCGTCGAGTCGCTCAGCGGCGGTCAGACCACGAGGGTCTCGCTGGCGATGGCGCTGATCGGGTCGCCCGAGCTGATCGTCCTCGACGAGCCGACCGTCGGGCTCGACCCCGTACTGCGGGTGGAGCTGTGGACGCTGTTCCGCGCGCTGACCGAGCGCGGTGTCACGCTCATCGTCTCCAGTCACGTGATGGACGAGGCGCTGCGCTGCGATCGACTCCTGCTGATGAGATCCGGACGGATCATCGCCGACACGACTCCCTCCGCTCTTCTGGCCGACACCGGCACGGCCGATCCCGACGCCGCCTTCCTCGCAGTCATCGAGCGCGACAGCCGAGCGCACGACGGGTCGTCGCGGCCCCGCACCCGACGTGAGCGACGGGGAGCGGCGGAATGAACGTCCGCCGGATGCTCGCGACGGCGGCGCGCGTGCTCGGTCAGCTCCGCCACGACCCGCGGTCGATCGCGCTGATGCTCGTGGCGCCGAGCCTTCTGGTCGGCCTCTTCGCGTGGCTGTTCAGCGACCAGGACGGCGTGTTCGATCAGTTCGGCGGCGCGATCCTCGCCCTCTTCCCGTTCATCGTGATGTTCCTGATCACGTCGATCACCACGCTGCGCGAACGGCGCTCGGGCACGCTCGAGCGCCTCATGACCACCCCGCTCGGCAAGGCCGACTTCATCCTCGGCTACGCGCTGGCATTCGGACTGATGGCCCTGCTGCAGGCGGTCGTCACGGTGTCGTTCGCGGTCGGCGTCTGCGGCCTCGACGTGGAGGGCGAGCTCTGGCAGCTCGGACTGGTCGCCGTCGTCGACGCGCTGCTCGGGACCGCCCTCGGCCTGCTCGCGAGCGCGTTCGCGCAGACGGAGTTCCAGGCCGTGCAGTTCATGCCGCTGCTCGTCTTCCCGCAGATCATCCTCGGCGGGCTGTTCATGCCCCGCGATCAGATGCCCGATGTGCTGCACGCCATCTCGGACTGGCTGCCCCTGAGTCATGCGATCGACACGATCAACGCCGTCACCGCGGGGGAGGAGGGGTGGGACGTGTACGGGCCGCTGCTCGTGGTCGTCGCGTTCGGGGTCGCCGCGCTCGTGCTCGCATCGTCGACCCTGCGGCGTCGCACCCGCTGACGAGGCGTCGCACTCGTTCGTCCGCTGACCGGCGCCGAGATGCGTCGTGCTCAGCGCGCGGCGCGGTTCTTGGTGTGCCTGGTCGGCGCCGCAGCCCAGGGGTCCTCCGGCCACGGATGCTTCGGATACCGCCCCCGCATCTCCGCACGCACCTGGGCGTAGGGGCCGGACCAGAACGAGGCGAGATCGTCGGTCACGGCGAGCGGTCGCCCCGCGGGGGAGAGCAGGTGGAAGAGCACCGGCACGCGGCCGTCGACCAGGCGGGGAGTCTCGGCCCAGCCGAAGCACTCCTGCAGCTTGACGGCGACGACGGGGCGGGCTGTCGGGTCGTCGTGCGGCGGGTAGTCGATGCGGATGCGCGACCCCGTCGGCACCTCGAGCCGGTCGGGTGCGAGGTCGTCGAGGTGCACGGCCTCGGGCCACGGCAGCAGACGACGAAGCGCGGTCGTCAGATCCAGGCGGCCCGCGGGAGCCCCACCGGCCAGGGAGTCGAGCTCCGGTGCCAGCCAGGCGTCGAGTGCCGCGAGCAGACCGACATCCGAGACGTCCGGCCAGGGGCTGCCGAGCTCGCGCCGCAGCAGCGCCAGTCGCCGGCGCAGGGCATCGGCGGTGTCGGACCAGGTGAACATGCCGAGTCCCTCTCGGCGGAGCGCGCGGCGCACGGCGTCGCGCCCCTCGTCGGCGGACGGCCGCACCGGCGCCGAGGAGCGCAGGATCGCGCCGATGCGGCGCTCGCGACGGGCCTGCACCCGCCCTGCGGCGAACTCGGCCTCGACGCGATCGGTCATCAGATGGTTCGCCGCCATCCCGATCTGCTGCTCGGTGAGTGCGGATGCGGCACGGATGATCGCGCCGGATCCGGCGGTCACGCGGCCGGACGCGCGTGCGACGTCGGCGACGGCGAGCCATTCGACGGCCGCGAGCGGACCGCGCATCGCCGCACGGGTTCCGGAGGCGAGCAGGAACGTCGCGCCCTCCGCCGTGCGTTCGACGCGGTGGGCGATGCGCTCGGGGAATGCCAGTGCGATCACGAGGCCGACGCCGTCGAGGTCCGATCGGACGCCGGGGGTCGGCGCGACCATGCGCTCGAGGCGGTCCGCGTCGGTGCGCCACCGCCGGGCGTCGGCTGTGCGCCCGCCCCGCAGCGCGACCAGGCCCTGCGCGACATCGGCCTCGGCGAGGCGCACGTCGCCCCCGAGCAGCGCGACGACCTCGGCGGCGAGCCGGGCTCCGACCGCCGGTGCGCCGTCGCGGAGCGCGCGGGCGAGCCGCGGATCGGTGGGGATGCGCGCGAGAGTGCGGCCCTCGGCGGTGACGCGCCCCTCGTCGTCGACCGCTCCGAGCCCGCGCAGCACGGTGACGGCATCCGTCAGACTGTCGGCGGGCAGCGGGTCGATCATGCGCAGTCCCGCGCCACCCGGTGCGCCCCAGCAGGCGAGCAGCAGAGCGCTGTCCGCCAGGTCGGCCACGGCGATCTCGGGAACCGGGCGCGCGGGGGCCGCGGCGTATGTGCTCTCGTCGACGCACCGGACGACGGCTCCCGGACCCTGGCGGGTGGCGCGTCCCGCGCGCTGCACGCACGACGACCGGGAGGCGGCGGTGGTCACGAGGCCCGTCATCCCGCGGGCCGCATCGCGCTGCGGATGCCGCGACAGGCAGCTGTCCACGACGAGTCGCACCCCGGGGACCGTGAGCGAGGACTCCGCGAGCGAGGTGGTCACGATGATGCGCGGAGCATCCTGAGCGCGTCGGCCGCGGATCACGGCGTCCTGCTCGGCCGAGGGGATCTGGCCGTGCAGCTCCCGCACGTCGAACGCGCCCCTCGTCTCGCGGAGGCGGCGGGCGATCTCCGACACCTCGCGGGCGCCGGGCGCGAACACCAGCACGTCGGCCGCGGGATCGTCGCGGGTGAGATCGAGGGCGGCGGCCGTCGTCGTGCGCGCCACATGGTCGAGGAATCCGCGGGTGACTCCGCGTTCGTCGAGGCGCGGCACGGGACTCGGCGCCCAGCTCTCGGCGAGGGGGAAGGCCGGCACGTCGTGCTGCACGACCGGGGCGGGGTCGTCGTCCGTGCCGATGACGGCGGCGATGCGCGCGGCGTCGAGCGTGGCGGACATGGCGATGAGCGTCAGGTCGTCCCTCAGCTCGCGCACCTCGGAGAGCAGCCCGATCAGCAGGTCGGTCTCGAGGGCGCGCTCGTGCACCTCGTCGATGATGACAGCCGCCACTCCGTCGAGTCCCGGATCGTCGAGCATCCGCCGCAGAAGCACGCCGGCTGTGACGAACTCGACCCGGGTGTCGGCCCCCGCCGAGCGCTCGCCGCGCACGGCGAAGCCCACCCGGGTGCCGAGCGGCGAACCGTCGAGGTGCGCGAGACGACGTGCCGCTGCTCGAGCTGCGACGCGGCGCGGCTGGGTGACGATCACGCGACCCGTCGAGCGCGCCGCCAGCAGCGGCGGCACGAGAGTGGTCTTGCCCGTGCCGGGCGGTGCGCTCACGACCACCGATCCACTCGTGTCGAGTGCGGCAGAGAGGTCATCGAGTGCTGCCGCGAACGAGAGTCCCGCGCCGATGGCGGCGAGGTCGAAGGCGGGTCGAGGCATTGCTCCAGTCTGCCGGAACGCGCCGGATGCAGAAGATGCCGCGACCGATCGGTCGCGGCATCCGCTGTGTCCGGCTGCCAGCCCGGCTGGCTCTGCTGCTACTCCGCGGCGGGCTCCGCCGGCGCCGACGCGGGCGGCGGGGGAGTCGTGGGGTTCGGCTGGCGGGTGGGCGCCGGCGAGGAGGCCGCGGCCACACCCTCTCCGATGCCCCGGCCCACAGCCTGGCCCTGGATGATCGACGCGAGGTCGAGCCCGGTCGCCGAGCTGACGCTGTCGAACACCGACTTCAGTGCCTTCGCGCTGTCGGCGCCGACGACGTTCGACGCTCCGTCGTCGCCGGATCCGCCGATGATCGAGACGTTGCCGATCGCGGCGTAGCCCTTCGAGAACTCCGCCATGATCGACGGCAGCACATCGAGCACGCGCTGCGAGAGGAACGCGTCCTGGTTCGACGCGATGGCCTTCGCCTCGGCCTCGACGGCGGCGGCTCGCGCCTCACCCTCGGCGCGGATGGCGTCGGCCTCGGCGTTCGCACGCAGGCGGCGGGCCTCGGACTCGGCCTCGGCCTGGGCGCGCAGCGCGTCGGCCTCACCGGTGGCGCGGGCGATCGCGGCCGCGGCCTCACCGTCGGCCTTGGCTTTGTCGGCCTGAGCCTGCTGCTCGGCGATGCGGGTGCGGGCCTCGGCCTGCTTGACCTGCTCGATCGCGCCGGCCTCTGCCGCACGCTCACGCGTGTAGAGCTCGGCCTGCGCGCGGGTCTCGGCCTCGTATCGCTGGGCATCGGCGACGCGCTTGACGTCGGCGTCGAGCTGAGCCTGGCGGTTCTCGGCCTGCTGCTGCAGCACGGCCTGCTGGGCCTGCTCGCGGGCGAGGTTCTCGGCCTGCTCCGCCTCGGCGCGCGCCCGGCCGATGCCGGCGTTCGCGTTGGCGGTGTTGGTGTCGAGCGCGGTCTGCTCGACCAGGTTGGCTTCCTGGTTGGCGATGTTCTTCTGGTTGATCGCGCGGTCGGCGTTGGTCTGCGAGATCTCGGCGGACTGACGCTTCGCCTGGATCTCGGGAGCACCCAGCGACTGGATGTAGCCGACCTTGTCGGTGATGCCCTTGATCTGGAAGGAGTCGAGGATCAGACCCTGCTCGGCGAGCTCCTGCGAGACGTCGGCGGCGATCTGGTCGGAGAACTTCTTGCGCTCGCGCATGAGCTCGACGACCGACAGGGTCGCGACGATGCCACGGAGCGCACCCTCGAGCTGTTCGGTGGTGAACTGCTCGATGGCCTTGTCCTGCGAGGCGAAACGCTCGGCGGCACGGCGCACGAGGATGGGGTCCGAGCCGATCTTCACGATGGCGACGCCGTCGACGTTGAGCGTCACGCTGTCGAGCGACTGCGCCTCGGCGTTCAGCGAGACCTGACGCGAGCGCAGCGAGATGATCTCGTGGCGCTGCGTGATGGGGTTCACCAGCGACTTGCCGTTCACGATGACCGTGACGGGCGATTCCGACATCTCGTCTCTGGTCGAGCCGTCCGCGCCGATGACAGCGCGTGCCACCTTCTGCTTGCGTCCCGAGATGACGAGCGCCTCATCGGCGCGCGCCACCTTGATCCAGCTGCGTGCGAACAGCAGCAGGATGAGCAGGACGACGACAGCGGCGACGACCGCTATGCCGACGATGACGAGGATGCCGACGATTCCGGCGATCTCCATGAATGACCTCCCTGGTTCCCCCCGAGGGGGTGGTCTGACGTTCCGGCGCGAAGATGCTGGAACTCCGTTCCACCCTGCCAGAAAACGGCGGAGGCCGTCGGGATGGGTCAGCGACCGCGGAGCTTCTCGGCCAGGTCGCGCAGCGTCTTCAGCTCGGCGTCCTCGAGCACCGACATCCGCTCGGCGATCGATCGGCCGTGCACGGTCGCCAGGCTGCGGAACTCGCGGGCTCCGGCCTCGGTCGCGGTGATCAGCGCTCCGCGTCCGTCTTCGGGGTCGGGGGCCTTCTCGACGAGACCGCGCGACACCATCCGGTCGACCAGACGTGA
The DNA here is from genome assembly GCF_022627955.1 of Microbacterium sp. C5A9. Taxonomy (GTDB): domain Bacteria; phylum Actinomycetota; class Actinomycetes; order Actinomycetales; family Microbacteriaceae; genus Microbacterium. The sequence continues at coordinate 262,666 of NZ_JABXGD010000001.1, forward strand.
GACGCTCGGCTGACTGATGAGCATGTTCGAGGTGACGTCGCGCAGGCGTGCGGTCATGCCGGGCGATCGCGTGACCGTCAGCAGCACGTCGTACTCGGCCTGCGCGAGATCGCTGCCCTCGAAGTCGGTGTTCATCTCGGTGAACAGCTCGTGCTGAGCGCGGAACAGGCTCTCCCATGCCTCGAGGGCGAGCTTGCGATCGGTCATGGGAACAGCGTACTGGCAACAGTAAAGGGCCGGTCGGAGAGGCTCCCGACCGGCCCTTGTCCCTTGCACCAAGAGTGTCCTGCAATCACATGAGGTGGATGCCACAGCAAACATTCACCGTGCGATCACTCTATAACGGCGAGATAACGAATGCAACGGTTTGATCACGGAATCTTTGCGGGCCCGTCTCCCGTCGAGCATTGCGCGCTCGACCTCCCGGCGCTGCTGTCGAGCCCGGTGTCAGGAACCGTCGCGGAGATCGGCCGGACCTCCTGCCGAGAAGCGGATCCGGCTGAAACGCGAGATGCAGTCCTCTCCCATCGGCGCCTGTGACATGAAGCCCACCGTCACAGGGAGGTCGGACTTCAGCCGGAACACCCGGACGAACTCCCACCGGTCGCCGTCATCGGACGCGTGAAAGGCGAACGCGTCTCCGATGCGGGCGACTCTGAGATAGACGAAGTCGAGCCCGACGACGGCGGAGTTGCAGTCGTCGGAGAACTCGTTGGTCACGACGCTGACGACCATCGCCCGGCCGTCGGGCGAATACTCGAAGCAGAGCTTCGCCCAGTGGCGTTCATCGCTCCAGAGCCCCAACACTGCGGCGTCGAACGTCGTCCGTTCCCCGACCACGCGAGCTCGAGCGCTCAGCGTGAAGTCGCCGTCGGTCCGAAAGCCCAGCATGCTCGCGCGGTGCTGTGCAGGACCGCCGAGCGGGTCGTTGGTCCAATCCCCTCCCGGCGCCGCGTGAAGGGTGAGCTCCCCGGCGTCGTCGTCATAGCTCGCATCCAGTTCGCCGTTCGTCCATTCGAGCGTCGGCAGGGCGGGTACATCCATGGTCATTCTCCTCAATGTGAGTGCGGGTGTGCGGGTGGGGGCTAGGCGGGAACGGCGTCGATCATGCGCCCGTCGACGAGATGGCGGCGTGAGCGTGCCCGTCGCGCGACCACAGGGTCGTGCGTGACGACGATGATGGTCATGCCCGAGGCGTTCAGCTGATCGAACACGTCGAGAACGTCGTCGGTCGCCTCACGGTGCAGGGCGCCCGTCGGTTCATCCGCGATGAGGATCGGCGGGCGATTCACGAGTGCGCGGCAGATGCCGACCCTCTGCCTCTGACCACCGGAGAGTTCGTGCGGCGCACGGGTGCCGAGCTGCCCGATTCCGAGCCGATCCATGAGCTGCGCGGTGGCGGCCAGGGTCTCTGTGGACACCCTGCCCCGCCGTCGCACCGCAGGGAGAAGGATGTTGTCGATCACGGACAGCTCGTCGAGGAGGTCGGTGCGCTGGAACACGAATCCGAGCGTGGTGCGCCGGACGTGTGCAAGGGCCCTGTCGTCGAGCGCCGAGAGGTCGTCGCCGCCGATGTGCACCGATCCCGACGACGGCCGGTCCAAGCCGCTCAGGCACGACAGCAGAGTCGTCTTCCCGGATCCGCTGGGACCGGTGAGAGCGAGATAGTCGCCGGCGATGACGTCGAGGTCGATCGCGTCGAGCACGGTGGTGAAGTCGCCGGCGGCCGACTCGAAGCGTCGGGTGACTGCGCGCGCCGTGATGAGTGAGGACGATGGATGCATGGCGGTCAGCTTTCGTTGAGAAGTGCCGGGCTGTGGGCTGAGGCGATGAGGCCGCCGACCACGGCGGCGGCAGCCACCACGGGTCCGGTGATCAGGCTCCAGCCATTCGCTGCGACGAGGTCTGTGGCGCCCCCGCCGAATGAGGAGAGCGTGGCGCCCAGCACTCCGGGCCCGAGCGACTCCGTCGCTATCCACCCGAGAAGAAGACCCGCCCCGGCGACTCCCACCGACCGGACCAGGGCGATCGTGCGCAGCTCACCCCGCGACCAGCCGAGAAGCCGCAGCAGGCGCAGGTCGGACTCGTCGCGAGCGGCCTCGAGCCGCCCTCGCAGCGCGAACACCAGGAGCATCACCACCGCGGCGGCCACCCACGCGATCATCGCCGCCGTCTTCAGGCGCTCGACCGTGTCGCCCAGCGTGTAGTGGACGAACCGGTCCAGCTCGGTGACCGCCGCCGCGGGGTGGTCGAGCGCGAGTGCCGAGGCCTTACTCCTCTGATCGACGCCATCGCGGAGGTCGATCACGAACGTCTGCCACAGGGGGACGCCCTGGTCGCCGTGCAGTTCGACGGTCTTCCCCGACCGTCCCCCGTTCGTGATGTCGTGATACACGCCCGTGACGCGGTATCGATGACTCGCACCACCCGAGTCCACCTCGACGGACTGACCGACATCGACGCCGGCCTCTTCGGCGGCGAGCGTCGACAGCGCGATGTCGCCGGGCACCGCGGGCGCGTCACCGCGGGCATACGAGAGGGGGAACGCCGACATGTCGCCGACTTCCAGGGCGACGTCCTCGGTGCGGGTGTCGGCGATGAGCGCGACCCGAAAGCTGGTCGTCCTCGCGAACCGGTCGATGTCGGGGTCATCGTGCAGGGATCGTTCGAGCTGTGCCCCCGCGTCGGCGTCGCCACCCTCGCGGAGGAACGCGCGCAGGTCGCTCTGGCCGACCCCCATGGTGGTGACGAAGTCGGGCGCCGCGACCGTCTGGGTCACTCGCTGGGGCAGAGCCCCCAGCGCGACGGCGCAGCCGACCATGACGATCAGCAGCACGGCGGCGGTGACCCGGGTCGTGAGGCCACGGACGGCGAGGCGGACACCGACCGGGATCGGAAGGTGCCAGCGCAGCGGACGCGGACGGCGTCGGGTCGGCGCCGATACGCCTGGCCTCGTCAGCGCGAGCAGGGGGCTGACGCGGCGCACCCGGCGCAGCAGCTGCGCCGCGAGCGCGGTCGGGATCACGGATGCGACCACGACGGCCAGCAGCATCGCGAGGTTCCCCGGGTCGTCGCGCCCGACCGAGGGGGCGACATCGCCCCCTCGGAGAAGCGCGGATGCGGGGAAGACCAGGAGCAGGGCGACCAGCACCGCGAGGCCCGAGTGCACGGCGTATCCGAGGAGCAGTGTCGAGGAGACCTCGCGGTGAGAGAAGCCGATCGCCCGCATCACACCGATCCGGCGTGCATCCTGTTCGAGGGCGGTGAGGACCATGATCCGCAGGCACAGCATCGTGATGGCGAGCAGGACGATGCTCACCAGAATCGTCAGGATGGCGACGATGCCGTCTGTCAGCGCGGTGATCAGACGCAGCAGGCTCCCGTCGACGGCCGCACCGTTGGCCGGGAGCCCGGCCTGGCGGTATGCCTCCGCGAAGCGATCACCCGCATCGTCGACCAGGCGGAAGGTGATGATGTGCTCCACGGGAAGCCGTTCGGCGAGGTCGTTCCAATCCCCCTCGGACACCACGAACCGCTTGGAGTTGACCAGGCTCGGCCCCATCTGGGCGTCGTGGACGATGTCGGCGACGGTGAACGTCCGCACGTCGCCGTGCGCGGAGATCTCGACCGGGTCGCCGCGCACGAGATCGTAGGCATCGGCGTAGTAGCCGGGCACGGCGATCTCACCGTCGCGGACGTTCGTCGGCGTGCCGTCCGGTCCGAGAAGGAAGTCGAATCGAGGACTCTGGGTGACCAGCAGGAGGTCCATCACGCCGTCGCGCGCGGCGTCCGACGTCCCCTGCACGCGGAGATCCTGATTGTCGAGCTGGAGAGCATCCTGCACCTGGTGGTCGTCGATGATGTCCTGGTGCGTTGCGACGAAGGAATCCAGGGACGCGGTCTCCAACGGACCGACGTGCATCTGCACGGCGTCCGGCGCTTCGGCGAGTGCGAAGAGCCGTTCCGTCGCCCCGATCGTCGAGACGAGGGTGGCGACACCCGCGCCGGCGGTGGCGGAGCTGATCGCCATCAGCAGGATCAGCGAGACGCTGCTCACGGGATTCCCGCGGATGCGAGCGAATGCCATCCGCCACGCGGTCGAGGACGCCCTCACGATGCCGGGGGGAGGGCGAACGGCCAACCATGCAGGATGGCGCCGATGCCCGCCTCGAACTGCCGTTCTGCCGACGGCGCCCACCCTGCGGCGATGATCCGGCCGAGGTGGGGCAGCGAGGACAGCAGCGTGGCCTCGGTGTCCTCGTGCTCGTGCTCGTGCTCGTCCTCGGTCGTCTTCGCCTCGGCGGACTCCGACCCTGCGGGGGTGCTGAACTCTCCCATCGCTGAGGCGACGGTGATCATCACGAGCACGTTGACGAGGTCGCCGAGGGCCGGGTCGACGGGAGCCCCGAGGTCGAGCAGGATGCCGATGGCCTCGTCGGCCACGGCGAGCGCCGCCGGAGAGGTGATCGGGTGCGTCGCGACGATCGGGATGAGTCCGGAACGCGCGGCGAGCTCGGCGCGGATGACCCGCATCAGTTCCCGTGCATAGGTGCGCCAGTCCGGCACGCCGGAGGCGGAGGGCAGGGAGAGTCCCGTCCAGAACTCGTCGGCGAGTGCGGCGGCGAGGTCCGACTTCCCGGCGAAGTGTCGATATGCAGTCATCGGATCCGCTCCGAGTGCGGTGCCCAGGCGGCGCATGGTGAGCTGATCCAGGCCGTCGGCGTCGATCAGCTCGAGAGCCGCCGTCAGTACGTCGGTGCGGGAGAACCGCTCCGGTCGAGGTGTCATCATGAGATCCCTTTCCCCCTGCGCAGGGCGAGCAGAGCGACGGCGAGCAGGACGAAGCCGGCACCGAAGCCGAAGAGCGCCATCGACGGGCCGAGCGCGTCGAGAGCCCCGGCGCGATCCAGGGTGAGTGAGCGCATGGCCTGCAGTGCCCAGTATGCAGGTGACGCCGGAGCGATGGTCTGCATCCAGGTCGGCAGCGCTTCGACGGGTCCGAATGCGCCGCCGACACCCGCCATGAGCATGGCGAGCACGTTGCCGATGACGAGTGCGAGCTCGAGAGATCGGGTTGCCGACACCAGCAGCAGCCCGAAGCAGATCATCGCCGACGAGAATGCCACGAGCACCAGGATCAGCCCGAGCACGGAGCCGTTGGGGCGATAGCCGAAGAGGAGCGCCCCGCCGACGAGCACGGCCGCGAACTGCAGCAGCTGGGCGGCGAACGCCGTCAGCGACTTGCCGAGGAGGAGGTCGACGCTGCGGGCCGGCGACGTCCGCAGTCGGTCCCACGTGCCCCACTGATGATCGCGGAAGAACGCCGTGACGACCTGCTGGACGCAGAGGAGGGCGAACAGCACGGCCAGGCCGGGGACGGCGTACTCGACGCCGGACGCAGAGGCATAGCCGGCGGTGGCGAGCTGCGCCTGCGCACCGGGGACGAAGAACGGCACGAAGACGAGTGGAATCACCGTCATGACCACCACGGGTGACGGGTCACGCCGCAGGATCCGCGCGTCGATCGCAGCGACCGCGAGGCTATGCCGCAGCACGGTGGCCTTCCTCGTCGTCGAGCGTCGGCGTCTCCTGCGCGCGGAGCAGACGCACGTACGCGCTTTCGAGGGTGGGGCGAGGGAACCGCACGTCGACGATCGCGCTCGCGCTCTCGCCGAGACGCGCGATCAGCTCGGCGAGCAGCTCGCCCGCACTCGTGCCCGTCGAGCCGCGCACGAGCCAGTCGCCCTCGCGCACCCAGCCGGCAGGCGGCGGAGTGCTGGTCTGCAGGCGCACCCGCACACCGTCGCTGCCCTGCGACCTCACCACTTCGCTGACGTCTCCGAGGTCTCGCAGCACGCCGTCCTGCAGGAGCGCGAGCCGTGCCGGGAGCTGCTCGAGCTCGGTGAGGTAATGGGTGGTGTAGAGAACGGATGCTCCGTCGTCGGCGATGCGGCGCACCAGGTCGAGGATCTGCTGGCGCGATTCCACGTCGGCGCCGACGGTCGGCTCGTCGAGGAACAACAGGCGCGGGGCGTGGGTGAGCGCCATCGCGAGGTGCAGTCGACGCTGCTGCCCGCCGCTGAGCTGTTCGGCGCGGACGCCGGTGCTCTTCGTGAGCCCCAGCCCCTCGATCACTGCCGCGCATCGTGCGCGCAGCTCGCGTCCGCGAACGCCGTGAAGGCGAGCGAACGCCTCGACGTTCTCTCGCACGCTGAGGGAGGGGTAGATGCCGAGGCGTTGGGGCGCGCTGCCGATCAGGGGGGCGGCGTTCTCGCGGCGGGATGCGAGGTCGATGCCGTCGACCGTGACCGACCCGGAATCGGGTGCCAGCGACCCGGTGGCGATGGCGATCAGGGTGGACTTGCCTGCGCCGTTGGGTCCGAGGAGACCGAGGATCTGACCCGCGGGCAGGGTGAGATCCACGCCGGAGAGCACCGCATGCTCGCCGAAGGACCGCCGGATGCCGCTCAGCCCCAATCGTGTGTCGCTCATGATTCCCCTTCGTATATCTACACCGTAGACTAACTGACGAGGCTGCGTCGTCTCAGCTGGCGCGATGGCGCGACGCTCGTGTCCCGTGCCTCCCTCGACCGATCGTGTTCGACAGGGGAGGGGGAGACGCGAACACCGACGCGATTCGTGCGATGTGCAGCCGCCTCAGCCGCGCACCGCATGCCTGCGCGCGAGGCGGTTCCCGATACTTGTACGATCGGTGCGGTGCGCCCGCACCGCACCATGCAGTCCCCGAAAGCAGTGAATGAAGTTCATCGAAGTCCCCATGCTCCCGATCGTGATCCCCTTCGGAGTCGTGGTCTTCCTCCTGCTGATGGCGGTCCTCCGCTCCCGCGGTCGCGTCACGCTTCCCCGGGCGAGCGTCGCCGCCGTGCTCGCGGTCTATGCGGGTGGTGTGCTCGCCAACACGGTCTTCCCGATCTTCCTCCGCGTCGGGACGGGGTTCTACGACGGGCCGCGTCCGTTTCCGCTCTACCTCGTGCCGTTCGTCGACTACGGGGTCGAGGACGCTCTCATCAACGTCGCGGTGTTCATCCCGCTCGGGATGCTCGTCCCGCTGCTCGCCGCGCGGCCGAGCTGGTGGAAGGTGGTGGTGATCGTCGCCGGTGCGAGCCTCGCCATCGAGCTGACGCAGATGGCCACCGCACGGATCGCCCTCGGCGGGCACCTCGCGGACATCAACGACTGGCTGACGAACATCCTGGGCGGGATCATCGGCTACGGCCTGTTCGTGCTCATGACGCGCTCGACGACGGTCGCCGGGTTCGTCGACCAGTTCCGGTGGCCGGTGCGCGAGCGCGCGGACAGCCAGCCGGCCTGACGGCCGAGGCGGAGCCTCGTCGCGTGCGGAGACGATGAGTCCCGGCTTGTTCAACGGCTCCCGTCATATGAACTGCTGCCTGTCATCGCCGGTGGGTTGCCGGGGCGATCGGCGACGATCGGCGAACTCATACGCGTCAACCGTGTGAGAGCTTGCGACGTCGGCGCAGCGAGGACGTGCAGCGCGATGGCGTCGCCGGTCAAGGGAACGTGACCGATCGGATCGAAGTGCCAGTGGCGGTACATCGCCTGCGCCGCGGTGGCTCGTTCGTACACGCCGATGAAGGTCTGGGTTTCGGACCGGCCCTCGAGGAGTTCTCGCACGCACGCCCGAGCTACGCCCCGCCCGCGCTCCGACTCCCGCACCGCCAGCTCATGCACCACGAGAGCGTTCTGCGGTGTCGCGAGGGCGGCGGCCGCCTGCTCGCTGCCAGCGAGTTGCGACAGGATGCGCTGCCAGGGGGCGTCATCGCTCAGTCCGTGAGCCAGAGCGAACCCCACCAGTTCTCCGTCTGCTCGTGCCGTCACCAATCGGCCGTCGCGGGCGAGCATCGCTGGCCCCCATTCTGCGATTGTTCGGAGCTCGCTCGGGTCCTCGAAGTACGGGGAGACGGAGAAGCTCGCGACGAACAGATCCGCGATGTCGTGCCAATCGGTCGCCGACGCCGACTGCGCGAACGTGGTCAGCGAGAGCGGCCGTGTCATGAGGGAATCCTACGAGCAGTCACTCTCTGATTCTGGGCCGGCATCGTCCCGCTCGGAGCCCTGGTGTCGTCCTTCACAGCTATCGGAGCGCGACGGCTTCTAGTCGGGTGGCGACCTCGACGGTTCGCTCGTCGGGGAGACCCGCCTCGGCGGCGAATTCGGACCAGCGCCTCACAGCGTCCTCGACCTCGCGCACGATGCGCCGGTAGCCGGGAACGTCGAAGATCTCGCCGACCGCATGCAGGTCGCCGCGTGTGATCGCATCGAACTTCCCGTTCACACTCATCAGGTGCTTCGCTGTCCACGGCGAGGTGGGGTTGTAGGCGAAGGTGATGTCGTACGCAGGCGACGCCTCCCAGGTGCCGGACCGATCCATGAGGAAGGCATGGTTCTTGGAATGATCGTCATTGTTGCTGGCGAGGACGTTGAACACCATGCGCCGAAACAGCTGCGCGGTGTCGTCTATGCCGAGTTCGGCGGCGGCCGTGAACAGTGAGGCATAGTCGTTCGTCTCGATCGCATTGAAGTCGATCGCCGCGATCGCACAGAGCGACTGCATGTGCAGTCGCTCGCCATCTGTTCCCGGTCGGTCGAACCGTCGCGTGATGAAATGCGCTCGTCCGCCTTCTTCGAGGAGGCGGGATTCGCTCATCTCCACACCGGCCGCGGTTGCCATCAGGTAGTACGCGAACTCGGTGCGGCCGTAGCTCATGGCCTGACCGAGCTGGTCGTCTGCGCCGACACCGTCGAACTTCACCAACCACTGCTCGAACCCCGAGGGCGCGGTGATGCCGCCGGCGCGCATCTCGCCTGTCGTCGTGTTCCATGCGATGACGGCTTTGGCCCGGGCGCCGCCGGCGGAGGTGCCGACCTGGATCAGCTCGTTCAGCGACTCAGTCGCCACCTGGGGGCTGTCGAGTTCACCGCGGAGGGCTGCGCGCGCAGCCTCGACGAGGTGGTTCATCTCGACCGCGGTGTGCTCCACTCGTGGAGACGAGGCTGGGGCGAAGGTGAGCGCGCCCATGCCGCGCGCTCCGACATAGGCGAGGCGGTCGAGAGCGTTGACGTCGCGCGGAAGCACCCCTTCGCGCGCGAGGACGCTGTCGATGATTCCGTTGCCGAAGCGATCGGGGACCGAGTCGGCGAGCATCGGCGGCAGCCCCTGATAGGTCTGCTCGTTCAGCCCCGGGAAGCTGAAGACGCGCTGCGACCGTCGCGGCGGTGAAGCGGGCATGAGCACGGGGGCGAGCTCGATGCCACGGCGGCGCCAGGACGACGCGTATTCGAAGGCGTACGCGCGGCCGGAAGGCGCGACTGCGCCGACGAGCTCGTCCCAGATGTACACGCGGAGGACTTCGACATGCGTGTAGGTCATGGGGTCTTCTTCCGCGAGACGCGCTGGGGTTCCTGGCGACCTTCGGCTTCTCTGGCGAGAGCCAGCGGGCTCACCGTGGGTACGGGCTCCAGGGTCGCCAGCCAGTCCTCGCGCCCCAGTGCGCGCAGCACCTTGAGCAGGGTCGTCAGGGTGGACCCCTGCCCCTTCTCGAGCTTCATCAGCGTGGTGGGGCTGATGTTCGCGGCGTCGGCGAGAGCGCGCTGGTCGATGTCTTCGAGCAGGCGGGCACGCCGTATCTGAGCGCCGAACTGTGCTTCGTCCATAATCACCGCTTTTCTGTTGATTACAGTGGAATCTACCTCTAAATCACAGAAATGTATAGATTGACGTAGGCTGACCTGTCCCTCCTTCCCGCTTGGCGCATCGCTTTATTCATCAGATGAATATGCCGTATTGCATGGCTTTCACTGATAGAAATCGCTTAAGTCGTGTAATGTGTCTGATGAAAGCACCTCATGTGGCCAACGAAGCCCTGCAAGCGTCGTCGGCCTGGAACCCACACACCAAGGTCACAACGGAGGACCCGATGACACACACGCGACCGGCGATGGCGCTGGCTCTGACCGTGGGCGCAACCCTGGCGCTCACCTCGTGCGCGAGCGGCGGCGCACCCGCCGATGAGGGTGGAGTCACCACCATCAACTACTGGAGCTGGGACGGTGCCCCGGGCGAGGCCGTCGTCACCCCGATCATCGAGGCCTTCGAGGCCGAGAACCCGGACATCGCGGTGGAGTATACCGAGATCCCGCAGGGCGACTACAAGGCGAAGGTCGCCCAGTCCCTCGGCGCCGGCGAGGACATCGACGTGCTCGGAGTGCAGCCGAGCGCATGGGCCAGCGAAGTGGAGGACTACCTCCTGCCCGTCTCCGACTGGGAGAACGGCGACGAGCTCACGTCGAAGTTCCAGGAGTCGACGATCGACCAGACGGAGCGCCTCTTCACCGACGGCACCCTCCTGTCCGTTCCCCTGTATTCGACGGGATCGGCCATCGGCATCTACAACGCCGACATCCTTGCGGAGCTCGGCGTGGAGCCGCCGCAGACCTGGGACGAGTTCAAGGCTCTCAGCGACGCGCTCGCCGCACAGGGCGGGGACATCCTCCCCGTCACGATGCCGGGCGACGACTGGTTCCAGGACGAGGTCGCACTCACCATCGTGGGCCAGAGCGATCCGGAGTTCTTCAACAGCGTCCGCTATGACGACGGAGAGTGGAACACCGACTCCTACGTCGAGGGCCTCGAGCAGTACAAGGCGCTCTACGACGACGGCACCTTCGACGCCGCCACGCTGGACATGGACTACGGCACGGCGATGACCGTGTTCGAAGAAGGCAAGTCCGCCGTCGCGTTCAACGGCTCGTGGGAGGTCGGTCGCATTCTCACCGGCAACTACGGCGTCGTGCCGGTGCCCGCGGAGTCGGCCGAGGACGTATCGCTTCGCGCGTTCCTCGACGTGCTGGTCGGAATCCCCGCAGAGTCGCAGAAGCAGGAGGCGGCCGCGAAGTTCGTCGAGTTCCTCTCCACCGGTGCCGGTGTCGACGAGTGGGCGAGCGCGCTGAAGGGTGTGCCGGCTGTCGACGGCTACACGCTCCCGGAGGGCGTGCTGACCACCGACCTGCAGAAGCAGAGCTACCAGACGCTCCTCGACCTCATCAACAACCCGCGCGGCGACCGGAACAACATGGGCGCCTTCTCCGATTCCGTCGGGGCGAACGTCAAGCAGGTCCTGCTCGGGTCCATGACGGCGAAGGAAGCCGCAGACGCTGACCAGGCAGAGCTCGAAAAGGGCAACTTCTGAGCCTGAGCCGCACCCGCCCGGCTCGCGCACCCGAGTGATGCGCGAGCCGGGAAACCCCATCCGTCCTACCTGGAGCACTCCCGTGAGCACCGAAACCCGCGAGCGCGAGCAGTCCACCACGAAGCGCCGGAAGCGCGGCAACGGGCTCGTCGCCCTCGTCTTCCTCAGCCCGCTGCTGGTGATCTACCTCGTCTACTTCCTCTACAGCATCTTCTTCCTCGGCCAGACAAGCATGCAGCGCGTCGGTATCTCCCTGCTGCGCCCCGTGGAGGTGGGCTTCGAGAACTTCGCGCTGCTCCTGTCGGATTCGGTGTTCTGGCAGTCCATCGGCAACAACCTCGTCTACGCGGCCATCAGCATCGTCGCCGCACTCACCGTCGCCTTCTTCATCGCGGTCTCGCTGTCCACCGGGGTGCGGGGCCGACGCGTCTTCTACCTCGTCTTCCTGCTGCCGGCGCTCATGCCGGTCTCGCTCGTGGCCACCATCTTCGGCTCGATGCTGCAGGAGCGCTTCGGCGTCCTCAACGAGACCCTGCGCGGTGTGGGGCTGGGAGCTCTGGCACAGTCATGGCTCACGGAACCCGGGCTCGCATACGGTGCCGTCGCAGTGATCTTCTGCTACCTGATCGGGTTGCCGGTCATGTACTACACGGCCGATCTCGCCGCACTCCCGACGTCGTCCCTCGAGGCGGCGCGGATCGACGGCGCCGGCACGTTCCGCATCATGCGCTCCATCATCTATCCGATGATGCGAGGCACGCACATCACCGTCATCCTCGCTCTGCTGCTGGGTTCCTTCCGCGCTCTGGAGCAGGTGCTGTTCTCCACCGACGGCGGCCCCGGAACCACGACCGAGATCGTGGGCACCTACCTCTACGGGTACGTGAACTCCGGCGGCAAGACCATCGGCTTCGCGTCGGCGGCATCCGTCGTCGTCCTGCTCATCGCCCTCGTCATCTCGCTCGTGCAGATGTACGCCACCCGCACCCCGAAGGCCGACCGATGACCACCACGCAGATGCCCCCGGTCTCGACGGAGACGACGACCGTCCTCGCGCGCGAAGCCGCGCAGCGGTCCACCCCGACGCGACGCGAACGACGCCGGATCGCCGCAGCGGACAACCCGATGCGACTCGTCATCACCCGAGGGCCCGACCGGGCGGTGATCTACGGACTCCTCATCGTCATGGGTGTGCTGTTCGCCTTCCCCCTCTACGCGATGATCGCGAAGTCCTTCCAGGGCGCCGGGATCGACAACTACCTGACACTGTTCACGCAGCCCGTCGGGGGCGTCCCGATCCTCATGACGTACGTGAACTCGTTCGTCATCGGCGTTTTCCATGCGCTCCTCGTCGTCGTGGTCTCGACGACTGCGGGGTATGCGCTCTCGAAGGTGAGGTTCCGCGGACGCGAGCTGAGCTTCGTCGGCATCCTGCTGTTCCTCGCCGTGCCGGGGACAGCGCTCATCGTGCCTGTCTTCCACATCACCGGCGAGCTGGGACTCTTCAACACCCACCTGGGTGTCGCGCTGCCCGAAGCGGCACTGACGATCCCCTTCGGCGTCATGCTCATGCGGAACTACGGACGCAACCTCGACGACTCGCTCATGGAGGCGGCGATGCTCGACGGGGCGGGTCACTTCCGCGCGTTCTGGCACGTGTTCCTGCCGCTCGCGCGACCCGTCATCGTGAACCTCATCGTCCTCTGCTTCATCTGGTCGCTGCAGGACTTCCTGTGGCCCTCCATGCTCTTCACCGACCCGTCGCTGACGAGCGCCGCCCAGGCGGTGTCCTCGTTCTCGAACGTCCTCGGCCGCAGCCCCGCAGACTTCGGACGCTACAACGCCAGCCTCGTGCTCCTCGCCGTCCCGGCGGTGCTGTTCGTGCTGTTCGGTCTCCGCTTCATCGTCAACGGACTGACCAGCGGCAGCACCAAGGACTGACCTCACCTCTCTCAGAAGAAAGACCGATATGACCATCATCATTGGCGTCGACGTCGTCGACGTTCGCTTTCCCACTTCTCTCACGGCCGACGGCTCGGACGCGATGAACAAGGACGGCGACTACTCCGCCGCATACGTCATTCTTCGCACCGACGATCCGGACCTCCGCGGGTTCGGATTCACCTTCACCATCGGCCGCGGCAACGACATCTGCGTCCTCGCCGCCGAACAGCGCGCTCAGCCGCTCATCGGGCGCGATGCGGACGAACTGCTCGACGACCTCGGCGCGACATATCGCGAGCTCAAGAGCGACTCGCAGCTGCGCTGGCTCGGCCCCGAGAAGGGCGTCGAGCACCTGGCCATGGCCGCCGTCATGAACGCGCTGTGGGACATGGCGGCTCGTCGAGCAGGCAAGCCCCTGTGGCGTCTGCTCTCCGACATGTCGCCGGAGGAACTCGTCGACATCGCCGACCTGCAGTACCTCAGCGACGCTCTCACCCGGGAGGAGGCCGTGGGGCTCCTCACCGATCTGGCGCCGACGCGGGCGGATCGGATCGCCGAGCTCGAGCGCGATGGGTACCCCTGCTACACCACCAGTGCGGGCTGGCTCGGCTATTCGGACGAGAAGATGCGACGTCTGCTGCGGGAGGCGGTCGCCGAGGGCTACCGGCACGTCAAGCTCAAGGTCGGCGCGGACCTGCAGGAGGACATCCGTCGCTGCCGCATCGCGCGCGAGGAGATCGGTCCGGATGCTCACCTGATGATCGACGCCAACCAGGTGTGGGATGTGCCGCAGGCCATCGACTGGGTCAGGGAGCTGGCCGAGTTCGACCCGCTCTGGATCGAGGAGCCCACGAGCCCCGACGACATCCTCGGCCATGCGGCGATCCGTCGCGCCGTCGCTCCGATCGGCGTGGCCACGGGGGAGCACGGCATGAACCGTGTGCTCTTCAAGCAGATGTTCCAGGCCGAGGCCATCGACTTCTGCCAGCTCGACTCAGCGCGCCTGGCCAGCATCAACGAGATCCTCGCCGTGTACCTCCTGGCCAAGAAGTTCGATGTGCCCGTGTGCCCCCACGCCGGCGGGGTCGGGCTGTGCGAACTCGTGCAGCACCTCTCGATCTTCGATTACGTCGCGATCTCGGGGAGCCTGGACAACCGCGTGACCGAGTTCGTCGACCACCTGCACGAGCATTTCGTCGACCCCTGCATCGTCGAGAACGGCGCGTACCGGGTGCCGACGCTGCCGGGGTACTCGGCCGAGATGCACGAGTCCACACTCGTCGAGTTCGCCTACCCGTTCGGCACCTACTGGGCGGGCGCCGCCGTGGTCGAAGCGCAGACCGCTTGAGAGCGCGTGCGGGGCGAAGCCCCTCAGAGTTCGGTCGAGCTCTGGGGGGCTTCGTGCAGGAAGTCCTCGACCGCCAGCAGGTGGTTGGCCATGCGGATCTGCGCGGCGCTGCTGTCTCCGTCGGAGATGGCGCGCAGAATCGCCCTGTGCTCGCCCAGAGTGACCGCGTCGGCGTTCTCGTCGGAGATCGCCCTCCACAGGCGGTCCCGCACCGTGCGAGACGACAGTGCTTCGATGAGAGCGGCAAGCACCGCGTTGCCCGAGTTGCGTGCGATGAGCTGGTGGAACCGGACATCCGCGTCGATGACCGCCTCGTGATCGCGGTCCGCGATCGCCTGTTCGCTCTCGTCGAGGATCGCGGTGGCTTCCTCGAGCGCCTGGGGGGACATCACGCCGGCGGCTCGTCCCGCGGCTTCGGTCTCCAGGACTCGACGGACGGAGTGCACCTGGGCGACTCCTGCGGAGTGCTGCAGGTCGACGACGAAGCCCATGGGCGCGAGGAGGATCGACGGCTCCAACGCCGTCACGTATGTGCCGGCGCCCTGCCGCGCTTCGAGGACGCCCATGCTCGACAGCGCCCGGATGCCTTCCCGCAGCGACCCACGGGAGACGCCGAGTCGAGGTGCGAGATCCTTCTCGATCGGCAGCTTGGAGCCGGGCGACAGCTCGCCGCCGAGAATCATCTTCTTGATCTCATGGACCACCACGTCACTCTGCGACATCGCCGTGCGGTCGTCGAGAATCGGCAGGTCGGTGAGAGCATCCTCAGACATATTCGTCCAATCAATCCATGTGCTTACTGCGTCGGAAGCGGCTTTTCTGGCCATCTGCGCCGGGTATGGTTCATAATAGATCTGATCAATCCGAAGCGGGGTCAACCCGCCCCACCCGCCCAGACTGCCGACGGAGCCAGCACCGCATGACCGCTCACGACCTGATTCTCCATACGCCCGCAACTGCGTGGACGCAGGCGCTTCCCCTCGGGAACGGGCATATCGGCGCGATGGTCCACGCCGCTGAACGAGAGTTGCGTCTGCAACTCAACGATGACACAGCTTGGTCGGGTTCGCCCGCGTCGAATCACTGTGACCCGGTGATCTCCCCCCACGATGCGATCGATACGGTCGACCGTGCGCGCACCGCGGCTCTCGCCGGCGACTACGTCGACGCGGCGGCGGCCGTGCAGCGTCTGCAGCATCGCCACACGCAGAGTTA
This sequence comes from Microbacterium sp. C5A9, assembly GCF_022627955.1. GTDB lineage: Bacteria > Actinomycetota > Actinomycetes > Actinomycetales > Microbacteriaceae > Microbacterium. Next base: position 278,404 of record NZ_JABXGD010000001.1, read on the forward strand.
CCTCCCGTTCGCGGACGTCGACGTCGTGTTCGGCGCAGACCGCGAGGATCCGGTGTCGTTCCATCGACGCCTGGATCTCGCCCGCGCTCATCACCTGACTCGCACGGAATGGCCGGACCTCGTCGTCGAGCAGCGCACGTACGTCAGCGCTCCGCACGACGTGCTGGTGCACGAGATCTCGACCAGTGCGCCCACCGACGTGGTCTTCGCCATCAGCTCGATGCTTCAGGTGCTCGATGCGTCGCACAGCGACGACGGTGGTCGGCTTCTCGTGCGCATGCCGAGCGACGTCACACCGTCGCATGACTCTGCAGAGGAGGGAGTGGCCTATACGGACGACCCGCACCTCGAGGGTGCCGCCGCCTTTCGGCTCATTCATGACGGGAGTGCGAGCTATTCCGCCGATGGAAGCAGCGTCTTCGCAACGGTCAGGGGTGCTCGTACCATCACGGTCGTGTACTCATCGGCGACCACGTTCGAGGGCATAGGGAGGATGCCTCGGGGGACCGCTCAGGGCGCTGGGGACACCGCCGAGTCGCGCGTGCAGTCAGCGATATCCGACGGCGTCGACCACGTCGTCCAGCAGCAGATCGCGGACCACGGGGAACTCTACGAGCGCGTGGAGCTCCAGCTCGGGACCTCGACGCCGCTGCCGCTCGACGCCCGGCTGGAATCCGTCAACGCGCACGCCGTCGCCGACATCTCGGGCGATCCGGAACTGGCGGCCCTGATGTTCCACTACGGGCGCTACCTCCTGATCTCGTCGTCGCGTCCCGGTACGCTCCCGGCCACGCTGCAGGGCATCTGGAACGATTCCCTTCGACCACCGTGGAGCTCCAACTACACGACGAACATCAACGTGCAGATGAACTACTGGGCGGCCGAGTCGGCGGCGATGCCGGAGCTCGTCGAACCGTATCTCGACCTCATCGACGCGTTGGCGCGCGAGGGGGAGCGCACGGCGACCGACCTCTACGGTCTTCCCGGCTGGACCGCTCATCACAACACCGATGCATGGGCGTACACGCGCCCGGTCGGCGGGGGCAGGCACAACCCCAAGTGGGCCTTCTGGCCGCTCGCAGGCCTCTGGCTCAGCCGGCAGTACACCGACAGCGCGCGCTACCGCGGAGCAGACCGTGCACTTCTCGAGCGCGCCTACCCGGTGCTGCGTTCGGGCGCGGAGTTCGCACTCGCGTGGCTCGTGGAGACCGAGACCGGCGAGCTCGCGACGGCACCGTCGACGTCGCCGGAGAACGACTTCCGCACGCCGGACGGCGAGATCGGTGAGGTCGCGGTCAGCTCCACCCTCGACATCTCGCTGATCGGCGACCACCTGCACGCGCTCGTCGAGACGGCGGAGGCGCTCGGGATCCGGGACGACCTCGTCGTGGAGCGTGCTCGCCGGACGGCTGACCGGCTGCCGGGCATTCCCCTCGGGCCGTCCGGTGCTGTGCAGGAGTGGCGCGACGTCTTCGAGCAGGTGGACCCGCACCACCGGCACCTGTCTCCGTTGCTCTTCCTCTACCCCGGCGACGGTCCCGTCTCGGATGACCTGGCCGCCGCGGCGACCGCATTCCTCGACGAACGCGAAGACGAGTCGACCGGGTGGTCTCTCGCCTGGAAGCTCGCGCTGCGGGCACGGCTGCACGATGCCGAGCGGATCGACGATCTGCTGGCTCTCGTCTTCCGTGACATGAGCATCGATCGGGGAGCCTGGGTCGGCGGCGTCTACCCGAACCTTCTCGCCGCGCACCCACCGTTCCAGATCGACGGGAACTTCGGGTATGTCGCGGGGATCGCTGAGGCGCTCCTGCAATCGCACCGTGGCGAGATCGAACTGCTGCCGGCACTCCCGCGCTCGTTCGGCGACGGATCCGTCGAGGGACTCATCGCCCGTCCCGGCATCCGCGTCGACATCTCGTGGACCGTCGTCGACGAACAGGTTCAGCTGACCCGCGCGGGGCTGACCGCCCTCAACGAGGGCGCACTCGGCGCGCACATCACGCGTTTCGCGGATCGTCGACGTCCGGTGACCCTCTCCTCGGTCGGCGCCCGCGTCGACATCGACATCCGCGACCTTCACTCGTGACGCGACGCGTCACCCGTCACCTCCTCTGAAAGGAGCAGCGCATGCGCGCCGCACAGTACACCGGCAACGGGTCCATCGAGACCGTCGAGACCGCCGAGGCCGCGCCCGGAGCCGGCGAGGTCCGCATCCGTGTGGCCTACACCGGCATCTGCGGGACCGACCTGCACATCCTGCACGGGAACATGGATCACCGGGTCACCGTCCCGCAGTCGATCGGCCATGAGATGAGCGGCACGGTGGATGCCGTCGGCGACGGCGTCGACGGAGTGACGCCGGGGCAGGCCGTGACCGTCATGCCCCTCGTCTGGTGCGGGGACTGCCCTGCCTGCCGGGCGGGCAACTCGCACATCTGCCAGAACCTGGACTTCGTCGGCATCGAGACGCCGGGGGCTCTTCAGGAGCTGTGGAATGTTCCGGCATCGGTCGTCATCCCGATTCCCGACGGCGTCTCCCTCGCCCATGCGGCGTTGGTCGAGCCGCTCGCTGTCGCCGCGCACGACGTCCGCCGTGCACGCCTCGTCGCCGGCGAGACGGCACTCGTCATCGGGGGAGGACCCATCGGCCAGCTGATCGCGCTGGTGGCCGCTCGTACCGGCGCGAGGGTCATCGTCGCGGAGCCGAACGCCGACCGTCGGGCCCTCGCCGCAGCCAACGGCGCGCACGTCGTCGATCCGATCTCCGAGAACCTCGGCGACATCGTCCAGGAACTCACCGCGGGAGCGGGCGCCGATGTCGTCTTCGAGGTGGCGGGGATCCCCGCGACGGCGCTCGACGCCACCGCTCACGCGAAGGTCCGCGGACGTCTGGTGATGGTCGCGATCCACCCGAAGCCGGTCCTCATCGACCTCCAGCGGGTCTTCTGGCGGGAGCTCGAGATCCTCGGTGCTCGCGTGTACGAGCGGGAGGACTTCGAGCGCGCCATCGACCTCATCGCCGCCGGTGAGATCCCCGCTGACACGCTCATCACCGACATCGTCCCGCTCGAACAGACGCTCCAGGCCTTCGAGTCGCTGGGCAACGCCCAGGCGATGAAGGTGCTCGTCGACGTGCGCGCGCACGGCTGATCCGCATGGTGACCGTACCTGCTCTCGGGCTGGGAACCTCGCAGCTCGGCAACCTCGGTCGTGCCGTCTCCGATGACGACGCGGAGGCGGTGATCACCGCCGCCTGGGACGGCGGCATCCGCTACTTCGACACGGCCCCGCATTATGGGCTCGGTCTCTCGGAGACACGCGTCGGCCGTCTGCTCCGGGACCACCCGCGCGACGAATGGGTCCTCTCCACGAAGGTGGGCCGCGTCCTGGTGCCGAGTCCGGACACCGCCCACCAGCGTGACGACGAAGGGTTCGATGTTCCGGCGGTCCTCCGACGCGAACGCGACTACTCCGCCGACGGGGCTCGTCGATCCATCGACGACAGCCTTGAGCGCCTCGGCGTGGATCGCATCGACATCGCCTACGTCCACGACCCGGACGAGCACGGGGAGCAGGCGAGCAGGGAAGCCATTCCTGCACTCCTACGCCTCCGCGACGAGGGGGTCATCGGTGCCGTCGGCGTGGGGATGAACGATTCGACCATGCTCGCCCGGTTCGTCACCGAGTGCGATATCGACCTCGTGATGTGCGCCGGCCGGTTCACCCTGCTCGAGCAGCCGGCGCTCCGCGATCTCCTGCCCGCGGCGCAGTCGCGCGGGGTGGGCGTGGTCATCGCCGGTGTCTTCAACTCCGGGCTGCTCGCGACGCCCCGCCCCCGTTCCGGCGCGACGTACGACTACGCGGAAGCGGAGTCGGACCTCGTGCGACGTGCCAACGACATCGCCGACATCTGCGAGCAGTACGGGACGACCCTGCCGGTGGCTGCCCAGGCGTTCCCGTGGCTGCACCCCGCTGTCCGGTCGGTGGTCGTCGGCTGCCGATCTGCCGCGCAGGTCCGGTCGGCGCTGGTCGCCGACGCGCATGCAGTTCCTTCCGATCTGTGGGAGGCGCTCGCGGCGGCAGGATTCGTGGCACGGGAGCTCCTCCCGGAGAGCGCCCGGTGACCGTCGTCGACGCACATCTGCACGTGTGGGATACGACGCGGAACAGACACCCGTGGTTGGACGACGAGCCCGACCTCCGCGCGCCGTTTCTGCCGCAGGACGTCGAATCGCAGCTCGTGACCCGAGCGGTGTTCGTGCAGGCCGACGCCGCCGACGGCCTCGAGGAGGCACGGTGGGTGCAATCGCTCGCGCCGTCCTGGCCGCACCTGGCAGGCATCGTGGCCTTCGCGCCCGTCGAAGACCGAGCCGGACTCATCGACGCCCTGGATGCACTCGCCGACCTCGAGCACTTCGTCGGCGTTCGACGCCTCGTGCAGGACGAACCGCCCGGCTTCCTCACCAGCACCGGATTCGTCGAGGGGCTGCGGGAGCTCGCGCGACGAGACGTGCCGTTCGACGCCTGCGTCCGGTGGCATCAGCTCCCGGAACTGGTCGACGCGGTCGCGCAGGCCCCCGATGTGCAGATCGTTCTGGACCACCTCGGCAAGCCGCCGGTCGCTGCGGGCTACGACAGCGACGAACGGCGGCGATGGAGCACTGCGCTGCGTGCCCTCGCTCAGCATCCGAACGTGTCCGCCAAACTCTCCGGACTCGCACCGGAGGCCCGACCCCAGGGTCCCCTCTTCGCGCAGGTGGAGCCTTTCGTGCGCGAGGCGCTCGACCTGTTCGGGCCGCACAGAATGCTCGCGGGCAGCGACTTCCCGGTGTCGGCCGCAACCGATCACCACCTCGAGTACGACCGGTGGTTCGAGTGGATCCGGGACGATCTGGGATTCGACGACAGCGAACGATCCCTCGTGCTCCACGACAATGCCGAGCGGATCTACACGCTCGCGCCGGTCGATCGACCGGCGCCCCGATGACAGAGGAGAACATATGACAACCGCGATCTTCGACCTCACCGGCCTCACCGCCGTCGTGACGGGAGCGCGCCGAGGGATCGGCTTCGCCATGGCCGAATCCCTCGCGGCCGCCGGAGCAGACATCATCGCCGCATCCGCGAGTCAGGAGGCGGACGGCGGTGCCATCGGTCGCCGAGTCCGGGACCTCGGACGACGGTTCGAGGGCCATGCCGTCGACTTCCGCGACCGCGACGCCGTCATCGACTTCGCGGATTCCGTCGCCGACCGCGCCGACATCCTCGTCAACAACGCCGGGACGATCCGTCGTGCTCCGGCGGCCGAGCATCCCCTCGAGTGGTGGGACGAGGTCATCGACGTCAACCTGACCAGCCCGTTCATCCTCTCTCAGCGGGTCGGCGCGTCGATGGTCGGGCGGGGCGGCGGCCGGATCATCTTCACCGCGAGCCTGCTCACCTTCCAGGGTGGGATCAACGTTCCCGGCTACGCCGCCGCCAAGTCGGGGATCGCCGGGGTCGTGAAGGCACTCGCCAACGAGTGGGCGCCGGCCGGCGTGACCGTGAACGGCATCGCTCCGGGATACATCGCCACCGACAACACGGAGGCTCTCCGCGAAGACCCTGACCGGTCGGCGTCGATCCTCTCGCGGATCCCCGCCGGACGGTGGGGGCGCCCCGAGGATCTGGGCGGCGCCACGGTGTTCCTCGCCAGCCCCGCCGCGGCCTACGTCACCGGCGTGATCCTCCCCGTCGACGGTGGATGGCTCGGACGATGAACGAGCTCTTCGCCCAGCGCATCGTCCCGCTCGCGTCCATCGCGGATCCGGCGCATGTCCAGGCCATCGGAGACGGCCTGGTCGACGGCGGTCTGCCCGTCGTCGAGGTGGCGCTTCGGGGATCTCACGGCGCACCGGCTCTCGCGGCCCTCGCCGCCCGCGGCGACCTCCTCGTCGGAGCGGGAACCGTGCTGTCCGTCGAGCAGGCGAGGGGAGCGCTCGATGCGGGTGCGGCCTTCGTCGTCACGCCGGGGCTCGACGCCGAGGTCGTCCGGTATGTCACCGGCGCCGGCGTACCCGTGGTGCCAGGGGTGCTGACGCCCACCGAGGTGCAGGCGGCGGTGACGCTCGGTCTCGACCGGCTCAAGCTCTTCCCCGCAGGTGTCTTCGGCGGACTCGCACTGCTCGACGCCTACAGGGACGTGTACCGCTCCGTGCGGTTCATGCCCTCCGGCGGAGTCCGCCAGGACAACCTCGCCGAGCACCTCGCGCATCCTTCCGTCTTCGCCGCGAGTGGAAGCTGGATCACCGCAGCCGCCGGCGACGGTCGGGAGGCTGTCGCCGAGCGCGCCCGCGCGGCGCGGGAAGCGGCCGGATGAGCGGCGAGATGCGCGGCCTCGATGTGCTCGCCGTCGGCGAGAGCCTCGGACTCGTGATGCCAGACACCGTCGGGCGTCTCGCGCACACCCGAGGGGCGCGAATCGGCTTCGGCGGTGCGGAGAGCAACGTCGCGATCGGTGTCTCGCGGCTGGGCGGGACCGCCGGGTGGGCAGGGCGCCTCGGCGCCGACGGTCTCGGCGACCTCATCGCCCGCGAGCTGCGCGCCGAGGCCGTCCAGGTGCACGCGGTCGTCGACCCCGAGGCAGCCACCGCCGTGATGATCAAAGAACGGCCGAGAACAGGGGCGACCCGGGTCACCTATTACCGGTCCGTGCAGGCCGGGAGCAGGCTGACGGAGGCCGACATCCCCGACGGGCTCATCGAGAACTCGCGCATCCTGCATCTGACCGGGATCACCGCCGGGCTCGGCGAGCGTCCGCTCTCGGCACTCCACCGACTCATCGACCGCGCGCAGGCTGCGGGGACCACGGTGTCCTTCGACGTCAACCACCGGCCGTCGCTCTGGCAGCACGGTCGCGACGCGGCAGACGCGTATCGCACTCTGATCCGTCGATCCGACATCGTCTTCGCCGGCGATGACGAAGCACGTCTCGTGACGGGGAAGGACGATGCGAGCGAGCAGCGGGACGCCCTTCGGGACCTCGGACCCGCCTGCGTCGTCATCAAGCTCGGGGAGCGAGGAGCTGTCGCATCCGAGGGGGCCTCCGTCGTCAGTCGACCCGCGGTGCGGGTCGACGTCGTCGACACCGTCGGGGCCGGCGACGCGTTCGTCGCGGGGTGGCTGTCGGAGACGATAGCCGGGGCGGACCTCGAGACGCGGACGCAGACGGCGGTGATCTGCGGCGCTCTCGCCTGCACGACGGAGGGGGACTGGGAAGCAGCCCCGACCCGCGCCGACATCACCGCGCTCGGGGCCGGCGATGCCGACCCGGTGCAACGCTGATCGCGCCCGCGACGTCACCCTCGATCGGAGTCCGCCCTCACGCGCACGACCCGCTCGGCCCGCGATCCGAGCCGAGCGGGTCGTCTGCGTCCGCTCACTGAGTGAGGATGACATCCATCTCGGTGAAGAACTGGTCGACGGCCTCGTCCACGGTGATCAGCCCGTATCCGAGCTCGAGCCCGAGCTGGCGGAACTTCTCCTCCAGAGAGCCGAATCCCACGATGGGAGCCGGCGGGGCGTCACCGAGGCGGTCGGCGATGGACGCTTCATAGTCGCGGATCATCTCGTCGAGTTCCCCCAGGGAGGCACCCTCGAGGGCGGTCTCCGAGGCAGGCAGGCCACGGTTCGTGCCGAAGATCTCGCCGACCTCAGGGCTGTTGACGAGGAAGTTCAGCAGCGTCACGGCCGCTTCGGGGTGCTTCGTGGTCGCGGCGACCGTGTGCAGCATCGACGGCTTCAGATACAGGTCTTTCGCTCCCTCGACCGTGACCGGAGGAGGGGACAGCTCGAACCTCGCTCCTTCTCCGAGGTTGGCGAGGAAGGACGCGCCGAAGTTGTCCCATCCGAGTTCGCTGCCGGTGAGGCGCGCGTCGAAGCCGCCGAGCGGATTGAGTTCATCGAGACGCTGTGACGGGATGGCGGCCCCGTCGCGGATGTCCTCACCGGACTCCCAGAACTCGGCGAGGCGCTCCTCATCGAACCCGGGTTCCCCGTCTTCGGTGAACAGCTCGCCTCCCTCGGCACGAAGCTGCAGTTCGAAGTTCTGGATGCGGCCGGTGAAGTCGTTCCCTCCGTACAGCGTCTCGCCCTGGGCCTGCGCAGCAGTGGCGAACTCCTCCATCCAGCTCCCGTAGTCCTGCCAATCTCCGCCTTCGAACTTCTCCACGCCGACCTCGGCGAGGAGGTCGGGGTTGGTGTACAGGCCCCAGGCGTTCGTCGAGGTGGGGACGGCATAGGTGACATCGTCGACGGCGCCGATGTCGAGGATGTTCTCGGCGAGCGGCTCCGTGTCGATGACGTCACCGAGATACGGTCCCAGGTCGAGGAGCAGGCCGTTCTGGGCGTACTGCCGGAGATAGGAGTAGTCGAACTGCATCACGTCGGGGAGCCCGCCGCCCGCGGCTTCGGTCTGACGCTTCTCCCAGAACTCCGGGAAGGTGAGGAACTGCGCGTTCACCGTGATGTTCGGGTACTCCTCGTTGAAGGCCGCGATGGCATCGACGTACAGGGCCGCACGCGTGTCGTTGCCCCAGAACGCGAAGTCCAGGTTCACCTTCTCATCGGGGTCGTAGGTGGCGGCGGGTTCCGTGCTGCCGGACGAGCAGCCGGCCAGGAGGCCGATGCCGATCGCGGCGATGACGCTGACTCGGAGGGTGCGTGATCGTGTGAACATCTTTGTCCTTTACTCGCGTGCTGACGATTGCCGGTGCAGTGGAAAGCGCTTACTAGATTACGGCGCGCCCCGCCGGCGCGCAACCATTGATCGGATCAATAGCCACGATGTGACGGATACTTGGCTTAAGAATCCCGTAAGTGTATATATTGATCTGATGAATCGCCCGGCGAGCGCCGAGCGCCCTCACCGTCGAGGAGAGACGATGAAGTCCACCGCCCCCGCAGTTCCCCGTCGACGCCGCACTCTGACGCTCGGCGTCGTCATGACCTTGGTCGCCACGCTGTTCACATCGATCGACGCTCCCGTCGTGCACGCGGCCGAGCCCGTGGCCGACGCTCCGCTGCGGATGACGGTGTCGTCGGAGAACCCGCTGCTGCTGACGCAGATGAACATCGGCAACGACATGGGCAAGACCGAGGGGTTCGCGCGCGAGTACAACGACGGCTGGAGCATGGGCCAGATCTGGGCATCCGTCCCGGACGACGTGAAGGGCAACATCGGGTTCGTCCTCCACCAGGGCCACAACGAGGAATCCGACGCCAACCCGGACATGTCCGCACGGTGGCTCGAGGACAACGTCGCTGAAGCCGATGAACTCGGCATCCCCGTCTTCATCCTGTGGGACGAGGGCAGGACGCTCATCTCCAACCAGACCCGGTGGCAGTTCCTCGAGCACCTCTACCGCACGTACGACACGTTCATGGGCACGGTCGTGTCCGAGCAGGCCGACACGCTCGGCGACCTGCCCGAAGCGCTGCGGATCGCGAACCAGTACGGCGGCTTCCACATTCTCGGCTCCCTCGAGGAGACGAACCAACTCGCCAGCCGCATGGAGACCCAGAGCTACTGGGACTCGGTGTCGAAGTACAAGCAGAACTTCATCTTCAACCCGAAGAACTTCCACGAGAACTTCGAGACGGTGAACGCCTGGACGCAGGGCGCGTGGCTCGCCGGCGCCTTCGACAACTGGGGGCCGTACTTCGACGGCTACCCGTACTACACCTGCGGAACCTTCGGTGTGCGCACCGCATACTCGAACTGCGGCGACCGCTGGTCCCGGAGCATCGCCGAGACCGTGTCCTCGATGATGATGCTCGACCAGTGGCAAGCCGGCGCCACCGTCTTCCATCTCGAGAATCAGCTCGACATGCCGACCGACGGCAGCTTCTACTCTCCGTACTTCTATCAGTCGATACTTCCCGCGATGCGATACATGCTGGAGCACGACGGACCGGACCGCGCGCAGATCATCGAACGCACGAAGGTCGCCTTCTCAGAGGTGGAAGGACCGATCTCCGGCCTCCCGGATTCCACGGCCGCGGGGCGCGGCGGCAATCCGAACCGCACCACGTTCTTCTCGATGTACGAGCAGGCGCCGGCTCTCACGGCGGTGCAGAAGCAGATGTGGTTCTACCTTCGTTCCAGCGGAAGGTACGGCATCGTGCCTCGGATCCCCAAGCTCGCGCCGGCCGCGCTCGTTGACCAGCTGCGAGCTGGGGGAGCGACGGTTCTGACCAAGTCGACCTACGGACCTGCGATGGGCTTCGGCGATACCCGAGGGGCGCTGTTCGACACCGCCTACCCAGCTATCTCCACCGGCGACGCCTTCGTGCAGAAGTCCGGAGCGAGCTGGCTGGTGTACAACTCCAACGACCGGGACAACTTCGCGCAGGACGCGTCCCTCCTGCTGACCGGGAGCACGTTCACTCGTCTCGAGATGCCGCAGATCACGCCCCACACCTGGGCGATGGTCACCGAGGACGGCGCGTCGCTCGACGTGCGTCTCAACACGTACCGGACGGACCGCGAAGCGGATCTGCTGTCGGTCGGCGGTGTGCGCGACATGGAGTTCAACCGCAACTTCGTCGAGTACGCGTACGTTCCGAACCCCCATGATGATGCGCTGCGGACGACGACGCTCCGCGTCGAGGTCGGCACCCAGCCCCAGCTCACGATCTCGGGGTACGACGGAAACCAGTACGACTACCAGGAGCACTACGACGCGTCGTCGAACACCTACACCCTGACCGTCCAGTCGAACGGCGTGGTCGACATCCGCCTGACCACCGGCGCCGACGACGCCGGATGGACGACCCTCCCGAGTTCCCAGGTGCGCACCGACGACGGTGGGCTGGATGCGGTGTTCGACGGCACGTCGGTTCGCTGGACCGGCGCATCCGCCGGCGCGGTGACGGTCGATGGCGTGGCGGTCGGGAACGCCGGCTCCGGAGCAGTCCACGTGACCGGCCTGTCGAACGGCGTCCACACACTGCGCATCGAGGGAGCCACGGGCGGGGAGGCCTCGTACGTTCCCTCCGTCGAGCACTCGGCGACCAGTGTCGAGTCGAACGACTTCACCTACGGCAGTGCGGCCGAGGACGAAGACGTGCTCTACGGATCCGATGGCTGGCGCGTCACCGAGGACGGCAGGATGAAGCTCGTCGGATACGTCTTCCCGTTCTACGGGGACACGACCGTCTACAACACGAACGTGAAGGCGAGCGACGTCCGATACGAGTCGTCGCTGTCCCTCGTCAACGGCACATCCGGATCCCTGATGGTGCGCGGTGATGAGAAGGGCAAGCTCGGCTACTTCTTCCGCCTCGACCCGCTCCGCGTGAACGACGGCCGCAACGGGACGGCGGGGTACTCCTGTTCGCTCCACAAAGACAGCGCCGGTTCGCTGAACGGCGGATGGGCGCCGGTCGCGACATGCGACCCGAGCGTCGTCCTGCAGCAGAACCGCAGCTATGACGTGGTCGTCGAGGCCCGCGGCGACACGATCACCGCGAGCATCGACGGGGCGCAGGTGCTCACCGTCACCGGTGCGGTCGAACGCGCCGGATACACCGGTGTCCGCTCCCCGGCCGCGCAGTCGTATGCCGGCACGTTCGGGCAGTTCGTCGAGTTGGACGACGCCACCGTCACCGACCTCGCCACGTCGAAGACGTACTCCACCGACTTCTCCTCGTGGACGACGGCGAAGGGATGGATGACGGAGACACCTCTCGTGTTCGGCTGGAACGACAGGGAGGACCCGCGGAGCTCGTTCACCTTCCCCTGGGAGTGGGACGTGAGCGGCGGCGAGATGACGGTCGTCGAGAACGATGTGTTCACCTCCGGGCTCGTCGGGCACGGCCGGCTCTCCGCGGGGAACTCGAACGCGGTCGCGACGGGCGGAGCGGAATCCGACTGGGCAGAGGACGGAGACTACGACTACTGGGCCTGGGTGAAGGTGACGGCCGGGAACCAGGGTGGTCTCGTCGTCCGCGGCGACGACGCCGGCGACGGCTACCAGGCTCGGGTCGACGTGGAAGCCGGAAGCGTCGAGCTCGGCACGGTCGTGGACGGAGAGTGGGCCCGTCTCGCCCAGGCAGATGTCGAGGGACTCGCGCGGGACGAGTGGATTCTGGTCAAGACCAGCGTCCGCGGCCCGCTCATCACGGTCTCGGTGGCAGGGCGCGAGGTGCTCAGCGCTGCGGACGACCGGTTCGAGACCGGGGCCGCCGGGATCTGGACGCCGAAGGGTGGGGAAGTGGATGTCGACGAGGCCCGGGTGGTGGCGCGTCCTGCGCTTCCTCTGACCGACGCGCGCACGGCGCTCACCACCGTCGCAGACGTCTCGGGTGTACCGCAGATCACCGGATACGACCTCGTCAGCGTGAAGACGGCACGCACCGAGCAACCGGCGCTCCCGGCGACGGTGACGGCCCGGTATTCAGACGGGTCGCGGCACGAGGTCGACGTGACGTGGCCGGCGTTGACCACGGCGCAGCTGAACACCGCCACGGCGCCGACGGCCGACGGGCCGAGCCGCGGAATCCACGTCGTCAGCGGCACCGTCGCCGGGTCCGCGATGCCCGTGCCTGCGACGGTCATGGTGATGCCGAACCTGACGACCCCGCTGAACGTCACCGGCACCTACTCGAGTGCTGCACCCTCGATTCCGAACCAGGTGCCGGGGCTCGGCACGTTCAGCGACGGGACGCGAACCTGGACGAAGTACCTCTACGTGCGGTGGCAGGACACCCCGCAGACCGCGCCCGGTTCGCCGAACACTCAGACCATCACCGGCACTGTCGGTGGCGCACCGTGGCAGACGGTGACGGCGACGATCGCGGTCACTCCCGACAAGGATCCGACCGACCCAGGCAGCGGGCCCGACCCGGAGCCGGTGCCCGCGAACCTGGCCCTGGGTGCCTCCGTGAAGACGTACTTCACGGCGTCGAACGCCGCGCGCGTTCCTGCGAAGATCGTCGACGGAGATCTGGCCACCGCCTGGTATACCGGCGGGTCGAGCGACGGGTCGTTCTCGGACGGCACGGCAGCATCCACGCAGGGATCGCTGTGCTCCTGGGTGTACGTCGATCTCGGCGCAGACGCCACGCTCAGCAGCGTCGCGACGCAGTTCGGAGAGAACCTCTCGACGTTCGGTTCGATGTTCAACGCGCCCTACAGCGTGCAGGTGCTCACCGACGCGGAGGCAGCGGCGCATACGGAGAAGGAGCGGAACAGCTCGGTGTGCACCCGCCGATCCGGAGGCAACTACGGATCGGCGGCGACGGGCAGCGAGTATGTCGTGACACCCGACGAGGACATCTGGCGCACGGTCGCCACGGGTACCGGGACCGCGACTCTGGCGTCGCTGGACCTGGCGCAGGTCGACGCGCGCTACGTGCGGATCCTCACGAATGAACCCGCGACCGCGCACCGCTATGGGACGGCGATCTACGAGCTGCAGGTCTGGGGGCTGCGTGACATGACGAATACGACGGCCCCCGCTGTGACGGGGACTCGCGGTATCGGTTCAGTGCTCGAGGCGAACGCCGGAGCGTGGAGCATCGACGACCCGGAGGTGCGGTTCCAATGGATGCGCGACGGCCAGCCGATCGACGGTGCACGGTCGCCGAAGTACACGCTCACCGAGGCCGATCTCGGCGCCGCAGTCACCGTGCGAGTGCGCGCTTTCCGCGACGGTTTCGCGCCCGGTGAGGCAGGCTCGAATGTCGTCACTCCCGTCGCAGCGCCGACAGCCACGATCAAGGACGGCGCGACCTTCACCGTGAGAACGGGCGAGACCTACGCCATGATCTCGTTCAAGCTCTACTCGGCGCAGAAGATCGACAGGGTCGTGCTGAACGGCACGACGAAGGATCTCACCGACAACCAGTGGTCCGACGTCAACTTCATCAGGCCGTCGACGTTCGGAGCCGTCACGGGGGTGAACGTGCTCGTCGTCTACGACGCGGAAGGGAACTCGAAGACCTCTACCTTCGTGCTGAACTAGGCGGCGTCGTCGCGCATCCGAGAGAAACACGCCCGGGGTGCTAGTTAGGATTACCTACCCTAACTTCAATCTTGCTACGGTCGAAGGGATCCCCTCCGCCGACAGATTGGTCCTCACCGTGCTCCGCCGCGCCTCCCTCGTCGCCCTCGTGGCCGCGTCCGCCCTGCTGCTCGCCTCCTGCGCCTCATCGGAGGGGCAGGCCGAAGAAGGCACCGGCGGCGACGCCGGCGTGACGCTCACGCACCCCTCGCTCGAGGGACTCGAGATCGACTTCGACGCCCAGCCGCAGGACATCGTCATGGACTGCTACGCCTACAGCTCGCTGCACGAGTACGGTGTCGAGCCGGTCGCGCTCTTCGGGTACGAGTGCGACAACCCGTTCGTAATGGGGGATGCCGACATCTCCGACATCCCGGTCGTCGGCACGGACGGCGAGATCGACGTCGAGAAGCTCGCCGAACTGCGTCCCGATGCGATCATCGGCCAGGGCACCGCCGAGGGATGGTCGTGGTTCGACGAAGACGTGAACGCGCAGATCACCCGCGTCGCGCCGTTCGTGCCGCTGCCGAGCAGCGAGACGATCGACGGTCGCATCGCCGACACCCGTGAGATCGCGGCCTTCTTCGGTGCCGACGTCACCTCCGACGCCATCGAGCAGTCCGATGCCGACCTCGCTGCGGCGAAGGAGGCCTTCGGTACCGCCATCGCCGACAGCGATCTCGACATCATGCTGACCAGCCCGACGAAGGAGATGCTCTACACGGGCGTCGGATTCGCTCAGGCGACGATGCTCGAGGAGCTCGGCGCCACGATCGTCGGCGCCGAGGCTCCGGCGACCGGCAACCCGTGGGGACAGGTCGCCTGGGAGGACGCGTCGACCTTCGGAGCCGACATCCTGCTCGTCGAGGGCTACGACGAGGACTTCGCGTTCAGCGCCGACCTGTGGAACGCTCTGCCCCCTGTCCAGGCCGAGCAGCTGGGTGCCTGGAGCTCGAAGGGCGCGATGACCGCATCCACCTACGCGGCATGGCTGAACGACCTGACCGATCTCGTCTCCTCCTCGACCAAGGTCGCCTGACACCCCGATGCACGCGCAGAACGCGGCAGTCGGGTCTGCCCCGGACACCCTCGTGTCCGGGGCGGACCCGCGACCCTCGGCGACCCGACCCCACCATCGGCGCCGGTGGCTCGGTCTTCTCGTGCTCGCCGTGCTCTGCGCACTGGCGCTCGCAGCGAGCATGCTGGTCGGATCGCGCTTCGTGGCTCCGGCAGACGTGCTGCACTTCCTCGTGCACCCAGATCCCGACGATGCGGTGTCGCAGACGATCTGGTTCTCACGAGTGCCGCGCACCGTCCTCGTGCTCGTCGCCGGGGCGGCACTGGGTGTCGCCGGCGCCCTGATGCAGGCGGTCACGCGGAATCCGATGACCGATCCCGGCATCCTGGGAGTGAACGCCGGCGCATCGCTCGCCGTGGTCGTGGGGCTCGCGTTCTTCGGCGTGACCGACATCTCGCAGTACATGTGGTGGTCGTTCGCGGGCGCGATGATCACCTCGGTGCTCGTGTTCGTGATCGGCAACACGGGCACGGCGCGCGGCAATCCGGTGCGGATGACGCTCTCGGGCGTCGCGCTCGGCGCGGTGCTGTCGGGCTTCACGTCGGCGGTGCTGCTGTCGAACTCCGAGATGCTGCAGCGCCTGCGCGGCTGGTCGGCGGGAACGACCGCCTCCCAGCCCCTCGACGCCACGCTCGCGATCGTGCCGGTCATCGCCGCGGGGCTCGCGATCGCGCTCCTCAGCTCTCGGTCGCTCGACGTGCTCTCACTCGGCGAGGCCTCGGCGGTCGCGATGGGGGCGCATCCGCAGCGCATCCGTCTCGTGGCGCTCGTCGCGATCGCGCTGCTCGCCGGCGGCGCGACGGCCGCGGCGGGGCCGATCGGCTTCCTGGGTCTGCTCGCACCGCACCTCGCACGCATGATCGTCGGTCCGCACCAGGGATGGATCATGGCGTACTCCGTGCTGATCGCGCCCGCGGTCATGGGCTTCGCCGACGTCCTCGGCCGGGTCATCACCGCGGGCGAGGTACCCGTGGGCATCGTCACCGCGTTCATCGGCGCGCCCGTGCTGATCTACATGGTCCGCCGCTACCGGGTCTCGGAGGTGTGAGGCGATGACCGACATCGACTTCGGCCGACGCGTCCTCCGTGTCGGACCGCCCTCGCGTCCGCTGCTCCTGGTCGACGCCCGATCCCTCGTGATCTGCACCTCGATCTGGATCGCGATCGTCGTGCTCGCCGTCTACGCACTGTGCACCGGATCCGCGCAGATCACGCCGTGGGAGGCTCTCGCGACGCTCGCCGGACGCGGAGACGACTACACGACCATGGTCGTGCTCGAGTGGCGCGCCCCCCGCATCCTGATGGCGGTGCTGCTGGGCGCCTGTCTCGCATTGAGCGGAGCGATCTTCCAGAACCTCACCGGCAATCCGCTCGGTTCCCCGGATGTCATCGGCTTCCAGACCGGGTCCTACACCGGCGCGCTCGTGGTGATGCTGCTGCTGGGCGGGGGATCGGCGGCGACCATGGTCGGTGCCCTCACCGGTGGTGTGGCGACGGCGTTCCTCGTGTTCTTCCTGTCTTCCACGCGCGGGGCGGTGCGCGGCGTGCGCCTGATCATCGTCGGCATCGCCGTGAGCGCCATGCTCGCCTCGGTGAACGTGTGGATCCTCCTCACCGCGACCGTCGAAGATGCGATCATGGCGGGCCTGTGGGGCGCCGGCAACCTCTCGGGAGTGTCCTGGCCGACCTTCGCGACCGCCCTCTTCGGCTCCGCGCTCTTCCTCGTCGCGGCGGCCGCGCTGAGCCGGCCGATGCGCATCATGCAGGTCGGGATGCCGTTCGCGACCGCTCTCGGGCAGAACGTCCGGCTGGTCCAGGTCTCGGCGATCGTGATCGGCGTCGGACTCACGGCGCTCGCCACCGCGACGGTCGGCCCGATCTCGTTCATCGCGCTCGCCGCGCCGCAGATCGCCCGCCGCATCGTGCGGTCCGACGGGCTCGCTCTGGGACCGACGGCTGCCGTCGGCTCGATGCTCCTGCTGCTGGCCGATGTGGTGGCGCAGCGGATCCACCCCGACTCGCCCCTGCCGGTCGGCATCGTCACGGTGTCGATCGGCGGACTCTACTTCCTGTGGCTGCTCCTCCGAGAGGGAAAGAAGCGATGACTCGATTGATGGTCGACGGGGCGGCGCTCGGCTATGCCGACACGCTCGTGTGCGAAGACGTGTCGGTGCAGATCCCCGATGGGGCGTTCACCGTGATCGTCGGTCCGAATGCCTGCGGCAAGTCGACCCTGCTGAAGAGCCTCACCCGGCTGCTGCCGCCCACGCGCGGCCGGGTGCTGCTCGACGGCCGGAGCCTCCACGAGATGCCGACCAAGCAGCTCGCACGCGAGGTCGGGTTGCTTCCGCAGGGGCCTGTCGCGCCCGACGGCATCCGCGTGGTCGATCTCGTCACGCGCGGACGCTACCCGCATCAGAGGCTCTTCGCGCCGTGGTCACCCGAAGACGAGACCGCGGTCGCAGAGGCGATGGACGCCACCGGCATCCGCCATCTCTCGGGGCGTCTCGTCGACGAGCTGTCCGGCGGGCAGCGGCAGCGCGTGTGGATGGCCGTCGCGCTCGCCCAGCAGACCCCGATCCTGCTGCTCGACGAGCCGACCACCTACCTCGACGTCAGCCATCAGATCGAACTCCTCGAACTGTGCCGATCGCTCAACCGGCGACAGGGCCACACGCTCGTGGCCGTGCTGCACGACCTCAACCAGGCCGCTCGCTACGCCGATCACATCATCGCGATGAAGGACGGAGAGGTGGTCGCGACCGGCAGCCCGGGGGAGGTGATCACCGAATCCCTCGTCTCGAGCGTGTTCGGGGTGGATGCCCGCGTGATCCCCGACCCGGAATCCGGCAGCCCGCTCGTGGTGCCGCGCTGGCCCCACGCCGTGTGACCCGCGAGTCACGCCGCGGAAGTCACCGGATCGTCACTCGAGGTCGCCGGCGATCGGGCCGTCCTCCACTTCGTCGACGAGGCAGATGCCGCCCGACGAGCTGGCTTCCATCATCAGCTCCTGGATCCATCTCGCGTTGAGGCGCGGGGTCTCGGGCTCGTCGAACACGAAGCGCACGGGGATCGACGGGTGGAGCCAGATGGTCGAGCGCCCGCGGGGCTCGCCCTCGGGGTGGCGCCACGACAGCGTGAAGCTCTCCTGCCGACGCAACTTCGTGGCGATGGCCACCTTCAGATGGGCCAGAGCGCGATCGTCGATGCGGATCGGCTCCTCGGTGGCGCCATAGAACAGCATTCCCATATATCGAGCGTAGCCAGCACCGGCGTGACGGTGGGCGAAGAATCCGTGCGCGTAGGGGACACCGGCGGTGCGCGAACAGCCGATGTACATTTCCGACGTGGCATTCTGGAGATGTCACCACGTGGCGGTTCCCCCGGATCGCCCCTTTCGCACGGGTTCTGTGGAGATGGGAGCAGAGGAGCCTCTGATGGGCAGATTCATCTACGAAGGTGGTCAGAAGGTCGAGATCGAGGACCGCGCTCTCACGCACCTGCAGCTCGTGATCACGGCCAAGCTGCGCCGCGGCGAGCCGTTCTCGTTCTCGTGGAAAGAGGACTCGAGCGTCGGCGGCGGGCGCACGACGGTCTGGATCCACTCGGGCAGCGCCCTCGTCTTCAAGTACTTCGGCAGCCGCCAGCCGGCCATCAACCGTGCGTGGGTCGACGCGCTCGCCTTCACCGCCAACGCGCCGTCCGGCCTCTACATCACACCGGAACCCGCCGAGGGCGGTGCCGTGGAGCGCAAACCCGAGGTGGCGAACGCCTGATCTCGTAGGCTGGGGGAATGCTCATCGCCCTCATCCGTCCCGTCGAGAGCAGCACCGTCGACGTCATCGGCGCGACCCTCGAAGACGTGCACGATCAGCTCATCGCCCATCAGCAGCCGGGCTTCGTGCTCGCATCGGCTCCCGTGCGCATGCTCAAGGGCGAGGCGAAGATGGAGTCCACCGGCACGTTCTGGCGGGTCGACGGAGTGCAGGAGATCGAGGCGGACGACATGGCCGCTCTCGAGGCCAAGGTTCCCGAGGGCTGGCGGATGCTCTCGGTGCGCAGCACCGACTGAGCACCCGCTGTCCGTCACGACGTGGCGAGCGCCTCCACGCCCTCGCCGACGGACGTGCCCTCGCCGACCGACCAGATGAACTCGGGCGTCCGACCGTTCACGGCGTGGTCGCCGAGCTGACGGGCCTTGAAGATCCACGGGTTGTGCGACGACACGGTGCGGGCGTTGCGCCAGTGCCGGTCGAGTGCCGTGCCCGAGCGCACCGCCGAGGCCCCCAGGGTGTCGAACAGGCGTGAAGCCGCGCGCGGCACCAGGTCGGTGAGCACGATCTGCGCCTGCGAGGAACGCAGCTCGGCGGTGACCACGGCATCCTCCGTCTCGGGCGTTCCCAGCACGTCCGCCGCGTGCTGCACGGCGCGGGCGACGTCGAGCACGAGTGCCCGTGCCGTGGCGCCGGTCGCGGTCAGCTCGCCGACGATCTGCAGCACCTGCGGGTCGTCGCCCGCGCGGCCGGCGCTCCCGTGGCTGTACACGCGGGTTCGCGCCCGCACCTGGGCGACCGTGTCGCGTTCGATCGCCGCGGCGATGCCGGCGAGCACCGACAGCAGGGTGAGCTGGTAGACCGCGGTCTGGAACGGGAAGCGAGACGTGAACGGCTCGACGTCGTCGTCGTCGACCGAGGCGTCGTCGAAGACCGCGGTGCCGGTTCCGGTCAGCGGCTGCCCGAATCCGTCCCAGTCGTCGGAGATCGACACCCCGCTCTGGTGCCGCCGGATGATCGCCGTGGCCGGCGTGCCGTCGAGGTCGACCGTGGCGTCGATCCACTCGGCGAAGATGCTGCCCGTGGTGTAGAACTTGCGTCCGTCGACCCGCCAGGTGCCGTCTGCCCGTCGGCTCACGCGCGTCTCGCTCGTGCCGACGGCCGCGGGGCCCGTCTCCGACCACGCGTTGCCGATCAGCTCGCCGTCGGCGATGCGCTGCAGCCACCGCGAACGCCGCGCGCTCGGGGCGGCGGCCAGCAGGTGCTCGACGTAGGCGATGTGGCCGCGGAAGATCTGCGGCAGGTTCGAGTCGGCTGCGGCGAGCTCGATGAGCAGCTCGGCGAACGACGGCCAGTCCAGACCGAACCCGCCGAGCTCGATCGGCAGTCGCAGCCGTCCGAATCCGGCGTCGCGCAGCGCGTCCACCTCGGCACGCGGCAGTTCACGGGCCTGCTCGCGGGTGATCGTGCCGGCCCCGATCTCGGCGAAGACCGGGCCGAGGTGCTTCCGGGCGGCGTCGAGCCGCTCTCTCTGCTCACTCATCAGGCGCACCCCTCAGGTGTACAGCGAGATCGGCTGGAGCTCGCCGTTCAGCGTCCATGCGCCGACCTCGAGCTTCTTGTAGTCGATCGGGTCGTGCAGCGAATGGGTGCGCACGTTCCGCCAGAACAGGTCGAGCCCCACATCGGCACGGGCGGAGCTCGAACCGGTGATCTCGAAGATGCGATCCGCGACCTCGAGGCCGACCTCGGTCGAGACGACCTTGACCTTGGCGATCTCGATCGCGAGCTCGCCGCGACGCGCGGCCGTGACCCGGCCGCCCTCGTCGACCACCTCGTCGAAGAGCCGCCCTGCGCGGTCGGCCAGCGCCTCGACGGCGGCGATGCGCGACGCGAACTCGCCGACCACGCGCTGCACGAACGGGTCGTCGCGGTACGTGTCGGCCTGGCTGAGGAACCAGGCGCGCGGACGCGAGCGCACGATGTCGAGCCCGCGCGCGAGCGCCCCCTCGGCGATGCCGAGGTAGAGGTTGCCGAAGGCGAGCTGGATGCCGGGGGTGATGAGCGTCGAGAACGGCTCGTCACCCAGTTCGCCGAGCACGTCGGCGGGGGAGACCCGCACGTTCTCGAAGCTCACGGAGCCGCTCGCCGACAGGCGTTGCCCGAGAGCATCCCAGTCGCCGAGGTAGCGGATGCCGTCGCGATCGTGGTCGAGCACCACGAGCTGAACGGTGCCGTCGAGGTCGCCTCCGCGCACGGCGGCGGCAGCGAGCACCACGTCGCCGGCCGAGGCGCCGGTCGAGAAGCGCTTCAGACCGTTGAGGCGGTACTCCTGGCCGTCGGCCGTGAGCTCGAGGTCGGGGTCGGTCGGGTTCACCGAGTCGCCCCACACCCAGCGACCCTCGACGGTCTTGCGGTGCCACGCGTCCTGCACCGCGGGGTCGGCGGCGAAGCCGATGTTGCCGGAGTTGATGTAGTGGTACGCGAGCACCTGCGCGATCGACGCGTCGGCGCGCGACAGGATGCGGATCACGAGGAACGCGGTCTCCCAGTGCGCACCGCCGCCGCCGAACTCCGCCGGCTGCAGCAGCGTCACCAGTCCGGCTTCGCGGAGCAGGTCGAGCTCGACGGTCGGGTCCTCGTTCGCACGGTCGCGCTGCAGGGCGTCGCCGGCGAGCTCTGCGGCGACGCGTTCGGCGACGCCGCGCCAGTGCCCGCGTTCGGCGGCGTCCGCCGTTCCGGTCCAGCGGCTGCGATTCGTGGTCTCGGCGATGACGCTCATCGGGCGCCCTCCTTCTCGGTGAGTGCGGTCAGATCGGCGGTGGCGGCGGTATCGGTGGCGGCGTCCACCAGCGGTCCGCCGCGGGTGCCGTCGAGCGCGGACGCCCCGCCGGCGTACGCGCCGCGATAGGCGTGCGCGGGGTGCCATTCCGGGACGACGGGAGAGCCGTCGCCGCTGAGGCGCCCGCGCAGGGTCCCCTCGGGGTAGTCGTCCCAGGTCCGTCCGCGACGGCGGAGTTCGGGAACGAGATGCTCGACGATGTCCTCGAACGAGCCGGGCGTCACCACGTAGGCGAGGTTGAAGCCGTCGACACCGCCGACCTCGACCCAGCGCTCCAGCTCGTCGGCGACCGTCTGCGGACCGCCCACGATGACGGGGCCGATGCCGCCGATGCCGACGTAGTGAGCGATGTCGCGAGGCGTCCACTTGCGGTCGGGGTCTGCCTTGGTGAACACCGACAGGGCGGAGCGTCCGGCATCCGTGTCGACGTACTCCAGAGGCACGTCGGGGTCGTACTGCGAGAGGTCGAGGCCCGTCCACCCCGCGTAGAGCGCCAGTGCGCCCTCGACCGAGACGTAGCGGCGGTAGTCGGCGAGCTTCGCCGCGGCCTCGTCGTCGGTCGCCGCGACGACGACCGTGACGAGGGTGAGGATCTTGACCGAGTCGCGCGGACGCCCGAGCGCTTCGGCGCGGTCGCGGATGTCGTCGGTCACAGGACGTGTCGCCTCGGGGCGCAGGCCGTTGATGAAGATCGCCTCGCCGTGCTTCGCGGCGAACTGCCTGCCTCGGGGCGATGCTCCCGCCTGGAACATCACGGGGGTGCGCTGCGGGCTGGGCTCCGCGAGGTGGATGCCGGGGACCCGGTAGTGACGACCGTCATGGCCGATCGGGTGCACGCGGGACGCATCCGCGAAGACGCCGGCCTCCCGGTCGCGCAGCACCGCGTCATCCTCCCACGAGCCCTCCCACAGCTTGTACGTGACGTCGAGGAACTCCTCGGCGATCTCGTAGCGGTCGTCGTGGGCGATGAGGGTGTCGAGCCCGAGGTTGCGGGCGGCGGAGTCGAGGTAGCTGGTGACGACGTTCCACCCCACGCGGCCGCGGGTGAAATGGTCGAGGGTCGAGAACCGGCGCGCGAGCGCATACGGCTGCTCGTAGGTCGTGGCGACGGTCACCCCGAACCCGAGGTGCTCGGTCGCATGCGCCATCGCGGAGATCTGCACGACGGGGTCACCGAGGGGGACCTGAGTCGCGTCGCCCAGAGCCGTGGCCGCTGAATCGCGGTAGACGTCGTAGGTGCCCAGCACGTCGGCGATGAAGATCGCATCGAACCTCCCTCGCTCGAGGGTCTTCGCCAGATCGACCCAGTAGTCGAGGTCGTGGTAGCGATCGGCCTGGTTCTCCGGGTGCCGCCAGAGTCCCGGGGCCTGGTGCGTCACGCACGTCATGTCGAAGGCGTTCAGGATGATGCGACGTGACACGGTGCTCCTCAGAAGGTCGGGGACGACGCGACCATAGTCCGGTCGCGTCCGCCGCCGCAGAGCTCGGCGACACATTCGGTCACGGTGCGACCCAGTGTTACGCGCACCGTGCACGCGGCAGAGGTCACGCCCTAGCGTGAGCGCCGATCTGCTTCCCCGACCCGAAGCCTGAGGAGCCCCCATGTCCCTTCTTCCGAGCCGCGGCGGTCGCCGCATCCTTCTCGGCGCCGCCGGCATCACCGCCGCGACGATCGTCATCGCGGGCTGCGCGGCGTCGGCGCCCGAGTCGGGATCCTCCGGCGCCGACGGCGACTTCTCCGGCCAGACCCTCAACGCGCTGCTCATCACCTCGCACGAGGGGGCCGGAAACTGGCTCAAGGAGCACTTCGAAGAGGAGACCGGCGCCGAGGTCAACCTCACGATCGTGCCCTACGACGAGATCGGCTCGACGCTCGCGCTCGACCAGCAGTCGGGGGCGAACACCTTCGACGTGGCGGCGCCCTGGTACGTCTCGATCGGCGACCTCGCCGAGGGCGGCTCGATCCAGGACCTCACCGACTGGATCGAGGAGACCCCCGCGCTCGACACCGACGACTTCATCCCCTCGATCAACGATCCGTACACGCTCGTCGGCGACCGCCGCTACGGCCTCCCGTTCGACGGCGACACGCATGTGCTCTTCTACAACAAGGAGATCCTCGAGCGGAACGGGATCACCGAGCCGCCGGCCACGTGGGACGAGTACCTCGCCGACGTGCAGACCATCACCGAGAACGAGGGCGCCGACGGCGTCTACGGATCCGCGATCTTCGGTCAGAAGTCCCCGCTGATCCTCGGAGCGGCGTATGCGAACCGTCTCGCCGGCTTCGGCGGCGAGTTCGTCGACGAGGACGGCACCCCCACGATCAACACCCCCGAGGCGGTCGCCGCCGCCCAGGCCCTGGTGGATGCCGTGCCCTATGCCTTCCCGACCGCGGCCGAGACCGACTTCGGCGTCGGCAACGGCGCCTGGTACGACGGAAAGGTCGGGTTCATCGAGAACTGGACCGACCTGGGCGTGGGGTCGGAGACCAACCCCGACTCGAAGGTCGCGGGCAAGTGGGGTGTGACGACGCTGCCGGTCGGCGGCGACAACACCGAGGCGCGCGCGTCGCTCGTGGCGGGCTTCACCTGGGTCATCGCGGCCAACACGCAGAAGACCGACCTGGCCAAGGCGTTCATCGAGTACGCGGCATCGAGCGAGGTCAACTCCGAGCTCATCGTCGCCGACCCGCAGACGGGCATCGACCCGAACCGCGAGTCGTCTCTCGAGAGCGCGGCCTACGGCGAGACCTACCCCGACCTGCAGCGGGTGAATCGCACGACGCTGAGCGGATCGCTCGCCTGGCCGACCGGCGAGAACGCCTCGCAGGCGGCGCAGATCCTCACGGACGAGCTCGCCAAGCTCATCGCCGGCGACGGCGGCACCGCCCAGGAGACCCTCGACCGCGTTCAGGCCGAGTGGGAAGAGATCCTTGGCTGATCCTTCGACGCGCGTCCGTCGGGCCCGCCCGTCCCGCCTCGTGCCGGGACGGGCGGGCCGGCGCACGACGGTGCGCACGGCGTCGCCGATCCTCACCGCCCCGGTCGTTCTGGCGATCGTCGTCCTGGGGGCGTACCCGCTGCTGTTCATCCTCGCCGCGGCCTTCACCGACTCGACGCTCGGACGGCCGTTCCAGGAGTGGGTCGGCGCCGAGAACCTCGAGAGCATCCTCACCGACGGCGACGTGGTCGCATCCTTCGCCCGCACCGTGGCCTACGCGCTCGTCGTGGCCGTCGCGAGCGTGGTGCTCGGGGTCGCCGTCGCGGTGGCGCTCGAGCGGGCGACGCGCGCGGGAGCGGTCGTGCGCACGCTGCTCCTGCTGCCTCTCATCACCCCGCCCGTCGTGGTCGGCACCCTGTGGAAGCTGGTCTTCAATCCGGGTGGCGGTCTGCTCGCGACGCTCCTGCCGGGGGTGTCACTCGCCCCGCTGTCGTCGACCGCCTGGGCGCTGCCCGCCATCGGCCTCGCCGACGTGTGGCAGTGGACTCCGCTGATCGTCATCCTCGTGTACGCGGCGCTGCTGACGCAGGATCCCGCGGTGCGCGAGGCCGCGTCGCTCGACGGCGCGCACGGCGTCGGCCTGTTCCGGCACATCACCTGGCCGGCGATCGCGGGCACCGTGGTCGCGGCGCTCTTCATCCGCATCGTCATCGCCCTCAAGGTGTTCGATCTCGTGTTCGTGATGACCTCGGGCGGCCCCGGTCAGGCCTCCACGACCACGACCTATCTCATCCAGCAGGTCGCTCTGAAGGAGTTCGACATCGGGAGGGCCTCGGCCATCACGATCGTCTTCGCCGTGATCGTCACCGCGGTCACCCTCGGGGTGGCGGCCCTGGCACGAAAGGCCCGAAATGAGTGAGCGGAGAATCCGCCGCCGACCCGTCGCGAGCGCGGTGCTCGTCATCGCACTGGCCGTCACCCTCGTGCCGCTCGCCTACCTGTTCTCGGTGTCTCTCATGGGCCGAGACGAAACGGTGTCGGGCGTGCTGTGGAGCGCCGACCCGCACTGGTCGAACTGGGGAGATGTGCTCGCGACCGACATCCCGCGGTCGATCCTGAACTCGCTGGCCGCCGCGATCGGCGGCGCGCTCGTGTCGCTCGTCCTGGCGGTGCCGGGGGCCTGGGCGATCGTTCGGTACGACGCCGGCGGCCGCACGCTTGCGGCGACTCTCATGAGCCCCTGGCTGCTCCCTCCAATCGTCGCGGTGGTTCCGCTGCTCACCCTTCTCCGCGTGGTCGGGCTGAACAACACCCTCGTCGGGCTCACGCTCGTCTATGCGCTGGTGAACGTGCCGGTCGCGGTGTGGCTGCTCGAGGGGTTCATCCGTCGCCTGCCGGTCGAGATCGAGGAGGCGGCGCGCATCGACGGCGCGGGCACGGCGCGGATGCTGTGGTCGGTGGTGGTTCCGTTGCTGCTGCCGAGCCTGGTCGCGATCGGCATCATCGTCGCGATCCTCAACTACAACGAGTTCCTGCTCGCGACCTTCCTGACGCAGAGCGTGGACTCGCAGACCTTCCCGGTGGCGCTGTCGCTCTTCTACGGCGACCGCACCCCCCACTTCGGAAAGATCGCGGCGGCGTCGTTCATCGGCGTCATCCCGGTGTTCGCCGCCGCCGTGTTCTTCCAGCGCTGGCTCGTCGGGGGACTGACCGCGGGCGCGGTGCGCTGAGGCGGGTCCCCGTCGCGTCACCTGCAGTTTCGGAATATCGGTGCTGTATTCCGGTGGTCGCGTAATCGAACGTCGATTCTCTGCTCTCTTAGATGAGTCGCCGATGAGAGCGACGTGAATCGGACTGGGGAAGACGATGACCGGGGAAAACGGTGTTCTGCGCGCTCGGATGAGCGCGATCGATGACAAGACGGCGCCGGAGGTGCGAGGAGCACGGGCGCATCGACTGTTCGCGGCTCTCGTGGGCCTGGTGCTCGCGCTCGCCGGGGTGCTGGGGGTGACGCTGCCCGCCTCAGCCGCGCCGACCGTGACGTATCCGGGCGCGATCAGCAACCTCACGCTCGCGACCGAGAGCGGCACCGGCTCGCTCGGACAGTGGGACGCGGTGCGCATCTCGGGCGACTGGTCGGTCCCCGACGGCGCGAAGGCCGGCGAGACCTTCGGCATGACCCTTCCGGCGGAGTTCAACCGCCACGCCGCGGGAGACTTCACCATCGCGGATCCGGCGAGCGGAGCGGTGCTCGCCACCTGCGTCGTCGCCTCCGGACACGGACCGGAGATCGTCTGCACGCTCACCGACGCGGTCGAGGGGCTGGAGCAGATCGGCGGCTCCTTCTGGATGCAGGCACAGGCGTCGCAGTCCACGACGAGCGAGACGGTGGACTTCGACCTGGGAGACCGGATCGAGATCGTGGACCTGCCCGGCACGGGCGGTATCGGTCCTGAGCGGCTGACCGAGAGTGCTCAGCCTTACAAGTACGGCGGCGCCACGGCGACCGACGGTCGGCTCAAGTGGATCGTCGGCGTGCCGAGCGGCCACGTCGATGACGGCGGGTTCACGATCGTCGACACGCTCGACACCGGGCTCGACGGACACCACTACACGGGGGAGATGCGTCTCGCTCAGCGCGAGGTGCAGAACGGAGAGCAGACCGGGTCGTGGACACCGGTGGATCCCGCGCGCTATCAGATGGTCTTCGCAGACGACGGACTCTCCTTCCGGCTGACCGCGAGCGGACTGCCGAACAGTGGGTTCGCCTACGAGCTGACCTACTTCACGCAGGCCGACGGAGCCGTCCTCGAGGGCGATGTGTTCGGGAACCGCGCGGTCGTCAACACCACCGAGATCTCGGCCACGCACACGGCGACCGAGACCGGCGGTGGCGACGGAAGCGGTGTCGTGTACACCCGCTTCTCGATCACCAAGGCGCTCACAGGTGCGCAGGCCGACGCGGCACGCGACGCCGAGTACACCGTGCGATACACGGTCGAGGGATCGGATGCACCGGCGGCGACACTCACCGTGCCGGTCGGAGAGTCGGTCACCAGCGCGCGTGCGCCGCTCGGATCCACGTTCGTGATCGAGGAGATCGATCTGCCCGCGATCGACGGTGTCGAATGGGGCGAGTGGACCATCACCGGCGAGGGCGTGACCGCTGCGGGTGACGGAACCTACGAGGTGACTCCCGGCACGGCGGCCGGCGTCGAGCTGACCCTCACGAACATCGCCAACACGGTGCCGGCTCCGACACCCGAGCCCACGCCCGAGCCGACGCCCGAGCCGACGCCCGAGGTCACGCCCGAGCCGACGCCTGAGCCGACGCCCGAGGTCACGCCTGAGCCGACGCCCGAGGTCACGCCGACGACGACGCCTGGACCTGTACCGTCAGAGACGCCGGCCACGCCGACCACGCCGACCACGCCGGCGGCCGGTGGGCTGGCTCTCACCGGCGGTGGTGACGGCCTGGCGCTGCTGCCGATCGCCGGTGTGCTGATCGTCGGCGGAGCTCTCGCGGCCGGCATCAGCGCCACGCGTCGAGCGCGCGCAACGCGGCGCTGACCCGCAGCATGCCGAGAGCGGCAGCCGTCGACCCGGTGGGTCGAGGGCTGCCGCTCTCTCGTGCGGGCCGCAGATCGGCCGTGCGATTCGGCGCTCAGCCGACGGCGTAGAGCGCACCGCCGACGATCACGGCGACGATGGTGGTCCATCCGACGATCGCAACGGCCTGCCAGATCAGGATCCGTCCCTTTCCGACGCCGGACGCGGCGAGCATGGTCGCCGTGAAGTGGGTGGGGAGGAGGAGCGGGCCGAGCAGGCTCACCCCGGGGACTCCGTACCGCTCGAAGGCGCGCTGGAACTTCTCGCGTCGAGCGGCGCCGCGCGGCGTCGTCTCGGGCTCGTCGTCGATCACGGTGCCACCGCCGGCCAGTGCGGCCTGACGCGTGCGTGAGCGGTTGACGATCGCCGAGCGGGCGCCCGAGCTCGCGATGACGAGCACCGCCACGCACAGGAAGTTGCCCACGATCGCCGCGATCGCGGCGACCACCGGGGTGATGCCGCCGAGGATGCCGATGGCGACGGCGCCCTCGCCCTCGATGAACGGGATGGCACCCGCGAGGGCGATGATCAGCGGCTGCACGAGGTCGGGGACCTGCGCGACGATGTCCTGGAAGGTCTCGACGAGGTTCATGGTGTTTCTCCTGCGGATCGATGCGACGGAGGATCCGCCGCGATGACTCCAGTCCACCGTGTCGCGTCGCTTCGCGTGAGTGTCGGGTCGTCACCTCTTCCCGGGTGGTTCGCACGGCGCATCCGTGACATCTGTCACGCCCGTATCGTGGGGGCATGCGCAGTCCCTCCCGTGTCTCCGACCAGCTCGGCGACCCTTCGCCCGGAGCACGACAGCTCGCGCGCGGCATCACGGCCACGTGGTGGTACACCTTCTCGGCTGTGGTGCTCCTCGAGCTCTTCCTCGTGTTCGTGTGGTCGCTGCGCGTGTTCGCCGAACCGGTCGGCGCCGTCGCGCCACTGGTCGTCGGCATCGGCGGGCTGGTCTGGTGGCTGTCGACGATGCTCCTGCTGACGGACTATCGTCGTCGGCTCGATGCGGAGTCGGGCATCCCCTGGGCGCGCATCGCCGGGCCCCTGCTCATCGCCGTCGCCTACGGGGTCGTGGCGGGGGTGCTGGCCGACAGCCTCCTGCTCGGGGCGATGCCGATCGCCCAGTCGGTCGTGCTGCTGAACTGGCCGCGCGGGGTGCGATATCGCGTGGTCCTGCTCCTGACGGCCGTGATGCTCGTGCTGGCCTTCGTCGACGGGGCGCGAGGTGCGGCGGCCGGCGGTCCGGAGATCTGGGGTCCGTCGCTGTACGCCGTGCTCATCCCGTCGATGACGGTCAGCTCGCTGTGGTGGTGGGACGTCCTCGTCACGCTGGACCGCGCGCGGGCGTCCGAGGCCCGACTCGCCGCCACGCAGGAGCGTCTGCGCGTCGCGACCGACGTGCACGACCTGCAGGGGCACCACCTGCAGGTGATCGCTCTGCAGCTCGAGCTGGCGGAGCGGCTGATGGAGCGGGATCCGGCGGCGGCGCTCGAGCAGCTTCAGCTCGCGCGGGGCAGCGTCGACGACGCCAGGCAGGGGACTCGCGATCTGGCCACGCGGTTCCGCGCGGTGCCCCTGGGCGACGAGGTCGCGAACGCGCGCGATCTGCTCCGTGCCGCCGGCCTCGATGTCGAGGCGACGATCGCCGCTGATGCCGACCGCGCTCCCTCGGCGGCTCTGGGGCCGGTGATCCGTGAGACGACGACCAACGTGCTCCGGCACGGGACCGGACGACGCGCCCGTCTGTCACTCACGAGGGTGAGGGAGGGGTGGCGCTTCGAGGTCGCCAACGACGCCGAGCGCCCGACCGCGACGGATCCGAGCGGCTCCGGGATCGACGGCGTGCGGCGACGCATCGCGGAGGCGGGCGGGACGCTCGAGGTCAGGGACTCCGAGGGGGAGTTCGCGGTGATCGTGACGGTTCCCGCGTCGGAGCACGCCGTCACGGTCGAGGGGGAGCGGCGATGATCCGCGTGCTGCTCGCCGATGACGAGGCGATGATCCGGTCGGCGCTCGCCGCGCTGCTGCGCTTGGAGGGCGACATCGACGTCGTCGCCGAGTGCGCCGACGGCGAGCAGGCGCTGCGTGAGGCCCTCCGGCTGACGCCCGACGTCTGCCTGCTCGATCTCGAGATGCCGGGTCTCGACGGCGTCGAGGTCGCCGAGCGGTTGCACCGCGCCATCTCCACTCGGTGCGTGGTCGTCACACGTCACGCCCGCCCCGGTGTGCTGCGTCGGGCTCTGGCATCCGGGGTGTCGGGGTTCCTGCCGAAGTCGCGGGGCGCAGACCAGGTCGCCGATGTCATCCGCCGGGTCGCGGCCGGCGCGCGGTATGTCGACCCGGAGATCGCGGCGGATGCTCTCAGCGACGAACGTGCCCCGCTCACCGACCGCGAACTCGACGTCCTGCGGGCCGGGCGGCGCGGGGAGACGACGGGACAGATCGCTCGCACGCTGTCACTCGCTCCGGGGACCGTCCGCAACCACATCTCCGCCGTGCTGGCGAAGCTGGCGGTCGCGACCCGTCAGCAGGCGGTGCTGCTCGCCGAGGAGCGCGGCTGGATCTGATGTGCGCTGCCCGTGGTCGCCGCGCGGCCGGAGCAGAAGGTGCGGGTGGAGCCGTGGGAGAGGGGCCCCACCCGCGAACCGCGCAGGATGGGGAGCAGCGCGGTCCAGACGTCGACGAGCGTGATCCCCGTGCTCGTCTTTCGTCTCACCTACAAGACCTCGCTGTCGCGGAATGATGACGCGCCCTCACAGTAGACATGCAGGAACGGTCAGCCCTCGTGGTGGTCGTGGTGGTCGTGGTGGTCGTCGTGTTCGTCTTCGAGAAGCATCCCGACGGACGTCGCGCAGGCATCGCCCTTCCACGCTTCGAGACCCTCGCGCACGGCGAACACCGCGATGACCAGACCCGCGACGGCATCTGCCCACCACCAGCCGAACAGGGAGTTGAGCGCGAGGCCCACGAGCACAGCGGCCGAGAGGTAGGTGCAGATCAGGGTCTGCAGGGAATCCGCGACCGCGGTGGCGGATCCGACCTCGCGCCCGGCGCGACGCTCCGCGAAGGACAGGAACGGCATCACGATCACGCTCACGGCGGTCAGCACGAGTCCGACGGTGCTGTGCTCAGGACGTTCCCCGGAGAGCAGCGCGAGAGCCGAAGACGCGGTCACGTATGCGGCCAGTGCGAAGAACGCCACGGCGATCACCCGCAGCGTCGGCTTCTCCCACCGCTGCGGGTCCTTGCGCGTGAACTGCCAGGCGACGGCCGCGGCCGACAGCACCTCGATCGTCGAGTCGAGTCCGAAGCCGATGAGGGCCGCCGACGACGCGATCGAGCCCGCCGTCAGGGCGACCACCGCCTCGACGAGGTTGTAGGCGATCGTGATCCCGACGAGCAGTCGGATGCGGCGGTGGAGGAGGTCCCTGCGCGCCGGGGCGAGGATCGGAGACGCCATCAGCAGGTGCACCCCTCGCCGTCGCAGCACGTCGGCTCGACGATGAGCGCGACCCGCATGAGCTCGTCGAGGGCGGGGGCGAGATGCGGATCGGCGAGCTCGTATCGGGTGCGCCGCCCGTCGGGCACGGTCACGACGAGTCCGCAGCCGCGGAGGCACGCGAGATGGTTGGAGAGGAGCTGTCGACTCACGCCGAGGTCGTCGGCGAGATCGGACGGGTACGCCGAGGAATCGCGGAGGGCGAGCATGATCGCGGCGCGCGTCGCATCGGAGAGCGCGTGCCCGAGTCGTGCCACTGCCGCGGTGTGAGTGAGGGAGGAGGAGAGAGCCACCGTCTCAGAGTACAGATTCTGCTGAATTCAGGAAAGCGTGTTGTCACTGTCCGGGGATCGGGACGACGGGCGTCGGCGGCGCAACACGGCCGAAACCTCGCGTCGGTAGCGTTGCCGGTACGCGAGGCTGAGGCAGGAGAGCACGGATCATGGGTGTGACGATCGAACGGGTCGAGTGGGAGCATGACGATGCCGAGCGACTGCGCGCGGCGCAGCGCGCCGAGCTCGACGCGCGGTACGGATGCGACGACCATGAGCCGGGTGTGGTCCCGACGGCCGATGACGTGCCGGTGTTCCTGATCGCGCGGGACGGGACCGGAGAGGCTGTCGTCTGCGGCGGACTGCGCCCGCTCGATGTCGAGGTGCTCGGTGCCGATGTGGCGGAGATCAAGCGCATGTACGCTGCCCCGTCGAGTCGCGGCACCGGCGCCGCGGTCGCGGTGCTGCGCGCGCTCGAGGTCGAGGCGCAGGCGCTCGGCATCCGGCGTCTGGTGCTCGAGACCGGAACCGCCCAGCCCGACGCGGTGCGCTTCTACGCGCGAGAGGGGTATTCGCCGATCCGGCTGTACGGGCACTACGTCGGCAGCGACCTCTCGCTGTGCTTCGCGCGAGACCTCAGCGACGGCTGACTCGCGTCAGCGCCTCCGCTCGAGGATCACGGCCGCCTCCGGCGCGACGACGATGGTGCCTTCGCCCGCACGCGACGAGGACGTCTCGAGCAGGACGGCATCCGACTCGTCGACGTCGAACTCGACATCGCCCGCCGTCAGGTTCACGAGCACCGACGTCTGCCCGCGATCGATGCGGAAGGCTCGAGCCCCGGGAGCCGCGTCGGGTGTCAGGACCGCGGCGTGCGTGCGCGTCTGATCGGGATCCGTGAGGTCGGGACTCCGTCTGCGGAGGGCGATGAGTCTGCGGTACAGATCGAGCAGGCCGGCGTGCTCGGGTGTCTCGGGCTCGCGCCAGTCGAGGTGCGAGCGGTCGAAGGTCTCGGGATCCTGCGGGTCGGGCACCTGGGCGGGGTCCCAGCCCATCTGCGCGAACTCTCCGATGCGGCCCTCGGCGGTGGCCCGCGCCAGCTCGGGCTCGAGGTGCGAGGTGAAGAACTGCCACGGCGTGGTCGCTCCCCACTCCTCGCCCATGAACAGCATCGGCGTGCCGGGTGCGGTGAGGGTGAGCACCGCGGCGACCTCGAGGCGCCCGCGGGACAGGCTCGCCGTGAGACGATCGCCCGCGGCGCGGTTGCCGATCTGGTCGTGATCCTGCGCGAACGTGACCAGCCGCCAGGCGGGGACATCTGTCGGCAGGGGGGATCCGTGCGGCCGCCCCCGGAACGACGAGAACGTCCCGTCGTGGAAGAAGCCGTGCTCCGACACCTTGACGAGGGCATCGGATGCCGCGAAGTCGGCGTAGTACCCCGCGGTCTCGCCGGTGAGGGCCACATGCGCGGCATGATGCCAGTCGTCCGACCACTGCGCGGTGAGGCCGTAGCCGCCCGCGTCACGCGGCAGGATCAGGGTCGGGTCGTTGAGATCGGACTCGGCGATCAGGCTGAGCGGCCGATCGAGCTGGGCGGACAGGGCGTCGACCCGTTCGGACAGCTGGCGGAGGATATGCGGCGTCTGCTCGTCGTGCAGGGCGTGCACGGCATCCAGACGGAGGCCGTCGACGTGGAAGTCGCGCAGCCACATCAGGGCGTTCTCGATGATGTACTCGCGCACGGCCGGCTCATCGAGGTTGACCGACTGGCCCCAGGAGGTGTGTTCGCCGTCGCGCAGGTACGGCCCGAACTCGGGCAGGTAGTTGCCGCTCGGGCCCAGGTGGTTGTAGACCACGTCCTGGATGACCGCGAGACCGCGCTGATGGGCGGCATCGACGAATCGCTGGTAGCCGGCGGGCCCGCCGTATGCCTCGTGCACCGCGTACCAGAGCACCCCGTCGTATCCCCAGTTCCAGGTGCCGCTGAACGCGTTGACGGGGAGCAGCTCGACGTGGGTGACGCCGAGGCGCACGAGGTGATCGAGTCGGCCGATCAGGGCGTCCAGAGTGCCCTCGGGCGTGAAGGTGCCGACATGCAGTTCGTAGATCACCGCTCCGGCGAGCCGGCGTCCGGTCCAGCCCTCATCGGCCCACTCGAAGCGCGAGGCGTCGAACAGGGCGGAGGGGCCGTGCACGCCTCGGGGCTGTCGTCGTGAGCGAGGATCCGGTCGCAGGTCGTCGCCGCCGTCGAGGAGGAACCCGTAGCGCTCGCCCTCCGCCATCGCGACGTCCACACTCCACCACCCGTCGTCGTGGGGTGCGGGCGCGAGGTCGTGCTCCGAGATCGGTACGCAGGCGGGGGTCAGCCGTCGCAGTCGCACGCTGTTCGCGTGCGGGGCCCACACCGAGATCATCGATCCTCCACCAGCAGCGCGACGGGGTACGTGTCGAGCAGATCGGCCATTCGCAGCGGGCCCCCTTCGAAGCGTCGCCCGGTGAGAGCATCCCGCACCGGAAGGTCGCGGTGCATCAGCACGGTGTCGCCCCAGCCCCCGCGTCGGGCCAGCGCGACCGGAAGCCGCGTGGCCACGGCGATCACGCCGCCCCGATCCATCGCGATCGCATGGGCGGATGCCTCGCCGGCGACGCCGGCGGGACGATAGCCCTCGAAGAGGTCGACGTTGTCGCGTCGCAGGCGCAGCGCTCGCGAGGTGACGAGCAGCTTGGCGAGCCCGGAATCGTCGATGGGCGGCAGGACGCCGCGCTCGGCATCCTCGTCGAGCCGGCGCAGCATGTCGCGCCGCGCGGCGAAGTCGACGGGCCTGCGGTTGTCGGGGTCGACCAGGGAGTGGTCCCACAGCTCGGTGCCCTGGTAGACGTCGGGGACCCCGGGTGCCGTCAGCTGGAGGAGCTTCGCGGAGAGCGAGTTGACCCGGCCGGGAGCGATGATCTCGCCCACGAACCGCTCGATGACGTCTCGAGCGGAGCCGTCGGCCGCCTCGGCGATGGCGATGACGCCCTTCTCGAAGTCGGCGTCCGGATGCTGCCACCCGGTCGACTCCGCGGCCTCGCGCGCGGCCTTCAGCCCGTATGCGGTCAGCCGCTCGGAGGAGATCGGCCAGGCCCCGACCGCCGCCTGCCACAGCAGCGCGTCGAGTGGACCGTGCCCGGTCGAGGCGATGCCGCGGAGCTCGGTCAGCACCTCCGCCCAGCGATCCGGGACCTCCGCGAGCACCGACAGGCGCGCCCGGACGTCTTCGGAGCGCTTCGTGTCGTGGGTCGACAGGGCTGTCAGCGCGTGCGGCCACGAGGCGAGGCGTGCCTGCTGCGCCGCGTGGAAAGCGTCGACCGGCAGGGAGGCGATCGAGGGGTCGCCTCCGACCTCGGTCAACGTGCCCAGACGGGTGAAGCGGTAGAACGCGGTGTCCTCGACGCCCTTCGCCATCACGGCCCCGGTCACCTGGGGGAAGCGCTCGGCCACCTCGAGGCTCGTGTCGAACAGCAGCGGGGTGAGTTCGGCGATCGCCTCGGCGAGGTCGGGCCGCCGCCGTGCCGCATCGTCGATCGCCTGCTGCACGTGCTCGCGTCCGGCCGGAAGGTACGCCCGGTAGACGGGGAAGCTCGCGATGATCTCCGTCAGCGCGTCCTCGGCATCGACCACGCCGAACGGAAGCGCTCTCACCAGTCGTCGCACCTCGGACTGCAGCAGCTCGTCGGCGACCATCCGCTTGGTCGTGAGGATGAGGTCGTGCCACGACTCCGCGGCGGGCAGCGAGGTCTCGGCGCGCAGCCGGGCGTCGAGCTCATCGAGCGCCTCGACGCCGGCGCCGTCGATCAGCACCCGGTCGACCTCGCCGAGGGCGTCGTAGCCGGTGGTGCCGTCGGTGCGCCACCACGAGGGCAGCTGCTCGCCGGGCTCCAGGATCTTCTCGACCACGGTGTACGCCGCGCCGGTCGCGTCGGCGAGATGCTCCAGGTAGGCGCCGGGATCGGCGAGGCCGTCCGGGTGGTCGACCCGGAGCCCGTCTGCGAGGCCCTCGGTGATCCAGCGGGCGATCTCGCGGTGCGACTCGTCGAACACGTCGGGAAGCTCGACCCGGATGCCGGCGAGCTCGGACACGGCGAAGAAGCGGCGGTAGTCGAGGTCCGTGTTCTGGTCCTCCCAGAAGCGGAGCTCGTAGTGCTGGGCCTCGATCAACGCGGGCAGGTCTGCGGACAGCTCGCCGGTTCCGGGTGCCAGCGGCAGGACGTGGTCGAAGTAGCTCAGGGTGCCGTCTGGCGCGTCCTCCGCCGGGGTCGTGTCGACGACGATCTCCCCGGCAGCGAGCACCTTCTCGAGCGAGGCTCCCAGGATCGGCAGCCGGACCTTGCCGTCGGCCACCCTCCTGTCGACGTCGAAGGCCACCGCGTGCCGAGAGGCGCGGCCGAGACGCAGCAGGTCCCACCACCAGAGGTTCGCGCGCGGGATCGCCACCCCCACGTGGTTCGGGACGATGTCGACGAGGATGCCGAGTCCCGCGGCGCGCGCGGCGGCGGCGAACCTCTCCAGCCCCTCGGGGCCTCCGCGGGCGTCGTCGACCCGTGAGTGGTCGACGACGTCGTAGCCGTGATCGGAACCCGGTACCGCGGCGAGCAGCGGCGACAGGTACGCCCACGACGACCCGAGGTCGGCGAGGTAGTCCGTGACCGCCGCGGCGTCGTCGAGAGTGAATCCGGCGCGGATCTGCAGGCGATACGTCGACAGGGGGCGCTGGGTCATCGCGGGAGCTCCGGGCTCGGCGCCGGCGCCGGAGTCTCGGCGCGCTCGGTCTGGATGCGCAGCGAGGCCTCGACGGAGTCGTCCGTCGGGACTTCGGTCTGGTCGACCTCGCGCAGGACAAGCAGCGAATGGGCTTCCAGGGTCACCGGTGCACCCGCGTCGAGCGGCGTGCCGCCCGCCCGATCGGAGGCGGTGTCGATCGCGACCTCCCAGGCGAGCCCGTGTCGTCCGTCCGGGAGAACCGCGTCGATCGACTCGCTCCCGCTGTGGAAGTACACGAGGAAGTTCTGATCGGACACCGGGCGGCCGCGGCGGTCCTTCTCACGGATTCCCTGCCCGTTGAGGAACATGCCGATCGCGAGGCCGAAGCCCGAATCCCAGTCCTCCGGTTCCATGCGGCGACCGTCCGGTCGCAGCCACACGACGTCGGGAACCCGCTCGCCGTCCTCCGAGCGGACCGGCCGCCCGTCGAAGAAGCGGCTTCGCCGGAACGTCGGATGCGCGCGGCGCAGTCTCGCGACGGCCGCCGTGAACTCGATCAGCGGTCGATCCGCCGCCTCCCAGTCGACCCAGGTGATCTCGTTGTCCTGGGCGTATCCGTTGTTGTTGCCGCCCTGCGTGCGGCCGAGCTCGTCGCCGTGCGCGATCATCGGCACGCCCTGCGAGAGCAGCAGCGTCGCCAGGAAGTTGCGCTGCTGACGTGCGCGGATGCGGTTGACGGCCTCGTCGTCGGACGGCCCTTCCACCCCGTTGTTGTCGGAGCGGTTGTGCGATTCGCCGTCGGCGTTGTCCTCGCCGTTCGCATCGTTGTGCTTCTCGTTGTACGACACGAGGTCGCGCAGCGTGAAGCCGTCGTGGGCGGTGACGAAGTTGATCGACGCCACGGGGCGTCGGCCGGAGTGCTCGTAGAGGTCGGCCGAGCCCGTGAGGCGCGAGGCGAACTCGCCGAGTGCCTGCGGCTCTCCGCGCCAGAAGTCGCGCACCGTGTCGCGGTACTTGCCGTTCCACTCGGTCCACTGCGGGGGGAAGTTGCCGACCTGGTACCCGCCGGGGCCCACGTCCCACGGCTCCGCGATCAGCTTCACCTGCGAGACGATCGGGTCCTGCTGCACGAGCTCGAAGAACGCCGCGAGGCGATCGACGTCGTAGAACTCGCGGGCGAGGGTCGAGGCGAGGTCGAACCGGAATCCGTCCACGTGCATCTCGGTGACCCAGTAGCGCAGCGAGTCCATGATCAGCTGCAGCGCATGCGGGTTGCCGGCGTTGAGGCTGTTGCCCGTCCCCGTGTAGTCGGTGTAGTAGCGGCGGTCCTCTTCGAGGCGGTAGTAGGCCTCGTTGTCGATGCCCCTCATCGAGAGCATCGGGCCCATGTGGTTGCCCTCCGCCGTGTGGTTGTAGACCACGTCGAGGATGACCTCGATGCCCGCGGCGTGCAGGGCGCGCACCATCGCTTTGAACTCCTGCACCTGCTGGCCGTGCTGGCCGCTGGACGAGTAGTCGTTGTGCGGGGCGAAGAACGCGAGCGTGTTGTAGCCCCAGTAGTTCGTCAGTCCCTTCTCCAGGAGAGTGGAGTCGTAGACGAACTGGTGCACGGGCATGAGCTCGATCGCGGTGACCCCGAGGTGCACGAGGTGCTCGATGACGGAGGGATGCGCGATCGCCGCGTAGGTGCCGCGCAGCTCGTCGGGCACATCGGGATGCCGCTCGGTGAGGCCCTTCACGTGCGCCTCGTAGATCACAGTCTGCGCGTACGGGGTCTTGGGCAGTCGATCGCCCGCCCACTCGAAGAACGGGTTGATGACGACGCCCTTGACCATGGTCGAGGCGGAGTCCTCGTCGTTGCGGGAATCGGGGTCGCCGAAGTCGTAGCCGAACAGGGGCTGACCCCAGTCGATCCGTCCTGCCACGGACTTCGCGTACGGGTCGAGGAGCAGCTTGTTCGGGTTGAACCGCTGACCCTGCGCGGGGTCGTAGGGTCCGTGCACGCGGTAGCCGTAGAGCTGGCCCGGCTGCACCGACGGCAGGTAGCCGTGCCAGACGAACGCGTCGACCTCCTCGAGGAGCACGCGCTCCTCGGTGCCGTCGTCGTCGAAGAGGCACAGCTCGACCTTCTCGGCGCCCTCGCTGAACAGGGCGAAGTTCGTGCCCTGACCGTCGAAGGTCGCGCCGAGCGGGTAGGGGGAGCCGGGCCAGACGTCGTGGCTCACTGAGCGCGCCGAGTCGCGACGGCGCGGTGCAGCACGGTCTTCACTGCCTCATGGAAGTCGTGCACCTGAGCGACTTCGTCGGCCTGGTGGTACGGATGCCCGACGTAGCAGACGAACACCGGATGCACGTGCTCGACGTATCCCACGGGTCCTCCGTGGAGAACCGCGTAGCGATCGAGGTCGACGCGTTCGTACAGGGGCTCGACGGGCGTGGCCGCGTTCTGGGGAGCCGTGCCGTTCGCGGGCTGGTGGTCATGCGCGGCATGTGTCTTCGCAGTCATGAGGGCTCCTGATTCTGTTGATGGCTCCACGGTAAGAGCTGAGAACCGGATGCGGAATACCATTGCCTCCCCGCGTCAAAGGCGCTAGGTCGAGAACGGCGGCGTCCCCGCGCGATAGCCTCTGGCCATGCCCTCGTTCGGAACCGCGCGCTCTCCCCTCGGAGAGATCGGCGTCGTCAGCGACGGAACGGCGATCCTGCGGGTCGCGTGGCTGGCGGATCCTCCCGCGGGGACGGATGCCGGGCCGGACCCGCTGCTGACCGAAGCCCTCCGCCAGCTGACCGCATACTTCGGCGGGACGTTGCGGGATTTCGACCTGCCGGTCGACCTCGGTCGTCAATCCGACACCACCCGCACGGTGCTGACGGCGCTGCACGAGACGGTCGGGCACGGAGACACGGTGACGTACGGCGGCCTCGCACGCCGCAGTGGCACGGATGTCCCGGCGCGGGGGATCGGCGCGATCATGGGAGCGAATCCTGTTCCGATCATCGTGCCGTGTCATCGGGTCGTCGCGGGAGACGGGCTCGGCGGATACTCCGGAGGCATGCCCGGTCAGGGGCTCGCGGCCAAGCGGTGGCTGCTCGAGCACGAGGGTGCGCTGCCCGCATCCCTGTTCTGACCGCGGGGGAGTCGGCGCTTCGCGTGAAATCAGCTCCCGGCCACCTGCGACAATGGAAGTCCCGTGCCGATTCCGATCTGAGGAGCCACCGTGCAGTACATCTCGACCCGAGGCGGCATGCAGCCGCTGCCGTACTGCGAGACGCTGCTCGAGGGCCTCGCGCCCGACGGTGGACTGGCCGTTCCCGAGACGATGCCGACGGTCGACGGCGAGACTCTCGAGCGCTGGCGTGCTCTGACGTATCCGCAGCTCGCGACCGAGGTGCTGGGGCTGTTCGCGACCGACATCCCGCGGGTCGACCTCGCACGCATGACGGCTGCCGCGTACGAGCCGTTCCCGGAGGCCGTCGTGCCGCTCCGGTCGATCGGCGACGACCTCACACTCGTGGGGCTGTCGGAGGGGCCGACCCTCGCGTTCAAGGACATGGCCATGCAGTTCCTCGGTCAGGTCGTCGAGTACGCCCTGGAGCGCAAGGGGTCGGTGCTCAACATCCTCGGCGCGACGTCGGGTGACACCGGGTCGGCCGCCGAGCATGCGCTCCGCGGCAAGGACCGCATCTCGGTCTTCATGCTGTCGCCGAAGGGGCGCATGAGCGCGTTCCAGCGTGCGCAGATGTTCTCTCTCGACGACGAGAACGTGCACAACATCGTCGTCGACGGTGTGTTCGACGACTGCCAGAACCTCGTCAAGGCGCTCGCCGGAGATCTCGACTTCAAGCGCGCGCAGAACCTGGGCGCCGTCAACTCGATCAACCTCGCCCGCATCACCGCGCAGGTCGTCTACTACTTCTGGGCGTGGCTGCGTGCGACGGACGCCGGCGGCTGGACCGAGGTGTCGTTCACGGTGCCGTCGGGCAACTTCGGCAACATCCTCTCCGGCTTCTTCGCGAAGCAGATGGGGCTTCCGATCCGTCGCCTCGTGCTCGCCGCCAACGAGAACAACGTCCTCGACGAGTTCTTCCGCACCGGCGTCTACCGCCCGCGCAGCGCCGCCCAGACCCTCGCCACGTCGAGCCCGTCGATGGACATCTCGAAGGCGTCGAATCTGGAGCGCTTCATCTTCGAGCTGGTGGGCCGCGACGCCGCCCGCGTCGTGAGCGCCTGGCAGGACCTCGACACGCAGGGCCACTTCGACTTCACGGCCGATCTCGAGCGGTTCGTGGAGGAGTTCGGCATCGTGAGCGGAACCTCGACCCACGATGATCGTCTCGCGACCATCAAGGCCGTCTACGACTCGACCGGCGACATCATCGACCCGCACACCGCAGACGGCGTCAAGGTCGCCCGCGAGTACGTCGAGCCGGGCGTGCCCATGCTCGTGCTCGAGACCGCCAAGCCGCAGAAGTTCGCCGAGACGATCCGTGAGGCGATCGGCGTCGAGCTCGAGTACTCGGACGAGGTGCGCGAGATGCTCGACGCCCCGCAGCGCACGACCGAGATGGCCGACGACGAGAGCGAGCTCCGCGCCTTCATCGAGGCGCACGCCCTGCGCTGACATACGGCGCGGATGACGCGCCGCTCAGTGTGTCACTCGGGGTCACCGTGGAGCATCCAGGGCACGCCGAACCGGTCGACGAGCATCCCGAACGTCCCGCCCCAGGGTGGGGTGTCGAGAGGCATCGTGATCGCGGCGCCGTCCGCGAGCGCATCCCACACCTCCTGTGTCCGCTCCTGGGTGTTGCCGCTCAGCGAGACCGAGAACCCCTGCGGCGGTTCGAACGGGATGCCGTCGGGGGTGTCCGATGCCATCAGGACGAGGCCGTCGGTCGTCGTGAGCTGGGCGTGCATCACGAGGTGCTTCTGATCCGCATTCTGGATCATGTCGGGGAAGTCGCCGAACACGCTGATCTCGAGATCACCGCCGAGCACGCTCTGATAGAACTCCATAGCCTGCCGCGCCTCGGTGCGGAAGGAGAGGTAGGGGTTGAGATTCGCCATTGTGCTGCCCTCACTCATGAAGCGGAGTCGTCGTGACGCGGAGTCGTCGTCGACCCCGTCTGCACGCTCATTCTTCGCCGGGGGTCAGACATCCGCAAGGGCGTGCGCGGCTGCTCAGGCCGGCAGCGCCCTCACCGCGGCGGTGAGCACCTGGGGGACGGTCGGCACGCCCTCGGCGCGGAAGACCTGAGTGCCCGAGGCATCGCGGACGATCACGGTGGGGGTGAAGCGGATGTCGAGCGCCTCGGCCGCATCCGGCTCGCGCGCGACGTCGATCTCGGTGATCGTGGCGTCGGGGAGGTACTTCGCCGCCTCCGCCAGGACGGATCGGGTGCGCGCGCAGGCTCCGCAGAACGCGGACGTGACGAGCGTCAGTTCCATGGGTCTCCCTCTCGGTCCTCGGAGTGCAACCGGCGAGGCCTGACCGATGTTCCCGTCGGCGCTCAGAACTCGGTGCGCTTGACGAGCCCGCGGTTCGTGCGGATGTGCTCGTAATCCCACTGGATCCGCCGGGACTCGGCGAGCCAGTCGGCGAGGAGCGCGATGTCGACCTCCGCCGCGTCGAGGAATCGCGCCTCGGCAGCCTGGAAGGTCCCGGATGCGGCCAGGCCGTCGGCGGCGAACGACTGCCCGCTCCAGAACATCAGCCGCACGGCATCCTTCAGCCGGTGGTATCCGACGATCGGATTCCCGTCGAGGAACCACACCGGGTGCGCGTGCCACACCCTGCCCTCCGCGTCGGGGAGGACCCGTTCGATCTCGGCCGCGAGAACCTCGCAGATCGCGCGATCTTCGGGGGCGAGCCTGCGATGGTAGTCGTCGATCTCTGTCGCACGGGTCATGGTGCGAGTATGGCCCGCGCGGCGGCCGAGATCGAGGAGGTCAGCGGTCCTTCGCGCCGGGGCGTGGGTGGAGAACCCCGGACGCGGCTCCGAGAGCGGCCCCGGCCACGGTGTCGACGATGCGCTCGAGCGCGACGTCCATCGATCCGATCTCCCCGGTCGCCGCCCCCGTGAGCAGCAGGACGAGAGGGGTGATGAACACGAGTGCCAGGGCGTAGTGGCGCACGACGACCAGTTCGATCGTGAACTGCAGTGCGCCCAGCAGCAGTGCGAGCCACAGCCCGGCGGGATGCAGCAGTGCGAGCAGCGCATACACGCCGGCTCCGACGACGGTGCCGAGCATCCGGTGCAGCCCACGCTCCACG
This sequence comes from Microbacterium sp. C5A9, assembly GCF_022627955.1. GTDB lineage: Bacteria > Actinomycetota > Actinomycetes > Actinomycetales > Microbacteriaceae > Microbacterium. The sequence continues at coordinate 321,484 of NZ_JABXGD010000001.1, forward strand.
GCGGCACGACGCGAGGCGGCGACGCCGATCACGGCGACGGCCGATCCCACGACCCAGTACGTGCGCACGGGGTCGATCACCAGGCCCAGAAGCACACCGAGCACCGCGACGATCGCCACCCGGATGAGCAGCATGCGCGAGTCGGGGGTGAAGGTCGGTCCGGGCAGCAGCTCTTTCAGGGGCCGGGCTGCGACGGCGCGCGTGCGGCGGCGCAGCAGAGGCGACACGGCGACCAGGTAGGAGAACAGGCAGCCCGCGGCGAGGGCCGCGAGATAGAGGAGCGGCGCGATCGGCGAACTGGCGATCACGTGGGCGGAGAGCCCGAAGACGAGGACGAAGAACAGCGGGCCCGGCGGACCGAGTCGGAACCCGAACGAGAGCGCTGCGCTGACGATCGCGACCACCACGACGCCGATGCTGACGAGCACGGCATTCGCCGAGAGGGCTGCTCCCAGAGCGGCGCTGAGCAGGAGACCCGCGGCCACGAGCGGGAGGATCCTCGCCCGGTCGACGACGGCGGCCCTGCCCGCGAACAGGACGGTGAAAGCTCCGGATGCCGCGATGTAGCCCAGCGACGGCTGGCCGAGCAGCGTCATGACCGCGATCGGCGCGGCGATGCCCAGGGCGGCCTGGGTCGCGAGGTGCCATCGCGGCCCGGGGGAGGGGGCGAAGGCGAACAGGCTCATTCCTCCATTCTCTCGCGGCTCGGGCCGCCCGCGAGACGTCGTGTGCGCCGCGTGACGCCGACGATACGATGGCCGACGTGACCGCACCGCGCCCCGGAATCGCTGAACGCCTCTCGCAGATGATCCAGCTGCCGACGGTGTCGGCCGAGCTCGAGGAGCGGGGCGCTGCGCCGTTCGACGACTTCGTCGCGCTGCTCGCCGAGCTCTATCCGCTCGTCCACGAGAAGCTCGCTCTCGAGCGTCACACCGACTTCGGTCTTCTGCTCCGCTGGCCCGGCCGAGGTGGGGCATCCGATGCCCCCCTCGTGCTGATGGCGCACTACGACGTGGTCCCCGTCGACGAGAGCGATGCGTGGACGCACCCGCCCTTCGCGGGGGTCATCGCCGACGGCGTCGTCTTCGGACGTGGAGCGCTCGACGACAAGGGGCCCCTGATCGTCGTACTCGAGGCGGTCGAGAACCTCCTCGCCGAGGGGTTCGTTCCGGCCCGCGACGTCTATCTCTCCTTCGGGGGCAACGAAGAGACCTATGGCCGCGCGGCTGAGGAGATCGCGCGCGTGCTGCGCGACCGGGGCATCGTGCCGTGGCTCGTCGTCGACGAGGGCGGGGCCGTGGTCGACGCGCCGCTGCCCTTCGTGCCCGGACGTGCCGCCATGATCGGCGTGGGCGAGAAGGGCGTCATGACCCTCACCCTGTCGGCGCGCGGCGAGGGCGGCCATGCCTCGGCGCCGCCTGCGCTCACCGCCGTCCGTCGGGTGGCGCGCGCCGTCGACCGGCTCGGACCTTCGACGTTCCGCCCGCGACCCTCCCGGGCGATCGGACGGATGCTGTCGCAGCTCGGCGCGCAGACACCGGGACCCGCCGGGCACCTGCTCCGCCTGCTCGGGGCCGCGCCGTGGCTCACGGGGCGGGTGTTCGCCGCGCTCGGCGGCGAGCCTGCGGCTCTCGTGCGCACGACCGTGGCGCCCACGATGCAGTCGGGCGGCACCGCGGCCAACGTCCTCCCGTCTCAGGCGTCCGCGACCGTCAACCTGCGGATCGCTCTGGGAGAGACGACGCAGCAGACCGTGATGCGGGTGCGTCGCCGCATCCGCGACCCGCTCATCACCGTGACGGTCGAGGAGGCGAGCGAGCCCTCGCCCGAATCCGCGACCGACAACGACCAGTTCGCGCTGCTCGCGGAGGCGCTCGCGGTGTCGCATCCGGGTGTTCCGGCGGTGCCGTACGTGATGATGGCGGCGACGGACTCCCGGCACTTCCACCGGTTCGCCCCTGCCGTGTACCGCTTCGCGCCGCTGGACATGTCGAACGCGCAGCGGGCGTCGATCCACGGCGTGGACGAGAACGTCGAGATCGCCGCCCTCGAGCGAGGAGAGCGGTTCCACCGCGCCCTCATCGAGCGGCTAGGGTGATCTCACCTTCCTCCGGGCGTCCGAGCGCCCGGATCCCCCTCTCATCGAGGAGTCGCGATGATGCGCAATCGGACTCTGGGCACCCTGGCGACGGTCGTCGGGTTCCTGGCCTTCGTCGAGTTCACGAGCGGTGTGCTGCAGGGCTACTACACGCCCATGCTCACCGACATCGCGCGGCACCTCGGCATCCACGACGCCGACGTCAACTGGCTCGAGGGCACGCAGCTCATGCTGTCGGCGCTCGTCGTGCCGGCGTTCGCGAAGCTCGGCGACATGGTCGGCCACAAGCGGATGCTCCTGATCTCGACCGCCCTGACCGCCGCGGCGGCTCTCGTCCTGCCGTTCACGGACTCGTTCGCGGTCTTCCTCATCGGGTGGACGCTGATGGGCTTCTATGTCGTCTGGCTGCCCCTGGAGATCGCTCTCATCTGGTCGCGGTCGCGGCGCATGGAGGGGCGCTCGTCGATCACGGCGAAGGCCGCCGGGCTTCTGGTCGCGGCGCTCGAGGGCGGGGCCATCATCGGGGCTCTCGTCGGCGGCGCGCTCATCGACGTCCTTCCCCTGACTGTCGTGCTCCTGATCCCCGCCGTATTGATCGTCGTCTGCTTCTTCGTCATCCTGTTCGGGGTGAAGGAGTCGCCCGACCCGACCGGCGGCGTGTTCGACACGGTCGGCGTCGTGCTCATCTCGATGGCGCTGATCTGCTTCACCGGGGGCCTCAGCCTGCTGCGTCTCGAGGGTGGGCTGGTCAACCCGTGGTCGTGGGCGGTCGTCATCCTCGGCGTTCTGCTGGTGGTCCCGTTCGTGCTGTGGGAGCTGCGCTGCGACGACCCGCTCATCGACGTGCGCATGTTCCGGTCGCCGGCTCTGGGGCCGGTGTTCCTCACCGCGGGCCTGTTCGGAGTGAGCGTCCTGGGGGCCCAGGCGCCGCTGTCGACGTTCGCGCGCACGGATCCCGGCGTGTACGGATACGGGCTCGGCACGACGGGGTTCGCGACGTCGCTGATCATCGGCCTGTACCTGATCGCCATGATCGCGGGTGCGCTCCTGTTCCCGGTGATCGCGCGCCTGCTCACCCCGCGCATCACCCTGATGGGCGCATCGCTGCTGGTGGGTGCGGGGTTCCTGTTGTTCCTGCCCTTCCACGACTCCTACCTGCAGGTCGTGACGAACATGGTCGTCGTCGGACTCGGATCGGGCGCCCTCGTGGCCGCGCTCCCGGCTGCGGCGGCCTCCGCGGCTCCCGCCACGCAGACGGGGGTCGCGACCGGACTCACCAACTCGGTCAAGACGGTGGGCGGGGCGATCGCCTCGTGCGTCTTCGGCATCGCGTTGCTGAACGGCGTGAGCGGCGCGGTCGAGGGCACGGCCGGATCCTTCGCCGGCTACATCACCGTGTGGGTGGTCTGCGGTGTCACCGCCCTCGTCGCGGCCGCGATCCTCGTGTTCGTCCCGAAAGAGGCGTTCACCGACCGGGCGGATGCCGAGGCTGTCGCCGCCCCGATCGTCTGAGGTCAGTCGCGGTCGAGGCCGAAGGAGCGCTTGACCACGGCCTGCATGTCGCGGTCGAGCCCGTCGATGCGCGTGTTCACGGTGTCGAAGCGGGCGTTCATCTCGTTGCGGAGTCCGCCGATCTGGGCATTCATCTCCCCGCGGAGTCCGCCGATCTCTCCGCGGAGTCCGCTGATCTCGGCCCGGACGACGCGGATGAAGAGCGTCGAGACGATGGTCAGCATGCCGAACATGAGCGCGGTGAACGAGCCGATCATCGTCCAGATCTGAGCGTCGTTCATGAGGTGCACCGTGTCATCCTCCCATCGTTCCCGACGGCGTATCCCGATCGGCGTCGCTGTATACCGTCATCCCATCGCGCGGGGAGAACTCGTGGCGAGCGCATGGGCGTGCAGAGGAGATCCGGCGCGAAACGATCAGGAGGTTCGAGGAGGGTTGTGCATGAACTCGACCCGGATTCCGCCGGCATCCTCGACGAACGAGGCGTAGTAGTTCTCACTGAACCGCTCGTAGATCTGGGGTTCGCGCACCACGGTCCACCCTGCGGCGACGGCGACCGCGTGCAGCCGGTCGACGTCGTCACGCGAGTCCACGGCGAACGCGAGATGCTGCCATCCGACGCGTCCGTGCACGTGCGGGCCGCTCGCCTCGTCGCGCGGGGCGAAGATGATCAGCTCGGTCTCCTCGCCGTGGTGCCATGAGATCGAGTGATCGTCTTCCGACCCGCTCTCGTATCCGAGTGCCGCGAGCACAGGGTGGAACTGCGCCCGTCCGGTCTCGAGGTCGTCGACGGTGATGCCCAGGTGATCGAGGAGAGCCATGCACCCAGTCTTGCAGGCCGGCGTCCGACGCCCCGGAGGACTCAGTGCGGCGCGTGGTACTCGGCTTCGCCCCGCTTCCAATAGCCCTTCACCACGGCGCGCGCCGAGTCGATGCCCCACCGTTCCAGCAGTGCGCGTCCGTGCCGGACGATCGACTGCTCGGCCGCGATGAAGACGAACGGGTCGACGCCGATCATGTCGGCGGCGGTCTGCTCTTCGAGGAACCCGATCAGCGCCGAGCCCGAGGGAGCATCGCCCCGATGCAGCCACTCGATCTCGACAGGTGCGTCGATGTCGACCTCCCGCCCGGCCGAGACCGTCTCGATCACGATCCGAGCCCCGACGTCCGAGGGGATCAGCGCGGCGAAGCGCCTGATGGCGGGGATCGCCGTCTCGTCTCCGACCAGCAGCCAGGAGTCGGGGGCGCCGGCGATGACGGCCGACCCGCGCGGTCCACCGACTCCGATCACCGAGCCGAGGGGAGCGGTGGCCGCCCACGGCGCCGCGACGCCGGTGTCTCCGTGCACCGCGAATTCGACGTCGAGCCAGTCAGGTCCCCACGCGAGGGGCGTGTACTCGCGGCTCGGCGCCGCGCGCATCTCCTCGACCGAGCTCACGGGGCCGGTGGGGAAGAACAGGCGCATGTGGTCGTCGGATCCGGGAGAGTCGAACCCCTCGAGATCGCTGCCGGTGAGGCGCACGCGCACGAAGTCGGGAGCGAGCCACTCTCGGGCGCTCAGGGTGACGGTGCGGAAACGCAGATCGAGGCCGCGGCGCTCGATCGAGAAGCCGGATTTCGTATCGCTCATAAAGTAAGGCTAACCTATCTTGAGAGCGGAACTTAGGCATGCCTAAGTCGCTCGTCCTGCGCCACTCGTGCGCGTTTCCACACAGCAGAACAGGAGTCTCTCCATGTCCATGCCCAGAATCCTCACCGCCACGAGCGTCGGCGTCGTCGGCCTTGTCGCGCTCGCCGGGTGCTCCTCCCCAGCCGAGGCCGAACCGGAGCAGACGGAAGCAGCTGCATCATCCGTCACGATCGAGGACAACACGGGCGAGCACGAGATCGCGACCCCTCCCGCATCCGTCGTCGCTCTCGACAACCGCACCTTCCAGACCCTCTCCGACTGGGGGATCGAGCTCTCGGCGGGCGCTGTCGCACTCATGCCCGACACCGTGTCGTACCTCGACGACGACTCGATCGTCGACATCGGACTCCACAGTGAGCCGAACCTCGAGGCGATCGTCGCGGTCGAGCCCGACCTGATCATCAGCGGACAGCGATTCACCCAGCACAACCAGGCGATCGCCGACCTGGTGCCGGATGCCACGATCATCGACCTCGAGCCGCGCGACGGTGAGCCCTTCGACGCCGAGCTCAAGCGGCAGACCACGGTCCTCGGCGAGATCTTCGGCAAGCAGGACGAGGCGAAGGAGCTGGTCGACGCCTTCGACGAGGCGGTCGAGCGCGCGACGGCAGCCTACGACGACTCGGCCACCGTGATGGCCGTCAACACGTCGGGCGGCGAGATCGGCTATCTCGCTCCGACGGTCGGGCGCTCGCTCGGCCCGATCTACGACATCCTCGGCCTCACGCCCGCTCTCGAGGTCGACGACGCGTCCGACGATCACCAGGGCGATGACATCTCGGTCGAGGCGATCGCCGCCTCGAACCCCGACTGGCTCCTGGTGCTCGACCGCGACGCCGTCTTCGCGGCCGAGACGCCGGACTACGTACAGGCGTCCGAGATCCTCGTGAACTCCGAGGCGCTGGCCGGCGTCACCGCGATCGCCGACGAGCAGATCGTCTACATGCCCACCGACACGTACCTCAACGAGGGCATCCAGACCTACACGACGTTCCTCAACGACTTCGCCGACGCCCTCGAGGCCGCGCAGAAGTGACCACCGCGTGGCGGCATCCGATCCTCGATCGGATGCCGCCATCCGGCGTTCCGTCATGAACCACCTCGTCACCTCCGAGTCCGCCCGCTCGTTCGAGCCGCCCCGTTCCGCCGGGCGGCTCTTCGACGTGAAGCTGCTGATCGGCGTCGTCGTCGTCGTCGCGCTCCTCGTCCTCTCGCTCTTCACCGGGGTCTACGACATCGCCGGCGCCGCCGACGGCGCCGAGATGTTCCAGATCACCCGCATCCCGCGCACGATCGCCCTCGTGCTCGCCGGCGCGGCCATGGCCATGGCCGGTCTCGTGATGCAGCTGCTCACCCAGAACCGCTTCGTCGAGCCGACGACCACCGGCACCACCGAATGGGCAGGCCTCGGTCTGCTGACCGTGATGGTGCTGGTGCCGCAGCCGTCGATCCCGCTGCGCATGGCCGGCGCGATCGTCGCCGCATTCATCGGCACCATGGTGTTCTTCGCCTTCCTGCGTCGCGTCTCGCTCTCCTCATCGCTCATCGTGCCGATCGTCGGGATCATGCTCGGCGCGGTGGTGGGCGCGGTATCGACTTACTTCGCGCTCGCCACCGACTCGCTCCAGGCGATCGGCGTCTGGTTCGCGGGCAGCTTCACCTCGGTGCTCCGAGGACAGTATGAGATGCTCTGGATCGTCGCTGTGGTGGGCGTGATCGTCTTCCTCGTGGCCGACCGCCTGACGATCGCCGGTCTCGGCAAGGAGATCGCGACCAACGTCGGGGTGAACTACGACCGGATCATCCTGCTCGGCACCGCACTCATCGCGGTCACCACCGGCGTGGTCACCGTCGTGGTCGGCAACCTGCCGTTCCTGGGGCTGATCGTCCCCAACATCGTCTCGATGGTCCGCGGTGACGATCTGCGCAGCAACCTGCCCTGGGTCTGCCTGCTCGGAATCGCCATCGTCACCGTCTGCGACATCATCGGGCGCACGATCATCATGCCGTTCGAGGTGCCGGTGTCGCTGATCCTCGGCGTCGTCGGTGCCGTCGTGTTCATCCTCCTGCTCCTGAGGCAGCGCCGCCGTGGCTAGCGCGATCGCGGGTGGTGCCCGCACGTCCGGATCCTTCACGACGCCGCGCGCACGGCGCCGCTACCTCCTCGTGCTCGGCCTCCTCGTCGTGCTCTCGGTGGTCTTCGCGTTCGGGCTGCTGGCGTGGGACAACCCGATGCCCGTGGGGTCAGCCGGGTTCTGGCGCATCGCCCAGCACCGGGCCACCAGCGTGACCGTCATGGTGGTGGTCGCGATCGCACAGGCGACCGCGACCGTGAGTTTCCAGACCGTCACGAACAATCGCATCATCACTCCGTCGATCATGGGCTTCGAGTCGCTGTACCGGGTCGTGCAGACGAGCACCGTGTACCTCTTCGGGGTCGCGGGACTCGTCGCGATCCAGGGCGTCTGGCAGTTCGGTCTGCAGGTCGTGATCATGGTGGCTCTCGCGATGGCCCTGTACGGGTGGCTGCTGTCGGGTCGCTACGGCAACCTGCACATCATGCTCCTCGTCGGCATCATCATCGGCGGCGGACTCGGTGCGATCTCGACGTTCATGCAGCGACTGCTCACGCCCAGCGAGTTCGACGTGCTCGCCGCGCGGCTGTTCGGCAACGTGTCGAACGCCGACGCGTCATACCTGCCGCTGGCGATCCCGCTCTGTCTGGCCGCGTCGACGCTGCTCGTGATGCGCTCGCGCCGCCTCGACGTCATGGCCCTCGGGGCGGATGCCGCGCGCTCGCTCGGGCTCGACCACAAGCGGGAGCTCTTCGTCGTGCTGTTCCTCGTCGCGGTGCTCATGGCGACCTCGACCGCGCTCGTCGGTCCGATGACCTTCCTCGGGTTCCTCGTCGCGACCCTCGCCTATCAGTTCTCGGACACGCACGACCACCGGCTCATCTTCCCCGTGGCCGTGCTCACCGCGTTCACGATCCTGGCGGGGGCGTACTTCGTGATGAAGAACGTCTTCTACGCGCAGGGCATGGTGTCGATCCTCATCGAGCTCGTCGGCGGGATCGTGTTCCTCATCGTCATCCTCAGAAAGGGCAGGCTGTGATCGCACTCGACGGCGTCCGCCGTGACTACAGCAGCGAGGTCGCCATCGGCCCCGTCGATCTCGAGATCCCCGCAGGCGGGATCACGGCGCTGATCGGACCGAACGGCGCGGGCAAGTCGACCCTGCTCACCATGATCGGACGTCTCGGCGGCATGGACGCCGGGTCGATCGAGATCGCAGGTTACGACGTCGCCACGACCAGATCGAAGGACCTGGCGAAGATCGTCTCGGTGCTGCGGCAGGAGAACCACTTCGTCACGCGGCTCACCGTGCGGCAGCTCGTCGGTTTCGGACGCTTCCCGCACTCGCGGGGACGATTGACCGGGGCCGACGAGGAGATCGTGAGCCGCGCCATCGACTTCCTCGACCTCGGAGACCTCGAGGGACGCTACCTCGACGAGCTGTCGGGAGGTCAGCGTCAGCGCGCCTATGTCGCGATGGTGCTGGCACAGGACACCGAGTTCGTGCTGCTCGACGAGCCGCTCAACAACCTCGACATGAAGCATGCGGTGCAGATGATGCAGCACCTGCGCCGGGCCTCGGACGAGCTCGGTCGCACGATCGTCATCGTGCTGCACGACATCAACTTCGCGGGTCACTACGCCGATCACATCTGCGCCATGAAGGACGGTGAGGTGGTGGAGTTCGGATCACCTCGCGAGATCATGACCGACGAGGTCCTGACGCGGGTGTTCGACACACCGGTGCAGGTGCTCGATGGGCCGTCGGGGCCGCTCGCCGTCTACTACTGACGAGGTGCGCGGGGCGGCCCGATGCGCACGCCCGCGTCAGAGTTCGACGCCGTGGTCCTCATCGTTCACCCCGGCGTTGCGCCCGCGGCGGGATTCGTATCCGATGAACCAGCCGAGCCAGACGATGGCCGCGAGCAGGATGCCGAGCCAGACGTTCTGGAAGATCAGGCCGACCACGACACCGAGGATCAGGAGCCCACCGGTGACGGAGAAGCGGAGCGCGTTGCGGGACATGCGTTCAGCCTAGGGCTCCGGAGGCTTCGCGGGGGGTCAGCGATCGCGATGGTCCTCCGGTGACAGACGCGGGCCGCGACGCGCTTCGCTGATGCCGCTCGCGAAGATGAGCCGGATCACCCGCTGCCGATGCCCGGCCCACGGCGCGAGGAGCTCGAGCATCCCGTCGTCGTCGGTCCGATGGCCCGTGAGCACGTGGCCGACCTCGTGCGCCAGGTGGTAGTCGCCGACGCTGACGGCGTCGGGGTCGCCGAGTGCGCGGATGCGCGTCTCCGCCGAGGTCCAGAGGCCGATGCCCGGGAGGCTCGTCAGCACACGGTCCCGGTCGTCGCCGGTCTCCGCAGCGAGAAGGGCGCGAGAGACGCTCTCGCCTCGGGACGCCGTGCGGACGATCGTCTTCGACTGCGGAGGCTGCACGCCGGCGCGATGCCACTCCCACGAGGGGATGGCCCGCCACACCTCGGACGTCGGAGCGGTGTACATCGGTCGCGGCGTCGGGCCGGGAGCGCGCTCACCGTACTTCGTGACGAGCAGACGCCAGGCACGGAAGGCCTCGAGCCCGGTGACCTTCTGCTCGAGGATGGCGCAGGCGAGCGCATCGAAGACCTCGCCCGTCCTGGCGAGGCGGATGCCGGGCGTGCGCCTCGCGACCTCGGCGATGAGCGGATGGAGCGACGCGTCGAAGCCCTGCGGGTCGTCGTCGGCTCCGCACAGAGCGGGCAGCCGGTCGAGCGCGTCATCGGCGCCCGAACCCCACGCGGTCGCGTGTATCCCTCCGTCGGCCGCGCGGAGAGCGAGCGTCGCCGGTCCGCGGGGAGTGCGCAGCGCCCGCCAGATCACCGGGCCGTCGAAGAGCATCGTCGGATCTCCGGGCCCGCGGCGGAGCATGCCGACCGTGCGCCGAAGATCGAGCGGGTGCGCGGGGCGATAGACGGCTTCGCGCCTGCGGACGGACACCGGAGGGCCGTCGGCGGCGGCATCGGTCGTCAGAGTCACGCTCCCACGGTACGCCGCGGGTCTGACACCGAGCTCAGAAGCGGTCGGGCGACGGGGTGCCGTGACCGTAGCGGATGACGACGTCGGCATGGCGGTCGAACCGGTAGCCGATGCCGCGCACGGTGCGGACGATGTCCTCGTAGCGGCCGAGCTTGGCGCGGAGGCGACGCACGTGGACGTCGATCGTGCGCTCTCCGGGCGTCTCGTCGTCCTGGGCCTGCCACAGCGCGGAAACGAGCTCGCTGCGCTCGATCGTGCGCCCCTCGCGGAGCACGAGGTACTGCAGCAGTTCGAACTCCTTGTAGGTGAACGCGGCCGACTCGCCGTCGATGAGCACGCGCTTGCGCGAGATGTCGACGACGACGCCGCCCTCTTCGTCGACCGTCTCCTCCTCGGCAGCAGCCTTGGTGCGGGCGATCGCGCCGGGCTCCTGCAGGGCGAGCCGGACGACGTCGAGGTCGCGACCGCCTGAGCCGTGCGGTGCGAGCGCGACGGTCGCATGGGTCTCGGCGCCGGGGGCGAGCTCGGCGAGAGTGCGGCGGAGGGCGTCGACGAGCAGGGGGAGGCTCACGCCGGCTTCGGCGGCCTTGATCTCGTCGAGGCCGACGTAGAGCGCGAAGCCGCGCGGTGAGCGGACGGCGGGAAGATCTGCGGCGAGCGGCTCCTCATCGGATCGCGCGGGGGAGGTGCGCACGGCGGAGACGGAGGGACGCTCGAGAAGAGTGGTGTTCGACATGATGATGAAGTCCTCAGGACATGAGCCGGAGAGAGGCTCTGATGCGTTGCAGGAATGACCGGGCGAGCCGGAGAGCGAGCAGGGGTGGGTGCTCGGAGACCAGTTCCCGCAGATCGCGAGGGTCAGGTCAGACGGAGTGGCTGTTCGTTCAGCGACACATTCGGCAACACATGCCAACGCGACCGGGCATCATCATCCCGGCAGTCCTGTTCGCCTCCTGGGCGGACAAAGGGCTTGCGTTGGTAGTCATGGGGGGATTATGTCCCACGATGTCCGGGCGTGTCAAAACGACTATTCGTAAGGGATGTGGGCGTAACGTGGGGCGGGTGAGCACATCGTCACTGGCATCCGGGTTCATCCTCACCGACGAGAAGGACGCCTCGCGGTACACGCTGATGCGCGACGGCCAGCTCGTCAGCGTCCTCGACTATCGCGACGACGGGCAGACCATCGCCCTGACCAGAGCCTTCACGGTGCCGACTTTCCGCGGCAAGGGCTATGCGGGAGCGGTCGTCGAGGGTGCCGTCGCCGACATCGAGGCGCGCGGGGATCGCACGGTCGATGCGGTGTGCTGGTACGTCGCCGACTGGTTCGCAGCCCATCCCGACCACGCTTCGCTGCTGCGCTCACGCTGACTTCCGGCCGTTTGACGCTGTGTTACGCGGGGCCGCTCTGCGAGGATGACAGCATGAAACTCGCCGAGGCCCTCACCGCCCGCGCCGATCTGCAGCGACGGATCGAGCAGCTCCGTGTTCGCATCACCGCGAACGCGCGCTATCAGGAGGGCGAGGAGCCGGCGGAGGACGCCGTGGCTCTGCTCGTCGAGGCGGATGCCGATCTCGCACGGCTGAGAGATCTGATCCGGCGCATCAACGCGACCAACTCGCGGCTCGATCTGGGCGCCGACGGCACCATGACCGATGCGCTCGCCACGCGTGACGTCCTCCGGCTTCAGCACTCGCTGCTGGTGGATGCCGCAGCAGCGGCGTCGGGCGCCTCGACCGTGTTCCGACAGATGCGGTCCGAGCTCCGGCAGCTCGCCGCGCTGCCCGTCGCCGACCTGAGGTCCAGGGCGGATTCGACGGCCCAGGAGCTGCGCGAGCTCGACAATCGGATCCAGCAGGCGAACTGGACCCACGATCTGGAGGAGTAGAGCGGAAGTCGGTAGTCGCGCCGAGGCGGACACAACCCCAGCCGGAGGGGCAATTCCGGCCCTGTCGGGCAGAGGGCAGCCCGGATTCGCATCGCGCAGCCCCGCATCCCACACAGGTGACCGAGCATGAGCACGGTGCATCACCGCGTGTCGATCGACGTGACGAGGGTGGGTCAGGGGACCTTCCGCTCTTCTCCCCGGTGTCTCCTCGGCGTTCAGCGGCACGCCTCGGACCGAATGTCGGTGGTCGTTCGTAGCGTGTGACCATGCGCATCCTGCACACCTCTGACTGGCACATCGGCCGCACCTTCCATGGCAGCTCGACCATGGACGCGCTGGCCGAGGTGCTGGCGGCGCTCACCGAGCAGGTGCGGGAGAACGCGGTCGACGTCGTCGTGGTCGCCGGCGACGTGTTCGACTCCGCGACACCCGCCGGTGCCGCGTACACGCTTCTCGGAGACGCACTCGTCGCGCTGCACGACACCGGGGCGACCGTGATCGTGACCAGCGGCAACCACGACTCGGCCGCGAGACTCGGATTCCAGGCGCGCCTGCTGCGCGACGGCATCCACGTGCTCACCGATCCGCTCGCGATCGGCGAGCCGGTCACGGTGAACGACGCAGACGGACCCGTGCGCTTCTTCGGGATCCCGTATCTCGAACCGGCCATCGTCCGGCAGCACTGGGCCGACACCGAACTGCGCACGCAGGCGCAGACGCTCGCGCACGCCATGGACATCGTCCGTCAGGGCATGCAGGAGAATCCGGGACGCTCCGTGGCGATCGCGCACTGCTTCGCCGCCGGCGTCGACGCGACGATCGGGCTCGAGCGCGAGGTGCGCCAGGGTGGACTCGACGTCGTGCCGCTCGCCGTCTTCGACGGGCCTGACTACGTCGCGCTCGGGCACATCCACGGACGTCAGCAGATCAGCGGACGCGTGCGGTACTCGGGGGCCCCGCTGCACTACAGCTTCGGCGAGCAGAACAAGCCACGCGGATCGTGGCTGGTCGACCTCGACGCGACCGGGCTGTCGTCGGTCGAGTGGCTCGATCTGCCGATCCCTCGTCCGCTGGTCACCCTCACCGGCACGCTCGAGGAGATCCTCTCCGACGAGAACGTCGCAGCCCACGCCGACCACTGGGTGTGCGCGGTCTACACGGATGCGCTCGCTCAGACCGAACCGATGCGACGGTTGCGCGAGCGGTACCCGCACTGTGCCATGGTGCAGCATCAGCCGACCGAGACAGCCGAGGCGGTCGAGCGCTCCTACGTCGACCGACTCCGCGGCGCCGTCACCGACCCGCAGCGCATCGAGGCCTTCCTCGAGCACGTCCGCTCGGGGCAGGGGGCCACCGAGCGTGAGGGCGAGCTGATCCGCGAGGTGCTCGATGACCGCGTGCGCGCGGAAGCGCTGATCTAGTCCGTGATGGCTGCGCGCGGTGATGCTCTGACAGTGAGGGTTCGGACACTGACGGCTCGGACCTCGAGGGCTACGACAGCGAAGAAGGTGCGTTGATGCAGCTGCACCGACTGCAGGTCGAGGGATTCGGTCCGTTCCGCGAACGGCAGGTCGTGGATTTCGACGCGTTCGCCGATGACGGCATCTTCCTGATCGCCGGTCGCACCGGGGCCGGCAAATCGAGCATCCTCGATGCCGTGTGCTTCGCCCTGTACGGCGGTGTTCCCCGATACGAAGGCGGCGAGAAGCGGCTCCGGAGCGATCACTGCGAACCCGACGACGTGACCGAGGTCGTGGTCGAGTTCAGCACGTCCGCCGGGCGCTACCGCGTCACGCGTTCACCCGACTACGAGCGGCCGAAGAAGCGCGGAGGAGGCATGACGGTGCAGGCCGCCGCCGTGCAGCTCGACATGCTGGTCGGCGGGGAATGGGTGGGGCTCGCCGCACGAGAGCGGGAGGCGGCGTACGAGCTCGATGAGATCCTGCAGCTGAGTCGCGAGCAGTTCCTCCAGGTGATCCTGCTCGCCCAGAACCGCTTCTCCGAGTTCCTGCTGGCAGGCAGCAGAGAGCGTCAGGCGCTGTTGCGACGTCTGTTCGGCACCGAGCGCTTCGAAGACGTGCAGGCGCGTTTCGATGACCGGCGCAGGGCTGCGGAGCATGCGGTCGGCGCACGACTCGCGACGGTGTCGGCGAGACTCGACGAGGGCGAGCGGCTCGTCGCGAGCGCCGGACTGGGTAGCGGTGCGGATGACGTCGCGGGGCAGGAGCGCGGCGCAGAGGCACGTCCGGCCGCGAGGACGGCTGACGAGCGGCTCGAAGAACTGCGGCAGGCGCGAGCGCGCGCCGACTACCGCGCGGAGCGGCGTGCGGCGGAGCGCGACGATGCCGAGAAGGCCGTCGCCGCCGCCGATGCAGCGCTCGCGACGGCGCGCGACGAGCAGCGGGCGCAGGTCGAACGAGACCGCGCCAGGGCTGCGCTCGAGCGTCTGGACGCCGACGAGCCGTCGATCCGCCTGGCGCGGGACGAGTGGGATGACGCCAGGGCCGCAGAGGTGCTGCGCGCACCGATCGCCGCCGCGGTCAAGGCGGCGGATCTGCTCGAGGCGGCTCTCGGAGCCGAGAGACGAGCGCACGCTGCGTGGGAAGCGCACGGGATCGCGGTCGACGACCTGTCGGGGTGGGCGGCCGAGCGGACGAAGCAGACGGGTGCGTGGGAACGTGCGGTCGAGCTGGAGCGCACGGCTCCCGAGCTCGACGCCGAGCTCGCCGCGGCGGCGGATGCCGTGAGCGCGGCGACGAGCCGCGTCGAGGCGGGCGAGGTCGAGCGCGCCGCGCTGCCCGCCCAGTGGGAGGCTCTCACTGCGGAGCGCGACGAGGCGCGTCGAGTCGCCGACCGTGCGGGTGATCTGGCGACGGCGCGAGACGCCGCCGCCGGTCGCCACGCCGCGGCGCTCGAGGTCGTGCGTCTCGACGCCGACCGAGCCGCGGCCGACCGGGCGCTCGCTGATGCCAGCGCGGCGTTGGCCACCGCGCAGGCGGCGCTCGCAGAGCTTCGGCGGCGACGACTCGACGGCTTCGCCGGCGAGCTGGCCACCTCTCTGCACGATGGCGACGAGTGTCCGGTCTGCGGTTCGCGCGAGCATCCGGCGCCGGCGGTGCACTCCGATCCAGTCTCCGCCGACGACATCGACCAGGCGGAGGCCGCTCGTGATCGACTGGCCGCTCGGGAGCGTGAGGCGGCGGACCTCGCATCGACCCTACGCGCCGAGCTCTCCGCCGCGATCACGCGAGCCGACGGAAGGGATCCCGAGGCGGCGGCCGCTGCACTCGCACGAGCGACCGAGGAGCATGCGCGGAGCGTCGCTGCGGGGGAGCGGATGCGCATCCTGGACAGCGAGCGGGACGCACTGACCGAGCGCATCCGACGACTCGACGCCGACCGCGACCACCACGCCACCGCCCTGGCCGCGGCTCGCGAGGAGCATGCCGTGCTCGTGCAGCGGGTGGCCGAGACCACGGCGGCGGTCGCGGAGGCGCGGGGTGACTTCGCCTCGGTGGCCGACCGCCTGGCGGCGACGACCGCGCAGGTCGAATCGGCGCGGAGCCTGATCGAGGCGACCGCCGAACGGGTGCGCCGCGCCGAGGCGGCAGCCGCAGCGCGAGCCGAGCAGGACGCGGCGCTCGCAGCCTCGGCGTTCGACGACGTCGACGCGGCAGAGCAGGCACTTCGATCCTCGGCCGCGATGGCGGCCCTCGAGAGCCGTGTCACTCAGCACGCGGTGCAGCGCGAGAAGGAGCGCGCGATCCTCCTCGATCTCGAGCTGCGCACGCTCCCCGAGGATCCGATCGATCTCGAGCCCGTCGAGCAGGAGTCCCGATCCGCCCGCCTGAGGTGGACGACGGCCGTCGATGAGGCCGGGCGGGCCGCGGGCGTGGCCGAGCAGCTCTCGGCGATCATCGACGCCGCGGCATCCGAACACGCGCGCACAGCCGATGAGGTCGCCGACTTCGAGATCCTCCGCGGCCTCGCGGACACCGTCGCAGGGCGCGGAGCGAACACCCGCAAGATGACCCTCGAGACGTTCGTGCTCGCCGCCGAGCTCGAGGAGATCGTCGACGCGGCGAACCGTCGTCTCGGCGACATGTCGACCGGGCGATACCAGCTCAGGCACTCCGATGCGCTCGCCGCCCGCGGCGCGGCATCCGGCCTGGGGATCGTCGTCTTCGACGCGTTCACCGGGCAGACACGGCCCGCGCAGTCGCTCTCCGGAGGAGAGACCTTCCTCAGCTCACTCGCGCTGGCACTCGGCCTCGCCGAGGTCGTCACAGCACGCGCGGGGGGAATCCGCCTCGACACGCTGTTCATCGACGAGGGGTTCGGATCCCTCGACGGCGACACCCTCGACGTCGCGATGCGCACACTCGACGAACTCAGGCAGGGCGGCCGCACCGTCGGCGTGATCAGTCACGTCGAGGCGATGCAGGAGCAGATCCCGGCACAGCTCCGGGTGCGTGCGACATCGGCGGGGCCGAGCGTCATCGAATCGCGCTGAGGCGCACTCCCGCTCTCGCGCCGACCGCCGCTGACACGCCGGCCACCGGTCTCGCGTCGGCAGGACGCCCGGTGCGACGCCGTCTGCCCTCAGACGCCGTACTCGCGGCGGATGACCTCGCGCAGCTGGACGCTGCACCGCGCGATCGCCTCGCGGAAGTCGACGAGAGCGCCGTCCTCGGCCCGATCGGAGATCGCGCGGAATGCACGGATCGGCACGCCGAACTGCTCCGCGACCCAGATGTACGCATAGGTCTCCATGTCGACGAGCCCCGCGCCCGACGGCCGGATGACAGCGGTGATCCCCGCATCGCCGACGAAGCTGTCACCGGTCGCGATCAGCACGCCCTCACGGCCCGTCGAGACTCGAGCAGGCAGAGACACGTGCTGTCCGGCGACGCCGTCGAGGTCGAACACATCGTGCTGCAGCGCGCTGCCGATCTCGTGCACGGTCGCTTCGAGCTCGGGGTCGATGCCCCCGGCGGTCCCGACGACCACGACCTCGGTGTAC
Organism: Microbacterium sp. C5A9; assembly: GCF_022627955.1. Lineage (GTDB taxonomy): Bacteria > Actinomycetota > Actinomycetes > Actinomycetales > Microbacteriaceae > Microbacterium. The sequence goes on from NZ_JABXGD010000001.1 coordinate 338,792, forward strand.
TCCCGCGCATCGAGCGCACGGGTCAGGGCGAACACGGCCTGCATCTTGCCCTCGCCCGTGACGAGCTGGTCGAATCCCTCGAGCTCCTCGGGGAACGCGGCGAGTTCGGAGGCCATGGCGGCGACGAGAAGTTTCACTCCGCCATCCTGCCAGGTCGGTGGGGCGCCACGAAGCCGGCCGCGTGCGAGCGACGTCATCCCGATGTAACACTGGGGGAGGATACTGACGTCGAGTAGACCGGAGGAACACGTGTCCCTGCAGCAGCAGATCTCTGAAGCGCTCGGTGTGAAGGCCGAGATCGACCCCGAGGTCGAGGTGGAGCGCCGTGTGGGCTTCCTCGTCGACTACCTCCGCGCGACCGGTGCGAAGGGCTTCGTGCTCGGGATCTCGGGCGGGCAGGACTCGACGCTCGCAGGACGTCTCGCGCAGCTCGCCGTCGAGCGGGTTCGGGCCGAGGGCGGCGAGGCGGCGTTCCTCGCCGTGCGTCTGCCGTATCGGGTGCAGAGCGATGCGGCCGACGCCGAGGCCGCCCTCGAGTTCATCGCTCCGGACTCCTCCGTCGAGGTGAACATCCAGAACGGCGTCGACGGCGTCGAAGAGGACATCGAGTTCGCAGTCACGAGCGACATCAGCGACTTCAACCGCGGCAACATCAAGGCGCGCGTGCGCATGGTGACGCAGTACGCCCTCGCGGGCCACGACGGCCTCCTCGTCATCGGCACCGACCACGCGGCGGAGGCGGTGACCGGCTTCTACACGAAGTTCGGCGACGGAGCGGCCGACATCCTCCCGCTGTCCGGCCTCAGCAAGCGTCAGGGGCGCTCGCTGCTCCTGCTGCTCGGAGCTCCCGACCGTCTCGCCTACAAGGTGCCGACCGCCGACCTGCTCGACGGCCAGCCCGGGCGCGCCGACGAAGACGAACTGGGGCTCACCTACGAGCAGATCGACGATTTCCTCGAGGGCCGCGATGTCGACCCCGAGGTGGCGGGGCGGATCGAGTCGCGGTATCTGGCCACGCAGCACAAGCGCAATCTCCCGGTTACCCCCGACGACACCTGGTGGCGCTGACGCTCGACGGAGAGCCCGTGTCGGATGCCGCAGCTAGTGTCGAAGCATCCGAGAGAACGGGAGCATCGTGCGGATCGACACTCAGGCGCAGCGCGTCATCTGGAGCGCAAGCGACCTCAAGGCGGCCGCCGAATGCGAGTTCGCGTGGTGTCGGGCCATCGACGCCAAACTGGGACGCGTGCCGGCTGTCGAGGAGCCGGAAGACGCGACGCTCGCGCGCGCCGCGCTGCTCGGCGACGTCCATGAGCAGAACGTCCTGGCGCGTTACATCGCCGATCTCGGCGACGACAGGGTGCATCGCATCGAGAAGGTGTCGTCGGTCGACGCCGAGGCTCTCGCAGCAGCCGTCGATGAGACGGTGCGTGCCCTGCGCTCCGACGCCGTCGTCGTCTTCCAGGCGGCGTTCGCGACGCCGGAGTTCGTCGGATTCGCCGACTTCCTGAAGCGCGACGACGACGGTCGCTGGCGCGTGCAGGATTCCAAGCTCGCGCGCAAGGCCAGGGTCACGGCCCTCATGCAGCTCGCGGCATATGTCGATCAGCTCGACAGGCTGGGGATCCCGAGATCGGACGAGGTCGACCTGATCCTCGGCGACGGATCGATCAGCACGCACGCGGTCGACGACCTGCTCCCGCTCTTCCAGGTGCGGCGCGCCCGGCTGCGCGCTCTGATCGCCGACCGGGCGATCGACGATCCGTCCGCCGACGCCGCGCTCGCGTGGGGCGACGACCGCGGCGACCTCGACGTGGTCGCGTGCGGGCGCTGCGCCACCTGCGAAGAGCAGGTCATCGCGCATCGCGACCTGCTGATGGTGGCGAGGATGCGTCCCGTGCAGCGCGCACGACTGCGCGCGGCGGGCATCGAGACGATCGATGCCCTGGCTGCGGCTGACGGCGCGCCGGAGGGCATGAACTCCGACACCTTCGAGACCCTGCGCGCGCAGGCGCAGCTGCAGCTCAGGGCGGATGCCGAGGGAGCACCGACCTACGACGTGCATTACGCGGCGGCGATCCACACGCTGCCGGTGCCGAGTCATGGCGACATCTTCTTCGACTTCGAGGGCGACCCGCTCTACACCGAACCCGCTCCGGACGGAGATGCCCACTGGGGGATCGACTACCTGTTCGGCTGGGTCGACAACTCCGACCAGTACAGTGCGCTGTGGGCTCATGACTTCGCCGCGGAGCGCGAGGCGTTCGAGCAGTTCCTGGACTTCGTGACGGTGCGCCGGGCGGCGCACCCGGGCATGCACATCTATCACTACGCGCCCTATGAGACCTCTCATCTCGTCGCCATGGCGGCGCGCCACGGGGTGCGCGAGGGCGAGGTCGACCGGCTGCTGCGCGAGGGCGTGTTCGTCGATCTGTACCCCCTGGTCCTGCGGACGGTCCGCGTGGGATCGAGGTCGTACTCGATCAAGAAGCTCGAACCGCTGTACATGGGCGACGACGTGCGGACCAGCGATGTGCAGAAGGGCGACGACTCGATCGTGCAGTACGTCGCCGCGCGCGAGCTCGCCGCGGCGGGGCAGCGGGCCGAGGCCGACGCGGTGCTCGCCGATCTCGCCGACTACAACCGCTATGACTGCGTGTCGACTCGGCGTCTGCGCAACTGGCTGATCGAGATCGCCAAGAAGGAGGGGGTGAACCCCGCGCCGCCCGATGAAGCCGACGAGGTCATCTACGAGCCGTCACCGCGGTCGGTGGCTCTGCTCGCCGACGCCGAGCGCGAGGTCGATGCGGGTGGTGACGGTCAGGTGCATCGCATCGCGGCCGCCGCCATCGACTACTTCCCCCGCGAGGCGAAGAGCTTCTGGGTGTCGCATTTCCAGCGTCTCAGGGAACCCGTGACGATGTGGGACGGCACACGTGACGTGGTGCGAGTCGACCGTTCCGCGTCGAGCGTGCTGCGCGACTGGAGCGTCGGAGAGGGGCGCCGTGTCATGTCGCGCGACCTCGAGATCCGCGGCGAGGTGTCGCCGGGCACCACGCTCGGCGTCGGGGCGCAGCCGTTCGCGCTCTATCCCGTCCCCGCGCCGTTCGACACCGATGTGCCCTCGCGTGCGGTGCACGTTCCGCACACCGTCACCGTCACCGAGGTGCTCGACGACGGGTACCTGATCACCGAGACGGCGATCCAGGGACAGACCTGGGATGAGCTCCCCCTCGCCCTGACTCCGGCCGCGCCTCCGCGCGTCGTCTCGCTGCAGGGAGCGATCGACGAGTGGGCCGACACGGTGCACGTCGCGGCGCCGGGCTTCCCGCGCGATGCTGCGACCGACATCCTGCGTCGCATCCCGCCGCGGACGATCTCCGGTGAGCCGCTGCCCTCGAAGGGCGACGACGTGATCGACGCGATCGTGCGCGGCATCCTCGACCTCGACGACAGCTACCTCGCGGTGCAGGGACCTCCGGGCACAGGCAAGACGTACACCGGTTCCCAGGTGATCGCGCGCCTCGTCAACGACCACGGCTTCCGCATCGGCGTCGTGGCGCAGTCGCACGCGATCATCGAGAACCTGCTCGAGCGGGTCGTCGCCGATGGCGTCCCTGCGGCGCAGGTCGGGAAGGCGCCGAAGGATCCTGCGGCAGAGCCCACGTACACGGTGATTCCCAAGAGCGGCATGGCGGCGTTCCTGGGCGAGCACGGCGCGCATGGCGCGGTCGTCGGTGGCACGGCCTGGGACTTCAGCAACACGTCGCGGGTCGATCGAGGGGGGCTCGATCTCCTCGTCGTCGATGAAGCCGGTCAGTTCTCCCTGGCCTCGACGATCGCCGTCGCCGCCGGCGCCCGGCGGCTGCTGCTGCTCGGTGACCCGCAGCAGCTTCCGCAGGTCAGTCAGGGCGCGCACCCCGAACCCGTCGACACCTCGGCTCTCGGCTGGGTCATGGACGGTGACGCGGTCGTCCGGCCCGATTACGGCTACTTCCTGGCGAGGTCGTGGCGCATGCACCCGTTCCTGGCGGCGCCCGTGTCGAAGCTCGCCTATGCCGGGCAGCTCGCCTCGGCGCCGGGGACCGAGCTGCGATCGCTGGCCGGCATCGACCCCGGCCTGCACGTCGTCCCTGTGCGGCACCGGGGCAACGCCACGCAGTCGGCCGAAGAGGCGGCACAAGTGGTGGCGCTGGTGCACGACCTCCTCGGACGCACGTTCACCGACAACGATGCGGATGCCACGGCTCGGCCGCTCGTCCAGAACGACATCATCGTCGTCGCGCCCTACAACGCGCAGCGTCAGATGGTCCACGATGCGCTCGCGACGGCCGGCTTCCCCGATGTGCCGGTCGGCACGGTGGACAACTTCCAAGGCAAGGAAGCCGTGGTCTCGATCACGTCGCTCGCCGCGTCCAGCGGTCGCGACGCCCCGCGCGGCCCCGAGTTCCTGCTGTTGCAGAACCGCCTGAACGTGGCCATCTCACGGGCACAGGTCGCGGCCTACCTGATCCATTCGCCTGCACTGCTCGACGATCTCCCGCGCACGCCCGAGGGGGTGGCGCGGCTCAGCGCCTTCGCGCGGCTCGTGGGCGTCGCCGGCTGAGAGGACGTTCATGCATACGCTCGACGAGATACTCCGGGCATCCGCCGCCTGGGTGTGGTTCCCCCGTGACAGCGAACAGGAGAAGCAGCACCTGCAACTCGTCCGGTACCCGTCTCGATTCGGAGCCGGGGTGCGGGGCTCGCAGGTCGCGTCGACGGCTGACACGGGCACGGTCGTCGACCACGCGATCGAGCGCACGCGAGCGTGGGGTGAAGCGGAGCTGACCTTCTGGACGAACGCCTCGGACAGTCCCGACATCGAGGACGAGCTGCGTCGTCGCGGGGCCGAGCACATCGACACCGTCGCGGTCTTCGCGCGAGAGATCGACGGGCTCTCGGTCGACGTTCCCCCCGGAGCGACCGCCGAGATCGTTCGCTCGATCGATCAGGTGCGCGAGGTCGACGCGGTCAATGTGCCGGTCTGGAAGCAGGCGCCGCTCGACGCGCCAGGGCTCGCGACGGAGCTCGCCGAGGTCATCGGATCGCTCGAGGCGGGCACCGGGTTCCGGGTGCTGGGGCGGCTGCACGGAGAAGCGGTGAGCACCGGCGGCTGCACGATCGTCGACGGTTTCGCGCGGCTCTGGGGCGCCGCGACGCTCGAAGGGGCGCGAGGGCGCGGCGCATACCGGGCCGTCCTCGCCGAGCGGCTGCGTGTGAGCGCCGAGATGGGGGCGACCACGGCCCTCGTCAAGGGACGCATCTCGACGTCGGCGCCGATTCTGGCCCGGGCGGGCTTCACCCATCACGGCGACGAGCGCGGATATCTCCTCCGCGTCTGATCGCCGGGTGGTCACTCACAGGCGCTCGCAGAGGAACGCCGTTCTCGCCCGTGCCGCAGAACGCAGACGGCGCCGCAGAACGCAGACGGCGCCGCAGAACTCAGACGGTGCCGTACAGGCGGTCGCCCGCGTCACCGAGACCGGGCACGATGTAGCCCTTCTCGTTGAGGCGCTCGTCGAGAGCCCCGAGGACGAGCGTCACATCGCGATCGCCGACCAGAGCCTCGATCGCGGCCACGCCCTCCGGCGTGCCCAGGAGGCAGATCGCCGTGACGTCCTTGGCTCCTCGGTCGAAGAGGAACTGGATCGCGGCGGCGAGCGATCCGCCGGTTGCGAGCATGGGGTCGATCGCGAAGCACTGGCGGTCGCTCAGGTCATCGGGAAGGCGTTCGGCGTACGTCGTCGGCTCGAACGTCTCCTCATCGCGCACCATGCCGAGGAATCCGACCTCGGCGGTCGGCAGCAGCTTGACGAGTCCTTCGAGCATGCCCAGGCCGGCGCGCAGGATGGGCACCACGATCGGTCGCGGTTCGGAGATCTTCACGCCCATCGTCGTCGTCACCGGCGTGGTGATCTCGATGGGGCTGACCTTGACGTTGCGAGTCGCCTCGTACGCGAGCAGCGTCACGAGCTCCTCGGTCAGCTGACGGAAGACGGGCGACGGGGTGCGGTGGTCGCGCAGGACCGAGAGCTTGTGGGTGACGAGAGGGTGGTCGGCGACGTGAACACGCATGGGTACAGGCTAATGCGCGGGACGCTCTCGCACGACATCGGCGGTGTCGACCCCGGGGGAGAATCGGCGTGGAGGGTGCCGAGCGGGCTGTCGTAGGCTCGACGCATGACCGCCGCCGACCTGATCGCGATGGGCCGCGCCCTCGAGCTCGCGGCCGATGCCGCATCAGCATCGGAGATCCCCGTGGGCGCCGTCGTCCTCGACGCGGAGGGACGCATCGTCGCCGAAGGGCGCAACACTCGCGAGGCGACGAACGACCCGACAGGTCATGCCGAGGTCGAGGCGCTGCGCGCCGCCGCGGCAGCCGTGGGCTCGTGGAACCTCGACGGACACACCCTCGTCGTGACTCTCGAGCCCTGCGTGATGTGCGCCGGGGCCATTCTGCAGGCGCGCGTCGGGCGGGTGGTGTTCGGTGCCTGGGACGAGAAGGCGGGCGCGGCGGGCTCGATGTACGACGTGCTCCGCGACAGGCGCCTGCCGTATCGGGCCGAGGTCATCGGAGGGGTCGAGGCGGATGCCGCCACCGCGCTGCTGCGGGACTTCTTCGAGCAGCGCCGCTGAACCGCAGGGCGGCGCGGGATCAGTCCGACGACTTGAGCACGAACACGTCGGTGGACGGTTCGGGGTCGAGCGAGGGCCGATACACGTCGGGCTCGATGTAGATCACCCGCGCGATCGGCATCGCCTCGCGGATGCGGGCCTCGATCGCGTCGATATCCACGGCGGCTTCGCGCAGCGGCTTGTCGGCGTTGAGGGCGATCTTCGCGGCGACCATCAGCTCGTCGGGGCCGAGGTAGAGGGTCTTCATGTGGATGATCTTCTCGATCTCGTCGCCGGCGTTGATCGCGTCGACGATGCGGTCGTGATCCGCCGCGGTCGCGCCCTCGCCCACCAGGAGGCTCTTCGTCTCGACTCCGAGCACGATCGCGATCAGAACGAGAAGGATGCCGATCATCAGGGTGCCGAGAGCATCGAAGACGGGGTTCCCGGTGATCACCGTGAGTCCGACTCCGAGCAGGGCGAAGGTGAGACCGGTGAGAGCGCCCACATCCTCCAACAGGACGACCGGCAGCTCGGGGGCCTTCGCGCGTCGCACGAACGACACCCATGATTGGCCCTTGTCGCGCACGAGGTTGCTCTCCTTCACCGCGGTGCGCAGGGAGAACGACTCCAGTCCGATCGCGACCACGAGCACGACGAGCGGCAGCCACCACCAGGTCGGATCGAGCTCGTGCGGGTGGGTGAGCTTGTCGATCGCCTCGTAGATCGCGAACAGCCCTCCCACAGAGAACAGGATGATCGAGACCACGAAGGCGTAGACGTAGCGTTCGCGTCCGTAGCCGAACGGATGCGCGCGATCGGCCTCCCGCTTCGCCTTCCGGCCGCCGAGCATGAGCAGCAGCTGATTGCCGGAGTCCGCGACCGAGTGGATGGCCTCGGCGAGCATAGAAGCAGACCCCGAGAGCGCCCAGGCGAGGAACTTCGCGAGAGCGATGCCGAGGTTCGCCAGGAATGCCGCGATGATCGCCTTGCTGCCGCCCGATGCACTCATGCGACGAGTCTAGATCGGGTACCCCGCTGAGACCGGGTATGCCCGCCGTAGGATGACGACATGGCTGACTCTCTTCCCGCTCTCGCGTTCCTCGGTGCCGGCTCGATGGGCGGTGCGATCCTCCGAGGGGTGGTCGCATCCGGCATCCGCGTCGACGGTGGCATCACGGCCACGAACCGCACGGCGGAGAAGGCTGTGGCGTCCGCCGACCTCGACGGCGTCACCAGCATCGCGCTGTCCGAGACCCCCGACGGCAACGCGGATGCGGTGGCGAAGGCGCGGATCGTCCTGGTGGGCGTGAAGCCGGCGATGGTGCCCGATCTGCTGCGCGAGATCGCCCCGCATCTCGCGGAAGATGCGATCGTCGTGAGCCTCGCGGCCGGTGTCACGATCCAGACCTTCGCCGACAACCTCGGCGCCGACGCCCGCGTCATCCGCTCCATGCCGAACACCCCCGCGACCGTCGGCAAGGGGGTGACCGGCCTCGCGGCGGGCGCAGCGGCATCCGCCGACGACCTGGCTCTCGTACATCGCCTGTTCGAGACGGTCGGCGCCGTGGTCGAGGTGCCCGAATCGCAGATCGACGCACTCTCGACCATCTCGGGTTCCGGCCCCGCCTACGTGTATCTCCTGATCGAGGAGCTCACGAAGGCCGCCACCGGCATGGGCTTCTCCGAGGCCGACGCGCGACTGATGGTCGAGCAGACCTTCATCGGCGCGACCGCGTTGCTCGACGCCTCGGGGGAGGAGCCCTCGGAGCTCCGCCGCCGCGTGACCAGCCCGAAGGGCACGACGGAGCGGGCCGTGGCCGTGCTGCAGGACGCGCACCTCGACCGCACGTTCGCGGAGGCCGCCGACGCCGCCCTCGCGCGCGCCCGAGAGCTCGCCGCCGGATCCTGACATGCAGCTGCGGTTCTCGGGAGCGATCTGGTTCTGGCGCGGTCCCGCGCCCTTCCACTTCGTCACGGTGCCGCCCGTCGAGAGCGAGATGATCGGCGAAGTCGCGAGCGTCGTCACCTACGGCTGGGGCATGATCCCGGCATCCGTCACGATCGGCCGAACCACCGTCACGACCGCGCTCTGGCCGAAGGACGGCGGCTACATCGTCCCCGTCAAGAAGCTGCTGCAGGACCGCGAGGGCCTCGGCGTGGACGACGTCGTCGAGATCGCCCTCGACATCGACGCCTGACAGCGGTGTCTGCCCGTGCGGCACGAGCGGATCGCGCTCAGCGGTCGAGTGAGGCGAACCGCTCGATGTCGCTGTTGGTGCCCGAGACGATGATCAGGTCGTGGTTGGTCACGATCGTGTTCGCCTCGGCATAGCGGAACGGCTTGCCCGGGCTCTTCACGCCGACCACGGTGACCTTGTACTTGCTCCGCACGCCCGACTCGTTGAGACCGACTCCGCGGATGAACTTCGGCGGGTACATCTTCGCGAGCACGAAGTCGTCGTCGAAGCGGATGAAGTCGAGCATGCGTCCCGACACGAGGTGGGCGACGCGCTCGCCGGCTTCACGCTCCGGATAGATGACATGGTTCGCGCCGACGCGGGCGAGGATCTTGCCGTGGGACTGAGAGACGGCCTTGGCCCAGATCTGCGGCACCTTGAGGTCGACCAGGTTCGCGGTGATCAGCACCGACGCTTCGATCGAGGAGCCGACGGCGACGACGGCGACCTGGAAGTCCTGCGCGCCGATCTGGCGCAGGGCGTCGATGTTCTTGGCATCGGCCTGCACGGTGTGCGTGACGCGATCGGACCACTTCTGCACGAGCTCGAGGTTGTCGTCGATCGCGAGCACCTCGCGGTCGAGGCGGTCGAGCTCGCCCGCGCACGCGGCACCGAACCGGCCGAGACCGATGACGAGGACGGGAGCGTCGCCCCGGAGGACTTCAACCAACGATCGGCCTTTCCACGGGCAGTGAGTAGTACTGCGTTCGCGACGTCGCGGCGACCGCCGCGGCGAGAGTCACTGTACCAACGCGCCCCATGAAGATGGTGGCGGCGAGCACGTACGCGCCGGCGTCGGGCAGCTCGGCCGTGAGCCCGGTCGACAGGCCCACGGTCGCGAAGGCCGAGATCACGTCGAACAGCACGTGGCTGATGTCGGCCTTGGTGATCTGCGCGATGATGATCGTCGAGAGGGCGACGATCGTGGCACCCCAGGCGACGACGCTGAGCGCGACGCGCTGCACATCGCTCGGGATGCGGCGACCGAAGGCCTCGACCGACTGCCGACCCTTGGCCTCGGACCACACAGCGATGGCGAGCACGGCGAGCGTGGTGACCTTGATGCCGCCGGCGGTGGATGCCGAGCCGCCACCGACGAACATGAGCATGCTCGCGGCGAGCAGGGACGAGCCGTTGAGGTCGTCCATCTCGATGACGTTGAAGCCGCCGGAACGGGTCATCGCCGAGAGGAAGAACGCCTGGAAGGTCGTGTCCGCGGCATCCATCGATCCGAAGGTCTTCGGGTTGGCGTACTCGAGGATCAGGAAGACGGCGGCACCGAGCACGAACAGCAGCACCGTCGTGACGAGTGTGAGCTTGGTGTGCAGCGACCACTTCTTGACGTGCCACACGTGCTTCGCGAGCGTGTAGATCACCGGGAAGCCGATGCTGCCGAGGAAGACGCCGACCATCAGCAGCGACAGCACGAGGTAGTCGTCGGCGAAGACGGCGACTCCGCCCGCATTCGGCGCGAAGCCCGTGTTCGTGAAGGCCATCGCGGCGAAGTACGGCGCCTCCCACAGCGCGGCGATGGGCTCGACCCCGGCCATCACGAGTGCCGGGTAGAGCAGGATCGCGAGCGCGCCTTCGATGATCAGGGCCGAGAGCGCGACGGTGGTGAGGAGCTGGCCGACCTCGCCGAGGCGCACGGTCTGGCTCTCGTTGACCACGCCGCCATGGGCGCGCAGCGGATTGGTGTCGCCGGCCGCCATGAGCTTGGCCCGAAGGCCGAGGCGCTTCGAGATGAGCATGCCCATGAGCGACGCGAGGGTGAGCACGCCCAGCGCGCCGATGTTGACGCCGACGAACACGAGCACGTGGCCGAAGGGCGACCAGTGCGTGGCCATGTCGACCGTCGAGAGCCCCGTGACGCAGATGGTCGACACCGCGGTGAACAGGGCGTCGGCCAGGGGCGTCACGGTGCCGGTCGCCGACGCGATCGGCAGCGACAGCAGGACCGTGAAGACGAGGATCAACAGGGCGAAGATCACGATCGCGAAGCGCGACGGCGATGACGTGATGAGGTGCTTGCCCCAGGACGCGGCGCTCTCGAGCCGCTGTCGGGGTGACGACGCCGAAACGAGGCCCGACATCGCGTCCCCCTTCTGTCTGCCTCCGCGTGAGCGCGGTCGCTCGACATGGTCACCGAGCCTTCGTCATGGTACTCCGTGCCAGGGACGACTACCCTGATCTCATGACCGACATCTTCGACGTGATCGCAGACGGCACGAGGCGCGACATCCTCCAGCTCCTCCTGCGCCGCACGTCAGAGGGCGATGCCGGCACCAGCGTGAGCCACATCGTCGCCGACCTGGGCATCAGCCAGCCCACCGTGTCCAAGCACCTCAAGGTCCTCCGCGAGGCCGATCTCGTCAGCGTGCGCGAAGACGGCCAGCGCCGCTTCTACAGCCTCGCCGTCGAGCCGCTCGAGGCCGTCGACGACTGGCTCGTGCCGTTCCTGATGGACGCATACGGCGACGACGCGCCGGACATCGACTACCCCGGGCTGCCGCTTCCCGACGGCGCCGCGCACGCCGCCGAGGTCGTCGGCCGCGCCGCGGCATCGGCGAAGCACGTGGTCGCGACCGCACTCAAGCGACTCGGCGCCTGACCGCCGCACGCACATCGCCCCCGGCGACAGGGGGGCTTGTCGTCGGGGGCGAGGCTGCGGGCCCCAGCCCGCGGGGACTCGGATGGTGCCATCGTGAGTCCCGACGTCAGCGTCGCAGACGAGTCTGAGCAGACCCGGCATGGCTCCTATGACTCCGCTGGGATGCGGGCCGTCCCGGCGTGCTCCGAGCCCTCCCTCTGTCTCGGGAACTCGTCGCCGTCCCAGAACCTCACTGATCACACGAGTCACGCGGGTTTACACGCGTCCCAAGTTCCCCATAGAGTGTGCTCAAATCGAGAAAGGGGTACGTGGGATGCCCGAGGTGCCTGATGTCCGGTTCCTTACGGTGGCCGAGGTCGCCGAGCTCATGCGCGTGTCGAAAATGACCGTGTATCGGATGGTGCACGCTGGGGAGCTGCCGGCCATCCGCTTCGGCCGCAGTTTCCGCGTGCCGGAGTCCGCTGTCGCGGAAGCGCTGCAGCGACCCATCGCCGACGTCGGCTAGCGTCGCCGACCGCGTGTCTCGCCCGTCGCCGAGAGGGTGACGGAGAGGCCCGTTCGGTTTGCTAGACTGATCCGAGGCATTTTTCCGTGCCCGTACCCGGGTGTCCGTCACCGTGCGACGCCCAGCCACTGACTTAGTGAGGTTTCCGTGGGTTCTGTCATCAAGAAGCGCCGCAAGCGCATGGCGAAGAAGAAGCACCGCAAGCTGCTTCGTAAGACTCGCCACCAGCGCCGCAACAAGAAGTAAGCGGCCAGACACGAGCGCCTGTCTCCGGACGGGCGCTTTGTGTCTCTGCCCTCGTTTTCCGTCTCGTCGCAGGAGCACGCCATGAAGTCGATCACCGTCACCGAGCTCGCCGAGCGCTCGAACACCCCGCTCATCGATGTGCGAGAGGTAGGCGAGTTCGCGGCGGGCCACGTGCCCGGGGCTATCAACATCCCGATGTCCGAGATCGGCAACCGCCTGGAAGAGCTCCCGGCCGAGTCGTTCGACGTGATCTGCCAGGCCGGCGGTCGCTCCGCCCGTGTCGTCGAGGCGCTCGAAGCCCGCGGCTACGACGCCACGAACGTCGAAGGCGGCACCGGAGAGTGGATCGCCCAGGGGCGCGCTGTCGAGGTGCCGTCGGCGTGACCACGCTGACCCTCATCGGCAAGCCCGACTGCCACCTCTGCGATGTCGCCTCCGACATCATCGATGCGGTGGTCGCGGAGCTGCCGGATGCCGCTGCCGAGCGCATCGAGATCGTCGAGGCGTCCATCCAGGACGACCCCGCGCTCTACGAGCTGTGGTGGGAGAAGATCCCGGTCGTCCTCATCGACGGCGACCTCCACGCCCACTGGCGTCTCTCGGCCGACCGGTTGCGCGAGGCGCTGGAAGAAGCCGTCCAGGAGGACGCGCTGAGGAAGGACGCCCGATGATCCGTCACGTGGTCAGCTGGAAGCTCGCTGCCGAAGACGCCGGAGAGCGCGCCGAGCAGGCGGCAGAGGTCGCCCGTCGCCTGAACGCCCTCGACGGCGTCGTGCCGCAGCTGCGATCGATCTCCGCCGGCGCGAACGTCGCATACCCCGACGCGAACTGGGATGTCACGCTCGTCGCGGACGTCGATTCCCTCGCCGCGCTGGAGGAGTACCAGGTGCACCCGGCGCACGAAGAGGTCGTCGCCTACGTGCGCTCGGTCGTCGCCTCGCGAGTGGCCGTCGACTTCGAGGTCTGACGCGACCTGTAACACGTCCGTCATATTCGGTCATACTTGCAACACAAATGTGATCCGCGGGGGACGGCCGACGGCACGCTCGTCCCTGTCGTGCATGTTTAGATGTTCTCCTACCCGTCCGTGGGCACTCATACCCTCGTCGTTCAGGAGCTGACATGCGCCGTCGCAACATCATCGCCGGGATCGCGCTCGCCGCGACCGCCACCCTCGCCCTCGCAGGCTGTGCGACGGGCGGCGAAGACGCCGGATCGGGTGATGACAACGAGTATGGCCTCGTGGAACCCGGAAAGCTCACGGTCTGCTCCGATGTTCCCTACCCGCCGTTCGAGATCGAAGACAGCAGCGCGCCGAGCGGATACTCCGGCTTCGACATCGAACTCCTGGGAGCAGTCGCGGAGAAGCTTGACCTCGAGATCGCTGTCCAGGACGTCGGGTTCGACGCGCTTCAGTCGGGAACCACCTTGGCGGCTGGAACTTGCGACGTGGGAGCTTCCGCAATGACCATCAGCGACGAGCGCAAGGCGAACATCGACTTCTCTGATCCGTATGTCGACTCCATGCAGTCTCTTCTCGTGCGGGCGGATTCCGGAATCGAGTCGATCGATGACCTGGACGGCAAGAACGTGGGCGTGCAGCAGGGAACGACTGGCGAGAGCTACGCGACGGAGAATGCGCCAGGAGCTGTTCTCGTGCAGTACCCGTCGGACGGAGAGCTGTGGCCGGCGATGCAGGCTGGCCAGATCGAAGCCATCCTCCAGGACCAGCCCGTGAACTACGTTCACGAGCAGGATGATTCCGCCTACAAGATCGTCGAAACCTACGAAACGAACGAGTCGTATGGGTTCGCCTTCGCCAAGGGTGAGAAGGACGCTCTCCGAGAAGCGGTCGACAGCGCGCTTCAGGAGGTCCGAGATGACGGAACCTATCAGGAGATCTTCGACAAGTACCTCGCGGTCAAGTGATCGGGGACAGATCGGGAGCGAAGGGACCTTGACGATGGCGTTAAGGCGCACGACCAAGCAGAAGATCTACCGATATGCCGTCTACGCGATTCTTATCGCATTAGTCGTCTGGGCCGCGGTCACCACCAACTGGGCCAAGATCGGTCCGCTCTTCTTCAACTTCGATGTTGCCGTGAAGATGTTCCCCGGGATCATCACGACGGCTCTCGTCAACACGCTCTGGTTCACTGCGGTGGCTTTCATCGGCGGGCTTGTGCTCGGCGTCATCCTTGCGCTGCTGAAGCTGTCAAGTATCGGACCCTTCCGTTGGATCGCGACCGTGTGGATCGAGCTATTCCGCGGACTGCCGGCCATTCTCACGATCTTCGGCGTGGCGTTTATCGTGCCGATCGCGACAGGCATCCGTGGTCAGCAGCTCGGCGGACCGGTGGTTCTCGGGCTGATCGGTCTCATCCTGGTCGCCTCCGCCTATATGGCCGAGACCATCCGAGCCGGTATCCAAGCGGTTCCCAAGGGACAGACGGAAGCGGCTCGATCCTTGGGGCTGTCGCCTATGAAGACGACGTTCTGGATCATCGTTCCGCAAGGGTTCCGGATCATTATCCCTCCGCTCACGAACGAATTCGTGCTACTGCTCAAGGACACCTCGCTGCTCTTTATCGCGGGGTCGTTCATCTGGTCCAAGGAGCTAACGACGTTCGCTCGCGATGCGACCACCCAGAACTCGAACGCGACGCCTCTGATAATGGCGGCAATCCTGTACCTGCTTGTGACGATCCCACTCACTCGCTTTACTGCGTATTTGGAACGAAGGATGTCGAGGCAGCGATGATCACCGAACTGATTGACGTCCACGCGCCGGCGATCGACCTGCAGGGGCTCGTGAAGAGCTTCGGCGACAACGAGGTGCTCAAGGGCATCGACCTCACCGTCACGAAGGGCGAGGTCGTCTGCATCATCGGCCCGTCGGGATCGGGGAAGTCGACGCTGCTGCGCTCGGTGAACCTGCTCGAGGAGCCGACCGGCGGCAAGGTGCTGATCGAGGGCATCGACATCACCGACCCCGACGTCGACATCGACCGGGTGCGCACGCGCATCGGCATGGTGTTCCAGAGCTTCAACCTCTTCCCGCACCTCGATGTGATGGGCAACCTCATGATCGCGCAGCAGCGCGTGAAGAAGCGCACCAAGGCCGAGGCCGAGCGCGTCGCGAAGGAGATGCTCGGACGCGTCGGACTGTCGGAGAAGGCCGATGCCTTCCCCGGACACCTCTCGGGCGGGCAGCAGCAGCGCGTCGCCATCGCGCGTGCACTGTGCATGAACCCCGACATGATGCTGTTCGACGAGCCCACCTCGGCTCTCGACCCCGAGCTCGTCGGTGAGGTGCTGCAGGTCATGCGCTCGCTTGCGGACGAGGGCATGACCATGCTCGTGGTCACGCACGAGATGGGGTTCGCGCGCGAGGTCGGCTCACGCCTGATCTTCATGGACGGCGGGCACATCGTCGAGGAGGGCGACCCGCGCGAGGTGCTCGGCAACCCGCAGCATCCGCGCACCCAGGACTTCCTCGCCCGAGTGCTCTGACCCTCGGATCACCCGCACACGGAGACCCCCTCCTGCTGAGTCGGCAGGAGGGGGTCCGTGTGTGAAGTGCGGAGTGCAGGTCAGTCGAGCTCGACGACCGTCGCTCCTGGGGCGTTGGACTTGACCGACTCGACGCCGTTCTTCGCGGCGGACCGCGTCGTGTAGCTCTCGCTCGACGCGATCACCTCGCCATTGCCGGCCTTCAGACGGAACCGGTGACCACCGGCGCTGTCGGTGTACAGCTCGAACTTGCCTGCCATGAGGAGTCCTTTCTCTGCCGAATCGAGGGAGAGGCGCCCCTCGGGGATCACGGTATCCCGGAGTACCGGCCAGGGCTAGTGCGAGTCAGCCCCGCGGATGCACGGCCACGGGCTCCGGTGCCACGGCGATCCGCACCCGGTCGCCGAACGCCGGGTGGATGCCGGGGGAGTGCTGCAACCGCACCAGCTCGCCCGACTCGGTGCGCACGAGTGTGCGGCGCATGCTGCCCAGGAACGTGCTCTCCTGAACGAGCGCGTCCGTCGCGGCATCCGCCTCCGAGGCGAAGTGCACGTTCTCAGGCCGCAGGTAGACGTCGACGGGGCCGTCGGCCGGCGACTGCAGCGGGAGCCGCTGGCCCCAGACCATGACGTGGTCGCCCTCCGCGACGCCGGACACCACGCTCGAGAGCCCGACGAATGCGGCGACTCCGGCGGTCGACGGGGTCGTGTAGAGCTGCTCGGGGGTGCCGATCTGCTCGATCCGGCCGGAGTTCATCACCGCGATCCGATCGGAGACGGCCAGTGCCTCCTCCTGATCGTGGGTGACGAAGACCGTGGTGATCCCGAGGCGGAGCTGGATGCGGCGGATCTCGTCGCGCAGCTGCACCCGCACCTTCGCGTCGAGGGCCGAGAGCGGCTCGTCGAGCAGGAGCACCTTCGGCTCGGTGACGAGGGCGCGGGCGAGCGCGACACGCTGCTGCTGCCCGCCCGAGAGCTGATGCGGGAAGCGGTCGGCGAAGTCGGCGAGGCCCACGAGGGCGAGGGCGTCGAGCGCGCGCTTCGCGGCCTCGGCCTTTCCGATGCCGCGGCGGCGCAGGCCGAACGCGGTGTTCTCCGCGACGCGCAGGTGCGGGAACAGCGAGTACGACTGGAAGACCATGCCGATGTCGCGCTTGTTCGTGGGGACGCGCGAGACGTCGCCGCCGTCGAGGAGCACGGCGCCGCTGTCGAGCCCTTCGAGCCCGGCGAGCACACGCAGCAGCGTGGTCTTGCCGCAGCCCGATGGGCCGAGCAGCGAGACGAACTCACCCGGAGCGATGTCGAGGTCGACGCCGTGCAGCACGGTCGTGCCGGAGTAGCTCTTCACGATGCCCTGGAGCTGCACCCTGGTGCCCTCGCCCGCCTCGGCGAGCAGCATGTTGTCGGCGGTCTGGGGGAGGGTCATGAGCGGGCCTTTCCGGTGCCGCGCGCGACGCGGCCGATGAGGAGGAGCAGCAGGAAGACGAACAGCAGCGCCAGAAGGGTGAAGATCGCCGGAGCGTACGGGTCCTGCTTCTGCACGACCACCATGGCCGTCTGGAAGACCTGACGGTTCAGGAGCGAGGCGATCGTGAACTCGCCGAGCACGACCGCGATCGAGATCAGCGAGGCCGCGAGCAGTCCCTGGCGCAGGTTCGGGGCGAGCACCCTGAGAACCACGGTGGGCCAGCTCGCGCCCAGTGAGCGGGCGGCCTCGGCGAGAGTGCGCAGATCGGCCGCGTCGATCGAGGCCTGGATCGACCGGTACGCGAACGGCAGCACGGTGATGCCGTAGGCGAAGGCCAGAGTCCAGGTGCCGGTGCCCAGGGTGCGGCCGATCTGCAGGTAGATCGGGGCGAGCCCGACGACGAGCACGATGGCCGGGATCGAGATCGGAAGCAGCACCGCGAACTCGAAGAGAGGCTTGAGCTTCGCGAAGCGCAGGTTCACCAGGATCATCGTCGGCGCGAGAAGGAGCAGCACGATCGCGACCGTCACGACGGCGAGGATCAGCGAGTTGCCGAGACCCGTCCAGATCGGCCTGATCGCGGCCGACTGCGCCGGATCGAACAGAGCCGTCCAGCGCTCGAACGACAGCGCGCCGTCGGTGCCCCGCAGCGTGTAGAGGAAGGTCGAGATCAGCGGTATCGCGAAGAACACGCCGACGACGATGCCGATGACCCACCGCGTCGCGAGGGAGGGGCCGAGACGGTTCACGACTGCCACCTCGCTGCCCGGCGCTGGATGAGCGAGTACAGGGCCATCACGACTCCCACGATCACGATCATGCCGAGCGCCAGGGCGCCGGCCAGGTTCTCCCGTCCGAGCACGGTCTCGCTGGTGAGTGACGCGCGGATCTGCAGCGGCACGATCTGCGACCCCTGACTGGCGAGAGCGGCGGCGGTCGCGTACGACGAGAAGGCGTTCGCGAAGAGCAGCAGCAGGCTGGCGAGGAACGAGGGGGCGAGCACGGGGATGCCGATGCGCAGCCAGAAGCTCGACCGGGTGCCGCCGAGCGTGAGGTTCGCCTCGGCCCACTGCGGCTTGAGCGCGGCGAGGGCGGGCATGAACGTGATGACCATGAGCGGGATCTGGAAGTAGATGTACGGGAGGATCAGGCCGGGGAGCTCGTACAGCCAGGTGCCGTTCGCGAAGATGTCGATGCCGAAGGCGTCCTGCAGGAACAGCTTGACCACGCCCTGGATGCCGATCGTGGCGATGAACGCGAACGCGAGCATGACGCCGCCGAACTGGGCGAGAACCCCGGCAGCGGCATCCACCGTCGAGCGCACGACGCCGTCGGGGTTCATGCCGAGCAGGGCATAGCAGACCAGGGCGCCGATGATGGCGCCGACCACGGCCGTGAGCAGCGACAGTCCGGCGGAGTTCGCGAACGTGGTGAGGACGACCGGGTCGCTGAGCGCCGAGACGTTCGACCAGGTGAAGGATCCGTCCTTCGTGAAGAACCCCGAGCCGATGGCGAGCACGGTCGGCACCGCGAGGAACAGCACCACGTAGGCGGCGAAGGGGACGAGACCGAGCCACGCGACGGACGGCGCGGAGCGCCGGGTCGGCGACGACGTCGCGGACCCGGCGCTCCGGGGAGGGAGGGAGACGGGGGCGGAAGCCGAGGCATCCGCCCCCGTCGTGGTGGCAGTGGTCACTGGACCGCCGCTGCCCACTTCTCGCCGAGCAGCGTGCCGGCGTTCGTCGACTGCTCCTCGGTCGGGACGACCGTCTCGCTCGGGACCTCGGGAAGGGCCGCGGCGAGGTCGGCGTCGATCGTGCCGGCCTCGGTCATGGCCTCCATGCGTGCCGGGCGGGCGCCGCCCTTGAGCCACAGGTTCTGCACCTCGTCGCTGTACAGGAACTCCTGCCACAGGCGCGCGGCGGCCGGGTTCGGGGCATCCTTGTTGATCGCCTGGTTGTAGTAGCCGGCGTAACCGGTGCCGTCGAGGACGACGACCTTCCAGTCCTTGTTGTCCGCCGTGTGCGCGGCGTTCAGGTAGTCCCAGTCGAAGACGACGGGGGTCTCGCCGCTCGCGACGGTCGCCGTGGTCACGTCGACCTTGAGCAGGTTGCCTGCCTTCTGCAGCTCGGCGAAGAAGTCGATGCCCGGCTGGAAGTCGTCGAGCGTGCCGTCGGACTGCACCGTCGCGAGACCGACGGCGGCGAAGGCCGCACCGGCCTGGGTCGGGTCGCCGTTGATGGCGACGGCGCCCTTGTACGCCGCATCCTTCAGGTCGTCGAGGGACTCGGGGGCGTCGTACTTCGAGGAGTCGTAGCCGATCGACATGTATCCGCCGTAGTCGCCGACGAAGAGACCGGTCTTCTCCTTGAGCGCGTCGGGGATCTCGTCCCACGTCTGCACCTGGTACGGCGCGAACACGTCGGTGTTCTGCAGAGCGACCGTCAGGCCGAGGTCGAACACGTCGGGGGCGGTGTCGAGGCCCTCGTTCGTCTTCGCCGCCTGGATCTCCTCGGCGCTCGAGACGTCGGGCGAGGCCTCGTTGATCGTGATCTCGGGGTACTTCTCGGCGAACAGATCGAGGATCTCGCCGTAGTTCGCCCAGTCGCGCGGAAGGGCGATGACGTTGAGCTGTCCCTCGGCCTTGGCGGTCTCTTCGAGGTCGGCGAACGAGCCGAAGTCGTCGACCGACGTCGCGGCGGCGGCGTCGACGGCCTCGCCTCCGCCGGAGGAAGCCGTCGCCTCCGTGCCGGTGGCGCAGGCCGTGAGGCCGAGCGCGGCGGTGGTGAACAGGGCGATGCCGGCGCCGATGCGCGCGCGGCGGTGGAAGTTCGTCATCAGGGTCCTCTCGGTGCCGGCGCTGTGAGCCGGATTCGGGTTGCGAGAGGACACTATGAGCCGCGGGTTGCCGACGATCCCGGCCCGGGTGAACGAGAGGTGTCCGAGTCGTGGCGGGTCGGGGCGGGCCCGCGCGCATCGCGCGATGCCGGCGATCTGACATCCTGGACGGATGGACATCGGCAGTGTGCTCGGGCTCGAGCAGCTCACCTGGGGCACGCTGATCCTCGTCATCGTCGCGGCGTTCGCTGCCGGCTGGATCGACGCCGTCGTCGGCGGCGGAGGGCTGCTGCAGCTCCCCGCGCTGCTGCTGATCCCCGGCATCTCGCCGATCCAGGCACTCGCGACGAACAAGCTCGCCTCCGTCTTCGGCACCGCCACGAGCAGCGTCACGTACTATCGGCGCGCGAAACCCGACATCCGCACCG
Source organism: Microbacterium sp. C5A9 (assembly GCF_022627955.1). GTDB lineage: Bacteria > Actinomycetota > Actinomycetes > Actinomycetales > Microbacteriaceae > Microbacterium. The sequence continues at coordinate 359,297 of NZ_JABXGD010000001.1, forward strand.
CGTTGCCGATGGCCGCGATCGCGCTCGCCGGCTCCTTCGGGGGAGCCGCGGTCGCCACCGTGCTGCCTGCTGCCGCGTTCAAGCCGATCATCGTGGTCGCGCTGCTCGCCGTCGCGCTGTTCACCGCGTTCCGGCCGCAGATGGGAGCCGCGACTCGGCTGCGTTTCAGCGGTCACAAGCACCACATCATGGCCGGGCTCGCCGGGCTCGTGATCGGCTTCTACGACGGTCTGATCGGGCCGGGCACGGGCACGTTCCTGGTGATCTCGCTCGTCGCGCTGCTCGGCTACGACTTCCTCCAGGCGAGTGCGAAGGCCAAGATCGTGAACCTCGCCACGAACACCGGCGCGCTGCTGCTGTTCATCCCGCACGGCGCCGTGCTGTGGCTCCTCGGTGGCATCCTCGCTGTCGCCAACGTCGCCGGCAGCTACCTCGGCTCCCGCATGGCGATCTCGCGCGGCACGACCTTCATCCGCGTCGTGTTCCTCGTGGTGGTGGTCGCGCTGATCGCCAAGCTCGGTGTCGACGTGTGGAACGAGAACATCGCGCCGGCGCTTGCGCAGATCGGTGGTTGAGCGAGGCCGGCGGAGCCGCCCGAGACGAAACGTGGTGAGGTCGGCTTGCGGCGTTTCGTCTCAGTCGACTTCGTCGTCTTCGCTCAACGAACGGGGGTGACGAAGAGGCCCTCTCCCGCCGCAGCGGAAGAGGGCCTCTCGAGGACAGGGATCAGGCCTCGTCGTCCTCGGGCTCGAAGTCGACGCCGGCCTCGGCGCGCTGCTCGGCGGTGATCGGAGCAGGAGCCGCGGTCAGCGGGTCGAAGCCGTTGCCGGACTTCGGGAACGCGATGACGTCGCGGATCGACTCGGTCTTCGTCAGGTGCTGCAGCACGCGATCCATGCCGAGCGCGATCCCGCCGTGGGGCGGGGCGCCGAACTTGAACGCGTCGAGCAGGAAGCCGAACTGCTCCTGCGCGACCTCGTCGCTGATGCCCATGACCTCGAACACGCGCTTCTGCACGTCTTCGCGATGGATGCGGATCGATCCGCCGCCGAGCTCGGAGCCGTTGCACACGATGTCGTACGCGTAGGCGAGAGCCGAACCGGGGTCGGTGTCGAACGTGTCCTGGAACTCCGGCTTCGGACCCGTGAACGCGTGGTGCACGGCGGTCCATGCTCCGGCGCCGACGGCGACGTCGCCTGATGCGACGGCATCCGCTGCGGGCTCGAACATCGGAGCGTCGACGACCCACGTGAAGGCGAACTCGTCGGGGTTCAGGTAGCCCAGTCGGCGACCGATCTCGACGCGAGCCGCGCCGAGGAGCGCGCGGCTCTCCTTCGTCGATCCGGCGGCGAAGAACACGCAGTCACCGGCCGAAGCGCCGACGAACTCCGCGAGACCCGCCTGCTCGGCCTCGGAAAGGTTCTTGGCCGCGGGGCCGCCGAGTGTTCCGTCCTCGTTGAAGAGGACGTACGCGAGGCCGCGGGCGCCGCGCTGCTTGGCCCAGTCCTGCCACGCGTCGAGCTGCTTACGGGGCTGGCTCGCACCACCCGGCATGACGACGGCGCCGACGTACTCGGCCTGGAAGACGCGGAACGGGGTGTTCGCGAAGTACTCGGTCGCCTCGACGAGCTCGAGTCCGAAACGCAGGTCGGGCTTGTCGGAGCCGTACTTCGCCATCGCGTCGGCGTACGTCATGCGCGGCAGCGGGGTCTGCACCTCGACGCCGATGGTCTTCCACATCGCCTGGATGAGCGACTCCATCAGCGTGATGACGTCTTCCTGGTCGACGAAGCTCATCTCGATGTCGAGCTGCGTGAACTCGGGCTGCCGGTCGGCGCGGAAGTCCTCATCGCGATAGCAGCGCGCGATCTGGTAGTACTTCTCGACGCCGCCGACCATGAGCAGCTGCTTGAACAGCTGCGGCGACTGCGGCAGGGCGTACCAGCTGCCAGGGTGCAGGCGAGCGGGCACGACGAAATCGCGGGCGCCCTCGGGCGTCGAGCGCGTGAGCGTCGGCGTCTCGACCTCGGTGAAGTCCTCGCCGTGCAGCACGTCGCGGACGGCCTTGTAGACGTTCGAGCGCAGACGCAGAGCGGATGCCGCGGCCGGGCGACGCAGGTCGAGGTACCGGTACTTGAGACGGGCCTCCTCGCCGACCGTCTCGGTGTCGGCGACGGCGGTCGACACCTGGAACGGCAGGGGAGCGGACTCGTTCAGCACCTCGACGTCGGTCGCGATGAGCTCGATCTCGCCGGTGGGCAGGTTGGGGTTCGCGTTGCCGTCGGGGCGGCGGGAGACCTCGCCGGTCACCTTCAGGACGAACTCGTTGCGCAGCGGGTGCGCCACCTCTTCGTCGCGGATGACGACCTGAGCGATGCCCGATGCATCCCGAAGATCGATGAACGCGACTCCTCCGTGATCACGACGGCGATCGACCCAACCCGAGAGGGTGACGGTCTGACCGATATGCTCGGCTCGCAGTGAGCCTGCCGAGTGGGTGCGAAGCACGGAGGATTCCTCCTGATCTGGGAAATGATGAACCCGCCCATTCTACGGGGGCGGGTGTCGCCTCCTCCGCCGGTGGCACATCGATCAGTAGGATCTCCACGAGGGAAAGGCGCACCATGGACTCCAACGGCATCTCCGACCTGTTCGCAACGATCTTCTCCGGCACGGCGGGGCTCATCACCCTCGTCTTCTACATCCTCGTGGTGATCGGGTTGTGGAAGGTGTTCACGAAGGCCGGCTACCCCGGCATCCTCGCGATCATCCCGATCGTGAACGTGGTGTTCCTCGTCAAGATCGCCGGGATGTCCGGCTGGCTCGCGCTGCTGTACCTCATTCCCATCGTGGGCTTCGTGTTCGGCATCATCGTGGCGATCAGGCTCGGGGAGCGGTACGGCAAGGGCGGGTTCTTCTCGTTCTTCCTGCTGTTCGTCTTCCCCTACATCGGGTATCTGATCATCGGCTTCGGCGAGTCCCGCTACCGCGCGATCTGACATGGTGGCGTCGCGACTGCATCTCGTTCGTCACGGTGAGGTCCACAATCCGAAGCGCGTGCTCTACGGGCGGCTGCCGGATTACCACCTGAGCAGGGCCGGGCGCCGCATGGCGCAGGCGGCGGCCGACCACGTCTCCGGCCTGGATCGACCGGTCGCCGCGCTGTACTCCTCTCCGTTGGAGCGCGCGCAGGAGTCGGCGGAGCCGTTCGCGACCGGATTCGATCTGGTTCCCGAGATCGACATCCGCATCATCGAACCGACGAACGTGTTCGAGGGCACGCAGATGCGGCGCTCTCTCATGAACCCGCTCAACTGGTGGCACCTGCGGCAGCCCTCGCTGCCGAGCTGGGGCGAGCCGTACACGTCGATCGCGGAGCGGATGCTGAGCGCGATGGGTGAAGCCTGGCGTGCGGTGGACGGCGGTGACATCGTCATGGTGTCGCACCAGGCCCCGATCTGGATCACGCATCTGCGGGTCGCGGGACTGCCGCTCCGACACGACCCGCGCACGCGACGGTGCGCACTGTCGAGCGTCACCTCGTTCGAACTCGTCGGTGATGTGTGGCGCGAGGTCGCCTACGCCGAGCCCGCGTCGACCAGCGGCGCGGTCGACGTCGGCGCGGTCTGAGATCTCGTCTGTCCGGACCGCCTGAGTTGTCGTCTCCGGCGGGCGGAAGTCGTCCGGCGAGCGATCCGACGCGGATGCCGGCCGGGGTCAGCCGACCATGAGCGACTGGATCACGCCGACGGCCGCCATCTGACCGGCGGCGGCGGCGAGCAGCACCGCGGCCATCGGGCCGGGCAGCGACGCGCGGTGCGCGAGGTCACCCGCGGCGAAGACGCCCGGCGTCGACGTGCGCCCGAAGTCGTCGACCTCGATCGATCCCGACGGCAGCAGGTGCAGTCCGAGCTGGTCGGCGAACGGTGCGCGGTGTCGTTGCGAGCCGGCTGCCACGAAGACGCCTGCCACGGTCTGGTCGCCGGAATCCGTGGCGATGCGCACGCCGTCGTCGATCCGGCTCAGGGCGGTGACAGGTGCGGTGCTGACCCGAGCTCGTCGGCGCGAGAGAGTCTCGACCTCCTCGGCCGTGAAGGTCTGATCGACCGGATACACCGTGATTTCTCCCACGATCGGACCGAGCAGCCCGATCAGATGCTCGGCGCGAGCGGCGGGGCCGAGGATGCCGATCGAGCGTCCCGCATGCTCGTGGCCGTCGCAGAACGGACACGTGAATGCCCCGGTGCCCCACAGCTCCTGCAGTCCGGGCACCGGCGGCAGGTCATCGACGACACCCGTCGCGAGGATCACCTGGCGCGCCTCGACCGCATCGCCGTCGGCGAGGTGCACCGTGAAGCCGCCCTCCACCCCGGTGACGGTCTGGGCCGCGACGTCGCGGATCTCGACATCGTCGTATGCCGCGAGCTGCTCCCGCGCGGTCGCCCGGAACTCCGCGGGCGGTGTGCCGTCGGCGGCGATGACGTTGTGCATGTGCAGGACGGTGCCGTTGCGGTACTCACCCGAGTCGAGAAGGAGAGCGGGGCGGTGCATCCGCCCGAGTGTCAGCGCCGCCTGCAGGCCTGCGGGTCCTGCGCCGATGATGATCGCGTCGTACATGGTGGTCCTTCCGAGGGGTCGAGCTTGCGTTCTCCCTCAGTGTGTGACTTCATGTCAACATGAAGTCAAGTGTCGAGACCCCCTGGTCCGTCGGCGAGGTCGCGTCGCGGTTCGATTGTCAATCGTCACCCAACTCGGGGTATTTGTTCCCTCAAGTTGGACAGGCGCACGGTACTTGACTGAACGGCTCTACTTGACCGGCGGAATTCCGCGGTTTTGACACTCTCTATTGGAAAGTACCCATGCCAAAAACTCCACGAAAGACTCCGGCCGAGCTCGCTAAACCTTGGCCGACGGCGCCCTCGCCCGACATCGCTGGCGAAAGAGCGCGTCTGCTTGCCCTGAACCTGCAGGCCGCGATTGATGCCCGGCGCCGCGTGAAGTCTGGTGTCAGCGTACGCTCTATCGCCGACACCGCGGATCTCGACGAGGGGACGATCCGCAACATCCTGACAGGTGCGAGGTGGCCCGACCTGCGGACGATTACTCGTCTCGAGGAGGCGCTGGACACTTCCCTGTGGCCGGTGCGCCGAAGCAGAGACGACGTCCGATGAGGCGTATGAGCATCGGTGAGGTTGCAACCGCAGTGGGGCTGCCCACGAACGTCCTGCGGCACTGGGAGAGCATGAAGTTGTTGTCCCCGGAACGCGACGCCGGCGGTCGACGAACGTATGACGAGGATCAGATCGTGCGTATCGCTGTCATCCAGCGCAGCAAGGGTGCGGGGATGACGTTGGAGCAGATCGGCGTGATGCTCGACGACGGGGCACGCGAGCGTCATCAGGTGCTCCAGCAGCATCTCGACGACATCGACCGTCGGATGGAGGACATGCGCCGGTCGCGCGAGATGACCGAGCACGCGATGAACTGCCGCTCGCACGACATCGCGACCTGCCCGCGGTTCAGAGCAGGCGTTGCGGACGTGATGGCTCGCCTCTGACGTCATCGAGGGGAGGAGGTGGTTGGTCCACCCCAGGCGTGATTTCGTCTCAATTCTTGATCTAACTGTCCACTTATGCCCTCGAAATGTCCGACGTCGCCCGTAGACTGTCCACCATGGAGCACTTCCCGATTGTCACGTCTCTTGTCCGCGTCGCACTGGGGAACGACTCCGCGCGTCTGAGCCATCAGGTTCAACGCCTTGTCGAGGCTCTCGTTGCAGACGGAGAGGATGCTCAGGCTGAGGCGCTTTCCAAGCTGCTCAACCGCCGTTCTCGCAACACGGAACTCGCCCCGAGTCGTCTCACGCAGAGCAGTCGCGCGGTGCCTCTCGCTACCGGTCTCGAGAAGCTGAGTCCCCAGTCAGCTGTCCCTGTTGATAAGGATTCGTCAGCACCGTTGGCGACCATCATCATGCCGGATGACGTGGTCACGACTCTGCCGCTCTTCCCGGCGTCTGTCCATGCGAACATCGAGGCGCTGCTCATGGAGTGGATGAACGCGGATCGAATCCGGGAGGTCGGCCTTTCTCCGTCGCTGTCTCTCCTGGTGTACGGCGCTCCTGGGACAGGGAAGACGACTCTTGCGTTGTGGCTTGCGCAGCAGCTCGGACGACCTGTTGTTCTCGCGCGACTCGACGGACTCATCAGCTCCTTCCTTGGAACCACCGCTCGCAATCTGGGGGCACTGTTCACGTTCGCGAACAAGTACGACTGTGTCCTCGTCCTCGACGAGTTCGATGCCCTCGCCAAGGTGCGAGACGACCCGAATGAGGTGGGGGAGATCAAGCGAGTGGTCAACGCCCTGTTGCAGAACATGGATGTGCGGGTTGGAAGAGGTATCACCATCGCCCTGACCAACCACGAGGGTTTGCTGGACCCGGCGATCTGGCGCCGCTTCGAAGTGCAGCTCGCAGTGCCGAAGCCCGAGTTCGAGCAGCGCGTTCAGATTGCGCTTCGCTCACTGGACAGTGCCGACGACAGCGCTCGTGCTGAAGCGCATCTGCTGTCGTGGGTGGCGGAAGGGTTGTCAGGAGCTGAACTACGGACGCTGGCGACGAAGTATCGCAAGCGACGTCTATTCGTGAACGCGGAGGATGTACCGCCGGCGGCCACTATCGCTCAGGTGGCGAGCTCCACCTCTGTTCACATTGGCGACGATGTGCTGGACGTCTTGCAGCTTGACGAAGCAAAGCAGTTGAAGCCGCTGCACTCGAAGGGGTTCAGCTACGCCGACTTGGCCTACCTGTTCGATATCAGCACCAAGACCGTTCAGCGTCGTGTAACCGAGGAGTAGAAGTATGCCCAATGCGCCTGTACAGCTTGTGCTCAACAACGAGCGTCTCCGCGGCGACCGTAAGCGAGGCCGACCGGGGGATAACGGCACGGACTTCTTCGAGAACGACGATGGCGGCTTTGCCGCGCATCGCGAGTCCCTGGTTGCCGCGGTGAGGGCGATTCGGGATTCTCTCGCGCAGGCGAGCTTCGATGGTCTCGGCCACGTGAAGGTGACCATGAAGCGCACCGCTATCGCGAAGACGCACCGTCCGCAGACGAAGCTCTTCCAGGACCGGTGGGCTCCGCAAGTGGGAACGGACGGAGTTGGCGAGCCGATTTTTGCTGTGACGCCGGCTGCCCTCGACAAGGTCATCGCGGCGATGGATTCAGCGGAAACTGAAGTGGCGCGCAAGGTCGATGAGGAAACCGGGAAGGCGAGGCTCACGCCAACGAGACAGCGATGCGAGGTGTCTGCTATCGCATCTATCACGTTGTGGTCCGAGGCGGATCGCCGCGATTTCAGTGCCGCGGACGCGGCCACCTGGATGCAGCGAGCCGGTGCGGGCAGCGGCTACATCGTTACCTGTTTCCCCATCGTGTCGGCTGCCGACGTCGCGGGCGTGGTCACCGGCGCCAGCAAAGCCCTCGCCGCGTTGGAGGTGGCCCTCAGCCACGAGAAGCTCGACGTACATCCGCTGGCGGGGGCACGCGGCAGCGGTGGCGCTCTCTCCTTGACGGTCGCACTCTCACCCCGCGCCATCGAACCGGCGGGGGCCTCGGCTCTCACCCTTCCTGAAGCCCACGAGGACATCCTGCGGGCGTTGGGATCAAATCCGCTCGTTCGGTCCATTGCACTGCCGCCAATCGTCTCTGCAGAACGAGGGTCGAGCGCGGTCCTTGGCGGGCCGGCGCCGGAGCAGTACTTCGAGAACTCCGACGAAGTACCTGTGGCGAAAGTTGGAGTCATCGACGGAGGAGTCGGTGCGCACCTTGATGACTGGATTGGGGCACGGTGGGGACAGCTGAGGGACGACGACCGGGACACCGACCATGGCACGTTCATCTCAGGGCTTCTCATCGCCGAGAAGCGAATGAACCCTGCCTTCCCGGGGGAACAGAAGCATGGCTGTGTCGTCTACGACATTGATGTCCTGCCGGCCGACCCGGGAGGCACGGGGCGTCCGTTCAACGGCTACTACCCCGGAGGGTTCACCGAGTTCTTCGACGAGATCGAACAGGCCGTGGCGGAGTACCGCCGAGAGTATGGCGTTCGAGTGTTCAACCTGAGCATCAATGTGCGGGCGCCTCGGACGTCGCAGACGTACGGGTGGTCGGCTGAACGGCTTGACGAGATTGCAGTCAAGCACGATGTCATTTTCGTCATCTCTGCAGGGAATCTTGATCCGGCAGACACTCGGCCAGAGTGGCACTCGACGCCCACGAATGCGCTGGCCGCTCTTACCGCTGACACGGTCGGGTTCCTGGCCGAACCGGGGGAGAGCCTGCGTAACGTGTCGGTGAGCGCGGTGAATCCTCCGAGAATGCCTGGCCAAGTGCCGCTTGCCCTGGCCCGGTACAGCCGCCGCGGTCCCGGACTTCGAGGAGCAACGAAGCCTGACTTTGCTCATATCGGTGGCTCAGGCAGCCCGTTGGCGGATGGGAGCCGCGGAATCCTGTCGGTCAACGGTGACGGCGCACTGGTCACTGGCTGTGGCACCAGCTACGCGGCGCCGCTGGTCGCTCGACGCCTCGCCGACTTGGACTCGCTTATCGATGGTGAAGTCAGCCGAGAGGTACTCCTGGCACTGATGGTCCATTTCGCGAACACGCCGTTGCTCTATTCGCACAAGATGTTGCGTCCCGCCGCGCAGAATCTGATTGGGTTCGGCATGCCAATCACGGCCGAGAAGATGTTGCAGCGAGATGACTCGGAGATCACGCTGGTCGTCAGCAGCGTCATCCGCCCTCGGGAGGACAACTGGTTCGAGTTTCGCTGGCCCGATGCGCTGGTGGACGATGGAAAGTGCCGCGGGCAAGCGCGGGTGACGCTCGTTGCGCGCCCGCCAGTGGCGTATCAACACGGCGACGAACGAGTGCGCGCGAACATCGATGCGCACCTGAAGCAGAGGAAGAAGAACGGCAAGTTCGCCACGCGTCTCAAGCGCGTGAACGCTGCGCCGACTCCCGATAAGGAACACAAGAGCGAGCACGAACTCCTGGTTGAGTCGATGAAGTGGCAACTGGTGAAGTCGTTCGAAACGCCGAAGATGACTGGCAGCGGTCCGTCTGCGGAGTGGCGCTTTCAGGTCGACTACCTGGAGCGAGCTGACGAGCATCTGCCTGTGGAGGGGATCCCTTATGCGGCGATCCTCACCATCGCGGATCCGAAAGGGCAGGCTCCGGTATTCACCCAGATGCGCCAGAACCTGAACGCTGTGAATGTGCAGACTGATGACATCAGGACGAGCATCCGGACTCGTGCGACGACCTAGGAGTCGGTCGAGGTCGAAGTGGCGCGCAGCGTGATGTTGGCCAGCGATGCACAGCTGGACGCTCGCCGAACGTGCAGCGCGTGTGGCTTGAAAACGTGCACGAGGAGTTCCCTAGGCGAGACAAGCGCGACAGAGTCTCCTCGACGCGCGCAAGGCGTAAGACACCGCGGCCATCGTTGGTCGAGCGGGAACATGATCCGTCCAGGGTGAGCCGGCTCGAAACGGATGGAGTCAGGAGGAGGAGGTGCAGCCTCCTCCTCCCTTTCACTCAGCGGTGCAGGTTGCACCTCTAGGTCCCGGGCCGACGGATCGTGGATTGTCGGCCCGGGAAGATTACACGTCTGCCGAGGTGAGTATGTCGGCGGAAACGCTCACGTCCTGCGCGAGGGGAACCCGGATCGTCATAGGAGCCATGACTTCATCGATCTTGTACGTTCCCGCGAAGAGGTCGGAACCGGCTGCGGTCAGCGCCACATGAGCGTCCAGCCACATGAGGACGTCGTCATCGTGAGTCTGAGCAGTCAGGTCGATTTGACACAGGTCGTCCCGGGCACCGTCACTACCGTTGATGAGTACCCCGCTGGTGCCCACAATGCGAATGAGAGGGTTGGTGAGGGTGACTGCGAGTAGTCCGCGGTGAGCGACGAACCGAACCTCGCCGCCAAACTGCAAGTCCAAGCCTGCCGGCGTCTGGCGGACCGATGTCAGCGGGAAGTAGAACTGGCCATCGCGGGTGACTGATGCGCCGTCGCCCCAGCGGATGGAGCCGTCCGGCATGCTGCGGATGTATTGAAGAAAGGAGTCCTTGACACTCCAAGCGAAGCCCAGGTCGGCTCGGCCGTCGAATCGCGGTGTGTTCATGGCTACCTCCTTAGTCAGTGTTGCGGGGGCTTCATGCCCCCGCAACAGCAGTGGTCAGGCCGCGAGGACCCGTTCGACAGCGGCGCTTTCAATACCGAGCGCTTCGCCGACTGCCGCGTTCGTCAGCACACCCTCGTGGGTGCTGAGCCCGCGAGCGAGGGATGCGTCGGCAGCCAACGCCGCCCGCCATCCCTTGTCGGCGATGGCCAGAGCATAGGGCAGGGTTGCGTTGGTCAGAGAGATCGTAGACGTACGCGGGACGGCACCCGGCATGTTCGCTACGCAGTAGTAGATAGCGTCATGAACAGGGAAGGTGGGGTCATCGTGGGTGGTCGGGCGGGAGCCTTCGAAGCATCCGCCCTGGTCGATGGCGATGTCCACGAGGACGGAGCCTGGGCGCATGCGCGCCACCATCTCGTCGGTGACGAGCTTCGGAGCACTGGCGCCAGGGATGAGGACGGAGCCGATGACGAGGTCGGCGTCTTCTACCGCTGCAGCGATGGTGTAAGGGCTTGAACGCAGGGTTGTGACCCGCCCGTCGAAGCGTGCCTCGAGCGCGCGCAGCCGCGGAAGGTTTACGTCGAGCAGAGCAACTTCCGCCCCGAGCCCTAGCGCCATCGTAGCCGCGTGCTCGCCAGCTACGCCGCCGCCGATGATGACGACCTTGCCCTTAGGAGTTCCCGGGACGCCGCCGAGGAGAAGTCCGCGACCACCCTGAGACCGCATGAGTTGGTTCGCGCCCACCTGGGCGGAGAGCCTCCCCGCGACCTCCGACATCGGCGAGAGCAGCGGAAGGCTGCGATCCGGAAGCTGCACCGTCTCGTAGGCGATGGCAGTCGTGCCGCTGTCCAGCAAGGCCTGCGTGAGCGGGGCGTCCGCAGCGAGGTGCAGGTACGTGAAGAGGATCTGATCCTTGCGCATGAGCGAGTACTCACTATGGACCGGCTCCTTGACCTTCAGGATCATGTCCGCTTCTGCCCAGACTGATTCCGCGACAGGGCGGAGCTCAGCGCCGGCGTCCACGTACTCGTCGTCGGAGAATGCGCTGCCGACCCCAGCTCCTGCTTGGATGAGGACGCGGTGCCCATGCGCCGCGAGTTCAGCGACGCCGGCAGGGGTCGCCGCGACACGGTTCTCATTGTTCTTCACTTCCGCGGGAACACCAATAATCATGTGATTCTGCTTTCTCTTGCTGATGATGTGAACAGAGGGTCTAAATGGGCAGCGAGGGGTCGTCGACACCAACGACACGTCGCCCCTGATAGAACGCGACGCCTTGCGCGGGGCCATGACCACCCACCCCGGACATGCCCCAGAAGGTCTGCTGTGATTCCCCCGCCAAATCAGCCATCTTGGTGCCGTTCACCCTGACCTCTCCGGCGAGAAGACGAGCTCCTACCTGAATTGCTTCGTCCTCATCTGCGCCGAACACGAAGGCATCCAGCCCGCCGCCCGCAGCGTTTGCGTCGGAGATGGCATCGGCCACGCCGTCATAGGCATGCACAGTGACTGCCGGGCCGAACAGTTCCTCCGATGCCGCGGCCGCAGGAAGGCCTGTGATCACGGCAGGGCTGAAGAACCAGCCATCGGCAATCGGCCTCGTTCCCGCGCGGCGCACACGTGCCCCTCGAGCCTCTAGTGCAGCGATGGAGGCCTCGAGGCGGTCTCGATGTGCTTCGTAGGCAAGAGGCCCGAGGTCGCAATCGGGGTCGAATGAATCCCGGATCCGCACGCGCTCAGCTTCGGCGATGAGCGCTTCTGTGAGCGCGTCATGCAAGGACTTCGACACAAGAACCTTGCCGGGTGCCTCGCACCACTGCCCGTTCAGACGCGTCATGCCCGCAACAAGATCGGCCGCGGTTCTCTCCACATCGGCGTCACCAAGGACGACAGCGGGGTTGTTGGATCCGAGCTCAAGCTGGACGCTCGCGAGGGATTCTGCTGCCGCGCGGGCGACGGCGCGGCCTGCAGCGAGACCTCCTGTAAAGGTGATGACCCGAATCCGGGGATCCGAAGTAAGGGCGCTGCCCACCTTTGCGCCGCCGTGAACGAGCTGCAGGGACGCGGCGGGAAGGGCTTGAGCCTCGAGTACCTGAACGAACAGCCCGAACGCGATCTGCGCTCCCCCCGGTGTCCATTCGGAAGGCTTGAGTATCGACGGGGAGCCCGCGCCGAAGGCCGCGGCAAGTTTGGAGACAGCGACAAAAGTCGGCGCGTTCCACGGCGCGAGGATCAGGGTCGGCCCCAGGGAACGGTTCAGCAGACGAACGGTGCGGCCGGATGCAGACAGGTCCTTGCCGTCTCCGAGGTTGAGCACCTCTGCCGCCAAGGACCGCACCCGTGCCCCCAGCGAGCCCGCCAGCATCCGAGTCGTGGAGAGAGGATTGCCCGTGGACATCGAGTCCTGCAGTGCGATGTCCTCGGCAGCTTCATCCAGAAGCATTGCCCACTCCCCAAGGGCTGCGGCACGGGATGCGGGACCGAGGTCGTCAAGAGTTTGAGTGGTGAAAAGACGTTCCGCCGCGGTGATGGCGGTCGTCACGGATTCTAGGGAGTTCTCGAGCTGAGGGCCACGCCGTTCACCGGTGTTGGGATCGTGGAGCGATCCGATTGTGCGGTCCGGTACCACCCAGCGACCATCGATCCAAGATTGTGTCTCGACAACCGGTACTGACACCGTCACATCGTTTCCTCTCATTCGAACGACACCACCGTGCGGATCGTCTCTGGGGAGCGCATCGCGTTCAGTCCCGCGTTGATATCGGAGAACGGAATGACGGAGGTCACCATCGCGCGTAGGTCAAGGGCGCCTCGCTCGTATTGCTCGACGAGCATCGGCACGTCGGCGAGGAACTGGTTGGCACCCATGTAAGCGCCCTGGATGCGGCGGTCGCCTTCGATGAGGGCACCGGCATCGATGCTGATGCGCTTGCCGGCTGGCATGAGTCCGAGAATCGTGGCGATGCCGCCCGGGGCGAGCAGGTCGAAGGCAAGCTCGGCAGTCTCGGGTCGCCCCACCGCTTCGAACGAACGTGTCACGCCATCCGGGACGATCTCCCGCACAGCGTCCATGACCTCTGGTGACGGTCCGGACACCACGACATCCGTTGCCCCGATCTCGGAGGCGAGCAACAGCTTTTCGGGGTGTAGGTCGATGGCGATGACCCGCCGTGCTCCGGACATCCGAGCGGCTTGGATTGCAGCCATGCCGACACCGCCGCATCCGATGACGGCGACGGTGTCGTCGGGGCTCACCCGTGCGCCGTGAGTGACGGCGCCGACGCCCGTGCTGATGCAACAACCGAGGAGACAGGCGACATCGAGACCGACAGTGTCTGGTAGCACCGCGAGGGAAGCTTCATCGAGCACGAACGCTTCAGCGAACGTCCCCATCCCGCCCAACATGAACACAGGCGCGCCATCTTCGGTTTCCAGCTTGGGCCGGTCCCGTTGGCGACGCTCCGAGGTGCGCTCACAGAGCGTAGCGTGGCCGGCTACGCACTTCGGGCACGCACCACAGCTTGGGGTGACTGTGGCGACGACGCGGTCTCCGACCTTCACTCGATGCACGCCTGGACCGACACTTTCGACGACGCCGGCAACCTCGTGACCGAGCACAGCTGGTACATCCATGGGAAGGGTGCCGTCGGCGTAGTGAAGGTCGCTGTGGCACAGTCCGATGGCACCCGTGCGCACCAACACCTCGCCGTGGAGCGGCTCATCGAGGAGCAACGTACGGTGGTCAAGCGGTGCACCCGGGGTGAGCAGCACCGCGGCTCGGATCGGCAGTCGGGCCATTGCGACGTCCTCCTTAGAGCGCTTCGATGGGCTTCCACGGAATACTCACGCTCGGGCTCTGAACTCATGCGGTGCGCGCAGCACCGTGTTCATCCCGCCGGTGTGCGTCGTGCACATGTCCGACTAGGTGGTTTGTGATGGAGTGTGTGCTGGCCTTATCCATGCGCTTGAAGGAGCATTCATGCCAGACAGCTCTGCCCCCCGCCGTCCCACGCTGCTTGTCATCCAGCCTGATGCGAAGGATGATCTGGAGCGTCTCGGAGTGTGGATCGCAGAAGAGGGGGTGGATGTCACTGTGGTCCGGCCCTTCGACGGAGATGAGATCCCCGTCCTCAACGACGTAAATGGGCTCGTTGTCCTTGGCGGCAGCATGGGCGCAACGGATGTGGCTGACTTCCCGTGGTTGGAACGAATCAAGGAGCGGCTGCGCGAAGCGGTGGCGACGGAACTACCCACGCTGGGGATCTGTCTCGGAGCGCAACTACTCGCTGATGCGACAGGCGGAACTGTTCTCCGCGGTGACGCCGGTCTCGAGAGCGGCGTCGTCGCTGTGGATTGGGCACCGGAGGCCGAGGACGATCCGCTCGTTTACGGGTTGCCCCGACCGCTACTCGCCGGCGCGATGCACTTCGATGGCATCGTGAGCTTGCCCGAAGACGCGGTGCTGCTGGGTACGGGGGAGAAGTACCGTCATCAGGTGTTCCGTCTTGCCTCCGCATGGGGAGTGCAGTTCCATCCGGAGATCTCGCCCGCGCGCTTCGAGAGCTGGCGACCGTTGATCCCAGAGGAACACCATTCGGCCTACGACATCCAGACAGAGGAGTTCAAGTCGTCCGACTCCGCGGTGAAGGAAGGGTCGAAGGCCCTCGCCGAGCGCTTCGCCAACATCGTTCGCACCCGAGCAAAGGATGACGACTCTCTGCCCATCAATCCTCGGGTCGATCCATAGGCGGCGCGCACATACGAAGGCCGCGACATGGGCCTAGGTGACACTCTGTGCGGACTCAAGCTTCAGTAGCTTTCCGCACATCCCGATTGAGTGAACGACGGCGTTCACGGCGTTCAGGTCTCTTGAACGGGAGTATCCACTTATCAGGCAACATGCACTGAGAGGCATACCCGAATGGCGACAAATTCCACCCGGCGGGCGACCGCGGAAGTCTCAACCGACCTTCTGAAAGGCTCGATCCGGTTCTTCACCATCGTCTTGATGGTCACCGCGGCGGCGGCCCCACTGGTGGTGGTTTCCACCTACATCCCGATCTCCTTCGCGAACGGCGCCGGGATGGCGACGGCGCTGACGTATGTCGCAGCAACTCTGATCTTGCTCGTATTTGCAGTGGGATTTGCCCAGATGGCAAAGCGAATTACGGCGGCGGGGGCGTTCTACAACTACACGACGCAGGGCCTGGGCCGACCGATTGGGTTGGGTGCAGGGTGGACGGTCATGCTCGCCTACAGCATGATCGTCCCCGCTATCAGCGGCGGATTCGGATACTTCACCTCAGCGATGCTGGAGAACTACTTCGGGTGGGCTGTGCCGTGGTGGGTGTGCAGCGTTGCAGGCGTCATCCTCATGTTCGTGATCTCGTACTTCAAGGTCACGCTCACCGGCAAGATCCTCGGTGTCGCGCTCGGTCTTGAAGTGCTCGTTGTCTTCTTCGTCGCGACCGCAGTCATCGTTCAGGGCGGAGCCCAGGGGCAGATGCCCGAGGCGTTCAACCCGGCAGGATGGCTGGCCGCACCAGCTATCGGTATCGGCTTCTTCTTCGCGTTCTGGTCGTGGATCGGCTTTGAGACCACGGCGATCTACGGCGAAGAGACTACCGATCCGAAGCAGTCCGTACCTCGAGCGACGTACATCGCCGTGATCACGCTGGGCGTGTTCTACACCTTCGCGGCCTACGCGGGGATCGTCGGATTCGGTGACCAGACCATGGAGCAGGCGGGGAACCTTGTCGGGGACTACTACTTCGTCCTCGCAGACATGTACACGTGGCATTTCATGCGCGTGCTGATGGACTTCCTCGTCATCACCGGTTTCTTCGCGTGTGCGTTCGCGTTCCACAACAACGCCTCCCGGTATTTCTTCTCCATGGGGCGCGACCGCATTCTGCCAGCAGCCCTTGGACGTACGCACGACAAGCACAAGTCGCCCTATGTCGCTAACGGCGTTCAGGCGGCCATCGCGGTCGTCGTTATCCTTCTTTTCGCTCTTGGCGGCGCGGACCCGCTTCTGCAGTTGGGAGGCTGGTTGCCCATCTTCTGCACCGCAGGCGTTATTTTCGTGCAGTTGCTCGTCTCGCTCGCCGTGATCTTCTACTTCAACCGTGTCGGCCGTTCCGGCCCCGGGGCAACCTGGAAGACTCTCGTCGCTCCAGCTATCGGTGTCGTCGCACAAGCCATCGTCCTGGTGCTGCTTGTCGTCTACATCCCGTTCCTCGCCGGCGCGGATGTGGTGGTCGTAAATCTGATTCCGCTGTACGTCCTGCTCATCGCGCTCGCGGGCGTCGTCTACGCCCTCTACCTTCGCAAGCGCCGGCCGGCGGAATACGCCCGCATCGGCAAGATCTACGACGAGGAGGAGCTGCCCGACGCCCTCGACGCCACGGTCGGAGGGGAGGCTCCCGCCCGACCCTGAGCTCCGGTCATGACGACGCCCGGGCGAGGCTCCACCCTCGCCCGGGCGTCGTCGTTTGCCGACAGAGGCGCGCCCGTACGTCGTGCACCGCGAAACTAGGAACGATGTGCGCGGCGCACATATCGAGGCGTTTGCAGCGCCGATAGCCTCGCTGCACGCTCTTCATACTCACCATCAATGCAAGCTGGAAGGCAGGGCACATGAACAATGAGGTTCTGATCGAAGATCCGAAGCGCTACGTCGAGAAGTTCGTCGCCGAGCACGGGATCAAGGTCATCAAGATCGGTGCACCCGACATCGACGGCCTCTGGCGTGGTAAGCGCCTGTCTGCGAAGTACTTCGTCGAGTCCGCGTACGAAGTCGGAACGAACATCTGCAACATCCTCTTCGGGTGGGACATCGAGGATGCAAGCATCCCGAACCTCACCTTCACGGGCTGGCACACCGGCTACCCCGACGTGAATCTGCGACCCGATCTCACGACCCTCCGGCTTGTTCCCGGCGAGCCCGGTGTCGCCTCTGTTATCTGCGACCTCTACAACCCCGATGGCACACCGCTGGAGCAGTCGCCTCGCGGCGTCCTGCGGCGCGTCGTGGACCGTGCCGTGTCCCTCGGATACACGCCAATCTGCGCGTACGAATTCGAGTTCTACCTGTTCGAAGGAGCTCCTCGCGAACTCGCACGCCGCAACTGGCGTGATCTCGAGCCGATTACCAACGGCAACCACACGTACAGCGTGTATCGCGACTCGGGCACTGAGTATGTGATCGGCCTCATCCGCGACCAACTGGCGGAGCAGGGTGTGTTCATCGAGGCCAGCAACAGCGAGCACGGCGCAGGCCAGTTCGAAGTCAACATCCACTACGGAGAAGCCATCCAGGCGGCCGACAGCGCCCTGCTGCTCAAGCACACCGTCAAGGAGATTGCTGCCGCCCATGGAATGACCGCCTCCTTCATGGCCAAGGTCAACCCCGGGCAGGCCGGCTCGTCCGGCCACGTGCACCAGAGCCTGGTCAGCGCCGAGGACGAGGACGCCCTGTTCGCGAATCCGACGACGCCCGGTGAACTCAGCAGCATCGGAAGCGCGTACCTCGCCGGACTTGTCGCCGGCTCCCGCGACTTCACCGCGCTGTACCTGCCGACCGTGAACTCGTACAAACGAGTCGAAGGCGGGCAGTGGGCAGGATCCAGCGCCACATGGGGTGTCGACAACCGCACGGTCGCCATACGCAGCATCCCGTCCGCGGGCGCGGCCGCCCGTGTGGAGAACCGCATCGCGGGAGCGGACGCCAACCCTTATCTGGTTCTCGCCGCCAATATCGCCTCGGGACTCAGCGGGTTGGAGAAGTCTCTCACCCCGCCGGCGGCAGTGACCGGCAACGCATACGAACAGGACGGCAACGCCGCTCTTCGTCTGCCGCACACGCTCGAAGCAGCCACCGCTCTCTTCGCGAACAGCGACCTGGCGAAGGAGTACTTCGGCGAGGAGTTCGTGCGCCACTACACGGAGACCCGCCAGTGGGAGGTGCAGCAGTTCCACAAGGCTGTCACCGACTGGGAGACCTCCCGCTACCTCGAGCACATCTGATCCACAACAAGCCAAGAAAGAGAACGAATATGGGAAATCGACTTGAAGGACGTTTCGCCGCGGTCACCGGAGCCGCATCTGGCAACGGCCGCGCCATCGCCGAGAAGCTCCTCGACGAGGGAGCATCGCTCGCTGCCATCGACCTGAACCCGGAGGCCCTCGAAGCTGTGTTCGGCGGGCGCGACAACGTCATCAACATCCAGGCGAACGTCGCCGATGAGGACAGCGTCCGGGCAGGCTTCGCAAAGGTCGCGGACAAGTTCGGACGCCTCGACGTGCTGGTCAACAACGCCGGCATCGTGAAGTTCGGAACTTTCGAGGAACTGTCCGTCGCGGAATGGGATCAGGTGTTCGCGGTGAACTCGACTGGTCCGTTCATCGTGTCCCGCGAGGCGTACAGTCTCCTGCGAGCAGGAGACGGCGACCACACGCGTTCCATCGTGAACATCACCTCTGTGGAGGCGCACATCGTCATCTCCTCCAGCGGTCACCCCCAGATCCACTACAACGCCTCGAAGGGCGCCCTCCTGCAGCTCACTCGCGCGCTGGCCGTCGAGGCTGCCTCCTCCGGCATCCGAGTCAACGCCGTCGCCCCGGGATTCATCGAAACGCCGTTCACGGCGGAGGCTCTCGGAAAGGAAGAGGTACGCAACTGGCTGCTCGAGCGCACCCCGATGGGACGCATCGGCAAGCCCGAGGACGTCGCCAACGGCGTAGCGTTCCTGGCT
The DNA here is from genome assembly GCF_022627955.1 of Microbacterium sp. C5A9. Lineage (GTDB taxonomy): Bacteria > Actinomycetota > Actinomycetes > Actinomycetales > Microbacteriaceae > Microbacterium. Next base: position 378,239 of record NZ_JABXGD010000001.1, read on the forward strand.
TCGGACGAGTCGAGCTGGGTGACCGGAACGACGCTGTTCGTCGACGGTGGTTGGACGATCTACTGATGTCTCGCCCACTCATCGCAGTCACCGCCGACCGAAGCGTCCAGCAATCCGCGTTCGGTCCGCGGGACTCCACGCTCCAGGTTCTCAGTTACGCCGAGGCCGTGGTTTCTGCGGGGGGCCGGCCAGCCATCCTTCCGGCGACGGAAACGATCCCGGAGGACTTGCTCGACGGCTTCGACGCGCTCCTCCTCACCGGCGGGGGCGATCTGTCACCGGAGATGTACGGGCAGGCTCCTGACGAAACCGTTTACGGTGTCAGCCCGTTCCGGGACCGGTTCGAGACAGCTCTCGTCCGTGACGCCCGCGAGCGAGGCCTGCCGATCCTGGCGATCTGTCGTGGCCTGCAGCTCATCAACGTCCTGCGCGGCGGAACACTTATCCAGCACCTGGACGGGCACTGGCAGACCCGGCCGTCGAACGAAGCAGATCACGAGATCGCTATCGAGCCGACTTCACTCCTCGCCGGCATCGTCGGTGAGCGCATGGCGGTGAACAGCTACCACCACCAGGCGGTGGCGCGTCTCGGTGAGGGGCTGACAGTGACCGCTCGTGCGGGTGAAGTGGTAGAGGCGTTCGAAGACCCGTCCGCGAACCTCATCGCGGTGCAATGGCACCCCGAGCACCTGTTCCTCACCTCACCAGACAACCATGCTCTGTTCGACGACCTTGTTCGCCGAGCGAGCGCGTATACCGAAAGGAAACCGGCTCATGTCTGACAACGACACCCTCGCGGAATTCGACTTCCACGGGAAGGCTCTCGACACGATCTTCGATGACTACGCACAGATGCATGAGTCGAAGCCGGTCGGGCACAGCTCCAAGTACGGCGGATTCTGGTACATCTCCAAGAGCGAAGACATCTTCGACGCGGAGCAGGACCCTGAAACGTGGTCTGTCGGTCCGTCGATGCTGTTGCCATCCTTCGGCACGGATATGCCTCTCATCCCCATCGACATCGATCCGCCCACGCACGCGGGCTTTCGTAAGCTGCTGCTTCCGATGTTCACTCCCATGGCAATCAACAAGCTCGAACCGGGAATGCACACCACCGCCATCGAGCTGTCGGATCAGGTGAAGTCGGCGTTTGAGGACAGGGATGTTGTCGACGTGTCCGCTCTCTTCGCTCGTCCCTACCCGACGATTATCTTCAGTCGCCTTGCCGGGTATCCGGAAGAAGACTGGCCACTGTTCGACCAGTGGATCGATGACATCATCTACGAACGGACGAAGTCGCCTGAGAAGGCTAAAGCCGCGGGAGACGACCTCGTCGCCTACGTGCAGCGCCTCATCGACGACGGCCGCGCGGGCAAGGCGCTCGACGGCATCACCGGCGAGCTGCTCAACGCCACAATCGACGGGCGACCGCTGACGGATGACGAGCTGGTCTCATACGGGTATCTGCTGTTCCTCGCGGGCCTGGACACCACGGCTTGGGCGATCCGCTCCTCGCTGTGGTATCTCGCGCGCAACAAGGAGGCACAGGCGCTCCTGCGTCGCGAGCCCGACCGCATCATGGATGCGGCTGAAGAGTTCCTGCGCACGCTCTCGCCCGTGCAGGCGATGGCGCGCACCGCGAAGCAGGACACCACCGTCCGAGGCCAGGAGATCAAGGCGGGCGAGCGGGTGGTGCTCGTGTTCGGCGCCGGCAACCGAGACCCCGAGATCTACGACAACCCGAATGAGATCGACATCACGCGGGAGAACAACCGGCACCTCGCCTTCGGCGGCGGAATTCACCGGTGCCTGGGATCGAACCTCGGGCGTAAAGAAGTGGTCATCTCGCTCGAGCACTTCTTGGCGACCATTCCGGAGTTCGAGTTGGCTGAGGACGAGCCGTGGCACGGCGTCGGCCCGCTAAGGCTGCGCCTGACGGGAGGTGAGTGACTTGACGAAGATCTGGGTTGATCCGGCTCGTTGTCAGGGCCACGCACGATGCTTCATGATCGCGCCCGAAACCTTCTTCATCGACGATGAGGGCTACGGGCATGTCGTGGAAGGTCGGGAGGGCGCATTCGAGGAGGAGAACACGCGAAAGGCCATCCGAAACTGCCCCGAGCGCGCCATCAAGCTCATTGAGACGGAGGACGCGTGAGCGAGTCGCTGGTCGTGGTCGGCGCTTCGGTGGCGACCACGGCGTTCATCGAGCGGCTGAGGGAACTCGGCAACAGCTCGCAGGTGAGGGTCATCGACTGCGATCCCGACGCCCCGTACGACAGGCCGCCACTGTCCAAGCACTATCTTGTGGAGGGCGAAGCCGGAGACATCGCCGTTGACTGGAGCGACCTGGATGCCGAGCTCGTCCGTGCGCGCGCCACGAGCGTCGACACATCCGCATCTGTCGTACGGGTCGAGTACCCCGACGGCCGAGTAGGTGCTGTGCCGTTCGACCAGCTTGTGATTGCCACAGGAGCAAGCGCCGCCCGGCTTCCCATTGAGCCGGCGGACACGACCGTGCTGCGCAGCGCTGCCGATGCGCGGAATCTACGTGAACGCACCGCGAATGGGGAGTCCGCCGTCGTCATCGGAGCCGGCGCCATCGGCGTGGAGCTCGCCTCTTCACTCGCAGCGCGAGGGTCAAAGGTCGCGCTTCTGGATCGAGCCGCTGGCCCCTTGGAGCGGTTGCTGGCCGGTCATCTCGGCCAGGAGACTTCTACCTGGCTCGCGGACGCAGGTGTCGTATGTCACTGGGAAGCCGACATTGCTCGCATCAGCGCCACCGATGGTGGCTGGGAGGTGGAGCTGCGAGACGGGCCCGTGCTCGTGGGAGACGTCCTCATCAGCGCCGTCGGTGCCCGGCCTGCTGTCGCATGGCTGGAAGATAGCGGCCTTCTCACGCACGGGGCTTTGATGGTCGACGCCGATGGCCGCGTCGTTCAGGCAGGAACTGTTGTCCCTCACCTCTTTGGTATCGGTGATGCGGTCACGCGGATACGTGAGGGCGGTCCAGGCACCCGTACTGAGAGCTGGGCTGAGGCTCGGCAACAGGGGGCAAGCCTCGCGGAACTGTTGACCGGAGTCAGTAGGCAGCCTGCGCCGCCGTCATACTTCTGGACGGAAGTCGCGGGACGCAAGGTCCAGGTCGTCGGCTCGCTGCATCCCGACGCTGTGCCGGTGCTCGAGTTCGAGAATCCGGAGCGGGGCGCGACCCTGCATCGCTATGACGCGCCGGACGGAACAAGCGCATGGATCGGAGTCAATGCGCAACCGCGCATCGCGAGGCTGCTGACAGCGGCGTGAGAGCGCGCCGCTCGGAGCGGAGAGGGCATGTGCACCACGCACATGCCCTCTTTCGTTTCCGTGCTCTCTGCACGTCGGCTCGGCTCCCGCGTGAGCCAAGGTGGGACAACTGAAGCGGGCGAGCGACCCGCATACGGCGGAAGAGGACCGATGACGAACCTGACAATTCCCGTATGGAACCCGGCGACCGAAGAGCAGATCGACGAGGTGCGGGCGTTCACTCGCGCCGACGTCGACGTGTCAGTTGAGCGAGCAGTAACCGCGCAGAAGAGCTGGGCGAGCCTTCCTATCGCACAGCGCCAGCAGTTCCTGTTTGACCTCGCTGATGCGGTATCTCGCCATCGTCAGGAGCTGGCCAGCCTCGAATCACGCGATGTGGGCAAGCCGATGAAGGCGGCACTTGCCGAGGCGGACAGCGTCGCGGGCGTGTTCCGCTACTACGCCGGCACCATCGACAAGCTCACTGGTGAGACCATCCCTGTTGATGGGGGTGTGGCGCTGACCTTCCGTGAAGCAATCGGCGTCGTCGGAGTGATCACGCCATGGAACTTCCCTCTGCCTATCGCCAGCTGGAGCATCGCGCCCGCCCTCGCGGCCGGCAACGCCGTCATCGTCAAGCCGGCAAGCATGACTCCGCTGTCCACCGTTCGCCTCGGCGAGCTCGCTGCGGAAGTGTCGCCCATCCCACACCTCCTGCAGGTCGTCACCGGAGGTGGTGCCGAGGTGGGCTCCACGCTCATCGAGGACCGCAGAGTGGGCAAGATCAGTTTCACCGGATCCACGGAGGTCGGACGTTCCATCCTCCGCTCGAGCGCTGACACCATGAAGCGGGTCACGCTTGAGCTGGGAGGCAAGTCAGCGAACGTCGTCTTCGCTGATGCCGACATCGCGAAGGCTGCAAACGCCGCCCCATGGGCGGTGTTCGACAACACTGGACAGGACTGCTGCGCACGAAGCCGCATTCTGGTGCAGCGTCCCGTCCTGGACGAGTTCGTTGAGAAGTTCGTCGCCGCGACCAGCGCCTTGCGGATCGGAGACCCGTCGCAGCTGGACACGGACCTGGGCCCTCTCGTCTCTCAGGAACACCGCGCCACCGTCGAATCCTTCCTCGACGACAAGCTCGACGTCGTGTTCAAGGGATCCACTCCGAGCGGCCCCGGCTACTGGATGGCCCCCCACATCGCGGTCGACCAGGACGGCTCCACCCGAGCGGCGCGAGACGAGATCTTCGGCCCCGTCGCCGTTGTCATCCCGTTCGATACCGAAGAGGAAGCGGTTCAGCTCGCCAACCAGACCATCTACGGTCTGAGTGGCTCCATCTGGACGAGCAACGTCGGTCGCGCGCTGCGCGTCGCCAGGGGCGTGGAAAGCGGAACTCTATCCGTGAACTCGAACTCCTCGATCCGTGTGCAGGTGCCGTTCGGTGGCTTCAAGCAGTCCGGCATCGGACGCGAGCTGGGGATGGAGGGCGTACGCGGCTTCACCGAGCCGAAGTCGGTCTTCATCAGCACCGACTCATGACCATGCAGTCGAGCGTCGCAGAGGGGGGGACGAAGATGGCCGCGTCAGACGCTGCGGAACTCACCATTCTCTTCGGAAGCCAGACCGGAAACGCGGAGTACCTCGCGTTCCAGATCCACGGGAAGGCAGAGAAGGCCGGCAACAACGTCCAGCTGGCGTCGCTCGAGGACTGGCTGCACTCCGGTGACCGAGAGCTCCAACGACTCCTGGTCGTGACATCCACGCACGACAACGGCCACATGCCGGACAACGCGGCGGAGTTCTGGGACTGGCTCCAGCAACTGCCCTCAGGAGCGTTCGAAGGGCTACCGTACGCGGTCCTCTCCATCGGGGATTCCATGTACGAGGACTTCTGCAAGGCGGGCCACGATATCGACGAACGCCTCGAAGCCCTCGGAGCAGTCCGCCTCGTCGAGAGCATCGACTGCGACATTGACTTCGAGTTCAGTGCCGAGCGGTGGGCGAAGCCGGCAGTTCAGCAGCTGCTCGACGCCCAGCCATGGAACGGTGCGGTCGCTGGCGAGCCTGACAATGCGGACGAACCCGTCAAGGACAAGCACGCGAGCGCAGACCGAAATCAGACCGCTCGGGTGGTAGCAACCGCGCACCTCTCCAAGCCGGGCTCCGCGAAATATGTCGCACACTACGAACTCGCGTTCGACGAGCCATTCGCATACGCGCCCGGCGACTCCCTCTCAGTGTTCCCGAAGAACTCCGACCGCCTGGTGTCCCAGTGGATTGAGGCCTATGGGGAGCAGGTAGTCGACGGGAGACCGCTCCGAGAAATCCTCGCGCATGACGTCGAGCTGCGTTTGCCGCACCCGGGTCTCATCGTCGGTCTGTCGCGTCTGCAGCCTGATAACCAATCTGTGAGCGAGATCATCGATCTCATCCAGTCGGGGTCCCGAGAGCGCCTGGACGCATGGTTGTGGGGTCGCGACGTTCTGGACGTCATCACGGATCTCGGTTGCGAGGACGTTCCTGTGGCGGAGGTTCTGGCCGAGCTTCGGCCTCTCCAGCATCGGGACTATTCGATCTCCTCCAGTCCCCTTCGCGATGATGGCAGATTGCACATCACCGTTGCGGGCGTCCAATACGAGCTGGGACGCGGCGAGCATCAGGGGACAGCTACCGAGTTCCTTCGCAAGCGGGCCGAAGACGGTGCGCCGTTCGAGGTTCGTCGCGTGCCCGCGCACGAGTTCACTCTGCCCGCAGACGACCAGCCGGTGATCATGATCGGGCCCGGCGTGGGAGTCGCACCATTCCGAGCGTTCCTCCGGCATCGAGACGCTTCGGGCGCTTCCGGTCGCAACTGGTTGTTCTTCGGAGACCAGCATCGCGCGTACGACTGGCTGTACGAGGACGAGTTCGATGATCTGGCTAAGCGAGGCGTTCTCCATAGGCTCGATGTGGCGTTCTCCCGCGACCAGGCGGAGAAGCTCTACGTGCAACACGTGATGGTTGATCATGCGGATGAGCTGCGCGGATGGGTTGAGGACGGTGCCTACATCTTCGTCTGCGGCGATAAGACTCGCATGGCGGCAGACGTGGATCGGGCGCTTGTCGAGATCCTCGGTGAAGGCGATTTGACCGCGGGAGAGCAGCGCGTGGCCGCGCTGAAGGCCGCGGGTCGTTACGTCAAGGACGTTTACTGACCCACGACCGTACGGCTGACCCTGACGCTCGCGACCTGAGCCGCGAGCGTCAGGGGAGACCACTCGGTGCCGGACCCCAATACGATGCCGAGCACATGCTCAATACGCTGCATTCGCTGGCGCAGGGTGTTCCGGTGAATGAGCAACTGCTTGGCGGTCTCCTGCACCGACCCACCCCAGCCCGCGAGGACAGCTAGCGTATTCACGAGCTGGGTCCCCTGTTTGAGGTCGTACTGCACCAACGGCTCGAGCATGCCGACGAGCGACACGACCGTGGGGGCTAACTGTCGGACAACCTCGCTCAACGGAAGCATGCCGCGAACATCCTGGTGCGTCGCCAAAGACACAGGCGACGTCTGGCCGTACACGCCTGCCCACTCCAGCGCGCTCCGGGCGTCGTCAATCGCCTGGCGAATGCCGTCCGGGGTCGAGGAGATTGAGCCCACCCCAATCGATGCTCGCAGCCCAGTCCCTTCAGCGAGCCGTTGGGTGGCCTCGAACACGTGGGAACTCAGCTCAGGCGCCAGGCGCCCCCCGGGGGCATCGGCGAGCACCAATCCCCACGTGGAATGGAGGAGTACGACCGCGCGGCTTCCGGCGGCCACGCTGAGAGACTCCTTCAGAGCCCGACTGGCTGTCTCCCAATCCGTCTGCACACTGTGCACACGGACAAGAATGGGGCAGACCGGTCCATCCAGGCCTAGCTCTCCGAGAATGTTGGCTGCCTCTCTGTCGTCCTGAGTAAACCGCAACCTTGTCGCCAGAGAGGAGCCTACTGAGTTCAGATCGACGGCTTCGAGAAGGACGCCGAGCTGCATCGCTAGCGCACTCATGCGCTCGACGTCTCTCGAACGAAACCGAGCGGGTCGGTAGCAAGTGAGAATGCCGCGAGACGCGCCGATTCCGAGAGCGACGGACATGTGTTCAAGGCCTGCGCAGTGCTGTTCAATGCTGCTCTGAGCCGCGGACCGGGAGTGGGTCGACCAGACTCGTTGGCCGGCATCCGTCCGGGACGCGAACATAATCGGCGTTGCGGCGTTCTCGCGTCTACTCATGTATTCGAGCACGCACACCTGCCCATCGACGAGTTCCAGCACGCGTTGCGCAGCGAACTCCAAGGCCGGCACCAACGAGGTCCGGGACGCGGTGGGAAAATCGAGCAGGAAGTGCGCGATGGCTGACTGATGATTGAGGTCATTCACGGTCTCGGCGCGAGCGAGTCCTGTGGCAAGCAAGCGGCCGACCTCGACAGCGATAGCCAACTCATCCTGGCCGAACGCGTCTTCTTCTGTGGAGTACAGGGCGAACACGCCTCGGAGGTTGTTCGACTCGTCTGCAATCGGGGCCGCTAGCACCGAATGGAACTCCTCCTCCTCGATGTGCGCAAACGGGATGAAACGGGGGTCCTCCGCGGGCGCTCGATTGATGATGACGGACTCCTGGCGCATGGCCGCCCACCCGGCGATGCCTTCGCCGAGGCGCAACCGGATCTCGTCGATGCCGGTCTGCTGAGGAACCTGAGTTGCTACTCGCAGAACCAGGCGCTCGTCTTCTTCGTCCCAGAGGTATACGAATACAGCCTTCGTGTCGGTGGCTCGAGCAACCAGCTGCACGGCGTCCTCCGCAAGCTCGACGGGATCGCGACCCTGCGCGAACAGCAGCACGAGCTGCGAGAGCACCGCAGCGCGGCGCTCAGCAAGAACATCCTTACGATCCGATGACAACGACGACACCTTCCTTTGACTGGTGCAGACTCCTTCGCCTTGCCTCGCGACTGTAAGGCGCGGCCGTCACCGCCTCTTGTGCTCGACACACTCTGGCAGTGCTTCGAGTGTGCCTGATGCACATAGTAGACCCCGTGACGGATGGCACAGTTTCAGTGTTGGCGCCGACGAGGGCGCAACGAGGAGGGTGAGATGCCGACCGATCCGCAAACTCGCGACGCTCCCGTACAGAACCTCTGGCGGCACTTCGCCGACATGGGTGGAGAGACCCCGCAGGTTTTCGTCGAAGGGCGAGGAAGCTATCTCATCGACGATGCAGGGAATCGGTATCTCGATGCGTTGTCGAACCTGTATTGCGTCAACCTGGGCTATTCGCACGGTGCGGAGATGGGTCGAGCAGCGTTCGCGCAGTATTGCCAGCTCGGATACCACTCGTCCTGGGGTTCGACGCACCCGCGTGCCATAGAGCTCGCGGACCGGTTGGCCGCTTTAGCGCCGGCTGGGTTGAACCACGTCTTCTTCGTTCCGAGCGGCGGAGAATCGGTCGAGGCCGCCTGGAAACTCGCCCGCGCGTTTGCCCTGGCGAACGGTGAGGATCGATGGAAAGTCATCTCCCGGCAGTCCGCATACCACGGCACGACACTGGGCGCACTCTCGCTGAACGGACTCGACCACCTGCGGGAACAGTTCACGCCGATGCTGGTTCCGAGCATTCGGATTTCGAACACTAGGCGATTGCTCGACCCCGGCGCCGATTCTGTCGAGGACGCCGTCCAGGCGCTGCTCGACGAACTACAAGAACAGATCTTGATAAACGATCCTTCCACCATCGCGGCGCTGATCGTGGAGCCTGTGCAGAACCACGGCGGCATGCTCACTGCCCCACCGAGCTACTTCGCCGGTTTGCGGAGGCTATGCGACACCTACGGTTTGCTTCTCATCGCGGACGAGACGATCACGGCCTTCGGTCGCTGCGGTGAATGGTTCGCAAGCGCCCGATTCGGACTCGACCCAGACATCATCGTGACTGCGAAGGGGCTGTCCTCCGCGCATGCCGTGATGGGAGCGGTAATCGCCTCAGACCGAGTGTTCACACCTTTCCTGGATCCCGGTGCCTCGTTCCTTCACGGAAATACGTTCGGAGGCCACCCTGTGATGGCCGCTGTCGCCCTCAAGAATCTCGAGATCATGGAGCGCATCGACCTCCTCGGCCAGGTCGCCGCACGGCAAACCGCTCTCGAGGAGCGGTTGCGGTCGCTCCTGGACCTTGAGGTGGTCCACGATGTGAGGGGAGCCGGATATCTCTGGGCCGTCGAACTTGCCTCCGCACCATCCGGCGCTCCCAACGGAAGACATATCTGGGGCCCGTTCGAACTCGAGAGGAAGCTCCGCGAGCTGGGCGTGCTGACCCGAGTAGCGTTCGATGATGACATTGCCATCATCAACGTTGCTCCGCCGCTCGTGGCGGAGCAGACTGAGTTCGACATCATCGTCGATGCCTTGCGCTCGGTTCTCAGCGACGTGAGTGCCGAGGTGCTGCAGCGACGGGCCCACCTGAGTTCCCGGGCGTAGGTCGCCGAAGGAGGAACATGCCTGAAACGAACGGCGCGCTACCGCGGTTGACTGGCGCGCGAGACGGCTGGGTGCCTCCGACAGACTACTGCCCGGTCTCAATCGGCGCTCGCCTCATCGCTGACCGTTGGACGCTTCTCATCGTCCGCGAGATGCTCGTCGGAAGCACCCGGTTTAACGCCATCCACCGGGCTCTGCCGACGATGTCCCGCACCCTCTTCGCAACGCGGCTGCGATACCTGGTACGGATCGGTGTTGTGGAGCATTCGTCGGACACTGGCGAATACCGTCTCACAGCGTCCGGCCTCGCACTACGCCCGGTCCTCGAAGCGTTGGGCGCGTGGACACTGGACTGGAGGGTGTCGCCTTCGACGGATGCAGACTTGAATGTGGGGGCTCTCCTATGGCAAATGCACCTCGGGCTACAGCGCGACCGTCTTCCCAGCGGAGGTGTCGTCCTCGCGTTTCGTTTCCCCGACCAGAACCCGGGTGAGGCTTGGATGTTCGTCGACGAACACGGGTCAGGTGCCTGCGTGGGGACACCCGAACGGGAACCGGACTTGACGGTCACCGTAGATCTCCGCGTACTGAATGAGCTCTGGTGGGGGAAAAGACAGTGCGCTGTCGCAATCGCTGATGGTGACGTCGGCTTTCGCGGAGCGGAGACCCTAGCTCGGGCGTATCCGACGTGGTTCAGGCCGAAGAGTCTGACAGCCTGACTCTCGGGCGGACGCCGAAGTATCGGCGCCCACCCGACGCCAGCTCACACAGGGACTCGCTCCGAGTTGGATAGCCTCAACCAGGTTTGTACGACAGTGTCCGGATTGAGGGACATCGAGTCGACACCCTGCTCCACCAGCCACTGGGCAAGCTCCGGGTGGTCGCTGGGACCTTGGCCGCACACCCCGACATACTTCCCTTGAGCTTTACACGCCGTGATCGCCAGCGAGAGCATCTTCAGCACGGCGGGGTCGCGCTCGTCGAAGGACGCAGCGATGATTCCGCTGTCTCGGTCCAGGCCCAGCGTCAGCTGCGTCATGTCATTGGAACCGATGGAGAATCCGTCGAAGAACTCAAGGAATTCGGTGGCGAGAACCGCGTTTGAAGGCAGCTCGCACATCATCATGACCTTCAGATCGTTCTCGCCCCGTCGTAGTCCGTTACTTGCCAGCAGGTCCGTGACAGCGGCAGCCTCATCGAGTGTTCGTACGAACGGCACCATTACCTGCACGTTGCGCAGGCCCATGTCGTCACGAACGAATCGCAGCGCTTCGCATTCCATCGCGAAGCATTCGCGGAAGTCGTCCGAAATGTACCTCGACGCACCGCGGTACCCGAGCATGGGGTTCTCCTCCTTCGGTTCGTAGAGTTCTCCGCCGAGGAGATTGGCGTACTCATTGGACTTGAAGTCCGACAGTCGAACGATGACCGTCTCGGGTGCGAACGCCGCGGCGATTGTCGCGATGCCTTCGGCGACGCGCCGGATGAAGAACTCCCTGGGCGACGGGTAGGCCGCGATACGTTCGTCCACTTTCTGCCGCAGAACGGAGGGCAGGGTCGAGTGATCGAGCAACGCCTTCGGGTGGATACCGATCTGACGATTGATGATGAACTCCAGCCGGGCAAGGCCGACACCGTGATGCGGCAGACGTGAGAACGAGAAAGCTTGCTCCGGCGTACCGACGTTCATCATGATGCGAGCCGGAGGCGGTGGCATGTGGTCGAGCTCTGTCACTTCCTCGTCGAAGCCGAGCAGGCCGGCGTATACAAAGCCGGTGTCGCCCTCGGCGCAGCTGACCGTGACGTCCGTGCCGTCGCTGAGCACCGCAGTGGCGTTGCCGGTTCCCACGACCGCAGGAATGCCGAGTTCGCGCGCGATGATCGCGGCGTGACACGTGCGTCCCCCTCGATTCGTCACGATAGCTGCAGCACGCTTCATGATCGGTTCCCAATCGGGATCGGTCATGTCAGCGACGAGCACATCCCCCGTCTGAAAGTGGCGCATGTCGTCCACGCTGTCGAGCACACGCGTCGTGCCTGCGCCGATTCGCTGACCTATTGCACGGCCCTCAGTGAGGACGTCTCCGGATCGGCGAAGGGCGAAGCGTGTGAGGACGTTCGCTGCGGCGCGGGAGACGACAGTCTCCGGCCGCGCCTGCAAGATGTACACGTTGCCGTCGATCCCGTCCTTCGCCCATTCAATGTCCATCGGGCGCCCGTAGTGCTTTTCGATGGTCAAGGCATGACGAGCGAGTTCTTCGACCTCAGCGTCGGTGATCGAGAACTCGCGTCGCGCCCACTCGGGAACGGGGACGAAGGCGGTGCTCTTACCTGCATCGACCCGGTCGGTGTAGCGCATGGCTGTGCTCTTCTCGCCGACCGAGCGCCGCAGGATTGCTGGGCGTCCTTCGCGCAACCCGGGCTTGGACACGAAGAACTCGTCTGGGTTCACCGCCCCTTGAACCACTGCCTCACCGAGGCCGTATGAGCTGGTGATGAAGACAGCCTCGTCGAAACCTGATTCGGTGTCGATGGTGAACATCACACCCGATGCTCCGAGGTCAGAGCGGACCATGCGCTGTACTCCTGCAGAGATGGCGACGTCCACGCTGTCGAATCCGTGGTGTGCCCTGTAGGCAATGGCCCGGTCGTTGTACAGCGACGCGAACACTGCGCGGATCGCATCGAGGATGTTGTCGATTCCGCCAACATTGAGGTAGGTCTCCTGCTGACCGGCGAATGACGCGTCAGGAAGGTCTTCCGCGGTCGCGCTAGATCGGACAGCCCAGGTCACCGATGCCGGTTCGGGATCGGACGCGACGAGTTCTTCGAATGCTGCTCGAATGTCGTTCTCGAGGGTCTGGGGAAGAGGGTGGGCGAGGACAAGCTGGCGAATATCCGCGCCGACCCGAGCAAGTTCGATGACGTCGTCGACGTCGGTTCGTGCGATGACATCCGCGATGGTGGACCCGAGCGCCCCGTGAGCGATGAATTCACGGTACGCGTCAGCGGTCGTGGCGAAGCCGCGGGGTACACGTACCCCCAAATCGGTGAGGTGCGACACCATCTCTCCCAAGGAGGCGTTCTTTCCTCCCACTCGGCCAAGGTCGGACATCCCGACCTGATGGAACCACAGAACGTTGGTCATGCTTGTCTCCTTTGACGGGCTGCTAACGCAGGTTGAGGGTTTGAATCACGACGGCGGACATCTCCTCGACGCTCTTCGCTGAAGAGTTGAGGAAGGGGATGCCTGCGCTGCGGTAGAGATGCTCTGCTCTGCGGATCTCTGTCGTGCACTGGTTGAGGCTGGCGTAATGAGATTCGGGCCGACGCTCATGTCGGACCTGGCTGAGTCGCTGAGGCGTGGTGGTGAGGCCGAAGCACTTCGACGAGAATGGGCGGATCCGGGGAGGCAGGTCGTCGCTCGGTGGATCGTCATCGGTCAGTGGATAGTTCGCGACGTGCAGTCCGTGCTGGAGCGCGAGGTACATGGAGGTCGGCGTTTTTCCGCACCGACTCGGCGCGATGATGATGACGTCCGCGCGGTCTAGCCGGCGCAAGCTTTGACCGTCGTCGTGCTCGATGGTGTATTCGATGGCTTTGATCCGGGTGAAGTACCGGTCGGTGTCAGCAAGAGAGTGGTACCGACCCGATTCTGGTGTTGCGGACGCCCCAAGCGTCGCTTCGATGCTGGTCAGATGCCCGCGGAGCAGGTCGATAAGAACGGCCGGAACGTTCGCGAGGGCCAGACCGATCTCCGGATTCTTGGCGGTCATGAAGACGATTGGAGGGGGACCCATCTCCGCAGCCGCATGTACGAGCGCAACGACGGCGGCCGCCTCCCGTAGCGTCTCGACGAACGACACAGTTCTTCTGACGAACGCGAAGCCCGGGAAGTTGGAGAGCAAGGCGTTCCCCAAGGTCTCCGCGGTGATTCCAGTGCTGTCGGACACGAAGAACACCGCTCGGGGAGCGGAGGACTCGGCCATGGGATCACCTCGCCACCACCGTCGCTGAACGGCGATCCGAGGGTATGTGCGCAGGGCACGCGTTCGCTATGCGCCTTGTGCATCGAAGCCATTCAGACCGGGGGTACGAAATCTGCACTGGAGGCGGCGACCCGATCCGTATTGACTTTCCGCACTGCCACATCGAGGTGGCCTCTGCCATGACAGAAAGGCTCAGTATGACAACGTCCGTCCAGCCGCCTGACTTCGAGCGCCTGTTCAACGCCATCAACGCCCAGTACATCGCCGTCGACCCGGATCTACGAGTGGTTGCGGCGACCGATTCATTCCTCGCCGCAACCTTGAAGGAGCGTGCGAGCTCCGTGGGGAAGCACATTCTCGAGGTCTTCCCCGATAACCCGGACGACCCGACCGCGAACGGCACGGAGGTACTCCGCGGTTCCCTCGAAGAGGTCCTGCACACTGGTCAATCTCTGGTACTTGCACCCCAGAGGTACGACATGAAGCGCTCAGACGGCACATACGAGGAGCGCTACTGGCAGCCCCACAACGAACCTGTCTTTGACGACGACGGAAACGTCATCTACGTCCTCCACGGTGCGGAAGATGTCACCGCGCAGACCCTGTCCGAACGCAACAGTTGAACCCTCCCGAGGAGCATCACATGTCCACTTCAGTCACTCTCGTCGGCGGGCCCACCGCCGTGCTCAGCATCGGCGGTGTTCGGATCATCACCGACCCGACGTTCGATGCACCGCAGACCTACCACCACCCCATCGCTGGTCCGGTCGTGAAAAACGCAGCCCCCGCTTTCACGCCCGAAGAGCTCGGCCAGATCGACATCGCGCTCGCGTCCCACGAGCACATCGACAACCTCGATGTCAGCGGTCGCGGCTTCCTGACGATGGTGCCGCTCGCATACACGACGGAGGAGGTCGCTGCGAACTTCGGACCGAACGTCGTCGGGTTGGCGGAGCACGATTCCCGCACTGTGCCTCTCCCGGACGGTGGGGAGTTGACCATCACAGCGTTGCCGGCCAAGCATGGCCCGGAAGGAGTGTGGGAAGCGCTGGGGCCGGTGATCGGGTTCCACTTGGCCGGGCCGGGGCTCCCGACCGTTTACGTCAGCGGCGATAACTCGCAGATGGATGTCGTGGACGATATCGTCGAGCGCTATGGCCCGGTGGACATCGCTGTGCTGTTCGTCGGCGGCGCGAAGTTCGATGTCATCGCTGACGGAAGCTACATCACTCTCAGCAACGAACGGGCGCTCGAGGCGGCTCAGCGGCTTCAGGCGAAGAAGGTAGTCGCCATTCATGAGGACTCCTGGGCGCACTTCAGTCAGAGTGCTTCGGAGATCAAGGAGCTGTTCGAGCAGGCCGGGTTGGGCGAGGTCATCGTGGCGCTGAATCCAGGCGACACTGCGGAACTCGTCTGATTCTGCCCGGGGTGCCCGGTCGGTCTCCCACCGACCGGGCACCTTCCTGTCTACGAATGCACCCTTGCCTCTGGCGTGCGCACGCCGATGGCAACGATGATGGCCCCGACGAGCATGAGTGCGGCGGCGACGATAAACGCCGTTCCGTTGCCCGCGGACGTTGGCGTGAGCGCTTCAGCTTCTGAGGTCGCGGCAGCTCCAGCTGACGCGGCGGTGAAAACGGCCAGGCCGAGGGCGGCGCCGATCTGCTGCGCGCTGTTCACCAGGGACGACCCGACGCCTGCCGTGCCCACGGGGAGGTCACGTACTGCGGTCAGTGTCAGGACGACGAAGGCGGCACCGAGACCGAGTGCTGCGAGGAAAAGGCCGATAGCAATGTGCGGGAAGTATGCGGTGTCCGGCTTGATGGCGGCAAGCGAGAATAGTCCGCCAGAAGAGATTACGAGACCTGCAGCAGCGAGGAGGCGGGCAGGAAGTCGCTCGGCCAACTTGCCGCCGATGACGCTGGCGATGATGACCCCAAAACTGAACGGTAAGAACGCCAAACCTGTCATCATCTGGCCCATCCCTGCGACGTTCTGGAAGTACAGGGTCAGTAGGTAGAAGGTGCCCATGAGACCCGCGCCGATGAAGAGCACCACAACGTAGGAGACACTTCGGCTGATGTCGTGAAAGACGGAGAGCGGAAGCATCGGCTCCTGGCGGGTGCGCTGCATGATGACGAATCCGACGAGAAGGCCACCACCGACGATGACCGAGATGAGTACGGGTGGTGCTGCCCAACCCATTTCGCTCGCCTGAGTGATTGCGAGAACCAGCGATATGAGGCCAAGAGTTCCGACAACGGCGCTGGGAATATCGAGCCGCTGTCGGTGAGGGGGCGTTGAGGGAAGCAGTCGCGTTCCAATCAGGAGGGCGACCCCAACCGGGATGTTGATGAGAAACACCGACCGCCATCCCAACGTGGATGCGAGTATTCCGCCGAGGAGAACGCCGCCGATGATCCCAAGGCCCGACATCGCTCCGTACGCCGCGAACGCCTTGTTGCGTGCGGGGCCTTCGTCGAACGTGGTGGATATCAGGGCGAGCAGATTGGGTGCGGCCATCGCCGCGCCCAGGCCTTGGGCCGCGCGAGCGATGATGAGCGCTTCGCCGCTCCAGCTGAGCCCGGCAACTGCGGATGCTGCGATGAAGATGGCTAGGCCGATGGCAAGGACCCGGCGGCGTCCGAAAACGTCGCCGAGTTTTCCGCCGAGCAGAAGCAGACCGCCGAAGACCAAGATGTAGGCGTTGATGACCCACGGGAGGGCCGCCGGCGCGAGAGAGAACTCCGCTGCGATTGCGGGTAGGGCGATATTCGTGATGGTGTCGTCCAGGACCAGCATCAGCTGGGCGGTAGAGATGACCAACAGGGCCGCGGGGTGGGGAGGGGGTGTCGGGTGGTGTGTCATTTCAGAGCCAGAAGTAGTGAGTTCGAGAGCCGCGCAGGGTGGTGAGGTGGTTGGGATCGGTCGTGAAGGGCGACGGTGGTGGATAGCGCTTTGCGCGTGATGTCAGCGTCCGTTTCGTCTGTACGTGCTGCATCGACGACGAAGTGCTTCATGTGGTCGCGAGGAGTCGACTGGGACAGATCGAATACCGCCTCCTGTCCGACGGACGCCGTCCTCATCGGTTGGCGCGGCTACTGCGCGGAGCAGCAAGCGGTGGCGGGCGGATCAGCCTCAAGGGAGCTGGTGAGGATAGGCGAGCAGCAGCCAGAGCTGTTCTGGATCATGGGGAGTGGATCGTGACTGGTCATGCCGGAGTCCTTTGTGGCGGTTGGCTGGTGAAGGTGCTGCGGTATCACGCGGGTGCTGGGGAACCACGAGGATTCCGAACGAGCGAACGCGCAATACCCCGGATGGGTATCTCAATGAACACTAACACCATACCCCCGGGGGGTATGCAATCTGAGGATCCGGGCGCAGTGGGCGGGCTCGCGTCTTCGGAATCGGCCCCTAGTGCGCGGTCACAATTCCGATGACCGCCTGGATTGCAGTACCGGCGCCTGCGAGGAGGACCAGCGTGGCGAAGCAGATGCGGAGGACCCGCTCGGGGAGGCGGCGTGCCACGAGTGCGCTCGCGAACGCGACAATGACTGACGGAATACCGAACGCAAGAGCGATGGCCCAGTCTGGTTGGGTGACCGACGCATGTGCAGCGATGCCGGCAAGCGCGTTCACCACCGTCACAACCAGCGATGTTCCGATAGCCAATCTCAACGAAAGTCCGAGGAGTGCGACGAGTGCAGGGACGGTGATGAAACCGCCGCCCACGCCGAGCAGCCCGGTGAGGAACCCCACCGCTACGCCGACTCCCAGGGCGCGAAGAATCCACAGCTTCGGACGCGCCAGGCGGTCGTCGCCATTTTCACGACGACCTCGGAGCATCTGTGCGCCCGCGACCAGCATCAATGTGGCAAAGCCTACGAGCACGATCTCATCTGGCAGGAGGGAGCCGATAAACGTGCCTGCGAACGCTGCAGGTATGCCGCCGACAATGACGGCGCCGGCCGTCCGCCAGTCCACTCCGCCCCGAAGTCTGGGGATGATCGCCCCCAACGGAGCGAGAGCGCCCATGATGAGCGAAGTTGATACGGCGGTCGGCAGTGGGACGCCGGCGATATAGATCAAGGAAGGAACGGCGATGATTCCGCCTCCGGCGCCGACAAGGCCGGTGATCGCGCCGACCAGGGCGCCGAGAGCTGCAACGGCGTAGATCATTTGGGTGCACTCCTCCGGACCTCGATATGCCGCACGGTCGTAGTTGACCGCAAGCGGACGTGGTCATATCATCAGTGTACCGACCGAGTGCTCGGTCGGTACTTCTACTCAATGAGGAGACCACGTGTCCAATGCCGAACCCCCCATCACGCGCACCGCGTCGCCCCAAGCGGACGAACGACACGCAGCACCCCTGATTCCCGCCCCGACGCAGCGCGCGACGTGGAAGGTGATCTCCGCAATGATCGCGGCGCGCCTCGGAATCATGCTCACTGTGCTGACCCCGCTCACTGCCGGACTCACGCTCAAGCTTCAAGAGTTGCTGCCCGCAGACCAGGTCGTTGGGACGCTCGGCACCATCACGTCAATCGGGGCGCTCGCTGCCCTCCTCTTCGATCCGATCTTCGGCCGTCTCAGCGACCGCACCACGGGACGTTGGGGCAGGCGTCGCCCCTGGCTCGTCGTCGGCTCAGTAGGTGTCGTTCTCGCTCTTATCATCATCGGCGTCGCCCCGAACACTCTCATCGTTGGAGTCGGTTGGGTTCTCGCGCAGATGCTTGCTAACGCCGCCATCAGTGCTCATACAGCGACCATCGCCGACCAGCTCCCACCGATGCAGCGAGGCAAGGTCAGCGGCGCCATCGGTGTTGCCCAGCAAGCCGCTACTCTCGGTGCCGCCTATGCCGCGCAGTTTTTGAGCTCCAATATCCTGCTGCTGTTGCTCATCCCGGGAGTCATCGGTGCCGCCCTCACCGTGCTCTATGCTTTTGTTCTTCCTGACAAGGAGCTCCCGCACCGCCCGCGTAGTGAAGGCGGGCTGCGAACCATTCTCCTGACGTTCTGGGTGAACCCGCTGCGTCACCCGGACTTCGCGCTCACCTGGGCATCGCGGTTCCTCCTGGTGCTCGCCAACTTCATGTTTGTCACGTTCCGCCTGCTGTGGATTCAGCACGAGTTCGGTTTGGATGCTCCCACGGCGGCCGGAATCATGGCGACCGGCGTACTCTGCTACACGATCTCGCTGGTCGTGGCGGGGCAGTTGGCTGGGTGGCTTTCCGACAAGACGAAGCGCCGCAAGCCCTTCATTGTTGCGTCCGCCCTCATTTTCGCGGCAGGAACCTACCTGCTGGTCCATGCCAGCGAGCCCACGGCCTTCTTCTGGGCAGAAGTTGTCCTCGGAATCGGATTCGGGATCTACGTCGCGGTAGACCTGGCCCTGGTCATCGACGTCCTGCCAAACCCGGACAACGCAGCCAAAGACCTCGGCGTGTTCAACATCGCCATGGCTGGCCCGCAGGTGCTTGCCCCCGCCGTGTCCGCGTTCCTCATCGGAATCGGTACCGGCCAGAATTACGACCTCATGCTCGTCATCGCCGCCGTTGTCGCAGTGGTCGGTGCCGCACTGATTCTGCCCGTGAAAGGCTCCAAATGACAGACGCGAACCTCGATTCTCAAATCGATGAGGCTATCGCCGCCCTTAGCCTCGACGAGAAGATCCAGTTGCTGTCAGGGGGTGCGTTCTTCGCTCTCGCCGGGAACGACACAATCGGCTTGGACCCGGTGGTGCTGTCGGATGGCCCGACGGGTGTACGCGGTGAAGTGGTCGTCGGCGGACGGGAGAGCTGCTTGCTTCCGAATGCCAGCCTGCTCGCTCAGACCTGGAACGCCGAGGCTCTAGGCGAGGTCGGTGAGCTCCTCGCCGAGGAAGCCATCGACCAGGAAACGCACGTCGTTCTCGGGCCGACCATCAACCTCCACCGCACGCCATTGGGCGGGCGCCTATTCGAAGCCTTCAGCGAAGATCCTCTCCTCACGGGACTCCTGGCCGCCGCCTACGTGCGCGGGCTGCAGCGCAGGGGGATCGGGGCGAGCCTCAAGCATTTCCTGGGCAATGAATCGGAAACGGAGCGCACCACAGTAAACGCGGTGATGAGCGACCAGGCGTTGCGGGAGGTCTACCTCGCGCCCTTCCAGATTGTGCTGGAAGATGCGAATCCCTGGACGCTCATGGCCGCCTACAACAAGGTCAACGGCACGCCTTCCACCGAGCACAGCGCCTTGCTGGAGGGCGTGGTGAAAGAAGAGTGGGGCTACGACGGAGTCGTCGTCTCCGACTGGTTCGCCACCGGTTCCTGCGTCGAAAGTGTCACCGCGGGGTTGGATCTGGTCATGCCGGGACCGGTGACGGCATGGTCTGAGTCGCTTGCGGATGAGGTTCGCTCTGGAGCGGTCGCGGAGACCGTCGTCGACGAGCACCTGCGACGGATCCTGCTTCTCGCCTCGCGTGTGGGCGCGTTCGGTGAGAAACGCACGTGGGAGAAGGGTCTTCCTGCTCCGGCGAGCGAAGCGCGCTCGACGCAACTCATCAACCTCGCCGCACGCGGCATGGTGGTGTTGAAGAACGATAGCCAGACGCTCCCACTCACCGCCAAGGGCGGAAACATCGCTGTCATCGGCCGACATGGAATCGACACCATCGCGCAGGGTGGAGGATCCGCCCAGGTGCGTCCGCCGCACATTGTCAGCATCGCGGACGGTCTCCGCGCAGCGTTCGGCGGCGAGAACGTCACCGTCACCGACGGGGTAGAGACGCGCATGGTCCTTCCCGCCGCGCCGACGAGCCGCGTCAGTCACCCCATGACCGGCGTTCCTGGTATTCGTGTGCGAGTCTTCAACGATGCGGGAGTAGTCACCCACGACGGGCACTTGGACGTCGCCGAGCTAGAAGACAGCAGAACCGGATGGCTCGCGGACGCTGCACAGATCGAACTCAGCGCTCGACTTCAGGTGGCTGAACCTACTGACCTGCAGGTCGGGGTTCGCGGCCCGGGACGTTGGCACGTTGAGATTGCCGGTCGGGAGGAAGCGTTCGAGATACCGTTCCATGAGGGTCCCGGTGGGGGGTTCTTCCGCCCGCGGAGCCAAGCATTCACCATGAGGGTGAACCCGGGTGACCTCATAGTTGCCACCACCAAGAGAACCGAACTGCAGCGGATTGTCGGGATCGTTGTCGCGGAGGCGCGTCGCAGCCCGGCAGTTGCCATCAGCCGGGCCGTCGCCTCAGCGGCAGCTGCAGACACCGCCGTCGTCGTCGTGGGGAATACGCCTGACCAGGAGACGGAAGGTCAGGACAAGAGCACCCTCGCCCTGCCGGGTCACCAGGATGCGCTCGTCGCCGCAGTGGCGGGACAAGCAAGACGCACCGTCGTCGTTGTCAACGCCGCAACCCCGGTCCTGATGCCGTGGGCGAATCTTGTCGATGCCATCCTGTTCGTGGGCCTTCCGGGGCAGGAGGCCGGGCATGCTGTCGCCGCGGCGTTGCTCGGCGACATCCTTCCCGAGGGGCGGTTGGTCACCACCTTCCCGCAGGCGGACGGAGAAGGGCCGGCATGGACCACCACTCCGGTGAAGGGCGACCTGCGCTACACGGAGGGTGCCTTCGTTGGTCACCGCGGTTGGTATGCGCAAGGCCATGCCCCCGCGTACTGGTTCGGTCACGGGCTCGGGTACACGACGTGGGAGTACACCGAGCCGAGTGTGATCGAACGAGCTGGTGATGGCGCGGCGACCGTCGTAGCAGTTACGGTCCGCAACGCCGGGGACTTCGACGGGCGTGAGACGGTGCAGGTGTACTTGCAGCCCATAGACGAGGAGCAGCCTATCCGGCTTATCGGGTGGTCCCAGGTCGAGCTCGGCCCGGGCGCAGAGGCTCGCGTCGAAGTGGAATGCGATATTCGTCTGCAGCGTCACTGGGATAGCGACGCTGATGCGTGGACTTCGATTGACGCGGGAAGAATTTACGTTGGCCGGAACCTGGGGGATGTGCGGGGTACCCTAGACCTGGCTCCCCGGGGGGCCTTCGAACAGTCGGAGCCGAGTAGCGCCGTCCGAACGATCTGAGGTTGAAATCGCGTGTCCTTTCCATCGCAGTATGCAGCGCCCGTTGAGAAGTCCGCGCCGCAGCGCGACGGGGAGCGCACTCGACAACGTGCGATTCAGGTAGCGGCGGCACACATCTCCGCGAACGGGTTCCACAAGATGTCCATCGCTGCAGTCGCCGTCGAAGCAGGTGTCTCGCAGAGCGGGCTCCTGCACCATTTCCCATCGAAGGCCGCTCTCTTGAGCGCAGTTCTCGATGAGCAGGAGCGCTCGGACAGTGAGTTCTTGTTCGGTGACGGGGAACCGCCGCTGGGGTGGGACGCGTTCGATGCCCTCGTTGCTCTTGCGGCACACAACTCGACGAGGCCGCAGTGGGTTCAACTGTTCGTTCGCATCTCGGCTGAAGCGACAGCACCCACGCATCCGGGACACCCATGGATACGCCGCCATTATGACAGCGTCCGCTCCTGGCTGGTGGACGCCGTCGAGCACGGGAAGGCCAACGGCAGCATTCAAAGAGGCGCTCCCACCCGGCTAATCGTCGAGTCGACTGCAGCGCTTCTCGACGGCATTCAGCAGCAATGGGTGCTCGCGCCCGAGACGGTTTCGATGGTCGATAACGTGCGGTTCCACGTAGAGACGCTGAAGAAGAGCTGGGGCTGACTGACTCCTACGTGCCGTGCTCACGGAGGTTGGTCGGTCACTGCGCGCGACGGCTCTCGAGGGCGTCGCTGGCACGTGTGGCGCTCGATGAGTGAGACACGCGAGACTGGCGTCAAAACGATGTCTGGCGCTGCCTTTCCGCCTCGGTCGAGCGCCAGCCCGCCGTCACCGTCCGCTGAACGTCACGTTCGGCATGCCGCTCTTCGGGAACCAGGACGGCGGTTCGACGCTCAGCGGGAAGTTCGAATTGCCGTGGAACGAACGCTGGTCGACACCATCGTGCTTCGGGAGGGCGTCGAGCGTCGTCACCGGGTTCTTCGTCGAGTCGAGGATGGTCAGGTTGCGGAAGATCTGCTGGGCGATGAACGCGGCGGCGTCCCAGGCGCGGATGCCGTTCGCGTCGGCCAGGTCCAGGATGACGTCGAGCTGTGCCGCCGTGTACTCGAAGCGGAACTCGCCTTCGGTGGTTCGGACGGCGTCCGCGTTCACACGCTCCTCCGACCAGCAGTACTTGTGGATCTCCTCGACGCCGATACCAGGCACCAGCTTTTCGATGCCGACGACCTCGTGCCGAGCGAACGTCATGGCATCGTCCTGCCGGTGGTCGTAGCCGTAGAGCGGCGCCTCTTCGAGGGTGAGGAAGAGGGGGAACGGGGTGATGTTCACTGCGGTCATGGTGCCTCTATGCGCGGCGTTTGTCACGAACGGTGCACCTTTCCGACGTTGGGTTCGGACGTCTACAGTGACCACATGACTTCAAGCGACGGGGAGGGGAAATGATCCTCCCGCCGGAAGAGCAAGAGCGCCGTCGTCGCAGCGTTCAGAGGACGTTCGACGATCTTCGCCTCGACGGCCTTCGTCCCAGCCATGAAGCGCGCGTCGATGCCGAGGACTACATCTCGGGGCGCCGAACGCTCGATGAGCTCATCGAGCGGGTGGTCCAGCGGCACGCCCGTTCCTGAACGCGCAGAACATCCTCGAAGTTGGGTCCGCCGTCGAGCTGGAAGCCCAATCTGCCAAGGCCGGCAAGGTCCTGCCAAGGTGACCTCGGCTGGAGGAAGCCCTACTCCCGACTGGAATCGAAGGGCCCTGCCAAGGCTGCCAAGTAGTAGGTATGTCTGTTAAGAGATCAAAAGTAAGTAGTAGATATAGGGGACTTCACCCAGATTCTCTCTATAGGGATAGCTCCCGCACTTGGTCGCCTTGGCAGCGAGAGAATTTGTCAGCTCTGAACTGGGGTTTTAGGCAAATCGAGCCTTGGCGGACGGCCTTGAAGCCTTGGCAGCGTGCCAAATTACCTGGATTTGCACGAGAGTCGGCGGATGTGCCGCAGGGTAGTAGGTGAAGACGGAGCGCGCCCGTCTTCACTTGACAAGACCACAGAGCGAGAGCAACAACGTGCGAGCGTAAGGTGGACGCTCGGACCGGAGCTTTCGCGGTAGCTACGACAGGAGAGGACGGAATGAAGGGTTCGCGTCTCCTCACCACGCCACATGTTGCCGCCGAGATCAAAAGGTCGCTGGTCGCTGGCGACATCGAATTTGCAGACTGTCTCATCACTGAACTCTTCGGCCACGTCATCAACGCGACGGGCACGCCTCCCCACGGCCAGCTCGACGAGCCAAGACCGACGGGAAGCGGGCAATACGACGTTCTGCTCGCCACGGGGTTCGCTTACGCGCTGGAGCTGCGCGGTCTACCTGCTGAACGGTGGATGCGCGAAGCGCCGGCGTTGAGTCCGGAGTGGCTGTGAGATGGGGACGACGTCGCATCGCCGGGGTTCCGTGCGTTCATCCGGCGCCAGACACCTCCGATGTTCCTCGCCAGAGGGCTCCTTCTCCGTGACAGAGACCTGCGAGTCGCCTGACGATTGCAGGTCGGGTCAGGCCTCCGCTGCCTCTCGGATCTGCCGCAGCGACGGCGTCTCCATCCGGAGTGTCCGCATGTCGAGGAAGCCGAGACTGCCCTGTTGTCCGTCCCGGCCCATACTCGCCACGCGGCGGCCATCGTCGGTCTGACCGCCTCCCGGAACGTGCATGTGCCCATGTATCAACAGCTCCGGATGGTTGATAGCCCACACTTTCCCGACCCGGTGGCGTGAGTTGGCAGATCCGGCGAGAGCGTCATCCGGGAATGCCAGGGGATTCTCCCGGAGTACCGCGCGGACAGCTTTCACCGGCGTAAGGTCGGGTGTCTCGTGAGTGAGCATCAGATCGGCGGGTTCATAGTTGGCAGCGCCCACGAGGGCGGCCTTCGCCTGTGCGTCGGTGATGTCTTCGTCTGGCCACCAGCTCGCGCCGGGCTTGCGCCATGCCTTGTCAACGGAGGAAGCACCGCCCAGCGACAACACCCGACGGCCGCCGATGGTGAGGTATGCCGGCCGCGACAGCAACCACGTCATCGCCGATACTCGCACCGACGAGCCTGGATGAGTGTCAAGCAGGGGAGTGACGAGGTTCCAAGGCTCATGGTTCCCGAGCGTCACGAGGACAGTGTCGATGCTGCTGTCTTTGAATGCGGCGTCCTGGTCCCGCGGATTCATCCACCAGTCCCCGAGCTGGAGGATGGTGGTGATCTCAGGCGCAAGTGTGGACAACGCCCGCGCGAGCGTTCTGACCCAGTGGACGTTCCCGTGCCAGTCGCCGCACACCGCGACGCGCTCATCCGGGAGGTCAAGGTGTGTCGAGTACTCAAGTGCCTTCATCAGCTCCTCCAAGCCGCGGCTGCGTGTCTTGCATCGAGCAGGTCCTTGTCGACCTGCCCGGCTCGAAGCTGCTCAATGGCACTGGGCGCCGGTTCTCCGGTCTCGTCGTCGACGGGGGCGTTCAGCCACTGCGCCCACGTCCATGTCGACGCCGTGCCTGCGCTCAGTGCCTGCAGGACCTCGCCTGAGCCCTTGACCACTCGGCCGTTCCAGACCTGAAACTCTGGGTAGAGAGGTGTGCGTTCGACGGTCGTCAGTTCGAGTAGCTCGAGTGCTACTGCGGATGCGCTCACCTGCTGCGATGGCCATCCGAGCTCGCGCGCGATTGAGTGGGCTATGTAATAAGGACCGACGATGGCGGCCCACGAGTTGGGCTGGTCATCTGTCATCGTGTGAGCTCCTCCTGCGAATCGGGGACTCGTGCGGCGCGCTACGACGTCCTGCGCGATCCGCGAAGTCCGGAGTGTCACGGTTCTCTGAGGTAGAAGGTTGCAGGCCGGGCAAAATGCATCGAATCGAGCGTGCTCACGAGATTTCGGTCACGGTACGGAGCCATAACCCTCGCGGGGTCCACCCACTCAGCAATATAGTCCCAACATTACGTGTTGCGGAATATATTCTGCGCAAGCGTGGCTGCTGCTAAGCATCGCAACGCTCGGGTGACGTCGCGAGTCGACCACTGGTGCAGGACTGACAGTGATGTCAGTCCGCGGCGCTCCTCGAAGTTGGCCATGGTTCACCCGGCGGCCACGGTGTCGGAAGCCCGAAGAAGTCCAGTACGCGCACAGCGTTCGGCTCCGTCGCGATTCTTGTGCCATCGAAAGTGATCCGGTCGCCGACCACATCCAGTCCAGGCAGTGCTTGCTCGGCTCCAGGATGCGCCCAGACGGTCACCTCCACTTCCGCAAGCTTCGCGGGGTGGAGGCGGTTCACGAGCAAGACGCCCGCGACGCTGGTATTCCGCCAGCTTCCGGGGAGCCCGAAATATCCACCGTCCTCGGGGGATAGCTCGTCCTCTGAGCCGAGGTCATTTCCCCAGAAAGCCTGGAGGCTGTGATGCCGGTCCGTGTCGTAGAACGAGGTGCCGAGGGCGATAACGAACGGCGCATCGAGTGCACCGTACTTGTGGTGCTTCACTTCGAGTGCGTTCAGGATGACGCCTGCTCCATCGAACGACGCGGCCGGTTCGTGTGCAAACAGCGCTATCGCCCGCCTTCGCTTCCCTCGAGCTTTCCGGTCGACGGGAAGAGCGCAGAATGTCGCTGACCAGTCGTCGTGCGTCCATTCGAGAGTAGGTGCCGCGGAGAGGAGGTCCACCTCGTCGGGGTTAAGGGTGGCTAGCCACTGTTCGATCTCCCGTCGGAGCTTGGACGCGGCCGGGTCGGAGGCGCCCTGTGTCAATTCCACGAGCCCGATACGAAAGTTGGGGATCTTCGCCTTGTTGATGACGTCAACGAAGCGGTTGAAGCGGGACCTCTCCGCGTCGGTGACGTTGCTCCACCCCGGAGCGATGCACTCGACATACAGCCCAGCGTCATCCTTTTCCGCGTAGAAGTCGGGGTGCCGCGTGGAGTCGCTGAGCATCGGGTGAACCGTGACCTGGTAGCCAGCGCGGAGGAGCATCTCGTGTACGAAGAGTTCGTGGAGCGCGCTATTGAACTGACGGTCGTCCCGAGCCCGGAGTCGAGCGCGGATATCCTTGTACGCGAAATCGTCGACGACATGTGACGCCCAAGAGTCGATGAGGTGGCGGGGATGCTGCCAAAAGTCGCCGCTAACGCGGTTCAGGAACGTGTAGGTGCGCTCTGTGCTATGTCGTGGACTGCCATCCGTGCGTTCGACGGAATCGAAGACAGGCTGCCTGTCCGAGGCGTGCATGGGGTCTCGTCTTCCTCTCTGGTGGCGGCACGCTACCGGTCAGTCCATCTCGAAGAATGGAACGCCAGCAGCTTCGAGCTCGTCGTAGAGTGCACGAATCTTCCACGGAGTGGCCCCGTCGTCGGAGCGGGTGAAGATCACGCGCTCGGCAGCTCGGGACACACCGACGAAGAAGGTCATCGTCGCCTCGATGGAGTCCTTTGTGTACGCCCACCACTGTTCATCGTCTAGGCCAACGATGAACACCGTGTGGTACTCCAGACCTTTGCTGCGGTGGATCGTCATGAGAGGGATCGCGCCATCATCCATGAACGTGTCAGCCACGTCGGCCCAGTTGGCGGTCGTTTTCAATGCCCATTCGAGCCGGAGACCGACGGCAGTGAGCTTGGTCTTAGCCTCATCGACGTTCTCAGCCAGCTTCCGACCGTTTCCGAGGAGCTCAAGACTAAGGAAGCTCGTGAAGCGGTCAAGAGTGCCGGCTGCGATCTCTGTTGCCGCCGTGCTTGCGGGCAGCGCCGTCTTTGTCTCCGAGAACCATCCGCGCAGGTCGGTGAGATAGTCGGAGAGCTGGTCCTCCCACGTCTCGCCAAGCGAAGCAGCGGGTAGGAGGGCTCGGAGGGTGGATGCGGTTCGCAACCACGCGTCAGGCTCGCCTCCTCTCGATGCGGCGAGCCGCAATGTGTCGATGAACAGCCGAGTGAGGTCGTCTCCGAGGAGGTCCTGCAGGCGGATTTTGTTGATGTCTGTGTCATCGTTGCGAACCCGGAGGTCCCGCTTCGTGAAGGCCTCCCGAATGCGGGGCTCGATGTCGGCAACCTGTTGGCGAGCAAGGATGGCGTAATCGGACGCCAGTCGGCCGGATTCGTCGATGTCGTCGCGCACCCAGTCGGCGATCTTCGCCGCCTCGGTGTCGGGGTCTGGGAACGACCAGACCTGTGCGGCAGAGTCTCCAGTCTTCGATATCACCTTCGACGCCTGTTTTGCGGCGTCGGGGGACAACAGCTTCGCGAAGCGGTGCTGCAAGTCGACGAGCGCCGGGGAGGAACGGTAGTTGGATGTGAGCGCGAAAGTCTCCGCCCGGAAGTCGTTCTCAAACTCTTTGAATGCGTCGCTGAGCGCACCCGCCCAGCCCATGATGCGCTGATTCCGGTCGCCAACTGCGGTGACCTGGGCGTCTGTACCCGCGAACACCTCACGCAGGAACGAATACTGCGCGAAGGTGGTGTCCTGGAACTCGTCGACGAATACGTACGGGTACGTCACTGCCAGTGCGCGTCTGAGGTGGGGGCTGGTCCGGATGATGAGGTCCGCGAGACGGTTCAGCATCACGAAATCCACGGTCGGCAGTTTCCTGTCGAGGTAACGGTACGACCACCATTCCTTGACGGCGAAAGCCTCGGCTGTTGTCGGTGTGAGCAGGTCGTCGTTCAGCGGTGCGGAACCGACATGCTTGGCGAGGAAGTCGTCCGCCTTGATGGCGTATACACCTGAGCGGAAGGCCGCGGGCGCAGAGGCTGCGACATCAGTAAGGAAGTCTTTGATGTCCCTGTTGCTCGCGAATTCGATGCGGTAATTTGCGAACGCCCACTCGACTGGCAGCACATTGGAGAACCGGTCGACAATCATCTTCGTGAATGCGTCAAACGTCATCGACACAAACCGGGAAGCGTGGTCAGGAAGCCGCTCCCGAACACGGTCACGTAGGTTCGTCGCAGCGGACCGCTTGAACGAGATCGCGAGGATCTGCTGCGGATGCGCGCACAGGCCCGTTTCGAGGAGGTAGCTGGCGCGTTGCGCGAGAAACTCTGACTTGCCCGCTCCGGGGCCAGCGGCCACAGACGCGGTTTCCGACTTCAGCGCCTCCCAGGCGGCCTCCTCGAGGTCATCGATGCCGTGTGGCCGCCAATCGGCTTCAGGGGTGCTCATAGGTCACCGATCTCCTTCCCGATGACGGTGATGAGCGACTTCAGTCCACCGTCGATGGCCTTGAGCTTCGACTTCGGGATGCTCGCCATTGCACGTACGTGCGTGCTGGGTTTCGACTGTGATAGGAACAGGTAGCGGTACCACCGCAACTCCGTCTTCTTGGCGTCGGAGTCCCAGAAGGTCATCTCGGGTCGCACATCCGCGGCGCCGAGCACAGAGTTGCGTGCGTCATGTGTTGATGGGCCACGCCCACCGTTCTTGACGCGGTAGTACGTCGGGAACTTTGCAGACAACGTCATGTCCAAGTCCAGCGGCGCAGAGAAGAAGACGTACCAGCTGCGAAGGTGCTTCATCCACTCATCCAGCCGCGCCTGGG
Organism: Microbacterium sp. C5A9; assembly: GCF_022627955.1. Taxonomy (GTDB): domain Bacteria; phylum Actinomycetota; class Actinomycetes; order Actinomycetales; family Microbacteriaceae; genus Microbacterium. The sequence continues at coordinate 407,608 of NZ_JABXGD010000001.1, forward strand.
TGAGATCTTTCAGGTCTGCAACGCTCGTCGCTTGGCCGGGCGCACCATCGAACGGGTCGTAGCCTTCGTCGAGAAGATTGTTGACGACGTCCTTGATGCGGTCCTCCCCGCCGCCAGCCCGCCCGTAGTCGAGGTCGAGCAGGGTCGCGTAAGGAATCTCCAAGCCTTCCAGCAGCCGCCAGAAGTACAGTGTGTGCCGGCCGCCGAGAGGGATGATGGACACGAAGGACTGGTCAATGTGGATTCCACGCGCAGCGGCGAGGATCGGGAGCACGACCTCCTCTGAATCCCCCTCGCCGAGGACGACAAACTTCGCGAAGTAAAGCTCTGGGTACGCGCGGACAGCTTGGCGGATGTACTTACCCTCCTCGGTCCCTCTTGGGGGGAGAGGGACCTTTCGCACAACCGTGGTCAGCGTCTTTTCGTCAAGCCGGAAGTGTCGGATCCTCTCCGGCGCAATCCGGCTCACCACGCTGGAGGAGTGGCTGGAAATCACTGCTTGCGCTCGTCCTCCCTTGGCAACTGCGAGGAGTTGTCGCACGACTCGAGAGAGGAAGAACGGGGAGAGGTTGTTCTCCGGTTCTTCCAGGATGAGGAGAGTGAGAACCGGTAGCGACGAGGGCTTCACATCGAAGGCATCGGCGTGAGTGCCGGCGACGATCCCCTCTTCAAGATCGAGTGATGCGGCGGTCAGCGCGATGTGCAGAAGCGAGCGCTGGCCGTCGCTGAGTTCGGCGGCGGGTCTGGAGCGACCAGTCACCGACGGCTCGAACAGCAACTCCGCGTTGGAGACGAGAACTCGAAGCTCACGATTGATGGGCTCGAAGGTCGGTGTCGCATCCGTTTTCATGCTGTGCAGTTGCTGCCACCGTCGGGTGATGACATCGGTGACGGAAAGCACGACCTTCTCGTCTTTGAACCGTTCGGACAGTTCGGTGGCTGCTGTGGCGAGGTGCGTTCGGAAGTCGGCCGACCATTCTGCTGCCCGCCACAGCCGGCCACGAAGGAATGCCGTGACTTCACGGGCGCCATCGCGAGAGGCAGGGACGTAGATTGCCTGGATCTTCTCGCGTGCGCTCTCCTCAAACCGGGCGGATCGACTCTCGTCGTCGTCATCAAAGGTGTAGACGATTCGTCGCTCGGTTTTGATGGTTCCGTTCGCGCCGCCCTCGTCCGTCCACGTGGAGGTGACAACGATGCGGAGTTTCAGATGCCCGTCTTCGTTTGCGGTCATGTGCCGGAAGAATTCGGGGACGGTCCGTTCGGGGTGAGCGTCGGGGTCATCGAGTTCGGGGAAGGCGAAGACCGCTTCGATTCGCAGGTCCCGTTGTGCGGGCGCCGTCGTCTCGTTCGCGGGAACGTGGAAGTCGCTCAGTCGCACCGAGCGTTGGTCGGCTACGACGCTGAAGAGTCGAAGAAGTGCTTGGTTCGCGGCGGTTTTTCCTGTGGCGTTTCCGCCGAGCAGTGCCGTGAGACGCTCACTGAAGCGGATGACTTCGGGATCGGGGCCGAAGCTCTGAAAGTTCGTGAGCGTGAGTCTTTCCAGAAACATCTTGCCTCTTTCCGCGGTGCCGTGATGGTCGCTTCATCGCCAGCGACATGTGACCCGCCATCGTCATAGGTTCAGCCTAGAGATAGGAAGAGCTCGCGTTCGAGAGAAGCCCTTCATAGGCGCAACCGTGGGCGTGTTGGTCCTCAATTCTGTAGCGGGGCCTCTTCCAAAGGAGGTTCCTCGATACCCCTGGTGTGTGTCGGAAAGGGGAACCATGCAACCGTTTGAACCCGGTATCCGAGCGGCGGTTATCGCGGTTGAACCGCGACTTCCTGAGATTCGGCTGGCGCAGGAATCCCATCCTGACCAGTGGCAGGCACTGCACCTTGAGTCTTTCTGGAACGGGGACGCCGCGCTTGTGCTGCTGAAGCCGCAAAACGTCCGTCCCACCGATATGACGGTCACGGCAGATGGCGCCTTGCAGGAGCACATGGGCGGTCTCGGAGTCGTCCGCGAAACCTAACCGATGCTCGATTTTGCTGGCTGCGTCGGGGTCATTCGGTCTCCGCCAGCGTGACCCAGTCGTGCTCCGATTCGGCTGGAGACCCGTCGAGAACGTCGATACGTGATGCTCGTGGGTCCATTCGCACAGTTGCGAGAGTGCGAACCCGCTGGCCGAACGAGGCTCCTGGATCCGCGCGGCACGACAATTTCGGCTCACCCGGGTCTGAATGCAGGAACGATGGGAGATCGTCAATGGTGGTAGGTCTACGCCACGACCGTGTCCGCTGACAGAGCAGATCCTGTCGCTCGTAGCTGTCGTCGCCGAACCGTCCGCGCCGTTCACCGCCTTGCAGCTCAGCACTCAAGTAGTGATTGGTGTGCACGACGACATCATGCTCATCGGCAGGAACGACCCTCACCCCGTTCGGGCTGAGCTCCACAGCGCACGCAGTGTGAGAGTCGATGACGGTCAGGTTGCTGGAGCTCGCTAGAGGGGCACTCTGAAGTAGGTCGATGGCATCGAACACCGACGCGGCGTTATCAAGCACACTCGCAATGAGTACATGGATTGGGACTCCGGAGGTGTGGTCGTCGACGCTGGAGAGGATGTTGAGGAACACACCGACGCCTGCGCTGTTCATCCCGATCTTCGCAAGAATGCCGTGTTCGCTGACTCCACGGTGGGAGAGTCGTCCGCCGAACACTGTCTGCGTGTGCCAGTACGCGCTCAGTTCGTCTTGCCAGTCCCACGTTTGGATCCCCAGCACGCGGTGCTCGTCGGCGAATGCAAGCGTGCTGCATTCGCCGCCGAACGTTACGCCTTGCTCTTGGGACATCAACAGCTCGGTGCGGGCGTTCAGTGCTGTGATCTTCCATGGGTCGAGCTCCGCGGCCGATGCGATGCCTTCAATCTCTTCGGCGTATCGCCGGTCCCACGACCTGACAGTCTGTAGTGCGGCCTCGGCATGCTCTCGCACCTCGGATTCTTTCATCCCGCCGAGCGCGAAGAGGTCCAAGTACTGGGTAAGCATGTCGGGAAGGGCAGAAGACACTACTCGACCACGTTGAAGTCCTCGCGAACGGGGATTGGATGAGGTGACAGTGACGTGCTGGCGCATGGGGGTCCCCTCTCAGGCCGTTGTGGGGTAAGTACTGGCGACCTCAGCGGAAGGTGCGCTCGCAGTGTCACGCCGTGCAATGACTCGCCCCAACAAGACGCATCCCGTCAGGGTCGCGATGAGGAGGGCCGCGTAGAACACCGCGACCGCCCAGGGATTGTTGCCGCTGGCGTTCAACACCCACTGAGCGATGAATGCCGTTGGCCCGCCGATGAGTGATGAACACAGTTGGTAGGAGAGGGAGATGCCGGAGTATCTGATCTGCGGAGGGAACGCGTATGCAAGAAAGCTGGCGAGGACGGCGAAGTAGGAGCAGATGCTCCCGAACGAAAGCCACAGGGTGAGAGTGATGAAGAGGAGATTCCCACTCGTGATTGCAGCGAAGTAGGGGACGATGAGCAGGATCCCGACGCCAAGGCCGACCGCCATGACCCTCGTACGTCCGAAACGCTGCGCCGCGTGACCAGCGAGGAGCTGCGTGAAGAACTGCACCACCGAAGCCCCGACAAGAACATTGAGGATCACCTGCCGGTCGAACCCAAGCGGCCCCGTCGCCCACGCGAGAAGGAACGTATTGGTGAAGTAGGCGTTTGCGATTGCCATGATGGAGGCGAGGATCGCGAGGATGAGGATCAGCGGAGCCTGAGTGAACACACGGATGGCTGGTGCCCGTTCAGTAGCGCCTGCCTGCTTCGTCTCCAGGAACTCTTCCGATTCCGTCACGCGCAAACGGAGGACGATGCCCACCACGACGAGTACAACCGAGAAGAGGAACGGCAAGCGCCATCCCCAGGCGAAGAAGTCCTCATCGGGGAGCATCCCAACGAGGAGGAAGGACCCCGTCGCCAAAAGCGATCCGACGGGAGAGCCCTGCTGCACCCAGGCTCCAGCGACGGTCTTGCGCTTCACGTCGGCGTGCTCAGTTGCGATGAGGACGGCTCCGCCCCACTCGCCTCCAACGGCGAGTCCTTGGGCCGCACGCAGAAGCACGAGCAGGATCGGGGCGAGGAGACCCACCTGCGCGTAGGTCGGAAGCAATCCGATGAGAGTGGTAGAGACACCCATCAGAAGCAGGGTGGCAAGGAGCACGTTCTTACGGCCGAACTTGTCGCCGAAATGCCCAAAGACGAACGCGCCGAGTGGGCGGGTGAGGAATCCGACCCAGAGCGTCGCGAATGACGCTAATAGTCCGGTGCCCGCGTCGACGTCCGGGAAGAACACGGGGCCGAAGACGAGTGCCGCCGCCGTGCCGAAGACGAAGAAGTCAAACCATTCCAGTGAGTTGCCTATGAACGCCCCGATAAGCGCGGTGCGCTCCTTCGATGATGTCTTTGCCATTTCTTCTCATCTCCCTTGACGAGCCCTGCGGTCTAACTGGCCGCCGGTCCATCGTCATCCTTCTGAGGCGTGCCGTCTAATGCCGATGTGTGTTCTTCGGCATAACCTGAGGGAATGGACATCGTTGACTATCAGTGTGTACAGGCCATCGGTCGTCATCAATCGTTGACCGCGGCTGCTCACGCCTTGCACATCACGCAGCCGGCTCTGACCAAACGGGTGCAGCGTATGGAAGCCCGCATCGGTGCGAAGCTGTTCCATCGTCGACCAACGGGAATGCAGTTGACGGCGGCGGGGGCCACGATGCTTGAACTGAGCAGTGTGATTCTCTCCCAGGTAGAACAGCTCAACGCGGTGATGGACGCTCGTCATGGCGGCCAGCCCAGACTCCGCGTCGCGTGCCCTTTCAGCACCGCCGAGCATGTCCTTGCTCCGTTCATTGCCCAGGCGCCTCCCGGCGTCTCCGATCTCGTGGTGATGCCGGCAGACTCCATTGACAAAGCCCTGGACAGCGAGGCTGATCTGGCCGTGTCAACTGTGATGCCGAGCGCGGGCCGACAGTGGACTATCGTTGCGGAGATCCCCATCATGGCCCAAGCTCGAGATCTTTCTGGTTGGTCGAGATCGCCCTCTCAGTTCGACCTCGAAGCTAGCAAGACGGAGGTCCTCCTTATCCCGCGGACAGGCGTCGGGATCGCCGTGCGGGGACAGGCGGCTCACCTTCTTCCTACCGCGGTGTTTCGTGAAGTAGTCTCAGGTTCCGTCGCGCAGGCACTTGCAGCCAGCGGCCAGGGTGTCGCTCTAGCCACCGAGTCGGTGCGTTTCGGTCTTCAAACGATGCGGGCTTGCGTCCAGGATCGGGCGCTGTCAATCGCTCTATACGCGTCCTGGGACCCAGGCCACTTCGCAGTTCGAGAGATCCGAGAGCTGGTCGACCAGCTTGCCGCATGGATGGCGGAGGATCCACCGTTCCCGATTGTCCATCGTTCATGATGACCTGCATCGACTACTGTCGGCGTAATCAGCCGAGTCGCGAGTCCGTCAGAACGAACGGCGTGATCTTCAGGTCGATGAGCTTCCGGATCTTCCATCGCTGCTTGGAGGTGATTGCGTCCTTATCGCGCACTCCGAACATCTTCAGGAGGAAGTCGTAGTCATTCCACCCATCCCCGAAGTTGTAGGCGTCGGGCGTGAACACCCCCTCCTCGTAGAGGAAGCTGAGCGCTGCGCGCGAGAAGAAGTTCGTATCCATCGTGATGGGGGAACCTGACTTCGCGGCATCTCGAACCAAAAGCAGCTTTCGGAAGACTGTGATCTGCCGGTTCAGATCCGTCCGACCGAAGTGATTGACGCACGTGCTGCCGATGGGGAACAGGGTGCGGCCGTTCGCGTCATTCGCGATTGTGTACATCCAGAGCAGGTTTGTCTGACCGCACACACACTCGCCTTCGCTCGTTGGGTGCTCTTCGACGGAGATTACTTCCCATTCGAGCAGAGCTGTCTTCCACCGGTCCGCCACTGACGCGTCAATGACCGCGTGCCGCAAGACCTGAAAGTTCGCTGTTGTCCCCATACATCCCCCTGACGCTCACGACTGTATCGCGACGGAAGGGGTGCGTACGCGAGATGCCGATTGCGCGCGCGAGGATCGGTCAGTGGGACTCGCGAGCCCTCTGTGGGAGAGCTGAAGCGCCGTCAGGACGGCTCTGGCAGGACCATCTTGGCTGGAATGGTTGCGCCGCCTAGCAGTGCCTGATTAAAATCCGCATACGACACGCCGGTTAGACGCGTCTAACGAGATCGGATTTTCATGTCACTTTTCGAGGTCCGGCCAGTGGGTGCTCTGCTGCCACTCGCGACTGCTCGCGATCCACAATCCGAGGGGCTCGCCAATCAGTTTCCGAAGCCGACTCACGTCCTCCAGCTGCATCACGACGCGTCCGTTCAGCATACGCAGCAGACGGTCGTAGGGGATGTCCACTTCGGCCGCGAGAGCCGTGATGGTGCGGATTTCCGAGGAAGGAAGGAACTCCTCGACCACGCCATAAGCGATCCGATGCTGCAGCTGGGATGCCTCCAGGTGGGCGACTTCCTGAGGGGTCCACGACGCATCAGGCTCGAGCCAATCGGTGTGCCTACGTCGCCCGAAATCGCGAGCCGGGAGCACGTAAGAGCGCGGCGTATATCGGGGATTAGACATGTCTAACAGCGTAGTCGGAGCTTTTGACTTACTTGTCTACTTCGCCGTAAGCGGCGAGGTAGCCCGGTAGGGTCGTCACCGCGACGGAAATGGAGCTCAGATGAATCTGGTGAGACGGGCAGCGAAAGGTGCTGCAGGGGACGTGGATCGCATCTCCTGGAGAGACGCCAAAGGTGTTCATACGACTCGTGTGAGCAACGAGCATCGGCTCAACGAGTTGATGCCGGAAGGGCGCGCTCGTATCGCGCCGAAGTACAAAGGGCAGCTCAACTACCAAGGCCATTACTGGTTCGAGGGAGTAAGGGGAATGGTCTGGCATGAGTCGATGGCGGAGTATTCCTGGCTCATGATGTTCGACCACATGCGAGCGGTGCGCGCGGTGTCCGCCCAGCCCTTCGTCTTAGGCTTCGCTGACGGCACGACCCACGTTCCCGACTATCTGATGCGCACCGCCGATGGGAGTCGAATCGTACTCGACGTCCATCTGCAGTCGATGACGTCTGAGCGCGACCGCCAGGCGTTCGCCTCAACACAGCGAGTGTGCAATGAGCTCGGGTGGGAATACGTGCTTGTCGACCAGCTGCCCGACGTGACGGCGTGGAACCTCGAAATGGTCTCTAGATACCGTCACCCGATGTTTAAACCGTCGTCGGATGTGCGTGCGCGGATACTGCGTTCCGCCTGCAACGCACCACGGTACGGCGCGCTGCGCCGAGCGTTAGAGACCGACAAGCCAGGCGAACACGTACCCGCACTGATGCACCTGATGTGGCATCGAGAACTACTCATCGACCTCGATGCCGTCTTCACCGATAACTCCGCAGTAACCGCAGTCTGACAACTACCGACAGGAGAGACAATCATGCCTAAGCCCCCCAGCATCGTGCTCGGACAGATCGTTCAGCTTGGCCGCGGCCAGTTCCGAGTCATGTCTTACGGAAAGGGATGTTTCCGGATCCGCGACGAACGAACCGGCGACGAAGAAGTCATCCACCATCTGGAGCTTGCTCGCGAGCTCCTTCCTGGGGAGTCGCTCCGTACGGAGGATGCAAAGCCCAAGCCTCCTTTGTTCAATCAGGTGAACTCCCTGGACGACACCGCGCGCATTCTTGCTGTCCATCTGCAGCAACTCCTCGACGAGGATGTGCCGGCCATCGGCCGCATGGCGGCAAAGGTCGAAGAACTCGAGGCGCTCGGGATCAAGATCTCGGAAGGTACCCTGAGGCGTCGTCTCCGGAGCTACCGCGCGCTCGGCGTGGTCGGGCTCAGCGACGGACGAAGCACAAAGCCCAAAAGGCCGCTGTCGCGCACGGACCGCGTCGTCGTGGAGATTCTCGGAGAGATGCTCAACGACCACCTCGGGCGTTCGACCATCACCTACAGCAAGATCCGATCTGACCTTCGCGACGAGCTGACCAAACGCTTCCCCGATGCGGAAGCCCGTCCGACCACGCCCTCGCTCAGCACAGTGATTCGACTCGTCAGGCTCCTCGCGGGCGACCAAAACCCCACGCATGAGGCTGCCCGCCGGGAGACAGACGCGCTGGTCCCGAAGCGGACCTTCCGACCGCGAGGCGTGACCGCGCCGGGCGATGAGTGCCAGGTGGACACGACCGTCTTCGACGCGCTCGTCCGTATGCCGGACGGCAAAGTTGAACGACCCCACCTGACGATCTTGCTCGACCGCAAGACCAGAAGCATCCTGTCGCACGCGTTCACCGTCGGCGCCCCGACGGGCTACGACCATGCGCTTCTGCTCGCGAACGCCTTGGTTCCGCGACGCTCTCGACCGTGGGCCAAAGACTACGAGTCGCTCCAGCTGCCGGAGATGCCATGGGCGAAGCACCTCACCACTGAACAGCGTGCGGGGTTCGACGCGCACCGGCCGTACATCTTCCCCCGCCGCATCCTCATCGACAACGGCCAAGACTACAGATCACTCGTCTTCCGCGCCGCGTGCGAGAGGTACGGGATCAGCATCACAGAGGCGCCCCCGCAGAGCCCGACGAGTAAAGCGCATGTCGAACGCAACTTCGCGACCATCAACACCAAGTTCACGCAGTACCTCCCGGGGTACGTGGGCGGAAACATCGCTAGTCGCGGACGGAAGGCCCAAAGCGACGCGGTCATGAGCCTGCGCGAACTTGACGACCTGTTCGAGAGGTGGACCGGAATCGTTTGGCAGAATCGCGAACACGGCGGGCTCCGAGACAACGACGATCCCAGTCTCCGTCACACGCCCAACACGATGTTCATGGCGTCAGTCGCTCTCACCGGACATTTCACCGTCGCCTTGCAAGAGGACGACTTCATCTCTCTCATGCCCTCGACCCGACGGGTGGTCCAAAGCGACGGCATCAGCCTCAACAGCCGTACGTACGACAGCCCGCACCTGATCCCGTATCGCAGGCGTCGCGACATCAACGGAGCGGCGCTTCAGGTCGAAGTCCATTTCGACCCCACCGACCACCACCAGGTGTGGGTGAGAGGCGAAGACAACGCGTGGATCACCTGCCGATGGACAGCGCTTCCTGGCATGCAGCGCCCCCTCGATTCTGAACTGATGCAGCGCGCAGCGGAGTACACCCGAGGGACGGTCACGTTCAGCGATGACAAGGCTGACGAGATCCTGGGGAGTCTCCGACGGGCCGTCGAGGACGAGACTGCGGAGCGTGAAAAGGAAGAGCGCGAGCGAGAGCGCGCCCTGCGTCGCAATGAGCTGCGTGCTGCGCGACGTGCCGAAGCGCCTGACGCCAACGAAGACGACGAAGACGACGGCTTCGAGATGGCCGTCGCCTGACCGGCCCCGACAGGAACGAGGAACAACATGTTCGCATCTCCTGCTTCCGAGACCGGGGACGTGCATTTCGACCGTCGAAGCGCGCTTGAGCGTCTGCTGGAAAACCACACACCGTCCGCGCCTGAAGACATCACCCGAGCCGTTTATGAGAAATGGAGTCCGGATCGCCAAGCAGAGTTCAATCTGCAGCGCGCCACCCGGATCGCTGCCGGTGTCGTCATCAAGACGCCTCAACTCGACGAACTGGACAAGGAAATCAGGATCGCGGAGGCGTTCGCAGGTCGCGACATCGGGCGCACAGGCGTCATCGTGAATGGCCCGCCGACCACAGGTAAGACGACTGCTGCCTTCCACGCGATGTCGAAAGCGTTCCGGCGGCACACGCTCCGCTACCCGGACTGGAAGCGCGACGGGCACATCCCCGTGGTGTTTGTCGAGGTCCCGCCGGGCACTACAGCGAAGGGCATCATGGGGCGCTTCCTACGCTTCCTCGAGATTCCTTTCATCGAGAAGATGACCCTCGAGGCGCGGACGCAGCTCGTCACTCAACAACTGCAACGGGCGCGCACCTCGCTCATCGTCATCGACGAGATGCAGAATCTTGCGCGGCTCAGCAACGGATCCTTCGAATCCGCGCAGGCAATCAAGAATCTCCTCAACTCCCTGAAGACGGTTCCGCTGTATGTGGGATTCAAGTTGGATGACCTGTTTTCCCACGATGATCTCGGAGCGCAGTTCGCGGCGAGGTCAACGATGATCCGGCTGGATCGGATGAAGTCCCGCAACGCTGAAGGGAAGAGGAACTGGAGAGGACTCATCCGAGCGTTCGAGACCCAGTTCGCTCTCTTCAGCCACCCGACAGGCACGCTGATCCCGTACGCCGACTACCTCTGGCTTCGCACAGGCGGGTCGATTAGTGCACTGTCGCGACTTCTCACCGTTGCCGCGCTTCACGTCGTCGATTCGGAGCCGGATGAGCAGGTCATCAGCGTCGAGCTGCTGAAGAGCATCAAGCTCGACGTCGAGACCGAGGCGCGCTACGACGAGATGGTGCAGTCGAACGGGAATGCGAAGAGCGATGCTGCCTGAGTATGAGGCGATGCCCGTACGGGTTCGGCCTGTGCCGTTCGAAACGGCTCTCAGTTACGCGGAGCGCCTGGGTAAGGCAAACAGTGTCGGGACGAAGGCCTGGAACGGTGGTCTGCGGCTCATCAAACGACAGGCAGACGGCGACCCTGAAGCAGTCGAGCGCGCTCTGGAGATCCTGGGGAGATTGCAACCAGGGCACTTCGCGCGCGAACGGGCTCTGCTGCCAGCCCATCAGGATGGGGTCACCTGCAACAAGTGCGCCACCGGGCTCAGCGGACGGGTCGGATGCCTGCTGTGCACGGGTGGCACTGTCGCCACGCAGCTCGACCACGACGGACCACGCGTCTGTCGCCGGCACATGCGATGGGTCGGCCCGGGCGCACGCGCGGCACAGCAGTATCGAGTGGGTGCAGAGGTGCTGCGAGCAGACCGGCAGTACCGGAAGCTCCGCGCGCAGGGGGCGCTCGACGCGCACCGGCTGGCGGAACTGCTCGGATGTGTCGACGCGTGGGCGGAAAGCGAACCTGCCGAAGCGCCGAACGCGGCGACGCGGTTTGTGATTGCGGTGACGATAGCCACGCGCCTACTGGCCATGCACGCGACATCTGTGACCGACGTGAAGGACCGCTACGAGGCACTGCATGACGCCATCAACGACATCACGGGTGACGGGGGATGCGCGGTCTTGGTCGACGGCATCTGGATGCTGCTTCGCGTGGCAGGTCACGGCGACGGGCCGCACGCATTCCTCGGATTCTCGACGGAGGGTGCTCCGGATTCTGAGAGCTACTTGGAGCAGCGTCGGACGTGTGCCTATCCTCAGATGCGCGACCGGCATCTCACGCAGTTTGTGGGCTCAGTGGCTCCCGGCACCCGGTACGAACGCGCGCGAAACTCGGGCGCCAAGAACCAGTACCTCTGCCACCTGAATCACCGTTTCACCGCGTCAACATCAGTCCTGCAGGAGTTTCGCGGGTCGGACGGATGCAGATACTGTGCGCGTCGTGCCCCTCTCGCTGGATTCAACACGCTGGCCGACACCCATCCGTGGATCGCTGTCGAATGGCACACAGATGTCGGGGGACATGCGCTTCCCACAGACGTTCTGTCAGGCTCGAGCAAACTCGTACGTTGGAGATGCCCGGTGGGCCACCTCTATGAACGAACGGTGGCGCTTCGCGTGCGCGGTCAAGGATGCAAGGAGTGCGCAGCGACTGCCGGAGACCAGTCCTTCGCTGTCACACATTCGACGGCAGCAGCCGAGTGGCATCGGACGCTCAACCTCGGCGTCACGCCGGCTGACGTGACCGCTGAGTCCACAACGTCGCGATGGTGGATATGCGCTGCGTCAGCGCATATCTACGAGATGTCACCGCAGTCACGCGCGAGGGGCGCAGGGTGTCGAAGATGCCGCCGAGGTGCTCGCCCCAGCCTCGCGGAGTCGCATCCCGCTGTCGCCGCACTGTGGCACAAGTCGCGAAACGCCGGGCTCATGCCGTCTGACGTCCTCGCATCATCGCCCCAACGCGTATGGTTCACCTGCGCCGCAGGTCACGATGTGGAAAGAGCCGTGACAGCATTCGTGCGACGCCCGGAATGTGACCGCTGCGCTCTGCTCGTGACATCCGCGGAGGAGTCGATGGCGTACACCCATCCCCGGCTCTCGGCCGAGTTCGACAGGCGACGGAATACTGGTCTCACCCCAGAGACCGTGAGCGCTTCGACGACAGTCGTGCTCTGGTGGCGATGCGCTCGCAAGCACCGGTGGGAGGCCTCGGGGAAGCGTCGAGTCGAGGGTGGCGGGCACTGCCTGGTGTGCACCAATCGACGTGTGGTCGTCGGCGAAAACGACATGGCGACGACGCATCCAGAGTTGGCGGCCCAACTCGATCCCGTTCTGAACTTCCCGGTGACAGCGCACAACATCGTTGCCGGAACCGCGAAGAGACTGGTGTGGAGATGCGAACGGAACCCAAAGCACGTTTGGGAAGCGACTGGCCAGCAGCGAACCCGAGGGCGAGGATGTTCCGGCTGCTCAGGACGACACGTCCTCGCAGGCATGAACGACATGGCCACGACGCACCCCGTTATCGCGGCTGACTTCGACGAACGCAACAACGGATCACTCAAACCACAGAACCTTCTCGCCACAACCTCGAAGTCGCTGCACTGGGTCTGTGTCCGCGGGCACCGCGCCCGCGAATCCGGACGAGTGCGCACGGCTCGTGGTGGATGCAAGGAGTGCCTGCGCTGCTCGTAACTCGAACTCAAGGAAATGGCGGCCCCGCAAGTGCGGGGCCGCCATTTCCTTGTCTGTCATCGGGGCGGTTGGGGGTAATCCGAGACGAGGTCAGCGTGCCGAATGCGACGTCCACTCCGGGCGGGTTTACAGCGGTGTAGAGATCCGTTCAACTTCGGTGACGCGACCGGGCGACGGTTGTTGGAAGAATCCCCGTGATCCCGCGGATCAACTAGTGCGCTTCTCGTTTAAGTGAGCTGACGATTGACATCGATCTGCCCACGAACGTCCTGCGGCACTGGGAGTCGGTCGGGCTGCTGCGTCCTGCTCGCGATGCGGCGGGGCGGCGCCGGTTCGGGCAGGACGACGTCGTGCGGGTCGCCGTGATCCAGCGCAGCAAGGCGGCGGGCATGAGCCTCGAGCAGATCGCCGTGCTTCTCGACGACGGCAGCGCCGGGCGCCACGAGGTGCTGCAGGGGCACCTCGACGATCTGGATCGGCGGATGGAGGAGATGAGGATGTCGCGCGCGATGACGGAGCACGCGATGCGGTGCCGCTCGCACGACATCTCGACGTGTCCGCGCTTCCGCGCCAGCGTGTCAGACGTCCTCTCGCGGCTGTGACGGGACCCCGCATCCGGCCCATGCATAGGAACCCCGCGTAAAATCAGAGCCGTGCCACGCGTCTCGACGATTCGTCCGAACCGCAGCGGCCGCTCCTCCCGCATCAGGCTCTCTCGCCGTGCGGTCGGTGTCGCGCTCGCCGCGGTGTTCGCCATCGGTTTGAGCGCCTGCGCGCCGGACGCGGTGAGCGATTCCTTCCTCTCCGGTGAGAACACCGGCTATGTCGCCGCGGACGGCGCGATCGTCGAGATCCCCGTCGACAAGCGCGAGCCGGTGGACGACTTCAGCGGCATCACCGAGAACGGCGAGCAGTTCGACAGCAGCGAGCTCGCCGGCAAGGTCACGGTCGTGAACTTCTGGTACGCGGGATGCGCTCCGTGCCGTCTCGAGGCCGAGGATCTCGAGAGCGTCTGGCAGGACCTGGGGGGCGACGACGTCGCGTTCCTGGGAATCAACACGCGCGATCAGGCCGACACTGCCAAGGCCTTCTCCGCGGAGTTCGACGTCACGTACCCGAGTCTCATCGACGTCGACACCGCCGAGGCGAAGCTCGCCTTCTCGTCGTCCGTGCCGATCCAGGCGACGCCGACGACGCTCGTGCTCGACAAGCAGGGTCGGGTGGCGGCACGCATCATCGGACCGATCGACGGCACCTCGATCCTCTCGACGCTCGTCAAGGACGCGCTCGCGGAGGACTCGTGAGTCCCTCTGGAGCGGCGTGAACCCCGAAGCGATCATCGGATCGGGAGCCCTGTGGCTCGCGATCCCGGTCGCGATGCTCGCCGGCCTCGTGTCCTTCCTGTCGCCCTGCGTCCTGCCGCTGGTCCCCGGTTATCTCGGGTTCATCGGGGGAGCGGTCGCGCCGCGGCGGGCGGTGGGCTCCACAGGCGGCGCCACGCCGTCGGTCGAGGCCCCCGCACGCAGTCGCCTCGTGGTGGGCGTGCTGCTGTTCATCCTCGGATTCACCCTGGTCTTCGTGCTGTACACGGTGCTCAGCGGGACCTTCGGAGTCTTCTTCCTCCGCTGGGGTGACCTGATCACCCGCATCCTCGGCGTCGTCATCATCCTCATGGGGCTCGTCTTCCTCGGGGCGTTCGGATTCGCGCAGCGCGAGTTCCGCTTCCACGTGGATTCGAAGGCGGGCGTCATCGGCGCTCCGCTCCTCGGGATCGCTCTCGGCATCGGCTGGGCGCCGTGCATGGGGCCGACGCTGGGCGCGATCATCGCCCTGTCCTTCAACGCGGGCGACCCCGTGCGTGCGGGCTTCCTCGGCCTCGCCTACTCGCTCGGTCTGGGCATCCCGTTCCTGCTCGTCGCACTCGGATTCGGCTGGGCGACCAAGACCATCGGTTTCCTGCGCCGTCACATCCGCGTCGTGAACATCATCGGCGGGGTCCTGCTGATCGTGCTCGGCGTCCTGATGGTCACCGGATTGTGGACCGACATCATGTCTCGACTGACGGCGGTGATCGGCAGTGTCCCCCTCCCGTTCTGATCAGACCAAGACGCATCGGAAGGATGACGTGAGCAGCACTACCGACAGGTCCAGCGATCCGCTCCGGCCGTCAGACCATGTCGACGGCGAGGAGTCGATCACCCAGCCCCGCCTCGGAGTCGTGGGCTGGCTGCGCTGGGGATGGCGCCAGCTGACGTCGATGCGCACCGCGCTCATCCTGCTGCTCGTACTCGCGATCGCGGCGATCCCCGGGTCGATCTTCCCGCAGCGGATGGCCGACCCGAACGGCGTCACGCAGTGGGAGCGGGACAACCCCGATCTGTTCCCGGTGCTCGATTCGCTGAAGCTCTTCGACGTGTACCTGTCGCCGTGGTTCTCGGCGATCTACCTGCTGCTCTTCGCCTCGCTGGTGGGCTGCGTCATTCCGCGCATCAAGCATCACGCCAAGGCCCTCCGTGCCCGTCCGCCGCGCACACCCGTTCGACTCACCCGACTCGCCGACTATCGTGCGGTCGACCGTTCGTCTGCGGACCCCACGGCGGATGCCGCCGCGTCCATCGACATCGCCGCGAAGCAGCTCAAGGCACTCGGGTACCGCGTCGAGCGCTATGACTCCGGCCGCACCTTCTCGGCGTCGGCGGAGCGCGGGTACTGGCGCGAGACCGGCAACCTGCTCTTCCACCTCGCTCTGGTGGGTGTGCTGATCACGATCGGTGTCGGGGGCGGGTTCGCCTACACGGGCCAGCGTGTGCTGGTCGAGGGGGAGACCTTCGCCAACACCCTGCTCGACTACGACTCGATGAACCGGGGGCGCTTCGTGGCCGACGACGCGCTCGCGCCCTACTCGATGCGCCTCGACACCTTCGACGTCACGTATCAGCCGTTCGGCGAGCCGGGATCGGGCCAGGCCGGCGACTTCTCGGCGAACGTCACGGTGCAGGAGAACGGCGAGGAGCGCACCGGCTCGGTCAAGGTCAACGAACCGCTCGCGGTGGCCGACGACGACGTGTTCCTGCTGGGCAACGGCTACGCGCCCACGATCACGGTGCGCGACCCCGACGGCGACGTCGTGTTCACGAACAGCACCCCGTTCCTCCCACAGGACAACAACATGACCTCTCTCGGGGTCATCAAGGTGCCCGACGGACTCGCGGAGCAGGTCGGTCTGGTCGGCTTCTTCTATCCGACGACCGGGGTTCTCGACACCGGAGCGTTCTTCTCGGCGTACGGCGATCTCACCAACCCCACGTTGACGCTCGACGTCTACACGGGCGACCTCGGCATCAATGAGGGCGTGCCGCGCTCGGTGTACGTGCTCGACACCACAGGGATGACCAAGGTGACCGGGCGTACGACCGACCTGGAATCGATCGAGCTCACGCCCGGGCAGACCGCTGATCTGCCGAACGGCCTCGGCACCGTGACGTTCGACGACGAGTCGCCGGCCGGTGCCACCGACCTGTCGCAGTCCGTCAAGCGGTTCGCCTCGCTGCAGATCCACCGCGACGAGTCCGGCGTGTGGGTGCTCGGCTTCGCGCTGCTCGCGCTCGGCGGTCTCATGCTCGCGCTGTTCGTGCCTCGTCGACGCGTCTGGATCAAGGCGACATCGGCAGACGGCGCCGTCGCACTCGAGTACGCAGGTCTCGCTCGCGGCGAGGACCCGACGCTCGCTGCCGCCGTCGACGATCTCGTCGCCGGCCACGCGCGCCTGCTCGACGCCGCCGGAGTCACGCAGGCCGTCGAGACCCCTGACGCCCCCGAGGCCGGACCGGAGCCAGCCGCAGAGGCAGAGCCGGCCGCAGACGCGGAGCCGGCCGCAGAGGCAGAGCCGGCCGCAGACGCAGAGACCGAGCGACCCGCATCCGACACCCCGAAAGTAGACTGACACCATGTTCGACCTCGAAGTGATCTCGCCCGTCCTCCTCTGGACGGCGATCGCGATCTACGCGGCGGCCTTCGTGGCCTACGCCTTCGACCTCGCTCGCCGTTCGCAGCTGTCCGCGGATGCTGCCGGTGTGCGCGAGTTCGAGCTGGTCGGCGCAGGGGCGCCCGCCCGCGGCGCCCGGAGCGGGAAGGGTGCCGCGACGGCATCCGGAACCGACGCCGCACCGCAGCGATTCGTGATGGCGCGCATCGGGACCTCGCTCACGATCCTCGCCTTCCTCTTCCATCTCGGTGCGACGCTGACCCGCGGCTTCGCTGCCGGTCGTGTGCCGTGGGCCAACCTCTACGAGTTCGCGATGATGGGCACGCTGCTCATCGTCGCCGTCTTCCTCGTGGTGCTCACCCGCATCGACCTGCGCTTCCTCGGCACGTTCATCACCGGGCTCGTCGTCGTGCTGCTGGGGCTCGCGGCGACGAACTTCTACGTCGACGTCTCACCGCTGATGGACCCGCTGAAGAGCGTGTGGCTCGTGATCCACGTCTTCGTCGCCTCGCTCGGCACCGCGTTCTTCGCTCTGGCCTTCTCCCTCTCGGTGATCCAGCTCATGCAGTCCCGCCGCGAGCGTCTGATCTCGGAGGGCGCCGAGAAGACCGGCCCCGGGTTCCTCCGCACGTTCCCCGGCTCCGACCGCCTCGAGAGCATGGCGTACCGGTTCACGATCATCGGCTTCATCCTGTGGACGTTCACGCTCATCGCGGGATCGATCTGGGCCTACTACGCGTGGAGCCGGTTCTGGGGCTTCGACGTCAAGGAGACCTGGACCTTCGTGATCTGGGTCCTCTACGCCGGGTACATCCACGCTCGTGCGACGCGCGGCTGGCGGGGAAACCCGTCGGCATGGCTGGCGATCGTCGGCTTCTCCGCCGTGATCTTCAACTTCACGATCGTGAACGTGTTCTTCAAGGGCCTGCACGCCTACTCCGGCCTCAGCTGATCCGGCGAGACCGCCGCGGTGTCAGAGCGCGCCGAGCGGAATGATCTCGGCGTGCTCGACGCCGCCCTCGTACCAGACGAACTCGGCCTGGAAGATCCGCTCCGACGGTCGTGAGCCGAGCGATCGTCGCGACTTGTGCGCGAGCTCGGTCCAGACCGCCGTGGTGAGCGTCTTCGCATAGATCAGCGAGAGGTGGAACGTCCATTCGGCGGTGGGGCGTTCGTCCAGGCGACGGAAGTCGGTGGCCTCGAGCGCGGTGCTCAGGCTCGAGTACGCCGACGTGAGCGAGGCGGTGCGTGCCAGGCGCACGATCACGACCTGCCACGGTGTCGGGAACGCATCGACGGCCTCGGCCATGACGTCGATGGGGCGCTGGCCGGCAGCCCATTCGCGCAGCACGGCGAGCAGCTGCTCACGCCTCTCCGGCTCGGCGAAACCGCGCAGGGTGACATGACCCGTGTGGGGGTGCGGCACGTCCGCGCGCCCCAGCGCCGCCGCCTGCTCCGAGCGGTAAACATCGGCGACCGCCGTGGTCGGACGCAGCACGAGGTACTGCTGCCCCTCGAGTGAGGCGAGCTGGGCAGGAGTGTCCATGAAGGGTCGACGCATGTCTCGACCTTATGTCCCTGCCGAGGCGGCGCGCCGGTATGCCGGTCCCGCGATAGCGGCGCGCCGACTTTCGCCGGGCACGGATTCGGACCGGAACAGGAGAAACGCCGCACATCGGGGGTGAGGTGCGGCGTTTCTCGCCGGGAGTCCGAATCCGTGCCCGGGCAGACAGGGTCAGGCGGTCGCGAGCGCCGCCTTGGCGGAGGTCGTGCGCCGGAGAGCCACGGCCACCGTGGTCGCGACGAGCGCGAGCACGCCCCACACGACGAGGCCTGCGGCGGCCGCCCCATCGGGTGCGATCAGCCCGGCGAACGCGGGCGACGTCGGCAGCGCCGCCCCGAGGTCGGCGAGCCACCCCGGCACGGTCGAGATGAGTCCCGTCGCGACGGCCAGCACACCCACGAGAGCGCTGATCCAGCGGCCGATTCCGCCGAACACCGCGACGAGCGCCTGGTTCACGGCCGCGAACGCGATCCCCGCGAGGACGGCTGTCCCGGCGAACACCCACCACGCACCCGCGTCGTACTTCGCCACGAACTGCACGATCAGCGAGACCAGCAGGCCCTGCGCGGCGCCGATCACGGCGGCCGGCACGAACGCGCGGAGCGCGAGTCCCGCAGAGGAGCGCCGCGAGGTCAGGGCGCGGGCCGTGTGCGCGCGCATCACCAGGAACGAGGCGAGAGCGCCGAACCACAGCACGACTGCGGTGAGGAGCGGAATGGCCGTCGGTCCGAAGATCGTCGTGCCGTCGGCTCCCTCGGACGCCACCGGATCGGCGATCACCGAGGCGAGCGAGGTCGA
Source organism: Microbacterium sp. C5A9 (assembly GCF_022627955.1). Taxonomy (GTDB): domain Bacteria; phylum Actinomycetota; class Actinomycetes; order Actinomycetales; family Microbacteriaceae; genus Microbacterium. The sequence goes on from NZ_JABXGD010000001.1 coordinate 426,756, forward strand.
CTCCGAGTCGCTGAACGAGGGGAGCGACTCGGATGCGGTGCTCAGCCCGTCTGCGAGGTCGCTCGTCCCCGTCGCCAGGGTGTCGAGACCCGTCACGAGCTCGGTCGCACCGGTCGCCAGGTCGGTCGCTCCGCCCGAGAGCTGCCCGGCGCCGGAGGCGAGTGCGCGCGCACCCGATGCTGAGGCGACGAGGCCGTCGGTGGCGAGCTGGTTCAGCCCGTCGGCGAGCGTCGTCGCGCCCGCGCCGGCGTCGCCCAGCTGGGTGGAGAGCGTGCTGAACGCGCCGGGCAGGCCGGCGACGTTCGGGGCGACGTTCGTCAGGTAGCCCGACGCCGTGCCCGCCGAGGTCGCGGCCGTGACGGCGTCTCCTGCGGCGGCCGCGAGCTGTGCGCAGAGCTCGCCGGAGGTGGTCGGGTCGCACGTCGCGGCGAGGCCGCCGAGTGTCTGCGCGAGCGCCGCGGTCTGCGAGGCGGCGTCGGTCGCCGCGCCGGTGCCGGTCTGGATCGCGCCCACGAGCTGCGTCATCCCGTCGGCGTTCTTCTGCAGCTCGGCGGCTCCTGTCGTGAGGCCCAGGCCGATCTGCGATGCGCCGGCCGCGGCCTCGCGGGTCTTCGACGTGAGCGTGTCGAGCCCGTCGGCGAGCGACGAGGCGCCGGTGCCCAGTTCGGATGCCCCCGAGGCGAGCTGCGTGGCGCCGTCGGGGATCGCCGCAGCGCCGGTGGCCGCATCCCTGGCCCCGGTCGCGAGCTGCGCCGCGCCGTCTGCGGCCTCGCCGATCTGATCGCCGATGGTCGTGAAGCCGACCAGGATGTTCTCGGTCGTGGCCTCGGAGAGCATCGTCCCGAGACTCGAGGCGGCGACGTTCGCGATCTGGCTCGTGATGAGGTCGTCGGCGACGAGTCCGTCATCCGGGGTGGTGATCTGGATGGTCGCCTGCTCGGCGTCGCCGCCGCCGTCGGAGATCGCCTGGCCCGCCGAGGTCGCCGCCGCGGAGAAGTCCTCGGGGATCGTGATGACCGCCTGATAGGAGCCGTCGGCCAGACCGTCCTTCGCGTCGTCCTCGTTCGAGATCACCCAGGTGAGGTTCGAGTCGAGCTCATCCGACCCCTCGACGAGGCCGGAGGCGAGCTGACGTCCCAGCGGGGTGAGCTGCCCGTCGATCTCGACGGGCTCGTCGAGGTTCACGATCGCGGCCGTCATCGAGTCGAGGCGCTCGGCGGGATTCTGCAACGCGGCGACGAGGATGCCGCCGACGGCTGCAGGCAGCAGCAGGATGCCGAGGATCGTCAGCCACGTGATCGGCTTGCGCGAGCGGGCGCGCTCGATGGGGAGGGTCATGCTGTCACCTCGGTCGATTCGGAGGATTCGTCTGCGCCGTGAGCGGCAGAGGAGCGGGGGTCGCGCTGCGGTGCGGGGTCGTCGACGTCGATCACCTCGACGGCGGCGCGACCCGCGTCGGCGAGCAGTTCGAGCGCGACCTCGGGAGCGAGCGCGGTCAGCAGGACGGCGGTCGTCGGTCGTGCGTCGCGCAAGCGTGCGGCGACCTGATCGCGATCGGACCGGGAGAGCCGGTCGACGCCGTCGATCACCACCAGAGCGGGCTTGCCTCGCAGCGCCTCGGCGAGAGCAGCCGACAGGTTTCCGGCATCCGCGGCCATCACCGCGCCGACATGTGCACGCACCCAGGCCGCGCGGCCGGGCAGCAGGTGACCGGCGACCCGCAGGCGCCCGTCTTCGGGGGCCACACGCCCCGCGATCGTCAGCGACAGAGCCCGCAGCGCACCGCCGGAGGACCCGGTGAGAACAGCCGCCGACCCCGACCCGACGCGCAGACGGAGTCGCTCGATGCCGGCGTCGGCGAGAGACAGGTCATCCGCGGCGATCACGGAGTCGTCTCCCGGCCACTCGGCGAGGTGGCGCTCCCGCTCCACAGCCTCGCCCTCGATGTCGACACGGGGGAGGACCCGCTCGAGCCACGCCGGGATCTCCCAGGCGCGCTCTCCGAGGATCGCCATGAGTGCGGGGATCAGTGTCATCCGCACCAGGAACGCGTCGATCGCGATTCCGGCGGCGAGGCCGAGCGCGATGGGCTTCAGCGACGAGTCGCCCTCGGGCACGAACGCCACGAACACCGCGAACATGATGAGTCCGGCCGCCGTGACGACCTTCGCCGAACCGGTGAAGCCGCTGCGCACCGCACGCAGGGCGGCTGCGCGACGGGTGGCGCGATCCGGGCTCTTCCCGTCGGGATCGTGCACGAAGTCCTCGCGCATCCGAGACACCAGGAAGACCTGATAGTCCATCGCGAGTCCGAACAGCACGCCCATGAGGATGATCGGCATGAAGCTGATGATGGGGCCGACCTTCGCGACGTGCAGGGCGTCGGCGAACCAGCCCCACTCGAACACCGCACCGACGATGCCGAACCCGGCGACGATCGAGAGCAGGTACCCGGCGGCCGCGGTGATCGGCACCCACAGCGAGCGGAACACGATGGTCAGGAGGATCAGCGAGAGGCCGATCACGAACACGCCGAACGGCAGCAGCGCATTGCCCAGCTGGTCGGAGATGTCGATGCCGACGGCGGTGAACCCGGTGACCTTCAGATCGATGCCGAACTCGTCGAGCCACTCGTCGTGGTGCAACCGCAGCTCACGCACAAGGTCGGCGGTCGCGGGGTCGTCGGGTGCGGTCTCGGGGATGATCTGCACGATCCCCGTGTCTGCGGTCTCGTTGGGTGTGGCGAGCGCCACCTCCTTGACACCGTCGATCTTCGCGACCTCGTCGCCGAGGTCCTCCATCAGCGTCAGCGGATCGGTCGAGGTGACGATCGTGCCGGTCAGGATCAGCGGTCCGTTGAATCCGGCGCCGAACTCCTCGGCGACCAGGTCGTAGCTCTGTCGAGCCTCGTTGTCCTTCGGCAGCACGCCCGCATTCGGCAGTGCGAGATTGAGGCTCAGCGCCGGGATGGCCACGATGCCGAGACCCAGGACCACGGCCAGCGAGACGAGGATCGGACGCGTGGTCACTCCCGTCACCCAGCGGTCGCTGAAGCGGCGACGCGGAGCGGGTGCGGGCGCGCCCTCCTTCGCCTTCCGCGGCCTGCGCGGGCGGCCCGCGACGCGTCCCTTCATGAAGCCGAGCAGCGCGGGGGTGAGGGTCACCGCGATGGCGACCGCGACCGCGACGGCGGCGGATGCCGCGATGCCCATGGTCGTGAGGAACGGGATCCCCGCGAAACCGAGTCCGATGAGTGCGATCAGCACGGTGACGCCGGCGAACACCACGGCGGATCCGGCCGTGCCGACGGCGCGAGCGGTGGACTCCTCGGGGTCGACCCCCTCGCGGACCTGATCCTGGTGTCTGGCCATGATGAACAGCGCGTAGTCGATGCCGACCGCGAGCCCGAGCATGAGGGCGAGGAGGGGAGTGGTCGACGAGACGGTGGCGAAGGCCGTGGCCGCGAAGATGCCGGCCATCGAGATGCCGACGCCGAGCACGGCGGTGAGCAGGGGCAGGCCCGCGACGACGAACGATCGGAAGGTCACGATCAGCACGAGCAGCGCGATCAGGAGTCCGACGGCCTCGGTCAGGGTCACACCGGGGATCGAGGTGGCGAACAGCTCGCCGCCGAGCGAGGTCTGCGACCCCGGGGGAAGCTCGGCGGCGAGGTCGGCGACGACGGTCCGCAGCTCGTCCTGGGTCTCGTCCGAGACATCGGTCGACTGCCCGTCGAACTGCAGACGGATGATGCCCGCGGTCTCGTCGTCGGTGATCATGCCGCTGACCATCTCGTCGTACGGAGAGGTCGCGGACAGCACGGAGTCGTCGAGGTCGGCGAGCTTCTCGACGGTCTCCTCGATGTCATCCCGATACGTGTCGTCGGTGATCGAGTCGCCGTCGGCCGCGACGACGATGATCTGCGCGCTGGTGCCGCTGACCGCGGGGAACGAGCGGTTGAGCTGCTCGAGACCCGCCTGCGACTCGGTGCCCGGAATCGAGAAGGAGTTGTCGGTGCCCGCTCCCAGCACGAGGGCTCCGGCGCCGGCGATGCCGAGTGCGAGCAGCCAGGAGACGAGGACGCGCCACGGATGCCGGTAGGACCAGCGGCCGAGCGAGGACAGGAGTGTGGACACGAGTCTCCTCAGGGAATACGGGCCGGATACACAGGTGTATCCGATACATAGATGTATCGTAAGGTGATCCGAGCCCCGGAGTCTGTGTGCGGGGTGTGAGAATGAGAGGCAGGAGGACTCGATGACGACATCCGCCACCCGAAGCCGCGAGAACACCCGAGCCAGGCTGCTCGAGGCCGCAGCGCAGGTCTTCGCCGAGGTGGGCCTCGAGGGCGCCTCCGTCGAAGCGGTCTGCGAGCGTGCGGGCTTCACGCGCGGCGCCTTCTACTCGAACTTCGACTCGAAGGACGAGCTGTTCCTGATGCTCGCCGGCAGCGTCGCCGAGCAGCGTGTGGGAGCCGTGCGCGATCGCGTCGAGGAGATCGCCGCAGAGGGCGGCCTCACCGCCGGATGCGATCCGGTCGAGCTGGTGCAGCAGATCATGGATGCCGGAGGCGACGACCGCCTCGGGGTGATGCTCATGAGCGAGATCCGCATCCGGGCCCTGCGTGACGAGCAGTTCGGCGCGGCCTACCTCGTGCAGGAGCGCGAGATGGTGTCGAGCATCGCGACGATCATCACCGACATCGTGTCGGTGAGCTCCCTCGAGCTCAAGGTGCCCGCCGAAGAGGCGGCACGCATGCTCATGATCGTCTGGGAGGGCATGACGGTTCGGGGTGCCATGGCCGGACAGGATTCGGAGCAGCTGCGCCATTCGGGCAGCGAGGAGCTGGGAAGGCTCGTGCAGCTGCTGCTCGCCGAGTGATGTCGGTCAGCGTGCGGACAACACCTCGTAGCAGCGGCTGAGCCTCTCGAGCCACCAGTCGCGACGATCGTCCGAGGCGGCGAGTCGGCTCAGCGCCGCCGCGTCGGGGGAGACCCGCTCTGCCGAGATCGATCCGTCCACCGCGCGCAGGTCGGCCACGTCGTCGAGGAACAGCGACGAGGTGCCCAGGCCGCAGTCGTAGTCGAGCGTCGGCAGCGCGGCCGCGAGCGCGGCCCCCTGCGAGAGCCCGATCGCGGTGTCGAGCGCGCTGGAGACGACGACCGGCAGGCCCGCCGCCGTGACGATCTGCAGGGCGTGGGTGATGCCGCCGAGCGGCTGCGCCTTGATCACGAGCAGATCGGCCGCCTTCTCTCGGGCGACGGCGAGCGGGTCGGACGACTTGCGGATGCTCTCGTCGGCGGCGACCGGGATGCCCATGTACTTCACGCGGGTGCGCAGCTCGGCGAGTTCGGGCACCGTCGCGCAGGGCTGCTCGACGTACTCGAGGTCGAATTCGTTGAGGGCATGCACCGCGTGCTCGGCCTCATCGACGTTCCAGAATCCGTTCGCGTCGACGCGGATACGCCCCTCGGGGCCCATGGCCTCGCGCACGGCTCGCACGCGGGCGATGTCGTCGGCGAGCGTCTGCCCGGGTTCTGCGACCTTGACCTTGGCGGTGCGGCATCCGGCGAAGCGCGCCAGCACCTCGGCCACCCTCGCGGCGTCGATCGCCGGGATCGTGGCGTTGACCCCGATGCGCTCGCGCAGGGGCTCGGGCTGCGGTCGCCAGGCGAAGTCGATCGTCGCGGAGAGCCAGGTCGCGGCCTCGTCATCGTCGTATTCGAGGAAGGGGGAGAACTCCGCCCAGCCCTGCGGCCCCTCGACGAGCAGCGCCTCGCGGGTGTCGACGCCGCGGAATCGGGTGTGCATGGGCAGGGAGACGACCCGGGCCGTGCTGAGCAGGTCTGCGAGCGGAGGGAGCATGTGCTCATTCTGCTCGGGATCGTGCCGCGGGGGCATCCGCCGTGCCGGACGAGCAGGAGGACGTGATCTGGTGACAGTACATAAATGTGCGATTGACAATGGTGTGTGACGCACAGTACTGTGACGAACATGAACGACACCCTCGACACGCATCTGCAGGAACTGCGCCGCGGCACCGTGGTGCTCGCCTGCCTGCAGCTGCTGCGCACGGCGGGATACGGATACGCCCTGCTCGAAGAGCTCGAGCGCCGCGGCTTCGCGACCGACGCGAACACGCTGTACCCGCTGCTCCGCCGGCTCGAGAAGCAGGAGTACCTCACGAGCGAGTGGAACACCGACGAGGCGCGGCCTCGCAAGTTCTACCGCACATCGGAGGCCGGCATCCGGCTCGCCGACACCCTGACCGACGAATGGCGATCCCTCACCACGGCGATCGCGACCCTCACAGCCGAGGAGAACTGACATGACCACGACAGCCACGCTCACGGAGCGCTACATCAGCGCCACCATCCGCAGTCTCGCGCCCGAGATGCAGGACGACGTGCGCACCGAGCTCGAAGGTTCCATCGCCGACGCGATCGACGCCAGGCTCGAGCAGGGGGAGCAGCCGGGCGACGCCGAGCGGGCAGTGCTCACCGAACTCGGCGACCCGGGCATCCTCGCGGCGGGCTACGCCGATCGTCCGCTGCACCTGATCGGGCCGAAGTACTACCTCCTCTGGTGGCGACTGCTGAAGCTGCTGCTGATCATCGTGCCGATCTGCGCGTTCGGCGGTGTGGTGCTCGGACAGCTCATCGACGGCGCTCCGACGGGAGAGATCATCGGCAGCGCGGTCGTCGCCGCACTCGGCTCGATCGTGCACGTCGGCTTCTGGGTGACGCTGGTGTTCGTCATCCTCGAGCGCACCGGCGCCGACACCGGAGTGAAGTGGAGCGTCGACAACCTGCCCGAGCCGACCCAGAACGGCGCGGGGCGGGCGGACGCCATCGCATCGGTCGTATTCCTGCTGCTCGGTGTCGGAGCGGTGTTCTGGGACGCGTTCCTCGGGTTCTTCCCGACCGACGGCGCCCCGATCGCGATCCTGAATCCCGGTCTGTGGCCGTGGGGGATCACCGTCCTCCTCGCCCTCTTCGCCGCCGAGACCCTGCTCGCGGTCGTCGTCTACGCGAAGCGCCGATGGACGGTGGGCGTCGCCGTCGTCAACACGGTGCTGGCCGTGGCCTTCGCGGCATGGTCGCTCACCCTGCTGGTGACGGGCGAGCTCATCAACCCCGAGTTCCTGAGTTTCGTCTTCACCGACAACGGCGTGACGGACGAGACCATGCGGATCCTCGCCGTCATCACCGGATTCGGGCTCGTCGCCTTCCCGCTGTGGGACATCATCGACGGCTGGCTCAAGACCGTGCGCGCTCGCCGCGGCTGAGCGGGATGCGACGGTGCCGCCTCTCCGGGGGCGGCACCGTCTGCGTGTGCAACCCCGTCGGGAATAGGCTGGATGCCGTGACCAGCGCATTCGTCTCAGACCTGTTCGACCCGGACGAATGGGTGCTCGCGCCCGGTGCCGAGGACTACACCGACATCACCGCCCACGTGAGCACGGACGGCGGGGTCGCTCGCATCGCCTTCAACCGTCCCGAGGTGCGCAACGCCTTCCGCCCGCACACCGTCGACGAGCTCTACCGCGCGCTCGACGATGCGCGGCAGAACCCGCGCATCGGGGCCGTGCTGCTCACCGGCAACGGCCCGAGTCCGAAGGACGGCGGCTGGGCGTTCTGCTCGGGCGGCGATCAGCGCATCCGCGGCCGTGACGGGTACAAGTACTCCGACGACGAGACGACCGTGCACGATCCGGCGCGTGCCGGTCGCCTGCACATCCTCGAGGTGCAGCGGCTCATCCGCTTCATGCCGAAGGTCGTGATCGCGGTCGTTCCCGGCTGGGCTGCCGGCGGCGGGCACTCGCTGCACGTCGTGTGCGACCTCACGATCGCCTCGGCGGAGGAGGCGCGGTTCAAGCAGACCGACGCCGACGTGGGCAGCTTCGACGCCGGGTACGGCTCCGCCTACATGGCGCGGCAGACCGGTCAGAAGTTCGCCCGCGAGGTGTTCTTCCTCGCCGAGGAGTACTCGGCGCAGCGCGCCTACGAGGCGGGCGCCGTCAACCGCGTGGTGCCCCACGCCGACCTCGAGCGCGAAGCGCTGAGGATGGCCCGCACGGTGCTCACCAAGTCGCCCACCGCCATCAGGATGCTGAAGTTCGCGTTCAACGCCGTCGACGACGGACTCGTGGGTCAGCAGGTCTTCGCGGGTGAGGCCACACGTCTCGCGTACGGCACCGACGAGGCTGTGGAAGGACGGGACTCGTTCCTCGAGAAGCGTGACCCGGACTGGTCGTCGTTCCCCTGGCACTACTGAGTCCGGACAGCATCGAGCACGGCGGAGAACACGATGGTCGCACTGAGATCGACGGATGCCGACGATCCGGTCGCCCTCCGCGACGCACTCGCCCGTGCGCTCGACGGAGGTCCGGCGCTCGGATTCGGCATGCTCGGAGAAGCACCGGACCGGGTTCCCGACGGCACCGCGGTGGTGATCGCCACGTCGGGCTCGAGCGGCATCCCCAAGCGCGTCGCACTGAGCGCCGAGGCCCTGCGCGCGAGCGCCGAAGCGACGGCTGCGCGGATCGGGGGCGGACGGTGGCTGCTCGCACTCCCCGCCGGCTACGTCGCGGGTCTCCAGGTGATCGTGCGGTCGCTGCTCGCGGGCACGCATCCGATCGCGCTGCAGGGGCGCTTCTCGCCCGAGTCCTTCGCGGAATCGACGCTCGCGATGCTCCGGCCCTCGGCACACGCGTCCGGAGCGATCCCCGAGCTGTACACCTCGCTCGTCCCCGCGCAGCTGTCGACGCTGCTCGAGGCATCGGCAGACGGTCCGGTACTCGCGGCGCTGCGGGCGTATCGTGCGATCCTCGTCGGAGGCCAGGCCCTGCCAGAGCCTCTTCGCGACCGGGCGGCGGACCTCGGTGTGCGTCTCGTCCGCACCTACGGCTCGACCGAGACCAGCGGCGGATGCATCTACGACGGAACACCTCTCGACACGGTGGCCGTGCGCACGGTCGACGGTGAGCTGCGCATCGCCGGACCGATGCTCGCCGACGGCTACCTGGGCGACGGCGAGCTCACCGCGAAGAACTTCTCACGCGACGAGCACGGCATCCGCTGGTATCACACGGGCGACCTCGGGCTCGTCGACGACGGCACCGTGCGGGTGCACGGCCGTGCCGACAACGTGATCGTGTCGGGCGGCATCAACATCTCGCTCGATCGTGTCGAGAGGCTGGTCCGTCGCGTTCCGGGGCTCACCGGCGCCGTCGTGGTGGGCGTGCCGGACGAGCGCTGGGGAGAGGCATCGGTGATCGTGGCCGCTCGCGGCGACGCTCTTCGCCGCAGCGAGGCCGAGCAGCTCGCACACGCGCGCGACATCGTCGCCGACGAGCTCGGCAAGCATGCGAGACCCGCGCGGCTGATCCTCGTCGATGCGCTCGACGTCCTGCTCTCGGGCAAGCCCGATCGCGAGGCGATCCGTCGAGCGGTCGCCGAACTGCACTGATCCCTGCGCCGGTCGCCCTCGCTCGCCTGCCAGACTGAACCATGGCCATCTACACGCACGGACATCACGAGACCGTCCTCCGTTCGCACAGCAGCCGCGACATCGCGAACTCCGCCGAGTACCTTCGCCCGCATCTCACCGCGAGCACACGGCTCCTCGACGTCGGAGCGGGCCCGGGCAGCATCACGGTCGACTTCGCCGGCACCGTCGCCCACGTCACGGCCACCGAGATCGACGAGACGGCGCTCTCGCTCTCGCGGGATCGCGCCGCGAGCAGCGGCCTCACGAACCTCGACTTCTCGGTCGAGGACGTGCACGACCTCAGCTTCGCCGACGACAGCTTCGACGTGGTGCACGCGCATCAGGTGCTGCAGCACGTCGCCGACCCGGTGCAGGCCCTGCGGGAGATGCGTCGGGTCACGGCACCGGGCGGCGTGGTGGCGGCGCGCGACGCCGACTACGCGGGCTTCATCTGGTTCCCCGTCCTGCCCGAGCTCGACCGCTGGCTCGACCTCTACCGTCGGGCGGCGCGCGCGAACGGCGGCGAGCCCGACGCGGGCCGGCGCCTGCTCGCCTGGGCACGGGCAGCGGGATTCGAGGACGTCACGGCGACGACCTCCACCTGGACCTACGCGACGCCCGAGGATCGCGCCTGGTGGGGCGGCATGTGGGCCGACCGCATCCTGGAGTCGGCGCTCGCGCGCCAGCTGGTCGACAGCGCGATGGCCGCGCCCGACGACCTGCGTGACATCAGCGATGCGTGGAGGCGCTGGGCGGATGACGGCGACGGCTGGTATCTCGTGCCGCACGGCGAGATCATCGCCCGCGCCTGAGGCCGCGCCGCGCGGATACATCTCGCGGCGGATGCGTGGCGGTCGACCCGCCGCGTAGCGTGGGAGAGTGATCCGCCCGCTCTCTCGCACGGCGCTCGTGCTCGACATCGTCGGGGCGGCGCTGCTCTTCGTCATCCTCACGCCCTTCTCCGTCGCGTTTTACGGGCCGGGAGCGGGGACCGTGTCGAATCCGGTGGCCAGTACCGGCGCCATCGCCGTGTCGGGGCTGCTCATGTTCGGCGGCGTCGCGATCGGCAGGCTCGCCCCGGCGCTGGCGCTCGCCGCGGCCTGGGCGGGGGCGATCGTGCAGATGCTCGCCGGCTTCGGTCCGCTGCCCATCGACCTCGCGATCCTGCTGATCCTCTACGCGACCGCCGCGTGGGGATCGCGAGCCGTGCTGTGGTGGGGCTTCGGCTCGGCGCTCTTCGGCGCTTTCGTCGCAGCGCTCTACATGGTGTTCATCGGCGGGGTCACGGCCGGGGCGACCAACGGCTGGGACCAGCTCACCACGGGCACGCTGCTTCTCGTGCTGTCGATCCTCGCTCTCGGCTTCGCCTGGGTGTGCGGTCTTCTCTGGCGCGTCGTGCTGCGTGCCAGGAACACACGGACCGCGCAGCTGCAGGCCGAGTCGCTGGCCGCGGAGGAGCAGGAGCGCGTCCGGATCGCCCGGGACATGCATGACATCGTCGCGCATTCGCTCGCCGTCGTGATCGCGCAGGCCGACGGCGCGCGGTACGCCGCCGCGGCCCAGCCCGAGATGGCCGGCGAGGCGCTGACGACCATCGCCCAGACGGCACGGAGCGCCCTGAGCGACGTCCGGCTGCTGCTCACGCAGATGCGGCATCGCCAGGGCGAGGGTCCCCAGCCGACCCTCGCCGACCTCGAGACGCTGTTCGCCCAGGTGCGCCAGGCGGGGATCGAGCCTCGCATCACGGTCGATCCGATGCCCCCGGGCGAGCCGCCGGGAGCGATCCAGCTCGCGGTCTACCGAATCCTCCAGGAGGCGCTGACCAATGCGATCAGACACGGCGACGGAGCGGTCGACGTGCATCTCGCGTGGCTTCCCGATCGCGTCGACCTGCAGGTGCGCAACACCGTGGGGAAGGGCGCCGGAGGCACAGGGGCCATCTCGACCGGCGGAGGTCACGGGGTGATCGGCATGCGCGAACGCGCGCAGCTCGTGGGCGGTAGCCTGCAGGCGGAGCGTCACGGCACGCAGTTCGTGGTCCAGGCGTCGCTCCCGATCGGAGAACCAGCATGATCAGGGTCGTACTCGTCGACGACCAGGCGCTCTTCCGCGCCGGAATCCGGATGCTCGTCGCATCGCAGCCCGACCTCGATGTGGTGGGGGAGGCCGGAGACGGACGCGAGGCGGTGGCGCTCGTCCGTTCGGTCCGACCCGATGTGGTGCTCATGGACATCCGCATGCCGGTGATGGACGGACTGACCGCCACCGCGGAGATCCTCGCGCAGCCGGATCCGCCCCGCATCGTGATGCTCACGACCTTCGATCTCGACGAGGCCGCCGCCCGGGCGATCCGTCAGGGCGCGAGCGGATTCCTTCTCAAAGACGCGGACCCCGAGTTCCTGCTCGCGGCGATCCGCACGGTGCATGCCGGGTCGAGCGTGATCGCCGCTTCCGCGACGCGGGAGCTGTTCCAGCACTTCGCCGAGGCGCCGCAGCCCGTGCCCGCGGAGTTCTCCACCCTCACCGACCGCGAGCGGGAGATCTTCGCCCTCGCCGCACGGGGACTCTCGAACAGCGAGATCGCCGCGCGCGAGTACCTCAGCGAGGCCACCGTGAAGACGCACATCAGCCGCATCCTCGCGAAGCTCGCGCTGCGTGACCGGGTGCAGCTCGTCGTCTTCGCGTTCGAGCACGGGCTCGCCTGACTCGCTGGGCCGCCCCTGACTCGCGGGCCGCCCCGGATCGGAGGTTCGGTCCGATCGCCGGTTCCGGTGCGGATCATCCTTGCGATGTAGGCGGATGAGTCGAGCGGGCGACGCGGTCGGACACCCGCCCGAAATAGCGTCGTCGACATGGAGATCACGACCACCGACCTCGGGCTCGCAGCCCGCGTGCAGCACCTCAGCAAGACCTACGGGACAGGGGAGGGCGCGGTCCGCGCGCTCGACGACGTCAGCGTCGGCATCCGCCGCGGCCAGTTCACGGCCATCATGGGCCCCTCGGGGTCGGGCAAATCGACCCTCATGCACATCATGGCCGGGCTCGACACCCCGTCGGAGGGGCGGGCCTGGATCGGCGACACCGAGATCACCGGACTCGGCGACCTCGACCTGACGATCCTGCGTCGTCGCAGGGTCGGCTTCATCTTCCAGGCGTTCAACCTGGTGCCCACCCTCACGGCGCTGGGCAACATCATGCTCCCGTTCGAGCTCGACGGACGACGCCCGAGTGCGATCGAGAAGGCGCGCATCGACGGGCTCGTCGAGACGCTCGGGCTCGGGGCGCGCCTGCAGCACCGGCCGCATCAGCTGTCGGGCGGCCAGCAGCAGAGGGTGGCGATCGCCCGCGCGCTCGCCACCGCTCCCGATCTGGTCTTCGCCGACGAGCCCACGGGGAACCTCGATTCCGCGACAGGGCGAGAGGTGCTGCAGCTGCTCGCGACCGCGAGCCGCGAGCACGGGCAGTCGATCGCGATGGTCACGCACGACGCGATCGCCGCGAGCCACGCCGACCGGGTCCTGTTCCTGGGCGACGGTCGCCTCGTCGCCGATCACCCGCGTCAGAGCGCCGAGCAGATCTCCGCGTACATGCTCGCGGCAGAGGTCGCGGCATGAGCACCGTCAGCGCTCCCGTCATCCACACCGCGGTACCCCAGACGGCATCCACCGGTCCTCGGCTCGCGTGGCTGCGAGAGCGGGGCATGGGCGCGAGCATCCTCGTCGCCGCGCTGTCGGCTGCGTTCGGCGTCGTGCTCGTCGAGGTCACCGCCTACCTCGGCGCCGTCCTGCAGGCCGATCCGTTCATCGGCGACAGCGAGACCCTCGCCTTCATCGTCGGTCTGCTCTCGGTGCTGCTCACGGCGGTGGCCATGTACGTCGCCGCGATCGTCACGGCGAACACGTTCTCGACGATCATCGCGGGGCGCACCCGCCGCATCGCCCTGATGCGGCTGATCGGGGCGACCGCTCGATCTCAGCGCGCGGAGGTGGGCGGTCAGGGGCTGACCGTCGGCATCCTCGGCGCCGTCATCGGCGTGATCGCGGGGCTGGTGCTGTCGGCGGTCGGAGTGCAGATCGGCTCGACGATGATCACGCACCAGCCGTCCGGATTCTCTCTCGTGCAGCCCGCGCTCGTGCTGCCGGCGGTCGGCGTCGCGCTGACGACCTGGGCGGCGGCCTGGGTCGGGTCGCGGCGGGTGCTCGAGGTCACGCCGCTGCAGGCGATCGGCGGCTCGGTCGAGCGGACTCGCGACGAGGTGGCGCGCCCCGGCCGTCACCTCAGCGCGTGGGTGCTCCTCGTGGTGGGGTCGCTGCTGCTCGCCGGCGGCGTGGTGTTCGGGCTGGTCCACCCGCTCGGAGTCGTCGTCGCGTTCTTCGGCGGACTCCTCTCGTTCACGGGCCTGGCGCTCGGCGCCGTGCTCTTCATGCCGCCGGTGCTGCGGGTGGTCGGGCGGCTGTTCGGATCCAGCGCCACAGCTCGACTGGCGGCCGAGAACGCGCTGCGTCATCCGGAACGCTCTTCGCGCATGGCCATCGGCGTCGTCATGGGCGTCACGCTCGTGACGATGTTCGCGGTGGCGCTCGAGTCGGTCAAGCAGATGCTGATCGGGCAGTCGGAGGGATCGATCCCCGACGAGTTCTTCGCACCGTTCGACGCCTTCGCCGCCATCATGATGCTCCTCGTCGCGGTCTCCGCCGTGATCGCCGCCGTCGGGCTGGTCAATCTGCTCACGATCGGTGTGGTCCAGCGTCGACGCGAGCTCGGTCTGCTGCGCTCGATCGGGCTCTCGAATCGGCAGGTGCGCCGCATGGTGCTCCTGGAGGCCACGCACATCACCGTCGCCGCGACGATCACCGGCCTCGTGCTCGGCATGGTCTACGGATGGGTGGCGGCCCAGTCGCTGCTCGGGTCGACGCCCACGCTGCCGGACTTCGAACCGGCCGGTCTCGTCGCGCCCCACGTGCCGTGGCTGCCCATCGTGATCATCGTGGCCGCCACGGCGGTGCTGACGCTCGTCGCCGCTGCGGCCCCGACCCGGCTCGCGACGCGGGTGGCACCGGTCGAGGCGCTCGCCGCGGACTGAGCGACGTGCCAGGGCCCCGTCGGCGTCATCTGCCGACGGGGCCCTCGTCGTGCCGCATAAGCTGGACGGATGCCGGCTCCGTTCGACCAGTCCACGTATCAGGTGCGTCTCGAATGGGGCGTCGACGGCCTCGCCCGTCTCGCCCCCGCCGACATCGTCGTGGTGGTCGATGTCCTGCGATTCTCCTCGTCCGTGGCCGATGCCGTGGCATCCGGTTCCGAGGTGCCTCTCGAGGGTGCCGTCGCCTGGTCGCGCAACGGAGCGGCCGTCGCGGCGGCGGCGGGGGATGCCACGGTGCTGCTCGGCAGTCTTCGCAACGCCGGTGCCGTCGCCCGTGCCGTGGCGACACTGCAGAACCGGCGCCAGGCCCGCACCTCGGTGGCCGTCATCGCGGCGGGCGAGTCCGATGCCGCCGGCGCTCTGCGTGTCGCGGTCGAGGATCAGCTCGGGGCGGGCGCCGTGATCGCCGCGCTGACGGACCTCGGCATCGATCACACGGCGCCGGATGCCGCCGTCGCAGCCGAGGGCTTCCGGGCGCTCCGCAGGGCTCTGCGCCACATGGTGAGCGCCAGCGGGTCGGCCCGCGAGATCGCCGACGGGGTTCCCGCGACGGATCGCATGACCGCCGCAGGTGTGGTGCCGACGTCTCCGGCGGCTGCCGCCGAGCTCGACGCACTCGATGCCGTGCCGATTCTGCGCGACGGGGTGTTCGTCGCGTTCGAGTAGGCGGATCGACGTAGGGTCGGGTCATGCGGTACGTCCCTGCGCTCCTCCTCGATGCGGTCTTCGTTCTCGTCTTCGCGGCGATCGGTCGTGCGTCCCATGCCGAGGATCCGGCCGGATTCCTGGTCACGGCGTGGCCGTTCCTCGTCGCCCTGGCGCTCGGGCACCTGATCGCCGCGCTTCTGCCCGGTCGGCCCCGCCGCCCGTGGTCCCTCGCATGGGGAGCGGTGGTCTGGGTCGTGACGGTCGTGGGTGGGATGCTGCTGCGCGTCGCCTCCGGCGACACGGCTCAGATCGCGTTCATCATCGTCGCGACGATCACCCTCGGTGTGCTCCTGATCGGGTGGCGCGCGGCAGCCGCCCTGGTGCGTCACCGTCGCTCCGGGCACACGGCCGAGGACGCCGATCACTCATCGACTGATATGCCGCAGATCGATGCCGATCACGAGGCCCCCGCCGATCGGGAGCTCGACGCCGACCACGAGGCCGACCGGCTGCCGGGCTCAGGAGCGGAATCGGAACAGCGCTGAGTCGATCAGCGTGACATCTGCGCGGCCAGGCGGGTGTCGGCCGTGATCTCGCGCCGGGTCCAGGTGAACTGATACCGGGCGTCGAAGGAGCGCGAGCAGCGCGCGCACGACGTGGGTCGTGACGGACGGCGGTGCCGATACGTGACGTGACCCGCGGCGCAGGTGCCGACCCACGGGGCGAGCTCGACGGCCGTCTCGCCGTGATGGGTGGTGCCGCCCACGTAGCCCAGCTCGCGAGCCACGCGCTTCCATGCGGGCCCGTGCGCGGCGGCGTGCCCCGCCAGCGCATGCGCGACCTCGTGCAGCAGCACCTGATGGATGTCGTCGTCGTCGAACCGGGCCGCCAGATACCGCGACACCGTGATGCGCTTCTTCGTGTAGTCGCACTGCCCTGCGCGACGCTTCGCATGATCGAACCCGAAGGACCAGCTGTCGTCGAGGTGCAGCGCGATCAGTGCCTCGCCCCAGACCCGCACCCGGTCAAGTTCCGCCATGCGCTCAGGCTAAGCCATGCCGCCGACATCGCGGAGCATCCGGGCGTCAGCCGACGGGCATCCGGGCGTCAGCCGACGGGCATCCGGGCGTCAGCCGACGGGCAGAGGGGCGACGCGGTGCCGTTCCGCCGCCTCGATCGCGAGGAGCACGGTCTCGAGCTCGCTGTCGGCGGCCCCGGCTTCGCGGCGCAGGAACAGCGACTGCTTGAAACTCTCCCTGGCGGTCTCGTAATCGCCGGCCTCGTAGGCGTTCTTGCCGTGGTGCTGGTGTGCGAACGCCGCGATCGAGAGCCATCGCTGGCCCTCGGCCTCCGCCGCGCACGTCGCGAGCTCCTGCTCCGCGGCGGCGTGCGCGCCGCGGTACTGCAGAACGGTGGCGTGCAGAACCCGCGCGCGCAGCACGTCTCTGCGGGTGCCCGCCATCCGGGCCTGGCGCACTGTCGTGTCGGCGAGGGCGAGGGACTCGTCGAGACGACCGAGCACCTTGAGCAGCCACACGCGCTCGAGCAGGGCGGGAAGACTGCGCTGCTCCTCGATCTCCGCGAGTCGCGCCGCGCATTCATCGAGATCGACCAGTTCGCGAAGACTCTCCCGGTCGTATCCTCGGATGAAACTCATTGCTCTCCTTCCGCAGCGTCCCCTCGACCAGTCTGCCCCGAGAGTGCTCGCTCCGTCGGTCGGCACGCCCCGCTCGCTCGCATCCGGGTGCGATCCGAGCTGTTCAGCGCAGGAAGAGAGACGCGTCGGGACGGGGGGATGCCACGGCGTCCTGATCGGTCACGACGCGCGCACCCTGCACGAATGCCGCGACCTCCGCCCCCTGCGCGATCTTCGCCGGGTGCGGCCCCGCGGCGAGCATCCGCGGAAGCCACTCGGTGGGCAGCGGACCGGCGGAGGCGGCGATCACGAGATTGCCGAATCGCCTCCCCTTCAGCACCTGTGCGTCGGCGAGGATGGCGACCTCGGGCAGCACCTCGGCGATCGTCGCGACCTGCCGGCGGGCGAACGCGAGTCCCGGTCCGTCGGCGACATTGATGAGGAGCACTCCCGCCGGACCGAGCAGCTCGGCGATCTCGCGGTAGAACTCGATGCTGGTGAGGTGCGCCGGGGTCTGCGCGCCGGAGAAGACATCCGACACCACGAGGTCGCAGCTGCCGACGATCGCCGGGGGCAGTCGACGCACACCCTCTCGGGCGTCGCCGATGCGCAGCCGGATGGCGGCGCCGCGGGGGAGGGGCAGATGCTCACGCACCAGCGCGATGAGCGGCGCCTCGAGCTCGATGACCTGCTGGCGCGAGCCGGGCCTCGTCGCGTCGATGTAGCGGGGGATGGTCAGCGCTCCGGCGCCGAGGTGCACGGCAGTGAGAGCTCCGGCGGGGAGCTGATCGATCACGGCTCCCATGCGCACGATGTATTCGAAGTGAAGGTGCGTAGGATCGTCGAGGTCGACATGCGACTGAGGGGTGCCGTCGACCACCAGTTCGAAGCCGCTCGTGAACTCCGACGGGATGACGCGGGCCTCCCCGCCATGGTCGAGCCGGGTGTGCGGATGCTCGGCGTCGCGTGCTCGTGTCCGTCCCATTCCTCGAGACTACGCGGCTCTCAGACGCCGGTGGGACGGGCAGGGAGCGGGCCTCCGAGGCCCGATGTTACGGGCAAGTGACGTTTCCGGGAATAACTTGCAGGGAATTAGTTAGTGATGAATACTTTTTCCTAACCGGGTGGGTTCCCGAAGCCACCAGGACGTTCAAAGAGGAGATCCCTGATGCATAAGCGCATTCTTCCGGTCGTGGCGCTCGGCGCCGTGGCCACCCTGGGCCTGGCGGCCTGCGCCGGTGGCGCGACCGACAACGGCGGGTCTGCAGACGGAGAGGGCCAGGAGCTCACCGTCTGGATCATGAAGGGCACCAACCCCGACGCGAGCGCGTTCTACGACGAGGTGTCCGCGGCGTTCGAGGAGGAGACCGGAGCGACGGTCACGATCGAGGAGATCCAGTGGGCCGACGCCCACGATCGCTTCGTGACGTCGATCGCCGGTGGCACGACCCCCGACATCGCCGAGACCGGTACGACCTGGACCGCCGAGTTCGCGGATGCCGGCGCCCTCGAGCCGATCGACGAGTACGTCGACGCCGAGAAGGGGCTGCGCGACGACCTCGTCGAAGGTCTCGCCGTCGCCGGAACCTATGACGACGAGCTGTACGGCATGCCCTGGTACGCCGGTGTGCGCTCGATCGTCTACCGCACCGACGTGTTCGAGGAGCTCGGCCTCGAGGCTCCGAAGACGTGGGACGACATCGTCACCGCGGGTGAGGCCATCAAGGCCGCCAAGCCCGACATGCTCCCGTTCCCGGTCGCCGGCGACGCCGAGTTCCAGGTCTACCCCTGGGTGTGGGGCGCGGGCGGAGAGGTCGCGACCCTCGACGGCAAGACCTGGACCAGCGAGCTCGACAGCGACGAGTCGCAGGCCGGAATCGAGTTCTACACCGGACTCGCCACCGAGCACGGCTTCTCGTCGGCCGGTGCGACCACGTGGAAGGAGACCGACCTCCGCGACTCGTTCACGCAGGGCAACGTCGCGATGATGCTCTCCGGTTCCTGGACCCCGAAGGCGCTGATCGAGGCGAACCCCGACCTCGACGGCAAGATCGGCGCGGCCGTGATCCCCGGTGAGGACGGCGGCATCGCTCCGTCGGTGCTCGGCGGCTCGCACCTGTCGGTGTTCAACACCACCGAGAACCCGGAGCTCGCCTGGGAGTTCGTCAAGCTCATGACCACCGGCGAATTCGCCGAGAAGTGGGCGGACGAGACCGGGTACTTCCCGGGCGTCCAGTCGGCGATGGAAGAGGCGCTCGCCTCGACCGACCCGCTCGTCGCTCCGTTCGCGCAGCAGATGGTCGAGGGCGGAGCATCCGTGCCGGTGACCCCCAACTTCGGCGCCGTGCAGGCCAAGAAGACGACCAACTCGATGATCCAGGCGATCCTCAGCGGACAGAAGGACGTCGCCACCGCGACGAAGGATGCCGCTGCTGAGATGACCGACCTGCTCAACCAGTAAGGCTGTATCCCTCCATGTCGATGGTGCAAGCGCCACTGCCGGCCACGAAGGCGGAGTCCACCTCCGCCTCCGTGGCCGGCGGCCGGCCGCAGAAGAAGCGAGGACTCTCGCTGATCTCGGCTCGTCCCTGGCTCCTCCTCGCCCCGGGCCTGGTCATCCTCGCGGTGCTCATGCTCTGGCCTCTCGTCCAGGTCGTCATCTACTCTCTGCAGGACTACGGTCTGCGCGAGATCAACACCGGTGAGAGCAACTGGATCGGCGTCGACAACTACGTCGAGGCGCTCACCAACCCGACGCTCTGGACCGTGGTGCTGCCGAACACCGTCGGCTTCGCCGCCGTCGCCGTGTTCGTCACGGTCGCCGTGGGCACTCTCGTCGCGCTGCTCCTCGCACGACTCGGCACCGTGTGGCGCACGATCGTCTCGAGCTGCATCATGGTCGCGTGGGCGATGCCCGCGGTGACCGGCACCTACGTCTGGACCTTCATCTTCGATGCCGACCGGGGCATCTTCAACTCCGTCCTGACCGACCTCGGCCTGATGGACGATCCGGTCAACTGGTTCACGAACCAGTGGTCGTTCTACGCCATCGTGCTCCTCAACGTCGTGCACCACGGCTTCCCGTTCGTGGCGATCACGGTGCTCGCCGGACTCCTCGGCGTCTCGAAGGAGATGCTCGAGGCCGCAGCCCTCGACGGCGCGAACGCGTGGATGCGGTTCTGGAAGATCATCTTCCCCACCCTGAAGCCCGTCTTCTCCGTCGTCATCATCCTGTCGACCATCTGGGACTTCAAGGTCTTCGCGCAGGTCTACCTCATGCCCGGCGGTGGTGGCGGCAACCGGTCGGTGCTGAACCTCGGCGTCTGGTCGTACGTCGAGTCCTTCGGCCAGAACCGGTACGGATTCGGCGCCGCACTCGCCGTCCTGCTCACCCTCGTGCTGATCGGCATCACGATCGTGTACATCCGCTCCCTCATGAAGGAGGACGAGCTGTGAACCCCCGCCCGTCTGTCATGTCGCGCGTCGGCACCGGCATCGCGATCGCCGCGGTCCTCATCTTCACCCTGTTCCCCGTCTACTGGATGGTCTCCAGCGCGCTCGACGGCAAGGCCTCCAGCGGCGGACAGTCGCTGCTGCCGCAGGAGTTCACGTTCGACAACTTCGCGTACGTCCTCACCGACGGCGGGTTCGGCACGTACCTGCGCAACTCGGCGATCGTCGCTCTGGTGACGGTGCTGGTCAGCGCGCTGGTCTGCCTGCTCGCGGCCGTCGCGGTCGCGCGCTTCCGCTTCAAGTTCCGCACCACGATCCTCATGATGATCCTGGTCGTGCAGATGGTGCCGCTCGAGGCCCTCGTCATCCCGCTCTTCCTGCAGGTCAAGAGCCTCGGGCTGCTCAACAGCATCCTGGGACTCATGGTCGTGTACGTCGCGCTGTCCCTCGCCTTCGGCATCTGGATGCTGCGCGGTTTCGTCGCGGCCGTTCCGGTGGAGCTCGAAGAGGCCGCCTACATCGACGGCGCCAGCTGGTGGCGGATGTTCCGGTCCATCCTGCTGCCGCTCGTGATGCCGGGTCTCGTCGCGACGAGCATCTTCAGCTTCATCACGGCGTGGAACGAGTTCATCTTCGCGATGACGATCCTCGGCAGCGCGACCGACCAGTACACGGTGTCGATCGGTCTGAAGTCCTTCTTCGGCCTGCACTCGAACGACTGGGGCAGCATCATGGCCGCGTCGACGATCATCACGATCCCGGTCATGATCTTCTTCGTCATCGTGCAGCGGCGCCTGTCCGCCGGTATGGTCGCCGGAGCGGTGAAGGGATGAGCGACGAGCTCGAGCGTCTCGCGAACGGCGTTCTCTGGCCCGGCTTCTACGGCACCGAGGCCCCGGGGTGGTTGCTCGACGCGCTGCGCGGGGGACTCGCCGGCGTCGTGTACTTCGGCCAGAACGTCGGCGAGGGTCTCGCGGCGCTGAGCGCGCAGATCCTCACCGCCAACCCCGACGCGCTCATCGGGATCGACGAAGAGGGCGGCAGCGTCACGCGCCTCGAGTCCGTCTCGGGATCGACCCTGGCGGGCGCCGCCCAGCTCGGTCTGGTCGACGATCTCGCGGCGACCGAGGCGACGGGTGCCGAGCTCGCGCGCCGTGTCCGCGCGATCGGCGGCAACGTCGTGCTCGGCCCGGTCGCCGACGTCAACACGGACCCGCGCAACCCGGTGATCGGGGTCCGGTCCTTCGGCGGCGACGAGCGCCTGGTCTCCCGGCACGTCGTCGCCGAGGTCGAGGGGCTTCAGCGCGCGGGCGTCGCCGCCTGCGTCAAGCACTTCCCGGGCCACGGCGACACCCACGTGGACTCGCATCACGCTCTTCCGGAGATCTCCCTCGACATCGCGGAGTTCGACCGCGTGCACCTCGAGCCGTTCCGTGCGGCGGTCGCCGCGGGCGTCGACACCATCATGACGGCCCACATCGTGGTGCCCGCGTGGGGCTCAGAGCCTGCGACGCTCAACCCGCGGATCCTCGGGATGCTGCGGGAGTGGGGCTTCGAGGGCGTCATCATCACCGACGCGCTCGACATGGCCGCGATCCGCGAGACGGTCGGGATCGGCGTCGGCGCCGCTCGCGCCCTCGCGGCGGGGGCCGACCTGCTGTGCATCGGCAACCCGACGAACCCCGGCAGGGAGGTCCATCCCGACCAGGACCTCCGCGACTATCTCTCCGCCCGCGATGGGATCGTCGACGCGCTCCGTGACGGCTCGCTGCCGCGGGCACGGGTCGAGGAGGCGGCGCGTCGCGTCGCCGCTCTCGCGCAGACGCTGCGTGCGCGTGCCGCGGACTCTCACGACGACGCCGCACCCGACGCCGCACCGGGGGCCGACAGCATCGTGCGCCGCGCGGTCCGCGGTGCACGCGGCGACGCCGCCGAACTGGCGGTGCTCGACGCGCGGCGTCGATCATCGCTCGCGATCGACAGCGCGGCCGCCTACGTCGCCGCGACTCTCGCCGGTGACGGGCACGTCGCGCGACTCGACGTCGCACGCACCTCGGTGCAGGAGCAGGATGCGGCGCTCGACGAGGTGATCGCCGCCGAGGGGCGGACGGTCGTGCTCGTCGACCGACCTGACGCCGACGACGACCAGCGCGCCCTGATCGAACGCGCGGCCGAGCGCGACCCCGGTGCGGTGGTCGTGAACGTCGGGCTCCCGTCCCAGCGTCCGCTCGTGCTCCCCACCGTCGAGGTGGGGGCCGCCAGCCGCGTCGGAGCGCAGGCCGCCAGGGATCGGCTGCGCGGAGCATACGCGCGCAGCGCCGGTTCGTCACCGGGTGACGCCGAACACGACGACTGAGGCAGGATGGCCACGTGGACGCTGATGTTCTTGCACTGGTACGCCGAGCCGTACCGCGCCTGAGCGCCGCGGAGGCCAAGGTCGCCGAGACGATACTCGGCGACCCCACGCTCGTCGTCGATCTCGCGATCAACGATCTGGCGCGCTTGTGCAGCACATCGCTGTCGACCGTCGCGCGCTTCGCCCAGTCGCTCGGCTTCAGCGGGTATCGCGAACTCCGTGTGGCCGTCGCCCGCACGGTCACGTTGGCGCAGGCGCAGCAGGCGCGTTTCGGACTCGACACCACCGCGATCAGTCCCGACGACGAGCCCGCGGCGATCGCCGCGAAGCTCGCTGCCCAGGAGATCGACGCGATAGAGAAGACCGCTCGGGGCCTCGACGCCGCGGCGCTGGACCGGGTGGCTCTCGCGCTGGTCGAGGCACGGCACATCGACCTGTTCGGCCAGGCGGCATCGTCGCTCACTGCGCAGGACCTGCAGCAGAAGCTCGCGCGCATCGGATGCTCGGTGGCGCATTCGGCCGATCCTCACCTCGCCGTCACGACCGCCTCGCTGCGCTCGTCGGAGGACGTGGTCATCGGCTTCTCGCACGGCGGGGAGACGGCCGAGGTCGTGCAGGCGATCGAGGTCGCCCGCGACGCCGGAGCCCTGTCCGTCGCGATCACGAGCGCGGGAGATTCCACGCTGGCCCTGGCGGCCGACATCGCTCTGCTGACCCACGCCCACGAGTCGCCCTTCCGCATGGCGGCGATGTCGAGCCGCATCGCTCAGCTGGCGCTCGTCGACATCCTGTTCGTGCGGGTCGTGCAGCATCGCGGCGAGCCTGTCTCGATCCCGCTGCAGCTCACCCATCAGGCGGCCGCTCCGCGTCGCCGCCCTCCGAGCTGAATCGACGGACCCGCTGTCGGCCGCCGGCGTCGACCGGGTGACTCAGTCGATGTGATCGCGCGTGCTGGTGAGCGCCCGCGTCGCGATCCGGTGCGCTCGGGCGAGGCTCCCGGTGAGCGACAGTCCGCTGAGGACCCCGGCGAGGAACCCGGCGGCGAACGCGTCCCCGGCGCCGACGGTCTCGACGACGGGCGCGTCCAGCGCGGCGCTCTCGATGCGCTCCGCGCCGTCGTACGCGGTGGCACCGCCGGGACGGGTCACGACCAGGTGTCTCGGCTGAGGAAGGAGCGTTCGCAGGCTGTCCGGATCGGAGGTGCCGAACACGGCGTCGGCGTCCGCCCCCGTGCAGAAGACCACATCCGCCCGGCGCGCGTAGTCGGTGATCGCGGCCCGTCCCTCGTCGTGGCGTCCGCGCCACAGTGCCGGGCGCCAGTTCACGTCGAAGCTGATCAGCCCGGACTCCCGAGGGGCAGCGAAGACCGCATCCTGCGCCGCGCGGGCCGTGTCCGACAGCGCAGGGGTGATGCCGGTGGTGTGCACGAGCGCAGCCCGCTGGATCAGCCGCGAGACATCGGGCAGGGCGATGGTCTCGGGGGACATCGCGGCGGCCGCGGATCCGCGGCGGTAGTAGTGCATCGCGCTGTCGACGGACCCCTCGGGGAGGGGCCTGAGCTCCTTCACGTACAGGCCGGTGGGAGCCTCCGGATCGACCTCGATCGCCGAGTCGTCGACTCCGTGTCGACGAAGCTCCGCGCGCAGGAAGCGCCCGAAGCCGTCGTCGCCGACGCGGGACACGACCGCTGCGCCGACGCCCGCGGATGCCAGCGCGATCGCGGTGTTCCATTCGGCTCCGGCGAGGGAGCGGTGGAACGTGCGGCAGTCCTCGAGGGGGCCGGCGACCGAGGGGACGAGAGAGACCAGACCCTCGCCGAGACACACGGCGAGGGGAGAGGAGTCGGGCACGATCTGGAGATTACCGGATCACTTCGGTGAATCATCCGATACCGGAATGCAACCTGGAGATGTTTCGGATCGGTCGGCGCACTGGGTAGCGTCGATGCAACACGATTTCCGGACCCGAAGACGTCTCCGGAACGCGCACAGCAGCGCTCGACAGGAAGGTCACACAATGCACCACACAGTCATGCGTCGGCGAGGACTCCTCGCCGTATCCGGGGCGGCACTCGCCGCACTGGTCCTCTCGGGGTGCGTCGCCAGCGAGCGCGGCGACGACGGTGCGGAGGGCTCGGGCGATGTCGACGGTACGTTCGTGTTCGCCGCCTCGTCCGATCCGGCCAGCCTCGATCCCGCCTTCGCGCAGGACGGTGAGAGCTTCCGCGTCTCGCGGCAGATCTTCGAAGGACTCGTGGGCACCGAGCCCGGAACGGCCGACCCGGCGCCGCTGCTCGCCGAGTCGTGGGAATCGTCGGATGACGGCATGAGCCACACGTTCGCGCTGAAGGAGGACGTCACCTTCCACGACGGCACCCCGTTCAATGCCGAGGCCGTGTGCGCGAACTTCGACCGCTGGTACAACTGGACCGGCCTCGCGGCCTCCGAGGCGTTCGGCTACTACTACAACAAGCTCTTCAAGGGCTACGCCGACAACCCCGCGGATGCCGTCTACAAGTCGTGCACGCCCGACGGCGACTACTCGGTCACCGTCGAGCTGAACAAGCCGTTCGCCGGCTTCATCGCCTCTCTCTCGCTGCCGTCGTTCGGCATGCAGAGCCCCTCCGCGCTGTCGGAGTTCGGCGCAGACGACGTCAGCGGCTCGGCCGAGGCGCCCGTGCTCTCCGAGTACGCGATGGGCCACCCCGTCGGCACCGGTCCCTTCGAGTTCGAGGAATGGGCTCCCGGTGAGCAGGTCACCCTCAAGGCCTACGACGGCTACTGGGGCGATGCCGGCCAGGTCGACGAGATCATCTTCCGCACCATCGACGACCCGACCGCGCGTCGTCAGGCGCTCGAGTCCGGCTCGATCGACGGCTACGACCTCGTCGGCCCCGCCGACACCAAGGCGCTCGAGGACGACGGCTTCACGATGGTGTCGCGTCCGCCGTTCACGATCCTCTACCTGGCGTTCAACCAGGCCGTCCCCGCGCTGCAGGACCCCAAGGTGCGCGAGGCGCTCTCGTACGCGGTCGACAAGGACGCGCTGATCAGCCAGGTCCTGCCCGAGGGCACGGAGAAGGCGATCGAGTTCGTCCCCGACACCGTCAACGGATACAACCCCGACGTGACGACGTACGACTACGACCCCGAGAAGGCCAAGTCGCTGCTCGCAGAGGCCGGCTACACCGAGGCCAACCCGCTGAAGCTCGACTTCAACTACCCGGTCAACGTGTCGCGTCCGTACATGCCGGACCCCGAGCAGATCTTCACGGTCCTCTCGTCGCAGCTCGCCGAGGTCGGCGTCGAGACCACCCCGGTCTCGGAGGAGTGGGTCGAGTACCTCGACCGCACCACCGGCACCCCGGACCACGGCATCCACCTGCTGGGCTGGACCGGCGACTACAACGACACCGACAACTTCGTCGGCGTCTTCTTCGGACAGCAGAGCTCGGAGTGGGGCTTCGACAACCCGGAGCTGTTCCAGAAGCTGAACGAGGCCCGTGGTGTGTCGAGCCTCGAGGACCAGACGGCGCTCTACGAGGACATCAACGAGATGGTCGCGCAGTTCATCCCGGGTGTGCCGCTCGCGCACCCGGCGCCGACCCTGGCGTTCGACCCGCGCGTCGAGAGCTACCCCGCCAGCCCGGTGAACGACGAGGTCTTCACGGACATCGTCCTGACCGAGTAGGTCCGACCGACTGAGATGCCCTCCCGGGTCCCCGCGCGCGGCGCGGGGACCCGGGACCGGCGTCGCTCCTGATCAACGGAGACCTTCTTGCTGCGCACCATCGGCAGGCGACTGCTATTCCTCATCCCCACCCTGATCGGCCTCAGCATCCTGCTGTTCGCCTGGGTCAGGGCCCTGCCCGGCGGCCCCGCCGTCGCTCTTCTCGGTGAGAAGGCGACCCCGGATGCCATCGCCAGGGTCAACGAGCTCTACGGCTTCGACAGGCCGATCATCGAGCAGTACTTCATCTGGGTCGGCCGCCTCCTGCAGGGCGACTTCGGTACGTCGATCCAGACGAACCGTCCCGTGGTGGAGGAGTTCTTCCGGCGCTTCCCCGCGACCATCGAGCTGAGCGTCGTGGCGCTCATCTTCGCGGTGGGCGTCGGCATCCCGCTCGGGTACTGGGCGGCGCGCCGTCACGGCAAGTTCACCGACCACGCGTCGGTGGTCTTGAGCCTGATCGGCATCACCATCCCGGTGTTCTTCCTCGCCTTCATCCTCAAGTACGTCTTCGCCGTGCAGCTGGGCTGGCTGCCGTCCGACGGCCGGCAGAACCCCCGCATCGACGCGACCCACGTGACCGGCTTCTATGTGTGGGACGGCATCATCACCGGCGAGTTCGACGCCGCGTGGGACGCGTTCCTGCACCTCGTGCTCCCGGCCCTCGCGCTGGGCACGATCCCGCTCGCGATCATCGTCCGCATCACGAGGGCCAGCGTTCTCGAGGTGCAGAACGCCGACTACGTGCGCACCGGTCGCGCGAAGGGCGTGGGCGCCTCGACACTGCGGAGCCGCTTCATCCTGCGCAACGCGATGCTGCCGGTCATCACGACCATCGGCCTGCAGACGGGGCTCCTCATCTCGGGAGCGGTGCTCACGGAGACCGTGTTCGCCTTCCCCGGCATCGGCTCGTTCCTCGCGAGAGCGATCTTCACGAGGGACTTCCCGGTGCTGCAGGGCTTCATCATCTTCATCGCGATCGCCTACGCGCTGATCAACCTCGCGGTCGACGTGTCCTACAGCTTCATCGACCCGAGAGTGCGGGTGCAGTGATGTCCCGTCTCGTTCTCCGAAAGGGGGTGGCGTCATGACCATCTCGCTCCCACCCGCGCAGGGCCCGTCGGCCGCGAGCGGCGAGGTCGTCGACACCGTCGCCGTCGGCCAGGCCGGTCTGAAAGAAGGACCCGGCGGGTTCTGGCGTGACGTGTTCCGCCGACTCCGCCGCAACCCCACCGCCTGGATCGGCGCCGGCATCGTGCTGGCGTTCCTCGTCGTGGCGCTGCTCGCCCCCGTGCTCGCTCCGTATCCCGAGACGGCGCTGCCCGGCGCGAAGTACATCACGCCGACGAACATCCCCGGCCCCGGCGAGCTGCCGGAGTTCCCCCTCGGGCTCGACCGCTTCGGCGGCGACGTCCTGTCCAAGCTCATCTGGGGTGCACAGGCCTCGCTGCTGATCGGCGTCATCTCGACGGCGATGGGCCTGGTCGGCGGCATGACCCTCGGACTCCTCGCCGGCACGTTCGGCGGCTGGGTCGACACGATCATCATGCGCGTCGTCGACATCATCCTGTCGGTGCCGAACCTGCTGCTGGCCGTCTCGATCGCGGCGATCCTGGGGCAGACGCCGTTCGCAGTGATGATCGCGATCGGCGCCTCGCAGGTGCCGATCTTCGCCCGTCTGCTGCGCGCGTCGATGCTGCAGCAGCGATCCAGCGACTACGTGCTCTCGGCACAGACCCTCGGTCTGGGACGTGGGCAGATCACGATGTCGCACGTGCTTCCGAACGCCATCGGGCCGGTCATCGTGCAGGGGACGCTCACGCTCGCCACCGCGGTCATCGACGCCGCGGCGCTGTCGTTCCTCGGTCTCGGCGGCGGCCGCCCCGAGACGGCGGAGTGGGGCCGGATGCTCACCTACGCGCAGGCGGAACTCGCCATCGCGCCGTGGCTGGCGTTCCTGCCCGGCATCTGCATCGCGGTCACCGCGCTCGGCTTCACCCTGTTCGGTGAGGCGCTGCGCGAGGCCATGGACCCGAGGACGAGAGCACGATGAGCGCTGCGAAAGAGAACCACATGACGGATGCACCGCTGCTGTCGGTCGAGGGACTCGCGGTCGACTTCGCCACCATGGACGGCGTGGTCCACGCCGTCGAGGGCGTCGACCTCGAGATCGCGCCGGGGCAGACCGTCGCGATCGTGGGGGAGTCGGGCTCGGGCAAGTCGACGACCGCGATGGCGATCATCGGTCTGCTCGCCGGGGGAGGGCGCGTGGCCGCGGGCAGCATCCGCCTCGACGGACGCGAGATCGCGCACGCCCCTGAGCACGAGCTGCGCACGATCCGCGGACGCGACATCGGTCTCGTTCCGCAGGACCCGATGTCGAACCTGAACCCGGTCGCCAAGATCGGCACCCAGGTGGCGGAGACCCTCCTCGCTCACGGACTCGCGAACCGGCAGAACGTGCAGCAGAAGGTCGTCGAGGCGCTCACCGCGGCGGGGCTGCCCGACCCGGAGCGGCGCGCGAAGCAGTATCCGCATGAGTTCTCGGGCGGCATGCGTCAGCGAGCGCTGATCGCGATCGGCCTCGCGTGCAAGCCGCGGCTGCTGATCGCCGACGAGCCGACCAGTGCGCTCGACGTCACGGTGCAGCAGACGATCCTCGATCAGATCGGTGCGATGACGAGGGAGCTCGGCACCGCCGTGCTGCTCATCACCCACGACCTGGGTCTCGCGGCGGAGCGGGCCGAGCGGGTCATCGTGATGCACCGCGGCAAGGTCGTCGAGCAGGGTCCCGCGAAGCAGATCCTCGAGGCGCCGCAGCATCCCTACACGCAGTCGCTGGTGCAGGCGGCTCCGTCGGTGGCGGCGGCACGGCTACGGCCGGAGGCGTTCCATGCCGAGGATCGGCCGGCGGCGGATGCGACGGATGCCGTCGCGCCCAGCGCACCGGCATCCGCCGACAACATCGTCGAGATCGAGAACCTGACCAAGGTGTACCCGGTGCGCGGGCAGAAGGAGGACTTCGTCGCGGTCGACGACGTGTCGCTCGCCATC
This sequence comes from Microbacterium sp. C5A9, assembly GCF_022627955.1. GTDB lineage: Bacteria > Actinomycetota > Actinomycetes > Actinomycetales > Microbacteriaceae > Microbacterium. The sequence continues at coordinate 456,267 of NZ_JABXGD010000001.1, forward strand.
CCGCGCGGCGAGACGGTCGCGATCGTGGGGGAGTCGGGGTCGGGCAAGACGACGACGGCGCGGATGCTGCTGAAGATCATCGAGCCGACCAGCGGGCTGATCCGGTACGAGGGCAAGGACGTCGCGTCGCTCAGCCGTGCCGAGACGAAGGACTTCCGTCAGAAGGTGCAGCCGATCTTCCAGGATCCGTACTCGAGCCTGAACCCGATGTTCACGATCGAGCGACTGATCTCCGAGCCGCTCGACTTCTACAAGCGGGGGAGCAGCGCCGACCGGCGCAGGCGCGTCCGCCAGCTGCTCGACGACGTGGCGCTGCCGCAGTCGATGCTGCGTCGCTACCCCTCCGAGCTGTCGGGAGGCCAGCGGCAGCGCGTCGCGATCGCCCGCGCACTCGCGCTGTCGCCCGAGCTGATCGTGTGCGACGAGCCCGTGTCGGCCCTCGACGTGCTCGTGCAGGACCAGATCCTCACGCTGCTCGGCGACCTGCAGCGCGAGTACGGCCTCAGCTATCTCTTCATCTCGCACGACCTCGCGGTGGTGCGACTGATCAGCGACTACGTGTGCGTGATGAAGGACGGCTCACTCGTCGAGGCGGCTTCGTCGGAGGAGATCTTCACGAATCCGCGCGATCCCTACACGCGACGCCTGCTGGCGTCGATCCCGGGGAACGAACTGAACATCGCCTCCTGACGATCCGATCCCGACCTTCTCCGGGCGCCAATACCGCAGCGTCCGAAGAAGGTCAAGGATTGAACTTGCCATGTCGCGATATCGCGTCTATAGTTGGTAGTTGCGCTCGCTTCTCCGTGCCCTCATATGGTGGTCGGCATCTCGTTGAGCTATCGGGCGCACACTCCACCTGACGACAAAGGAATCGAGAAGCCCTGCGGGGCTCACGGAGGTTATTCCCTTGGCTGCTGCTCCCAACGCATCCACATCCACCACCACCAAGAACGGACGCGGAGCTTCCCGCCTCTCGTTCGCGAAGATCTCCGACACGCTGACGGTCCCCGACCTTCTCGCTCTGCAGACCGAGTCCTTCGGTTGGCTCGTCGGAAACGACGCCTGGAAGGCGCGGGTCGCCGAGGCGAACGCCGCCGGCCGGACCGACGTGAACCAGGTCTCCGGACTCGGCGAGATCTTCGAGGAGATCTCCCCGATCGAGGACCTCGGCGAGACCATGCAGCTCTCGTTCACGAACCCGTACCTCGAGCCCGAGAAGTACTCGATCGAGGAGTGCAAGGAGCGTGGCAAGACCTACGCCGCTCCGCTGTACGTCGAGGCCGAGTTCATGAACCACCTCACGGGTGAGATCAAGACCCAGACGGTCTTCATGGGCGACTTCCCGCTGCAGACCGACAAGGGAACGTTCATCATCAACGGCTCCGAGCGCGTCGTCGTCTCGCAGCTCGTGCGTTCGCCCGGTGTCTACTTCGACAAGACCCCCGACAAGACGTCCGACAAGGACATCGTCTCGGCGCGCGTCATCCCGAGCCGTGGTGCATGGCTCGAGTTCGAGATCGACAAGCGCGACCAGGTCGGCGTGCGCATCGACCGCAAGCGCAAGCAGTCCGTCACCGTCTTCCTCAAGGCCCTCGGCCTGTCGAGCGAGCAGATCCTCGCCGAGTTCTCGGGCTTCCCCTCGATCGAGGAGACCCTGGCCAAGGACACCATCGTCACGAAGGAAGATGCGCTCCGCGACATCTACCGCAAGCTGCGTCCGGGCGAGCAGGTGGCCGCCGAGGCCGCCCGTGCGCTCCTCGACAACTTCTACTTCAACCCGAAGCGCTACGACCTGGCGAAGGTCGGTCGTTACAAGATCAACCACAAGCTGGGTCTCGACGCGCCGCTGACCGACTCGGTGCTCACCGTCGACGACATCGTCGCGACGATCAAGTACCTCGTCCGTCTGCACGCCGGTGTCGACACGTTCGACGGCATCCGCTCGGGCAAGCAGGCCGAGATCCGCATCGCGACCGACGACATCGACAACTTCGGCAACCGTCGCATCCGCGCGGTCGGCGAGCTCATCCAGAACCAGGTACGCACCGGTCTGTCCCGCATGGAGCGCGTCGTCCGCGAGCGCATGACCACGCAGGACATCGAGGCGATCACGCCGCAGACCCTGATCAACGTGCGCCCCGTCGTCGCCGCGATCAAGGAGTTCTTCGGAACCTCGCAGCTGTCGCAGTTCATGGACCAGAACAACCCGCTCGCGGGTCTGACCAACAAGCGCCGCCTCTCGGCTCTCGGCCCCGGTGGTCTGAGCCGCGACCGCGCCGGTGTCGAGGTCCGTGACGTCCACCCCTCGCACTACGGCCGTATGTGCCCGATCGAGACCCCTGAAGGCCCGAACATCGGTCTGATCGGTGCTCTCGCGACGTTCGCGCGCATCAACTCGTTCGGTTTCATCGAGACCCCGTACCGCAAGGTCGAGGGTGGCGTCGTCACCGAGCACATCGACTACCTGACGGCTTCCGAAGAGGTCGACTTCAACATCGCGCAGGCCAACGCCCCGCTCGATGCCAAGGGTCGCTTCCGCGAGAGCCACGTCCTCGCACGCCCGAAGGGCGGCAGCGGCGAGGTGGACCTCTTCCTCCCCGAGGAGATCGGCTACATCGACGTCTCGCCGCGCCAGATGGTGTCGGTCGCTACCTCGCTCGTGCCGTTCCTCGAGCACGACGACGCGCAGCGCGCACTCATGGGTGCCAACATGCAGCGTCAGGCTGTGCCGCTGCTCCGCAGCGACTCGCCGCTCGTCGGAACCGGTATGGAGGGCTACACCGCCATCGACGCAGGTGACGTGCTCACCGCCGAGAAGGCCGGTGTCGTCACCGAGGTGTCCGCCGATCGCGTCACCGTCATGCTCGACGAGGGGGGAACGCAGGACTACCACCTGCGCAAGTTCGACCGCTCGAACCAGGGCACGTCGTACAACCAGAAGGTCGTCGTCAGCGAGGGCGAGCGCGTCGAGGTCGGAGAGGTCATCGCCGATGGCCCCGCCACCGAGAACGGCGAGCTGGCACTCGGAAAGAACCTCCTCGTCGCCTTCATGACGTGGGAGGGCTACAACTTCGAGGACGCGATCATCCTCAGCCAGGACCTGGTGAAGGACGACACCCTCTCCTCGATCCACATCGAGGAGTACGAGGTCGACGCCCGCGACACGAAGCTCGGCAAGGAGGAGATCACCCGTGACCTCCCCAACGTCAGCCCCGAGCTGCTGAAGGACCTCGACGAGCGCGGCATCATCCGCATCGGCGCCGAGGTCCGCCCCGGCGACATCCTCGTCGGCAAGGTCACGCCGAAGGGCGAGACCGAGCTGTCGGCCGAGGAGCGCCTGCTCCGCGCGATCTTCAACGAGAAGAGCCGCGAGGTCCGTGACACCTCTCTGAAGGTGCCCCACGGTGAGCAGGGCACGATCATCGCCGTCAAGGAGTTCAACGCCGAGGACGGCGACGACGAGCTCGGCTCCGGCGTGAACCGCCGCGTCGTGGTCTACATCGCCCAGAAGCGCAAGATCACCGAGGGTGACAAGCTCGCCGGCCGTCACGGCAACAAGGGTGTCATCGCCAAGATCCTCCCGATCGAGGACATGCCGTTCCTCGCGGACGGAACCCCGGTCGACATCGTGCTCAACCCGCTGGGTATCCCCGGTCGAATGAACTTCGGCCAGGTGCTCGAGACCCACCTCGGGTGGATCGCGAAGCAGGGCTGGAAGGTCGAGGGAACCCCGGAGTGGGCTGCGAAGCTCCCGAAGGACGCTTTCGAGGCCGCTCCCGGAACCAAGGTCGCCACCCCGGTGTTCGACGGTGCGAGCGAGGAGGAGATCTCCGGTCTCCTCGACGCGACCACCCCGACGCGCGACGGTGTCCGCCTGATCGACTCGAGCGGAAAGACGCAGCTGTTCGACGGCCGCTCCGGCGAGCCGTTCCCGGCGCCGATCTCCGTGGGCTACATGTACATCCTGAAGCTGCATCACCTGGTCGACGACAAGATCCACGCGCGTTCGACCGGTCCGTACTCGATGATCACCCAGCAGCCGCTCGGTGGTAAGGCGCAGTTCGGTGGACAGCGATTCGGTGAGATGGAGGTGTGGGCCCTCGAGGCCTACGGCGCCGCGTACGCGCTCCAGGAGCTCCTCACGATCAAGTCCGACGACATCCTCGGCCGCGTCAAGGTGTACGAGGCGATCGTCAAGGGCGAGAACATCCAGGAGCCCGGCATCCCCGAGTCCTTCAAGGTGCTCATGAAGGAGATGCAGTCGCTCTGCCTGAACGTCGAGGTCCTCTCGGCAGACGGCACGCTCGTCAACCTGCGTGACACCGACGACGAGGCCTTCCGCGCTGCGGAGGAGCTCGGCATCAACATCTCCAGCCGCTTCGAGGCCGCCTCGATCGACGAGATCTAAGGTTCAGGCCGCCGCCTGAGCGTGCAGCTCCGGCGGCGGCCCACCTCCCCGATTTCTTCAGAAGAATTCCTACACAGGAGAATTTGTGCTCGAGTCAAACACTTTCGATGAGCTTCGCATCGGTCTCGCGACCGCGGATCACATCCGCGCCTGGTCGTACGGCGAGGTCAAGAAGCCTGAAACCATCAACTACCGCACCCTGAAGCCGGAGAAGGACGGTCTCTTCGGAGAGCAGATCTTCGGCCCGTCCCGCGACTGGGAGTGCGCCTGCGGCAAGTACAAGCGTGTCCGCTTCAAGGGCATCGTCTGCGAGCGCTGCGGCGTCGAGGTCACCAAGAGCTCGGTCCGTCGTGAGCGCATGGGTCACATCGAGCTCGCCGCTCCCGTCACCCACATCTGGTACTTCAAGGGTGTTCCCTCGCGTCTGGGCTACCTGCTCGACATGGCGCCGAAGGACCTCGAGAAGGTCATCTACTTCGCCGCCTACATGGTCATCTCGGTCGACGAGGATGCTCGCCACCGTGACCTGGGCACGCAGGAGAACAACATCCGCCTCGAGCTGAAGACGCTCGGAGACCGTCGCGACGCGAAGATCGCCGAGCGCCTGGCTCGCCTGGAGGAGGAGCTCGCTTCCCTCGAGGCCGAGGGCGCCAAGGCCGACGCGAAGAAGAAGGTCAAGGACGCCGCCGAGAAGGAGATGTCGCTCATCCGCAAGGGTGCCGACGAGGCGATCGCCAAGCTCGAGCGCGTGTGGGAGGACTTCCGCACGCTCGAGGTCGGTGCACTGCGTCCCGAGGACGACGTCTTCCACGAGCTGCAGGACCGCTTCGGTCAGTACTTCGAGGCCTACATGGGTGCCGAGTCGATCCAGCGTCGCCTCGCGGCGTTCGACCTCGCTGCCGAGGCGGAGAGCCTGCACCTGCAGATCTCCGAGGGCAAGGGTCAGCGCAAGATCCGTGCGATCAAGCGTCTGAAGGTCGTCAACTCGTTCCTGGAGACCGGCATGAGCCCGGCCGCCATGGTCCTCGACGTCGTTCCGGTGATCCCGCCGGAGCTGCGCCCGATGGTGCAGCTCGACGGTGGCCGCTTCGCGACCTCCGACCTCAACGACCTCTACCGTCGTGTGATCAACCGCAACAACCGTCTTCGTCGTCTGATCGACCTCGGTGCCCCCGAGATCATCGTCAACAACGAGAAGCGCATGCTGCAGGAGGCCGTCGACGCCCTGTTCGACAACGGTCGCCGTGGTCGTCCCGTCACCGGTACCGGCAACCGCGCCCTGAAGTCCCTCAGCGACATGCTGAAGGGTAAGCAGGGTCGCTTCCGCCAGAACCTGCTCGGCAAGCGCGTCGACTACTCGGGCCGTTCGGTCATCATCGTCGGCCCGCAGCTGAAGCTGCACCAGTGCGGTCTGCCCAAGCAGATGGCTCTGGAGCTCTTCAAGCCGTTCGTCATCAAGCGCCTGATCGACCTCGGTCACTCGCAGAACATCAAGGCGGCGAAGCGCGCCGTCGAGCGCACGCGTCCCGAGGTCTGGGACGTGCTCGAGGAGATCATCCGCGAGCGCCCCGTGCTGCTCAACCGTGCACCCACGCTGCACCGTCTGGGCATCCAGGCGTTCGAGCCTCAGCTCGTCGAGGGCAAGGCCATCCAGCTGCACCCGCTCGTCTGCGCGGCGTTCAACGCCGACTTCGACGGTGACCAGATGGCTGTCCACCTGCCGCTCTCGGTCGAGGCTCAGGCCGAGGCCCGCGTGCTGATGCTCGCGTCGAACAACATCCTGAAGCCGTCTGACGGCCGTCCGGTCACCCTGCCTTCGCAGGACATGATCATCGGTCTGCACCACCTGACCACGGTCAAGGCGGGCGCAGCCGGTGAGGGCCGCGCGTTCGGTTCGGTGGGCGAGGCGATCCTGGCCAAGGACGAGGGCACCCTCGACCTGCAGGCCAAGGTCCGCATCCGCATCCCGGGTCTGACGTTCCTCGAGGGCGAAGCTCCCGAGGGCTACGAGCGCCACGGCCTCGTCGACGCGTCGCTCGGACAGGCGATCTTCAACGACACGCTGCCGAAGGGCTACCCCTTCGTCCGCGAGCAGGCTGACAAGAACAAGCTGTCGCAGATCGTCAACAAGCTGGCCGAGGAGTACCCCAAGGTCGAGACGGCCGCGTCGCTGGACCGCATCAAGGACGCCGGTTTCTACTGGGCCACGCGCTCGGGTGTGACCGTCGCCCTGAGCGACATCCTCACGCCGCCGAACAAGGCTGAGATCGTCGCCGGCTACGAGAAGCAGGCCGCGAAGGTCCAGTCCCAGTACGAGAAGGGCCTCACGACCGACACCGAGCGTCGTCAGGAGCTCATCAAGATCTGGACCGAGGCGACCGACGAGGTGCAGGCCGCGATGAAGGCGCACTTCCCCGAGGACAACACCATCAACCGCATGGTGTCGTCCGGTGCTCGTGGTAACTGGCTGCAGATCCGGAACATCGCCGGTATGCGTGGTCTGGTGAACAACCCCAAGGGTGAGATCATCCCGCGTCCGATCATCTCCTCGTACCGCGAGGGACTGTCGGTTGCGGAGTACTTCATCGCGACGCACGGTACCCGTAAGGGTCTCGCCGACACCGCTCTGCGTACCGCTGACTCGGGTTACCTGACCCGTCGTCTGGTGGATGTCTCGCAGGACGTCATCATCCGCGAAGAGGACTGTGGCACGTCGAAGGGCCTCGAGCTCCCGATCGCCGCTCCGAACTCGCAGGGTGAGCTGGTGCGCGACGCGAACGTCGAGAACTCGGTGTTCGCTCGTACCCTGGCCTCCGACGTGGTCGACAGCAAGGGCGAGGTCCTCGCCTCTGCCGGAGACGACGTGGGCGACGTGCTCATCGACAAGCTGGTCGAGGCGGGTGTCGAGACCATCAAGGTGCGCTCGGTGCTGACCTGTGACTCGGCCGTCGGTGTCTGCGCGCAGTGCTACGGACGTTCGCTCGCGACGGGTAAGACCGTCGACATCGGAGAGGCCGTCGGCATCATCGCGGCCCAGTCGATCGGTGAGCCCGGTACCCAGCTGACGATGCGTACCTTCCACACCGGTGGTTCGGCCTCGGCCGACGACATCACGCAGGGTCTGCCCCGCGTGCAGGAGCTCTTCGAGGCGCGTACCCCCAAGGCTGCGTCGCCCATCGCAGAGGCCGACGGTCGCATCACGATCGACGAGACCGACAAGGCCAAGAGGCTCATCCTCACGCCTGACAACGGTGACGAAGAGGTGATCTACCCGGTGCTGAAGCGTGCGACGCTTCTCGTCGAGGACGGTCAGCACGTCAACGTCGGTCAGCCGCTCCTGGTCGGAACGCTCGACCCCAAGGAGGTCATGCGTGTCATGGGTGCCCGCGAGGTGCAGCGTTACCTCGTCGGCGGCGTCCAGGGCGTCTACCGCTCGCAGGGTGTGCCGATCCACGACAAGCACATCGAGGTCATCGTCCGTCAGATGCTCCGCAAGGTCACCGTCGTCGATCACGCCGACACGACCCTGCTTCCGGGTGAGATGGTCGACCTCAAGCGCTACCAGGCGATCAACCGCGAGGCCGTGGCAGAGGGCAAGCGCCCCGCGTCGGGCCGTTCGGAGCTGATGGGTATCACGAAGGCGTCGCTCGCGACCGAATCGTGGCTGTCGGCCGCCTCCTTCCAGGAGACGACGCGAGTGCTCACCGAGGCTGCCATGCAGGGCAAGCGCGACCCGCTGGTCGGTCTCAAGGAGAACGTCATCATCGGTAAGCTCATCCCCGCCGGAACCGGTCTCTCGAAGTACCGCGACGTCACGGTCGAGGCCACCGAAGAAGCCAAGAGCGAGCGCTACCCGAACCGGATCTTCGCATCCGACGGCGCGTACGCTGACGGCGACTTCGGCTACGTCGACTTCGACGCGTTCTCGACGGACGACATCACGCCGGGTACGTACAATTGACCCGCTTGCGGGTCAAGATTGAGCGAGCACGCGCGTAGCGCGAGCGAGTCGAAACACTGACGTGCTGAGTGAGTGAGAAGGCCCCGGGCGATTTCGCCCGGGGCCTTCTTCGTGCCCCGGCGCCGGGCGGGGGAGCAGCTCAGTCGAACAGGTGCTCGATGATGCTGGAGGTGTACCCGGTCGGCGCGAGGTTCGAGTACACGGTGTCGATCAGGATGTCGTCGCGCCAGAACAGGGTGCGCCCGTCTGTGACGGGGTACTGCGGGTCGGGCCAGGTCTTCTCGCAGCGGGTGCCCCCGTCGGGCGTGAAGCAGCTGAATCCCTCGTTCGTCACCAGGGCGTTGAGCATGTCGAGCGCGGGGCCGCGGTTCATCCCCGAGATCGTGGTCACGAGCCCTGTGGTGTCGGCCCGCGGGTCGCGCCAGATGCAGGTGAGGGTGCCGTCGGCGCCGACGCCCGACGGTCCGAAGGCGGGGTCGTTCAGCGGTGTCTCTCCCAGCTGCGACAGCACGTCCTCGGAGAGGATGGCCCGGCAGTCGGTCGGCAGCGCCACCGGCGTGGAGGTAGGGGTCGGGGAGGCGGTCGGCGTCGTCGTCTGCTCCGGCTCTGCGCTCGACGACGCGGCGGGTGTCGAATCGGCGTCTCCGCCGCCGGTCGCACCGCCGCAGCCTGCGAGCAGGGTGATCAGGGCGAGAGCCGCGGCTCCCGAGGCGAGACGAGCGTTCATGCGCTCACCGTAGCGCTCCGCGCAGGCGTGACGACAGAGGCGGGCCGGATGCCGCGCGCACCGACCGCGAGTAGTGTCGGCAGGGTGAGTGGTGAAAGCGTGCACGAAGCCTCGTCCGTCGTCGTCATCGGAGACGCCCTGATCGATGAGATCCGCGACAGTGCCGGCGTCCGCGAGCTCGTCGGGGGAGCGGCGCTCAACGTGGCCGTCGGCCTGCGGCGACTCGGCGTGCCCACGACGTTGATCGCGATGGTGGGTGACGACGAGGCCGGCGACCACATCCGCGAGTATCTCGACGATCACGGTGTCACGCTCGTCGGCACTCCGGCGCCCTACGGGTCGTCCAGGGCAGTCGTCCAGCGCACAGCCGACGGCGAACCCACCTACGTCTTCAACGAGGCGGCGCAGCGGCGCAGCATCCGCTTCTCCGACGCCGCGGTCAGCGCGATCGCCGATGCCGACCTCGTCGTCGTCAGCTGCTTCCCCTTCGATGTTCCAGTCGAGGTCGAGGCGCTCGTCGAGGCGACGCGCGGAAAGCGACTCGCCATCGATCCCAACCCGCGTTCGGGGATGCTCCGCGATCGCGACGAGTTCGTGCGCGGCTTCGAGGCTCTCGCGCCGCACTCGGCGATCGTGAAGGTCGGTGCCGACGACGCCACCCTGCTGTACGACGGCGATCTCGACGCCCTTCGCGCGCGTCTTCGCGCGACCGGCAGCGGCGCGGTGCTCGCGACGGCGGGGGCGCAGGGAGCCGTGCTGGAGTCGGATGCCGGCGTCGTCTCGGCGCCGATCGCCACGCTTCCCGGGCGCATCGTCGACACGGTCGGCGCCGGTGATGCGACACTCGCCGCCGTCGCTGCCGGCCTCGTCCTCGACGCGCCCAGGGACCTCGACGCATGGACATCTCTGCTCGAGCGCGCGATGGACGTGGCGGCCGCCACCTGCCGTGCGGAGGGTGGTCTGCTCCGCACGCCGGAGTCTCTGGCAGACGCCGAGCGCGGCGTGCACGGCAGCTGACGCCTCGATTTCTCGTGCCTGCCTCCGACAGGTATGATTGATACTCGTGCCCCCGGTTGGCTGTCGAAGTCGGACGGGTGCGCTCTGGCGAGTTACCCAAGCGGCCAAAGGGATCTGACTGTAAATCAGCCGTCTTAGACTTCGGGGGTTCGAATCCCTCACTCGCCACCATGAGGTGTTCGCGGATCTCGAGGATTCCGTTCTCGGATCTCGGAGCACCAGGTACACGAAGAAAGCCGCCGGAATCCCGGCGGCTTTCTTCGTTCGTCGGCACCGGCCCGCGACCTTCATCTGCTACCCGCGCGGTCCGACCCGGATGCGGGGCAACGGAATGACGCCCGTCAGGCAACGGCCTCAGTCTCAGAGCACCTGCTGCGCGTCTCGAAACGAATGACCTTTCCTTCTGCCCCTCATTGGCGGGATCCTCCTCGTCGTCGCGCAGTCACGCCCGCTCGAGGGTGCGGGATGCTGTGTGCAAATTCTTGAACGCCATCCAGATATCCATGGACAGGGGGTCCATTCGAGCGCATACTCATACCCATAGGACATGGCCTCAGCAAAGGAGCACACCATGAGCGACTCGAACGAACCCGCTGAGCTCTTCTCCTCGCCTTCCGGGCCCGACGGCGCATCCATCACCGACTGGACCGACCTCGGGCGGGAGATGTGGGCGTACCTCACCGGACGCGGCGCAGCGGTGAACTACACCTTCGACGACATGACCGTCGAAGTGCCTCGGGACATCGGCCCCGACGCACCCCGTGCCACCTGGAAGTTCAACGGCACGCTGCGCGTCACGACCAGCGACAGCGCGTCGGGCGACGCGCATTCGGTCTAGCGGAGCCGACTCCGATGATCCGCCTCGACATCGATCTGCACGTCGAGCAGGTCGGACCCGACGACGACATCCCGACACGCTTCACGGTCAGGGCCGCGGGGAGCGAGGTGGTCGTCACCCTCGAAGAGAGCGCGGGCCTCGGCGGAATGAACCGCCATGACCTCGCGGCTCTCATCCCGCTGGCCGACGGGCTGGCACGGCGCGGCATCCGTGTGCGGGTGGACGGGCCGAAAGGCACCCTCGTGCACCTCGGCGATGTGAAGAGCGGACCCGTCGGGCGGGTGATCGCCGGTTCCCCGCACATCCGGCTCGGGCACCTCGCCACTCTCCTGTCCGAGATGCAGCACGGAGAGCGGCGAGGCGGCTTCCGTCTCCCCGCGCCTCCGCCGACCCCGTTCCCCCTCGTGCCGACGCTCGCCAGGAGGGTCCGGCGACGCGTGACGACGACGCACTACATCCCCGGCTCCGGCCGCCCTCGGCTGATCTTCGCCGTGGGGTCGGGTGACTGGGATCGCAGCAAGCCGAGGGAGTTCGACCTCCTTCCCGGACGCACGGTGATCGGCTCCGGCCCCGACGCCGATCTGCGCCTCGAGGGATTGGAGGCGCGTCACGCCGAGATCAGGCACAACGACGACGACGAGTACGTCCTCTACTCGTTCGCTCCCACCGGCGGAGGGCGGCCGAATCTGCCGCACAGCTCCGACGACGCGAGGATCCTGCGGACCGGCTCGCGCATCGAGATCGGGACCTGGCGACTCGCGTACTACCGGGAGGAGTTCGCGGATCACGGTCGTCCGTTCGGCGGGCGCCAGGGCGGCGAGTACGAGTTCCAGAAGCAGCAGCCGATCCGGCCGTACGGATCCGGCGAGCTCGGATGACGGGTTCGCCGCCGAGACATCAGACTGCTCCACGAAAGCCCCGGAGGGCGTGAGTCACTCCGGGGCTTTCGTCGTCCCGCGACGGAGCGGGCAGGATGGACCCTGTACGTGGAGATCGGTCGAGGGGGCGCCGTGGATGACGAGGACCGCAGTGCGCTCCGCCGAGGGCTCCGCAGCGCACTGATCTTCTACGTGTGCCTGCTGCCGCTCGGTGCGGTCGGCGCGGTGTACTTCCTCGTCGCCGGGAGTGTGACCGTGTCTTCGCACGATGAGCTCCGCGAGGCGACGTTCGGGTGGCCGTTCGGCTGGGTCACGCAGGACCTGTCGCGGTATCAGCCGGTCGCCTACCCCGCGACGATCGAGTTCGAATATCAGCGGGCATGGCACGATCCGATCGAGACCTCGTACGACCTGTGGCTCTTCGCTGCGGACAGCGCGATCGTCGCAGCCGTCCCGACGGTCATGCTGCTCATCGGCCTCGGGATGCTCCGGGCGAGGCGTGCGCTCCGCGAGTAGTCCGAGCGCCCGGTCAGGGGCGGATCCGGAGGTCCGCGTACGGATAGTGGCAGTCCGCGACGCTCTCGCAGTCGCGGTCGGGAACGAGCATGAGCATCGCCGTTCCCGTGAGGTGCGGCGGCAGATCGACCGAGACCGTGGTGGATCCGATCTCGAGCCGCGCCCCGGTGCTCGTGTCGCCGTCGGCGGTGCGGACGATCACCTCACCGGCCACGTGCTCGTCGACGTCGCAGCCCGCGGGTGTGATCGACACCGACACCGTCTGGCCCGCGTGCGGCAGAGGATCATCGGTCGTCAGCATCATCGCGATCCCCTCGCAGGCCTCCGGAGCGGCAGAAGGGACGGCCTCGGGGGGAGTACAGCCCGACAGCCCTCCTCCGAGCGCCACTGCCGCGAGCACTGCTCCGATCGAGTACCGCGTCGAACTCTTCATACCCTCCAGTGTCGGGGGTTCCGCGATCGTCTCAGCAGTGCGTGATCGTCTCAGTACTCGGAGTGCAGTCGCAGACGCGAGGCGATCTGCGCCGCCTGCTCCTGAGGGGAGAGGGCGATGTCGATCTCGATCGCCCTCTCGTCGTGTCCCAGCGGCTCGAGCGTGGCGAACTGCGAATCGAGCAGTGTGGCGGGCATGAAGTGCCCCTGTCGGCGAAGCATCCGATCGAGGATCAGCTCGCGCTCGCCGGTGAAGTGCACGAACGTGACCGCGTCGCGCCGCAGCACATCACGGTAGCTGCGCTTGAGCGCCGAGCAGGTCACGATGCCGGGCTCACCGGCGGCGATGCGCTCGTCGATCCATTCCGCGATGCGGTCGAGCCAGGGCCAGCGGTCGTCGTCGTTCAGTGCGTGTCCCGCCGCCATCTTGGCGACGTTCGCTTCGGGGTGCAGGTCGTCGCCCTCTTCGAAGCTCCAGCCCAGCCGGCCGGCGAGCATGGCTGCGACGGTGGACTTGCCGGTGCTGGCGACGCCCATGAAGACGAGAACCGGTGCAGTGGTGGTCATCATGAGGGCCTCACACGAAGATGCTCAGGACGAGGACGCCGGCGAGACCGGTGACCGAGATCAGACATTCGAGCACGGTCCAGGACTTGAGGGTCTGCGGGATGCTCAGGCCGAAGTATTCCTTGATGAGCCAGAACCCGGCGTCGTTGACGTGCGAGAGGAAGACCGAGCCCGAGCCGATCGCGAGCACGAGCAGCGCGACCATGGGGGAGTCGAGTGTCTCGGTGAGGGGCTGGAGGATGCCTGCCGCGGTGATCGTCGCCACGGTCGCCGAACCCGTCGCGATGCGGATCACGACGGCGACGAGCCACGCGAGCACGAGCACGGAGACGGAGGATCCCGACACGAACTCGGCGATCACGCCGCCGATGCCGGTGTCGACGAGCACCTGCTTGAAGCCGCCACCGGCTCCCACGATCAGAAGGATGCCGGCGATCGGACCGAGCGACGAGCCGACGATCTCATTGATGCGCGTGCGGTCGAACCCTGCGCCGCGGCCGAGGATGAAGAATCCGGCGAGCACGGCGATGAGCAGCGCGATGACGGGGGTGCCGAGGAAGTCGAGGGTGAGCTTCCAGGGTGCATCCGATCCGGCGGCCGAGATGTCGGCGACCGCCTTGGCGAGCATCAGGAACACGGGCAGCAGGATGCTGATGAGGGTCGCGAGGAACGACGGCCGGCGCTTCTGCACCTCTCCCTCGTCCTCTTCGGTCACGAAGAGCTCGGGAACGGGCACGTCGACCCAGCGGGCGGCGAAGCGGGCGAACAGCGGCCCCGAGATGATGACGGCGGGGATCGCGACGATGACGCCGAAGGCGAGCGTGAGACCGAGGTTCGCGCCGAGCGCGTCGATCGCGGCGAGCGGGCCGGGGTGCGGGGGCACGAGTCCGTGCATCGCGGAGAGTCCGGCGAGGGTGGGGATCGCGATGCGCATCAGCGGCTGTCCCGAGCGACGCGCCACGAGGATGATCACAGGCACGAGGAGCACGAGGCCGACCTCGAAGAACATGGGGAGGCCGATGACGGCGCCGATGAGGCCCATCACCCAGGGCAGCGACCGGGCGCTCGCCCGGCTCACGAGGGTGTCGACGATGCGGTCGGCTCCGCCCGAGTCGGCGAGGAGCTTGCCGTAGATCGCGCCGAGCGCGATCAGGATGCCGACGCCTCCCATGGTCGATCCGAACCCGGCGGAGAAGCTGGTGACCGAGGCCGCGATGTCCATGCCGGCGATCGCGCCGGTCGCGAGGGCGCCGATCGTGAGCGACAGGAACGGATGCAGCTTGACCCAGGTGATGAGGACGATGATGACCGCGATGCCGATGACGGCGGCGGCGATGAGCTGGCCGGCGGGGCGATCGACGGCGGGGGTGTCGCCGACTGCCGTCACGAGAGCGGACGCGGCGGGGGTGAAGAGTGCCATGAGCTTCCTTGATCCAGGCGGTGGTTCTGCCTTATGTCGTACATAATAAGCACGCCACCCGACACATGCGCAACATAACACTGTCGGAGACCTCTGAAACGCCACGACATCGCACGAGGGCGGGCATACTCGAGGTATGAATGCCCCCACCGTCGCAGGCAGCGTGCACGAGTCGCTCGTCGACGAGCTCGGCCGTGCGATCGTGGACGGTCGCCACGAGCCCGGCTCCCGCATGCTGACGGTCGAGCTGGCGCAGGAGCGCGGCGTCTCCCGCTCCGCGGCCCGTGAGGCCGTGCGGGTGCTGGAGTCCTTCGGGCTGGTGTGGGTGCGACGCAAGTCCGGTGTCGAGGTGCGCCCGCGCGCCGACTGGAACGTCTACGCGCCCGAGGTGATCGCGTGGCGCCTGGCGGGACCGGGGCGGGATGAGCAGCTGCGCGAGCTCAGCCAGCTGCGATCGGTGATCGAGCCCCTCGCCGCGCATCTCGCTGCGGGCGCCGCGTCGTCCGAGCAGAAGGTCGAGCTCGTCTCGCTCGTCGTCGCGATGGGCGAGGAAGACCACGAGGCCGATCGAGAGCGCTACCTGACCGCCGACGTGAGATTCCACCGGCTCCTGCTCGACGCATCGGGCAACGGCATGCTCGCGGCGCTCGGCGGCACGGTCGAAGCGGTGCTGCGCGGACGCACCGTGCACGACCTCATGCCCCACGTCGCGAACCAGAGTGCGGTGCAGTGGCATCGAGACGTGGCATTCGCCGTTGCCAGCGGGGATGCGGGTGCGGCGGCCGCCGCCATGCGCAACATCGTCTCCGAGGCGGATGAAGCCATGCAGCGGGCGGCTTCATAGACTGGTGAGATGCGAGCTCTCACCGAAGCGGAGGTCCGCGCGTCCTTCGTGAACGCGGATGCCGACGAGCTGCGGATCATGGAGATGCCGCACGACTTCGTCCTGACCGACTGGGACTACCTCGACTTCTTCGCCTGGCGCGACCCGGGTGCGGGCCGCCGCGGGTACGTGCTGATCCAGCACGAGGGTCGCATCTCGGGGGTGGTGCTGCGCGCGAGCGACCCGGGCCGTGGCCGCTCGGGGATGTGCAACATCTGCCACACCATGCAGCCGGGCAACCAGGTGGCGCTGTTCGGCGCACGTCGCGTCGGTGAGGCCGGGGCGCGCGGCGACTCGGTGGGTACCTACATGTGCGCCGATCTCTCCTGCCACGAGAACGTCCGCCTCGCCCACCCTCTCGCCCCCAACGAGATCCGCTCGCCCGGCCAGGTCGATTTCCGCCTCGACGGCACCCGGCGGCGCATGGAGGCGTTCGTCGGGCGGGTGTGGGCGTCTGCAGATACCGACTAGCCTGGGGGACTACGCACTGCGCTCGAAGGAGAAGCCATGAGTGATGTCATCCTGTTCCGTGTCGAGGAGGGGATGGCGCGACTCACGCTCAATCGTCCCGCGAGACTCAACGCCTTCAACGCCGAGCTCGCGCACGCGTGGCGCGACGTCACGCAGGAGGCGACGTCGCGGCCCGAGGTCAAGGCCATCCTGATCGACGCCGTCGGCCCCGCGTTCTGCGCCGGCGGCGACGTGATCGACATGTCGACCACCATGGGGTCGGGCGCCGACATCACGGCGCTCGCCGAGGTGATCAACGCCGGCATCCGCTCGCTCACGGAGTCGTCGGTGCCGGTGGTCGCTGCGGCGCACGGCACGACGGCAGGCGGCGGCCTGGGCATCCTGCTCAGCAGCGACTACGCCGTCGTCGGGTCTCGTTCGCGCCTGGGCAGTCTGTACGCGAACATCGGCCTCACGCCCGATCTGTCTGTTTCTGCACAGCTTGCGCGCGCCGTGGGCCAGCGTCGCGCTCTGCAGCTCGTGCTGCAGGACCGCCTGCTCACCGCCGACGAGGCCGTCGAGTGGGGGCTGGTGGCCGAATCGGTCTCCGGGTCGGATGCGGCAGACGAGGCCGACGCCGTGCGTGCGCGGGCCGAGGAGGTCGCCCGGTTCTGGCTGGCGGGTGCCGCCGACGCCTACGGGCAGGCGAAGCGCCTCGTGCGTTCGCAGCCGGAGCGGACGTTCGTCGAGCAGCTCAGCGAAGAAGCGCGCTCGATCGGTGCGTCGCTGGAGACACCTGAGGCGCAGGCGCGCATCGCCGCGTTCGCGGCATCTGCGGCTCGCGCGGGGCGCTGACGCCGCAGACGCGGGCGAACCGTCCGGGGAGACTCCGTCTCCGGGTGAACCCGTGTCCCGGGGAGCGCGGCACGAGTGCACAACGGGTGTGGACACGTCTGAATCGACGCGCTCGCATGCAAGGATGAAGCGCAACGCCGCTTCACGAGAGGAACGCGATGTCCCAGCCGGAGATCGCCCAGCAGCCGAGTGCGCTGGGTGAGAAGAAGAACCTGTCCCTCCTGATCCGAGGGGCGATCTGGATCGCCATCGGAGCGCTCATCGCCGCTGCACTGGTCTGCGTCGTGTGGGTGCTCATCGGCGATCAGGACGGACTCATCGGCAGGGCGTTCCTGACGATCCTCCTGCTCGCCGCGTTCGCGGGGATCGCGATCCTCGAAGCGGGACTCGCGCCCAACCGTCCGGACTGGCTGTCTCTCGCGAGCATGGTGAGCTGGATCGTCGCGCTGCTCGTCGGCGCCGTCAAGATCTGGCTCCCCGAGGACTCCTTCTCCTTCACCGCGGGCGAGAGGTTCTTCCAGTTGCTGGTCGTCGTGGGCATCCTGCAGCTCGCGCTGCTGCATGTGCGTCTGTTCACTCCGGCCGCACAGCGCCACGTGACCACGTTCACGCGCATCATCTACATCGCGACGATCGTGTTCCTCGGCGGCCTCGTCGGGATGCTCGTGTTCTTCCTGACGTTCCCGCACACGTTCGAGTACGGCGAGCTGTACTGGCGCATCGTCGTGGCGCTCACCATCCTCGCCGCCGTCGGCACGACCCTCATTCCGCTGCTCAACGCCCTGTTCGCGCCGAAGAAGCACGCTCCGATCGCGCAGGTCGGTGCTCCGGTGGCGCAGGCCTGGCCCACCTACGCCGACGCGGTCACACCCTTGCCGGTGCTGCCCGACGGGTCGCCTGACTGGAACGCCTATTACACGGGTCGGCCGTCGGTGCCCCAGCCGCAGCATCAGGCGGCGCTGCCCGCACCGCCGGCGACCCCGTTCCCGGTCGCACCGGATCCCGCAGCACAGACGACCGGGCAGCCCGCGCCGCCCGCGCCTCCTGCGCCTCAGGCGCCGCCGGCTCCGCCCGTGCCCCCGGCGTATATCGACTACCCGCCGGCTCCGCCGCGCCCTCCGCAGTGAGCATCGTCGCGGATCTGGTCGAGCTCGCCGCCGCCGTAGCGCGCGAGGCCGGCGATCTGGCCAGAATGAGACGTGAAGAGGGCGTGCACCTCGCGGCCACGAAATCGACCCTCGCCGACATCGTGACGGATGCCGACCGCGAGGTCGAGGAACTCATCCGCGCGCGCCTTCGCGAAGCGAGGCCCGGAGACGGGTTCCTCGGCGAGGAGTCCGCCGCCGATCCGGGTTCCACCGGCATCACCTGGGTCGTCGATCCCATCGACGGCACCGTCAACTACGCCTACGGCATTCCCGCCTACGCGGTGAGCATCGCCGCGGTCGAGGGCATCGCCGATCCCGATCAGTGGCAGGCGCTCGCCGGGGCCGTGTACGCCCCGGCATCCGGAGAGCTGTTCACCGCGGGCAGGGGAGCAGGCGCCTGGCTCGACGATCGCCGTCTGGCTGTCACCGTCGACACTCCTGCCGGAGCACTGCTGGCGACGGGCTTCGGCTACGACCCCGCCACTCACGACGGCGACCTCGCCACGGTCCGCAGCATCATGCCGATCGCACGCGACCTGCGCCGGGCGGGAGCCGCCGCTCTCGACCTCGCCTATGTGGCGGCAGGACGACTCGACGGATACTTCGAGCGCGGGCTCAAGCCCTGGGACTTCGCAGCGGGCTCACTGCTCGTGAGCGAGGCGGGAGGACGTGTGACGAGGCTCGATACGGAGTCGCTGAGACCCATGCTCGTCTCCGGTGGAATCGAGGTCCATGCGCGGCTTCTCGATATTCTGGGAGATGAAACGTGAGCAATTCATGGCATTCCCAGGTCTATCAGGCTAGGGTTTATCCGATCGTTACTTTCACCGGCCCGAATCGATGAGAGTTACAAGCGCCCCCGAGCTTGACGTTTAACCCGAGAGAATCTGTTTTGCCCTTCGAGAATCCCCAGGCTGCCTCTGCGCCCACGCGCCGATCCAGTCGTCCCCGCATCGCGGCCTCAGAGGCCTCCGCGGCAGGAGCAACGGCGACCACCTCCGAAGACATCAACACTGTCTCCGTAGCGACCAGCACTGCCACCGAAGCCTCCGGCGTCGTCCCCGAGGCACCGCTGTCGCGCCGTGCCGCCCGCCAGCGCCTGAGCACGGCCGAGATCTTCGTCGCCGCCGCGACCGCCGATTCTGCGACCGACGCCGTCGTGCCCGCCGATGAGACCGAAACCGCCGTCGCAGACGTGCCCGCTCACTCCGAGCCCGCCATCGTCTCGCTCGACGTCGACTCGGAATCCGCGCCGCAGGCATCGCGCCCGGCCGAATCCGCATCCGCATCCGCTCCTTTCCCGTCCACCGAAGAGGACGCGTTCGAGATCGCAGCTCGCGCGTTCCGTTCGGTCGCGACGGCAAGCACTCCGGTCGCCGAGCAGCCGAAGGCGTCCACTGACTCCGCTGCCCCCGAGGCGTCCACTCCCCATGTCGCGGTCGGCCGGCGAACGCCTCGTCGTTTCCTCGCGATCGGTGCGACCGTCGGCGTCATGAGCCTCGCGGGTCTCCTCGCGGTCGGCATGACGCTCCCCGCAGAGGCGGTCGCTGCAGTGCAGGGTGGACAGAGCCTCGCGTCGACCTCGCTGGTCGCCGCCTCCGGATCGGCGTCGAAGGCGTCGTCCGACGATGAGATCCAGGCCTTCGTCACGTCGTCCGACGTGCAGAACGAATCCCTGGCTCGCTCCGACAGCTTCTCGACGGTCTCGCTCGTCCAGGTCGCGTCCGAAGAGGGAATCAACTACTCGAACGAGCTCTTCACGAACGACACCGAAGCGGCCATCCAGTGGCCGTTCAAGGTCGGCGTGGGCATGAGCTCGGGATACGGCATGCGCTGGGGTCGTCTGCACGAGGGCATCGACTTCGTGCCCGGCGAGGGCGCCCCGATCCAGGCGATCGCCGACGGCGTCGTGCGCATCGCGACCGAGCAGGGCAACGCCTACGGCGTCACCGTGTACATCGATCACGTGATCGACGGTCAGGTCATCACGAGCCACTACTCGCACATGCAGTACGGCTCGCTGCAGGTCAAGGCCGGTCAGACGGTCAAGGTCGGCGACATCGTCGGGCACACCGGCAACACCGGTCGCTCGTACGGCGCGCACCTGCACTTCGAGCTCATCGTCAACGGCAGCACGATCGATCCGCTGCCGTGGTTGCGTGAGAACGCGGGTCGGTACTCGTACTGATCGGCTCGATTTCATGAGGACGCCATGGAGATGGTATTCTCGTGTGGTTGCCCCGCGAGGGGCAGCACGCCCCGATAGCTCAGTGGCAGAGCACTTCCATGGTAAGGAAGGGGTCGTCAGTTCAATCCTGACTCGGGGCTCACAGTGTTCGTATCTGCGATGCGGATACAGTGCGGCAGGGTAGCTCAGCTGGTCAGAGCGCACGACTCATAATCGTGAGGTCGCGGGTTCAAGCCCCGCTCCTGCTACAGATGAAAACCCCCGGGATTCCCGGGGGTTTTGTCGTATCCGACGTCATACGCGGCCGGATGAGAGCCGGCCGCTCTCGGTGAGGCGCGCGTAGATGTACATGTCGCGCGGACGTCCGTCGATCCGCTTCCACGCCCGCAGGAGGCCCTCACGCTCGTAGCCGGCTCGCTCGGCCACGCGCCAGGACCCTTCATTGCCGGGTTCGACGTACAGCTCGACTCGATCGATGCCCTCACGGGTGACCGCCCATCTCGTCAGCGTCGCGAGGGCATCGCCCGCGTATCCGAGACGGCGCTGCGACGGTCCGATCCAGTACCCGACACTCGCGCGGGCGTCTCCTGCCCGGAAGAGGCCGATATGTCCCACGGCGCGGTCGTCGTGATCGGCGATCGCGAACGCGTACCCCTCGCCGGAGCGCAGCCGGTCGTGCTGGCGCCTGACGAACGCCCGTGCCGCGGCCTCGCCTGCGAGCCGTGGCACCGTCGTGATGAGGGGGATCAGCGGATCGCTCGCCGCCTCCTGCACGATCGCGATGTCCGACTCGCGCCACTCGCGCAGTCGAACGCGCTCTCCGGTGAGCATCGGCAGAGGTCGTCGAGCGTCGATCATGCCCCGATGGTCCCACACCGCCGATCAGGTGACGGCCACGGCGCTGTCAAGGGGATCCCGCGCCCCGCGGCGGTCGCGCACACTGAGATTTCAGCAACCCGACGATCGGAGCGACAGATGTCTGACCAGAAGAGCACTCCTGACGGAGTCGAGGGGATCGACGCAGTCGGCGTCGACGCGGATTTCGTGACCAACGACCCGGCGCCTGCTCCCGACGAGGCGACACCGGGGGAGGAGCAGACCTCCGAGAGCCCCGACGAGGACTCCGTCGACGTCGCCGACCTTCCCTGATCGCCGACCCTCCTGACGCAGAAGAGAGCGCGGGCCCGCACCTCGAACATGAGGTGCGGGCCCGCGCTGCGCGTCGTCAGCGCGCGTCGGGCGTATCGCCGTCGTCCGGGGAGTCCGCGTCGCCGGCGTGAGTGTGCGCTCGGGGCGCGGCCCCCACCCGTGCGTCGCCGCGCATCTCGGCCTCGAGCCGCTCCGCCTCGTCGCCGCTGATTGCCTCGCCGCGGGCCACGAGTCCGGCCTGATCCGAGAGCGGGATCTGCTTCAGGAACAGCGACAGCACGAGCGCCAGGACGATGAACGGCACGAGGAACCAGAAGACGGGTGCGAGAGCATCCGCATACGCCGTGACGATGCCGTCGCGCACCTCGTCCGGCAACGCGTTCAGCGTCGCGGGATCGATCGTGGAGGCGGCCTGCGAGGCATCCTCCGGGGATGCCCCGGCATCCGCGAACACGCCGAGCAGGTTCTCGGTGAGACGTGTCGTGAAGATCGTGCCGAACACCGCGGTGCCGAGCGACGCCCCGACTTCGCGGAAGTAGTTGTTCGTGCTGGTCGCGGTGCCGATCTCGCCGGCCGGGACCGCATTCTGCACGACCAGCACGACGACCTGCATGATCAGGCCGAGGCCCGCCCCGAACACGAAGAGGAAGGCGCAGATGAGCCAGATCGGCGTGGTCGCTGACAGCGTGGTCATCGAGACCATCGCGATGCCGGTGAGGATCGTGCCGACGATCGGGTAGATCTTGTACTTGCCGGTCTTCGAGATCGCGATACCCGAGAAGATCGAGGTTCCGATCAGACCCACCATCATCGGGATCATGAGCAGGCCGGACGCCGCGGCCGAGGTGCCGGACGACATCTGCAGGAACGTGGGGACGAAGCCGATAGCAGCGAACATGCCGATGCCGAGCACGAGTCCGATCGCGGTCGCGTTGACGAAGATCGGGTTGCGGAAGAGGCTGAGCGGGATGATCGGGTCCTGCACCTTCGACTCGGTGATCACGAAGGCGGTCGCGGCGACGACGAGACCTGCACCCCACGCCCAGGTGGCGAGCGAATCCCAGCCGAACTCCTTGTCGCCACCGAAGTCGGTGAAGAAGATCAGGCACGTGGTGGCGATCGACAGGAAGATCACGCCGAAGATGTCGATCGGCTTCTCGGCCTTCTTGCTCGGCAGCTTCAGTGCGACGAGAGCGATGATGAACGCGGCGATGCCGACGGGGATGTTGATGTAGAACGCCCACTGCCACGTCATGTGATCGACGAAGAAGCCGCCGAGGAGCGGTCCGGCCACGGCGGACAGACCGAACACGGCGCCGAGCGGACCCATGTACTTGCCGCGCTCGTTGGCGGGGACGATATCGGCGATGATCGCCTGCGACAGGATCATCAGCCCGCCGCCGCCGAGGCCCTGCAGGGCGCGGAAGGTGACGAACATCCAGAAGTCGGTGGCGAAGGCGCAGCCCACCGAGGCCAGGGTGAACAGGGCGATCGCGACGAGGAAGAGGTTGCGACGACCGAGGACGTCTCCGAACTTTCCGTAGATCGGCATGACGATCGTCGTCGCCAGCAGATAGGCGGTGGTGATCCACACCTGGTGGTCCACACCGCCGAGCTGTCCGACGATCGTCGGCATGGCGGTCGAGACGATCGTCTGATCGAGGCTCGAGAGCAGCATGCCCGCGATCAGGGCGCTGAAGATGATCCAGATGCGGCGCTTCGTGAGCAGGAAGGGCGCATCCTTGGTGGCTGTGGCGGACATTCAGTCGGCTTTCTGTGATGGTGCGAACACGGTGCGAGCGACCTCGAGCCGACGGCTGACGAGATCGCTGAAGGACTCGGTGGAGTGGTGGTGCAGCAGCTGGTCCATGCTCAGGCGCACGAGGGCACCCACCGACTGGACGAGCACCTCGGCACGCAGTGCGGCATCGGCTCCCTCGCCTGATCTGCGCACGATGAGCTGCATGTCGCGCCGTTCGTTCTTCGCGATCTGCTCGAAGGCGGCCTTGATGAGGCGGGGCTCCTGCTCGATGATCGCGAACACGGCGGGAGCATCGTCGAGCGGGTTGAACAGCTCGAACCGGGCCATGGTCAGTCGGATGAAGTCGTCGAGCAGATCTCCGCCGTCTGCGACGAACTCCTCTTCGAGAGCCTCCTGGCGAGGGTCGATCGCGGCGAAACCGAAGACCGCGTTCTCCTTGCTCTCGAAGTAGTTGAAGAAGGTCCGTCGCGAGACGCCGACCTCGGCGCACACCTCTTCGACCGTGAAGCCCGCGAACCCGTGCTCCGATGTCAGGCGACGGGCGACGTCGGTCAGCGCGCGCGATGTCTCACGCTTGCGCTGATCACGCAATGACTCTGCACTCTCGCTCATAGAGTGCAATATTGCACTCTGAACCTAGGAGTGCACTGTGAGGATCTGGGAGCGATCGTGTCCTTCTCGTAACACTTACGAAACACTCCGTATCGTATCGTTGGGCCATGGCACCCGAAACGAGCGACAAGACCGGCCGTCCCACCGACGAAGACCTCTCGCGCCGGATTCTGGCCAGCGCCGCAGACCTGCTGGGGCAGCGCGGGTACCAGGCTCTCAGCGTCGAGCAGGTCGCCAAGGCCGTCGGATGCGGCAAGACGGCCATCTACCGCCGATACCCGGACAAGGCCGCCCTCGTCGCGGCCGTGCTCCGCGCACAGGTCCAGGTCGGGGACATGCCCGATCGCGGGAGCATCCGCGCCGATCTCCTCGAGCATGTGCTGCAGAACCAGCGCAACCAGGAGATCTCGCCGGAGCAGAGCCACGGGCTGCGGGCCATGTTCGAGCCCGATGTCTTCCCCACTCTGTGGGACACCTTCTTCCAGCACCGTCGCCGTCAGGGGATCGAGATCATCGATCGCGCGATCTCCCGAGGCGAACTCCCCGAGGACGTCCACCACGACATCCTCCTCGACACGATCGCCGGGCTCACCCTGTACCGGCAGTCCGTGAAGCGCGTACACATCGATCAGCGCCATTACGTCGACATCATCGACGCTCTCGTCAGCACCCCACCGCGTCGACTGACCGACGCCGATGAACAGGCCCACATTGACCACTGACACACCACCCCTCACTCGATCGATCCCGGGCGTCAGCGCCCGCGCGGTCGTCGGATTCCTCGTCTTCTGCGAACTCGCCAGCGGGTTCGTGCAGGGCTTCTACGCCCCGCTGCTCGGAGAGATCGCCGGCCACCTCCGGGTGTCCGACGCCGACATCACCTGGTTCCTCACGGTCCAGACGCTGGCCGCGGCGGTATGCGTGCCGCTCCTGTCGAAGCTCGGCGACATCTTCGGGCACCGACGTATGCTCCGCATCGCGGTCGTCGCCGTTCTCATCGGCACCCTCGTGACGGCCTTCCTGCCCAGCTACCCGCTCGTCCTCGCCGCCCGCATCCTCGTCGGGCCGCTCGCGGTCTGGCTTCCTCTCGAGATCGCGCTCGTACACAACCGCATCAAGGGCGAGACGGCGCGCACCTCGATCGGCCTCCTCGTGTCGTGCCTCACCGGTGGGGCGATCCTCGGCACCATCTCCGCCGGGGTCTTCTCGGCGATCCTCCCGAGCCTGACCCTCACGCTGCTCGTGCCCGTACTGTTCGTGGCGGTCAGCGTGTACGCGGTCTTCTTCAAGGTTCCGGAATCGACCTCGCGCACGGGCGCGAAGATCGACGTGCTCGGATTCGTCGGCATCGGTCTCGCGATGGTCGTCCTGCTGTTCGGGCTGCGCCTCGCGTCGAGCGAGGGCTTCGCCTCCGTGCCGACCATCGCGACGCTCGCCGCGGCCGTGGTGATCTTCGTGCTCTGGGTGCTGTGGGAGCTGCGCACGGACGCACCGGCGATCGATGTGCGGCTGATCGTGTCTCCCCGACTCGGCCCGGTGTACCTCACGGCGTTCCTCTTCGGGATGGTGATGTTCGGCGCACAGGCGCCATCGACGACGTTCCTCACCGCCGACCCCGCCGTCGCCGGCTACGGCTTCGCGGCGACCGCGGCGACGGCCTCGGCGGTCACGGCCGTGGTCACCATCCTCGCGACGGTCGGAGCAGCGACGTTCGCGCCCATCGCGCGCCGGATCGGCATCCGTGCCGTGCTGGTGAGCGGCGCCGTCTTCGCCGCATCGGGCTCTCTCATCCAGATCGCCTTCCACGACCACCTCTGGCAGATCTTCATGATCTCCGCGATCAACGGAATCGGCATGGGCTTCCTGCTCGGAGCGCTCCCTGCCCTGGTCGCAGAACTCGCTCCCAGCGACTCGACAGGCATCGCCGCAGGCGTGTACAACTCGCTGCGCACGCTCGGCGGCTCCGCCGCCGGGGCCGTGTTCGCCGTGCTGCTCGCCGGATTCACCACCTCCGGCGCGCTCCACTCGTCGATAGGCGGTTACATCACGATCTGGAGCGTCTGCGCCGGAGCGTTCGTCATCGCCGCCTTCGCACTCGCGTTCATGCGGATGCCCGGCAAGACCGACTCCTCCCTCACGAAAGGCTGACCCGTGACGATTCCTGACTTCTCCGAGGACGCCGCCGCGATCCTGCCCGACCTCGTCGCGCTCCGTCGCGCCCTGCACGGCGATCCGGAACTGGGACTCGACCTTCCGCGCACCCAGCAGAAGGTCCTCGACGCGCTCGCCGGCCTTCCGCTCGAGATCACGACGGGCACCCGTACGACCTCGGTGATCGGCGTGCTGCGTGGCGGGCTGCCGGGGCCGACGGTGGTGCTGCGCGGCGACATGGACGCGCTCCCGATCGAGGAGGCGACCGGCCTCGACTTCGCGTCGACCAACGGCGCCATGCATGCGTGCGGTCACGACCTGCACACCGCCGGCCTCGTCGGCGCGGCGAAGATCCTCTCCGCCCGGCGGCAGGAGCTGCACGGGTCGGTGATCTTCATGTTCCAGCCCGGCGAAGAGGGGCACGGCGGCGCGAAGATCATGCTCGACGAAGGACTCCTGAGCGCCGCGGGCGATCGACCTGTCGCGGCGTATGCCATCCACGTGGCTCCGGGGCCCCACGGTGTCTTCGCGACGCGCGGGGGAGCTGTCGCCGCCGGCTCCAATCAGCTGCATGTCACGGTGCGCGGACGAGGCGGGCACGGCTCGCAGCCGCACCAGACGCTCGATCCGGTGCCCGCAGCCGCAGAGATGGTGCTCGCGCTGCAGAGCTTCGTGACACGGCGATTCGATGCCTTCGATCCTGTCGTGCTGTCGGTCACCCGGCTGTCGACGGGTGAGGGCGCGGTCAATGTGATCCCCGAGTCGGTCGAGCTGGCGGCGACGGTGCGCCACATGTCAGCGTCGTCGCTCGCGATACTGCAGGAAGGACTGCCGCGAGTGATCGAGGGCGTCGCCGCGGCGCACGGACTGACCGCCGACGTGCGCTTCGAGACGATGTATCCGGTGACGGTCAACGATCCGCACGAGACGGTCGAGACGATCTCCGCCCTGCAGGGGGTCTTCGGTGGGAACCGGGTCCTGACGATGCCGTCGCCGATGATGGGGTCCGAGGACTTCGCGTTCGTGCTCGACGAGGTCCCGGGCACGTTCATCGCGCTCATGACATCTCCGCCCGGCACCGACCTGGCGACCGTCGAGTGGAATCACTCGCCGCGAGTGGTGTTCGACGACGCCGTGCTCGGCGATCAGGCGGCGGCGCTGGCGACCGTCGCGTTCGCTCGCACCGCCCGCTGATCAGCACCCGATCAGCGCGTTTTCAGAGGCCGTTCCCGCATGTGCGGGAACGGCCTCTGTCGTGCGCCCCGACGAATCTGTGACGATGTGCGCGCCAGACCCGTCTTAGGAGTGACGCTGCGCTGCGATCTGCGATCACCACTCGCGGATCCGCGACCGAAGGAGCACACGATGAAGACAGGCGGACGACGCTCCGCGACGCTCTCGTCCTGCTCCCGGCGGGGGCGGGCAGCGACGGGCCGAGTCCCGTCGTCCGCACCAGACCTCGGTGATCCGCGCGATGGCGGCCGTCGTTCCGGCCCTCACCGGAATCGCCCCGTTCCCGGAGCCTTCGCGCCTCGGGCGGCGGTGATGGACGACGGTGCAGCCGTTCGCGGACCGACGGGGACCGGCCTCGAGGCCGGAGCTGGGGGTCGTCGTGGGGACGACGGCCCTCAGCGCAACCCCCTACCCTCGCGACGTGTTTCCTGCGGGAATGACGTGCGGGGGAGGCGTCCGGAGCCGATCCGCAATCGTGTCGGCTCCGAATCTCTCTCGAAGGAACACAACGAAGGGGTGGCCGCATGGGTGGGGAACGCTACCGCAGCGCTCTCGAGCAGGCCGATGACCGGATCGTCGCCGGTCGGGCCATGGACGGCGATGTCGCGGCTTTCGCCGTGCTCGTCCGCCGGTACACGCCGATGATGCGCGCGTACACGCAGCGCATGCTGAACGCGTCGTCGGAGGTCGACGACATCGTGCAGGAGAGCTTCGTCACGGCCTGGCAGCGTTTCTCGGATCTCGACGATCCGGCCAAGGTCAAGAGCTGGCTCATGCGGATCGTCAGCCGCAAGGCGGTCGACCGCATCCGAGCCCTGCGCCCGACCGTCGACGTCGACGACGTCGAGCAGTCCGCGCCGCTCCGGTCCTCACCCGACAGGGTCGTGGAGGCCAGGGCCGGTCTCGAAGCCCTCGGCGTCGCTTTGCAGGAGCTGCCCGCGTCACAGCGAGAATGCTGGGTGCTCCGCGAGATGGGCGGGTACTCGTACGATGAGATCGCCCAGGAACTCGACATCTCGGTATCGACGGCGCGAGGACTTCTCGCCCGTGCGAGAAAGTACATGATCGTCCGAATGGAGGCCTGGCGATGACAGACGGACAGGGACCCGGTGATCTTCACCTTCTCGGGCTCGAGCCCGACGACCTCGACGGGCACACGCTCGACGAACTGACGGACTACCTCGAGGCGGGGAGACAGCCCCGTGACCCGTCGATCGAGGGCTCGGCGGGCTGCCAGCTCGCTCTCGACGCACTGCAGCGGCTGCGTGGACTGGGCGGCCAGCTGATCGATGCCGACGCGGCCGCGATGCCCGAGGTCGAGGAGAGCTGGGTCGACCGCATCCTCGACGGCATCGCGTTGGATGCGCGAGCAGGGCGACGCATCCCGTTCGCTGCGGATGCCGACGGCGCGGACTTCGCGATCACTGAAGGCGCGGTGAGAGGCCTCGTCCGCTCCGCGGAGAACGCCGTCGACGGGCTGCTCGTCGGATCCACGCATCTGCGGGGCGATGCGTCGGTGGTCGGATCGCCGATCCGTCTCGAGGTCGAGGCGAGCGCGTTCTATGGCGCGCGGATCCCCGATGCGGTGGCGCGACTGCGAACCGAGATCGCGGAACGGCTGCGTCACCACACCGAGCTGAATGTCGTGTCGATCGACATCACCGTCAGCGACATCCAGCAGATCGACACCTGGGCGAAGGGGACACGATGAACACGGACCGCGGCGATGTCGCCCGGAGGATCGAAGAGGCGATTCTGCGGACCCAGGGTGTGCGCAGCCTCTATCGACCCGGATCGCTGATCACCAATCTCGTCGGTGCGAGCGCGGCGGCTGTGGGGATCGTCTCACCGACCGAACCCCTCGTCGCGGTCACCGTGGCGGGAGAGGGGGCGACCGTCGACGGGGCTCTCGGCATCGACTACACCTCGCCGGCGATCGACACCCTGCGGCTGGTGCGCTCGTCGATCGGCGACGCGCTCGCCGATCTGGGGCTGACCGCGACGCGGATCGGGCTCACGATCGCCTACGTGCATCCCCGCGAGACCTCCTGAGTCGTCTCGTGAGAGCCCGCTGAGAGAGGCGCCGGACCCCTGGGGGATCCGGCGCCTCTCGAGGATGTCCCCGGTGATCAGGCGATCGCGCGGAGTCCCTCGACGAGCGGGGTGGTGGGGCGGCCGATCAGGCGCGAGAGCGTCCCGTCGGTGTCGGCGAGTGCCCCGCCGGCGATCCCGGCATCCAGGGCGACGACGAATCCGGCCGTTCCCTCGTCGAGTCCCGCCGCCCGGAGCGCAGCCAGCTGCTCGTCGGCCGTGAGGGCGTGGTACTCGATCTCGCGGCCCACGACCTCGCCGATCGCCGTGGCCAGCTCGCCGTAGTTCCACGCGACGTCGCCGCCCAGCTCGTAGACCTCGCCGATGTGCCCGTCATCGAGGAGAACGACCGCGGCGGCCTCGGCGAAGTCCTTGCGGCTCGCGGAGGCCACGCGTCCGTCGCCGGCGCCGGATGCGAGCACGCCGGTCTCGGCGCCGCGGGCGAGATCTGCGGCGTAGTTCTCGGTGTACCAGTTGTTGCGGAGGATCACCGCGGGCAGGCCGGACGCGACGATGGCCTCTTCGGTGGCCTTGTGCTCGGGCGCGAGGACGAGGTCGCTCGTGGTCGCCTTCGGAGCGCTCGTGTAGACGAACTTCGACACTCCCGCGGCCTTCGCGGCGTCGATCACGGCCTGATGCTGCGCGATCCGCTGCCCGACCTCCGAACCGGAGATCAGCAGCACCGAGTCGACGCCCTCCAGCGCGGCGGCGATCGAGGCGGGGTCGGCGTAGTCCACGCGGGCAGTCGGCACTCCGAGGTCCTGCGCCTTGGCGACGTCGCGGACTCCGGCGACGACGGACTGCGGGTCTGCGCCGCGCTCGAGGAGGCTGGCGATGACGAGGCGTCCGAGCTGGCCGGTGGCGCCGGTGACGAGGATGGTCATGGGGTGTCCTTTCCGTAGGTGACATGACCCACAACCGCTCGCACGCTCACGGACATTCCGATCCGCTGGTACCCACTTTGAAGTAAGGTACCTACATGACGGTTAGTTATGCAAAGATCCGGGAGTCCACGCCGCAGGTCTTCGAGCCCGGATGCAGCACCAGAGTGGTCCTCGACCATGTCATGAGCAAATGGGGAGTTCTCGTCCTGTCCTCGCTCTCGGACGGCACCCGACGCTGGGGCGAACTGCGTCGCGAGGTCGGCGGCATCAGCGAGAAGATGCTGGCGTCGACGCTGCGCACCCTCGCCGACGACGGTCTCGTGCACAGGCAGTCGTTCCCGTCTGTGCCCCCGCATGTCGAATACAGCCTGACCCCGCTCGGACGCGATCTCATGGACCGGATGCTGCCACTCGTCGAGTGGGTCGCCGATCACGCTGACGGGATGATCGGCCGAGATTGAGCGCAACGAAATCCGTCGTGGAGATGGGGCTGTCTCCACGGATTCCGTTGCTGAAAGAAAACGATTGACGCGATAACCGCAGTAGCTCTATGTTCTGAACATGTCAGCTACGACGCCGATCCATCTGGAACGCCCCGACGGCAAGGGGCTCGCAAGCGGTTCGCTGGGGCTGTGGGGGTCCACGGTCATCGGGCTCGCGTCCACAGCGCCCGTGTACTCGCTGGTCGCGACCCTCGGGTTCGTGGTGCTCGCCGTCGGCGCGCAGGCGCCGATCGCCTTCATCATCGCCTTCGTGCCGATGCTGCTGATCGCCTTCGCCTACCGTGAGCTGAACAACGCGGTTCCCGACTGCGGCACCACCTTCACCTGGGGCACCAAGGCCTTCGGTCCCTGGGTCGGTTGGATGGGCGGGTGGGGCGTCGCCGTCGCCGGAATGGTCGTGCTCGCCAACCTGGCCCAGATCGCCTCCGTCTACTTCTGGTCGCTGATCGGATTCGATCTCGAGAACAACGACTGGCGGATCATCCTGGTGGCCGTGCTCTTCATCGCGGCGATGACGTGGGTGAGCTGGCGCGGTGTCGAGATCGGCGAACGCATCCAGAACGTCCTCCTCGGCATCCAGTACCTCGCGCTGGCGATCTTCGTGGTGGCCGCCCTCTGGCAGTTCTTCGCAGGCACCGCGCCCAACCCGACGCCCTTCGACATGGAGTGGCTCAACCCGTTCGGCTTCACCTCCTGGTCCGGCTTCACGGAGTCGATCCTGCTCGCCCTCTTCATCTACTGGGGCTGGGACACGTGTCTCGCCCTGAACGAGGAGACCAAGGACCCCAAGAAGATCCCGGGTCGCGCCGCGCTGCTGACCACCGTCATCCTGCTGTTCACCTACGTGGGCGTCACCATCGCAGCCATGATGTACGCCGGACTCGGCGACACCGGCACCGGACTCGGCAACGAGGCCAACGCCGACGACTTCTTCCTCGCCATCAAGGACGGGCTGCTCGGCCCCTTCGGCTGGGTGCTGGTGGTCGCCGTGATCATCTCGGCGATCTCCTCGACGCAGACCACGATCCTCCCGACCGCACGCGGCACGCTCGCGATGGGCGTGTACCGCGCTCTGCCCGCGAAGTTCAAGGACGTGCACCCGAGGTACAAGACGCCGTCGTTCTCGACGATCGTCATGGGTGTCGTCGCCTCGGCGTACTACGTCGGCATGACCCTGATCAGTGACAACATCCTGCAGGACTCGATCCTGTCGCTCGGCCTCGCCATCGCCTTCTACTACGCGATCACGGGCTTCGCGTGCGTCTGGTACTTCCGCAAGGACCTCACCACCTCAGCGCGGGACTTCTTCTTCAAGGGTCTCTTCCCGCTGCTCGGCGGCCTCATGCTCACCGGCGCCTTCGTGCAGTCGGCGATCGACATGTGGGACGTGGACTACGGCTACACCGTGCTGTTCGGCATCGGCGGCACGTTCGTGATCGGCATCGGGTCGCTCGCCTTCGGTCTCGTGCTCATGTTCCTCTGGTACCTGTTCCCGCGGTCGAAGCGGTTCTTCCGCGGCGAGAGCCTCAATCGCGACACCCAGGTCATGGTCCCAGACGAGCCGGGCGACGTCATCCGCTCGATCGACGGCGGCATCTGAGCGGGATCGGGGTGCGCGCGGGGACGCCCTAGGCTTTATCCGTGCGCATCCGGCTCGACATCGCCTACGACGGCACCCACTTCCGAGGGTGGGCCAAGCAGCCCACCCTCCGCACGGTGCAGGGGACGCTCGAAGACGCGCTCGCCCGCATCGTCGGCTCGCCGGCGCAGTTCGTCGTCGCCGGGCGCACCGATGCGGGGGTGCACGCCGCGGGCCAGGTCGCGCACGTCGACCTCGACGACGAGCAGTGGGCGCGGATCGAATCGCGCAACGGCCGGGCCCCGCAGGACCCCGCCGCGTCCATCGCCCGACGCATGCGCGGAGTGCTCGGCGCCTACCCCGACGCGACCGTCACCCGCTCCTCGATCGCACCGGACGGGTTCGATGCGCGCTTCTCCGCGGTGTGGCGCCGGTACCGCTACCGCCTGGCGGACGAGTCGTCGGGGTACGACCCCGTGCGCCGCCACGACACGACGACGCATCGCGGGGTGCTCGACGAGCACGCGATGGACGCCGCCGCCCGGACGCTGATCGGTCTCCACGATTTCGCGGCGTACTGCAAGCCGCGAGACGAGGCCACGACGATCCGCACCCTGCTCGACTACCGCTGGACCCGCGACGCCGAGGGGGTCTTGGTCGCGGAGGTGAAGGCCGACGCGTTCTGCCACAGCATGGTGCGCGCTCTGGTCGGAGCATGCGCCGCCGTCGGGGAGGGGCGACTCGACGTCGACGACCTGGTGGTGCTGCGTGATGCGCTGACGAGGACGAGCGAGTTCAAGGTGCTCGCCGCGCGCGGGCTCACGCTCACCGAGGTGGGGTACCCGGCCGACGAGCTGCTCGCCACGCGCGCGGAGCAGACACGAGCCAGGCGCGACGACACGACCGCGTGACTCGGCTGCGCTGACGCCGAGTCTGCGCGATCCCGCTCTCCGCGGTGGCGGAGGCGGCATGCTGCAGATGAGGGGCGGGGCTGCCGATCCGTATGCTGAATCTACGAAGACGGGTTCACACGACGGCGGGGGCACGGTGACGGATCACGGGCGAGGTGACGGCTCATCTTTCGCGGGCGCGCTCCGCGCCGCGATCTCGGAGCGGGGGATCACGCTCGCGCGGCTGCAGAGCCAGCTGAAGGACGACGGCAACCCGATCTCGATGGCCACCCTGAGCTACTGGCGATCTGGGGATCGTCAGCCGGAGGGCGCGCAGTCGCTCAGCGTCGTGGAGGGACTCGAAGACAGGCTCGGCCTGGATCGCGGCCATCTGAGCACGCTCCTCCTTCCGTCGACTCGACTCGGAACCGTGGCGCCGCCGCGGTTGCCCTTCGACGAAGAGCGCGAGCAGCGCGAGACCGAGGAGACACTCGAGGCGTTGCGCGCGGCGCCGCAGGATGCCCTTCGCGACCTCTCGACGCACATGACGGTCTTCGTCGGCCGCAGCGGAGCGGTCGAGAAGATCGTGATGCGCTCGCTCGTGCAGGCGACGAAGGGCACGATCACGGAGATTCCGCTCATCGACGTGGCGCCGGTCGAGACCGAGACGATGTCGGTGATCTCGGATGTCGTGGGCGGACGGATCGATCGCGAGTACCTGCATCCCGGCCGGCTGCTGTCGGGGGTCGTGATCGCGCTCGACGAGCCGATCGTCGCGGGGAGCACGACGCTGTTCGAGTTCACCGAGACCTTTCCGCCCGGCTATCCGCCGCGCCAATCCGCGTGGCATGCCACGTCGCGGCCCGCCAGGGAGAGCCTGATCTGGGTTCGCTTCCACCCCGACGCCCCGCCGAGCTGGTGCGAGGAGTACCTCGAGACCGAGGACGAGTACGTGTCGTCGTTGCGAACGGTTCGCCACGGGGCGGTGCATCTCGCGCGGCACGGTTTCGGCCCCGGCATCCTGGGGCTCCGTTGGGGCTACGACGAGTGAGCCGGCTCCTCGGCGGAGGAGCCTCACATTCAGACGCCCGTGTGCTCAGGCGTCGCGGAGGATCCTCGCGGTGGTGCGGGCGCTGAAGAACAGGCTCTCGACGGGCACGCACTCGTCGGCCGCATGGAACTGTCCGTAGACGTCGAAGTCCTCCGGCACCCGCAGCGGGACGAACCCGTATCCGGAGACGCCGAGCCGCGCGAAGTGCTTGTTGTCCGTGGATGCCGGCAGCAGGTACGGCACGACGACGCCGTCGGGGTCCTCGGCGGTGACCGCGGCCGAGATCACGCTCTGGAAAGGAGTGTCGAGGGGGGAGGCGATCGGCGAGAGGGAGGCCGTCCAGCTCACTTCGACGTCGTCGCCGGCGAGGCGTGCGACCTCTTCCCGGAGCTCGTGCTCACGATCGGGCAGCGCTCGGAGATCGAGCGACGCCCGGGCGCTGGCAGGAATGATGTTGCTCTTGTCTCCGGCCCGGAGGACTGTCGGGGCGACGGTCTGACGCGCGGATGCCGCGATGACGCGCCCGACGAAGCCGAGACCGTCGAGCTGCGCATCCAGATCCTCGTCCGCGAAGGCGACACCGCGCTCGGTGCCGAACACCTCGAGGAATCGTTCGAGAGCCGGGGTCCGGACCACGGGGAAACGGTGCTCGCCGATCCGCGCGACAGCCGATGCCAGCCGGACCACGGGGTCGTCCGGTCTCGGGCGCGAGGCATGGCCCGCCGCACCGCGCGCTGTCAGGACCGCGCCGCCGACACCCTTCTCCGCCGTGGCCAGGAGATAGGCCCGGCGGCCCTCTGCGAGCGGGACCGAGAAGCCGCCGACCTCGCTGAGCGCCTCGGTCGCACCGGCCAGGAGGTCGGGGCGGTTGTCGACGATCCAGGAGGCACCCCATCGGCCACCGGCCTCCTCGTCGGCGAGGAAGGCGAAGATCAGGTCGCGTCGCGGTCGAGTGCCCGACCTCGCGAACTCGCGCGCGACGGCCAGGATGACGCCGGCGAAGTCCTTCATGTCGACGGCGCCTCGGCCGTACAGCAGGCCGTCGTCGATCTCCGCACCGAACGGCGGATGAGTCCAATCGCCCGAGTCGACGGGCACCACGTCGAGGTGCGCATGCACGATGAGCGCACCGGCCGTGGGGTCGGTGCCCGGTAGGCGAGCGATCACGCTGCCGCGCCCCGGGACGGGTTCCAGGAACGTCGTCGGGATGCCGGCATCCTCCAGCCGCTCCTGCACGAGCCGCGCGGCCCGGGTCTCCCCGTCGCCGACGGTCTCCGGATTCCCCGTGTTGACGCTGTCGATGCGGATCAGAGCGCGGACGAACTCGAGCGTCTCGTCCTCCATCACGGTACGTGTCACCCGCACACGATAGTGATCGGCGCGCCTCGATGAGGCTTCGCGTTACGCAGGAAGTCCTCGATTACGCGCGGTTACCGCGGGGACGGATCGCGAGCGTCGAGCGTGCTTCACTCTCGTCTTGTGAATGAATCCCGTGCGAAGAAGAAGCTCCTGTCCGTACTCGGCGCGCTCGCCGCCGGCGCCCTGACGCTGTCGATGGCAGCGTGCTCGGGTGCGACGGAGTCGGCGGCCGGCGGCACCGCCGACGACTCCGAGAACAGCACGATCGTGATCGGGGCCGATGACGGCACCGAGGCGCACTGGGCGATCCTGAAGGACAAGCTGGCGGAGGAGGGCATCGAGCTCGAGGTCCGCACCATCAACGACGGCGTCCAGCTGAACCAGGGCGTTCAGGACGGCGAGTTGGATGTGAACCTGTTCCAGCACCTGATCTTCCTCTCGCAGTTCAACGTCAACAACGGAGGAACGCTGGTGCCGGTCGGCGCCACCGCCGTGTACCCGCTCGCGATCTACTCCGAGGAGTACACCGCCGTCGAGGACCTCCCCGAGGGCGCGACCGTCGCCGTGCCGAACAACCCGACGAACCTGGCCCGTGCACTCCTCAACCTGCAGCGTGCGGGTCTCGTCGAGCTGAAGGACGGCGGCAGCAGCCTCTCCACGCCCGACGACATCGTCTCGAGCAGCGTCGAGGTGCTTCCCGTCGACGCCAACCAGACCGTCACGGCGCTCAAGGACGGCAGCGCACAGGCCGCGATCGTCAACAACACGCAGGCGCAGAAGGGCGGCCTCGGCGACGACCTGATCATCTTCAAGGAAGACCTCGACGACCCCGAGCTCGCCCCGTACATCAACGCTTTCGTCGTGCGCGAGGACCAGAAGGACGACCCCCGGTGGGCCGCGCTGCTCGAGGCGTATCACAGCACCGAGGTCGAGGCCTCGGTGACCGAGCTCAATCAGGGCAACCTGCAGTTCAAGGCCGACTGGAGTGCGGAAGACCTCCAGGCGGAGCTCGCCGACCTCGAAGACCAGCTGCGCGCGACCCAGTGACCGAGAGAGACGGCGGACCCGTGACGGTGATCAGCTTCGACGGGGTGTCCAAGGGGTTCCCCGCCACGCGGCGCGGGTCCGCCGTCTCGGCGCTCGACGATGTGGACCTCGCGGTCGAACGCGGCTCGATCGTGGGCGTGATCGGATACTCCGGAGCGGGCAAGTCCACGCTCGTCCGACTCGTGAACGGGCTCGAGAAGCCGACCGCCGGCGTCGTGGAGGTTCTCGGCGTCGATGTCGGCTCCGCATCCGCGACCCAGCTGCGCGGCCTCCGGGGCCGCATCGGGATGATCTTCCAGCAGTTCAACCTCTTCACCTCGCGCACGGTGCGCGGCAACGTCGCCTACCCGCTCAAGGTGGCGGGGTGGAAGAAGCAGGACATCGCTCCCCGCGTCGCCGAGCTGCTCGACTTCGTCGGCATCGGCGACAAGGCGAACAGCTTCCCGCGTGCGCTGTCGGGCGGCCAGAAGCAGCGCGTCGGCATCGCGCGCGCGATCGCCGCGAACCCCGAGCTCCTGCTCGCCGATGAGGCGACGAGTGCCCTCGATCCTCAGACGACGGGCGAGGTGCTCGCACTCCTCAAGGAGATCAACCGCACACTGGGGATCACGATCGTCGTGATCACGCACCAGATCTCGGTCGTGCACGAACTGTGCGATCAGGTGATCGTGATGGACGGCGGCAGGGTCGTCGACAGCGGCGACACCTATCGGGTGTTCGCGCATCCCCGTGCCGCGCTCACCGAGCGGTTCGTCTCGGCGGTCACGCAGGGAGTGCCGACGGGGGAGACCCTCGAGGCGCTCCTGCTCGGCGGAGGCACGCTGATCAGCGCCGACGTCAACGAGTTCACGAGCGAGAACGCCGCCGAGGTGTTCGAGAAGCACGGGGTGCGTCACACCGTCGTGTTCGGCGGGGTCACGGACATCCGTGGCCGCCAGCTCGGCACGCTCACGTATCGGGTGCACGCCGACGAGGGGGTGCTGGACGCCGTCGTCGCCGAGCTCTCGACACGGACGAGAGCGCAGCTGCTGCGAGCGCCCGATGCGCCGCCGGCTCAGGAGACGCCCGCCCGCGGAGAAGAGGTGTCCTCATGAGCGCCGTCCGCACCGCGACCGACTGGGGGAGCCTGACTCCGGTGCTCCTGCAGTCCATCCAGGAGACCGTCTACATGGTCGCCGTCACGCTGGTGATCGGCGGCGCAGCCGGCCTCCTCATCGGCGCGGTGCTGTATGCCACGCGTCCGGGGAATCTCTTCGCGAACCGGGTCGTGTTCGGCGTGCTGAACCTCCTCATCAACGTGATCCGGCCCATCCCGTTCATCATCTTCCTCACAGCGGTCGGCCCCGTGACGAAGGCGGTCGCGGGCACGACGCTCGGAACCGAGGCCGCCATCGTCCCGATGACGATCATGGCCGCCGTCGTCATCGGCCGGGTCGTCGAGCAGAATCTCGTCGCCGTGGATCCGGGCATCGTCGAAGCGGCCCTCGCGATCGGCGCGAAGCGGTTCGCCATCCTGTTCGGGCTCGTGATCCCCGAGGCGCTGGCTCCGCTGATCCTCGGGTACACGTTCATGTTCATCGCCGTCGTCGACATGTCGGCTATGGCGGGCTACATCGGCGGGGGAGGCCTCGGCAACTTCGCGATCATCTACGGCTACCAGCAGTTCAACCAGGAGGCCACCTGGGTGACCGTGGCGATCATCGTGGTGATCGTGCAGATCGGCCAGTTCATCGGCAACGGGCTCGCGCAGCGCGTCCTGCGCCGCTGAGCGAGACGACGCCCGTTCACCGAGACGACGGGTGATTGACACCGGAATCCAAGGAGCACGCACTAGCGTGAGACGTGATGAAGGTCATCTCGTACAACCTGCAGAAGCACCGTGCCGCGGGAGAGCTCGTGGCTCTCGCGGCGGCGCACGACCCCGACATCCTGTGTCTGCAGGAGTGCGACGTCGTCGACCTGCCCGATCGCATCGGCGACCTCGCTCTCGCCGACGCGACCCAGGGGAACCGACTCGGGCTCGCCCTGTTCTATCGGGAGAGCGAGTTCCACCTGCAGAGCGTCCGCACGATCGAGCTCAAGAAGTCGCTGCACGATCGCATCGCCAAGCCGGCGCACGAGCGCGTGCTGGGCGCGCGTCTGCGCGACATCGACACGGGCCGCGACTTCATCGCCGCGTCGTTCCACGCCGCGCCGCTGACGGCACTCAACTCGCTGCGCCGGCATCAGATCCGCGCCGCGCTCACGGAGCTCGCGACACTCGGCGAGGGACTCCCGCAGTTGATGGTGGGCGACTACAACTACCCCGTCTTCAAGGAGAACCTCGGCAAGACGGTCCGCGAGCACGGCTACGCCCTCACCATGAGCGATGACCACACCTACACGCGCTACCGGGTCTTCCGGGGGCACTACGACTTCGCGACCTCGGTCGGATTCGAGATCCAGCGGGTCACCACCCTGCCGCAGGGACTCAGTGACCATCGCCCGATCCTGGTGACGACGCGTTTCGATTGAGGGGCATCCGTCCGGTTTGGGATTACAGCCCCGAATGACGTAAGCTGTCTCTTTGGTACTCGACTGCCGAGTCCCACGAACGTGAGCCCTCCACTGGCGTGTTCCTCCCTCTCGGGAAGAACCACCCCGGAGTGGGAT
The DNA here is from genome assembly GCF_022627955.1 of Microbacterium sp. C5A9. Lineage (GTDB taxonomy): Bacteria > Actinomycetota > Actinomycetes > Actinomycetales > Microbacteriaceae > Microbacterium. The sequence goes on from NZ_JABXGD010000001.1 coordinate 495,521, forward strand.
TCACGAACTTCTCCGTTCGAACAAGAAAGCAGCACTATCGTGACGCGCACTTACACCCCGAAGGCCGGCGAGGTCCAGCGTGACTGGGTCGTCATCGACGCCACTGACGTCGTTCTCGGCCGCCTGGCCTCGCACGCAGCTACGCTCCTGCGTGGCAAGCACAAGCCCACCTTCGCCAACCACATCGACTCGGGTGACTTCGTCATCATCGTGAACGCCGACAAGGTCGCGCTCACGGGTCAGAAGCTCCAGAAGAAGCTGGCCTACCGCCACTCGGGCTACCCGGGCGGACTGAAGTCGGTCACCTACGCCGAGCTTCTCGAGAAGAACCCTGTCCGCGCTGTGGAGAAGGCCATCCGTGGCATGCTCCCCAAGAACAGCCTGGGCCGTCAGCAGCTGTCGAAGCTCAAGGTGTACGTCGGTGCCGAGCACCCGCACGCCGCGCAGCAGCCGCAGACGTACACCCTCGACCAGGTCGCCCAGTAAGCGCCGTAAGACTTAAAGGACATACTCGTGGCTGACATCCAGGACACCACCGAAAACCTCCAGAACTTCTCGACGTCGACTCCCGAGACCGAAGCAGTCGAGGCGGCTCCCCGCCCCGTGCTGAGCGTCCCGGGTGCCGCTGTCGGCCGTCGCAAGCAGGCCATCGCCCGCGTGCGTCTCGTCCCCGGCTCGGGAACGATCACGGTCAACGGCCGCACGCTCGAGGACTACTTCCCGAACAAGCTGCACCAGCAGCTGATCAACGACCCGTTCACGATCCTCAATCTCGCGGGCGGCTATGACGTGATCGCGCGCATCTCCGGCGGTGGCCCCTCGGGCCAGGCCGGCGCCCTGCGTCTCGGTATCGCTCGTTCGCTCAACGGCATCGACGAGGAGAACAACCGCGCGACCCTGAAGAAGGCCGGCTTCCTCTCCCGTGACGCTCGCGTCAAGGAGCGCAAGAAGGCTGGACTCAAGAAGGCCCGCAAGGCGCCTCAGTACTCCAAGCGTTAAGGTCCACTGCTCCGATGCCGATCTTTGGCACGGACGGTGTGCGAGGGCTTGCCAATGGCATCCTCACCGCCGACCTGGCGCTCACCCTGGCCCAGGCGACTGCTGTCGTCCTGGGCCAGGGCCGTACTGCGGAGGCTCGCAAAGCCGAAGGCAAGCGACTCACCGCAGTCGTGGCACGAGACCCCCGCGTCTCCGGACACTTCCTCACCGCCGCGGTCTCGGCAGGACTCGCCTCCTCGGGGGTCGACGTGCTCGAGGCCGGGGTCATCCCGACGCCGGCACTCGCCTTCCTCGTCGCCGACCGCGACGCTGATTTCGGCGTCATGATCTCGGCGTCGCACAACGCGGCGCCCGACAACGGGATCAAGATCTTCGCGCGCGGCGGGGTGAAGCTCCCCGACATCGTCGAACAGCGCATCGAAGCCGCCATGGCGGGGGAGAAGCTGCGCCCGACCGGTGCGGGAGTGGGCAGGATCATCCGCTTCTCGGACGCGGAGGACCGCTACGTCGTGCATCTGCTCGGGTCGCTGCCGAACCGTCTGAACGGCATCAAGGTCGTTCTCGACTGCGCACACGGCGCGGCATCCGGTGTGTCCCCCGAGACCTTCCGCGATGCGGGAGCCGACGTGACAGTGATCGGCGCCGACCCCGACGGCTGGAACATCAACGACGGCGTCGGTTCGACGCACCTCGAGAACCTGGCCGAGGCGGTCGTGCGTCTCGGTGCCGACATCGGCATCGCGCACGACGGCGACGCGGATCGCTGTCTCGCGGTCGACGCGCAGGGCAACATCATCGACGGCGACCAGATCATGGCGATCCTCGCGGTCTCGATGAAGGAACGCGGGCACCTCACCGACGACACCCTCGTCGCGACCGTCATGAGTAACCTCGGTCTGCACGTCGCGATGCGCGAGCACGGGATCACCGTGCGGCAGACCGCCGTGGGCGATCGCTACGTGCTCGAGGACATGAACGCGGGCGGCTACGCGCTCGGCGGCGAGCAGTCCGGTCACGTGATCATGAGCGAGTACGCCACCACCGGCGACGGTCTGCTCACGGGCCTGCACCTCGTGGCCGAGATGGCCCGCACGAACAAGACGATCGCCGAGCTCGCCTCGGTGATGACGGTCTACCCGCAGGTGCTCATCAACGTGCGCGATGTCGACAAGGACGCGGTCGGCGACGATCCCGTCGTGCAGGACGCTGTGCGCGCCGTCGAGGCCGAACTCGGCGACACCGGACGCGTGCTGCTGCGCAAGTCGGGCACCGAGCCGCTCGTCCGCGTCATGGTCGAGGCCGCCGATGCCGACTCCGTGCAGACATACGCCGATCGTCTGGTCGACGTGGTCCGCGAGCGCCTCGCCCTCTGAGCATCCGCCGGTCACTCCCGTCGACCGTCTCGTCTCCCGCGCACCGTCGGGGCCACGAGGTGGTCGACGGGAGCGTTCTGCGTCAGGGGTGCATCAGGTCGTCGGCTGCTGGCCGAGCTGCTCGATGTACCGCAGCAGCACGCCCTCGCGGAGCGCCCACGGCGACACCTCGAGCTCGTCGACCCTGAGAGCCGTCATCGCGGTGTGCAGCGACACGGCGGCGGCGACGATCTGGAACGTGCGGTCGGCGGTGATCCCCGGCAGCTCCTGTCGTGCCGACGCCGGGATGCGCGCCAGGCGAGGGATCCACGAGCCCAGAGCCTCTCGAGGAAGCACCATGCGCTGGATGCCGGACCATCCGGGCATCGGATAACCCGCCAACCGGGCGAGCGAGCGGATGGCCTTCGACGAGCCCACGACGTGATCGGGTCGGGGCAGCGCCTCGAATCGAGGCAGGACCTCGGCGAGTGTCGACGTCGCGTGGGCGCGCAGCCGGTCCACGTCGTCCTCACCCGGAGGGTCGTTCGGCAGGAACTGCACGGTCATGCGCCCGGCGCCCAGGGGGACGGATGCCGCGGCATCCGGGAGCTCGTCGCCGCCCGCGGCGATCTCGAGCGATCCGCCGCCGATGTCGAGAAGCAGCAGCTGGCCGGCCGACCAGCCGAACCAGCGACGCACGGCGAGGAAGGTCAGCTCCGCCTCGGTCTCGCCGTCGAGCACCTGCAGCGGCTGACCGAGCGCGGCCTCGATGCGGGCGATCACCTCTGCGCCGTTCCGGGCGTCGCGCACCGCGCTGGTCGCGGTCGCCAGCAGCGCATCCACCCGCTCCTCCTCGGCGACGCGGCGGGCCTGCGAGACGGCGGCCTCGAGTGCACGCACGCCCTCATCGGAGATCGACCCGTCATCGGTGAGATACCGCATCAGCCGCAGAACGCTGCGGTCGCTCGTGGTCGCCAGAGGGCGGCCACCGGGGTGGACGTCGGCGGCGAGCATATGGACGGTGTTGGAACCGATGTCGAGAACTCCCAGGCGCACGGATAGACACTACCGCCGCCCCGTTACGATGTATCCGTGACCACCGCCGACCCCACGCTGCCCCTCTCGCCGTATCGGGAGATCGGCCGTGACGAATGGGCGCGGCTCGCCGCGGGACTCGATCAGCCTCTCACCGAGACCGAGGTCGTCGAGCTCCGGGGCATCGGAGACCGCCTCGACCTCACCGAGGTGCGCGAGGTCTATCTGCCGCTGAGTCGACTCCTCAGCCTCTATGCCACGGCCACGAAGCGTCTCGGCGCCGCGACGAGCTCGTTCCTGCAGGAGGACGACACGACGACTCCGTTCGTGGTCGGTGTCGCCGGTTCCGTCGCCGTGGGCAAGTCCACGATCGCCCGCCTGCTGCGCGAGCTCATGAGCCGGTGGCCGGGCACGCCCAGGGTCGAGCTCGTCACGACCGACGGCTTCCTGCATTCGAACGCCGAGCTCGAGCGGCGCGGGCTCATGGATCGCAAGGGGTTCCCCGAGTCCTACGACCGCCGTGCGCTGATCGAGTTCCTCACCGAGGTCAAGAGCGGCGCCGCCGAGGTGCGTGCTCCGTTCTACTCGCACATGCGCTACGACATCGTCCCCGACGCGCACGTCGTGGTGCGCCGCCCCGATGTCGTGATCGTCGAAGGCCTCAACGTGCTGCAGCCGCCGCCCGCGCCCAACGACGTGGCGGTGAGCGATCTCTTCGACTTCTCGATCTTCGTCGACGCCGACACCGCGCACATCGAGAAGTGGTACGTCGACCGGTTCCTCGCGCTGCGCGAAGGCGCGTTCTCGAACCCATCGTCGTACTTCAACGTCTTCGCGCACCTCACGGACGAGGAGGCGATCACCACCGCCCTCGGGTACTGGAACGAGATCAACATGCCGAACCTGGTCGAGAACGTGATGCCCACCAAGCATCGCGCCCGGCTGGTGCTGAACAAGGGCGTCGATCACAGCGTCGAGAGCGTGCTGCTCCGCAAGCTCTGAGGCGCGGGCGGGTCCCGGTTCGTTCGGGATCTTCGCAAAATAGCGCCCTTACGCTTGACCACATGTGTGGAATCGTCGGATACGTGGGCCCTCGGCCCAGCCAGGACATCCTGCTCGCGGGCCTCGCCCGTCTCGAGTACCGCGGCTACGACTCCGCGGGTGTCGCCGTCATCGACGGCCAGGGCTCGCTGGGTATGCGCAAGAAGGCCGGCAAGCTCGCCGCGCTGCGCGAATCGCTCGCCGATTCGGCTCTCGCCGACGGCAACACGGGCATCGGACACACGCGCTGGGCGACGCACGGCGGCCCCACCGACGTCAACGCCCACCCGCATCTGGCGGACGACGACAGGCTCGCTCTGATCCACAACGGGATCATCGAGAACTTCTCCGCGCTGCGCGACGAGCTGCTCGCCGACGGAGTGGTGTTCCGCAGCGAGACCGACACCGAGGTCGCCGCAGCGCTCCTCGGTCGCGAGTACCGCGGCAACGGCGGAGACCTGCAGCTCGCGTTCCGCAGCGTCGTCAACCGGCTCGAGGGCGCGTTCACGCTCCTCGCGCTGCACCAGGACCACCCGGGCCTCGTGGTCGGCGCCCGCCGCAACTCGCCGCTCGTGATCGGACTCGGCGAGGGAGAGAACTTCCTCGGATCCGACGTGGCTGCCTTCGTCGAGCACACGCGCAAGGCCCTCGCGATCGGTCAGGACCAGATCGTCTCGATCACCCCCGACGCCGTCACGGTCACCGACTTCGCCGGCACGCCGGTCGAGGCGGAGCCGTTCGACGTCTCGTGGGACGCCGCCGCCGCGGAGAAGGGCGGCTGGTCCAGCTTCATGGCGAAGGAGGTCGCCGAGCAGCCCGAGGCGGTCGCCAACACGCTGCGCGGTCGCATCCGGGACGGCCAGGTCGTCATCCCCGAGCTCGACGGTCTCGATGAGCTCTTCCTCGGCATCAACCGCATCATCATCACGGCCTGCGGCACCGCCGCCTACTCCGCGCTCGTCGGCAAGTACGCGATCGAGCAGTGGGCCCGCGTCCCGGTCGACGTCGAGCTCGCCCACGAGTTCCGCTATCGCGACCCGGTGATCGGAGCCGACACGCTCGTCGTCTCCATCAGCCAGTCCGGCGAGACCATGGACACCCTGATGGCCGTCAAGTACGCGCGCGAGCGCGGGGCGCGCACGCTGTCGATCTGCAACACGCAGGGCGCCACGATCCCGCGCGAGTCGGATGCCGTCGTCTACACGCACGCCGGTCCTGAGGTCGCCGTCGCGTCGACCAAGGCGTTCTCCGCCCAGATCACCGCTCTGCTGCTGCTCGGTCTGCACATGGGGCGCATCCGCGGGTCGGTCGAGGATGCCTCGGTCGACGTCGCCGAGCTCTCGGCGCTGCCGGAGAAGATCGCCAAGGTGCTGGCGAGCGAGCAGGAGCACGTCTCGCAGCTGGCCGGCTGGATGGCCGACACCCGCTCGGTGCTGTTCCTCGGCCGTCACGTCGGCTTCCCGATCGCGCTCGAGGGCGCGCTCAAGCTCAAGGAGATCTCGTACATCCATGCCGAGGGCTTCGCCGCAGGCGAGCTCAAGCACGGCCCGATCGCTCTGATCGAGCCGGGTCAGCCGGTGTTCGTCCTGGTGCCGTCGCCCCGTCACTCGGCGCTCGTGCACTCGAAGGTCGTGTCGAACATCCAGGAGATCCGCGCCCGCGGCGCCCGCGTGATCGTGGTCGCAGAAGAGGGCGATGCCGCCGTGCTGCCCTTCGCCGACGAGGTCATCCGCATCCCGCTCGCCGGGGCGATGTTCGAGCCGCTGCTCGCGGTCGTGCCGCTGCAGATCTTCGCGATGGCTCTCGCCACCGCCAAGGGTCTCGACGTCGACCAGCCCCGCAACCTCGCGAAGTCGGTCACGGTCGAGTAGCCCGCGCCGTCCTGGCGCGCCGTCGCACGTCCCGGGCGAGGCCCGGGCGGATGCCGCGACTAGGCTGAACTGGTGATCATCGGGACCGGCATCGACCTCGTGGACATCCCGCGGTTCGAGCGGACGCTCGAGCGCACTCCGCGGCTTCGGGAGCGGCTCTTCGCACCGGGGGAGCGGGGGCTCCGGCTGCCGTCGCTCGCGGCGAGATATGCCGCGAAAGAGGCGCTGATCAAGACGCTCGGCGGCTCGGACGGCGTGCACTGGATCGAGATCGAGATCGCCTCGGAAGCGTCGGGCCGACCGCATTTCGTGCTCTCGGGCACCACCGCCGAGGTCGTCGCCGAGCGCGGGATCACCCGACTGCATCTGACCCTCACCCACGACGCGGGGCTCGCCGCCGCATTCGTCGTCGCCGAAGGAGAGCCGCTGTGACCGTTCCGTTCCGCGAGGCGCGCATCGACCTGGATGCCGTCAGCGACAACGTCCGCCACTTCCGTCGGCTCACCGGCGTGCAGGTGATCGCCGTGGTCAAGGCCAATGCCTACGGGCACGGCGCCGCGGCCGCAGCGGTGGCTGCGCTCGCCGGGGGTGCGACGCGACTCGGCGTCGCCGAGATCCCCGAAGCCCTCGACCTGCGTCGCCAGGGCATCACGGCTCCGATCCTCGCCTGGCTGCATGCGCCAGGCGAGCGGTTCGTGCAGGCCGCCGAGCACGACATCGAGGTCGGCATCTCGTCGTTCGACCAGCTCGAGGCCGCGGGTGCGGCGGCGGCCGTCGACCGTCCGGTCGGTGTGCACCTCAAGTTCGAGACCGGGCTGTCGCGCAACGGCATCGCGCCCGCCGACTGGCGACGGGTGCTCGCCGAGGCCGCCCGCCTCGAGCGCATCGGGCGTCTGCGCATCATCGGCCTGTTCAGCCATCTGTCGAACACCTCGCTGCAGGACGACCGCGAGGCTCTCGCCAAGTTCGAGGAGGGCGTCGCGCTGGCGGCATCCTTCGGCATCCACCCGGAGATCCGCCACATCGCCGCCACAGCCGCGGCGATCGACCTGCCCGAGATGCGCCTGGATGCGGTGCGCGTCGGCGTCGGGATCTACGGCCTCTCGCCCTTCGACGACCGCTCGTCGGCCGAGCTCGGCCTGCGCCCCGCCATGACCCTGCGCGGCGCGGTCGCCGCGGTCCGCCGTGTCCCCGCGGGCGCCGGAGTCTCGTACGGCTACGACCACCGGACTCCGCACGACACCACACTCGTGCTCGTTCCGTTCGGCTACGCCGACGGCGTCCCGAGGCAGGCCTCGGGACGGCTGCCCGTCTCGATCGCAGGGCGGCGGCACACCAACGTCGGCCGCATCGCGATGGACCAGTTCGTCGTCGACGTCGGCGACGCCGCGGTCTCGATCGGCGACGAGGTCGTGCTGTTCGGCGATCCGACGCTCGGCGTCCCCTCCGCCGCGGAGTGGGCGAACGTCGCATCGACCATCAACTACGAGATCGTCACACGCATCGGCGCGCGCGTGCCTCGCAGGTCGGCATGAGCGTCGACCCCGCCTTCCTCGGCAGGCACGAGATCGCGACCGCCCATGCCATGGAGCAGCTCGGCTTCCGCATCGGCGAGCAGCTCGAGGCCGGCGACCTGCTGATCCTGACCGGTCCGCTGGGCGCGGGGAAGACGACGTTCACCCGCGGCCTCGCCGAGGGCCTCGGCGTGCGCGGCCCGGTGCAGAGCCCGACGTTCGTGATCGCCCGGACGCACCCGTCGCTCGTCGGCCGTGCCCCGCTCGTGCACGTCGACGCCTACCGCCTCGGCTCGGGAGCGGAGCTCGACGACCTCGACCTCGACCTCGCGCGGTCGGTCGTCGTGATCGAGTGGGGGCGCGGGATGGCCGAGGAGTTGGCGGAACGCTGGTGGGACATCGAGCTCGAGCGGCCGGTGGGCGGGGGCGACGACCTCGACGCGTCCGAGCTCGACGCGGATGCTCCGCGGCACGTCACGATCACCGCTGAGGGGCGCTCGGCGATCACCGGGTGAACCCCGACTACCCTGGAGAGGTGATCCTCGCCGTCGACACCTCCCTGGGCACCGCCGTCTCGCTCATCGATGCCGACGGCACCCTGCGCGCGCAGGCGTCTGCCGCCGATCCGCTCGGGCACGCCGAGGTGATCGGCGGGCTGCTGTCCCGCGCGCTCGACGAGGCGGGTGACGCTCCGATCTCGCACGTCGTCTCGGGCATGGGGCCGGGCCCCTTCACGGGACTTCGTATCGGCATCGCGGCGGCCCGCGCGTTCGCCCTGGGCCGCGGCATCCCCGTCGTGCCCGTGCCGAGCCATCATGCCGCGGCGCTCACGGCCATCGAGCACGATCGGGTCGAGGGCGTGTTCGCGGTCGTCACCGATGCACGGCGCCGCGAGGTCGCGATCACCGTGTTCGACGGCACGGATGCCGACGGCATCCCCGCGGTCGCGGCCGAGACCGTGCTCGTGCCTCGCGTCGACGCGGATGCGCGTCTCGACGGCATCCGCCGCATCGACGTCGAGACGCTCTCGGCCGCCGATCTCGCACGAGTGGGCGCGCGGGCCCTGGCTGCGGGACGCACGCTGGCCGACGCCGAGCCGCTGTACCTGCGTCAGCCCGATGTGACCATGCCCGGCGCTCCGAAGAAGGTGGGACTGTGACCCTTCGCGTCGCGACCCCCGACGACCTCGACGCCATCATGGCGATAGAGCACCGCTCCTTCCCGACGGATGCCTGGAGCCCGCAGGCCATGGCTCTCGAGCTCGCGAGCCCGCACGGTCGCTATCTCGTCGATGAGCACGAGGGCACGGTGGTCGGCTACGGAGGGGTGCGTGCGCTGGAGGGCGGATCGGACGCCGACATCCAGACGATCGCACTCGACGCCGAGTATCGCGGCGCCGGGCGCGGCCGGGCGCTGCTGCGTGCACTCCTCGCCGCCGCGGCCGAACGCGGCGCACGAGAGGTCTTCCTCGAAGTGCGGGCGGACAATCCGACGGCTGAAGGCCTCTACCTCTCCGAGGGGTTCGAGGAGATCGGACGTCGGCCGCGCTACTACCAGCCCGATGACGTCGACGCGGTGGTCATGCGCCTCGCGCTGCAGCACGCGCGTTCGGCGGAGCATCGCGTCGTCGGACCGGATGCCGCGAAGGAGGCGAGCGCATGACCGAGCCACTGGTGCTGGGCATCGAGACGAGCTGCGACGAGACAGGTATCGGCATCGTGCGCGGACGCACGCTGCTCTCGAACACGATCGCGTCGAGCATGGACGAGCACGCGCGCTACGGCGGCGTGGTGCCGGAGGTCGCGGCGCGCGCCCACCTCGAGGCGCTGCAGCCCTCGATCGACGCGGCACTCGCCGAGGCGGGGGTGCGGTTGCAGGACCTCGACGCCGTCGCCGTCACGAGCGGACCCGGCCTCGCCGGTGCGCTCATGGTGGGCGTCGGCGCGGCGAAGGGACTCGCCGTCGCGCTCGACAAGCCGCTCTACGCCGTGAACCACCTCGTGGGGCACATCGCCGCCGACATCCTCACCCCGGATTCGGCGCCGCTCGAGTATCCGACGATCGCCCTGCTGGTCTCGGGCGGCCACACGTCGCTGCTGCACGTCCGTGACCTCACCACCGACGTCGAGATGCTCGGCGAGACCATGGACGATGCAGCCGGTGAGGCCTTCGACAAGGTCGCACGACTGCTGTCGCTGCCGTACCCCGGCGGACCCGAGATCGACCGCGCCGCGGCGACCGGTGACCCGAACGCGATCCGCTTCCCCCGCGGCCTGTCCCGTGCGTCCGACCTCGCCGCGCACCGATACGACTTCTCGTTCTCCGGGCTGAAGACGGCGGTGGCGCGCTGGGTCGAACGCTGCGAAGCCGAGGGGGTCGAGGTGCCCGTCGCCGATGTGGCCGCGAGCTTCCGCGAGGCGGTCGTCGACGTGCTCGTCACGAAGGCTCTCGCCGCGTGCGCCGACCGGGGCGTGCCGCGTCTGCTGCTCGGCGGCGGGGTGATCGCGAACCGTCGGCTGCGCGAGGTCGCGCTGTCGAGGGCCGAGGCCGCCGGCGTCACCGTGCGCATCCCGCCGCTGTCGCTCTGCACCGACAACGGAGCCATGATCGCCGCGCTCGCAGCCGAGCTGATCACCTCCGGTCGTCGCCCGTCGACTCTCGCGTTCGGCGCCGATTCGACCCTTCCGGTGACCGAGATCCAGGTCGATGAGAGGGCGACGGTGAGCTGATGAGCGATGCGTCGCGCACGACGGGACCCGCAGACGCCGAGGGCGCAGCTGCCAGGGCCGCGGTTCCACCGGCGCGTGTCGAGCAGCCGACACCCGAGGTCGAGCGCCCGGAGGGAGCCGCGCGGCTTCCCGGAGCGCGGCGCGAGGGGTACACGAAGTTGCCGACCGGACCGGTCGGGATCGAACCCGTCGTCGTGACCGGCCCCGAGCTCGATCGCCCTCCGGGGGAGGTCGAGTGGGAGCCCACCGGCACCGCCGCGACACCCGTCATCGCGGACGAGACCAGACTCGCCCCGTGGGCGCTCATGGCCGCCGTCGTCGCGCTCGCCGCCTCGTTCTTCGTCGGCTGGGGCATACCGATCGCCATCGTCGCGGTCATCGCCTCGATCATGTCGCTCCGCCGCCCGGTCGAGAACCGTGCGATCGCGCGCTGGGCGCTGGTGCTCGGTCTGTGCGCCACGGTCTACAGCCTCGGCTGGCTGGTGTGGGCGGGCATGCAGTTCGAGAGGCTCGGCTGACACGATGCTCGACGCCCACGAGACCGCAGAGCTGCGAGCGCTCCAGGCGCGCGCGTACGGCCGCGACGGCGGTCTCAGCGACGCGGACGCCGTCCGGTTGCAGCAGCTCGAGCGGACGCGCCTGCAGACTCCTGCCGTGGCGCCGCGCGCGGCACGGGGTGAGGACGGGGGAGCGCCCGCCGATGCCCGAGGAGCGACGGAGCCCCGACACGCCACCGGGTCGCTCGATACCCGCGGGTCGCTCGATACCCGCGGGTCGCTCGATCCCCGAGAGCCGCTCGATCCCCGAAAGCCGGTGCAGCCCCCAGAGACGGCGACACCTGCGGAGCCCACTCCGGCAGCGGATGCTCTGCGTGCGGCGCCGACGGCGCTCCGCCGCCACTGGCGGGCGGTGGCTCTCGTCTGTGCGGGCGCGCTGATCGTGGGACTCGGAGCGGGCTGGGCGCTCTTCGGCCGTGACGATGAGCGCGTCCCGCTCAGTTCCGAAGAGCAGCAGCGGAGCCTCGACCTGCAGTCCGCGGGGGACTACGACCCGGGGACCGTCGAGGCGATCGGACGCGACGACGACGCCATCGTGTGGTTCGGCACGAAGAAGAACGGCGAGATGGAGTGCATCGTCCTCGACGTGGCGGGGGAGTCGTCGAGCGGCTGTCAGATCGCAGACGACCTCGAACGCGGCTACGGCCTCAGCGCGGCGGTGATCGATTCCCGCCGCAGCGACGAGGGGAGCGGCGAACAGATCACCGCGACCGCCGCGCGCACCCACACCGGAGAGATGGTCGCCCTGATCCAGCGCTGGGCGCTCGGTGTCGACGACTGGATGCAGCAGTTCGATCCCGCGGAGCAGGATCGCGCCGGAGAGCTCATGGAGCGGGGCTACGAGCCCTACTCCCTCGCCGTCATGGGGTACCTCGGCGGTGCGCCGGTCTGGTCGGCCACCCGCACCGAGGGATTCACGACCCAGCAGTGTCTGATCATCGACGCGGTCGACGCGACGAACTGCGCCGACGCCAACAACGGGATGATCCCGGGGGAGGGCGTCGTGATCGAGGGATCCTCGGTCGACGATGCGGAGCAGGTGACGAATCCCTGGAGCGTGACACTGGACTTCACTTCCATGGGCCGGTCGTATCTCGTCGTCACGGGCGATTTTCCGGGCGATGCCGACGGTGACGAGGTGACCACCGGCACCACGACGGTGCAGCCCGGCGACTCGCTCGAGGTCGGAGGGGAGCACGGCGACCCGATCCCGGTCGATGTCCCGCCCGGCGACGCGGGCTGACTCTCCGCCGGTTGACTCCGCGGGCTGGCTCTAGGCGGCCGGCGGAACGCGGTCGGCGAGGATCGCGCGACGCTGGGAGCCGACGCGCGTGAGGATCAGGGTCGCGGACGCGTCTCCGCGCAGACTGAGCTTCTTCCGGAACGCTGCGGGATCGATGTCCATGCCGCGCTTCTTGATCTCGAGCGTGCCGATGCCGTGGGCCTTCAGCGCCGTGTTGATCGCCTTCGGGTTGGCCGCGACCACCTCGCGCACGCGGAAGGACTGCACGAACGGGCTCGTGAGAGCGGCATCCGAGGTGAGGTAGGCGATCCTCTCGTCGAGCATCCCGGCATCGAGGCTCCTGGCCACATCGCCGATCAGGCGGGCGCGGATCACCGCGCCGTCCGGTTCGTGCAGGAAGGCGCCGAGCCCGCGTACCGGTGCATCCTCGGCGTCGGCCCCGGCGGTGAGCTCATGGGACTCGTCGCCGCGGATCACGAGCGCCGAGCGGCGCACGCCCTCGCGGGCCAGGATGCCCGTCCACACCACGAGCTCGACCACGCTGCCGTCCGCGCTCACCCACTGCGTCTCGGCGGCCGCGGGAAGGGCGTCGCGATCGTGCCCCGGACCGAGCTTGATCCCCGTCGGGATGCGTGAGGCGACCTCGAACGCCCAGTCCAGCGGCGGAGAGTACTCGTCGGACGAGACCCGCTGCGTGTCACCGTGGCCCTGGGTGCGCCGAGCGGGATCCATCCAGATCGCCCGCGTGCCGTCCGCCGTGTCGGGAACGTTCTCCTGGGCGATGCCGTGGCGCACGGTGGCGCTGTCGCCGAACGGCGCGAGGTTGTATGCGGCGATCGCGGACGTGACCTCGTCGGCGTCGACCGCGACGACGTCGAGGCCCGCTCCGGCGAAGGCGAGCGCGTCGCCGCCGATGCCGCAGCCGAGGTCGGCGACCTGGCTCACCCCCGCTCGCCGCAGCCGCTGCGCGTGCCGGGCTGCCACGCCGAGCCTGGTCGCCTGTTCCAGCCCGGCGCGGGTGAACAGCATCCGCGCGGCGAAGGGGCCGAACTTCGACTCCGCTTTCGCGCGCAGATGCGCCTGCCCGACCACCGCCGACACGAGATCGGGCGAGTGACCCGCGGCGCGCAGGCGGGAGACGGCGCGAGCGACGTCGGCGACCTGGGCGATCGGGCCCAGGGTGTCGAGCAGCTCGAGGCCTTCAGGGGTGAGCAGGGCTCTCAGCTCGGACATCTCCACGTCCTCAGCTTAGGCGGCGGCTCCGGTCGGCTCGGTGTCGGGGGCTGGCACTCGCATTGCATGAGTGCCAGCGCACCGCATAGACTGCTGTTAGCACTCTCGGGTTGAGAGTGCGAACAAGTCTTTCGTGTCAGCGTCAAGAAAGAAGAGGTAGACCGTGTCGGTTTCCATCAAGCCGCTCGAGGACCGCATCGTCATCAAGCAGGTCGAGGCCGAGCAGACCACCGCGAGTGGCCTGGTCATCCCCGACACCGCCAAGGAGAAGCCCCAGGAGGGCGAGGTCGTGGCCGTCGGCCCCGGTCGCATCGATGACAACGGCAACCGTGTTCCGCTCGACGTCGCCGTCGGCGACCGCGTGCTCTACAGCAAGTACGGCGGAACCGAAGTGAAGTTCGGCGCAGACGAGTTCCTCGTCCTGTCGGCCCGCGACGTTCTCGCGGTCGTCGTTCGCTGACCAGCGAACGAGCCGGTTCCTGAGCCCCTCGAGGGCCGGGGACGCCTGTTCCTCGAAGAGGGCCCGGATGCACCACGCATCCGGGCCCTCTTCGCATTCCGCCACGCGGCGCGCGATTCCTGCCATTCCCGGGCCCGGCGGGTCCGCGCGTGCGAGGGCCGTCGACGGCGGGCATAGTGTGGTGCGGTGAGCCTGACGACCCCCGCGATCCGTTCCACCCAGAGCGCGGGAGTCGCGTACGCCGGCGGCGCCTATCTGCTGTGGGGCGTGCTGCCTCTGTACTTCCTGCTGCTCGCTCCGACCGGGCCGTGGGAGGTTGTCGCCTGGCGCGTGCTCCTCTCCTTCGTGTTCTGCGGCATCCTGCTCACGGTCACGCGCGGCTGGAAGGCGCTGGGCGTGATCATCCGGCAGCCGAAGCTTCTGGGCTGGACGGCTCTGGCCGGCGTGCTCATCTACGTCAACTGGCAGGTCTTCCTCATCGGCACGCTCACCGGCCATGTGGTCGAGACGAGCCTCGGGTACTTCATCAACCCCATCGCGACGGTGCTGCTGGGTGTCTTCGTGCTCAAGGAGCGCATCCGCCGGCTCCAGTGGGCGGCGATCGGCATCGCGACGGTGGCCGTGGTCGTGATCGTCGTGTTCTACAGCTCGTTCCCGTGGATCGCGCTCTCGCTCACCGCATCCTTCGGCGTCTACGGACTCATCAAGAAGAAGATCGGCCCCGCCGTCGACGCGATCAGCGGCCTCACGCTCGAGTCGTTCTGGCTGATCCCCATCGCCGTGGTGCAGCTGATCCTCGTGGCGGCCACCCCCGCCGGCATCACGATGGGACAGTACGGTCCCTGGCACGCGGCGCTGCTCGCCTTCGCGGGCGTCGCGACGGCGGTGCCCCTGCTGCTGTTCGCCGCGGGCACGAGACGCATCAACCTGACGGTGATCGGCATGATCCAGTTCGTGACCCCCGTGATGCAGTTCATCATCGGCGCGGCGGTGCTGGGGGAGCCCATGCCGCTGGAGCGCTGGCTGGGCTTCATCATCGTGTGGATCGCGATCGCGGTGTTCGTCATCGACCTGCTGCTGGCCGGTCGTCGAGGCCGGCGAGAGGCGCGGCCCGAGCTGGTCTGAGCCCGAGGCGCGGTGCCCCTGACACTCGGTGCCGGATCGTTAACGCACCGAAACATCGGCGACCCCCAATCGACCAATTCCGGTCCTAGGGTTAGAGCACCCGAGCGTGGTCCGCAAATCCACGTTCAGATACGCAAGGGAGCATCATGAACTCACTGAAGGGCTCGCGCAAGGCGAGGGTCTTCGCCGGGATCGCGCTGGCCAGCGCGGCCGCCATCGTCATCGCGGGCTGCAGCAGCACGCCGACCGAGGAGCCTTCGGACGGGGGTGGATCGTCGTCCTCCGAGGACCTGACCCTCAAGCTCGGTTCGCTGCTGCCGCAGACGGGCTCGCTGTCGTTCCTGGGTCCGCCCATGGAATCGGGTGTCGGCCTCGCCGTCTCCGAGGTCAACGAGGCAGCAGCCGGCATCACCATCGACCTCACCGCCGAGGACGAGGGCGACACCGACACCAAGGCCTATGAGACCTCCATCACCAAGCTCGAGGGCGCGGATGTGTCCGCGATCGTCGGCGCCGCGGCATCGGGTGTGTCGCGACTGATCCTCGACGGCAACGTGAGTGCGGGAATCCTGCAGATCTCGGCGTCGAACACCGGTCCGGACTTCACGGACTGGGACGACAACGGACTGTACTTCCGCACCGCTCCCAGCGACCTGCTGCAGGGCGAGGTCCTCGGCAACCTGATCGCCGAGGACGGCGCCAAGACCCTCGGTGTGATCTACCAGAACGACGCCTATGGCACCGGTCTGTTCGAGAACATCAAGTCCACGTTCGAGGGCGCCGGCGGAGAGGTCGTCGCAGACGCCTCCTACAACGTCGGTGACGGCCAGTTCGACGCGCAGGTCGCGACGATCACGGCCGCGAACCCCGATGCCGTCGCGATCGTGTCGTTCGACCAGTTCAAGACCATCGCTCCGCTGCTGTCGAACGCCGGCGTCTCACCGGAGAAGTGGTACCTGGTCGACGGAAACCTGTCGGACTACGGCTCCTCGCCCGACACGAACTTCCCGTTCTCGCTCGAGGGCGCGCAGGGCACCAAGCCCGGGCCGGCGCTCGAGGATGACTTCACCGACCGTCTCCAGACATTCTGGACCGGTGAGGGCAACCCCGAGGTCAACGACTTCACCTACGCGGCGGAGGCGTACGACGCCGTCGTGCTCGTGGCTCTCGCATCGCTCGCAGCCGGTTCCACCGAGGGTGCGGACATCGCGGCGAAGATGCAGGAGGTCTCGGGAGGCACCGGAGACGGTGAGAAGTGCACCAGCTTCGCCGACTGCGCGAAGATCATCAACGACGGCGGAACGGCTGACTACGACGGCTACTCCGGCGAGATCACGTTCGACGAGAACGGCGACCCGCAGGGCGCCTCGATCGGCACCTACGTCTACGGCGCGGACAACCTGATCACCCGCACCAACTGATCACCCGATCACAGCGCGAAGGCCCCGGATGCCTCATCCGGGGCCTTCGTCATGCCCGGCGCCCCGCGGTGAGGCGCGAGGGCAGAGGGGGAGAGCCGTGACGGCACGAGAGAGGGGCGGATGCCGATGCATCCGCCCCTCTCGATGAACGCCTCAGGCGGCGTCGGTGCCCAGAGTGCCGAGGTAGAGCCCGATCACCTTCGGGTCGTTCAGCAGGTCGCGCCCTGTGCCCTCGTAGGCGTCCTTGCCCTGGTCCAGCACGTAGCCGCGGTCGCAGATCTGCAGGCAGCGCCGGGCGTTCTGCTCGACCATGATGGTGGTCACTCCGGCCTTGTTGATGTCGGAGACGCGGATGAACGCATCGTCCTGACGCACCGGGCTGAGACCGGCGGAGGGCTCGTCGAGAAGCAGCACCGACGGGTCCATCATCAGCGCCCGCGACATCGCGACCATCTGCCGCTCGCCGCCCGACAGCGAGCCCGCGCGCTGCTTGAGGCGCTTGCCCAGCTCGGCGAAGATCCCGGTGACGAACTCGAGCCGCTCCGCGTAGATCTTGGGGTTCTGGTACAGCCCCATCTGCAGGTTCTCCTCGATCGAGAGCGAGGGGAAGACGTTGTTCGTCTGCGGCACGAACGCGACGCCGCGCTTGACGAGCTTGTCGGCCTTGAGGCCGACGATGCTCTCGCCGTTGAGCGTGATCTCGCCGTCGCGCACATTCACCAGTCCGAACATGGCCTTCAGCAGCGTCGACTTGCCTGCGCCGTTGGGTCCGATGATGCCGATCAACTCGCCCTTGCGGGCGATGAGGTTGGCGCCGTTGAGGATGTTGACTCCCGGCAGGTAGCCGGCGTGCACGCCCTTCATCTCGACGACGATGTGATCGTTCTTCACAGAAGCGTCCTCGGTCATGCGCGTCCCTCCTCGGTGTCTTCGGCGGCGAGCTCGGCCTCGGCCTCTGCTTCGATCTGCTCGCGCAGCCGGACGGCCGCGGTGTCGGCGAGAACCGGGATGCGTCCGGTCACCGCTCCGAGGTCGACATCCTGATGCGCGCCGAGGTAGGCGTCGATCACCGCAGGATCCTCCATGACCTGGTCGGGAGGGCCTTCGGCCACGACGCGTCCCTCGGCCATGACGACGACCCAGTCCGCGATGTGCCGGACCATGTGCATGTCGTGCTCGACGAACAGCACCGTCATGCCCAGCTCCTTCAGGTCGAGGATGTGGTCGAGCAGAGATTGGGTGAGGGCCGGGTTCACGCCGGCCATCGGCTCGTCGAGCATGACGAGGGTCGGATCGCTCATGAGCGCACGCGCCATCTCGAGCAGCTTGCGCTGTCCGCCGGAGAGCGCGGCCGCGAAGTCCTTCTCCTTGGCGTCGAGCTTGAACCGCGCCAGCAGCTCACGGGCCTTCACCTCGATCTCCTGATCCTGCTTCCGCCAGAGGAAGGGGAACAGGCTCGACCAGAAGCCCTCGCCGCGCTGGTTCGGGGCGCCGAGCTTCATGTTCTCGAGCACGGTGAGCAGCGACAGCGACTTCGTCAGCTGGAACGTGCGCACCTGCCCCATGCGGGCGACCTTGAAGGAGGGGACGCCCGAGAGGTTGGTGCCGTCGAACGCCCAGGTGCCGCTGTTGGGCTTGTCGAACCCGCAGAGCAGGTTGAACAGCGTCGTCTTGCCGGCGCCGTTGGGGCCGATCAGCGCGGTGATCGCGCCGCGCGGGATCTCGAGGTGATCGACGTCGACGGCGGTCAGGCCGCCGAAGCGCCGCTGCACCGCGTCGACCACGAGGATCGGATCGACCTTACCCACGCCGGGGGCGGCGGGACCCGTGGTGAGTCCGGTGGTCTTCGGACGGCGGATGCTTCCGGTCGCGGGCGCCTGCTCGGCGCCGGCGTCGGGGGTCAGTTCATTTGACAAAGGTCATCTCCCTCTTGTCTCCGAGGATCCCCTGGGGGCGGAAGATCACGAGCAGCATCAGGGCCACACCGACGAAGACGAACACGAGCGTGGACGCCTGGCTGTCGGACATCGGGAGGATCCCCGACTTCGCGAGTGCGGGCAGCAGGTTCGCCAGGAAGGCGAAGACCACCCAGAACAGCACCGCGCCGAGCGTGGGGCCGAACACGGTCGCCGCTCCACCGAGCAGCAGGATCGTCCACAGGAAGAACGTGAGCGACGTCGTGTAGCTGCCGGGGACCACGGCCGAGGGGAGGACGAAGATGATGCCGCCCGCCGCGCCGATGATCCCGCCGACGACGAGGGCCTGCAGCTTGTAGGCGAACACGTTCTTGCCGAGCGAGCGCACGGCGTCCTCGTCTTCACGGATGCCCTTGAGCACGCGGCCCCAGGGACTGCGCATCAGCGACCACACCAGCAGGATCGCGATCGCGAGCACGATCAGGCCGAACACGCGGTTCCACAGGTCGTTCGCGGTGAAGGTCCACGGGCCGAAGCCGTAGGTGCCCTCGGGGAAGGGGTTCGCGTCGCGGAACCCTCCGTTGAACTGCGCGAGGCCGTCTGCGGAGTTGGTGTACTCGTCGAACACCTGCGTCGTGAACAGCAGGCGCACGATCTCACCGGCGGCGATCGTCGCGATGGCGAGGTAGTCGGCCCGCAGACGCAGGGTCGGGATGCCGAGGATGATCGCGAACACGGCCCCGCCGATCAGGCCGATGAGCATGCCGATCCACCAGGGGAGTCCGAAGGTGAGCACGGAGATCGCGTAGCCGTAGCCGCCGATCGCCATGAACGCGGCCATGCCGAAGTTGAGCAGGCCCGCGTAGCCGAAGTGCACCGCGAGGCCGGTCGCCGCGAGCGCGTAGGCGATCGTGACGGGGCTGAGCAGGTAGACCGCGGTGTTGGAGAAGATGCTTCCGAAGTCCATCGTCAGCCCAACCTTTCCTTGCGTCCGAGCAGACCCTGCGGCCTCACCAGGAGGATCACGATGAGGATGACAAGCGCGCTCGCGTACTTGAGGTCAGAGGGGATCCACAGCGTCGAGATCTCGACCGCGATCCCGACGATGAGCGAGCCGACGAGTGCGCCGAACGCGGTGCCGAGTCCGCCGAGCGTGATCGCGGCGAAGATCAGGAGCAGCATCTGCACGCCCATGTCCCACTTCACGCCGGGACGGAAGTACGCCCAGAGGATTCCGGAGATGGCGGCCAGCGAGCCTGCCAGGATCCACACGATGCGGATGACCCTGTCGACGTCGATGCCGGACGCCGCGGCGAGCTGCGGGTTGTCGGAGATCGCCCTGGTCGCCTTGCCGATGCGGGTGCGGGTCAGGAACCAGGCCACGCCGACGATGACGACGATGCTGACGCCCATGCCGATCATGTCGATGTACGACAGGGAGACGGGGCCGAACTGGATCGGCGTGGGGCTCGCTCCGGGGAGCTGACGGGTGCCGCCGCCGATGAAGTACTGGAAGACGTAGCGGAGGGCGAGCGAGAGCCCGATGCTCACGATCATCAGCTGCACGATCCCGAGCCCGCGTCGCCGCAGCGGACGCCAGAGGCCCGCATCCATCGCCCAGCCGAGCAGTCCACCGCCGATCACGGCGGCGACGATGCCGAGCCAGAGCGGCAGGTGCCAGAACGACGTCATGACCAGGGCGACCAGACCGCCCCATGTCACCATCTCGGCGTGCGCGAAGTTCGACAGTCGCGTCGTGCCGTAGATGAGTGCCGCACCCATCGACGCGAGTGCGAGCAGGAGGCCGAAGTTGAGGCCGCCGACCAGGCGCGACACGAGCTGGTCGACGAACGAGACGGTGGTCCGCTCGCCCTCGCCCAGGAAGAGGTTCATGATCTTGGTGCCGGTGAGCCCGAACTCGACCTCGAACGACGCCGTGGTGCCGGAGATCGGCTGCGTCCCCTCGGGGAGCTGCGCCGCATCGACGATCACGCCGTCAGGGAGGGTGTCCTCGTCGACGGTGAGCGTGTACGTCTCCTTCTCGGGCACGTACAGGCGCCACTTGCCCTCGGCGTCGGTCTCGGTCTCGCCCTCGAAGCCGTTGCCCTCGATCGTCATGACGACGCCTTCGACCGGATCGTCATCGAACGTGATGACACCGGCGAAGTAGAAGTCGGTGATCTCCTGCCCGTCATCCGTCTCTTCGGCGGATGCCGATGCGGGAGGCTGCAGCCAGAGGAAAGCGATGGCGAGCAGCGACGCCAGCAGGATCGTGACCCACCGCATTCCGCTTCGTTTCGCCGAGATCGTCGGACGCACAGAACCTCCAGCCCAGTACACAGGCCATGACGGAGTTGTGCATCGGCCCTGATGTACGACGGTATGAGCGTAATGTGTCGGCTCTGTTTCGACCAAGGCACGATCTGCTCACGGTGAGAACGATCCCATCACGAAGTTGCCCGGTCGCCTCGCGCCCGCGGGGGAACCCGCGCGCGGACGACGACGCGCGCGGGAATTTCCGCGCGGCCTCGGCGCTTAGAATTGGTACACCCTCGCCCCACATCGCGCCCGCAGGAGGACTATCCATGGACCAGCACGACCCCTTCGGCTTCGTCGGACTCACTTACGACGATGTGCTGCTCCTCCCGGGGCACACCGACGTCATCCCGAGCGAGGCAGACACCTCTTCGCGGATCACTCGCCGGATCTCGGTCGCCACACCGCTGCTCTCCAGCGCCATGGACACCGTCACCGAGTCGCGCATGGCGATCGCCATGGCTCGTGAGGGCGGCATCGGGATCCTGCACCGCAACCTGTCGATCGCCGACCAGGCCGCGCACGTCGACCGCGTCAAGCGCAGCGAGTCGGGCATGATCACCGACCCGATCACCACGACTCCCGACGCCACCGTCGAAGAGGTCGACGCGCTGTGCGCGAAGTACCGCATCTCGGGCCTCCCGGTCGTCGACCCCGACGGTCGCCTCGTCGGCATCATCACGAACCGCGACATGCGCTTCGTCTCGGGCTTCGAGCGCCAGACCACCTTCGTCAAGGACGTCATGACCTCGGAGGGACTCGTCACCGCGCCCGTCGGCGTCGCCGCCGGCGAGGTCATCGCCCTGTTCGCCAAGCACCGTGTCGAGAAGCTGCCCCTGATCGACGACGACGGCACGCTCGCCGGTCTCATCACGATCAAGGACTTCGACAAGAGCGAGAAGTACCCGCTCGCCACCAAGGACGACCAGGGTCGTCTGCGCGTGGGCGCCGCCATCGGATTCTTCGGCGATGCGTGGGAGCGCGCCGAGGCACTTCGCGATGCGGGTGTCGATGTGCTCGTCGTGGACACCGCGAACGGCCAGTCCCAGGGCGTCATCGACCTCGTCAAGCGGATCAAGGCCGACGAGAGCTTCGCGCACGTCGACGTGATCGGCGGCAACGTCGCGACCCGCGAGGGCGCGCAGGCGCTCGTCGACGCGGGCGTCGACGCCGTCAAGGTCGGCGTCGGTCCGGGATCCATCTGCACCACCCGCGTCGTCGCCGGCGTCGGCGTGCCGCAGGTGACCGCTGTCTACGAGGCGTCGCTCGCGGCGGCTCCGGCCGGCATCCCCGTGATCGCCGACGGAGGCCTGCAGTACTCGGGCGACATCGCGAAGGCGCTCGTCGCCGGCGCCGACGCCGTCATGCTCGGCTCGCTGCTCGCCGGCACCGACGAGTCGCCGGGCGAGATCGTCTTCCAGTCCGGCAAGCAGTTCAAGCAGTACCGGGGCATGGGCTCGCTGGGCGCCATGCAGACCCGCGGCAAGCAGACCTCCTACTCGAAGGACCGCTACTTCCAGGCCGACGTTCCGAGCGATGACAAGCTGATCCCCGAGGGCATCGAAGGACAGGTGCCGTACCGCGGACCCGTCTCGGCCGTGGCCTACCAGCTCGTGGGCGGCCTGCGTCAGTCGATGTTCTACGTCGGCGCTCGCACGATCGAAGAGCTCAAGCAGCGTGGCCGGTTCGTGCGCATCACCTCGGCCGGACTCAAGGAGTCGCACCCGCACGACGTGCAGATCGTCGTCGAGGCGCCGAACTACAAGCGCTGAGGCGTCACGACGGAGGGGCCGGATGCCTGAGCATCCGGCCCCTCCGTCGTTCTCCGCGCCCTTCCGCATGCCGAGAGCCGGGCGTACCGTGCGGGTATGTGTCGAAACATCGTGCCGCTGAACAACCTCGCGCCCGCCGCCACGGACGCGGAATGTCACGACGCCGCCCTGCAGTTCGTGCGCAAGATCTCCGGATCCACCTCGCCGTCCCGCGCGAACCAGGCGGTGTTCGATCGCGCGGTCGAGGAGATCGCCCGCGCGACGAGGGCGCTCGTCGATGACCTGACCACCTCGGCTCCGCGCAAGGACCGCGATGCCGAGGCGACCAAGCGGCGCGCGCGCTCGGCCGAGCGGTACGAGGCGATCCGCGTGTTCCAGGAGCAGAAGAGGGCCGCTCGCTCGGCCCCCTGACGTCGCGGCCCTCGCGCGGGCCGACGCGGCACGGGTATGCCAGTATTTAGGGAACCGCTCGACTTCCCTCGAGCCTCGGCGCGAAGGGCGCGGAGAGCTGCATGCCGGACCGCCGGCAGGGGGATTTCCCCATGGAGAGCTGAAGATATGACACAGGATGCTCCGCGCGTCCTCGTCGTCGACGACGACCCGGACGTGGCCCTGCTCGTGAAGACCGTGCTCGAGAGGCGCGCCGGCTGCGAGGTGGTGCTCGCCGAAGACGGTCTCGCCGCCACCCGGACGCTCTCCGAGTTCACTCCCGACGTCGTGGTGACCGACATCGAGATGCCCGGGCTCAGCGGGCTCGAGCTGCTGGCCGAGCTGAGACGCAGCGACCCGCTCGTCCCCGTCATCGTGATGACCGCTCACGTCTCGGTCGACTACGCGGTGTCGGCGCTGCGTGCACAGGCCGACGAGTTCCTGACGAAGCCCCTCGACAATGCAGGTCTCGTCGAGGCCGTGACGCGTCTTGCCGCCGAAGGACGGGCGCGTCGCGAGGCGAACAGGCCGAAGGAGGTCGTGCTCGCCGTCGGCGCTCACCCCGACGACGTCGAGATCGGCATCGGAGGGCTGCTCGCGGCGCACGCGGAAGCGGGGGACTCGATCACGATCCTCACGCTCTCGCGCGGGGGCCGCGGGGGAGTTGCGGACGATCGTCAGCACGAGTCGCTGGCCGCCGCCGAGCTGCTCGGAGCCCGCCTCTTCGTCAAGGATCTCGTCGACACGGAGATCTCCGGCGGAGGCTCGACCGTGCGGCTCATCGAGGAGGTCGTGCAGGAGATCCAGCCGACGATCGTCTACACGCACTCCGCGCACGATCGGCATCAGGATCACCGCGCGGTCGGCGAGGCGACCATCGTCGCGACCCGTCGTGTGGGCACAGTGGCGTGCTATCAGAGCCCGTCGGCGACGATCGACTTCCGCCCGACCCGCTTCGTGCGCATCGACGATTTCCTCGATCGCAAGCTGAGACTGCTCGAATGCTTCGGGTCGCAGACGGCGACCCGCGACTACCTCGAGCCCGAGTTCGTGACCGCCACCGCGCGCTACTGGTCGCGTTTCGGTGGCGGCGCGGCCGTCGAGCCGCTCGAAGTGGTGCGCGAGACCGCCGACTTCCTCGGCGCACATGAACTGACTCGGCGGGAGAGCTGATGGTCGCACGCGTACTGGTCACCGGAGCCGGGGGTCCCGCCGGCGTCGCGGTGATCCGCTCCCTGCTTCGCCGCTCAGACCTCGAGATCTTCGCCGCCGACATGGACGGCTGGGCGAGCGGCATCTACCTGGTGCCGCCGACGCATCGACGTCTGGTGCCGCCGGGGCGGGCCGACGACTTCGTCCCCGCGATCGCGCGCATGGTCGAGGAGGATGCTCTCGATCTGGTGATCTCGACCGTCGACGTCGAGCTCATCGCACTCGCCGGTCGACGCGAGGAGCTCGCTCCGGCCGTGCTCGCCGCTCCGTCACAGGACACACTCTCGGTCGCGCTCGACAAGCTGCTGCTCTCCGAGCGCTGCGAGTCGACCGGACGCACTCCGCGCACCGTGCTCGCCGGACCCGACGCGCAGGCCGTGGACTGGGACTTCCCGGTGTTCGCCAAGCCCCGCCAGGGAGCGGGCAGCCGTGGCGTGAGGATGGTGCCGGATCGCACCGCCCTCGACGCCCTGCCGATCGACGAGGGACTCATCGTGCAGGACTACCTGCCGGGCGAGGAGTACTCGGTGGACGTGATCGCGGATGCCTCCGGCGCCGTGGTCGCCGCCGTGCCCCGCACGCGCGCCCGGGTCGACTCCGGTGTCGCGATCGCCGGTCGCACAGTGCACGACGCCGAGCTCGAGGACACCGCTGCGGCGATCGCCCAGGCGATCGGACTGCTCGGCGTCGCGAACGTGCAGCTGCGTCGGGATCGCGACGGTCGCGCGGTGCTGCTCGAGGTGAACCCGCGGTTCCCCGGAGCCCTTCCGCTCACCATCGCCGCGGGGGTCGACATCCCCGCGCTCGTCGCCGACCTCTTCCTGGGGCGCGCCATCCCGCAGAGCATCCCGTTCCGCGAGGTGGCCTCGGTGCGCTTCCTCGAAGACGTGATCGTCGAGATCGACGAGGTGCTCGTGTCCGAGCACGCGGGGCACCAGGAGGAGCTGTGAACGATGCCGTGCTGCAGGGCGATCACCACGTTCACTCGACCTTCTCGGACGATGCCGTGTCGACCCTCGCCGAGAACGTGGCCGCAGCCGCGGCGGTCGGTCTGACCACGCTCCGTCTCGTCGACCACGTGCGTCGCTCGACGACCTGGGTGCCCGACTACCTCACGGCGGTGCGGGAGCTGCGGGTCCCCGACGGACTCACCGTCCTGACGGGTGTCGAGGCGAAGATCCTCGACGCCTCTGGCGCGCTCGACATCCCCGACCTCCCGACCGGGATCGACCGGATCCTGATCGCCGACCACCAGTTCCCGGGGATCGACGGGCCGCTGGGGCCCACCGCGGTGCGCGAGCGCATCGCGCGCGGCTGGGCTGCCGACGATGCGCTCGACCAGCTGGTCTCCGGACTCATCGCGGCGATGCGGCGCCACCCCGGCAATCAGCTCGCACACTGCTTCTCGATCCTCCCGAAGATCGGTCTGTCCGAGGACGACCTCGGCACCGAACGGGTCCAGGCGTGGGCGCGGACCGCGGCCGAGACGGACACGCTCGTCGAGGTGAACGAGAAGTGGGGATGCCCCGGAGCACCGCTCCTGGACGCCCTGCACGCCGCGGGCGCCGAGATCGTCGCCTCCACCGACAGCCACGTCGCCACCGAAGTCGGGCGCTATGCCCGCGTCGCCGAACTCCTCTCGCAGCGGAAAGCGCGCTGATGCCCGAACTCGACTGGATCGAGACGCTCGTCGTCGTCATCCTGCTCCTGTGCGTGCTCGTCGGCACGTTGCCGGTGATCAACACGGGCCTGCAGTTCCTCTCCCTGCCCCTGCACGCGTTCCGCAATCACTACGGCAAGGCGGCGCCGTATCACCCGCGTATCGCCGTGCTCATCCCGGCCTGGAACGAAGGACTCGTGCTCGGTCAGGCGATCGAGCGACTGACGCAGCTCGAATACCCCGCCGACCGCCTGCGGATCTTCGTGATCGACGACGCCTCCACCGACGACACCCCCGAGGTGGTGGCGGCGAAGGCGGCGGCCTACCCCGGTCGGGTCGTGCACCTGCGCCGAGACCGGGGCGGTCAGGGGAAGGCCCACACGCTCAACCACGGTCTCGAGGCGGTGCTCGCGGACGAGTGGACGGAGGCAGTCCTCATCATGGACGCCGACGTGATCTTCGCCCGCGACTCGCTGCGCAAGATGAGCCGGCATCTCGCGGATCCCGACGTCGGTGCCGTCACGGCGTACATCGCCGAGGGAAGCCGCGACCGCAACTACCTCACCCGGTTCATCGCCATCGAGTACGTGATCGGCCAGCTCTCCGCCCGCCGTGTGCAGAACGTGGGAGGGGCGATCGCCTGTCTGGCCGGCGGGGCCCAGCTGCATTCGCGCGCGAACCTCGAGGCGATCGGGGGACGGATCCCGACCGGCACGCTCGCCGAGGACACGATGACCACGTTCGAGGGTCAGCTGGCCGGGCGGCGGATGGTCTTCGAACCGCACGCCGTGGTCCTGGCCGAGGAGCCGCGCACGATCGACAGCCTGTGGAAGCAGCGTCTGCGGTGGGCGCGAGGCAACGTGCAGCTGACCTCGATCTACCGCAAGCTGTGGTTCCGACCCAGTCGGGTGCACAACCTGGGCAGCTTCACGTTCGGTCTCGCGTGGTTCACGATCCTGCTCCTGCCGGCGTTCATGGTCCTCGCGGCCGCGGGCCTGCTCACCCTGCTGCTCCTGCACAGCGACATCGCCGAGTTCGTGTTCCGCTTCATGTGGATCGCTGCCGCATGCATCTACCTGTTCTCCATGCTCTACGCGGTGCAACTGGACCCCCGCATCGGACGTCAGTCGTGGCGTGAGGCGCTGATGTTCCCCGGTCTCGGCGCCCTGATCCTCATGGCGATCGCCCTCTTCCCCTGGCTGTTCGAGAGCGGTCTGCGGGAGCTGGGCTTCGCGGTGACGGATCAGACACGGTTCGTCTGGGCGGTCATCTTCTACCTGTGGGGGCCGATCTCGATGCTCGGCATCTGGCTGGCGAGAGCCGTGGAGCCGTTGCCAGGCGGGCGCTTCTTCGCCGGGCTGCTCCTCTACGTCTGCGGCTACGGTTCGCTGCTGTGCGCGATCACGGTGGACTCGTACATCAAGGAGTGGCGTCGTGCCGACGCCGCATGGATCAAGACTGAGAAGATCGGACGGGTCGACTCATGACCGATGCGCCTCCACCCTCCCCGGAGCAGGACGAGATCGCGGCCGATGCTCGGCGCGAGAGGCGGCTGATCCCGCAGGCGCTGCTCGCTCTCGCCATCGTCGTCGTGATCGTCGTCGTGCGAGAGCTGCTTCTGCGATGAGTGACCGTCAGACGGCCCTGGTGGTCGAGGACAGCGCCGATCAGCGGGACCTCCTGCGGCGCTACCTCGATCGTGAGGGCTTCGACGTCGTCGCCGCCGTCGATGCGGAGTCGGCGATCGCGGCGTTCGGCGAGACCCGACCCGTCGTGGCCGTGATCGACCTTCTGCTTCCCGGCATCACGGGCGAGGAATGCGTGCGTCTGCTGCGCACCCGGCATCCGGAGTGCTTCGTGATCGTGAGTTCGGTGCTGGATCCCGGGGAATATCCCGACGCCGATGCCGCGCTGCCGAAACCCATAGTGGGGGCCGATCTGCGCAGGATCCTCCGGAGCGTCAGCCGATGACGACCGGCCACACCGTCCAGGTGTCGCTCCAGCGGGGATGGCGTCGCTACTTCGACAACCCGACCCCGCTGATGAAGCAGGGCCCGACGGCGATCGCGGTCGGCATCGCCGCTCTGCTGATCGGCGCGATCCCGGACTTTCCGGTCTCGCACGTCGGGGGAGTGATCGTCGGGATCGGCATGGTCGGGGCGGTCACGGTGCTCGCTGCCGTGCTCTCCGCACGCGGGGTCTACGACGGATGGGTGGTCACGCTCATCCCGGTCATCGACATCCTGGGGATCGGCGTGCTGCGATCGGGCACCGGCGGAGCCGCATCGCTCTTCTCCTCGCTCGTGCTGCTGCCGGTCATCTGGATCGCGGCCGCGCCGGGCTTCCGACAGGTCTTCCTCGTCGGCGCGCTCACCTCGATCGCCCTGCTGATGCCCTACATCGCCGAGCCCCCCGAGAACGCGCTCGCCTGGCTGCGCGGTGTGATCGGACCGCTCGTGTTCGCCACCGTCGGGGCGATCGTCAACGAGCTCTCCCGGTTCCAGCGGCTGCGGATAGCCCAGGCCGAGGCGCACGTGACCGAACGGACCTCCGCACTCGCCGCCAACGAGACGACTCTCCAGAAGCTGCGCGACAGCGAGGCGCAGTATCGCGCCCTGTCGGAATCGTTCTCGAGTCTGTGGAACTCGATCACCGGGCAGGCGGTGATCGCCACCGACAACGACGGCACGATCACGGCCTGGAATCCGGGTGCTGTCCGTCTGCTCGGGATGCCGGTCGCCGACGCCGTGGATCGGGTGCGCGTGGACCGCTTCTTCGACTCCGCCGTGCTGGCGCAGTTCGCGTCGGACGTCGATCAGGCCGCCGATCGACTGCATCCGGGGCTCCGGGCTCTGTTCGACGAGGCGGATGCCGGGGTCTCGGTCGACTCCGACGTCGAGGTGATCACGGTGGGCGGCTCGTCTGTCCCCGCACGAGTGACCGTCTCGCCCTACCAGGACACCGACGGCTCGCGACGGGGGTATCTGCTCGTGATCACCGACGAGACGCGAGCCGTCGAGGTGGCCCGCATGAAGGACGAGTTCGTGGGGATGATCTCGCACGAGCTGCGCACGCCGCTGAGCGCGATCATCGGGTTCCTCGACCTTCTGCAGAACGATCCCGCACAGCCGCTCACCGCGGATCAGCAGGAGTTCGTCGGGATCATCGAGCGCAACGCGCAGCGGCTGCTGAACCTCGTCGGAGACCTCCTGTTCACCGCGCAGGTCGAATCGGGCCGCTTCCCTCTGGAGCGCCGGGACGCCGACGTCGGCGAGCTCGTGCGCAACGCCGTGGCCTCATCGGGGCCCCATGCCCAGCGGGAGGGGATCGAGCTCGTCGCCGAGGTGCCGACCGCCCCCGTGCGCATGTCGATCGACTCGGGCCGCATGGGGCAGGCGGTGGACAACCTGCTGTCCAACGCGATCAAGTTCACGACGGTGGGCGGCCGCGTCACCGCGAGCGTCCGCCAGGTGGACGCCGGAGTCGAGGTGGCCGTGCGCGATACGGGCGTCGGCATCCCCGAGGACGAGCAGGGCATGCTCTTCACACGCTTCTTCCGCGCCTCGACGGCGACGCGCAACGCCGTGCCGGGAGTCGGACTCGGCCTCACCATCACCCGTGCGATCGTGCTGGCTCACGGCGGATCGATGGATGTCACGAGTCGGGAGGGCGTCGGGACCGAGTTCCGGATGATCCTGCCCGTGTCTCCCCGCACCGAAGCCATTCCGATCGTCGGTCGCGCGGGGTGACCGCTCCGAAGTGACCGCGCGGCGCCGGCGCTCTCGTTCCTGATAGCCTGGTCGGCTCGCCATGCGGGCGGAAGGACGGCACGCACGGTGGGATACATAGATGCAGCAGGGGTCTCGCTGACTCTTCCCGACGGCAGACCGCTGCTCGACGAGGTGACGTTCCGCGTCGGATCCGGGTCGACGAGCGCGCTGATCGGGCCGAACGGCGCGGGCAAGACGACGCTGCTCCGCATCATCCGCGGTGATCAGGCACCCGACGCCGGTGTCGTGACGATCGACGGCGGACTCGGCGTCATGGACCAGTTCGTCGGGCACGGTGAGGCCGGGCAGACCGTGCATGAACTGCTGGTCGGCGTCGCGCCGCGTCGCATCCGCGGGGCCGCGGAAGCGCTCGAGGCTGCCGAGAACGCGCTGATCGAGCGAGACGAGCACGACACTCAGATGGCCTACGCGACGGCGATCGCCGAGTATGCGGATGCGGGCGGCTACGAGCATGAGACGGTGTGGGACCAGTGCACGGTCGCGGCGCTCGGCGTGCCCTATGAGCGGGCACGTTTCCGCGATCTCGCCACGCTCTCGGGCGGCGAGCAGAAGCGACTCGCCCTCGAGGCGCTGCTGCGCGGTCCCGACGAGGTGCTGCTCCTCGACGAGCCCGACAACTACCTCGATGTGCCGACCAAGAGATGGCTCGAGGAGCAGCTGCGTCAGACGCCGAAGACCGTGCTGCTCGTGTCGCACGATCGTGAGCTCCTCGCACGGGCCGTCGACCGGCTGATCACGCTCGAACCCGGGGGTGCCGGTGCCTCGGCGTGGGTGCACGGCGGCGGATTCGCGACCTATCACCGGGCGCGCACCGATCGGATGGACCGACTCGACGAGCTTCGACGCCGGTGGGATGAGCAGCACGAGAAGCTGCGCATCCTCGTGGCGACGCTCAAGGTCAAGGCGTCGGCGAACGACGGGTTCGCCTCGCGATATCAGGCGGCGCAGACGCGGCTGCGCAAGTTCGAGGACGCCGGTCCGCCGGAGGAGCGGCCGCCTGCCCAGGAGTTCGACATGCGCCTGCGCGGGGCGCGCACCGGCAAGCGGGCGGTGGTGGCGCGGCGGCTCGAGCTCACGGGGCTGATGAGGCCGTTCGACGCGGAGGTCTGGTACGGCGATCGCGTCGCCGTGCTCGGGTCCAACGGCTCGGGGAAGTCGCACTTCCTGAGGCTGCTCGCGCGCGGCGGCAGCGACCCCGATCCGGCTCTCGGCCACGTCACTTCGACGGGGGAGCAGCTCGCCGACGTCGAGCATGCCGGTCGAGCGGTCCTCGGCGCCCGCGTCGTGCCCGGCCTGTTCGCGCAGACGCACGCGCATCCGGAGTTCATCGGGCGCACGCTGCTCGAGATCCTGCACAGGGGAGACGAGCGACGGGCGGGGATGCCTCGGGATGCCGCGAGCTCGGCCCTCGACCGCTACGGCCTCGTGCGACAGGCGCAGCAGACGTTCGACTCGCTCTCGGGCGGGCAGCAGGCGCGCTTCCAGGTGCTGCTGCTCGAGCTCTCGGGGGCGACACTGCTGCTGCTGGACGAACCCACGGACAACCTCGACATCGAATCCGCCGAGGCTCTCGAAGCGGCGCTCGTGCGTTTCGAGGGCACCGTGCTCGCGGTCACGCACGACCGCTGGTTCGCGCGCTCGTTCGACCGGTTCCTCGTCTTCGGCTCGGAGGGAGACGTCTACGAGGCCGACGAGCCCGTCTGGGACGAGCGCCGGGTCGCGCGAGCGCGCTGAGGCCGTCGCGCGACCGCGTGCCCTAGGGCAGGCGGAACGGCTCGGCCGCGAGAGCGGTCGGGTCGAGCGCGAGGTCGGCGAGGGTGGCGCCGACTCCCGGTGCGAACTTGAATCCGTGCCCCGAGAAGCCCGCGCCCACCACGATCCGTCCCCGCCGATCGAGCACGAAGGCGCTGTCTTCGGTCGACGTGTAGGTGCAGCTGATCGGCACGGCGGATGCCGGGTCGACGCCCGGCAGCCACTCGCGCACGTAGTCCGCGAGCGCGTCGGCGTGCGTGGTGCGGTGCGGTCGGTCATCCGGGTCGACGAGGTCGCCGACGCGGTGGAAGCCGACCTTGACGCCCTCGCCCGGTGTCGGCATCCCGTAGACGGTCGCCGGATAGCGCTCCGGGTCGACGTAGTGGTTGAACGACGGCCAGGTCGATCCGTCCACGGGCAGGAAGTGCGCCGGCGTCTCCTCGGAGACCTCGAGACGGGGGAGCGGGATGCCCGGGAGCATCCTCTCGGTCCAGGCGCCCATCGTCGCGACCACGGTGTCGGCGCGCACCCGACCGTCGGTGAGCACGAGGTCGACGCCGGAGCCGGTCTCCTCGATGCGGCTCACCGGGGTCTGCCACCGCACCTCGCCGCCGGCATCCACGATGCGCCTCTCCAGTTCGCCGAGGGCCGCGGCGGCCCTGGCGACACCGGCGTCACGGGAGAAGAGCACCGCGTCGCGGAACCGCATGCCGGCCCACCGCGACGCCGCGTCGGCGGGTGACAGGATCTCGGCGTGGATGCCCCGCTCGGCGAGACGGCTCTCGATCCTGCCCAGATCGGCATGGCCATGGGTCACCAGACCGTGCAGACGCAGCAGGGGCTCGCCGTCGACCGGCCCCAGCGCATCCCACCCCTGTCGCGCGCGGACGAGCAGATCGAGGTAGTGCTCCTCGTCATAGGCGTTGTTGAAGTTGCGCGTCGCGCCGTGCGAGGCCCCTTCGAGGTGACCCCGGGCGAAGCGCTCGAAGACCACGGGGCGGTGTCCTCGTCTCGTCAGCTCCCACGCGGTCGCGAGTCCCATCACGCCGCCGCCGACGACGGCGACCTCCACGGCATCCACCGACATACTGCCTCCCGATCTCCCTTCCAGTCTCCCAGCCGTCGGCACGCTCGCGCGCGCCCGGTAGTCTGGAGGGGTGACCATGGAGATCGAGCTCGGCCGAGGCAAGCGCGCGCGACGCGCGTACACGTTCGACGACATCGCGGTGGTGCCGTCGCGGCGCACGCGAAACCCCGAGGACGTGTCGACCGCATGGACGATCGACGCCTTCGGCTTCGGCATCCCGGTGCTCGGTGCGCCGATGGACTCCGTCGTGAGCCCGCAGACGGCGATCATGCTGGGCCAGCTCGGCGGACTCGGCGTGCTCGACCTCGAGGGGCTGTGGACCCGGTACGACGACCCCGAGCCGCTGCTCGCCGAGATCGCGGGCCTCGATGAGGGGCAGGCGACCGCGCGCATGCAGCAGCTGTACGCCGAGCCGATCAAGCCCGCGCTCATCACGCAGCGGATCGCCGAGATCCGCGAAGCCGGTGTGACCGTCGCCGGCTCGCTGACCCCGCAGCGCACGCAGGAGTTCTACGACACCGTCGCCGCCGCCGGGGTCGACCTCTTCGTGATCCGCGGCACCACGGTGTCGGCAGAGCACGTCTCGAGCGTCGACGAGCCGCTGAACCTCAAGAAGTTCATCTACGACCTCGACGTCCCCGTGATCGTCGGCGGCGCAGCGACCTACACGGCCGCGCTGCACCTCATGCGCACCGGCGCGGCCGGAGTGCTCGTCGGATTCGGCGGGGGAGCGGCGTCGACCACGCGCGCCACCCTCGGCATCCACGCCCCCATGGCCACGGCCGTCTCCGATGTCGCCGCCGCTCGCCGCGACTACCTCGACGAGTCGGGCGGACGCTACGTGCACGTGATCGCCGACGGTGGCGTCGGCACATCCGGCGACATCGTCAAGGCACTCGCGATGGGCGCCGACGCGGTCATGCTCGGCGTCGCACTCGCCCGCGCCACCGATGCCCCCGGCCGCGGATTCCACTGGGGCCCCGAGGCTCACCACCCCAAGCTGCCGCGCGGCCGGCGCGTCGAGGTGGGCGGCATCGGCACCCTCGAGGAGATCCTCTACGGCCCGGCTCCCGTCGTCGACGGCACGGCCAACCTCATCGGGGCTCTGCGCAAGTCGATGGCCACGACCGGATACTCCGACCTCAAAGAGTTCCAGCGCGTCGAGGTCGTCCTCGCACCGTACGAGGCCTGAGGCCCAGTTCGACACCGTGACATCACCCGCACTGTTCCCCCCGACCCTCCGTGAGGTCATGCTCCGGGGGCGCTGGATCGGCATGCTCGTGCTGTGTCTGGTGGTCGCCGGTGTCTTCGCCTGGCTCGGGCAGTGGCAGCTGGAGCGCGCGATCGACACCGACCCGCCGCCTCCCGGCGTCACCGAGGAGGTCCGTCCGCTGACCGACGTCCTGCAGCCCGGAGAGTACCTCGCGGAGCCGCTGGTCGGGCAGAAGGTCGAGACCTCCGGCACCTGGGTCCCGCAGGACTTCCTCGTGGTCTCGAGCCGGTACAACGACGATGTCGAGGGCTACTGGGTGACCGGCCAGCTGAGAGTGGCCGACCGCACCTCGATCGCGGTCGCGATCGGCTGGACCGACGACCGCGCCGTCGCCGACGCCGCCGTCGAGCAGCTCGAGGCCGCCGCAGAGGGCGGCGCGACGGTCGATGTCGCCGGGCGCATCATCTCGGACGAGGGGCCGTCCACGCCTCCCGCCGACGACCCCACGCGCATGGATCGCATGTCGACCGCCGCCCTCCTCAGCTTCTGGCACGACACCGACCAGCTCGACGTCTACCGTCCGTTCCTCGCATCCACCACCGCCGATGCGGGGCTCGTCGACATCTCCTCGCCAGCCCCCGACGAGCGCTCGCCGGTGAACTGGTTGAACATCTTCTACGCGGCGGAGTGGGCGATCTTCGCGGGCTTCGCGTTCTACCTCTGGTACCGGCTCGCGAAAGACGCGTGGGAGCGCGAGGTCGAGGAGTTCGAGGACGCCGCGTCCGCTGCTCCGGTCGACTGAGAGCACGCGCATCCGCGCACGCTCGGGCGCGCATCCGAGCGCGTTCCCGTCGTGCTTTCTACCTTCGTCAGGGGTCGGTCGGGCCAATCGGTGAGCGCTGGGTGACCAATGGGAAAACTCCGT
Organism: Microbacterium sp. C5A9; assembly: GCF_022627955.1. GTDB lineage: Bacteria > Actinomycetota > Actinomycetes > Actinomycetales > Microbacteriaceae > Microbacterium. The sequence goes on from NZ_JABXGD010000001.1 coordinate 530,174, forward strand.
TGAGGTTGTCCGAGGGCCTCCGTATGCTCGCTCACATGTGCGTCAGCTGAGAGCCCGCACAGACGCGGTTTCACGAGAGCCGTCGCCAGACCACACCCGAGGAGACAAACACCGATGATGTCCGCTCCCGCCGCCGCGAACCACGAGGTTCCCGGTTCAGATCGCAGAGGTCGGGGGCGCGTCGGCGTCCTCGCCGCCACCTGCGTCGCCGCCCTGGGTGCCAGTGCCCTGATCGCTGCCCCCGCCTCCGCCGACGTCACCGGGACGGGGGTGGTCATCAACGAGGCCTACCTCTCCGGAGGCAGTGCAGGCGCGGCGTTCACGAACAAGTTCGTCGAGCTGTACAACCCGACCACCCAGCCCGTGTCCCTCGACGGCTTCTCGCTGCAGTACCGCTCCGCCACGGGCACGGCCGCGTTCAGCGGGGTCGCCCCGCTCAGCGGCACGATCCCCGCCGGTGGGCACTACCTCGTGCAGGGCGGCAGCAACGGCACGAACGGCGCGGCTCTGCCGACGGCGGACGCCGTGGGCACCCTCAACCCCAGCGGAACGAACGGCACGCTCGCGCTCGTGCAGGGCACAGCGCCGGTCACCCTCACCCCGGGCTCCGTCGCGGGGGTCGACGGCGTCGTCGACGTGCTCGGGTACGGAACCTCGAACACGTTCGAGACCAAGGCCGCGACTCCGCCCACGGGGAACACCGACGTGAAGTCGCTCACCCGCACCGGCGGCGTCGACACCGACGACAACAGCGTCGACTTCACGCTCTCCGCCTCGATCACGCCTCAGAACACCGGCGGCTCCGACCCCGGCACCGACCCCGGCACCGACCCCGTGACGGCGTCGATCGCCGAGGTGCAGGGCACGACCGACGTCTCGCCGCTGAACGGCCAGACGGTCACGGTCGAGGGTGTCGTGACGGCCGACTTCCGCACCGGCGGGTACAAGGGCATCGTCATCCAGACCCAGGGCTCGGGCGGAGACGCGGACGCGACACCCGGAGCCTCCGACGGCGTCTTCGTCTACCTCGACGCGCTCGCCCCGACTCTGGCGATCGGCGACCTCGTCTCGGTCACGGGCTCGGTCAGTGAATACTTCGGTCAGACCCAGATCAACCCGAGCGTGCTCGCGGGCGTCTCGGTCGTGCAGGCCGGGGTCGGTGTGCCCGCCCTCACGCCGCTGCCCGACACGGTGGTCGGCGCCGATCGCGAGCAGTACGAGAACATGTACGTCGCGCCGGCGGGCACCTACCGGCTCGCGTCGAGCCACCAGCTCTACAACTTCGGCACGCTGTGGCTCAACGCCGGCGACGACCTCAACGTCAAGAGCACCGAGCTCGCCCGCCCCGGCGACGAGGCGGCCGCGATCGCGGCGGCCAACCGTGCGAACCGGATCCTCCTCGACGACGCCTGGTCGATCCAGGTGACGAACAGCGGGCACCCGAACGGTCAGCCCTACTTCACCGAAGAGCAGGTCGTGCGCAACGGCGACACGGTCGACTTCAGCGACACCGGCTACGTGCTGCAGTACGGCTTCGACGACTGGCGCCTGCAGCCGGTCGTGCCGATCGACAGCACCACCCCCGCCGAGCAGAAGGCCGGATTCACGGCCACCAACCCTCGTGCCGATTCGGCACCCGAGGTCGGCGGCGACGTGCAGGTCGCGTCGTTCAACGTCTTCAACTACTTCACGACGCTCAAGAGCGAGAACTCCAACGCCCGAGGCGCGGCCGACGCCGCGCAGTTCGCGATCCAGAAGTCCAAGATCGTCGCGGCGATCAACGGCCTGGACGCCGAGATCGTCTCGCTCATGGAGATCGAGAACTCGATCAAGCTCGGCGGTTCGCTCGACGAGGCGCTCGCGGATCTCGTCGACGGCCTCAACGACGCGCTCGGTGCCGAGGAGTGGGACTACGTCCGCACCCCGGATGAGCTGAACGACGCGGCGACGACGGACTTCATCACCAGCGCGATCATCTACAAGAAGGATGCCGTCGAGACCGTGGGCGACAGCCTGACCGTGACCGACGAGTCCGTGTGGGGCAACGCGCGCGAGCCGATCGCTCAGGCGTTCGATGTCGACGGCCGCGTCGTCACGGTCGTCGCGAACCACTTCAAGTCGAAGTCGGCGCCCGAGGGTGGCGGTGCGGAACCTGCCGACGGCCAGGGCTTCTTCAACGCCGATCGCGTGAAGCAGGCGAACTCGCTCCAGGACTTCACCGAGGAGATCGAGGAGACCACCGGCAGCAGCGACATCCTGCTGATCGGTGACTTCAACGCCTACGCGAAGGAAGATCCGATCGACCTCTTCACCTCCGCAGGGTGGAGCGACGTCGCGCGGGAGAAGGCACCGGAGCAGCACACGTACTCGTTCGACGGCGAGCTCGGCTCGCTCGACCATGTGCTCGCGTCGCCCTCGCTCGCCGCGTCGATCACCGGCGCAGGCGTCTGGAGCATCAACTCGCCGGAGTGGAGCGACCGCGGTTATGCGTTCGGCGCCACCGAGGCGGGTACGCCGTTCCGCTCCAGCGACCACGACCCGATCATCGTCGGGGTCTCGTCCGAGATCCCCCCGGTGAGCATCGACGTCGTCACGATGAACGACTTCCACGGTCGCATCGAGGCCGACGGGGCCGCGGCCGGTGCCGCGGTGGTCGCCGGAGCCGTGCAGCAGTTCCGGGCCGAGAACCCGAACACGATCTTCGCCGGTGTCGGCGATCTGATCGGCGCGTCGACGTTCACCTCGTTCATCAACGACGACAACCCGACGATCGACGCGCTCAACGCGGCCGGTCTCGATGTCAGCGCCGCAGGCAATCACGAGTTCGACCAGGGCTGGGAGGATCTGCGCGACCGCGTGCAGGACCGCGCGGACTGGGAGTACATCTCGTCGAACGTGTTCCTCACCGAGACCGGCGAGCCCGCGCTCGCTCCGGCCTGGGTCAAGGAGCTCGACGGGGTCAAGGTGGGCTTCATCGGTGCCGTGACGGAAGACCTCGACTCGCTCGTGTCGCCCGAGGGCATCGCCGATCTCGAGGTGCGCAGCATCGCCGACTCGGTGAATGCCGTCGCCGACGACCTGCGCGACGGAGACGGCTCGAACGGTGAGGCCGACGTCGTCATCCTCCTCGTCCACGAGGGTGCCGCGAGCACCGAGCTGTCGAGTATCACGCCCGACTCGCCCCTCGGCGAGATCGTCTACGGGGTCGACGAGGACGTGAACGCCATCGTGTCGGCGCACACGCACCTCGCGTACAACCACGTGATCGACGGTCGTCCCGTCATCTCGGCCGGCCAGTACGGCGAGAACCTCGGGCTGATGAACCTCCAGGTCGATCCGAAGACCAAGGAGCTCATCTCGATCACGAACGAGATCAAGCCGCTCACGGCCAACGGTCAGGCCCTGTATCCGGCCGTGCCGGAGGTCGCCGACATCGTCGCGAAGGCGAAGGCCGACGCAGACGTGCTGGGAGCGATCAAGGTCGGAGACATCACCGCCGACTTCAACCGCGCGCGTCAGACGAACGGGTCCGAGAACCGAGGCGGCGAGTCCACCATCGGCAACTTCGTGGCCGATGTGCAGAAGTGGTCGACGGGCGCGGACATCGCGCTCATGAACCCGGGCGGCATCAGGGCCAACCTCGCCTACGCCTCGTCGAACGCGAACGACCCGAACGGCAACGTCACCTACCGGGAGGCGGCGACGGTGCAGCCGTTCGCCAACACCCTGGTGACTCTGACCCTCACGGGTGCGCAGCTGAAGAGCGTGCTCGAGGAGCAGTGGCAGCCGGCGGGCTCCGCTCGTCCGTTCCTCAAGCTCGGCGTCTCGGAGGGACTCGTCTACACGTACGACCCCGCCGCGGCGCAGGGCTCACGGGTCACCTCGATCACGCTCGACGGCACCGCGATCGATCCGGCGGCGAACTACACGGTCGCGGCCAACTCGTTCCTGGCGGGGGGTGGAGACAACTTCTCCACCTTCGCGCAGGGCTCGGGCAAGCGCGACACCGGGAAGATCGACCTGCAGTCGATGGTCGACTGGTTCGACGCGAACAAGACGGCGACCCCCGACCTCGCGCAGCGCGCGGTGGGCGTCTCGGTCAGCGCACCGGATGCCGACGGCTACAGCGCCGGCGACCAGGTGACCGTCGCTCTCTCATCGCTGGCGTTCAGCGCCGGGGAGCAGGCTCCCGGAGAGGTGACGCTCTCGCTCGGCGGCACCCAGCTCGCGACGGGCGCGGTCGATCCGACGATCGTCGACACGACCGATGAGGTCGGGCGCGCGACCCTCACCTTCACGGTCCCGTCGGGCGTCTTCGGCGAGCAGCAGCTCACCGTCGCCGTCGCGGGGACGGGAACCACCGCGACGGTGCCGTTCACGATCGCGGATGAGAAGCCCGCGGAGTTCGCAGGTGCGATCGACCTCGGTTCGTCGAAGGTGGCTGCAGGCAAGAAGCTGCAGATCACCGGTGAGGGCTACGAACCGGGCGAGACCGTGACCGTCGAGCTGCGGCCGAAGAAGGGGGCGCCCCTCGAGGTCGGAACCGTGCAGGTCCGGGCTGACGGCAGCTTCTCGACCGCGGTCACGGTGCCGAAGAACGCGCAGCCGGGCAAGTACACGGTCGCGGTGTCGCAGGCCGACGGAGATGAGGCCACGGCCACCGTCACCGTCAACCGTGCGGGCGGCATCGGCGGGATCATCGGCGGCATCATCGACTGGCTCTGGGATCTCATCAACGGCTGGTTCTGATCTCATGCGATGAGGAGCGGGCCGGGGGAGTGATCCCCCGGCCCGCTTCGTCATGCCTGCATGTCTCGATGCAGCGCAGGGAAAACAACATCTGACACTTGTCTTCGTTTGGTTTTCTGTTGTATCGTGTGGGAAAGTTTTCCACCAGCAACGGAGCAGCGATGTACGCGATGGAGCGCCAGCAGGGAATCGAACGGATCCTGGCAGACGACGGACGGGTGTCCGTCGTCGAACTGGCGCAGCGGTTCGACGTGACGACCGAGACGATCCGACGCGATCTCGCCGCTCTCGAGGAGGCGGGTTCGCTCGTGCGGGTGCACGGGGGAGCCGTCGCGAAGGACGACGACAGCACGAACGAGGCCTCGGTCCTCGAGCGCATCCAGCAGCACGGACCGGCGAAGCGGGCGATCGCCGTCCGCGCGCTCGCGGCGCTCGGATCCGACTTCCACGGATCCGTCTTCATCGACGCCGGCACGACTGCTGCAGCTGTCGCGGAGGGACTCTCCGCCCGTGCGACGCCCGTGCCGCAGGGATCACGAGCGCGCGTCGAGGCGGTGACGCACTCGCTGACGATCGCCCCCGTCCTCGCGGTCGCCGAGGGCATCTCGCTCACGGTCATCGGCGGCCGGATCCGCGGGGTCACGGCCGCAGCGGTCGGGGCCGAGACGGTCGCGACGATCGGCCGGCTGCGCCCCGACATCGCGTTCATCGGAGCCAACGGCATCTCGGCCGGGTTCGGCCTGAGCACCCCGGATCCCGACGAGGCATCCGTCAAGGCCGCCATCGTCCGCGCCGCACGTCGCGTGATCGTGGTCGCGGACTCGAGCAAGCACGACCGGGAACTGCTCGTGTCGTTCGCGTCTCTGCGCGACATCGATGTGCTCGTGACCGATGCGGAGCCGCCGGCGGATCTGGCGGCAGAGCTCGCGGACGCTGACGTGGAGGTGTGGCTCGCATGATCGTCACCCTCACCGTCAACCCCGCGCTCGACCGGACCATCGCCCTCGATGCCGCGCTGCGACCCGGCGAGGTGCAGGCGGCGCGCTCTGCGCGCGAGGAGGCCGGAGGAAAAGGCGTCAACGTCTCGCGCGTGGTCGCGGCCGCCGGCGTCGACACCCTGGCGGTGCTCCCGCTCGCGACCGACGACCCCTATCGCGTCCCGCTCGCCGCCTCAGGCATCTCGACCGTCCCGGTTCCCGTCGCCCGGCAGGTGCGCACGAACCTCGCGATCACGGATCCCGACGGGGTCACCACCAAGATCAACCTCCCGGGGAGCCCGCTGAGCGGCGCGGACTCGGCGGCTGTGGTGCACGCGGTCGTCGAGGCGAGCGCAGATGCCGACTGGCTGGTTCTCGCGGGCTCGCTTCCCGATTCGGCCGCCGCCTCGTTCTATGTCGACGTCATCAGTGCGGTTCGCGATCGGCGGGGCGCGAGCGCGCCGCGGATCGCCGTCGACGCGTCGGGTCCCGCGCTCCATGAGGTCGTCGCGCACGGAGCGGTCGATCTCATCAAGCCGAACGACGAAGAGCTCGCCGAACTCCTCGGCACTCCCGTCGACGGCACGAGTCCCGAAGGGATCATGGACAGCGTCCGCGCCATCGTCCCCGCACGCGTCGCCGCCGCACTCATCACACTCGGCGGTGCCGGCGCGGTGCTCGTGACGGCGCAGGGCGCCTGGTTCGCCGTGGCTCCGCGCATCCGCGTGGTCAGCACCGTCGGCGCGGGGGACAGCTCGCTCGCGGGCTACCTGCTCGCCGATCGCGCCGGCGCCGATGCGGCGGCCCGGCTCACATCCGCCATCCGCTACGGCGCCGCCGCGGCGTCGCTCCCGGGGACACAGGTGCCGACACCGGCCGACCTCGGGCACCACGACATCTCTGTTCGATCGATCTGATCACTGACGACCACTGGAGGTCATCATGTCCGAAACCATCAACGCCGAGCTCGTCAGCATCGACGCGCCGCTCGGCACCGACAAAGCGGCGGTCATCCGCGCCCTCGCCGACAGGGTCGCCGCGCAGGGTCGCGCCAGCAGCGGCGAGGGGCTCTTCGCCGATGCCTGGGCCCGCGAGCAGAAGGACGAGACGGGCCTTCCCGGAGGCATCGCGATTCCGCACGCGAAGAGCGCGTCGGTGACGATCCCCACCCTGGCGTTCGCACGACTCGCACCCGGAGTCGACTTCGGCGCCCCGGACGGCCCCGCGGATCTCGTCTTCCTCATCGCGGCTCCGGACACCGCCGCCGAGGCGCATCTCGCGATGCTGTCCAAGCTCGCGCGCAGTCTCATGCAGGACGAGTTCACGGGTGCCCTGCGCGCGGCACGCGGAGCCGACGAGGTCGTGCGCATCGTCGACGCCGCGATCGCGGACGAGCCTGCGGCCGCGCCTGCGGCCGGCTCCGCGGCCGTCGCGGAAGACGTCACGCCGGCCTCCGCGCCCACGCCGCCCACCGCCGGTGAGCGCTCGTCGGCGAAGATCGTCGCGGTCACCGCCTGCGCCACCGGCATCGCCCACACCTTCATGGCCGCCGACGCGCTGACGGCTGCCGGCCGAGAGCAGGGGATCGACCTCGTCGTCGAGCCGCAGGGCTCCAGCGGATACAAGCCGCTGCCGCAGAGCGTCATCGACGACGCGGACGCCGTGATCTTCGCGGTCGACGTCGATGTGCGCGAACAGGAGCGATTCGCCGGCAAGCCGGTCGTGCGCTCGGGCGTCAAGCGCGGCATCGAGGAGCCGAAGCAGCTCATCGCCGAGGCGATCGCCGCGGCGGCCGACCCGTCGTCGCCGCGGGTCACGGGAGCCGCGGCCTCGGCGGCATCCGGTGCCTCGTCCACCGCCGCTCCGCAGTCGATGGGCCGCCGGATCCAGCGCATCCTGCTCACCGGCGTCAGCTACATGATCCCGTTCGTCGCGGGTGGCGGCCTGCTCATCGCGCTGGGCTTCCTCTTCGGCGGCTACGGAGTGAACACCGACAACCAGGCGTTCACCGTGATCCTCGAGAACGCGCTGTGGGACCTCCCCGCGGGCGGTCTCGGCCAGTACATCGGCTCGGTGCTCTTCGTGATCGGCGCCACCTCGATGGGGTTCCTGGTCTCGGCGCTCTCGGGATACATCGCGTTCGCGATCGCAGACCGGCCGGGCATCGCGCCGGGCTTCGTCGCGGGTGCGGTCGCGGTGCTCATGAACGCCGGCTTCATCGGCGGAATCGTCGGAGGACTCCTCGCCGGTACGGTGGCGTGGGCGATCGGTCGCATCGATGCTCCCCGATGGCTGCGTGGCCTGATGCCGGTCGTGATCATCCCGCTCCTCGCATCGCTCGCGGCCTCCGGCCTCATGCTCCTGTTCCTCGGACGGCCGATCGCCTGGCTGATGCTCGTGCTGAACGACTGGCTGACCGGTCTCGCCGGCACCTCGGGCATCGTCCTGGTGGGCGTGATCCTCGGACTCATGATGTGCTTCGACCTCGGCGGTCCCGTCAACAAGGTGGCGTACGCATTCGCGACGGCCGGTCTCGCATCCGCATCGACCGACAACCCCACGCCGTACCTCATCATGGCCGCCGTGATGTGCGCCGGCATGGTTCCTCCGCTCGCGATGGCGCTGGCGTCCACGGTGCTCGATCGCCGTCTGTTCACGCCCGTCGAGCGCGAGAACGGCGTCGCGGCGTGGCTGCTGGGCGCATCGTTCATCAGCGAGGGGGCGATCCCGTTCGCGGCCGCCGACCCGCTCCGGGTGATTCCCGCGTCGATGCTCGGCGGTGCGGTCACGGGTGCGCTGAGCATGGCGCTGTCCGTGCAGTCGCTCGCCCCGCACGGCGGGATCTTCGTCTTCTTCGCGATCGACCCCATCTGGGGCTTCCTGCTCGCGCTGGTGGCGGGAACCCTCGTGAGCGCGTTCGCCGTGATCGGACTGAAGCGCTTCGCACGGTCGAAGACCTCCCGCGAAGCATCCCTCGTCGCTGCGGCGGCCTGACCACCGGCGCGGCACTCGCACCGGCGAACGAAACGAAGGAGAGACCGAAATGGTAGAACGACAGGCGATCATCGCCAGCGGCTCCGGCCTGCACGCACGTCCGGCCAAGCTGTTCGTGGCGGCGGTGCAGGAGAAGGGGATCCCCGTCACGATCTCGGCGGGTGGGGGAGCGGAGCTCAACGCGGGTAGCATCCTCGCTCTCATGGGTCTCGGCGCGTCGAAGGGCACGACCGTCACCCTGCGCTCCGAGGCCGACGGCGCGGAGCAGGCGCTCGACGAACTCGCGGCCCTGCTCGAGACCGACCTCGACGCCGTCTGAGAGACATCGAGGCCGTTCAGGCGGTATCACCGCCCGGCGGCGCAGCCGCTCGTGTCGTCAGTCCCTGAGGTCACCGCGTCAGGGGCTGACGACCTCGACCTCAGCCTGGGCGAGAGCGGCGGCGAAATCGGCGGTCGGAGCGGCGTCCGTCACGAGATAGTCCGCGCGGTCGAGGGTGGCCACCTGCGCGAACAGCCGACGACCGAACTTCGACGAGTCGGCGAGGATGGCGGTGCGCTCGGCGCGCTGGATCATCTCGGCCATCATCGAGGCGTCACCCATGTTGGACGTCGAGAACCCCGCCGCGTCGATCGCCCCGACGGCGATCAGCGCCAGGTCGCACCGGATGTCGACCTCGGGTCCGCCCGGCGTCATGGTGAAGGTGACGGGGCCGGTCGTCGCCTGTGTGATCGCTCGCACCGCCCCGCCGAACACATACAGATCACGGAACACCGCGGGGGAGATCTCCGCCGGGATCCGGAGATTGTTCGTCGCGATGGTGAGATCGCGGTGATTGCGCAGGGCGCGGGCGAGCGCGAGCGTGGTCGTGCCCGCATTGAGCATGACGACAGCGCCGTCGTCGATCAGCCCCGCGGCGAGGCGGGCGATCTTCTCCTTCTCCTCGGTCTGCATCCGCAGACGCACGTCGAGCGCGCGGTCCTTGAGCTGCGCCTCGGCGCTGACCGCGCCGCCGTGCGTGCGGACGACCACTCCCTCGCGATCGAGCTGGTCGAGGTCGCGGCGGATGGTGTCGATCGAGACGCGGAAATGCTCCGCGAGACCACCCACCGTCACTTCCCCGGCCTGCTCGACGAAGGCGGCGAGATCGGCCTTGCGGCCCGCGGGGAGTCGGCGCTTCGGCGCCGGTGCGGTTGCTTCCATGCACTCATCTCTAGCACATTCGAATGAAAAATCGGCAGACTTCGGCATAAATCCGCATCGCGAATGCGCGGAGCATACTGTCGAAAAGCCGCGTCGATACGGGGGCGGAGGTGAATTCCTCGCCCTCTCCAGCCGGTGAGTCCGAAGGAAATGCTTGACGTTCCTGCAAATGTCGGCATAACATGGCTCAAAACCGCACGAACGAGCATTGAAGCGCTGTGCGGCACGATCTCGAAGAGGAGAAGTGATGATCACAGTGGGGCGAGGGCGACGCATTCTGAAGCTCGCCGGCGCAGCGACAGCAGCCGTGACAGTCCTGGCCGTGGCAGGGTGCGCGGCAGGCGACAGCGGAACCGATGGATCCGATGGCGGAGACGTCACCATCGAGTTCGCCCAGTGGTGGGAGCCCGAGCTCCCCGACGGTGAGTTCCGGGCGCTCATCGACGAGTTCGAAGAGGCCAACCCGGGCATCACGGTCAAACTCGTGAGCGGCCCGTACGCATCGACCAAGGAGCAGCTCTTCGCCGGAGCGGCATCCGGCACGATGCCGGACGTGGTCGGTCTCGACGGCGCGTGGGTCAACGATTTCGCCTCCCAGGGTGTCATCTCCGACCTGAGCGCCCTCATGGAGGAGTACGACTACGACGACAGCGAGCTGGCGAGCCAGATCCAGGTCGACGGCAGCACCTACATGATCCCGGTCGTGAACTTCGTGTACCCGATGTTCACGAACGACAGCCTCCTCGCAGACGCGGGCGTCACCGCCCCGCCGACCACCCGCACGGAGTTCGCGGATGCCGCGTCGAAGGTCTCGGCCCTCGGCGGCGACGTCTCGGGCTGGGTCCTCCCGCTCTCCCTCGAAGCGCCGAACGGCGTGCAGAACGACGTCATGTCGTGGGTGTGGGCGTCGGGTGGCTCGATGCTCAAGGACGGCCAGCCCGATCTGACGAACGACGACGTCACGTCGGCGGTCGACTTCATCGGCGGCATGTGGGACGACGGCTCGATCGCCTCGGGATCCTTCACCATGAAGGAGCAGGACAAGGTCGAGGAGTTCACCAACGGCCGCGTCGGCATGATGATCGACTCGCTCGCGCACATCAACCTGATCCGTGAGACGAACCCCGACCTGAAGTTCTCGATCTCGGCGCTGCCCGCCGAAGACGGCTACGACGGCGAGCGCGGCATCCCCTACGCCTCCTGGGGCATCGGCGTCGCCGAGAACTCCGAGCACAAGGAGGCCGCGTTCAAGCTGGTCGAGTTCCTGATGAGCGAGCAGACCAACTCGGAGCTCTCGACCATGGCGAACGCGTTCCCCGGAAACTCGACGTCCGTTCCCGGATTCGTCGAGGACGACGAGCTGTTCGCCCAGGCGTTCGAGATCTACCAGGCCGGATACCCGGCCAACGAGTTCACGGGCCTCCCGGTCGCCGAAGAGCTGATGCGTCAGCTCGGCGAGCAGCTGCAGTCCGCGTTCGACGGGCAGCAGTCGATCGACGATGCGCTGAAGACCGCGCAGGAGGCCTGGAAAGCGGAGTTCTGATCACCCGCTTCCCGAATGAACGGGGTGCCGCATCGCTCCCGATGCGATGCGGCACCCGACCAACCAAGGAGCCATGCTTCCCATGAGTCTGAGAACAGTCGACGACACCGAGGTGATCGTCACCGGGGTTCCGATGTCCCGGCGCAGGCGGCAGCTGCGCAAGACCACCGAGTCGTACGCCTTCCTCTCTCCGACGATCATCCTGCTGTTCGTCCTGATGATCGTGCCGATCGTCATGGTGGTCGGGTACTCGTTCCAGGACAACGTGATCCTGAACAAGTCGCCCGAGTTCGTCGGCATCGGCAACTACGTCGAGATCCTCGGGGACCCGCGCTTCTGGAAGGCGACCGGCAACACGATCCTCTTCACGGTGACGAGCGTGGTCGCTCACCTGGTGCTCGGACTCGCCTTCGCGATGATGCTCAACAGCCCTCTGCTCGGCCGGTTCTCACGGTCGTTCTTCCGGGCCCTGTACGTCTTGCCGTGGCTGTTCACGGTCGCCGTGATCGCCGTGCTCTGGCGCATGCTGCTCGCCCCGAACGGTGTCGTGAACTTCCTGCTCAACACCGACATCGAATGGCTCGCCTCCCCGCAGCTCGCGCTCGGGACGATCATCTTCATCAACATCTGGGCCGGCTACCCCTTCTTCATGGTGAGTCTTCTCGCCGGCCTCCAGGGCATCCCGAACGAGCTGAACGAGGCCGCCACAGTCGACGGCGCGGGGGCGATCCAGCGGTTCTGGAACGTGACCATCCCTCAGCTGCGTCCGATCATCGTCAGCCTGGTGCTGCTCGATCTGATCTGGACCTCGCAGCAGTTCGCCCTCATCTGGATGACCACCGGCGGCGGACCGATCGACGTGACCGAGGTGCTCAGCACCTTCACCTACAAGCTGGCCTTCGCCAAGTACGACTTCTCGCTCGCGGCGACCTCCGCCGTGCTGGTCCTGCTCATGTCGATGGTGCTCGCCGTCTTCTACGTCCGTCACCAGAAAGCGAGGGACTGATCATGGCTCTCACGGTTCAGAACCAGCGCCGCGTCGCCAGGACCGGCGTGATGATCGGCCTCATCCTCGGTGCCGTGTTCGCCGCGGGCCCCGTGCTCTGGATGCTGTCGAGCTCGTTCAAGTCGAACACCCAGATCTTCGAGCTGCCGCCGCGACTGCTCACCGACACGTTCTCGTTCGACGCCTACATCGCGATCTTCACGAATCCCGAGACGATGCGGTTCTTCCTGAACAGCTACGTCGTCGCGGGCTCCGTCACGATCCTGACGCTGCTCGTCGCGATCCAGGCCGCGTACGCGTTCAGCCGCTTCGACTTCCGCGGCAAGCGCATCCTGAACGTCGTCATCGTCAGCGTGCAGGCCGTGCCGCCCATCACCCTGCTGATCCCGTACTTCGGGTTGATGGTGGCTCTCGGGCTCTACAACTCCTACCTCGGGCTGATCCTCACCTACATGGTGTTCACGCTGCCCTACGCGATCATCATGATGACCGGCTACTTCAACACCCTGCCGAAGGAGCTCGACGAGGCCGTCCGCGTCGACGGCGCCGGGTCCATGACCGCCCTGTGGCGCATCCTGGTGCCGATCTCGATCCCGGGCATCGTGTCGGTCGGCATCTACACCTTCATGATCGCGTGGAACGAGTACCTGTTCGCGCTGACGCTCACGCGCACGATCGACATGCGCACGGTGCCCATCGGCATCCAGCTGCTCATGGGCCAGCACTCGTACGAGTGGAACCAGATCATGGCGATGAGCGTGCTCGGCTCCATTCCCGTCCTCATCCTCTTCCTCTTCTTCCAGCGGTACTTCATCAGCGGTCTCACGGCGGGGTCCGTGAAGAGCTGACGTCGCGCCGACGCATCCGACCACCACGAAAACAGGAGAAACACGTGCTCTACACCGGCAGATCCATCCTCGATGTCGCCAACGAGAACAACTTCGCCATCCCGGCCTTCAACATCAGCGACTGGGCGATGTTCACCGGGATCATGGACATCAGCGAGGAGAAGGCCGCCCCGGTCATCATCGCCATCCATCCCGACGAGGTGTCCCACATCACCACCGACCTGATCGCCGCGATGCACTCCCGTGCGCACCGCTCGAGCGTGCCCGTCGCGATCCACTGGGACCACGGCGGCAGCTACGAGCAGATCATCACGGCTATCAAGGCGGGCTTCACCTCGGTCATGATCGACGCCTCGCTGCTGCCGTTCGACGAGAACGTCGCGCTGACCCGCAAGGTCGTCGACGCCGCGCACGCGGTGGGCATCCAGGTGGAGGGCGAGCTCGGTACGATCGGCGCGAACGACAGCTACGGCGAGTCCGGTGCGGCGGAGATCATCTACACGAACCCCGCCGACGCGGTGCGCTTCGTCGAGGAGACCGGGGTCGACAGCCTCGCCATCGCGATCGGCACCTCGCACGGGCTGTACCCGAGCGACAGGAACCCCGAGCTGCGTCACGACCTGCTCGAGGAGATCAAGGCGGCGGTCGGCATCCCGCTCGTGCTGCATGGCGGCTCGTCGAACCCGGATGCCGAGCTGCGCCGCGCGGTCGACCTCGGCGTCAACAAGATCAACATCTCCAGCGACATCAAGGTCTCGTACCACGACCGCATGCGCGAGGTGCTGGGCACCGACCGTCGTCTGCGCGAGCCGAACGCGATCCAGCCGGCCGCGCTCGAGGCCATGAAGGCGACCGCTGCAGAGAAGATCGAGCTGTTCGGCGCAGACGGCAAGGCCACGCTCTACTGAGCTGCGGACAATCGGAGGATGATCGGCGACGTGGACAGAACGCTCGTACTCGGACTCGGCGGCACCGTCGACTATGAGCTCACCTGGGACGCCTCGGTTCTCGACAGGCTCGCGCAGGCCCACGGCGTGCGACGCCACGAGCTGACGGCCACGGCGCCGATCACCGACGAGCGCTCGCTGCTGGTGGCGGTGCTCGCGTTCGTCGCCTCGGGCACCGGGGCGGAGCGGTTCGTCGCCTCGTCCGATGTCATCGAGGACTTCGTCTCGCATTTCGCGTACGAGATCACCCTCGGGGGAACCGGGGTGCGTGCGGGGCTCGTCCTCGACGCCCTCGGCCTCCCGAGCGTGCAGCACCTGGTGAGCATCGACGCCAACGTCCGTCGACTCCTTCCGGAGTCGATCGGCTACATCTGCTCGGCGACCGAGGACACCCTCGATCCGCACCTCATCGTGCAGTATCCGGTCGGTGCGCGCGTGCGACTCACCGACGGCGAGGTGCTGTCGCCCGCGCCCAACCGCCTGATCTTCGCGAACGATCCCCCCAACCGGCGGATGCTGCTCTCGGCCGATCTCGCCGCGTCCCTGTCGAGCGCGGGAGTCTTCCTCGTCTCGGGCTTCAATACGATGCAGGATCACGACCTGCTCGAGCAGCGACTCGTCGAGCTGCAGCGCGCGATGTCGACTCTGCCGGGCGACGCTCTCGTCTATTACGAGGATGCGGGCTTCTACACGCGGGGTTTCGCCGAGACCGTGCGAGCCCGGCTGCTGCCGCAGATCGACGTCTACGGCATGAACGAGGACGAACTGCAGGAGTACCTCGGGAGGTCGGTGAATCTGCTCGACACAGCCGACGTCATCCGCGCCCTCCGCGAGGTGCACATGATCATCCCCGCTCGCGCGCTCGTGGTGCACACACGCTACTGGGCGATCGCCGCGGGGCCGGATGCGGGTCGGCACCGCTCCGCGCTCGACTCCGCCGTCCGCGTCGCCGCCACACGCTACCGGGTGGGCGATGGCCTGACCGCCGCCGATGTCGACGACACGGCCGCGATGCCGCGTCACGGGGGAGGGGAGGCCCTCGTCGTCGCCGTCGAGGCTGCTCTTCCCGATGCCGTGGGCGTCGCGGCGTTCTCGCTGGACGTCGCGAACCCGACCACCGTGGGCCTCGGAGACACGTTCGTCGGCGGATTCCTCGCCGGTGTCGTGCGATCGAAGGAGAGCGTATGAATCCCGTCCTGCTGCCGTCGAACAGACCCGCCGAGCGCTTCTACCGAGGCGGTGCACGCATCAGCGCCTTCCGTGGCGAAGAGGGGGCGGCGCCCCGCGAGCCGGAGGACTGGATCGGATCGACGACCACGGTCAACGGCGAGCCCGAGCTCGGTCTCACCACGCTTCCCGACGGCCGGCTGCTGCGCACGGCCATCGAGCAGGATCCGGTGTCCTGGCTGGGAGACGAGCACGTCGCGCGCTGGGGAGCGGACACGCGGCTCCTCGTGAAG
Source organism: Microbacterium sp. C5A9 (assembly GCF_022627955.1). GTDB lineage: Bacteria > Actinomycetota > Actinomycetes > Actinomycetales > Microbacteriaceae > Microbacterium. The sequence continues at coordinate 545,899 of NZ_JABXGD010000001.1, forward strand.
CTGCTCGATGCCGGGCAGCGCCTGCCCGTGCACGCCCACCCGCACGACGACTTCGCCGCGACGCATCTCGGACGTGCGCACGGCAAGGCCGAGGCCTGGTACATCCTGCAGGGCGGCACGGTGCACGTCGGGCTGGCGGAGGACGTGGATGCCGCGGTGCTCGCCGATCTCGTCGAGCGGCAGGACGTCACTGCGCTGCTCGGCCTGCTGCACGAGATCGAGGTGGCTGCCGGCGACGTCGTCTGGGTGCCACCGGGGGAGCTGCACGCGATCGGAGCCGGCGTCCTCCTCCTCGAACTGCAGCAGCCCGAAGACCTGTCGATCCTCCTCGAGTGGCAGGGGTTCGCGATCGACGGTGCCACCCTCGGTCACCTCGGTCTCGGCTTCGACGTCGCGCTCGCCGCGGTCACCAGGCGGGGGCGCGCGAGTGCCGACCTCGGCGCGCTCGTGAGCACGGCGCCGGCATCCGGCTCGGCATTCCCTGCGGCCGCCGACGAGTACTTCCGACTCGAGCGACTGCCGGTCGACGGGGTCGCCGTGATCGACCGGGGATTCTCGATCGTGGTCGTCAGCGACGGTCGCGTCGAGATCGGCGGCGAGCCGCTTCCGGCGGGCTCCGCTCTGCTCGTCCCGCATGCGGCGGGAGCGCTCGAGGCGAGCGGCCGCGGCGAGCTTCTCGTGGCTCGTCCGCCGGCCCCCTGAGCCGGAATCGGCGCGGATTCTCCCCGGCTAGACTGGTGTCATGCCCGAACCGAAAGTCGCCAGCTTTCCGGCGATCCGTGGTGCGCTGAAGTTCTACCAGATCGCGTCGATCATCACCGGAGTCATGCTGCTCCTGCTGTTGGCCGAGATGGTGCTCAAGTACACGCCGATCCACCTCGAACTCTTCGCGGGAGGCTCGGGCGGACCGCTCTGGTTCGCCGGGGTGCTCGCCGGACCCGACTGCCAATGGTGGTCGCTGTTCGCACCGTGGACGAACTCGTGCGAGATGACCTCTCTGGGAGACGGCGTCAACCTGTCGCTGTTCATCCTGGTCGCGCACGGTTGGTTCTATGTGGTGTACCTCTTCGCGTGCTTCCGGGTGTGGAGCCTCATGCGCTGGCCGTTCCCGCGATTCATCCTGCTCGCCCTCGGCGGTATCGTCCCGCTGCTCTCCTTCTTCATGGAGGCGGTCGTGGCGCGCGAGGTCAAGACCTATCTCTCCACCCGCGAGGCCGCCGAGGCCTCCGCCCCTGCCACGGAAGGTGTCCGGTGACCGAACAGTCCGAGACCCAGCAGCGCCCCGCGCTCGTCGTCGACTTCGGCGCGCAGTACGCGCAGCTGATCGCCCGTCGAGTGCGCGAGGCCGGTGTCTACAGCGAGATCGTGCCGCACACCGCCACGGCCGCCGAGATCGCCGAGAAGAACCCGGTCGCGATCATCCTCTCGGGTGGTCCCTCGTCGGTGTACGAAGAGGGCGCTCCGCGTCTCGACCCCGCCGTGTTCGAGCTCGGTGTTCCCACTCTGGGCATCTGCTACGGCTTCCAGTACATGGCGCAGACCCTCGGAGGTGAGGTCGCGAACACCGGCCTCCGCGAGTACGGGGCGACGGATGCCGTCATCTCGGGTGACGGCGGCACGCTGCTCGGCGGCCAGCCGGCCGAGCAGAACGTGTGGATGAGTCACGGCGATCAGGTCGCCAAGGCCCCTGAGGGCTTCGACGTGCTCGCGACGACCGACGCCACGAAGGTCGCCGCGTTCGCGAACGAGGAGCGCGGCTTCTACGGCGTGCAGTGGCACCCCGAGGTCAAGCACTCCGACCACGGCCAGCAGGTGCTCGAGAACTTCCTGCACAAGGGCGCCGGTCTCGCGTCCGACTGGAACAGCGGCAACGTGATCGCCGAGCAGATCGAGCGCATCCGCGAGCAGGTCGGCGACGCGCGCGTCATCTCCGCGCTCTCGGGCGGTGTCGACTCCGCCGTCTCGACGGCTCTCGTGCACAAGGCCATCGGCGATCAGCTCACCGCGGTGTTCGTCGATCACGGACTCCTCCGCAAGGGCGAGCGCGAGCAGGTCGAGAAGGACTACGTCGAGTCCACCGGCGTCCGCCTGATCACGGTCGACGCGGCAGACACGTTCCTCGGACACCTCCAGGGTGTGACCGACCCGGAGGAGAAGCGCAAGATCATCGGGCGCGAGTTCATCCGTGCGTTCGAGAAGGTGCAGCTCGACCTCGTGGCCGAGGCCAAGGCCTCGGGAGGCGCCCCCGTCAAGTTTCTCGTGCAGGGCACGCTGTACCCCGACGTCGTCGAGTCCGGCGGCGGTGCGGGAACCGCGAACATCAAGTCCCACCACAACGTCGGCGGGCTGCCCGACGACCTCGACTTCGAGCTCATCGAGCCGCTGCGGGCCCTCTTCAAGGACGAGGTGCGGGCGATCGGCCGCGAGCTCGGCATCCCCGAGGCGATCGTCGGCCGCCAGCCGTTCCCGGGACCGGGGCTCGGCATCCGCATCATCGGCGAGGTCACGCAGGACCGACTCGAGATCCTGCGTGAGGCCGACGCGATCGCCCGTGAGGAGCTGACCAAGGCGGGCCTCGACCAGGAGATCTGGCAGTGCCCGGTCGTGCTGCTCGCCGACGTCCGCTCCGTCGGCGTCCAGGGCGACGGCCGCACGTACGGTCACCCGATCGTGCTGCGTCCGGTGTCGAGTGAAGACGCCATGACCGCCGACTGGACGCGTCTGCCCTATGACGTGCTCTCCAAGATCTCGAACCGCATCACGAACGGCGTCCGCGACGTCAACCGCGTGGTTCTCGACGTGACCTCGAAGCCGCCGGGGACCATCGAGTGGGAGTGACGCAGGAGCTCCCACTCGCGTAGGCACTGGTGGCACTGGGAGTGACTTCGCTCTCGCGCCGGTGACATCGAACGGGCACGGACCATCACGGTCCGTGCCCGTTCGCGGTATTTCGGGCAGGATGAGCGTATGACCACGGCGCGGACGAAGATCACGGTTATCGGTGCAGGCAGCGTAGGGGTGAGCGTGGCGTATGCGGCGCTGATCCGGGGGAGCGCGGCGGAGGTCGCGCTCTACGACATCGCGACGGACAAGGTCGATGCCGAGGTGCTCGACCTCGCGCACGGCACGCAGTTCACCTCGGCGGCGGTGAGCGGGGGATCCGACCTCTCCGTGGTCGACGGCAGTGACGTGATCGTGGTGACGGCCGGGGCCAAGCAGCAGCCCGGGCAGACGCGTATGGAGCTCTCGGGTATCAACGCGCGGCTGCTCGAGACGCTCATGCCGCAGCTCGTCGAGCGGGCGCCGTCAGCCGTGTTCATCATCGTCACCAACCCGGCCGATGTGATGACCGTGGTCGCGCAGCGCGTCTCGGGGCTTCCGCCGCATCGGGTGTTCGGCTCCGGCACCGTGCTCGACACGTCGCGGCTGCGGTGGCGTCTCGCCCATCGCGCGAATGTCAGCACCGCGAGCGTGCACGCCGACATCGTGGGCGAGCACGGCGATACGGAGTTCCCCCTCTGGTCGAACGCGACCATCGGCTCGGTGCCGATCCTCGACTGGCCGGCCGACGAGCCGTTCACGACGGAAGAGCTCGACCACATCGCGATCGAGGTGCGTGACGCGGCGTACGCGGTCATCCGGGGCAAGGGCGCGACGAACCTCGCGATCGGCGTCAGCTGCGCCCGCATCGCCGAGGCCGTGCTGCACGACGAGCGGGCCGTGATCCCGGTGGCGACGGTGCTCGCCGGCGAGTACGGCATCGACGGTGTCGCGCTGTCGGTGCCGTCGGTCGTGGGGGCGGCCGGAGCCGTGCCGCTGGCGGAGACCCCGATGAGCGAGCACGAGCTGGGTCTGCTCCGGGCCTCTGCCGAGGCGATCCAGGCGGCGGTCGACGAGCTCGGCTGACCGCGCTCGGAGAAGATCTCAGAATTCTTCGTCGAGGATGTCGATCCGGGGTGTTCCCGTTCGACGTCTTCAGTGAGAGGGTCGAGAAGCGGCCCCACCCACCAAGGAGAACACCATGAAGTACATGCTGATCATGCGCTCGAACGACGACGCGGTCGAGGCGTACAAGGAGATGCCCTTCGAGGAGGTCATCGCGGCCATGGGCGCCTACAACGAGTCGATGATCAAGGCCGGCGTGCTGGCTGCGGGCGAGGGCCTGAGCGATGCCGCCGAGGGCTTCGTCGTCGACTTCAGCGCCGAGACGCCGCTCATCACCGACGGCCCCTACGGAGAGACGAAGGAGCTGTTCAACGGCTTCTGGATCCTCGAGGTGTCCAGTCGCGAAGAGGCGGCGGAGTGGGCGAGCCGGGCACCCCTCGGCAAGGGATCGTTCCTCGAGGTGCGGCGCGTGACCGACGAGTCCGACTTCCCGGCCGACAACGAGTGGATCGAGAAGGAGAAGGGCTGGCGCGAGGAGGAAGAGGCGCGCCGGGCCCAGCAGTGAGATGACCGACGACAGCGAGACGGCGCGCTCCGCACCCGGTACGGGTGCTGCGGAGCGCGCCGTCGCCGCCGTGTGGCGCATCGAGGCCGCGAAGATCGTCGCGACGCTCACTGGCGTGGTCGGCGACTTCGGCCTCGCAGAGGACCTCGCGCAGGAGGCGCTGGTGGATGCTCTGCATCAGTGGCCGGTCGACGGGGTGCCCCGCAACGGCGCCGCATGGCTCACCGCCGTCGCGAAGCGCAGGGCGATCGACGGCTGGCGCCGCCGTGAGCGGTTGGACGACCGGATGGCGGTGATCGCGCACGACCTGGAGCGCGAGCAGGCGGAGGCCGCGGACGCGCCTCCCTGGGACCCGGATGCCGTCGACGACGACGTGCTCCGGTTGATCTTCATCTCGTGCCACCCCGTGCTCTCGCGGGAGGCGCAGGTGGCGCTGACCCTGCGAGTGGTGGGCGGTCTGTCGAGCGAGGAGATCGCACGGGCGTTCCTCGTGCCGACCGCGACCGTGCAGCAGCGCATCGTGCGAGCCAAGAAGACCCTCGCCGCCGCGCACGTGCCCTTCGAGATGCCGCCCCGCGAGGAGCATGCGGCCAGGCTCGGGTCGATTCTCGGCGTGCTGTATCTGATCTTCAACGAGGGGCATGCGGCCAGCAGCGGCCGCGACTGGATGCGCCCCGAGCTGAGTCTCGAAGCCATTCGGCTGACGCGTGTGCTCGCGGCGCTGATGCCGCGGGAGCGCGACGTGCACAGCCTCCTCGCCCTCATGGAGCTGACCGCGGCGCGGTTCCCCTCCCGCGTGGATGCGCAGGGAGACCCTGTGCTGCTCGCCGATCAGGATCGTCGCCGGTGGGAACGCAGTCGTATCGCGCGCGGGCGGGCGGCCCTCGCCACGGCCGATGCCCTCGGCTCCGGGCGCGGTCCCTACGGCCTGCAGGCCGCGATCGCCGAGTGCCATGCGGTCGCGGCGAGTGTGGACGACACGGACTGGGACCGCATCGTGCTGCTGTACGAGGCGCTCGGTCGCATCGCGCCATCGCCGGTCGTCGAGCTCAACCGGGCCGCGGCCGTGGCGATGGCGACGGGCCCGGCATCCGCTCTGGCGATCATCGATCGGCTCTCGGCATCCGGTGCCCTGGCCGGCTACCACCTGCTTCCGGCGACGCGCGCCGAGCTGCTGCGGCGTCTCGGACGTGAGGAGGAGGCGCGGGGCGAGTTCGCGGTCGCCGCGGCTCTCGCGGGCAACGATCGTGAACGTGCGCTGCTCGAGGCCAAGGCGGCGACGCCCTCAGCGCACTGACCCGCAGACAGAGAAACGCCCTCTCCCCGATGACGGGAAGAGGGCGTCTCCGATGATGCTGTCGTATCAGCTGCGGGCCTTGCTGCCGCGACCGACGATCAGGCCGTAGATCAGCAGCACGATGATCGAGCCGCCGATGGCGAGGAGCCACGTGCCCAGGTCCCAGAACTCCGTGAGGGGACGGTTCAGGATCAGGCTTCCGAGCCATCCTCCGAGCAGCGCTCCCACGACGCCGAGCAGAAGGGTGATGAACCATCCGCCGCCCTGCTTGCCGGGAAGGATCAGCTTCGCGATCGCGCCGGCGATGAGGCCGAGAAGAAGGAATCCGAGAAAGCTCATGTTCAGCTCCTTTATTTCGTGAGCCCCAGGGTGCCAGGGCTCGTGTGATCCACTGTGCCCTCCCAGCTGACTATCAGCCAACCCCTTGCGCTGAGACCTTCAGATGTGCGAAGAGGCCCGCCTCCGCAAGGAGACGGGCCTCGTCGAGCGACCGGAGGTCAGTTGACCGGAGGTCAGTTGTTGCCGCGGGCGATCGCGATGATCCGCAGGATCTCCACGTAGAGCCAGACGACCGTGACCATGATGCCGAAGGCGCCGAGCCAGCCGTACTTGCGGGGAGCGCCGTTGCGCACGCCCTGCTGGATCTGGTCGAAGTCGAGCACCAGCGAGTAGGCGGCCATGATGACGACCAGCACACCGATGATCACGCCGAGCGGGATGCCGAGGATCTCGACCTTGCTCAGGAGTCCGAAGGCGGCACCCTCGCCGAGCACACCGGTCCAGGTGAGGACGACGTTGAGCAGGGAGAACACCAGGTAGCCGACCATGGCGATCATGAAGATCTTGGTGGCCTTCTTCGACGCGCGGATCTTGCCGCTGGCGAAGAGGGCGAGGGTCACGCCGACCACCGAGACGGTGGCGAGGGTGGCCTGGAAGACGATTCCGGGGTAGAGCACCTCGAAGAACGCCGAGATGCCACCGATGAAGAGGCCCTCGAACGCGGCGTACGCGAAGATCAGCGCGGGACGCACCTTCTTGCGAGAGGTGAACGAGATGACCATCGCGAGCACGAACCCACCGAGCGCGCCGACGATCCACGGCAGGAGGTTCGGCTGGAACTGGTCGTACGGGTTCTGGACGGGAGCGGCGACGCCGCCCAGCGTCAGGAACCAGCCGACGGCCGCGGTGACGAGCAGGATGCCGAAGAGTCCGGCGGTCTTCCAGACGGTGTCCTCGACCGACATCCGGTCGGTCTCGATGGCGCCGGCGGGCGGAGCGGCGTACATGCCCTCCAGCTGTGCGTTCGCAGCGGCGTCCATGGTGCCGTGCTGGAACGATGCGGCCTGTGCCCCCTGAGCGCCCTGCGGCGCGCCCGGGTAGGTCGCGACATTCCGCGGATCCTGCTGCTGGAACGCCGGGTTGTTGAAGGCGAAGTTGCTCATGTGGGCCTCACTCCAAAGTGGGTTGTAGGTCTCTTTCCTCAACGATAGCCGGAATGCGGATTCATCAGGGTGTCCTACGCTGAGAGCGTGCCCAGGAAATCGCCTCTCGTGATCGGGCACCGCGGTGCGCCCGGCTACCGTCCCGAACACAGTCGCTCCTCCTACGAACTCGCGCTCGCGATGGGGGTGGATGCGGTCGAGCCCGACGTCGTCGCCACGAAGGACGGCGTGCTGATCGTGCGACACGAGAACGAGATCTCCGGCACCACCGACGTGGCCGAGCATCCGGAGTTCGCCGACCGCAGGACGACCAAGCGCGTCGACGGCGAGGCCCTGACCGGATGGTTCTGCGAGGACTTCACTTGGGCCGAGCTCACGACGCTGCGCAGCCGCGAGCGTCTTCCCGAGGTTCGGGCGGCGAGTGCGAGCTTCGACGGATCGCAGGCGATCCTCCGGCTCCGTGACGTGCTCGACATCGTGCGCGAGGGGTCCTCGGAGCACGGGCGGGAGATCGGGGTGGTCCTCGAGGTCAAGCACGCGACCTACTTCGCGAGCATCGGACTCGACCTGGCGCCGCTGATCGCGCGGGATCTGCGCGAGGCCGGCTGGGCGGACGGCGAGCTGCCGCTGATCGTCGAGTCCTTCGAATCCACGGTGCTCGCGCAGCTCAAGTCGCTCGGCGTCGCGGCATCGTACGTCTACCTCATCGAAGCCGCCGGGCGCCCCTACGATCTCCTCGTCGCGCACGGTGCCGCGGGGCAGACCTACAATGAGGCGGTCACGGCGAGCGGCCTCGATGCCTTGGCCGGTGTCGTCGACGGCATCAGCGTCGACAAGCGGATGCTGCTGGCGAGGGGCAACACGATCGTCGCCGATGCCCATGCCCGAGGACTCACGGTCTTCACCTGGACCTGCCGCCCGGAGAACCGGTTCCTGGCCCCCGAGTTCCGCGGGGCAGGGGGCAAGAGCGCCTACGGCGACTACGAGGCGGAGTGGGGCGTCATCGCGAGCACCGGAGTAGACGGGGTCTTCGTCGACCATCCGGACCTCGGAGTCGGCTTCTTCCGCGGCTGAGCGGCCTCGAACCCCGGAGGCGTCTCAGAGCGGGCCGAGGACGTCGCGCACGGTGCGGTCGAGGTGCAACGAGCGCAGCGGTGCCAGGATCTCGCGCTCCTCGAAGCGGAAATGCGATTCCATGATCGCTCCCACACCGTCGAGGTGCCGCGCGATGACGTCGCTGCTCTCGCCACCCTCGACGGCGGTGCGCAGTCCGCCGAGCAGGTGCGTGAGCATCGAGTGGTCCTGCATGAGCGCGTCGACCACGTCGCCCAGCTCGGGGTGCTCCTCGCGCAACGCGGGGAACAGGGCGCGGTCCTCGCTCCGATGATGGCCGTCGAGGGCGGAGCAGAAGCCGATGCAGAAGAGTGCGAGGTCCGAGGCGGCATCCGGGGCGTCGGCCCCGTCCTCGAGCGCTGCTCGTGTGGCGTCCAGGGCGGCGCGGAGGCGCGTGTGCGCCCGGCGGAGTTCGTCGTCCCACGCGATCAGGCGGTCGGCATCCATCCCGACCAGTCTAGGGAGAGGGCGCCGTGGCGTCTCAGAGCGTGCGGTCGAACGCGCCGCGGCGCGACACGATCTCCTTGCCGAGGGGCATCAGCGAGACCGGGACCATCTTGAAGTCGGCGATGCCCATCGGGATCCCGATGATGGTGACGCAGAGCAGAAGACCCGAGACGATGTGGCCGATGGCGAGCCACCAGCCGGCGAGGATGACCCAGAGCACGTTGCCGAGGAACGAGCCGACGCCCGAGGTGGGCTTGCTGACGATCTCGCGGCCGAACGGCCAGATCGCGTAGCGCGCGATGCGGAACGAGGCGATGGCCCACGGGATCGTCACGATCGGGATGCAGAGCAGGATGCCCGCGAGCATGTACCCGAGGAAGAGTCCGAGGCCGGCGAAGATCAGCCAGATGATGTTGAGGATCGTGCGCACCCCTCGATTCTCGCACCGGCACCTGAGCGCCGAGGGTGAATGGACACCGGTCGTTCACCACGTGTGCACCCGGGGGCCGTCGGGCAGCCATGCGAGGTCGCTGATGTGAGGTGATCCCCCTCTGATTCCCTCAGGAGCCCCATGTCCCGCCTGCACTCCGCGGCTGCGCTGACCACGGTCTGCGCCCTCAGCGCCGCCGCTCTGCTCGCCGTCCCTCTCGCCGCCGCCGGGGCGGAACCCGGCGTTCGCATCAACGAAGTCGAGTCGAGCGGGGGGCTCCCCGGCGACTGGATCGAGTTCGTCAACGCGTCCGGCGCCGCCGTCGACCTGAGCGGATACGTCGTCACGGACGACGGGGAGGACGAGTCGTACACGTTCCCCGACGGCACGGTCATCGAACCGGGTGCGCACCTCGTTCTCGATCAGCTGGATGCCGGCGTCGGCGACTTCGCCTTCGGCCTCGGCAAGGCCGACCAGGTGCGCCTGTTCGATCGGGACGGCGCGCTCGTCGACGAGACGGCGTGGGACGCGCACGCCCCGGTGACGTGGGGTGCGCGCGACGTCGACGGCTCCGTCGAATGGGCCGACACCGCCGAGCCCACGAAGGGCTCCGCGAACGTCTTCGCGATCGACAGCCCTCTGGGCGGCACGATCGCGATCAACGAGGTCGACTCGCAGCCCGCGGACTGGGTCGAGTTCGTCAACGCGGGCGACGCCCCGCTCGACATCTCGGGCTACGAGATCCGCGACAACTCCGATGACCACCGGTGGCAGTTCCTTCCGGGTTCGACGATCGACGCGGGGGAGTTCCTCGTGGTCGACGAGGCGTCGATCGGGCTGGTCGACGGGGTGGAGACGGCCTTCCGAGACCCGATCGGGATCGGCAGCGCCGACCGCATCCGGCTCTTCGACGCGTCGGGCGTGCAGATCGACGACACCCTGCCCTGGAACGGGCACGCCGCGATCGACGGCGACGCCATCGCGGCCACGCTCGCCCGGTGCCCCGACGGTCAGGGGGCCTTCGGGCTCGCGTACGCGACGCCCGGTGCGCCGAACTCGTGCGTCGTGCCCGACGTCGTCATCAACGAGATCGAGTCGAACGGCGACGCCACCGACTGGGTCGAGATCGTCAACACCGGCAGCACGCCGGTCGACGTCTCGGGCTGGACCGTCATGGACGGGGATCCTGTCGGACACGCGTCGGAGACGACACCGCTTCCTGCGGGCACAGCGCTCGAGGCCGGCGCCTATCTCGTGTTCGACCAGCCCACGGACTTCGTGTTCGGCCTCGGCAACGGCGACACCGTGACCGTCCGCGATGCCGACCTCGATGTCGTCGACGAGCACGTCTATGCCGCGCACGCGGAGGGGGTCCTCGCCCGCTGCGCCGACGGCAGCGGAGATCTCGTCGACATCGCGGTGTCGACCAAGGGCGCGCGGAACGCGTGCGGCAACCCCGTGCGGATCAACGAGGTCGAGTCCGACGGAGGATCCCCCGACGACTGGATCGAACTGGTCAATCCGACGGCGACCGCGCTCGACGTCTCGGGCATCGTCGTGAAGGACGACGACGACGCCCACTCGTACGCCATCCCGGCGGAGACCGCGATCGCCGCCGGAGGCCACCTGGTCATCGAGCGCGCGGAGCTCGGCTTCGGGCTCGGCGACGGCGACTCGGTGCGGGTGTTCGACGGCGAGCTCCTCGTCGACTCGACCACCTGGGGAGCGGGACACCCGGCGACGACCTGGGGTCGGTGCCCCGACGCGACGGGCACGTTCGCCGTCACCGCGGAGAGCACGAAGGGGGCGGCGAACATCTGCGAGGGCGAGATCGCGGTGTCGCCGTGGCCCGGTTCGCCGGAGGTCCGAGTGCTCGACGACGTGCCGACCTTCCTCGAGGACAGCTCGGGTCTGGACGTGCAGGAGACCGCCGACGGCGCGTACCTCTGGGCCGTCGACAACGGAGAGGGGCGCATCTGGAAGCTCCGGGTGCATGCCGACGGGAAGTTCACTCAGATCGAGGGCTGGGAGTCCGGCAAGCGGGTGCGATTCCCGAAGGACGCCGCAGCGCCGGGGGCCGCAGGGCCGGACACCGAGGGCATCACCGTCGACGGCGACGGGCTCGTGTACGTCGCGTCGGAGCGGGACAACAGCGCGAAGGGCGTCAACCGGAACACGATCCTCATGGTCGACCCCGAGGCGTCGAGCGGCGACCTCGTCGCTCAGCAGGAGTGGGACCTGACCGCTCAGCTGCCGGACGTCGGGGCGAACCTCGGCATGGAAGCCGTGCAGTGGGTGCCCGACAGCGCCCTCGACGGCGCCCTGTTCGACGTGAACACGGGCGCGGCCTACGACGCGGCCGACTACGACGGGCACGGCGAGGGCCTGTTCTTCGTGGCTGTCGAGGACAACGGTCACGTCTACGCCTTCGCCCTCGCCGCGGACGGCACCGCGACCCTCGTCTCGGAGATCGCCCCCGGACTCGCGGGTGTCATGGCGCTGGATTACGACAGCGTGCTCGACGTGCTCTGGGCGGTCTGCGACGACGGCTGCCAGGGGCGGTCGGCCCAGATCACGCTGAACGGCACAGAGAAGCCGGGCATCGCCCACTTCGCGCGACCGTCGTCGATGCCCGACATCAACAACGAGGGCTTCGCGACGGCTCCGGCCTCGCTCGCGATCGACGGCCAGCGGCCGGTGTGGTGGTTCGCGGACGGCTTCGCCTCGGAGGCGCTCCGCACCGGCACACTTCCGGTCGTGGACGGCGAGAACCCGGGGGAGAACCCGGGGGAGAACCCCGGTGAGAACCCGGGGGAGAACCCGGGGGAGAACCCGGGGGAGAACCCGGGGGAGAACCCCGGCGAGAACCCGGGCGAGAACCCGGGCGAGAATCCCGGCACGGAGACGCCGGGCGGGGAGCAGCCGGGGGGTGAGGACCCGGGAGTCGAGATCCCCGCGGTCACGCCGTCTCCGCTCCCCGGTTCCGCGCTGACGGACGACAACCGCCACGGCGTCTCGGTGAACCCCTCCGTGGCCGGTCGCGGCGATCGTGTGACCGTCAGCACCGGCCGCGATCACGCTGGCGAGCGGCTCGCGGTCTGGATGTACTCCGACCCGGTGGCGCTCGGTGTGAGCTCCGCCTCGGACACCGGCGGCGTCACGGTGACGATACCGACGGATGCCGCGCTCGGCGCGCACCGCATCGCGGTGTATGCGGCGGACGGCGCGCTCGTGGGCTGGGCGGACATCACCGTCACCGCGCCGCAGGGACTCGCGGCGACCGGTGCCGACGCGCCCGTCGTGGCGGTCGTCGTGGCGATGCTGCTGCTGGTCGCCGGCTCCCTCATCGTGCGCCGTCGTCGGACGATCTGATCCGCTCGGTAGGATGAGGGGTGCGCGCCACACTGCGCATCCCTCATCCGCCGATCACGGAGAGTCTCTGCCGTCCTCAGACGCCGAGGACGGCATGCGCGCCGTCGGCATCCGCCTGGCGATACTCCTCTGCGAGACGCGCGGTGCGCTCGGCGGCCAATCGCAGGGTGGCGGCATGCAGACGCCACTGGGCGTCAGTGGCGGACGAGCGCCGCGTGAACGCCCGCTCCGCATCGCCCTCCCAGCGGGAGCGCAGATCCTGCCCCGACGCCGCGAGAGCGTCGAGTGACTCGACGATGGCCGCCGCCGCGGCGCGCGTGTCCGCGGCGATCTCGCCGAGACGATCGGGGTCGACCGTGAGATCCACGGCTCAGCCTCCCAGTCCGGGCGAGGGGTAGCCCCTGTCCGCATCGGAGCGGATGCTCGCGGCGATGTCGGACTCCGCGCCGAACAGCTCGGCGCTGCGATCGGCGAGAGCGGCCATCGCGCGATGCTGCGCGGCGGCGATCGTCTCGAGCGTCAGCTGGGCGAGTGCGGGCAGCGCGAGGCCCTCGGCTGCGGGACCGAACTCCAGTCCCGCGAGCCGGCCTCCCACCTTGGCGCGGACCGTCACCTCTCCGCGGGGGCTCCGCACCGATTCGACGAGTGTGTCGACATCGGTCGCGAGCGCCTGCGCCCGCGCCTGGTTCTGCTGCGCCTGACGGTTGATGTCATCGAGCTGCTTCCGGGCCGCGGCGAATCCCTCGTCGATGCCGAATGTGCTGTCGTCCATGTGGTCCTCCTCAGTCCTGAACGGTCATGCCGGTGGGGGCCGCCGGCACGTCGCCCGGCCACGAGCCGAGGCGCTCGCGATTGCGCGCCCCCTGCTCCTTGCTGTCCGTCAGATCGATCGCCGCGGCGCTGAAGGGCTTCGGCGTCGTGTCGACATCCCGCGCCCACCCCGCCTGCGCGGCCGCGGCCGCCACGTCGAAGCCGCCCTCCGCCGAGGTGCGCACTCTGATGTCGATCCGCGCGTTCGGCATGTATCCCTCGCGCACCGACCACACGGATGCCACGACGAAGTCGACGAACGCCGTGCCGTCGGCGATCGCGAAGCCCGGCTCGACCTCGAGCGAGATCGCGTATCCCGTGTTGCCCTTGATGTTGGGCTTCTGGCCGCCGGCGATGTCGGAGACCACGATGCCGGGCACCGCCTCGAGCGAGTCGCGCATCTCGGAGAGCGTCTGACCGCCCGAGGCGGCGTCGTGCGGGACGTCGCTCCCGCGATCCCCGGCCCCGATCGCGCACCCCGTGAGCGCGAGCACGCTCACGGCGACGGCGGAGAGGGCGAGCCAGCGTCTAGCGGCCATAGTGCATCATGTCCTCGAGTCGGTACTGCATGTCGGCCCAGATGCTCACGTCGGAGATGCCCGCATAGGCCGGGTTGGTGTTGCCGGGGAATCCCAGACTCGAGAGGATCGTCGAGTCGTAGGCGCCGGTGACCTCGAAGACGCCGCGGCCGTCGACGTTGCGCAGGCGGAACGCGACCTCGCCAGGGTGCTCCGGATGTCCCGGCTGCGCGGCGATCACGAAGCCGTCGTCGGTGATCTGCTGCACGACGATGTCGCCCGCCGTGACATCCGGGATGCCCAGTCCGAACAGCGACGTCTTGATGGTCTGCTCCTCGCCGGTGAGCTGCATGTTGAGCTGCGAGTTGTCGCCCTCACGGGAGGGGAGGAAGACGTGGCCGAACTCCTGCTGCAGCATCTGGTTCAGCTGTTCGGTCGTCATGTCGGTGGGCCCGAGGTCGAACTCGTGCGAGTACCCGAGCTCGTAGTCGCCGAGGAAGCGGTGGTCGGAACCCTCGTAGGGCACCGGGCCCGGGTTGTAGGTGTCGCCCAGGCTTCCCGGGGGAATGGCTCCGGGCAGGCCACCGAGCGGACCGAGGATCGCGCCGGGCGGGAACTGCTCGAGCAGCTCGCCCAGCAGGTCCTCGAGTCGCTGGTGGAACGGGATGATCGCGCGGTAGAGGTCTGTGGCGAGACGCAGCATCTCCCGCAGCGCCTGCAGCGCGCGGTCGATGTTCGAGGTGGCCTCAGCCACCACCTGCGCGCAGTTGTCGGCGAAGTCCCGGATCACCTGGGCCTTCTTGTCGAGCTCCCAGGGCCAGCTGCCGAACAGGAGATCCTTGATGCTGCCTCCGACGGTCGAGAGCAGCTCGAAGCCGGCGCAGACCAGGGAGCGCATGATCTCGACGGCGCGCACACACAGCTGGAGCGCCTGGCTCACGACCTTCGACCAGTCGGCGATCGAGTGCGTCGCCGCGGAGAGAACCCGCAGCGAGCCTTCGACGACCGTCGCGGTGATCCCCTGCACGTGACCGCTGATCTGGGTGAGGGCCTGCTGGTAGAGCTCCGACGCCGACTGCACGTCACCCGCGTACGTCTCCCACGCGTGAGACGCCTGATAGAGCCCGGTCGGGTCCCCGGTCACCTGCTCGAGCAGCTCCTCCAGCGGACGCACGAACTGCATGATGTCGGAGGCGAAGCCGCTGAGGCCGCCCCCGCAGTCGTCGCCGGCACCGCCTCCGGCCGGGAGCTGACTGCTCCAGCTTCCGGATGCGAGCGACGAGGCGGCCGAGTCCGCCTCGGGGAGTACCGCGATGCTCATGTCAGTGTCAGCCTTCCGATGCGATGCGGTCGAGATCCGCACGCCCCGTGTCGTCGACCGTCTGGAACCCGTCCACGGCCTTCTGCACCCCGTCCGCGGTGCGCTGAGAGACCGTCCCGACGACGCCGGACGCGCCCTCGACGATCCCACCCAGCGAATTGAGGACGGGTGGGATGAAGGCCCCGATGGGGCCGAAGGCCATGCCCGGCACCGCGGACGAGAGGCTGTCACGCGACGCGGCGAGCTTCGCCGCGGCCTCGGTCAGGGCGGTACGTGCCGCGTCGTACGCATCGCTGTGCACTTCGATCGCAGTCATCAGGTCGAGTTCCCCCTCGGATCAACCGCCTCGCCGCTGATCTGCGGGCAGACGCACGTCAACGATAGGTCGGCGACGGCGGCGAGCCAAGTCTGCGGCTGCCGCCTCGCCTCCACCCCGCGATGTCGGCGCCTCGGCCTAGACTCATAAGGCCATGACAGAAGCCCCCCTCATCGTGCCCGGAACCGTCGGCCCCCACTCCACCGGAGGACAGGGCCAGGACGATCTCCTCGCCGGTCTCAACCCGCAGCAGCTCGAAGCCGTCACCTATCGCGGCCCCGCGCTGCTCATCGTCGCGGGCGCCGGTTCCGGCAAGACGAGCGTGCTCACCCGACGCATCGCGTCGCTGCTGCGCGCTCGCGAGGCATGGCCGAGCCAGATCCTCGCGATCACCTTCACGAACAAGGCGGCGGGCGAGATGCGCGAGCGCGTGGAGGCGATCATCGGCGATGCCGCCCGCGGCATGTGGATCTCGACCTTCCACTCGGCGTGCGTGCGCATCCTGCGGCGTGAGGCCGAGCAGTTCGGCTTCACCAAGTCGTTCACGATCTATGACTCCGGCGACTCGCGGGCGCTCATCAAGCGTCTCGTCAAAGAGCATGAGGCCGATGCCTACGGGCTGACGCCCGGTGCGGTGCAGTCGCGCATCTCGAAGCTCAAGAACGAGCTGTCGGATGCCGAGGCCTACGCCCGCCAGGCCAACATGTCCGACCCCGCCGAGCGCATCTTCGTCGAGCTGTTCGCCGACTACCAGCGTCAGCTGCAGAAGGCCAACGCCTTCGACTTCGACGACCTCATCGGGCAGACGGTCTACCTGTTCCGTGCGTTCCCGCAGGTCGCCGACACCTACCGCCGCCGCTTCCGGCACATCCTCGTCGACGAGTACCAGGACACGAACCACGCGCAGTACGCGCTCATCCACGAGCTGACGCGCCCCGTGTCTGGCGACGCCCCCGATCCCTATGCCTCGAACGGCATGATGATCTTCGAGCCGGAGACCACCCCCGAGCTCGCGGGCGCCTCCCTCACGGTGGTCGGCGATTCCGACCAGTCGATCTACGCCTTCCGCGGCGCCGACATCCGCAACATCAGCGAGTTCGAGCGCGATTTCCCCGGGGCGCGGGTCGTGCTCCTGGAGCAGAACTACCGCTCGACGCAGAACATCCTGTCCGCCGCGAACGCCGTGATCGGCAACAACTTCGACCGCAAGGACAAGAAGCTCTGGAGCGACAAGGGCGACGGTGACAAGATCATCGGCTTCACCGGCTACTCGCAGCACGATGAGGCGCAGTTCGTCGCGGACGAGGTCGAGTCTCTCCGCCGCGCCGGCATCCCGTACTCCGAGATGGCCGTGTTCTACCGCACGAACTCGCAGTCGCGAGCGCTCGAGGAGATCTTCATCCGGTCGGCCGTGCCGTACAAGATCATGGGCGGCACGAAGTTCTACGAGCGCGCCGAGATCAAGGACGCGCTGGCGTACCTGGTCGCGGTCGCCAATCCGGCCGACGAGATGGCCGTGCGCCGCATCCTGAACAAGCCCCGGCGCGGTATCGGCGACGTCAGCGAGACCGCGATCGCCCGGTTCGCCGAAGAGCACGAGATCACCTTCCGTCAGGCGCTGTCCGTTTCCGACCAGTTGGGATTCGGCCCGAAGATCCAGGGTGCGATCGCGCAGCTCGACGCCGTGCTCTCCGAGGCGACCGAGATCATGCTGCCGTCGTCGGGAGAGCTGCCGGCGCCCACCACGGTCGCCGACGGGCTCAGCCTGCTGCTCTCGAAGAGCGGCTACCTCGACGCGCTGCGCGCGAGCCGTGACCCCCAGGACGAGGCCCGGGTCGAGAACCTCGACGAGTTCGTCGCCGTGGCCCGCGATTTCGCGCGCAACAATCCCGAGGGCACCATCGTCGACTTCCTCACCGAGGTCGCTCTCGTCTCGGACGCCGACGATCTCGACGACGAGTCCGGATCCGTGTCGCTCATGACGATGCACACCGCGAAGGGGCTCGAGTACGACGCCGTCTTCGTCACGGGTGTCGAAGAAGATCTCATCCCGCACCGCATCTCGGCGGGTGAGCCGGGCGGCCCGCAGGAAGAGCGGCGCCTCTTCTACGTCGGCATCACGCGTGCCCGCAAGCGGCTGCACCTGTCGCTCGCCATGACACGGGCGCAGTTCGGCGAGGTCTCGGTCGCCATGCCGAGCCGCTTCCTGCAGGAGATCCCCGCCGGGCTCATCGACTGGCGCCAGTCGCCCGGTGACGTCAACTCGCGCGGCGGCATGCAGTCGCGAGCGCTGAACGCCCGTCGTGCCGGCGGCTTCGGCGGCTCAGGATCCGATGATCGGTTCGCGGTGAAGCAGCTTCCCGGTCGCGACTCCCTCAAGCCGCTGTCGACCGCGATGGACAAGTTCCCCAACCGCGTCACGGCGAAGATGAGGGACAACGGCGACCTCGAGCTGGCCGCCGGCGATCGCATCCGTCATTCCGACTTCGGCGACGGTCGTGTCGATGCGGTCACCGGAGAGGGCGCGAAGCGCATCGCCCACGTGCGGTTCGACTCGGCGGGGCAGAAGAAGCTGCTGATCAAGGTCGCGCCGATCGAGAAGATCTAAGGCATCCGCGGGTTAGGCTGATCCATATGGCCCTGTTCTCCCGCCGCAAGAAGTCCGCTGACGACGCTGTCACCGACCCGACCGAGCCTGAGAACGTCGAGACGTCAGACGCGTCTGCGGAAGACGCTGCCGCCACGGCCGCGCCCGAGGACGCGACGCCCACGATCGGCATCTCCGTGCAGGCGTTCCGCGGAGTGGGCGCGCAGGCGGGTCCTGAGGTCTCCCTCACCGAGCCCGATCCTGCCGCAGCCACGCCGACCCCGTCCGGTGCGTCGACGCCCGCAGCCCCCGTCGCCCCGACCGGATCCGCCGTACCGTCCGCGCCTGCGCAGCCGGCCACCGAGCGTCGCCTGCCTCTGGCCGCCGCGACGCCCCCGGAGCAGACCGAGACGGTCCCCGGCATGAAGGACAACGTCCTGCTGCGCGAGGCCCTGACCGAGATCGAGAAGGGCGCGACCAACGAGCAGCTCCTCGGCGTGCTCCGTCAGGCGCTGCAGGGTCACCTCTACATCCGTGTGAACGGCGACGCCCGCGCGCAGATCAGCGAGGGCAAGCCGCTCTCGGTGGCCGTCGTGCGCGACGGCGAACGCCAGTTCATGCTGGGGTTCAGCTCGGCGGCCGCGGTCCGCGACTCCGTGCAGCTCGAGAAGGACCCGACGGCCACCTCCGCGGTCGCCCAGCCCGTGACCTCCGTTCTCCAGCAGGTCGTCGCCGGCGAGTTCGCCGGTCTCATCGTCGACAACGCCTCCGCACCGCACCGTGTGGTCTTCCCGACCGAGCTGCTGCAGAAGACGCTCGACCAGGCAGACGTCGACATGACGGTGAAGTCGATCATCGCCGCGCCGCGTCAGCAGGATTCTGCCGTGAAGCTCGGCGAGGCGCTCGCGGCGAAGCGCATGTGGGTGGCGGTGAACGACGGCGCCGGCACGGGGCAGGTCGGCATCGCCGAGGCGCAGACTCCCGACGGCAAGAGGTTCCTCCAGCTCTTCTCCCACCCTCTCGAGGTCATCGCACTCGGACGCGGCGATCGTCCGCTGCCGTTCGAGCCGCTGCAGCTGGCGAAGCTGCTGTCGACGCACTCCGAGATGGCCGGGGTGATCGTGGATCCCGCCGGTCCGACGATGGTCGTCGAGCGCGACTCGCTGAGTGCGGTGCTGATCCTCGACATCGACATCGACGACTGACGAGCCACCGGGGTTCCGCCGGTCTGGTGCGCGCCCTAAGGTCGGAGCATGGCCTCCGAGCGCGTGACGTTGACCGTCGTCGATCCCGATGCTGAGCGCGAGGTTGTGCTCTCGAGTCCCAACAAGGTGATCTGGCCCGACGTCGGCATCACGAAGGCCGAGCTGGCCGAATACTTCCAGATCGTGAGCGGGCCGTTCCTCGAGGCGAACGGCGATCGTCCCGTCTCGCTCGAGCGCTTTCGCGACGGCGTCGGCTCGGCGTCGGCGCCGAAGGCCGAGGGCTTCTTCTCGAAGAACCCGCCCAAGGGGACACCCGACTATGTCGATGCGGTGACGGTCACGTACAACAGCGGACGACGGCATCCGCAGATCGTGCTGAATCGGCCGAGCGCGATCGTGTGGGCCGCGCAGATGAACACCATCGTCTTCCACCCGTGGGCGTCGCTCGCCTCGGATCCGGACAACCCCGTCGAGCTGCGCATCGACCTCGACCCGCAACCGGGGACGAGCTTCGTCGACGCTGTTCCCGCCGCGCTGGCTCTGCGCGAGGTGCTGCAGGAGGTCGGGCTGACCGCGTTCGTCAAGACCAGCGGCAACCGGGGTCTGCACGTCTTCGCTCCGATCGAGCCGATGCACGAGTTCCTCGACGTGCGCCATGCCGTGATCGCCGCGGGACGTGAGCTCGAACGACGGATGCCCGAGAAGGTCACGACGAACTGGTGGAAGGAGGAGCGCGGTGAGCGGGTGTTCATCGACTTCAACCAGGCGAATCGGGATCGGACGATGGCCGGTGCCTACAGCCCGCGTGCGCTCCCCGGTGCGACCGTGTCGACCCCGGTGCACTGGGACGAGCTCGAGGGCCTCGACCCGGCGGGCTTCACCGTGCGCAGCATCCCGACGCGGCTCGAGGAGCTGGGCGACGCGTGGCAGGGGATGCAGGATGCGCCGGGCCGCATCGACACTCTTCTCGAGTGGTGGGAGCGCGACAGGGCGGATGGTCTCGGTGAGCTGCCGTTCCCGCCCGAGTTCCCGAAGATGCCCGGCGAGCCGCCCCGCGTGCAGCCGAGCAAGAAGGTCGCCGCGCACTGGGACGAGGACGGCGCACCCGTCGAGGAGTGACCCTCGGCCGACCAGCGCCCCTGGCTGACGAGTGCGCGTCAGTGGAGGACGTCTGCGAGGTCGTACCCCGCCACGGTGTCGAGCTGATCGTAGGTGCACGAGCGCGCCTCGCGGTCGGGACGCCAGCGCTCGAACTGCACCGTGTGCCGGAAGCGCGACCCCTCGAGCTGGTCGTAGCGGACCTCGAGCACGAGCTCGGGGCGCAGTCGCACGAACGACACGTCCTTCGAGCCGCTGAAGCGCGAGCGCTCTCCTGCGCCGGTGATCGCGTCTCCGGAGTCGTCGCGTTCGACGAGGGGTGCGAGGTCGTCGACGAGCTCTCTGCGCCGGACGTCGCTCCACGCAGCGACGCCGCCGACCTGGCGCAGCGTGCCGTCGGAGTCGTACAGGCCGACGAGCAGCGACCCGACGCCGGAGCCGGACTTGTGGATGCGGTAGCCGAGCGCGACGACATCGGCGGTGCGCGCGTGCTTGATCTTGATGAGCGTGCGCTTGCCCGGGGCATACGGCTGATCGAGCGGTTTCGCGACGACACCGTCGAGCCCCGCTCCTTCGAACTCCGCGAGCCAGCGCACGGCGGCGTCGCGGTCGCGCGTCGTGCGTGTGATGTGCAGCGGATGCTCGACGTCGGCCATCATCGCCTCGAGGCGTTCGCGCCGTTCGGCGAAGGGTGCGTTCAGCAGGTCGTCATCACCGAGGGCCAGCAGGTCGAAGGCGATGAACATCGCCGGCGTCTCGTCGGCGAGCTTTGTCACGCGCGAGGCTGCGGGGTGGATGCGCTGGCTCAGCGCCTCCCAGTCGAGTCGCTGAGCGCCGTCGGGTCCGGTGGCGACGACGATCTCGCCGTCGAGCAGGCACGGCCCCGGCAGCACCCGGGGGATCGCCTCGACGAGCTCGGGGAAGTAGCGGGTCAGGGGTTTCGCCCCGCGCGACCCGATCTCGACCGTCTCGCCGTCCCACGAGATCAGTCCGCGGAAGCCGTCCCACTTCGGCTCGAACAGGAGCCCTCCGGTCGTCTTCGCGGGATCGGGGACGGACGCCGCCGCCTTCGCCAACATGGGGGAGGGGATCTCGTAGCGCATGGATCCATCCTGGCGGTGCCGAGGACGAGACAGAAGGGCTGTTCGCGTCGTCAGCCGAACAGGTCGTCGAGGGTCACGCGCGTTCCGGCATCCGTCAGCGCGGTGCGTGCAGCGTGCCACCCGGCCATGCCGTTCACGCCGGGGCCCGGAGGCGTCGAGGCCGAGGCGAGGTACACCCCGGGCATCGGAGTGCGCCACGGTGTCGTGCCGAGCACGGGTCTGCGCAGCGCCTGCGGGATGGTGAAGGCGCCGCCGAGGATGTCTCCGCCGATCTCCGACGGGTTGATCGCCTCGCGTGACGAGGCGGGAACGGAGTGGTGCGCGAGGATCAGGTCACGGAATCCGGGGGCGAAGCGCTCGACCTGTCGCGTGATGAGCTCGGTCGCATCGAGGTCGGAGTTCTGCGGCACGTGGATGTAGGCCCACAGCACCGCCTTCCCCTCGGGTGCTCGAGAGTCGTCGAAGATCGACGGCTGCACGCTGAGCACGTAGGGGCGCTCCGAGATCCGTCCGCGTGCGACCTCGTTCTCGCTCTCCCAGACCTCCGCCGCCGTCCCGCCGAGATGCACGGTCGGCGACCGGGCGACGTCCGTGTTCGTCCAGGGGATCGGTCCGTCGAGGGCGAAGTCGACCTTGGCCGCGGCCGGGCCGTATCGGTAGGCGCTGATCGCCCGTGCGTATCCCGACGGGATGTCCGGGTGGGTCAGTGTCAGGCGGGGCGAGGTGTTCAGCAGCAGCAGATCTCCTCGAGCGGGGTCGCCCCAGTCGAGTGACCCGAGATCCGTGATGTGCGTGCTCGTCTCGACGGAACCGCCGTGGGCGTCGATGTCGGCGACCATGCTGTCGGCGATGCGCTGTGCTCCGCCTCGCGGGTACATCCACCCCCCGGCGTGCGCCTGCGCCGCGAGCAGAAGTCCTGCCGCGGCTCCGGCGAGCGAGGGGAGAGGCGTGTTCGCGTGCGCCAGGACTCCCGACATCAGGCCCGAGGCCTCTTCGGTGCGGAAAGCGCGTCGAGCGAACGGTGTGCCCTGATCGAGCATCCGCAGGGCGAATCGCAGGGCCGTGATCGGCTCGTGCGGGATTCTGAGCATCTGATTGCCCGTGAAGTCGACGACGCCGTCGACATGCCTGCTCAGCGGGCGCAGCAGCGAGAGCCACGCGCGCTCGTCGGCGCCCAGTCCGACGGCGGTGCGCTCGATGTCGCGCCACGCGATTCCGGCCCTGCCCTCGTCGAGCGGATGCGCGTAGGAGATCTCGGGGGTGATCCACTCGATCCGCTCGGCGAGGCCGAACGCCTGGAAGAACGGTGACGAGAGCGCGGCGGGATGCACCGCGGCGCAGACGTCGTGGTGGAACCCCGAAAGGGTCGAGTCGTGCGTGCGCACCCCTCCGCCGATCGTGTCGGCGGCCTCGAGCACGCGCACCTCGTAGCCGGCGCGGGCGAGGGCCACGGCCGCCGCAATGCCGTTCGGACCGGACCCGATGATCGTCGCGCGTGCCATGCGGCCAGTCTTCCACGTCTGGGCGTGAGATCCTTGAAGTGATGAACGAAGTCCAGGGCCCGACCCCCACAGGCAATTCCCGTCCGTACCGCACCCTCGCGGAGGCGCTCCGCGCGCACCGCATCGCCGTCGAGAACCACGAGTTCATCACGGCGATCATGGATGCCGTCGGCATCTCCTCCTACATCGACCGCGGCCGCTACATCGAGGCGATCCGCCGTGGCGAGGGCGCCGCCCTGCACATCGGCAAGACGTACACCAACGGCTTCACGGAGGACGAGGTCATCGTCATCGGTTCGACGCCGTTGCGTCTGCAGCCGAGTGAGGGCCGCGCGCCCTACTTCTACGTGACGCACCCGAGCGAGTTCCGCCCCCTCGCGCCGGTGAAGGCGAAGCGGTCGACGACGCCCCGCGCCGCTGCGGCTCCGAAGGTCCCGCGCACTCCCAAGTTCGTCGAGCGCGACTACGGCGTGTGCGACGTGTGCTTCATGGTGAAGACGCCCGCCGGCGGCTGCGGCTGCGACTGATCACGACGTGCGCGGCGTCACGCCGGTGAGCTCTTCCGAGACCCGCCAGATGCGGGCGGCCGCCGCGTCGTCGCGCAGTCGCGAGTAGAGCTTCTGCGGGCCTGGTCCTCCACCCAGGTGGCCGATGCCGGACGGGCCGTAGAAGCCTCCGCCGACGGCATCCGGAGCGGTCGCGGCGTACAGAGCCGCCAGCCCGGCCGTCTCGGGTGTTCCGACGAGGACGCCGCGGCGCGACAGCGCCTCGATGATCCGTCGTGATCCGGTCTGAGTCGCTCGGCCGAGATCCGGTTGCGCAGCGAGCAGGTTGGTCGGTGCGACTCCGGGATGCGAGAGCAGGCTCCGGATTCCCCACCCCTCGGCTCTGCTCCGCCGATCGAGTTCCCGGCCGAACAGTCCGAAGGCGATCTTCGACTGGCTGTACGCGCGCATCCCGTTGTACGACCGCTCCCAGTGCAGGTCGTCCCAGTTGATCGCGCCGCTGTCCGCCGCGATGCTGATCTGCGACACGACGCGCGCCTTCCCCTCCGCGAGAAGCGGGAGCAGGCCCCCGACCAGCGCGAAGTGCCCGAGGTGGTTCGCGCCGAACTGGAGTTCGAACCCGTCTGCCGTGGTGCGCCGAGTGGGTGGTGTCATCACTCCGGCATTGTTGATGAGGATGCTGATCGGAGTGTCCTCCGCCCGCAGCGTCGCGGCGAGGGCGCCGACCGACTCGAGCGACGCGAGGTCGAGATCACGGAGCGACAGCGACGCATCCGGCACGACCCGGCGGATGCGCTCGATCGCCGCCTCGCCCTTCTCGCGGCTGCGCACCGGCAGGACGATCTCGGCGCCCGCAGCGGCGAGCCGACTCGCGATATGCAGGCCGATCCCGTCGCTGGCCCCGGTGATCACCGCTCGGGCGCCGTGCTGCGCGGGTATGACCAGGTGTGTGTTCTTTTGCGGCATGTGAGTTCTCTTCTCTGTCGACGTCGATGCTCTCGCGGCGGCGCCCGGGGCATCCAGGGATCGTCGATCCATGGATCGACCGGCGGCCGACTGATACAACGGATACGAGGACGGGAGACCCGGAATGGCGATCGACAGGCGTGGCCTCGCGGAGTTCCTCCGCGGACGCCGTGAGGCGCTGCAGCCGGAGGACGTCGGACTCCCGCGTGGGGACAGGCGCCGCACGAGCGGGCTGCGTCGCGAGGAGGCGTCGGCGCTCAGTCACATGTCGACCGACTACTACGCACGACTGGAGCAGGAACGGGGGCCGCAGCCGTCGGAGCAGATGGTCGCTGCGATCGCCCAGGGGCTGCATCTCTCGGTGGGCGAGCGTGACCACCTCTTCGCCCTCGCCGGCCACACACCGCCGCCGCGCGGGGCCGAGAGCGACCACGTGAGTCCGGGAATGCTCCGCATCTTCGATCGGCTGCAGGACACCCCTGCCGAGGTCGTCACCGAACTCGGGGAGACGCTGCGTCAGAACGCTCTCGGCATCGCTCTCGTCGGGGACCTTTCGCGTTTCCGAGGGCCAGAGCGCAGCATCGGGTACCGCTGGTTCACCGATGCGTCGACACGGCGGGGCTACGACTCCGACGACCACGCCTTCCTCTCCCGGCTGTGGGTGTCGGGACTGCGAGAGGTCGCCACGGTGCGCGGCCCGGGTTCGCGCGCAGCGCGCTACGTGGAGCTCCTCCTCGAACGCAGCGAGGAGTTCGGCGTGATCTGGGAGCGGCACGAGGTCGGTCTTCGCCCGCCGGGCACCAAGCGGTTCGTCCACGCCGAGCTCGGACGCCTGGAACTCTCCTGCCAGACGCTCGTGGACCCGGAGCAGTCGCATGCGCTGCTCGTCTACACGGCCGCACCGGGGAGCGAGAGCCAGGAGAAGCTGCGGCTCCTGTCGGTGATCGGCGCCCAGAGGTTCGGGATCGACTCCGACACCGCGCCGGCCGCCGAGCGTCCCGAGCGCTGAGCGCGGGGTCACCCGCTCAGGCGAAGGCGCTCATCCCCGTGATGTCGCGTCCCAGCAGCAGCGCCTGCACACTCTCGGTGCCTTCGTAGGTGTGGATCGCCTCGATGTCGGCCATGTGCTGCATCACGCCGTTCTCGAGCAGGATGCCGTTGCCTCCGAGCAGGTCGCGGGCGATCGACGCCACCCGGCGCGCGGCCCGCGTGTTGTGGAACTTCGCGAGTGACGCCTGCGTGGGGCGCAGCTGGCCCGCCGTCTCGAGGTCCGCGAGGCGGCGGCAGTAGAGCTGCATCGCCGTGAGGTCCTCGAGCATGTGGGTCAGCCGTTCTTGCACCATCTGGAACTTCGCCAGCGGCTTGCCGAACTGGACGCGCTCCTTCGAGTAGGCGAGGGCCGCCTCGTAGCAGGCGGTCGCGTGACCGAGTGCAGACCAGGCCACGCCCGAGCGGGTCGCGTAGAGCACGATCGAGGCGTCTTTGAAGCTCTTCGTCCCCGGCAGCACGGAGTCCAGCGGCACGCGGACGTCGTTGAGCGCGATGTGCGCCTGATGGATCGCACGCAGCGATGCCTTGCCGCGGATCGGCGTGCCGGTGTATCCGGGGGTGTCCTGTTCGACGAGGAAGCAGCGGACGGCGCCGTGCTCCGCCGCAGTGTCGTCGTCGACGCGGGCCCACACGAAGGTGATGCCGCCGGATGCGCCGTTGCCGATCCATTTCTTCGCGCCGCGGATGACCCACTCCTCGCCGTCGCGCCGAGCCACCGTCTCGAGCGACACCGAGTCGGAGCCGTGGTCGGGCTCGGTGAGCGCGAAGGACCCGAAGACCGAGCCGTCGGCGAGAGCCGTGAGCCATCTCTCCTGCTGCGCGGGCGAACCGAAGAGCGCGAGGGTGCGCAGCGCGAGGCCGCCCTGCACGGCGAGCACGGTGCCGAGCGAGCCGTCGCCGCGCGAGATCTCCATGTTCACCAGACCGGCGGCGAGAGGGGAGAGGCGGGTGAGCGACGGGTGCTCGATGCCGTCGACCACGAGGTCCATCTCGCCCATTCGGCGAGCGGCGTCGAGCGGATACTCCGCGCGGTCCCAGGCCTCCGCCATCTGCGGTCCGACCTCGTCGATGTACGCCTTCGCGCGATCCCACGCGACCCGATCGGCCTCGGGGATGTCGGCGAAGACGGCGTAGTAGTCGCTGTCCTGTCGGCCGGTGATGTCATACGACGAGACGCGCTCGCCGGGGAAGGGGGAAGCTGCAGTGCTCATGGAGACTCCTTCGTGGCACTAGGTATCGTACTCCTCGATACTCAGTTCCACGACCCGGAGGTCGAGTCGCCGCTCAGCTGATCTGGGAGCGCAGTCGCCTCGTGACCTCGGCGATCGGCATCGACCGCGGGAACACCGCGACGACGACGTCGTCCGGGGCGTCGGCCGCGGCCTCGGACGGCACTCCGTAGCGTCGGCGCACGTCGGCGAGGGCCGTCTGGAGCGTCGACAGCGGCACCTTCTTCTTGCCGCGCAGCAGCTGGCGCAGCACATGGTTGTGCACGGCGGTGACGAGGGCCGAGAATCCGACCGCGTCCAGAGGATCGATGCCCGGAAGAGAGCTGCGCAGGTAGTCGTCGAACAGGCGCTCGTAGCGGAAGACCGTGATGATCTCGCGCTCACGGAGCACCGGCACCTGACGGACGATCTGGTAGCGGCGGCGGGCGAGCTCCGGGTCGTGCGCGAAGTGGGCGAAGACCGACTCGGATGCTGCACACACGGCGCCCCACGGATCGTCATGTCCTTCGGACAGGAACGCGCGCAGCTGCTCGAGAAGCACCTCGTGGTCGGCGAAGACGACGTCCTCCTTGCCGCCGAACTGGCGGAAGAACGTCGAGCGGGAGACTCCTGCGGCTTTCGCGATCTGCTCGACGGACGTCTGATCGAAGCCGTGTGACGCGAAGAGCTCGAGTGCAGCGGCCACGACGCCGGTGCGCAGTTCTGCGGATTCGTGCATGGGATGAGCCTAGACCTCGCCGCCGGGAGCGTTCAGTTCGAGGTAGTAGGCTGGGCGACTGGTCGATGTCTCGACATCGAGAGAATTACCAGACAGCAGCCCAGTGAAGGAACCACAGTGGATCTGTACGAGTACCAGGCACGAGACGTTTTCGAGAAGTACGGAGTGCCGGTTCTCGCCGGCATCGTCGCCGACACCCCCGAGGAGGTGAAGGCAGCCGCGGAGAAGATCGGCGGCGTCGTCGTCGTCAAGGCCCAGGTCAAGACCGGTGGTCGCGGCAAGGCCGGCGGCGTCAAGGTCGCGAAGACCCCCGACGAGGCATACGAGGCGGCGAAGGCGATCCTCGGTCTCGACATCAAGGGCCACATCGTCAAGCGCGTCATGGTCGCACAGGGTGCGCGCATCGCCGAGGAGTTCTACTTCTCCGTGCTGCTCGATCGCGCCAACCGCTCGTACCTGAGCCTCTGCTCGGTCGAGGGCGGCATGGAGATCGAGGAGCTCGCGGTCGAGCGTCCCGAGGCTCTCGCGCGTGTCGAGGTCAACCCGCTGACGGGTATCGACAAGGAGAAGGCCGTCGAGATCGCTCGCGCCGCCAACTTCCCCGAAGACCTGATCGAGAAGGTCTCCGATGTCTTCGTCAAGCTCTTCGACGTCTACAAGGGCGAGGACGCGACGCTCGTGGAGGTCAACCCGCTGGTCCGCACCGAAGAGGGCGACATCATCGCCCTCGACGGCAAGGTCACGCTCGACGACAACGCCTCCGAGATCCGTCACCCCGAGCACGAGGCGCTCGAGGACAAGGACGCCGCCGACCCGCTCGAGGCCAAGGCCAAGAAGAGCGGCCTGAACTACGTCAAGCTCGACGGCGAGGTCGGAATCATCGGCAACGGTGCAGGACTCGTCATGTCGACGCTCGACGTCGTCGCCTACGCCGGTGAGAACCACAACGGCGTCAAGCCCGCCAACTTCCTCGACATCGGCGGCGGCGCCTCGGCTGAGGTCATGGCCGCCGGCCTCGACGTCATCCTCGGCGACCCGCAGGTCAAGAGCGTGTTCGTGAACGTCTTCGGCGGCATCACGGCATGCGACGCCGTCGCCAACGGCATCAAGGGTGCCCTCGAGACCCTCGGCAGCGCGGCCTCCAAGCCGCTCGTCGTGCGCCTCGACGGCAACCGCGTCGACGAGGGTCGCGCGATCCTCGCCGAGTACGCACACCCGCTCGTCACGCTCGCCAGCACCATGGACGAGGGCGCCGACAAGGCCGCCGAACTCGCCAACGCCTGATCGCAGAGAGACACAAGGACTAGAGAAATGTCGATCTACCTCAACAAGGACTCCAAGGTCATCGTCCAGGGCATCACCGGCGGCGAGGGCACCAAGCACACGGCACTCATGCTGAAGGCCGGCACCCAGGTCGTCGGCGGCGTGAACGCCCGCAAGGCCGGCACCACGGTCTCGCACACCGACAAGGACGGCAACGCCGTCGAGCTCCCCGTCTTCGCCTCGGTCGCCGAGGCCATGAAGGAGACCGGCGCCGACGTGTCGATCGCCTTCGTCCCCGGCGCCTTCACGAAGGACGCGATGATCGAGGCCATCGACGCCGAGATCCCGCTGCTCGTCGTCATCACCGAGGGCGTCCCCGTGGGCGACTCGGCCGAGGCGTGGGCCTACGCGCAGAGCAAGGGCAACACGACCCGCATCATCGGACCGAACTGCCCCGGCATCATCACCCCCGGTGAGGCGCTCGTCGGCATCACGCCCGCGAACATCACCGGCAAGGGCCCGATCGGCCTCGTGTCGAAGTCGGGCACCCTGACGTACCAGATGATGTTCGAGCTGCGCGACCTGGGCTTCTCGACTGCCATCGGCATCGGCGGCGACCCCGTCATCGGCACCACGCACATCGACGCGCTCGCCGCGTTCGAGGCCGACCCCGAGACCAAGGCGATCGTGATGATCGGTGAGATCGGCGGCGACGCCGAAGAGCGCGCGGCCGACTACATCAAGGCGCACGTCACCAAGCCGGTCGTCGGCTACGTCGCGGGCTTCACGGCTCCCGAGGGCAAGACCATGGGCCACGCCGGTGCGATCGTCTCCGGCTCAGCCGGTACCGCTCAGGCGAAGAAGGAGGCCCTCGAGGCCGCCGGTGTCAAGGTCGGCAAGACGCCGTCCGAGACCGCCGCTCTGATGCGCGAGATCGTCGAAGCGCTCTAAGCGATATACTCGAAGAGAAGGCCCCGGACTCCACTCCGGGGCCTTCTTTCATGCCCGCCCCGAGTCGTCGGCGCTGGCGCGCCAGGTGGGTGTCTCGAGGCGGAGCGCGGCGCGATGCGCCCGGGCGATCTCGGGTCCCGCACGCGACAGAGGGGCGGATGCAGCTCGCATCCGCCCCTCTGGTGGTCGTTCGTCGCTCAGGCGACGCCGAAGAGCGCTTCGATCGGCCCGCGGGCGAAGAAGATCACGAAGCCGACGCCGACCGCCCACAGCAGCGGGTGGATGGTCTTGGCCCGGCCGGAGAAGGCGTTCACGACGATCCAGCTGATGAAGCCCGCACCGATGCCGTTGGCGATCGAGTAGGTCATCGGCATCACGGTCGCGGTGAGGAACACCGGCAGCAGCACGCGGAAGTCGCTCAGATCGATGTTCTTGATCTGCGCGAGCATGAGCGCTCCGACGAGCACGAGAGCGGCGGCGGCGACCGCTCCGGGCACGAGCGAGGTGAGCGGGGTGAAGAACATCGCGACGAGGAACATCGCACCGGTGATGACGGTGGCGAAGCCCGTGCGGGCGCCCTCGCCGATGCCGGCGCCGGACTCGACGAACACGGTGGCCGACGATGACGACGTGCCACCACCCGCGATCGCGCCGATGCCCTCAACGACCAGAGCGGACTTGATGCGGGGGAAGTCGCCCTTCTCGTCGGCCAGGTCGGCTTCCTTCGCCAGGCCCGTCATGGTGCCCATCGCGTCGAAGAAGTTCGAGAACAGCAGGGTGAAGACGAACATCACGAGGGCGACCAGGCTGACCTTCTCGAGGTCGAAGCCGAAGTCGACCTGACCGATGAGGCTGAGGTCGGGAAGCCCGACGATCGCGCCGGTGAAGCCGAAGTCGAGACCGAACGGCCAGATCAGGTTGGCGATCGCGCCGAGAACGGTGCCACCGACGAGTGCGATGAGGATCGCGCCCTTCACCCGCAGCGCCGTGAGCACTCCACCGAGCAGGAGCGTGATCACGAAGAGCACGGTCGGGATCGAGGCGACGGAGCCGCCGATGCCGAGGTCGACGGGCGGCGAGGCGTTTCCGGTGGCGGTGACGAAGCCGGCGTTGACGAAGCCGATGAAGGCGATGAACAGGCCGATTCCGACGGTGATCGCGAGCTTGAGCTGCACGGGCACGGCGTCGAAGATCATCTTGCGCAGGCCGGTGGCCGCGAGCAGGACGATGATGACACCGTTGATCATCACGAGTGCCATGGCTTCGGGCCAGGTCACCGTGCCGACGACGGAGAACGCGATGAACGCGTTGATGCCGAGTCCGGCCGCGAAGGCGAACGGCAGGCGGGTGATGAGACCGAACAGGATCGTCATGACACCGGCGGTCAGCGCGGTGGCGGCGGCCACGGCGGTACCGGCGAGAGTGTTGCCGTCGACGTCGGGCGTCGACAGGATGATCGGGTTCAGGATCACGATGTAGGCCATCGTGACGAACGTCACCAGGCCACCTCGGATCTCGGTGCCGATCGTGGATCCGCGCTTGCTGATCTCGAAGAAGCGGTCCAGGGCGTTCGGGGGCTCGGCCTGGGATCGGGTGGGGGACGGGGCAGTTGACATCGGGAAACCTCCGCAGGAGACGATATCGTGTCGCCCGCGTCGCGCGCGTCCCCAGGGCTCCCACGGCCTTCACGTCGTAGTCTCGAATCGATATGCAACGCCTCCTCGTCGCGCTCCTCGCCGCCTTCGACGCCGCCATCGCCGCGGCGGTGGGCCTCGTCGTCCTCCTGGCGCCGCTGACCCTGCTGTGGACGCTCGCCTTCGGTGCGACGGCCGACTGGGGCGCGCTGTGGCCGCTGGCCGGGACCCTGTGGCAGTTCGGCCATGGTGTGCCGCTGAGCATCGAGATCTCCACCGACGTCCTGCGTGCGGCCGGAGTCGCGCCCGACGCCGCCGCCTTCACGCTCTCGGTCGCTCCGCTCGCGTTCCTGGTCTTCACCCTGCTCTTCGCCGCCCGCTCGGGCGCGCGAGCCGCCCGCGCGGGCGCGTGGCTGCTCGGCACGCTCGCGGGGACCGCCGCGTTCGGCGCGATCGCGGCCGCCGTCGCGCTCACCGCGCAGCTCGGCGGCGCGCAGGTGCCCTTCGCCCCGGCGATCGTCTTCCCCACGGCGGTCTACCTGGTGGGGGCCCTGTGCGGATCGGTGGCTGCCGTGTGGGACGACGGCGACGGCGGTCTGATCGATCGTGTGCACGACCTCATGGACTCCTGGGGCGACTGGGCGCCGGTGCCCGCCGCCGCCGTGCGCGGTGCGGCGTTCGCCCTGGTCGCGGTGACGGCCGTCTCGGCCGCCGCGCTCGCTGTGGCCACGGTCGTGCGCGGCGGTGAGGTGGTCGCGCTCTTCCAGGCGGCGCGGGTGGATGCTCTCGGGGCGACCGTGATCACCCTCGGTCAGCTGGCGTACCTGCCCACCCTGCTGGTGTGGACGGCGTCCTGGCTCGCCGGACCCGGTTTCGCTGTGGGGATCGGCACGGCGGTGTCACCCGCCGGTACCCAGCTGGGGGTCGTCCCGGGCATCCCCGTCCTGGGTCTCCTTCCCGAGAACTCGTCGATCTGGATGCTCATCGTGGTCATCGTCCCGATCGGGGCGGGTGCGGTCGCAGGCTGGGCGGTACGCTCGCGCCTGGTGTGGGAGGGGACGCCGTTGGGCGCCGCGCCGAGAGCGGTCATCGCGCTCGGGATCGCTGCTCTCTCCGCCGGTGTGGCCGCCGTCGCGGCGCTGCTCGCGGGCGGCTCCCTGGGCCCGGGGCGCCTGGCGGAAGCCGGGCCGTCCGCACTGCCGTTCGCTCTCGCGCTCGGCGGCGAGGTGCTGCTGGGGGCCGCGATCCTGCTGCTGTCACCGCGCAACCGCGATGAGCTCGCCGAAGAGCGCACCGCTCGGTGGATCGCCGAGATGTCGGCATCCGAAGCCGCACCGGCGACCGTCGAGGCCGCGAATGAGACCGACGGATCCGACTATGCCACCGCGCCTCTCGACGACCTCTCCGGGTACCGGCCCCCGGGCCGCGACCCGAACGGCCCGCACGACTGACACGCGGGTCGGGGCGTCTCCTCCGCCCCGGTAGACTGGGCGCGTGCTCACGGTCGCCGTTCTCATCTCGGGCACCGGCTCGAACCTTCGCGCCCTCCTCGAGGCCGCTCGTCACCCCGATTTCCCTGCGCGGGTGGTGGTCGTCGGTGCCGATCGCGAAGCCGACGGCCTCGCCCACGCCGAGGAGTTCGGCATCCCGAGCTTCACCGTGCCGTGGCACGAGCACGAGTCCCGTGAGGCCTGGGGCGAGGAGCTCGGTCGTCAGCTCGCCGTCTGGAACGCCGATCTCGTCGTGCTCAGCGGTCTCATGCGCCTGCTCCCTCCCGCGCTCGTCGCGGACCTCTCGCCGCGCCTGATCAACACCCACCCCGCGTACCTGCCGGAGTTCCCCGGGGCGCACGGCGTGCGCGACGCGCTCGCCGCCGGAGTCGCCGAGACGGGCGCGAGCGTGATCGTGGTCGACGACGGCGTCGACACGGGCCCGATCCTCGCCCAGGAGCGGGTGCAGATCGTCGACGGCGACACCGAGCACACCCTGCACGAGCGCATCAAGCCCGTCGAACGCCGACTGCTCATCGACGTGGTGCGACGCATCGCGACCGGCGAGCTCCCGCTGCACGCAGCATCCTGAACCGATCCACGCACGCCACCCTCGCACGAAGGAGCCCATCATGGCCGGCCCCCGCCACGACCACTCGCTGTACCGCGATCGCGACACCGTCGCCGTCCGCCGCGCACTCGTCTCGGTCAGCGACAAGACCGATCTGCTGGTGCTCGCCCAGGCGCTCTCCGACGCCGGAGTGCAGATCGTCTCGACCGGCTCGACGGCCTCGACGATCCGCGAGGCCGGATTCGACGTGACCGATGTCGCCGCCGTCACCGGCGTCGCCGAGATGCTCGACGGACGCGTCAAGACGCTGCACCCGAAGATCCACGGCGGCCTGCTCGCCGATCTGCGCCTCGAGGACCACGAGCGTCAGCTCGCCGACCTCGACATCGAGCCGTTCGAGCTCGTCGTCGTCAACCTCTACCCGTTCGTCGAGACGGTCGCCTCGGGTGCCGAGGGTGACGACGTCGTCGAGCAGATCGACATCGGCGGCCCCGCCATGGTGCGTGCCGCGGCGAAGAACCACGCGAACGTCGCGATCGTCGTCTCGCCCCAGTCGTACCCCGGCATCATCACCGCGATCGAGAACGGCGGCACGACCCTGACGCAGCGCCGCGAGCTCGCCGCACGCGCCTTCGCGCACACGGCCGCCTACGACACGGCGGTCGCCGCCTGGTTCGCCGAGGGCACGCTGGGCGACGGCGAAGACCTGCCCACTCACCTCACGATCCAGGCCGAGCGCCTCGCAACGCTGCGCTACGGCGAGAACTCGCATCAGCGCGGCGCGATCTACACGCGCGTCGGCGGCCACGGTATCGCCCAGGCCACGCAGCTGCAGGGCAAGGAGATGTCGTACAACAACTACGTCGACGCGGATGCCGCGCTGCGCGCCGCCTACGACATGGTCAAGCCCGCCGTCGCGATCATCAAGCACGCGAACCCGTGCGGCATCGCGACCACCGCTCCCAATGCTCTCGACCCGATCGCAAGCGCGCACATCCGCGCCCACGAGTGCGACCCCGTGTCGGCCTACGGCGGCGTCATCGCCGCGAACGGCACCGTGACGCTCAAGATGGCCGAGAACCTCAAGGACATCTTCACCGAGGTCATCGTCGCGCCGTCGTTCGAGCCCGCAGCCCTCGAGGTCTTCAAAGCGAAGAAGAACCTGCGCCTGCTGCAGCTGCCCGAGGACTGGCAGCAGGAGCGTATGGACGTGCGTCTGGTCTCGGGCGGTCTGCTGCTGCAGGACGCCGACCGCTTCCCCGACGACATCGTGTCGGTCGCGAAGAACTGGGAGCTCGTCTCGGGCGAGCGTCCGAGCGACGAGGAGATGGAGAACCTCATCTTCGCGTGGAAGGCATGCCGGGCCGTGAAGTCGAACGCCATCGTGCTCGCGAAGGACAACGCCACGGTCGGCGTCGGCATGGGCCAGGTCAACCGCGTCGACTCGTGCCGTCTCGCGGTCGAGCGTGCCGGTGACCGTGCCGCCGGCTCGGTCGCAGCCTCCGATGCGTTCTTCCCGTTCGCCGACGGGGCCCAGGTGCTCATCGACGCGGGCGTCACCGCGATCGTGCAGCCCGGTGGGTCGGTGCGCGACGAAGAGGTCGTGGACGCCGCGCGCAAGGCCGGCGTCACGATGTTCTTCACCGGAGAGCGTCACTTCTTCCACTGAGTCGCGCAGCCGTCGATGACGGCCGGTGCTCAGAACGCCACGATGGCGGCCATCGCGACCGTCGATGCCGCCATCGTGGTGTGATGCACGCGGTGGAGCCACGACGGCTCCGCGCGCAGTGCGATCGCCGAGAGCAGGATCGCTCCGAGCCCGAGAGCCACGCTGAGCACCTGCGGCATCCCTGAGCCCCCGCCGTGGGAGTGCGCGGAAGAGGCCCCCGCGCCGGCGACGCCCGTCGCAGGAATCGCCGCCATCAGAAGGATGAGCGCAGCGGTCGAGACGAGTCCGAGCGCGAGGTGGGCCGACAGCATGCCGCCTGCCTGCGCTCTCCGGCCTTCGAGCGCAGCCGGCACCCGGCAGCGGATCGCGAGCGCGATCGCGGTGGGGACCATGACGGCGAACCAGACGACGGGCGGCAGCAGCGCGACCGTCATGGCATCGCTCATGCCCGCCAGCATCAGCACGGCCGCGGCGATCTCGGGAGCGCCGACTCCCCGCCGGATGCCGATCAACGACCCCGCACCGATCGCCGCCAGTGCCAGTGCGCCGAGGTGCAGGAGGTCGTTCATCGGACGGACGAGGGGTGCGCGTCGCTCAGGATGCCCACACGACGCCACTCGGCGTCGACGACGTCGGCCGGCGCCGCGGCGGCGAAGGACAGGGCCCCCGCCGCGACGTCGAGAGCGACCGTGAGTTTCGTCTCCCAGCGGAGGTGCTCGGGCTGATCGGGCCGCGCGCGCACGGAGATCGGTGCGTTCGGGATGGCGCCGAACGCGAGGGCGCGTTCGCGATCGTCCACGATCCGCGCAAGATCCGCCGCATCCGTCAGACACCGGTATCGAGGCACACTCGTGGTCTCGTAGGGCGAGTACTCGCCGGCGGCGAGCGTCTCGTCGAGGAAGTGGTTCGTGTGGGCCAGCGTGCGGCCGCGCGGCACCGGCAGCACCGCCACCCCCGCGGGGGAGACCTCGACGGCTGCGGCCTCGGCCACCCGTCCGTCGAAGGCCGCGACGGTCAGGACGCTGGATGCGGCGAGCGGCACGCTCCGTGCGACCTCGACCGCCTCGGCGACCGTCGACGCACGGTCGAGGATCATACGTGCGAGCACGTGCACCGGCACTCCCGGCTGCGAGCCGTCGGAGCGGTGATGGAGGATGTTGAAGTGGAGTCCGAGGCCGCGGTCGTTCACGCCGATCTTCGCCGGTTGTCCGAATTCGCAGAAGGTCACGACTCCGGTTCCGGATGCCGACCGCAGGCGCCGCACCACGGTCTCGTTCGACAGGGTCTCGTGCCAGTCCCAGGTCTGGAGGGTGCGCGGCGCACTCGCCTCCTCGGGCACGTACACGACGGTCGAGCACTCCATCGACGGCGTCATGCGCGCCAGGATCTCGGTGCGCGCGGTCAGCAGATGCACGTCGGTCGACGACAGACCGCTGCCCTCGGCGATCCCGACGAACTCGTCGGCGATCTCGGGTGCGTGGGTCTCGGTCATCGCCCGGCATTCGTCGGCGATCGCCCGGGCGCGCTCGGCGGGGACGCCCGACTGCGCGAAGAGCCTCAGATAGGAGTCGCGGGCCGCGGCGAGCTGCGGCGACCAGTGCGCGCCGAATCGCCGGCCCTCCTCGCGCGGCTCCGCGGCCTCGGCAGACCACTCGTGGACGATCACTGCTCTCCTCCGATGCGTTCGACGAGTTCGGCGACGTCTCCGTAGGGGCAGCCGCGGGCGCGGGATGCCGCGGCGACGCGCTCGCGCACCTCGCGCGGCTTGTCCTGACTCACCTTGAAGACCGCGCGCTGCTCGATGATCTCGAACCGGAACGACACGATCCCCCCGACGATGCGCTCGAACGTGGGCAGCGAGCTCTGCATGTCCCATGCCGTCGGCTCGAGGCTCTCGAGCTCCTCGACAGTGCGGGTGACGACATGCATGCCGTCGTCCGAGCCCTCGAGCACGGTCACCCTGGCCGTGAGATGCACGGCCGCGTAATCCCATGTCGGCACGTTGGGGTCGTCGGCGTAGGTGGTGGGCGAGACGTAGCCGTGGGGTCCGGAGAACACCAGCAGCACCGAGTCTCCGTCGGCGATCTGCTGCCATTGCGGATTCTTCCGCGCGATGTGCCCCAGCAGCTCGCCACCGACGAAGCCGCCGTCCGGCGCCATCCGCTCGATGATCACCGGAGTGTGCGTGACGGTGGGGGCGCCCGCGGCCCCGCCGCCGTTGGTCACGACGAGCGCGAACGGGTGTCGACGGACCAGCTCGGTGATCTCGTGCTGCGACGGAGCGAGGTACTTCTCGAATTCGTACACGGTCAGCCCGCCGCGCAGAGGATCGCGTCCCACGCCGTCTCGCCCGCGAGGGTGGCGACGGCGGTCGAGTTCAGCGAGAGGCGGCCCCGGGAGGTGCGGGGGTTCTCGGGCAGCGCGACCTCGTCGGTCGTCAACGCGAAGAGCGTGTCGCCGTCGAGCGGGGTGTGGAAGGGCTGGATGCCGCGGTGCATCGAGCTGTGCACCTGCAGACCGAACTGCCTGAGTTCGGTGTCGCTGAGCTGCACGTTCGTGACGACCGCGGTGATCGTGGTGTTGCCCGACATCGAGTCGACGAGTCGGGACTCGCCGATCGCCTCCTCGTAGTCGAGTGCAGGATGGCGGCGCTCGCCGGTGTTCGCGTCGTAGTTGCCGCGGATGATCCTGCCGGAGCGATCGAGGATCACCCCGTAGGGGTTGAGCACCGTCACGACGAGGACCTTCACGTCACCCACCTGGCGGAAGGCGACGCCCTGGCCGGTGAATTCCACCCGCGCCGGGTCGACCTTTCCGGACGATGCCGAGGCGCCACCTCCGACCCGGCCGACCTCGACGACGCCCTGACGTGCGGCCTGCAGGGCGGCCTTGCCGAGCGCGGTGTCGGGGAAGACGGAGTTCTCGCGCACCGAATAGTCGTAGATGATCGCTCCGGAGACGAGCTGGAGCTGGTCGAATCCGGAACGGTTCTCGGCACGCTCGAACAGCGCCTCCGACACACCGGCGACCGCGGAGAGGCCGTACACCGAGCCCCCGGCGAGGCAGACGGCGTGGTTGTACCCGTACAGGCCGCTGGCGCCGACGGCGCCTCCGCGACGGTCGGTGAACGTCCGCGCGCCGGCCGGGATCGACAGCACCGTCGCTCCGGTCGGACCCTCGGCGTACTCGGCCGTTCCGAGGAGCACGCCGGGGAAGTCGTACTCGACCTGCCCGCGATCGGTGCCGTGCACGGGCGAGAGGGCGTAGTCGCCGTTGGATCGGCGCGGTCCTGCGGCGAGGACGGGGGCGAGACGGTGGGTGTCGGTCACGATGAGAGCTCCTGGAACAGTTGACGCGAATAGGGATGGCTGGGCAGGTCGTAGAAGACCTCGGTCGGGGCGTGCTCGACGATCTCGCCGGCGCGCATCACCGCCACGTGATGGGAGATGTAGCGCACGGCTGCCAGGTCGTGGGAGATGAACAGGGCCGCGAAGCCGTGCTCCGCCTGCAGGTCCTGGATGAGGTTGAGGATCTGCGCCTGCACCGAGACGTCGAGCGCGCTGACGGCCTCGTCGAAGACGATGAAGGCGGGGTGGGTCACGAGCGCCCGCGCGACGCTCACCCGCTGCAGCTGTCCGCCCGAGAGCTGGTGGGGACGGCGAGCGGCGAACGAGGCCGGGAGGCCGACGCTCTCGAGCATCGCCAGAGCGCGCTCCTCGGTCGCCGGCGTGCGACGCTCGTGCACGAGCACGGGTTCGAGCACCGACGAGAGCACGGTCGAGCGCGGGTCGAGTGCCCATCGCGGATGCTGCAGGACCGCCTGCATCCGCCCGGCGCGGGATCGCAGACTCCGGGCGAGCGGCGCTCCCTGGAACCTCACGGCGCCCGAGTCGGGGTGCTGCAGTCCGAGCACCACGGTCCCCGTCGTCGTCTTGCCCGAGCCGGACTCGCCGACCAGGCCCAGCGTCTCGCCGGGCGCCACCGAGAACGAGACGCCCGACATGGCCCTGACCTCTCGCTTGCCCGCGCCGAAGCCCGAGGAGAAGGCGACGCTGACGTCGTCGAGTTCGACGGTGGGGATTACGGAGGACGCGCTCATGCCGACACCTCCTGTTCGGGGATGAGTCCTGCTCGCCGATCCGCCAGCACCAGGTCCGCGGTGCGGATGCACAGACTGTGTCGTGGCGACACGGGCTCGGGTCTGACGATCTCGCACGCATCGATGCGGTGAGCACAGCGTGCCGCGAAGGCGCAGCCCTCCGCCTCGCCGTGCAGCACCGGCGGGGAACCGGGGATGCTCGAGAGTCGCTCTCCTCTCTTCGCACGGGAGGGATCGGTCGCCGCGAGCGCTCGGGCGTACGGGTGCACGGGGGTGCCGAGCACGGCTGATGCCGGACCGCGTTCGACGACCCTGCCGGCGTACATGACGGCGACCTCGTCGCACCAGCGAGCGACGGCCGGCAGGTCGTGGCTGAGCCAGAGGATGGTCGTGCCCTGCTCCTTCGCCTGAGCGAACAGCAGCCGGATGACCTCTTCGCGCACCTGGCTGTCGAGCGCCGCGGTCGGCTCGTCGGCGATCAGCAGCCGGGGACGGCGGCACATCGCCATGGCGATGGCCACACGCTGGGCCATCCCGCCCGAGATCTGATGGGGGAAGAGACGGATGACGCGCGCAGGATCGGCGATCTGCATGCCCTCCAGCAGCTCCACCTGGCGGCGGGGAGAGCCGTCGTCGCCGACGGCCCGGAGCACGAGCTTCAGCTGGGCGCCGATGCGCATCGTCGGGTCGAGCGAGCCGATCGGATCCTGCGCGATGTAGGCGAGGGTGCCGCGTCGGTAGTCGCGCAGCGCGTCGTCGTCGAGACCGAGCACGTCGATGCCGTCGACCTCGATCAGGCCGCTGACGATCTGCGCCGAGCGCGGCTGCAGGCGGCCGATGACGGAGGCGAGGGTCGACTTGCCGGAGCCCGACTCGCCCACGATCGCGACCGAGCTGCCGTCGGCGACGTCGAGGTCGACCCCGTCGAGGGCCCTGACCGTGGTGGCGCCGGTGAACTCCAGTGCCAGGTCGCTGATGCGTACGGCGGTCATCGGAGGGACCTCGTCTCTCGCGGTTCGAATCGGTCACGGAGTCCGTCGCCGATGATGTTGATGCACAGGATCGAGACCACCAGCACGGCGCCGGGGACGATCACGAGCTGGGGAGCCTGGGTCATGTAGAGCATCCCCTGTTGGATGAGCAGACCGAGGGAGGCCTCAGGGGCCTGCACGCCGAAGCCGAGGAAGCTCAGTCCGCCCTCGACGAGGATCGCGACGGAGAGCGCGTAGCTCGCCTGCACCGCGATCGTGCCCGCGATGTTCGGCAGCAGTCGGCGGACGAAGATCACCGGGGTTCGTACTCCGCTGATGCGCGCCGACACGATGAAGTCCCGTTCGGCGACCGCTCGGGTCGCGATGCGCACCACGCGGGTCATGAGAGGGATCGTGATGACGACGATGCTGATGATCGCCGCCGGCCGACCGGGGCCGAGCAGGGCGGAGACGAGGATCGCCAGCACGAGTGCGGGGAACGCGTAGAGCACGTCGGCGACGCGCATCACCGCCTCGTTCACCGCACCCCCGTAGTAGCCCGCGAGCATCCCGAGCACCGTGCTGACCACCGCCGAGCAGACGACCGCGACGATCGAGACGACGAGCGTGGTCGCCGTGCCCTGGAACAGGCGGGGGAGGAGCGAGCGTCCGAGGTTGTCGGTGCCGAACGGCGCGAGTGCCGACGGGCCCTCGAGCCGGCCGCCGACCGTCGCGGTCGTCGACCCGGCGAGGCCGGTGAGTACGGCGATCACGGTGATCACGACCACGAGGCCGAGCACGACGATCGCGGTGCGCAGCACGGCGTCGCTGCGACGCCAGGCGCCGCGTGTCGCGTCGCCGGCCGCGCGGACGCGGTGCGTGGCTGTGGGGACGACGGTCATCGGCGGCTCCCTCCGGTCAGGCGCAGGCGGGGATCCAGCGCATTGGCGATGAGGTCGACGAGCAGGCTCGCGACGATGAACACGATGGCGGCGAGCAGCACCGCGCTCTGGACGATCGCATAGTCGCGCCGCCCGAGAGCGGTCTGCAGGTACGACCCCATGCCGGGGATGTTGAACACGAACTCGACGATCACGGTGCCGCCGAGGAGGACGGCGATGAGGGCGCCGACGATCGTGAGGATCGGGGCTGCGGCGTTGCGCAGCACGTGGTGGCGGATGATGAACCAGGGGGTCTCGCCTCGCGCCACGGCGGCCTGCACATGCGGTTCGACGAGGACGTTCATGACCGCATCCCTCGTGTTCCTGGCGACCACCGCGACACAGCCGACGGCGAGAACCGTGACGGGAAGCACGAGAGCCCCGAAGAAGCGCGCAGGGTCGACGGCGAACGGCGCGAACCGGCCGACCGAGAC
Source organism: Microbacterium sp. C5A9 (assembly GCF_022627955.1). GTDB lineage: Bacteria > Actinomycetota > Actinomycetes > Actinomycetales > Microbacteriaceae > Microbacterium. The sequence continues at coordinate 587,402 of NZ_JABXGD010000001.1, forward strand.
GCCGAGCCCCAGGGTCGAGACGGCGAAGACCACGACGCCCGCGAGCAGGAACTCGGGGATGCTGATGCCCAGAGCGCTGACGATCCGGCCCACGGCACCGGCGGAACCCTCCGACCGTAGGGCTGCGAAGAAGCCGAGCGGGATGCCGACGAGCAGAGTGACGACGATCGTCAGCAGTGCGATCATCGCCGTGACGGGCAGGCGTGCGGCGAACTCGTCGGTGACGGACACGTTCGACACGAACGAGTAGCCGAGGTCACCGGTGAGAACGCCGAACAGCCAGTGGAAGTACTGCGCGACCACCGGGTCGTCGAGCCCGGACTCGGCCACCGCCTGGGCCCGCTGCGCCTCGGTGGCGAGCGGACCCAGGACGAGGTCGATGTAGTCGCCCGGCATGAGACGGACGGACGCGAAGATCAGCACCGAGACGACGACGAGCGTCACGAGTGCGGCGCCGATGCGCCGGAGCGACCACAGAGCGACGGCCATGTCAGCTGGCGCGGAACTGGGTGATGTACCGCAGGAAGTTGCCGTAGCCTTCGTCGCTGCTGAGCGTCGGCGACAGCGACTCCGTGTTCCATCCGATCGTGGAGGGACGCAGCACCAGCGGCACCATCTCGCTCTGCTCGTCGGCGACGGCGCAGAGATTCTCGAACACGGCGGCCCGGTCGGCCCCCGGCTCGGTCGAGTATCCGTCGGCGATCAGGCCGTCGAGCTCGTCGGAGCCCTTCATGAAGACGGCCGAGAACCCGGCGACCTCGGGGTTCCACCAGGTCGTGACCATCGCGGGGTCCGCGTAGCCGGCGAACCAGCTCAGCGCCAGGTCGAAGGTCGCGGGGCTGCCGTACACCTGATCGGAGTAGGTGGCGTAATCGACCTGCTGGATGTCGACGGTCACGCCGATCTCGGCGAGGTTCTGCTGCATGACCTGCGCGATCTGGGCGAGCACCGGCTCGTCGGTGTACACGACGAGGTCGAGCTCGAGGCCTCCGACCTCGTCGATCACGGCCTTCGCCGCGGCGACGTCGTGCGCGGCGGAGGGCAGGTCCTCGGCGACGCACGAATCGGGGAGACCGGCGGGGGTGACCCCGGTCGCCGCGGTCGAGCCGCCGAATGCGAGCTCGTTGATCGCATCCCGGTCGATCGCGCTGTTGATGGCGAAGCGGACGTCCTCATCCTGCAGCGCCTCGTCGCCCGTGAGCGAGTTGATCATGAGGTAGTGGAAGTCGGTGTTCTTCTGCCCGACGACGCTGACGTCCTGCGCGTTCGCGAGGAGCTCCGCCGAGTCGATGGAGTTGAGCACGGCGAAGTCCGCCGAACCGTCTCTCAGCGCGGCGGCCCTGGTGGCCTCGTCGCCGACGATGTCGATCGTCAGCGACGAGAAGCCCAGCGAGGCGGCGTCGGGGTGGTGCTCGTTCGGCTCGAACGTCCACTCCTCGTCCTGTCGGTGCGCGGTCGCGACCAGGGGGCCGGTGCCGACCATCTCGGTCGTGATGTCGATCTCGCCCGACTCGATCTCGGCCATCGGCAGGATGGCGGCGGGGGTGTTCGCCAGCGCGGCCAGGAACGGTGCATACGGCTCCGACAGGGTGACCGTGACCTCGAGATCGCCGGTCACCTCGACCGACGCGATCGGGCCGAGCTGACCCGTCCAGGTGGTGGGGGTGTCGATGAGGCGCTGCAGGCTGCCGGCGACATCGGCAGCCGTCATCGGGCGTCCGTTCGAGAACACCGCGTCATCCGCCAGCGTGAAGACGTACTCGGTGTCGCTCGGCGTCTCCCAGGAGGTGGCGAGCGACGGCGCGACGTCGAGGTTCTCGTCGATCGTGGTGAGGGTCTCGTACGACAGCCCCTCGAGCATCCACGAGCGTGCGGTCGCCGCACCCTGCGGGTCGAGACCGCTCGCCTCTGCGGTGTCGTAGTCGACCTGGACGACGAGGTCGCCACCGCCGTCGAAGGCGTCGTCTGCGACGGCGAGGAAGCCGGGCGCCGCCTCCTCCTGGGTGGGTTCGGCGTCTGGGGAGGCGCCGGCGGCGCATCCGGTGAGTGCGAGGACGGCGATGGCGGACATCGCCACCCCCGCGCGAGCTGCTGTGTGCATGTCGGTGTTTCCCTTCGGGATGCCGGACGACGGCTGATCAGCCGTGGTGCGACGACGGGCGGACAGAGAGGTGATGCAGGTGGTGCTCGGAGTGCGCAGAGCCTGTGTCCTCGTGAGCGCAGGCGCATGCGGTGGGGGAGGCCGGGACGTCGAGGGTCGGGTTCCGGTCGAAGAAGTCGTGGGGCTTGAGGGTGAATCCGCACGTGTCGACGGGCATGATCGGCCAGTCCTCGGTGCGGGGGAAATGGGTGAGACCGAAGGTGTGCCAGAGCACGAGGTCGGCGCCGTCGAGCGAGGCGTCGTCCGCGACGAAGGCGGGGAGGCCCTGTTCGGGGGCGCTCTGATTGACGACGTCGCCCGCGGGGTAGCGTTCGTCGGGGTCGTAGGCGGTGACCCACAGATCCGACGTCGCAAACCGCGCCCGCGACGCGATCACCGATTCGGGCTGCGCCAGCAGCACCGGCTTGCCCTCGGGGGTGAGTACGTAGGAGGTCGGTCGGCCCAGGCGGTTCTTCGCGGTCGCGCTGCTCACGCGCCAGGTGCGATCGACGGTGGAGTTCGCGCGTCGGCGTCCCTCCTGCTCGCTCCGCAGCCGGGTGGTCGTGAATCCGATCGCACTGCCGTGCACGTTGTCGTCGTCGATCGGCAGGGCTCCGACGTCGATCTCGTCGATGACGGCCGGGCCGTCGTCGACCGCCATGTCGAGCCGGGCGCAGAACAGATGCTGGTGATACGGGGCGGCGAGCCCCGGTGCCAGCTCGCTCGCGAATCGGCTGGTGCGCTCGTCGTAGGCGGCGGTGAAGACGAGGCCGGTCGCCTTGGCCTCGAACTCGATCTTGCCGTCGAGGTAGAGGTACCAGTAGAAGCCGTAGTCGTAGTTGCCGACCGTGACGAAGAACGAGATCACCAGGCGGCGCTGTCGTCGCACATCGCTCGAGCCGGTGAACTGCTCGGTGTGCTTCCAGAGCACCCCGGCATCCTCCTCGTGGATGCAGATCGCGTGGGGCAGCACCTTGACCTCTCCGCGTGCGTCGGCGATCGGCACGTCGAGGTAGGTGATGTCGCCGACGCAGTCGCAGCCGAGTTCGAGCGAGTTCACGAGCCGTCCGAGCTGGTACTCGCCGGTGTCGAAGTAGTTCTGCCAGAAGCGCACCGGGCCCGGGTCTCCGTACGGCACGAGCATCTCCGCGATCGAGGCGCGGTGCACGATCGGACGTACACGACCGTCGTCCTCGAATCCGATGCCGTGCAGGATGAGCCCCTCCCGCATGTCGTACCCGATGCGCAGCGACCACTTCTCCCACGAGATCACGTCGCCGTCGAACGAGAAGCTCGGTCCTTCCGGCTGCGTGATGACGATCGGCTTCTGCGTCGTGCGCTCGGGTCCGAAGGTTCCGGGCACGTGATAGTCGGCGGTCTCCTGGGGGATCGGCATCACCCCGGTGTCGATGACGTCGACGACCGTCCTGCTCGCGAGGTCGACGTAGGCGACGAGACCGTCGATCGGGTGCGCCCAGGGCATGGTCTGCGGAGTCGGCTGGTGGTGTCCGAGCACGCGCGCCAGTCGGCGTCCGCTCTCGCCCTCGATCGGGTATCGGCCCGCCGACAGACCGGCGAGCGCCACGGTGCTCGGGTCGTCGATGCCGCGAGCGGAGAGCGCGGTGGCCCAGCGCTCGTCGGCGCCGATGAGCTCGCGGATGATCGCGTGCTCCTCCTGCAGCAGCGGCACCTGGCCGTCGATCTCGGGGTCGATGTCGACGTCTCTCGCGAGCGTGCGGGAGCCGAGGTCGACCGAGAGTGCCCGTGCGCGTCCGCTGTCGACGTCGAGGAGCTGCACCCGTGCGCGGCGGGGGACGTCGCGGCCTGCGGCGACCTCGGCGCGGTCGGGCTCGTCGAGTCCGAGGTAGGCGATGCGGTGCTGGTCGTCGAGGGCGCCTTCCGCGCGGAGGATTTCGGCCACGCGCTGCAGCTCGTCCGCCGAGAGCGTCGCGTACGGCGCGCCGGATCCGTCGCCGAGGCGGCGCGAGCGCTGGACGTGGTCGGACGAGGAACAGCTGCAGTTCATGGAGTCTCCATCGGAAGTCGGTGCCGGAACGTCTGCGTGCCGGAACGTTCCGGCAAAAGTATGCGAAAAGCGTGTTACGGCGCAAGACCCGATGTGTTTCGAGTGGATTACGGCTTGCTCCCTGTGGTTAGACTCGGCCGCATGCAAGAGCCACGACGCGCCAGATTGATCGATGTCGCTCGGCGCGCGGGTGTCGGGAAGACCACGGCGTCCGATGCGCTCAACGGCGGCGGTCGCGTGTCGCCGGCCACTCGGGAAGCCGTCCTGGCGGCGGCGGCCGAGCTCGGATACTCGGTCAACACGGCCGCGAGGAGCCTCCGAGGCGGCGCGATCGGCACCATCGGGATCGTTCTCCCCGAGGTCGTGTCCCGGTCGTCGTACTACATGGCGTTCACCTTCGGGATCGTCACGAGCGCGGCGGCCCACGACATCGACGTGACCATCGTGAGCCCGTCGGCGTCGTCCGGTCGGTCTCGGCCCATCCGCGCGGACGGATTGATCATCGGCGATCCGGTGTCCGGCGACCCCGGGCTGCCTTCGCTCATGGCCTCCGGCATCCCGATCGTCACCCAGGAGCACCTGCCCGACGACATCGAGGGCGTTCCCGACGGCGTCATCTGGTCGTCGCACGAGGCGGCGATGCTCCGGCTCTTCGACGAGATCGACGTCACGGGGGCGCAGCATCCCGCGCTGCTGGTCGCTCCGGATGCCACGGACTGGTCGCGCCAGCTCGTCTCCGGCTATCGCCGAGGATGCGCGGCGCGCGGTCTCGATCCGGTCCTCGCGCCGATCTCGTTCGAGGCGCCCTGGCACGCGGTGCGCGAGTCGACCGAACGGCTGCTGCAGACGAATCCGGACACCGACGTGATCATCTGCGGGCCGGACTCCAGCGCGATCGAGGTCGTCGCCGTGCTCGGACGACTCGGGCGCACGATCGGCGAGGACATCACGGTCGTCTCGTGCGTGGACCATCCGTCGCTGCCGTTCCTGACCCCGTCCATCACCTCGATCGATCTGCGCCCCCGCGATTCGGGTGTCGCCTGCGCCGAGCTGCTGATCGACCTGCTCGACGGCCGTGCGGCATCCGGCACCGATGTGGAGTTCCCGATCACGGTGGTCGCGAGGGAATCCACTTCTCAGGCGCTGCGGGTGCGTCGGTGAGCGCGCCGCTCGACGGGATCGTCGTCGCCGACTTCTCCCGCGTCCTCGCGGGTCCGCTGGCCACCATGACGCTCGCCGATCTCGGTGCACGGGTCATCAAGGTCGAGCGGCCAGGCACGGGAGACGACACGAGGGCGTGGGGTCCGCCGTACGCCGAGTCCGGGATCACGACGTACTTCGAATCCGCCAACCGCGGCAAGGAATCCGTGGCTCTCGACCTCACTGATCCGGGCGACGTGGCGCGCGCTCGCGAGCTGATCGCGAGAAGCGACGTGGTGATCGAGAACTTCCGACCGGGGCTCTTCGCGAAACTCGGGTTCGACTGGGACTCGCTCAGCGCCGAGCACCCCGGTCTCGTCTACGTGTCGGTGAGCGGGTTCGGGCTGGGAGCCGGCGCGGCGCTGCCCGGATACGACTTCGTCGCGCAGGCGGTCGGCGGCCTCATGCACATCACCGGAGAGACCGGTGGCGATGCGATGAAGGCCGGTGTCGCCGTGGTCGACGTGCTGACCGGCAAGGACGCGGTGATCGGCATCCTCGCGGCCCTCCGCCGGCGGGAGCTGACGGGGCGCGGTTCGAGGATCGACGTCAACCTGCTCTCGAGCCTGCAGGCGGCACTGGTCAATCAGATGTCGGCGCACCTGGGCGCCGGTACGGAACCCGGACGGCTGGGCAACCGGCATCCGTCGATCGCCCCGTACGAAGCACTGCGATGCGCGGACGCACCGATCGCGGTGGCCTGCGGCAATGACGCGCAGTTCGCCCGGATGACCGCCGAGCTCGGGTGCCCGCAACTCGCCGCCGATCCGCGGTTCCTCAGGAACCCCGACCGTGTCGCGCATCGCGAGGCACTCGTCGTCGAGCTCGAGTCGGCGCTGGCTGCCGACACGGCGACGGCGTGGGCCGCGCGGCTGAACCGCATCGGCGTGGCCGCCGGCGTCGTCAACTCGATCGGAGACGGGATCGCGCTCGCCGAGGAGCTCGGACTCGAACCGGTGTGGGAGGCGGTCGGCGCCGACGGGCGTCGGTCGGCGCAGATCCGCTCGCCGCTCACGTGGTCCCCGGCGATCCCGGTGAGCGCGTCAGCACCCCCTCGACTCGGCGAGCATGACGAGTCCGTGCGGGCCTGGTTGGACGCCGATCGCTAGAGCCCGCGATCGCGGAGTGCGATCCACAGTTCGGCCGCGACGTCGGGGTCGTCGAGCGAGGCGTCGAGCATCTTCTCGGCGGTGGTGATCCTCGGCCGGATGGTGTTCCGATGCACGCCGAGATCCCGTGCCGTCCGCTCGGCCTGGTGACGATTGCGCAGGTACGCGATGACGGTGCGCCGCAGCTCCGGCTCGGTGTGCGCGAGCAGATCCGCCCAGCGGCGCGACCGCGATTCCGGATCGGTGCGCGCTCCCGCGTCGGGATCCGCGCGGTGGAGCGCCATGACGCGGGCGGCTGCGGCGGCGACGTCCTCCAGGCCGACCGGTCCGCTGACGACTCCGGACTCGGGCGTCGCGCCCGCATCCGCGGAAATCAGGGTGAGATGCACGCCCTCGTGAGCACTCCCGGCGCCGAATCCGCCGTCGACGGTGGCGCCGGCGCCGGCAACGACCCGGAAGAGCATCGGCAGGGGGATGCCGGAGGCATGGGCGAGTGCGCGGGCGGCCGCGGGTTCGCCGCGGAGCGCGAGCTCAGCGACCCAGTGCTCCGGAGTCGGCCCCCTTCGCTCCCGCGCACTCAGCAGTCGCAGCAGCGCGGCGGCGGTGAGGGCGAGTTGACGGTCCGAGCTGCCGAACGGTCGGCCCGCGCCGATGGCGAGCGCTCCGCGGGTGCGGTCGCCATCGGTGACCGCGTGCGCGACGACCGTCGAGCCGTGCGACACGAACGACGCCGCCTCGACGCCGGAGCGCAGCAGCGACCTCTCCACGTCTGCACGCACGGAGGGCAGCATCCCCTCGAGCGACGGGGGATGCAGGATGTCCGTCGAGCCGCCAGGACCGATCGGCAGCCAGGCGACCCATCCGCCGATGGCCTGCGCCATCACCCGCACGACCGCGCCGATCGGATCGGGCCCGGCCGCGGCCTGCACGAGCCGGGTGTGTGCGTGCGCGGTGCGCATCGCCTCCTCCTGGCCGCCGCGGCCCGCGAGCGACCAGAACGCTCGCGAGACGTCGAGGAACGGGACGCCGTCCGGCACTTCGAAGATCGGTATGCCGGTCGCGCGGCATCGCTCGACCAGCGCGGGGGGCGCGTGCTCCCATCCTTCGCCGAGTCCGATCCCGATCGCGCCGATGCCCTGCTCGGCGAGTCGGTCGACGTAGAGATCTGCCGAGTCGGCGTGCAGCGGGATGCCGGTGGTGAGCAGCAGCTCGCCGCCGTCGAGGTAGCGACCGGGGTCGTCGAGCTCCGAGACGTGCACCCCGGTGATGCTCCGTGCGGCGTCGAACGGTGCGAGCGGTCGCAGTGAGGCGCCCGATGCGAGTGCGAGTTCACCGAGCGAGACCATGTCGCCATTGTGCAGTACGCACAGGGCGGGCATCAAGACTGGGCGAGATGTCACCCACGATGCCCGGGGCACGCTCTAGCGTCGACCGCATGACCACCGCTCCGCATCTGATCACCGAGATCCCCGGCCCGCGATCGCGCGAGCTGCACGCTCAGCGCACCGCCGCCGTCGCCTCCGGGTTCGGGATCACCCTTCCCGTCTTCATCGCCCGCGCCGCCACCTCGACTCTCGAGGACGTCGACGGCAACACGCTCATCGATCTCGCCTCGGGCATCGCCGTCACCAGCGTGGGTGCGGCGAATCCTCGAGTGCGTGAGAACGTCGCGGCCCAGCTCGAGCTCTTCACCCACACGTGCTTCATGGTGACCGAGTACGAAGGGTTCGTGCGGGTGGCCGAATGGCTCAACGCCCACGTGCCCGGCGACTTCGAGAAGCGGACCGCGCTGTTCAGCACGGGCGCCGAGGCCGTCGAGAACGCGGTCAAGATCGCCCGGGCGCACACCGGGCGGCCGGGGGTGCTCGTGATCGACGAGGCGTACCACGGCCGTTCGCTGCTGACCATGGCGATGACCGCCAAGGAGCACCCGTACAAGACCGCATTCGGCCCGTTCCCGCACGATGTCGTGCGGGGGCCGAACGCCAACCCGCTGCGGGGCGAGGGCGCCGATGCCGCACTCGCCGAGATCGAGCGGATCATCATCGAGCACGGCGACGAGCACTTCGCCGCGCTCGTCGTCGAGCCGATCCAGGGCGAGGGCGGATTCATCGTCCCCGCCGAGGGATTCCTCGCGGGGCTCCGCCGGATCGCGGACGCGCACGGCATCGTCCTCGTCATCGACGAGATCCAGAGCGGCCTCGGCCGCACGGGACGACTGTTCGCGAGCGAGCACGAGGGGGTCGCCGGCGACATCACACTCACGGCCAAGGCGCTCGGCGGCGGGCTGCCCCTCAGCGCGGTCACGGGCCGAGCCGAGATCATGGACGCGGCGCACACGGGGGGCCTCGGCGGCACGTACGCGGGCAACCCGCTCGCCTGCGCCGCGGCGCTCGCCGTGTTCGACGTGCTCGAAGACCCCGAGCTGCTGCCGGGCGTCATGCGCATCGAACAGGCGATCCGGGCCCACCTCGAGCCGCTGCGCGCCGAGTTCCCGGTGATCGCCGAGGTGCGCGGGCGAGGCGCGATGATGGCCCTCGAGTTCGCCGACCCCGACACGCTCGCGCCGCGCGCCGATCTCGCTCAGCGCATCACCGCCGCCTGCCACGCCGCGGGCGTCCTCACGCTGACCTGCGGCACGCACGGCAACGTCATCCGCCTGCTTCCGCCGCTCGTGATCGAGCCGGCCGTGCTCGACACCGGACTCGAGATCCTCAGCCGTTCCATCCGCTCCATCGCCGCCGAGGAGGCCGCAGCATGACCGCCGTTCCCGACCTGCTCGACTTCGACGAGATGCTCAGCGACGACGAACGGGCGACGCGCGATCGCGTGCGGGCGTTCGTCGACGCGCGCATCCGTCCCCACATCGCCGACTGGTACGACCGCGCGATCTTCCCGACCGAGCTCGTACCGGAGCTGGCCGATCTCGGACTCCTCGGCATGCACCTCTCGGGATACGGGTGCGCCGGCCGCAGCGCCGTCGAATACGGGCTCTCCGCCATGGAGCTCGAAGCGGGCGACTCGGGTCTGCGCACCTTCGTGTCGGTGCAGGGATCGCTCGCGATGAGCGCGATCCACAAGCACGGCAGCGAGGAGCAGAAGCAGGAGTGGCTGCCTCGCATGGCCCGCGGCGAGGTCATCGGATGCTTCGGGCTCACCGAGCCCAACTCCGGGTCCGATCCCTCGAGCATGACCACCTTCGCTCGTCGCGACGGCGACGGCTGGGTCATCAACGGCGCGAAGCGCTGGATCGGTCTCGCCTCGATCGCCCAGGTCGCGATCATCTGGGCGCAGACGGATGACGGCGTGCGCGGCTTCATCGTGCCCACGGACTCCGACGGCTTCGTCGCGACGCCGATCGCCCCCAAGCTCTCGATGCGCGCGTCGATCCAGTGCGACATCACGCTCACCGACGTGCGTCTGCCTGCCACCGCGCAGCTTCCGGAGGCGCGCGGTCTCCGGGCCCCGTTCTCGTGCCTGAACGAGGCGCGCTACGGCATCGGCTGGGGAGTGATCGGCGCTGCGCGCGACAGCTACGCCACGGCCCTGTCGTACTCCCGCACGCGCATCCAGTTCAACCAGCCGATCGCTGCGTTCCAGCTCACGCAGCAGAAGCTCGTCGACATGGCGGTCGAGATCGAGAAGGCCCAGCTGCTCGCTCTGCGCCTCGGCAGACTGAAGGATGCGGGAAAGCTCGCGCCGCATCAGATCTCCGTCGCCAAGCTCAGCAACACCAGGGCGGCCATCGGCATCGCCCGCGAGGCGAGGACCGTCCTCGGCGGCAACGGAGTGTCCGGCGACTACTCGCCGCTGCGTCACGCCGCCAACCTCGAATCCGTCCGCACGTACGAGGGCACCGACGAAGTGCACACGCTCGTGCTCGGAGCCCACATCACCGGGTTCTCCGCCTTCCGCAGCACTGTCACCGAGGGAGCATCATGACCGCCATCGCCCTGCGCCACTTCATCGACGGAAGCTGGGTCGAGGGCGGGGGAGAAGCCCTCGTCGACGTCAATCCGAGTCGTCCGAGCGACGTCGTCGCCGAGGGCCCGGGAGCGTCGGATGCCGATGTCGACCGCGCCTACGCGGCGGCCCGCGCGGCCGTCGACGGCTGGCGTCGGACACCGGCTCGCGCTCGCGCCGGCATCCTCCTCCGTGCAGCCGACATCATCGAGGCGCATCGTGAGGAGTGGGGAGGAGAGCTGGCGAGGGAAGAGGGCAAGACGCTCGTCGAGGCGATCGCCGAGACCGGCCATGCCGCGAACATCCTCCGCTTCCACGCGCAGGAGGTCGAACGCCAGAGCGGCGGTGTCTTCGAGTCGCCCACCCCGGGCGAACGCATCCTCGTGATCCGCCGGCCGGTGGGGGTCGTCGGGGCGATCACTCCCTTCAACTTCCCGATCTCGATTCCCGCATGGAAGCTCGCTCCGGCGCTGGTGTGGGGCAACACCGTGGTCTGGAAGCCCGCGACATCCGTCCCCGTGCTGGCGATGCGATTCGCCGAGGCGCTGGAGCAGGCCGGACTGCCTCGCGGGGTGCTGAACCTCGTGAACGGCACGGCCGCCGTCGGGGAGGCGATCGTCTCGCATCCGGACGTCGACGCGGTGACCTTCACCGGGTCCACGAAGGTCGGCAGGGTCATCGCCGCGCAGCTGGCGGCCCGCGGCATCCCGTTCCAGGGCGAGCTGGGCGGCAAGAACGCGTCGCTCGTGCTCGCCGATGCCGACCTCGACGTCGCCGTCGAGCAGGTGGCGGTCGGCGCGTTCCGCGCCGCGGGGCAGAAGTGCACGGCGACATCTCGGGTGATCGTGCACGACGCGATAGCCGACGAGTTCCTGCGTCGGCTCGCCGCGCGTACCGAGCGGATGATCGTGGGTGATGCCCAGGATCCGGCGGTCGAGGTCGGGCCCGTCGTCGACTCCGCCGCGCGAGATCGGGTGGCCGCCGCCATCGCGCGCGCTCGGACGTCGGCGACAGCGGTGGTCGCTCCGGAACCGTATGGGCCCGGCGATCTCGACGACGGGTACTTCATCGCGCCGTCGGTGTTCGAGCTGAACGAGGACGAGCCGGGCGAGCTGTGGACGGACGAGCTGTTCGGCCCCGTGATCGGCGTGCGCAGGGTCTCGAGCACCGAAGACGGGATCGCGCTCGTCAACGACAGCGAATACGGCCTCTCGACCGCCGTCTTCACGACAGGTCTCGCGGACGCGCTCCGTGCGATCGAGGAGATCAGGGCGGGTGTCGTGCACATCAACTCGGCGTCGGCCGGCGCAGACCTGCACGTGCCGTTCGGCGGCAGCGGTGCGAGCGCGCTCGGTCCGAAAGAGCAGGGAGCGGCTGCCCGAGAGTTCTTCACCGAGACGGCCACGGTCTATCTGAAGGGCTGATCGGGGCACCGCTGCGGCATCCACTGCGATGTCCGATTTCCGCCAGTCCGGGTCGGTGGGGCGTGACAGAGTGGAGGCATGAGCTTCCCCGTGACCGACTTCGACGAACGGTATCGCGCGATCAGCGCGCGCGACACGCGTTTCGACGGACAGTTCGTGACGGCCGTGCGCTCCACCGGCATCTACTGCCGCCCGAGCTGTCCCGCGCGCACGCCCAAGCCTCAGAACGTCACGTTCTATCCCACGAGCGCGGCGGCGCATGAGGCGGGGTACCGCGCGTGCAAGCGCTGCCTGCCCGAGGCGGCACCCGGGTCGCCCGCCTGGGATTTGCGCAGCGACGTCGCCGCGCGGGCGATGCGCCTGATCGCGTCGGGCGTCGTCGAGCGCGAGGGCGTCTCCGGCCTCGCCCTGCGCCTGGGCTACTCGACCCGGCACCTCACGCGACTGCTCTCGACCGAGCTCGGTGCCGGCCCCCTGGCGCTCGCGCGGGCGCATCGAGCCCACACGGCGCGGATGCTGCTCGTCGGCACCGACATGCCGATCTCCGACATCGCCTTCTCCGCCGGTTTCGCGAGCATCCGGCAGTGCAACGACACGATCCGCGAGGTCTTCGGCCTCACCCCGGGTGAGCTGAGAGCGCGGCGCCGGACGCCGGCATCCGCTGTCCCCGGCGCGATCGATCTGGTCCTGCCCTACCGCGGCCCGCTCGACGCGGACGGAGTGTTCCAGTGGATGGCCGCACGGGCCGTGTCGGGGGTCGAAGAGGCGACGGCCACGTCGTTCTCCCGCCATCTCCGCATGGCGGGAGGCCCGGCCTGGTTCGAGGTGAGTCAGGATGCCGCCGCCCGTCTGCACCTGCGCGCTCGCGTGGCCCAGCTCGGCGATCTCGCCCCGCTCGTCTCGACCGCGCGGCGCATCTTCGATCTCGACGCGGACCCTCTCGCGGTCGACCAGGCGCTGAGCGCGCACCCCGAGCTCGCTCCTCTCGTCGCCCGCACCCCCGGCATCCGCGTACCGGGGGCTGCGGATCCGCACGAGATGCTGATCCGCGCGATGATCGGGCAGCAGATCACGGTCGTCGCCGCGCGGACGGCGCTCACGGCTCTCACCGAGGCGCTGGGGGAGCGGACCGAGCACGGTCTGCTCTTCCCCACGATGTCGGCGATCGCCGAGCACGGCGCCGAGGTGCTCCGGGGCCCCGGAGCCCGCATCCGCGCGATCGTCGGAGTCGCCTCCGCGCTCGCCGACGGCACGCTCGCGCTCACCGTGGGCGACGACGGGGTCGCGCAGCGGGCGGCACTGCTCGCGATGCCGGGCATCGGTCCGTGGACGGCCGACTACGTGCGCATGCGCGTGCTCGGCGATCCCGACATCCTGCTCCCCGGTGACGTCGCCCTGCGGGCGGGCGCCGCGGCCTCCGGGCTTCCCGGCGAACCCGCACCGCTGACCGCCTGGGCCGAGCGCGCCGCACCGTGGCGCAGCTATCTCAGCGCCCACCTCTGGCGTGCGGCGCCGATACGACCGACACGAGCATCGACGACACCCAGCAAGGCCCCGATCGCCGCCGCGACGGCAGGTTCGAAGGAGACATCATGACCGCCCTGATCCAGACCGTCGACACCCCCGACGGTCCCTTCACGATCCTCGCCGACGACCGCCAGCGGGTGCTCGCGTCCGGATGGACCGCCGATCGCGCGGCGATCATCGGTCGTCTCGCGGCCGCCACGCGGCCGGTCGAGGTCAGGGCGGGCGAGACCGATGCCGCAGCATCGGTGCGTGCGTTCTACGCGGGCGACCTGTCGGCGATCGACGCGGTCGCCGTGGCGCAGGTCGGCACGCCGCTGCAGATGGCCGGATGGGCTGCTCTGCGCACGATCGAGCCGGGAGAGCCGCTGACCTACACCTCGTTCGCGGCACGGCTCGGCAACCCCCGAGCGGTGCGCGCGGCGGCGTCGATCTGCGCGCGGAACGCCCCGGCGCTCTTCGTGCCCTGCCATCGCGTGCTGCGCACCGACGGCACGCTCGGCGGCTTCGCCTGGGGGCTCGACGTCAAGCAGCGCCTGCTGGCGCGCGAGGCGGGCGCGGCTGAGGTGTGACCTCGGCGTTCTCACGCCGAGAATCAGCGGATCGGGAATCTCTCTTGTGTTCAGCCGGTTCACAGGAATAGGCTGGTGGGCTGTCGCACCGACCGGACGACGCCGCCGAGCCCTGAGGAGGACACCATGACATCGATCGCCTCTGCGCAGATCAACGCTCTCGGCTCGACCCTGGCGCGACCGCTCCGCTAGAGCCCCTTCCCACACGCACGACTGCACCGGATGCCGGACTCCGAGAGTCCGTTCACGCGTCCGTCCCCGTCAGCAACCGCTTACCCATACGAAACTCGTCTGAGAGACATGTCTTCCTCGCCTTCATCGCAGAACGCCTCCCCGTCCTCCTCTCTTTCCACTCCGGCCGCACTGTGGCGCCTCAAACCCTTCGTGAAGCCGGTCATCTGGCGACTCGCCGGCGGTGCCGCCAGCGCGCTCGTCGCGGCGATCATCGCCCTGATGATCCCGATCGTCCTTGAGCAGATCATCCGCGGACCGGTGCAGACCGGTGCGATCGACGCCATCGCCTGGGGTGCGCTCGCCGTCTTCGGTCTCGCCCTCGGCGAGGCGCTGATGGTGTGGCTGCGCCGTCAGTTCGTGCTCAACCCCGCGACCCAGGTCGAGTACACGATGCGCACCGAGCTCTACTCGCGCCTGCAGACGCTGCCCGTGTCGTTCCATGACCGCTGGCAGTCGGGTCAGCTGCTGAGCCGCATGATGCAGGACATCGGTCTCATCCGCCGTTGGCTGGCGTTCGGTCTCGTGCTGCTGGTCGTCAACATCCTGACCATCGTCATCGGAGCGGTGCTGCTGTTCCGCTGGCACTGGCTGCTCGGCACGATCTTCATCGTCACCGCGATCCCGCTGTGGATCCGCGGATACCTGTTCGAGAAGCGCTACGGCGCGCTCACACGGCGCAGCCAGGATCAGGCGGGCGATCTCGCCACCAGCGTCGAGGAGAGCGTGCACGGCATCCGCGTGCTGAAGGCCTTCGGCCGTGGCAAGCACGCGCTCAGCCGGTTCAGCCGTCAGGCCGAGACGCTGCGCGAGACCGAGATGAGCAAGGCCGGAGCGATCGCATCGATCTGGTTCTGGCTCGATCTGATGCCCCAGATCGCCTTCGGTCTCAGCCTGATGTCGGGCATCTGGCTGATCTCGCAGGGGGCGATCGAGCTGCCAGAGCTCTTCGCGTTCTTCGCGATGGCCACGGTGCTCCGCTGGCCCATCGAGTCGATCGGGTTCCTGTTCTCGTTCATGCTCGATGCGCGCACCGCGACGGACCGCGTGTTCGACATCTTCTCCGAGACGAACACGATCACCGACCCCGAGAACCCGGTGCACATCGCGGAGCCGCGCGGCGAGCTCGCGTTCGAGGGAGCGCACTTCCGCTACCAGGACGCGGGAGCGCACGAGCGCGACCTGCTCGACGGGGTCGACCTCGTGCTGCGCCCGGGCGAGACGATGGCGCTCGTCGGTCTCACCGGCAGTGGCAAGACCACGCTCACCACGCTGCCGACGCGTCTGTACGACGTGACCGGCGGTCGCGTGACGCTCGACGGCGTCGACGTGCGCGACCTGCCGCTCGCCGAGCTGCGCCAGCACATCGCGATGGCGTTCGAGGACGCGACGCTGTTCTCGGCGACCGTGCGTGAGAACGTGCTGCTCGGTCGTGCCGATCTCGACGTGCACAGCGACGAGGCCGAGCGCGTCCTGCGCGAGGCGCTCGACGTGGCGCAGGCCGCGTTCGTCGACGCGCTGCCCGAGGGCACCGAGACGATCATCGGCGAGGAGGGGCTGAGCCTCTCCGGCGGTCAGCGTCAGCGTCTGGCCCTCGCGCGCGCCGTCGCCGCGAACCCGAAGGTGCTCGTGCTCGACGACCCGCTCTCGGCTCTCGACGTCGACACCGAGGCGCTCGTCGAAGAGGCGCTGCGCCATGTGCTGGCCGACACGACAGCCATGATCGTCGCCCACCGGCCGTCGACCGTGGCGCTCGCCGACCGTGTGGCCCTGCTCGAGGCCGGGCGGGTCACCGCCGTCGGCACCCACAGCGAGCTTCTGAAGACGAGTCGCCACTACCGCCACGTCATCTCGAGCCTCGAGGCGGAAGAGGCCGCGCGCACCGGCGCGATCCCGATCATCCGCGACGAGGAGGACGAGATCGACTCCGTGGTCCGTGAAGGAATCCGCGAGGCCGCAGCCGACGAAGACATCATCACCGAGAAGGAGGTGCAGCGATGAGCTCCGCGATCACCGGAACCCAGGATGAAGACCGCTCCCGCTACACCAAGGAGGAGAGCCGGGCGATCCGTCGCCGTTCGCTGCACCTGCTGGGGTCGCTGGTGCGCCCGCTGAAGCGCCAGATCATTCTCGCCGGAGTGGTGCTCGTCATCTCGACCGCGCTGCAGGTGGCGGGGCCGATACTGATCAGCATCGGCCTCGACCGCGCCCTGCCGGCGGTGCTCGAGCGCGCGGACTGGATGCCGACCTTCATGATCGGCGGCATCTACCTCCTCGCCGGCGCCGTCGCCGCGATCATGATCGCCTGGTACGTGATCGTCGCGGCCAAGCTCACCCAGGCCGTGCTGCTGGATCTGCGCAAGCGGATCTTCCTGCACACTCAGCGCCTGAGCCTCGAGTTCCACGAGTCGTACACGTCCGGGCGCATCATCTCGCGACAGACGAGCGATCTCGACTCGATCAAGGAGCTCCTCGACGGCGGACTGAACGAGCTCGTCTCCGGCGTACTCTTCGGACTGTTCACGTTCATCGCCCTGTGCGTCTGGGACTGGCAGTCCGGGCTCATCCTGGCGATCGGCGGCATCCCGCTGTTCTTCCTGATGCGCTGGTTCTACTCGCGTTCGCAGCTCGTCTACCGCGAGTCCCGCGTAATCAGCGCGAAGGTCATCGTGCAGTTCGTCGAGACCATGACCGGCATCCGCGCCGTGAAGGCCTTCCGCAAGGAGCCGCGCAACGACGCCGCCTTCCAGAAGATCGCGGGGGAGTACCGCGACGTCAACCGCCGCTCGATGTTGCTGTTCGGCACGTTCGAGCCCGGGCTGATGGGCGTCGCCGCCCTGGTGCTCGGCATCGTCGTCCTGTGGGGTGGCATCCGTGTCTCGGAGGGCGCGCTGACGGTCGGCGTGCTGCTGTCGGCGGTGCTGTACGTGCGGAACTTCTTCGCCCCGATGCAGGAGATCGCGATGTTCCTCAACTCCTATCAGTCCGCCACGGCGGCGCTGGAGAAGGTGTCGGGCGTGCTCGAAGAGGTGCCGACGGTTCCGGACCCCGAGAAGCCGGTGGATCTGTGGGAGTCGCGCGGTCACATCGAGTTCGATGAGGTGACATTCGGGTACAACGGGGAGAAGACGATCCTGCCGAACTTCTCGCTCGACATCCCCGCGGGGCAGACCATCGCGCTCGTCGGCACGACCGGTGCGGGCAAGTCGACCCTGGCGAAGCTGATCTCGCGCTTCTACGACCCGTCGATCGGAAAGGTGACGCTCGACGGCGTCGACCTGCGCGACCTGCATCCGAAGGATCTCCGCCGCGCCATCGTCATGGTCACGCAGGAGGCGTACCTGTTCAGCGGCACGGTCGCCGACAACATCGCCCTCGGCAAGCCCGACGCCTCGCTCGATGAGATCAGGGCCGCGGCTCGCGCGGTCGGCGCCGACGAGTTCATCTCGTCGCTCCCCGACGGCTACGGCACCGATGTCAACAAGCGCGGCGGTCGCGTGTCGGCAGGACAGCGTCAGCTGATCTCGTTCGCGCGGGCGTTCCTCGCCGACCCCGCGGTGCTGATCCTCGACGAGGCGACGGCCTCGCTGGACATCCCGTCGGAGCGACTGATCCAGGACGCTCTGCAGACCCTGCTGAAGGACCGCACGGCGATCATCATCGCGCACCGTCTGTCGACGGTCGCGATCGCGGATCGCGTGCTGGTCATGGAGCACGGCGCGATCATCGAGGACGACACCCCCGAGACGCTCATCAACGGCACCGGGAAGTTCGCCCAGCTGCACGCCGCCTGGCAGGAGACCCTGGTCTGATCGAGCGAGACTCCTGAGCGCCGAGGCCACGACCGATCATCGGTCGTGGCCTCGGCCGTCCGCCGGAGGGCGGAGCGCGGAGCCGCCTGCCTGGGTAGCATCGGAGTATGGATCCGTTGTCGCTCGCCGTCGAGTTGTGGTGGATCGCGCCCGTCGCCGCCGGAGGAGTCGCCGCCGGCGCGGTCGGACTGCGCCGCCGCAGCACGAGGAGCGGTCGCCGACTCGAGTACGACGCGGCTCGGCACGATCTCAAGGCCGCGCGGGATGCGGCTGCCGAACGGCGTCTGGCGGTCAAGCTCGCCAGAGCGGATGTCTCCCGTATCTCCGCCGAACGCAGTGCGCGGCGTGCGACACCCGAGCAGGTCGCCGGAGCGAAGCGCATGCTGCGGGCCAAGGAGAACGACGCCAGGGCAGCCTCCGCCGATGTCCGGGCGAAGCAGGTGCGTCTGAACGCCGCACGTGCGGCGATCCCCGCGGCATCCGCTCCGCGTCCGCTGGAACGGCTGCAGGCTCAGCACGATGCGATCACGGCGCAGTGGATGCGGTACGAGACGGATCCGGCGCTGCAGATCGCGTATCCGGCCATGACCGATGTGAAGCAGCCCGCGACGGCCGCGTATGCGCGTGCCGCAGGCCGTGCGGTCGACGCGCGCCGCGCCGCGACGAGCATGGTCGACGCCGCCACCTATGCCGAGTACCGCGACGCGGTCGGCGACCTCGAGCGCGCTCTCGAGGCCGCCGAACACGCAGCCCGCGTCCAGGCGGGCGAGTCGCCGTCGGCATCGAACTGGCAGGGCGCCGCTCACGACCTCATCACGCGGTCGACCGAGGCGATCGACCGTGCCGCCGGTGCCGCCGCCTCGGCATTCGCCGCGTGGAACGACCGGAAGCGGCCCGACCGGCGCTAGCGCCCCGCGCCCCGACCCATCCGCCGATCGTGCGCGTGCGGACTCCTGCTGAAGGTGTCCCGGATCGACGGCGTCCGACCGTCCTCCGCCGCGGCCCCCTCGATCTGATACGACGCCGTGGCAGAGCCGAACGCGGATCCCTCGGGCAGGGCGAGTCCGGAGCCGCGGTAGTCGGCGGCGGGGGAGAGGCGGGTCATCCGGTCACCTCTGACAGGTCGGCCGAGTACGTCCGCTCCTCGCCGCCCGGAGCGGTCACCGTCACGGTGGCGGTGCCCGTCCCGCCCGGGAAGACCCGCAGCTGCAGACCGTCGTGATAGTCGTAGTCGGGCCGATCGCTCCGCGCTCCCCAGGGCAGCACGGTGCCGGCCCGCACGTACAGCGGCAGCGAGTCGTACCCGTGCGTCTCGCGACGCCATCCGCCGCTCGTCGTCACGGTCTCGCCGGTGAGCAGCGAGGTCCAGACCCCCTCCGGCAGGTAGAACTCGACCGACCCGTCGGGGGAGAACACCGGTGCGACGAGCAGGCGGGAGCCGAGCATGTACTGGCGATCCAGATAGCCGACAGCGGGGTCGTCCGGGAACTCCAGCTGCATCGGGCGCATCAGCGGATGCCCCGTGTGCACGGCGTCCAGACCCTGCTGATACAGATACGGCATGAGCTGCATCTTGAGCTGCGTGAATCGGCGGGTGACGTCGACGGCCTCCTCGTCGAACAGCCACGGCACCCGGTACGAGCTCGATCCGTGGAAGCGCGAGTGGGATCCGAGCAGCCCGAAGGCCGTCCAGCGCTTGAAGACCCCTGCGTCCGGGGTGCCCTCGAAGCCGCCGATGTCGTGGCTCCAGAACGCGAATCCACTGAGGGCGAGGGAGAGCCCGCCGCGCAGCGTCTCGGCCATGGAGGCGTAGGTCGAGGTCGAGTCCCCGCCCCAGTGCACCGGCATGCTCTGACCGCCCGCCGTGGCCGAGCGGGCGAAGAGCACGGCGTCGTCGGCTCCGCGCGCCTCGGTGAGCACGTCGTGCACGGCGCGGTTGTAGAGGTCGGTGTACAGGTTGTGCATCCGCTCCGGATCCGAGCCGTCGGCCCACACCACCTCGGTGGGGATGCGCTCGCCGAAGTCGGTCTTGAAGCAGTCGACGCCCTGGGCGATCAGACGGCGCAGGTGGCCCTGATACCAGGCGGTGGCCTCGGGGTTCGTGAAGTCGACGAGACCCATGCCCGCCTGCCAGAGATCCCACTGCCACACGGAGCCGTCGGGCCGGGTGACGAGGAAGCCGCGGTCGGCCGCCTCGCGGAACAGGGGAGAGCGCTGCGCGATGTAGGGGTTGATCCACACGCACACGCGCAGATCCTTCTCGTGCAGCCGCGACAGCATCCCCTCGGGATCGGGGAACACCCGCGGATCCCACTCGAAGTCGCACCAGTTGAACTCGCGCATCCAGAAGCAGTCGAAGTGGAAGACGGACACGGGAAGCTCGCGCGCGGCCATCTCGTCGATGAACGCGCTGACGGTCTGCTCGTCGTAGTCGGTCGTGAAGCTCGTCGAGAGCCAGAGACCGTACGACCACGCGGGCACTACCGGCGGCCGACCGGTGAGCGCGGTGTAGCGCGAGAGCACCTCCTTGGGGGTGGGGCCCGCGATCACGAAGTACTCGAGCACCTCGCCGGAGACCGAGAACTGCACGCGCTCGACGGTCTCCGAGCCGATCTCGTACGAGACGTGACCGGGGTCGTTGACCAACACGCCGTATCCGCGGTTCGACAGATGGAAGGGGATGCTCTTGTAGGCCTGCTCGCTCGACGTGCCGCCGTCGGCGTTCCAGATGTCGACGGACTGGCCGTTCTTCACGAGAGGGCCGAAGCGCTCGCCGAGGCCGTAGATCAGCTCGCCGACGCCGAGCTCGAGCTGCTCGTGCACGAAGGCCGACGCGCTCGGAGCCGAGCCGCCCGCGTGCGAGCCGCCCTGGCGGGCGTTGTCGACGATGCCGGAGTCCACCTGCGCGCCGGGTGCGAGCCGCAGGTAGCCCTGGGCCTTGTGGCCGCTGCCGGTCACCCGGTGTCCGTCGACCTCGAACGAGAGATCCCAGGGCGAGCCGGGCGCGATGCGGGCGACGAGCGCACCCGCGTCGAGCGTGCCGCCGACGTCGGAGACGGACGCGGTGGCACCGCCGGTCGAGGCGCCGGGAAGACCGAAGCCTCCGTGCCATCGCGCGCCCTCGTGATGCGCGATGCGCACCCGGATGACGCCTTCGGCCGGCGACGAGAGCGTCGTCGTCAGCACCGGCCGGTTGAGGGTGTCGCCGCGCTTGGCGATGGCCATGGTCGGCGCGGTGATGACGATGCCTGCGCCGTCGGGGGTGTCGTCGGTCTCGTCGATGTCGTAGGCCTCCTGCGCGTACAGCGCGGTGACGCCCGGACGCAGTTGCCAGAACCCGTCGGTGAACTTCATTACTTGACTGCTCCTGCCGTGATGCCGCGCGTGAGTGTGCGCTGGAAGATGAGGAAGAAGATGAGCGTGGGGATGATGCCGAGGAGCGCGGAGGCGCTCGTCGTGGTGACGTCCATCAGGCGATCGCCCTGCAGCACGCTGATCGCGACGGGGACGGTCTGGTTGGCGTTCGAGGCGAGGAACGTCAGCGGGATGAGGAACTCGTTCCACGTCCAGATGAAGAAGAAGATGAGCAGCACCGACAGGGTCGGGCGGCTGATCGGGAAGACGACCCGCCAGAGGATCTGCCAGCGGCTCGCACCGTCGAGCGAGGCGGCCTCGAGCACCTCCTTGGGGAACGTGCCGTACACCGAGGACAGCAGGTAGGTGCCGAACGCCGCCTGGATGACGGTGAAGACGATGATGACCGACCAGACGTTGTCGTACAGTCCGACGGACTTGAACATGTAGTACAGCGGATAGAGCAGCGCCTCCTGCGGCAGCAGGTTCGCGAGCAGGAACAGCAGCACGATCCAGCTGCGTCCGCGCACGCGTCCGATGCCGATCGCGAACGCGTTGAGCATCGAGATGACGACCGCGAGCACCGAGACGATGCCGGCGATGAAGATCGAGTTCCAGACCTTCTCAGGGAAGTTGACCCGCTCCCAGAACTTGATGATGCCGCCGAAGTCCAGCGTCTCGGGGAAGGCGAGCGGACCCGAGGTCGCGTAGTCGACCGGCGACTTGAACGAGTTCACGAGCACGAGATAGAACGGCGCGATCACGAGCAGTGCGCCTATCACGACGAGCGCGAGCATCAGCCAGTCGACGGGACGCTTCTTGGTCATGCCGCCACGGGGACGGGCCTTCGACGGCTTGCCGGTGACGATGGCGGTGGTGGCGTGCATCACAGACCCGCCCTTTCCTTGCGCTCGAGCGAGTTCTGGACGCGGATGAAGATGATCGACACGATGACCACGACGATCGTGAGCACGGTCGCGATCGTCGCTCCGTAGCCGACGTTCCGCTTGGTGAAGAACTCCTGGTACGCGTAGTAGGCCGGCACCAGGGTCGAGCCGGCAGGACCACCGCGCGTGATGATGTAGACCGGACCGAAGACCTTCAGGGCGGCGATCGTGCAGGTCAGGGTGACGACGAAGATCTCGGGGCGGATGATGCTCATGGTGATCGCCGAGAAGCGCTGGAACCAGTTGGCTCCGTCGAGCTCTGCGGCTTCGTAGAGCTCGGGATCCACCCGCTGGAGCGCCGCCATGAAGACGACCACCGGGTAGCCGAGCTGCACCCAGACCATGACGACCATCAGGACGATCAGCGCCGAGGGCATCTGGCCGAGCCAGTCGTAGGCCGGCACTCCGAACCAGCCGAGGATCTGGTTCAGGGCCCCGTCGCCGCCCGGCCGCACGATCCAGCCGATCACGATGCCGGCGACGGCGATGGGGAGGATCTGGGGGAGGTAGTAGGTCGCGCGGAGGAAGCTTCCGACCTTGCCGCCGAACTTGCGGCCGACGACGTCGAAGAGCAGCGCGGCGACCATGAGGCCGACGATGGTGGGGACGACGACCATGGCGATGATCATCCACACGGAGTTGGTGAACGAGGTCCAGAAGTCGCCGTCGGTGAGGATCTTCTGCCAGTTCTCCAGACCGATGAACTCCGGCGTGCGCACGCCCTTCCACTTCGTGAAGGTCAGGTACACGTTCCAGATCAGCGGGACGATGACGACGACGAGCAGGAGCACGAAGCCGGGGAGCAGATACATCCAGTAGGCGCCGGTCCCTCCGCTGCGCTGCGGGATCGACGGCTCTTCGGGCGGCAGCTTCGTGCGGCCCTCACGGCGAGTGGCGAGTGACATGTTCATCTCCAGGGGGATGCGGGGGCGACGCCGACCGGTCGCCGCCCCCGCGAGTGGATCAACGGAATTCCGCGGTGCCCTCGTCGTACTGCTCGCCGAGGTTCTCATTGGTGGTCTCGGCGTCCTGCGACCCCGTGATGAGACCCTGCAGCTCCTGCACGATCACGTCGTAGAAGCCGGGCGCGGGCCAGTCCGGGTAGAACGACAGGCCATCGGCCTCGAGCACGCCGTTGAACGTCTCGATGAGCGCGGCGCTCTTCTCGTCGGTGATGTCCGCCGTGTCGGCGGCGACCGGCAGCCCGCCGTTGTTGCCGATGATCGCCTGGATCTCGGGACGCATCGTGATGTCGATGAACTCGTACGCCAGCTCCTTGTTCGCGGCGTTCTCGGGCACGACCCACAGGTTGCCCGACGATCCGAGCGACAGGTCGGCACCAGGGAAGGCGGTCAGGGTCCAGTCGAAGTCGGTGGCCTCGGCGACGAAGCGGCCGAACCACCAGGATCCCGACACGAAGATCGGGGAGCTGCCGTTGATGAACGAGACGCCGGCGTCCTCGGCCTTGACCGACGACACGTCGGAGGCGATGTAGCCCTTGTCGACGTACTCCTGGAGGGTCTCGGTGGCTGCGGTGACCTCGGGGCCCTGCCAGTCGACCGGCTCCTTGTAGAGCTGGTAGTCGTCGACGAAGCCGCGGTCGCCCGCGTTCAGGGCGAGCTGGTACCAGAGCTGACCCAGAGGGTACTCGGCACCGGCCTCGGCCAGTGGGGTGACGCCCTGGGCCACGAACGCGTCGAGCACGTCGACGAACTCGTCGTACGTGGTCGGGATCTCGAGGCCGGCGGCGGCGAAGGCGTCCTGGTTGTAGTAGACGCCGACGAACTCGCCGTAGTTCGGGATGCCGAACCAGGTGTCGCCGCCCATCACACCGTCGTCCGAGTACTTGGCGGTGGTCTGCAGCGACGGCGCGAGCTTCTCGTCCCAGCCGTACTCCTCGACCGCGTCGGAGATGTCCGAGATGAGTCCCGTCGAGGCGAGGAACCCCGCCGTGGCGTTGCCCTTGTTGAACTCCATCAGGTCGGGAGCGGCGTCCGTGTCGAGCACCTGGCTCGCCGTCTTCTGGATCTGCTCGAAGGACTTCTCCTCGAACTCGACCTTCGCGCCGGTCTCCTCTTCGAAGACGGCGATCGCCTCGGCCCAGGCCTTGCCCATCGCGCTGTCTGCGCCCTCGTAGTGCCAGAGCTTGAGCGTCTGCCCGTCGCCGCCGTCATCGGAGGATCCGGCGGTACAGCCGCTCAGGGCGATTCCCGTCGCGGTCAGCGCGGCCAGAGCCGCCAGCGTCTTCGTCCTGCGGGTGTTGCGTGCCATCGTCGGCACTCCTTTCTGATTGGCCCTGAGGCCGGACACATCGGTGGGTCGTTCGTCTTCAGTTGTCGCGCGGTGTCATCGAAGCGTTTCGACGATGGTGATGCGCGTGTGCGTCTCCGCCTCGGTCATTCCCTCGCGGGGATGACCGATCCGGCGGAGTGGTACTCGGGGGCGATGAGGTGGATGCGCGGCGCTGTCCCGGGGTGATCGAGGTGCTGCTCGGCCAGCTCGACGGCCAGGTCGCACGACTGCTGAGGGATCAGCGGGATCGTGTCCACGGGGACGGCGAGCGCGGTGGTGTCGAACGAGGCGGCGGCCGAGATGACGGACACGTCCCGTCCGACCCGCAGCCCGCGAGCATCGAGAACTCGCAGGAGCACCTCGTGGACGTCTCCCACCGCGTGCACGATGAACGCGCGGTCACCCCGGTCGAGTGCCGCCTCGGTCGCAGCGCGGACCGCGGCGGGGTCGGTCGTCGAGGCGCCGGTCGTCGACCATTCGAGCGCGATGCCCCGGGCCGCCGTGCGCTCCTGCACGCCGCGCAGCAGCCGTCGCGGGAAGTTCGACTTGCGGTACGAGACCTCGGTCTGCCCGAGGAGGGTGACGCTCGAGTGACCGGCATCCGCGATCCGGTCGACGGCGATGCGTCCGGCCGACTCGAAGTCGAGGTCGACGCAGGTGAGGCCCGCCGGGTCGTCGGGGATGCCGATGAACACCGTGGGCGTGCGCACGCTGCGCGCGATGGCGGCTCGGTCATCGTCGGGCGCCACGTCGAGCACGAGGATCGCGTCGACCAGTCGGCTCGCCGCGACCCGGTTCATGCCGTCGGAGGCCTGCTCGTCCGTGAGGAGCAGGATGTCGTAGCCGCGGCGACGCGCGGCCACGGAGGTGGCGAGGACGAACGCCATGTGCGTGGGGGCGTGCGTGTCGGCGCGCAGCGGTTCGGTCAGGGCGAAGATGTGGGTGCGGCGCCCGGCGAGCATGCGGGCACCCGCATCGGGCTCGTAGCCGAGATCCTGAACCGCGCCCTCGATGCGAAGGCGCGTCTTCTCGGAGACGGGACGCTTGCCGCTCAGGGCGTAGGAGACGGTGCTGATCGATACGCCGGCGGCCTTCGCCACCTCGTGGATCGTCGCCATGCTGACTCCATCGTCGCTTGTGTCGGGAACTTGTCGAAGCGTTTCGCTCTCGCGTCAGAAGCGATGATAGGCACGGATCGAGGTGGCGCGCAAGCTTTTTGTGGCGGATGGCAACAAAAAGCGTCGATCGCCGTGGGAGCGTTCCCGCGGATCGACCGGATAAGGCGACGGAGCCTCGATGGGGGAGGGGATTCGAGACCCCGCCGCCGGCCTAGGACGTGACGCGGATCTCGGCGATGACCTCGGAGTACTCGGTCTCGCCGACCGGCGTGAACCCGACGCGGAGGAAGAAGGCCTCCGGTCCGTCCTCGCCCGCCTCGTAGATGACGTTGACGTGGTCGACGCCGCGCGCGCGTGCCTCTTCGACGAGCTGCTCGACGGCGAAGCGGCCGAGGCCCTTGCCCTGGTCGTCGGCGTCGACGTTGATGCGCCAGAGCACAGAGCGGAAGTGCTCCTCGGGAGCCTCGGGGTCGAAGTTCGCGCTCACGAATCCGACGACCTGATCGCCGTCGAGCACGACGCGCTGCCAGGAGGTCAGCGGGTTGATGACGGTGGCCGCGATGCCGTAGGACACCGGAGCGAGGAACTGCTCCTGTCCGGGCTTGAGCGACAGGTTGTTCACGGCGACGATCGTCGCAGCGGAGAGTTCGACCATGCGCAGTTCGGACATAGTCACAGGCTAGCCCCTCCGGTGGCTCCCTGCCGCGAAACCTCGACTTTCGTCAGGGGTGCCGGTGCACGGAATGCCGGAAGTCGATGCCGGTGCGACCTCCGGGCGGACATGCGCCGGGAGAGCCTCAGGTATCTTGGTATCGAGACAAATATGCCCTCGCGAACGGAGAACCTCCTGGTGACCGACGACGCCATCATCTACACCTACACGGACGAGGCTCCGGCTCTCGCCACGGCTTCCTTCCTGCCGATCATCAAGGCCTACACGGGTCAGGCGGGTATCGAGGTCGAGACCCGCGACATCTCGCTCGGAGGACGCATCCTCGCCGCGTTCCCGCAGAAGCTCACGCCGGAGCAGCAGGTCGGCGACTCGCTCGCCGAGCTCGGCGGACTCGCGACGCTTCCCGAGGCGAACATCATCAAGCTGCCGAACATCTCGGCCTCGATCCCGCAGCTCAAGGGCGCGATCGCCGAGCTGCAGTCGCAGGGCTACGACATCCCCGACTTCCCGGACGAGCCCTCCTCTCTCGAGGAGAAGGACGTCCGTGCGCGCTATGACCGCATCAAGGGATCCGCGGTCAACCCGGTGCTCCGTGAGGGCAACAGCGACCGTCGCGCGCCCCTGGCCGTGAAGAACTACGCCAAGAAGCACCCGCACCGCAACAAGCCCTTCGCCGAAGGCTCGAAGACGCGCGTCGCCACTCTCGGCCACGACGACTTCAAGCACAACGAGCGCTCCTGGGTCGCGGCACACGACGACGTGCTGAGCTTCCGCCACACCGCCGCCGACGGCACCGTGACGGTTCTGAAAGAGGGACTGAAGGTCCTGCCGCGCGAGATCATCGACGCGACGTTCCTCTCGGCCGCGCACCTCGACGCCTTCCTCGCGGAGACGCTGGAGGCGGCCAAGAACGACGACGTCCTCTACTCCGTGCACCTCAAGGCGACGATGATGAAGGTCAGCGACCCGATCATCTTCGGACACGTCGTGCGTGCGTTCTTCCACGACGTCTTCGCGCAGTACGGCGACAAGCTCGCCGCCGCGGGTCTCAACGCCAACGACGGTCTCGGCTCGATCCTCGCGGGGCTCGGCGACATCGCCGGCGGCGACGAGATCGCTGCCGCATTCGACAAGGCCATCGCCGAGGGGCCGCGCCTGTCGTACGTGAACTCCGACAAGGGCACCACGAACCTGCACGTGCCGAGCGACGTGATCGTCGACGCCTCGATGCCCGCGCTCGTGCGCAACGGCGGCAAGCTGTGGGGTAAGGACGGCGGCGAGGCCGACACCCTCGCGGTCATCCCGGACTCGTCGTACGCGAGCGTCTACCAGGCCGTGATCGACGATGTGATCGCGAACGGCCCGCTCGACCCCGCCACGATCGGCACCGTGCCGAACGTCGGCCTGATGGCGCAGGCGGCCGAGGAGTACGGCAGCCACGACAAGACCTTCGAGATCGCCACCGCGGGCACCGTCCAGGTGCTCGACAGTGAGGGCACCGTGCTCATCGAGCACCAGGTCGGCGCCGGTGACATCTGGCGGGCGACGCAGACCAAGCACATCCCCGTCATGGATTGGGTGAAGCTGGCCGTCACCCGCGCCCGTGCGACCGGCGACCCTGCCGTGTTCTGGCTCGACGCGAACCGCTCGCACGACGCGCAGATCATCGCGAAGGTGCACCAGGGTCTCGCGACCCTCGACACCAAGGGGCTGACGATCACGATCCTCGCTCCCGAAGAGGCGACGCGATACACGCTCGCGCGCATGCGTCACGGCCTCGACACCATCTCGGTGACCGGCAACGTACTGCGTGACTACCTGACCGACCTGTTCCCGATCCTCGAGGTCGGCACGAGCGCCAAGATGCTCTCGATCGTGCCGCTGCTGGCCGGTGGAGGACTGTTCGAGACCGGTGCCGGCGGCTCCGCTCCGAAGCACGTGCAGCAGCTCGTCGAGGAGAACTACCTGCGCTGGGACTCGCTCGGCGAGTTCTTCGCGCTGGCCGCGTCGCTCGAGCACTTCGCGGACCGCACCGGCAACGAGAAGGCGCGCGTCCTCGCGGAGACGCTGGATGCCGCGACCGGCACCTTCCTCGAAGAGGATCGCTCGCCCGGACGCGCCCTCGGCACGATCGACAACCGCGGAAGCCACTTCTACCTGGGCCTGTACTGGGCGCAGGAGCTGGCCGCGCAGACGAAGGATGCGGAGCTCGCCGCAGCCTTCGCACCGATCGCCGCCACGCTCGCCGAGAACGAGGAGAAGATCGTCTCCGAGCTCAACGCGGTGCAGGGCAAGGCCGTCGAGATCGGCGGCTACTACCGCCCCGACGACGCGCTCGTGGCAGCCGTCATGCGTCCGTCCGCGACGCTGAACGGCATCGTCGACGCCCTGGCCTGACCGATACGACAAGAGGCCGGATGCGAGAGCATCCGGCCTCTTGTCGTATCCCGGGACTCGATGACCGCGTGACGGTCCTGCCCGAGTGCGGTCAGTTGTGGACCGAGACTTCCATTCCGAGCGGGGACCAGTCGTAGACGAACTTGGCGACGTCGATCGGCATGTTGATGCAGCCGTGGCTGCGCGGGTTGCCGAAGTCGTTGTGCCAGTAGGTGCCGTGGAAGCCCTCGTCGCCGTTGAAGTAGGTGACCCAGGGGACGTTGGGCGTCTCGGTGATCGAGCCGTCGGGCTCGCGGCTCTTCATGTTCTGCGAGCGCAGGTGGGCGTACACGGTGAAGTTGCCGACATCGGTGGGCGTCGCGGCCTTGCCGGACGAGATCGCCCAGGAGCGCACGACGTTGCCGTTCTCGATCAGTGTCGCCGTCTGCGAGCCGAGGTCGACGTCGATGCGCCGCTCGAGGTTCACGGATTCGAAGGGCGTCTCCGAGACCTGGATCGGGAAGACTCCGTTTCCGCTCTCGAGGTTCGCGGCGGCCTCGGCGGCCAGGTTCGAGGTGTCTCCGACGGCGCGTCCGGTGACGCCCTCCGTCTCGACGCGCAGGATCTCGCCCGACGAGTTCACGATGTTCGTCGCGTTCACGGGGGCTCGATCCACGACGCCCGCGAGGCCGTCGACCGTCGCCTGGATCGCCGCGGCGTCCGCCGAGATGCGCAGCTCACCGTCGTCGTCGACGACCGTCACCCAGGTCGACACGGTGGCAGGGTCGATCGGGACCGTGCGCTCCTCGCCGATGTAGAACCCGACAGAGCCGAGCATCTCGTTCATCGACGCCGCGAGCGCGGTCGCGGCATCGTCGCTGACGGCGGGCGCCGCTTCGGAGGGGCCGCCGGGGAACTCGAGGCTCGTGCCCCCGTCGGCGACGGCGTCGGCGATCGCCGCGGTGAGGGCATCGACGTCGACGGCGGTACCCGGTGCGGACGGGGTGATCGTGAAGGCTCCGGCGGCGCCGTCGAAGACGACGCCGGCGTCGACCGGCTCCTCGAAGCTCGAAGGTACGGCATCGCGCAGCACGGCGTCGGCCGTGGCCGCATCGAGGGTGATGTCGCCGGGCACCGGGTCGCCCGACCAGGATCCGATGTTCCAGAGGGGGCGCTCCGCGAAGGCCTGGTCGGCGAGGGCGGCGGCATCGATCGTCGCGCCCAGCTCTGCACCGGTCAGCACGACGTCGTCGCCGGCTCCGGTCAGCGTGATCTCGGTGGTCTCGACGTGCTCGGTGATGACGTCGGCGGCGGCGCCCGGGGTGAGCCAGCCGACGGGGATGCCGGCGACGGTCGTTCCCGGCGCGATGAGGATCATCGATGCGGCGCCCGCGCCCAGGGCGACAGCGCCGACTCCCAGGCCGATCCACAGCCCGAGACGCTTCTTCTTCGGCGCAGGCTCAATGGGAGCCCAGGCCAGCGGTGCGTCGCCGTCCTTCGGAGGCTGGGAGTCGGTGGGCGTGTCAGCGCCCTCGCTCGATGGCGTGGCGGAGTCGAGACCTTCGCCGGAGGCTGGCGCCTCATTCAGCTTCTCGGTCTTCGCATCCTGTGCTGAGATCAGATCGGTCACGAACTTCACCCCCCGGTTCTCACGTGGCCTGTATATCGCTAATGGTACGGGATCGGATGTAACGGGGAGGCAACGGTCGTGATATAGCGCGCGAGGGCGCCGTGCTGTCAGTCGGAGACGACGGCGATCCCGTCGATCTCGACGAGCATCTCCTCGCGGGGCAGGCCCGTGAACACGGTGGTGCGCGACGGCAGGACGCCGCTGCTCGTGTGCGCGGTGACGAAGGCGCCGTATGCCTCGTTCATGAGCGCGAAGTCCTCACGCTTCGTGAGGTACACGCGCAGCATCACGACGTCGTCGAACGTCGCACCCGAGGCCTCGACGATCGCCTTGACGTTCTCGAGCGTCCGGGTCGTCTGCTCGGCCACGTCACCCGGGAAGAGGTACTCGTTCGTCCGCGGGTCGACAGGGCCCTGCCCCGAGACCTGCACGAACGGGCCCTTGCGCACGCCCTGCGAGAACGTGTGGGCGGGGGCGGGGGCGGCGTCGGTCGAAACGCGGATCTTCGCAGTCATACCGACAGCCTAGTAGCCTTGTTAGATGCCTCTACAAATTCCGGATCCCGTCCTCGGCACCTGGGCGAAGGGCTTCTCGGCGAGAGCCGCCGGTCTCCGCCTCTCGGAGGTCGCCGCAGCGGGGCTGCACCTGTCGGACATGTCGACCCCCGTGCTCACGGTGCACCAGGGCGCGCTCGACCACAACGAGGCGACGGTCTTCTCCTGGGCGGCGGAGCAGGGTGTCCTGCTCGCTCCTCACGGCAAGACGACCATGGCGCCCGCGCTGTGGCAGCGTCTTCTCGACGCCGGCGCCTGGGGTATCTCGGTCGCCACTCCCTGGCAGGCCGACGTCGCGGTCGAGGCGGGCGTCACCACCGTCCTGATCGCGAACGGGCTCACCGACGTCGCTGCCGCGCGGAGGCTCGGTGCGCTGCTCGCCGCCGATCCGCAGCTGCGCATCCTCTGCTGGGCCGACTCGGTCGCCACCGTCGGCATCCTGGCGGAGGCGCAGCTCGATCCGACGCACCCGCTCGACGTGCTCGTCGAACTCGGCGGTATCGGCGGACGCACCGGCGCGCGCACGGTCGAGGAGGGGGAGCGGATCGCGCGGGCGATCGCCGCGGCACCCGGCCTCCGCCTCGCCGGTGTCACGGGATACGAGGGGCCGTTCGGGCCCGACCGCAGCGACGCGTCGGTCGCCGCCGTCGACGCGTATCTGGCGACTCTCGTCGAGCTCCACTCGCGGCTCGTCTACCCGGACGGCATCCGACCGGTGGTGAGCGCCGGCGGCAGCTCGTTCCCCGACCGCGCGGCCGCCGTGCTCTCTCCTCTCGCCGCCGGCGGTGCCGACGTCGTGCTGAGATCGGGAGCGTTCCAGATCCACGACGACGGCTTCTACTCGCGCATGTCTCCGTTCGGCCCGATCGCAGGCACGCAGCCGCTCCGCTCCGCCATGCACGCGTGGGCGCGGGTCGTGTCGCAGCCCGAGCCGGGGCTCGCGCTCCTCGACGCCGGGCGCCGTGACGTGCCCTTCGACCTCGACCTGCCGGTTCCCCAGTCCGTCGACGGCGAGATCACGGCGCTCAACGACCAGCACGCGTTCCTGAACACGGCGGACGGAGTCGAGGTGCATCCCGGCGACGTCGTGCGCCTCGGCCTGTCGCACCCGTGCACCGCATTCGACAAGTGGCGGGTCGTCGCGATCATCGACGATCCCGATGCCGCCGATCCCCGCGTGATCGGAGCCGTGGCCACATGCTTCTGAGCACCGAGAAGCCCGTTCGCGTCTATCGACGGGCGACCGTCGTCGACGGCACCGGTGCCGAGCGCTTCGAGGCCGACGTGGCTGTCGAGGGAGATCGTGTCGTCGCAGTGACCCGGCAGGGCGATGCCACGGATGCGGTGCTCCCCGACAGCGCGATCGAGGTCGACGCCGCCGGGCTCGTGCTCGCACCCGGCTTCATCGACATGCACGCCCACAGCGACCTCGCGGTGCTGCACGGCGCCGAGCACGACGCGAAGATCCGCCAGGGCGTCACGACCGAGGTGCTCGGTCAGGACGGCCTCGGCTACGCACCGCTCGACGACACCGCGGCAGCGGTGATCCCGCTGCAGATCGCGGGGTGGAATGGCATGCCGGCAGAGGTGCCCTGGCGCACGATGGACGATCTGCTGACGGCGATCGACGCGGCGACCGCCGCCAACGCCGCGGTCCTCGTGCCCCAGGGAAACCTGCGGATGATGGTGATCGGGCACGAGAATCGCGCGGCGACGCCGGGAGAGATCGCCGCGATGGCCGCCCTCCTCGGCGACGCGCTGGATGCGGGGGCGTTCGGCATGTCCAGCGGTCTCACCTACACGCCCGGGATGTACGCCGACACCGCCGAACTCGAGGCGCTGTGCCGGGTCGTGGCCGAGCGTGGGGGCTACTGGGCTCCGCACACGCGCAGCTACGGCGGTGCCGCGCTCGACGCGTACCGCGAGGCGGTCGACATCGGTCGGCGCACCGGATGCCCCGTGCACCTGACCCACGCGACCATGAACTTCGCGCCGAACCGAGGTCGTGCCGCGGAGCTCCTCGATCTCGTCGATCAGGCACTCGCCGACGGCGTGGACGTCACACTCGACACGTACCCCTATCTGCCCGGAGCGACGACGCTGGCCGCGCTGCTGCCCAGCCGCCTCTCCGAGAGCGGCGACCTGCTCGGCACGATCGCCGCCCTCGATGAGGGGCAGCGCGAGGTCGTCCGGATCGAGCTGGAGGACATCGGCTGCGACGGCTTCCACGGTGAACCCGCCGACTGGGAGGCGATCCAGATCGCGGGCACCGGCGATCCGGCCCTCGCCGACCTGGTCGGACGAACGGTGGCCGAGATCGCGGGATCGTCCGGGCGCCGTGCCGTGGACGTCGTGCTCGACACGATCGTCGCCGACGCCGGTGCGACGAGCATCCTGATGCACATCGGAGACGAGCAGAACGTCCGAGCGATCATGCGCCACCCGCGGCACTGCGGCGGGAGCGACGGGATCCTGATCGGGGCCCGCCCGCATCCGCGCGGTCGAGGCACGTTCCCGCGCTATCTCGGCACGTACGTGCGCGAGCTCGGCATCCTCACCCTCGAAGAGGCGGTGCGGCACCTCTCGGGTACCCCCGCGGCACGCCTCGGGCTGGACCGCGGTGATGCGCCGCGCGGTGTGATCCGCCCGGGGGCGACGGCCGACCTCGTGCTGTTCGACCCCGCGACGGTCGATGCCGGCGCCACCTTCGAGCACCCCCATGAACCGCCGATCGGCATCGTCGAGGTGCTCGTGGGCGGTGTGCCCGTCGTCGTCGACGGCGCCGTCACCGGGGCTGCACCCGGACGAGCGCTCCGGATGCCTCCACCGCCGCACCGGGCCACGGTGCCCGCCGTCGAGTCGACGATCGACTCCGGCGCCGAGCCGTTCGCCTGGACGGAGCGCACGCCGATCGTCGCCTCCGCGGATCTCGCGGCCTCCGCCTCTCGTCTGCGCGGGGAGGAGGGGGCTGCCGAGGGTCCGCCGATCCTGCTGCGCGTCGACCCCGCGATCGGGCTCGAGCCGTTCGCGCGCGACCGCGTGACCGATGAGGCGTTCCGGATCACCGTGACGGCTCAGGGCGTCGACATCGTCGGAGCGACCCCCGCCGGTGTGTTCCGCGGGGCGACCGTGCTCCGCCAGTTCCGTGCGCCCGGAGACGCACGCCGCCGCATCCCTGCGGGCACGTGGCAGGGTGCTCCTGCCTTCGCGTGGCGCGGAGTGATGCTGGACGTCGCGAGGCACTTCCGTCCGGCCGACGATGTGCGTCGCCTGATCGATCTGCTCGCCGACCACCACCTCAGCGTGCTGCACCTGCATCTCACCGATGACCAGGGCTGGCGCTTCGCCGTGCCCGGATATCCGCGACTCACCGAGGTCGGCGCCCGTCGCGAGGCGACGCAGCGGGGACACGGGCCTGCCGCGACCGTCGAACCGGGCGTGCACGAGGGGCACTACACCGACGCCGAGATCCGTGATCTCGTCGCATACGCCGCCGAGCGGTTCGTGACCGTGGTTCCCGAGGTCGAGCTGCCGGGGCACATCCAGGCGGCGCTCGCGGCCTACCCCGAGCTCGGGAACGTCGACGCCGGTGAGCCGATCACGGCGCCCTGGGAGCGATTCGGCGTGAACCCGCGCACGCTCGCCCCCACAGACGCGGCTCTCGCCTTCGGCAGGGCGGCGATCGACGCGCTCTGCGAGCTCTTCGACTCCCCGTGGATCGGGATCGGGGGCGACGAGGTGCCCGTCACCGAGTGGGACCGGAGCGACGCGGCGCAGGAGCGGATGCGTGAGCTCGGCCTGGCCACGGCACACGACGTCCAGCCGTGGTTCACGGCCTGCTTCGTCGAGCATGTGCGCGCCCGCGGGCGCTCGGCGCTCGCGTGGGACGAGGTGCTGGAGGGCGACGTCCCCGAGGGGGTGAGCGTCCTCGCGTGGCGGGGCCCCGTCGCGATGCGGGAGGCGCTGGATCGGGGGATCCCCGTGATCGCGTGCCCCGACCTCGAGGTCTACCTCGACTATCCGCAGTCCGACTCCGTCGAGGAGCCGATCAGGGTGGGGCCTCCGCTGTCTCTGGAGACCGCCTACGGCCTGCAGATCGACGACCGCGCTGAGGGGGGACAGTCGAACGTCTGGACAGAGCATCTGCCGACCAGGGACCGGGTGGACTTCGCGATGTTCCCCCGGCTCGCGGCCATCGCCGAACGGCTGTGGGACGGGGGAGCGCCGCGGGAGTTCGAGGGCTTCGCGCGTCGTCTGCCGGTGCACCTGCGGCGGCTGGCGGAAGCAGGGGTGCGGTATCGTCCCCTGAGCGGTCCGATGCCCGACCAGCGGCGTCCGGGAGTGCCGGGGAAGCCCCTCACCCGTGCGGCGCGGGAGGAGATCGTCGCGGGTCTCGTCGCCCGTCTGATCGACCGGTCCGCGTCGGTACCAGGTTCACCCATCCACTGATGTAACGTTTCGGTAACCCTCCCGGCGCGGCGCCGGGCTGGGGTTGCACAATTTTTGTTCGTAAGGTCTACTAACAAACATGTCCGTATCGGATGAACAGCGCCCAACGACGACGCCGGAGTACGCCGGTACGAGTGCTCACGCCTTCGGCCCCGGTCGTCATCTGCGCTCGCGCTCGAAAGTGCTCCCGGAGCACGCGCGAGGGCACAACAGGGCGCTCGTCCTGCAGACCCTGTACCACTCGGGCGCCATGAGCCGGGCCGACCTCTCGCGCGAGACCGGTCTGACCCGGGTCACGATCTCGGACCTCGTCGCGGAGTTCATCGCCGACGGCATCGTGGTCGAGATGGGCGTGCGCGAGACCGTGGGCCCAGGCAAGCCGCCGATCCTCATCGACATCGACCGCATCGGCCACCAGATCATCGGAATCGACCTGTCCGGCCCGCACGCGTTCGTGGGGGCGCTGCTCAGCCTCGACGGCGATGTGATCGAGCGTCGCGAGGTGCCGCGGCCCGACAGCGCCGACGGTGACGCCACGTACGCGGCGACCCTCTCTCTCGCGCGGGCGCTCGTGGCGACCGCGACGCAGCCGATCCTCGGAGTCGGCATCGGGACACCCGGTGTGGTGCGGCCAGACGGCGTCGTCCTGAGCTCGCCGAACCTCGGCTGGAGCAACCTGCCGCTGGAGGCGAAGCTCGGAGTCGACCTCGACCTGCCGGTGCTGGTCCGCAACGACGCCAACGCGGCCGTGCTCGCCGAGTACACGTTCGGCGAGGCCAAGGCCGACTTCATGCTCATCCGCATCGGCCGCGGCGTCGGCGCCGGGCTCATCACCGGCAGCCAGCCGCTGCTGGGCAGCCGCTTCGCTGCGGGCGAGATCGGCCACGTCACGGTCGGCACAGACGGCGGACCACGCTGCGCATGCGGCAAGGACGGCTGTCTCGAGGCCTGGCTGAGCGAGACGCGTCTGCGGCCCGCCATCGAGGCGACGCCGGAATCGCGCGACGAGATCCTTCGCGATGCGGGCACCCGGATGGCCATCGCCGTCGCCCCGATCGTCGCGGCCCTCGATCTGTCGGAGGTCGTGCTGTCGGGTCCTGCCGATCTGCTCGACGGCGTGCTCATCGACGCAGCCGTCCACACCCTGCATGCGCGCACGCTCGAGGGCGTGTTCGAGGACGCGCTCATCCGTCGCACCTCGCAGGCCGACATCGTGCTGCGGGGGACCGCGGTGATGGTGCTCTCCGGACAGCTGGGTGTCTCATGACCCGCGCGCACGCCCCGAACGGCTGCCAGGACGCCGTCCGATGACGCACGACAGCATCGCCGACCTCGCCGGTCGGCCCATTCGCGTGGGCCTCGACGTCGGCGGAACGAAGATCGACGCCGTCGCGGTCGGCTCCGACGGCGAGATCATCGCGCGGGTCCGTCGCCCCACCGGCTGGGGTGACGACGCCGTGGTCTCGAGCATCGTCGAGGTGGTGAGAGAGCTCGCCGTCGACGGCGGATTCGCATCGTCGGACGTCGGCACCGTCGGTGTGGGCATCCCCGGGGTCGTCGACTCCGACGCCGGGCGGGTGCTGCACGCGGTCAACCTCGGTGTCGAGTCGCTCGACCTCGCCGACCGTGTGTCTACGCTTCTCGGTGTCCCCGTGCGGGTCGAGAACGACGTCAAGGCGGCCGCGCTCGGCGCCGCCGCCCTGCGAGGCGTGAGCGGGTCGATGGCGTACCTCAACCTCGGCACCGGCGTCGCCGCGGGCATCGTCGTCGACGGGGAGATCTGGCGCGGATCGCGCGGGACGGCGGGAGAGGTCGGTCACCTCTCGGTCGACCCGAACGGTCGTCTGTGCGGATGCGGCCAGCGCGGCTGCATCGAGACCTTCTGCGGAGGCGGGGCGCTCGCCCGAGCCTGGAACCGGCCGGGCTCGCT
The DNA here is from genome assembly GCF_022627955.1 of Microbacterium sp. C5A9. Classification (GTDB taxonomy): domain Bacteria; phylum Actinomycetota; class Actinomycetes; order Actinomycetales; family Microbacteriaceae; genus Microbacterium. Next base: position 624,726 of record NZ_JABXGD010000001.1, read on the forward strand.
GCCCGTGCGCGACATCCTCGACGCCGCCGAGTCCGGCGACGAGCGGGCGACGGCGCTGCGCGCCGACCTGTTCCACGGCGGTGCGGCCGCCGTGCGGGCTCTCGTGCTCTCGGCGGATGTCGAGCGCGTGATCATCGGCGGAGGGCTGACCGCGCTCGGCGACCGGCTCTACGACGGCATCCGCGCCTCTCTGCACGCCGGGGCGGCGGCCTCGGCCTTCATGCGCTCGCTGCACCTCGACGAACGGATCGAGCTGCTTCCCGCCGGTTCCCCCGCGGCCGCCTTCGGCGCCGCGGTGGTCGGCGCCACCACCCCTTCGAAGGAGACAGTGTCCCATGGCTGAAGTCGTCATCGTCGAGAACGCCGCCGCGGCAGGCGAGCTGGTCGCGGCAGAGATCGTCGAGCTCATCGACCGTCGTGCCGACGCCGTGCTCGGTCTCGCCACGGGTTCCACCCCGCTGCCGGTCTACCAGGCGCTGCGCACGCGGCTCGCGGGCCGTGACGTGTCGCAGGTGCGGGGCTTCGCGCTCGACGAGTACGTCGGGCTCGACCCCGCGCACGCCGAGAGCTACCGCTCGGTCATCACCCGCGATGTGGTGGAGCCGCTCGGGCTCGACCCTCGGCGCATCCATGTGCCCAACGGCGCGGCGGAGACGATCCAGCACGCCGGCGACGACTACGAGACGGCGATCGAGGTGGCGGGCGGGGTCGACCTGCAGATCCTCGGCATCGGAACCGACGGCCACATCGGCTTCAACGAACCCGGCTCATCCTTCGCGTCGCGCACGCGGGTGAAGACGCTCACCGAGCAGACCCGCGAGGACAACGCGCGCTTCTTCGACTCGATCGACGATGTGCCGCGGCACTGCATCACCCAGGGCCTCGGCACGATCCTGCGCGCGCGACACCTCGTCCTGCTCGCGTTCGGTGAGGGCAAGGCGCAGGCGGTCGCCGATGCCGTCGAGGGGCCTCTCGCGGCCATCCTCCCGGGGTCGGCGATCCAGCTCCACCCGCACGCGACGGTCGTGGTCGATGAGGCCGCGGCATCGCGGCTGAAGCTCGCCGACTACTACCGGTACACCTTCGCGAACAAGCCCGCCTGGCAGGGCATCTGAGCCTTCGAGGCTGATCAGGGTCTGGTCGCCGGCCACGCCAGCGGCAGAAGGTGCTCGACACTGAGCGGTGCCAGCGGCAGCGTCTCGGCATCGGACGGGGTGATCCAGCGGAGTTCGGCGAGCTCGGCCTGAGCCACCGGCTCCGCCGCTCCGATCGTGACGACGAAGGCGTCGGCGACGACCCGATGACCGGGTTCGTTCGCCGCGGCGGAGACGAACGTGCCGAGCGGTTCGAGGTCGGCGGGGCCGAGCTCGAGCCCGAGCTCCTCGTGCAGCTCTCGGGTGAGCGTCTCGGCCGGCGTCTCGCCGGCCTCGGGCTTGCCTCCCGGCTGCATGAAGCGCGTCGTGCCGTGCTTGCGTACGACGAGCACCCGCCGATCCGCATCGAGGATGATCGCTGCGCTCACGTGGATGTCAGGCATCGGCGGTGAAGACCTTCCCGGGGTTGAGGATGCCGAGCGGGTCGAACGCCCGGGTGATCTGCCGTTGCAGCTCCCACTGGTCCTGGCCGATCTCGTCGGCCAGCCAGCGACTCTTGAGCGTTCCGATGCCGTGCTCGCCGGTCAGCGTGCCGCCGAGGGCGATCGCCGCCCGGAACAGCTCGTCTGCGGCCTCCCAGACGATGGCGGGGGTCTCGTCACCCTCGAAGATGAAGTTCGGGTGCAGATTGCCGTCTCCGGCGTGCGCCACGGACGGGATCGTGAGAGAGAACTTCTTCTCGATCCGGGCGATCTCGTCGAACATCGCGGGCATGGCGCTGCGGGGCACGGAGACGTCCTCGATGAGGGTCGTTCCCAGCGCCGCCATGGCCGGATGCATGGAGCGGCGGATGGCGAGCATCCGCTCGCCCTCCTCGCGGTCGTGCGAGACCTGGGTGGCTCCGTGGTGCGCGGTCAGGATCTCGGCGATCGCGGCGGCCTCCGGGATCGCGGCGGGACCGTCGGTCTGGATGGTCAGCTGGGCGCTGCCCGCGGCGGGAGCGGGCAGCGTGAGGAGCGCGGAGACGGCTGCGAGGCTCGCGGCATCCATGAGCTCCATGATCGCCGGCTGGATTCCCGAGGCGGTGACCGCGGATGCGGCGGACGCGGCTGATCGGACATCGGGGAACGTCGCCGTCACCGTGCAGGTGTCGCCGTCGATCAGGCGCCGCAGCTTGAGGGTGGCGGACACGACCACGCCCAGGGTGCCCTCCGAGCCGATCACGAGCGACGTGAGGTCGAGGCCGGTGACTCCCTTGACGCTGCGGTGCCCGAGATGCAGCAGCCGTCCGTCGGAGAGCACCAGATCGAGGCCCAGCACCGCGTCTCGGACCACGCCGTACTTGGCGCAGAGGAGCCCGCCCGCACCGGTGGCGATGTTGCCGCCGACGGTCGAGATCGCTCGGCTGGCAGGATCGGGTGCCCACCACAGACCGTGCTCGGCGAGGGCGGCGTTGAGGTCGGCGTTGATGATCCCGGGCTCGACGACCGCCAGCAGATCATCGGCCCGGATCTCGTGGATCGCCGTCATGCGGAGCAGGGAGAGGACGATCTCGCCGGCTCCGCCGTTCGCTGCACCGGCGAGGCCCGTGCCCGCGCCGCGAATCACGACGGGTGTTCGCGTCCGGGTCGCGATGCGCATGACGGCCTGCACATGCTCGACGGACTCGGCGTGCACGATCGCCAGAGGACGGCCGGGTGCGGCATGGCCGGACTGATCGGCGCGCGCGCTCTCGAGTGCCGAGGGATCGGTGTCGACGAGGACACCGAGCTCTGATCTCAGCAGATCGAGGGTGCTCATTCGATGCGACGGCGTCCGCTCACGACGCCCGCGCCGACCGCCACCACGGCGAAGGCGATGCCGATGAGGGGCTGGTCCATGAGCCACCAGGCGATCGTGACGCCGACGTAGATGAGCAGCTCGACCGCCGCTCGCAGGAACGGATGCAGACGCAGTACCGGGCGCGGCGACAGGAAGAGCGCCCACACGAGGATCACGACGACGGGGGCGCCGATTCCGAGGATGACGTTCCACGGCAGAGGCCAGGTGGCGAAGCCCCACAGTGCGAGCGTGCCGACGGCGATCACCAGGACGATCGAGCGGACGATGTCGAGGGCGGTGAAGGTCGGCCGATCGACGCCGGGAACAGAGGCGGGATCCTGGTGCATGGATCCAGTCTATTCGCCGTGCGGAGTGCTCAGAGCGGGGCCGCGGCGGCGTCGACGAGCTCGGCCGTACCGTCTTCGACGGGAGGCTGGGTCTCTTCGACGGGAGGCTGGGTCTCTTCGACGGGAGGCTGCGTCTCTTCGACGGGAGGCTGCGTCTCTTCGACGGGAGGCTGCGTCTCTTCGACGGGAGGCTGCGTCTCCTCGACGGGAGGCTGGGTCTCCTCGACCGGGGGAGCGGGCTCGTCGACCGGCGGCTCCTCGGGGGCAGCGGGAGCGTCTTCGCATCCCCCGAAGACCGTCGTGAGGCTGCTGAGCGAGAAGGCAGGGCCGATCTCCCCCTCGAGCGGAGCGCCGTTCTCGTCCAGTCCGGTGTACTGGAACTGCACCGAGGCGTCATTGAGCAGCTGGGTGAAGGTGGGACGCAGGTTGATGACGCCGTTGCCGGCTGCGTCGAGAGTCGTGCCGGTCGTGCCCGCGGTGCTGCCGTCGAGAAGCGCCCGCACATCCCAGTCGGCGGCACCCTGGACCGTGATCCAGTAGTGGGTGATGGGGAAGAGCTTTCCGTCCTCCCACGTGCAGGTGACGAGGCTGGACACGACGGCGGGAGAGCCGTCGGGCACGACGATGGGATCGACCGGGTCGACGGGGTCCACGGGATCGACGGGGTCGACAGGGTCCACCGGGTCGACGGGATCCACAGGGTCGACGGGATCCACAGGGTCGACGGGATCGACGGGGTCCACCGGGTCGACAGGATCCACGGGGTCCACCGGGTCGACAGGATCCACGGGGTCCACCGGGTCGACAGGATCGACGGGAGGGTCAACGGGAGGATCGACCGGGTCCACGGGATCCACCGGAGGGTCAACAGGATCCACGGGAGGGTCGACGGGATCGACGGGAGGGTCGACGGGATCGACGGGAGGGTCGACCTCGGGAGCCGGCGTCGACGGCGGAGCCGGCTGAGCGGGCTGCACGGCCGACGGCGGCGCGATGAGTTCCGGAGCTGCGTCCTCCGCGGGATCGCTGATCACCGGTTCCTCGGCGGGCGGCGTGACCGGCTCGGGAGCGGAATCGGAGTCGTCGTCGACGGCGTCGGGCTTCTGCTCCTCCGCCTTCATCGACTCGTCGGGGCCGACGTCCGCGCTGATCGATGAGGAGTCGGTGTCGCCGGCGCTGGGCAGAGATGCCGCGGGCGATGCACCGGCGAGACCGGGGATGATGGTGGCGGCGGCGACCACTCCCGCCACGACGAGAGCTGCCGTCCCGGCGCCGACGAGCGCTCCCATTCCGCTGAGGATGCCTCCTCCGGTCGTCGCGGCGGAGCCTCCCGTGCCGCCGGCGCCCGCAGCACCGCCGGCTCCGGAGCCGCCCGAGCCGCCGGTCGATCCGGCCGCGCCAGTGCTCACACCGGCGGAGCCGCCGCCCACGACAACGGCGCCGTGCGTGACGGTGGAGGGCATGGCGGCGAGCGCGACGATCGGTGTGCCCCCGCCCTGCAGGGTGGCGAGGTAGCCCGCCGATCCGGTCACGCCGAGGACGAGAGGGAGGAGGACGAGCGCCAGCCGCTTCGAGATGTCCTTCGCCTCGGCCGCCACGATCATGCATCGTGCGCACACTTCGAGGTGCTGCTCGAGTCGCTTGTGGTCGCGGGTGCCGAGGTTGCCCCGCGAGTAGGCGCCGAGGTGCTCGATCGTCCACTGGCAGTCCGACCCGGGGGCGGCGCTGCGCAGATGCGCCTGGATCCACGCCTCGCGCAGGCCCTCACGGGCTCGGAAGGCGAGCTGCGAGACCGCGCCGGCCTTCATGCCGAGCAGCGGTGCAGCCTCCTGCGGCTTCATCTGCTCGATCTCGGTGTACCAGAGCACCTCCTGCCAGCGGGAGGGAAGACTGCGGAAGGCCTGGGCGGTGAGGCTGCGGTCGAGGGCTTCATTCGCCGCCTGCTCGGTGCTGTCGGGATCGACGACCGTGTCGAGTTCGTCGATGGCCGACTCGCGACGGGAGCGCCCCCAGGCGGCGGCGGTGTTGCGGATGCTGGTGAAGAGGTAGGCGCGGAAGGACCCATTGGGACCGCCGCCCTTGATGATCGCCTGGTAGATGCGGGTGTAGGACTCCTGGACCAGATCGTCGGGATCGATCGACGACGTGATCGATCGCGCGACCGACATGCCCGACGGGTAGTGGCGTCGCCACAGTTCACCGAAGGCCGTGGCGTCACCCGAGCGGGTGCGCAGCACCAGCTCGGTGTCAGCGATCGATTCGTCGTACGGTGTGTTGTCGTGATCCACAGTCATCCGTCTTTCATGGAGAGCGGAAGTGCCTCCACAGTAAGAGACGCGTGATTCGTTCTTTCATCACGCGTCTTCTCCATTCTCTCTCCGATCTTTCCTGCACGCCACCCCACGAGAGAGATCTCCTGCATCAGAACTCGATTTAAGAATCCCAGATCAGCAGCATTATCCAGAGTTCACCGAAGAAATCTCGAAGATTTTCTGAGAAGTCGCGTAATGAATCGGGGTCGTCTTCGTCTCATCACATAGAGACAGCCACGAGCTCCACCGGGGGGCGGAGCTCAGGTGCTCATGCAGGGGGCATGAGCGCAGGCACGGCGGGTCGGGAGCCTCGGGGGAGGAGTTCTCGACTCGCCGCTCTGAGTGGGGGGGGGATTCGTGAAGGGGCCGCCGATCTGGGGAACGGCGGCCCCTCACTCACGAAGAAGAAGGCACCGGAGAGCGCAGGGTTGCGCGTCGATGCGCGCAGAGTGAGGCTAGGCCCGACCGCCCGTCCATGCGTGCACGACGCGCAACTGTGCATCCCACAGCACCGCATCGCCCAGATGGCCGGGGGAGAGACGGCCGAGCCGATCGCCGACGCCGACCGCGTGCGCGGGCGTCTCGGTCGCGGCCCGCACGGCTTCGGTCAGCGGCACACCGGCTGCCACCGTCCGGCGGATGGCCTCGTCCTGTGTGAGCGTCGAGCCTGCGATCGAGCCGGTGTCGTTCGCGCGGGCCACCCCGTCGCGGACCGTCACCTTCACGGCGCCGAGGTCGTAGTCGCCGTCGGCACTTCCCGCGGCGGCCATCGCGTCGGTGATCAGGGCGACGCGCCCCGGCGCGGCATCGAACAGCAGCTTGACGACGTGAGGATCGAGGTGCACGTCGTCGGCGATGGCCTCCAGCACGACCCGGCGATCGGCGGCGGCGGCGAGGACCGGGCCGGGCGCGCGGTGATGGATGCCGGGCATCGCGTTGAAGGCGTGTGTGAGGATCGACGCGCCCGCGTCGAATGCCGCGATGGCCGTGGACGCATCGGCGTCGGTGTGCCCGACCGCTGCGGCGGCCCCTGCCTCGGTGATCAGCCGGATCGCGTCGATCCCGCCGGGGAGCTCCGGTGCGATCGTCACCTGGCGGATCGTGCCGCGGCCCGCCGCGAGCAGCCGCGAGACGTCATCGGCGACGGGTTCGCGCAGTAGGCCGGGTGAGTGCGCTCCGTGATGACCGGGATCGAGGAACGGACCCTCGAGGTGCGATCCGAGGATGTCGGCGTCGGTGGTCATCAGATCGGCGATCTCGGCCACTCGGCGCGAGAGATCGTCGAGGGGCGCGGTCACCAGGGACACGACCGCTCGGGTGGTCCCGTGCGCACGGTGCAGGGCTCTCGCGGCGCGGATGGCGTCGATGCCGTCGTCGAACGACGCTCCCGCGCCACCGTGTCCGTGGATGTCGATGAGGCCGGGGGTGAGTATCGCGCCCGCGCCCGCCGTGCTCCGGGCATCGACCTCCTCGTCGGCGCGAGACCAGGTCGCGCCGATGCCGCGATCGACGATCACGCCGTTCTCCACACGCACCCAGGCGTCGTGCGCGGTCTCGCCGCCGTCGATGATCGTCGCCGAGTGCACGAGGAGCGACCCTGACGGGGTGGATGTGACATTCATCGATCGGTCCATGGGATCTCCTCGGCGCGGTGGAAGTCGATCCGGGCAGTCTCCCAGAGCGGAGCGAGTGTCGCGAGCCGGGCGCGGAACGACTCCCAGGTCCGTTCGGGGGCGTCTCGGGGTGACCAGGCGATCTCCGCCTGGGCGGCGGCACGGGGGAACACCAGCTGCTCGACATCGCCGATCGTCCGGGTGGTCTCGCTCCACAGCGGGGCCTCGACGCCGATGATCGCCGCCTCCGGGACGTCGAGCACGGCGGTCGGCTCCCAGTCGTACGCACGTCTGACGTCGACGACGCCCGCCCAGGTGAGCCCGAGGGGGAAGTCGTCGGAGTACTTCATGTCGAGGTACGCGACGTCTGCCGGTGACATGATCAGCGCCCCGCCGCGTTCGACGAAGTGCGCCGCCTCCTCGGCGTGCGTGCCTTCGGGGGTCGTCTTGCCCCAGTACTGGCCGATGGTGCCTTCGGCGATGCCCGCGGCGGCGCCGACCTCGTGCCAGGCGATCGGGATCTTCCCCTGCTCGACCACGATCGCGGTGGCGCGTTCGACGAAGACGTCGAAGTCGGCCTGCGGTGTTCCGAGCGATTCGTCGCCGCCGATGTGGATGTACGGTCCCGGCGTGAGCTCGGCGATCTCGCGCACGACGTCGCGCACGAAACCGTAGGTGCGCTCGTCATGGATGCGCACGCTCGAGTGGCCGACGCCCCAGCCGAGATACGGCTCGCCCTGGACGGGCAGGGGCTGACCCAGGCGGGCGGATTCGGCGATCAGGCCGTCGTTGAGGACCGGAGCCTCCACGAGCTCGGGGTACGCGACGCCGATGGCATGCGTGTGTCCCGGCAGGTCGATCTCGGGGATCACGATCATGTGGCGGGCGGCCGCGTACTCGACGATGGTGCGGTACTCGGCCTTCGAGTAGAACCCGCCGGGGTCACCGCCTGCCGCGGTCTGCGACGCCGACGTGGTCAGCTTCGGCCAGGAGTCGATCTGGATGCGCCACCCTTGGTCGTCGGTGAGGTGCAGGTGCAGGTGATTGAACTTCAGCGCGCTGGTGGCGTCGATGAACTTCAGGACCTCGGCGACGGTGAAGAAGTGCCGAGTGACGTCGAGCATGACCCCGCGGCGTTCGAAGCGCGGGGCGTCGGAGATCTCGGAGTGGAGGAAGCCCCACCCCTCGTCGTCCTGGCGCAGCAGCTGCAGCAGGGTCCGGGTTCCGTAGAACAGTCCGGCCTCGTCACCGCCCACGATCTCGACCGATTCGCCGACCGTGAGCGTGTAGCCCTCCGGCCCCGCGGCGTCCGGATCGATCGTCAGCGAGATCACCGTGCCGGCGCTGTCGCCGTTCCGGTCGGAGCGGGAGAGTCGGATGCCGGTGCGCTCGGCGATCGCGGTGATCAGCTGCTCGACAGGGCGCGGGTCGCCGATGACCCGGACGGCCTCGCTGACCGGCATCCGGCCGTCGCCGACCCGGGCGGCGAGGGGGAGGGGAACGAGGGGCATGGAATGTGGAAGGACCATGAACAAAACCTATCGTGCGACGGCCGGAGAGCACAGAGGGGAATCCGCTATGCTCGTAACCGTCGCGACTGGCGTCTGGGTGGACTACCACCGGGGAGCGACTGACCACGGAATTCGACCGCGCGCCTGGGCCGATTGGTATACCCGTTCGAATCCGTAGTCAGAGGAGCATGTCATGACCGACCGTTACTTCAACGCCCCGCTCGCCGAGGTCGACCCCGAGATCGCTCAGGTCCTCGACCGTGAGCTGCAGCGTCAGCAGACGTTCCTCGAGATGATCGCGTCCGAGAACTTCGTCCCCGTCTCTGTGCTGCAGTCCCAGGGCTCGGTCCTGACGAACAAGTACGCCGAGGGCTACCCCGGCCGCCGCTACTACGGCGGCTGCGAAGAGGTCGACGTCGCGGAGGAGCTGGCCATCCAGCGCGCGAAGGACCTGTTCGGTGCGGAGTTCGCCAACGTCCAGCCCCACTCCGGCGCCTCGGCGAACGCCGCCGTGCTGCACGCGATCGCCCGCCCCGGCGACACGCTGCTCGGTCTCGCGCTCGATCAGGGCGGTCACCTCACCCACGGCATGAAGATCAACTTCTCGGGCCGTCTCTACGACATCGTCGCCTACGGCGTGAACCCCGAGACCTCGACCATCGACATGGACGAGGTGCGCCGCCTCGCGATCGAGCACAAGCCGAAGGTCATCATCGCCGGCTGGTCGGCCTACCCCCGCACGCTCGACTTCGCCGCGTTCCGCGCGATCGCCGACGAGGTCGGGGCGCTGCTCTGGGTCGACATGGCGCACTTCGCCGGCCTGGTGGCCGCCGGGCTGCACCCCAACCCGGTGCCGCATGCTCACGTCGTCTCGTCGACCGTGCACAAGACGATCGGCGGCCCCCGTTCGGGCTTCATCCTCACGAACGACGCCGACCTCGCGAAGAAGATCAACACGGCCGTGTTCCCGGGCCAGCAGGGCGGCCCCCTCATGCACGTGATCGCCGCCAAGGCGACCGCGTTCAAGCTCGCCGGCACCCCGGAGTTCAAGGAGCGCCAGGAGCGCGTCCTCCGCGGAGCATCCATCCTCGCCGAGCGCCTCTCGCAGCAGGATGTGAAGGACGCCGGCATCGGCGTGCGCTCCGGCGGCACCGATGTGCACCTGGTGCTCGTCGACCTGCGTGACGCCGAGATTGACGGCAAGCAGGCCGAAGACCTGCTGCACGACATCCACATCACGGTCAACCGCAACGCGGTGCCGAACGACCCGCGCCCGCCGATGGTCACCTCGGGCCTGCGTATCGGAACCCCGGCTCTCGCGACCCGCGGATTCGGCGACGCCGAGTTCACCGAGGTCGCCGACGTGATCGCGCTCGCCCTGCAGCCGGGTGCCGACGTGGAGGCGCTCCGCGCTCGCGTCGACGCGCTCGCCGCAGGCTTCCCGCTCTACCCGGACCTGCAGCAGTGACCGCGAAGATCCTCGACGGCAAGGCGGCGTCGGCCGCGATCAAGGCCGAGCTGACCGAGCGGGTCGCGGCGCTGAAGGAGAAGGGCATCGTCCCCGGCATCGCCACCGTGCTCGTCGGCGCCGACCCGGCATCCCAGCTCTACGTGGGGATGAAGCACCGTCAGTCCGAGGCGATCGGGATGAACTCGATCCAGCGTGAGCTCCCGGCGGACGCCACCCAGGCCGACGTCGAGGCGCTGATCGACGAGCTCAACGCCGACCCGGAGTGCCACGGTTACATCGTGCAGCTGCCGCTGCCGAAGCACATCGACACCGACGCGATCCTCGAGCGCATCGATCCGGCGAAGGATGCCGACGGTCTGCACCCGACCAACCTCGGCCGGCTCGTGCTCAACGTGAACAGCCCGATCCACACGCCGCTGCCGTGCACACCGCGCGGTGTGATCGAGCTGCTGCTGCGCAACGGCTACGACTTCGCGGGCAAGCACGTGGTGGTCGTGGGGCGCGGCGTGACCATCGGTCGCTCGATCGGTCTGCTGCTCACCCGTCGCGACCTCAACGCCACCGTCACGCTCACGCATACCGGCACGGTCGACATGCCGCGCTACCTGCGCGAGGCCGACGTGATCGTCGCGGCGGCAGGGGTCAAGCACCTCATCCGCGCCGAAGACGTCAAGCCGGGCGCTGCGGTGCTCGACGTCGGCGTGACCCGAGAGTCGCACCCCGAGACCGGCAAGAGCCTGGTCTTCGGCGACGTGCACCCGGACGTCGCCGAGGTCGCCGGCTGGGTGTCGCCGAATCCCGGTGGTGTCGGGCCGATGACCGTCGCCCTGCTCATGACCAACGTCGTCGAGGCGGCTGAACGCCTCGTCTGACCGTCCGCGCGGTCCCGATGTGCGCATCCGGCCCCGGTCCGCGGCCTTCTCCTGCTTATCCGTCCGCGGATCGGGGGCGAAGTCCGCAGGATCGGGGCCGTTTCGTCGTCAGCCCAGCTCGTCGAACATCCGTCGCTGCTCGGGGGTGAGGCCGTCGTCAGCGCGGTCGCGCGCGTCGGACGTGGCTGGGGGCTCGGCAGCGCTGCCCCTCGGGGTGCTCCCGCGCGAGACCCTCGACCGCACGGCGTCGTAGAGCTCGCCGGCCTTCGCCCGCAGCCTGTCATCGACCTGGTCGTATACCACCCAGCCGAGCAGCAGGAAGAGGGGCGGGAGCACGTAGCTCCAGAAGCCGGAGGCGCGGACGCCGCTCAGCCACACGACGGCCACCCAGATGATCAGCTCGACCAGATAGACGAGGACGTACTGCACGACCTTCTCACCGGTCTTCGTGCGGTCGGCCGCGGACTTCGCCGCCGCCCTGCGGAACGCACCGGTGAGCAGAGGCTTCACGAAGAGCGCCGCGAGGGTCAGGATGACCGCGGCCCAGAGCGCGTGGACGCCGACGGAGACGCCCGCCGAGAGCAGGCCGATGAGCAGCAGGACCACGACGTTGTACACGTAGAGCGCGGCGAACCGAACGATTCCGTTCTTCATGTGACCAGAATTCCACATTCTGGCGGCAGCGTCAGTCGGCGCCGTGCCTCGCCTGCGCTCGCGGGACGCATGCACGCCGCGGCATCCGTCGTCGAGAAGGGCCTGACAAGTGGGGGCCGCGCCAATATGCTGTCGGCAACATCCCTGCGAGAGGAACCCCCGTGGACATCGCGTTGTTCGTCATCCAGCTGCTCGTGGTCCTCGGATGCATCGTCATGGGAACCCGCTCGAGCGGTGTGGGTCTCGGGCTCTGGGGCGGCACGGGTGTCGCCGTCCTCGTGTTCGTCTTCGGCCTCGCACCCGGATCCCCGCCGGTGGATGCTCTTCTCATCGTGCTCTCGGTGGTGCTCGCCGCCTCCATGATGCAGTCGGCGGGCGGCATCGACTGGATGGTGTCGGTCGCCGCCAAGCTCATCGCTCGGAATCCGAAGCAGATCACCCTCGTCGCCCCTCTCGTGTCGTTCCTCTTCTCGGTGGGGGCGGGCACCTCCAACATCCTCTATCCGCTGCTGCCGGTCATCCAGGATCTGTCGTACCGCAACGGAATCCGACCGTCGCGCCCGCTCTCGCTCTCGGTCGTCGCGACCGGTGTCGCCCTCGCATGCAGCCCGGTGTCGGCGGCCATGGCGGCCATGGTGACCCTCACGGACACCGCGCCCTGGAACTTCGAGCTCATCGACATCCTCAAGGTGACGATCCCCGCCGCGATCGTCGGCATCGTGGTGTCGAGCTTCGTCGTGAACAGGCTCGGCAAGGACCTGGCCGACGATCCCGACGTGCAGGCCCGCATCGCCCGCGGCGAACTGGCCGCGCCTCGGGCGGATGCCGCCGAGATCAAGGCCGACGTCACCGTCACGACGGCCGGTCGCAATGCGGCGATCATCTTCCTGCTCGGGGTGGCCGCCATCGTCGTGTTCGGCCTGTTCAAGGGCATCCGCCCGCTCGACGCGTCGGGCGATCCGGTCGCGATGACGCCGATCATCGAGATCGTGATGTTCCTCGTCGGAACACTGATCCTGGTTGTCTCGAGGCCGAAGGTCGCGGGGATCCCGACGATGACGGTGTTCAAGGCCGGAATGGTGTCGGCGATCGCCCTGTTCGGGCTCGCGTGGCTCACCGACACGTTCCTCACCGCGCACACCGAGCTCATCTCGAGCACGGTCGGCAGCTGGGTGAGCGCCGCCCCGTGGATCTTCGCCCTCGGCGTCTTCCTCGTCTGCGTGCTGACGACGAGTCAGTCGACCGCGACCCGGACGATCGTCCCCATCGGCCTCGCGGCGGGGATACCGCTCGGTCTGCTCAGCGGCATGTGGGCGGGGGCGTTCGCCGGCATCTACCTGCTGCCGACCAACGGGTCGCAGATCGCGGCGGCGAACTTCGACACCTCAGGCACCACCAAGCTCGGTACGAAGCTGGTCGACCACTCGTTCTTCCTGCCGACGCTGATCCTCGCCGCGACCACGATCGCCTTCGGTGCGCTCTTCGGAGTGATCTGGGGCGGGTGAGCGTTCAGAGCTCCCGGTACAGGTCCCACGACCGGCGGCACGCCTCGGCGACCTCGCGGACGTGGGCGGGATCCTCCGTGATCCAGTCGGTGCCCGGCTGGTGGAGCTCGGCGACCGCGGCCGAGCCGAGCAGGAACTCGCGCAGGAACTCCGCCTGCACCGCGTCCAGTTCGAGCGCAGCCTCGGCGGCGGCGGGTGCGAGCTCGCGGAAACGTCGGCCCGCCGCGAGGATCTCCTGGCTGCCGAGGTAGGGCTGATTCAGGGCGACGTCGGTCGGATCGTCGACCCGGAATCCGGCGCGATGCGCGTCCGCAAGGGCCCGGAGCCTCTCGGGCGCCATCGTCGGCGGATCGGCGGGATCGCGTTCGTCGCCGCGCGCACCGCCGCGATTGGAGAGCGCGACGACGGAGGGAAGGCGGTCCTTTTCGGCACGGGAGACGTTCACGGCGCCATCGCGCGTCGTGGTGGTGTTCATGGTGTCGTGGAAGGACAGCCGGGTGAAGCGGCCGCCGGTCCTCAGCTTCGCCTCGACGAATCGCTCGGTGAGAGCGTCGCGTGTGCGCTCGTAGACACCGAGACCCCGTTCGCCGACCTCGACGAAGGTCTGCACGAGTCGGTCGCGCTCGACCTCGTCGGCCGGAACCTCGAGGATCGGGAAGAACGAGAACGTCACCGGACGGATCGCATCGACGCCCGTGAGGTCGACCTTCTGCCACGCGCCGGCCGCACGTGTGCGCTCGATCGCCGCGCTGAGATCGCCCGCGATGTCGGCGGGACGGGCGCGATTGGGATCGCGGACGAGCCGGGGATGCGGATTGAGCACGGCGACCACGCGGGGGTCGGTCCTCGCCCACTCGCGCACGATCGCGTCGGTGGCGACATCCGTGAAGTCGTACTGGAGCCGTCGCGTCAGCGCCGGGGAGAGGAACGGCACGAGCTCTTCCGGGATGCGAGCCCCCGCATGCGGGCAGCTCACGAGCACATCCGCCTCGGCGACGGCCTCGTCGAGGCTGCGGTTCTCGGCGTCGGCGTAGACGGTGATCTCGTCGGCGGAGAACGTCCGGCCGGCGGGGATGAGATCGAGAGCGCTCATGCGCTCATGCTAGCCGCGGGGGCGCGGGAGGTCAGCCCTGTGCGTGCAGGCTGCTCTCGATGTTCGTGATGCGCGCCTGCTCATCGAAGTGGAACGTCGCCGATCCTGTCGAGTCCGCGACGGTCGCGCCCGAGAAGGACTCGTCGGCCCAGGTGAGGTTCCAGCCGGCCAGGCGAGCCGCGTCCCATACGGCGGTGCGGGCATCGGGCATCGCGAGGCCCGAGAGGATGCGGGGGAGGGCGATGGCCGCTGCGGCGACGGTCAGCGGGGGGATCGGCGCGTCGAGCAGGAACACGGCGGACGTGCCTCCTCCGACCGGGGCGATGTAGTAGGGCGCTCGGCCGGTGAGCTCGATGGCGACCGCTCCGACCGTGTGGGCTGCCTGCGTGATCCACTCGGCATCGTCGGCCGCGTCATCGGGGAAGGGGAGCTCGGTCCGGCTCAGCTCGGCGATGCCGTGCTCGGTTCCGTAGTCGCGGAGCTGCGCCGCGATACCGGCGGCGTCTCCCTGGGGATGCGCCCATGCCCAGAGGAGCGAGCGGGGGCCGGGCGCGATCGTGGCCACGAGATGAGCCCGGGTCACCAGCTGGCGGGTGGCATCGGCGTTCGACGTGAAGGTGATCGTCCCTGCCGCCATGTCGGCATCCCAGCGGTTCTCGCCGAGAGTCTCGAGCGCCGAGGCGAGCGAGTCCTGGCGGAGCGCGGTGAACAGTGCGGCACGGTCGGCGAGCGGCTGGAGCGCGGCGAAGGTCATGGTCCCAGTCTCGCCCGGATTGCTATGAATTAGCCAGTGTCGCGAGGGGCGCGAATGGCAGTTCGCGGGCGCGGAAACCGCCATTCGCGTTCCTCGAAGGACGAAGTTCAGAGCACGGCCGTCGAGCCCCGTGCGACGAACCACCCCGTCGTGCGAATCAGACGGCCCGTGCCCGTACCGCCCGTGGCGAGAAGAGCGCCTCTGCGCCCCCGAGCTCCAGATCGGAGATCCTGACTGCGGCGTCCGAGGCGAGCGACCGGTTGCCGGCGAGACCGACCGCAACACTGCGGATGCCGTCGGTCCAGTCGGCCGTGCGACCCAGCGGGTCGGCGAGACCGCCTCGAAACACATCGTGCAGCAGCATGTCGTCGCCACCGCCGTGACCGCCGGCGCTCCCGTCGATCTCGACCACGCGCGCGCGTCCGAAGTGCGGCTGGACGACCAGACGCTCGCCGACGGGGCGCGAGGGGTCGTCGGAGACCAGATCGGGTCGAGCGCTGGGATCGACGATGGTCCTGCCGGCCTCGTCGACGGTCACCGACCCGCGCTCCACGACGTTCAGCTCGGCACGACCGCGTGTCCCGTTGACCGACACCGTGTAGCCCTCCCACGGGGAGTGGGCATTGAGTGAGTACGACATGGTGCTGCCACGGGCGTAGTCGACGACGAGCGACAGGTTGTCCTCGATGGTGATGCCCTCGTCGAAGACGTCGCGATCGCGGAGGTAGCCGTCGAAGTGCTCCTGGTCGAGGTACAGGCCTCGCCATACGGGATCGGTGCGCAGGTCCAGGCTGAAGGGATCGTGCAGGGTCGAGTCGGTGGTCCCTCGCTCGGGTCTGGGTCCCACATCGCGACGGCGGGCGTTCTCCGCGCCGTAGAAGCGCAGGCCTCCTGCGGCGAACACGCGCGCCGGAGTGTCTTCCAACCACCAGTTGACCAGGTCGAAGTGATGGCTCGCCTTGTGGATCAGCAGCCCTCCGGATCGCGACTTGTCGCGATGCCAGCGACGGAAGTAGTCGGCACCGTGCGCGGTGTCCAGCACCCATTCGAAGTGAACGCTCGTGACGTCCCCGATCTCGCCGGACGCGAGGACCCTCTTCAGAGCGGTGTTGCGAGGTGAGTACCGGTAGTTGAAGGTGAGGATGACCTCCCGGCCGGTGCGCTCGACGGCGTCGGCGATCCGGCGGACGCCCTCTTCATCGATCGTCAACGGCTTCTCGGTGATCGCATCCGCACCCGCTTCGAGAGTGCGCACGATGTGGTCGGCGTGCGTGTGATCGGGGGAGGTGATGATGACGCGGTCGACGCGGTGACGTGCGATCGCGTCGCCCAGATCCTCCGGGGCGAACCGTGCGGGTGCGCCGAGCCCCGGATGGCGGGCGAGCGACCACTCCCGGCGTCCGGTGTTGGTGTCGGCCGCCGCCACCAGTTCGGCATGTTCGGCGTGGGCGCCGGCGATCGCCTCGAGGTACATCTGCGCGCGTGAGCCGGTTCCCACGATGGCGTAGCGGGTTCGTGTCATGGTGTCGTCCTTCCGACTACTTGATGCCGCTGGTCGCAGACCCCTTGATGAGGAACCTTTGACCGAACAGGAAGATGAGGAACAGCGGGACGAGCGAGACGACGCTCATCGCGAACATCGAGCCGTAGTCCGAGCTGGATTGCGCATCGAGGAAGCCCTTCAGCGCCAAGGAGGCGGGGAACAGCTCCGGAAGGCGCACGTAGATGAGGGGCCCGAAGAAGTCGCCCCACGTCCAGATGAAAGTGAAGATCGCCGTGGTCGCCAGCGAGGGAACGATCATCGGCAGAGTGATCTGGAAGTAGCTGCGGAAATGCCCCGCACCGTCCATCCGGGCCGCTTCGAACAGCTCCTTGGGCAGGCCACGGATGAACTGGACCATCAGGAAGATGAAGAACGCCTCCGTCGCGAGGAACTTCGGCGCGATCAGCGGGAGGAATGTGTTCAGCCAACCCAGCTCCTTGTAGATCAGGAACTGGGGGACCAGCAGGACCTGAAACGGCAGCATGATCGATCCCAGCATCAGGACGAACGCCAGCGTGCGGCCGCGGAACTTCAGACG
This sequence comes from Microbacterium sp. C5A9, assembly GCF_022627955.1. Classification (GTDB taxonomy): domain Bacteria; phylum Actinomycetota; class Actinomycetes; order Actinomycetales; family Microbacteriaceae; genus Microbacterium. The sequence goes on from NZ_JABXGD010000001.1 coordinate 641,854, forward strand.
AGCGAAGGCGTAGGCGGCCATCGAACAGGACAGCAGGTTGCCGACGATCGCTCCCAGGGCGATGACGGAGGAGTTGAACAGGAACACACCGAACGGCGCCTGCAGGTCGTTCCACCCGTTGACGTAGTTGTCGAGCGTGAGATCGGTCGTGAACACGCTGAGGTCGCGGAAGATCTGATCGTTCGGCTTGAGGCTCGACACGACGAGCCAGATCAGGGGGTAGATCATCAACAGGGAGGCCGCCGACAGTGCGAGGTGCTTGCCGATCGACCGCGCACGCTGCAAGAGGGGTGTGCGGGCGCCCGCGATGCGCCGACCCCTCAGGTCGGTGCGCCCCGGGCGGAGCAGAGTCTCGGTCTCAGTCGTCATAGAACACCCAATACTTCGAAAGCCAGAAGTTGAACGCAGTGAAGGCGGCGATCACCAGCAGCAGGAACCAGGACATCGCCGAGGCGTACCCCATGTCGAGCTCGGTGAACGCCTCCTTGTAGAGCAGGAGCGTGAAGAACATGGTCGAATCGCTCGGTCCGCCTGTGCCTCCGGAGACCACGTAGGCCTGGGTGAAGGACTGGAAGGCGAAGATGATCTGCAGCACCAGATTGAAGAAGATGACCGGTGTGAGCAGCGGGAACGTGATCGAGAAGAACTGACGGACGCGCCCGGCGCCGTCCATCGACGCCGCCTCGTAGTACATCTCCGGTATCTGTCGCAGACCCGCCAGGAAGATCACCATGGGCGATCCGAAGGTCCAGATGTGCAGGACGATCAGGGTTCCCAACGCGAAGTCCGGGTGGCCGATCCATCCTGGACCGTCGATCCCGAACCAGGCGAGGAAGCCGTTGACGATGCCGTCCTTGCCGAAGACTTGACGCCACAGGATCGCCACGGCGACCGAGCCGCCGAGAAGGGAGGGGAGGTAGAAGATCGATCGGTAGAACGACAGCCCGCGCATCCCCTTGTCCAGGAGGATCGCAAGCCCCAGTGCGAGCGCGAGCTGCAGCGGCACTCCGACGAACACGTAGATCAGCGTCACGCGGAACGAGTTCCAGAAACGCGCATCCGAGAACATCTCGACGATGTTGTCGAACCCCGACCAGACCGGCGGTCGCAGCAGGTTGTAGTCCGTAAAGGAGAGATACAGCGATGCGATGATCGGACCGATGGTGAGACCCAGCAGGCCGATCAGCCAGGGTAGGAGAAAGACCAGCGCCGCCTTGTTGTCGGGGAATCTCTCTTTGACCCGTATCGCCGGACCGCGCCGGGAGCGGGCGATCGTGCGTAGTTCGCCGAGACTGCTCACGTGACCTCCTTGTCATGTCTCTGATCCGATGAGAAATCGGTTTCACGAATTCTCCGATTATTGACGCGACTGTGACGATCCGTCAAGTCGAACCCGCCCGAGGAATTCGGGGAGATCGTGAATTCGTTGCCTGTGACGCGAAATGCGTTGACAGGAGAATCCCGTCGATGTTAGCTTCTTTCGAGAAATCGGTTTCTCCTGACTCATCGTCTGAGCGGACCGAATGCCCTGACATCCCGGCCGCCCAGGCGGCCTCAACTGAAAGAGGCGCAATGACGCGTATCATCCGTGCCCATGCGGTCATCGGCTCCGCCGTCGCCGCGACCCTTCTGCTCGCGAGTTGCTCAGGCGGCACAGCAGACGGGGGATCCGTCGATGACTCCGGCGAAAAGATCGAACTCGAGATGTCCTGGTGGGGGGACGACAGCCGCGCCGCGCTGTTCGGGGAGGTCATCGACCTGTTCGAGGCCGAGCACCCGAACATCACGGTCGTGCAGACGCCCGTGGGTGCGCCGGACGATCTGTTCAACCGCCTGGCGACCGACTTCGCGGGCGGAGGCGACACCGCTCCCGATGTGTTCGCCCTCGGTGGGGCCAAGCCGCAGGAGTATGGAGAACTCGGCGCCCTCCTGGATCTGTCCACCGTCGAGGAGCAGCTCGACTACAGCCAATACCCGGACTTCTCCCTCACCAACGCGACCGTCGACGATGCGCTGTACGGGCTGCCGACGGGCGGCAACGCGACTGCCGCGTTCGTGAATCTCGACGTGTTCGCCCAGGCCGGTGTCGAGCCGCCGAGCGAGGGCTGGACCTGGGGCGATCTGATCGACGCGGCCGGTGAGATCGGCAGCGCCGGCCTGACCAACGCGGCGGGACAGCCGATCTACGGCATCGACCTGCGCATCGGAGACGTCATCGGAACGTACTCCGGTCAGGTCAGCGAGCTGGGGATGTACGACTGGGACGGCCAGCTGGGCGTCACCGCCGAGGACATCGCGGGCTGGTATGAGATCGAGCAGGAGCTTTCGGACGGCGGCGGCCTGCCGGACCCATCTGTCGTCACCGCGAACTGGCAGCTGCCGCCGGACCAGCAGCCGTTCACCCTCGGGCAGGCCGCGATCACCTTCGGGTACAGCAACCTCATGAGCGTGTATGCCACGGCAGGTGAGAACGTGCAGATGATGCTGCCGCCGTCGTCGACGAAGACCTCGGGCGTCGCGCTGCTTCCCTCGGCATTCTGGGCGATCAATGCGGCGACCGATCACCCGCAGGCGGCAGCGCTGCTGGTGGATTGGTTCTTGAACGAGCCCGCCGCTGCAGAGCTCATCCTCGACTCCCGCGGTGTGCCGTTCAACCCCGCGACCCTCGAGGTCGTGTCCCCCCTGCTCAGCGCGCCCGGCCAGATCGCCGCGGACTATGTCGACGTCGTGCTCGACGAGGGTGTCGTCGCCCCGCCCCAGCCCGCCGGTGGATCGATCATGAACGAGCTGTCCCAGCGCATGGAGTCCGATGTGCTGTTCGGTCGATCGACGCCGGACGAAGCCGGGAAGAAGTGGGTCGACGAACTGGGCGCAGCCCTGAAGTGAAAGATTCGGCGGTGGGGCGCGCTGCGCCCCACCGCCGATCTCCCGAGGAGAGCATCATGAGCGACGCACACCGTGCGGACATCAGGCGCCGGCTGCGAAGTGCGCATCCTGCGCGCGACGCCGGCATCGACGGGACACCGTTGGGCGCGGCCCTCGATGGGTCGGGAGTACGTTTCGCCGCCTCGTCGGGACCGCTCGAGCGGCGCTGGCTCGAAGCGCTCGGCCAGCTTTCGCGCTGCATCCGTCCGCTCCTCGACGGCGTGCCGGTGCTCAACGAGGGCGGTGTGTATCGCGGATGCTGGATCGAGAGCACAGGAACGATCAACACCGAGGTGCTCGGTCGGTTCGCCCCCGACATCGCTCGCGACACCCTGCGGCAGTTCGCCGTGCATCAGCGGGCGGACGGGATGATCCCGTACAAGGTGACCGACGCGGGACCCGGGTTCAGTCAGATCCAGATCGTCACCCCGCTCGCGCGCGTGGTGTGGCGTCACTGGCTGTCGACCGGGGATCGCGATCTCCTGCGGACGATGTACGCGGCGATGGTGCGGTACGACGCGTGGCTGGCCCGATATCGCGACACCCGCGGCACAGGCGGAGTGGAGGCGTTCTGTGCGTTCGACACGGGACACGACCTGTCGCCCCGGTTCTGGTTCGCCCCGGACCGTGCTCTGCACGGCGATGCCCGCGAGTGCGATCCGCTGATGCCGGGGGTGCCCTTCATCGCGCCTGACCTCACCGCGAACGTCGCGTGCCAGCGCTCGTACCTCGCACTCATCGCTGCCGAGCTGGGGGACGACATCGAGGCCGAGCGCTGGCGGGTCGCCGCCGAGACGTCGCTCCGGGCGCTGCACGAGCACTGCTTCGACGAGGAAGACGGCTTCTACTACGACAACGATCGCGCCGGGCGGCACGTGCGCATCGAGAGCGATGTTCTGGCGCGCGTGCTCGCCTGCGAGGTGGGCGACGCGGAGTTCTTCATCCGCAGCCTGCGCCGTTACCTCATGAACACACGCAAGTTCCTCGCTCACTACGGCTTCACCTCCCTCGCGATGGACGACCCGCGCTTCGACCACGACGCGGGACGCAACAGCTGGGGCGGGCCGGTGAACTTCCTCGCCCTGCTCCGTGCGCCGGAGGCCTTCGAGCGCCACGGACACGTCGCCGAGCTCAGTCTCACAGCATCCGCGGTGTTGTCCGCGATCGCCGTCGCACCGCGCTTTCCGCAGTGCCTCGATCCCTGGTCGGGCACGGCCGGTTATACCGAGGAATACGCGCCGTCCATCCTCTGGTTCCTCGATGCGATCGAACGGCACAGCGGGATACTCGTGCGTCCGGACGGGGGGATCTGGTTCTCGGGACTCGCACCGACCCGGCTCGAGCACGGTGCGGCTGCTGATGCCGTCGGCTACCGCCGCGCGGTCGACGGGCAGGCGTGGGAGCTGGTCGCGGACGATGAGATCGTCGAGGTGCACCGGAACGACATGTTCGCGTTCTCGTTCCCCCGGGGCTGGCGCGTGGAGACGGATCGAGCGGGCGCGCCCACCGCTGTCGTGGGACTCGCCGCCGGCGCCGTCGAGGGCGAGCTCACGCTTCCCGGAGGAGGGACCCGGCTGACAGCGACGCCGAACGAGCGCATCGCTCGGCGCGACGGTGCTGTCGACGAGCGCACCGCGGTCGAGTTCGTGGGCCCGGTCTTCGACTGAGTCGCACTCTGCCGGAGGGTGCCGTGGTGCGCCTCCGGCGGCGCACGTCCGCGCGTCACGCGCGCAGGCGCAAGCCCTTGTCGGTCTCCTCGAGAGGGAAGAACGCCGCGCGTTCCTCCGGAGTGCGGTTCGGGGTGTGCAGCGCGAGCAGCAGGTCGCCGTCGGCATCCGCGAAGATCATGCCGTGCCCGCCGTCGGCCGGCCAGATCGCGTGTTCGCTCTGGGACCAGGGGCCGATGATCGAGTGGGATGCGGAGGTCGCCACGCCCATCGCATAGCCGGAGTCCCCGAAGCTGGACCACAGCATCAGCAGCCGCCCGTCGCGGGTGCGGTGCAGCGAGGGGCCGTCGGTGACGAACACCTGCGGGAATTCGGGCCGGGGGATCGAACGCGCCCACGGCGCCTCTGATGCTCGGAACAGCAATCGCGGCGCACCCACCGCGGTGCGCAGGTCGTCGGTGAGCCGCATGGCGTGCACCTCGCCATCGCCGACGTCTTTCCACTCGTGGCAGAAGACGAGGTAGGGGACGCCGTTCTCGATGTGCAGGGTGCCGTCCAGGCACTCCCACCCGCGCGGGGTCAGCGGTCCGTCGGACCATGGCTCGTAAGGGCCTTCGGGGCGATCGGCTCGCAGCACCTGGGTGCCCCGACGGTGCCCCTCTGCCGTGAAGGTCGCGAACATGTAGAAGCCCGAGTCATACCGGTGCACCTCCGGCGCCCAGTACTGCGTGCGAGACCAGAAGTCGCTCGGCGGACGGAATGCCGGGAGCGGACCGTGCCATTCCTCGAGATCGTCGCTCCAGTAGGTGTCGAATCCGGTGGCGGGGCCGCTCCAGATGTTCACGTCGGTGCTGCCGAACAGCCAGTGGCGTCCCGCGTCGACCAGGACGAACGGGTCGCGAATCTGGATCTCGTCGAGTCTCACGACTCCGCACCGTCTTCCTGCCTCGGCGGTGCGGTCGACCCTCGGATCTCCAGCCTCGGCTGGAACACGACGTCGTGATCGGGAATGTCGCCGTCGATGAGTGCCCGCATGCGGTTCCAAGCCAGAGTGCCCAGGGACTCGTGCGGGACGGATGCCGTCGTCAGAGGCGGTGTCATGAAGCGAGCGAAGGGGATGTCGTCGAAGCCGGTCACCGAGATGTCGTCCGGCACGCGGAGGCCCTGCTCCTGCAGTCCGTGGATCAGGCCGATGGCGACCAGGTCGTTGAAGGCGAGCACCGCTGTCGCGCCGCTGCGGGCCACGGCGGGCGCCGCCGCCAAGCCGTGCTCGCTGTTCGCCCCGCCGCGCACCCGGGTCAGGGACAGGTCCTTCGTCGAGCCCGTCACATCGCCGATCCCGCGGAGTCGGTTCTCGTTGGCCGGCCCGTCCGGGCCTTCGACGTAGGCCAGGTGCCGGTGCCCGAGGGAGTGCAGATGTCGTGCGAGCGCCTCGAGCCCGGCTCGGGAGTCGACCGTCAGGGTGGGCGCGGAGGTGGAATGACTCGAGCGGTTCAGGAGTACCACGGGACCCAGCGCGTTGGTCGTCTCTCCGAGTGCCGCGTCGGGCATCCGCGGCGCGCACAGCACGAGAGCATCGCAGCGGCGGCGCACCTCAGCCGCCAGCAGCGGTTCGTCCTCGGGTGATTCGGCCGAATCGGCGACGAGCACGCGGTACCCGTCGGCTGCGGCGGCCTTGCTGAGACTCGCCAGCACCGCCTGGAAGCTGGGGTTGGTGAGGTCGGGCACGAGGAACGCGATCGCCTTCGTCTGTCCGAGGGAGAAGCTGCGGGCGAGGTGATTGGGGGAGTAGTGCAGCTCCCGGGCTGCCGTCCGGACGCGCTCGGCCGTCTCGGGGTCGCCGAAGAACCGATCGTTCATGACGCGCGACACTGTGGCGGGCGAGACGCCCGCGGCCTGCGCCACCGCGCTGATCGTGGTCGCTCCGGAGCGTGGAGTCATCGGGTTCTCCTCCCGAGCGGTGAGCGGTGAGCGGTGCGGCCGCTGGCTCGCGGCTCACGTCAGTGTATCGGTGAAACCGATTTCTCGCATCGTCTGACGGTCGATCCCATCGTCGAGCGACTTCTCAGTAACTCGCGCGGGTGCTGTCGTCGGACGTCGGGATGAACCGGGTGGCCAGAGCCTCGGATGCGCGCGCGAGCATCGCCACGTCGGCGCCCACCGCCACGAAGTCGGCGCCGGCCGTGATGTACGCATCGGCGGCAGCCGGGTCGAAGGCGTTCACGCCGACGGGGACGCCGACGGTCGCGACGGCGGCGAAGACCTGCTCGACGGCCGCGACGACCTCGGGGTGCGTCTGCTGCCCCAGCAGCCCCATCGAGGCCGAGAGGTCAGAGGGACCGACGAAGATCGCGTCGACACCGTCGACCGCGGCGATCTCGGAGGCCGCCTCGACTCCCGCTGCCGTCTCGATCTGCACCGTCAGGGACGTGTGCGTCGCGGAATCCTGCAGGTATCCGTCGACCCTGTTCCAGCGCGCACTGCGCGCGAGCGCACTTCCGACACCGCGCACGCCGGCAGGCGGATACCGGGTCGCGGCGACGGCCGCACGCGCCTCGTCGGCCGATGACACCATCGGCACGATGAGGTTCTGCGCGCCGAGGTCGAGGACCTGTTTGATCGCGACGACGTCGTTGACCGGGACGCGGACCACCGGCGTGATCGGATACGCGGCTGCCACCTGCAGCTGCAGCAGGGTCGATTCGAGCGTGTTCGCGGAGTGCTCCATGTCGATCAGGAGCCAGTCGAGCCCGGACCCGGCGGCGACCTCGGTGACCAGCGGACTGCCCGAGCAGGCCCACATCCCGATCAGCGACCGGTCGGAGGCCGCGAGCTGCTCGCGGAAGGAGGGGCTCAGATGAAGCGGCATGCGATCGTTCCCATCGGTCCGTAGTCACACAGCACCTCGTCGCCGCGCGACACCCACATCGGGCGTGTGAACGATCCTGCCAGGATGATCTCCCCGGCCTCCAGACGCGCGCCGTGCTGATGGAACTTGTTCGCGAGCCAGGCGACGCCCGTCGCGGGGTGCCCGAGCACGCCGGCCGCGACGCCGGTCTCCTCGATCTCGCCGTTGCGCGAGAGCACACCCGGTACCCAGCGGAGGTCGATCTCGTCCGGACGCTTGCGCACGGTGCCGAGCACCATCGCTCCATAGGCCGCGTTGTCGCTGATCGTGTCGACGATCGTGCGACCCTCGAGCTCGATGTGCGAGTTCAGTACCTCGAGGGCGGGCACGGCGTAGTCGATCGCCGCGAGGGCGTCATCGAGCGTGCAGTCGGGCCCCTCGAGCGGATGCTTGAGCACGAAAGCGAGCTCGACCTCGATGCGCACGTTCGAGAAGTGATCGACCGGGATCTCGGCGCCCGACTCGTGGACCGTGTCGTCGAACATCACACCGTAGTCGGGCTCGGTGATGCCGGTGGCCTGCTGCATCGCCTTGGACGTCAGGCCGATCTTGCGCCCGACGAGCCGACGGCCCGCAGCGATCTGCGAGTCGCGCCACACGCCCTGGATCGCGTACGAGTCCTCGACCGTGGCCTCGGGATGGCGAGCGGTGATCCGGGGGATCACCCCGTGGGTGCGATCAGCCTCGGCCAGCTCTGCGGCGATCTGTTCGATGGTGTCTGCGGACAGCATCCGTCTCTCCTCTGCGTCTGATCGGTCAGAGCTGGTGGCCGAGCTTGTACTCGCCCTGCTTGTACTCGGGCATGCCCTCGTCGTCGGGACGCGTGTACGAGAACCCGTCTGCGCCGATCGTGACGGCCATCTCCGAGCTGTCGGTGCGGGCGACGACCGGCTGCGGATTGCCGTCGAGATCGAGCACGAGCGAGGCCTCGGTGTACCAGGAGGGCACGACGGGGTTGCCCCACCAGTCGCGGCGCTGGTTGTCGTGCACGTCCCATGTCACGACGGGGTTGTCGGGGTCGCCCGTGTAGTAGTCCTGCGTGTACACCTCGACGCGGTGGCCGTCGGGGTCGCGCAGGTACAGGTAGAACGCGTTCGAGACACCGTGCCGCCCGGGGCCCCGCTCGATCGCGTCGGAGCGTCGGAGGGCGCCGAGCTTGTCGCAGATCGCCAGGATGTTGTGCTTCTCGTGGGTCGCGAAGCATACGTGGTGCATGCGCGGGCCGTCGCCGCCGGTCATCGCCGTGTCGTGCACGGTCGGCTTGCGGCGCATCCAGGCGGCGTACACCGTTCCCTCGTCGTCCTGGATGTCCTCGGTCACTCGGAAGCCCAGGTCCTGCATGAACTTGACGGCTCGCGGCACGTCGGGGGTGACCTGGTTGAAGTGGTCCAGGCGCACGAGCTCGCCGGGGATGTGCAGGTCGTAGCGCCACGACATCCGCTCGACGTGGTCGGACTGGTGGAAGAACTCGATGGGGAAGCCCAGCGGATCGACGACGCGCACCGAGTCGCCGACGCCCTTCACGAACCCGTCGGGGTTGCGGCGCACGTCGCAGCCGAGCTCGGAGTAGAACGCGACCGCGAGGTCGAGGTCGGCTGCCGAGCGGACGCGGTACGAGAACGCGGCGACCGCGGCGATCGGTCCCTTGCGGAGCACCAGGTTGTGGTGGATGAACTCCTCGGTCGAGCGGAGGTAGATCGCCTCGTCGTCTTCTTCCGTGACGTACAGGCCGAGCACGTCGACGTAGAACACCCGCGAGGCGGCGAGGTCGGTGACGACCAGTTCCATGTAGGCGCAGCGCAGCACATCGGGCGGCGTGCTCTCGGGGGTCGCGACGGGGTTGTCGGTCTGGATCGGAGCCTCCTGGCTCACGTAGTAGCCCGAGGAGGTCAGCGTCTTCGCGGTCTTGTCGGTCATGTCAGCGTCCTTGCTCACGTCGGGTTCGGGTCAGTTCTTGCCGAAGGTCGGGTTGTGGGCACCGCCGAGCGTGATGTGCACGCTCTGCTGGTCGGTGTAGAAGTCGATCGAGCGGTAGCCGCCCTCGTGACCGAGACCCGAGGCCTTGACGCCGCCGAACGGGGTGCGCAGGTCTCGGACGTTGTTGCTGTTCAGCCACACCATGCCGGCCTCGACGGACTGCGCGAAGTTGTGCGCGCGCGTCAGGTCGTTGGTCCAGATGTAGGCCGCGAGGCCGTACTTCGTGTTGTTCGCGAGCGCGAGCGCCTCGTCGTCGGAGTCGAACGGCGTGATCGCGACGACGGGCCCGAAGATCTCCTCCTGGAAGATGCGGGCGTCGGGGGAGACGTCGGCGAACACCGTCGGCGCCACGAAGTTGCCCTCGTCGAAGCCCTCGGGGCGCCCGCCGCCGGCGACGAGACGTCCCTCGGTCTTGCCGATCTCGACGTAGCTCATCACCTTGTCGTAGTGCTCGGGGTGCACGAGGGCGCCCACCTCGGTCGCGGGATCGTGCGGGTAGCCGACTCTGACGCGCGTCGCCTGCGCCGCATAGCGCTCGACGAACTCGTCGTAGATCGCGCGCTCGACGAGGATGCGGGATCCTGCCGTGCAGCGCTCGCCGTTGAGCGAGAAGACGCCGAAGATCGTGGCGTCGACCGCGGCCTCGAGGTCGGCATCGGCGAACACGACGGCGGGAGACTTGCCGCCGAGCTCCATCGACAGGCCCTTGAGGAACGGCGCGGCGTTGCCGAAGATGATCTGCCCGGTGCGGCTCTCACCGGTGAAGGAGATGAGCGGGACGTCGGGATGCTTCACGAGTGCGTCTCCGGCGTCTTCGCCGAGTCCGTTCACGAGGTTGAAGACGCCGTTCGGAAGACCTGCCTCCTCGAAGATCCCGGCCCACAGCGAGGCCGAGAGCGGCGTGAACTCGGCGGGCTTCAACACCACGGTGTTGCCGGTCGCGAGTGCGGGACCGAGCTTCCACGACTCGAGCATGAACGGCGTGTTCCACGGCGTGATGAGGCCGGCGACGCCGATCGGCTTGCGATTGACGTAGTTCATCTGCTTGCCCGGCACCTTGAAGGCGTCGTCGGACTGCGCGACGATCAGGTCGGCGAAGAAGCGGAAGTTCTCGGCGGCGCGACGTGCCTGCCCGAGGGCCTGCGTGATGGGGAGGCCGGAGTCGTACGACTCGAGCTCCGCGAGTCGGGCGTCGCGCGACTCGACGATGTCGGCGATCCGGTGCAGCACCCGTGAGCGCTCGCGGGGGAGCATGCGCGGCCACGGGCCCTCGTCGAAGGCCCGCTTCGCGGCGGCGACCGCGAGCTCGATGTCGGCCTTCTTGCCGGCGGCGGCGGTCGTGTACGTCCGGTTCGTCACGGGGTCGAGCACATCGAACGTGTCGCCGTCGACGGAGTCCACGAACGCGCCGTCGATGTAGTGCTGGATGTGGTCGGGCAGATCTGCGGGAATGCGGGAATCGGTCATGACTCGTCTCCTCCGGTGGGGTGCGAACGGGTGTGCAGCGCATCGAGGAAGGCATCCCTCGTGCGCCAGCGGTGGTTGCGTGCGGCGAGCTCGATCTCGAGCGGATCGGCGTCCGCACGGATCAGCTGCAGGATCTGCGTGTGCTCCTCGACCGAGTGCCGGGCGCGGCCGGGAACGTAGGCGAACGTCGAGTCGCGGATACCGGAGAGCCGGGACCATCCGCGGTGCACGAGATCGAGCAGATGCGGGTTGGGGCACGGGCCGAACAGCAGCGAGTGGAACTGCCGGTTGAGCTCGGTGAAGGCATGGGCGTCGAGGTGATCGAGCATCCGGGTCATCCGTTCGTTGACCGCCTCGGCGGCGTCGAGCGTCGCGGCGTCGAGCAGAGGCGCCGACAGCGCCGTGGCCGCACCCTCCACGAGGCCGAGTGTCTGCATCGTGTGCGCGTACTCGCTCTCGTCGACGAGCGTCACGCGCGCTCCCACGTTGCGCTCGAACGTGACCAGGCCTTCGGCTTCGAGCCGGCGGATGGCCTCGCGCACCGGCACGACGCTCATCCCCAGCTCCTCCGCGAGCGAGCCGAGAACCAGCCGGTACCCAGGGCCGAACGTGTGGCCGGCGATGCGCGCGCGGATCCAGGTGTAGGCCTGCTCCGACTTGCTGGAGGTCGTGGCAGAGGTCATCGCCGTGGCCCGTCCGCGGATGCCGTGCCGGTGGCGGCCTCGTACTTCGCGCGCCACTCGCCCGTGAGCGGGAAGAGCCCGTCGACCGGATGGCCCGCGGCGACCTGCTCGGCGATCCACGCGTCTTCGGTCTCCTGGGCGAGAGCATCGTCGGCCACCTGCTCGGCGAGCGCGGGCGGGATCACGATCACGCCGTCGCCGTCGCCCACGATGATGTCGCCGGGCTGCACGGTGGCTCCGCCGCACGAGATGATCGCATCGACGTCCCAGGGCACGTGCCTGCGTCCGAGCACCGAGGGGTGCGCGCCCTGCGAGAAGACCGGGAGGCCGATCTCGGCCACCGCGTCGAAGTCGCGCACGCCGCCGTCGGTCACCACGCCCGCCGCGCCCCGGGCGCGGGCTCGAAGCGCCAGGATGTCGCCGAGCGTGCCGGTGGTGGCGTCGCCGCGCGCCTCGATCACGATGATCTCGCCGTCGTCCACGGCGTCGAAGGCGCGCTTCTGCGCGTTGTAGCCGCCGCCGTGGCTTGCGAAGAGGTCTTCGCGGAAGGGGACGAAGCGCAGGGTCTTGGCGGTGCCGACGATCTTGGCTCCGGGGATGTTCGCGGACACGCCGTCGATGAAGCAGGAGTGGTGTCCCCGCTTGCGCAGCTGCGCGGAGAGCCCGGCGGTGGGTGCCTCGAGCAGCTTGGCGCGCAGTTCGGGGGAAAGCGCCGGAACAGACGTCTCGGCGGGAAGACCTGCGGCGTCACGAGAGCCCCAGGCTTCGGCGCGCTGCAGATCGTCGACCGCCGGGAGGGAGCCGAGGTCGCCGTCGAACGGGGTCTCGCCCTGCGTGACCGTGGTCACCAGGCGGCCGGTGGTGGGAGCCCCCGCGGCATCCGGAGCATCGACCTCGATCTCGACCACGTCGCCGGGCACGATCACCGACGACCCTGCGGGTGTGCCGGTGAGGATGACGTCGCCGGGCTCGAGCGTGAAGTGCTGGGAGAGGTCGGCGACGAGCTGGGCGAGCGGGAAGATCAGCCCGGCGGTGGTGTCGTCCTGCCGCAGCTCGCCGTTGACCCAGGCGCGCACGCGGAGTGCCGACGGGTCGACGGTGCGGGCGTCGATGAGGTCGGGGCCGAGCGGCGTGAAGCCGTCGCCGCCCTTGGAGCGGACGTTGGAGCCCTTGTCGTTCGCGCGCAGATCGTAGAGACCGAGGTCGTTCGCGGCGGTGACCCACCCCACGTGATCCCAGGCGTCGGCGAGCGAGACGTGGCGCGCCGCTGTGCCGATCACGAGAGCGATCTCGCCCTCGAAGGCCAGCAGCTCGGTGCCGGCGGGGCGTTCGACCGTGCCGCCGGAGGCGCCGACGGAGCTCGCGGGCTTGAGGAAGTAGGAGGGGGCGGCCGGGCGGCGGCCGCGCTGATCGGCGCGGGACGCGTAGCTCAGGTGGATCGCGATGATCTTTCCGGGGCGGGTCATGGATGCCGTCACGGGGGCGCCTCCTCGCGCTCTTCGGCGACGCCTTGTGCGTCGTATTCGAAATCATATATCATCGGTTCCACCCCCGGCAAGCATCCGAATCCCCCTCGCGAGCACGCCGTGACAATGCAGTCACAACCGAAGGAGACACCCCATGAGCGGGCAGTCAGCACAAGGGTTCACCCCCACCGGAACCATCGCGACACCGGCGGATCGCCGTCGGGTCGTGTTCGCCACGGTCGTCGGGACCACCGTCGAGTGGTACGACTTCTTCATCTACGCCACGGCCGTCGGCCTGGTCTTCGGACAGCTGTTCTTCGAGCCGCTCGGCGCGAACAGCGCCATCATCGCCTTCGCGACGGTCGGAGTCAGCTTCCTCTTCCGTCCGCTCGGGGCGTTCCTCGCCGGTCACTACGGCGACAAGCTCGGGCGCAAGACCGTGCTCATGTGGACCCTGATCCTGATGGGCGCGGCGACCGCCCTCATCGGAATCCTCCCGACGTACGAGGCCATCGGCATCGCCGCGCCCATCATGCTCGTGCTCCTGCGCATCATCCAGGGCATCTCGGCCGGCGGCGAGTGGGGTGGAGCGGTGCTGATGGCCGTCGAGCACGCGCCCCGCACCAGGCGCGGCATCTTCGGCGCGTCCCCGCAGATCGGAGTGCCGCTCGGCCTGCTGCTGGCCTCGGGAGTGATGGCCCTCATGACCGCGATCGCGCCCGGCGACCAGTTCCTGCAGTGGGGATGGCGCATCCCGTTCCTGCTGAGCGTGGTGCTGATCCTCATCGGCTACTACGTGCGCCGCAAGGTCGAGGAGAGCCCTGTCTTCACCGAACTCGCCGAGCGCAAGGAGAAGGCGAAGATGCCGATCGTGCAGCTCTTCCGCAAGCACCTGCTGCTCGTGATCATCGCCGCCTTCGTCTTCGCCGGCAACAACGCCGTCGGCTACATGACCACGGGCGGATACATCCAGGGCTATGCGACCAACCCCGAAGGACCGATCGGACTCGAGCGCGGACCCGTGCTGTGGGCCGTCGCCGGCTCTGCCGTGACCTGGCTCATCACGACGCTGATCGCCGGGTGGCTGTCGGATCGCATCGGGCGGCGCACCACCTACATCATCGGCTGGATCATGCAGCTCGTCGGCGTGTTCACGCTCTTCCCGCTGGTCAACACGGGTCAGATCGGGATGCTCTTCGCGGGGCTCGCGATCCTCACCATCGGTCTCGGCTTCACCTACGGCCCGCAGGCCGCGCTGTACACCGAGCTCTTCCCCGCCAGCATCCGCTTCTCGGGCGTCTCGATCTCGTACGCGATCGGAGCGATCGCGGGCGGCGCCTTCGCCCCGACCATCGCGACCGCGATCGTGCAGGCGACCGGTTCGACGCAGGCGGTCACCTGGTACCTCGCGGGCATGACGGTGCTCGGCCTCGTCGCGACACTGCTGCTGCGCGACCGCTCCGGGATCCCCCTGGGGCCGGACCACGAGGACGAGCAGTCCGTGAGCCCGATCTACGGCCTGGCCAAGGCCTGACGCCGACCCGGCACCCTCTCAGTCAGCACCCGGAAGGAATCGACGACGATGCAGTTCCACCACCACGGTTACGTCTCGGGGGATCCGCGCGTGACGGATGCCGCCGGCCTCGGCGCGGATCGCCCCGCGGACCTCCCCGACGAGATCGACGTCCTCATCGTCGGATCCGGCCCGGCCGGGATGCTGCTCGCCGCGCAGCTGTCCCAGTACCCCGACGTCTCCACGCGCATCATCGAGAAGCGCGAGGGGCGGCTCGTGCTCGGTCAGGCCGACGGCATCCAACCGCGCAGCGTCGAGACCTTCCAGGCGTTCGGCTTCGCGGAGCGGATCATCGCCGAGGCGTACAACATCGGCTGGATGAACTTCTGGGGACCCGATCCCGAGCGGCCGGGTCAGATCGTGCGCACCTCGCGCACGGCCGACTACGCGTACGACATCTGCGAGTTCCCGCATCTGATCGTCAATCAGGCGCGCGTCCTCGACTACTTCGCCGAGGCCGCCGCCCACGGGCCCGGCCGCATCGCGCCCGACTACGGCGTGGAGTTCGTCGGGCTCACGGTGCAGCAGGACGGGGAGTACCCGGTCGAGGTCGCCGTCCGGTACTCGGCCGGGGAGCGCGCAGGGCAGGAGCGGACGATCCGCGCCAGATACGTCGTCGGGTGCGACGGTGCCCGCAGCGGTGTGCGTCAGGCGATCGGTCGCACCCACGTGGGGGCGAGCGCGGCGCACGCCTGGGGCGTGATGGACGTGCTCGTGAACACCGACTTCCCCGACTGGCGCACCAAGTGCGCCATCAACTCCGAGGCGGGGAACATCCTGCACATCCCGCGCGAGGGCGGCTACCTCAGCCGGATGTACATCGATCTCGGCGAGGTCGCGGAGGACGATGACCACCGCGTGCGGCAGACGCCGATCGACGAAATCATCCGCAAGGCGAACGCGATCCTCAGCCCCTACACGCTCGACGTGAAGGAGGTCGCCTGGCACAGCGTCTACGAGGTCGGCCACCGGGTCACCGACGGCTTCGACGATGTGAGCGACGGGTCGGGCCGCACACCGCGGGTGTTCCTCACGGGCGACGCCTGCCATACGCACAGCGCCAAGGCCGGGCAGGGCATGAACGTCTCGATGCAGGACGGCTTCAACCTCGGCTGGAAGCTCGGATCCGTGCTGACCGGCCGGTCGCCGGAGACGCTGCTCGCGACCTACGGCGCCGAGCGGCGGCCGGTCGCCCAGCAGCTCATCGACTTCGATCGCGAGTGGTCGTCGCTCATGGCGCGCAAGCCGTCGGAGATCACCGATCCCACCGATCTGGCGACGTACTACCTGGCGACGGCGGAGTTCCCCTCTGGATTCATGACGCAGTACACCTCGTCGATGATCACGGGGACCGACGCGCACCAGGCGCTCGCCGCGGGGTTCCCCCTCGGCAAGCGCTTCAAGTCGGCGGAGGTCGTGCGAGTGGGCGACGGCAACGTCATCCACCTGGGCCACCACGCGAAGGCCGACGGTCGTTGGCGCGTGTACGCGTTCGGCGGGCGTGACGGGGCGACGCTCGATGTCTGGGCCGAGCAGGCTGCTCCGGTGTTCGCGCGCTTCACTCCGGCGGATGCCGACGAGGATGCCGTGTTCGACGTGAAGGCGATCTACCAGCAGCCCTACGAAGAGGTCGAGGTCACCTCGGCTCCTGCGCTGTTCCAGCCGAAGACCGGGCCGCTCGGGCTCACCGACTGGGAGAAGGTCTATGCCGCAGGGCCGTCGAAGTGGACCGAGACCGACATCTTCGAGGCGCGGGAGCTGTCGCGGGACGGCGTCGTGATCGTGGTGCGCCCCGACCAGTACGTCGCGGCGATCCTGCCGCTGGAGGCGACGGACGACCTGGCCTCGTTCCTCGAGGGGGCGCTGCTGCCGGCATCCTGAGGGCCGCGCGGATCGCTCGCCCGTTCGGGAGGAGATCACGCGCTCGGGAGGGGGGATCCGTGAGATTCGTCCTCCCCGAGACGCGGTTCTCCTCCCGAGCGCGGGGACGCGGCGACCCCGATCAGGAGAGACGCGCCGAACGGGGGAGAGGGCTCTGGCGGGTGTCGGAGGCTCCGCGTAGCCTGAGGGCCGATGGGCGCCGATGCCCGCGAACGAGGAGTGCGTGATGACCTGGAAGATCGAGCTCATCTTCATGCCGGTGACCGACGTCGACCGCTCGAAGGAGTTCTACACGAAGATCGGATTCACCCCCGACCACGATCAGGTGCCCTATGAGGGTCTGCGTTTCGTGCAGATGACCCCGCCCGGTTCTGCCTGCTCGATCGCCTTCGGCACGGGACTCGAGATTCCCCTCGAGCCCGGTCAGCAGAAGACGATCCAGGTGGTGGTGCCGAACGCCGAGGAGGCGAAGGCGCAGCTCGAGGCGGTCGGCGTGACGACGAAGGGTGTCGAAGACCTGGGCTGGGGCCGCTTCGTCTGGTTCGACGACCCCGACGGCAACACCTGGACGCTTCAGGAGCTGCCGGACTACAGCACGCAGGCCTGATGCCGCGGGAGGCCGGAGCTCAGCGCGCGGAGATCACGCGCAGACCTTCCGGCGCTCCTTCGGGGAACAACACGCGGATGCCGGACACGACGTCGGCGACGGGCACCCAGCGAACAGGGCTGCCCTCATCGAGGATGCGGAGCTCCGCGTCGAGCGGCACGGCATCGAGCGCTGCGGACGACACGGCGAACACATGCGCGATCTCGTGACCGGGCGAGCCCTCGTACGTGAAGATGTTCTCCCACACGCCAAGGAGCTCCGCGGTCTCGAGCGTGACGCCGAGCTCTTCCATGAACTCCCGCCGCAGCGCTTCGGCCGCCGTCTCGCCGAACTCGATGCCCCCGCCGATGGCGCGCAGGAAGTCGAGGCCACGCGAGTGATCATGACCCTCGAGCGCGAGGAGATGCCCGTCCTTCACGGGCAGACCGACGGCGATGTTGCGGATGGCTGGCATCTCGGAAGGCTAACCCACGTCCGACCGACGACTCCTCAGCCGATGCGCGTCGCCCCGCCGGAGACGACGATGCCGCCGGAGTCCGGGATCGTCACCGTGAGCAGGCTCGGTCGCCGCACGTGTTCGCCCTGGTGGATGCGGACCGTCCGCTCCGGATGGCCCTGCTCGCGAAGGTAGGCGCCGACGGCCGCCGCGGCCGAGCCCGTGGCAGGGTCCTCGGTGATGCGTCCGACCGGGAACAGGTTCCGCGCGTCGAAGTCCGCAGCACCGACCTCGTGCAGCACCGTGACCGTGCCCGCCCAGCCCTGCTCGCGCATGAGGGCGGCGACATCTGCGGGGAAGAAGCGGAACTGGTCGAACACCTCGCGGTCTCGGATGACGATGATCGGATGCCAGTTGCCGGCGAACGCCTCCTTCACCGGGAGGCGCTCGTCGAGATCGGCGCGGGCGATGCCCAGGAGGGCGAGCAGTCGTTCGAGAACCGGGACGTCGAGATCGCGGACCCGAGGTTCGACGCTCGTGAACGACACGGCGAGCCGTCCGTCGTCGTCGATCGCGGAGCGGAGCGCCACAGCACCCGCATCCGTGTCGAAGACCACCTCGCCAGGCCCGTCGCGCTCGGCCAGGGCGACAGCCGCGGCCACTGTCGCGTGGCCGCAGAACGGCACCTCCGCCGCCGGCGACCAGTAGCGCACCCGGTGGCGCGGGACCGAGGCATCCGCCGCCCGCCCGACGAGGAACGCGGTCTCGGAGTATCCGACCTCCGCCGCGATGCGCTGCATCTGCTCGTCGCTCATGCCGCCCGCGTCGAGCACGACCCCCGCGGGGTTCCCGCCCTCGGAGGTCGCTGCGAAGGCGCTGTAGCGCAGGACACCGGGGAGTTCCGTCATGACGAGGAGCCTACCGAGCGCGAGGAGTCACGAGTTCACCCGGATGATCTCCTGCTGGTACGGCGCGATGACGTCGCCCGAGATGCGCAGGTCGAGCAGCAGGAAACGCCGTGTCGAGGCATCCTCGTGCGCCCAGCTGGCCAGTCGATCCAGGTCGGCGAGGGTCTTCACGACGACGCCCTCCGCGCCGACGGCGGCGCCGAACGCGGCGAAGTCGACCTCCGGGATCCGCATCGGGCCCTCCGCGAGGCCCTTCAGGCCGTAGAGGTTGACCTCGGCACCGTAGGCGGCGTCGTTCCAGATCACGGCGATACCTCGGCCCTGCGCGGCCCGGACGGCGGATTCGAGGTCGGCGATCGCCATGAGCCCGCCGCCGTCACCCGAGGTCAGCACGACGGTGGAGTCGCGGCGGGCGAGAGCCGCGCCGACCACGCTCGGCCAGCCCTGTCCGATCGACTGGAACGCGGTGCCGACCATCATCATCCTGTCGGGAGCCTCGACCGGCCAGTACATGTTCGCCCAGCCGATGAAGTGCCCGCCGTCCGAGACGACGACGCGATCGCTCGGCAGGAGCTCGGCGATGCGCCGTGCGGCCGAACGGGGATCGAGACGACCGTCGGGGGCGAGGTCGTCGCCGGACTCGTACACGCGTGCGGCCGCGACGTCGACGGATTCGCGCCAGGGCGCCGACGATGGCGCGGAGCCGACCCGCGCGACGAGCTCCTCGGCGGCGAGGCGAGCGTCCGCGCGGACGAAGCCGCCGACATGGGGGTGGGTCGCCGCCGGAGCGATGTCGATCTGGAACACGCGCGTGCCCGGGGCGAACAGCTCGCCGAACCGCATCGTGAACTGGTTGAGCGAGGCGCCGAAGACGACCGCGACGTCGGCGGTGCGGATCAGTTCCATGGCGCCGTCGGCGCCGAAGCCGCCCGCGACACCGAGGTCGTACCGGGCATCGGGGAAGACTCCGCGGCCGAGCGCGGACGACGCGGTCAGGGCTCCGGTCAGGCGGGCGAGCTCGCCGAGTGCGTCACCGGCGCCGGCCAGCCAGGCGCCGCGACCGGCGAGAAGGACCGGGCGGGATGCTCCGGCCAGCGCCGCGGCGATCTCATCCAGCGTGCCCTCGACGAACTCGCCGCGGAGAGCGAGCGGCGCGGGAAGGCGCGGCATCGGCGCCTCGGGCACCGCCCCCGCGTCGAGCGACGCCACGTCGTAGGGGATGGCCAGCACGACGGGCACGCGGTAGGTCAGCGCGTGCTCGATCGCGATCACGGTGGTCGCGGCGGCATCGGCGCGACCGACGGTATAGGTGCGGGCGCCGACGGCGGAGGCGAGGGCGATCTGGTCGACGTCCCACGGGCGAGGTCCCGAGGTCGGCTCGTCGCCCACCACGAGCACGAGCGGCACGTGCGCCTGCACGGCCTCGGCGAGAGCCGTGAGCGTGTTGGTGAAGCCCGCGCCGTACGTCGAGGTGCCGGCGGCGATGCGTCCGGATGCCCGGAAGTGCGCGTCGGCCGCGACGACCGCGCCCTGCTCATGGCGCACGGCGGTGAAGACCGCATCCGTCTGAGTCTCGATCGCGTCGAGGAAGTAGGCGTTGCCGTTGCCCATCACGCCGAAGACGGCGTCGATGTGCTGGGCGAGGGTGAGCGCGACGTGCGCGGAGACGGTGGGCATGCGAAAGCCTCTCGAGACAGGGACGGAGAACGTGCGATTCCGTATGTGTCTCGCCCCGCCTCGTCGTGGGGTGCTTCGTGCCTCTTTTTCAGGCACCGGCGGCAGTGAGCGCCGGACGAGTCGATCCTACCGCCGCGGTGGCCGTCGCGGCTCCGTCTCGCGCACGTAACACCGCCGAAACGGTGACAGGGAAACATGCGGACATGGAGTCGCTGTTCAACGGATACACCTCGCGTCGATCACCCCGGCGGGCGGGTGCTGCTCCGTGGGACGAGATGTTCCCCGCAGACGCGGCTCCCGGAGGCGAGGGCGTCCGCCTCCCGTACCGGGACATGTACCCCGCGCTCGCCGGAATGGACGATGCGGAGCTCCGGGCGCGCACGGATGCTCTCGCGAGCTCGTATCTGGCGCAGGGCGTGACCTTCGACTTCGCCGGCGAAGAGCGCCCCTTCCCGCTGGACGTGGTGCCGCGTGTGCTCGCGGCCGACGACTGGGCCTACGTCGAGTCCGGGGTGAAGCAGCGCGTCCGCGCGTTGGAGGCCTTTCTGGCCGACGTGTACGGTCCGCAGCTCGCCGTGCAGGACGGGGTGATCCCCGCGTCGCTGATCAGCTCGTCGTCGCACTTCCACCGTCAGGCGGCGGGGATCGTGGGGGCGAACGGCGTCCGCATCCATGTCGCCGGCATCGATGTCATCCGCGATGAGGCGGGAGCGTGGCGGGTTCTCGAAGACAACGTGCGCGTGCCGAGCGGCGTCAGCTACGTGCTCGCGAATCGTCGGGTGATGGCGCAGACCCTGCCCGAGCTGTTCACGAGCCTGCGCGTGCGGCCCGTCGTCGACTACCCGGGGCGACTGCTGCAGGCCCTGCGTGCGGCGGCGCCCGCGGGCGTCGACGACCCGACGGTCGTCGTGCTCACGCCCGGCGTGCACAACTCGGCGTATTACGAGCACACCCTGCTGGCGCGCATGATGGGGATCGAGCTGGTCGAGGGGCGCGACCTGTTCTGCTCCGGCGGGCGGGTGTGGATGCACACGACCGCCGGCCCCACGCGGGTCGACGTGATCTACCGGAGGGTCGACGACGAGTTCCTCGATCCGCAGCAGTTCCGTCCGGACTCGGTGCTCGGCGCCCCCGGGTTGATGCTCGCCGCCCGGCTCGGGAACGTCACCCTGGCCAACGCGGTCGGCAACGGCGTCGCCGACGACAAGCTCGTGTACACGTACGTGCCCGACCTCATCCGCTACTACCTGGGGGAGGAGCCGGTGCTCCCGAACGTCGACACCTGGCGCCTCGAAGAGCCGAACGCGCTCGAGGAGGTCCTCGATCGGCTCGACGAGCTCGTCGTGAAGCCCGTCGACGGCTCGGGCGGCAAAGGACTCGTCGTGGGGCCCGATGCGTCACGCGAGACGCTGGAGGAGCTCCGCAAGACTCTGCTCGCGGACCCGCGGGGATGGATCGCGCAGCCGGTCGTGCAGCTCTCGACGATTCCCACGCTCGTCGAAGACGGGTTCCGCCCTCGGCACGTCGACCTGCGGCCCTTCGCGGTCAACGACGGGCAGGACATCTGGGTGCTGCCGGGTGGGCTCACCAGGGTCGCGCTGCCCGAGGGTCAGTTGGTCGTGAACTCGAGTCAGGGCGGCGGGTCGAAGGACACCTGGGTGCTGGACCCGTCGCTGTTCACCGGGCCCACCACGACCGTGACCGGCGAGCCCGATCCGGCGGCCGACGAGGTGTCGATCGCGACCGGAGCGATCGCGATCGTGTCGACGCCGCGCGAGGAGCCGCATCAGCCCTTCCTCTCATCGCCGCAGGACGAGGACCTCGAGCTGCGTCACCACCAGCAGCAACAGCAGCAGCAACAACAACGGCAGCAGCGGCAGGACGAGCGCGGAGGTGCGACATGCTGAGCCGTATCGCCGAGGCGCTGTTCTGGATCGGTCGCTACGTCGAGCGGGCGGACGGCACCGCGCGCATCCTCGACGTGCATCTGCAGCTGCTGCTCGAGGATCCCTGGGTCGAGGAGGACACCGCCTGTCGGGCGCTCCTGTCGGTCATGGGCACGACCGCCGACGACGACGCGGTGCTGAGTCGCGACGACGTGGTGCGCCTGCTCGCCCTCGACCGCGAGCATTCCGCCTCGATCGCCCACTCGATCGCCTCCGCGAGGGAGAACGCGCGCCGCGCGCGCGAGATCATCTCGACGGATCTCTGGGAGACGCTCAACGAATCCAACGCGCGGATGCCGCGACGCATCGCCTCGGACAAGACGCACCCGTTCTTCCGCTGGGTGCGCGACCGGTCGGCGCTCGCCTTCGGGGTCGTGGACTCGTCGACGAGCAGAGACGAGGCGTGGCACTTCTTCGTGCTCGGCCGATCGATCGAGCGCGCCGACATGACCGCCCGCCTGCTGGCGACACGGTCGCTGACCGAGGCCGGGGGCCCGAGCTGGACGACGCTCCTGCGCAGCTGCGGAGCGTACGAAGCCCATCTGCGCAGTCACCGGGCCGTGCCGACCGGAGCCTCGGCCGTGGAGTTCCTGCTCGTGGATCGGCTGTTTCCCCGGTCGGTGCTCTCGAGCATCCTGCAGGCCGAGGAGTGTCTGCGCGGGATCGATCCGGCCGGCGCCTTCGGTACCCCGGATCGCGCCCACCGGGTGCTGGGTCGCATGAGGTCGGAGCTCGAGTACCGACCGATCGGCGACACCGTGCATCGGCTGTCGGAGAGCATGGAGGAGGTCCAGGTGGGGATGTCGATGGCGAGCGACGCGATCAGGGAACGCTACTTCCCGTCGATCGCGATGCCGGTGTGGATCGGAGAGGCGCTGTGAGCCGGCTCCGGATCGTGCACCGCACGGGTTTCCGCTACGAGCAGCCGGCGACGGCGTCGTACAACGAGGCGCGGATGCTGCCGCACTCGCGTGAGGGACAGTTCGTGCTGCAGGCGACGCTCGACATCTCGCCGACCGCGACGCAGCATTCGTATGCGGACTACTGGGACACGCGGGTCTCGACGTTCGAGGTGCTCACACCTCATCAGGAGCTCTCGGTGACGGCGACCAGCGTCGTCGACGTCAGGCCGCTGCCGCATGCGGGCCCCGGGATCGACTGGGATGAGCTCGCCGCGCGGATCGGGCAGTCGCTCAGCCTCGCCGAATGCGTGACGCAGACACCCGCGACCGCGCCGGACGAGGAGATGCACGAGCTCGCGCTGCGGATCGAGGCCGAGGGCGGCGGGGTCGACGAGACGGCCTTCGAGATCTGCCGGACGGTCGGGGAGGCGATGGAGTATCGCAGCGGCGTGACCGGGGTGAGCTCCACGGCGCGCGATGCGTGGCCCGCGCGGTCTGGCGTCTGCCAGGACATCGCGCACGTCGCGCTCGGCGTGCTGCGGGCGGCGGGGATCCCCGCGCGCTACGTGTCGGGCTACCTGCACCCCGACCCGACGGCCGCGATCGGGCAGTCGGTGACGGGGGAGTCGCACGCCTGGGTGGAGTGGTACTCCGGCGAATGGCGCGGCTACGATCCGACCAACCTGGTCGAGGTGGGGGAGTCGCACGTCTACGTCGGGCACGGGCGCGACTATGCCGATGTCGCTCCGTTGCGCGGCGTGTACGCCGGCCCGAGTGCATCCGAGCTGTTCGTCTCGGTCGAGGTCACGCGGCTGGGATGAACCGGGATCATGGTCGGGTGAGACTCGCCGGTGGGGAAGAATGAGACGATGACGGATGCTTCGATCGAGCGCGAGACGCTCACCTGGGACGGCTTCGGATCCGCGACGCGAGATCTCGCGCGCCGCATCCTCGACAGCGGCTTCGTGCCGGAGGTCGTGGTCGCGATCGCCCGCGGCGGGCTGCTGCCGGCCGGCGCGATCGCCTATGGTCTCGGTGCCAAGAACTGCGGCGCGATCAACGTCGAGTTCTACACCGGCATCGGCACGGTGCTCGATGCCCCCGAGGTGTTGCCGCCCGAGCTCGACATGGCGTACCTCGACGGCCGACGGGTGCTGCTCGTCGACGACGTCGCCGACTCGGGGCGCACCCTCGCGCTGGCCGTGCAGCTGCTGAAGGACAAGGGCGCCGATGTGCGCTCCGTCACGATCTACACGAAGCCGTCGACGATCATCCAGCCCGACTACGCGTGGAAGGACACCGACCTCTGGATCAACTTCCCGTGGTCGTTCCAGGGCACCGTGCGCGAAGAGGATCTCGGGCTCGCACCCAGCGCCTGACCTGGCCTCAGCCGCGCAGCAGCGATCGCAGGGTCTGGATCGTGTCGGCACCCGACGGGGTCTTGTCGGGGCGGTATCCCTTCACCCGGGCGAACCGCAGCGCGATGCCGCCGGGGTAGCGGGGTGACTTCTGCACGCCGTCGATGGCGATCTCGACCACGAACTCGGGGCGCAGGAACACGGTGCTCTGCGTACGCCGTGTCTCCAGCGGCGGAAAGCTCTCGGTCTGCCAGCGCAGCAGCTCGTCGGTGAGTCCCTTGAAGGTCTTGCCGACCATCACGAAGCCGCCCGGTTCGCCGAACTCGCCCTCAGGGTCGAGCGCGCCGAGATGGAGGTTCGACAGCCACGCCTGCCGGCGCCCCGACCCCCACTCGGCCGCGAGCACGACCAGGTCGTAGGTCAGCACCGGTTTGACCTTGACCCAGGACTTGCCACGCCGCCCGGCGGAGTACGGAGCGTCGATCCCCTTGACGAGCACGCCCTCGTGCCCCGCCGCCAGTGCGTCGCGGGACAGCTGTTCGGCGGCTGCGGGGTCGTCGGTGACGATGCCGGGCATGCGCCACTCGCCGGCCACGCGCTCGAGCTCTGCCAGGCGGGTCGAGAGAGGCTCGTCGAGCAGGTCGCGCCCGTCGACGTGAAGCACATCGAAGAACCAGGGGCGCAGCACCAGATCGCGCGAGACGTCGGCGCCGAATCGCGACATCGTCTCCTGGAAGGGCCGAGGACCGCCGTCTTCGTCGAGCGACAGGGTCTCGCCGTCGAGGATCAGGTCGTGAGCAGGCAGCGAACGCACGATCTCGACCAGCTCCGGCACACGGTGCGTGATGTCGGCCAGGCTTCGGGTGAAGACGCCGACCTCATCGCCGTGGCGGTGGACCTGGATGCGCGCGCCGTCGAGCTTGTACTCGACCGATGCGATTCCGGTGACCTCGAGCGCGGCGGACGGCGTCGACGCGGTCGAGGCGAGCATCGGCAGCACGGGACGGCCGACCACCAGGCCGACGGACTCGAGTTCGGACGCGGTGCCGGTGAGGGCGATCACGGCGGTGTCGCCGAGGTCGCCCGACAGCATCGCCGCTCGTCGCACGGAGGCCGCAGGGCGATCCGCGGCGCGGGCTATCGCGTCGAGCAGCACACCGCCCAGAGCGCCCGTGCGCAGCTCGCCCAGCATCGCGCGCGACAGGAAGTCCCACTCCGGCGCGGTCGCCCGGGAGGCGAGGCCGGAGAGGAGATCGTTCCGCGCGGTCGCCGACCCCGATCCCGATGTGCGGGCCAGCGTCTCGAACGCCGCGTCGACGTCTCCGATCGACAGCGAGGGTTCCCCGGCATGCGTCACCTCGAGGGCGGAGACCCCGCGCCAGCCCACGCCCAGGCGTCCCTGGCGCGGTGTCGCGAGGAGCAGCCCGACGAGGGCGGGGACGTCGTCCGCGTCCGCGCGCGCCAGCAGCCGCGAGAGTGCATCGATCTTGGCGAGGCGCGATGCGGTGGCGGCGACCTCTTCAGCGGTGGAGACGAGCTCCGAGAGCAACATGCATGCAGTCTCGCACCGGCATCCGACATCGGCGACGGCCTTGCGTCCGCCCTTCCCGTCGCAGTAGGTGCGCGCGGACTCAGCGTCCGCGGAACTCCGGCGTCCTCTTCTGCTGGAAGGCCGCGAAGCCCTCGCGATAGTCGTCCGTGTCGCAGAGCGCGGCCTGTGCGGCGTTCTCGATGTCGACCGCCTCCCACAGCGCGAGACGCTCGTCGCGGATCCTCGCGACCAGCTGCTTGCTCGCGAGGAAGGCCGCGGTGGCGCCGCGGGCGGCGGCGGCCGCGGCATCCGTCGTGGTCTGCACCACCTCGTCGTCGGGGAGAACCCGCGAGAACAGCCCGGACGCCACCGCCTCCGTGCCGCTCATCAGGCGTCCGGTGTAGATGAGGTCGAGTGTCTTGTGCGCGCCGAGCCGCTCGACGAAGAGGGCGTGCCCGCCCGAGTCGAGGGTCGCACCCAGCGCGGCGAACGGCGAGCCGATCTTCGCCGATTCCGCGACGTACACGACGTCGGTGGCGATGAGCAGTCCCAGCCCGACTCCCAGGCAGGCGCCGTGCGCGACCGCGAAGGTCGGGGCGGGGAAGCGCGACATCCGCTGCAGCAGCGGCGTCACGAGGCCGCCGAGGTATCCGATCACGTCGTCGTCGCGCGGGTCGACGCCCGAGATGTCGCGGCCCGCGCAGAACGCTCGCCCCTCACCCCGCAGCACGAGCGCGCGCACTCCGGCCGCCTCGGCCTCGTCGTACGCATGACCGAGATCGCGGAGGGCCTGCTCGTCGAGCGAATTCCGCTTCGCGGGCGCGTCGAGCACGACGGTCGCGACGTCGTCGTCGATGGCGAGATCGATCATCGGATGCTCCTCAGACGTCGTAGTCGACCACGATACGGTCGCTCGTCGGGTGGGACTGACAGGTCAGCACGTAGCCGCGCTCGAGTTCGTCGGGTTCGAGCGCGTAGTTCTCGGTCATGGTGACGCTGCCCTCGATGACCCGGGCGCGACACGTGCCGCACACACCGCCGGCGCACGCGAACGGAGCATCGGGCCGCACCCGCAGCGCCGCGTTCAGCACCGACTCGTGCGCGTCGACCGGGCTCTCGACCGTCGAGGAGACGCCGTCGAGGTTCACCTCGATGCGGATCGTCTTCTCGCCCGCTCGCACCTCGACCGGACGCGCCGCACGCACCGGCTCATCGCCGGTCGTGAAGAGCTCGAAACGGATGTGCTCCCGCGGCACCCCCACGTCGGCGAGCACCTCACGGCACAGGTCGACGAGCGAGAGCGGTCCGCACAGGAACCACTCGTCGACGTCGGCCGGGTCGATGAGCATGCCCAGGATGGTGCGCAGCTTCTCGTCGTCGATGCGCCCCGACAGCACGGGGGCCGTGCGCTGCTCGCGCGAGAGCACGTGGTGCAGGGTCAGGCGCGTCGGATATCGGTCCTTCAGATCGGCGAGATCCTCGAGGAACATCACGTCGAGCGTCGACCGGTTCGTGTACAGGAGCGTGAAGCGGGACGTCTCGGAGCGCGTGAGCACGGTGTGCGCGAGAGCCATCAGCGGGGTGATCCCCGAGCCCGCGGCGATCCCGACGACATGGCGGTGATCGAGGTCGTCGAGGCCCGACGTGAACGTCCCCTGCGGGCTCATCACGTCGATCTCGAATCCGGCGTGCAGGCCCGTCTGCGCCCAGGTGGAGAAGAGCCCGCCCTCGTCGCGCTTCACGGCCACGCTGAGTCGCGTCGGCATGCCCGCCGCGATCTGCGCATCCGTGCGGTGCTCGGGCGCGCGGCACAGCGAGTACGAGCGGCGCACCTCGGTGCCCTCGAGAGTCGTCCGCAGCGCCACGTACTGCCCGGGCAGGTGGTCGTAGTCGTCGGCGAGCTCGGCGGGGACGGTGAACGTCACCTCGACGGAGTCGTCGGTGAGCCGCCGGACCTCCTCGACGGCGAGGGTGTGGAAGCGGGCGCGCTTCTTCGAGGTCGACGCGGCGGGGCGCGGCGTGACCGCCGGCGTGGGGCCGGACACGGCGAACAGCGACATCAGTGCACCTTGAAGTGATCGAAGGGCTCGAGACAGGCGCGGCATTCGAACAGCGCCTTGCACGAGGTGGAGCCGAAGCGCGAGACCTCGCGCGTGTCGAGGGATCCGCACCGCGGGCAGCGCACGCTGATGGCCAGGCGGATCGGGCCGGATGAGACGGCCGCGCGTCCGCTCGGAGGTGCGATGCCGTACTGCGACAGCTTCTGTCTGCCGGCATCCGACATCCAGTCCGTCGTCCAGGCGGGGGAGAGCACGAGGCGCACGTCGACCCGCGCGTATCCGGCCGCGGTGAGGGCCAGGATGACGTCATCGCGGATCGTGTCCATCGCCGGGCATCCGCTGTACGTCGGGGTGATCTCGACCGTGACCGTGTCGCCGTCCACCGCGACCGTGCGGAGCACGCCGAGGTCCTCGATCGTGAGCACGGGCACCTCGGGGTCGGCCACAGCCGCGGCGATGGCCCAGGCGCGGGTCTGCGAGTTCGTGATCACCATGATGCTCCCGGGTGCCGTCTGGCGAGCACCTGCATCTCGGCGAGCAGGTGACCGAGCGGAGCCGCATGCGCGCCGCGTCGGCCGCCGGCGGACGAGGCTCGGACGTC
This sequence comes from Microbacterium sp. C5A9, assembly GCF_022627955.1. GTDB lineage: Bacteria > Actinomycetota > Actinomycetes > Actinomycetales > Microbacteriaceae > Microbacterium. Next base: position 670,427 of record NZ_JABXGD010000001.1, read on the forward strand.
GGGTGTGGTCAGCTCCGCCTCCGCGAACACGGTCTTCACGACGGCATCGAACCCCGCTCGCAGTGTCGAGGGCCGGACGGCGACGTCGCCGAGGCGGTCGATCAGCGGCTCGTCGCGGAAGAGCTCATCGACATACGGCCAGACATCGCCGAGCGCGCGGATGATCCGCCGACGCGACTCGTCGGTGCCGCCGGCGAGGCGCAGCACCCACTGCACCGCGTGGTCGCGGTGGTAGTCGACCTCTTTGAGCGACTTCTCGGCGATCGCCGCGAAGGTCTCGTCGGTGCTCGCTCGCAGCGCGGAGTAGAGCTCGAACATGAAGGTCGACACGACGAACTGCCGCGCGATCGTCTGCGCGAAGTCGCCGTTGGGCTGCTCGACGATCCAGGCGCTGCGGAACTCCGGCTCATCGCGGAAGTACGCCAGATCATCTTCGGAGCGCCCGTCGTACGAGCCCGCGAAGTGCAGGAACGAGCGCGCATGGCCGAGCAGGTCGAGCGCGATGTTGCCGAGCGCGACGTCCTCTTCGAGCTCCGGCGCGCGGGAGATCCACTCGCCGAGCTGCTGCGAGAGGATCAGGGCGTCGTCGCCGAGCCACAGCGCGTACTCGGCGATGTCGGCGGATGCCGCGGCGGAGCCGGTTCCGGTGAGCTCCTCGCTCAGCCGCAGCTCGTCGACCGAGACGTCGCCGTGCAGGTCGCCGTGCAGGTCTGCGTGGATGTCGTTCACAGGTGCGGCACCCCTTCAGAAGCCGTGTAGTAGACGGCATGCCGATAGTTCTTGCCGGCGGGGCTCTCGAAATAGGCGCCCTTGGCGTCGGGGTCGCTCGTCGTGATCGCGTCGGCGGGCACGGCCCAGATCGACACGCCCTCGCCCCGGCGCGTGTAGAGGTCGCGGGCGTTGCGGATCGCCATCTCGGCATCCGGAGCGTGCAGAGAGCCGACATGCACATGGCTCAGGCCGCGGTTCGCCCGGACGAAGACCTCCCAGAGGGGCCAGGGCTCGCGCTCATCGGCGCCGGGCGTCGCCATCACGCCGCCGCCTTCGTCTTCGACGCCTGCTTGCGGGCGTACTCGGCCGCGGCCTCGCGCACCCAGGCGCCGTCCTCGTGCGCCGTGCGGCGGCGCTCGAGGCGCTCGGCGTTGCACGGGCCGTTGCCCCGTAGGACCTCGAAGAACTCGTCCCAGTCGATCTCGCCGATCACATACTGCCCGGTCTCCTCGTCGACGCGCAGATCGGGGTCGGGGAGCGTGACGCCCAGGATCTCGGCCTGCGGCACGAGCATCCCGACGAAGCGCTGGCGCAGCTCGTCGTTGGTGAAGCGCTTGATCTTCCACTTCATCGACTGGGCGGAGTTGGGGGACTGGTCATCCGGCGGCCCGAACATCGCCAGGCTCGGCCAGTACCAGCGGTTCACGGCATCCTGTGCCATCTGCTTCTGCTCGTCGGTGCCCTGCATCAGCGAGAGCAGGATCTCGAATCCCTGGCGCTGGTGGAACGACTCCTCCTTGCAGACGCGCACCATCGCGCGGCCATATGGCCCGTACGAGGCCCGGCACAGCGGCACCTGGTTGCAGATCGCGGCACCGTCGACGAGCCATCCGATCGCGCCCATGTCTGCCCAGGTGGGCGTGGGGTAGTTGAAGATCGACGAGTATTTGGCCTTGCCGCTGATGAGCTGGTCCATCATCTCGTCACGCGTGATCCCGAGGGTCTGCGCCGCGGAGTACAGGTAGAGCCCGTGCCCCGCTTCGTCCTGCACCTTGGCCATCAGGATCGCCTTGCGCTTGAGGCTCGGCGCCCGGGTGATCCAGTTGCCCTCCGGCTGCATGCCGATGATCTCGGAGTGCGCGTGCTGAGAGATCTGACGGATCAGCGTCTTGCGGTACGCGTCGGGCATCCAGTCGCGGGGCTCGATGCGCTGCTCGTTCGCGATCAGCTCATCGAACAGTCGCTCGTCGTCGGAGAGCTGGTCGTCGGCGGGCTCGCCATCGACGACGGAGAGATCTGCGGGGCTGGTCATCATCGACTCCTCAGTGTCCGATCCTCTTTACTGACCGGTCGTTAGGTAATTCTGACACGGCGGTCCGCGGTGCGCAAGGCGAGCGGCTCAGCGCGACCGGGAGACGAGGTCGAGAAGGGCCCGCCCGTACGCCTCAGAGGGGTCGGGATGCTCGAATCGCAGGGTCTCTCCGGCGATCTCGACCTCGACGACGAACGCGTCGGGCAGACGTGTGAGCGCGCGGAACGTGCCTCGCAGCAGCTCGCGCAGCTGGTCTTCCCGCGGGAGCCAGACCGCGTCGGCGAGCGTGACGGCATCGAGAGCCCATTCGGTCGTGCCGTTGAACGCGAGGTCCGTGCCGCTCGGCGTCTGCCGCGCTTCGATCGTCATCCCACTCACCGTGAACACATCGGCCTCGGCTTCGAGCTCGACCTCGTCGGGCAGGTCGAGCTGGAAGCGGTCGCCCTCGGCCGGATGCCACGCGAGTCCGGCGTCGCGCAGGGATACGGCCAGTTCTCGGGTGATCATCTCTCCACGCTAGACGACGTGATCGGGGCGCGGGGCGGCGTTCCGCCTGTGGATGAACGGCTCCCGTGTGTCGGCGGCCTGGGGCAGAGTGGAGGCATGACTTCCCCCGCCGCTGTCGACACCCGCACCGCTGCGCTCTCGGCGCTCCGCGAGCTGGTCGGTCGTCCTGATGCCGACTTCCACGACGGCCAGTACGAGGCCATCGAGGCCCTCGTCGAGGGGCGGCGTCGCGCGCTCGTCGTGCAGCGCACCGGGTGGGGCAAGTCGGCCGTGTACTTCGTCGCGACGCTGCTGCTGCGACGGCAGGGCGCTGGCCCCACCGTGCTCGTCTCGCCGCTTCTCGCGCTGATGCGCGACCAGATCGCCGCAGCCGAGCGCGCGGGCGTGCGCGCGGTCGCGATCAACTCGACGAACGCGCATGAGTGGTCCGAGGTGATGGAGCAGCTCGACCGAGACGAGGTCGACGTGCTGCTCGTGTCGCCCGAGCGACTCAACAATCCTGCGTTCCGCGAGCAGCAGCTGCCGGCGCTCGTGCGACGGATCGGAATGCTGGTGGTCGACGAGGCGCACTGCATCAGCGACTGGGGGCATGACTTCCGCCCCGACTACCGACGGCTGCGCGATCTGATCGAGCAGATGCCGCCTCAGGTGCCGGTGCTCGCCACCACGGCGACAGCGAACAGCAGAGTGGTGGCGGATGTCGCGGAGCAGCTCGGGACAGGCGGCGCGGAGGCCTCGGGTGACCAGCCCGAGGTGCTCACGATCCGCGGCCCGCTCGCTCGCACCTCGCTGCGACTCGGAGTGCTGCGGCTCCGTGATTCCGCGAGCCGGTTGGCGTGGTTGCTGAGTCACATCGACGACCTCCCCGGCGCCGGCATCATCTACACGCTCACCGTCGCCGCCGCGGTAGACACCGCACGCCTGCTGCGCGAACACGGCCACGAGGTGCGTGCCTACACGGGGCAGACCGACACCGACGAGCGCGCCGAGTCCGAGGGGATGCTGAAGCGCAACGAGGTCAAGGCGCTCGTCGCGACCAGCGCCCTGGGCATGGGATTCGACAAGCCCGATCTCGGCTTCGTGCTGCACCTCGGCGCGCCCTCATCGCCCGTGGCCTACTACCAGCAGGTCGGTCGTGCCGGTCGTGCGAGCGAGAGTGCCGACGTGCTGCTGCTGCCTGGCGTCGAGGATCGAGACATCTGGCACTACTTCGCCACCGCGTCGATGCCCGACCGCGAGCGCGCCGAGCGTGTCATCGGGGCGCTCGGGGATCAGCCGATCTCGACACCGGCGCTCGAGGCGATGGTCGACATCCGCCGCACGCCGCTCGAGCTGCTGCTCAAGGTGCTCGACGTCGACGGAGCGGTGCGCCGGGTGCAGGGCGGGTGGGTCGCGACCGGACAGCCGTGGACGTACGACGCCGAGCGCTATGAGCGCATCGCGGCGGAGCGCCGCGCCGAGCAGCAGCACATGATCGATTACGAGCAGACCGACGGATGCCGCATGGAGTTCCTCCAGCGCTCCCTCGACGACGCCACGGCGGCGCCCTGTGGCCGATGCGACAACTGCGCGGGAGTCTGGTTCCCTCGCGAGATCGGAGAGTCCGCGACCACGCAGGCGGCGGAGTCGCTCGATCGCGTCGGTGTCCCGGTCGAGCCGCGCAAGGCCTGGCCGACCGGTGCCGACAGACTCGACGTGCCGGTCAAGGGGCGCATCGCGCCGGGGGAGCAGGCAGGAGAGGGGCGCGCTCTCGCCCGACTGACCGACCTGGGCTGGGGCGGCACTCTGCGCGATCTCTTCGCGGCAGGGGCGCCGGACACCGCGGTGACTCCTCAGGTGCTCGGCGGCTGCGTTCGTGTGCTCGCCGGCTGGAAGTGGGACGAGCGCCCGGTCGCCGTGGTCGCGATGCCGTCGCGGTCGCATCCGCTGCTCGTCGACTCACTCGCTCGCGGCATCGCCGAGATCGGTCGACTGCCGCACCTCGGCGCGCTCGATCCGGTGAACGGCGGCCCGTCGGGGCAGCCCGGTGGCAACAGCGTCTTCCGTCTCGCGGGGCTGTGGGATCGGTTCAGCGCGCAGGGCCTCGACATCCCCGAGGGGCCTGTGCTCCTCGTCGACGACATGGCCGACAGCCGGTGGACTCTCACCGTCGCCGCGCGCACGCTGCGTCAGGCCGGCGCCACGGAGGTGCTTCCGTTCGTGCTCGCGCTCCGCGGCTGACGTCCGAGACGCAGCTCCGACCGAAGCACCTCAGCGCAGGTCGTATACGCGCTTGTACTTGCCCTCGCTTCGGGGCAGGGCGCCGGGCTCTTCGACCGTGACATCGACGGTGGTGCCGATGTGCATCTTGATCCGATGAGCCAGCACCGCGGCCGCGGCATCGCACTCCTCGGCACTCAGCGACGGGTGTCGCTCGATGCGCACCGTCATGGTGTCGAGACGATTGACGTGGTGCAGCTCGAGCACGAAGTGGGGCGTCAGCGTCTCGATGCCCATCACGAGTTCTTCGATCTGCGTGGGGAACAGATTCACACCGCGCAGGATGATCATGTCGTCGTTGCGCCCGGTGATCTTCTCCATCCTCCGAAGAGCGGGGTACGTGGTCCCCGGCAGCAGGCGTGTGAGGTCGCGGGTGCGGTAGCGGATGACCGGGAACGCCTCCTTGGTGAGCGAGGTGAAGACCAGCTCGCCGAGGTCGCCGTCGTGCAGCCGATCGCCGGTGTCACCGTCGATGATCTCGGGGAGGAAATGGTCTTCCCAGATGTGCGGACCGTCCTTGGTGAGGACGCTCTCGCTCGCGACACCGGGGCCCATCACCTCGCTGAGCCCGTAGATGTCGACCGCGTCGATGTTCAGTCGTCGCTCGATCTCTCGCCGCATCTCGTTCGTCCACGGCTCCGCGCCGAGCACAGCCACTCGGAGCGACGTCGTCGTCGGGTCGATCCCCGCCGCCTCCATGGCATCCGCGATCGTGAGCAGATAGCTCGGCGTGCAGAGGATGGCGTCGGGTTCGAAGTCGGTGATCAGCTGCACCTGCCGCGCCGTCTGGCCGCCGGACACGGGGATCACGGTAGCACCCAGGCGCTCGATACCCGCGTGCGCACCGAGTCCGCCGGTGAAGAGTCCGTAGCCGTACGCGTTGTGCACCTTCATCCCGGCGCGGATCCCCGCTGCGTGCAGCGACCTCGCGATCAGGTCGCTCCAGCGGTCGAGGTCGCCCTCGGTGTACCCGACGACGGTCGGACGCCCCGTCGTCCCGGACGATGCGTGCACGCGCCGGACCTCGGCCATGGGCACGGCGAACATGCCGAACGGGTAGCTCTCGCGCAGGTCGGCCTTGGTGGTGAACGGCAGCTTCTGCACGTCGTCGAGGGTGCGGATGTCGTCGGGGTGCACGCCGTGCGCGTCGAACTTGCGGCGATAGGTCGGCACGTTCTCGTACGCGTGGTGGACCGTCCACTGCAGGCGCTCGAGCTGGAGCCGAGCGAGTGCCTCCGCGGAGTGCAGTTCGGTCTCGGCGCCGAACTCGGGGCGGGCGTCAGTCATGGTCATCGTCGACTCCTTCGTCGCAAGGTGGGGCTTCTCCATCAGATCGCGGATGATGAGGGCTCGATCTGCCGAAGGCGTACGACCCTGTGCAGGGTGCGCACGAACGGTCGTCGGCGCTGTACCGGCCCGCGTTCGCGATCGTAGGCTCCGGACACCGGACAGAGCAGTCCGCGATCAAGGAGGATGCTGTGACCACGACCACGACGACGATCCTGGAGTCCATCACCGCGCCGGAGGGCGGCGGTCGCCCCATCCCGGATGCGGCGACGCGCGAGATGATCGGCCATGCGCCCGTTCATACGGTCGATGACCTGAATCGCGCCATCGTGAACGCTCGCTCCGCGCAGCCGGCGTGGGCTGCTCTCGGGCACGCCGAGCGCAGTCGCATCCTCACCGCGATCGCCGACGACCTCGACGCGAACGCTGAAGAGCTGGCCGTGATCCTCTCGCGGGAGCAGGGCAAGCCGCTGAACGGGCCGAACGCCCGCTTCGAGGTCGGGGCGTGCTCCGCCTGGACGCGCACCGCCGCCGACACGCCTCTCGAACCGGAGGTCGTCTTCGAGGCCGGTGACTCGCGCGCAGAGGTCCACTACGACCCGCTCGGAGTGGTCGGCGCCATCGGGCCGTGGAACTGGCCGATGATGATCACGGTGTGGCAGATCGCACCCTCGCTGCGCATGGGCAACACGGTGGTGGTCAAGCCCAGCGAGTACACGCCCCTCTCGGTGCTCGCGCTCGCCGCGATCTACAACAGGCACCTGCCCGACGGCGTGCTGACCGTGATCTCGGGCGACCGCGAGGTGGGGGCGGCGATCGCGGCTCATCCCGACCTCGACAAGATCATGTTCACGGGGTCGACGGCCACGGGCCGCCGGATCGTCGAGGCGTCGTCGAACAGTCTCGCCCGGCTGACTCTCGAGCTCGGCGGCAATGACGCCGGCATCATCCTTCCGGGAACCGATGTCGCGGCCATCGCCGAGAACCTGTTCTGGGGGATCTTCATCAACACCGGTCAGACATGCGCCGCACTCAAGCGGCTCTACGTGCACGACTCGCAGTACGACGAGGTCGTGGACACCCTCGCGAAGCTGGCCGACGCCATGCCGCTCGGCAACGGTCTCGACGAGGCGAACGTCCTCGGGCCGCTCCAGAACGAGAAGCAGTTCGACATCGTGGCCCGACTCGTCGATGACGCCAGAGAGCGCGGTGCGCGGATCGTCACCGGTGGAGAGCCCGCGCCCGAGCACGGACCGCTGTTCTACCGCACGACGGTCGTCGCCGACATCGACGACGGAACCGCACTCGTCGACGAGGAGCAGTTCGGTCCGGTCATCCCGGTCATCCGGTACTCGGATGTCGACGATGCCGTGCGCCGCGCGAACGACTCGGCCCAGGGACTGGGGGCGTCGGTGTGGTCTGACGACCCGGATGCCGCGAGCGAGGTCGCCCGCCGTGTGCAGGCCGGCACCGTATGGATCAACCAGCACGGCGCGATCAACCCGCACGTGCCGTTCGGCGGCATCAAGGCCAGCGGCTACGGCCAGGAGTTCGGGGTGGCGGGGCTCAAGGCGGTCGCGGCTCCCAAGGTCATCCAGCGCTGAGGGCGGGCCGCAGGTCGGGATCAGGTCGGGGCCGGAATCGTGAGCACTCCGATTCCGGCCCTCACCATGCAGGGGCCGCACGATCTCACCCCTCCTGCGAGCGGTTCGTCGTGAGCGAGCGGCCGCGCACCTCGGCGACGACGTCACCGGACTCGTCGGTCACCGAGACGTCGTAGAGGCCGTTGCGGCCGCTCACGACCCGGCGCACGGCCCGCGCCGTCAGACGCTGGCCCGCAGTCGTGGACTTCAGGAACGTGATGTCCGCGCCGCCGGCGACCGTGACCCGTTCGTCCTCGTTGCAGGCGATCGCGAAGGCTGTGTCGGCGAGCGTGAACACCAGACCGCCGTGCGTGATCGCGAAGCCGTTCAGCATGTCATCCCGCACCGTCATCGAGACCACCGCCTCTCCCGGCTCATCGAGCTCGACGACCATGCCGAGCATCGCCGAGGCGGCGTCGCGCTGCATCATCGGCCTCATGCGGCCACACCCTCGGGCGTCTGCTCCTTGTTCACCAGCGTGAGCACGTCGTAGGTCGCCACGAACTCGTCGCTCTGGTTGCGGATGACCGCATCCCAGCGCACCTCGCCGTACTCGTCGGTCTCGCGCGGCGTGATCTGCTTGGCCGTGAGCTCGACGCGGATCGTGTCGCCGGGGGAGACCGGCGTGATGAACCGCAGATTCTCCAGGCCGTAGTTCGCGAGCACCGGCCCGGGCTCGGGGTCGACGAACAGACCGGCCGCCCACGACACGAGCAGGTAGCCGTGCGCCACGCGGCCGGGGAAGAACGGGTTCGCGGCGGCGGCGGCCTCGTCCATGTGCGCATAGAACGTGTCGCCGGTGAAGTGGGCGAAGGTCTCGATGTCGTCGAGCGTGACCTCGCGCGAGGCCGAGACGATCTGGTCGCCGATCCGCAGCTCCGCGAGCGACTTGCGGAACGGATGCCGACCGCCGCTGTGCGCCGCGGCACCCGCGTGCCACACGCCGGTCAGCGCGGTGAGCATCTCGGGCGAGCCCTGCACCGCGGTCCGCTGCATGTGGTGCAGCACAGCACGGATGCCACCCAGCTCCTCGCCGCCGCCGGCGCGGCCGGGGCCGCCGTGCACGAGGTTCGGCAGCGGGGATCCGTGCCCGGTCGACGATCGGGCGTCGTCGCGGTCGAGCAGCAGCATCCGGCCGTTGAACGGTGCGATGCGTGTCGCGAGTTCCACCGCCTGCACGGGATCGTGCGTCGCGATGCTGGTGACGAGCGATCCGCCGCCCCGAGCGACGAGCGCCGCGGCGTCGGCGGTGGTGTCGTAGGTGAGTAGCGACGACACCGGACCGAAGGCCTCGATCGAGTGCGCCGCCTCGGCCTGCGCATCGTCGAAGCGCAGCAGCAGGGGGGAGACGAACGCGCCGTCGGGGGAGAGGCCGGTGCTGCCGTCGGAGAGCCGCACCTCGGGAGCATCCGTCGTTCCGACGACGATCCGTCCTCCCGCTGTCTGCAGCCTGCCGACCTGACGCAGCACCTCGTCGCGCTGCGCGGTCGACGCGAGGGGTCCCATCGTCACGCCTTCGGCGCGCGGGTCGCCCAGCACCGTCTTGTCGGCGATGCGCGCCTGCACAGCGGAGATCACGGCATCCGCCGACCCGGTGGGGACGATCGCCCGGCGGATCGCGGTGCACTTCTGTCCGGCCTTGGTGGTCATCTCGGTGACGAGCTGGCGTACGTAGGCGTCGAACTCGGGCGTGCCCTCGACCGCGTCGGTGCCGAGCACCGAGGCATTGATCGAATCGGTCTCGGCCGTGAACCGCACCCCGCCGGTCTGCACAGCCGGGTGGGCCTTGAGGCTCTCCGCCGTCGACGCGCTGCCGGTGAAGCCGACGATGTCGCCGAGTCGAAGATGCTCGAACAGGTCGGGAACGCCGCCGCTGACCAGCTGCAGAGAGCCCTCGGGAAGCAGCCCGGACTCGACGAGGATGCGCACCATGGCCTCGGCCAGATAGCCCGTGGGAGTTGCGGGCTTCACGAGCGTCGGCATGCCGGCGAGGAACGCCGGCGCGAACTTCTCGAGCGATCCCCACACCGGGAAGTTGAACGCGTTGATCTGCACGGCCACGCCGGGGAGCGTGGTGTAGACATGGCGCCCGAGGAACGACCCGTCCTTCGAGAGCGGCTCGACCGGCCCGTCGACGTGCACGCGGCTGTTGGGCAGTTCGCGTCGCCCCTTGCCGGAGTACGAGAACAGCACGCCGATGCCGCCGTCGATGTCGACCCACGAGTCGTTCTTCGTCGCACCGGTGCGGGCGGACAGCGCATACAGCTCGTCCTTGCGGTCGGTCAGGGCGAGAGCGAACTGCTTGAGCAGCACCCCTCGTTGGTGGAAGGTCAGCGCACCGAGGCTCCGCTGTCCGACCGTGCGCGCGTGCTCCAGGGCCGCCGCGAGATCCAAGCCCTCGGTGGATACGAGAGTGACGACGTCCCCGGTGGACGCATCCCGCACCTCGGCGGATCGCGTGGGCGACGACGGCGTCCACCACGTGCCCTGGACATAGCTCGGCAGATACTCGGTCATCTCTCCTCGTTCCATGTGTAGAACCCTTCGCCGCTCTTGCGGCCGAGCTTTCCTTCGGCGACCATGCGTCGCAGCAGCTCCGGCGGAGCGAAACGCTCGCCCAGTGTGCTCTCCAGCTCCTCGGCGATGCCGAGCCGCACGTCGAGCCCGACGATGTCGGTGGTGCGCAGCGGACCCACCGGATGCCGGTATCCGAGTGTCATCGCCGCATCGATGTCGGCCGCGGTCGCGACGCCCTCGTCGAGCATCCGGATCGCCTCCAGCCCGAGCATCACGCCCAGGCGCGAGGAGGCGAAGCCGGGGGAGTCGCTGACGACGATCGGCGTCTTGCCGAGCGCGGACACCCAGCCGCCGGCGCGGTCGGTCACCGCGGAGTCGGTCGCGGTCCCGTGCACGATCTCGACGAGCGCGGAGGCAGGAACCGGGTTGAAGAAGTGGAGGCCGAGGAAGAGCTCCGGACGCAGGCGGTGGGTGGCGAGGTCATCGATCGAGATCGACGACGTGTTGCTCGCCAACGTCGCATGCGCGGGCATCGCCGCCTCGGCTCTGGCGAGCGCGTGCTCCTTGAGCTCGCGATCCTCGGGCACCGCCTCGATCACGAGATCGAGGTCGGCGAACGCCGCGATGTCGCTTCCTGTGGTGAGACGGCCGATGATGTCGGCCTCCTGCAGGGAAGAATCACGTTCGACGGAGCGGCGGATGCTGTCGCTGACGCGTGCCAGGGCTGCATCCGCGCTCGCCGCGTCGCGCTCGACCACGGTGACGTGCGAGCCGGCGAGCAGGAACGCATGCGCGATCCCGGCTCCCATGCGCCCTCCGCCGAGCACTCCGACCCCGCGCGGTGCCTTCGCCGTCTCGCTCATCGGTTCTTCCTCTCGAGGAATGCCGTCATGCGGCGGTGCTTCTCGGGCGACTCGAACAGCTCGGCCTGCAGCTCGAGCTCGATCGCCGGATGCTGCGCGCGCGGGGTGCGCAGTGCGCGTTTCGTGTGCTGCGTCGCTCTCGGATCGTTCGCCACGATGCGGTCGACGATCGCGTGCGCCGCCGGAAGCAGCTCGTCGGAGGGATGCAGCGACGAGACGAGCCCCCACCGCAGTGCGTCCTCGGCGTCGAGCGCTCGTCCGGTGAGCAGCAGCTCGCTCGCCCGCGCGTCGCCGACGATCTCGGGCAGGCGCCACGTCGCGCCCGCGGCGGCGATGATCCCGAGTCCCGTCTCCGGGTTGCCGATGCGCAGAGACGGCGTCGCGATGCGGATGTCGGCCGCGTAGGCGAGTTCGGCGCCACCGCCGAGTGCATAGCCGTCGATCGCCGCGATCACCGGCATCGGCAGTTCGCGCACGCGGATGAAGGCCATCGCATTGATGCCGCGCCTGGCGTCGTCCGCAGTGCGGTCGCGCAGCTGGGCGATATCGGCGCCCGCGGCGAAGACGCCGTCGGAGCCGGTGACGATGAGCGTCCGCGGCGAGGCCTCGAGTGCGGCGCACAGCTCGTGCAGCGCGTCGATGGTCTCCTGGTCGATCGCGTTGCGCTTCTCGGGGCGGTCGAGCGTGGCGACGACCCGGTCGTCGCGCTCCTCGATGTGCAGGGTCATGGGAGACGCTCCACGATCATCGCGGTGCCCTGCCCGACGCCGACGCACATCGTGGCGAGGCCGTATCGCGCTCCCTCGCGTTCGAGTCGGCCCAGCAGCGTGACGATGAGCCGTGACCCGCTCGAGCCGAGCGGGTGGCCCAGCGCGATGGCACCGCCGTCGGCGTTGACGATCGTCGGGTCGAGCCCCAGGCGGCGGATGCAGGCGAGGGACTGCGATGCGAAGGCCTCGTTCAGCTCGACGGCTCCGAGGTCGCCGACCTGCAGCCCCGCCTTCGCGAGCGCTTTCTGCGTGGCCGGCACCGGACCGAGGCCCATGATCTCGGGGGCGAGAGCGGCGGTCGCCGCCGCGACGATCCGCGCGCGAGGCCGCAGGCCATGCCGCTCGACTGCCTCTGCACTCGCCACGACGATCGCGGAGGAGCCGTCGTTCAGAGAACTGGAGTTCCCGGCGGTCACCACGTCGCCGCCGGCGACCACGGCGCGCAACGTCGCGAGCGCGTCGAGAGTGGTGTCGCGCCGGGGTCCCTCGTCGGTGTCGACGATTCCGCGGCTCGTCTCGACCCCCACGATCTCGTCGGCGAACCGACCGGCATCGATCGCGGCGATGGCCCGCTGGTGGCTCTGGAGGGCGAACGCGTCCGCATCCGTCCGACTGATCCCGTCGACGCGCGCGACCTCCTCTGCCGTCTCGGGCATCGAGAAGGTGGCCTTGTCGCGGGCGCTCAGGAGGGGGTTCGTGAAGCGCCAGCCGATCGAGGTGTCGAAGGCGGCGCCGGGCTTGGCCCACGGCCGATCGGGCTTCGACTGCACCCAGGGCGCCCTGGTCATCGACTCGACGCCGCCGGCGACGATGAGGTCGGCGTCGCCGGCGCGCACGGCGTTCGCGGCGAGTGCGATCGCTGACATTCCGGAGGCGCAGAGGCGGTTGACCGTCAGTCCGGGGATCGAATCGGGGAGGCCCGCGAGCAGCACCGCCATGCGCGCCACGTTGCGATTGTCCTCTCCGGCCTGATTGGCAGCCCCGAGGATGACCTCGTCGATCGCCTCGACCGGGATGGTGGACCTGCGGACCGTCTCACCCACCACGAGGGCGGCGAGGTCGTCCGGGCGGACGGACGCGAGAGCGCCTCCGTACCGGCCGACGGGGGTGCGGACGCCCTCGACGAGATAGGCCTCGGACATCGTCATCCTCTCGATCACCAACGCTGGCGATAATTTCAGACCGATCGGTCAGGAATACGATCTCAGATCGCAGAGCGAATGGCAACTCACCGGGAATGACAGACTTGGCCCATGGCGCAGCCCCGATCCGATGCGCCGGCCCCCAAGCGCGGCCGGCCAGGTTATGACCGTGAGCAGGTGCTCGCGGTCGCCGTGAAGGTCTTCAACGAGCAGGGCTACGACGCGACGAGTGTCGCGGATCTCAGCGCGACGCTGGGACTCACCAAGTCCGCGCTCTACCACCACTTCGAATCGAAGTCCGCGATCCTCGAACTCGCGCTGAACGACGCCCTCGACGCGCTCGAGGCCGTCGTCGACGAGGCGACGGCGCGGCATCCGCTCGCCTCCGACCGCCTGCGATCGATCATCCGCGGCGCGGTGCGCGTGCTGACCGAGAAGCTCCCGTCGGTGACGCTGCTGCTGCGGGTGCGTGGCAACGGAGAGGTCGAGACCGCGGCGCTCGTGCGTCGTCGCGCGTTCGACCAGCGCGTGACCGCGATCGTCACCGAGGCGCAGACCGAGGGACTGATCCGCGACGACGTGGATGCCGCCGTCGCGACGAGGCTCATCTTCGGCATGATCAACTCGGTCGTCGAGTGGTACCGGCCCGGTGGACCCGTCGACCCCGACGAACTGGGCGAGGACATCCTCCGGGTGAGCCTGGACGGACTGCAGTCGCGCTGAGTCGATCCCGCGCCGATGTAGTGCGCGTATGCTGTCCGACACGCGATGAGGCGAGGAGTGACCAATGGACGATCGCGCACCCGATGCGGTCGCTGGCAGAGTCGTCGTCGACTGCGGTGCGGTGCCCTCCGCCGAGCGGTTCGACATGTGGACGGATGCCGTGAACCGCAGCTTCGTGCCGCTGCGGGCCTGGTCGTCCGAACGGGCCGAGCGGTCGGGGTTCCAGGGCAAGCTCGTCGCGCAGCCGGTCGGGCCGCTGTCGGTCTCGAGCGTCGCGGGCTCGGCCGTCCGGGTGAGCCGCACGAAGGCCGAGATCGCTCGAGACGACCCCGGCCACATCAAACTCGGCGTGCAGCTGCAGGGGCGCAGCCTGATCGGTCAAGACGGTCGAGAGGCGACCCTGATGCCCGGCGACTTCGCCGTCTACGACACGACGAGGCCGTATGCGCTCGACTTCGACGGTCCGTTCCGGATGCTCGTGGTGATGTTCCCCCTCGAGACGCTGCGCATCGATCGGGCACGTCTGCGCGCCCTCACCGCGTCGCGGTTCTCCGGGCGCGAGGGCGTCGGTGCGATCGCGTCGTCGATGCTGCGCGCCTATGACGCGACGCTCGAGAACGGCACGCTGCAGAATCGGATGCCGTTGTCGGACGCGGTGCTCGACCTGCTCACCGCAGCGCTGGGCGAGCGGCTCGAAGTGGAGCTGGACGGCGGCGAAGAGGTCGGCCGCCGTGCTCTGCTCACGCGGATCGAGCTGTACATCGCCGAGCACCTCGGCGATGCCGAGCTCACCGTCACGGAGATCGCGAGGGCCCACCACATCTCTGTGCGCTATCTGCAGAAGCTGTTCGAGGGCAAGAACGATACCGTGAGCGCGTGGATCCGGCACCGTCGGCTCGACGCCACGAGGCGCGACCTGAGCAACCCGACGCAGAGTGCGCAGCAGATCTCCTCGATCGGCGCGCGGTGGGGCTTCACCGACGCCACCGCGTTCACCCGCGCTTTCCGCACCCGGTTCGGTATGACGCCCAGCGAGTACCGCGCGCAGACGCTCACCGTCGCGCACTGAGCCCGCGGCCTCCTCGAGTGCGACGACGTGCATCCGTGCGCATCCGGCACACTGGTGTTCGCCGGTGGCCGGTTCCGAGCGCGGTGAAAGGTCGATCCTGATCTGAGAGCAGACGAAGACGTCTGTCGTTCAGAGAGGAACGAGTGATGACCGAGCTCACAGAAGTGGCCGACTACGTCGTGATCGGTGCGGGATCCGCGGGAAGTGCGATCGCACGCCGGCTCGTGGATGCGGGGCGCAGCGTGCACGTGATCGAGGCGGGCTCCGTCGACAGCGATCCGAGCATCCACTCTCCGCAGGGCTGGCCGGGGCTGCTCATGTCGCCGAACGACTGGGCGGTCATGACGACGCCCCAGCAGCATCTCGGCGGACGGGTGCTCTACTGGCCCCGCGGCAAGACCCTCGGCGGGTCGAGCTCGCTGAACGGCATGATCTACATGCGCGGCGACCGCCGCGATTACGACGGCTGGGCGGCGCAGGGCGCGAGCGGCTGGTCGTGGGACGACGTGCTCCCGTACTTCCGCAAGTCCGAGGATCACGCCGACGGCGCCGACGAATTCCACGGCGCCGGTGGACCGCTGCATGTCGAGCGGATCCCTGCCGGCGCGCGGCATCCGCTCGCGGCGGCCTTTGTGGAGGCGTCGGTGTCGAGCGGCATCCCGCGTACGGAGGATTTCAATCGCGAGAGACTCGACGGTGCCGGCTTCAACCACACGACGACCAAGGACGGCAAGCGGGCATCGGCCTGGCAGTCGTTCGTGGCGCCGATCCTCGGGCACGAGGAACTGGCGGTGACCACGAACGCGCTGGTCGGCCGGATCGTCGTCGAGGAGGGGAGGGCCGTCGGCGTGGAGTACGAGGTCGACGGAGTCCGTCACCTCGCGAAAGCGCGGCGCGAGATCGTGCTGTCCGGCGGTGCGATCGGGTCACCTGCCGTGCTCCTGCGCTCGGGGATCGGTCCCCGGGGCGACCTGGAGCGGCTGGGCATCGAGGTCGTCGCGGATGTGCCCGGTGTCGGGGAGAACCTGCACGACCATCTGCTGGTCAGCGTGCTGTACGACGCCCTCGACCCGGTGGCCCCACCGCAGTGGAACCTGCTCGAGAGCCAGCTGTATGCGCGCTCCAGCGTCGTGAGCGACTCGGATGCCCCCGACCTGCAGCCGCTCTTCATCCACGTGCCGTACCCGACCGACGGGGGAGCCGCGCCCGAGCAGGGCTATACGATCACCGCAGGGATCGTCCGGCCGCACTCGCGCGGCAGCGTGCGTCTGTCGTCGGCCGAGCCGTCGGTCGCGCCGCTCGTCGATCCGAACGTGTTCGCCGATGAGCGTGACCTCGAGGCGATGGTCGACGCGATCGAACTCGTCAGGGAGATCGGCGGTCGCGACGAGTTCGCGCCCTTCCGAGCATCCGAGTTCGCTCCGGGCGAGAACGTCACGACCCGCGATGAGCTGCGCGATTTCGCCCGCAGGACCGTCGGGACCTATCACCACCAGGTGGGCACGTGCCGGATGGGTGTCGACGAGCTGGCGGTCGTCGATCCGCAGCTTCGAGTGCGGGGCGTCGCAGGGCTCCGGGTCGCGGACGCATCGGTGATGCCGTTCGTGCCGAGTGCCAACACGAATGCGCCCTCGATCATGATCGGCGAGCGCGCGGCTGACCTGCTGCTGGCCGAGTAGGTCTTTCGCCGACGGTCAGTCGTCGGCGGGGGCGACGCGCGGCGGCCAGGACGTCGCGCCGAGCTCGCGGGAGATGTTGCGCGCCGTCTCGCGCAGCGCGTTGAGCACGGCGTCGGGTGCCGGCGTCTGCGACGTCGGCATCACGACGGCGACCGCCGCGACGATGTCGTTCGACGCGTCGGCCACGGGCGCGGCGATCGACGACTCCCCGAGCACGGCCTCGTCGGTCTCCGAGGCGCTGCCGCGTTCGGCGATGGCGGGCAGCTCCAGCGTCAGGCGCGCGATGTCGGTGATCGTGTCGCCTGTGAGGCTGCGCAGCGGTCGCTCGAACACCGTACGCTGGAACCCGAGGTCGTGCGCGAGCAGGACCTTGCCCATCGCCGAGGCGTGAGCGGGGATCGCGACGCCGGTCTCGAGCATCTGCTGGCTGTCGTCGGGGCGCAGGTCGTGGTGGATGACGAGCACCTCGTGGAAGTGCGGTGCTCCCAGCCGCACCGGGAGATTCGTGCGTCGAGCGAGTTCCTGCGTCCAGCGCATGGCCCGCGCCCGTACGTCGAGCGTGTCGAGGTACACATTGCTCAGACGCAGCAGCGTCGGACCGAGCATGTAGCGCTGCCCGCCGCGCTCCTTGGCGACCAGTCCGTGCTCGCGCAGGGACTTGACGATCCCGTGCACGGTCGAGGGGGGAAGGCCCAGTGCGACGGAGAGATCGGTGATGCCGAGGTGGCGCGCACCCTGTAGCAGCTCGAGCACCTTGGCGGCGCGGTCGATGGCCTGGATCACGGTGGCCTCCTCCTCCGGGTCGTCGTCGAGCCGGACAGTCGCGTCGGTCGTCTGAGTGGACCTTGACAACTCGACTGCGCCCGAGCATATTCGACATTGACGAATAACTTTCCAATATTGCGAAAGATCGCCACCGCAGAGATCAAGGGAGATCGAACGATGAAGAAGCTCATCAACAACCCCGCCGATGTGCTGGACGAGTCGCTGCGAGGCGTCGCACTCGCGCATCCCGAGCTGTCCGTCGACTTCGAGAATCACGTGATCACGCGCGCGACTCCGAAGGACGCGGGCAAGGTCGCGGTGGTGTCGGGTGGCGGGTCGGGCCACGAGCCGCTGCACGGCGGCTATGTGGGGCCGGGGATGCTGGATGCCGCCGTCGCAGGCGAGGTCTTCACGTCGCCGACACCCGATCGGGTGCAGGCGGCGACCAAGGCCGTCGACCGCGGTGCCGGCGTGCTGCACATCGTCAAGAACTACACCGGCGACGTGCTGAACTTCGAGATGGCTGCCGAGCTCGCCGAGATGGAGGGCATCGAGGTCGGCACCGTGATCGTCGACGACGATGTCGCCGTGCAGGACTCGCTGTACACGGCCGGTCGCCGTGGTGTCGGACTCACGGTGCTGCTGGAGAAGCTCGTGGGAGCGGCCGCCGAAGAGGGACAGGACCTCGGATCGATCGTGGAGCTCGCGACGCGCATCAACGGCCAAGGACGTTCCATGGGCATGGCACTGACCAGCTGCACGGTACCCGCCGCGGGCAAGCCCACGTTCGACCTTCCCGACGATCAGATGGAGATCGGCATCGGCATCCACGGCGAGCCGGGCCGCCACCGCGAACCGCTGGCGCCGGCATCCGAGATCGCCCGTCAGCTCGTCGAGCCGATCCTCGCCGACCTCGACCTGACCGGGCCGGCGATCGTGATGCTGAACGGCATGGGGGGATCGCCTTTGATCGAGCTCTACCTGATGTACGGCGAGGTGGCGGCGCTGCTCGAGAAGGCCGGTGTGCAGATCGCGCGCACCCTGGTCGGCGACTACATCACCTCGCTCGACATGGCAGGCTGCTCGCTCACGGTGCTGAAGGCCGACGACGAGCTGCTGCGGCTCTGGGATGCCCCGGTGAACACCCCGGGTCTGCGGTGGGGAGCATGATGGCGAGCGTCGACACCGCCGCGCTGCTCGACTGGATCCACCGGTTCCGCGACGTCGTGACCGAGAAGCGGGACTGGCTGACCGAACTCGACTCGGCGATCGGCGACGCCGACCACGGCGCGAACATGGCCAGAGGGATGGATGCGGTCGTCGCGAAGCTCGACGCGGGCGCGCCGGCCACCGCCGACGAACTGCTCAAGACCGTCGGCATGACGCTGGTGAGCTCGGTCGGCGGCGCGAGCGGTCCGCTGTACGGAACCCTCTTCCTGCGCATGGGGATGTCGGCGGGGCCGGTGACCGAGTTGGATGCCACGGCGCTCGCCGCCTCGCTGCGGGCGGGTCTCGACGGCATCGTGGCTCGCGGCAAGGCCGAGGCGGGGGACAAGACCATGTTCGACGCGATGGCGCCGGCGGTCGACGCGCTCGACGCGGCCATCGCCGGCGGCGCCGACCTCGTGGCCGCGACCGAGGCGGCAGCGCAGGCCGCGGCTGCCGGCCGCGACGCCACCCTGCCGCTCGTCGCGCGCAAGGGGCGCGCGAGCTAT
The DNA here is from genome assembly GCF_022627955.1 of Microbacterium sp. C5A9. Classification (GTDB taxonomy): domain Bacteria; phylum Actinomycetota; class Actinomycetes; order Actinomycetales; family Microbacteriaceae; genus Microbacterium. The sequence continues at coordinate 689,389 of NZ_JABXGD010000001.1, forward strand.
CTGGGTGAGCGCAGCGCCGGTCACCTCGACCCCGGATCGGCATCCACGACGCTGCTGCTCGAGACCCTCGCGCAGGCGACGGCGGACTCGTCCCGATGATCGGCATCGTCGCCGTCTCCCACAGCGCACGGCTCGGGGAGGCGGCGCTGGAGCTTGCCCTGCAGATGGTGCGGGGTGACGGCGTGCGCGTGCGTGTCGCCGCCGGTGCGGGCGCGGAGGCAGACGGCACGCCGATCCTCGGCACCGATGCCGTCGCGGTCGCGGCGGCGATCGACGAGCTCGCGGCGGACTGCGACGGGGTGCTCGTGCTCATGGACCTGGGGTCGGCCGTGCTCAGCGCCGAACTCGCTCTCGAGCTGCGGATGAGCGAGGTGCCGGTGCGCCTCGCTCCCGCGCCGTTCGTCGAGGGGCTGCTCGCCGCGGTCGTGTCGGCGGCGGCGGGCGGGTCGCTCGACGACGTGGCCGCCGAGGCGGCAGCGTCGCTCGCGGCGAAGGCCGGCCAGCTCGGGGATGCCGCGACGGCATCCCCATCGACAGCGATCGACGCTGATGAGCGCGGGCCGGCGATCACGCGCGTGGTGACGGTGCGGAATCCGCTCGGCATCCATGCGCGGCCGGCCGCTCTGATCGCCGAGGCGTCCGTCGGCGCGGACGTCAGGCTGCGGCTCCTGCCGGACGGTCCGGAGGCAGGAGCGGCCAGCCTGTCACGTCTGCTGATCCTGGGAGCCCGGCAGGGCGACGCGGTCGAGCTGACGGCCACCGGCCCGGAGGCGGACGCCGCCCTCGACCGCCTGACCGCTCTCTTCGCGGAGGGATTCGGTGAGGGGACCGAGACCGCCCCGAGCCCCGATGGCGCCGATCATCCGAACGCGACCACGCCGACCACGCCGACCACGCCGACCACGCCGACCACGACGGCAGCGCCGGCGGAGCCGGTGCGCGCGGGAACCGTTCTGCGGGGTCGCGGGGTGAGTGCGGGGCGGGTCGCTGCGCCCGCGGTGCTCCTCGCGCCCGCCCTGGCGGAGCCCGAATCGCGCACGGTCATACCGCCCGACCGCCGCGAGAGCGAGGTGGTCGCCATCGAGCGGGCCGTGGAAGCGGTCGCCGAGCAGCTGCGCGCCCGCTCCGCTGCCGCCACGGGCGAGGCCGGGGCGATCCTCGATGCGTCGCGGCTGATCGCCTCCGACCCGGAGCTCGTCGCGGAAGCCTCCTCTCTCGTGCGGTCGACGGGGCGGTCGGCGGCCCGTGCCGTGTGGGAGACCGCACTGGCGCACGAGCAGGGGCTCGAAGCACTGGGCGGCCGCATGGCCGAGCGGGTCGCCGACATCCGCGACGTGCGCGACCGCATCGTCGCGGGCATCCTCGGCATCGACCTGCCCGGCGTGCCCGAGCGCGACGAGCCGTTCGTGCTGGTGGCCGCGGATCTGGCGCCGGCCGACACCGCATCGTTGGACGGCGGCAACTGCGTCGCACTCGTGACCGCACAGGGCGGACCCACCTCGCACACCGCGATCATCGCCCGATCGCTCGGACTTCCGGCCGTGGTCGGGGTCGTCGGCGCGACCGGGATCCCGGTCGGCATGACGGTGCTCGTCGACGGTGACCGCGGAACGGTCGACGTCGACCCCGACGAGTCGCGCATCGCGAGCGCGAGAGCCGTGGTCGAGCCGGTGCGATTCGCCGGGCGGGGTGCGCTCGCCGACGGCCGCCGGATCGCTCTGCTCGCCAACGTCGGGGGAGCGGCGGAGGCCACGGCGGCTGCCGCCGCGCGCGCCGAGGGCGTGGGCCTGTTCCGCACCGAGTTCTGCTTCCTCGATCGGGTCGACGCGCCGTCGATCGACGAGCAGGTGGCGGTGTACCGGGGAGTGCTCGCGGAGTTCCCCGGCCTCAGGGTCGTCGTGCGCACGCTCGACGCGGGCAGCGACAAGCCGCTGCCGTTCGCGAACGCGGATGCCGAGGAGAACCCGGCCCTCGGGGTCCGGGGCCTGCGGATCGCCCGCCGCTCGCCTGCGCTGCTCGACGATCAGCTGCGCGCCCTGGCGCTCGCCGCCGAGGCGGAGTCGGCGCTCGTCGAGGTGATGGCGCCGATGGTCGCGACGGTCGAGGAGGCACGCGACTTCGCGGAACGAGCCAGGGCCGCGGGCCTCGCGACGGTGGGGGTGATGATCGAGACGCCGTCTGCGGCTCTGCTGGCATCCGAGATGCTCGAGGTCGTCGACTTCGTCAGCATCGGCACCAACGACCTGGCGCAGTACACGCTCGCGGCAGATCGGATGCTGGGGGAGCTCGGCGACCTGAACGACCCGTGGCAGCCCGCGGTGCTGCGTCTGATCGGTGCTGCGGGGGCCGCCGGCCGCACGTGGGGGCTTCCGGTCGGCGTGTGCGGAGAGGCCGCTGCCGACCCGACCCTCGCGCCCGTGCTCGTCGGCCTCGGGGTCACGTCGCTCTCGATGGCGCCGCGGGCTCTGGGTGGGGTCGCTGCCGCGCTCGGCGGCGTCACCGAGGCGCAGTGCCTCGCCGCCGCCGAAGCCGTGCTCCGCGCGGCGACCGCGTCGGAGGCGCATGCGGCGGCGACCGAGATCCTCGGCATGTGAACAGAGAAGGGGCCGGTCGCATGACCGGCCCCTTCGGTGTTCGTCCGCGACGCGCTCAGGCGTGCAGGTCGACGCCCTTCGGCTCCTTGACCATCGACACTCCGATGAGGGAGATCACCGCGGCGATCGCGATGTACACGCCGATCGTCCACGCGGCCTGGAACTGGTTCATCAGCGATTCGGCGATCATCGGGGCGAAGGCCCCGCCGAGGATGGCACCCAGCGCGTACCCGATCGAGACGCCCGAGTACCGCACGGTGGCGGGGAACATCTCGGCATAGAGGGCGGCCTGCGGACCGTAGGACAGTCCGAGCGCGAAGGTCATCACGAACAGTGCCACGAAGTACCAGAGGATGTTCGCCGTGTCGATCAGGAACCACATCGGCACCGCCCAGAGCGCGAGGGCGATGTACCCGATCTGGAACGTGCGGACGCGTCCGAGCCGATCGGACAGATGGCCGCCCCAGAGCGTGAAGATGAGCCACCCGAAGGATGCGAGCGTCGTGGCCAGCAGCACCGGAGGACGCTCCATGCCGAGCACGGTGACGGCGTAGGTGGCGAAGAACGCGATGAGCAGATAGCCGGCGGCGTTGTTGCCGATGAAGATGAGCGCGGTCAGCACCACCTGCTTGGCGTTCTTCCGGAACAGCCGACCCAGCGGTGCCGAGGCCTCCTGTCGGCGACGCTGGAGGTCTTCGAAGACGGGGCTCTCGTCGACCGCGCGCCTGATGACGTAGCCGACCGCGATCAGCACGATCGAGAGCAGGAACGGGATGCGCCAGCCCCAGGCGAGGAAGGCCTCGGGTGACATCGCGCTCGTCAGCACCCAGAGCGTGGCCGTGGCGAGGATCATGCCGATCGGGACGCCGATCTGAGGGAACGCGCCGAAGAGTCCTCGTCGGTTGGTCGGAGCGTGCTCGACGGCCATCAGCGCCGCCCCGCCCCACTCGCCGCCCGCCGAGAAGCCCTGCAGGATGCGGAGCACGATGAGCAGGATCGGTGCGGCGACCCCGATCGCGGCGTATGTCGGGAGCAGGCCGATCAGGGACGTCGAGAGTCCCATCATCACGAGGGTGAACACCAACATCTTCTTGCGACCGAGTTTGTCGCCGAGGTGTCCGGCGATGATGGCGCCGAGCGGGCGGAACAGGAACGAGATCCCGATGGTGGCGAACGAGAGCACCTGCGCGAAGCCCTTGTTCTCCTCGGCGATCGGCGCCAGGAAGAGCGGGGCGAGCACGAGGCCCGCGGCCTGTGCGTAGATGAAGAAGTCGTACCACTCGATCGAGGTGCCGACGAGCGTGCTGGCGAGGACGCGTCGTTCCTCCGTGGGCATCCGCCCTGTCGAGCTGCGGGCAGAGACTGCTGACGTCATGAGAACTCCGTTGTTCTGCGGTGGGGGAGAGCGACGCTGCGTCGCCCGGGTCACTTACCGAATGATCGGTCAGTAAATGAAGAGCGTAACGCATCAGGGGATGCAGCCCAAGAGCTGCGATCTCGGCACCGCGCGGAAGAGGGGCGCGGACTGCGAGGACGTCCTCCGACCTCGGACGCCGGGCCGACAGGTGTATGCGCCGGATGGCATGTGATTTCTCTCATTCTCGTATCGACATGCATTTCGCCCTCGACCGGACGAGCACGACGACCGTACTCTCCAGACGGGGGCGTCGGATCTCGGCGTGAACAGCGAATCGGAGGAACGTCATGCGTGTGCGGAATCGTGGTCGGGTGCGTGCTGCGCTCGGCGTCGTCGGAATCGGAGCTCTCCTCGCGCTCACCGCCTGTGCGCCCGCGGCGGATCCGTCGACGTCAGCGACGCCGACACCGACACCAGAGGCCTCCTCGCCGGAGCCCTATACCGGTCCCGTGTCGTTCGTCGGGGACGAACTCTCGTGGCTGTTGCCCTCGGCTGAGGACATCGTCGCTCTGATTCCCTCGGCGTCAGAGGTGAGTGCACCCTCCGACGCTCTGCAGCAGATCTCCGACGGTGGCGGACCGGAGTTCGCGCCAGCGATCTGCGGTGTGCTCTACATGGAGCAGTCGCTCGCTTCTCTGGGAGCGCGGACGATGTCATGGTCGATGCCGAGCGATACCGAGTACTCGTCGAACAGCGTCATCGCCATGCAGTTCGCCGATGAGGCTCAGGTGGCCGCGCGGATGGATCAGCTCGAGCGTGCCGCGGCAGAATGCGGCGCGTTCGACTACGGCAGCCCCCAGACCTTCGAGTCGGTCGTCGCGGATGACGAGGACGGCGCCCGTGCGCTGGCGGGAACGCTGAACGCCGACCCGTCCTCCGACGGCTGGCGGGTCTTCCAAGGATTCGCGGCAGTGGGTAACACCCTCGTCCATTTGAGGACCTCGCTGCCCGATGATGCACCGATCGACGCGGCGGCCGCGGTCGAGCTGCTGCAGACGACCGCGATCGGTGCGAAATCCGAACTCATGGAGAGTCTGACGTCGACCCCTCCGGCAGAGGCGACGGAGCCGGAGGGCGATGCATCCGCGCCCTGGGCAGAGTGGTCGATCACGTCGTCGGGTGTCGGCCCGGTCCGCCTCGGCGACGCCTACGACGACGTCGTGGCTGTGCTGCCGGGTGCTGCGGTGACCCCGCCCTCGTACCCGGGTGGTCCCTGGATCTTCACGAGCCCGGACGGCACCGCCTCGCTCATCGTCACAGCGACCGAGGACGGGATGATCTCCGAGATCACCGCCGGCGCCCGCTCTGATGAAGAGGATGCCGGAGTCGACGGCGTTGCGGCACCGCACGCGCTCGAGGTGCGCATCGGTGACCCGGTATCGTCGGCGCTCGCCGCGTTCCCGTCGGGAACGCGAGTGCACATCTCGTCATCGGGGCAGTGGGCGTACTACGCCGCCGACAGAGAGGGACGCCTCCTCACGTTCCACACCTCACGGGAGGACACCGACTCCACGGAGGCGCGGATCATCGGCATCACGACGGCCGACACCACCCTGCGAGGCGACCTCACCGTGGAGTGAGGCCCGCGGTGCCGGCCGGCGCCGGGATCGTCACACCCTGCCGAATGCGCGCAGCGGATGCTCGATCAACTCGGTCACGCGGCGGAGGAAGCTCGCGGCGTAGCCGCCGTCGCACACGCGGTGGTCGAACACCAGGGACAGCTGGGCGATGCGGCGCGCGACGATCTGCCCGTCGACCACCCAGGGGCGCTCGATGATGCGTCCGATGCCGAGGATCGCGACGTCCGGGTGATTGATGATGGCGGCGGATCCGTCGACTCCGAGTCCGCCGTAGTTGTTCAGGGTGAAGGTCGAGCCGCGCAGACGCTCGGGAGGCATCGACCCGGATCGCGCGGTCGCCGTGAGGTCGCGCAACGCCGCGTCGAGCTCGTCGACGCGGAGTTCGTGCGCGCGCGGGATGACAGGAACCAGGAGTCCGCGGTCGGTGTCGGCCGCCACGCCCAGGTTGACGCCGTCGAACGAGATCAGCTCGGAGGCGTCGTCGCTGAGCCGTGAGGCGAGCACGGGATGCTCTTCGAGGGCGAGCAGCACGAAGCGCGCGATGAGCGCTGTCACCGAGGGTGCTCTGCCGCCTTCGGGTGCCATCTGCGATCGCAGCCCCCACAGCTCGGTCGCGTCGACATCGACCCAGACCGTCGCTTCGGGGATCTCCGAGCGACTGCGAGTCAGCCGGGCGCTGACCGTGCGACGCAGCGCGGACAGGCGCTCGCGAGAGGTGACGGAGAGGCCGTCGACGGTGCCGGTGCCTGTGCCTGTGCCTGTGCTCGCACCACGATGCTGGGCGGCTGCTCCGTCGACGGCGTCGTCCACCGCGGCGGCGAGGACGTCGGCGCGGGTGATGGCTCCGTCGTGTCCCGTCGGGACGATCGCGTGCACGTCGAGTCCGAGATCCCGTGCCAGGCGCCGGACGAGAGGGGAGCGGACCGCGACGGGACCGTGGGCCCGAGCGTCCTGTGCAGGGGGCTCGGGTGCGGACTCCTCGGGTGGGGTCTTCTCGGGTGCGATCTGAGTCAGCGAGGGCGGAGTCGTCGACCCGGATGCCGCTCGCGGGCGGCGGCGTCCTGACCGGCCGCGCTCGGTGGTGCCGTAGCCGATCAGGACGTTGCCGGATCCGGCACGTTCCTCGTCGCGATAGGCATCGTGCTCGACGGCGACCGATGGCTCCCGGCCTGCGGAGGGAGCCGCGTCGGCGACCTCGAGCACGGGGGCGCCGACGTCGATGGCCGAGCCGGGCTCGCCGTGCAGCGCCGTCACGACGCCCGCGAACGGCGACGGCAGCTCGACGATGCTCTTGGCCGTCTCGACCTCGGCGATCGGCTGGTCCGTGACGATGGTGTCGCCGACAGCGACGAGCCATTGCACGAGCCCCGCTTCGGTCAGGCCCTCGCCGAGGTCGGGCAGACGGAACACACGGGTGGTGAGGGCGGTCATGATGCGCCCTCTTCGCGGTCGGAGTCCTCCCAGTGCAGCGAGTCGATCGCGTCGAGGACGCGGTCGACATCGGGCAGGTGCCAGTGCTCGAGCTTCGGCGGTGCGTACGGGATGTCGAACCCCGTGACCCGGCGCACCGGAGCCTCGAGATACTCGAAGCAGCGCTCGAACACGCGGGCCTGGATCTCGGAGGCGACGCTCGCATACCCCGGCGCCTCGGCGATCACGACAGCCCGTCCCGTCGCCCGCACGGCCACGGTGACGGTCGCGTCGTCGAACGGCGAGAGCGAGCGGATGTCGACGACCTGCACGCTGCGCCCTTCGGATGCCGCGACCTCGGCGGCCTCGAGGGCTAGGGGCACGGATGCGCCGTAGGCGAGGAGCGTGACGTCGGTGCCGTCTCTCGCGATGCGCGCGGCGCCGATCCGGGCGCTGACCGTGGTGTCGACCTCGCCCTTCGTCCAGTACAGCTTCTTCGGCTCGAGGAAGATCACCGGGTCGGGAGATGCGATCGCCGCGCGGAGCAGCGAGTACGCGTCCTGCGGGGTCGACGGACTCACGACGGTGAGTCCCGGGGTGTGCGCGTAATACGCCTCGGAGGAGTCGCAGTGGTGTTCGACGCCGCCGATCCCGCCGCCGAACGGGATGCGGATCACCATCGGCATCCGCACCCCTCCGCGCGTCCGATTGCCGAGCTTCGCGACGTGACTGACGATCTGTTCGAAGGCCGGCAGCGCGAAGGCGTCGAACTGCAGCTCGACGACGGGGCGCATGCCGTTCATCGCCATGCCCACCGCCATGCCGACGATGCCGGACTCGGCGAGAGGGGTGTCGAAGCAGCGGTCCTCGCCGAACCGCGCGGTGAGTGCATCGGTGATCCGGAAGACCCCGCCGAGGGCGCCGACGTCTTCGCCGAAGACCACGACCTCGGAGTCTGCCTCGATGGCGTCGGCGAGGGCGAGGTTCAGCGCGGCCGCCATGCTCATGGTCGACACGGATGTCGAGCGCTCGTCCACGCGGATGTCGTCGTGTGCGATGGTCATCGGGCACCTCCTGCGGTGGCGTCAGCGGTGTGCTCGATCTCTCGCCGTAGCAGCTGCCACTGCTCCTCGAGCTGCGGCGACCTCGCCTCGGTCACGAAGCGGAAGAGATCTTCGGGGTCGATGTCCGCATCCTCGTTGAGCGCTTCTCGCATCGCCGTCGCGGTCTCCTCCGCGGCGGCCGCATACTCCTCTTCCAGCTCGGGAGTGAGTGCGCCGGTGTCGCGGAGATGCGCGCGCAAGCGGGTCAGGGGGTCGCGCTCGATCCACGACTGCACCTCGGCGCGCTCGCGGTACCGGGTGTCGTCGTCGGCGTTCGTATGCGCCTGCATCCGGTAGGTATGCGCCTCGACGAGGCTCGGTCCGCCCCCCGATCGCGCGCGCTCGACGGCCTCGCCGAGCACGGCCAGGACCGCGGCGATGTCGTTGCCGTCGACGCGCTGGCCGGGAATCCCGTAGCCGATGGCCTTGTGGGCGAGGGAGGGTGCCGCCGTCTGTCGACTGAGCGGGACCGAGATCGCGAATCCGTTGTTCTGCACGAAGAAGACAACGGGCACGTGGAAGACCGCGGCGAAGTTCAGGGCCTCGTGGAAGTCGCCCTCGCTCGTGGCGCCGTCGCCGCAGAGGGCGAGCACGACGGTGTCTTCTCCTCGGCGCTTCGCCGCGTAGGCGAAGCCGACGGCGTGCAGCAGCTGCGTCGCCAGGGGAGTGGCCTGCGGGGCGACGTGGTGGGCGCGGACGTCATAGCCCGAGTGCCAGTCTCCCTTGAGCAGGACGAGGGCTTCGGCGGCCGGGACGCCGCGCGCGATGACGGCGACCGAGTCCCGGTAGGTGGGAAAGAGCCAGTCGCCCTCGGCGAGGGCGAGGGCTGCGCCGACCTGGCAGGCCTCCTGTCCGTGCGACGACGGATAGACGGCGAGGCGCCCCTGGCGGACGAGGGCGCTCGCCTGGTCGTTGATGCGGCGTCCCTCGACGAGACCGCGGTAGGCCGTGAGAAGCGTCTCGGCATCCGGACGGGGGAACTGCTCATCGGTGGTGCCGACGCCTGAGGCGTCGATCAACTGCACGGGCTCCCGCCGAGGCAGAAGTCGATCCTCCGGTGACCGGAATCGCTCGTCATCCATCTGTCCGCCCTCCTCGCCGAACTCGATGGAACGAGCATGCGCCCTCCACGCCAATCGTCCAAGAGATGTCCGCACATCCTGGACGAGTGCGTCGAAGGTGGCGCTCCACCTTGCAAAGTGTCAGAATTCTGGCACCGGACGAAGGGGTTCCACGACATGCTCGACGACACCGATCGCGCGATCCTGGGCGAGCTGCAGCGCGATGCCCGATCCTCCATGACGGCGATCGCCGAGGCGGTCCATGTCTCCCGCGCCGGCGCGCACGCCCGCATCAGACGGCTCACGGAGGCGGGGGTGATCACCGGCTACACCGTGCGCACCGATCCGGTGCGTCTCGGGCACCACGCGAGCGCCTATGTGACCCTCGCGATCGAGCAGGCGACCTGGCAGGAGGTGAGCGCGCGGCTGCGCGCGATCCCCGAGATCGAGCACATGGCTCTGGTCGGAGGGGACTTCGACGTCATCCTGCTCGTGCGGGCGAGCGACGCGCGTGACCTGCGTCGCATCGTGCTGGAGGACATCCAGGCGATCCCGTCGATCCGCTCCACGCGCACGACGCTCATCTTCGAGGACTTCGCGCTGATCTGATCTCCGGTCGCTCAGCCGATGACGAGGTCCAGACCGTGCTCGCTCGCGACCACCCGCACCTGCGTCAGATCGTCGATGTGGTAGTCGGGGGAGTGCGTCGGGGCGTGGGGGCCGACGCCGACGACGCGCATCCCGGCGGCATGCGCGGCCTGGATGCCCGCCCCCGAGTCCTCGAAGACGACGCAGTCCGCCGGGTCCGCTCCGACCAGCTCGGCGCCGAGCAGGAACCCCTCGGGGTCCGGCTTCGACGCGCTGACGCTCTCCGCCGTCACGGCGAGCGGCGGCACCGCGAGGCCTGCCGCCTCCATGCGAGCCGTCATGAGACGCACATCGGCAGAGGTGACGATGGCATGCGCGTGCTCCCGCAGACTCGAGAGGAACGCCGCGGCGCCCGCGATCTCGATCACGCCGTCGACGTCGCCCGCCTCGCGCGCGAGCATGTCGCGGTTCTCGCTGAGGTTGAGGGAGTGGTCGCGCTCGGGGAGCATGATCGCCATGCTCTGGTGACCCTGACGACCGTGCACGACGCTCAGCACGGTCGCGGGGTCGATGCCGTGCGGCTCGGCCCACGCGAGCCAGAGCCGCTCCACCACAGCCGTCGAATCGACGAGGGTCCCGTCCATGTCGAGGAGGACGGCGCGGGCGGAGATGGTCTCGGTCATCGTTTCAGCGTACCTCCGCGACTCGGCTGCCCACCGTGCGTGCGTTCCCCGCGGTGGTGTGCCCCCACGGTGCGCGCTCGAACCGACATACTTCAAGGAGAAATCCTCGGAAGGGGGAGCCATGAAAGCCATCGGCGCGAAGGCCATGGGTGTTCTGCGGCAGCTGCGGGGCCCCGATACGGCGGATGCCGTCTTCGAGGCGACGGCTCTCATCGTGGGCACCGTGTTCCTGCTCGCAGGATTCGCGGTCGCCTTCCCCGTGTTCTGGGGGCGCGAGCTCGCGATCAGCGGCTCCGGATCGATCGGGGCGTTCGCCGCGATCGGCGGTGCGATCACCGCGGTCCTCGCCTTCGCCGCCGGCCGGTTCGCCGTGCGGCCCGAGCAGATCGATCCGAGTGCGGTGCGTGACGGCTTCAGCGTTCCGGGTGACCGACTGCGCTGATACGACCTCGCCGCCATCGCATTCGCGCACGCCGCGATCGCCTACCTGGGATGGATCGGCATCGCCGAGCTGCTCGAGCGCAGTTTCACCGGTGCGCCGGTCTTCGCCTTCCCCGGGGCCGTGCTGGTCGCCGTCGCGTTCGCGCTCACCGCATACGTGTCGTTCCTCAGCGCCGTGGCGCTGACGCCGGTGGTGCTGTCGCTCGTGCTGGCGGTCTTCCTCGTCGTCGGCGCGTTCGCGGCGATGCTCGCGTCGAGCGACGTCGACTGGTGGCGCGACAACCTGTCGGCACTGGGGATGAGCAGCAACAGCGCGTCGCTGGCCTTCAACCTCACCCTCATCATCGCCGGGGTCATGGTGACGACCATCGCCCGCTACGCCACGGCGGGGCTGCCCGCGTCCGCGCCCGAGGACCGACGCGGACGCACCGTGGTGCGCGGGGGACTCATCCTCATGGGGATCTTCCTGGCGTGTGTCGGCATCTTCCCCGTCGACGAGTTCTTCCTCGTGCACAACTCCGTCGCCACCGGCATGGTCGTCGTGTTCGCGGTCGTCGTGATCGGCCTGCCCTGGTTCCTGCCCACGATCCCCAAGGTCTTCGTCGCCTTCGGCTGGGCCTTCGTGCTGGTGATCGTCCTGCTGGCGGTGTTCTTCGCGACCGGGTACTACAACCTGACGGCCGTCGAGCTCATCGCCGCCGTGCTGATCTTCAGCTGGATCATCGTGTTCCTGCGCACGGCAGGCTCGGTCGTGTCGGTCGACCGGCTCGAGCCCGTCGCGCCCTGAGCCTCAGTCCGCGTCGGTCCCGCCGGGGGCGTGCAGAGGCTGCGTGGCCTCCGAGGTGCGCTGCAGGGCATCGATCGTGGCGTCGTGGCGCCGCTGCCCGATCCCGACGAACAGGCAGTCGACGACCGCGAGCTGCGCGATGCGACTGACCATCGCCCCCGCGCGCAGCCGGGGTTCGCGTGCGTGCGTCAGGAGCGCGTGGTCGGCCTGGGCGACGAGGGGCGAGGATGCGGCCCCGGTGATGGCGATCGTGATGCTCGCCGCGGAGCGCGCCGTCTGCAGGAACGTCACGGTCTCGCGCGTCGTGCCGGAGTGCGACAGCCCGATCGCCACGGACCGCGTGGTTCCCAGCGCCGCGACGGCCGTCGCCTCGTGCGAGTCCGAGGCGACCACGGCGAGCCGCCCGATGCGCAGGAGCTTCTGGCCGAGGTCGGCGGCTGCCAATCCGCTCGCGCCGACCCCGAACAGGACGATCCGATCGGCGATGTCGACGGCGTCGACCGCCCTCGCCAGCGCCTCGTAGTCGAGTGCCGCGACCGTCTCCTCGATCGCGAGCAGTTCGAGGGCTGCGACCTTCGCCGTGGCCTGGCGCAGCGAGTCCGCCGCGGAGATCTCCGAGCCGAAGCCCGCGGGTGCGCCGAACTGGGCCGATTCGCGGCCGAGTTCGGCGGCCACGGCCATGCGCAGCGCGGCGTATCCGTCGACGCCGATCGCGCGGCAGAAGCGGATCACCGATGCGACGGAGGTCTGGCACGTGGAGGCCAGCTCGGTGATGGTGCTGTCGACCACGATCGACGGCGTCCGGGCGACCACGCGGGCGATGCGGGCGAGCGACGGCGGCAGGACGTCGGTCACCGCGGCGATGGTCGTCTGGATGCTCATCGGTCTCCTCGCCTCGTCGGTTTGAATAATTCTTTCATGAAGTCTCGTCCGTGCGTAGACTATTTTCATGCCTTCCGCTTCCGCCGTGCTCGCCGTCGACCTCGGCAAATCGCGGTGCCGCGCGGTCCTGATCGATGCCGAGCGCCGGGTCGTGCACGACGGCGTCGGCGCTCCGGGACTCGCAGCCCGCGGCGGGGTGGCCGCGGCGCTCGCCGCCGTCC
>NZ_JABXGD010000020.1 GCF_022627955.1 Microbacterium sp. C5A9
GTGGTGTTCGCCTTCGTGTTCGGTTTTCTGGTCGCGGCCGCTTGCGGTTACATGGCCGGGCTGATCGGTTCTTCGTCCAGCCCGATTTCCGGGATTGGCATCGTCGCCGTGATCCTGGTGTCGGTCCTGCTGCTGGTCTCGGGGGCGGTCGATCCGCTGCTGGCCACGCCTGAAGGCGGCAAGCTGGCCATTGCCGTGGCCTTGTTCGTGACGGCCGCCATCATTGCCGTGGCCGCCATCGCCAACGACAACCTGCAGGATCTCAAGAC
>NZ_JABXGD010000021.1 GCF_022627955.1 Microbacterium sp. C5A9
GTTTCAATGACACCACCGATCCGCTTGGGGGATCGAATGTCAATTTCAAGAACATCGACCTTCTTGATCCAAAGAATTACCTGTATGTTGACGGCTTCAATCAAAGCAAACAATATACTTATAGTTCTGAAGTCGAAGCTAAATGGGACCTCAAACTTTATACGGATTCTAATTTTATCGATTATTTGAAAACTGGCTTCCGCTACGCCAACCGCTCTTATTCACGAGGCATAGGCGCTCGCGGCCCCTATGCCGACCTACGTATCCC
>NZ_JABXGD010000022.1 GCF_022627955.1 Microbacterium sp. C5A9
CCTTTCCCGGTCGTTGAGCGAGCCCGGCGGAGCCGAGCGAGACGAAACGTGGTCAGGTCTCGGGGTCGGCTCGCGACGTTTCGTCTCAGCCGACTCCGTCGTCTTCGCTCAACGACCAGCCCCGGGTCGTTGAGTGAGGCCCGGGAGCGGTGGCCTTTCCCGGTCGTTGCGCGCGGCCCGCGGAGCGGTGACCTTTCCCGGTCGTTGAGCGAGCCCGGCGGAGCCGAGCGAGACGAAACGTGGTCAGGTCTCGGGGTCGGCTCGCG
>NZ_JABXGD010000023.1 GCF_022627955.1 Microbacterium sp. C5A9
GCCTCGTCGAGCGTCGCTGCCTGCACGGCGACGTCGTCCACGCCCACCGCTGCCCGTGCCGCGGCGAAGAACCGGATCGTCGTCACCGTCATCCGCCGATCGCGCTCATGCCCCGGGTGGGGTGCACCAGGTCGTCGCTGTCGTCGCCGTGGTCGCGGGGCTTCGCCCACATCGCCAGGCGCCAGAGCTCGGCGACCTCGTCGTCGGAGGCACCCTTGCGCATCGGGCCGAGCACGTCGGTCTCGTCGTCCGAGAAGAGGCAGCTG
>NZ_JABXGD010000024.1 GCF_022627955.1 Microbacterium sp. C5A9
GGCCGTAGCCGTATTCGAAGCGATTGGGTACCAGGTAGTCGACCCAGGCCGCGCCCAGACGCTGCAGCGCCAGCACGCCCACGGCGCTGGCGGTGGCGCCATCGGCGTCGAAATCGCCGACGATGAGGATGCGCCGACGCTCTTCCAGGGCCCGCGCCAGCAGTTCCACCGCCGCCTCGATGCCCTTGAGCTGGTGATAGGGCACCAGCCGCGCCAAACCCTTGTCGAGTTCTTCCGGCAAGGTCACGCCGCGCGCGGCATAGAGC
>NZ_JABXGD010000025.1 GCF_022627955.1 Microbacterium sp. C5A9
GCTCAGGTCTTCGTAGATGATGCTGGCCGGGGCGCCGTCGCGGCCGCGCCGCTCGACCACGTGCCAGACCCGCGACAGATAGGCGATGTCCTCGGCCAGCGCCTCGGCCGGCTGGCCCTCGGCATTGGTGCGGATGATGTAGCCGAAGCCGCCGTGGCTGGCGGCCAGGTCGGCGACCAGGGTCTTCAGGCGCAGCCGCTCGGCCTCGTCCTCGATCCGCGCCGACACCCCGATCACCCGCGACTGCGGCAGCAGCACCAGAT
>NZ_JABXGD010000026.1 GCF_022627955.1 Microbacterium sp. C5A9
CGCAATGCCCGCGACGCCGACTTCGTGCAGTCACGCGTGGCGTCCACCACGGCGACCTTCACGCACCGGTTCAACGACGAGTTTTCCTTCCGCAACGGCCTGCGCTATTACGATTACCACCTCAACCGCAACAACACCAACATCAACGGCAACGTCAACGAAACCAACGGCACCATGGCCCTGAACCATGCCAAGCTGGTGCGCGATGAAAACGGCTGGTTCAACCAGAGCGAGCTGACGCAGAAGCTGACGCTGGGCCAGAT
>NZ_JABXGD010000027.1 GCF_022627955.1 Microbacterium sp. C5A9
GTTCCCATCGTGCACAGCGAAGACGAACCGCAACTGGACCGTGAAACCCTGCAAAAGATCGGCATCTGCGTGGTGCTGCTACTGGTATTCGCCGGAACCTTCGAGCCCTTGGGCTTCATCCTCTCCAGCATCCTGATCGGGGTGCCGATGGCTCGCCTGTATGGCGGCCGCTGGGTGCCGAGCGTGGTGATCATCAGCCTGATGGCCATCGGTCTTTATCTGTTGTTCGACAAGCTGATGGACGTGCCGCTGCCCCTGGGCC
>NZ_JABXGD010000028.1 GCF_022627955.1 Microbacterium sp. C5A9
GGGAGCACCTGGCATGGTCGCGCATCGCCGGTCACTATCTGCCCGACCTGCTGCCGGTACCCCGCACCAGCACCACGCTGGCACGCGTGGCGGCCAACATCAACCGCACGCAGGATGCGCTCAAGCGCCGCATCGCTCTGGAGAATCCTTCACATTACCTGCACATGGAACAGCACGCCTGGAGCGAACCGGAGTTCCTGCAGGAACTGGTCCGCCGCACCGGTTGCGCCCTGCTGATCGATGTCAACAACGTCCATGTC
>NZ_JABXGD010000029.1 GCF_022627955.1 Microbacterium sp. C5A9
GATGTGTGTCTTGGTTTCGCCGATGGCCGGGTAGACCACGGTTTCAGCCACCGGAATACCGTTGATCAGCTTGGACACACCCAGGCGTTCGGCTTTTTCGGTCAGGTTGACCGGCTTGCCGTCTTTCAACTGGAACAGGTAGCCCTGGACGATGTACTGGCCATCGGCACTGGCGTACAGCACGCGGCTGCCCTTGAGCTTGACTTCATACAGGCCGGCCATGGGGCTGGCGCTGATGCTTTCGATCGGGGTATCGAGT
>NZ_JABXGD010000002.1 GCF_022627955.1 Microbacterium sp. C5A9
ACCTTCTGAAGTGAGACGACCGCTGCTCCGCGCCGCGGAGTTCCCCTACCGGGAGAACAGTCTCAACCTGTTCCGCCTGATCCTGGCGTTCCTGGTGCTGTTCGCGCACGGGTACTACGTCGTGGGCCGCTCGGACAGCCCGGGGTTCAACGGCGAGAACCTCGGCGGGTGGGCGGTCATCGGCTTCTTCGTGATCAGCGGATTCCTGATCACGCGCTCGCGATTCCGCAGCGATCCCGGAACGTTCCTGCTCCATCGGATCGCCCGCATCATGCCGGCGTTCGTGGTGTGCCTGCTCGTGACGGCCTTCGTATTCGGTCCGCTCGCCCAGCTGCTGACGCATGGCACGCTCGCGGGGTATCTCACGACCGATCCCACGCCTCTCGAGTACATCTGGGGGAACTTCTTCCTCCACATCGACTACTACCAGATCGGTTGGTCGCTGTCGGACGTCCCGTATCCGAACACGTGGAACGGTTCGCTCTGGACCCTGTACTTCGAGTTCCTCTGCTACCTGACGGTCTGGGTTCTCGGGGGTCTCGCCGTCTATCGCAAGTCGATCTCCGTCGTCGCCGCTCTCTGGGCCGCCTCGGTGCTCGTGAGGATCGCCGTGGCGAACGGGATCACCGGGGGACTCGACGGGGACTTCGGCCTCTTCACCCGCCTGCTGCCGTACTTCCTCGGCGGCTCGCTCATCTACCTGATCGTGCACCGCTGGGGGATCGTCCCGCTCGTCGGGATCATCAGCATCCCTGTCGCGGCGGTGCTGATGGTGTTCGTCCCTGTCGCGGGCGGCCCGATCGCCGCTCCGCTCATCGGCTATGCGCTCCTGTACCTGTCGACGGTGATCCCGCAGCCGGCGTGGATCGCGCGAAACGACGTGTCGTACGGCTTCTACATCTACGCGTGGCCGGTGCAGCAGCTCGTCGTGATCCTCGGTGGCGCAGCCTTCGGCATGGGCGTCTACCTCGTGATCACGACCGTGGTCACGTTCCTCCTCGGCTGGGCGAGCTGGATGTTCGTGGAACGCCACTTCATCCGGTTGGCGCGAGGCGCGAAGAAGCCGTCGGCTCCGCTCGTCACCGCATCCGCGGAAGGAGCCTCGCCCGTCGACGTGCCTCCCACCACAGGCGGAGCAGAAGCATCCGGGACCGCAGCGCCGCGATGACGCCACGAGGACGCGAGGTCGACGCGTTCTCCTCGTGCACACGCCGAAGCACGGTGGCCTTCTCGAGATGTCCGAGCATCCCCGCCGCGTTGGCGGCCGTCGCGATCCAGAGGTCATGCGACTCCCGCAGGTACGCGGGGAACGGCATCACCAGGGCGAGCGCGTCGCGACGCAACGCCATGGCGCAGCCGAAATAGGGGGCGTCACCCGCGAGGATGCGGAGCTCGTTGCGCCAGCGCCGCCCGTCGTCTGCCGAGGAGAGAAGCCAGGGACGCCCGCTGAGAGGCGAGCGCAGCGGCTCATTCGAGTCGAGCAGTCTCAGGTTGGACGCGACGACGGCGTGGGCCTCGGTCGCGACGAGAAGGGCGTCGAGGCGGCCTTCGATCCAGATGTCGTCCTGGTCGGAGAGTACGATCACATCGCCGGTCGCGAGAGAGACCGCTCTCTGGAACGACCTCACGTATCCGGCGTTCTTCTCATTGCGGTGCACCACGATCCGTGGATCGTCCACGGCCCGGATGATCTCGACGGTCGCGTCGGAGCTCGCGTCATCGACGACGACGACCTCGTCGTCGTCTCCGATCTGGGCGAGGATCGACGAGAGCTGTTCGGCGATGTAGCGAGACCCGTTGTACGTCGCCATGCAGACGCTGACGGTGCGGGGATCAGACATCGGACTCCTCTGATCGCGGGATCGGGGGCTGAAGGGGCGCGACAGCGTCATCCGACACCGCCAGAGTCGCACCGGAACGCAGCGAGGAGCGCAGGGCGAGCAGCTGGTATCCCGCCACGCAGATCTCGGACACCGCGACCGCGCAGGCGACGAAGAACAACGATCCGGCC
This sequence comes from Microbacterium sp. C5A9, assembly GCF_022627955.1. Lineage (GTDB taxonomy): Bacteria > Actinomycetota > Actinomycetes > Actinomycetales > Microbacteriaceae > Microbacterium. The sequence continues at coordinate 2,012 of NZ_JABXGD010000002.1, forward strand.
CAGGCCGCGAGCAGGATGAGCGGAGCGCCCACGAGAGCGCCGACGACGGTGCTCACCGCCAGTGCGCGCGTGCGCCCCACCGCGACCAGGCATGCGTACCCGACGACGGCTGTCGTGCCGATCCCCACGAAGGCGATTCCGAGAGGGCCGCTGACGCTCAGCGAGACATCGATCTCGCTGGCGCCGGGGCTGAGGATGGGGGCGACGACGGGGGAGAGGAAGGCGATGCACGCGCCGCCGATGGCGCCGATCGCGATGCCGGCGACGGTCGCGACGCGCGCGCGACGGGCGAACTCGGCCGGCACCTCGGGGACCCAACCCTGGAAGAACTGCTGGACGGGCAGGAAGGCGATCGAGGCGAAGCGGAACATGCGGTCCGCGATCAGATAGGTCGCGAGGGCAGGCCCTTCGCCGAGGAACCAGTTGATGGCGATCACGGGAAGCGTGACGTACAGCGAGCTCGTGCTGGAGGTGATGACGGCGTGCTTCTGCGATGCCAGGACGGTCCGCGTCGACCGGGGCTCCGTGCCGTCCGCGTCGCGGTGGGTGTGCCGCCAGATGTAGGTGGTGTCGCAGATCGCGGCCACGAGGGATCCGATGGCCTGCAGAAGCAGGAACGACCACGCCTGGTTGGTCACGTGGGCTGCGATGATGCCGGCGATCGTGCCCAGGGTGGTGGGAAGGGTGTTCTGCAGCAGCAGACGCGCGGGCTTCGCGGCACCGGCGTAGTACCACGTGCCGCCGAGCGCGGGCAGCAGGTACGCGATCGTGCCGAGCCCGGCTATCAGGGCGTCGCCGCGCAGCATGATCGTCAGGATGCCGAACGTCACGGGCGCGACGATCAGCGCGAGGATCAGACGCGAGCGCACGGACTCGATGAAGAGCGCGTGTCGACGGCGAAGACCCGTGCTCGCGACCAACGCCGGTCCGGTGGCACCCCAGCCGAATCCGACGAAGATCGCCGCGAACTGCACGAACGTCTGCGCCACGCCGATCTGCGCCCACGTCACGGCGCCGAGCGCCGTGATGAGGGTCGGGATCGCCGCCACGCTGATGATCGCGGTGATCGCGACGGAGACGGTGAAGCCGCTCAGGCGCCGCAGCGCGACCAGACCACGCGGAGCCCTCATCGATCGCCCTGCGTCGTCGCGCCGCGCACTCCCGCATCGACGACGGGTGCGTTCCAGGCCACGCGCGATGCGCGCTCGGCCACGGCTGACGGCATCCGTCCCATCCGCGACTTCACGCCGGCGTTGATGCCGGCGCGGAGTACCCGTGCGAACTCTCCCCGGGGCCGTGCCACGAGAGCAGCGTTCACGAAGTGCAGCAGATCGATGACGGTGTCTCGGGTGATCTGCGCCGGAGCGGAGCGCAGGTAAAGCCGGTTCAGCACGATGCGGTTGCGCACGCGATAGAAGTACCGGAACGGCGTGCTGAAGGTGGTCACAGGAGGAAGGATGCCCGGTATGCTCACCGGTCGGCCGAACAGCAGCCGTGCGTACTGTCGTCCGAGCTGGTGGGCGAGCGCGGCTCCGGGGGCGGCGATCGTGAGGTAGCCCGCGGCGCGGGTCCGAAGCTCGAACTCCGTGTCGATCAGGTCGATGAAGAAGTCTTCGCGCATCGTTCCGATCTGTCGGAGCACCTCGGCATCGACGAGCATCCCCGACTGGATGATGTTCTTGGCGAGCAGCGTTCCGTCGCCCAGCTCGGCATACGCCTGTCGCACGTCGGCGAAGTGCTCCGGCACGACGAGTCCGACCCGGTGTCCTCGCACGGCCGCCGCGACGTGCGCGTCGAGAAGCGACTGCACGTATCCCGCCTCGATGTGCGAGTCCTGGTCGAAGGACACCACCTTCGAGGCGCCCGCTTCGAGGGCGAGCTCATAGCCGCGGTTCAGCGCGGCGCCGATGCCGGAGTTGTCCGCGAGCGACTCCACGACCGCCCCCCGCGCGGTCAGCGCGGAGAGGAGCTCTGAGGAGCCGGGTCCGCTCGCGTCGTCGACGACGACGACGCCGGACACCTGCGACGCGATCGAATCGAAGGCCCACAGGAGGTCGTCGTCGGGTCGGAAGGTCGAGATGATCGCCCAGACAGATTCCACTCGTCGCCCTTCGTTCACTCCCGACTGAAACACCCTATCCGCTCGGGCTGACAGGTGCCGCCACGTAGACTGGGGGCGTCGTCAGCAGAGGGAGATTCGGCGTGAGTCAGGAATTCGGATCGATCGTCCTCGCGGCATACCAGCCCGATCCCGAACTCTTCCGCCGACAGCTGGAATCGCTCCGCGCGCAGACCGTCGATGCCTGGGAGTGCGTGATCTCTGTCGATGGCGATCCGGCGCCGATCCGCACGCTCGTCGCGGAGATCACGGGCGACGATCCTCGGTTCCGGGTGATCGGCGACGGCACCCGGCGCGGATTCTTCCTCAACTTCGAGCACGGCGTTCGCGCGGTGGACCCGAGTGCGCGCTGGATCGCGTTGAGCGATCAGGACGACGAGTGGTATCCGGCCAAGCTCGCCACACTGCTGCCTCACCTCGCGGAGGTCGACCTCGTGAGCGGTCAGGCCCGCCTGGTCGAGCAGCCGTCCGGGCGCGTGCTGGGGGAGACCTCGCGAGCGGACCACGGGCTGGTCGCGAACGTCCTCAACAACCAGTTCAGCGGATCGGCTTTCGTCTTCCGTTCCGAGATTCTCGCGAAGGCTCTTCCGTTCCCCGTCGCATCGACGCGCACCGCCGCGCACGACCACTGGCTGGCCGTCGTCGCCGGCGCAGGGCGCGGCACCCGGATGCTGCCGGACGTGCTGCAGGACTACGTCCAGCACTCCGGCAACGTCTTCGGCGATCCGAGCGAGATGACGGGCCCCGTGCGACCGCTGCAGTCGATCCGCACGGTGCTGTCCCTCGCGCAGAAGTACGAGGGGTCGCGCACACCCGCAGCGCTCGTCCGCATGGTGTTCTGGCTCAACGTCGGCTGGCGTCAGCTGATCACCGACACGCTTCTCGCGCGCGTCGGCGGTACGGACGCGGCTGCGGCCGAGCTGATCCCGTATTTCTCCGCTCATCGGCGGTTCGCCGACCTCAACCGTCTTCTCCGCGAGGCCGTGGCGAACGAAGAGGTCGTCGCACGCTTCCGCGTCGAATACCTCGCGAGCTGGTTCGCCGGCGTGCTGACCCGGGGGCGAGCTCTGGTGCGGCGCCGCGTGCGCTGAGATCAGTCGTTCTGGCGACGGTCTCTCGCGCGCAGCTCTTCGAGCGCGCTCTCGAGCTCGGCGATCCGCTTGCCGTGGGTCTCTCGCTCGAGACGGCCGATCGCCGCCTCCTCGGCGAGACGGCGGATCTCCTCCTCGTCCTGCGAGAGCTCCCACGAGAGATGCAGCGAGACGGCGAGCAGCAGGAAGATCGCGAGCGTGAAGAGGAGGTTGGCCGGGACCTGGAATCCCAGGGTGGCCGTGAAGAACAGCAGCGCCTGCGGGAAGATGCCGAGAACGAGCACGGCGAGCCCGATGACGAGCCAGATGATCGCATACTTCTCACGCAGCTGACGCTTGAGCAGCAGCGTCAGCACGACGCCGAGAATGACGATGGCGAGGCCGATCGCTCCGGTGACCATCATGCACGTTCTCCGTCGTGTCGTCGGACTTGGGGCCGCCTCATGATCGAGAGGCCCAGCGCCATCACCGAGCGCATGAGGTACACGGTCGAGCCGAAGAAGCCCTGGCTCGGGACACCGTGCATGCGCGGACGCATGGCGACGGGCACCTGGGTGACGGTGAGGCCGGTGTGCACCGCGGCGACCAGGCTGTCGATCGTGTCCCCGAGGTACTCCGCGGGGTAGTACTGCACGTACTGATCGATGGCCCGGCGGTTTCCCGCCCTGAATCCGCTCGTCACATCGGTCAACGGGGTCTTGGCCACGCGGGAGAGGACCTTGGCGAGCACGACCATCGCCCAGCGTCGGGGGCCACGGCTCTTGTAGTCGCCGACCTCCGCGAAGCGTGCGCCGATCGCGATGTCGGCGCGGTCGAGGGCCTGGATGATGCGCTCGATGTCGACAGGGTTGTGCTGTCCGTCCGCGTCCACCTGGATGGCCGCCTCGTACCCGCCGCGCTGGGCACGGACGTATCCTGCCCGCATCGCACCGCCGACGCCGAGGTTGAACGGCAGCTGGAGGACGTCGGCGCCCGCCTGTCGCGCGACGTCGGCCGTGGAGTCCGTGGAGCCGTCATCGACGACCAGGATGTCGGTCGCGGGGAGCGCGAGCCGGATCTCCTCGACGGTCCTGCCGACGTTTCGCTCTTCGTTCCACGCGGGAACGATGACGAGGATCCGGTCCAGCGACGAACTCATGCTCTCATTCTACGGGGGTCGATCGACGGCACCCGCGACTCATCCGATCGGCGCGCCCACGGTGTAGGAGGCGAGATGCTTCGCTTCCAACCGCACGATCGGGATGGGCCACACGCCGTTCGCGAGCTTGAGCAGATACTGCGGGGCCGTGAGATGACGCAGCTGTCCCGCACGCACGACGTAGACCTTGTCATCGCCGAAGGAGACGAACGTCCCCTCGGCGAGATACGGCGCTCCCTTGGAATATGCGTTGATCGTGGCCGTCGACCAGGTCACCGTATAGGGCGATCGTCCTCCGGACAGTTCCAGCAGGCGCTGTCCTGACTGCACGTGGCGCAGCTGGTTCTTCTCCAGTGAGTAGATGGGGTCGGACGTCCGCGACTTGACGAAGACCGGCCCCGGGAGGGTCGTGCCGGTGCGGCGCATGACCGCGCACACGGATGCCGGAATCGAGTTGCCCTTGCCGGAGCGGAGGGAGTTCGTCACGCCGGTCAGACGGCCTCCGTCGAGCACGAAGGTCTTGCCGCTGCATGTGAGGACGGGGGCGAGCGTCGACGAGGTGTTGTAGCCGGCGAAGCTGCCGTTGGCGACGGGCTGATACGCGGTGATCCCGGCGTCGGCGCTCATCTCCCAGCTCGGGATGTGCGTGAGATCCGCACCGTTCCCGACGATGTACACCTCATCGCGCGAGTTCTCCTTGACAAGGGTCCCCGGGGCGAGGAGTGCTCGACCGAGCGCCGGGAAGGCGGCGTTGCCGGCGGGGAAGACCGCGACGTAGTCCTTCGCCTTCCCTCGCTCCAGCTGCCAGGCGAGGCCGTTGGCGATGTGCCTCCGCTGCCCGTTCTCCCACTTGTAGTAGTCGGGTGAGTCCTCCGACCGGAAGTAGTCGCCCACGGGCTGTCCGGTGGGATACGAACCCAGGATCTTCGGGGTCAGCGGGGTGTAGTCGTCCACCCGCATGCCGTATCGGGTGATGAGCGCCGCGGAGGCGAAGTGATGCTTGGTGCCGTCGGGCTGGAGCAGATACATCGCCCCATCGCGGGCGTCGCGCACGAGGCGGATGAACCGGTTGCCCGAGGTCAGCGAGTTGATGTACCCCGGGCTGACCGTGCGCACCGCTCCGAGGCGCGTCGTCAGCACGGCGAGGTCCGCCGGGGTCGTGACGTAGTGCTTCACCCCTCCGGAGGTGAGGAAGATCTGACCGGTGTCGGACGCGCGGACGAGAGAGGATGCGGGGTCCTGCGTGCTGCCGAACCAGTCGGTGAAGTAGTTGTGGAAGTTGCGGTTCCCGTAGGCCGAGCAGTTGTCGCCCGATCCGTACCCGGCCCGCAGCGCCGCGGCGTTCGGCTGGTACGGCGTGTAGTAGTAGAGCGCGGCGGTGGCGCTGTTCTCGACGTAGACCGGACCACGCCCGCACGCGCTGTTCGGGTTGTACATGATGTTCCAGGTCTTGCCCGGGGCGTAGTACGTGAAGTAGCGCCCCTCGGTGTAGATCTTCATCTGCCGGCCGGCGCCGTAGATCTGGTAGAAGAAGCCCGAGAACGCGGGGTCGCAGGGTGCGGTGTCGGGGCACCCCTGGCCGAGGGCCATGCTGAAGCGCCAGTCGCTGGGCCAGGTGTGCGTCACCAGACTCTGCTCCTTCTGGAGCATCACGATGAAGACCTGCGGGTTGATGCCGCACGACTGCGCCACCTTGTAGATGATCGTCGCCGCGGATTCATTGCCGGCGCCCTGGTAGCCGTTGCAGTACTGGTCCGCAGCCCGGTTGGGCGTGTTCTGGCGATAGTCCTTGAGGCACACGTACCCGGAGCGGCACGATGCCACCTTCGACCGGAAGAACGAGTCGATGCTCGCCGCCGACATCGTCGAACTGTCGAAGAACACCTCGTTGGAGATGATCTTGCCGGCGCGGAAGCCGTCGGTGATGAGTGCCTTGACGGGCGAGGCGAGGCGCGCGGCGGGGGCGGCGGTCGAGACACCGGCGGTCACGGACGCGTCGGCCATGGGGGCCGAGGCGCTCGCCGGGCTCGCGATGAGGAGCGAGACGGCGAAGGTGACGGCGGCGGTGCTCGCGATGAGCGCGCGCAGGCGTGAGCGTGAGGACGTGGGGCGGGTCACCCTGCCATTGTGACGGAAAGGAACAGATGATGCCACTGTGATTGATGTGAAGCAAGTCAAGAATCGCCGCGGGCGGTTCTTCCAGCGGGGATGTGGCACGATGTTGGGGTGAAAGGCATCATTCTTGCGGGCGGCTCCGGAACTCGACTTCACCCCATCACCCTGGGTGTGTCGAAGCAGCTGATCCCCGTCTACGACAAGCCCATGGTCTACTACCCGCTGTCGACGCTGATGCTGGCGGGTATCCGGGACATCCTGGTGATCACCACCCCCCACGACGCGGCGCACTTCGAACGACTGCTCGGCGACGGTTCGCAGTTCGGGATCAACCTCACCTTCGCGCAGCAGCCGTCTCCCGACGGTCTCGCCCAGGCCTTCACCATCGGTGCGGACTTCATCGGCGACGACAGCGTCGCTCTCGTGCTGGGTGACAACCTGCTCTACGGTCCCGGCCTCGGGAACAAGCTGCAGCGCTTCGGGGACATCGACGGTGGAGCCATCTTCGCCTACTGGGTCGCAGAGCCCGAGGCCTACGGCGTCGTGGAGTTCGACGCCGACGGCACCGCGGTGTCGCTCGAGGAGAAGCCCGCACAGCCGAAGAGCAACTACGCGGTGCCCGGTCTCTACTTCTACGACAACGACGTCGTCGAGATCGCGCGCAACCTCGCGCCCTCCGCGCGCGGCGAGTACGAGATCACCGACGTCAACCGCGCGTACCTCGAGCGCGGAAACCTGCAGGTCGAAGTGCTGCCTCGCGGCACGGCCTGGCTCGACACCGGGACGTTCGACCAGATGACGGATGCCGCGGAGTACGTGCGCACGATGGAGCGACGCACCTCGCTCAAGATCGGCGTCCCCGAGGAGGTCGCGTGGCGTCAGGGATTCCTGACGGACGACGAGTTGCGCGAGCGTGCCGAGAAGCTCGTGAAGAGCGGGTACGGCGCCTACCTTCTGGAACTTCTCAAGAGAGGAAACGCATGACCCGCCTGCTCGTGACGGGAGGTGCCGGATTCATCGGATCCAACTTCGTGCACTATGTCGTCGAGAACACCGATTACGACGTGACCGTGCTCGATGCGCTCACCTATGCCGGCAACCGCGACTCGCTCGCCGGGCTGCCGGAGGACCGCGTGCAGTTCGTGGAGGGTGACATCACCGACGCCGAGCTCGTCGACCGGCTCACCGGCGAGGCGGATGCCGTCGTGCATTACGCCGCCGAGTCGCACAACGACAACTCGCTGCACAGCCCGCGTCCCTTCCTCGACACGAACATCATCGGCACGTACACGCTGCTCGAGGCGGCGCGTCGTCACGACCGGCGGTTCCACCACATCTCCACCGACGAGGTGTACGGCGACCTCGAGCTCGACGACCCCGAGCGGTTCACCGAGCAGACGCCGTACAACCCGTCGTCGCCGTACTCGTCCACCAAGGCGGGCAGCGACCTGCTGGTGCGCGCGTGGGTGCGCTCGTTCGGCGTCAAGGCGACGATCTCGAACTGCTCCAACAACTACGGCCCGTATCAGCACGTCGAGAAGTTCATCCCGCGTCAGATCACCAACGTCATCCGCGGGATCCGCCCCAAGCTGTACGGCGCGGGGGAGAACGTGCGCGACTGGATCCACGCGAACGACCACTCGTCCGCTGTTCTCACGATCCTCGAGAAGGGGCGCATCGGCGAGACGTACCTGATCGGCGCCGACGGCGAGCGCAACAACAAGGACGTCGTCGAGCTGATCCTCGAGGGCATGGGGCAGCCGCGTGACGCATACGATCACGTGACGGACCGTGCCGGTCACGACCTCCGGTACGCGATCGACTCGACCAAGCTCCGGACCGAGCTCGGATGGACGCCGCAGTTCGAGGACTTCGAGTCCGGCCTGGCCGCCACGATCCAGTGGTACAAGGACAACGAGTCGTGGTGGGCGCCCTCGAAGGACTCCACCGAGGCTTTCTACGCGTCGAAGGGTCAGTAAGCGACCGTGGGAGACATCGACTTCGGCAAGCAGCTCGGCGTGACCGAGACCGGCATCCCCGGTCTCGTGGTGTTCGACCTCCCGGTCCACGGGGACTCCCGTGGCTGGTTCAAGGAGAACTGGCAGCGCGAGAAGATGACCGCGCTGGGTCTGCCCGACTTCGGGCCGGTGCAGAACAACATCTCCTTCAACGACGCCGTCGGCACGACGCGCGGCATCCACGCGGAGCCCTGGGACAAGTGGGTCTCGGTCGCGACCGGACGCATCTTCGGCGCCTGGGTCGACCTCAGGGAGGGGCCGACGTTCGGTGCGGTCTTCACCACGGAGCTCGATGCGTCGAAGGCGATCTTCGTCCCCCGGGGCGTGGGCAACTCGTACCAGACGCTCGAGGCCGACACCGCGTACACGTACCTCGTCAACGACCACTGGTCGGCGGATGCGTCGTACTCGTTCCTGAACCTCGCCGACGAGACCAGCGCGATCGCCTGGCCGATCCCGCTCTCCGACGTCGAGATCTCGGCGAAGGATCTCGCCCACCCGCGCCTGGCCGACGTCACGCCGATCGCCGCGAAGAAGATCCTCGTCGTCGGTGCCGGCGGCCAGCTCGGACGTGCCCTGCGCGACGAGCTCGGCGATGCCGCGCACGTCGAGTGGACGACGCGTGCGGACTTCGACCTCGAGGACCCCGAGATCCGGACGGCTCGGCGCTGGCGCGATTACGAGGCGATCATCAACGCCGGCGCGTATACCGCGGTCGATCACGCGGAGACCGGAGACGGGCGTCGCGACGCCTGGGCCGCGAACGCCGCGGGTCCCGCTCGACTGGCGGCGATCGCCACGGAGTTCGGTGTCACCCTGGTGCATGTGTCGAGCGACTACGTGTTCGACGGGACGGCCGATCGGCCGTACCGCGAGGACGACGCCGTCTGCCCCCTGGGCGTCTACGGACAGTCGAAGGCGGCGGGCGATCTCGCCGTGAGCACGGCACCGCGTCATTACATCCTGCGCACGTCCTGGGTGATCGGAGACGGAAAGAACTTCGTCCGCACCATGGCGTCACTCGCGGAGCGCGGCATCGATCCGAAGGTCGTCGACGATCAGCGCGGCCGGCTCACGTTCGCCTCCGAGATCGCCCGCGCGATCGTACACCTTCTCGACACGAACGCTCCGTACGGCACATACAACGTGAGCGGCGGCGGCGCGGAGCGGACCTGGAAGGACATCGCGAGCGACATCTTCGCCATCACCGGTGCGGAGAGATCACGGGTGTCGGGCGTGAGCACCGCCGAGTACTTCGCGAATGCGGAGGGTCCTGTGGCGCCCCGCCCGTCGAACAGCGTGCTCGACCTGTCGAAGCTCGAGGCGACCGGCTTCGTGGTCCGCGACGCGGGCGAGCAGCTCCAGGAGTATCTGACGCCGTGACCGCGCCCGCTCCGGCGGTCGCGGTCTCCCGCGTGTCGGCGCGCACCGGCAGGTTCCGCACCGACATCCAAGCGCTGAGAGCGGTCGCGATCGCTCTCGTGGTGCTCAACCACCTGTGGCCGGAGCAGATCACCGGCGGCTATGTGGGCGTCGATGTCTTCTTCGTGATCTCCGGCTTCCTGATCACGGGGCATCTGCTCTCGGAGCTCGATCGCTCCGGCCGGGTCCGCCTCTCGTCGTTCTACGCGAGGCGGATCCGGCGGCTCCTGCCCGCAGCACTCCTCGTGGTCCTCGTGACCCTGATCGGCGTATGGGCGCTGCTTCCGTTCACCCGGTGGGCCGACAACGCGATGCAGGCGCTGGCGAGCGTCTTCTACATCGAGAACTGGGCGCTCGCCTCTCTGTCGGTGAACTACTCCGCCCACAACGCGGCGGCCAGCGCCGTGCAGCACTACTGGTCGCTGTCGGTCGAGGAGCAGTTCTATCTCGTGTGGCCGCTGATCGTGCTGGCCGCTGCCGCCGCGGCGGCCCGGTGGGGGAGGCACGGCGAACGACGGCGCATCGTGCTCATCGTCGTCTCCGCGGTGGCGCTGGTGTCGTTCGTCGCAGCGGTGATCTACACGGCCGCGGCGCCCGCCCAGGCCTACTTCGTGACATTCACCCGGGCATGGCAGTTCGCGGTCGGCGCGGCGATCGCACTGGTGCCCGTGGCGCTGCCGGGTCGTCTCAACGCGCTCGCCGCATCGATGCTCGCCACCGCGGGGTTCGTCGGCATCGCCGTGGCCGCGTTCGTCTTCGGGCCGCAGACGCCGTATCCCGGTGTCGCCGCGCTCGTGCCCGTGCTCGCGACCGCCGCAGTCATCGTCGCGGGCACGGGGCGACGCGCACCTCTGCTGGGGGTGTCCGCCCTCACCGACGCCCGACCGGTGCAATGGCTCGGCGACGTGTCGTACTCGCTGTACCTGTGGCACTGGCCCCTCATCGTGCTCACTCCTTTCGCGATCGGCGCTCCGCTGTCGTGGTGGTCTCGCCTCGGCATCCTCGCGCTCGCGCTCGTGCTCGCCTGGGGGAGTCGGCGCTGGATCGAGGTCCCGGCGCAGCGGGCGGCCTGGTGGCGGCCGGCGCGCCGGGCGTATCTCGGCGCCGGAGTGATGATGGCGGTCGTCGCCCTGGCCGCTGGGCTGCTGCTCGGGGCGGCCTCTGCCCGCACCGCGCTCGCCGACGAGGCGCACCCGGACGGCGGAGCGTGCCATGCCGCCGCCGCGCTCGCGGATCCTGTCGAGTGCGATCCGTCCGTCGAGGTGGCTGACCCGGTGGTGACCGAGCGGGACGCGTACTTCGGCCTCGCTCCGGAGTGCGGCGATCTGACCTCCCGTCTCGTGATCGACGGGCGCGAGACCACGCGCGAGTGCGACTTCTCGGACGACGGACGAGGCACACGTGTCTGGTTGGTCGGAGATTCGCACGCCGAGCAGTGGCAGGCGGCGCTGTTCCCGATCGCGCGGGACGAGGGCTGGCAGCTCACGATCAGCTCGTTCCCCGGATGCCCGCCCGCCGACGTGGCGTTCGTCGGCTTCGACGCCGCGTGGGGCCCTGGCGACTACCTGCGCTGCCGTGAGTGGGCGGCGAGGCTCACAGACACGCTCGTGGCCGAGAAGCCCGATCTCATCGTGACCTCGATGGCGGCGCGGCAGCAGCTGGTCGACGACGGGAGCGGTCGCGCGCATGACGAGCAGTTCGTCGACGGCCTCCGGAGCACCTGGAGTCGGTGGACCGGCGCGGGCATCGCGGTCGTCGCCATCGCCGACACGCCGTTGAACGGTGACGTCCGCGACCTGGACTGCGTCGTCTTGAACCCCGAGGAGCCACAGGAGTGCGCTGTTCCCCGGACGACGGCGATGCCGCCCGATCCGGTGGTGCTCGCCGGGCAGCGGCCGATGCCGGGCCTGTGGGCCGCCGATCTGACCTCGCTCCTGTGCGACGAGAAGCACTGCTTCGCCGCGGTCGGCGGCGAGCCGGTCTACTACGACGCCGATCATCTCAGCAGCGCCTACGCCGAGACGCTCAGCGGGGGATTGCGAGACGTCGTGGATCTGGCGCTGCGCGGAGACGCCGCGTCGACACCGTGAGCCGACGGAGCGCCGGACTCCTGGGATAGTCTCGAAGCGGAGCCTTCGCCCACCCGAATCGGCGGAGGCCTGATCCCCGACGACGTCTGAACGAGGTGTTCGGAGTGCCCACGACAGGAACAGCCGCCACGCCGGCATCGACGTCGACGTCCTATCGCGCGGACATCGACGGCCTGCGGACGCTCGCGATCGTGCTCGTGGTGATCTATCACGTGTGGCTCGGCCGGGTCTCGGGCGGAGTCGACGTCTTCCTGATGATCTCGGCGTTCCTGCTGACCGGCTCGCTCGCCCGGCGGGCGATCGAGGGTGCACCGCTGACACTCGGATCCTTCTGGAGCCGCCGGTTCCGTCGCCTCGTCCCCGCGGCGGCGGTGACGCTGCTCGCCGTGCTCGGGGCGGCCTATGCGTTCATGCCTCCGACGCAGTGGCCGCGGATCTGGACCGAGACGCTGGCGAGCCTCCTGTACGTGGAGAACTGGCAGCTCGCGTTCTCGGAGGTCGACTACTACGCCAGGGACAGCGCCGAGACGAGTCCGCTGCAGCACTTCTGGTCGCTGTCGATCCAGGGGCAGGTGTTCCTCCTGTGGCCGCTGCTGATCGGCCTCGTCGCTCTCGTCCTCCGGAAGAAGCGCCATCTCGTGCGCGGCGCCCTGATCGCGGTCTTCCTGGTCGTCTTCGTCTGGTCGCTCTGGTTCTCGATCGTCGAGACGCGCGATGCGCAGGCGTTCGCCTACTTCGACACTCGCACCCGGCTGTGGGAGTTCGCGGCGGGATCCCTCCTCGCCCTCCTGCTCCCGTTCATCCGTCCGCACGCCGTCGTGCGGGCCGTCATCGGATGGGCGGGCCTCGTGGGCATCGTCCTGTGCGGGATCGTCCTCGACGTGCGCGGCGGTTTCCCCGGCTACCTCGCGCTCTGGCCTGTCCTGTGCACCGCGGCCGTCATCATCTCGGGCGCTGCGCCGGCACGCGGCGGCCCGGCGGCGCTGCTCGCGTCGAAGCCCGTCACGGCGCTGTCGGGCGACGCGTACGCGCTGTACCTCGTGCACTGGCCGATCCTCGTGATGTGGATGGTCGTCACCGAGACCGATCGCATCGGCGCCGGCGAGGGGCTCATGATCATCGCGATGTCGCTGGTCGCCGCGCGGCTGCTCTCGTGGGGCGTGGAACGGCCCCTGCGCGGACCGTCGCGGACCGATCGCACCACGGCGCTGCGAGGTATCGCAGTCGTCGCGGCATCCGTGGTCCTCGTCGCCGGCGCGACCGGGGGCTGGCGCTGGAGCGAGCAGAACCGAGCGGCCGAGTTCGCCGCGTCGGCCGCCGATTCCGACTATCCCGGCGCGACGCAGGTGGAGGTGTCGCTCGACATCGCGAGCAGCGACGCCCCGATGATTCCCGTGCCGACGCAGCTCGACTCCGAATGGGCGGCGGTCGGGCCGACCTGCGACGGCCGCTTCGCCCCGTCGGCCACCGTGCTCGAGGGGTCGTGCAACCAGAGCGACGACGCCGAGGCTGCGGGAGCGCACGTCCTCGTGATCGGCGACTCGCACGCGCAGCAGCTCTCGGCGCCGCTGATCGCGCTCTCCGAGGAGCGCGACCTCGCCGTGATCACACTGCTGCGAGGGGGATGCACGGCGGGGTTGTTCGAGGAATCCCGCAATGCCTCGCAGACCTCCTGCGAGCCCTGGGTGCGCGCCGCGCTCGACTACGCGGCGGAGATCGAACCGGATGCCGTCTACCTCGTGCTCACCCGGGCGGACGCCGATGAACCCGAGCGGCTGCTCGACGGGATCGACGAGGCCGTCGAGTCCCTGCGCGAGGCCGACATCCCGGTGATCGGCGTGCGGGACAACCCGAGATTCTCGTTCGACATGTACGAGTGCGCGACCGACGACACGCGGGCCTGCGAGGTGCCGAGGGAGGCCGTGCTCGCGGAGGAGAATCCCGCCGCGATCTTCTCCGACACGATCACGGTGGTCGACTTCACTCCGTGGCTCTGCCCGTGGGACGTGTGCCAGGCCACGATCGGCAACATCGCGGTGTACATCGACGACAACCATCTCTCGCGCACCTACGCCCGCACTCTCGCCCCGTTCCTCGACCGAATTCTCGCCGAATCCGCGCAGGTGGCCCTGCCCTCAGCGTGATCGCAACTCGCGCCAGCTAAAATGTGGAGGCGCGTGCCTCTGCAGGTGCGCCGCACGTCTTGTCGGTCAGCTCAGGAAAGTTGCATCAATGGATCTCCTCGTCGTCGGGTCGGGCTTCTTCGGCCTCACCATCGCTGAACGCGCAGCTGCCGCAGGCCGCAAGGTGACGGTCATCGACCGCCGTCATCACATCGGTGGCAACGCCTACAGCGAGAACGAGCCGGAGACCGGGATCGAGGTGCACCGCTACGGCGCGCACCTGTTCCACACGTCCAACCCCACGGTCTGGGAGTACGTGAACCGCTTCACGAGCTTCACGAACTACGTGCACCGGGTGTACACGAACCACAACGGCATCGTCTTCCCGCTGCCGATCAACCTCGGGACGATCAACCAGTTCTTCAACGCCGCGCACTCGCCGGACGAAGCGCGCGCTCTCATCACGGAGCTCGCGGGCGAGTTCGACCCGAAGAGCGCCCAGAACCTCGAGGAGCGCGGGATCGGCCTGATCGGACGCCCGCTGTACGAGGCCTTCATCCGGGATTACACGGCGAAGCAGTGGCAGACCGACCCCAAGGACCTGCCGGCGGAGATCATCAGCCGGCTCCCCGTGCGCTACACGTACGACAACCGCTACTTCAACGATCGCTGGGAGGGGCTTCCGACCGACGGCTACACCGCCTGGATCGAGCGGATGGCCGACCACGAGAACATCGAGGTCAAGCTCGACGTCGACTTCTTCGACGAGTCGCAGCCCCTGAACAAAAAGGCCACCGTCGGTCAGGTGCCGGTCGTCTACACCGGTCCTGTGGACCGCTACTTCGACTACGCCGAGGGCGAGCTGTCGTGGCGCACGCTCGACTTCGAAGAAGAGGTGCTGCACACCGGTGACTTCCAGGGCACGCCGGTCATGAATTACGCCGATGCGGGCGTCCCGTACACGCGCATCCACGAGTTCCGCCACTTCCACCCGGAGCGCGAGGACCGCTACCCGAAGGACAAGACCGTGATCATGCGCGAGTTTTCGCGCTTCGCCACGCGCGAGGATGAGCCGTACTATCCCGTCAACACCCCGGCAGACCGTTCCGGTCTGCTCGCGTACCGGGAACTGACCAAGGGCGAGCAGGACGTGCACTTCGGTGGACGCCTGGGCACCTACCAGTACCTCGACATGCACATGGCCATCGGCTCCGCACTGTCGATGTGGAACAACGACCTCGCCTGACGGGAAGCGCAATGACAGACAACACGAGCACCGAATTCGTCGCCGTCAACCACACCGTCTTCCCCACCGAGGGCGTCGCCGAGGTCTCGGCGCTGTACGTCGACACCGGGTCGGGTGACGGCTCCCAGCCGGGAGAGGCCTACGAGATCGTCGGCCGTCGCAGCATCAAGGTCTATGCGCACCGCCGCATCTCGCTGAGCACCTACTTCAACGCGTTCCCGGCGAGCTACTGGCAGCACGGCACCAAGGTGCGCTCGGTGCGCCTCGTCGCCACCGTCGAGGGCAAGGGCCTCATCTCGGTCTACAAGTCGAGCGCCCGCGGGCGCGCCTCGGCGCTCGCATCGAAGTCCTTCTCCGATGAGACGGTCGCCTTCGACCTTCCGATCACGTCGTTCATCGACGGCGGCTCGTACTGGTTCGACATCGCGGCGGGCAACTCGGACGCGACCCTGGTCAGCGCCGAATGGCAGGTCGCGGTCCCTGAGGGCTGGACGCCGGGCAAGACGACCGTCGGCATCACGACCTTCAACCGGCCCTCGTACTGCCTGAACCAGATCATCGCGGTCGGTCAGAACGAGCACGTCCACGACGTGCTCGACCGCGTGATCGTGGTGGATCAGGGTACGGACCTCGTCTCGGACCAGCCCGGCTTCGCCGAAGCCGCAGCGCAGCTCGGCGACAAGCTCGAGATCCTCCGCCAGCCGAACCTCGGCGGGTCGGGCGGCTTCTCGCGGGCGATGCTCGAGTCGCTCTCGTCGGAGGACAGCCGCTACGTGCTGCTCCTCGACGACGACGCGATCTCGGAGCCCGAGGCGATCGTCCGAGCCGTGCGCTTCGGCGACTTCGCGGTGACGCCCACGATCGTCGGCGGCGGGATGCTCCATCTCGACGACCGCTCTGTCCTGTACACGCAGGGCGAGGTGTGGGACCAGCGGAAGTCCTGGATGCGCCCGTCGGGTGCGAGCGAGTACGACCACGACTTCGCCGAGGAGCCGCTGCGCGAGACCCCCGAGCTGCACCGCTACCTGGGAGCGGACTTCAACGGGTGGTGGATGTGCCTCATCCCGACCGCGATCCTGCGCGAGATCGGCCTCTCGCTGCCGGTGTTCCTCAAGTTCGACGACATCGAGTACTCCCTCCGCGCGCGTGAGCACGGCTACCCGACGGTCTGCCTGCCCGGCGTCGCGGTATGGCACATGGCCTGGCACGACAAGGACCCCACGCGGACGTGGGAGGAGTACTTCATCCACCGCAACCGGGTGATCACCGGCCTCCTGCACTCGCATGTCGCCAAGGGCGGCATCCTCCCGCTGCACTCGTTCCTCGGCGACATCAAGCTGCTCTTCATGCTGCAGTACTCCGCCGTCCGGCTGCGGCACGAGGCTCTGCGGGACGTCATGCGCGGACCCGCCGTCCTGCCCGAGCTGCTGCCCGGTAAGCAGGCGGAGATCCGCCAGATGCGGACCGCATACATCGATTCCGAGGTCGTCGAGGATCTGTCGGCTCTGCCGCCGGTCCGTCGGTCGTCCGTCGCGATCCTCGGTGGGGTGCGCAAGCCCACGAACCCGATCGCGGCGCTCATCCTGGCCGCGCGCGTGGGCGTGCGGCAGCTCGTCATCAAGCAGTCGCCGGGAAGCCGACGCAACCCCGAGCGGATCATCTCGGCGCAGGACATCAACTGGTGGCGCTTCGCCGACATCGACTCCGCGCTGGTGACCTCTCCCGACGGCCTCGGCGTCGCCTGGTACCAGCGCGACCGGGCGACGATGCACCGCTTCCTGTGGAGGAGCATCCGTCTGAACCTCGGGCTCGCACGCAGCTGGAAGACCCTCGCAGCGGAGTATGCCGACGGCACGCCGAAGATCACGTCGCCGGAGCAGTGGCGCGCGACCTTCGAGAGCGTCCAGAACGGCTGAACGTCGTCCGCGGACGGTTCGCGCGGTCTGATCACAGGAGTCACATGAGCGGTTCGACAGTCGGGGCACCAGGCACGCCCCGGCGCTATGCGCATTCGCTGTGGCTGCTGTCGGCGCGCGACCTCAAGGTCCGCTACGCGACGAGCTTCCTCGGCTACCTGTGGTCGGTCCTCGATCCGCTGGTGATGAGCGCGATCTACTGGTTCGTCTTCACGCAGGTCTTCCATCGGAGCGTGGGGGAGGACCCGTACATCGTGTTCCTCATCGTCGCGCTGCTCCCGTGGGTGTGGTTCAACTCGTCCGTGGGCGACTTCACGAGAGCGTTCCGCAAGGATTCGCGGCTCGTGAAGTCCACGGCGATCCCGCGATCGATCTGGGTCAACCGCATCGTCCTCAGCAAGGGGATCGAGTTCCTGTTCTCGCTGCCGGTGCTCGTGCTGTTCGCGGTGTTCACTGGCGCGACGGTGAGCTGGTCTCTGCTGTGGTTCCCGGTCGCGATGATCATGCAGACCGTGCTGCTCGTCGGCCTGGGGCTCCTCGTGGCGCCTCTGTGCGTGCTCTATGCCGATCTCGAGCGCACCACCGCCCTCGTGCTTCGTGCGCTGTTCTATGCATCGCCGGTCATCTACAGCTTCGGCGACCTGCCCGCACCGTTCCACACTATCGGTGCGTTCAACCCGCTCGCGGGCATCTTCACCCTCTACCGCGTCGGATTCTTCCCGGAGCTGTGGGATCCCGTCCCCGTTCTGATCAGCGCCGTGATGTGCGTCGCCATCCTCGCGCTCGGCCTGTGGACGTTCCGTGCGCTCGAGCGTCCCGTCCTGAAGGAGCTGTGATGTCGGCCGCCATCGAGGTGTCAGGACTCGGCGTGCGCTTCCGTCGCAATCGTCGGGGCAGCCGGAGCTTCAAGGATCTCTTCGCGGGGGCGTCCCGTCGCTCGCGACCGGGTGAGTTCTGGGCGCTGCGCGACGTGAGCTTCGCGGTCGAGCCCGGCGAGTCGATCGGGGTCGTCGGCCGCAACGGGCAGGGCAAGTCGACCCTCCTGCGCCTGGTCGCCGGCGTGCTGCTCGCCGACGAGGGCACCGTCACGGTCAACGGGGGAGTCGCCCCCCTGATCGAGATCACCGGCGGGTTCGTCGGAGACCTCACGGTGCGCGAGAACGTCCGGCTGACGGCCGGGCTTCACGGGATGGGCCGCGAGGAGATCTCGCGACGATACGACGGCATCATCGGCTTCGCCGAGCTCGCCGGTTTCGAGGACACTCCCTACAAGCACCTGTCCAACGGCATGAAGGTGCGACTGGCCTTCTCAGTGGTGTCTCAGCTCGACGAGCCGATCCTGCTGGTCGACGAGGTGCTGGCGGTGGGAGACAAGGCCTTCCGCGACAAGTGCTACAAGCGGATCGACGAGCTGCTCGCCGAGGGGCGCACGCTGTTCTTCGTCAGTCACAACGAGCGCGATCTTCGCCGCTTCTGCACGCGCGGCCTCTACCTCGACAAGGGTGCTCTCGTGCTGGACGGCCCCATCGCCGACGTGCTCGACCGCTACAACGCGGACTACAACTCCTGATCGGCAGACCCGCCTGATCCGCGGACCCGCCTGACCGGCAGGGGGCGTCAGAGACCGACGACGTCCCGTACTGCGTCGGCGGCGGAGAGGGCTGCGGAGGTCGCGCCCGAGGCGTCGCCGCCGGCTGCGACCGCCGACCTGAGATCGCTGAGAGCCTGCGCGTACGCCCCGACGGTGGCGTGCCAGTCGGAGTCGATCGACGCGGGCGGCACCGCCTCCGACAGGCGCTGCGCGTCGTTCTGCAGCGTGTCGACGACATCGACGGCATCCTGGCCGCTGCTCTCAGCGACGATGTCGAGCCCGGTCAGAGCATCATCGAGCCATCCCTGCACCGTGTCGCGGAACACGCCGATGCTGGGGTCGACCTGCGGCGGGGGAGTCGTGATCGGCGTCATGCTCGGATCCGGCGCGGGAGTGGGCTCCGTGGTCGCGGTCTCGGTGGGAGAGGGCGTGGCCGACGGGGTCTCGGTCGGCGTCGCGCTGGCGGTCGGCGAAGCCGACGGCGACGGCGTGCCGCTCGCGGACGGCTCGGGGTCTCCGCCCCGAGGCAGGAGGAACAGCAGCAGCACGGCTGCGACCAGGAAAGCGGCGACCGAGAGGCCGACGATCAACCAGATCCGGCCGCGGTTGCTCGGCTTCGGAGGCAGGGGCGCCCATCGCAGTTCGGGCTGCGGCTCATCCGTCATGGTCGTCAGTCCTCCAGGGGAGCCATCGGCTGCCAGGAGCGGTCGCGGCCCAGTCGGCCGCCTTCCTTGAGGCCGCGGAACAGGTTGCTGGTGCCTCGCACCGTACGCTCGACGAACACCAGTCGGATGAGCTCCTTGGCGAAGGTCATCGCGGTGCCGAGGCCGAAGAGCACCGGGTTGTAGACCCCGTGCACCCGGTAGTAGTTCTTGATGTACGCCCGGTTGCGCATGATGTAGAAGCGGTACGCGTTGCTCGACGCGTTCATGTGGCGGATGCCCATGTCCCACTGCTTGATCTCACGTGTGCGCCGAAGCACGAACTCGTCCACGATGACGGCGGTCGTCCTGCGCGAGGCGAGCCACCCGTACATCTGGTCGTCCCAGTAGATGAAGAACCGCGGGTCGGGCAGGCCGATCTGCTGGACGATCGAGCGATGGATGAACATGCCCTCGAAGCATCCGCTGTTCATCTCCTTGTAGCCCGACGCGTCGAAGCCGGAGGGCGCGAACGGGATCGGGATGCCCATGCGCTCCGCGATGCGGTACTGCCAGTAGAACTCGCTGCCGTCGTAGTCGTACCTGCGGCCCTGGATGCTCTTGAAGCGCGGCGCCCACGCCCCCATCTTCGCGAGTCCGTCGGGGACGACCTCGACATCGTCGTCCATCATCCAGATCCACTCGGACCCGAGTTCGTAGGCGGTGCGCATGCCCTCGCTGAAACCGCCCGAGCCGCCGGTGTTCGTCTCGAGTCGACGATAGACGAGCTCGGTGCCCAGGCGTGGACGGAACGAGTCGACGACCTCGGTGGTGTCGTCGGACGAGGCGTTGTCGATGACCACGACATGCCCCGGCTTCGGCTCCATGGCCGTGATGCTCTCGAGGAGTCCGGTCAGGAGATGCGAACGGTTGAAGGTGACGATGACGATCGTCGCGGACGCCGGTTCGAAGGGGACGTGTGTCACGAGGTGAGATCTCCGGAAGCTGTGGGCCCCGCGGGTCGCCGCGAGCAGACACCAGCCTACCTGGCGGAGTTCGGAATCCCCCGAGGACGCGAGGGCGGACTAGTACTCGGAGCGCAGCGTGGGGATCGCGCCGGTGTGCGCGGCGTCGATGTTCTCTCGCCAGGATCGCGACTGCCCCGCTCGCAGTGCGCACAGCACGAGCATGAACCACCCCGCGCCCACGATCGTGAAACTCTCGAACATCGACTCGACCGCGAGGGTCACGAGCATCAGCGGCGTCCACGCGTAGACCACCGAGCGACGCACACTCGCGACGAGCCAGGACCGCACGAGCGCCACCCCGCCGAGGAGCAGGAACAGCACGAGGCCCGCGGCTCCGAGCTGGAGCAGGACGTCGAAGTAGGCGTTGAGAGCGCTCTGGTGGCGATCGCCGAGCTGGAAGTTGATGAACGTGAACGGGTACTCCCCGCGCGCCCAGGAGCCGAACCATCCCCAGCCCTCGATCGGCTTCAACGCCACGAAGTCGAGGATCTTGTTCCAGAGCGTCGCGCGGATCGAGAAGTCCGACCCCGCGTTCATGAGCGCGATGATCGAGTGCCGCAGCACGAAGGCCGCCGCGAGCGCCAGGGTCACCAGCACGCCGAGGACCCACTGCACCAGTGAGCGCCGTTCCGCAGGCGCATGCCGCACGATCATCAGGGCGACCGCGACGGTGGTCACCGCGGCCGCGAGCACGAGCACCGTCGGAGACGCGGAGAGGAACGCCAGCAGGAGCGCCACGCCCATCGACGGCACGGCGATGCGAGCGCTGAGCGATTGCGATCGCCACTCGATGAAGAACGTGATGAGGGCGATGACCGTGACGAAGCCGAGCATGTTGCGGCTGCCGAAGATGCCCTGGACGGGCCCGCCGACGGCGAGGTCTCCCTGGATTCCGAGGAAGACGAACGGCAGATCGAGCAGGATCCCCGAGAGGATCTCGAGCCCGAGGGAGAGGGCGAGAAGCGCGCGCAGCGTGTCGCCGAGGGCGCGCACGGTCTGCAGCGTGTCGCGGATGTGGCCGACGGTGATCGCCAGGAAGGCGAAGCCGAAGAGCTCGAGCCAGCCGAGCAGCGTGTCGCTCTTGTCGGTCGTCCACACGATGCTCACCAGCGCCCAGGCGAGGAAGGCGAGCAGCGACGAGGGGGCGATCCGAAGCAGCGACAGCTCGTCGCGACGGACCCACAGGATGCCGAGGCCGAGCACGCAGAGACCGGCGATGATCGTGGCGAGCGTGACGGGCGAGGTCATCCTCTCGATGAGGAAGGATCCGAACACTGCGGCGAGGACGGTGA
Organism: Microbacterium sp. C5A9; assembly: GCF_022627955.1. Lineage (GTDB taxonomy): Bacteria > Actinomycetota > Actinomycetes > Actinomycetales > Microbacteriaceae > Microbacterium. Next base: position 23,842 of record NZ_JABXGD010000002.1, read on the forward strand.
TGGTGAAGGCGCGGGCGAACTCCGCCGAACCGAGCAGCCGCGCGAGACGACGTCCCGGTGTCACGGAACCCGCCGCACTCGCTCGCCGCGCTCGATCACTCGCTCCCGTTCGCCGATGCCGACGAGAGGCACGGCCTTGATCTTGAACGAGAGCAGGACCAGGAGCATCCACCCCCACAGCATGATCGGCGTCGATTCGGTGAGTCCCTGCACGAGGAGCACGACGGTGAACAGGCTCGGGAGCAGTGTCAGGGGGGAGTAGCTGCGGTCGGAACGCAGATCCCACCTCGGCCGGTCGACGGCGAAGAACCACGACCGCCACAGCAGGCTGAGGTAGGCGACGGCCATCAGAACGACGCCCAGCACCCCGAGCTGCATCAGCACGTCCAACCACATGTTGTGGGCGTGGAACACCGTGATGCCGTGATCTTCGATCCACCCTGCGAATGCCGGGTCGAACGGGACCCAGGGACTCGAGAAGCCGTTGCCGAACAGCGGATGCTCAGCCGCGCGCTCGAGCACGCTCTCCCAGATCTTGTCGGAACGCCCGGTGAGGTCGCTGCTGCGGCCCAGGAGCCCGAGGAGGGGCTTCTGCAGAAGCCACACCGCGATGCCGAGAACAGCCGAGCCCCCGATGAAGATCACGTAGAGGCGGGTGCGCGCGCCCGGCGTGGTCGTACGCCGCATCAGCAGTGCGACGAGGAGGACCAGAGCGGCGGCCGCGGCGCAGGCGAAAGCGGTGGCGGAGCCTGCGCGGACGAAGAAGAACGCGGCGAGCAGGGTCCAGAGCGCCAGGGTGGTGCGCCACCGCGCTCGGGCTGCGAAGAGGACGCCGAACGTGATCATCGCGAACAGACTGATGATCGCGAGCAGGTTGGAGTTGCCCACGATGCCCTGGATGCGGTCCCCGTCGAACAGGTTGCCGCGCACCCAGTACCAGTGCGGGTCGATCTCGCCCTCCGGCCGCTCGAAGAAGTTCGGCAGGATCGGCCCGTGCACGACCAGCGCGACCCAGAGCTCGAGGGCGAGCGACAGGCCCAGGATCCACTTGAATGCGGACGCGAGCGCTCGCACGATCTCCTGCCAGGTGAGCACATGCACGATGAAGAGGGCGGTGATCGTGACCGTCGCGAGAAGCGCCCACGTGAGCAGGGTGGCCCCGCGCCACTGCGACCAGGCGACGGAGACGAGCGCGAGGGCCGTGTAGGCGGTCGCTGCCCAGGGGAGTCTGCGCCAGGCGAACGGATGCGGTCTGCCGCGCGCGATCATCGGCACGCCGATGGCCACGGTGGCGATGAGGAACGCGGCGAGTGCGATCACCGCTCCGACCTCGCCGACGAGGTTGTACACGGCGGAGTGCGCGAACGTCGTGAACAGCGCGAGGACGATGTACCCGCGCAGCATGAGATGCCCCGTCGACTCGCGCTCGGGTGCGCGAGGAGGGGCTGACACCGGGTGCTTCGTGTACTGCGCCATCGCGTTCAGGCTACCGCGCGCGGCCGATGGTGCAGCTGATCGGCGGCTCAGCGGCGGCGATCCGTCGACTGCCCATACGCTGGGTGCATGCTGCTCCGCCTCTCGAACGCGCCCCGTGACTACGCCTGGGGGTCGCAGACCCTCCTCGCCGAGCTGGAAGGGCGCGCTCCTGCGGCGGTGCCCGAGGCGGAGGTGTGGTTCGGAGACCACCCCGGCGATCCCAGCGACGTGGCCGACGGACGCACCCTCGATGCGGTGACGGGAGGTTCCCTGCCATACCTGCTGAAGCTGCTCGCCGCGGCCTCTCCGCTGTCGATCCAGGTGCATCCGACGATCGAGCAGGCGCGCTCCGGCTGGGCGAAGGAGGCGGGGCTCGCCGCCGACGACCCCACCCGGAACTACCGCGACGACAACCACAAGCCCGAGCTGATCGTGGCGCTGAGTGACAGATTCGAGTCGCTGAGCGGTCTGCGGCCGGTGGCCGACACGCGGGGCCTGCTCGGCGCGCTGGGCGAGCGCCCCGGGGTCACGGCGCTCGCGGACCGTCTCGCCGGCGGTGACGCAGCGCTGCGCGACACTCTCGGCTGGCTCCTCTCCGGCGATGCGCAGGCCGAGGTGGACGACGTCATCGCCGCCGTGCGCGACGCGGCAGCCTCGGACACGGGGGAGTGGAGTTCCACGATCCACGCCGTCGCCGCGATCGCGGACTCCTACCCGGGCGATCCGGGCGTGGTCGTCGCGCTGCTGATGAACCATGTGGTGCTCCGCCGCGGCGAGGGGATCTTCCTGCGCGCCGGCCTCCTGCACGCGTACATCTCAGGGCTGGGCGTCGAGATCATGGCGGCGAGCGACAACGTGCTCCGGGGCGGTCTCACCCCGAAGCGCATCGACGTGGTCGAGCTGCTCTCGATCGTCGACGCGACGCCCGGCGAGGTGCCCGTGCTGCGACCGCAGGACTCCGGGCCCGTCACCGATTACGCCGTGCCGATCGCCGACTTCTCGCTGCGGCGGGTGGAGCTCACGGGCGACGAGGTCGTCGTGCCCGTGTCCGGACCCACCATGGTCCTCGCGACGGCGGGGCGGGTGAGCGTGCGCGGCGCGGAGTCGGATCCGCTCGAGATCGCGGTCGGCACTGCGGCGTTCGCGAGCGACGACGAGGCAGAGCTCGTGCTGTCCGGAACGGGCGAAGCGTTCGTGGCCGCTCCGGGCGCCGCGGACGCTGGCTGAGGCGACCGTCTGAGGTCGCCGCGACACGCCGTGCGAGGGTCAAGAACCTTCAAGACACGATTGAGGGTTTACGATCCGCGACTTGACCGATGCGAATGACACGGGTGTAATTAGTCATGCACGGCCCGCCGAGGGGGCGGAACAAGGGTTGGAGATCGAGATGACGGGTTACCGTTCTGACGTACCGGAGAACTGGTTCGTCGATCCCATCAACCTCGGCGTTCCCGGGGTTCGCAAGACAGAGGCTGATGACGAGAACGCTCTCGCCTGGCAGAGCGACGCACTGTGCTCGCAGACCGACCCCGAGGCCTTCTTCCCCGAGAAGGGCGGATCGACTCGTGACGCCAAGCGGATCTGCACCTCGTGCGACGTCCGCGGCGAGTGCCTCGAGTACGCGCTCAACAACGATGAGCGATTCGGCATCTGGGGCGGTCTCTCCGAGCGCGAGCGCCGCAAGCTCAAGCGTCGCGCGAGCTGACCGCCGATCGCAGAGCTTCGCGGCCACGCCGCATCCGCTGCCCCGGCCCCAGGCATACCGAGCATAGGCTGACGACGTCATGCCAGCCCGAGTTCATGCCATCATCGTGGCGCGCCCCGGTTCGTCCGCTCGCGCGCAACTCCTTCGCACTCTGGACGCACTGCGTTCCCAGACCGCGCCACCCTCGTCCATCACCCTGGTGATGTGCGGGGACGCGACGACGATCCGCGAGAGCGAGACCGTCGCGACGACCGTCGAAGGGGTCATCGAGGCACGAAGCGGCACCTCGTTCGCGGAAGCCGTCGGCCTCGCCCTGCCGCGGGTGACGCAGGGTAGCGCCGTCTGGCTCCTCGCTCACGACACCGCACCTCACCAGCGCGCTCTCGAGCGGCTCGTCGGCACGCTCGAGCGCTCACCCTCTGCCGCGATCGTCGCACCCAAGCTGGTGCAGAGCGACAACGATCGCGAGATCGTGTCCCTCGGGGTCAGTATGACCGCGCTCGGACGCTCGGTCGAGCTCGCCTCGGGTGAACTCGATCAGGGGCAGCACGACGGCAGCGACGATGCCCTGGCCGCCGACATCCGTGGCCTCCTGATCCGTGGCGAGGTACGCGATCGGCTACGCCCCGATCCTGCTCTCGCCGGGGCGGACGAGGGCCTCGATCTGGGGGTCCGCGCACGTCTCGGCGGAGGCCGCGTCGTGCTCGTCCCGTCGGCGAGGGTCTCCGTGTCGCCGGACGGACCTGCCGCTCTTCCCTCCGGCCGTGGGCGCCGCGCCTACGTCGCGCGCGTGGCTCAGCTCCACCGGCGCCTCTCGTACGCTCCCACGGTCGCCGTTCCCCTGCACTGGCTCAGCCTGCTGCCGCTCGCTCTGTGGCGATCCATCACGCATCTCATCGGCAAGCGCCCGGAAGCGGTCTTCCCCGAGTGGGCCGCCGCGCTCACCGTCATGCTCCGCGTGGGGGCGGTGGCCCGGTCTCGCCGAGCGATAGCAGCCTTCCGTGCGTCGAGTTGGTCGAGCATCGCGCCGCTGCGCGTCAGCAATCGCGACCTGCACCGTCGTCTCGACGACGGGCATGGCAGCGAGGGCGGCGTCGCCAGCGAGCTGCACTTCTTCTCCGGCGGCGGGGCCTGGGTGGTCCTCGGGGCCCTCGTGGTGAGCATCGCGACGTTCACGAGCCTGCTGGCTTGGCCCGTCATCGGCGGCGGCGGCCTGCTCCCGCTCCGCACCACGGTCGCGGCCCTGTGGAGCGACGCTGCATGGGGCCTCCGCGGGCTCGGCGCCGACGTCGTGGGCCCGGCTGATCCGTTCGCATCGGTCCTCGCCGTTCTCGGCTCCCTCTGGCCGGCGGGTCCGTCGTTCTCCCTCGTCCTCCTCTGGATCCTCGCCCTGCCGCTCGCCGTGCTCGGCGGATGGTTCGCGGCGACCAGGGTGACCGACAGGTCGGGTCTGCGGATCTTCGCCGGCATCGTGTGGGCGCTCGCGCCGACGTTCCTCACGGCGCTCGTCGACGGCCGCCCCACGGGTGTCCTCGTACACCTGCTGCTGCCGTGGTTGTTCCACGCCGCCGTTGTCGCGCACCGATCCTGGGGCGCAGCGGGGGCCGCATCCCTGCTGTTCGCCGCTGTGACCGCGTGCGCGCCGTCCCTCGCGCCCGCGCTGCTCCTGCTCTGGATCGTCGCGCTCGGCATCACGCTCGGCGGCGCCCGCTTCCGTGGTGCAGCGCGCCTCCTCTGGGTGCCGGTGCCCGCCGTGGCTCTCTTCGCGCCCCTGGTGGTCTGGCAGCTCTCGCACGGCAGCCTCATCGCCGTTCTGGCCGATCCGGGCCTCATCTGGGCCGGCCCTCAGGCGACCGCCGATGCCGCCGGACGGCTCGCCCTCGCCACCGGGTTCCCCTCGGGAGATCTGGCCGGATGGACCGCGATCGTCGGTCCCGTGCTTGCTCCGTGGGCGGGCGTGCTGCTCGCGCCCCTCGCCGTGCTCGCTCTCATCGCCACGGTCGCCCCGCGCTGGCGTGCGGGCATCACCCTTCTCGTCGTCGCGCTCAGCGGCTTCGCCACGGCTTTCCTCGCCGTCGGCATCACCGTGTCCTTCGCTCAGGGCACCGGGATCGCGATCTGGCCGGGAGCGGGGCTCAGCCTCGCGTGGATCGGGGTGACCGGCGCCGCGCTGGTGACGCTCGACACCGCGCTGACGCTGCCCCGTGCTCGACTCCTGAGCGCGGCGATCGCCGCAGTGGCCGTCGCAGCGTGCGCCGTTCCGGCCCTGGCCGCGTTCCATCTCGGACGTTCGGCGCTGACTGAGGGCCCCGAGTCCTCGCTGCCCGCGTACATCGCCGCGCAGGCTGTCGATGACCGTCCTGTCGGAACGCTCGTGCTCACGCCGCAGAACGACGGCGGACTCTCCGCCGAGGTCGCATGGGGGGCCAGCGAGACGCTGAGCGCCCAGACCACCATCCTCTCGACGGCCACGGAGATCCGCGGAACCGATATCACGACCCTCGCGGTCGATCTGCTCTCGGCCCGCGACTTCGACGGAGCTGCCGAGCTGGGAGAGCTCGGCGTGGGCTACGTGCTCCTGGCCGAACTCCCCGAGGACGTGTCCGATCGCGCGCGCACACTGCACACCGCGGCCGTGACCTCGCTCGATCAGCGCGCGGGCTTCGTGCAGGCCGGGACGACCGACCGCGGAGTGCTGTATCGGCTCGAGGCAGACCCGGCCGATCGCGCGCCGCTGACTCCGGGACAGCAGGCGACCGCCCGTCTCGTCGTCACGCTGCAGCTGGTCCTCGTCTTCGCCGCGCTGCTGCTGTCGATGCCCACGAGGGCCTCGCGCCGTGCCGCACGTGGACGGTCACGCATCGTCGGCAGGGCTGCCGACGAGCCACTCGTGCTTCCCCGTCACGTCGATGAGTTCGATGACGAGCATTCCGGCGTGGCGTCGGTGCCGGTCGGTGCAGGTGTGGAGTCGGACCCGAGCGTCGAGACCGGTGAGACCGGTGAGCCTGTCGAGGCCGTCGAGGGGCGACAGACGGAGAGCGACCCCGCAGCCGTCGAGGCGACCGGGGACGATGCGACGGCAGGCGGGGAAAGACCCGCCGACGGCGCGGAGGAGGACACCCGATGAGCACCACTCGTGCATTCCGCGTCGCAGCGACGAGCGCGCGCGTCCTCACGGGGGCCGTCGTCGCGGCCGCGTGCGTCGTCGGTGTCGTGGTGGCCATTCCCTCGCCGTGGCCGACGGTCACTCACGATGCCGCGCAGGCCGAGGTCACCCCCCTTCCCGGCGACACCGTGCTCGTGTGCAACGGCGACTTCCGGGCGATCGGCAGGAACACCGCGGATTCGCTCCAGATGGTGCCTGCCGCCTCCCCTCAGTTGACCGTCGACGGCGCCTCCGAGCCGCCGCAGTCATCGTTGCTGAGTGTCGACGACCTCGCGGGGAGCGGCGGAGTGCCGGTGCTCATCGGACAGGTCGAGGGACGCACCGCGCCCCTGATCGGCGCCACCGAGTCGGTGAGCCTCGCCGAGGCGGACCTCTCCGGGTTCGCTGCCGCGCCCTGCCGCCCGGCGAGCACCGAGTCGTGGCTCGTCGGAGGCACGGTCGAGACCGGTTCCGAAGATCTCATCGTCCTCACGAACCCCGGCGCCGTGCCCTCGACGGTCTCGCTGGTCGCCTACGGGTCCGTGCGCGGCTCGACGTCCGTGATCGTCCCCGCGGAGTCCCAGGTCGCGCTGCCGCTGACCTCCCTCGCATCCGGATCTGACCTCCCGGTGGTGCACGTGACGGCGACCGGATCCCCCGTCCGTGCCGTGCTCCAGTCCTCGCAGACCCAGACGCTCGATCCGGTCGGAGTCGACCTGCAGGACGCGGTCGCCGCACCGCAGCAGCATCCGGTCATCCCGGGCGTGCAGGTGTTCGAGAGCGATGGCGACAACTCGCGGATGGCTGTCCTCCGCCTGCTGTCCCCGGAACGCGATTCCCAGGCGACGGTCACCGTGCGTGCGGTGGGCGGATCGGCGGTGGTGCGCGACTTCACGGTCGAGCTGACCGCAGAGCAGCCCCTCGAGATGTCCCTGTCTGACCTTCCGCCCGGCCGGTACACGGTCGGCGTGGATGCCGATGAGCCTGTGCTCACGGGCGTCCGGGTGCAGGACGGTGCCGGTCCCCAGTCCGACTTCACCTGGGTGATGCCGGCGCCGGAGTTCGACGACGACCTGCTCGTCGCCGTGCCGGCGGGGCCCGCTGCATCCGTGGTGGTCGTCAATGACGAGGAGTCCGACGCGACCGTGCAGCTCGAGCCCGTGGGCGGGGGAGAGCCTGTCGAGATCACGGTTCCCGCCGGGTCCTCGGCCTCGGTCGATGTCGAGACGGAGACCGTCTACTCCCTGACGACGTCCGGCCCGGTGCACGCCGAGGTCGCGATGACGGCGCCCGGTGCTCTGGTCGCGTGGCCGGTCTGGCCGGCAGCGGGGGCGCAGCAGAGCATCACCGTCTACCCCTGAACAACAGCTCTGTCAGGTCGTCTTCGACCGCGAACATCCGGCGTCGCGATGGGACCCTCAGTGGTCGTGGCCGCCGAAATCCCATGGCTCGCGCCCGACGAACTCGGCTGCTGCTCGGAAGACGGCGCTCTCGATCGCCATGCGTCTGTGCGCCCCGTCGTCGTGGCCCGGAGGCAGCAGGCGTTCGATCGGCAGTCGGAAGAGCACGATCCTGCGCTGTTCACGGTCGAGATACCAGCGGGGCACATCGTCCGTGGCGTCGAACGACGGCATCGCTCCGATCTCGAAGCGCACATCCTGCAGCTCAGGCCAGGTTCCGCGGAGGAACTCGACCGCGGTGCCGACCGTGAGGTCGAACCGGTCGATGCGCCCGTCGAGCGGCGCGAGGGGCGGCCGTACGACCTCGCTGCGTCCGAGTCGGCCGTGTCGCCCGTGACGCGCGCCGCGACGCGGTGCGGCGGAGGCGCGGGGGCGGCGGGGCATAGCGAAAGTCTAGGGGCTGTCCCCGAGAACCGGCGGCGCGGCGTGCGCGCACGGCGACGGCGCGGACGTAACCTGGCGGGGATGGACGGAAGACTCTGCTCGAAGGTGGGCTGCGCCCGCGAGGCCGTGGCGACGCTCACGTACGACTACGGCGACCAGATGGCCGCGCTCGGCCCGCTCGGGATCGCGCATCACCCGCATGCCCATGATCTGTGCGCCCCGCACGCGGAGCGTCTCTCCGTCCCCGCGGGATGGTTGGTCGTCAGACACGAGGCGCTGCGGGCCTGACGCGTCCGTCGAGCTCGGCGGACGAGCGCGATCCGGGCGCCGTTCAGACCCCGATGCGGCGTCCGCTGAGCTTCTCCGCGCGGCGATCGGCGAGGTGGAGAGCCCGTCGTTCGCGCTCGCGCCGCAGCACCGTGATGCCCACGAGCACCTGCTCCGGGGGCGCGGGAGGGAGAGGCGACACGAAGGGGGATGCTTCGCCGAGCAGATCGCGCGCCACGCGGTCGCGTGCGCCCGGGACCATGCGGGGTGCGCTCTGCAGGAACTGCGAGATCCGTCGAGCGAGCCGATCCGGCAGTCTCGCGACGTCGGCGATCTGCGCCCATCCGACGAGACCGGGCGGCATCACGGGCACGCTCGACGCGAGTCGCGGCGTCCGCACACGCTGGCTGTAGGTGCCGGCGACCATGTCGCCCAGGCGCTGGGAGCGGGCGCTGAACGCGCCGGCGAGCACGGCCACGCTGCCGAGTGTCATGTAGATCTCGAGCACTCCGAGCAGCGCGCGGATGAAGGCATGGCGGAAGCCCGTCGCTCCGCCGTCGACGCGTACGATGCGGCCGCCGACCGCGAGCTTGCCGAGGCTGCGTCCCTTGAGCGCGACCTCCATCGTGATCGGCAGGACGACGAAGCTGACCACGATCGACACGACCAGCGCGATCCTGTCCGTGGTCTCGTCGAGCACTCCGATGTCGGCCAGCCAGACGCGCAGGAACAGCGTCAGCAGGAACACGCCGAGACCGACGAGCAGGTCGATGATCGCCCCCGCCGCGCGGAGGACGAAGCCGATCGGCTGCACGTCGATCGCGACGGCCTCGCCGGACAGCACCTCGTCGGACGTATCGAGCGGCGCAGACATGAGTACAGTAAATCAGGTGGATGCCGATGCGTTGACCGATGCACGCCGCGCTGAGTGGGAGCGGCTCGATCAGCTCAGCCGAGCCCGGCTCGACGGTGCGGGTGTCGACGAGCTGATCGTGAGATACCGCGCCGCGTCGGCGGACCTGGCAGAGATCAAGACCTCGGTGGGGGAGTCGCCGCAGGGCGCCTATCTCTCGACGATCCTGGTCCGAGCACGACTGCGACTCACCGGCGCCTCCGACAGCATCCTCACCCAGACGGCCCGGTTCTTCTCCCAGCAGCTGCCTGCCGCCCTCTACCGTCTGCGGTGGACGACCCTCATCATCGCGGTCGCGTTCATCGCCGTCGCCGTCGGCACCGCCGCCTGGATCTCCTCCGACCCGGCACTCGTCGCGACGCTCGGTCCGCCCGATGCGCTCGCCCAGTACGCCGACGAGAGCTTCACCAGCTACTACACCGAGAACCCCGCTGCGGTCTTCATGGGCATGGTGTGGACGAACAACGCATGGATCGCGCTCCAGTGCGTCCTCTTCGGCATCACCGGGATCTGGCCGATCAACGCCCTGGTGCAGAACGCGATCGGGCTGGGCACCTCAGGAGCCGTGATGGCCGCGCATGACAAGGCCGACGTCATGATCCTCTACATCCTCCCGCACGGCATGCTCGAGATGACGTGCATCTTCGTCGCGGCGGCAGGCGGTCTGCATCTGTTCTGGTCATGGGTGGCTCCCGGCGACCGATCGCGCGGGGACTCGCTCGCCGCAGAGGGACGTTCGCTCGCCACGGTCGCGATCGGACTCGTCTTCGCGCTCTTCCTCGCAGGCCTCGTCGAGGGATTCGTCACCGGTTGGTCGCTTCCGTGGCCGATCAAGATCGGGATCGGCGCTGCGGCGCTGGCCGTGTTCCTCATCTACATGATCGTCGTCGGCGGGCGTGCCCATCGACGTGGCGAGACGGGGGACCTCACCGAGTACGAGGCCGGCACACCGCGCCTCGTCGCCGGCTGACACGCGTCGAGCGCCTCGGCGTCGCCCTCGAGCGCGTCAGAGCCGCCCTGCGGCCTTGAGCTCCAGATACCGGTCGGCGATGCGAGGCGGCAGCGAATCGGGGTCGGCGGCGATCGCCTCGCCGCCTGCGCGTCGGACCGCGTCGGCCACGTTCTCGGCATCGCGCATCGTCCGCTCCGCCGCGGCCGCCAGGTACACCTCTTCGCGCGACCCTCGCTGGCGGGCGAGGGAGGCGATTCCGTCGTCGGTGACCGAGCCGACCAGGATCGACGTCGCCCTGGACGCGTCCGGGAACGCGCCGAGGAACCCGCGCGCCGACTCCGCGGCATCCTGCGCGGTGAGCACCACGATCAGCGCGGGTCGAGTCGTGAGAGTCCGCACCGCCGCGAACGCGCTCGGCCAGTCCGTGTCGACGAGGCGGGCGTGCACGGGAGCCATCGCGTCGGTCAGCGCCGGCAGGAGCGCCGCGCCCTCGACACCGGTCACCCTGGCGCGCACGACCCTGTCGACCATGAGCAGATGCACATGATCGCCCGCTCTCGCGGCGAGTGCGGCGAGCAGCAGAGCGGCCTCCAGCGAGGCGTCGACCCGCGTGCCGTCGCCCACGCGAGCGGCGGCGGTGCGACCGGTGTCGATGATGATGACCACGTGGCGGTCGCGCTCGGGGCGCCAGGTGCGGAGCATCGTGGTGCCGGCTCTGGCCGTGGCCCGCCAGTCGATGGAGCGCACATCGTCGCCGCGCACGTACTCTCGCAGCGAGTCGAACTCCGTGCCCTGACCGCGTACCTGGATGCTCGTGTTGCCGTCGAGCTCGCGCAGGCGGGCGAGTCTCGAAGGCAGGTGCTTGCGGGAGGAGAACGCAGGAAGCACGCGGATCGCACCGCGCACCCGGTGGCGCGCCTGGCGGCCGGCGAGGCCGAGCGGACCCCGTGAGCGGATCACCACGAACTCGCTCACGAGCTCGCCTCGCCTGCGGGGCTGCAGGGGATGCGACACCCGCCGACGCTCGCCGGGCGGGACGCTGAGGCGGTGACGCTCCCCGCTCGCTCCGGCGGTGGGCTGCCATGCGTCGCGGATCAGCGCGTGCAAGGTGCGCGTTCCCTGGTTGTGCAGCGCGACGCTGACCGGCGCGATCTCTCCGAGGCGCACGCGCGCCGGCACCCGGCGGCTGACCGCGACGGTGCGCGGACTCGGTGCGAGCAGCACGTCGAGGGCGACGAGCACGGCGCACAGCCCGATCCACGCGACGAGGATCAGGTACGGGGGATAGCCCGCGAGTCCGGTGAGGACCAGCGGGACGACGCCGACGGCGAGCGCGACGGCGAGACGGCCGGTGACGAACACCTAGATCGGCACCCGGGTCTGCTGCACCACCGACGTGAGCACGGCATCGGCCGACACACCCTCCATCTGCGCGTCCGGTCGCAGCTGCAAGCGGTGCCGCCAGACCGGGACCAGCATGGTCTGCACATGGTCGGGCGTCACCGCCGATGAGGCGTTGAGCCATGCCCAGGCCTTGGCCGCGGCGAGGAGGCCCGTCGAGGCGCGCGGGCTCGCGCCGAGCTCGACCGAGGGGGACTGCCTGGTGGCCCTGGCGAGATCGACGACATACCCGAGCACGTCGTCGGTGACCTCGACGGCGGCGGCCGCGGCCTGCGCGGCCCGGATCTCGTCGGCGGTGACGGCGGCTTCCACTCCGGTGAGCTCACGGGGAGAGAATCCGGATGCGTGCTTGCGGAGCACGGAGACCTCGGCATCGCGCTCGGGCATCCCCACGACCAGCTTCATCAGGAAGCGATCGAGCTGTGCCTCGGGGAGCGAGTACGTGCCTTCGTGCTCGATCGGGTTCTGCGTCGCCGCGACGAGGAACGGGTCGGGCAGCGCCCGGCTCATCCCGTCGGCCGAGACCTGACGTTCCTCCATGGCCTCGAGCAGGGCGGCCTGCGTCTTCGGCGGCGTGCGGTTGATCTCGTCGGCCAGGAGGATGTTCGTGAACACCGGCCCCGCGCGGAAGTCGAACTCGCCGGTGCGGGCGTCGTACACGAGCGACCCCGTGACGTCGCCCGGCATGAGGTCGGGGGTGAACTGGACGCGCTTGGTGTCGAGGCCGAGAGCCCGTGCGAACGAGCGCACGACGAGGGTCTTGGCGACGCCGGGGACGCCCTCGAGGAGCACATGGCCGCGGGCGAGGAGCGAGACGAGAAGCCCCGTCACCGTCCCCGCCTGGCCGACGACGGCCTTGTCGACCTCCGTGCGCACCCGGTGCATGGCCTGACGCAGCTCGGCGTCGGTGAAGTTCTCAGCGGTCACGTGATGTCCTCGGTTTCCGTTGTGACGTGGACGTCGGTGGTCAGTGTGTACGTGCGCACCGTCCATGAGGACGGGCGCGCGAGGCGGACGACGGTGATCATTCGCGCCCCCGCAACTCATGGGTCGTCGCGTCGACGGCGTCTTCGAGTTCGCTCAGTCGTCGCGCGAACGCGACGAGATCGGCGTCGTCATTCGGCAGCCGTCCGGCGAGCAGTTCGTGCAGCGAGCCTCGGGGTATGCGCAGACGGTCGGCGGCGGCATCCGCCACCTCATCGGGTCTCGCCCGCTCGGCGAGACCGAGTCGACGGGCGACACGGCGCAGGCTGCCGTCGCGGAGCGCCTCCGCCGCATGGCCGGCGTCTGCGGCTTTGGCGGTCAGTCTCGCCCGTCCGTGCATGGTCTCCGAGGCGCGGACGGTCACCGGGAGGGTCTCCGCCACGAGGGGGCCGAATCGCTGGCCACGCCACAGTGCGGCGGCGACGCCCGACAGCATGAGCAGCAGGATCGCGGGGGTCACCCAGCCGGGTGTGAGCGAGCCGAGAGAATCCGGCATGTCGCCCTCGATGTCGGAGTCGGCGAAGCTGGGCACGTACCAGACCACGCGATCCGACTGGCCGAGCAGTGCGAGCCCGAGCGCGGCGTTCCCGTCTTCGGCGAGAGCGGCGTTGGAGAACAGGCGGGCTCCCTCGACGACGATGCGCGTCGTGTCGTCGTCTGCGTCGACGAGCACCGCCGCCGCCTCGTCGCTGCCGAAGCACGCGTCCACCCCGTCGGCCGGGGCGAACAGCCTGTCGGGACGGATGCTGCCGACGTTCGCGAACTCCGGGATGTCGCACTGCGCCGACACCGGAGCGGAATCCGGCGAGGCGTTGGTTCCGAGGTCGAACATCGAGAGCAGATGCGTGCTCGAGGAGAGGAAGACCACGCGGTCGGCCGGCTCGACCAGCTGCATGATCGCGTCGTCGCTGAGCGAGAACGGATTGGCCATGACGAGGGTCGCGTCATCGTCGAGTGCGGCGCGCGCGTCGGCTCGGGATCGGTGCACATCCACCTCGACGCCCTGGTCCCGGAGGATCTCGGCGAGCGCCATGGTGCCCGAGTCCGCGACGCTCTCGGGATCGAGCGCGCCGCGTCGATCCGGCATCTGCACGCCGACCTGGGTGGCGACGAAGACCCCACCCAGCACGAGTGCGACCACGGCAGCCCAGCCGCCCAGCTTCGTGAGGCGGCGGCGATGCGCGGGACGTTCCGCGGTGGACGTCGGCGTCTCGTGCTCCTCGATGATCGTCATGCGCCGACGAGCTCCGGTCTGACCGAGACGAGGCGATCATCCGTCGCGGCGAGCTCGGAGTAGCTCCGCTCGGTGGCGGGGTGACGCAGATAACGGACGTCGTCGAAGGAGGCGGCGGCCGATCGCACCGCAGCCGACTCGAGGGGGAAGACCGTGGAGACCTCGCGCGCGATCGACTGGGCAGTGGCCCCGGGCGCGGGGTCGATGAGATCGCGTTCGAGCAGACCCCGGGCGAGCGCTCGGAAGCGGAGGATCGTCGCCTCGTCCCAGTCGCCGTTGCGCGCACTGCGCTCGGAGTCCGCCCGAAGCTGGGCGGCCGTCCGGTCGTCCTCCGCACCGAGCAGAGCGCCTCCGGTGCGGCGGATCGCTCGGGACCGACGAGGACGACCCCAGATGATCAGCGCCGCGATGAGCGCGGCGACGATGATGATGCACACGACGATGAGCGCAGAGGGGCCCACGCCGGCGCTGTTGTCGGAAGAGAAGAGGTCGGCGAGGAAACGGCCGATGTCGCGGGCGAGCAGATCGAACCATGTCGGCTTGGCATCCGCGTACCGCGGATTCGACAGTTCCTCCTCCGCCCACCGGCGCGCGTCGTCTCCGTCCGGGATCAGTCCGTCGTCCAGGCGGCGGATCATGCCGACCTGTCACGGTCGGGGTCGGGTTCCTCCCACGATCGCGCCTGCGACTCCGCGTCCGCCGGCGGCGCGGCGTAGGGCGGTGGCGCGGGCGCGCTCGCGCTCTGCGGCGTCGGGGCGGGGAAGGCATACGGAGGCTGCGCGGGATACGGAGGCTGCGCGGGATACGAAGGCTGCGCCAGGGAGGGCGGCTGCGCCGGATATGTCTGGGCGGGATACGCCTGCGCCGGGTATGGCTGCCCCGGGTAGGGCTGCGCGGGATATGCCTGGCCGGGGTACGGCTGCGCAGCGTATGGCTGTGCCGGATAGGCCTGCCCAGGATATGGCTGCTCCGGATATGCCTGTCCGGGGTACGGCTGTGCCTGCGTGGCGAGCGCCCACTCGGGGATCTGCGCAGGAGGGGGAGCGCTGCTGACTGCGCGCTCGGGGTCGACCACGAACGGGTCGCCGAGCTGTTCCTCCGTCCAGCCGAGATCCCGGCGCTCGACATGGCTGATGAGCGCCTGGTCGAGGCCCTCGTACCTCATGCGACTGTCGAGGTACACGAGGGTCCCCGCCGTGCTCTGGACGACGAGCGTGATCGCCTGCAGCACCAGCAGCAGGATCTGCGGGGCCAGCAGCGCGAACACGAAGCCGATGATCTCGGACGAGTCCATCGATCCGGTCGGTGCGAGCACGTTTCCGAGCATCGAACCGAGAATCGACGCAGGGAGGTTCACGAGCTGCATCGCGACACCCATGATCGCGCCGATCAGGAACGTCACACCCCAGGCGACCCAGAACCGGCCTCGGGTCAGGCGCCACGAGCGCACGATCGCGTCGCGGAATTTCGCGCGCTCCAGCACGAGGATCGAGGGGACCAGCAGGAGCTTGGTCGTCAGCCACACGACGAGAGGGATGGTGGCGACCACGATCAGCGCCACGAGGATCACCACGCCCACGATCGCCTCGCCTGAGCCGCCCAGGCCGCCCGCGACGAAGCCCGCGATGACCAGGAAGACGATCACGATCACGCCGAAGATGAAGATGATGGACAGCGACGCGAACGCGGCGAGCCGCCAGAACGACGGGATCATCTTGCGCCAGAGAGTTCCGAGCGACGCCTTCACGCCGATCGCGGCGAATCCGATCTCCGCCGCGACCACGCCCTGCATGAGTGCGGTGAACGCGATCGACGCGAGGCCGACGGCGAGGCCCGCCACGATGTTCATCGCGATGGTGCCGGCGAACACCGCTTCGAAGTCGGCGGATGCGGGGGAGAGGGACTCGAGCCGGGTGAACGTCGTGAGGAAGACGAAGCCCATCACGGTCGCGCTGAGCACGACGACCGCCAACTGGATCACGACCCCGAAGCCGAAGAGCACCTTGGGGTTGTGGCGCAGGGCGGCGAACGACCTGCCCAGCAGCATCCCGAAGGTCAGCGGATGCAGGGGGATGATGCCCTTCTTCGGGGCAGGGGTCCACGTCTGGCCGGTCACCGGCACTCCCTCCGTCGTGCGCTCCCATCGTGTCATAACACTCGGGCGGAGCGCAGACATGGGGCCGGTGGTACTGAGTGCCATAAGGTAACAGTTATGACCTCACGCATTCTCGTGGTCGACGACGACATCGCGCTTGCCGAGATGATCGGCATCGTGCTCCGTACGGAGGGCTTCGAGCCGGTGTTCTGCGCCGACGGTGCGCGGGCCGTCGATGAGTGGCGCACCCAGCGCCCCGATCTCGTGCTGCTCGACCTCATGCTCCCCGGCATGGACGGCATCGAGATCTGCACGCGGATCCGCGCGGAGTCGGGCGTCCCCGTCATCATGCTCACGGCCCGCAGCGACACGGCCGACGTGGTCAGGGGGCTCGAGGTCGGCGCTGACGACTACATCGTCAAGCCGTTCAATCCCAAAGAGCTCGTGGCGCGCATCCGCACCCGTCTCCGCCCGACACCCCAGACGGTCGGCGAACAGCTGCGTGTCGGAGACCTCACCGTCGACGTCGATGCACACGAGGTGCGCCGCGAGGGGGCCCCGATCGCCCTCACGCCGCTGGAGTTCCAGTTGCTCGTCGCCCTGGCCTCGAAGCCGCAGCAGGTCTTCTCCCGCGAGATGCTCCTGGAGCAGGTCTGGGGCTACCACTACAAGGCCGATACGAGGCTCGTGAACGTGCACGTGCAGCGTCTGCGCGCGAAGGTCGAGCTCGACCCGGACAATCCGAAGATCGTCATGACGGTCCGTGGCGTCGGCTATCGCGCCGGCAGCGCGGGCTAGGCGTTCGATGGTCGCGACGACGGCGACGACCACGGCGGTCGCGGTCCTTCGCGACTGGCGGGGCTGGCCGACCGTCTTGGGGGCGCTGTGGCGGCGATCGTTGCGCTTCCGGACTCTGACGATCACTCTTCTCCTCACGTCCACCGCCATCCTGATCACCTGCGTGACGATGGCTCTCGTCATCCAGAACGATCTGTTCGAGTCCCGCAAGAACGAAGCGCTCGAAGATGCCGTGAGATCGGTCAACCTCGCTCAGATGACTCTCGACTCGGCGGCGCTGAGCGACGATCCGGTCGCTCTGCAGGAGCTCTGGGACAGTGTTCAGGCCGATCTGCGGCGCTACTCGACCGCCGAGGGGTTCGCCGGCATCCGCGTCGAGGATGCGGACGCCGACGCGGTCTCGCTGAACGGCTTCACCGCCGGGCTGAGCCTGAACAGCATCAGCCCGGCGCTCCGCAACCGGGTCGTGCAGTTCGACGACCGGCAGTCCTGGCAGTCGGTGTCGCTCGAGGTCGGCGGACGCGCCGTGCCGGGCATCATCGTCGGACAGCAGCTGCAGGTACCCGAAGCCGGGCCGTTCGAGGTGTACTTCGCCTACGACCTCGCGGATGCCGACAACACGCTCACCTTCGTGCAGCGCACGCTCTGGATCGCCGGAATCGGCCTCGTCGCGATCGTCGCGGTCATCTCGTTCA
Organism: Microbacterium sp. C5A9; assembly: GCF_022627955.1. Classification (GTDB taxonomy): domain Bacteria; phylum Actinomycetota; class Actinomycetes; order Actinomycetales; family Microbacteriaceae; genus Microbacterium. The sequence continues at coordinate 41,351 of NZ_JABXGD010000002.1, forward strand.
TCGTGGTGCGCTCGGTCTCGACGCCGATCGTCGAAGCCGCCGAGACCAGTGCGCGTCTGGCGTCCGGTGATCTCGGCGTGCGCATCGACGTGCACGGCGAAGACGAGATCGCGACGCTCGGCCGATCGTTCAATGCGATGGCCGACAGCATCGAGGCGCAGATCAAGGAGCTCGGTGAGCTGTCGCTCGTGCAACAGCGCTTCGTCTCCGACGTCTCGCACGAGCTGCGCACACCCCTCACCACGATCCGGCTCGCCGCCGACATGCTGAACGACCAGCGTGGCGAGTTCGATCCGACGACCTCCCGCACGACCGAGCTTCTGCACACGCAGGTACAGCGGTTCGAGACTCTGCTCTCCGACCTGCTGGAGATCAGCAGGTACGACGCCGGTTCGGTGCAGCTCGAACTCGAGGCGACGAGCCTGGCGCACCTCGCCGAGGACATCATCGAGCAGATGAAGCCGCTCGCAGACGAGCGGGGCAGCGAGCTGCGGCTGGTGGCCCCCGGCGGCTATTCTCCGGTCGACATGGATCCGCGCCGGGTCCGTCGCGTCCTGCGCAACCTCATCGGCAACGCCATCGAGCACGGCGAGGGGCGCCCCATCGTCGTGACGGTCGACAGCAATCAGCACGCGGTCGCCGCGGGCGTGCACGACTTCGGGCTCGGCATGAACCCGGCGGATGCGGAACGCGTGTTCGATCGCTTCTGGCGCGCAGACCCTTCGCGGCAGCGCACGATCGGGGGCACCGGGCTCGGCCTGTCGATCGCTCTCGGCGACGCGACGCTGCACGGAGGAACGCTCGCGGTGTGGTCCGAGCTCGGGGTGGGGACGAACTTCGTGCTGACTCTTCCGCGGCGCGGAGGCGCGATCGACGGGCCGTCGCCGGTGTCGCTGGAGCCGCAGGAGCCGCTGGGCGAGCTCGGTGACGCCACCCAGCCCATCCGGCTCGCAGACCTCCCCGCCGAGCTGTTCGACGAACGGAGTCTCGAATGACCTCTCGAGCTCGACGCGCGCTCGGCGCCGTGATGGTCACGGCCGCGCTGCTCGTGGTGACCGCATGCACCGGTCTGCCGACGACGGGCGACGTGCAGTCGGGGCTGGCGCTCGGCGCCTCGCCGGAGGATCCGGATTTCCTGCCACTGGCCTCCGGTCCGATCGAGGGGGCGGGTCCGTCGGCGATCGTGGAGGGCTTCATGGAGGCCGCGATCACGCCGGCCGACAACTGGGATACGGCCCGCAAGTTCCTGACGCCTGAGATGGCGGCGTCGTGGCGACCGAACACCGGCGTGTCCATCGACGTCAGCGCGGACAGCAGATCCTTCACCTCGTCGATCGACGACGAGACCGACGACGAGGCGGCAGACGGCGAGACCGCCGACGTGCGTGTGCAGTTCGAGCAGGTCGCGAGCGTCGACGGCACGGGAGCGTTCTCCCAGGCGGTCAGCGCGTCGAACTCCGCGTTCGTCGTGACCCGCACCGACGGCCAGTGGCGGATCTCCGAGGCGCCGGACGGGATCGTCATCGACGAGTCGCGATTCCCGCGCGTGTACGGCGACTATGCCCTGCAGTACTACGACCAGACGTGGGAGCGGCTGGTCCCGGATGTGCGGTGGTTCCCCCGCCGCGTCACCATCGCGACGACGATCACCCAGTCGCTGATCGGGGGCGCACCGAGCCCGTGGCTCGACCCCGCCGTACAGAGCGCGTTCCCGCCCGATGTGCAGATGGCGCGTGACGCGGTGCCCATCGATGCCGACCAGGTCGCCGACGTGGCGCTCAACCGCGAGGCGCTCAGCCTCGACGCGACGACCCTCGCACGCATGCGCACCCAGCTGCAGGAGACTCTGGCCGCGGCCGGCGTCCAGATCAACCAGGTGCGCTTCACCGTGGATGGTCGGGCGCTGGAGGCGGGCGTGGTCGAGATCGTCGACGTTCCGTCCGACGGAGGAGGAATCGTCCTCAAGGAGGGAGCTTTCGGGACCGTCGTGGGGAACCAGATCACCCCGATTCCCGGAGTCTCCGAGGAGATCCTCGGCATCACGCAACCCATCCTGGCGATCGACGTCGCCGGGGACGACTCGCACGCGGCGATGCAGCTGGGGAACGGCCACGTCTACATCGCGGGCGACGGGCGCGTCGACGAGCTCGATCCGCGTTCTTTCCTCGTGCGACCCTCCCTGGATCCGTATGACTACACCTGGTCGGTGCCGTCGAACGCTCCGTCGGCGCTGCTGGCCATCGGTGACGATGTGGTGTCGCATCCGATCGCGGATGCATGGCCCGAGGCGTCGGAGGTCTCCGCCATTCGGGTGTCGGCGGACGGTGCACGGGTGGCGGCCGTCGTGATGGTCGGAGGGCAGCGGTGGGTCGTCGTCTCCGCCGTCGTACGCGACGACTCCGGCATACCGACGAGACTGGGCGAGACCGAGCGCGTGGCTCAGCTCGATGCGCCCGTGGCCGGCCTGGTGTGGCTGGGGTCAGACAGGGTCGGGCTCCTGGTCGACGGCGAGGATCGGACCGTCCTGACTCAGATCGTCGGAGGCAGTGGAACCACGGAGTCCGCTCCCAGCGGTGCAGTGTCGATCGCCGGCTCGCGATCCGCGGCGGGCATCCGGGTGCTCGGCGCGGAGGGAGCGGTGTATGCGCGCAGCGGATCGGCGTGGAGTGAGTTCACGGACGGCGTGATCGTGCTGGCCACGCGCGCGGGTCGCTGACCCGCATCGTTCTGCACGGTCGCGCCCGTTTGCAGGATGCCCACCCCTGCCGGGGTCTGCACGGATTCGGGACGCACGCCCACGGCTGCTGCGGGAGGCTCGGGGGATGACCTCCTCCCGCCTGCGCGCCCTGGGATCCGAGATCCTCGCGTTCGTGCTCGCCGCCGTGTGCCCCGGGTGCGGTTCTCCCGAGACGACGCTCTGCGCGGCGTGCCGACAGAGTCTCCACGCGACTCCCGTCGAGCTGACCACGCCAGGAGGGCTGGTGGTGCACGCGGCGCTCTCGTTCGACTCCGTGGCGGCGCGATGCATCCGACGCCTCAAGGACGGCGGAGAGACGATGCTCGCACGCCCCCTCGGCATCGCGCTCGCCGCGGCGATCGATGCCGCGCTGGAGCCGGGAGGCGGCAGGCCCCAGACCGTGGTGCCCGTGCCGACATCGCGCGCCGCCTTCCGTCGCCGAGGGTACCGGGTGCCGGAGCTGCTGATCCGGCACGCGGGCGCGGTGCCCCGCCGGGTGCTCCTGCAGCGTGCACGGGGAGATCAGCGCGGCCTGGCCGCCGCAGAACGCGTGTCGAACGTTCGCGGAACGATGCGCGTCAGACGCCCGGACGAGGGGCGGCGGGTCGTGCTGGTCGACGACGTCATGACCACGGGAGCCACCCTCGACGAGGCGGCGGCCGTGCTGCGCCGCGCCGGTTATATCGTGATCGCGGCCGCCGTCCTGGCCGCCACACCACGACACAGCGAACGCATCGTGAACACATCGGGGACACGGAGCAAATGACCCGTGACATCCGTACCCAGGCGGACTACGGTGGGGGTTCAAGGCGACCACGGTCCGCCCTTGGCCGGGAGGACCGGGACAAGGAGGCAGCAATGGAAACAAGCATCGTTGGCGTCGGAGTGGGTATCACCGATCGCTTCCGAACCGTTGTCGAGGAGAAGATCGCCAAGGTCCAGACGCTTGCGTCGCGGGCGCAGCGGCTTGACGTGAAGGTCACTCACAGGGCGTACCGCAACGGTCGGGTTCCCGATGAGACCGTCGAGCTCACGCTGATCGGCAAAGGTCCGGTCGTTCGCGCGGAAGCAACGGACGGCGACAAGTTCGTCGCGCTCGACCTCGCGGTCGACAAGATGTCCGAGCAGCTGCGCCGGGCGAAGGAGAAGCGGGTCGACGGTCGGCAGCATCCCCGCGGCGCACACTTCGAGAAGGGCAGTGGGGCTCTCGAGGGAATCGATGTCGAGCCGGCGTCGGCCGACATCCTGCACGCGGTCGCGACCGGAAGCGTGCCGATCCAGAACGACGAGGAAGAGGTCTACTCGCCCGTCGTGATCCGCACGAAGAGCTTCGACGCAGAATGGATGACCGTCGAAGAGGCGGTCGACCGGATGGAGCTCGTCGGGCACGACTTCTTCCTGTTCGTCGACGTCCGCTCCGATCACCCGAGCGTGGTCTACCGGCGCAAGGGATGGGACTACGGCGTCATCGCCCTGAGCACCCAGGCTCCGCCGTCCGAGGCACTCGCCTCCTGAGACCGGGAACGACCGTACGGCCCGGCCCCCTGAGGGGCCGGGCCGCACGTATGTCAGCGTTCCGTCAGTCGAACATGCCGTCGAGAAGGCTGCCGATGACGAGGCCTCCGAGGATTCCCGAGGCGATGTCGCCGCCGCCCCCGCGTCGACCGCCGCCACCCCAGCCGCCGCCTCCCCAGCCGTTGCCGCCGCCGCCCCAGCCGTCGTCCTGCGGGCGGGAGGAATCGATGTCGCGCTGGGCGAGCTGCAGCGCCTCCGACGCGAGGTGCGCCACGCGGCGTGCGCTCGAGAGCGCCTGCTCACGGGTGTCCTCTGCGGGAAGCAGGTCAGAGAGGTCGACGCGCAGGCGCTCCGCCTCGGCAAGGCGCGTCCGGGCGTCTGCGCCGATCCAACCGCGATGACCGGCGATGAGCCCGCGTGCGACGCCCAGCTGACGGTCGGCGTCGTCGATGGCGTGCTGCACCTGCTGGATGCTCGGCAGCGGATTCTCCGCGCGGTGCCGAGCCTTCGCGATGGCGTCGTCGAGCGCGGTGTTGGCCGTCCGCAGCTGGGAGAGCTCCGCGAACGGATCGCCCGGAGTCCCCGCGGGCGTCAGCGCGGTGAGCGCCTGCTGCAGCGCCGTCACGGCCGAGGTGACGGCGGGAACCTGCGGTGCCGTCCTCGCGGCGATCAGGTCGCCGCGAGAGTCGGCCACGACCTCGGCCAGCGTCGATTCGGCGCGGAGGGCCTCGATCTCGAAGTCCTCGACGGCGTCGAGCAGGGCTGATGCTCGTCGGGTCGCCTCGGTCGCCGTCTCGAGGGCGAGGTTCGCCTCCTCGTTCTGCTTGGCTGCGCGGCGCCGCTCCGAGACATCGGCGCCGTGAGTGGCGAAGGCGATGAGCTGCTCGGCCTCGGCTGCGCTCGCCGTGATCTGGTGCATCGCCGAGGCGGAGTACCGGTCCGACAGTCGAGCCACTGTCTCGTTCGTGTGGGGGATGCGCTCGCTCAGCGCCGCCGCCTCGGCCCTGACCTGCGCGATGATCTCCGGAGCCCGGCGTACCTTCGAGACCGATTCGGCGAGGTCCGACGTCTTCTCGTCGAGAAGGTCCTGAGCCCAATCGCAGAGCTGGATGATGCGCGCGTTGCGGGTTCGCAGCTCTTCGGGAGTGTCCGGGATCTCATCGTGGTTGAGCTGGTGCAGCTGGAAGGCTTCCCGCAGATGCGTGCGGACGGCGGCGAGCGCCTTCTTGAGGTCGCCCGTGAGGGATTCGCCGAGCTCGGCTTCTGCGAAGACGAGCTCGTCCGACGTCGATCGGATCCGTTCGTCGGCGGCGACCAGGGACTGCTCGGCTCGGCGTGCCAGATCGGCGTCCTGTGCCGCCAGTGCTTCCTGTTCACGCTTGCGTCTGCCCCATATGCCTGCCATAGCACCGATCCTAGTTTCCCGGCGGGGTGCGCTGGCTGTGCATCCGCTTCAGGCGAACGGATCAGACGAGCGCAGCGCTTCCGGTTCGCGTGGGCCGCCCGCGCTTGGGGCGGTCCGGGGTGAGGCCCAGCGCGAGTGCATGCTGGGGATGCTCCGCGAGCCGGGCCTCGACGTGGTCGAGCCATCGCAGTTCGGCATCGGCGCTGGCGAGCATCGAATCGACGACGAGCGACCAGGCGAGGCCCTCGGGTGTGCTGTCTTCCCGCGAAGATCGCAGACGGTGGAGGGATTCCAGATGAGAGCGCGACGCGTCGCGCTGGGAGGCGATCACGGCTGCGGCGTCGGACCCCGGAAGGGTGGCCGCGATGGTCACCTTGATGGCGAGCTCATCGCGCGTGGCCTGCCCCCGCTCCACGGGAGACGACATCCACCGTTCCACCTCGATCCGACCGGAGTCGGTGATCTCCCAGTACACGTGCCCCTGTGCGTCCGCCGCGCCGCGCGCGACCAGAGCGTCGCGTTCGAGACGTTCGAGCGTGTTGTAGATCTGCCCCACGTTGAGCGGCCAGACCGATCCGGTGCGGCGGTCGAACTCGTGGCGCAGCTGATACCCGTAGCAGGGACCCTGCGCGAGGATCGAGAGCAGACTCTGACGCACCGACATGTCGACCTCCTGTGTCGTCGATCAATATATACATACCGGGAAAAGTTCGCCGTGAGCGCCATGCAGGCGACGTGGAGGTCACGGCCCGGTAACATGACAAGGTATGCCTGGTGCGCGCCCGAACTGCGGTGCCGCCGGAACCATCGACAGGGAGATGACATCTGTGGCCAATCCTCTTGAGAAGCTGCTGCGCGCCGGCGAAGGGCGGGTCATCCGTCGCCTGAACCAGGTGGTGAAGGCCGTCAACGCGCTGGAAGAGGACATCTCCAAGCTCACGGACGACGAGCTCCGCAACGAGACGGTCGAACTCCGTGCGCGCTACGCCGCGGGAGAGACCCTCGACCAGCTCATGCCCGAGGCGTTCGCTGCTGTGCGAGAGGCGGCCAAGCGCACGCTCGGCATGCGGGCGTATGACGTGCAGATCATGGGTGGAGCGGCTCTCCACCTCGGCAACATCGCGGAGATGAAGACCGGTGAGGGTAAGACTCTCGTCGCCACGTTCCCTGCGTACCTCAACGCGATCGCCGGTGAAGGCGTCCACGTCATCACGGTCAACGACTTCCTCGCGAGCTACCAGGCCGAGCTGATGGGGCGCGTCTATCGTGCACTCGGCATGACCACCGGCATCATCGTGTCGGGTCAGACCCCCGCGGTCCGTCGCGAGCAGTACGCCGCAGACATCACCTACGGAACCAACAACGAGTTCGGGTTCGACTACCTCCGCGACAACATGGCCTGGCGCAAGGAGGACCTCGTCCAGCGCGAGCACTACTTCGCGATCGTCGACGAGGTCGACTCGATCCTCATCGACGAGGCGCGCACCCCGCTGATCATCTCCGGGCCGTCGTCCGGCGAGGCCAACCGGTGGTTCGCCGAGTTCGCGAAGATCGCTCGTACGCTCGAGGTCGGCGTGGACTACGAAGTCGACGAGAAGAAGCGCACCGTCGGCGTGCTGGAACCCGGTATCGAGAAGGTCGAGGACTACCTCGGCATCGAGAATCTCTACGAGTCGGCGAACACCCCGTTGATCTCCTTCCTCAACAACTCGATCAAGGCGCTCGCGCTGTTCAAGAAGGACACCGACTACGTCGTGATGAACGACGAGGTCATGATCGTCGACGAGCACACGGGACGAATCCTCGTCGGGCGTCGGTACAACGAGGGCATCCACCAGGCGATCGAAGCCAAGGAGGCCGTGCCGGTCAAGGCGGAGAACCAGACTCTCGCTACCGTCACCCTGCAGAACTACTTCCGCCTGTACGACAAGCTCGCCGGCATGACGGGTACCGCCGAGACCGAGGCGGCGGAGTTCATGTCGACCTACAAGCTCGGAGTCATCCCGATCCCGACCAACCGGCCGATGGTCCGCAAGGACCAGTCGGATCTGGTCTACAAGAACGAGACGGCGAAGTTCGCCCAGGTCGTCGAGGACATCGCCGAGCGTCACGCAGCGGGGCAGCCCGTGCTGGTCGGCACCGTCAGCGTCGAGAAGAGCGAGTACCTGTCGCGGCTGCTGGCCAAGAAGGGCGTCAAGCACGAGGTGCTGAACGCCAAGAACCACGCCCGTGAGGCCGAGATCGTCGCCCGCGCGGGTCGACTCGGCGCGGTGACCGTCGCGACCAACATGGCCGGACGAGGCACCGACATCATGCTCGGCGGCAACGCCGAGTTCCTCGCGGTTCAGGAGCTCAAGGGCAAGGGTCTCGACCCGGTGGAGACTCCGGAGGAGTACGAGGTCGCGTGGGACGAGACCTACGAATCCATGAAGGCCGTGGTCGCCGAAGAGGCGGCGAAGGTACAGGAGGCCGGGGGACTGTACGTCCTCGGCACCGAACGCCACGAGTCGCGACGCATCGACAACCAGCTGCGCGGTCGCTCCGGCCGTCAGGGTGACCCCGGCGAAAGCCGGTTCTACCTGAGCCTCACCGACGACCTCATGCGGCTGTTCCAGTCGGGAGCCGCCGAGGCCATCCTCGCCCGCACGAACTTCCCGGACGATGTTCCGATCGAATCGGGCCTGGTGTCGCGCGCGATCCGCAGCGCCCAGTCTCAGGTCGAGTCGCGCAACGCCGAGATGCGCAAGAACGTGCTCAAGTACGACGACGTGCTGAACCGTCAGCGTGAGGCGATCTATGCCGACCGCCGCCACATCCTGCAGGGTGACGACATCGCCGATCGAGTCCAGCACTTCATCGAGGATGCGATCAGCGGAGTCGTCCGCGACCACACGGGCGAGGGCCACAACGAGAGCTGGGACTTCGACGCTCTCTGGACCGAGCTGAAGACGCTGTATCCCGTCAGCGTGACGATCGACGAGGTCGTTTCGGAAGCAGCCGACCGCAAGGGCGGGATCACGGCCGAAGGGCTCACGCGCGAACTGCTGTCCGACGCCAAGATCGCCTACGAGACGCGCGAGCAGTCTCTCGGAGAGGCGGCGACCCGCGAGCTCGAGCGTCGCGTGGTGCTGCAGGTGCTCGACCGCCGCTGGCGCGATCACCTCTATGAGATGGACTACCTCAAGGACGGCATCGGTCTGCGTGCGATGGCTCAGCGCGACCCCCTCATCGAGTATCAGCGTGAGGGTTATGCGATGTTCCAGTCGATGATGGGGCAGATCAAGGAGGAGTCGGTCGGATACCTCTACAACCTCGAGGTCGAGGTGCGGCGGGCTGCCGACTCGCAGACCGCCGAGGTCGAGGCCAAGGGGCTGTCGGACGGCGGCGTCGAGCAGCGACTCGAGTACTCCGCCGCGAACGACGCCGGCGAGGTCGAGGTTCGCAACGATCGCGGTCAGGTCCAGCAGGCGGCGACCGAGCGTCTTCGTCAGGCCGCCGCGGCGCGCACAGCCACGGATGATGAGGCACAGGCTGAGCCCGCCGACGGACCGCGCGGCGCCTTCGGCCAGCGCACGGATGCGCCGGCGGCACCCGCCGGCAACCGTGAGCAGCGTCGCGCGCAGGGCAAGAAGAAGAAGTAGCAGCGCATCGCGAAGAGGGGCTGATCCGTGGGATCAGCCCCTCTTCGCGTCATTGTAGGCTTGCTCAATGACACCAACGCGCCACTTCGACCAGTCGTCGAAGCTCAAGAACGTCCTGTACGAGATCCGTGGAAACACGCTCGTCGAGGCGGCGCGGCTCGAGGCGGAGGGCCATCGGATCCTCAAGCTGAACACGGGCAACCCTGCCATCTTCGGCTTCGAAGCTCCGCATCAGATCGTTCACGACATGCTCGCCGCGATGCCGAGCGCCCACGGGTACAGCGACAGCAAGGGCATCGTCTCGGCACGCCGTGCCGTCGTAAGCCGGTACGAGGAGATCGAGGGATTCCCGCGGTTCGACCCCGAGGACGTGTTCCTCGGCAACGGCGTCTCCGAGCTCATCACCATGACCATGCAGGCACTGCTCGACGAGGGCGACGAGGTGCTCATCCCCGCGCCCGACTACCCGCTGTGGACGGCCATGACGAGTCTGGCCGACGGCACCCCCGTGCACTACCTCTGCGACGAGGACAACGGCTGGCAGCCCGACCTCGAGGACATCCGCTCGAAGATCACCCCGCGCACGAAGGCGATGGTGATCATCAACCCCAACAACCCGACTGGCGTGGTGTACTCCCGCGAGGTTCTCGCGGGCATGGTGCAGATCGCGCGGGAGCACGAGCTCCTGCTGCTGTCGGATGAGATCTACGACCGCATCCTGTTCGATGAGGCGACCCACATCCCCACGGCGACGCTGGCACCGGATCTTCTCTGCCTCACCTTCAACGGTCTGTCCAAGACCTACCGGGTGGCGGGGTACCGGTCCGGCTGGCTCGTGATCACCGGCCCGCAGTCGCATGCGAAGGGCTTCCTCGAGGGGATCAACCTGCTCGCCTCGACGCGACTGTGCCCGAATGTGCCCGCACAGCACGCCGTGCAGGCGGCGCTCGGGGGAGTGCAGTCGATCGACGCGCTGATCGCCCCCACCGGCAGACTGCACGAACAACGCGATGTCGCCTGGGAGGGGCTCGAATCCATCCCCGGGGTCTCCTGCGTGAAGCCGATGGGCGCGCTGTACGCCTTCCCCCGACTCGATCCGAACGTCCACGAGATCCGGGACGACGCGAAGCTCGTGTACGACCTCCTGGTGTCCGAGCACATCCTGCTCGTCCAGGGGACGGGGTTCAACTGGCCCGCCCCCGACCACCTGCGACTCGTCACGCTCCCGGAGCCGCGTGTGCTCGCCGAAGCCGTCGAGCGCCTCGGGAACTTCCTCTCGAGCTACCGTCAGTAGCGGTCGCCGCAGTCGCGGAGCGGGACGGGGTGGGGCTTCGAACCGCTGCCACGAAGGATGATCGTGGCGCGACATCGGTCATCGGTCGCGCATGCAGCAGCGCGGTGTCGGCTGCTCGCTGGTCGAACGGCAGGAACGTCACGTCGGTGATCCCGGCGAAGCGATCGAGCGTTCGCCTGATCTGTCCGCGCGCGTCGAGCCCCAGCGGGCCCGGTCGCAGTCGGTTCACCACGACGCGGATCGGTGTCGGAGCGGTCAGCCGCCGGAGCTCCGCGTGCTCTCGGATGAAGCGGCTGATGCCGAGCGGATCTGCCGAGGCGAGGGCGATGATCTCATCCGCCTCGGACAGCGCGGCGGAGGTCGCCGCGTGACGGCGGGGACCGGTGAGGTCGTAGGTGGCTTCGTCGTCGGCGTCGAACGCGCTCGATACGTCGACGACCGTCTCTTCGGCCCACACCCTGCACACCCGCAGCGCCGTCTGCAGCCTGCCCGCTGAGAGCTCGGGCCACCGACTCGGACGATTGATCCCGCCGAGAACGTCGAGGTGCCCTACTCCCGTCTCGAGGGTGGTCGCGAGACGGGTGAGCTCGGCGCCATCGAGCGAACCGAGTTCTGCTCGGCGACAGGCTGCCGCGATTCCCGGGTCGTCGTCGCTGAGTCCGAGCAGGAGCGCCAGCGACGGCGCGACCGTGTCCGCATCGACGAGCGCGGTCCGCCGTCCCGCACGCGTGAGCTCGACGGCGAGCTGGATCGCGAGCGTCGACCGTCCGGGCGCCCCGGCCGGTCCCCACACCGCCAGCACCCTGTGCGGAGCGGACATCTGACGCCGCGACGCACGGGGCCCATCGGCCACCAGCACGGAGGCGACTTCCCACCCTGCGGCGTCGGAGGGAAGTGCACTCGTCAGCCCGTATCGTCCCAGCAGCCTGCTCTCGCCGTCACCCAGCGGCAGTATCCGCACGCCGGCTCGATCGCACGCCGCGACGAGCATCGGAGTGAGAACCGCTCGTGTCGCCGTGGTGATCACCGCCTCCGCGCCGTCGGGGAGGGGGAGCAGCGAGTTCGGGCCCACGACGGCGACCACGTCGATGCCCTCGATCCTGAGCTCGGCGGCGAGAGCAGACGCCCTCGGCTCGGGCAGTGCGACGATCACCGAGATCATCCGGCTTCCCCGACGGGCACGACGGACAGGACGGACCCTCCCGTGATCGCCGCGAGGACGGCGGCGACGTCTGTGCGATCGATCACCACTTCGGCGACTGCTCCGCTCGACGCCAGCATGCTCTCGGGCTTGGTGATGGCGGCGACGACCACATCGGAGACGAGCAGGCGAGGTGCGTCATAGCTGGTCCTGCGTTCGTCGAGCGGGGGAGCGTGCCAGATCTCCACGACCGCGCCGGCCGCGAGGTCCGCCGGGAGCCCCGTGCTGCTGTCGATCACGATCGTGGTCGTCCTCGTCGAGTCCGCATCGGCGGCGGCGCTCCGCGGCAGGAGCTCGCCTTTCGCGATGGTTCGTCCGGCGACCTGACCGGGAGAGAGGTCCTGCGGTGCGAGATACCTGTCGCCGACGGTGCCGAGGTTCACCTCGACGACCTGGAAATCGGCGGAGACGAGCGGCTCGCCCGGGACGATCGTCGTGTTCGCCTGGAGCACCGGGGTCATGGCGGTCGACGAGGAGACGACGAGCCAGACCCCTGCTATCGATGCGACCACCAGCACGATCCCGATCACGAAGCGGAAGTCGCCCCAGAACGCACGACGAGAGCGAGCCTTCATGTCCATGCCGACATGCTCACAGAAATCGCGCGATGCCCGCGGGAGTTATCCACAGCGCGACCACGCGTCGAGCGTGGTCGCGAGGCCGCGAGACAATGGGGGCATGCCCGATGCCTCCACATCCGCCCCGCGCTTCCTCGCTCCCGCGCAGGTCGCCGAGCTGCTGAGCATCGACGTCGACGAGGTCATCGAGCTCGTGTACGCGGGCCGCCTGCGCGGGTCGAAACTCGGAGTGCCCGCGCGATGGCGTGTGGAGGAGTCGAGTCTCACCGAGTACCTCGCTGAGCAGTCGGAGGAAGCGCGACGTATGGCGCTGTGGCGACAGGCCGACGAGGCGAGCTTCCCTGAGGTGTGGGGCACCTCGCACGCTCACGGCATCTGACCGCCCGCCGTCTGCACCGAGGCCACGGCCGCGAACGGGATCAGGCGGAAGCTCTGCACGGCGCCCGCCAGCCTCGCGGTGCCGGGATCGTGGAGCGCCAGATCGAGGTGATCGGCCCCCGCGCGATCGACCGTCCCATGCAGGTCTGCGCCATCGATGCCGATGATCCTGACGGGCACACGGCGCCGGGCGAAGTCGCGCAGCAGAAACCCCAGCGTCATGCGCTCTCTCAATGACGGCATCAGGGGCTCGTTCTCGTCGAGGCTCGAGAGGAGCAGCCCATGATCGGTGCTCACACCGAGGATCGCGTGCAGCGGGATGATGCGTACAGCGCGTGATGACGATGCCTCGCCGTCGGTCATCGTCGCTGCCACCCAGTCGGCGCCCAACGACTGCAGTCGGAGGCGCAGGCGGTGGCCCGGAAGATCGACTGTCGCCGGCGCCGCAGCCGCGCAGAGGATTCGGAGGCGGCTGCGCAGCTCGAGTCGTGAGATGCGCAGCCGTTCGGATTCGGCGTCGAGCGCCGCTCGCTCGCTCTCCCATTCGGCGGCCAACTGGCCTTCGAGGTTCTCGAACAGTCGATCCCAGTGCACCCGCCCACCGTAGGCCACCTCGCACCGGGGTGTACGAGTTATCCACATTCGTTCGCGGAACCTCGGATTCGGCCCTGAGCCGGGTGCTCTACTGGGCGCTGTCCACCCCGATCGAGAGTGCTACCGATGACGCTTCATGAGTATTTCGCACCGCAGCCGACGCCCCGAGCCGAGCTTCCGGATCCGCTCCCGATCCTGCGAAGTCTCACTCAGGGCGTGCTCGAGGTGCTCGCGGGGGTACGAGAAGTCGATCAGCTCGCCCGGTGGTTCAGCGAAGATGCGTACCGCAGTCTTGTGACGAGGGCGAACCTGTCGGCGAGGGCGCGCAGCGCGAGGGGGGTCTCGCCTGCGCGCCCGACTTTCGCGATCCTCTCCATCCGCGTCACGGAGCCCGTCGACGGCAAGATCGAAGCCGTCGTCGTCGTCGCGGGCCCTGGGCGGACCCGCGCGGTCGCGATCCGCCTCGAGGGGCTCGACCGCCGCTGGCGGACCACGTCGCTGGCGATCCTCTGAGCGGAGTCGCTCTAGGCTGGAGGGGTGTCAACCCTCAGTGATCTCGCCCATGCCCAGGGCCTCCTGGCCGACAACGACGTCGAGTGGCTCCATCGACTCGCCGGCGATGGCCAACTCCTCGCAGACCTCGCGTCGGCGGACATCGTCGTCTGGATCGAGACCGAGGACGGCTCGTTCGTCGCAGTAGCGCACGCCCGACCGAGCGGCGCGGCGACGCTGTTCTATCGCGACATCGTCGGCGAGCGTGTGCGCCCTCAATGGCGGACCCAGGTGCAGGGAGCGTTCGAGTCCGCGGAGATCGTCGACTCATCGTCGCCGGACTGGTTCGAGGAGACGCCGACGCGCGTGCGGGCGGTCCCGATCGTCAACGCGCGTCCGAGCGGCCAGTCGCCGTCGGTCATCGGGGTGGTCACGCGTCACACGAACCTCGGCGAGGCTCGCACCCCGTCTCGCCAGCAGATCACGTTCGACGAATGCGCCAACGACCTGTTCCGGATGATCGCTGACGGGAGTTTCCCCGATCTCGCCGCCCCGACCTCTCCGCGTCGTGGTGCGCCGCGTGCCTCCGACGGCCTGATCCGCATCGATGTCGACGGGATCACGACGTTCGCGAGTCCCAACGCCCTCTCCGCCTTCAACCGGATGGGTTTCGACGACGAGCTCGAGGGCGAGTCGCTCGCCGAGGTGACGACGCGCCTGGTGCCCCCGTCTCGCCAGGTCGACGAATCTCTGCCGGTCGTCGTCACCGGGCGTGCGCCCTGGCGCACCGACATCGAGGCACGCGGGGTGACCGTGTCGCTGCGGGCGATCCCGCTGAAGGATCACGGCACCCGCATCGGTGCGATCCTCCTGTGCAGGGATGTGTCGGAGCTGCGCCATCAGGAGCAGGAGCTCATCACCAAGGACGCGACGATCCGCGAGATCCATCACCGCGTCAAGAACAACCTCCAGACGGTCGCTTCGCTGCTGCGCATCCAAGCTCGACGCACGCACTCCGACGAGGCGCGCGACGCGCTCACCCAGGCCATGCGACGGGTGGACTCGATCGCCGTCGTGCACGACACACTCGCCCAGGGGCTGACGCAGAAGGTCGACTTCGACGAGGTCTTCCACCGCGTCCTCAAACTGGTCGCCGAGGTCGCATCGGCGCCGAACACCCGCGCGCGCACCCAGTCGACGGGTCGCTTCGGCGTGCTGCCCAGCGAGTACGCGACTCCGCTGGCGCTGGCGCTGACCGAGGTCGTCACGAACGCCGTCGAGCACGGGCTCGCCGGTCAGGAGGGCATCGTCACGATCGATGCGGCTCGCACCGAGGAGAACCTGCGCGTCACCGTTCGCGACACGGGCCATGGTCTTCCTGAGGGGCGCATCGGCCAGGGGCTCGGGACGCAGATCATCCGCACCTTGATCCAGGGAGAGCTCAGCGGGTCGATCGAATGGCACGGCAGTGAAGGTGAAGGCACCGAGGTCGTCATCGACATCCCGCTCCGCTGGATCACGACGTAGTCAGCCCGGCAGGTATGGCCGGGATACGACGAAGCGGCCCGAGACGATGTCTCGGGCCGCTTCGTCGCTGAGTCAGGAGGCGCGGCGGGCGCGCGCTGCGCGGCGCTTGAGAGCGCGGCGCTCGTCTTCGGAGAGGCCGCCCCACACGCCCGAGTCCTGGCTGGTCTCGAGGGCGTACTGCAGGCAGATCTCGGTGACGGTGCAGGTGGCGCAGACGGTCTTCGCCTTCTCGATCTGGTCGACAGCCGGACCGGTGTTCCCTACGGGGAAGAACAGCTCGGGGTCGACAGTCAAGCAGGCGGCCTTATCGCGCCAGTCCATGGGGGCTCCTCGGTGTGGATTTCAAGAGATGTCGCATCGCGACGTACTCGGATTTCGGGTGCAGATCGGGTTCAGCTACCCTGTATGAGATACGGACGGATGCCCGCATTTGTGATGCAGGCTCGAAGCCCGCCCCACGCCGCTGTGGGAGCACATGACGCTGTCTATTCTGTTACATGAAACCGGCGAAATCAAGGGTTTCGCTCGTTCTCATTCGATTCTCAGGAGACATCGTGCGTTCACCAGGCCTTGCGCTCGCGGCAGCGGCGGTCCTCGCCGCGGAAGGCGCGGCACTCATCGTGTTCGCGCTGATCGAGCTGGTGGGCCTCGGTGCCGGCGACGCGGCGTCTCTTCCCACCGCACTCGCTCTCATCGTGCTGACGTTGATCGGCGCGGTCGCGCTCGTCGCGTTCGCGATCGGGACGAGGGGAGGGCACTCCTGGGCGCGTTCAGGTGGGGTCGTGTTCCAGGTGCTCGCGGTCGCGCTGGCACTGGCCTCGCTGACTCTGCAGCCGATCCCCTGGCTGTTCACGGTCGCTGTCGGCGTGCCGGCGGTCGTCTGCTTCGGCCTCCTGATCGCGAGCACCAGGGCCGAGAACGAGCGCGCCGTCGACTGACGAGCGGCGGGATCGTCAGGAATCGATGCCGAGCAGCTTGCGCAGACGCGCGACGTGCCCGGTGGCCTTGACGTTGTACTGCGCGAGGCTGATCGTGCCGTCTTCGTCGAGAACGAAGGTCGAACGCAGCACGCCCTCGACCACCTTGCCGTAGTTCATCTTCTCGCCCCATGCTCCGTACGCGAGGTGCACCGCGTGGTCGGGATCGCTGAGAAGGGTGAAGGTGAGTCCGTCACGCTCGCGGAACTCCGCGAGCTTCGAGGGCTCGTCGCGTGAGACGCCGATGACTCGATACCCTGCGCCCTGGAGGGAGGAGATGCTGTCGCGGAAGTCGCAGGCCTGCGTCGTGCATCCGGGCGTCATGGCCGCGGGGTAGAAGTAGAGAACGGTCTTCTGCCCGCGCAGGTCCGACAGGCGGACGGTTTCGCCGTCCTGATCCTGCAGGGAGAAATCAGGGGCAGCGGTTCCGGGTTCCAGGCGCACAGTCACGCCTTCAGCTTATCGGCCGGGGGACTGCTCCGCCTTGTCGGCGAAGGTCTGCAGCAGCCTCTGGAGTGAGTCGAGACGGGCGAGCGCGGTCTCGCTCAGCTCGCCCCGTTCGGCGGCCTCGATCAGGGCGCAGTCGGGAGCATCCGACAGATGCGTGCATCCGCGCGGGCAGTCCTCGGCGATCTCGGCGAGCTCGGTGAACGCCGCGAGGATGTTCTCGGGCTGCACGTGGCCGAGCCCGAACGAACGCACGCCAGGCGTGTCGATCACCCATCCGGCGCCCTCAGGGCCCTCGTAGCGCAGTGAGACGGTCGACGATGACGTGTGTCGGCCGCGCCCCGTCACCTGGTTCACGTGTCCCGTGGCGCGAAGTGCGCTCGGCACGAGCGCATTGACGAGCGTCGACTTGCCCACGCCGGAGTGTCCGACGAACACGGTCGAATGTCCCACGAGCGCGGCACCGATCTCGTCGACCGGCATCTCGTCCTGCGCGCTCGTGAAGACGCGGAGATCGAGTCCGTCGAAGTGTGAGAGGAACTCGCTCGGATCGGCCAGGTCGGTCTTCGTGACCACGAGGAGCGGACGGATGCCGGCATCCAGCGCGGCGACCAGATAGCGGTCCACGAGCCGCGCGCGCGGTTCGGGATCGGCTGCGGCGACCACGACCAGCATCTGATCGGCGTTCGCGACGATGACACGCTCGACCTGATCGGTGTCGTCGGCGCTGCGTCGCAGCAGCGACGTGCGCTCGACGATCCCGACGATGCGCGCCAACGTGCCCTCGTCGCCGGAGGTGTCACCGACCACCCGCGCGCGATCGCCGGTGACGATCGGGGTACGGCGGAGTTCGCGTGCACGGGTCGTGGTGATCGCGTGCTCCTCGGGGGTGTCCTCGTCGAGCAGCACCGAGTACCGACCTCGGTCGACCCCGAGGACCCTTCCGATCTGAGCATCCTCGTGCGCCGGGCGTCGCTTGGTCCTCGGCCGATTGGCCTTGGGGTTGGGGCGGGTGCGGAAGCTGCTCTCGTCGTAGGACTCGAAGTCGTCGTCGAGGTCGTCGGAGTCGTCGAGCCAGCTCACGCGGATTCGCCCCGCAGCATGCGCTCCCACAGCAGCGTGAACTCCGGGAGGGTCTTCGCCGTCGTGCCGATGTCGTCGATCTCGACGCCGGGGACGCGGAGCCCGATCAGGGCTCCGGTGGTCGCCATGCGGTGATCGTGGTACGCCGCCCAGGACCCGCCGTGCAGCGGACGCGGGATGATGCGCAGACCGTCCGGCAGCTCCTCGGCTTCGCCGCCGAGCGCACGGATGTCGCTGATGAGGGCTGCGATGCGGTCGGTCTCGTGGAGGCGGATGTGTCCGATGCCGCGGATCGTCGTCGGTCCGGAGGCGAATGCCGCCAGGCCGACCAGGGTCGGCGTCAGCTCGCTCGCGGCGGACAGATCGAGGTCGAGTCCGCGGATCTCGGTTCCCGCCTTCACGGTGAGGATGCCGCTGTGACGTCCGACGTGAGCGCCCATCGCCTGCAGGATCTCGGGCAGGAGCGCGCCGGGCTGCGTCGAGTGCACGGGCCAGCCGGGGATCGACACGGAGCCCCCGGTGACCAGTGCCGCGGCGAGGAACGGCGCGGCGTTCGAGAGATCAGGCTCGATGTGGATCTCCTTCGCGCGCGGCACCCCCGCCTCGACGAGCCACTCTCCGGCGGCCGGACGCTCGATGCGGATGCCTCGACGGCTCAGGGCCTCGATCGTCATGTCGATGTGCGGGAGGCTCGGAAGCCGCTCTCCGGTGTGCACGAGGTGGAGCCCCACATCGAACCGAGGTGCTGCGAGGAGCAGTCCCGAGACGAACTGGCTCGACGCGGAGGCGTCGATCTCGACACGTCCCCCACGGATGCGACCGTGGCCCCGGATCGTGAAGGGCAGCGCCCACGTCCCTTCGTCGTCGATGTCGACGCCGAGGTCGCGCAGCGCGCTGATGAGGCCGCCCATCGGGCGATGCAGGGCGGTCTCGTGTGCGGTGAGATGGACATCGCGCTGCGCCAGCCCCGCGAGCGGAGCGATGAAGCGCATCACGGTGCCGGCCTGGCCGCAGTCGACCGTGGTGCCACCCTCGAGTCGCGCGGGCGTCACGACGAGGTCGGGGCCGAACTCGCCCTCGCCGTCGACCTCCTCGACAGCCACTCCGAGAGCCCGCAGCGCGTCGACCATACGACGCGAGTCGTCGGAGTGCAGAGGCGCGATCAGACGCCCCGGTCCGTCCGCGATGGCAGCGATGATGAGTTCGCGATTGGTGAGGGACTTCGACCCCGGAATCGTCACGGTGGCGCGCACGGCGACGGAGGTCGTCGGCGCCACGTAGGCGCCCTGGACAGGGGAGGGGGAATACCTGTTGGCGCTCATCGGTTCCCACCTTAGTAAACGCGAGTCGTCGCCTGACCGAATGGCGCGGACTCGACGAGGAGGAGAGAGCATGCTCGGCACGCTGGAACGCGAGTTCACAGACGTCGTCGGCCTAGACTGGCCGGTGATGGATGACACCGCAACCGCAGACACGGTCAGCGACCCTCGACGCGAATTCGAGGAGCAGGCGATCCCCTTCATGGATCAGCTGTACGCCGCCGCCATGCGCATGACCCGAAACCCCTCCGACGCCGCGGATCTCGTACAGGAGACCTTCGTGAAGGCGTACGGCTCGTGGTCGACCTTCGCGCAGGGCACGAACCTCAAGGCGTGGCTCTACCGGATCCTCACCAACACGTACATCAACATCTACCGCAAGAAGCAGCGGGAGCCCTTCCAGGGGACGATCGACGAACTCGAGGACTGGCAGCTGGGCGGTGCGGAGTCGACGACGGCCTCGCACGGACGTTCGGCCGAAGCCGAGGCGATCGATCACATGCCCGCATCCGTCGTCAAGGACGCGCTGCAGGCCGTGCCGGAGGACTTCCGTCTCGCGGTCTACCTCGCCGACGTCGAGGGGTTCGCTTACCAGGAGATCGCGGACATCATGAAGACACCCATCGGCACCGTGATGAGCCGCCTGCATCGAGGCAGGCGGATGCTGCGGGAGCTGCTGGCCGACTACGCCGCGGAGCGGGGAATCTCCGCGGCCGACCCGAGGAGCAGGAAATGACCGACTGCGGCTGCGACAAAGCCCGCAAGGACCTGGAGGAGTACCTCCGCAACGAAGTGTGCAACACCGAGCACACCGAGATCCGCGAGCACCTGGAGAACTGCCCGTCGTGTCGTGACGAGGCTCTCGTCGCGACGACTCTGACGGAGGTCGTCGCACGTGCGTGCAAGGAGACCGCTCCGGAGGAGCTGCGCGACCAGGTGTTCGCACGTCTGCGCGAAGTCCAGGCCGCCCAGCACTGAGGGTCGAGCCGGGGTTCGCAGCTGCCCGTAGGGTGGTTGCATGACGGTCATCGATTCACGCGACATCCCTGCCGACCCCGAGTCAACCGAGCGTCTCGCCGCCGGATCGCTGACCTATCGCGTCGTCGACGGGTCGGATGCCGCTCGGGCTGAGCTCTTCCAGCGCGCGACCACCCGAGGATTCCTCGGCGCGGAGCCGTCGGCGGAGGAGTTGGCGTTCGGGCAGGAGACCTTCGACGCCCGTAGGAACACGGGCGTCTACGACACCCCTGAAGCCGACACGATGCCGGTCGCGACCATCGACTCGTGGGTGACTCCGGTGACGCTTCCCGGCGGCGGAGAACTGCCGATGTGGGCGATCAGCGGTGTCACCGTCTCGGCGACGCATCGGCGCCGGGGGATCGCCAGGGCCCTCCTCGAAGGCGAGCTGCGCTCCGCTGTCGCCGCGGGTGTGCCCATCGCCGGTCTCACGGTGTCCGAGGCCACGATCTACGGCCGGTACGGCTTCGGCTCGGCACTGCCCATGGCGAAGTTCACGGTGGACACGCGACGTGCCGGATGGGCGGGTCCCGCGGTCGACGGGCGTGTCGAGTACGTCGATCGGGATGCCCTCGCCGCGGCACTCGGAACCGTCCATGAGCGCGCGCGCAGTAGCCGTTCCGGGCAGATCCCCGGCTGGCCGTCGCGGTGGACGGGGGTTGCGGGGCTCGCGCCGGGGAGCACGGACGGCGCCAAGGTGCGCGGCATCCGCTTCATCGATCGGGACGGAGAAGTGCGCGGCGCGATGGCGATCACCCTGCGCGACGCCAGCGGATCGTTCCGCTTCACCCTCGACGTCCGCCTCCTCGTCGCGGAGACCGCGGAGGCGACGGCCGCGCTCTGGCGGTTCGCTCTGCAGCACGACCTCGTCGACGAGGTCACCGCGGATCTCCGGCCGCTGGACGACGCTCTTCCCTGGCTCGTGCGCGACCCGCGAGGTGTGACGCAGACCGTGCACGACCATGGCTGGCTGCGGATCCTCGACATCTCGGCCGCGCTCACCGCGAGGAGATACTCCGCGCCGCTCGACGTGGTCATCCGCGTCGGCGACCCGCTCGGCTTCACCGCGGGCGACTGGCGTCTGCGCGTGGACGCTCAGGGCGCATCGACGCTCGAGGCGGCGGACATCGCAGACGGCGCGGATGTGGATGCCGAGCTCGATGTCTCGGCCCTGTCGATCCTCTATGCCGGGGGAGTGCGTGCCACGTCGCTGCATGGAGCAGGACGCATCGTCGCCGCCCCCGATGTCGTCGAGGCTCTGGACCGCGCGTTCGTCTCGTTCCCTGCGCCGGCGCTCGACATCTGGTACTGAGCGGTCTGCGCCCCGGCATCGCGGCGCACAGACGAGAGAGGGAGCCTCGACGATCTCGTCGAGGCTCCCTCTCTCGTCTGGCGGTGTCGTTCAGCCGATGGTGAGCGCGTCGCGGAGCAGCTTCGCCTGCTCGGCGGCGTGCACCTTCGACGAACCGGTCGCTGGCGATGCGGAGGCCGGCCGCGACACGGGACGGAAGGTGCGGTCGCCCGGGACATCGGCGAAGGCGAGTGCCAGGAACGGCCATGCTCCCTGGTTCTCCGGCTCCTCCTGCACCCACACGAGCTCGGCGTTCGGGTACGAGTCGGTGATCGCCTTCAAGCCGTCGATCGGGGTCGGGTACAGCTGCTCGAGCCGGACCAGCGCGACCTCGGGGTTCGGGTTCTTCTCGAGCTCAGCCTTGAGATCCCAGTGGACCTTGCCCGAGTGCACGAGCACGCGCTTGACGGCGTTGCGGTCGAGACCGCGGCCGTCATCGATCACGGGCTCGAAGCGGCCCTGCGTGAACGCCTCGACCGGGCTCGTCGCACCGCGAAGGCGCAGCATCGCCTTGGGGGTGAAGACGATGAGCGGCTTGCGCGGGCGCGCGTACGCCTGGCGTCGCAGCAGGTGGAAGTAGGACGCCGGGGTCGACGGCCGCGCGACGATCATGTTGTCCTGCGCGCACATCTGCAGGAAGCGCTCGATGCGCGACGAGGAGTGATCCGGTCCCTGGCCCTCGTAGCCGTGGGGGAGGAGCAGCGTGACGCTCGACTGCTGTCCCCACTTCTGCTCGGCCGCCGAGATGTACTCGTCGATGACCGACTGGGCGCCGTTGACGAAGTCGCCGAACTGGGCCTCCCACAGCACGAGCGCCTCCGGGGCCTCGACCGAGTATCCGTACTCGAAGCCGAGCGCCGCGTACTCGCTCAGGAGCGAGTCGTAGACGAAGAAGCGACCCTGGGACTCGGAGAGGTTCGACAGCGGCAGCCACTCCTGGCCGTTCGCGCGGTCGTGCAGGGTCGCGTGGCGCTGCACGAAGGTGCCGCGTCGCGAGTCCTGCCCGGCGAGGCGCACGGGTGTGCCCTCGACGAGCAGGGAGCCGAAGGCGAGAAGCTCTCCGAAACCCCAGTCGATGTTGCCGTTGCGGCTCATGTCGAGGCGCTTCTCGAGCTGCTGCTGCAGCTTGGGGTGCACCGTGAAGCCCTCGGGCTTGTTGACGAAGGCATCGCCGATCAGCTGGATGACCTCGTTCGAGACGCCCGTGACCTCGGGCGCACCGACCTGCTCGTCGACGGGAGGCAGATCCTGTGCGAGAGGCGTCGCACCCGTCTCGGCGGCGTGCGTCTCGGCGAACGCGATCTCCAGACGGTTCTGGAAGTCGGCCTTCGCCTCGTCGTACTCTTCCTCGGTGATGTCACCGCGACCGACGAGCGACTCGGTGTAGAGCTTGCGCACCGAGCGCTTGGCCTGGATCAGGTCGGTCATCAGCGGCTGCGTCATCGACGGGTCGTCGCCCTCGTTGTGACCACGACGGCGGTAGCAGACCAGATCGATGACGACATCGCGGTGGAACCGCTCGCGGTACTCGAACGCGAGCTGAGCCACGTGGATGACGGCCTCGGGGTCGTCGCCGTTCACATGGAAGACCGGTGCCTGGATCGTCTTCGCGACGTCGGTCGAGTAGACCGAGGTGCGCGAGTCGTTCGGGAGGGTCGTGAATCCGACCTGGTTGTTCACGACGACGTGGATCGTGCCGCCCGTGCGGTATCCGCGCAGCTGCGACATCTGCAGCGTCTCGACGACCACACCCTGGCCCGCGAACGCGGCGTCGCCGTGCACGAGGATCGGGAGCCACGTGAAGGTGCCGATCGGCTTGCGGTCCTGCTTGGCGCGGACGATTCCCTCGAGCACTCCGTCGACCGTCTCGAGATGGGACGGGTTGGCGGCGAGGTACACCGGCAGCTCCGACCCGTCGTCGGCGATGAACGTGCCCTCGGTGCCGAGGTGGTACTTGACGTCACCGGAACCGCGCTGGTTTCCGGGGGTCTGGATGCCCTCGAACTCCTGGAACACCTGACCGTAGGTTTTTCCGGCGATGTTCGTGAGGACGTTCAGGCGGCCGCGGTGCGCCATGCCGATCGCGGCGCCTTCGAGGCCGGCGGTCGCCGCGCCTTGCAGGATCTCGTCGAGGAGCGGGACGAGCGATTCTCCGCCCTCGAGCGAGAAGCGCTTCTGGCCGACGAACTTCGTCTGCAGGAAGGTCTCGAACGCTTCGGCCTCGTTGAGCTTGCGGAGGACTCGGAGCTGCTCGTCGTGGCCGGGCTTCTGGTACTTGACCTCGACCTTCTCCTGGAACCACCGGCGCTGCTCGGGGTCCTGGATGTGCATGTACTCGATGCCCATCGTGCGGCAGTAGGAATCGCGGAGCACGCCGAGGATGTCACGGAGCTTCGCGACACGACGGCCGCCGAAGCCGCCCGTGACGAACTCGCGGTCGAGATCCCAGAAGGTCAGTCCGTGACTCTCGATCTCGAGGTCGGGGTGCGAACGCTGCACGTACTCGAGCGGGTCGATGTCGGCCATCAGGTGGCCGCGCACGCGGAACGAGTTGATCAGCTCCTGCACCCGGGACTGCTTGTCGACGCGCTCGGCGAGGTCGACGGCGATGTCGGGGTTCCACCGGATCGGGGAGTAGGGGATGCGGAGCGCGGCGAAGATGTCGTCGTAGAAACCGCGCTGCCCGATGAGCAGCTCGTGCACCTTCTTGAGGAACTCGCCGGAACCGGCTCCCTGGATGACGCGGTGGTCATAGGTGCTCGTCAGGGTGATCGTCTTGCCGATCGCGAGCTCGTTCAGAGTCCGCTCGCTGGCGCCCTGGAACTCGGCGGGGTACTCGAGGGCGCCGGCGCCGATGATGCAGCCCTGGCCCTTCATGAGGCGCGGGACGGAGTGCACGGTGCCGATTCCGCCGGGGTTGGTGAGCGAGACCGTGGTGCCCTGGAAGTCGGCGGCGGTGAGCTTGTTGTTGCGGGCGCGCGTCACCAGATCTTCGTAAGCGACCAGGTACTCGCTGAACGACATGGTGTCGGCGCGCTTGATGCTCGGGACCATCAGTGCGCGGGTGCCGTCGGGCTTGGGCAGGTCGATCGCGATGCCCAGGTTGACGTGGGCGGGCGCCACGACGGAGGGCTTGCCGTCGATCTCGGCGTAGAACACGTTCTGGCTGCGGAACTCGTCGAGCGTGCGGATGAGCGCCCATCCGATGAGGTGGGTGAAGCTGATCTTCCCGCCGCGCGTGCGCGCCATGTGGTTGTTGATGACGATGCGGTTGTCGATCATCAGCTTGGCGGGCACCGTGCGGACGCTGGTCGCGGTGGGGACCGTCAGCGACTCGTCCATGTTCGCGGCGAGGGTCTTCGGGAGACCGCGCAGCGGGGTGACCTTGTCTTCTTCAGCGGAGTCCTCGGCCTCTTTCGCCGCCGGCTTGGGGGCCTGGGCGGGAATCGGCGCGGCGACGGCCGGCTTGGTCGTGGTGCGAGCGACCGGCTGGGCTCCGATCACCGGGATGGGTGCGGTCACCGGGTGAGCGTTCTGGTCTGCCGACGGGGCGGCAGCGTTCGCGGTCGTGCCCGCGGCGGCATCCGAGTGGTACTTCTCGAGGATCGGCCACCACTCCTTGTCCACGGAGTCACGGTTCACCTTGAACTGCTCGTAGAGCTCTTCGACGAGCCAGGAATTGGCTCCGAACCCCCCGTCGCCCCCGACGCCGGTCACCTGGTTCGACACGCTCGATCGCCCTCTTTCATCGCTGAATCTCACATGTGCACACCGCGACGCAGGATGCGTTTCGGGTCCGCACACTCTCGAGCACCAAGCCTAACGTGTTTCCTCGTGCAATCGTCCAGGCGGAGTGCCGCCTCGGAGCCGATCTGAGTAGCGTGGGGGTATGGAGTTCTCCGGTGAGTCGCCCTCAGTCGATCTGACGTATTCCGACGTGTTCCTGGTACCGCGCCGCTCGGCCGTGACGAGCCGGCTGCAGGTGGACCTCGCGCCGCAGGACGGCACTCCGGCCACGCTGCCGCTCGTGGCCTCGAACATGAACTCGGTCACCGGCCCTCGCCTCGCGGCGGTGCTCGCACGGCGCGGCGGCCTCGGAGTGCTGCCGCAGGACATGCCGCTGCAGGAGCTCGACGCGGCGATCCGCGACGTCAAGGCACAGCCGGTGCTGTGGGACACGCCGCTGGTCATGGCGCCGAACGCCTCGGTCGCCGACGCGCTCCGCCTTCTTCCCGCCGCCCCCGGGCACGGCGTCGTCGTCGCGGCAGGGCAGGCGCCGTACTCGGCGG
This sequence comes from Microbacterium sp. C5A9, assembly GCF_022627955.1. Classification (GTDB taxonomy): domain Bacteria; phylum Actinomycetota; class Actinomycetes; order Actinomycetales; family Microbacteriaceae; genus Microbacterium. The sequence goes on from NZ_JABXGD010000002.1 coordinate 67,196, forward strand.
AGCGGATCCTCGGGGTCCTCCCGGCGACGCGTCTGGCGACGGCGCTGCCCGACGCCCAGCTCGGCGATCTGGTGCACACGGGAACGCCGTCCCTCGACGCGGAGGACATCGGGTCGGAGCGCCATGCGTTCGACGTCATCACCGATGCCGGTGTCGAGATCGTCACGATCGTGCACCACGGCCACCTCGTCGGCACCCTGAGCGCGCGCAGCGCCCTGCGGTCGACGCTCTACCGACCTGCTGTCGACCGTGACGGGCGACTGGCCGTCGCCGCTGCCGTCGGCATCAACGGCGACGTCGCAGCCAAAGCCCGCGCGCTCGTCTCGGCGGGCGTCGACGTGCTGGTGGTCGACACCGCGCACGGACATCAGGAGGGCATGCTGCGCGCTCTCTCGGAGGTCGCCGCCGTGAACCCGGGGATTCCGATCGTCGCGGGGAACATCGTCACGGCCGACGGCGTCAAGGACCTCGTCGAGGCCGGCGCCTCGATCCTCAAGGTCGGCGTCGGACCGGGAGCCATGTGCACGACCCGGATGATGACCGCGGTCGGGCGGCCGCAGTTCTCCGCCGTCCTCGAGACCGCCGAGGCGGCCCGAGAGGTCGGCGCACACGTGTGGGCGGACGGAGGCGTGCGGTACCCCCGCGACGTCGCCCTCGCCCTCGCCGCCGGCGCGGCCTCCGTCATGGTGGGCTCCTGGTTCGCCGGCACGATCGAGGCACCCGGCGAGCTCCAGACGGACTCGGAGGGACGCATCTTCAAGGAGTCGTGGGGGATGGCGTCCACGAAGGCCGTGCAGGCGCGATTCGGGCGACTCGACGCCTACGAGCGCGCCCGCAAGGAGCTCTTCGCCGAGGGGATCTCCTCGTCGAAGATCTACCTCGACCCGCTGCGCCCCGGCCTCGAGGATCTGCTCGACATGATCACGTCGGGGGTGCGGTCGTCGTTCACGTATGCGGGCGCGGACTCGGTGCCCGCGTTCCACGACCGCGCGGTCGTGGGTCTGCAGTCGGCGGCGGGGTACGAGGAGGGGAAGGCGCTGCCGGTCAGCTGGTGACCGAGCATCCCGCCCTGGGCGACGATCCCGTAGAATCGGGACACTATGGACGACCCTCCCAGTTGCAGTAGATCGCCCCACCGCCCGCCCCTCATCTCCGGAGGGACTCACTGATGGACTACATCCTGTTGGGCGTGGGGCTCCTTCTCACGATCGGCACCGGTCTCTTCGTGGCGAGCGAGTTCGCTCTGGTCAATCTCGACCGTGCCGATCTCGAGGCCCGTCAGGCCCGCGGGGAATCACGCCTCGCGATGACGATCGGTGCACTGCGCCACACCTCCACGCATCTCTCCGCGGCTCAGCTGGGTATCACGCTGACCACGCTTCTCACCGGATACACGATGGAGCCGGCGCTCTCGAACCTGCTGCGTCCGACGCTGATCGCCTGGAGCATCCCCGAGGCCGCGGTCGCTCCGATCGCGACGGTCGTGGCGATGGTGGTCGCGACCGCGCTGTCGATGATCCTGGGCGAGCTGGTGCCGAAGAACTTCGCGCTCGCACTCCCGCTCGCCACGGCGAAGCTCGTCGTGCCCTTCCAGGTCGCGTTCACGACGGTGTTCAAGCCGGCCGTGGTCGTGCTGAACGGCAGTGCGAACGGCGTGCTGCGCAGCATGGGCATCGAGCCGAAGGAAGAGCTCTCGGGCGCCCGTACCGCGGAGGAGCTGTCGTCGTTGGTGCGTCGCTCCGCCAGCGCCGGTGTGCTGGAGGCCGACACCGCGACCCTGCTCGATCGCACCCTCACCTTCTCGCGGCTGTCGGCGGCCGATGTGATGACCGCCCGACCGAGCATGCACGCGATCGCCGCGGGCGACTCTGCGGACGACGTCATCCAGCTCGCCCGCCGCACGGGCCACAGCCGATTCCCCGTGTACGACGATGACTTCGACGACATCACCGGTGTGGTGCATCTCAAGGCGGCCATCTCGGTGCCTCGTGAGCGTCGGGCGGAGGTGCCGGTCGGCGCGCTGTCGACCGAGCCGCTGCGGGTGCCGGAGACGGCGCACGTCGACAGCCTCATCACCGAGCTGCGCGCACGTGGATACCAGCTCGCGGTGGTGGTGGACGAGTACGGCGGAACCGCCGGACTCGTCACCCTCGAGGATCTGGTGGAGGAGATCGTCGGCGAGGTCGCCGACGAGCACGACCGCATGCGGGCCGGCGTCGTCGTCGGGCGCGACGGTGTGACCTTTCCCGGCGAGCTGCGCCCCGATGAGCTGCGCCGCCGAGCCGGCGTCGATGTGCCGGAGGGCGATGTGTACGACACCGTGGGTGGCTACGTCATGAGCGTCCTCGAGCGAGTTCCGGTCGTGGGCGACGAGGTACCCCTCGACACCGGCACGCTGCAGGTCGTGCGGATGGACGGACGCCGGGTCGACCGGGTCCGATACGTGTCGAGTCAGCGCAACGCTGGCGAGGAGGTGACCCGATGAACGATTGGGCAGGCATCGCCTGGCTCGTGGTCCTCCTGGTCGCGAACGCCTTCTTCGTCGGCGCCGAGTTCGCCGTGATCTCGGCGCGTCGCTCGCAGATCGAGCCCCGTGCCGAAGAGGGCTCGCGCGCGGCGAAGACCGCGCTGTACGCCATGGAGCACGCGACTCTCATGCTCGCGACCTCGCAGCTCGGCATCACGATCTGCTCGCTGCTGATCCTGAACGTGTCGGAGCCGGCGATCCACCACCTGCTGGCGGCCCCGCTGCACGCCCTGGGATGGTCGGACGGCGTCGTCGACGCCGTCTCGTTCGCGATCGCGCTTCTGGTCGTGTCGTTCCTGCACGTGGTGTTCGGTGAGATGGTGCCGAAAAACCTCGCGTTCTCGGTGCCCGATCGCGCGGTGCTGCTCCTGGCTCCGCCGCTCGTGTGGGTCTCGAAGGCGTTCATGCCCGTGATCTGGGTCCTGAACGCCGCGGCCAACGGCGTGCTGCGTCTGTTCCGCGTGGAGCCGAAGAACGAGGCGGCCTCCACCTTCACGCTCGAGGAGGTCGCGACGATCGTCGACCAGTCACGGCGTGAGGGTGTGCTCGCCGACACGGTGGGCGCGGTCGCCGCCGCGGTCGAGTTCACGGACAAGAAGGCGCGCGACGTCGCCGTGCCGCTGAGCGATCTCGTGACGCTGCCCGAGTCGACGACGCCCGATGAGATCGAGAAGGCCGTCGCTCGCTACGGCTTCTCGCGGTACGTGATCGTCGACGACGAGCGCGTCCCGGTCGGGTACGTGCACCTCAAGGACATCCTCCGTGCCTCGGACGGCCCGGACGCCGCGGCGAAGCTCTTCGAACCGCTGCCCTCGAAGCGGATCCATCACATGGTTCCCGTGCAGGAGGACACCGACCTCGAAGACGCCCTCGCCGTGATGAGGCGAGCAGGACGTCACCTGGCGAAGGTGCGTGACGCGAGCGGAGCGACCACGGCCGTGCTCTTCCTCGAGGACATCCTCGAAGAGCTGGTCGGCGAGGTCCAGGACGCGACGCGACGAGTGCGCGGACACTGACCGACGTCGCACGGACTCACGACGCACGACACGGAGAAGCCCTCCGACCCCGGTGGGGATCGGAGGGCTTCGCCGTGTCTGCCCGGTGAGCGTCGTCAGTGCCAGTGCGCCCGCTCGTACTGCGGCGGCCAGGCGATGTCGGCGCCGAGCTCGTGAGCGGCGCGCAGAGCGAAGTGGGGGTCGCGGAGCCATTCGCGTCCCGCGAAGATCGCATCGGCGGCTCCGTCGGCGAGGACCTCTTCGGCCTGCTCTGCAGCGGTGATGAGTCCGACGGCCGACACGGGGATGCGCCCGCCCTGGCGGACGGTCTCGGCGAGGGGGACCTGGTAGCCGGGGAACACACTGATCTGCTGATGTGCGACCAGGCCGCCGCTCGACACGTCGATCAGGTCCGCCCCGCGCTCGGTGGCCCAGCCTCCGACCACTGCCGCCTCCTGCTCGGTGAACCCGCCGTCCGCGTGGTCGGTCGCCGAGATGCGCACGAGGACGGGCACGTCATCGCCGGCTGCCGTCCGCACCGCGTCGACCACGCGCAGCAGCAGACGTGCGCGGTTCTCCAGCGGGCCGCCGTACTCGTCCTCGCGCAGGTTGGACAGCGGAGAGAGGAACTGGTGCAGCAGGTATCCGTGCGCACCATGGATCTCCAGCACGTCGAAGCCGGCGTCGAGGGCGCGACGGGCCGACGAGGCGAATGCCTCCACGACACGGTCGATGCCGTCGGCATCCAGCTCCTCCGGCGGCGCGAAGCCGTCGAACGCCACGGCCGACGGCGCGGACGTCGTCCAGCCGCCGTCGGAGAGGGGGACGGAACCACGGTGCTCAGCCCACGGCCACCACGTCGAGGCTTTGCGCCCGGCATGCGCGAGCTGGATTCCGGCGGCCGCTCCGCGGGCATGGATCGCTTCGACGATCGGCACCCAGGCGTCCCGCTGCTCGTCGTTCCAGAGCCCGACATCTCGAGGCGAGATCCGCCCCTCGGGCACCACCGCGGTCGCTTCCGCGACGACCAGGCCGGCTCCGCCGGATGCGAACTGCGCGAGATGCGTGTGATGCCACTCCTGCACGACCCCGTCGACGGCGCTGTACATGCACATCGGCGAGACCCACAGGCGGTTTCGGAAGGTGATCGATCGGATGCTCAGGGGAGAGAAGAGGATGCTCACCACCCCGACGTTACCGGCGCGGTGGGGGAGCGAGGGCCGTCCGACTAACGTGGAGTCATGCCCGACGTGCGCGACTGGTCCCGAGACGATGCCGCGCGATTCGTGCGGGTACCGGGGGCAGCGGACGACAAGTACTCCCGCGGAGTCGTCGGCCTGCGCACCGGATCGCCCGCGTACCCGGGTGCCGCGGTGCTCGGCGTCGAGGCCGCCTGGCGTGCGGGCGCCGGGTTCGTCCGCTACATCGGTGCGGGGCGTGCGGCGGATGCGGTGATCGCGCGGCGCCCGGAGACCGTCGTCGCCCGCCATGCCGAGGGCGCGCGAGTCGGCGCGTGGGTGATCGGATCGGGGATCGACCCAGGGGCGCGGACCGAGGGTGAGGAGCGCGAGCTGCGCGTCATCCTCGACGGCGGGGTTCCGGTGGTCGTGGACGCCGGTGCGCTGGACCTCGCGCCCGGGTCTGCGGCGCCGCTGCTGCTGACGCCGCACGCACGCGAGTTCGACCGGCTGCGCGAGCGGCTCGGCCTCCCCGACGACGCGGACAGGGAGGCAGCCGCCGGGGGCATGGCCGCAGCCCTCGAGTCGACCGTGCTGCTCAAGGGCGCGGAGACGCTCGTCGCCGCCGCCGACGGGACCGTCATCCGGGTCGTGGCGGGGACCGGGTGGCTGGCGACCGCGGGAACCGGCGACGTGCTCGGCGGAGTCCTGGGCGCACTGCTCGCCGCGAACCCGGACTCGCCTGTCGTCGAGGTCGCCGCGGCCGGGGCCTGGCTGCACGGCCACGCGGCCCGTATCGCCTCCGGCACCGCCGACGAGGGGGCGGGACCCGGCCGTCCGATCGTCGCCCTCGACGTGGCCGAGGCGCTTCCTCGTGCCCTCGCGGATCTCCTCGCGTGACCCGTCGAACGACGACGCAGGTCGTCGCCCTGTGGACCGCCTTCGTCGCCGTGCATGTCGCGGTCGCCGTCGCGGGATGGCTCTACCCCAGCCAGCCGATGGGGGATGTGGTGCTCGTCTACGAGCCGTGGGCGACATCGGCGCTGAGCGGTGGCCCGATCGTCGGCATCACCGAGACCTGGGTCTATCCTCAGCTCGCGCTCGTCCCGATGCTGATCGCGAAGGCCATCTCCCTTCCGCTCGTCACCTCACTGGGAGCGTCAGGCGCCTATCTGATCGCCTGGGCGGTGCTGGTCACCGTGCTCGACGCGCTCGCCTTCGCCGCGCTCGTCGGGCGCGCGCCGTCTCCGCCGCGACGGACGGCCGCGTGGTTCTGGACCGCGGGACTGCTCCTGCTGGGACCGATCGCGCTGTACCGCATCGATGCGATCGCCGTGCCGGTGGCGGTCGTCGGCGGGCTCTGGCTGACGCGTCGTCCCGGTGTCGTGGCCGCGCTGCTCACCGTCGGCGCCTGGATCAAGATCTGGCCGGCCGCTCTCGTCCTCGCCGCGGTCGTGGCCTCGCGGCGTCGTCTGCGGATCGTCCTGACCGCGGCGGCGGTGACGGCGGGGGTCATCGGCGTGCTCGTCCTTCTCGGCGCGGACACCGAGCTCTTCGGCTTCCTCACAGCGCAGACCGGCCGCGGCCTGCAGATCGAAGCCGTCGCGGCGACACCCTTCCTCTGGCTCGTGCCCGGCGGCGCCGCCCGCATCGAGTACAGCTTCGACATCCTGACCTTCCAGATCGTCGCCCCGGGAGCAGACGCCGTCGCGGCGGTGCTCACCCCGCTCATGGTCGTGCTCGTCGCAGCGGTGGCGGTGGTGGGCGCGCTGAAGACGATGCGAGGAGCCTCGTTCTCGCGCCTCTTCCCTCCTCTCGCCCTGAGCCTCGTGCTCGTCCTGATCGTGATGAACAAGGTCGGGTCACCGCAGTTCCAGACGTGGCTGATCGCACCCGTGATCCTGTGGTTCGTGTGGGACCGGACGAGGGCGACGGCGCCGGCCGTGATCGTGCTGGGGCTGTGCGCGCTGACCTGCCTGGTGTATCCGCTGACCTACGACGCACTCCTGCGCGCGGACGTCATCGCCATCGCGACGCTGACCGTCCGCAACATCCTGCTCGTGGTCGGACTCGTCGTCGGCATCCGTGCCCTCGTCGCCGTGCCGTCGCCGCGCCACGCGCGAGAGGACAGCCCCGCTCGACACGACAGCCCCGCCTGAGCCCACAGACCCGCCCTGGACACCCGCCCCACCCGAAACAAGGAATGACACCATGCTGATCGCCTTCTCCGTCGCACCGAGCGGCACCCCCGCCGACGGCTCCGACCGCTCGGACGCCTCCGTGCACGACGCCGTCGCCGCTGCGGTGAAGGTCGTGCGCGAGTCTGGTCTACCTCATCGCACCACGAGCATGTTCACCGAGATCGAGGGACCCGACTGGGATTCGGTCATGGACGTCGTCAAGCGGGCGACCGAGGCGGTGCTGCCCTTCGGCTCGCGGGTCTCGCTCGTGCTGAAGGCGGACATCCGCCCGGGGTACTCGGGCGAGCTGGACGCGAAGATCGATCGTCTGGAGTCGGCGATCGAGGAGTCCGACGGCCGGTAGAATCGACGGGTGAATCCCTCGACTGAATCGAGGGGTGCGGCGAAGTGGGCGCTCCTCTCCCTCGCCATCGGCAGTTTCGGCATCGGCATGACAGAGTTCGTGATCATGGGCCTGCTGCCCGACATCGCGACCGAGCTGCTTCCCACCCAATGGGCCGCCAGCCCTGAGGACGCTCTGAGCCAGGCCGGCTGGCTGATCTCGCTGTATGCACTGGGCGTCGTGGTCGGTGCTCCGACGATCGCGGGCTTCGTCGCGCGGTTCCCGCGGCATCGCGTCATGATCGGTCTCGCACTCGCGCTGACGCTGTTCAACGCCCTCACAGTGGTGCTGCCGACCTTCGAGCTGGTCGGCGCATCGCGATTCCTCGCCGGTCTGCCGCACGGCGCCTACTTCGGCATCGGCGCGCTGGTGGCAGCCGACGTGATGGGCCCCGGCAAGCGCGCCAAGGGCGTCGCCTTCATCCTCACCGGCCTGACGATCGCCAACGTGGTCGGCGTGCCCTTCGGCACGTTCCTCGGTCAGCAGTGGGGGTGGCGCGCCGCGTTCGCGGTCGTCGCGCTCGTGTTCGCGCTCGCGACTCTGTGCATCGTGTTCTTCGTGCCGGAGCATCCGGGATCACCGGGACGGACGATGCGAGAAGAACTCGGGGTGTTCCGGATCCCGCAGGTCTGGTTCGCACTCGGCATCGGAGCGATCGGATTCGGCGGCTTCTTCGCGGTGTACAGCTACATCGCACCGCTCGTCACGGATGTCGCCGGGTCTCCGGCATGGGCCGTGCCGATCGTGCTCGTGCTCATGGGGCTCGGCATGACCGCGGGCAACATCGTGGGCGGCCACCTCGCCGACATCGATCTGCGGCGCACGCTGCTGATCGGCCTCGCCGTCCTGGCGCTCGTTCTCGGGCTTCTCGGGGCGCTGTCGTTCTGGATCGTCACGCTCAGCATCCTGGTGTTCGTCGTCGGGTTCGTGTGCTCGGTGCTCAGCCCCACGATCCAGACGCGGCTGATGGACGTCGCGGGAGACAACCAGTCGATCGCCGCCGCCCTCAACCACTCGGCCCTGAACATCGGCAACAGCCTGGGGGCGTTCCTGGGTGGCGTCGTGATCGCCGCCGGGTGGGGGTACACCGCTCCGTCGTGGACCGGCGCGCTTCTCGCGGTCGCAGGCCTGATCATCGCGCTCGTGTCGTACCGGGTCGACTCCCGGCGCGCCGCCCCGGCATCGGTCTGAGCGGAGCCCACCCGTAGAGTGACGGGATGAGCGACGCCGATGAGCTGCCCGTCGCGGGCACCGTGGTGCTGTTGCGTGCGCGGGCCGTGGGTGTCGAGGTGCTGCTCATCCGGCGCCCGGACCGCGGATCGTTCGCTGGAGCGTGGGTGTTCCCCGGAGGCAGGGTCGAAGCCGTCGACCGGTGGTCGGGTGCGGCGGAGCAGGACGACGCCCGCCGCGCGGGCATCCGCGAGACGTTCGAGGAGGTCGGGCTCACGATCACCGGAGCGGTGCGGGCGCTCTCCCGCTGGCAACCGCCGGCGGAGGCTCCGGCGCGGATCCGCACGTGGTTCTTCCTCGCCGAGGCGCCGGAGGCGCCCCTCGCGCCCTCACCCGACGAGGTGGCGGACACCGCCTGGGTCACCCCAGCCGAGGCACTGGCGCGTCACGGTGCGGGAGAGCTGCTGCTCTATCCTCCGACGTGGATGACGCTGCACGGACTGAGTCGGTTCGCGAGTGCTCGCGCTGCTCTCGACGCGGCCGGCACGGTGCGGTCGTTCGCGACCCGCGCCGAGCGGAGCGACGCCGGCACGGCATTCGTCTGGGATTCGCTGCGGCTCGAGACGGGCGTGCTGCCGTGGCGGCTCGTCGATACCGACCGGGAAGACCCGGGCGGGCGGGAGCACGGAGCGAGCTAGGCGGCCAGCAGCCTGCGCAGATGACCGCCGACGGCCTCGGTCTCGATGAGGAACCCGTCGTGCCCGAAGTCGCTGGTGAGCACGACGGCCTCGGCGCCGTCGAGGGTGTTCGGGATGCTCCGGGCGATGCGATGCTGTCCGTCGACGGGGAACAGCCGGTCGCTGTCGATGCCGAGCACCAGGGTGGTCGCCGTGACGGTGCGCAGCGCCTCTTCGACGCCGCCCCGATCGCGACCCACATCGTGCGAGTTCATCGCCTCGACGACGGTGATGTAGCTGTTCGCATCGAAGCGTCGGGTGAACTTGTTGCCGTGGAAGTCGAGGTACGACTCGACGGCGAACCGTCCTCCGTGGCCGAGCGGCGACACCCCGGACTGCCACGAGCGCTGGAACCGCTGATTGAGCTCGATGGGACTGCGGTAGCTCAGCAGCGCCATGCGGCGAGCGAGTGCGAGGCCGCGATGAGGTCCGTCACCGTCGGCGAGGTCGTAGTACTCGCCGCCCTGGAAGCGCGGATCCATGCGGATGGTCTCGAGCTGCACGGTATTGAGCGCGATCTGATCGGCGGTGGTGACAGGGGGAGAGGAGAGCACGGCGAGTCGTTCGACGCGCTGCGGATGCGTCACGGCCCACTCCAGCGCATGCATCCCCCCCATCGAGCCGCCGATCACGGCCGCCCAGGTGTCGATGCCGAGGGCGTCGGCGAGCCGGACCTGCGCCGCGACCTGATCGCGGATCGTCAGGTAGGGGAAGCGCGATGCCCACTCGTAACCGGACGGCGCGATGCTCGCCGGCCCCGTGGAGCCCTGGCATCCGCCCAGCATGTTGGGCGCGATGACGAACCAGCGGTCGGTGTCCACCGGAGCGCCCGGTCCGACGATGTCCTCCCACCAGCCCGCGGTGGGGTGCCCGGCGCCGGCATCGCCTCGGACATGGCTGTCACCGGTGAGCGCGTGCAGAACCAGCACCGCGTTGTCTCGTGCGGCGTTCAGCTCGCCCCACGTCTCGTAGGCGAGTCGGATCCCCGGGAGCTCGGAGCCGTTCTCGGTGTCGAAGGGGCCGAAGGAGGCGAAACGGCGTGCGCCGACGGGGTCTCCGTCGCGCCAGGCGCCGGTCGCGGGTGGTCGTGCACGGAGCAGACGGACGTCGGCCTCCGTCACGGGCGCCGAGGGCACCGTGTCTTCAGAGGTCGTCTGCCAGTCCATGCTCCCATTCTCGCGTGGCGCGCGGCCGCTCGGACGAACGTTACGGTTCCCGGGTGTGCCGTGGGGCGAGAGTCCTCTCGGACGGCGTCACGGACTGAGGGTCGTGACCGTTGCGAGGTGATCGCTGTTGCCGACCCGCGCCGTCGTCGACGCGAGAACGGTCATCCCTCGGACGAAGACGTGATCGATGCGGGCGAGGGGCAGTGCGGCAGGCCAGGTGAGACCGAGGGTCCCGTCGGTCGGTCGGACCCAGTCGAGCTGCGAGCGGGCGGCGCGGAGGGCGGGGTCGGCCGATGCGGCGTTGAAGTCGCCCACGACCACGATCGATTCTGCCTCGTCGACGGCGACCGCGTCGGCGATGCCGGAGAGCATGGTGTCGCGCTCCTGCTGCACGCCCGGGCGTACGGACGCGGCGTGCATGACGTACACGGCGACGTCGCCGTCGGGTGTGTTCACGACCACGCGCAGGGCGCGCTTCCAGTCGAGGCCGAGAGTCAGCCCCTCGGCCTCGGCGATCGGATAGCGGCTCCAGACGGCGACGGTGCCGATCGCGTACGAGTGCGGGTAGTCGGGGGCGAGGATCTCCCGCGCGGCCTGGAGACTGTCGGCGTCGAGCTCGGTCAGGGCGACGACGTCGGCCGACAAGTCGGCGATCCCCGTCGCCGAGGCCGCAGCCCCGCCGGAGTGGGCGCGCACGTTCTGGCTGACGATCTGGATCGGGGTGCTCTGCGCGGGGGCGGCCGCCGCGAGGCCGGGTGCGGACGGCAGCAGGGCGAGAGCCCAGATGAGGATGGGGGCGAGCAGTATCAGCGTCACACGGCGCGCCAGGATCAGCGCGAGGACGACGAGCACGCCGAGGATGAGCCCGCACCACGGCAGCGCGGCGGCCGCGGCGGTGCCGACGACTCCGGGGATCCAGGAGCACACGACCAGAGCGACGACGACGAGGCCGGCCACGGCGATGACGCGCCCCGCACGAGCGGACGAGCGCCGACGGGTGGTCGGATTCGGTGCAGTGTCGATCATGGCTCCTCCGGGCAGGCTCTCCATTCTCGTCGGGGGCGTCTGTGTGACAGCCCAGCAGATCGGTCTCTCACGTCACCCGTGAACGCGGAAGTGCCCCGGGCCGAAGCCCGGGGCACTTCCGTCGTCTGCAGGTCGGATCAGGCGCGAGCCGCCTCCGACACGCGGCGTGCCGCGGCGAGGGCCTCGTCGAGATCGGCCTTCAGGTCGTCGATGTTCTCGATGCCGACCGACAGGCGCACCAGGCCCGGCGTGACGCCGGCGGTGAGCTGCTGCTCGGGCGTGAGCTGCGCATGCGTGGTCGATGCCGGGTGGATCACGAGAGATCGCACGTCGCCGATGTTGGCGAGGTGGCTGAACAGCGACAGGCTGTTCACGAACTCGCGACCGGCCTCGACGCCGCCCTTGAGCTCGAACGAGAGGACCGCGCCGACGCCCTTGGGGGCGTACTCGTTGGCCTTTGCGTACCAGGGGGACGACGGCAGGCCCGAGTAGTTGACCGACGCGACGTCGTCGCGACCGTCGAGCCACTCGGCGATCTCCTGCGCGTTCTGCACGTGGCGCTCGATGCGCAGCGAGAGCGTCTCGATGCCCTGGATGAGGTTCCAGGCGCTCTGCGGTGCGATGGCCGATCCGAGGTCGCGGAGCAGCTGGACGCGGGCCTTGATGATGTAGGCGAGCGGATCGCCGACGGCGGCCGTGTAGCTGGCACCGTGGTACGAGGGGTCGGGCTCGGTGAGTCCGGGGAAGCGCTCGACGTTCTTCGACCACTCGAAGGTTCCGCCGTCGATGATCACGCCGCCGATCGTGGTGCCGTGGCCGCCGAGGAATTTGGTGACCGAGTGCACGACGATGTCGGCGCCGTGCTCGAACGGGCGGATCAGGTACGGGGTCGCGATCGTGTTGTCGACGATCAGCGGCACGCCGCCCTCGTGCGCCACGTCGGCGACGGTGCGGATGTCGAGGATGTTGATCTGCGGGTTGCCGATGGTCTCGGCGAAGAACAGCTTCGTGTTCGGACGGAGCGCGCGGCGCCACTCTTCGGGGTCATCCTGGTTCTCGACGAACGTGACCTCGATGCCGAGCTTCGCGAGCGTGTACTTGAACAGGTTGTACGTGCCGCCGTAGATCGAGCTGGACGACACGATGTGGTCACCGGCCTGGGCGATGTTCAGGACCGCGAACGTCGACGCAGCCTGACCGCTGGAGAGGACGAGGGCGCCGGTGCCCCCCTCGAGCGCGGCGAGACGCTGCTCCAGGACATCCTGGGTCGGGTTCTGGATGCGGGTGTAGATGTTGCCGAACTCGGCGAGGGCGAACAGGTTCGCCGCGTGGTCCGCGCTGTCGAACACGTAGGACGTGGTCTGGTAGATCGGCGTGGCGCGGGCCTTGGTCACGGGGTCGGGAGCAGCACCGGAGTGGATCTGCTTGGTCTCGAAACGCCAGGTCTCGGGTGCGGACATGTGTTCCCCCTGGAACTGTTGGACGGTCGATTCGGCTGATGCCGTTGCAAGCGAGAGTACGGAATATCGCCGGCTGTCAACAGCGAGTGGGAAATGTGACGTAATGAACGGGCCCCGAACGGGGGTGAGTGCCCCGACCGCTCAGGCCCGAGCCAGCAGCGCCGCCGCCCAGCCGCGGGCGATCACGAACGGCTCGGCGAACGTCGCCATGCCCACGGTGACGATCGCGCCCTCGTAGAGCAGCATCATCGCCTGCGCCATCGCGCGGGGATCGGGCACCCCGGCCTCGGCGCACAGCTCGTCGAAGAGGTCGAGCAGCCAGACCTTCTGGCGGGACACCTCGGGGAACACCGGGTGGTCGTCGTTGCCGTCGCCGATCTCGGCGCGGGCGTTGATCGCACTGCACCCCTTGGGGCTGTTCTCGTCCGACCAGGAGATCGCGGCATCGAAGATCGCGAGCACTCTGTCCGTCCCCGGCTCCGGCACCCGCGCGAGCTCTGCGGCCACGTGGTCGCGCCACCGGGCGTCACGATGCTGCAGGTAGGAGACCACGAGCGCCTCCTTCGATCCGAAGCGGTCGTACAGCGTCTTCTTCGTGACGCCGGCGGCCTCGGCGATCGTGTCGACGCCGACGGCATGGATGCCGTGCTCGTAGAACAGGCGTGATGCGGCAGCGAGGACTCGCTGGCCTCCCGGGGTGAGGGGAACCAGTTCGGGGACGGGCGTGCTCATGTCTCGACTATACCAGTCTGTATAGTCGAGACATGAGTAAACAGATCGGTGTACTTCACGGGGTCGTGACCGTCTCGGCGGCAGCGGCCTTCGTCGTGACCTGGAGCTCGGGCTTCCTCATCCCGGCCTTCGCCACTGTGGAGGTGTCCGCGCTGACCCTCCTCGTCTGGCGCTTCGTGCCGCTCGCCCTGATCCTCGTCGCGGTCGCCCTGCTCACCGGCGCGGCGAAGGGCGTGCGACGCCGTGACCTGGGCATCCAGGCCGTGATCGGACTCTTCGCGCAGTTCGGCTACTGCGTCGCGGTGTACGGCGCCGTCGCGGCGGGAATCGCGACGGGGACGGTCGCGCTCATCGACGCCGTGCAGCCGCTCGTCGTCGCCGTGCTCGTCGGTCCTGTCCTCGGGCTGCGCGTGCGCGGTGCGCAGTGGGTGGGGTTGGGGATCGGCGCGATCGGGGTACTGCTGGTCGTGCGCTCCCAGTTCGGATCGTCGTCGGCGTCGCCCGTCGCGTATCTGCTGCCCGTCGTCGCGATGGTGTGCCTGATCGTCGGCACGCTCCTGCAGCGGAGATCGGCCGTCCAGACCGGGACGCTCCTGACGCTGACGATCCACGTCGCGGTGACGGCGGTGCTGCTGCTGGTGATCGCCGCCGCCACAGGCGCACTGGTTCCTCCGATGACGGCGTCGTTCTGGCTCGCCGTGATCCTCACAGCGGTGTTCCCGACTCTCGCGGCCTACGGCCTCTACTGGTGGCTGCTGCGACGCGTGGGCATCACCGTGCTGCAGGCGCTGCTGTTCCTGATCGCTCCGGCGACCTCCCTCGCCGGAGGCCTTCTGCTGGGGGAAGCGCTCACGGCCGTCACGGTCGTCGGATTCCTGCTCTGCGGGATCGGCGTGGCCGTCGTGCTCATCGGCGACGCCCGCAGAGACGACGATGACCGGAAATCACGACCCGACCGCGCGCACCGGCGTTCGCGGCCGGAACATCGTACGGTGGAGGCATGGCTATCAGGCGTGCAGTGGTGACAGGTGCGAGCTCGGGGATCGGGGCGGCGACGGTTCGCGCGTTGAGATCCCGCGGGTGGGAGGTCGTCGGCGTCGCACGCCGGGCCGAGAGGCTCGCCGCGCTGTCGGCCGAGACGGGTGCGTCGACCATCGCGTGCGACCTCACGGATTCGGACTCGGTCGCCGCTCTCGTCGACGAGCTCCGCGCCTCGGGGCCCGTGCACGCTCTCGTGCAGGTCGCGGGAGGAGCACGTGGCACGGATCGCATCGAGGACGGCTCCATCGACGACTGGCAGTGGATGTACGACGCGAACGTGCTGTCGAGTCAGCGCCTGGTCGCCGGCCTGCTGCCGCTGCTGCGGCTCGCGGCGTCGGCGGACGGCCACGCCGACACGCTCTTCGTGACCTCGACCGCGGCGCAGGTGGCGTATGCCGGCGGTGGTGGGTACAACGCCGCCAAGGCCGCGCAGTCGATGCTCGTGCACGCCCTGCGCCTCGAGCTCAACGGCGAGCCGATCCGCGTCTCGGAGATCGCGCCGGGGCTCGTGCACACCGAGGAGTTCACCCTCAACCGTCTGGGCGGCGACACGGTCGCTGCCGAAGCCGTGTACTCGGGGGTCGAGGCGCCGCTGCTCGCCGAGGACGTCGCCGACGTGATCGCGTATGCGCTGGACGCGCCGGGACACGTGAACCTCGACCTGGTCACCATGCGCCCGGTGGCGCAGTCGGCGAACCATCTGCTCGCCCGTGGTCCGCTGCGCGTGCGACCTGTCGACTGATCGATGACCTCGCGAACGCTGGCCGAGCTCGCCGACGAGGGGGCGATCGACCGGGGCTGGGCAGAGGCCCTCGCCCCGGCACAGGATGTCATCACCGCGTTGGGTGAGCGCCTTCGCGGCGAGCAGGCCGCGGGGCGCGGCTATCTTCCTGCGGGGGAGCATGTGCTCCGCGCCTTCCGGCGACCGCTCGCCGATGTCCGGGTCCTGATCACGGGGCAGGACCCGTATCCGACCCCGGGGCACCCGATCGGCCTGTCCTTCGCGGTCGACCACGACGTTCGCCCGCTGCCCCGCAGCCTCGCGAACATCTACCGGGAGCGGGAGAGCGATCTCGGCATCCCACCTGCGCCCCATGGCGACCTCACGGCCTGGAGCGACCAGGGTGTGCTCCTCCTCAACAGGGTGCTGACGGTGCGCCCCGGAGAGGCGGCATCGCATCGGGGCTGGGGGTGGGAGACCGTCACCGAGCTCGCCATCCGCGCCCTCGTCGCGCGGGAGCAGCCGTTGGTCGCCGTCCTCTGGGGGCGAGACGCCGCCAAGCTGCAGCCGATGCTCGGGTCCAGCCCGGTGATCGCCTCAGCGCATCCGTCTCCGCTGTCGGCGAGCCGGGGATTCTTCGGCTCGCGTCCGTTCTCGCGCGTCAACGCGCTTCTGGAGGAACACGGAGCGGCGCCCGTGGACTGGCGCGTCGACGGGGAGCTGCCCCTAAGCTGATCGCATGCAGTTCGAGCCCGGTGATCGCCGCCGTGTGCTGCCGCGCCATCTGCGCCCTCAGTCCGCGCCCGAGATCTTCTCGTACACGATCCGCGCGGCGCGATCGGCTGATCTTCCGCACATCCGTGAGATCTACAACCACTTCGTCAGCAACTCGGTGGTCACGCTGGACGAGCGGCGCAGCAGCATCCCCTACTGGCGCGACAAGTTCGCCCTGTTGAGCAAGCTCGACCTGCCTTTCCTCGTCGCGGTCTCGCCGACCGGGGTGGTCATCGGCTATGCGCTCGCGCAGCCGTGGGCGGGGAAGAACGCCTACCGCTTCACCGTCGAGGATTCGATCTATCTCGGTCCGGGCGCGGGCGGGAAGGGGCTCGGAGTCGCCCTGCTCCAGGCCCTGATCGATGCGTGCGAGCAGCTCGGCATCCGGGAGATGGTCGCTGTCATCAGCGACACCAAGGCCGAGGCGTCGATCCGTCTGCACGCCAAGCTCGGCTTCGTCGAAGCGGGGCGGATGGGACGAGTCGGACACAAGTTCGGCCGTGACCTGGGCACGGTGTACATGCGACGGGCGCTGCGTCCGGCCCGGCGACGCCGCCTGTTCGGAGTGGGCTCGGGGCGCTGACCGACCCGTCGTGTGTGGTCAGTCCTCGGCGGCGGGGATGACGGGGATCGCCGCGAGGAGCGTCTTCGTGTAGTCGTGTGTCGGACGCAGCAGCACGTCGGTCGTCGCTCCGCGCTCGACGATGCTCCCGTCCTTCATCACCACGACGGTGTCGCACAGGTTCTGCACCACCCCGATGTCGTGCGACACCAGAACGAGGGTCAGGTCGGTCGTGCGTCGCAGCTCGATGAGCAGTTCGAGGATCTGGGCTCGCACCGTCACGTCGAGGGCGGACAGCGGCTCGTCGCCGACGAGGATGCGCGGACGATGCACGATGGCCCTGGCGAGGGCGATGCGCTGGCGCTGCCCGCCGGAGAACTCGTGCGGGTAGCGGTCGGCCATGTCCTGCTCGAGCCCGACCTGCGCGAGCACCTCGCGCACTCGGGCAGGGTGGTCTGCATCGATGCCGAGAGCCCACAGCGGTTCGGCGATGATCTGCGCGGCGGTCATGCGCGGGTCGAGAGACGCGTAGGGATCCTGGAACACCAGGCCGGTCTGGCGACGCAACCAGTGCAGCGAGCGCGCGGGTGCGGATGCCTCCACCGTCCTGCCGTCGACGCTCACACGTCCGGCCGTCGGGCGATCGAGGCCGAGCAGCAGTCGGATGAGCGTGGACTTGCCCGACCCGGACTCGCCGATGATGCCCACCGACGACCCTTCGACGATGTCGAGGTCGGTGGAGGCGAGCGCGGTCTGTGTGCGGGTGCGCTCGAAGACCGATCTCTTCGGCACGACGAAGTCGCGACGGAGCCCCCGTGCCTCGACCAGGCTCATCGTGCTTCTCCCTGAGGGCGCCACAGCGTGGCGGTGGCGTCGCGCAGCAGGCCCTGCGTGACGGGTGACGCGGGCGCGCTGAGGAGCGCACTCACGGGCGCGTGCTCGACGACGCGTCCGTGCTCGAGGACAACGCCGTCGGTGGCCACCTGCGCCAGTACGGCGAGATCGTGGGTGATGAACGCGAGCGACATCCCTTCGTCGTCGACCAGGCGCAGCAGCAGCGAGAGGATCTCGGCCTGGATCGTGACGTCGAGAGCGGTGGTGGGCTCGTCGGCGATCAGGAGGCGAGGACGGCAGGCGAGGGCCATGGCGATCGCGACCCGCTGGCGCTGACCTCCGGAGAGCTGGTGCGGATAGCGGTCGACGATCGATTCGGGGTCGGGCAGACGCACGCGCGCCGCCTCCTGGATCGCCCGAGCACGGGCTTCGCGGCGGCCCATGCCCTCGTGGATCCGGATCGATTCGGCGATCTGCCTGCCCACCGTGCGGATCGGGTTCAGCGCGGTGCGCGGCTCCTGGAACACGATGCCGATCTCGTCGCCGCGAAGCCTCGCGAGCTCGCGGTCGGGGAGGCCGATCAGCTCGGTTCCCTCCCAGCGGATGCTCCCCGAGGCGCGGGCTCCCTCGGGGAGCAGGCCGAGGATCGCGAGCGCGGTGAGGGACTTGCCCGACCCGGATTCGCCGATGAGCCCGAGGCGACTGCCGTCGGGGACGTCGAAGGACACTCCGTCGACCACTCGTCGTCCGTCGATCTCCACGATGAGGTCGCGCACCTCGAGACCGGCGGCGCGGACCGCGCCGGTCATGCGACCACCGCCGGGGTGTGAGTCTGGGCGGCGCGGTGCCGGAGCGTGGGGTCGGTCGCCTCGCGGAGCCCGTCGCCGAGAAGGTTGAGGGCGAGGACGGTGATCGTGATCGCGAGTCCCGGCCAGATGACCGACAGCGGATGGACTCCGATGTAGCGCTGCAGGTCCGACAGCAGCAGCCCCCAGCTCGGGTCGACCACGGACGCCCCGAAGCCGAGATACGACAGTCCTGCCTCGGCGAGCACGGCGACGGCCATCGACCACGACAGCTGCACGATGAACACGGGGGCGACGTTCGGCAGCAGATGGCGCACCAGGCTCTGGCCGCTCGTGAGTCCCGACGCGCGGGCCGCCAGCACGAAGTCGCTCTGCTGGACGCGGCGGAGCTCGGGGCGGGTGACGCGCGCGATGTTGACGCCGAATCCGATTCCCACCGACCAGATCACCACCCACAGCGACCCGCCCCAGACCGAGGAGATCATCATGGCGATCAGCAGCACCGGGAAGGCGATGAGGATGTCGACGAGCACCGCCACGGTCTCGCGCATCCACCGCGCGGTGAGCGCCCCGAGCGCGGACAACGCGATGCCCACGAGCGTGGCGATGACGCCCGCGCCCACGCTGACGAAGACCGTCGTCCTGGCCCCCGCCATGAGGACGCTCAGGATGTCGCGACCCGTGTCGTCGGTGCCGAGCAGATGCGGCCATCCGGGAGGCGACCACCGCGCGCGCACGTCGGAGAACTGGGGGTCGAACGGCGTCCAGAACACCGAGACGAGCGCCGTGGCGGCGACGACCGCGACCACGATCAGTCCGAAGCGGCCCGTGGGTGTCTGCCAGAGCCGAGGGAGCCAGCGGGGCATCATGACTCCCTCTGTCGCGGGTCGATCGTCCGGTGCAGGAGGTCGACGAGGAACCCGACGATCAGGACGAAGCCCGTGAGGACGAGGAGCTCGCTCTGCACCTTCACGAGATCGCGGGTGCCGACATCGGCGACCAGCATGCGACCGATGCCGGGAAGGGTGAAGAGCTGCTCGATCACGACGGACCCGACGATGATCCCCGCCACCTGCAGGCCCAGCACCGTGATGATCGACAGACCGACCGCGGGGATGCCGTGCGAGACCAGCGCGCGGGTGCGGGTCAGCCCCTTCGCTGCCGCGGTGCGGACGAAGTCCTGGGTCGCCGCCTGCAGGGTGGCGCTGCGGACGAAGCGCATCAGCATCGCGCCCTCGACGATCCCGATCGTGAGCGCCGGCAGCAGCAGGGATTCGATGGCCTTGCCGGGAGTGCTCCATCCGGTGCGCGGGAAGCCCTGAGGGGGCAGCCAGCCGAGCCACACGGAGAAGACGACGATCAGCATCATGCCCGCCCAGACGACGGGGACGGCGGCGAGGGCCTGGGCGCCGAAGCTGAGAGCTGCGCCGCCGCGGCGACCCCGCTGCACGGCGGCGAGGATTCCGAACGGCACGGCGATCAGGACGGCGATCACGAGCGACATGATCCCGAGCGGCACGGTCACCTGCGCCTTGAGCAGGAGCTCTTCGCCCACCGACGCTCCCGACAGCAGCGAGGTTCCGAGATCGCCGCGCAGGAGGCCGCCGATCCATTCGAGGTACTGCGCAGGCAGCGGGCGGTCCAGCCCGAGGGATTCCCGCAGTGCCTGCACTTCGGCGCGTGACGCCTGCGTTCCCGCGATCAGCTGTGCGACGTCACCGGGGAAGACCCGGAGTGTCAGGAAGATCAGCAGGCTCGATACGAGGAGCCCTGCGATGAGCAGGGCTCCTCGGACGAGCACATAGCGGATCACGAGGGGTGGATCGCCGTCACTCCGCGGCGACGGTGACGCCGGCGAGATCGATGCGCGAGTTGATCGAGTCCTGCGGGAAGCCCGAGACGAGAGGGCTCACCGCCGTGATCGTCGCGCCGTTGTACAGCCAGTCGGCCGCATGGTCTTCCGAGACGATGCGCGCCGCCTCGGCGAGCAGCTCTGCCGACTTGTCGGGGTCGACCTCGGCGAGTGCGTCGGCGTAGAGTCCCTGCACCTCGGCGTTGTCGTAGCCGAAGTAGTACTCGGGGTTCGCGAAGTTGCCGAAGTCCCGCGGCTCGACGTGGAGCACGAAGCTCAGGTCGTAGTCGTGGTTGGTGTAGACGTCTTCCAGCCAGGCCGGGAACTCGACGGAATCGACCTTCAGGGTCACGCCGACCTTCTGGAAGTCCGAGATGAGCACCTTCGGCACGGTGGTTCCGTAGAAGGTGGGGATCGTGAGCGTCAGCTCGAGGTCCTCCTGGCCCGCTTCGGCGAGGAGCTCCTTGGCCTTCTCCGGGTCGTACGAGATCACGTCGGAGAGATCCTCGTACCCGGGATCGAGCTCCGGAATCGGACCGTAGAGGGTCGTGCCGGAGCCCACAGCCTCGACGAGCGCGTCATGATCGATCGCGAGCCGCAGGGCCTCCCGCACGCGGACGTCGTCGAGCGGCGCCTTGGCGTTGTTGAACGCGAGGGTGGCCTTGTCGGTCGTGCGTCCCGTCGTGAGCGTGAACGAGTCCTCCAGCTGCGATGCCAGGTTGGGATCCACCGCGGTGAGCACCTGGACGCCGCCGTCGAGTGCGGCGTTCACTCCGGCGGAGAAGTCGGGGATGTACTGGAACTCGACCTCTGCGACGCCGGCAGGCTCGCCCCAGTAGGCGTCGTTGCGCGCGAAGGTGATGGCGCTGCCCTTGCTCCACCGGCTCAGGGTGAAGGGGCCGGTGCCGTTCTCGGCGGTCTTGAGATCGGTGGTGTCTCCCGTCTGGAACACCAGGCCCGCGGGACCGGTGAGGGAGAACAGGAAGTTCTGGTTCGGGGCCGACAGCACGATCTGCACGGTCGCCGGATCCGGTGCGGTGATCGACGCGATCGATGCGAACTCGGCGTTGCCCTGAAGCGTGGCGTCCGTGCGGACGGCCTCGTAGGAGGAGACGACGTCGGCCGAGGTGAGCGGCGTGCCGCTGTGGAAGGCGATGCCGTCGTTCAGCGTGAACGTGTATGTCAGTCCGTCGGCGGAGACTTCGTAGTCGCTCGCGAGGCGCGGGACGATCTCGTTCGACTCGTCGCGGCTGACCAGACCCTCGTAGATGTTGTCGATCAGGATCTGCTCCAGCGCCGCTCCGCTCGTGTGGCGGATGTCGAGATTGGTCGGCTCGAGCACGAGACCCACCTGGAGGGTGGCATCGGGGTCGGGATCGCCGACCGGGGCCGTGGCCTCCGGTTCGGCCGTGCCGGTGCAGGCGCTGAGGATGACGGCGCTCGCCGCGATCGCGGAGATCAGCGCGAGACGTCTCGTGCGTCGGAACATGGGGTGTTTCCTCTCGGTGCGGCAGTTGCTGTGTGCCGTTGGGTCGAGCCTAGGGAAGGACGGAGCAGGGGAGGGTCGGTCCGGAAAGAATCGTCACAATGAGGATGCGGCGGCGGCGATCAGCGCGGCGAGCTCGACCGGAGCGGTTTCCTGCACGTTGTGCGTCGCATCGACGCTGACGACGTCGGTGTGGGGCAGTCGCCGCGAGAAGTCCTGTGCGTCGTCGGCGCTCACGAACCCGCGCTCCGCCCGCACCAGGGTCACCGGGGCCGAAGTCAGCGCCAGATCCTCCCACCCGGTCGAGCTCAGAGGCGACGGCGCGGCGACGTCGCCGGCATGGTGCGCCGCGAGCGTCTGCGCGGCGAGGTGGGCGAAGTGATGCTTCCACTCGATCCGACCGTCGTCGCGCACTCGCGTGTTCAGGAAGACGCCGCGCTCGGTCTCGGACCGGGTGCCGCCGAAACCCAGCGACATCGCACGATCGACGAGTTCGTCGCGCGACGCGAAGTCGGTCGGACCCGCGTAGAACTCGCGCAGCGCCGCGGGACCCGCGGACGTGTCGATCCCCGGGGTGATGTCGACGACGATGAGCGCGGCGACGAGATCGGGGCGGCGAGCTGCGAGCGCGGCCCCGGTGAGGCCGCCGAGAGACTGCCCCACGACGAGCTGGGGGGCGTCGGTCCACTCGTCCAGAGCATCGGCCACGTCGACGGCGAGGGTGCGAGGGGAGTAGTCCGCGTCGTCCCGCCACGAGGAGTCTCCGTGCCCGGTCAGGTCGACGGCGAGCACGGGCAGGCCGAGGGCGAGGATCGTCGTGTCCCAGGTGTGGGCGTTGAGGCCCGCGCCGTGGAGGAGCGTGATGCGCGGTGGTTCTGCGCCGTAGCGGATCGCGCTGAGCTGACGTCCGTCGGGGAGCCGGTGCGTCACGCGTTCGGCGTGGGGAGGGGTCACGCCTAGGCGCTCGGCCTGCGAGGGAAGATAGCTGAACTCGGAGATGTCGATCGCCACCTGGATATTCTGCTCTGGGGATGGGGTCCGCGGGAAATGCCGGAGCAGAATGCGTGGCATACGGCGTCACATGGTTGCGATTTTGCTGCTGTGTGGCTCTCTGTGATTGTGTTTATGATCTCGCGCGATGAACCGCGTCATCGACGACGAGTGCACATGACGGAATATCATTGAGGCATGAGCGAGACGCGAGTGCACCTCTCCAAGACCGAGCCCGCCGCCTACCAGGCGCTCGACGCCTTCGCGCGGACGGTCGGCACGATCTGCGCCGACAACGGCATCGACGATCGGCTCAAGGAGATCGTCATGATCCACTGCTCTCAGCTCAACGGATGCAGCTTCTGCGCGCGCCTGCACGTCGACCGCGCGCTCGCCGCAGGGCTCGACACGGACACCCTCATGCAGATCGCCACCTGGCGGGAGAGCGGGGTGTTCAGCGACCGCGAACGGGCGGCGCTCGAGCTCGCCGAAGCCTTCACCTTCATCTCGGAGGACGGCATCTCCGATGAGGTGTACAACCGGGTCGGAAGCGTGCTCACCGAGAAGGAGTACGCGGCGCTGAGCTGGGCGTGCGTGTCGATCAACGCGTTCAACCGCATCGTGATCGCCGGTCGCTATCCCGTTCCCCCGCGTGAGCGGCAGGCCCAGGCGTGACCGTCCTCCACGTCGACGGTGTCAACAACGTCCGGGACGTCGGCGGCATGCCGGCGCGAGGCGGCCGGATCCGGTCCGGCGTCCTGATGCGCTCCGGGCAGCTCTCCGGCGCGACCACGGCGGGGGCCGAGGCGCTCCGGCAACGCGTCGCGCACATCGTCGATCTGCGTGACGGCGAAGAGGTCGCCGTCGAACCGACCGAGATCCCCGGTCCGGAGACGACCCATCTCCCGCTGTTCCTCGGCTCGGTCCGGTCGTTCTTCGAGGACGACACGAGTCTCGAGGAGCTGTATCTGCACCTGCTCGAGGAGAGCGGCGATCGACTCGTCGCGGCGATCCGCATCATCGCCCAGGGTGATCCGACCCTGGTGCACTGCACCGTCGGCAAAGACCGCACGGGTGTCACCGTCGCGCTCGCTCTCTCGGCCGTGGAGGCGGACCGGGACGCCATCGTCGCCGATTACGCGCTCACCGAGTCGCAGCTGCCGCCGGAGCGGTCGCGGCGGATCGTCGCCTACCTCCGCTCCCAGCACCCCGAGGCCGTGCACGCCATCGCGCTCGCGACCGAGTCGCCCGCTTCCGTGATGCGTGCGCTTCTCGAGGGCATCGATGCGCGATGGGGTTCAGCGGCCGACTACCTTCGGGCCAACGGCATGACGGACGCCGAACTCGATGCGCTGCGCGAGGCTCTCGTCGAGCCCGTGTGAACCCGTGTCGACGGGATGGGCTGACAAAGGTTAGGCAACCCTTCTCCTGGTGTACGATAGAGGCATCATGAGCACCTCCCTCGATACCCGCAGCACGCGCGCAGAGCGCCGTGCCGCACGTCGGCGTGCGCATCACCTGGTGACGGCCGACGAGAACTCGCTGCTCGAACTCGAGGCTTTCCTCGCGACGCTCCCGCTCTGCGCGTCAGGTCGGGTGTTCATCGAGGTCCCCGAGGCTGCCGACATCCGCACCATCGACGCGCCGGCGCGCATGACCGTGACGTGGCTCGCGCGGGGCGATCGATCGGGAGCCCCCGGCACCGGACGCTCCTGCTCGCAGGGCCAGGCCCTGGCGCGAGCGACCTGCGCGTGGGCCGATGAGATGCTCTGCGACGATGAGCTCGAGACGCACGTCACGCTGCTCGGCGGGTACCTCGGCACGGCCGACATCGTCGAGCACCTCACGGGATCTCTCGGCATCGCCCCTGCGGCGATCTATGCTCCGGAGCGCTTCGGGCTTCTCTCCGCAGACCGCTGAGCCCGGGGGCGGCGCACGTAGTTGCCGTCTTCCAGCCCGGCCTCGATCTCGAAGCGATTCCGCAGCGGATCGCGGCCTGCGAACAGGTAGAGCACCGGCAGGAGAGCGCCGTAGCGCAGCCACTGCGCCTTGTGCACCGCCTCGTGGCGAAGCACGGCGTCGGTCGGGCGCGCATCGCCGGTGAGGAAGCATCCTCCCACGCACACACCGCCGCGGTTGAACGTCCACTGCGGCATCCCACGGAAGATCCACAGGCCCGCCCGCCGTTCGACGGGCCCTGTGCTCCACAGCGACCCCCAGATCCAGCCGACGGCGGTGCCCCACCAGTAGCCGACACGACTGACGGGGGAACGCAGCAGGAAGGCCGGAATGCGGCGGTCGAATCGTCGGCCCTCCGCAAGGATGCGCTCGGCGGTCGGACGCCAGTCGTCGCTCATGCCACGGCCCCGACGAGACGCAGCAGGGCACCGAGATCATCGACGGCATCTGCGGGGGAGCGGGGTGCGAACCCTGCGATCGTCGCACCCGCGAGGGGCACCCGTTCGCGCAGCGATCGGATCGACGCGGCCACGGCGGCCGGAGAGAGGCCGAAGGGCACCGCGGAGGAGACCCCTGAGAGCTCCGCGGGATCGAGAACATCGACATCGATGTGCACCCAGACCCGGCGCGCGCCGGTGGCGTCGACCGCATCGGCGAGCGCGTCGACGCGGGTCAGATCCTCGACGGACAGGTGAACGAGATCGTCGAACACCTCGACCTCGGCGTCGTCGAGGTTGCGAACGCCGACCGTGACGACCCGATCGCGCGACAGCCCGGGGGACAGCGCGAGCTGTGGCTCGCCGTCGCCGAGCACGGCCCGCAGCGCCATGCCCGAGAACGCGCCGGACGGTGACGTGTCAGGTGTGTGCAGGTCGCCGTGGGCATCGAACCACACGACCGCGAGGTCGTCGGTCCCGCCGGGCAGAGCGGCGAGAGCGGCGACGGTCACGCTGCAGTCGCCGCCGATCACGACCGTGTCGGCGGCCGCGGCCTCGGCGACCTGGTCGCGCGTGCGCAGCAGTGAACTCAGCCGCCGGACACCGGTGCCGAGCGACTCACCGGCCTCGACCGGCACGTCGAGCACGGTCGTGGCGGCTCGAGGCAGGTCGCCCGCGATCGCGGATGCGCCGTCGACGAGGAGCATCGCGCGTGCGGCGGGTGACCCCTGCCACTGCGGGACGACGAGGAATCGCACCATGGAGTGCCTCCAGCTGTGAAAGAGCGGATGCCCCGGAGCACTCGGCTTCCGGGGCATCCGCGCGATGAGTCAGGAACCTTCGATCGCTCCGCGGGGAGCGGAGCCGCCGGCCTTCAGCTCGGCGAGCCGGGCCTCGACCTCGGTGAGCTCGCCGAGGTCCTCGAGGCTCTCGAACTGCGCGTCGAGGCTGGACGCCGCGAGCTCGATCTTGCCCTGCGCGAGCGCCTCCTGGCGGCGGACCTTGTCTTCGAAACGGCCCAGCTCGCTGGTCGGGTCGAGGACGTTGATCGACGAGACCGCGTCCTGCACCTTGGTCTGCGCCTCCGCGACCTTGGCGCGGGCGAGCAGTTCGCTGCGCTTGTTCTTCAGCTCGCCGAGCTTGTCCTTCATGCCGTTGAGGCCGGACTTGAGCTTGTCGACGATCTCGGTCTGCGCCGCGATCTGCGGCTCGGCGCCGGTCGCCTCGCGCTCCGCGCTGATCTGACGCTGGAGCGCGATCTTCGCGAGGCTGTCGAACTTGTCGGCGTCGGCCGCGTTGCCGCTGGAGCGCATCTCGTCGGCCTTGCGGCTCGCAGCGAGTGCCTTGTTGCCCCACTCGGTCGCCGACTGGACGTCCTCTTCGTGGTCGCGCTCGAGCAGACGGAGGTTGCCGATCGTCTCGGCGATCGCCGACTCGGCGTCGGCGATGCTGTTGGTGTAGTCGCGGACGAGCTGGTCGATCATCTTCTGCGGGTCTTCCGCGGAGTCGAGCAGCGAGTTGATGTTCGCGCGGACGAGGGTCGAGATTCGTCCGAAGATGGACTGCTTGGTCATGCTGTGTTCCTTTCAGAGGGTCGGTATCGATGCCTGGGGGTGGATGCGGGTGTGCGGTTCAGAAGCGTCGTCCTCCCGAGCGGCCGCTGCGGCCACTGGATCGACCGCCTCCGCCACCGAAGCCGGAGCTGCGGAACCCGCCGCCGCCGCTGGAGCGCCAGCCGCTGCTGCGCGAGGATCTTCCGCCGCCGCCGCCCGACAGCAGACCGCCGATGATCCCGCCGAGGATGTCACCGCCGAGACCGGAGCCGCCGGAGCTGCTTCCTCCGCCGAAGACGCTCCCGCCGCCCCACCCGTCGTTCTCGTAGCGGCTCGGGTTCATCGACGCGACGTCCGACTGGGCAGAGGCGGTCGCCTGTCGCGCGAGGTCGAGCGCTCGCCCGGCCTCGGCGAGCGCGGCCTCGGGGTCGGAGGGGCGGAGGTTCAGCGCCTGGGTCAGACTCGCGTCGGCCTGCGACAGTCTCGTCCGCGCGGTGGATCCCACCGTGCCTCGTCGGGTCTCGATGTACTCGCGCGCCGCGCGGATCTCGGAGCCCGCCTGGGAGAGCGTCTGCTCGAGCATCTGCTGCGTACGTCGCGCCCGCTCGGCGGCCTGCGCGCCCTGAGCGATGGCTGCGTCGATCTGCGCGTTCGCCGCGGTGAGAGCCTCGAGCACCCGGTGCGGGCTGCGCTGCGCTCCCGTCAGAGCAGTCTGCGCCTGCTGCAGCTGCTGCGCCGTGGCCGCAGCGACCGACGAGATCGCGCCGCCGGTGTCGGGCAGCTGCTGCGCGGTCGCGATGTCGCCCTGCAGCTCGGCGATGAGCGCCTGCGCCTGCGCATCGATGTCGGCCAGCTCCGTGCCCAGCGTCGTGATCGCCTGCACCAACTGGGTCGCCTGGGCGATGGACTGCTCGGCGGTGCGGATCGCGAACGCCGCCTCACCGGTGCGGCCGGCTGCGATCGCGTGTGCCGCGGCCTCGATCGAGCGATCGGCGAGAGCTGTGCGTTCCCGTGCCTGGACAGGGTTGTCTGCGACGGTGACGAGGGCGGAGGCGTCGAACGTGGCGGCGAGAGCGCGCAGAGACGGCTCGGCGGTCGCGAGCACGGCGTCGAGCGATGCGCGTTCGGCGCGAACGCGCTCGAGCTCCTGAGGAGCATTCTGCTCCAGCTTGCGGAGCGCGTCGAACGCCTCCGTGTTCTCGTCGAGCACGTCGTCGATCTCGTCGCACAGCTCGATGATGCGGATGTGCCAGGCTCGGCGATCGTGGACCGTGTCCTCGATCTCGTCGTCGAGCTTCTGCTTCAGGTCGAACGCCTCGGACATCTTCGCCTTCGCGGTCTCGACCGCTCCGCTGAACTCGACGGTCGCCGCCTCGCCGAACTGCGCCACGGCGAAGCCGAGCTCCTCACGACTGGAGGTGATCGCGTCGTCGGCCTGCACCAGTGCGGTGCCGGCCTGAGTCTGCACCTGCTCGTCCGTGAGGGTGGAGAACGGATCGTTCGGGTCGGGCGTCTCCGGCATCGCTCCGCGCCGGCGGATCTCGGCGTTGCGTCGCGACCGGCGGACGAGCGCGATGACGAGCCACACGACGAGGGCCAGGGCGATCACGGCGACCACGATCAGGGTCACGCGGAGGGCTCCGGCCCCGCCGTCTCCCTGGATCTCGTCGGCGGCGAGGACGATCGCCCCGGCGTAGTCCTCCTGCGAGGCGAGCTGCTGGATCTTCTGCTCGACGTCGTCGAGCTTGCCGTCGCTCAGCGGGCCCTCGGCGGCGGCCGAGATGTAGTAGCTGCGTCCGTCGACCGCGATGGCGAGCAGGTACTGCTCCGGGCCCAGATTGTTGTTCTCGGCGACCGTGTCCGCCCACTCGATGCTGTCGGAGGGGGACGTGAAATCATCGACGAGGACCACGAACAGATCGGCCGAGGAGTTCTCGCTCAGGGTCTGCAGCCGCTCTTCGACGGCCTGCTCGTCGGCTGTGGTCAAGACGCCGGCATCGTCGGTGACGAAGCCGGAATCGAGGGTGACGGGATCAGTCGCGGATGCCGCAGAGGCCGACAGTGCTCCGGCCGCGATCGCCGCCGTGAGTGCGGCCAGCGCCAGCCACCGTGTCTTCATCGTGTTCCCTCCGACCGGCAGCCGAGCCCCATGTCACGAGTCTATGCACACAGCCCGACACGCGACAGCATCCGAGGGGCGATCGCCGTTCGCCCTCAGCGGAGGCACATACGCTGGAGGGCATGGACGACAGGTATGGATCGGATGTGCTCGCTGCGGGATGGCGGGAGCGGGCGACGAAGCCCGTGCCCCAGGTGCCAGCCGAGGCCGATCTCGTCGTCGAGGTCGCGGAGGACGGTTACTGCGGCGCGGTCACGCGCGTGCAGGGCGGGAACGTCGAGCTCGAGGATCGGCTCGGGCGCAAGCGGCTCTTCCCCCTCGGCAGAGGATTCCTGATCGACGGCTCACCGGTGCGACTCACGGTCCCTGCTCCGAAGGAGCAGGGCGCCCGGCGCACGGCGTCCGGCTCGTTCGCGGTCGCCGACCAGCGGGCGAGGATCGCCCTGCCCAGTCGCATCCTCGTCGAGGGCAAGCACGACGCCGAGCTGGTGGAGAAGGTGTGGGGGGCGGATCTGCGCGTCGAGGGCGTGGTCGTCGAGTTCCTGCAGGGAGTGGACCTGCTCGACGAACTGCTCGAGGCGGAGCCTCCCAGCGCGTCTCGACGGTACGGGGTGCTCGTCGACCACCTCGTCGCGGGGTCCAAGGAGTCGCGTATCGCCGAGGCGGTCTCCCGTGGGCGCCACGGACGGCACGTGCGCATCGTCGGGCATCCCTTCGTCGACGTCTGGCAGTGCGTCACGCCGCGTGCGCTGGGGATCGCGAAATGGCCGGAGGTGCCTCGGGGGACCGACTGGAAGACCGGGATCTGCCGCGCTCTCGGGTGGCCCCACGAGACGCAGGGCGACACCGGTCGCGCCTGGCAGCACATCCTGTCGAAGGTGCACACGTATCGCGACCTCGAACCGGCGCTGCTCGGCCGAGTCGAGGAGCTCATCGACTTCGTGACGGCTCCGCCCGAGTGACGGCCGGTCGGTGACGCGAGGCGGCGCCGACTACCCTGGACACATGCCCGAACCCCGCACCTTCCGCGACGAACCGGTGTCCTTCGTGCGCCGCAGCGGCCGGATGTCCGACGCGCAGGAGCGCGCCTTCGACGAGCTCGGCCCGCACTACCTGCTCGACGTCCCGAGGGACGTGGCGTGGACGTCGGTGCACCCCGAGGCCCGCCTGGATCCGGCCGCCGAGTACGGACGAGAGGCGGATCTGTACGTGGAGATCGGCTCGGGACAGGGGCACGCGATCGTCGCCGCGGCCTCGTCGCGGCCGGGCGACGACTTCCTCGCCGTCGAGGTCTTCCGTGCGGGCCTCGCCCGCACGATGCTCGACGCCGATCGTGAGGGCGCGCGCAACATCCGCGTCGTCGAGGCGAACGCACCGGAGGTCCTCTCGTCGTACCTCCCCGAAGCGGCGGCCGCAGAGGTGTGGATCTTCTTCCCCGACCCGTGGCACAAGAAGAAGCACACCAAGCGCCGACTCGTGCGCCAGGGATTCGGCGTCACCGCGGCGCGCGCGCTGCGTGACGGCGGGCTGCTCCGACTCGCCACCGACTGGGAGGACTACGCGCTGCAGATGCGCGAGGTGCTCGACGCCGACCCGCTGTTCGAGCGCGCGTTCGAGGGGGAGTGGGCGGATCGGTTCGACGGACGGGTGATGACCGCGTTCGAGCGCAAGGGGATCGCCAAGGGGCGCGACATCCGCGATCTCGCGTATCGGCGGAAGTCGCGCGCGTGACCGACGTGCGGCGCACGACGACCTGGCCCGACGTCGTCCCTGCGCTGCTCGTGTGCGCTGCGGCGCCCGCGTTCTTCGTGGTGCAGGTGCCATGGCTCGGCTGGGCGCTGCTCGCGCTGGGCGTCGGCGGAGCGTGGCTCGTCGAGAGAGGTCGTCCCGTTTGGACGGGCCCGATCGACGGCACCCGACGCGAGCCCTCGCTCACCCGTGACCTGTCGCTCATCGCTCTGGGAATGCTCATCGTGAGCGTCATCCCGCTCGCCGCCGAACTCGACAACCTCGCGATGCTCCGGTTCACGCTCGCGCTCGGCGGCGCCGTCGCGGTGCCGTACATCGTGTCGCGTTTCGTGTTCCGCGACCGGGCGATCAGCTTCCCGTGGCGCACCCACAGACGCTGGGGTCGTCTGCAGTGGGGCTGGCTGGTGGCGGTGCTGGTGCTCGGGTGGCTGATCCTGCCGTTCTACTTCATCACGAGCGGGGTCTATCAGAACTGGCCCGTCGTCGACACTCCCGATCTCATCGCCCGGCTCTTCGTCGGGGTGGGAGCGGTGGGGATCTGGGACGAGCTCTTCTTCATCTGCACGGTGTTCGCGCTGCTGCGGCGGCACTTCCCCGATGTGCTGGCCAACGTCCTGCAGGCGATCGTGTTCGTCTCGTTCCTCTGGGAGCTGGGATACCGGGAATGGGGCCCTCTGCTCACGATCCCGTTCGCGCTGCTCCAGGGGTTCATCTTCCTGCGCACGCATTCGCTCGCGTACGTCGTGACGGTGCACCTCCTGTTCGACGCCGTCGTCTTCGCGGTGCTGGTGCACGCCCACAATCCCGGACTCCTGCCCATCTTCCTCGTCTGACGAGTGACGCGGCCGCGCGGCCGATACGATCGGATCATGCTCATCGTCGGACTCGTCCTCGCCGCCGCCGCGGCGGCCTTCCACGTCTTCATCTTCGCGCTGGAGTCCCTCAAGTGGACCGAGCCCGAGACGAGGAAGATCTTCGGCGTCCCGACCGAGGCGGATGCCATCACGATGAAGGCGCTCGCCTTCAACCAGGGCTTCTACAACCTGTTCCTGGCTCTCACCGCGCTGCTCGGCGTCGGATTCGTCATCATCGGACTCTCGACCGTCGGACTGACCCTCGTCTTCGCGGGTACCGGGATGATGCTCGCCGCCGCCCTGGTGCTCGTGCTCTCCGACCGTACGAAGGTGCGTGCCGCAGCGATGCAGGGCACGCTGCCTCTGCTGGCCGTGATCGCCACCGCCATCGGCGTCGCGGTCGCCTGACCTCCCTCTGCGCTCTCGTGGGGTGACAAGCCGGCTGGCAGCCCCCACACTCGATGCATGGCCTCTTGGGTGCTGCACGTGGACATGGATCAGTTCATCGCCGCGGTCGAGGTGCTGCGCAGACCCGAGCTCGCGGGTGTGCCGGTGATCGTCGGCGGGCGGGGCGATCCCACCGAGCGTGCAGTCGTGTCGACAGCCTCGTACGAAGCACGCGCGTTCGGCATCGGCTCCGGCATGCCGCTGAAGGTGGCCGCGCGGAAGGCTCCGGAGGACGCCGTGTTCCTCCCCGTCGATCACGCGGCGTACGAATCCGCGTCCGCCGAGGTGATGTCGGCGCTGCGCGCCCTGCCCGGCGTGGTGCTCGAGATCATCGGCTGGGACGAGTGCTTCCTCGGTGTCGAGACCGATGACCCGGATGCGGTGGCGCGTGCCGCTCAGGTCGCGGTTCTCGATGCGACCGGGCTCCACTGCTCCGTCGGCATCGGCGACAACAAGGTCAGGGCGAAGATCGCCACCGGATTCGGCAAGCCTCGCGGTGTGTTTCGTCTCACGGAGGAGAACTGGTTCGCGGTGATGGGGGACCGATCGACGCGCGATCTGTGGGGTGTCGGGCCGAAGGTGCAGAAGCGACTCGCCGCACACGGCATCGCCACGGTGCGTGAGCTCGCGGATGCCGATCGCGAGCTGCTCACCGCCGAGTTCGGCCCGCGCATGGGCGTCTGGTACCACGGACTCGGATCGGGGGTCGGGCCGGCCACGGTCGATGACGCACCCTGGGTGGCGCGCAGCCACAGCCGAGAGACGACCTTCGCGCACAACCTGACCACGTCTGAGCAGGTGGAGGCCGCGCTGTCGGAGCTGGCCGGTCATGCGTTCGACGACTGCGCCGCGGATGGCCGCCCCGTGGTGCGCGTGCACGTGAAGGTGCGTTATGCGCCGTTCGAGACCAGGACGTTCGGTCGCACGCTGTCCAGGCCGACGACGGACCGCGGCGAGGTCATCGAGACTGCGCTCGCGCTCGGCGCCACCCTGGACCGCCAGCGCGAGGTGCGGCTGCTCGGCGTCCGCGCCGAGATGTCGGTGCCCGAGGGCGGTGCGGCGACCGAGCGGACACCGGTGAGGGGGAGGATCTGAGCCGCGCGCCGACCTGATCAGTCGCGGATGACCGCGGCGACGGCACTCACCTCGATCAGAGCCCCGGGCACGCCCAGCCCTGCGACGAGAGCAGCCGTGACCAGGGGAGGAGCGCCGTCTCGTGCAAGGGTCGAGGCGACGGCGCCGTACGCGGCGCGCAGGTCGGCATCCTGGTGGATCAGGATGGTCCAGCTGATGACGTCGTCGAGACCGGCGCCCGCGGACTCGAGGGCGACGCGGGCGTTCTGGACGGCTCGGAGCGATTGCTCCGCGGCATTCGTCGAGACGAGGGCGCCGCTCTCGTCGACGCCGTTCTGGCCGCCGACGTAGACGGTGGTCGCGCCGGGCGGGACGACGGCCACATGGCTGAATGCAGGACTGACGACCAGTCCCGCCGGTTGCGTGAGTGTGATCTCCATGACGCCGAGTATGGGCGTGACCACGGACATCGGCACCGGGGAGTCTCGGGGCGGGCTGCTGCCCGCCCCGACACGATCAGAACCGGAGGAGGACCTTGCCGACTCGGCCGGCCGTGTTGCTCGCGCGGACCGCGTCTGCGGCATCCGCCGCGTCGAAGACACCGGCGACCGGGAGCGTCAGAGTGCCCTCGGTGACCCGCTGGATCAGCTCTCCGAACAGTGCGCCGCGCGTGGCGGCGTCCATGGTCTGGATGACCTTGCTGCCCCAGAATCCCTTCACCGTCGCCTGCTTGAAGATGACGTCGCCGGATGCGATCTCCATGGTGGGGGAGTTCATCGCGCCGAATGCCACGAGAGTGCCACCCTCGCCGAGGAGCGAGAGCACGTCGCCCGCCGACGACCCGCCGACCGAGTCGATGCCGAACGCGATGTGCGCGCCGCCGGTGATCGCGCTGACCTGGTCGCGCCAGTCGTCCTGATCGGTGGCGACGACGTTGTCGATGCCCTGCTCGCGCAGTTCGTCGACACCCGCGGTGCGACGGACGAGGCCGACGACGTTGACGCCGCGGGCGGCACCGAGCTGTGCCAGCATGCGTCCGACGGCGCCGTTCGCCGCGTTCTGCACGATCCAGTCTCCCTGCTTCGCATCGAGGAACTGCAGCAGGCTGATGGTGCTGAACGGCATCGAGACCAGCTGTGCGGCGCTCTCGTCATCCAGCGACTCGGGCACGGGGATGAGTCCGGCGGCGTTCGCGACGACGTACTCCGCCCAGGCGCCGAACGTGCCGCCGGTCGCGACCCGCTGGCCGACCGTGAGCGTGTCGACGCCCTCGCCGAGTGCGTCGACGATGCCGAGCGCCTCGGTGCCGGATGCTGCGGGCAGTTCGGGCTTGAAGCCGTACGTGCCGCGGATCGTCCACAGGTCGTGATTGTGGATCGGCGACAGCACGATCTTCAGACGGACCTGGCCCGGGCCGGGCTGGGGCGTGGGTCGTTCTTCGACCTTCAGGACGTCTTCCGGGGTGCCGAAGGTCTCGTGGATGAGTGCGCGCATGGGGGTCTCCTTGTGGGATCGGTGAGGCGGGCGAAGAGGGGTCAGTCGTCGGTGACGGTGATCTGGACGTCGATGTTGCCCCGGGTCGCGTTGGAGTAGGGGCAGACCTGGTGAGCGGCATCCGCGAGAGCCTGAGCCTGCTCGTGGGGCAGCTCGGGGATCACGACCTCGAGCTGCACGGCGAGGCCGAACCCGCCCTCGCCGTTCGAGCCGATCTGCACGCGGGCGCCGACCGAGGTGTCGGTGAGCGTGACCTTCTGGGCTCGTGCGACGGACTGCAGGGCGGAGTGGAAGCACGCGGCATAGCCGGCGGCGAAGAGCTGCTCGGGGTTGGCGCCGTCGCCGCTGCCGCCCATCTCCTTCGGGATCGCGAGCTCGAAGTCGAGTCGCGCGTCGCTCGTGGCGACGCGGCCGTTTCGGCCTGCTCCGGTGGCGAGTGCTTCAGCGGTGTAGAGAGCGTCCATCGTGTGGATTCCTTCCGGGTGGGTGGTCAGTGGTCGTGGGTGACAGCGGCGGCCGTGGCGCGCCGGTCCGATTGCGAGCTCGCTGCGTTCTCGGTGCCCTGCAGTCGCGCGGTGAGTTCTCTCAGTTCCGCGATCAGGCGGTGGCGGTCGGCGTCGTCCTGCACTCCCGCCAGCTCCGCCACCCGCACGTGCACGGGAGCGACGTCGGTGCGCAGTGCACGACCCGCCTCGGTGAGCGTGACGACGACGACTCGCTCGTCGTCGGTGCGGCGGGTCTTGGTCACATAGCCGGCCTGTTCGAGGCGCCGCACCAGCGGCGACAGCGTGCCGGAGTCGAGCTGCATCGCCTCGCCCAGCGACCCGATCGTCTGGTCTCCCTCGATCCACAGGATCGCGAGGACGAGGTACTGCGGATAGGTGAGCCCCCAGGGCGCGAGCAGGGTGCGGTACGCCTGCGTCGTCGCGCGGGCGGCGGAGTACAGCGAGAAGCACACCATCTCATCAGTCACGGCCATAACCTAAGTATTGCACGCGATTAAGTTGTGCACAATCTAAGTGAGGATGCCCTCCGGGAGCGGGCTCTCGGCGCTAGCCTGAGAGCCGTGCGCATCCGCCCGATCGACCTCGTCGACGTCTTCGTCTACCTCGTCGTGCTCGGCGTGTTCGTGCAGTTCTTCCCCGAGGTGATCGCCGAATCGTTCGCCCTGTCGCTCCTGACCGCTGTGCTGCTCAAGGTCGTGCTCGAGGTGGTGACGACGGTGAAGAAGCGGATCGTCGCGCGCATCCGCGACGCCCGCTCGGTCTGGGTGCGCGTCGTCAACATCGCGTCGCTCCTCGTCCTCATGCCGGGCAGCAAGTTCGTGGTGCTGGAGCTCGTCGACGTGCTCTTCGGAGACGCCGTGTACCTCGGCGGGTTCTTCGCCGTGACGGGGCTGATCATCGTGCTCATGCTGGCGCGAGGCGGTGTGCGCATGATCTGGGTGCCTCGAGAGAGTGACCACACCTCTCGGCAGTGACGGTCGCTCCCGCAGCAGACGGAGGGTGGGGCGCATGCGCCCCACCCTCCGTCGTCGTTCGCGTCGGGGGATCTCGACGAGTGTCAGCCCGCCGCGGGGGCGAGCTCGTTCGGGGTGACGTCCAGCTCGGCGCTGGCGAGCACCTCGCCCGTCGTCAGGTCGACGGCGTGCACGCTGTTCGCCGCGGGCTCGGTCACGTAGGCGATGTCGCCGGCGACGACGATGGCGGGGTGCGGGTCCTGCCATTCGGCCGGGCCCTCCCACGCGTCGACGATCGGGAAGCTCTCGGTGACCTCGCCGGTCTCCGGGTCGAGCACGTGGATCGAGCCGTCGGAGGCGAGGATGTACGCGAGGTCGTCGGGCCCGCGCACCACATCGCGGAAGGTGTACTCCACGCCCTCGGGCAGCTCGACGACCTCGTAGGTCTCGGCCTCCGTGTCGATGAGCGTCACGGCGCTCAGCAGGTAGCCCTCGGCGTCGGCGTCGTTCTTGTAGTCGCCGACGATGATCGGGCTGGTCTCGCTGACCCAGGCGTTGCCCATGCGGCCGTACGGCTGGTCGGGTGCGGCGAGCTTGGTGATCTCGCCGTCGGTGTAGAGGAGGGCGCCGTTCTCGCAGCCGAACACCACGGCCTCGTGTGCGGCCGTGCCCTCGCCGTGCACGCCGGGGCACTGATCGGACGCCGCGATCTCGGCGCCGTCGGCGTCGCGGACGACGATGCCGTTGCGGCCGTCGGCGTTGCCGACCGTCGTGAGGAACGTGCCGTCCTCGAGCAGGACCGACACTCCGTGGTGCGCCTCGACGCCCTCGATCGTGCGCGTGTCGGGCAGCCCGTCGGAGCCCGCGAGATCGGCGGTGTCGAAGATCGTGGTGTCGCTCGTCCCGTCGGCGTACAGGATCGTCTTCCCTCCGTGGCGGACCACGTGTCCCGGGGTGTCGGCGGCGAAGATCGAGTCGGTGAGCTCCGCCTCGTCGCTCGAGCCCGCCGCGGTGTCGAGCACCTGGAATCCCTCGCTCATCGTGACCATGACGTGGCGGTCGTCACCGGCGGGGTTCAGCCGGGTGAACGGCTCGGACTCGAAGTCGGCCACGGTCTCGAGCGTCTCGCCGTCGAGCACGAGGATGCCGCCGTCGTACGAGACCGCGACGCGGGGGCCGGCCTCCTGCTCCGGGGCCTCGCCCGCGGCCGGTTCGGTGCCGGTCGGCGAGGAGCACGAGGCGAGGGCGACGACGGTGCCGACGGCGAGCACGCCGAGGGCCGCGCGCCGGAAAGAGGATGTCTTCATTCGGTGTTTCCTTCTTCGTGGTGGAGGTCTCAGCGCGTGAGACCGGAGGTGATGCGCTCGGTGTTGACGCGCATCATGGTCAGGTAGTCGGGGGCGCCGCCGTCAGCGTCGGTCAGCGACTCGGTGAACAGCTCGATCACGTCGACGTGGATGTCGGCCTCGGCGGCCAGCGCCTGCACGAGCCGGTCGGGTGAGGAGGATTCGGCGAAGACGGCCGGGACGCCGGTCTGCTCGATCGCATCGACGAGATCGGACAGGTCTGATGCCGAGGGCGCCGCGAGCGTGGTGCCGCCGGGGATCACGGCGCCGACGATCGTGAAGTCGAAGCGCTCGGCGAGATACCCGAAGACGTGATGGTTGGTCACGAGCGCACGCCGGGACTCCGGGATGCTCGCGAACGCATCCGCCATGTCGTCGTCGAGCGCCGTCAGCTCGGAGCGATACCCGGCCGCACTCGTCGCGAGCGCGGACTCGTCGATGCCGCCGATCGCGGCCAGGGCGGGTTCGAGGGCGTCGACGACGTCGACCATACGGGCCGGGTCCGTCCAGAAGTGGGAGTCCGGCATGCCCGCGGCATCGCCCACGCTGTAGTCGAGGACCTCTATCGCGTCGCCGGCCACGAACAGCGGGACATCCGTCGCGGCGGCGGCATCGAGATGCTGCTGCAGGCCCTCTTCGAGTCCCAGGCCGTTCGAGACGATGAGATCTGCTCCGCGCAGGGTGGCCGCCTCCTGCGCGGAGATCTCGAAGGAATGCGGGTCGGCGTTCGGCTTCATGAGGGTCACCACCTGCGCCTGGTCGCCGACGATCTCGCCGACGACATCGCCGAGGATGTTCGTGGAGACCACGACCAGGGGACGGTCGTCCGCATCGGGGGCGCACGCCGTCAGCGCGAGGGCGGCGAGGCCGAGCGTCGCGGCGGCGGCGAGGAATCGGATGGTGCGCATGCGTCAGCGTCCTGTCTCGGCGACGAAGGCCGGTTCGGTGGCGGTGTCGAACGTGCGAGCGATGCGTGCGTCGTCGGCGTAGTCGATCTCGTACAGCCGTCGCTCGGCCGGTGCGCTGAGGTAGGCGCGGTGCTGGTCGGCGATGAGGGTCGGAGCTCTGCCGCTCGCCAACGACTCGGCCACGAGCGGTGCGGTCTCGGCGAGCAGGGTTCCGTCGTCGGCGCTGAGCACCAGCATCCGGCCGTCCTGAGCGAGGGCGAGCAGGTGGCCGCCCTCGTCGTCGACGGCCGTGACCTGCGTGAGGGGTGCAGGCGCCGTGAGCAGCGTCCACGCGCGCTCGCGGGTGTCGAGCAGGCGGATGTCGGTCGGCGCGGCGAGTGCGGCGACGGTGGGGCGACCTTCTCGGTTGGCGAAGGCGCCGATCGATGAGGGGGCTGCGCCGTCGGGGAAGGGGATGCGCTCGATGCTCAGGGCGCCGTCATCGACAGAGGCCAGCAGTGCGCCGTCGGCACACCCGATGACGGCGCCGACACGCGTCGTGATGGTGCCCGCGGGGGCGATGCACGGCTGCTCGAGACCCACCCGTTCACCGGTGGAGTCGTAGCCGACCACCGTGGTCGCTGCTCCGCCTTCGGCGTCGGTCACGAGTGCGAACGAACCCACCGGAACCACGAGCCCGTCGTGCGGGTCGCGGTCGAGCCGGAAGAGCTCGCGCACCTCGCCCTTCGACAGCGCCTCGGTGTCGAGCAGCACGGCGTCACCCGACGCGGCGAACGAGATGCCCGTGCCGCCCGACGTCGAGCTGTTCGTGGTGGCGATCGCTGCTCGCCCCTCGCCCTCGACCGCGCCGAGCAGCGCCGGTGCGGCGCGGTAGTAGTGGAAGTGGTCGACGTGATCCCACGTCCACACGCCGCTGTCGACGATCTCGACGCCGGCGCCCGTGTCGGCGAAGAGGTAGCGGCCGTCGGTCGTCATCGCCGACGCCTGCGAGACCTCGCCGATCTCCGTGATGCTCTCATCGAGGAGATCGAGGTGCGCGACCGTGCCGTCCGGGTCGATCGTGGTGAGTGCGAGTGGGGGCTCGGCGACCTCCTCGGCCCCGGCGATCGCGCCGTGACCTGCACCGGTGGGATCGGCGCTCGACTCGGTCTGCTGCGCGGAGGGCGGCTGCTCGGCGCACGAGACGAGGGTGAGGATGAGGACGCCGAGAACGGTGCCGACGGTGATTCGATGAGTCATACGGGTGTTGCGGGAACTCACAGGAGCCTTTCGACGGGGGAGGGGCACGGAATCATCGGGACAGTGCAGGGTCATCGGGACAGTGCAGGCTCGGCGGTGTGGGCCGGCGGGCGGACGCCACGCACCGTGGCCCTCACCGCCCAGGACGCTCCGGCGAGCACGATCGCCGTCGCGGCGACGGATGCACCGGCGGCGGTGGCGAGATACCAGGAGGCGAGGAGGCCGAGGACGACCGCGGCGATGCCGAAGAGTGCGGCGAGGAGCATCCGACTCGGGATACGCGTCGTCCAGTGGCCGGCGGCGACCGCGGGCGCCAGCAGCAGCCCGACGACGAGCATCGAGCCGACAGCCTGATACGACGCGACGACCGCGAGAGTGACCAGGCCCACGAGCGCGCCCTGGGCGAGCCGAGGGCGAAGGTCGAGCACGGAGGCGATGCGGGTGTCGAGAGCGAGCGCGACGAACGAGCGGTGGCACGCGACGGCCACGGCGAGGCCCGCGGCCGCTGCGGCGGCGAGCAGCAGCAGGTCGGTCTCGGTGATGGCCAGGATGTCACCGAAGAGGATGGCGGTGGCATCCGTGGCGAAGCTCCCGGAATGGGAGATGACGATGACCCCGAGCGCGAGCATCGAGACGAAGAGCAGCCCGATGCTGGTGTCGTACGAGAGCCGGGCGCGTCGCTGGAGTGCACCGATTCCCAGGCTCATCGCGATCGCGCTGGCGGCACCGCCGACGAGGACCGGCAGACCGGAGACGGTCGCGAGGGCGACTCCGGGAAGCATGCCGTGCGCGAGCGCCTCCCCGAGGAAGGCCATGCCGCGGATCACCACCCAGGTGCCGACCACTCCGCACAGGATCGCGACGAGAGCGCCGCCGATCATGCCGCGCTGGACGAAGTCGAGGTCGAACGGAGCGACGACGGAGGAGGGGGAGACGGTCACGATCACCGACCCTAGATGTTTTTGATAATGATTATCAAACTCGTATGTTTGACGTATGCCTTCCACGCCTGTCGCTGCCGGCCCGCTCGCGCGGCTGACGAACATCCATGTCGCCTTCGACGGACGAGACGCGCTCTGCGGCGTCGACCTCGAGATCTCGCCGGGCGTGCTGACGGTGATCGCGGGGCCGAACGGTGCGGGCAAATCCACGCTTCTGGAGGTGGTGGCGGGAACCCGTGAGCAGAGGTTCGGTGATCGGTCGGTCTCGGGCGCCGTCGCCTTCGTCCCGCAGCGCGCCGACATCCCGCCCCGCCTGCCCGTGACAGTGCGCGACGTCGTGAGCGTGGGGGCGTGGGGGCGCCTCGGCTGGTGGCGTCGCATCGACGCCGACGCGGGCCGGCTCATCGATCGGTCCCTCGAGCGGCTGGGGGTCGAGGGTCTCGCATCGGCCCCTTTCACCGCGCTCTCCGGCGGGCAGCAGCAGCGGGCTCTGCTCGCGCAGGGTCTGGCGAGGGGAGCCGATCTCCTCCTCCTCGACGAGCCGACGACGGGACTCGATGCCGAGAGCGCGCTGCGGATCCGCTCGGTGCTGCGCGAGGAGGCGGGTCGCGGGGTCGCGGTCGTCTGCGTGTCGCACGATGCGGCCCTGCTCGGGGATGCCGATCGCACGGTTCGGCTGCGAGAAGGACGAATCGTGCGCGATCTCGACCCCTCCGACGATTTAGCTAGCTAAGCTAGAAGTCATGGAACGGTACGAACGTCTGCGCTGGGTCGGTCTGGTCTTCATCAGCATCGCGGTCTCGCTGATCATCGTCGATTCGACGATCGTCAACGTCGCCATCCCCGCGATCGTCGACGATCTCGGCATCACCTCGACCGAGGTGCAGTGGGTGCAGGAGGCGTACACCCTCGTGTTCGCCGCGCTGCTGCTGGTGTTCGGAAGTCTTGCCGACAGGTTCGGCCGACGGCGCGTCATGGTCATCGGCGTCGTCGTGTTCGCAGCATCGTCGGTCCTCGCCGCACTGGCCCCCGACGGGGGGATGCTCATCCTCGCCCGTCTCGCCCAGGGCGTCGGCGGGGCGATGATCCTTCCCACCACGCTGTCGATCATCAACGCCACGTTCCGCGGGCGCGAGCGGGGCATCGCCTTCGCGGTGTGGGGCTCGACGATCGGCGGTATGGCCGCCGTCGGTCCGCTGCTCGGCGGATGGCTGACGACCGCCTTCTCGTGGCGGTGGGCATTCGGCATCAACATCCCGCTCGGGATCATCATCGTGATCGGAGTCCTGCTCACGGTCGCCGAGTCGCGCAGCGATCGCACCTCGAAGATCGACGTGGTGGGGGCCGTCCTGTCCGTGATCACGATGGGCAGTCTCGTCTTCGCGCTCATCGAGGGGCGCACCTACGGGTGGTGGCTCGTCGACCAGCGCCCCCAGATCGGCGACTGGTCCTGGCCGTTCGATCTGTCGCCCATCCCGCTCGCCTTCGCTCTCGCCGTCGTCGCGCTCATCGCCTTCATCGGCTGGGGCGTGCATCGCGAGCGCCGGGGAGCGTCGACGCTTCTCGCGCTGCGTCTCTTCTCCATCCCGTCGTTCCGCAACGGGAACATCGCCGCCACGGTCGTGTCGCTCGGCGAGTTCGGCATCATTCTGGCGCTGCCCCTGTGGCTGCAGTTCGTGCTCGGCTTCGACGCCCTGCAGACGGGGCTGCTGCTGCTGGCCCTGGCCGGCGGGTCGTTCGTCGCCAGTGGCGCCGCCGGTGCGGCGAGCGGCAAGATCGCACCGGTCTGGGTCGTGCGCGCGGGTCTCCTCGCCGAGATCATCGGAGTCGCCGGAGTCGGATTCGTCATCGCTCCGGATGCGTCCTGGGTGCCGCTCATCCCGTTCCTCTTCGTCTACGGTCTCGGTGTCGGGCTTGCCACGGCGCAGCTGACCGGAGTCGTTCTCGCCGACGTCCCGGTGGCGGACAGCGGTGCGGCATCGGGCACGCAGTCGACCTCTCGGCAGCTCGGAGCCGCGCTGGGTGTCGCCGTGCTCGGCACGGTGCTGTTCACCAGCACGGCCGGCATCCTCTCGTCCTCCCTCGACGCGCGCGGCCTGCCCGCCGAGCAGCGGGATCAGATCGTGGCCTCCGTCGTCGACAGCGCGGGTGCGGCGATCAGCGGACTCGAGGCTCAGCCCGACACCGCCGACATCGCGGACGACGCCAAAGCGGCGTTCTCGGACGGCACGCGATTCGCCGCGTGGACGGCCGCGGGATTCCTCTCCCTCGGTCTCCTGTCGACGATCTCCCTCGGGTCGGGAGCAGCGAAGCGGCGGGACGAGGATGAGTCGTCCTCCCACCGGAATCAGGCTGCATAGCGGAGTCTCAGGGCTTCTGGCGCACTTCGGTGATCTCCAGGCCCATGCCCGCGATGCGCATGAGCAGGCCGTGCAGCTCTGCCTGATCGCGGATCGGGCCGGAGAGGAGCGTCGTGCTCGGGTCGATCTGCACGGCCTCGAGCTCGGGGAAGGCGGCGGCGAGAGTGTCGGAGCGCGCGTACGGCAGGCGTATCTCGTAGTGCTTGATGCGTGAGTCCGCGGCCCCCATGCGACCCATCGTCATGCACCGTGGCTCCGGGCACTTCACCCGTCCCAGGTGAATGTGCTCGAGAGAGCGGTCAGGCGGGACCGCTCGGGTCAGAGGAGTCCGAGCTCGGTCGCCCGCTTGACCGCCTCGGTGCGACCGGTGGCTCCGAGCTTGAGGTAGATGTTGCGCAGGTGGGTCTTCACGGTGTTCACGCTCAGGTACTGCCCGGCGGCGATGTCGGCGACGCTCTGATGAACCGGGAGCTCGACGAGGATGTCGTGTTCCTTCGGCGTGAGCGCCACGGTGAGGCCGGGGCCGGCCGGTGCCACGCGTGCGAGGCGTGCCACGGTGGACGACAGCGGGTTGAGATGCCCGAAGCGTCCCTCGTACAGTCCGGTCAGTCGGGCTCCCGCCGCGCCGCGCAGGAGGAACGGGCGCACGGTGCGGAATCGCTTGGCATGTGTGAGGGCCGTCGTCAGGTGCGAGATGCAGACGTGGTCGCGCCCGGCGGCGTGGGCGGATTCGGCCAGGAGCACGGATGCGCCCACCACCGCGTTCGGATGCCAGCAGCGCGCACCGCGGGCGATCGCGTGGGTGAGCTCCGCCTCGCGCTCGGGGTGGGACGGATCACGGAGGACGAAACGCAGATTGGCGAGCTCGAGGCAGTCGTCGCCGAGCATCTCCTCGGTGAAGTCCGCGAAGGCGACGGCCACGGGCAGCTCGTCCTGCGCGACGCGCAGAGCCACGATCTGCAGAGAGGCGGCGGCGACCAGGCGCCGGAACCGCGAGCCCGACGCGTGCAGGATGCTCTCCAGCTCGTCGGCGGCGTCGAGGGGGTCGTCGGCGGCGTCGAGAGTCTCGAGGAGCTGGAGCACCCGTGCGGGCACGGCGATGGCATCGGCGGTTCCACCCCGCGACGCGACCACGTCGTCGAGCTCGCGCGAGAGCGGCTCGCCCTGCTGGTAGTCGCGGCTGGCGCGGATGATGACGGCCGCGGCGCGCACCGGATCAGTCATGCCCGGAGCGAGCGTGATGCCTCGCTCGGCCACGCGCTCCTCCATCGACGAGCTCTTCTCCCACTCCTCGAGCTCGATCGCGCAGTTCGAGTACAGCTCGGCGGCGTGCAGCTGCAGCCATTGATATCCGGTCGTGCCGGCGGACTCGACCACTCGTCCCGCCGCGGCCAGCGCATCGCGGGTCTCGCCTGCGACTCTCAGCATCTGCGCTTCGGCGAGAGTGCAGAGCAGATCCAGCGGCAGCGACGTCGCCCGGGCCGCGAGATGGCGCGGAGCCCGGAGGTCGGGCAGCTCGGCCGTGCGACACACGCCGTCGGGCGGGAAGCACTCGATGGCCTCGAGCGCGGTCGGCCAGGGGGTGCGCTGATAGCTCGGATGGTCGTGTTGGCGGGCATCCTCGATCAGTCGCGCCCAGAGCAGCGGGTCCGTCGAGAACGGGATCTGCAGGAGCAGACGCGCCACGATCACGCCCAGGGTCTCGGTGCCGCGGGGGAGCGCTCGCAGAGCCTGGCCGACGAGCGCACCGTGGCCCCCGAGCACCAGGTCGAGGCCGAAGCGTTCCACCATCCCCCGGATCAGCGACGCGCTCTCGCTCTGCAGGGCGTGTCCGAGTGCCTCCACAGGATGCTCCCGCGCCGCGTACCACAGCGCGGCACGGCCGTGACTGTCGCGGTGAGCGGCCGGATCCCGTCGTCGTCCCTCGGCTTGGAGGAAC
The DNA here is from genome assembly GCF_022627955.1 of Microbacterium sp. C5A9. Lineage (GTDB taxonomy): Bacteria > Actinomycetota > Actinomycetes > Actinomycetales > Microbacteriaceae > Microbacterium. Next base: position 111,714 of record NZ_JABXGD010000002.1, read on the forward strand.
GCGAACAGCACGGGATGGAACGACACCCGTTCGTCGCGCACGGTCAGCAGGGAGTTCTCCGAGGCGAACCTGCCGGCGATCACCTGCGCGTCCGCGCGCCCGGTCAGCTCGACGAGAAGCTCGCCCGGAAGCGACTCCGACACCGCTCCCGCGATGAGTGTCTCCACCTCGTCGTAGCTGCTGTGGTCGAGGATCTCGGCCGAGAGGAAGTCGCCCACTGCGCGCGAATCGGCGACGAACCGCTCGATGACGTCGTCGACATCGCCGTGGAGCAGCTTCGGCACCGCCAGCGCGATGCCCGTGGCCCACCCCGCGGTGCGAGTGACCAGAGCCGTCGAGGTGGCTCTGCCGAGATGCACGCCGTGCAGGCCTGCCAGCTCCGAGGCCTCCTCGGGGGTGAAGGCGAGTTCATCGCCGCGCACCTCCACGAGGGTTCCTGCGGCGGCCAGGTACGACAGGCTGTGCACGGGCTGGAACCGTCCGGCCGCGATGACCCGCCGCCCCGTGCCCACAGCGCTGTCCAGCAGGCGGGTGAGGACGCCGGGGTCCACGAGATGCGCGTCGTCGACGAAGACCCACTCGTCGTCGAGGACGGGGTGCTCCTCGTCGAAGGAACCGCGGCTGTCGAGCCAGCGGACCGCATGGTGCGCGGAGTCGAGCCGCTGCGCCCATTCGGTGAGGAGTGCCGTCTTGCCGGATCCCGCCGCGCTCCAGACGGTCAGGATGCGGGCACCGCCGTCGCGCAGCAGAGCCAACGAGATGTCGAGTCTCGGTCTGCGGAGATGGTGGATCATGAGCTCGGGAATGAGTCCCCGCGTGCGCCTCGCGCTCATCGGCTGTTCGATCGTGGTCACAGCATGCCCCTTTGGAATAGCGCGCACCGGATCTCCCCCGAGTGCCGCCAGGGTAACAGGGCGATTCGCGCTCCGCGAGGGGGGCTTTCTCATGCCTCCGCGTCCGCGGAGTCAGCCTGTCGAGGGCGCCGCACGAAGTTCACCCCGATGAGGTGAATCATGCCGTTTCGGAGAGGCGAATACTGAGGAGCGCCCGAGGCGCGTGTGCTGTTCCCCGCGCGCAGACGCGCATGCACGCACACACCATCCACGGCATCACACGAAAGGTCGATCATGAGTTTCTGGCAGGGGTTCTGGGACATCATCTGGTGGTTCTTCTGGGCGTTCGTCTTCATCTCGTACCTGTTCGCGCTGTTCGCGATCATCGGCGACCTGTTCAGAGACCGAAAGCTCAGCGGCTGGTGGAAGGCGGTGTGGGTGATCTTCCTGATCTTCGTGCCGTTCCTCACCTCACTCGTCTACTTGATCGCACGAGGGCAGGGCATGGCCGAACGCAGCGCCGCGCAGGTGCAGGCGACCGCCGACGCGACGGACCATTACATCCGCACCGTCGCGGGGTCGAGTCCGAGCGATGAGATCGCCAAGGCGAAGAGCCTGCTCGATGACGGCACCATCACGCCCGACGAGTACGAGCGGATCAAGGCCCGCGCGCTGTCGCACGTGTGAGGGCGACCGGCTGAGCGGTTCGGTGCGTCCGCGCCTCACTCGGCGATGGTCGGGAACGTCCACGACCCGTCGAGGATCTCGGGACGCGGTCGATACAGCCGCACCAGGTAGTTCCAGCCCTGGCTGACAGGGAGGGAGTTCGGCACCGACGGGTCGCCACCGAACCGCACGGTGACGTCGCCGTCGGGGTCACGCACCGCAGTGACGCTGTTCACGCTGTAGCGGTCTGCGTCGTTCGGCTCGAAGTAGCCGTCGGCGTTGTACAGCGAGATCGACCAGAACCCGTCGACGGGCACGTCTCCCACCCGCAGGGTGTACTCACCGGGCGGGAGGCCCGGTTCCACGCTGAGGTAATACGCCTCGTGTTCGGGGAGCCCGCCCCATCCGGCGGCGGTCCCGAGCAGGTGGCGGATCGGGTCGACGTCCTCCGCGCGGCCGAACGCCCGCTCGAAATCGGACATGCCCTCCGCCAGTGTGAGCACGGCGTCCCGCGTCTCCGTGAACGAGGCCGCGTCGTACTCGAGCGGCGCGAGCTCGCGACCTCCTGCCGAGGACAGCGCGAGCTGATCCTGCAGTGCGTTGACCGCGGCGACATCGTCCGGATCTTCGGAATCCACCAGCATCCGCGCCGCCGCGAGGACGAAGTCCGAGCCGAGGTCATCAGCGCTCAGTGCATGCGTGCCCGGCTCGTGCAGGATTCGATTGATGTAGTGATCCTCGTTCACGAGCATCACCGAGACGTACCTGTCGCCGGCGTCGGGGATCGTCAGCGTCGCGCCCTGCGACACATCGATGATCGCGGCGCTGTAGAGCGTGTCGCGGTTCATGCGGATCACCGTCTGCTGATCGATCGGCGTGGGCACGCGGAAGTGATTCCAGCGGTTGGCGCCGCCAGCGCTGCCGGCGATCGCCGTGAACATCCGCAGGGTCTCGATGCGCGCGAAGTTCTCGTACGTCACGGCGGGGGAGGATGCGGTCATGGTGCTGCCTTTCCTGGTCGGGCGTACGGTCATTGTCGCGCCCTCTCGACGGTGCGCACATCGTCTGGAAGGGATGAGATCCATCATCCGAGATCGTCATCCCGGAATCTAGCTTCCTAGGAATATAATTCCTAGGATGATGGTTGCTGATCACATAAACTTCTTCGACGCACTCGTGCGATATGAGACCGACCTCTGGAACGCGATCGAGCGCGAGGTCTCGCGGGAGACCGGCACGGGACTCGGCACGCTGCAGGCGCTGCGTGTCATCGCGAATCACGCCCCGACGGCGCGGGTCAACGAGCTGAGTCGAGACCTGGGAATCACGATCGGTGCCGCGAGCAAGTTCGTCGACAGGCTCGAGCGGGACGGTCTCGCGGCACGCGCGCCGCATCCCGACGATCGCCGGTCGTCTCTCCTCGCCCTCACCCGGGCAGGGGAGCGGGCGAGGGTCGACGGGGAGGATGCTCTCGCCGGTTCTCTCGAGCGCATGGTCGGTGACATCGACGTCACCGCGGTGACGGCCCTCCTCGCCACGCTTCAGGCGAGACTCGCCACGTCCGCAGAACGGAGCGGATCGTGAGCGACATGATGCGTGCTGTGGTGGTCGAACGGGCGGGCGGTCCCGAGGTGCTCGAGCTCCGAGAGGTGACGGTGCCGACACCCGCGACCGGTGAGGTGCTGATCCGGGTGAAGGCGTTCGGTCTGAATCGCTCGGAGCTGCACTTCCGCCGCGGTGCCGCATACAGCGGAAGCTTCCCGCGCATCCCGGGCATCGAGGCGGCCGGGGTCGTCGCCGCCGCTCCGGGAGGAGAGTTCGCAGCCGGAGTCCAGGTGATGACGATGATGGGCGGCATGGGGCGCGAGTTCGACGGCGGATACGCCGAGTTCGTCGTGGTGCCTGCCGCGCAGGTGATCCCGTTCCGGAGCGCCCTGCCGTGGGAGCAGTTGGGAGCGGTTCCCGAGATGCTGCAGACCGCGAACGGATCGCTCGAGATCGGTCTGCAGGCGCAGCCGGGGCAGTCGGTGCTGATCCGCGGCGGCACGTCGTCGGTGGGACTCGCCGCCGCCGTGCTCGCCCAGCTGCGCGGGCTCACCGTCCTGTCGACGACTCGTCGCGAGAGCGCGCGGCCGCTGCTCGAGTCCTTCGGCGTCGACCACGTCATCATCGACGACGGCGAGGTCGCCGCCCAGGTGCGGGAGCTCGTTCCCGGGGGTGTCGACGGTGCGATCGAGCTCGTCGGTGCGAACGTCATGCGAGACACCCTCCGGTCGGTGCGCACGGGCGGCACGGTGTGCTTCACCGGGATGCTGTCCGACGTGTGGACGATTCCGGAGTTCTATCCGATGGACTGGCTGCCCAACGGGGTGCGCCTCACGGCGTACTCGGGCGAGGCCGCCGACCTCGACGCGCCGGTGCTCCAGACCTATCTCGATGCCGTGGCTGAGGGAGTGGCGCGGATCCCCGTGGGTCGCGTCTATGCCATGCACGAGATCGTCGAGGCGCACCGTGACATGGAGGCGGGAGCCGTCGGGGGCAAAGGCGTGGTCCTGACGTGATCGGCTCGCTCGAGATCGCGCACGCGCAGGTGCTCGCCGCTCGCGCGTCGCGCGCAGGGGTGGACGCGCCCGAGGCGCAGGGCGAGACTGAAGGCAGCGCCGAAGGCGACACCCCACGAGAAGAGGAACAGTCATGACATACCGCGTCGGATACTTCGTCGGAAGTCTCTCCTCCACATCCATCAACCGCGTCCTCGCGACCGCGCTGATCGGGCTGGCTCCCGAGGATCTCGAGTTCTTCGAGATCCCCATCCGAGACCTTCCCCTGTACAGCCAGGACTACGACGACGACTATCCGGAGGTCGCGGTCGAGCTGAAAGAAGCCATCGACTCGGCGGACGCGGTGCTGTTCGTCACCCCGGAATACAACCGCTCGATCCCGGGCGGCCTCAAGAACGCGATCGACTGGGCATCACGGCCGTGGGGGCAGAACTCCTTCGATCACATCCCCGCGGCGGTGATCGGGGCGTCGGTCGGCGCGATCGGCACGGCGGTCGCCCAGCAGAGTCTGCGGGGCGTGCTGAGCTTCTGCAACGCCCGTCAGATGACGGCGCCCGAGGCCTACATCCAGTTCGTCCCTGACGACTACGCCGACGACGGCACCGTGACGAACCAGGGCACCGCGACGTTCCTGCAGGCGTTCATGTCCGAGTTCCGCGATCACATCGAACGCGTGCTCACGGTGCTGCCGCGGGACACCGAGAGCTGAGCGCACCCAGGGCCATCGCCGGTGGATCGCCGCCGAAGACTCGCGAAATGCGGGGGGCGAGAGCATGGCAGACTGAAGGCGTGAAGGAGTCCCGCAAGCCGGCCGTCGTCCGCGGCTTCGCGTCGTCGACTCTCGCGACCTTCGTAGCACTCTCCGGTCACGTCTCCGGCGGAGGGCAGATGCCCGGACCGCTCGGGATCGTCGTGCCCTGGATCCTGTCGCTGATGCTCTGCACGCTCCTCGCGGGCAGAAGGCTCTCGCTCGTGAGGCTCGCCCTCTCGGTCGGCGTGAGCCAGGTCCTCTTCCACACACTCTTCGTGCTCGGCACGGTCACCCCCTCGGGTGCATCGCTGCCGGAGCACGTGCACGGAGCGCCACTCGTCCTCCCGCCCGGCGTCGGTGCCGCGCTGCCGGATGCCGTCGCCGCACACGGCCCCATGTGGGTCGGACACCTGTGCGCGGCGCTCATCACCATCGCGGCGCTGCACTGGGGCGAACGACTGGTGCACGCGACACGTGCACTCGCCGTCCAGGCGGTCCGGTGGCTGCGTCAGCGCGCCTCCGTCACGGTCGTCGCCCTCGCCCCGCGCGCTCGACGCCGGCTGCACGGCGCATTCCTCGTCGCCGCACCCGGCCGAGGCTCTCCTCACCTGGCATCGCTGCGCGGTCGTGCCCCGCCAGCCTCTCTCGCGATCTGATCCGACCGAGTCGCGCCGATGCCCTGTCCGGGCGCCGGTGCGTCGTCGCCGCGCACGTCGTGCGCGGCATCCGAACGCAGCAACGGCGCCCCTGGCGGCGCCCGTCGAGAGGTCTTGACCCATGTCTTCTTTCCGCGCCTGTGCGGCGGGGCTGATGCTGGCGGCGGTCGCGGTGGTCGCGACCGCGGTGCCGGCATCCGCTCACGATCAACTGATCTCGAGCACCCCGGCCGAAGGGGAGCAGCTCGCTGCGGCCCCGTCGAGCGTCTCGATGACCTTCTCCGGAGAGCTCCTCGTGCTCGATGAATCGACGACGGGCGCCGTGGTGCTCGTCGTCGACGAGGCCGGCACCGACTGGGCCACCGGTTCGGTGGTGGTGTCGAGGAACGAGGTCACCGCCGAGCTGAAGCCCGATATGCCGGTCGCCGGCTATCAGGTGCGGTGGCAGGTCGTCTCGGAAGACGGGCACCCGATCTCCGGTGTGATCCCGTTCGCCATCGGAGACGCCGAGCCGATGGTGACCGGATCGAGTTCGGACGCACGTGAGCCGTCGACGCCCGATGCGTCGACGACCGTGTCAGATCAGATCGCAGACGAATCGAGCGGCGCCGTGCGCGTGCTGCTCGTCGGCGGGATCGGGGCGGCTGTCGCCGTCCTGCTCCTCGCCGTCTTCCGATTCCTTCGTCGTCCTCGTACGACAGCCGTGACGCCGGAGACCGGCGATTCCGCGGCAGATGATCTCTGAGAGGTTCCACCGTGAACACCACAACCACAACACTCACCGCCCGCACGACCCGCACCGCCCGCACGGCGCCCGTCGCCGGCATCTTCGCCGTCGCGGCGCTCTCGCTGTTCGCTCTGACCGGGTGCGCTCCGCAGAGCGCCCCCGTCGACGACGCAGGGGTCCCCGCGGCTGACGCCGTCACGATCGACGATGCCTGGGTGAAGTCGGCCGACGAGGGGATGTCCGCCGCATTCGGCACGCTCGTCAACACCGGCGACGACGACGTCACCGTCGTCGCGGTGACGTCCGCCGCATCGAGCATGCTCGAACTGCACGAGACCGTCGAGAACGAGTCCGGCGAGATGGTCATGCGCGAGATCGAGGGGGGCTTCGTGATCCCTGCCGGCGGCGAGCTCGCCCTCGAGCCCGGCGCCGACCACATCATGCTCATGGATCTCGCCGCTCCGCTGCAAGCGGGCGACGAGGTCACCTTCACGCTCACGTTCTCCGACGAGTCGACGTCGGACTTCACCGCGCCGGTGAAGGACTACTCGGGCGCGAACGAGAACTACGAGTCGGGCGACGACCACGAGGGCATGGACCACTGATGCCTGCGCCCGCTGAGGGCGCCCGCTCCCGTCGCACCGGGTCGACCCGGCGACAGTTCCTCCTCGGAGGGGCTGTCGCCGGCGTCGGCGCGGTCGCGGCGGTCGGTGCGGACATCGCCCTGAACACCCGCACACCGGCCCCCGCGCCCGCGACACCGATGAACGGCGAGGAGACGGTTCCCTTCTTCGGCGCCCACCAGGCCGGCGTCGACACGTCGGCGCAGGCGCACGGCACCTTCGTCGCGCTCGATCTGCACGACGGCGTCGACCGCGGAGCACTCACCCGGCTCATGCGCATCCTCACCGATGACGCGGCCCGCCTGACCCAGGGAATCCCGGCCCTCGCCGACTCCGAACCCGAACTCGCGCTCTCACCGGCGCGCCTCACGGTGACGTTCGGCTTCGGGCCGGGGTTCGTCGAGCGGGCCGGGGGTGCCGCGCCCGACTGGTTGGCGCCGCTGCCGGCGTTCCGCGTGGATCAGCTGCGCCCGGAGTTCTCCGACGGCGACCTGCTGCTGCAGATCGCCGGCGACGATCCGCTCACGGTCGCGCATGCGACGAGGATGCTCCTGAAGGATGCGCGGGGATTCGCCGGCATCCGCTGGACGCAGCAGGGCTTCCGTCGCGCATACGGCACCGAGCGTCCTGGCACGACCATGCGCAACCTGTTCGGTCAGGTCGACGGCACCACCAATCCGCAGCCGGGCACGACGGACTTCGACGAGATCGTCTGGTCCGGGGGCGGCTGGCTCGAGGGAGGCACCGGCATGGTGGTCCGCCGTATCCGGATGGATCTCGACAAGTGGGATCGTCTCGACCGCAGCGGGCGTGACGCGTCCGTGGGCCGCACACTCGCGAACGGTGCGCCCCTCACGGGCTCGGCGGAGTTCGATGAGCCCGACTTCGAGGCGACGACGGCCATCGGGTTCCCGGTCATCCCGCAGTTCGCGCACATCCGCCGAGCACGCGGCGACGGCAGCCGACGCATCTTCCGTCGTGGGTACAACTACGACGAGCGTCCCCTCGGCGCGGAGGTGTCGGACTCCGGCCTCATCTTCGTGTCCTTCCAAGCCGACATCGCCCGGCAGTTCACACCCATGCAGCAGCGCCTCGACGAACTCGACCTGCTCAACGAGTGGACCACGCCCATCGGCTCCGCCGTCTTCGCCGTCCCGCCGGGATGCAGCGACGACGGTTTCATCGGCGACACCCTCCTCACCTGAAAGCACCCCATGACCCTCACCGAGACCCACGCGCCACCGCCGTCCGTCCCCTCCGCCCCTCGTGCTCGCCGCTGGTTCGGCCCGCTGCTGCTGCGACTCCACTTCTTCGCGGGCATCCTCGTCGGACCCTTCATCCTCATCGCCGCGCTCAGCGGTGCGCTCTACGCGCTCACGCCGCAGCTCGAGCAGGCGGTGTACGCGCACGAGCTCCATGCCCCAAAGAGCGACACGACCCTCACCCTGGCCGCGCAGATCGAGGCGGCAGACGACTATCTGGGTGAGGATGCGGCTCTGTCTGCCGTGCGTCCCGCGCCGGAGAACGGCGACACGACCCGCATCATGTACGCCGAGGAGGGGCTCGGGGCGAGCGAGTCCCGTGCGGTGTTCGTCGACCCAGGAACCGGGGAGATCCGTGGGGACCTCGTCGTGTACGGCACCAGCGGATCCACTCCGCTGCGCACCTGGATCAGCACTCTCCACCGCAACCTCCACCTGGGCGAGCCGGGGCGGGTGTACAGCGAGCTCGCCGCGTCGTGGCTCGGTATCGTGGCCGTCGCCGGCCTCGCCCTCTGGATCATCCGGATCCGCCGCGCGCGTGTGAAGAAGGACCTCCTTCGCCCGAACCCTGCACACCGGGGCTACCGCCGCCTCTTCGGCTGGCACACCTCCGTGGGCATCTGGGTGCTGCTCGGCGCGCTCTTCCTCTCTGCGACCGGCATCACCTGGTCGCAGTTCGCCGGCGCGAACGTCTCCGCGCTCCGCGCATCGTTCGACGGGGGTACGCCCGCTCTCGTCACCGACCTCGACGGGCAGGCGGCGGATGCCGACGAGCACGCGCACCACCATGGTGCCCAGAGCGCACCCACCGGCGCCGCGAACCCGGCGACCTTCGACGCGATCCTCGCCATCGCGCACCGCGCGAACGTCAACACCGGACAGGTCGAGATCACGCCCCCCGCGCAGCCGGGGACGGCCTGGACGATCCGTGAGATCAAGACCGGCTTCCCCACCGAGGGCGATTCGCTCGCCATCGACGGCACCACCATGCAGGTGGTCGACCGGATCGACTTCGCCGATCTCCCTCTCACCGCCAAACTCGCCAGCTGGGGCATCAATCTCCACATGGGCGTGCTGTTCGGCTTCGCCAATCAGATCGTCCTGTTCCTCATCGCCATCGCGCTCGTGGCCATGGTCGTGATCGGCTACGCGATGTGGTGGAAGCGCCGGCCCGCCGGTCGCCCCGATCGTCGCGTCGGCAGCGTGCCCGGTCCCGCTCTTCGCGAGGCACCGTGGTGGGGTGTCACCGCCGTCGCGGCCGCCGGCGTTGTGATCGGGATCTGGCTTCCGACGGTCGGCTGGACCCTCGTCGGATTCCTCGCCGTCGACCTCGTGCTCCGCGTCGTCGTCCGATCCCGGTCGCGGCGATCCGTGCCGGCCGTCGATCGCCGCTAGCTCGGCCGCAGAAAGGAGAACGGCCGCCTGATCTCAGGCGGCCGTTCTTCTGCGAAGGGGTTCCGGACGAATCGTGACTCGTGCGAACCCGATGTGATGTGCCCCCGACAGGAGTCGAACCTGCGACCTACGGTACCGGAAACCGGCGCTCTATCCACTGAGCTACGGAGGCGTACCGGTCGACAATATCACTGCTCGGCGGTGGTCTCCGACCCGGCCTCAGTCACGGGCGCGTCGCCGAGCTCGGCGAGTGCCGCGGCGACCTTCTCGGCGAGGTAGCGGTGACCGTCTGTCGAGGGATGCTTGCGTCCGAGATCGACGTCGATCACCGAGAGGTAGTTCTGCTCGGTGATCCAGCTCTGGGCGATGGGGGAGATATACCACCATCCGCGCGCGGCGGCCAGCTCGCCCAGATCCTTGTCGATGCGGGCGGTGCCCGCGCCCACGGGAAGCTCGTGCGGAGCGGGGCCGAGCACCACGATCGTGGCCTCGGGGTATGTGGCCGACATGGCGTCCCAGGCGGCGGTCACCGCGTCGCGATAGCCCGCCTCGCCCTGTTCTCGGTCGTTGATCGACCCCTGCATGATGATGAGGTCGGGGGAGAGCGACGGATCGAGGGCGGCGATCCGCTCCCCGAAGGTCGGGCCGTCGATGCCGGGCTTGAGGTAGCCGCTGCCGCGCACGCCGTTCACGATCGTCTCTCCGCCGAGCAGATCCGCGAGCAGGTACGCGTACCCCTCGGTGGGGAGGGTCGCTGCCGAGCCGTAGGTCCAGGAATCGCCGAAGACGAGCACGGTCGGATCCTCCGGCAGCAGCAGGGGAGCGGGGGAGATCGCGACGGTGTTCGCATCGGTGGATGCCGCGCCGACCGGTGCGGTCGTGGGCGACGACGTCCATGGTCTCCACACCCCGAGGACCACGGCCGCGACGGCCAGGATCACCGCGATCGCGACCCCTGCGACGGGCAGGTGGCGGCGGGCGGTGGCGGGGGTCATGGCATGACTGTAGATCACGATTCCCCCGGCGCAAATTCCCGCGCGTGACGAGCCGTAAACTGGGATGCCTATGAACCCTGAAACGCTCGCCGAAGCCCTTCTCGCCGTCCTCGCACCGATCGCCGAGGAACGACGTCCCGGCGAGCCGCTCGCCGTCACCGCGTCCGACATCGTGTTCGAGCGTCCGCGCAACCGCGATCACGGCGATTGGGCCTCGAACATCGCGATGCGCCTCGCGAAGCCGTTCGGCACGAACCCTCGTGAGCTGGCGCAGCAGATCGTCGACGGGCTGGCGCAGGTCGACGGCGTGCAGAGCGCCGAGGTCGCCGGGCCCGGGTTCATCAACATCCGCCTGGATGCCGCCGCCGCAGGGGCACTCGCGAAGGTCATCGTCGACGCGGGGGAGAAGTACGGGACCAACACGTCGCAGGCCGGCGTCAGCGTGAACGTGGAGTTCGTGTCGGCGAACCCGACCGGACCTCTGCACATCGCTCACACCCGGTGGGCAGCGCTCGGCGACTCGATCGTGCGCCTGCTCCTCGCCAGTGGTGCGCACGCCGTCCGCGAGTACTACATCAACGACGCGGGCGCTCAGATGGAGCGATTCGCCGTCTCGGTGCTCGCCGCAGCGAAGAACGAGCCGACACCGGAGGGCGGATATCCGGGGGAGTACATCACGACGCTCGCGGGCCGCGTGCTCCAGGCGCGCCCGGACCTGCTGCAGCTTCCGGAGGACGAGCAGCTGGTGGTCGCGCGCGAAGCCGCCTACGGGTTCCAGCTCGCCGAGATCAAGAGTTCGCTCAGCCGCTTCAACGTGCCGTTCGATGTGTGGTTCTCCGAGCGCACGTTGCACGCGAAGGACCCGTCCGGTTCCAGCCTGATCGACCAGGCCGTCGACCGGCTCCGCGAGCAGGGGCACGTGTTCGATGACGAGGGCGCCGTCTGGGTGCGCACGACCGACTTCGGCGACGACAAGGACCGTGTGATCCGCCGCTCGAACGGCGAGTACACCTACTTCGCAGCCGACGCCGCGTACTACCTCAACAAGGGCGACCGCGGCTTCACCAAGAAGATCTATCTCCTCGGGGCCGATCATCACGGGTACGTGCATCGTCTCAAGGCGGTCGCGGGAGCGGCCGGGGAAGACCCGCAGGAGAACGTCGAGGTGCTGATCGGCCAGATGGTGTCCATCAACGGCGCGCGTCTGAGCAAGCGCGCGGGCAACATCATCGAGATGGATGACCTCTTGGACTGGCTGGGCACCGACGCGCTGCGGTACTCGCTCGAACGCTCACCTGCCGACTCGCCGCTGGACCTCGACCCCGAGCTGCTGCAGAAGCGCACGAACGACAACCCCGTCTTCTACGTGCAGTACGCGCACGCCCGCACCCACAACGTCGCGCGCAACGCCGGCGACTCGGGCGTCGACCGTTCGGAGTTCGCGCCCGAGACCCTCACGCACGAGACAGAGGCCGCTCTGCTCGGAGCGCTGCAGGAGTTCCCGCGCATCGTCGCCTTCGCGGCCGAGGTGCGCGAGCCGCACCGCGTGGCTCGGTACCTCGAGGAACTCGCGGGCCTGTATCACCGCTGGTACGACAACTGCCGCGTGATCCCGCAGGGCGACGACCCGATCGAGACCGTGCACCGCACGCGTCTCTGGCTCAACGACGCGGCCGGACAGGTCTTCCGCAACGGCCTCGACCTTCTGGGAGTCTCGGCACCCGAGCGGATGTAGTCGGTCCGCCGATCCGGCGTACGGCAGGATGGCACCATGAGCGACGACAATCACACGCTGCCGTATCCCGCCGCCGATTCCGAGCACCCGACGCTCGTGATCCCGGGTGAGGGAGCGGATGCGCCGGCACCGCGCCGTCGCAAGCGGTGGCCGTGGGTGGTCGCGATCGTGCTCGTGGTGCTGGTCGGGCTCGTGGTGGCCGCGGAGTTCATCGCGAGAGCGGTGCTCCCCGGCGTCGTCCGCTCGATGGTGATCGAGCAGCTCGATCTGCCCGCCGATCAGCAGCTCGACGTGACGGCTGACGGCATCCTGCTGCCGCAGCTGATCGGCGGCCGCCTCGACAGCCTGCAGCTCTCGACCGACTCGGTCACGCTCGAGGGCATCACCGGCGCGGTCGATGTCACGGCCGAGGGAGTGCCGTTGCGCGGAGGCGATCTCGACGGAGCGTCCGGCACGATCCGCGTCGACGAGTCCCAGTTCACCGAACTGCTCTCGGGCACCGAGCTGCCGGTCGACGCGGTCGCCTTCGAGGCGCCGAACGCCACGGTGTCGGGGTCTGTCAGCGTCCTGGGCGTCGCGATCCCGATCTCGCTCACGGTGACGCCGGGCGTCGCGGACGGCGACCTGGAGCTCACCCCGGTCGGTCTCACCGTGGGCGGCCTCGAGATCGATGCCGAGCAGGTCGGGTCCTCGCTCGGTGCACTCGGGGCGAACCTCACCCAGACTCAGCGGGTCTGCATCGCCGACCGGCTCCCTGCAGGGCTCACACTGTCAGATCTCCAGATCGACGGGAGCGTCGCTGTGATCGACGTCGATGTCGACGGTGCGATCGTCACCGACGAGACCCTTCAGCAGCCGGGCGTCTGCCCGCAGAGCTGATCCTCAGTCGGTCTTCTGCTCGACCCCGCGCGCCGCGCGCTCGGCTTCCTGCGCGGTCCTGAGCGTCGCGGTGGCGAGAGCGACCTCGGCTTCGGCCCGCTGCACACGCCGCTGCTCGAAGGTCTTCGCGCCGAAGCGGGCGTGCACCCGGTCGTGCCGCTCGTCCTCCGACGTCACGATGTAGGCGCAAGCGATGAGCATGACCTGGGTCGAGAGGTTGAGCCAGATGAGCAGCGCCAGCAGCGACGCGAACGAGGCCAGCAGCGGATTGCTGGTGGCTCCGCCGATGAAGAGGCTCGAGAGCTCCTGCAGCACGAGCAGGCCGACACCGCCGATCAGCGCGCCGGTCCAGAGTGAGCGGGGCGACGCGGCGACACCGGAGAGCAGACGGAAGACACCGGCGATCAGCACGGTGTTGAGCGCGAGGACCACGAGGAGCGACACGATCCTGACGCTCCACGTCGCGGCCGCGGAGTCCTCGTCGAGTCCGAGGAGCCCGGTGATCCAGGTGATGCCGAGTCTGCCCACGAAGGTCACCGCGGCCGAGGCGACGAAGAGCACCGCGACGCCGAGCGCGAGCAGGAGGTTGCGCAGCAGGACCCAGATGAACAGGATGTCGTCCTGCGCGGTCCCCGAGATCAGGCGTACCGCGGTGCGGAGCGAGCCGACAGCGCTGAGTGCCGATCCGGTGAGGGCGACGGCCGAGACGATCCCGGCGATCGAGAGCGACAGCGGGACCCGCAGGTCGTCAGGGTCGATCACGCCCCCCTCGCCGATGAGGCCCGGCACCACCGACTGCACGGCGTCGATGATGGCCCGCCACGCCTCCGGGTTGCCCGCCAGCCAGAGCGCCGCGATCGAGAACCCGAGCAGAACACCGGCGAACACGCTGAACAGCGCACGGTAGGTGACGCTATCGGCGAGCATGGGACCCCGCCGCTCGCTGTAGAGGAGGAAGGCGCGCACGGGGCGGCGCTCGAGAGCCCAACGGATCGCCTTCGCGCTCACCCGAGCGATCAGGCCGGGAGGCTGGGCATTCTGGGACGCGGAATCAGTGCTCATCACGTCCCACCTTAGGAGGCGGTAGGGGGTGTTCACAGGGGGTTGACGCAGAGGGTCACCATGACGGGTGAGGCATACCGGGTGCCCTAGAATCGGGTCAACCTCGCGCTGCGCCCTCGCGCCGAAACCGTCCCACGATTGGTGTCCCTTGCTTTCCCCTGCCGATTCGCTCGCCCCGGAATGGCTCGTCGTGCCCGACGACGTGAACGATCTCCCCGACGCGGTGTGGCCGGCCTCCGCCGGACGCGACGCCGACGGAGCGCTCACGCTCTCCGGCATCGCCGCGACGACCCTCGCGCAGACGTACGGCACCCCGCTGCTGGTGCTCGACGAAGACGAGATCCGCGGTCGGGCACGCGCGTTCCGCACGGCGTTCGACAGGGCAGCGGCCGACCACGGCACGACCGCGCAGGTCTACTACGCGGGAAAGGCGTTCCTCAGCACGATCGTCGCCCGCTGGGTCGTCGATGAGGGTCTGCGCGTCGACGTGTGCACGGGCGGGGAGCTCGAGGTGGCTCTCGCCGCCGGTGTCGCCCCCGCATCGCTGGGTTTCCACGGGAACAACAAGTCCGTCGCGGAACTCACTCGGGCGGTCGAAGTCGGCGTCGGGACGATCATCGTCGACAGCGCCATCGAGATCGAGCGACTCGCGGCGATCACAGCGCGGACCGGCGCCACCCAGCGCGTGCTCGTGCGCGTGATCAGCGGCGTGCACGCCGAGACGCACGACTTCCTCGCCACCGCCCATGAAGACCAGAAGTTCGGCTTCCCGCTTCCCGAGGCGGAGCAGGCCGTGGCGCGCATCCGAGAGCTCGAGAGTCTGGACTTCGCCGGGCTCCACTGCCACATCGGCTCGCAGATCTTCGGCGTCGCGGGATTCCGCGAGTCCGCGGAGAGGGTGCTCGAACTGCACGCCGCCCTGCTCGACGGGGGGCCCGTGCCGCAGCTCAATCTCGGCGGCGGGTTCGGCATCGCCTATACGAGCGTCGACGACCCCACACCCATCGAGACGCTCGCCGGCGAGATCGTTGCGGCCGTGGCAGAGGGCTGCGCCGCGCGAGGGATCTCCGTTCCCGCACTCTCGTTCGAGCCGGGGCGCGCCATCGTCGGCACCGCGGGGGTCACGCTGTACGAAGTCGGCACGACCAAGGACGTCGCACTCGGCGCCGCCGGCACACGTCGGTACATCAGCGTCGACGGCGGCATGAGCGACAACGCCCGCACCGCGCTCTACGGCGCTCAGTTCTCGGCCCGTCTCGCCTCCCGTGCGGGAGTGGGGCCGGCGCAGCTGAGCCGCGTGGTCGGCAAGCACTGCGAGTCCGGCGACATCGTCGTGGATCACGAGTACCTCCCCGATGACGTGACGCCCGGCGACCTGCTGGCCGTTCCCGCCACGGGTGCCTACTGCGCGCCGCTCGCGAGCAACTACAACCACGTTCCCCGCCCGCCCGTGGTGGCGGTGCGCGAGGGACGATCCACTGTCATCGTGCGCGGCGAGACCATCGCCGATGTGCTGTCGCGCGATGTCGGGGTCGACCCGGCCGCGGCAGAGACACGACACCGCTGAGTCGGATCCGCGACCCGCGCGATCCGACGACGCATCACCGAACCACCCTCCGAAGGAGAAGCAATGACGACTGAGTACCGACGACTTCGCGTGGCGCTGCTGGGCGCCGGAGCGGTCGGCTCCCAGGTCGCCGCCCTCCTGCTGCGCCACGGCGACGAGCTCGCGGACCGCGCGGGCGCATCGCTCGAGCTGGCAGGCATCGCGGTGCGCAACCTCGACGCTCCACGCGACACCGATCTGCCGAAGGATCTCTTCACGACCGACGCCGAGTCGCTGATCCTCGGGTCGGACATCGTGATCGAGCTCATCGGCGGCATCGAGCCGGCCCGCACCAGCATCCTGCAGGCGATCGGCTCCGGCGCCGACGTCGTCACGGCGAACAAGGCGCTCCTCGCCACACACGGCCCCGAGCTCTTCGAGGCGGCTGACCGTGTCGGCGCGTCCGTCTACTACGAGGCCGCAGCCGCCGGAGCGATCCCGATCATCCGCCCGCTGCGCGACTCGCTCGCCGGCGACCGAGTCGTGCGCATCATGGGCATCGTGAACGGCACGACCAACTACATCCTCGATCGGATGGACACCGAGGGCGCCGACTTCGGCGACGTGCTCGCCGACGCGCAGCGTCTGGGCTACGCCGAGGCGGACCCGACCGCCGACGTCGAGGGATTCGACGCCGCGCAGAAGGCGGCGATCCTCGCCAGCCTCGCGTTCCACACCGCGGTCCCGCTCGACGCGGTGCACCGCGAGGGCATCACCTCGGTCACGGCATCGATGATCGAAGAGGCTCGTGCGGCCGGCTTCGTGATCAAGCTGCTGGCCGTCTGCGAACGCATCGAGGCGAACGGCACCGAGTCCATCTCGGTGCGGGTCTACCCGGCGCTCATCCCGCAGTCGCACCCGCTCGCCTCCGTGCACGGGGCCAACAACGCGGTGTTCGTCGAGGCCGAGGCCGCCGGTTCGCTCATGTTCTACGGCGCAGGAGCCGGGGGAGTCCAGACCGCATCCGCCGTCCTCGGTGACGTGGTCTCTGCCGCCCGCCGCCACATCGCCGGTGGGGTGGGCGTCGGCGAGTCGACCAGGGCCAACCTTCCGGTCGTCCCGATCGGACACGTCACGACCCGCTACCAGGTCACCCTCGAGGTGTCGGATGCCCCCGGCGTGCTCGCGACGGTCGCCGGCATCCTCAGCGACGGAGGCGTCTCGGTCGCGACCGTGGTGCAGACCGTCGAGGGTGAGGACGAGACCACGGCGCGCCTCGTCATCGGCACCCACCGGGCGACCGATCAGGCGCTGAGCGTGACCGTCGCGGCCCTCGCCGACAGCTCCGTCGTCGAGCGCGTGGTCTCCGTGCTCCGCGTGGAAGGCGAGTGACGGTGGCAGCAGGGCGCACGGTCGAGGTGACCGTACCGGCGACCAGCGCCAACCTCGGCCCGGGCTTCGACACTCTGGGTCTCGCCCTCAGCGTGTACGACACCCTGCTCGTGACCGAGCTCCCCGCGGGAGAGCTCGAGATCGAGGTCACCGGCTCGGGTGCGGGGGAGATCCCGCGCGACGACTCGAACCTGATCGTGCGCACGATCGCGCACGTCTACGCGGATGTCGGGCGCCCGCTGCCCGGCCTGCGCATCGTCGCCGAGAACGGCGTGCCGCACGGGCGGGGCCTCGGATCCTCCGGAGCAGCCGTGACCGCCGGCATCCTCGCGGCCAAGGGGCTGCTCGAGGGCGACGTCGTCATCAGCGACGCCGACATGCTGCGACTGGCCACCGAGATCGAAGGGCACCCCGACAACGTCGCTCCGGCCCTGTTCGGCGGTCTCACGATCGCATGGGTGGGGGAGCGCGGCCCGCAGCACAAGAAGCTGCTCGTGCATCGGGGAGTGTCGCCGCTCGTGCTCGTGCCGTCGTACACGATGTCGACGTCGAAGGCGCGTTCGCTGCAGCCGCCCCACGTCTCGACGGAGGATGCCGTCTTCAACGTCTCCCGGTCGGCTCTGCTGATCGCGGCACTGATGCAGAGCCCCGAGCTGCTGCTCGACGCGACCGCCGACCGGCTGCACCAGGACTACCGCGCCGAGGCGATGCCCGAGACGCAGAGGCTCGTGCAGACGCTGCGGAGCGCGGGATTCGCCGCCGTCGTGTCGGGAGCGGGTCCCAGCGTCCTGGTGCTGGCCGACGGCCCCGGCAGCCGTCAGGAAGCCGTGGAGCTGGCCGAATCGACCACCGACACCCCGTGGGAAGCGCTGCTGCTCGCAGTCGACGTGCGTGGTGGTACAGTGGGGAACCGAGCGGAGGGCTCCACGTAACTGCGTGAATCTGGCCCCATTGCAACTCTGCAAGACCCGCACGTGAACCCCTGATGCACTGTTCCTTCTGAGAGCTCAGTTCTCTTCGACGGCCCGGTGACAAGGCTTCCTGGCGCCGAGCGCCAGCCCGTGCGATCGCGCGCAGCACCCGTTGTGCGCGTACCGCTCATGTCTTCGAGACCAAAGAGGGAGTACTCGTGGAGAATTTCTCCGAGACCCAGAACGACCAGGCGGCGCCCGCTGCCGAGGCCCCCGCCACGTCCGTCAGCTCCGACGCCGCCTCCGGCGCCGCAGCGACCGAGACGGCGCCCCCGCGCAAGCGCGCACCGCGCCGCGCGACCACCGCCACCGCTGCCGCGAAGGCCGAGAAGGCGACGACCGACGCCGCTCCTGCGGCGGAGAAGTCGGCGTCCGCCGCGACGACGGATGCGCCCGCTGCGGAGACCGCAGAGGCTCCGAAGGCGAAGGCGCCGCGCCGCAGCCGCGCCAAGAAGGCCGATGCAGAGGCCCCCGCCGCATCCGCGGAAGCCGGATCGTCCGAGGCGTCCGCGCCCGCGCAGGCTGATTCCGCACCGCGCTCTTCAGCGAAGGCCGACTCCACGCCCGCCGCCGAGGCACCCGCTGTTCCGGCCGCCGCATCCGCTCCCGAGGGCGGCGAGTCCTCGGACGAGCCGAAGAAGCCGAGCCGCGGTCGCCGCACCGCCAAGAAGCCCGCAGCCGAGGCTGAGGCGCCCGCCGCTGAGAAGACCGCAGACGCTGCTCCCGCCGAGAACGGCCAGGGTGCGAACCAGACGTCCGAGGCATCGGCCGACTCCGCCGAGGGCGACGAGCAGGGCGGACGCGGACGCAACCGCAACCGCAGCCGCAACCGCGGGCGCGGTCAGAACGGCAACGCCACGGCGCAGCCCGAGCAGCAGCAGAGCGCACCGGCCGACGACGACCAGTCGTCGGGCAACGGTCGCAACCGTCAGCGCAACAAGCGCCGCGGCGGAGCTCCGACCGACGAGTTCGACACCGAGATCGGCGAGGACGACGTCCTGATCCCGATCGCCGGGATCCTCGACGTCCTCGACAACTACGCCTTCGTGCGTACGACGGGCTACCTCGCCGGACCCAGCGACGTATACGTCTCGCTCGGACAGGTCAAGAAGTACAACCTGCGCAAGGGCGACGCGATCGTCGGATCGATCAAGCAGCCGCGTGAGGGCGAGCAGCAGGGGCGTCAGAAGTACAACGCCCTGGTCAAGGTCGATTCGATCAACGGACTGTCGATCGACGACGCCGCCACCCGCGTCGAGTTCGGCAAGCTCACGCCCCTCTACCCGCAGGAGCGCCTGCGTCTCGAGACGGTGCCCGAGAAGCTGACCCAGCGCATCATCGATCTCGTCGCCCCGATCGGCAAGGGCCAGCGCGGCCTCATCGTCGCGCCGCCCAAGGCCGGCAAGACGATCGTGCTGCAGCAGATCGCCAACGCGATCGCGCAGAACAACCCCGAGGTCCACCTCATGGTCGTGCTCGTCGACGAGCGCCCCGAAGAGGTCACCGACATGGAGCGCACGGTCAAGGGCGAGGTCATCGCCTCGACCTTCGACCGCCCCGCCGAGGACCACACGACGGTCGCCGAGCTCGCGATCGAGCGCGCCAAGCGTCTCGTCGAGCTGGGCCGCGACGTCGTCGTGCTGCTCGACTCGATCACGCGCCTCGGTCGCGCGTACAACCTCGCCGCTCCGGCATCTGGACGCGTGCTCTCGGGTGGAGTCGACGCGTCGGCGCTGTACCCGCCCAAGCGCTTCTTCGGCGCCGCGCGCAACATCGAGAACGGCGGATCGCTCACGATCCTCGCCACGGCTCTCGTCGAGACCGGATCCAAGATGGACGAGGTCATCTTCGAGGAGTTCAAGGGCACCGGCAACAGCGAGCTGCGCCTGTCGCGCCAGCTGGCCGACAAGCGCATCTTCCCGGCTGTCGACGTGAACGCGTCGAGCACCCGCCGCGAGGAGATGCTGCTGTCCGCCGACGAGGTCAAGATCACCTGGAAGCTGCGTCGTGCCCTCGCGGGTCTCGACCAGCAGCAGGCGCTCGAGGTCGTCCTGGGCAAGCTCAAGGAGACCCACTCGAACGTCGAGTTCCTGGTGCAGATGCAGAAGTCGATCCCGACGCTGCCTGCCGGCGGTCACGGGCACGACAGCAACATCCGCTGAGCGGAGCCGCTGTGTTCGAGTCCGTCCAGACTCTGATCGACGAGCATCGCCGGGTGCAGGAGGAGCTCTCCGACCCGGCGGTGCACGCCGACGCCGCTCGGGCGAAGCGCGTCAACCGCCGCTACGCCGAGCTCTCCCGCATCGTCTCGGCGCACGACGCGTGGGTGGCGGCGGTCGACGACCTGGAGGCCGCGCGCGAGCTCGCCCGTGAGGACGAGGCGTTCGCCGACGAGGTCCCCGGCCTCGAAGACGGCGTCCAGGCCGCGCAGGAGAGGCTTCGTCGTCTGCTCATCCCGCGCGACCCGGATGACGCCCGCGACGTGATCATGGAGATCAAGGCGGGGGAGGGCGGCGCCGAGTCGGCGCTGTTCGCCGCAGACCTGCTGCGCATGTACATCCAGTACGCGGCGTCGAAGGGGTGGAAGACCGAGCTCCTCGAGCGCAACGAGTCCGATCTGGGCGGATACAAGGATGTCCAGGTCGCGATCAAGGGATCCTCGACCGACCCCGCGCAGGGCGTGTGGGCTCACCTGAAGTACGAGGGCGGTGTGCACCGTGTGCAGCGCGTGCCGGCGACCGAGTCGCAGGGCCGCATCCACACCTCGACCACCGGCGTGCTGGTGTTCCCGGAGGTCGACGAGCCCGATGAGATCGCGATCAACCAGAACGATCTCAAGATCGACGTGTTCCGCTCCTCGGGCCCCGGCGGCCAGTCCGTGAACACCACCGACTCCGCCGTGCGCATCACGCATGTCCCGACGGGGATCGTCGTCTCGATGCAGAACGAGAAGTCGCAGCTGCAGAACCGCGAGGCGGCGATGCGCGTGCTCCGCGCCCGGCTGCTCGCCAAGCAGCAGGAGGAGCTGGACGCCGCGGCATCGGACGCCCGCAAGTCGCAGATCCGGGGGATGGACCGCTCGGAGCGCATCCGCACCTACAACTTCCCCGAGAACCGCATCGCCGATCACCGTACGGGCTTCAAGGCGTACAACCTCGACCAGGTGATGGACGGGGCTCTCGAGCCGATCATCGAGAGTGCGATCCAGGCCGACGAAGAGGCCCGGCTCGCCGCGGTCGGCTCGGAGTCCTGAGCCGACGGCGAGTCCCGTCGGCGCGATCGGTGCCCGATCAGCGGCGTGCCGCGTACCGGTGCTCCGGGCGTCCGGTGGCTCCGTAACGGAGTCGCACCTCCACGACGGTCCTCGCGGCGAGAGCGGCGAGATGGCGCTGCGCCGTCGCACGGGAGATCCCGACGCGGTCACCGACCTCGGCGGCCGACGCCTCGCCGTCGCCGAGCGCGGCGAGCACCAGCTGCTCGGTCGCGGAGCGGGAGACCGAGACCGTATCGCCGGACCCGTGCAGGATCGCCAGGGCGCGGTCCACGTCCTCCTGACGGAGGGGACGCTCTCCGGCGAGGAGGTTGCGATAGCGCGCATAGCGCTCGAGGAGTGCGGTCAGCGCGCGTCGGTCGAAGGGCTTGCGCAGATAGCCCACCGCCCCCGATCTCAGCGCCCTGCGCACGGTCGGCGCATCGTCGGCCGCCGAGATGAGAATGGCGTCGACCCCGGTGTCGCGGACGAGAGCGATGCCGTCGCCGTCCGGCAGGAAGACGTCCGCCAGGATCAGGTCGGGTCGCAGCGAGGCGATGCCCTCGCGCGCCTCGGCGATGGAGCGCACGGGATCGAGTGCGGCGAAGCCCGGTTGACCGTCGACGACGCCCTGGTGCAGCTGCCCGACGCGGAAGTCGTCGTCGAGGATGAGAACGCGGATGGGGTCGGTCATGGTCGCTCCTCGTGAGCTGTGGTCGGGGCGGAGACGGCGCCGTGCAGGCGAGCGGCGAACACCGCGCCGTGCTCCGCGCCGCCGTGGTCGATGATCCAGAGATCGCCGTGTCTGCGGCGCGCGATCTCGCGCGAGAGCGGGAGGCCGAGGCCGTGTCCGTGGACGCTGTCCGGGTCGCCGTCCTCCGAGGGTCTCGGTGACAGCGGGTCGACGTCGCCGAGACCGTGACCGGAGTCCGCCACCGTGACCACGAGCGCGTCGCCGTCGCTGAACACCGCCACCTCGACCCAGCGGGGGATCCGAGGTCCGGCGACGGCTGCCGTCACCGCGTTGTCGACGAGGTTGCCCAGCACGGCGGCGACGTCCTCGGGCTCGGCGACGCTGCCGATGAGCTGGGAGGAATCGGCAACGCGCAGCGCGACGCCCCGCTCACCCGCTTCGACGCCCTTGGCGCCGAGGAACGAGTGCAGGAAGGGGTCGCTCAGCACGTCGAGGCCGTCGACGGGAAACGCCACGGACCCGCGCTCGACGAGTTCACCGAGGAACGCCCGTGCGCCAGGGACCCGGTCGGCATCGATCAGCCCTGCTGCGACGTGCATGCGGTTCGCGAACTCGTGCCGCTGCACGCGGAGCGCGGCGGTCATGGTGCGGACGGTCTCCAGCCGCTCGGTCAGGGCGACCAGATCGGTGCGGTCGCGGATGATCAGGACGTCGCCGAGCGGCCGTCCGGCGCGCACGACGGGCCGCGAGTCGAGATACAGCACGCGTTCATCGACCACCGCGTGGGATCGCGATCGGGAATCGCGCACGGTCTCGATGACGGCGGCAGGAAGGGCGAGGTCGATGAGTGCACGTCCGATGGGCGACTCGAGCCCCAGCATCCGGTCGGCGGCGTCGTTGCTCACCCGGACGATCCCGTCGGTGTCGACCGCCAGCACTCCGTCATCCACACCGTTGAGCACGGCGGTCTGGTTCTGCACCAGCGCCACGAGCTCTTCGGGCTGTACGCCGAGGGTCAGGCGCTCCCAACGGCGGCGGAGCAGCAGGAAGGTCAGCACCGCGAGGGTCAGCGCGCCGACGGCTGTGAGGCCGATCACGGTGAGCAGCGGCGGGAGATCGTCGAAGACGCCCGTGCGCTCGAACCCGACGCTGACCTCTCCGACCGGCGTCCCGTCGTCGTCGAGCACGGGGACCTTCGCGCGCGCCGACTCGCCGAGCGTGCCGGTCTGCCAGTCGACGACCTCGTTGCCCGCGAGGACCTCGGCGAAAGGGGTGCTGACCACTTCGCCGATCCTCGCGGTGGTGGGATGCGCGAGACGGATGCCGTCCTCGTCGGTGATCACGACGAACAGTGCGCCGGTCCGGTCGGAGACGCGCATCGCGATGCTCTGGAGCTCGCCGTGCCGGAGCGCCTCGGCATCGGGCCTGTCGTTCGCCGCGGAGATGCGCGCGACCTCGGCGCGCACATCAGGATCCTCAGCGACCGTCCGCGCGATGCCGAGAGCAGTCGCCTCGGCTTCCGCGCGCAACTGCTGGACGGTGAGCAGGAGGTAGACGCCGGTGCACAGCACGACGACGAGAGCGACGGTCGCGAGGTGCAGCAGCAGCGCGCGCGTCGCGAACCGCGGTCTGGTCGTCGTCGACATGGGACTCCCTTCGCGCAATATGCGCAGAACCCACGCTACGCGCACAACGTCAGGGAATGCGGGATACCGCACCCGCGGGTGACGGATTGCCTAGTCTCGTCAGGATCCGTCTCAGACGACGGTGCGACGACGAAGGAGTCACCGTATGCCCGACGCACTCACCGGCCTGTTCGCGGCCGCCGAAGAGGCACCCACGTACGACGTGGCGTTCGTGCCGCCGGAGTGGCTTCTCGTCCTCCTCGGGTTCACGATGGTGCTGGCGTTCATGACGCTGATCATGACCAAGCGCCTCACACCGATGGTCGCGCTGATCCTCGTCCCCACCGTGTTCGGCCTGTTCGCCGGCGCGGGGCTCGGTCTCGGCGACATGATCCTCGACTCGATCGCCACCATGGCTCCGACGGCGGCCCTGCTCATGTTCGCGATCATGTTCTTCGGGATCATGATCGACGTCGGCCTCTTCGATCCGCTCATCCGCCTGATCACACGCCTGCTCGGAGACGATCCGGCGAAGGTCGTCCTCGGCACCGCCATCCTGGCCGGCGCCGTGTCGCTCGACGGCGACGGCTCGACGACGTTCATCATCACGACGTCGGCCATGCTGCCGATCTACCTCCGACTCGGCATGAGCCCCGTGGTGCTCACCTGCGTGGCGGGACTCATGAACGGCACGCTGAACATCGTGCCGTGGGGCGGCCCGACCGTGCGAGCCGCGACCGCGCTCGGTCTGCAGCCGACCGACATCTTCGTGCCGATGCTCCCCGCCCTCGGGGTGGGAATCGTGGTGACTCTCGGCTTCGCCTGGATGCTCGGGCTGGGGGAGCGTCGTCGTCTCGGTCGCCTCGACGCGTCCGGATCGCTCGCGGGTGCCGAGGGCGGCGCGCTGTCGACCGTGCCGAAGCTGTTCCGAGGCTCCGACGCGCAGCCCGGCGCACGGGCGGCGCTGCGCACCGGCAACATCGTCGTCGTCTCGGGCGGACGCGGTCCGGTCTCCGCCGCGAGCGTCGATCTCGCGGACACCGCGATGGCCGACACCATGCTCGATCCTGCACGGCCCACGCTGCGGCCCTCGCTGATCTGGTTCAACCTCGCGCTCACCGTCGCGGTCATGGTCCTGCTGGTGATCGACATCATGCCCCTCCCGTACGTCTTCATGGTCGGCGCCGCCGTCGCCCTGCTGGTGAACTTCCGGGGCATCAAGGACCAGGCATCCGAGATCGTCGCGCACGCTCCGAGCATCGTGGGGGTCGTGTCGATGGTGATCGCCGCCGGAGTCCTGGTCGGCGTCCTGTCCGGCACGGGGATGGTCGACGCGATGGCCACGTGGATCACCGACGTCCTCCCGCCTGCGCTCGGCCCGTTCCTCGCGCCCATCACCGGGCTGCTGTCGATCCCGTTCACGTTCTTCATGTCGAACGACGCGTTCTACTTCGGCATCCTGCCGGTCCTCGCCCAGAGCGCCGCGGCGTTCGGCATCGATCCTGTCGAGATGGCGCGCGCGTCGATCATCGGTCAGCCCGTGCATCTGCAGAGCCCCCTCGTACCCGCGATCCTGCTGCTCGTCTCGCTGGCGAGCGTGAACCTCGGCGATCACCACCGCAAGGTGCTCTGGCGTGCCACGGTCGTGTCGCTCGTGATGCTCGCGGTCGGCATCCTGTCGGGAGCGATCCCGCTCTTCGTGGCCCAGTGATGCTCGTCGCGCCGTGACGCGCCGCGGGGAATCGGACACGACCGGTTCCCCGCGGCGCTGCCCGCGAGCGATAGGCTCAGCGCGTGATCACGTTCCTGTTCCGCGCTCTCATGTACGTCGTGTCCGCGGGCCTCGGCCTCATCGCCGCCGATCTCCTCCTGGACGGTTTCCAGATCCAGTGGGACAAATGGTGGGGCTTCGTCGTCTGCATCCTGATCTTCGCCGTGCTGCAGAGCGTACTGGCGCCGTGGGTCAGCAAGATCGCCGATCGCTATGCCCCCGTGCTCATGGGCGGCATCGGGATCTTCTCCACCCTCATCGCCCTCGTGATCGTCGTCCTGCTGCCCATCGGCGGGCTGCGCATCGTCGACGTCTCCGGGTGGCTGCTCGGAGCCGTGATCGTCTGGCTCATCACCGCGGTCGGCAGCGTCCTGCTGCCGCTGATCTTCCTCCGCAAGAAGGTCGACAAGGCGCGGAATCGCTGAGGGCTCGGCAGGCGCTCCAGGCCCTCAGATCGAGTATTCGGGTGCGGTGAGCACTGCCTTGGTGTCCTCGCCGAGCACGCGTGCCCGTGCTTTCGCCGGGACCCCGACCAGGATGCTGTCGGCGGGCGCGTCGCGGGTGACCACGGCGTTCGCGCCCACCACGGATCCTGTGCCGATGGTGATGGGCCCGAGGATCTTCGCTCCCGCCCCCACGGCGACGCCGTCGTGGAGGGTGGGGTGCCGTTTGCCGTGGTCGCGAGTGCGACCGCCCAGCGTGACTCCGTGATAGAGCATGACGTCGTCGCCGATCTCGGCGGTCTCGCCGATGACCACTCCCATGCCGTGGTCGATGAAGAATCGCCGACCGATCTGTGCGCCGGGGTGGATCTCGATCCCGGTGAGCCAGCGCGAGACCTGCGACGTCGCGCGGGCCAACAGCCGGAGCCGACGGCGCCAGAGCGCGTGCGAGATGCGATGCGCCCATATCGCGTGGAGACCGGGATACAGCAGCGCCACCTCGGCGGCACTGCGCGCGGCGGGATCTCGAAGTCGTGCTGCCGCGATGTCCTCGCGCATTCGGCCGATCATGCCCATCTGTCGGATCAGGATTCGCGCAGGTGCTCGTACAGGGCGGTCGACAGGTAGCGCTCACCGAACGAGGGGATGATCACGACGATCGTCTTGCCTGCGGCCTCCGGGCGTCGCGCGACCTCGAGAGCGGCCCAGATCGCGGCACCGCTCGACATGCCGACGAGGATGCCCTCTCTGCTCGCGGTCTCCCGTGCGACCCGGATGGCATCGTCGAAGGTGACGTCGATGACCTCGTCGAGGATGTCACGGTCGAGGATGGGCGGCACGAAGTTCGGTCCGATGCCCTGGATCTTGTGCGGTCCGGGGTGTCCCTCGGTCAGGATGGGCGAGTCCTTGGGCTCGACGGCGATGATCTGCACGCCGGGGACGCGTTCCTTCAGCACCTGGCCGACGCCGGTGATGGTACCGCCGGTCCCGATGCCGGCGACCAGGTAGTCGACAGAGCCCTCCGTGTCGCGGAGGATCTCCTCGGCCGTGGTCCGGCGGTGGATCGCGGGGTTCGCCTCGTTGGCGAACTGCTTGGCGAGCACGGCACCCGGCGTCCGGGCGGCGATGGCCTCTGCTTCTGCGACCGCGTGCGTCATGCCCTTCGTGGGGTCGGTGAGGACGAGTTCGGCGCCGAATGCCTTGAGGAGCATGCGCCGCTCCTTCGACATCGATGCGGGCATCGTGAGGATCACCTTGTAGCCGCGCGCCGCGCCGACCATCGCCAGCGCGATGCCGGTGTTGCCGCTCGTCGCCTCGACGATCGTGCCGCCCGGCTTCAACTCGCCCGAGGCTTCCGCCGCGTCGACGATCGCGATGCCGAGCCGGTCCTTCACGCTCGACGCCGGGTTGTAGAACTCCAGCTTGGCGAGCACCGTGGCCTCCAGGCCCTCGGTGACACGGTTCAGACGAACCAGCGGGGTGTTGCCGAACGCGGTGGTGATGTCGGGGTGGATGCCGGACATGTGAAGGCCTTCCTGTGATGGGGGACTGCGGCTCCAGCCTAGGTGAGCTGCCCCGGGCACCGGGCATTGTGACGCCTTTCCGGCTCTACGCTGGAGCACATGCCTGAGACCTCCCTCGCCTCCCTCGTCCACGCCGCAGCCCAGCGACTGGCCGAGGCGGGAGTCCCCGATCCGCTCGTCGATGCGGAACTGCTCATGGCGCACGTGCGGGGTGCGCGGCGCGGAGAGGTGCAGGCGGCGATCATCCGCGGTGACGTCGTGGGCGAGGACGAGCAGGCGGCGGTGGAGGCTCTCGTCGGGCGTCGCGCGGCACGAGAGCCCCTGCAGCACATCACGGGAACCGCGCCGTTCCGACACCTCGAACTCGCCGTCGGCCCTGGCGTCTTCGTGCCGCGCCCCGAGACGGAGACCGTGGTGCAGTTCGCGATCGACGCACTCCTGACCGCTCCCGATCCCGCACCGGTCGCGGTCGACCTCGGCACCGGCAGCGGCGCCATCGCGCTGGCGATGGCCACGGAGGTGCCGCACGCCCGGGTGTACGCGACGGAGCTCTCGCCCGACGCGTTCCCGTGGGCACGGCGCAACACCGAGGGAGTCGCGAACCTGACCCTGGTGAACGAGGATCTCGCGCAGGCGTTCCGTGAGATCGACGGCACCGCCTCGGTCGTGATCTCCAACCCGCCGTACGTCCCCGACGCCGCGATCCCGCGCGATCCGGAGGTCCGTCTCTTCGACCCCGCGATGGCCCTGTACGGAGGCGAGGACGGGCTCGACATCGTGCGGGTGCTGAGCGTGCGCGCACTCGAGCTGCTGCGACCGGGCGGTCTGCTGGTCATCGAGCACGGCGAGCTGCAGGGGGAGGAGATCCGCAGCATCCTCACCCGTGAGGGATGGAGGGCCGCGGCGACGCATCGTGATCTGACTCTCCGCGACCGCGCGACGACCGCTCTCCGGCCGTGATCGCGCCGTCACCGCGTGCTCAGGCAGACCCCGGCTAGAATCGAGTCGTCATGTCCTCCATCTTCGATTGCGGCGACGACGGTCAGCTCCTCGCCGGAATGCGTCACGCGCGCCAGGCCATCAGTCGCGGCGAACTCATCGTCATGCCCACCGACACCGTCTACGGGGTCGCCGCCGACGCGTTCTCCCCGCAGGCCGTGCAGCGCCTTCTCGACGCCAAGGGGCGCGGCCGCAACCAGCCGCCGCCCGTGCTGATCGGCTCGGTCGAGACTCTCGAAGCCCTTGCCGAGTCCGTACCCGAGCCCGTGCGGCGTCTCGTCGATGCCTTCTGGCCGGGCGGACTGACGATCGTCTTGCCTGCTCAGCCGTCGCTGGCCTGGGACCTGGGAGACACCCTGGGCACCGTCGCCGTGCGCATGCCCGAGGGACGGGTGGCACTCGAGCTGCTCGCCGAGACCGGACCCCTGGCCGTGTCGAGCGCCAACCTCACCGGCCTCGACGCCGCGACCTCGGCGGAGGATGCCGAGCAGATGCTCGGCGACAGCGTGTCGGTCTACCTCGCCGACGGCGTCAGCGAGACCGGCATCGCCTCCACGATCGTCGACGCGACTTCGCTCGTGGCGCGTGCGCCCGACCCCCGCACCGGCACGGTGCGAGTCCTGCGCGAAGGGGCGATCAGTCGCGAACGGCTCGAAGAGGTGCTCGGGGATCTGCTCGAGCCCGCTCCTGCGCAGGAGGACGCGGACGGGGATTCGTGAAGCAGTACCTCTTCACCGTCATCATCACCGCCGCGATCACGTTCGCGCTGACCTGGGCGGTCTGGAAGCTGAGCCTCCGCTTCAAGCTCTATCCGAGCATCCGTGAGCGCGACGTGCACACGACCCCGACCCCTCGTCTCGGGGGAGTGGCGATCTTCCTCGGCATCGCCATCACGATGGCTGTCTCGGCGGCGAACCCGTTCTTCGCGACGATCTGGATGCCGCCCCAGACGATGTGGTCGATCCTGGCCGCTGCGCTTCTGATCGCGGTGATCGGAGTCGTCGACGACCTGTGGGATCTCGACTGGATGATCAAGCTCGGGGCCCAGTTCCTCGCCGCGGGAATCATCACGGTCGGGGGAGGGCTGCAGATCCTCTCACTGCCGTTCGGCGACCTCATCGTCTTCTCCAGCTGGCTGAGCATCACGATCACGATGTTCGCGATCGTGATCGTCATGAACGCCGTGAACTTCATCGACGGTCTCGACGGTCTCGTCGCCGGGGTGTGTCTGATCGCGAACGGCGTCTTCTTCGCGTACTCCTACATCCTGACCCGCGACACCGGTGCGTCGAGCTACTTCAACCTCGCGTCGTTCCTCGCCGCGGTGCTGATCGGCGCGTGCCTCGGGTTCCTGCCCTTCAACTGGAGCCCGGCGAAGCTGTTCATGGGCGACTCGGGTGCGCTCGTGCTCGGTCTGCTCATGGCGACCTCGGCGATCGCCGTGACCGGCCAGCTCGAGCCGTCGGCACTCGACCTCGAGCGGCTCGGTCGTTCGCAGCTGCTCGGTGCATTCATCCCGATCCTGCTCCCGCTCCTGGTCGTGCTCCTGCCTCTCCTCGACTTCGGACTCGCCGTCCTCCGTCGGATGAACGCGGGCAAGTCCCCGTTCTCGCCCGATCGGAAGCACCTCCACCACCGGATGCTCGACCTCGGACACCGCGATCGCGATGCCGTGCTCATCTTCTATGCCTGGACGGCCGTCATCTCGCTCGCCGTGCTGCTGATGTACGTCGGCGCCCGCGAGGACTGGCCGGGGCAGTACCTGCCCGGCGTCGCCTTCGGCGTGGTGGGCATCGCCGCCTGCCTCGTCATCACCCTGAATCCCTTGCGCCGTCGGAAGACTGCGGCGTCTGCTGAACCCGACCCGAACCCCGTGGAGTCCCCGTGAGCCCGAGCCCCGTTTCCAGCAACCCCATCCTGCGGAGAACCCTGATCTGGTCGGCCGTCTCGATGGTGATCCTCGCGATCGTGGCCGGCGCGATCGGTCTGCTCGTCGGAGGGACCGAGGGCCTGATCAGCGGCCTGCTCGGCGTGGTGCTCGCGATGCTGTTCCTCGGCATCACGGCGCTCAGCATCCTGATCGCCAACCGCTGGTTCGGCGATCCGCTGTATGTGCAGCTGTTCTTCGCGATCGTGCTGGGCGGCTGGCTGCTCAAGCTCGGCCTCTTCGTCGTGATCATGATCGTGCTGAGCGGCCAGCCGTGGATCAGCCCCATGGTCTTCTTCCTGTCGATCGTCACAGGCGTCGTGGCGACCCTCGTGATCGACGTGATCGTGATCACCCGGATGCGGCTGCCGAACGTGAGCGACGCGTCTCTGCCGACCGAAGCGCCGACCGACCATGCACCCGGCGTCCAGCTGCCCACCGTCGTGCCCGAGGACCGCGCTCCGGGGCGGCATCACATCGTCCCCGAGACCCGCGACCCGGAAGGCCCCGCCGAAGAGGCCCCGCGGTCTTAGGGCACCCTCTTATTCTGATAGTGTTGAGACGTGCCCGCCGCTCGCCCGCGAGCGCTTGCGCTTGAAGCACACCGACCATCGTCGCCCCGGTTCTGACCGGTGCCCCGAAGCTGGAGCCCGCGCTGTTCAATCTTGCTGCGACCCTGATGCCCAAACTCGCCTCTGACGGCGAGTTCCACGGACCTTCGATCGACGAGTTCTTCCCGGAGATCCTCTTCGAAGTCGCGGGTGTTCCCGTGCACCGAATCCACCTCGTGCAGTTCATCGCCGTCGTGGCGGTCGTTCTGATCCTGGTCCTCGGAACCCGCCGGATGAAGGTCGTCCCCGGCCGCTTCCAGAGTGTCGTCGAGATGGGGCTGGACTTCGTCCGCACCAACATCGCGCACGACCTGCTCGGACGCAAGGACGGCAACCGCTTCCTGCCGATCCTCACCACGATCTTCTTCATGGTGCTGTTCATGAACATCACGGGAATCATCCCGTTCCTGAACATCGCCGGAACGAGCATCGCGGCAGTTCCGCTCACGCTCGCTCTCGTGAGCTACATCACCTTCATCTACGCCGGTATCAAGAAGAGCCCGGTGGGCTTCTTCAAGAACGCACTGTTCCCCTCGGGCGTGCCGTGGCCGGTCTACATCATCGTGACGCCGATCGAGTTCCTCTCGACCTTCATCATCCGTCCCGTCACGCTGATGCTCCGACTCCTGATGAACATGGTCGTCGGACACATGCTCCTGGTGCTGTGCTTCGCGGCCACCCAGTTCTTCTTCTTCACCGCAGGTGGCGGCTGGGCCGCTCTCGGTGTCGGAACCCTCGCCTTCGGCGGCGCCTTCACTCTCTTCGAGATCCTGGTCGCCGTCCTCCAGGCATACGTCTTCACCGTCCTCACCGCGGTCTACATCCAGCTCGCGGTCGCAGAAGAGCACTAAGCCCACTAGGCACTGAGCGGGTCGGCGACTGCCGGCCCACCCAACGAAAGGAAAAACCCGTGGACGCTACTACGGTTCTCGCAGACATCAACGGTCACCTCGCTTCGGTCGGCTACGGCCTCGCAGCAATCGGCCCGGCCATCGGTGTGGGCATCGTCGTCGGCAAGACCATCGAGGGTGTCGCTCGTCAGCCCGAGCTGGCCGGCCGCCTCCAGGTCCTCATGTGGATCGGTATCGCCTTCACCGAGGCGCTTGCATTCGTCGGCATCGCCGTCGGATTCATCCCCTTCCCGTAATCTCTACCGACTTCTGAAGGAGACAGGATGCTGAACGCTCTTGTCACGAACCTCGCAGCAGAGGGAGAAACGCCTAACCCGCTGATCCCCGCGTGGTACGACATCATCTGGTCGGGTCTGTGGTTCCTCGTCATCCTGGTCGTCGTGTGGAAGGTCGCCCTTCCGAAGTTCACGGCACTGCTCGACAAGCGGTCCGCCGCGATCGAGGGCAACATCGCCAAGGCCGACGAGGCACAGAAGCAGGCTGAGGCCGCACTCGAGGAGTACACCCGGCAGCTCGCCGAGGCGCGCACCGAGGCCGGCGAGATCCGTGAGGCCGCCCGTGAGGACGGCAAGAAGATCGTCGCCGAGGCCAAGGACACCGCTTCGAGCGAGGCAGCTCGCATCACGGCGACCGCGCACACGCAGATCGAGGCCGAGCGCCAGACCGCTCTCGTCTCGCTGCGCAGCGAGGTGGGCTCGCTCGCCATCGACCTCGCCGGTGGCGTGGTCGGCGAGACGCTCTCGGACGATGCTCGCGCGACGGCGGTCGTGGACCGCTTCCTCGCCGACCTCGAGGCATCCGAGAAGGCGGCTCAGTAATGGGCAGCGCGACCACTCAGGCACTCGCGGCATCCACTCAGGCGCTTGCCGCAGCGAAGGACGTCACTCTCGACTCGGCCAAGGAGCTGTTCGCGGCTGCCAGGACCGTGGCGGAGTCGTCTCAGCTGAGCGGCGCGCTCACCGATCCCTCGGCTCCGGCCGAGGCGCGACAGAACGTCGTGTCGGCGGTCTTCGGCGGATTCTCTCCGGACGTGCAGAACGTCCTGAAGACCGTCGTGACCCAGCGCTGGTCCTCCTCGTCGCAACTCGTCGACGGTATCGAGGAGCTCGCCATCCGTGCCGCGGCGATCGCCGCTCCCCAGGCCGACATCGGGGGAGAGCTGTTCGGCTTCTCCCGGGTCATCGCCGCGAACGCGGATCTCGAGCTCGCGCTCGGAACCCGCCTCGGAGGAGAGGACGCGAAGGGAGCTCTCGTCGAGAGGCTTCTGGCCGGGGGCGTCAGCGACGCCGCCGCGCTGATCGTCTCGTCGCTGGTCCGCCAGCCGCGAGAGCGCCGCATCCGGCAGATGCTCTCGCGGGCGACCCGCATCGTCGCGAACCAGGGCGATCGGGTGGTGGCGACGGTGCACACCGCGAAGCCGCTCACCGACGCCCAGCGCACCCGCCTGAGCGCCGCACTCTCGCGCCGCTACGACGGCAACGTATCCCTCAACGAGGTCTTCGACCCCGCCGTCGTCGGAGGCCTGCGCGTGCAGATCGCCGATGACGTCATCGACGGCAGCATCTCCGCTCGACTCGCCGACCTTCGCCAGAAGCTCGCGGGCTAACACGACTTCGCGCGGGGAACCGCGCACCCAGATACAAAGGGAAGACAATGGCAGAACTATCGATCAGCCCCGACGTCATCCGTGACGCGCTGAAGGACTTCGCCGCCGCCTACGAGCCCACCGGGGCAGCGGCGACCGAGGTCGGCACCGTCATCGACGCAGCGGATGGAATCGCACACGTCGAGGGCCTGCCCGGCGTCATGGCCAACGAGCTCGTGGCCTTCGCGAACGGCACCAAGGGCCTCGCGCTGAGCCTCGACCAGGACCAGATCGGTGTGGTCGTCCTCGGCGACTTCACCGGTGTCGAAGCAGGACAGGAGGTCACCCGTACGGGTGAGGTCCTCTCCGTGCCCGTGGGTGACGGCTACCTGGGTCGCGTCGTCGACCCGCTCGGGAACCCGATCGACGGCCTCGGCTCGATCGCCACCGAGGGCTCGCGTGAGCTCGAGCTGCAGGCGCCCGGCGTCATGCAGCGCAAGTCGGTGCACGAGCCGATGCAGACCGGCATCAAGGCGATCGACGCCATGATCCCCGTCGGACGCGGCCAGCGTCAGCTGATCATCGGCGACCGCCAGACCGGCAAGACCGCGATCGCGATCGACACGATCATCAACCAGAAGGACAACTGGGAGTCGGGCGACGTCAACAAGCAGGTGCGCTGCATCTACGTCGCGATCGGCCAGAAGGGCTCGACCATCGCCTCGGTGAAGGGCGCGCTCGAAGAGGCCGGTGCCCTGGAGTACACCACGATCGTGGCAGCTCCGGCCTCCGACCCCGCCGGCTTCAAGTACCTGGCTCCGTACACCGGTTCGGCCATCGGCCAGCACTGGATGTACAGCGGCAAGCACGTCCTGATCATCTTCGACGACCTGTCGAAGCAGGCTGAGGCCTACCGTGCCGTGTCGCTGCTGCTGCGTCGTCCGCCGGGCCGCGAGGCATACCCGGGTGACGTCTTCTACCTGCACTCCCGTCTGCTGGAGCGTTGCGCGAAGCTGTCCGACGAGCTCGGCGCCGGTTCCATGACGGGTCTCCCGATCATCGAGACCAAGGCCAACGATGTCTCGGCGTACATCCCGACCAACGTGATCTCGATCACCGACGGCCAGATCTTCCTGCAGTCCGACCTCTTCAACGCCAACCAGCGTCCGGCGGTCGACGTGGGTATCTCGGTCTCGCGAGTCGGTGGAGACGCTCAGGTCAAGTCGATCAAGAAGGTCTCGGGAACGCTCAAGCTCGAACTCGCTCAGTACCGCTCGCTCGAGGCCTTCGCGATGTTCGCGTCCGACCTCGACCAGGCGTCGCGTCGTCAGCTCTCCCGTGGTGCGCGTCTGACCGAGCTGCTCAAGCAGCCGCAGTACTCGCCGTACCCCGTCGAGGAGCAGGTCGTCTCGATCTGGGCCGGAACCAAGGGCAAGCTCGACACGATCGAGGTCTCGGACGTCCTCCGCTTCGAGCGCGAGCTCCTGGACTACCTTCGTCGCAACACCACGGTGCTCGACACCCTGCGCGAGACCAACGTCCTCGATGACGACACGGTCGCAGAGCTCGAGAAGCACACGGACGCTTTCCTCCTGGAGTTCCAGGGTGGCAAGGGGCAGGCCATCGGCGCTCCCGGCCACGAGGAGCACGGTGCGGCCGAGGCCGACGACGTCAACCAGGAGAAGATCGTCAAGGGTCGTCGCGCGTAATCGCGTGAGGAACTGATTTCATGGGCGCTCAACTCAGGGTCTACAAGCAGAAGATCTCTTCTGCTCAGACGACCAAGAAGATCACGAAGGCGATGGAACTCATCGCGGCTTCGCGCATCCAGAAGGCGATGGCACGCGTCAAGGCGTCCAGTCCCTTCGCGCGTGCCGTGACGAGGGCCGTGTCCGCCGTCGCGACGCACTCGAACGTCGACCACCCGCTCACCCGCGAGCCCGAGACGATCCGCCGTTCCGCGGTCGTGATCTTCTCGTCGGACCGCGGTCTGGCCGGAGCCTTCAACTCGCAGATCCTCCGTGAGGGTCTCGAGGTGGCGGAGCTCCTGCGCAGTCAGGGCAAGGAGCCGGTGTTCTACCTCGTCGGTCGCAAGGCCGTCGGCTACTTCCAGTTCCGTCGCATCGCGGCGGCTGCGGAGTGGACCGGCGACACCGACACCCCGTCGTTCCACACGGCCGAGGAGATCTCGGCCACGCTGCTCGAGGACTTCTCGCGCGGTGCCGACGAGGGTGGCGTCGACGAGATCCACCTCGTGTACAACCGCTTCGTCAGCATGATGACGCAGTCGCCGGAATCCGTGCGCCTGCTCCCGCTGGAGATCGCGGAAGCCGATGACTCCGAAGCAGGTAGCGCCGTCTACCCGCTGTACGAGTTCGAGCCGGATGCCGAGACAGTCCTCGACGCGATCCTGCCGGTGTACATCCAGAGCCGCGTCTTCAACGCTCTCCTGCAGTCGTCCGCCGCCAAGCAGGCTGCGACGCAGAAGGCGATGAAGTCGGCCAGCGACAACGCCGACAAGCTCATCACCGACTACACCCGCCTGCGCAACAACGCGCGTCAGGCGGAGATCACGCAGCAGATCGCGGAGATCGTCGGCGGCGCCGACGCACTCTCGTCGAGCAAATAGACCATCAGGAAAGAGACGAAAATGACCACCACCGCCACGGCTGACCAGCCGGCGACCGCGGTCGTCGGGCGCGTCGCACGCGTCAACGGTCCGGTTGTCGACATCGAGTTCCCGCACGACTCGATCCCCGACATCTACAACGCGCTGAAGACCACGATCGTCATCGGCGAGGAGTCGACGGAGATCACCCTCGAGGTCGCTCAGCACCTCGGCGACGACCTCGTTCGCGCCATCGCACTGAAGCCGACCGACGGCATCGTCCGGGGCCAGGAAGTCCGCGACACCGGTGAGGCCATCTCGGTCCCCGTCGGTGACGTCACCAAGGGCAAGGTCTTCAACGTGATCGGCGAGGTCCTGAACCTCGAGCCCGGCGAGACCATCGAGGTCACCGAGCGCTGGCCGATCCACCGCAAGGCTCCCAACTTCGACCAGCTCGAGTCGAAGACCACGATGTTCGAGACCGGCATCAAGTCGATCGACCTTCTGACGCCCTACGTTCTGGGTGGAAAGATCGGTCTGTTCGGTGGCGCCGGTGTCGGAAAGACCGTCCTCATCCAGGAGATGATCCAGCGCGTCGCGCAGGACCACGGTGGTGTGTCGGTGTTCGCCGGTGTCGGTGAGCGCACCCGTGAGGGCAACGACCTGATCCACGAGATGGAAGAGGCGGGTGTCTTCGACAAGACGGCCCTCGTCTTCGGCCAGATGGACGAGCCGCCGGGAACGCGTCTTCGCGTCGCCCTGTCGGCTCTGACGATGGCGGAGTACTTCCGTGACGTGCAGAAGCAGGACGTTCTGCTCTTCATCGACAACATCTTCCGCTTCACGCAGGCCGGTTCCGAGGTCTCCACGCTGCTGGGCCGCATGCCCTCCGCCGTGGGGTACCAGCCGAACCTCGCCGACGAGATGGGTCTCCTCCAGGAGCGCATCACGTCGACCCGTGGCCACTCGATCACCTCGCTGCAGGCGATCTACGTGCCCGCCGATGACTACACCGACCCGGCTCCGGCGACCACGTTCGCCCACCTCGACGCCACCACGGAGCTCTCGCGTGAGATCGCGTCGAAGGGTCTGTACCCCGCCATCGACCCGCTGACCTCGACGTCGCGCATCATGGACCCCCGCTACTTGGGCGAGGACCACTACCGCGTCGCCACCACGGTCAAGCAGATCCTCCAGAAGAACAAGGAACTGCAGGAGATCATCGCCATCCTCGGTGTCGATGAGCTCTCCGAAGAGGACAAGATCGTCGTGTCTCGTGCACGTCGCATCCAGCAGTTCCTCTCGCAGAACACCTACATGGCCAAGAAGTTCACGGGTGTCGAGGGTTCGACCGTCCCGCTCAAGGAGACCATCGAGTCCTTCGATGCGATCACCCGCGGCGACTTCGACCACGTGGCCGAGCAGGCCTTCTTCAACGTCGGTGGCATCTCCGACGTCGAAGAGCAGTGGGCGAAGATCCAGAAGGAGAACGGCTGACCATGGCGCTGCATGTCAGCCTCGTCTCCGCGGATGCGGAGGTCTGGACGGGAGAGGCGAGCCTTGTGGTCGCCAAGACCGTCGAGGGTGAGATCGGTTTCATGACCGGCCACGAGCCCGTCCTGGCGATCCTCGCCCAGGGAGAGGTCCGCATCACGCAGACGGATGGCACCAAGGTGCTCGCCAACGCACAGGACGGATTCCTCTCCATGGAGAGCGACGTTCTGACGATCGTGGCAGGCAACGCGGCTCTCATCGCCTGAGCAGTTCAGTTCATCGCGTCCGCCTCGACATCCTCCCGGGTGTCGAGGCGGACGCGTCTGTATGACCGAGGTTCCATGAAGATTCTGCTCCCGCCCTCCGAGACCAAGCGCCCGGGCGGCGCTGGTGCCCCTCTCGAGCTGGAAGCGCTCTCTCTCCCCGGCTTGCTCAACGAGCGTCAGGCTGTGGTGGATGCCCTCATCGAGCTCGCCGCTGACGAGGAGGCCTCACGCCGCGTGCTCAAACTGAGTGCCAAGCAGGCCGGTGATGTCGCGCACAATCGCGCCCTCGCCGTCTCTGCCACGATGCCGGCGGTCGATCGCTACACAGGCGTTCTCTATGACGCTCTCGATGCCGCGACGCTGTCGCTCGCTTCGCGCCGGTGGCTCTCGAACCATGTCTGGATTCATTCGGCCCCCTTCGGTCCGATCGGGGCGCTCGACCCGATCCCGACGTACCGTCTCGCGGCGGGTGTCTCGCTGCCGGGCGTTCAGGCGCTCCGCAGGCACTGGTCCGGCGCGACGAGCGCTGCGATCGCTGCCGAGGAACCAGACTTCGTGCTCGATCTGCGCAGCGAGGCTTATGTCGCCCTCGGACCCGTCCCGACGTCCGTCCCCTCCGCTTATGTGCGGGTCGTGACCGAGCACGGGCGTGCGCTCAACCACTTCAACAAGAAGTCCAAGGGGCTGCTCGTTCGGGCGCTCGCGGAGGACCACCCGCGGATCCGCTCCCGAGGTGCGCTTCTGAGCTGGGCGCACGAGCGGGGAGTCGTGCTGAGGGATTCCGCCGACGACTCCGTGTGGGAGCTCGTCGTCTCCGAGTGACGGTGCTCGCCGCGCGAGTGTCCGCCCGCGGCATGGGTCGTTGCTCGTCATATCGGCGCACCGCTATGGTGGGTGACGCGGCGCGCACGGCGCCGCTCCATCGGATCCGGAGGGGATCATGTACGACGATTACTACGGTTACGGCGGGCTCTCGGGCGGCGCTCTGGTCGCCCTGATTCTGCTTTATACGGTCTTGCCTCTGGCCATCTACGCGATCTACTCATGGTTCTACATGAAGATCTTCGAGAAGGCAGGCGTGCAGGGCAAGTGGCGCGCGTGGGTGCCCGTGTACAGCTCGATGATCTTCTACAAGCTCGGTGACCTCAGCCCCTGGCTGCTGCTCTACGTTCTCGGCGGTTCTCTGGTCGGTGCGATCATCCCGTTCCTCGGCTGGTTCCTGATCCTCCCGATCGTCGCGATCGCCGCCAGGATCCTCGACCTGATCGCGGCGTGGCGCGTCGGACTGAAGCTCCAGAAGGACGCCGTCTGGGTGATCCTCTACTTCTTCCTGCCGGTCGTCTGGCTCGGCATCAACGCCTTCGACAAGTCCCGGTGGAACCCGAACATCGCGCCGGCGTCGTGGTCGGCGAACAAGCTGCTCGCCGACACCACCGTGTGGCAGGGTGTTCCCGTGCAGCCGCGTCCTGCAGCTCCTCAGGGCTACGGTGCGCCTCAGGGCTATGGTGCTCCCCAGGGGTATGCACCCCCGGCTCCGCAGGGATACGCTCCGCCGGCCCAGCCGGGCTACGCGCCTCCCGCAGGCCCCGCGGCTCCGCAGGGCCCCGGTGTCCCACCGGCAGCCCCCTCGGCGCCTCCGGCCGGGCCGCAGGTCCCGCCGGCTCCACCGGCACCTCCGTCGGCACCGCCGGCTGCTCCACCGGCACCTCCGTCGGCGCCGCCGGCTGCTCCGCCCGCGCCTCCGACGGACCCGACTCAGCCTCCCGCCTGATTTTCGACACAGAGCCCCCGACCTCGGTCGGGGGCTCTGTGCGTGCGTCGATCCGGTGGAGAAGTGCGACGAGAGTGGCCGAAGGCGATAGCGTGGGTGCATGGTCACCTCGCAGCGCCGTGACGGCGCACCCGGTCTGCCCGCGTCGGCCACAGGTTCGAGGCGCTCTCACCCCGTCGACGGGACCGGTCACAGCAGAACCGCGACGTCGGCTGCTCTGCCGATGACTGGGTATGCTGGGGCCGCCCGGTTCGAGGGCGATTCGGAGGCGACGCGTGTCTGAGACGACGACGAAGACCCACAGCATCACAGTGTCTCAGAGCGCACTGACGGTGTCCTGGGCCGGGGTGACCGACGTGGGTCGCCGCCGCGAGACGAATCAGGACGCATACCTCGCCGCGTATCCGCTGTTCATCGTCGCCGATGGGATGGGCGGGCACGCCGGAGGCGAGATCGCGAGTTCCAGCACGGTGAAGCGGCTCGAGGCGGTCGCCGCTGCAGGTAACGTCGAGCGCGCCTCGATCGAGGGAGCCCTCGAGCTCGCCGTCGCCGACATCGCAGACCATCCGGAGACCACCGACGAAGGCACGGGCACCACCCTCACCGGGATCTTCCTCGAGTTCTCCGACGGAGAGCCGCACTGGGTCTCGCTCAACATCGGTGATTCACGGGTGTATCTGCTTCGTGATGATCGACTCGTCCAGGTGACGACCGATCATTCCGTCGTGCAGGAGCTCATCGCCTCGGGCAAGATCAGCCCCGAGGAGGCCGAGGGGCACCCGTACAGCAATGTCATCACCCGTGCTGTCGGAGCCAGCGAGCTCACTGCCCCCGACTACATGGCGCTCGATCTCCGGGCAGGCGACCGATTCGTGATCTGCTCCGACGGCCTCACGAAGGAGCTCACCGACTACGGCATCCAGCACTTCCTGCGGGAGAACGCCGATCCGGCCGATGCGGTCGACGCGATGCTGGCTGCCGCCCTCGAGAACGGCGGGCGCGACAATGTGACCCTCGTGATCGTGCAGGTCGCTGAGGAATCCTCCTCCACATCGGACGACGAAGAGGCTTAAGGCTTCAGAAGCTGTGGACGCGTGCCGCGCGCTCCCGCGGTGCTGTCCACTGGGAGCATGGACTCCCTTCCGATCGCCGTCCCTCCGGCCCCTACCGATCCCCGCCGCCCCCCGATCCCGATCGTCGCGGCTCTCGTGCCGGTCGCTGCCGGGGTCGCGCTCTGGCTGATCACGGGCTCGATCTACGCGCTCTGCTTCGCGGCGCTCGGCCCTCTCATGGTCTTCGCGTCGCTCATCGACGGCGCGCGCGCTCGGCGGCGGGCTCGGCGCGACGCTGCGGCCGACGGCGAGAAGGCATGGGCCGATGCTGAGCTCGAGCTGACCGCGCGACACGACGAGGAGCGGGAGAGGCGTTGGCACCGGAACCCCGATGCAGCAGTCTGCCTCGCGCAGCCGCCACTGCGGGGCGGTGAGCGGCCCGACGGGGCGACGGATGTCGTCGTCGGCAGCGGTGCCATGCCGAGCGGCCTGCGAGCGTCCGGAGGGGACAGCGAACGAGAACGCGATTTCCTCCGCCGATGCGGCACCATCGCGGGCGTCCCGATCACGGTCCCGCTGGGTGGCGGAATCGCGCTGAGAGGACCTGAGCCGATCGTCGCGGCGGTCGCGAGAGCGCTCGTCGTTCAACTGTGCCTGAGGTTCGGTCCGCGACACCTGGCTCTGGTGGGCGAGGCCGCCTCGGAGATCGGCGTGAGCGGCTTCCCTCATCTCCGCGCATCCCGGGGCGGGGCGTTCCGTCTCGGGCTCGTCCGAGAGGGGGGTGCTGCGCCGGACTGCGACGCCGCGATCTGCCTGCTGACGACCGGTGCAGAGGTGCCCGAAGGCGTCACGACGGTCATCGATCTGCAGCAGCTGAGACACGCGACGGTGCGGACGCCCCAGGGCGTCCTCGACGTCGATGCGGAGGGCGTCTCGCGTGCGCAGGCCGAGGCCGCGGGGGCGAATCGTGCCGGCGATGCCGACGGACTCGAAGTGCTGCCGGATGCGGTCGCACTGTCGGAGCTGACGCAGGCTGCGTCGCCGTTGGGGCTCCCCGTGACGATCGGGCGAGGGGATCGGGACACGATGGTGCTGGATCTCGTCGATGACGGACCTCACGCGATCGTGACCGGAACGACCGGCGCCGGCAAGAGCGAGCTGCTGGTGACATGGGTGACGGCGATGGCCACCGCGTACGGCCCTGATCGCGTCCTGTTCGTCCTGGCGGACTTCAAGGGCGGCACGGCGTTCGAACCGTTGCGCGCGCTGCCTCAGGTCGCTGCTGTGATCACCGACCTCGACGAAGACGGTGCTCGACGAGGCGTCTCCAGTCTCGGTGCCGAGCTACGCCGACGTGAGTCGGTGATCGCTGCCGCCGGAGCTCGTGACATCGATGGCGTCGAGATGCCTCGGCTCGTCATCGTCGTCGACGAGTTCGCGGCGTTGCTGCAGGAGCACACCGAGCTCGGCGGCGTCTTCACGGACATCGCGGCGCGGGGTCGGGCGCTCGGCATGCATCTCATCATCGGCACCCAGCGTGCCTCGGGTGTCATCCGGGACGCCCTCGCTGCCAACTGTCCGCTGCGACTCAGTCTGCGAGTGAGCGATGCGGCGGACAGCAGGCTGGTGCTCGGCACCGAAGCGGCGTCGGAGTTGCCCGGCGGCCTCGAATCCCGCGGGATCGCCTTCCTCCGGCGCCCCCGTGACCAGGAGCCGGTGGCAGTGCGCGTCGCGCTCACCGGAGCGGGCGACCTCCGGGGAGCCGCGCTGAAGTGGTCCCACGAGAGTCGGGCCGTGAGTCCGTGGCTGCCGGCGCTCGCGCAGCTCATCCCGATCGAGGAGATCGCCGATGCGACGCCCGAGGAAGCGCTCGTGTTGGGTCGTGCCGACGATCCTCAGCGTCAGTCCCAGCCGCTCGAGGTCCTCAGACCGGGAACGGACCGTGGCTTGGCGATCCTCGGCGCACCCGGCAGCGGCCGCACCTCCGCACTCCGGATGCTCGCGGTGCAGTCGTCAGATGCGCTCTGGATACCCCGTGACGCGGAGTCCGCGTGGGACGCCGTGACGGGGCTCGTCGAGCGGACCCGCGTCGCGCCGAGCCTGGTCCTGTGCGACGACATCGACGCGCAGATCGGCGATCTGCCGATCGACCACGCGCAGCACCTCGCGCAGCTCTGGGAGCAGCTGATCCGCGGTTCGGTCGCGACGACGTTCGTCCTCACCGCATCGAGAGCGTCAGGGCCGGTCGGACGCATCCTCGACTCCCTGCCGCGCCGTGCTCTTCTTCGCATGCCGAGTCGCGTCGAGCATCTCGCGGCCGGCGGAGACTCGCACACGTTCGATCGTGAGCGTCCCGCCGGTAGGGCGGTGCTCGGCGATCGCGAGGTGCAGCTGGCCTGGACCGCGGTCGATCGCTCCTCGCCGGGTGCGCCGATCTCGGAGGCCGGGGGAGAGCAGGAGCCATGGGCACCGTCGACACGGGTGACTGCCCTCGTCACGACCGGAGCGAGAGCGGTGGCCGAGTCCCTCGCCGCCGCTCACCCGTCGTGCGCGGTCGTGATCGCTTCCGGACAGCACACCACGACCGACGGCATCGACCGTCCGGTCATCGTCGTCGGAGAGGCCGAGACCTGGCAGCGGGATTGGGCCCTGTGGCAGCATGTCCGCAGCGAGGGGGAGGTCCTGATCCGTGCAGAGAACCCGGTCGAGCTCCGCCAGCTCGTCGGTGTGCGACAGCTCCCGCCTTACGCCAGGCCGCACGCGGGGCGCGCGTGGTCGCTCCGTGACGACGGTCTGCCGCGGCGTGTCGTGATCCCCGCTCTCGCGCCGCGATGAGAGCGCGCGTCGTTCGGTCGCCGTGTCGGCGTCAGATTCCGCTTCCGGGGCGAATGGTGCCGACATCCTGGCCACCGCCGAGGACTTCGAGGGGCAGTGCGGTCGCGAGCGCGGCGACATCCGCCTCGCTCAGGGCGCCTGCCCTGGACAGCAGCGTCGCCGCGACGATCGTCGACGCGCGCGAGGCGCCATCCAGCATCTTGAGTGCGACCGTCGTGCCGTTCGGGGCGACCATGACCATGACCCCCTCCGCGCCGCCCTTCGCGAACACGCCGAGCTTCTCGATCGCGATCGAGTCGGGGCGACCAAGGCCTTCGATGGTCCAAGGGTGCTCGCGTACCGCTCGGACGAGAGACCCTGCCACACGATGGAGCGCGAACGGCGAACGATCCGATGCGGTGCCGATACGGTGGATCGCGCGCGCGAGCCCGGTCAGGGTGAGCGCATACACGGGGGCGCCACAGCCGTCGATCGCCGTGTGCGCGATCTTCTCGCCGGTGAGGCGCTCGATGACCTCGCGAATGTGCGCCTGCAGCGGATGAGTGACATCGAGGTAGCCGTCGGTGGGCCATCCCGTCGCGACGCAGGCGCGCAGCATCGCGGCGTGCTTGCCCGAGCAGTTCATCCGGATGCGCGCCTGCGCCACATGCTCGCGCACCATCTCGTCGCGCGTCGCGGTGTCCGTGGGCCAGGCGGGCGGGCAACCGAGGTGATCCTCGGTCAGACCGCCTTCGGTGAGCATGTCTCGCACGACCGATGCATGGCGATCCGTGCCGGTGTGGCTCGCCGTCGAGAGGGCGAGCTGCTCGCCCTCCAGCACAGCCCCTGCGGTGATGCATGCCACGGCCTGCAGCGGCTTGAGGCTCGAGCGGGGGAGGATGAGCGCGTCTGTGTTTCCATGGCGGGCGATGACATCCCCGTCTGGAGAGAGGACCACGGCCGCTCCGGCGTGGCGCGATTCGACG
This sequence comes from Microbacterium sp. C5A9, assembly GCF_022627955.1. Classification (GTDB taxonomy): domain Bacteria; phylum Actinomycetota; class Actinomycetes; order Actinomycetales; family Microbacteriaceae; genus Microbacterium. The sequence continues at coordinate 156,098 of NZ_JABXGD010000002.1, forward strand.
AATCCGCTCCGTTCGACGACGGCGAGTTCTACGGCATCCTGCACGGTGAGAGTTTCCAGCACCAGCCAAGGATACCGTCGACCGGCCTCACCTCCGGAGCGGCGTCGGCATCGGCACGACGGCGAGGGCTGGCAGACTGTCTTCATGGCAGACCGTCACCCGGCTCTCGGCGAGCACCACTACTCCCTCACCTCGACCTGGACCGGGAACACCGGCACGGGGACCAGCGGCTATCGGGACTATCGCCGCGATGTCACTCTCGACGTCGACGGCAAACCGCGCATCCTCGCCTCTGCGGACAAGCCCTTCCGAGGCGACTCGACGCGATGGAACCCCGAAGACCTTCTGCTCGCGTCGCTCTCGGAATGCCACCTCCTGTCCTACCTGCATGCGTGCGTCACGGCCGGCGTCGTCGTGGTCTCCTATCGCGACACCGCGACGGGGTATATGCGAGAGGACGGCGCCGGCGGGGGAGCATTCGTCGAAGTGCTGCTCCACCCCGAGGTCGTCGTCTCCGACGCCTCGATGATCGAGGCGGCCGAGCGGGCGCACGCACAGGCGAACGAGTGGTGCTTCATCGCGAACTCGATGAACTTCCCCGTGCGTCACGAGGCGACCGTCACCGCGCAGATCGCGTGAACGCCACGCAGATCGCGTGATCGCTGGGAGGTGGCGTGCTCAGCGCCGCTCGTGCGGCAGCACCTGCTTGATCTTCTCGATCGCGTTCTGGGCGGGCGCCTCGTTGTAGGAGCCGGCGAGTTCCTGACCCGACAGCGCGTGAATGGCCGCCATGATCTCGTCGGTCGCGAGTCGGCGTGCGCGACCGCTCGTGGCGGGACCGTGGGGCGAGAGGTCCAGCGGCTCGCCGAAGCGCACGGTGATGCGCTCCTTCAGCGTCGGCATCTTCGCTCCGACCGGCATCACCTTGTCGGTGCCGATGAGCCCCACGGGAACCACCGGCGCTCCTGTCTGCAGAGCGAGGAACGCCACGCCGGTGCGCCCCTTGTAGAGACGCCCGTCGGTCGATCGCGTTCCCTCCGGGTACAGCGCCACCGCGAGTCCCTCGTCGAGGAGCTGGCGCTGGAGGTCGAGGGCGTCGAGCGCCGCCTGTCCTGCACCGCGACGCACCGGGATCGCGCCGATCGACTCGAAGAAGGTCTTGCTGAGCCAGCCGCGGGGGCCGGTGCCCTCGAAGTAGCTGGACTTCGCGAGGAAGTGCGCGGGGCGCGGCGCAGCGACCGGGATCGCGATCGAGTCGATGAACGACAGGTGATTGCTGGCGAAGATGACGGCTCCCTCGCGGGGCACGTTCTCACGCCCCTCGATTCGCGGTCGGTAGATCAGGCGTGCGAGCGGCGTGATGAGGCTGCGGCCGAGCGCGTAGGCGAACCCGGCGTGACGGGGCTTCGCAGTCTCTGCGGGCGAGGATTCGGGCTCCACGGACTGCTCTGACGTCATCAGAGCAGATTACCCCCGGATCCATGCCGGACCGGGAATGAAGACCCTGCGCGCGTCTCCCAGCCTCGGCAAAGGCCGATGCGAGATGATGGTGTGTCCCGCCCGCGATCCTGAGGTCTCACTGTGCGCAAGCGTCCGCTCATCGTCCTGTCCACCGTCGCCGCGGCGACCCTTCTCCTTGCGGGGTGTTCCGGCAGCGCGACCCCCGAGTCGACCTCGACCCCCGGAGCGTCGACCGACGCATCATGTCTCGCGGATCTGCCCTCGGGTGCAGGCTCTGACGCCGTGTCCGTCGAGGGCAGCGGCGCATCCGCCAAGATCACCGTTCCGGAAGGGACCGACCTGGCCCAGGCCGAGCGCACCGTGGTCACCGAAGGAGACGGCGACGAGCTGCTCCCCGGCGACTTCGTCTCGCTGCGCTACCAGCTCGTGGACGCCACGACCAACGAGGTCCTCAGCACGTCGGAGCGCGGCCCGGACGGAGTCCTGCCTGCTCTGCTCGCACTCCAGCAGTCCCAGCAGATGGTCGACCCCACGCAGTCGACCGTCTTCACCGTGGCCGCGGAGTGCCTTCCGGTCGGGTCGAGCGTCGTCCTGACGCTGCCCTCCGCCCAGGAGGGCGCGAACCCGAGCGTGCTCTACGTCGAGACGATCGAGAAGCTTCCCACCGTCGCGACGGGCACCGAGGTCGACGCGACCGAGGGCATGCCGACCGTCGAGCTCGACGACTCCGGAGCGCCCACGATCACCCTTCCCGACGGCGATGCGCCCGCCGAGACCGAGGTCGCGGTCCTCAAGGAGGGCGACGGCGAGGTCGTCGCATCCGGCGACCTCGTCACCGTGCAGTACCGCGGGGTGAAGTGGTCGGACGGCAGCGAGTTCGACTCGAGCTGGAGCCGCGACGCGGCACCGGCGCAGTTCCAGACCACGAGCGTCGTGACGGGATTCAAGACCGCTCTCGAAGGGCAGAAGGTGGGATCCCAGGTCGTCGTGACGATGCCTCCGAAGGACGGCTACGGCGAAGGTGAGATCAACGAGAACGACCTCGTCGGCGAGACCCTCGTATTCGTGGTCGACATCCTCGGCACCACCCCCCTCGAGCAGGTCCAGTAGCGCCGGGCGAGCCGGGGGCGTGCCATAGGCTGGCGGCATGCGTCGCATCATCGTCCTCGGCTCCACCGGCTCCATCGGCACTCAGGCACTCGACGTCATCCGCGCGAATCCCCGTCGATTCGAGCTCGTGGGTCTCGCAGCCGGCTCCAACGCGGAGATGCTCGCCGAGCAGGCCGCGGCCTTCCAGGTGGTGGACACGGCCCTCGGTGCGGCAGAGGCCGAGCAGCTCGTGCGAGATGTCGATGCCGACGTGGTGCTCAACGCCATCACGGGATCGATCGGGCTCGGTTCCACCCTCGCGGCGCTGAAAGCCGGACGCACCCTGGCGCTGGCGAACAAGGAGTCGCTGATCGTGGGCGGCGAGCTCGTGCTCGCCGCAGCGAAGCCCGAGCAGATCGTGCCGGTCGACTCGGAGCACTCGGCCATCGCGCAGGCTCTGCGCAGCGGCACGCACGCCGAGGTCCGGCGCCTCGTCGTCACAGCGTCCGGAGGTCCGTTCCGCGGCCGCACACGCGAGCAGATGTCCGACATCACTCCGCAGGAGGCGCTGGCGCATCCGACCTGGGACATGGGGCGGATGGTCACGACGAACTCGGCGACCCTGGTGAACAAGGGCCTCGAAGTGATCGAGGCCCATCTGCTGTTCGACATCGCCTACGACGACATCGACGTCGTGGTGCACCCCCAGTCGATCGTGCACTCGATGGTCGAGTTCGTCGACGGATCGACCATCGCCCAGGCTTCGCCGCCCGACATGCGTCTGCCGATCTCGCTGGGGCTCGACTGGCCCAACCGCATCGGTGGTGTCGGACGTCCGCTCGACTGGACCACCGCGACATCGTGGACGTTCGAACCCCTCGACGACACCGCGTTCCCGGCGGTCGATCTCGCGAAGTCCGTCGGCCGTGCGGGTGCGACCTTCCCCGCGGTGTACAACGCCGCCAACGAGCAGGCCGTCGACGCGTTCCACGAGGGCCGGCTGTCGTTCCTCGCGATCGTCGAGACCATCGCGAGGGTGATCGACGCGCACGAGCCGCCACAGAGTCTCACGGTCGAGTCGCTCGCCGAGGCCGAGGCCTGGGCGCGCCGCACGGCCGATCAGCTGATCGCCCGGGCCTGACCCAGCGCCGGGTCTGACCCAGGCTCGAACGGACGTGCCGTCGCGCCGCCTCTCAGTCCTCGTCGGCGTAGGGCACCGGCCATCGCGACTCCGGAACGGGCCACCCGGCGGCGCGCAGTGCGCGTCGTGCCAGCTCGCGGGCGGAGTACGGAGTGCGGACGCCGCGGATGTCGCGGTAGTCCTGATGCCCTGGGCCGGCCCAGAGAATCGCGTCTCCCTCGCCGACGAGACCGATCGCTGCCACGATGGCGGCCTCCGGAGGGGAGAACTCGTGGATCTCGGCGTCCGGACGTGCTTTCCTGGCGCCGTCGACGAGGGTCGCTCGGATGGAGTCCGGATCCTCGAAACGCGGGTGGTGGTCGGTGACGACCAGGATGTCGCTGCCTTCGACCGCAGTGCGAGCCATGTCGTACCGCTTCGTCGCGTCCCGGTCGCCGTCCGCACCGAAGAGCATCAGGACCTTTCCCGGGGTGACGCGTCGCACGGCGGCGAGCGTCTTCTCGAAGGCATCGGGGGAGTGCCCGAAGTCGACGAAGACCGCGGGGCCGGTGTCGCCCGAGACGAGCTGTGTGCGCCCGGGAAGGTACGCGCGGATCCCGCCGTCTCGCTCGAGCGCGGTGACGATGCGCTCCCACGCGTAGCCGCCCTCGAGGAGCATGACGATCGCGAGCGCCGCGTTCGCCGCCATGTGGGGCCCGATCACCGGGACGACGGTGGTCAGGGATCCGGCCGGGCCGGTGAGGGTGAACGTGGTTCCCGTCGTGCGCTCATCATCGATGACGACGACCCAGTCGGCTCGTGAGGCGGCCTCGGGATCCGCGGCGATCGACGGGGTCCCGACCGTGACGATCGGGATCTCCGCGCGTTCGACGACGGTCGCGCCCGAGACGGAGTCGACGCACACGACCCCTCGCGTGGCGCGGTCCGGGCGGAACAGCGGCAGCTTCGCCTCGAAGTACTCCTCCATGTCGGCGTAGTCGTCGAGATGGTCGTGGCTGAGGTTCGTGAAGCCGGCGACGTCGAAGTGGATGCCGTCGACACGGTGTCGCGACAGGGCCTGCGCGCTGACCTCGACGGCGACGGCCTCGACGGCACGCTCGCGCATCAGCGCGAGGAGGGCGTGCATCTCGGACGCTTCCGGAGTCGTGAGCCGGGAGACGATGACCTCTCCGGCGATATGACGCTCGGCGGTGGAGGAGAGGCCGGTGACGACGCCCAGCTGGTCGAGGATGCCCTCGAGCAGGTGGGACACGCTGGTCTTGCCGTTCGTGCCGGTGGTCGCGAAGAGCAGGGGGAGAGAGTCGTCGGCACCCGTGCCGTAGACCCAGGCGCTGAGCGCGCCCAGCACGCCGCGGGGGTCGTCGACGATCAGCAGGGGAAGCCCCGCAGGGGCGGCGATCTCCGCACCGGCATCATCGGTGATGATCGCGACGGCGCCCTTCTCGGCGGCCGCGGCGGCGAATTCGGCGCCGTGCCTGTTCACACCCCGGATCGCGACGAAGGCCTCTCCGGCGCGGAGATCGGCCGTGGCGAGGGTGATCCCCGTCACGGCGACGCCGGTCAGATCGCCGCGGACGTCGCGGGCGAATCGGGATGCGAGTTCGGACAGCTCACGCCGGGGCGGGTTCGCGGGGCGGAGCACGGGAGGCAGGCTCGGTTGTTGTTCAATCGACATGTCTCTTCCATGATCTCATGACGGCCGCACGCAATCCGGGTGCGGCGCGTCTCCCGACCGGTCGTATCGAGCGGGAGACGCGCCGCCAGGGTCACGCCCGCCGGCGGAACGCGAGGACGGACACGACCAGCGCGGCGACGCCGGCGACCAGACCGCTCGCGCCGAGCACGGTGGGCAGGACGTCGGGTGCCGTCGCGTCGGCTGCAGTGGACTCGTCGCTCGTGTCGTCGGTGTGGGCCGCGTGCTCCTCGCCTGCGGCTCCGACGGTCACGACGGGGGCCGGGGACTCCAGATCATGCGGGTCCTCGCCGTCCTCGGCCAGCTGGGTCCATTCGGTGCTGCCCTCGGCGCAGGTCTGGATCACGGGGAAGGCGAGCGTGGCGGGAGTGCTCTCGTCGAGGCCCACCGACATGCTCACCGCGCCGCGGAGGTCGGTCGGGACCGGAGCGACGGCGGTGTAGGTCACGGTGTCGACGAGTCCGTCCGCACCCCGTTCGATGCCGATCGTCCAGTCGCTGTCCATGGTCGGTGCCACCGAGGCGAGTCCGTCGGGCATCATGATCGTCAGGGCCGTGGTGGGGGAGCCATCGCAGCCGTGGGCGAACGAGAAGGTGAGCACGCCGTGCTCTCCGGCAGCGAGTGCGTCGGGGGTGACGCTCACGTGAGCGCTGGCCATGGCAGGCACGGCAAGCGCGAGGATCGCGCCGCCGACGATGCCGGTGGTCAGGGTGCGACGGGTGGTGGAACGCATGGGGAACTCCTGGTGTCTGATGTGCGGGCGCGCATGTGTGCGCGGCGTCCGCGGGTAAGGGGGGCAGCCTCGATGGGGAGGCGACGCGAGAAATCAGACCAGGGCAGGAGGGCCGCGCCGCGAGACCGACGAGGAGAGAGCGTGGGCGACGGGCCGCGGTGCGGAGAAGACAGGGAGCGCGAGGGGGTCATGCGTCGGGCGGAACGGCGAGGTCGCGCGGCGGAGGTACGCCTCGACCCACCCCGCGACGGCACGCACCATGGACTCGCCGTGCCAGAGTGCTGCGGTCGTCAGTACAGCGGCGACCAGGTGCCCGAGCAGCATCACCGCGTCCGGCGCCGTGGCGGAGGCGGCGACGGTGCCGAGCGCACTGAGATCGAGATGATGCTGGTGTCCCGACACCACGGTCCCGCCGGTGGGGGCGCCCAGCGCCTGGAACGCCGTGTGGAATAGCGTCTGGCTCACCGCCACGGTCGCAGCGACCCGGAAGCGCGATGCTCGCCCTCCGAGGAGAACCGCGGCGAGCGGCACGAGGAACGATGCCATCGCCACGACCAGGAGGGGGTGCGGAGCGGGCCCGCCCGCCACCGTGTGCGACACCGCGGCGAGGGTCGTGGCCACCGCCGATGCCGAGGCCGCGCGCAGGAGTCGCAGCTGGCGGGAGGTCACCGATCCAGCCTACTGGTCGGGCGCGGATGCCCCCGGCCCGCCATGGGGCGTATTCCTAGGCGGCGAGCACTAGCGTGGGGGAGTGGAAATCCTGCTCTACCTGGCCGGCATCCTCTTCATGCTGATCGGCCTCGGTATCTCGATCGGCCTGCACGAGGTCGGTCATCTCCTGCCCGCGAAGCTCTTCGGCGTGCGCGTCGGCCAGTACATGATCGGCTTCGGGCCGAGACTGTGGTCGAAGCGCATCGGCGAGACGGAGTACGGATTCAAGATGCTGCCGCTGGGCGGCTTCATCTCGATGTCGGGCATGTACCCCGCCTCGAAGGGGGCGGGCCCCGCGAGCGGCGTCTTCCGCTCGCTCGTGCAGGATGCGCGGGCAGCCAACGACGAGACGATCGCGGAGGGCGCGGAGGACAGGGTCTTCTACCGTCTCCCCGTGTGGAAGCGTGTGATCGTCATGCTCGGCGGACCGCTCATGAACCTCATCCTGGCGGTGGTCATCTTCACGGTGCTCGTGTCCGGGATCGGAGTGCAACAGGGCACCACGACGATCGCGGCGGTCAACGAGTGCGTTCTCCCGGCGGACTCCACGGCCACGGAGTGCGCTGCCGATGACCCGCTCACGCCGGCTGCCGCAGCCGGGATCGAGCCCGGCGACGTGCTGGTGTCGATCGACGGTCGACCGGTCGCGACGTTCGCCGAGGCGACCGCCATCGTCCAGGCGGCTCCGGGCGAGGAGCTCGACCTCGTCGTGCGCCGTGACGGGGTGGACACGGATCTGACCATCACCCCCGTCGAGGCCGAGCGCACGCTGACGGATGCCAGCGGGCAGCCGCTCCTCGACGACGACGGCGAGCCGGTCGTGAAGCAGGTCGGCTACGTCGGGATGGCCGCGCAGATGGGCTTCGTCCCGCAGCCTCTCTCCGCCGGACCCCAGATGGCGGGCGATACCGTCGCCCGCGTCGGGTCGATGATCCTGACTCTCCCGGTGCGCATCTGGGACGTGGGCGTGTCGTTGGTCACCGGGAGCGAACGGGATCCGAACGGGCCGCTGAGCGTCGTGGGCGTCGGGCGGATCGCTGGCGAGGTCGCCGCCACCGATGCTCCGGTGCTGAATCGCTTCTCGGTGCTTCTCGGACTGCTCGGCTCACTGAACGTCGCGCTGTTCGTGTTCAACCTGATCCCGCTGCTGCCTCTCGACGGCGGCCACATCGTCGTCGCGCTGTGGGACGGCATCCGCAGAGCGTGGGCGAAGCTGTTCCGTCGTCCGCCGCCCGCGCCGGTCGATGCCACCAAGCTCGTTCCGCTCACCGTCGTCGTCGCGACGCTGCTGATCGCGATGGGGGCGCTGCTGCTGCTCGCCGACCTGTTCAATCCGGTCGACATCTTCTGAGGCCGAGCCCGGGGCTCTCCGCCCGCCTTCAGGCGAGCGCGTGGGTGACCAGGCGCTCGAGGGTGCGGATGCCGTCGCGGGACAGGATCGACTCGAGGTGGCCCTGAATCGACGCGAAGTGCTCGCCCCGCAGTGCGTACACATCGCCGGTCGTCGGGTCGGCGGACACCTCGGCGGATCCGACCGACACCGTGCCTGGTGCGACGCGGGCGGTGAACGTGTTGTAGAAGCCGATCGATGCGTCCTCGCTGAACACCGGCACGCCCTTCTGCAGGCCCTGGTGCGGCGCGTCCAGCGGAGCGAGGTCGATCCCGAGGCGGTGGCTGAGGATCTGGTGGCTCAGACAGACCGCGAGCAGGGGTGCCCCCGCGTCGACGCGTCGCGCCACGACCTGCCGCATCCGCTCGATGCGCTCGCTGGTGGCATCCCGCGGGTCGCCGGGGCCCGGTCCGGCGACGACCAGGTCGGCGGCGTCGAGCTCGGCATCGGCCGTCTCCTTCCACGGCCTGATCGTGACGTCGAGGCCCAGGTGCCGGAGCTGGTGGGCGAGCATCGTCGTGAAGCGGTCCTCCGCATCGACGACCACGGCCGAGCGCCCGGCGAAGGGACCGGTGAAGTCCTCGCCCTGTGGGTTCAGCCAGAACTCGGCGAGGCGCGAGTTGCGTGAGGCCAGCAGCGCCTCGACAGTGGGGTCGTCGGCGAGCGACTGGGGCGCAGCGGGCGCATCCGCGTCCTCGCGCGCCTCGGCAGCGCTGTCGCGGTCGATCGCCCCGATGGCTCCGAGCACGCCTGCGGCCTTGCCGTGCGTCTCCGACACCTCGCCGTGCGGATCGGAGTGGCGCACGAGCGTCGCGCCGACGGGAACGTTCAGTGATCCGTCGCGGAGATACACGGTGCGGATGAGGATCGGCGCGTCGAGATCGTGACCACCCTCGTCGTTGGGCGTGAAGAGCGCGGCGACGCCGGAGTAGTACCCGCGCGGCTTGGTCTCGTGACGGCGGATCACCGCGCACGCGTTCTGCATGGGGGAGCCGGTGACTGTCGGAGCGAACATCGTCTCGCGGAGGATGTCACGGGGATCCAGCGCGCTGCGCCCGCGGAGCATGTACTCGGTATGCGTGAGACGCGACATCTCCTTCAGACGCGGGCCCGTGATGCGTCCGCCGTCCGAGCAGACGGCGCTCATCATCTTGAGCTCCTCGTCGACGACCATGAACAGCTCCTCGGTCTCCTTCGTGGAGGAGAGGAAGTCGACGAGAGTCTCCTTCGTCGCTCCGCCCGCGGGGTGGCGGAAGGTGCCGGAGATCGGGTTCATCGTCACGATGCCGCCTCGGGCGACGACGTGCGCCTCGGGGCTGGCGCCGACCGCGATGTGCCCTGGTGTCACGACCGCGAAGGTCCAGTACGCACCGCGCTCGTGCGTGAGCAGAGCACGGAACCAGGTGAGCGCGGCCACGCGGTCATCCACGTCGATCTCTGCGGTGTAGTCGCGGCGGATCACGAAGTTGGCACCCTCACCACGACCGATCTCCTCGGCGATCACTGTCTCGACGATCGAGGCGTACTCGTCGTCGGCGATGTCGAAGCCGCCGTCGCGCAGGGGGACCGGGGTCGACGGAAGCGCCTCGAGGAGTGCGGGGGTCGGAAGCGCGAGGTGCTCCTCCACCACGACGCAGCGCAGCGGGGCGCCGTCGTCCTGTGCGACGAACCCCCGTTCGCGGACCTGGCGGTACGGCACCATCGCGAACACCTCGCGCGGTGCGCCGTCGACGGTGAGCGGGATGTCGGCGAGCAGATCGACGTCGACGACCTCGCCGGTGAGCAGCTCGACGGTGTCGGCGCCGTCGCGTGCGATCAGCACGAACGACGCCGTGGGATCTGCTGCGAGCTCGGCAAGACGTGAGAGGGTCATCGGTGTCTCCTGTGCGTGGCTCCGGCTCGGCTCAACGAAAAGACCGCCCCGGAGGCGGTCTGGATTCGTGGGAACGCGAACACACCGCCTAGAAGGCGGGCCACCAGGTGAAGTTCGCGAGCATGGGCTGAAAACTATCACACCGGCGGGTGCCCGCCCGGTCGCATGACGGTGCGATGCGCCCCGCACGGCATCCAGCCCTCGTGCATCCAGGCGGCGTAGGCTGGGGGTGTGCCAGCAGTGAATCTTGGGATGCCGAAGGTCCCCGAAGTCCTCGCCCCGCGACGCAAGTCCCGCCAGATCAAGGTGGGCAAGGTGCTCGTCGGTGGCGACGCCCCGGTGACGGTGCAGTCGATGACGACCACGAAGACGACCGACATCAACGCCACGCTCCAGCAGATCGCCGAGCTGACCGCATCGGGATGCGAGATCGTCCGCGTGGCCGTCCCGCACCAGGACGATGCCGACGCGCTCAAGATCATCGCGATGAAGAGCCAGATCCCGGTGATCGCCGACATCCACTTCCAGCCGCGGTACATCTACACCGCGATCGACGCCGGATGCGGCGCCGTGCGGGTGAACCCCGGCAACATCCGCGAGTTCGACGGCAATGTCGGCAAGATCGCCGAGGCGGCCAAAGCGGCAGGTGTCTCGCTGCGCATCGGTGTGAACGCGGGATCCCTTGACCGCCGCATTCTCAGCAAGTACGGCAAGGCGACGGCGGAGGCGCTCGTCGAGAGCGCCGTCTGGGAGGCGTCGCTGTTCGAGGAGCACGACTTCCACGACTTCAAGATCTCGGTCAAGCACAACGATCCGATCGTCATGGTGAAGGCGTACCGTCAGCTCGCCGAGCGCGGCGACTGGCCCCTGCACCTCGGGGTGACCGAGGCCGGCCCCGCCTTCCAGGGCACGATCAAGAGCGCGACCGCGTTCGGCATCCTCCTCGGCGAGGGCATCGGCGACACGATCCGCGTGTCGCTCTCGGCGCCCCCTGCCGAAGAGGTCAAGGTCGGGCACCAGATCCTCCAGTCGCTGAACCTCCGCGAGCGCAAGCTCGAGATCGTCTCGTGCCCGTCGTGCGGACGTGCGCAGGTCGATGTGTACACGCTCGCCGAGAACGTGACCGAGGGACTCAAGGACATGACCGTGCCGCTGCGCGTCGCCGTCATGGGCTGTGTCGTGAACGGTCCCGGTGAAGCACGCGAGGCGGACCTGGGCGTCGCCTCGGGCAACGGCAAGGGGCAGATCTTCGTCAAGGGCGAGGTCATCAAGACGGTGCCCGAGGCCGACATCGTCGCGACGCTGATCGAAGAGGCGAACCGCATCGCAGCCGAGATGGGACCTGAGGCGCCGCTCGGCACCGCTCAGGTCGTCACGGTCTGAGCGCGTGACGACCCCCACGACATCGTCGACGGTCGTGTCCTTCCCGGGAGGCGACGTCACCGGCTCGAGCACGGTCTCCCGTGTCGAGTCGACCCCGAGGGGAACCGTCGTGATCGTGGACGCGACCCCGTTCCATCCGGTGGACCACACATGGCCCGATCAGCCCGGCGACAGCGGCGAGATCGCCCGCGACGGAGAGCGCATCCGCGTCTCGGAGGCCGTGATGGCCGCGGTGTCTGCCGAGGGCGAGTTCGCGGTCGGATCGGACATCCCCGTGAAGCGCGGTGGTGAGGGATGGACCTGGCTCGTCGGGCATCCGATCGACGGTGACGCGCCGAGCTGGCTCGTCGACGGCGCTCGGGTCGAGCTCTCGGTCGACGGTCCGCGGCGTGCCGGCCTCAGCCGAGGACACACGGCCTGCCACCTCGCGTCCCTGGCTCTCGATCTCGCCCTCGCCGACCTGTGGCGAAAGGACCCGGGGTCCGATGCTCTCGGCAACCCGAACTTCGAGTCCCGAGCGAATCAGTCCAGCCGCATCCATGAGGACGGCGCCGTCGACGAGTACCGGCTCGGCAAGAGCCTGCGCAGAGCAGGCTTCGACACAGAGGGCTTCGCCTCGACACTCGCGGCACGCGAGGAGGCGATCAACGCGCGATTGGCCGACTGGGTCGCCTCGCGCGCGACGAGCCGGGTGATCACCGACGGACCGACGATCGTGGACCGCCGCAGCTGGCACTGCGAGCTCCCGGACGGCACGGCGGAGATCCTGTGCGGGGGGACCCACGTCGCATCCCTGTCGGAGTTCGTCTCGATCTCGGTGACGTTGGATCTGACCGACCCACAGCTTCTCGTGATGACCACGACGGCCGTTCCCGCGGCCTGAGGGGCTCGCTCAGCGCACGAAGCCGCTCTGGACCCGCCCTCCCGCGAGCTCGAGTTCGGCGGTCACTCGATCGGCAAACGTCGCGTAATCCTGGGCGAGCAGAGGCGCGGTGAGCAGGTCGGCCCGCGCGGGACTGAGCGCGCGAAGGCGCCGGGGCAGCCATTTGCCCGTCGCGATCCACCACCCCGCGGTGAGGAGCATGAGCTCCGCGATGCGCTCGAACAGGACGGATGCCTCGACATGCTGCTCGACCGGATCTGAGGCGTCACGGAGATCATCGAGCACGTCGGTGATGACATAGCGCCGGAAGGCGGACTCGTGCGCACTCAGGCTCGGCCCCGCATCGATGACCTGCTGCCACTCCTGTCGAAGGGCGGGGAGACTGCCGTCGTCGCGCAGAGGGATGCCTTCGAGGAGCATGTGCACGATGACGGGCCGATGCTGGGCGACGCTGCGATCGGCCCACTCGGCGAAGCCTGCCGGTGTGTAGGCGAACACCTCGAAGATCTCGCCGTCGAACTCGACCGTCGCCGCTTCGCCGGTCTGTCCGTCGACATCGAAGAGCGGGCCGCCGATGAGGAGGAGATCGATGTCGCTGGTCGCCGTCCGCTCATCCCGTGCGGTGCTCCCGGCCACGACGGCGACGGCGGCGCCCGGGTAGTGGGCGGCGACGAATCGTTCGGCGACAGCGAGATGGCTCACGGGCCCAGCGTATGTCAGACGGCGAACTCGACCTCACCACGACCGATGTCGGCGCGCATGACTCGCAGGCGCACGACCGCACCCGGCGCGGCACCGGCGGGGATCGGTGCGGATGCCGTCACGGCGGGTTCCGCGATCTGCACGGCAGCGCGCTCACCGCGTACCTCGATCACGGTGGCCTCGATCGTCGTGCCGACCAGGGGTGCCAGAAGAGCGGCCTCGACGCAGTTGATCGTCGCAGAGTCGAGCCTCGATGCGCGCTGGCCCGATGCCTGCATGAGAGCGGGCACGTCTCGCAGGGACTCGCGCACCCAGGCGGGAACGTCGCGCTTCTCCGACGAAGCAAGACAGATCTCGAGCGACCAGCGGTCGACCAGTCGGCGGAGCGGAGCGGTCGCGTGCGCGTAGGGCGCCGCGATCGCGGCCTGCACGGTGTCCTCCGGGGCGGTGCCGTCGAACACGACATAGCCCGCTCCGCGGAAGAGCGTCGCGGCCGCTTCGAGCACCGGGAGCGTCAGCGGATCGGCCCGGTCGAGATCCCGCAGGTAGTCTCCGTACCGCCCGGTCGTCCAGGGGCGGCCCAGGGCTTCGGTCTGATGCCGGAACGCGTCGAACGCCTTCTCATCGGGTTGCGGCATCGTGCGCAGGATGCCGACGCCCGCGTCCAGCATGAGCGATGCCGCCGCCATCCCGGTCATGAGCGAGAGCTGGGCGTTCCACTCCTCGACGGACAGGGGATGCCGGCGCTCGATCGCGTAAGCGCCGTCGTCCGTGCGGATCACCTCTTCGTCCGGCATGTTCAGGCTCGCGCCCCCGCGCAGCCGCTCCTGCTCGATCCGGAGCGCGCCGATCTCCGGAAGCAGGGCGGCAGGGCCGCCCTCGCCGCGATCGAGCGCGGCCTGGGTGTCGGCGTAATCGAGTCGGGCACGCGACCTGATCATCGCTCGTTCCAGCCGGAAGTCCTCGACGGCGCCGGCTTCATCGAGGGAGAAGGTCCAGACGAGTGCAGGACGATCCGCGTCGGGCAGCAGGGACGCGCGGTCCTCGCTCAGCACCCGCGGATGCAGGGGGATCGTGCCGTCCGCCGCGTAGAGGGTCTGTCCGCGGCGCCGTGCCTCCAGATCGACGGCACCCCCCGGGAGCACGAATCCGGGCACGTCCGCGATCGCATAGCGCACCGTGTATCCGTGACCCCGACGCTCGAGGTGGAACGCCTGGTCGAGATCGCGGGAGCCGAGCGGATCGAGCGTGACGAACGGGATGTCACGCAGATCGAGCCCCGGAGTCAGCGCCGTCGCCGCGTCGGCCTCGGCGAGCACCTCGGCGGGGAAATCGATCGGGACCTCCACCGACTCGCGGAGTGCGGCCAGCGCTGCAGCGAGTTCGGTCTGCGCAGCGGAGGGAGCAACGTGGGGTCGACGCTGAGGCATGCCCCCACACTATGTCGCTCGAGAGCGTGGAGACGGTGTCCGCACGTCTCCGTCGCGAGCGATCGGTCGTCTCGGTGCGCGTGTCATCCGCTCCAAAACCTGTGATTTCCGTGTCCGTCCGGCCCCGACCGCAGGCGCGCGCGTTAGCGTGGTGAGCATGACCTCTGCTGCGAAAGCCCAGACCCTGATCGGACTCTACGAAGCCCCGGAGATCCTCCGGGTGGTGAATGTGTGGGATGTCGTCTCCGCGCGCGCGGTCGCGATGCTTCCCGAGACGAAGGCGATCGCCACCGCAGGACACGGCATCGCCGCCTCCTTCGGATACGAGGACGGCACGATCCCTCGCGACGTCATGATCGACATGGTCGGGCGCATCGCGGCATCCGTGTCCGTGCCGGTGACCGCGGACCTGGATGACGGATACGGCGACGCGGGCGAGACCACGCGCCTGGCTATCGGCGCCGGTGTCGTCGGCGCCAACGTCGAGGACCGGCTCAAGCCGTTCGACGAGTCCGTCGCCGCGGTCGAGGCGATCGTCAAGGCAGCGGAGGCCGAGGGCGTGCCGTTCGCGCTGAACGCGCGCACCGACGCGTTCGTGCGTGCCGGACACCGTCCCGTCGCCGAGAGCGTCGCCGATGCGATCCAGCGTGGGCGGGCGTTCCTCGACGCCGGCGCCACCGCGGTCTTCGTGCCAGGGATGCTCGACGCGAACACCACGCGTCAGCTCGTCGAGGGGCTCGGCGAGGGCAAGCTCAGCGTGATCGGACTGCCCGGAACCCTCGCCGCATCGGAGTACGAGAAGCTCGGTGTCTCGCGTATCTCGTACGGTCCGCTGCCCCAGCGTGTGGCACTGACGGCTGTCCAGGAGCTCGCCGCCAGCCTCTATGCAGGTGGTGTGATCCCGAACGGGCTTCCCGCGCTCAACTGACCCATCGCGAAACGAGTGACCACCGATCAGTAGACTTGCCCGGTGGTCACTCGTCTATCGAACTTCTTCCTCCGTACGCTCCGCGAAGACCCTGCAGGCGCAGAGGTCGCGAGCCACAAGCTGCTGATCCGCGCCGGGTACATCCGACCGCAGGCGGCGGGCATCTTCGCGTGGCTGCCGCTCGGTCTCCGGGTCAAGGCCAAGATCGAGACCGTCGTCCGTGAGGAGATGTCGGCCGCGGGCGCCCAGGAAGTCCACTTCCCGGCGCTCATGCCGCGCGAGTCGTACGAGGCGACCGGTCGCTGGGAGGAGTACGGCGACCTGCTGTTCCGCCTCCAGGACCGCAAGGGCGGCGACTACCTCCTCGCCCCGACCCACGAAGAGGCGTTCACGCTGCTCGTGAAGGACCTGTACTCGTCGTACAAGGACCTGCCCCTGACGATCTATCAGATCCAGGACAAGTACCGCGACGAAGCTCGCCCTCGCGCCGGTCTGCTCCGTGGACGTGAGTTCACGATGAAGGATGCGTATTCGTTCGACGCCTCCGACGAGGGGCTCGACGCGAGCTATCAGGCACAGCGCGACGCGTACGAGCGCATCTTCCAGCGCCTCGGCCTCGAGTACGTCATCGTCCAGGCGGATGCCGGGGCGATGGGCGGCTCGCGAAGCGAGGAGTTCCTGCACCCGACCCCCGTCGGAGAGGACACGTTCGTCCGCAGCGCCGGGGGCTACGCGGCCAATGTCGAGGCGTTCACGACGGCGGTTCCCGACGCGATCGCGTTCGACGCCGACGCTGCGCCGGTGGTCTTCGACTCGCCGAACACGCCCACGATCGAGACGCTCGTGGCGCATTCCAACGCGCATCTCGACGGCGACTACACGGCCGCCGACACCCTCAAGAACGTCGTGCTCGCGCTCACGCACCTCGACGGCACCCGCGAGCTCGTCGTCGTCGGCATCCCCGGCGACCGCGAGGTCGACGAGAAGCGCGCCGAGGTCGCATTCGCGCCCGCCGAGGTCGAGACCGCCACGGCCGATGACTTCGAGAAGAACCCGCTGCTCGTCAAGGGCTACATCGGTCCGTGGTCGCCCACGGGGGCCGTGCTCGGCGAGGAATCCGCCACCGGCATCCGCTACCTGGTCGATCCCCGCGTGAGCGAGGGCACGAGCTGGATCACCGGTGCGAACCTCGATGAGAAGCACGCGCACTCGGTGGTCGCCGGCCGCGACTTCTTCGCCGACGGCATCGTCGAGATCGCCAACGTCCGTGCGGGTGACCCGGCGCCCGACGGGTCAGGCCCTGTCGAGCTCGCGCGCGGCATGGAGATCGGTCATGTCTTCCAGCTCGGCCGGAAGTACGCCGAGGCCCTCGGCCTCAAGGTGCTCAACGAGAACGGCAAGCTCGTCACCGTCACGATGGGTTCGTACGGCATCGGCGTGACGCGCATCCTCGCGATCATCGCCGAGCTGAACAACGACGAGAAGGGCCTCATCTGGCCCGCATCCGTCGCTCCGTTCGATGTGCAGGTCGTCGCCGCCGGTCGCGACCAGGTCGCCTTCGACGTGGCGGCGGACCTGTCGGCACAGCTCGAATCCGCCGGCCTCGACGTGCTCTACGACGACCGTCCGAAGGTCTCGCCCGGAGTCAAGTTCGGAGATGCCGAGCTCGTCGGAGTCCCGAAGATCGTCATCGTCGGACGCGGCGCCGCCGAGGGCCAGGTCGAGCTGTGGGACCGCAGCACCGGCGACCGCGACGCCGTCTCGATCTCCGACGCGATCGCCCGACTCGCACACCGCTGAACAGAACACCGAGAACGCCGCGCCTCGAGTATGAGGTGCGGCGTTCTCCGTGTCGCGTTCGTTCCCGTCAGCAGACGATTCGTCCGTGATTCATGATGTCGTCATCGGGTGTGTCCTTGGTGACGAGCGCCTTGAGCGCCCCCGCTGCCATGGCGATCTTGCCCTTGGCGGGCTCCCAGAACTCGGTCACGGTGGGAGTGACTTTCAGGAGCGTGATTCCGGGTGTGTCGAGTCCGTCGGCGAACCACACCTCGAGTGAGGGGGAGTAGAGCTCCTCCATCTTGGCGCGGTCGTGCACGATCGACGCGGTGCCGGCGACCGACACGTATCGCATGCCCTTCGCGTCGCAGTACGAGAGGTTGACGTGGTGGTGTTCCCGCGCCTCTTCGACCTTCTCGGTGTCCTCGGCGGTGAAGAACCAGATGTCTCCGGCGTCGTCCATCTGCCGGGTGGACATCGGTCTGCTCACGAGGTTGCCGTCATCGTCGATGGTCGTCAGCATCGTGAAATCGATGTCCTCCACGAGTTCGGCGACGCGTGCGAGTGCTTCGGGGCCTGTGATCTCTGTCATGTCCTCACTCTGCTGCGGGAGCCGTCTCGACGCACGGGCATTGACAGCGCAGCCGTCGCATGATGGGGCGGCGTTGCGCGGCCCCGCGGTCGGGCGGTGCATGTCAGGCTGGGGGCATGACCGACGAACCGCTGCCGGAATCGCTCAGTGCCGAGATCAACGCCGTCCTCGACGAGGCCGGGGTCAGAACCGATCGTCGACTCGTCATGCGCATGATGCGCACGGCGGTCCTGCTCGGAGAGGACGGCACGAACCGGCTCGATCTCAAGATCGCCTCGGCCGCTCTGGCCGAGATGCGCGATGCCTTCCGGCTGTTCGCCCCGTTCGAGGGCGTCCCCAAGGTGACCGTGTTCGGATCGGCTCGCACCCGTCAGGACGATCCGCTGTACGTCCAGGCCCGTGCCGTGGCCGAGGCGCTGGCGGCCGATGGCTGGATGGTCGTCACGGGGGCCGGCCCCGGCATCATGCAGGCGGCGGCGGAGGGTGCGGGGCCGGCGCTGTCGCTCGGCGTCTCGATCAGGCTCCCGTTCGAGGAGAAGGCCAACAGCCTCGTCGCCGGCAGCGACCACGTCGTGGCCATGAAGTACTTCTTCACCCGCAAGCTGATGCTCATCAAGGAGTCGATCGGGTTCATCTGCCTTCCCGGAGGCTTCGGCACCCTCGACGAGATGTTCGAGTTGCTGACCCTGCAGCAGACGGGCAAGGCCGAGCCGACCCCGATCGTGCTGCTCGACGAGCCCGGGGGGACGTTCTGGAACGGACTCAAGCGCTTCATCGATGAGGATCTCGCCCCGACGGGTGTGATCTCGGAGGGCGACTTCGACAGGGTCACCATCACCGACTCGGTCGAGTCTGCCGCAGCGGTCATCGCGGGCTTCTGGCGGAACTACGATTCGCTGCGCTGGGTGGGCGACACACTCGTGCTGCGGTTGCGCGTCGCGCCGACCGATGTCGAGCTCGAGCAGCTCAACGAGCAGTTCGCCGGCATGCTGGCGAGCGGCCGGATCGAGCGGTCCGCGCCGCGCTCGCCTGAGGTCGCCGACGACGACGTCCTGCATCTGCCCCGTCTGGCGCTGCATCTCGACCAGCGACAGGTCGGCAACCTGTTCCGGCTCATCGGCGGGATCAACGCTCTGGAGTCTGCTCCCGTCGCGTGATCGCGGCGGCGAAAGCGGCCAGGTCGACCTCCTGTCCGAGGATCCGCTCAGCGGCTCGGCGTCCGGAGTCGTAGGCGGCTCCCACCGTCGCCGGCTCGTCGCCCCAGGTCGCCTCACCCGCGAAGTGCAGCACGCCGTCTGCGGGGCCGGCGAGGTCGTCGTGGTCGTGATGCGACGATCCGGTCGCCAGGTACGAGTACGACCCGTTCGCGAACGGGTCCTGCCCCCAGCGCGTGACCCAGTGCGCTGTCGGCTCGGAGACCTCATCCCCGTACAGCGCACGCAGCGCCGCCAGCGCGTCCGCGACGATCTCGTCGTCGGGCAGCTCCTGCATCCGTCGTCCGAACGGGCCCGCCGCGAACGTGAGCAGGGTCGGGAGGCCGCTCACCGCTGACACGTCGTACCACGAGTGCCAGTGCTCGCCGGCTTCGCCGAGTGCACGGAGCACGTAGCTCTCCTCCGCCCAGAACCGCTCGGGGAACTGGAGGAAGATCTTGTTGAAGACCCCCATCCCGAGTCTGTCCACCGCACCGGCGATGCGATCGGGGAGGGCGGGGGAGAACTCGATCGAACCGGCCTTCAGCACGCCGAGGGGGACGGTGACCACTGCGGTCCGCGCGGAGTAGTCGCCCTGGTCGGTCGACACGGTGACTCCGCTCGTCGTCCGTGCGACACGGGTCACGATCTCGTTCAGCCGGATGTCGAGCCCCGCGGCGATACGCCGCGGCACCTCGTCGTAGCCGCGGGGGAAGATGACCTCGTCGCCCTCGATCGCGTCCTCGTCGAGTCCGTGCGCGTCGAGGTCGCCGATCCATGCCCCGCACTGCTCCTCCACCCGGTGCCGGAAGAACTCACGGATCTCGTCGATGCGCTCCGGGGCGAGACCGGAGCGGTCGAGCGCACGCTCGGTCACATCCCGATAGGTGTCTCCGGGGGACGACGCGGCGATCTCCTCGCCGAGCAGATCGTCGACCCTCTCGACGTCGGAGACCCACTGCGCCGCGCCGGCGGAATCCATCCGGGTGGCCTCCCGGTCGAAGTTCTCGATCGGTCGCCCGCCGACCTGGAAGCTCCCGACCGTGTACTCGATCGTGGGGATGCCGAGCGCCTGGACCAGCTCCCATAGAGGCGAGTCATCGATGCCGTGGACCCACGAGGCGCCGAGATCGACGGGGAAGCCCGCGGATCGGTCCGTGTTCATCCGACCGCCGATGCGATCCCGTGCCTCGATTACGACGACGTGTCTTCCCTCATCCGCGAGCATGCGCGCAGCGGTGACGCCCGACATGCCGGCGCCGATGACTATCGTGTCGTAGGTGGTCACGGGATCCTCCTGAGCATCGTGCGCCGCACTCGCGGCGGCCGCCGTGGCAGGGGGCGGTGGGCACAGGGTATCGTGGTACGGATGTCGCGCGTGAGAACCTGCGCGACGAGAGCTGAATAGGGAGCCGTCATGGATATCGAACTGAGCCTGCTGCGTGGGATCGAGAAGGAGAAGGCGATCCCCTTCGACGAACTCGTCGCGATCATCGAACAGGCGATCCTGACCGCCTACTCGAAGCACATCTCCGCGGATGGCGCGACCCCCGAGGGCGTGCGCGTCGAGCTCGACCGCCGCACCGGCCACGTCGCCGTGCTGCAGGCCGTCACCGATGAAGAGGGTGCCATCATCGGCGAGGAGGACGCGATGCCGGACGATTTCGGTCGCATCGCCGCCTTCGCCGCCAAGCAGGTCATCAGCCAGCGTCTGCGCGACATCGCGGACGACGTCGTCCTCGGCGACTTCAAGGACAAGGAAGGCGACATCGTCGCCGGTGTGATCCAGCAGGGACCGAACCCCCGCATGATCCATGTCGACCTCGGCTCGGTCGAGGCGATCCTGCCCCCCGAGGAGCAGGTGCCCGGGGAGGAGTACACGCACGGTTCGCGCCTTCGCGTGTACGTCACCAGCGTGGCCAAGGGCCTCAAGGGCCCGCAGATCACGGTCTCGCGCACGCACCCGGGTCTGGTGCGCAGGCTGTTCGCGCTGGAGGTCCCCGAGATCGCCGCAGGCCTGGTCGAGATCGTCTCGCTCGCCCGCGAGGCAGGTCACCGCACGAAGATCGCGGTCAGGGCGAACGACCCCGCGATCAACGCCAAGGGCGCGTGCATCGGCGAGATGGGCCGCCGTGTCCGTGCCGTCACCGAGGAACTCGCGGGGGAGAAGATCGACATCGTCGACCACGACCCCGAGCTCGCGGCGTTCGTCGCGAACGCGCTCTCGCCCGCCAAGGTGACGAGCTCGTTCATCCTCGACGCGAACACCAAGGCGGTGCGCGCACTCGTGCCCGATTACCAGCTCTCGCTCGCGATCGGCAAGGAGGGGCAGAACGCCCGACTCGCCGCCAAGCTCACCGGAGCGAAGATCGACATCCAGCCGGACAGCGTCCTCGACTGACCGCTCGTGACATACGACTCGCGCCCCCGGGCGCGAGTCGTATGGGAACACAGGTGTAAGATGGAACCCGTACGAATGTGCGTCGGCTGTCGCACGCGTGCTCCCCGCGCCGCTCTTCTCAGAGTGGTGTCCCAGAACGACACACTCATCATCGATGAGAGAGCCGTCCTGCCAGGGAGAGGCGCGTGGGTCCATCCGACACCGGAATGCATGGATGCCGCTCTGCGGCGTCGGGCTTTCGGGAGAGCACTGCGCGTCTCCAGCGATCTGGACACGCGGAACATCGAACAGCACCCACCAAGAAACAAAGGCTGAACGGCTATGGAAACAAAGTGAACGGCTCGAAATGAGACCCGTCCGCGACTAGTGGTCTGCCCTGTCTGGGTGGACCGACCCCAGACAGGAGAATTGTGGCTGGTAAACCACGCGTACATGAGATCGCCGCTGAACTCGGCGTCGACAGCAAGATCGCACTTGCAAAGCTCAAGGAACTCGGAGAGTTCGTCAAGAGCCCCTCTTCGACCATCGAACCGCCGGTGGCGCGCAAGCTGCGCGCAGCCATCGAGTCCGATGCCTCGCTGAAGTCCTCCGGCGACGCTGCTCCGGCAGCGAAGCCCTCGGCCTCCGCCCCCAAGGCGGCGACCCCCGGCGCGAAGCCGGCCGCACCCGGTCGTGCCCCGAAGCCCGGCGCTCCCGTGCCCGGCCCGAAGCCCGGCCCCAAGCCGGTCGCCGAGGCGGCCCCCGCAGAGGCTCCGGCTGAGACGCCGGCACCCGCCGCCCCTGCCGCCCCCGCCGCATCGAAGGCAGACGACGGCGCGGCTGCGAAGCCGTCCGGCGACGCTGCTCCGAAGCCGGGCGCTCCGCGTCCCGGCAACAACCCGTTCTCGTCGGCGCAGGGCATGGGCCAGCGTCCGGCGGGGCCGCGTCCGGGTAACAATCCGTTCGCATCTGCACAGGGCATGGGCCAGCGCCCGACGCCGGGCAACATCCCGCGTCCGCAGGCCCCCCGTCCGGGCGCTCCCCGCCCGGGTGCTCCTCGTCCCGGTTCCCCCCGTCCCGGCGCTCCGCGCGGCGGTCAGGGTGGTCGTCCCGGTGCACCGTTCCAGCAGCGTCCGGGTGGACCCGGTCGTCCCGGCGGTGCCGGTGGACCCGGTGCAGGCCCCGGTGCTCGTCCCGGCGGCGGCGGTTTCGCCGGCCGTCCCGGTGGCGGAGGCGGCCGTGGTCGCGGTCCCGGTGGAGGTACCGCAGGTGCCTTCGGCAAGGGCGGCGGCAAGAGCAAGCAGCGCAAGTCGCGTCGGGCGAAGCGGCAAGAGTTCGAGATGCGGAGTGCTCCGGTCGTCGGTGGCGTCAACGTCACCCGCGGTAACGGAGAGATCATCCGCATGCGTCGCGGCGCATCGATCGCCGACTTCGCCGACAAGATCGAGACGCTGACCGGATACACGGTCCAGCCCGGAACCCTCGTGACGATCCTCTTCAACCTCGGCGAGATGGCCACGGCCACCGAGTCGCTGGACGAGGCGACCTTCGAGGTCCTGGGCGCCGAGCTCGGCTACAAGATCCAGATGGTCTCGCCCGAGGACGAGGACAAGGAGCTCCTCGAGGGCTTCGGTCTCGACCTCGAGGCCGAGCTGGAGGCGGAGAGCGAGGACGACCTCGAGATCCGTCCCCCTGTGGTCACCGTCATGGGTCACGTCGACCACGGTAAGACCCGACTGCTCGACGCGATCCGTCAGACCAACGTCATCGAGGGCGAGGCCGGCGGCATCACCCAGCACATCGGTGCCTACCAGGTCTGGACCGAGCACGAGGGCATCGAGCGCGCCATCACCTTCATCGACACCCCGGGTCACGAGGCGTTCACCGCCATGCGTGCCCGAGGTGCGCAGGTGACCGACCTCGCGATCCTCGTGGTCGCGGCCGACGACGGCATCATGCCGCAGACGGTCGAGGCCCTGAACCACGCACAGGCGGCGAACGTGCCGATCGTGGTCGCGGTGAACAAGGTCGACAAGCCCGAGGCCAACCCCGGCAAGGTCCGCCAGCAGCTCACCGAGTACGGTCTGGTCGCAGAGGAGTATGGCGGAGACGTCATGTTCGTCGACGTCTCGGCTCGTGCCGGCACCGGAATCCAGGACCTCCTGGACGCGGTGCTGCTGACGGCAGATGCGGGTCTCGACCTCACGGCCAACCCGAACAAGGCCGCTCGCGGTGTCGCCATCGAGGCGAAGCTCGACAAGGGCCGCGGTTCGGTCGCCACCGTGCTGATCCAGTCCGGAACGCTCCGCATCGGCGATGCGATCGTCGCCGGCACGGCCTACGGCCGCGTTCGTGCGATGGCGGATGAGAACGGCGAGCAGGTCCTCGAGGCCTACCCGTCGCGTCCGGTGCAGGTGCAGGGTCTCAACTCGGTGCCGCGTGCCGGCGATGTCTTCATCGTCACCGAAGAGGACCGCATGGCACGTCAGATCGCTGAGAAGCGTGAGGCGGTCGAGCGCAACGCCCAGCTGGCCAAGGCCCGCAAGCGCATCTCGCTCGAGGACTTCACCCGTGCTCTCGAAGAGGGCAAGGTCGAGTCGCTCAACCTCATCATCAAGGGTGACGTCTCCGGTGCCGTCGAGGCGCTCGAGGAGTCGCTCCTCAAGATCGAGGTCGACGACTCGGTCCAGCTCCGCATCATCCACCGCGGTGTGGGTGCGATCACGGAGTCCGACGTCAACCTCGCGACGATCGACAACGCGATCATCGTGGGCTTCAACGTCCGCCCCGACACGAAGGCGCGCGAGCGTGCTCAGCGTGAGGGCGTGGACATCCGGTTCTACTCCGTCATCTACAACGCGATCGACGAGATCGAGAGCTCGCTCAAGGGCATGCTCAAGCCGGAGTACGAAGAGGTCCAGTCGGGTGTCGCCGAGATCCGCGAGGTGTTCCGCTCCTCGAAGTTCGGCAACATCGCCGGTGTCATCGTGCGGTCGGGAACGATCACGCGAAACGCCAAGGCTCGCGTCATCCGCGACGGCGTCGTGCTGGCCGATGGCCTCGCCATCGAGTCGCTGCGCCGCTTCAAGGACGACGTCACCGAGGTTCGTACGGACTACGAGGCCGGTATCGGCCTCGGCAAGTACAACGACATCCAGATCGGTGACGAGATCGAGACCACTGAGCTGGTCGAGAAGCCTCGCGGCTGATCGAGTTCGATATCTTCGGGCGAGGGTGCGTCATGCATCCTCGCCCGAAGGGTACGTAGAGGGAGAGAACAATGGCTGGTGAACGACAGGCACGTCTGGCTGACCGCATCCGCGTGATCCTCGCTGAGCGACTCGAGAAGGGGCTGCGAGACCCGCGCCTCGGCTTCGTCACGATCACCGACGTCCGCGTGAGCGGAGATCTGCAGCATGCATCGGTGTTCTACACGGTGCTCGGCACCGAAGAGGAGCGCGTATCGAGCGGGGCCGCCCTGACCTCGGCGACGGGAATGCTGCGCAGTGAGGTGGGCCGCCAGCTGAGCACCCGCCTGGTGCCGACGCTGGAGTTCATCCCCGACGCCCTGCCGGAGAACGCCGATCACATCTCGGCGCTGCTTCGTGAGGCGCAGGAGCGTGACGCCGAAGTGGCGAAGCTCGCGTCCTCGGCATCGCACGCGGGAGACGCGGATCCGTACCTGCGTCAGGAAGACGACGACACCTCCGCGTGATATACCAGCACGTCGACTGATCGGGTCGCGTGCCTTGCTACCCTCGGCCTGACGGGTGAAAGCTCGTCGGACTGTGGGGGGTCGGAATAGACGTTCTTGGTGCGCGCATCGCGCCTTCCGTGACGACGGCTGTCATCGAGGGGATCCTCGATGATCTTCTTGCCCACGGTCTCGCGTGCGCCCCGCATGTGGTGTCGCGCATCGTGGCGGAGGTGACCGCCGACGCCTCGATCGTCCGTGCGGTCGCGCAGAGACTCGATCAGCCTCAGCGTCACGGGCTCCGAGCATTGCCGTCTCCCTTGCCCCTGGTCGACTCCATCGCCTCGATGTTCGTCGATGTGGTGGTCGAGCCTCGCGACCGCGACCTCCTGCTCGCGGCGACGATGCGGTTGGACGACCGCCTCGAGCCGCTGCTCGACTTCGACGGGCGCTCCGCGAATGACCTCGCTGCCTGCGCCGTGTCGGATCTTCTCGACATCCATGCAGGACGGGTGAGGCTCGTCGATCCGCGCCTCGCCATCTGGCTGCATGCCACCGCGTTGCCGGTGGAGAGGGCGCGTGTGCACGCGCGCCTCGCTCAGGTGTTCCGTTCACGTGGAGAACGCGTGGACGCCGTCTGGCACCGTGCGCGCGCGTCGTCGCGCGAGATCCCCGGGACAGCAGGCGAGCTCACGAGGGCCGCGCGCGAGCTCGCCGAATCCGGAGCGAACGAGAGAGCCATGCGGCTCGCGTCCGAGGCCGCGGCGCATGCGACGGGCGTCGCGCATGATGAGGCGACCGCTGTCGCCGGGGCGTCGGCGATGGCGGCGGGGTTCGCCGCCGATGCGGCGAGTCGTCTGAGCGGGCTGTTCCCCGCGGGAGCGGAGAATCCCCGTCTGCGGTCGCTCGGTGCGCTTCTCATCGCGCAGGCGCACCTGCAGGGCTCGGTGCCTCGGATCGACCCCGAGATGCTCCGCCCGCGCGGGGACGGGCAGGACGACTGGCACTTCTGGACCCGGGCTTCGGCCCTCGCTGCGGTGCTCTGTGCGGAACGTGACGACCGTGCGGGCATGCGCTCGTGGATCGAAGCCCTTCGGGAGGGCGCCGCCAAGACGGCTGCAGAGGCGGAGCTGCGGGATCCCGTCGTGGCGCTCGCATGGGTGATCGCGGGGGAACGCGACGTCGACGCGGACGCCAGGGGCACAGGTCCGCTCACCGGCGGGATGCTGCGAGCGCTGCGCGCGGCGATGGACGGCGACATCGACACCGGCCTCCGGCTGCTCGCGGCGGGCGAGTCCGGGATCGGCGCCGAGATCGATCCCTTCGTCGCCGGCTTCGAGCGGAGTCCGTTGGTGGGCGCCTATCGGGTGATCGTCCAGGTGCTGCTGCTCATGTGGAGCGGAGACATCGCGACGGCCAGGACCACCCTGATGCGCGCGTCGCTCGACCTGCCGATCGTCGTCCCGTTCGCGGGGCTCGGCGCGGTCATCGCACGCAGGCTCGATCTCGCCGTGCTCGGGCACCTGGGCCCGTTCGCACGGTCGCTCACCGCCACACTCCCGCCGGCGATGCGCATCGACGATCTCGTCGACCGGGGCATCGAGGCGTTCCTCGCGGGGTCCGTCGAGCAGGCAGCCGCCTTCATGCGTCTCTGGCGCGACGCCGGGGCTCCGCAGACGACGCTCTCGGTGCCGGGACTCGAAGAAGCCGTCCTCGTCGGAGACCACGGTCCGTCGCACCGGCGCCGGCTCGAACCTCCGGGTATCTCGCTCGCGCAGGACCTTCGGGCGCGCATGCTCAGCTGCTCGGACGAGGAGTGGCGGAACGAGCGAGACACGATCATCGCGTCAGCCAGGACCCTGCCGTCGCCGTTCACACGTGGCCGCGTCGAGGCGATGATCGGCAGTCGGTGCGTGATCACGGGCGACATCGCGCGTGCGAGAGAGCACCTCGAGGCGGCCCGGAGTCTGCTGGAGGTGTCGGGAGCGGCGGCGTGGGCGTCCGCGGTGTCCGTGCGGCTCGCACGGCTGCACGCGGACGCGGAGGGCCGGGATGCGGGCGCCGACCCTCTTGCGACGTCTCGTCGGATCTGGGAACCGATGCTGACGACTCGCGAGTTGGAAGTGGCGATGCTCACTGTGGCCGGATCGTCGAACCGCGACATCGCCGAGTCGCTGCACGTCTCGGTGCGGACCGTCGAGGTCCACCTCGGCAGAGTCTTCTCGAAGCTCCGGGTGCGCACCCGCGTCGAGCTGACGGTTCTCGCCCATCGGATCGGCCCGTACGTCTGAGCGGTCCGCGCGAGCAGCATTCATCGGGGGAGCGACAGCAGCTCTCCATCGGCTTCTGCCAGGCCGTCCGCGATGAGCGAGTCGATGGCCCTGTCCCGCTGCAGCGGGTCGGCCCAGTCCGGGATCACGCTGTCGAGCAGGACCGACCGGGGCGACGCCTCACGGAGCACGCGCAGAACCGCGCCTCTGGCCTGACGGTCGGAGCCTTCGAAGGCGGCCTGGCGTCGTCGCGTGTCACCGGTGTCGGGGCGCCCTGCGGCGACCCAGGCGCAGGTGTCGAGCAGCGGGCAGGACTCGCACCGAGGCGACCGTGCCGTGCACACCGTGGCACCCAGCTCCATCGCCGCGGCGTTGAAGACGGCCGATTCGCTGTCGGCCTCCGGGAGCAGAGAGTCCATGAGGTCGAGGTCTCGACGTGAGGGCGAGCCCGGATGCGCCTGCCCGAGCACCGCACGAGCCAGTACCCGCCGCGTGTTCGTGTCGACGACGGGATGGCGGTCGCCGTACGAGAACACGGCCACGGCTCGGGCGGTGTAGTCGCCGATGCCCGAGAGCCGGAGCAGCGCCTCGACGTCGCGCGGCACGACGCCGCCGTGTCTGTCGGTGATCTCGACGGCTGCTCGATGCAGCCACAGCGCTCGGCGGGGGTAGCCGAGGTTCGCCCACTGCTGCACGACCTCGGCCGGGGTCGCGGAGGCGAGTGCGGCCGGCGTGGGCCACCGCTCGAGCCACGCCTCGAGATGCGGGATCACCCGCGTCACCGGCGTCTGCTGCAGCATGAACTCGCTGACGAGGGTTCCCCAGGCGCCGTAGTGCGAGTGGAACTCGGCGCGGCGCCACGGCAGGTCCCTGGCCGTTCGCCGGTACCAGTCGATCAGCGGCGGAGCCGGCGCACCGGCGGGACGCGTGTTCGAGGGCACAGACGCCAGCCTAGGCGAACTCGGAGCCGCCATCGGCGTTCGATGGCACCGGCGACGGCACCGTAGGCTGGAGAGATGGTCTCACCCGGCATCCTTCTCGTCGACAAGCCGGCTGGACTCACCAGCCACGATGTGGTCGCTCGCACCCGTCGAGCGCTCGGCACCAGGAAGGTCGGTCACGCCGGAACGCTCGACCCGATGGCCACGGGGCTGCTCGTGATCGGCGTCGAAGGCGCGACCCGTCTGCTCACGTATGTCGTCGGAGCGGACAAGACCTACCAGGCGACGATCCGACTGGGACAGACCACCCACACCGATGATGCAGACGGAGAGATCCTGACCCGCGCCTCGGACGACGCCTGGAGCGCGGTGACCGCGGACGGCATCGCCGCGGGTGTGAGCGCGCTCACCGGGGTGATCTCGCAGGTGCCGAGCTCGGTCTCGGCGATCAAGGTCGACGGACGCCGTGCCTATGACAGGGTTCGCGAGGGGGAGGAGGTCGTGCTCGCCGCGCGTGAGGTCACCGTCTCGCGGTTCGACGTGCTCGCTCAGCGACAGGGCTCCGGCTTCATCGATCTCGACGTCGTCGTCGACTGCTCCTCGGGCACCTACATCCGCTCGCTCGCTCGTGACCTCGGCGCAGATCTCGGCGTCGGGGGTCACCTCACCGCACTCCGACGATCACGGGTCGGGAATTTCGACGTGGCGGATGCCGTCGACATCGACGAGCTCGTGGACGCGGCGCTGATGACTCCTGCACAGGCGGCTGCCCGTGTGCTGGATGTCCTCGACGTCTCGGCAGCGGAGGCCACCGATCTGCGGCACGGCAAGCGCCTCGAGGGGCAGGCCACTCGTCTGCACGGCGCACATGCCGCCGCGGTCGACGAGGACGGGGTCCTGGTCGGCGTCGTCGAGAAGCGCGGGGCGGACCTCAAGAGCGCCATGAACATGCCGGAGTCGTCGCGATGATCCTGTGGCTGACCATCGTGCAGGTCTCCGTCGCCGTCGCCGCGGGGCTGTTTTGCCTCGTGCTCGGACTCGTCGGGCGCCGCCCGAGCGACTACTCGGTGGGTGCGCTCGCGCTCGTCGAGCTCCTTCTGATCGTGCAGGTCGTCGCGGCGATCGTGGCACCGTTCGCCGGCAACCCGCCCACCGGCGACCTCCTCGAGTACTGGGTGTATCTGGTCTCCGCGGTGCTGCTGCCCGTCGGCGCCGTGCTCTGGGCGCTCATGGAACGCAGCAGATGGAGCACGGTGATCCTGGGGGTTGCGGCGGTGGCGGTGGCGATCATGGTGTGGCGCATGCACGTCATCTGGACCGTCCAGATCGCGTGACCGTCACCGGGCAGGGCGGATCCGCCACGCTCGGGCCGCGCCTAGAATGTATGGAGCTATGAGCACCTCCGTCTCCTCCTCTCGGATGACCGGCATCGGCCGTGTCCTCGTGATTGTCTACGCCGTCATGGCCCTCGCCGCGACAGGGCGAAGCTTCGTGCAGATCTTCCGCCAGTTCGACGAGGCGCCGCTCGCGTACTCGCTGTCGGCCCTCGCCGCCGCGGTGTACGTGCTCGCCACGCTCGCGCTGGTGCTCGCGTCGAAGAGAGGGTGGTACACGGTCGCGTGGATCGCGATCGTGTTCGAGCTCACGGGCGTCGTCGTCGTCGGGGCGCTCAGCATCTTCCTCCCCGAGCTCTTCCCGCACGACACCGTGTGGTCGATGTTCGGCCGCGGCTATCTGTTCATCCCGCTCGTGCTTCCGGTGTTCGGCATCTGGTGGCTTCGCACCCACCGGCCCGCGCGCTCCGAACCCGCCGGAGAGCGCATCGAGGTGAAGGCGTGATCGTCTTCCGCGATCCGCGCGATGTTCCGGCCGATTTCGGTCCCTCGGTCGTCGCGATCGGCAAGTTCGACGGGGTCCATGCGGGCCACCGTGCAGTGATCCGCAGGCTGAGAGAGAAGGCTGCCGAGACCGGTGAGCGTTCCGTGGCCGTGACCTTCGACCGCAACCCGCTCGCCGTGCTCCGCCCGAACCGCTGCCCGGAGAACGTGGTCACGGTCGAGCGCAAGCTCGAACTCCTCGGCGAGCTCGAGCTCGATGCCACGCTGGTCCTCACCTTCGATGCGGAGCTCGCGTCGCGAAGCGCCGAGGACTTCGTCGCCGACATCCTGGTCGGCGCCCTGCACGTGTCGACGGTCCTCGTGGGCGAGGACTTCCGCTTCGGGCGTGGCGGGGCGGGCACCCCTGCGCTGCTCCGCGAGCTCGGGCCGCTCCACGGTTTCGAGGTCGAGGTCGTCGACGACGTCTTCCTCGACGGCTCGGACCGACGAGTCTCCTCCACATGGATCCGTGAACTGCTGATCGCCGGCGACGTGACCACCGCTGCCCGCGTCCTGGGCAGGAACGTCGACGTCCGC
Organism: Microbacterium sp. C5A9; assembly: GCF_022627955.1. GTDB lineage: Bacteria > Actinomycetota > Actinomycetes > Actinomycetales > Microbacteriaceae > Microbacterium. The sequence continues at coordinate 186,778 of NZ_JABXGD010000002.1, forward strand.
GGCGAGGTCGTGCACGGACTGAAGCGGGGGAGGGAGCTCGGGTTCCCGACCGCGAATCTCTCCGCCTCCGTCGACTCCTTCGTCCCTGCCGACGGCGTGTACGCCGGATGGCTGGACGATCATGCGACCGGGCTCCGGCACCCCGCGGCCATCTCCGTCGGCACGAACCCCACGTTCGACGACGTGCTCGAGCGTCAGGTCGAGGCGCATGTGCTGGGCGAGACCGAGCTGGATCTCTACGGCCACGACGTCACCGTGGAGTTCGTCGAGCGCCTGCGCGGCATGGTCGCGTTCGAGGGCGTCGAGAAGCTGATGTCGCAGATGGCGGCCGACGTCACCGATGCCGAGCGCGTCCTCGCGCCGCGTGGCGCCTGAACAACGTCCCAACTCTCCGCGACGGATTCAGCGTCCTTTCGGCGCCATGGCGTAGTATGAGCAACGGTTGCCGATGATCTTCGCGCGTCGTTTCGCGCATCGTCGGGAACCGGAACCACTGTTCGTACGGTCCTGGCTCACGCCACACGCGGACATCGAGAACGGTCGTCGCATCCCAGGGATGCCCCGGCCTTCACGCTCAGGAGGAGCATGCCGACCACGGCAACCGCCGCCACACGGCGCAAGAAGACATCTCGTCGCGACGACGAGGCACCGCTGATCCCGATCCTCGCGCGCAAGGTCCGCGAGATCGAGGCGAAGTCGCAGCGAGGCAAGCTGGGGCCGACCAATCGCGTGAAGTTCCAGGTGATCGCTTTCCTCGTCCGCGAGGAGCGCGCACGCGTGAAGGCGGACTCCGAGATCGCGGACGGCGCGCGGGCGGAACTGCTCAAGCGCCTCGACGGCGTGGCGACGATCCTCGCCAAGACTGCGGCGCGCGACACCTCGCTGATCCAGCTCCTCGAGGCCGACCAGGCCACGTCGCCGGTCGCGAAGCGCATGCGGCGCGACTGGCTGCTGGAATCCGGCGCGGAGCTCGCTCCCGAGGAGCTGATCATCGCCGACATCGCGCCGGTCCAGATGCCCGTGGTTCCGGCGGCGATCGCCGAGCGTCAGGTCACGCCCCCCTCGGTCGAGGCGCGTCAGCTGGCCAACCCGTTCCTCGCCCCTGACCTCACCCCGCGGGCGGCCACCACTCCTCGCCGTCGTCTGGACGGCTGGGAGCTGATGGGCCCCCTGTACAAGGCGTTCGAGACCGGCGCAGGGGGCTCGGCGGCGAGCATGGATCTGCCGCCCGCGCCCGAGTACGACCACCTGTCGCCCAAGGGCCTCGAGATCATGGTGCACCAGTCCCGCTTCCTCGAAGCGGTCCGCGCCGGTCACCGGAGCTTCCTCCTCGCTGACGAGCCCGGACTCGGCAAGACCGCGCAGTCGGTGCTCGCCGCCTCGGTCGCAGAGGCCTACCCGCTGCTCGTCGTCGTGCCGAACGTCGTGAAGATGAACTGGGCGCGCGAGGTGGAGCGGTGGACGCCGCAGCGTCGGGCGACTGTGATCCAGGGCGACGGCAGCGACATCGACGCCTTCGCCGACGTCTTCATCGTGAACTACGAGATCCTCGACCGGCACATGTCGTGGCTCGCCTCGATCGGTCTGCGCGGAATGGTCGTCGATGAGGCGCACTTCATCAAGAACCTGAACTCTCAGCGCTCGCAGAACGTGCTCACGCTCGCCTCGCGGGTGCGAGAGCGCACTCCCGGCGGCAAGCCGCTGCTGCTCGCGCTCACGGGGACGCCGCTGATCAACGATGTCGAGGACTTCGACGCGATCTGGCGCTTCCTCGACTGGACGACGGGGGAGAAGCCGGGCCCCGAGCTCATGGAGAAGCTCGATGCGACCGGCCTCACGCCCGCCGACAAGGCGTTCTATCCCGAGGCACGGGATGCGGTGATCTCCATGGGGATCGTGCGGCGCAAGAAGAAGGATGTCGCCGCCGACCTGCCTGACAAGCTCATCGCCGATCTGCCGGTGCAGCTGGACGACGAGTTCGGTCGCGGCATCCGCCAGGCGGAACGCGAGCTGGGCGAGCGGCTCGCCGCTCGCTACCGCCGCATCGTCGATGCCCGTTCGGCCTCGACAGGATCCTCGCGCGTCGCTGCGGGCGAGATCGATGAGGACATCGTTCGTCTCGTGGCGCAGAACGAGCTCGAGGAGTCGAAGGCCGCAGGCACCGGCGGAGACAACGTCTTCACCATGGTGCGTCGCATCGGTCAGGCCAAAGCCCACCTCGCCGCCGACTACGCGGCTCAGCTGCAGCGCTCGGTCGGCAAGGTCGTCTTCTTCGCCAAGCACATCGACGTCATGGACCAGGCCGAGGCGCACTTCGCCTCGGCGGGCATCCGCTCGGTCTCGATCAGGGGCGATCAGTCCTCGACAGCCCGGCAGCAGGCGATCGACGACTTCAACGGTGACCCCGGCGTCGGCATCGCCGTCTGCTCGCTCACGGCGGCCGGAGTCGGGCTCAACCTCCAGGCGGCATCCAACGTGGTGCTCGCGGAGCTCTCCTGGACCGCGGCCGAGCAGACGCAGGCGATCGACCGCGTGCATCGCATCGGACAGGACGAGCCCGTCACCGCGTGGCGCATCATCGCCGCTCACACGGTCGACGCGAAGATCGCCGAGCTCATCGATCAGAAGCAGGGCCTTGCGGCTCGGGCGCTCGACGGCGAAGCCCTCGACGAGGTCGCCGCCGAGCCGGTGCAGCTCGGCGCACTGATGCATCTGCTGCGGGAAGCGCTCGGCACGGCCTGACATCGGATCCGGAATCGGCGTTAAGAACCTGTGTTCTTGACGCCGATTTCTGCGTGAGGAGGTCGATTTCCTGAACAACCGGCGAATCGTCGCCGATCGATCGCAAGATCCGCGATTTTCGTCGTCTCGAATGGCGCCCGCTCGGCCCGGGCGCTAGTGTCGATCGCAGGCAGTGTCGCCTGTTCCCCCTTTTCCCTGACCGTCTGAGGCAAGCATGAAGATCGGCATCCTGACGAGCGGCGGCGACTGCCCCGGACTCAACGCGGTCATCCGCGGAATCGTGCTGAAGGGCACCACCACCTACGACGTCGAGTTCGTGGGAATCCGCGACGGCTGGCGCGGCGTGGTCGACGGGGATTTCTTCCCGCTGACGCGTCACGAGGTGAAGGGCCTGTCGAAGGTCGGCGGAACGATTCTCGGTACGAGCCGCACCAACCCCTACGAGGGTGAGCGCGGAGGAGCCGAGAACATCGCCAAGACGCTGTACGGCCACCGGATCGACGGGATCATCGCTATCGGCGGCGAGGGCACACTGGCCGCCGCCGACCGCCTCGCGAAGGACGGCATCAACGTCATCGGCGTCCCCAAGACGATCGACAACGACCTGCGCGCCACGGACTACTCGTTCGGTTTCGACACGGCCGTCAACATCGCCACCGATGCCATGGACCGGCTGCGCACCACGGGCGACTCGCACCAGCGCTGCATGGTCGCCGAGGTGATGGGCCGGCATGTCGGATGGATCGCTCTGCACGCGGGCATGGCCGCGGGCGCGCACGCCATCCTGATCCCCGAAGTGCCTCAGACGCTCGACGAGATCGCGGCGCTGGTCACCAGCGCCCATGACCGAGGACGCGCACCGCTCGTGGTCGTGTCCGAGGGGTTCACTCTTCAGGGAATGGACGAGGCGTACAGCGACAAGGGGCTCGACGCCTTCAACCGCCCCCGTCTCGGCGGCATCGGCGACCAGCTCGCTCCCGAGATCGAGCGCATCACCGGCATCGAGACGCGGGCCACCATCCTCGGTCACATCCAGCGCGGCGGCTCGCCGTCGGCGTTCGACCGCGTGCTCGCGACGCGACTGGGACTCCACGCCGCCGACGCGATCATGGACCGCGCGTGGGGGCAGATGGTGGCGATGCAGGGCACCGACATCGTGCGCGTGCCGTTCGCGGAGGCTCTCGGGGAGCTGAACACCGTTCCGCGCAGCCGCTACGACGAGGCCGCCGCGCTCTTCGGCTGAGTCTCGCTGCACCACTCCGATCGCTCGCATCAGAAGAACGAATTCGGTCGTCCGGCCGGTATGCGACAGACGCGATGCGACATCCGTGAGTCGGTGAGCGCGTGACCCCTGCCAGGTGACGCGCTCACCAATCTCCGCATCGGGCAGCCGATGCTCGAGCGCCGACTCCCGGATCGCCAGTGCCACGGGTGCTCACCGGCACCTGGCGTCCGGCGCGCCGGATCAGCTCTCGGCGAGCCCGACCGTGTCGAGCAGCCACGCGAGTTCGAAGGCGCGTTCCTTCCACGAGTTGTAGCGCCCGCTGACGCCACCGTGACCGGCGACCATCTCGCACTTCAGCAGCACGTCCTTCGCGCCCGCGACGCGCAGCGCGGCGACCCACTTGGCGGGCTCGACGTACATGACACGGGAGTCGTTGAGCGACGTGACGGCGAGGATGCGCGGGTACTCGACGCCGTCGCGCACGTTCTCGTAGGGGGAGTAGGACTTCATGTACTCGTAGACGTCCGCGCCGTGCAGCGGGTCGCCCCATTCATCCCACTCCACCACGGTGAGCGGAAGCGACGGGTCGAGGATCGTGGTGAGTGCGTCGACGAACGGGACGGCCGCGAGGACCCCGGCGAACAGCTCGGGCGCGAGGTTGGTCACCGCTCCCATGAGCAGCCCGCCGGCGCTGCCTCCCTCGGCGACGAGGAGCTCAGGCGTCGTCACGCCGGTTTCGACGAGGTGCTCGCCGCAGGCGATGAAGTCGGTGAAGGTGTTGCGCTTGTGGAGCAGCTTGCCGTCCTCGTACCACTGGCGGCCCATCTCCCCACCGCCGCGCACGTGGGCGACGGCGAACACGATGCCGCGGTCGAGCTCGGAGAGACGTGCGACCGAGAAGCCGGGGTCGATCGAGTGCTCGTACGACCCGTAGCCGTAGAGGTGCACCGGGCGGGGTGCGGCACCGGGGGCGCCGAACGAGCGCTTCCAGACGAGCGAGATCGGCACGCGGGTGCCGTCGGATGCTGTGGCCCAGGCGCGCTCCTGGCCGTACTCCTGGGGATCGTATCCGCCGAGCACCGCGACCTGCTTGCGCAGCACGAGCTCGCGAGTGGCGAGATCGAGCTCGTACACGGTGCCGGGGGTCACGAACGACGTGTAGCCGAGGCGCAGGAACGGCGAGTGCCATTCCGGGTTGCCGCTGACGCCGGCCGAGTACAGGGGCTCGTCGAAGACGATGTCCTCGACGGCATCCGTCGCGTAGTCGAGCATCCCGACGCGTTCGAGCCCTTCGCGACGGTACTCGACCGTGGCGAAATCACGGAACGCATCCATGCCGAGCAGTCGGCGTCCGGGCTCGTGCGGAAGCACCACGCGACGCGGACCCTGGGGGTCTGATGCGGAGACCGACACGAGCTCGAAGTCGAGCGCGTCGTCGTTGTGCAGGATGTACAGGCGATCCTCGCCGTCGACCACGGCATGCTCGAGGGAGTACTCGACGCCCTCGCGCCGCGGCCAGACGACCTGGGGAGTCACGGTGAGGTCTCCGGTCAGATCGACCAGGTACTCCTCGCTGGTGATGCTCGACCCGACCGCGATCACCAGGTAGCGGCGGCTGCGGGTGATCCCGGCGCCGAGCCAGAACTTCTCATCGGGCTCGTGGAACAGCTTCACGTCCTCGGAGACGGGGGTTCCGAGGCGGTGGAGCCAGAGAGTCTCCGGACGCCACGCGTCGTCGCGCGTCGTGTACAGGATTCCTGTTCCGTCGGGTGTGAAGAACGCGCCTGCCGTGTTCGGGATCTCATCGGCGAGAGCCTCACCGGTCGAGAGGTCGCGCACGTGCACGGTGTAGAGCTCGTCGCCCTCGAAGTCGGTCGACCAGAGCAGCTTCGTCGCGTCGTCGGAGGTGTCGAATGCGCCGAGCGAGAAGAACTCGTGCCCCTCGGCCTCGGCGTTGCCGTCGAGCAGCACGACCTCACCGGGGACCGGGACGCCGGGTTCCAGTACCGGGGGAGTCCAGTCCTCTGCGGCGGCTGCAGTGCGGCAGTGGATGCCGTACTGCGCGCCCTCCTCGGTGCGGCTGTAGTACCACCAGTCGCCGCGCCGGGTGGGGACGGAGAGGTCGGTCTCCTGCACGCGACCCTTGATCTCCTGGAACAGCGTCTCCCTGAGATCGGCGAGGTGGTCGAGCTCGGCCTCTGTGTGCGCATTCTCGGCCTCGAGGTGCGCGATCACCTCGGCGGATTCCTTGTCGCGCAGCCATTCGTACGGATCGTCGAAGGTGTCGCCGTGGTGGGTGCGGAGGGTCGAACGTCGTGCAGCGATCGGGGCATCAGTCACGCATCCCACGCTAGTCGAGGTCGAGTTGACCGGCACCCGGCCGGGTGGGAGGATTTACCGGGGCCGGTTAACGGAAGTCAAACCCACGGTGAACTCTTCGTTCGTCACGTCGATCCCGTCGACACCTTCCTTTTCCTCAACGACCGAAAGCGAACGGTGGAAACCGCAGCCCTCATCGTCGTGCTGGTTATTCTCCTGGCACTCTTCTTCGATTTCACCAACGGGTTCCATGACACGGCGAACGCGATGGCCACTCCCATCGCCACCGGCGCGCTCAAGCCCAAGACGGCGGTTCTGCTCGCAGCCGTCCTGAACCTCGTCGGGGCGTTCCTCTCGACCGAGGTGTCCAAGACCGTCTCGCACGGCATCATCCGCGAGGACACGATCCAAGGCGATGCGTTCCTGCCGATGATCTTCGCCGGGCTCATCGGCGCGATCACCTGGAACATGCTGACCTGGCTGCTCGGTCTGCCCTCGAGCTCGTCCCACGCCCTGTTCGGCGGACTCATCGGCGCGACGCTGGTCGGCGTCGGAGTCGCCGGCATCGATTTCGGCATGGTGCTCTCGAAGATCATCCTGCCCGCGCTCATCGCCCCGCTGACCGCCGGCATCATCGCCTTCGCCGCCACCAAGCTCGCCTATTCGATCACCAGGCGATACGACGGCAAGCCCGACGGTCGCGACGGGTTCCGCTGGGGACAGATCTTCACGTCGTCGCTCGTGGCGCTCGCGCACGGAACGAACGACGCGCAGAAGACGATGGGCGTCATCACGCTCGCGCTCATCACCGTGGGGTGGCAGAACAGCGAGCAGGCCGATCCTTATCTCTGGGTGATCATCGCGTGTGCGGTCACGATCGCACTCGGCACGTATCTCGGCGGATGGCGCATCATCCGCACGCTGGGCAAGGGTCTGACCGAGGTCAAGCCCGCACAGGGCTTCTCCGCCGAGAGCTCGACGGCCGCGACCATCCTCGCCTCGAGCGCCTTCGGCTTCGCGCTGTCGACGACGCAGGTGGCCTCCGGCTCGGTGATCGGTTCCGGTCTCGGGCGTCGGGGATCGACGGTCCGCTGGCGGACAGCCGGGCGCATCGCGATCGGCTGGCTCCTGACGCTGCCCGCGGCCGGCGCCGTCGGCGCGTTCGCGGCGCTGCTCATCACGTGGCTCGGACTCTGGGGCATCGCGATCGACGCGGTCCTCGCGCTCGCGGTGATCATCGGGCTCTTCCTGCGCTCGCGCAAGGATGCGGTGACCTCCGCCAACGCGATGAGCGATGTCGCGGAATCGGGTCTGGCGATCGACCTGCCCGACAGCCCGCCGCCCACGCGTCGTCAGCAGCGGGTCGCGCAGGCCAAGGCCGAGGCCAAGGCGCGTGCGGCCGCTCGTGAAGAGGCGAAGGCGCGCACCAGGGCAGAGGCCGAGGCGAAGTCCGCTGCGAAGAGCGGCAAGGGCACCAAGAAGCAGTCGGGCGACGGTTCGGCCGGCTCCACCGCGCCTGCGGATTCCGACACGACGAGCAGCGAGGGTTCCAAGTGAGCGTCGACATCGACTGGGGCGCGTTCGTCCAGGTCTTCATCGCTGCCCTGCTCGGCGCATGCGCGGTAGTGACCTTCTATGCGTTCGGCCTGCGGCTCCTGGTGCGCAGCGGCCATGCGCCGGTCGTGAGCCCCGCGGAGTTCACGGATGCGATCACCGTGATCACCGAGAAGGAGCTCAAGCGCGCGGCCAAGCAGGCCGCGAAAGCCGCGCGGAAGAGTCCTCTCACCGACGCGCAGAAGCGGCTCGCTCTGTTCGGCGCCTACGGCTGCTTCGCGCTGTGCGCGGTGGCGGTCGTCATCGGCATCCTGATCATCGTGGTCGGTCACTGAGCCGGGGCTGCACGGGGTCGCGCATCGCGCTCTAGGCTGGAGCCATGCCAGCCACCCCCGGCAGTTCTCCCGTCTTCGGCCGTCACGAGTCGCCGTCCCATGTCATCATCCACGTCAGCGATCCGCACTACCTCGCCGGCGGAGCGAAGCTCGGCGGTCGCTACGACGTCGAATCCACCTTCGCCCGCACGCTCGAGGCCATCACCTCGGTGCACCCGGATCCTGACGCGATCGTCGTCACCGGCGACCTCGCCGACCTGGGGGAGCCCGACGCCTACCGACGCCTTCGTTCGGCTGTCGAACCGGTCGTCGAGGCGCTCGGCACGACCATCGTGTGGGTGGCGGGCAATCATGACGAGCGGCCAGCGCTGCGACAGGAGCTCCTCGATCAGGCGCCGACTCACGAACCCGTGACCGGTGTGTGGGATCTCGCTGGCTTGCGCCTGATCGCCCTCGACACGAGCGTGCCGGGGTGGCATCACGGAGACCTCGACCACGACCAGCTCGGGTGGCTCGCGGAGGTGCTCAGCCAGCCCGCTCCGCACGGCACCCTGCTCGCGATGCACCACCCACCCGTCCCCAGCCATGTGCCGCTGTTCGACATCCTCGAGCTGCAGCACCAGGACGAGCTCGCCGCCGTGATCCGCGGCACGGACGTCCGCGGCATCCTCGCCGGGCATCTGCACTACTCCGCGCACGGCATGTTCGCGGGCATCCCCGTGAGTGTGGCATCCGCGACCTGCTACACGATGAACGTCGCACGTCCGGCGGCGGACGTGAACGGCATGGACGCGGCTCAGGCGTTCCAGCTCGTGCACGTCCGACCGGACACGATCACGCACACGGTGGTGCCGGTGGTCGACGCGCCCACCGGCGATCATTTCTCGCAGGAATGGATCGACCGGATGGCCGCGCTGAGTCCCGAGCAGCGGCTCGAGGCGTTCTCGCGCAAACGGTGACGCGCGGTCGTATCCCCGGCGGTGCATGCGCCCGGGCGTAGACTGTTGGCATCCCCCGCAGTCCACACTCGCCACTACCCACAAGGATGTGACATGGCTTCTGCCGCGCCCGCTCCCACCCGCACCGAGACCGATTCTCTCGGGAGTATGGAGATCCCCGCCGACGCGTACTGGGGTATCCACACCGCCCGCGCCGACGCGAACTTCCCCATCACGAAGCGTCCGATCTCCGTCTATCCGGATCTCGTCATCGCGCTCGCGATGGTCAAGCAGGCGAGCGCCAGAGCGAACCGCGAGATCGGCGTGCTCGACCCCGCGCGGGCCGATCTCATCGATCGTGCCGCGCAGCGCGTGATCGACGGCGAGTTCCACGACCAGTTCACGGTCGGCGTCATCCAGGGCGGCGCGGGTACCTCGACGAACATGAACGCGAACGAGGTCATCACCAACATCGCGCTCGAGATGGCCGGGCGGGAGAAGGGCGACTACGCCTACCTGTCGCCGATCGATCACACGAACCGCAGCCAGTCGACCAACGACGTCTACCCGACCGCGGTGAAGATCGGTCTCTCGCTCACTCTCCGCTCCCTGCTCGAGGAGCTCGACCTTCTGCGGATCTCCTTCCTGCACAAGTCGCACGAGTTCCACGACGTGCTCAAGGTCGGCCGCACCCAGCTGCAGGACGCCGTGCCGATGACCCTCGGTCAGGAGTTCCACGGCTTCGCGACGACTCTCGGATACGACCACACCCGCCTCACCGAGAACGCGTCCCTGATGTTCGAGATCAACATGGGCGCGACCGCGATCGGTACGGGCATCACGACCCACATCGACTACGCTCCCGCCGTGCTCAAGCACCTCCGGGAGATCACACAGCTCGACCTGGTCACCGCCGGCGACCTCGTCGAGGCGACCAGCGACACCGGGTCCTTCATGTCGTTCTCCTCGACGCTCAAGCGCAACGCGATGAAGCTGTCGAAGATCTGCAACGACCTCCGTCTGCTGTCGTCGGGGCCGCAGGCAGGCTTCGGCGAGATCAACCTCCCGGCCATGCAGGCGGGCTCCAGCATCATGCCCGGCAAGGTCAACCCTGTCATCCCCGAGGTCGTGAACCAGGTCGCCTTCGCGGTCGCAGGTGCGGACATGACCGTGACGATGGCGGCCGAGGCGGGGCAGCTGCAGCTGAACGCCTTCGAGCCGGTCATCGCGCACTCGATCTTCCAGTCGATCACGTGGATGCGTCAGGCCATGTGGACCCTGCGCGTCAACTGCGTCGACGGGATCACGGCGAACCGCGACCGTCTGGGCGCGATGGTCGGCGCCTCGGTCGGAGTCATCACCGCTCTGACGCCGTTCATCGGCTACGCGGCGGCGGCCGCACTGGCGAAGACCGCTCTCCTGACCAACCGGAACGTCGCAGACCTCGTCGTCGAGGCCGGCCTGATGTCGCGCGACGAGGTCAGCAAGCAGCTCTCGCCCGCCCGCCTGTCGGGACTCGAAGCCGTCACGGCGGCGATTCCGGTGATCGCCTCGGAGGATCTCATCGAGATCTGATCGGAACACCACGACGGCCCCGGCGATCTTCGCCGGGGCCGTCGTCGTCGATGAGGGTGCGGGTCAGTCGAGCACCCGGCAGTGGGTGGTGAGCTCTCCGATGCCGTCGATCCCCACGGTGACTGTGGAATGGTCGCGGAGGAAGATCTGCGGGTCGCGGGAGTACCCGGCGCCTCCGGGGCTGCCCGTCGAGATCAGCGTTCCCGGAAGCAGCGTGAGCGACTGGGAGAGGTGGGCGATCAGTGTCGCGACCGATCGCACCATCTGGCCCGTGCTGGCGTCCTGCACGGTCTGCCCGTCGACGACGGCCCAGATGTGCAGATCCTGCGGGTCGACGATCTCATCGGCGGTGACGGCGAAAGGTCCCGTCGGGCTGAATCCGTCGAACGATTTGCATCGCGACCACTGAGCCTCGGAGAACTGCACGTTGCGAGCGGTGATGTCGTTGACGACGGTATAGCCCCAGACATGCGACAGGGCGTCGTCTTCGGTGACGTCCTTCGCGGGCGCGCCGATCAGCACGCCCAGTTCGGCTTCGTAGTCGACGGCCTCGCTGAGCGACCGCGGCCACGACGTGGTCTGCTCGTGCCCGGTGAGCGAGTTCGGCCAGAGCGTGAACACCGTCGGGGCCGTGTCGGTCTTCAGGCCCAGCTCGCTGGAGTGCGCCGCGTAGTTGAGGCCGACGGCCAGCACGGCCGGGGGAGCGATGACCGCCGAGGCGAAGGTCCAGCCGTCGAGCGGGTGCCGCGGCGCGGCTCCCTCCGACAGTGCCGAGCGCAGGGCGTCGAGCATCGGCTCGCCGCCCTCGATCAGCTGCTGGAGAGTCGCAGGTGGGTCGGAGAGGAGATCGGAGACGAGGATGGCGTCGGCGCCCTCCACCACTGCGAGATTCGCAACGGTGGAGTCGGCACGACGCAGATGAGCGAACCGCATGCTCCTACGCTATCCGGTGCCGCGAGGTTATGGCGGGAGGAAGCGGCCTGACCTCTGCGATCGGGCGTCTAGCCAATATGCTCGTTCCTATGAGTTCCGGAGGTCCGTCCCAGCCGTCGCCGTACACGCCCCCGCCCGCTCAACAGCCGCCGCAGTACTCGGCCGAGCAGTACGCCCGCTCGAGCTACACGCCGTCCCAGTACTCCTCGCACCCCGGATACGCGTCGATGCTCGCGCAGCCGACGGCGTACTCGCCGCCCGCCCCCGTGGCACCCGCACCGTCTCCGGGACTTCCCGCCCTGCCCGCCGGTCACCGCGGCGGCCGTGTCACCCTGTACGTGCTCTTCGCCGTCCTCGGGCTGCTGATGCTCGGACTGATCGCGTACTTCGGTCTGTTCCTCGGCACCTTCGCCTCCGTCGTCGGTCTGGTCCTGGCACTGGTGCCGCTCGCGATCGTGTTCCTCGTCGTCCGCATGATCGACAGGTGGGAGCCGGAGCCCAAGTCGCTCGTGTTCTTCGCGGTCGCCTGGGGGGCGATCGCCGCCGTCGGTCTCACGCTCCTCGTCGATCTCGGTCTCACGCTCGTGCTCGGCTACCGGGGCGAGGTGGCGAGCGCCGTCATCCAGGCTCCCATCGTGGAGGAGCTCTGGAAGGGCGTCGGCGTCTTCATCGTCTTCCTGATCGCCCGCCGGTCGTTCAACGGTCCGGTCGACGGCGTCGTCTACGGCGCGCTGGTGGGGGCGGGCTTCGCGTTCACCGAGAACATCCAGTACTTCGCGATCAGCCTGATCGAGGGCGGCAGCGGGCAGCTCACCGTCACCTTCATCCTCCGAGCCATCATGTCGCCGTTCGCCCATGCGATGTTCACCTCGCTCACGGGTCTCGCGATCGGGCTCGCAGCGCGGCGTCATGCATCGACCGGTCGTGTTCTGGGAGCGGGGCTGGTCGGCCTGCTCGGCGCGATCGTCCTGCACGCGCTCTGGAACGGATCGTCGTTCGCCAACTTCTTCCTGCTGTACTTCGTGCTGCAGGTCCCGCTGTTCGTCGGCTTCATCCTCGGCATCGTCGCGCTGCGGCGCGAGGAGGCTCGACTGACGCGGGCCCGGCTCGGGGAGTACGCGGCCGCGGGCTGGTTCACTCCCGAAGAGGTCGTCATGCTCGCGACACCGTCCGGTCGCAAGACGGGGCTCCGCTGGGCGTCGCAGCTGCGTGGCGACCGTCGACCGCTCATGCGCGAGTTCATCAAGGATGCGACGATGCTCGCGTCCGTCCGCCAGCGTGCCGTCACGGGGCGAGACCCGATGGCTCCCGCCGATGAGCAGGCGCTGCTGGCGCGTACGCGCGCGACGAGGGCAGCGCTGCTCGCTTACTGACCCCGGAAGCGGGGCCACCGACGGGGGACAGACCCACCCGAAGACAGACTCAGCGCCCGGTGCTGCGGCGATGCCTGCATGTCTACCGGGCGCTGAGTTGGTCTAAGAACAGGGTGCACCTGGCTCTTCCCTCTGTCAAGACTTTCTCGCGACGGGCGCTGCCCGCAGACGGGGTGACGTGTTCGCTGTGAGCAGGCGTGCCCGCGTTGACCGAGGTACCGGGCTCCGGTTGGATGGAAGACATGACTGATCGCACAAAGCCTGAGTTCGACGCCCCCGCCGGCCCCGCTCCCGCGGAGCTCGTGATCCGCGACATCATCGAGGGAGACGGCACCGAGGCGAAGCCCGGCGACACCGTGACCGTGCACTACGCCGGTGTCGAGTTCGAGTCCGGCGAGGAGTTCGACTCCTCGTGGGGGCGCGGCGAGACCATCCAGTTCCCGCTCCGCGGCCTGATCCAGGGGTGGCAGGACGGCATCCCCGGCATGAAGGTCGGCGGACGCCGTGAGCTCGTCATCCCGCCGCACCTCGCCTACGGCCCCGTCGGTGGCGGCCACTTCCTCTCCGGAAAGACCCTGATCTTCATCATCGACCTCGTCGCGGTCGGCTGAGCGGATCCACCGGGAAGGCGCCGAGCCGATGAGGCTCGGCGCCTTCGTCGTCCCCGGGGAAGAAAAGAGGCGCTCAGGGGAATATATGCGTGTGCATGTAAGTTGTTCCGTGTGACGCCGTGAACACGGCCCCTCATCCGTCGCCGCACATGCGGCTGATCTCTCCAGAGGAGAAACAATGACCAGCATCGACATTCCCGGCTACCGCGCAGGCACCTGGGTTCTCGACCCCTCCCACAGCGAGGTCACGTTCAGCGTGCGCCACATGATGATCTCGAAGGTGCGCGGCACCTTCGGTGTCAAGAGCGCCACGCTGATCGCCCCGGAGAACCCGCTCGAGGCTCGCGTCGAGGCGAGCGTCGACGTCACGTCCATCGACACGAAGGACGAGGGGCGCGATCAGCACCTGCGGTCGGGTGACTTCTTCGACACCGAGAACTTCCCGACCATGGAGTTCGTGTCGACCGGCGCCCGTGCCGAGAACGGCGAACTCTTCGTCGATGGCGACCTGACCATCCGCGGCATCACCAAGCCTGTCAGCTTCGAGCTCGACTTCGGCGGTTTCGGGTCCGACCCGTGGGGCAACTACAAGGCCGGCGCGTCGGCGAAGACCGTCATCAACCGTGAGGACTTCGGTCTGACGTGGAACGCCGCGCTCGAGACCGGCGGCGTGCTCGTCGGCAAGGACGTCACCATCAGCCTCGACCTGCAGGGCGCTCTGCAGCAGGACTGATCGGCTCCGCTTCTCGAGAACCCCGGGCCCTCACGGGCTCGGGGTTCTCTGTGTCACCCGAGCCCGTGAGTGCCTGGTAGACTCGTCAGGTTGCCGTTTGATCGGCCGCGGATAAAGAGAGCCCTCGCATCAGGCGTCGGGCGCCGCGCAACAAGCAGAGAGGGGATCGAATCTATGGCACTGGAAGCAGACGTCAAGAAGGCGATCATCGAAGAGTACGCGACGCACCCCGGTGACACCGGATCCCCCGAGGTGCAGGCCGCGATGCTGACGCAGCGCATCAAGGACCTCACCGAGCACCTGAAGCAGCACAAGCACGACCACCACTCGCGTCGTGGGCTGTTCCTGCTCGTGGGTCAGCGCCGTCGTCTGCTCGGCTACCTCCAGAGCGTCGACATCGAGCGTTACCGCTCGCTGATCGCACGCCTGGGTCTCCGCCGATAACGCAGAGCGCCCCAGCGTACAATCGCGCAAAACATTCTTGAGAAGGCCGTCCCAGGTGTGGGGCGGCCTTCATCATGTCCGGGGGTTGATCTTCTGCTCGCTTTCCATTAGGAAAGTAATGAGCTTTCCTAAAGGAAAGTGATCGGAGGTCAGACGATGGAGCAGAAGCCGGTCCACGGACAGGAGGCGCTCGCGCCGCCGAGCGCTGACATCGCCCAGCGCTATCTCGACGAGGCGGATGCCGTGGTGAGTCGCCGCGGTCATGTCGTCGACCGACGGGCGCTGGCGAGGCTGCACATCGCGAATGCCGTGATCACCGCCGCATACCTCGTCGCGATGGTTGCGGCCCTGCGCGGCGACGGCGCGGGGACGAGTCAGGTCATCCTCTTCAGCTTCCTCCTGTGGGGGCAGCTGGCGAGCGGCATGGCTCAGCGCAACGGGATGCAGTGGCGCCTGACGGCGTCCCGATGGCCGCTGCTGCTCGCCGGCGGCGTGCTGACGGTCACGGCGATCGTCGTGTTCGGCTTCGTGGTCTGGGATCCGGAATTCCCGGCGGCCGGCATGTGGCTCCCGGGCGCGCTCGTGCTCATCGGGTTCGGCGGCTACGGAGTGGTGCAGCTCGCTCGGGCATCCGGAGGCACACGCCCTCCACGACCGCATCCCGTTCCGCTTCCGCGCGGCGCGCGCTGGGGGACCGTCCTCGTCGGTGTCGCCGTCGGCGTGCTGACCGCGCTCGGTGCCGCACCGGACGGCGTGCTCACCAGCGTCCTGGCCCTGCTCGTCGTGTTGATGCTGGTCGCGTGGATCGCGGCCGCGCGCACGGAGATGGGCCTTCCCACGGTCGGCGCGTCATGGCGCTGGCCTCACGTCACCGCCTTCGCCGCATCGGCCTGCGCGCTATCGCTGGTCGTGCTGCTCGACGAGGTTCCGGTCGTCGTCGGCGCGCTCAGCGGTCTGGGGATCGTCGCTCTGCTCACCGCGGTCTCGTTCGTCCCCGGACGTGATCTGCGTGACTGACACTCCGTCCGTTCCGCACCCGCGCACGCGGCTCGACGACAACTTCGCATCGCCGATCCGGTTCTCCGTCCTGGCATCGCTCGGCGAGGGGATCGAGCTGGACTTCGCGACTCTGCGCGAGATCCTCCAGTGCGGTGACTCGCCGCTGAGCAAGGCCATCGCGCATCTCCAGGCCGCAGGCTACGTCGTCGCACGGAAAGGCAGCCTCGGGAGTCGCCCGCGCACGTGGGTCCACTCGACCGCGGCCGGTCGCGCGGCCTTCGCCGGCCACCTCCAGGCGCTGCGCGAGATCGTCGCGCTCGGAGGCGGCCCGGCGTTGTGACTCGAGTCAGGCGGTCGCGCCGACCAGGTCCGGGTGGTGGATCGCAGCCACATCGGGGTGGGCCCGAAGGCGCGACTTCATCGCGTTCTCGCCGTAGGTCGCGTGGATGGGGTTGCTCGGGTCCTCGGTGATGCCGGTCGCCTCGGCTGCCAGGTCCGCAGGAAGCTCGAGCAGAGGAAGCTGCTGGTCGAGCGCCGGGTTGAAGAAGAACGGGATCGAGATGCGCTCGTCCGGTGCCTGGGGGGAGATCACCCGGTGATTGGTGGCCTTGAGGTAGCCGCCGGTCGCGTACTCCAGCAGCTCGCCGATGTTGACCACGAAGGCTCCGGGGACGGGCGGAGCCGACACCCACTCGCCGTTGCGCTCCACCTGCAGGCCGCCCTTGCCCGGCTCGACCCAGAGAAGGGTCAGCACGCCCGAGTCCTTGTGCGCGCCGACACCCTG
This sequence comes from Microbacterium sp. C5A9, assembly GCF_022627955.1. Lineage (GTDB taxonomy): Bacteria > Actinomycetota > Actinomycetes > Actinomycetales > Microbacteriaceae > Microbacterium. The sequence goes on from NZ_JABXGD010000002.1 coordinate 203,343, forward strand.
CTGGGGCTCCGGCTCGTGGGTGCCCGGGTAGCGGACGATCTTGATCAGGGTCGACGGATCGCGGAAAGGCTCGTCGAAGTACGACTCCTGTGCGCCGAGCGTGAGCGCCCACGCGCGCAGGAGTTTGCGTGCGATCTCGGTCAGGGTGTCATGCCACTCGGTGACGACGGCCTTGAGCTCGGGCTGCGCGGCGGGCCAGAGGTTGGGGCCGACGAGTCGGTTGAATGCGGGGCCGCCGTCGATCGGCTCGCGCTCGGGGCCGATGTCGATCTGCTCGCGCCAGTCGACCTTGCCCTGTGTCCGCTCGCCTCCGATGCGGGTGTAACCGCGGAAGTGCGGGCTGTTGACGTTCTCGATCGCCAGCTTGTCCTCCTCGGGGAGGGCGAAGAAGTCCAGCGCCGCGCGGTGCAGGCGGGCTTCGAGCTCGGGGGAGATGCCGGTGCCGGTCAGGTAGAAGAAGCCGACGTCGTGCGTGGCTGCCCGCAGTTCGTCGCGGAACCGCGCGGCGGCCTCGGGGCCGGCGTCGAGCTGGGACAGGTCGAGGATGGGGAGCGAGAGATCAGCCATTCACCGAGCGTAGATCGACTCCGGCGCCGCGTGGCCGAGTGTTGCGTCGGATTACCGCTGCCGCTTCCGCTGCGCGTATTCCGGAACGTCGTCGATCTGGTGGTAATCTCTCGGAGGTAAGGAATGCCTTACCTCAGTCGCACTCAGAGAGTTTCGGTCCGTGCTCGCCACTTTCCTCATCGGTCTCCGCGAAGGCCTCGAAGCCGCGCTCGTCGTCGGCATCCTCGTGGCATATCTGCGACGACTGGGGCGGCGTGATGCGCTGCCCCGGCTCTGGACGGGCGTCGCCCTCGCCGTCGTGCTCGCGCTCGGCATCGGCGCGGTCCTCACCTTCGGCGCCTATTCGCTCACGTTCGAGGCGCAGGAGCTGATCGGCGGTCTGCTGTCGCTGCTGGCCGTCGGCATGGTCACGTGGATGATCTTCTGGATGCAGAAGGCCGGACGCACGATGAAGGCGACCCTCGAAGGGGGTCTCGATCGGGCGCTCACCGACGGCGGCATCTGGGCGCTGATCGCGATCGGTTTCGTCTCCGTGGCCCGCGAGGGCATCGAGACGACGCTCCTGCTCTGGTCGATGGTGCAGTCGTTCGGGGACGCCCCCTCGGCTCTGCTCGGGGCGGTTCTCGGTCTTCTCGCGGCCGTCGTCATCGGATGGCTGCTCGCCCGCGGGGCGGTGCGGCTGGACCTCCGTCGCTTCTTCGCCTGGACGAGCGGCTTCCTCGTGATCGTCGCCGCCGGAGTGCTCGCCTACGCGATCATGGACCTCCAGGAGGCCGGAGCGCTTCCCGGACCGTTCACGACCGCCGCCCCCCTCGACGCCGCCACGGGCGCGGTGGCGCTGGGCTGGGCCGCGTTCCCCTTCGGCTGGGCCTTCGACGTGACGAGCGCCATCGCCCCCGACGGGGCTCTCGCGACGATCCTTCAGGCGACGCTCGGCTTCATGCCGCGCATGACCTGGCTGCAGGTGACGGCGTGGACGCTGTACCTGGTCGTCGTCGGGTTCTTCTTCGTCCGGGGGCTCCGTGCCCGTCGGACCCCCACATCGCCGAAGCCGGCCTCGTCAGGGCAGAGCCCGTCGGCATCCGCACTCACCCAGCAAGGAGCAGCATGAACACCTCTCGCCGAATCCTCGGTGTCGTCGCAGCCACGGGGGCAGCCGCGCTCGTCCTGAGCGGCTGCGTCGCCAAGAGCGACGTCGCCGCCGGCGCCGCGTTCGACGTCTCGTCGACCGACTCCGCATGCGACGTCTCGGGTGCCACCGCGAAGAGCGGGACCCTCACGTTCGACGTCGTGAACGACAGCGGCCAGACCTCGGAGTTCTATCTGCTCGCCGAAGACGGACTCCGCATCGTCGGCGAGGTCGAGAACATCGCCCCGTCGGCCTCGCGCACTCTCACCGTGGTCGCCCAGCCCGGCACCTATTACACGCTGTGCAAGCCGGGGATGATCGGCGAGGGCGTCGGAAAGTCGGAGTTCACGGTCACCGGAGACAGGGTCGCCGTCGCGGGGGAGGACGCCGAGCAGAAGCAGCAGGCCGTCGACCTGTACGCCGCATTCGTGAAAGATCAGGTCGGCCAGCTGGTCCCCTCGGTCGAGGACTTCGTCGCCGCGTATGAGGCGGGCGACGATGAGGCCGCCCGCGCGCTCTTCCCGCAGACGCGCGCCTTCTACGAGCGCATCGAGCCGGTTGCCGAGGCCCTCGGCACGCTCGACCCGCGCATCGACTACCGCGAGGTCGACGCCGTGGCCGAGGAGCTCGACTGGACGGGCTTCCACCGCATCGAGAAGGACCTGTGGGTTCCGGCGCAGGACGCGCTGAACGCCGACGGCGAGACTCCGGCGTGGCAGGACTGGGCGCCGTCGACCGCCGACGAGCGCGTCGGCTACGGCGACCAGCTTCTCGCCGACGTGCAGGAGCTCTACGACTACGTCCACTCGGACGACTTCACGACCGCACTCGACGATCAGGGGATCGCAGGCATCTCCAACGGCGCGATCGCGCTGCTCGATGAGGTGGCGACCGGCAAGATCTCGGGCGAGGAGGACTGGTGGTCCGGGACCGATCTCTACGATTTCGCGGCGAATGTCGAAGGATCCAAGATGGCGTTCTCGCTGGTGCAGGACTTCGCCTCCGCCCAGGGCGATGAGGGTGAGGCTCTCGTCACCGAGATCGAGGGCGGCTACACCGCGCTCGAGGCGTCGCTGGCTGCGCACGGATCGCTCAGCGCCGGGTTCGTCGGCTACTCCGACCTCACGGATGCCGACAAGCGCGAGTTCACCGACCTGATCAACGCGCTCGCCGAACCGCTCTCGCAGCTCACCGGCACGGTTCTCGACTGACCGGAACGGGACGATCACGCAGTGGACGAAAGCTCGACCAGCGCTGACGCCGGCTCCTCCGAGGAGTCGGCGTCAGCCGCACCGTCCGGACTCAGCCGACGCGGCCTGCTCGGACTTGCTCTCGGCGGGGGTGTCGCCTCGCTCGCCGTCGGCGTCGGTGCAGGCATCACCGGGGGAGTCGCGATAGGGCGGGCCAGGGCCGAGGCGGATGCGCACACCGCCTACGACTTCTTCGGCGCTCACCAGGCAGGCATCACGACCCCTGTTCAGGAGCACCTGCACTTCGCCTCGTTCGACATGATGCCTCGCACCGATCGCGACGATCTCGTGACGCTGCTTCAGGATTGGGCGTACGCCGCCTCGCGCATGGTGCAGGGGCTCGAGGTGAGTGCGACAGGAGCCGTCGGCGGTGATCCGGAGGTGCCGCCGGATGACACGGGGGAGGCCTTCGGACTGCCGGCATCGGGACTCACGATCACCTTCGGGTTCGGTCCCGGTCTGTTCGAGAACGACGAGGGCGATCGCTACGGAATCGCCGCGCTCCGTCCGGCCGGACTCGAGCGGCTGCCGCCCTTCCTCGGCGACGACCTGGTGCCGGAGGCCTCGCACGGGGACCTGTGCATCCAAGCCTGCGCGGACGATCCTCAGGTGGCGGTGCACGCGATCCGCAATCTGAGCCGGATCGCGTTCGGCCGTGCCAAGCTCCGCTGGTCGCAGCTGGGCTTCGGCAAGACCTCGCGCACCACCTCGGCCCAGGCGACCCCGCGGAACCTGTTCGGCTTCAAGGACGGCACGGCGAACATCCTCGCCGATGACGTCGCCGCACTCGACGAGCATGTGTGGGTGGCGGCATCCGACGAGCCGGACTGGATGGCGGGTGGCTCGTACCTCGTCGCGCGCAAGATCGCGATGCTGATCGAGACGTGGGATCGTGTCCGGCTCTCGGAGCAGGACACCATCATCGGGCGCGACAAGGGTGAAGGGGCCCCGCTGTCCGGGGGCGATGAGTTCACCGCGCCGGACTTCGCATCGTCGCGCATCGACCCCGACTCGCATGTGCGGCTCGCTCACCCGGATCAGAACGACGGCATCCGCATCCTCCGCCGCGGCTTCAACTACGTCAACGGCAACAATGAGCTCGGCCGTCTCGATGCCGGCCTCTTCTTCCTGTCGTATCAGCGCGATCCGGCGCAATTCATCGCCCTGCAGCGTCGGCTGGCCACCGACCGGATGAACGAGTACATCCGCCACGTCGGCTCGGGCATCTGGGCGATCCCGCCGGGTGCGGCGCCGGGGTCGTACGTCGGAGCCGCGCTCTTCGCCTGATCTCGTGCGGAGTCGTCAGCGGGTGAGGCACTCGACGACGTAGGCCGCCATCGCGTCAGCGCCGAAGTGGTCGTCGGCGCTGATGGTCACGACGCCGTCACCCGCGAACACGATGAGCTGACCGTAGGCCCCGTGTAGGCGCCAGCCGTCTCCGGGTCCGCCCCACCCCGCGAGCGCGTAGCGATCGTATCCGGGACTGGAGCCCGCGACGACCCACGCGGAGTGCATCGCGTCGATCACCGCGGCGGACACGAGGCGCTCGCCGTGCCATTCGCCGCGGTCGCGGATCAGGCGTCCCAGCCGGGACATCTCCTCGGTGCGCAACGAGACACCCGCGCCGGCGATGACGCGTCCGCGCGGGCTCCGCTCCCAACTGATCCCGTCGAGGCCCAGCGGTGTGAACAGACGGGGAGCGAGGTAGTCGGCGACATCGCCCACCCGCGCGGCGAGTGCTGCCATGGCGGTGTACGTGCTGGCGTTCGAGTATTGGAAGACGCGACCCCGCGAGGGGCGGCTGAGGAACTCCTCCGCGAGATCGGGCCACTCGGTCATCATCGTCTCCGAGTAGGGGAGATCGACGCCGCTCGACATCGTCAGCAGGTGTCGCAATGTGACCCGGTCCACATCGGCGCCGGGGCGCGGGATCGGAAGCAGATCCACGACGCGGTCGTCGAGCGACACGACACCCTCGTCCGCGGCGATCCCGGCGGCGAGCACGCACAGCGCCTTCGCGACGGAGTGGATCTCCTCGCGATCGTCGGGTGCCCACCGGTGCTCGGCGATCTCATCGCCGATCAGCACATGCAGGCCGTGGGCGCCGAAGCCCGTCTCCTCCGTCCGCTGCACGATCAGATCGCGGACCTCTGCGGCCGGAGTCACCGGGTCGACCCCTCTGCGGTGCTCTGGCGCGGACGACGCGATCCGGTCGGATCGCTCCGGTGCCCTTCACGGCTCGCGAGTGCGGGATCGACGAACAGCCAGCGGGGCCGGGGTTCGACGAGCGGTCGCAGAAGCCTGCGCACCGGCTTCGTCGCGAGTGCGAGCGCGAGGAGCACCGACAGTGCGGTCACGAGCGGAAGCCAGATCCAGGTCGGGTCCAGGTCGCGCAGCGCGCCCGACTCCCGGAACGGATAGAGCACGAACGAATGCAGCAGGAAGACGTACATCGTGTACTGGCCGAAGGTCGTCCACCAGTGCGTGCCCCGCGGCACCAGCACGAAGAATGCCGCGCTGAGGATCACCGCGAGCACCATCAGGGTGATGCGGACGCCTCCGGCCCACCACTGTCCTCCGCCGAGGTCGACGTAGGCGTCCTCATAGAAGAGCCAATGGCGCAGGTCGAGCTGTTCCCACACATCGACCCAGCGCCACGACGCGAACCCCGCGACCGCCAGCACGAGCGCCGCGAGGGTCCTGACCCACCAGGGGCGGAAGTCGAGGAGTCGGAACCGCGAGACGATGTCGTGCTCGCGGAGCCACCATCCGAGGGTGAAGAACGGGAGGAGCCCCAGCGTGCGCGACAGGGAGAACGTGCTGTCGACGTTCGGCAGGTAGCCGACTCCGATCGAGATGATGACGGTCCAGAGCAGGGGCCAGCGCAACAGCGCGAGGTAGGGCAGTACGAGACGGAAGATGCCGAGCGCGAGCAGGAACCACAGCGTCCACGACGGCTTCGTGAAGTTGGGGTCGGTCTGACCCTCGACGAGCCACTTCGTGACGGTCCACAGCGTCTCGAAGATGACGTACGGCAGCAGGATGTCCGTGATGACGCGTGCCATCTGCACCCGCGTCGGGGATCCTGACTTCGAGAAGTATCCGGAGATGATCGCGAACGCGGGCATGTGGAACGCGTAGAGCGCCAGGTAGGCGGCGAGCGCGATGTCCGAGTCGTACGTGAGGCGCTGGATGGCGTGGCCGAGCACCACGAGGACGATGCAGGCGAACCGGGCGTTGTCCCAGAACGGGACCCGCCGACGAGGCTTCGGGATGGAGCCGGAAGGAGGGCTCGTCGGTGCGGCGCCGGCGCTGTTCATGTTCCGAGGCTACCGCCGGGAATAAAGTTGGTCTGACCGCGTTGACTCAGATACATTCAAATGAATAGAACCGGATGGATGACACCCGATTCGGAGAAGACGGAGCAATCATCATGAGCGAGCAGTCAGGCGTCCCGGTGCAGTTCGGCATCATGTCGGTCAGCGACATCACGCGCGATCCGACCACGGGAGTGACTCCGAGCGAGCAGGAACGCATCAAGGCGACGATGGCGATCGCCACGCACAGCGAAGAGGTCGGTCTCGACGTCTTCGCGATCGGCGAGCACCACAACCCGCCGTTCTGGTCCTCGAGCCCGACGACCTTCCTGGCTGCGCTCGCCGCTCAGACCGACCGTCTGATCCTCTCCACGTCGACGACGCTCATCACGACCAACGACCCGGTGCGCATCGCCGAGGACTACGCGATGCTGCAGCACATCTCCGATGGCCGCATGGACCTCATGCTCGGCCGCGGCAACACGGGGCCCGTGTATCCGTGGTTCGGCAAGGACATCCGTCAGGGTCTGCCGCTCGCGATCGAGAACTATGCTCTGCTGCACAAGCTGTGGCGGGAGGACGTGGTCGACTGGGAGGGCAAGTTCCGCACGCCGCTCCAGGGCTTCACCTCGACTCCGCGCCCGCTCGACGGCATCGCGCCGTTCGTCTGGCACGGCTCCATCCGCACGCCGGAGATCGCCGAGCAGGCGGCCTACTACGGTGACGGGTTCTTCGCCAACAACATCTTCTGGCCCAAGGAGCACTACCAGCGGCTGATCGAGCTGTACCGTCAGCGCTACGCGCACTACGGTCACGGCACGCCCGAGCAGGCGATCGTCGGCCTCGGCGGACAGGTGTTCATGGCGGCGAAGTCGCAGGACGCCGTGAACCAGTTTCGGCCGTACTTCGACAACGCCCCGGTCTACGGGCACGGTCCGAGCATGGAGGACTTCACCGAGATGACCCCGCTCACGGTCGGCTCGCCTCAGCAGGTCATCGACCGGTACGCCGCGATGCGCGAGCACTACGGGGACTACCAGCGTCAGCTGTTCCTGATCGATCATGCCGGGCTGCCGCTGAAGACGGTGCTCGAGCAGCTCGACATCCTGGGCTCCGAGGTCGTGCCGGTGCTCCGCAAGGAGCTGGCGAAGGACCGCCCGGCATCGGTCCCCGACGCGCCGACGCACGCCGCGCGTGTGCGGGCCGAGTTCGGCGACGGCCCCACGCGTCAGGCTCGTCCCGGCGCGAACCGCGGCGACAACCTGACAGGAGACTCTCCGTATCAGGACACCCCGGCTCCTGCCGGGGCCGCCTTCGGACTCAGCCGCAAGGAGGCCTGAGATGGCCACTCGTCGGATCGCCGTGGTCTCCGCGGGGCTCTCGAACCCCTCGTCGACGCGGATGCTCGCGGATCGTCTCGCGGCCGAGACCGTGAAGGCGCTCGCCGCGCACGACATCGACGCCACCGTCGACGTGATCGAGCTGCGCGACTACGCGCATGACATCACGAACAATCTGCTGACGGGGTTCGCCCCGCCCGCTCTGGAGACTGCAATCAACACCGTGGTGTCGGCGGACGCCCTGATCGCTGTCACGCCGATCTTCTCCACGAGCTACAACGGTCTGTTCAAGTCGTTCATCGACGTGCTCGATCCCGACGCGCTCACCGGCAAGCCGGTGCTCATCGGCGCCAACGCCGGCACGGCGCGGCACTCGCTCGCGATCGACTACGCGATCCGTCCGCTGTTCGCCTACCTGCACGCCGAGGCGGTCTCGACCGGTGTGTTCGCGGCATCCAGCGATTGGGGTGGGGCCGGAGACGACGTCGCGCCGCTCGCGAAGCGGGTCGAGAGGGGCGCCCGCGAACTGGCCGAGGCCATCGCGCGGCGCGAGACGACCGCGATCGCCGACCCGTACGATCCGGCCACCTACCTGGGCGAGGGGCGGTCGTTCGGTCACATGCTCGGCGGCCTCGCCGGGGAATGACCGTTCCGCGCCCCTGACCGGGACGCATGCAGGGCCATGAGGCCGTAGACGATGTCCGACGGGCGTCGTACGGTGACCTCATGGCCCTTCGCTCTGCGCTCGAATCCGCGCGGGATGCCCTGAGCGGCACCCTCATCCTCCCCGGTGACGACACCTTCGACAGGGCGCGCCGCCCGTGGAACCTGGCGATCGACCAGCATCCGGCGGCCGTGGCCGCTCCGGCCGATCTGCGTGACCTGCGCACTCTTCTCGAGGCGGCGCGCGACGCGGGTGCGACGCTCGCCGTGCAGCCCACCGGTCATGGCGCCGACGGGGACCTGGCCGACGCCGTCATCGTCCGCATGGCGGCGTTCGACGAGATGTCCGTCGACCTCGGTTCCGGTGTGGTGCGCGTCGGCAGCGGAGTCCGCTGGGGCGCCGTCGTCGAGGCACTCGAGGGCACCGGCTGGGTCGCTCCGGCCGGCACGAGCCCGGCCGTCGCCGTCGCGGGCTACACCCTGGGCGGCGGTCATTCCTGGTTCAGTCGCACGGCGGGGCTCGGGTCCGACAACCTCAGGGCCGCGTGGGTGCTGCGGAGCGACGGGACCCACGAGCGGGTCGACGACGAGAGCGACCCGGATCTGATGTGGGCGCTGCGCGGCGCAGGCGGCATCGTCGGAATCGTGACAGACCTCGAGATCGATCTGGTTCCCGCGCCCACTCTGTGGGGCACCGAGCTCACCTTCGACGCCGCGGACGCCGGTTCGGTGATGCGGGCGGTCCGAGACATTTCCGCAGCGGCCCCGGCATCGCTCAACCTGTTCGTGAATTCGATGCGTATGCCCGATTCTCCTCAGCTTCCCGACGAGATCCGTGGACGCAGCTTCCTCACCGTGCAGGCACTGTCCACGGTCGGAGCCGCCGACGAACTGATCGAGCGCGTCAGGCGAGCGGGCACTGTCCATCGTGAGGTATCGGGCGCCACGTCGCCGAAGACCGTCGCGGCGTCGAGCGGTGAACCCACCGAACCGACGCCGGGCAGGGGCGTGTCTGCCGCGCTCTCATCGCTCGACGATGCGACGATCGACGACCTGTTCCGCTTCCGCGAGCTGCCGGAGCAGTGGCCGATCATGGGCATCGACATCCGGATGCTCGGGGGCGCGCTGGACGAACCTCGACGTGCGGGGTTCGCGACGCTTCAGAACGTCGACTGGCTGCTCCACGCGCTGGTGCCCGTCTTCCCCGGGGTGCCGAGCGAACCGGGCGAGGCCAGTATGGCGGGCTTCCGCGGGGTTCTGGATCACGCGATCGCCCCGCACACGGTCCCGACCTTCCTGGGGCCCGGCGAGACTCTCGAGCGCTGCGGCGATCCGGCGGCGCTCGATCGATTGCGCTCCATGAGGACTGCCGCCGACCCGGAATCGCTGATCCACGCGGGGCGGCTGCCGCGCTGACGTCAGTCGTCTGCGCCTGCGCGTCGCGTCCAGCGGTACTCCGTCTCGGGGCGTCCTCGTGCGCCGTAGCGGGCGCTGCGGGTGATGATGCCCGACTCGGTGAGATGCTCCAGATACCTCCGCACGGACACCCGTGACATCCCGAGCCGCGCGGCCGCTTCGGTCGCCGACACGGCGGTGCCGGATGAACGCAGCTCGGCGGTCACCTTCTGCAGCGTCGCGGCCGACAGCCCCTTCGGAATCGGGATCGTCCCTGTCGTGCGTCCGAGAAGCGCGTCGATCTCGGACTGGGTCGCCTCGCCTGCCGTCGACCGTGCCTGGTCACGGTACGTGCGATACGCGGTGAGTCGCTCGTGGAACACCGCGAAGGGGAACGGCTTGACGAGGTACTGGTACACGCCCAGGGCAGCCATCTGCCTGACGGCGTCCGCATCGCGCACACCGGTGATCGCGATCACGTCCACAGCCGCGGCGCGGGAGCGGAGCCCGCGGAGCACATCGATGCCCGAGCCGTCGGGCATCGTGATGTCGAGGAGGACGAGATCGAACGCCTCGTCGTACGGCTGCTCGAGCACGGCGGTGAGCGCGGCCCGGGCACCGGTGCACACCCCGCCGACGACGAAGCCGTCGATCCTCTCGAGATACGAGCGGTGGAGCTCGAGCGTCAGTGCGTCGTCGTCGACGATCAGGGTGCGGATCATGGGGTCCTTCGTCCTCTCGTCGGCGGGAGGACGACGGTGAACGTGGTGGGGTGAGCGGAGAGGTCCACGGTACCGCCCGCGCCGACCACCACCGCTCTGACGAGCGCGAGGCCGACACCTCGGCCCTGTGCCCCTGCCGGCTTCGTCGAGAATCCTCGGGTGAAGACACGCTCGTGCAACTCGGAGGGGATGCCGTCGCCGCCATCCGACACTTCGAGGACGATTCCGCCATCGTCCGAGGGGCGCAGAGAGACCTCGACCCAGCGCTCGGTGCCGGTGGCCGCGGCATCCATGGCGTTGTCGATCAGGTTGCCGAGCACGGCGACGCTGTCGACGGGGGAGAGGGGGGAGGCAGGCGTGTCAGGGTCGATGCGGACCCGCCAGTCGATCCCGCGCTCCCTGGCCTGCGACGCCTTGCCGAGAAGCAGCGCGCCGACGGCGGGGTCGCCCGCCTGCCGTGCGGTGACCTGATCGACGAGTGACTGGCTCTGGCGCGAGGTCTCGGTCAGGATCTCGATCGCCTCGTCGTTGCGTCCCAGCTCGAGAAGGGCGACCGCCGTGTGCATGCGGTTCCCGTGCTCGTGCGTCTGAGCGCGCAGCGCATCGCCCAGGGTGCGCAGCGACTCGTAGGAGGACACGGCATCTCTCACCTGGCCGGGTGGGAGATCTCCCGCGATGCCGCGGGTGAACCGCCGAGCGATCCACGCGCCGAGAGCGCCGAGGGCCACGAGTCCGACGGTGATGCCGATCGAGAGCGGCAGTCGGCGCACGAGGGTCTCGGAGATGGATTCGATCGTCACACCGGACGACACCCAGCCGAGCAGTTCGCCGTCTGAGGCGACCACCGGCACGATGGTTCGGACCGACGGGCCCAGGGTGCCGGTGAAGACCTCGGTGAGCGTGCGCGGCGCATCGGGGATGGTGCCGAGGTACGCTCCGCCGATCTGATCGACGTCGGGGTGCGTGAGGCGCGTGCCGTCGGGAGTCATGATCGTCACGAAGTCGAGATCGGCGTCCGCGATCACATCGAGCGCGTAGGGCTCGAGTGCGCGGGTCGCGTCGGCCTGCTCCTCGGTCGCGAGCGCGTCCATGACGAGAGGGGACGACGCGAGTGTCACCGCGGTGGCCGCCGTCACCCGCTCCGCCTCGGCATGGGTGGCGCGCTGTGCATCCACGACGAGGAAGACGGCGACCATGGCGCCGACCACCACTGCGGCGGCCAGGAGCACCAGGAAGACGCGAGACGCCGTGCTCCTCGTGTCGCGCGCGTGTCTCATCGCGTCCTTTCGATCGTCGGTGATCGCGGAGTCCGGATATCGGTGGCGACCAATACGACCACAAATGGTGCTGCCGGAGGAAGTCCGCGACGGTGAGCTTACCGAAGGCGAGGGAGCCTGCGGGCATGAGACGACGACGTTCATGATCAAGGAGGAAAACATGGCCATCACGACAGGGTTCTCGCTTCCCGGTTTCCACTGGCGGCGAGGCAAGCAGGCCTGGGACCGGCACACCTGGCTGTACGTGTCGGTGATCATCGCCGTCGTGCTCGGCGCGGCGGTCGGTCTGATCTGGCCCGAGGTCGGTCAGAGCCTCGAGCCGATCGGCAAAGGTTTCGTCTCGCTCATCAAGATGATGATCGCGCCGATCATCTTCTGCACGATCGTCGTCGGCGTGGGGTCGATCGCGAAGGCGGCGACGGTCGGCAAGATCGGCGGCCTCGCGCTGCTCTACTTCATGGTCATGTCGACGTTCGCGCTCGCGATCGGCCTGGTCGTCGGCAACATCATCCACCCGGGTGCGGGTCTCGACATGGCGAATGCCAACTACGACACCACCGACACCGAGGCGAAGACGACGACCGAGTTCATCCTCGGGATCATCCCGACGACCTTCTTCTCGGCCTTCACCGGTGAGAGCGTCCTCCAGGTGCTCTTCATCGCGCTTCTCGTGGGCTTCGCCCTGCAGGGACTCGGTGACAAGGGCGCCCCGATCATGGATGCGGTCAAGAACCTCCAGAAGCTGGTGTTCCGCATCCTCGGCATGATCCTGTGGCTCGCCCCGCTCGGCGCATTCGGAGCGATCGCGGCAGTCGTGGGCAAGACGGGTGTCGCGGCGATCTGGAGCCTGGGCGTGCTCATGATCGCTTTCTACATCACCTGCTTCCTGTTCATCGTCGTGGTGCTCGGAACGTTGCTGTTCGCCGTCACCCGGGTGAACATCTTCAGCCTCGTCAAGTACCTGGCCCGCGAATACCTGCTGATCGTCGGCACCTCCTCGTCGGAATCCGCGCTGCCGCGCCTCATCGCGAAGATGGAGCACATCGGCGTCTCGAAGCCGGTCGTCGGGATCACGGTCCCGACCGGGTACTCGTTCAACCTCGACGGGACGGCGATCTACCTGACGATGGCCTCGCTGTTCATCGCCACAGGGATGGGGCAGCCGATGTCGATCGGCGAGCAGATCGGCCTCCTGGTGTTCATGATCATCGCCAGCAAGGGAGCGGCCGGCGTGACCGGCGCAGGTCTCGCGACGCTCGCGGGCGGCCTCCAGGCCTACCGTCCCGACCTCGTCGACGGCGTGGGGGTGATCGTCGGGATCGATCGCTTCATGTCCGAGGGACGCGCGCTGACGAACTTCACCGGCAACGCGGTCGCCACGCTGCTCATCGGCACCTGGACCCGTCAGATCGATCGCGATCGGGTGCAGCAGGTGCTGAGCGGTGCGCTCCCCTTCGAAGAATCGCAGCTCGACGGGGTCGACGAGCACGGGATGGCCGACGAGCAGAAGGCCGTCGATGTGCAGGGACTCAAGGAGTCCGCACTGGACGAGATGGCGGCGAAGGAGGAGCGGGCGCGCGCACGCGCCGCACAGAACTGAGCATCAGGGCCGGAAGAGGGATGCGGGAGCCGACGGGCGTCGGCTCCCGCATCCGTGCGGTCAACCGCTCTTGCGTCGGAACTCGCGCCGCGTCTGCGGGGCAGGCGCGCCGTGGACGGCGGAGTCGCCGTCCAGGTGGGCCTCACCCTGCCGGTGGTGCGCGTTCTTCTTCTCGAGCGCTTCCTTGAACTTGCGCTTCATCTCCTCGCTGGAGGAGGCGCCTTCTTCGGTGCTCATGTTCGCCAGCCTAGGGCACGCTTCGGACACGCGGGAGATCACCTCCGCGCCCTGCGGGAGACGAGATCGATCACGGCACCCAGGCCGACGGCGATCAGCACCGACACCATGACCGCGACGACCGGGCCACCCGGGACGAGCACCGCGACGACGGCGCCCACCGAGGCCTGGTACGCCGCCCACCCGAATGCCGCCACCGTGACCAGGCACAGGTACCGCCCGGCAGGGATGCGGGAGGCGCCGGCGACCAGGTTGACCGCCAGGCGGGCGAACGGCACGAAACGGGCCGTGAACAGAACCGCGGCCGTGCCCCCGTCGAGGCGACGCCCTGCCCACTCGAGAGCCCGGCGTACACGGGGTGCTCGCATCCATCGCCAGCGCTCGGTGCCCACAGTGCGGCCGATCAGGTAACACGCCGCGTCGCCGGCAGCCGCCGCGACACCGGCGTAGACGACCACCGCCCACAGCGGTGGGGCTCCGGTGTCCGATGCGATCGCTCCGAGAGCGGTGACCGCGATCTCGCCGGGCACGATCACGAAGAAGGCGTCGCCGAGCACCAGGACGCTCATGACGGTGAGGGCCCAGGGGCCGGTGAGCAGATCGATGGGAACGGGTCCAGACGGGTCGGCGCGGGTCAACGGCAACCACCATAGGGATAGCCGGTGACGCGTCATCCAGCATCGGGTGAACTTCTGGTGCTCCCGGGGCTTTTCGCGCATCCGGCCGTGCTGTCGACGGCATCCTGGGCGTGTGAGAGTCGCGATCGTGACAGAGTCCTTCCTTCCGCACATGAACGGTGTCACCGGATCCGTCCTGCAGATCCTGAAGCACCTCGAACGCACGGGGCACGAGGCGCACGTGATCGCGCCGCATGCCGACGGGATCCCCGCACACATGCACGGAGCCACGGTGGAAGCGATCCCCAGTCTTCCTCTCCCGGGGTACCGCAACGTCCGCGTGGGGACCTCACCCGCCTTCCGCGTCGCTGCCTCACTGCATCGCTTCGGTCCCGATGTCGTGCACCTCGCGTCGCCCTTCGCGCTCGGCTGGCGGGGAGCGCTCGCCGCAGAGCGTCTCGACGTCGCCGCGGTCGCCGCGTATCAGACCGATGTCGCCGCGTACACGGAGAGGTACCGCATCGCCGCGACCACCGGCATCGCGCAGACGCACATCGCCCGCCTGCATCGACGGTCCACTCTCACGCTCGCACCATCCGCGGAGTCCGCGCGGCAGCTCGCGTCACTCGGCGTCGACCGCGTGCGCCGGTGGGGGCGTGGAGTGGACGCCGATCGATTCCGGCCCTCGCGGCGGAGCGAGCAGCTTCGGGCAGCCTGGGGTGGAGGCGTCATCGTCGGCTACGTCGGCCGCCTCGCCCCCGAGAAGCAGGTGGAGGACCTCGCCGTGCTGCGGTCGATCCCCGGTGTGCGTCTGGTGATCGTCGGCGACGGTCCCAGCCGTCCGAGGCTCCAGGCGATGATGCCGGACGCGGTCTTCCTCGGCCACCTCGACGGAGACGCGCTCGCTGCGGCCACGGCATCCTTCGACGTCTTCGTGCACCCGGGGGAGAGCGAGACGTTCGGCCAGACCCTGCAGGAGGCGCACGCGAGCGGAGTCCCCGTCGTCGCCACCGGGCGTGGCGGTCCGCTGGACCTCGTGCGGATGGGCATCGACGGATGGCTGTACCGTCCGGGCGACCTGGCCGACCTGCGCATGCGCGTCGCCGACCTCGCCGGAGACGGGCGCAAGCGCAGGGCGTTCGGCGACGCGGGACACCGGGCCGTCCAGGGGCGCAGCTGGTCGAGCGTCTGCGACCAGCTGCTCGGCCACTTCGACGAGGCGCGGACTCTCCGCGCCGTGGACGCAGGACTCCGCGCGCGGCGCCTGACCCGCCCCGAGATCGCGGCCCCGGTCGACACCCGTCGCTGGCGCCGCTACATCGCGCTGGGCGACTCTCTCACCGAGGGTCTGTGCGACCCGGCGCCGGACGGAGCCCTGCGCGGATGGGCGGACCGCCTCGCACTTCTGCTCGCCGCCCAGGGCGGTCTGCACTACGCGAACCTCGCGATCCGATCGAAGAGGGTCAGGGACGTCTGCGAGGTTCAGCTCCCACGCGCCCTTGCGCTGGAGCCCGATCTCGTGTCCATCCTCATCGGCGCGAACGACCTCGTGAAGCCGACCGTCGATGTGCCCGCGCTCGCCGCAGAGCTCGAGGAAGCGGTGCGGCGACTCCGTGGCATCGGGGCGGATGTCGTGCTGGTCACGCCGTTCCTCCCTCGCCGACGGGCGGCGGCGATCTACACCCGCCGGTTCGCGGCCTTCGCCACAGCGCTCGCGGGCATCGCCGCGCGCACGGGCGCGATCCTGATCGACACCGATCTGCATCCCTCCCTTCCCGACCGGCCGAACTGGGGGGAGGATCTCGTGCATCTCAGCAGCCGCGGTCACCGCTTCCTCGCGTACCGGGCGGGCGAGGTGCTGGCCGTCCCGCACGCGGACGCGCTCGGCGCTCTCGACGCCGCATTGCACGAGCACGAGCCGATCGGCGCGGGCCTGTGGTGGCGGCGGCACGCTCTGCCCTGGGTGTGGCGTCGACTGCACGGTCGCGCTGCGGGCGACGGGCGCAGCGCGAAGCACGACGACTACGTCTTCCTGGGCAGATCCCCCTCGCGCAGCGGGGCACGGGTGAGCTGACACGATTCGGTGCCTGCCCGGTCAGCTCGGGTGGCGCGGGGCGGGGGACCACCTCGCCCGTGCGACGCGCGTCCGATCAGCGGCGTCCCATGCCGTGGTACGTCCAGCCGGCGGCCCGCCAGGCGGCGGCGTCGAGGCAGTTCCGGCCGTCGACGATGACACGCCCTGCGACGAGTGACCCGGCGTGCTCGGGCGTCATCTCGCGACGGTACAGGTCCCACTCCGTGACGATCACCACGGCGTCGGCGTCGCGGAGCGCGTCGTCGCGCTCGGTCGCGTATCCGAGCTGGGGATGCGCCGCCGCGGCGTTGTCGAGGGCCGCGGGGTCGGTGACGATCACGTCCGCGCCGAGGCCGCGCAACCGTACAGCGACGTCGAGGGCGGGGGAGTCGCGGATGTCGTCGCTGAAGGGCTTGAACGCGGCGCCGAGCACCGCGATGCGCCGTCCGAACACCAGGCCGCCGAGGGCGTCCACCACGAGCTGCACGGCTCTGTCGCGTCGTCGGAGGTTGATCGAGTCGACCTCGCGGAGGAACCCCACGGCCTCTCCGCGTCCGAGCTCCTCGGCGCGGGCCGCGAACGCGCGGATGTCCTTCGGGAGGCAGCCGCCGCCGAACCCGATGCCAGATCCCAGATAGCGGCGTCCGATGCGGGTGTCGTGTCCGAGTGCATCCGCGAGGAGTGCGACGTCGGCGCCTGCCGCCTCGGCGATCTCGGCCATCGCGTTGATGAACGAGATCTTGGTGGCGAGGAAGGCGTTCGCCGCGCCCTTGACAAGCTCGGCCGTCGCCAGATCCGTCACGAGGAACGGCGTGCCGGCCTCCACTGCGGGGCGATACGCCTCGTGCAGCGCAGCGGTTGCCCGCTCGCCGTCGGCGCCCGACGGCACGCCCACCACGAGGCGATCGGGCGAGATCGTGTCATGCACGGCCCACCCCTCGCGGAGGAACTCGGGGTTCCACACCAGGGTCGCGCCGGTGTCGGCGACGACCGAGCCGAGTCGCTCGGCCGTCCCCACGGGCACGGTGGATTTCCCGGCGACCACGTCCCCCGGGCTCAGGTGGGGGAGCAGCGCGGCCACTGCGGCGTCGACGAACCGCAGATCTGCGCTGTGTCCGCCCGGGATCTGCGGGGTTCCGACGGCGATGAAGTGGATCGCCGCCCCGGCCGCGTCAGACATCTCGGTGCTGAATCGCAGGCGCCCGGACGCGAGGCCCTCCTGCAGGAGCTCGCCGAGCTCCGGCTCGAAGAACGGCGCGGTGCCGCTCGCCAGCGCGGCGACCTTCTGCGCGTCGACGTCGATCCCGATGACGTCGTGTCCGATCGAGGCCATCGCTGCGGCGTGCACGGCACCGAGGTACCCGCACCCGATCACTGACATGCGCATGGTGTCAGGACACCGGATGCTCCTCACGCGCCGGCGTCCGGCCGGTGAACGCCGCGTGGCCGTGGCGTGACCGAACACCCGGATGGCGCGATCGCGGGGGGATTCTGTGGCGCCGCTGGTAGGCTGGTCGAGGTCGACGTCTGTCGACTGCACAACTTCATATCGACTCATGGAGCGATCGGCGGAGAGCTGGTCCCCTGTGGTGGGTTCCTCGGCGCGGTCGTCGGGTGGCTTTCTACTGGTGGCCAGCGCAGGTGACATTCGCGGGATTGCCCGCGCGCCCGTATCCGGCTGCATCCGCTCCTTCACGAACACGCTCGCGCGTCATACGGATTCGCGAGTCTAAACAAAGAAGGAGAGACCTCTTGGAAGGTCCTGAAATCACCGCCACCGAGGCCGTTCTCGACAACGGCCGCTTCGGCACCCGCACCATCCGCTTCGAGACCGGCCGCCTCGCGCAGCAGGCTCAGGGCGCAGTCGCCGCGTACCTCGACGGCGAGACCATGCTCCTCTCGGCCACCAGCGCAGGCAAGCACCCGCGCGAGGGCTTCGACTTCTTCCCGCTGACGGTCGACGTCGAAGAGCGTTCGTACGCTGCCGGCAAGATCCCCGGCTCGTTCTTCCGTCGCGAGGGTCGTCCCTCGACCGAGGCGATCCTCGTCTGCCGTCTCATCGACCGTCCGCTGCGTCCGTCGTTCGTCGACGGCCTGCGCAACGAGGTCCAGATCGTCATCACCGTTCTCTCGATCGCTCCGGGCGAGTTCTACGACGCTCTCGCGATCAACGCGGCTTCCGCGTCGACGCAGATCTCGGGTCTCCCGTTCTCGGGTCCCGTCGCCGGTGTGCGTCTCGCGTTCATCCCCGGCCAGGGCGAGCACGCCGACCAGTGGGTCGCGTTCCCGACCGCTGAGCAGGTCAGCGAAGCCGTGTTCGACCTGATCGTCGCCGGTCGTGTCGTCACCAAGGCCGACGGCACCGAAGACGTCGCGATCATGATGGTCGAGGCTGAGGCGACCGAGGGCAGCTGGAACCTGATCAAGGCCGGCGCCACGAAGCCCGACGAGGCCATCGTCGCGCAGGGTCTCGAAGCGTCGAAGCCCTTCATCGCGCAGCTCGTCAAGGCTCAGGCCGAGCTCGCCGCCACCGCGGCGAAGGAGCCGGGCGTGTACCCGGTCTTCCCGCCGTACTCCAGCGAGGTCTACGACTTCGTCGCCGAGCGCTCCTACGACGACCTGGTGAACGTCTACCAGATCGCCGACAAGCTCGAGCGTCAGGGCAAGGACGACGAGGTCAAGGACCGCGTCAAGGCGCAGCTCATCGAAGCCGTCGAGGCCGGCAACCTGCCGGCCGGAGCCCCGCTCGAGTTCTCCGCGGCGTACAAGTCCGTCACGAAGAAGATCGTCCGCGGCCGCATCCTCACGGAGAGCGTGCGCATGGACGGCCGTGGTCTGGCGGACATCCGTCCGCTCGACGCCGAGGTGCAGGTCATCCCGCGCGTCCACGGATCGGCGATCTTCCAGCGCGGCGAGACCCAGATCATGGGTGTCACCACGCTGAACATGCTCAAGATGGAGCAGCAGATCGACTCGCTGTCGCCCACCACGAGCAAGCGCTACATGCACCACTACAACTTCCCGCCCTACTCGACCGGTGAGACCGGCCGTGTTGGTTCGCCGAAGCGTCGCGAGATCGGGCACGGCTTCCTCGCCGAGCGCGCCCTCGTGCCGGTGCTGCCGAGCCGCGAGGAGTTCCCCTACGCGATCCGTCAGGTCTCCGAGGCGCTGAGCTCCAACGGCTCGACCTCGATGGGTTCCGTCTGCGCCTCGACCCTCTCGCTCCTGAACGCGGGTGTGCCGCTGCGCGCAGCCGTCGCCGGTATCGCGATGGGGCTCGTCTCCGACGAGGTCGACGGTGAGACGCGCTACGCCGCCCTCACCGACATCCTCGGCGCGGAGGACGCTCTCGGCGACATGGACTTCAAGGTCGCCGGCACCAGCGAGTTCGTCACCGCGATCCAGCTCGACACGAAGCTCGACGGCATCCCGTCGTCGGTGCTCGCCGGCGCGCTGACCCAGGCCCGCGACGCGCGTCTGACGATCCTCAACGTCCTGAACGCCGCGATCGACGCTCCCGACGAGATGGCGCCGACCGCGCCGCGCGTCATCAGCGTGCAGATCCCGGTCGACAAGATCGGCGAGCTGATCGGCCCGAAGGGCAAGACGATCAACGCGATCCAGGACGAGACCGGTGCGCAGATCTCCATCGAGGAGGACGGCACCGTCTACATCGGCGCGACCGACGGCCCCTCGGCCGAGGCCGCCCGCGCCCAGGTCAACGCGATCGCCAACCCGACCAACCCCGAGGTCGGCGAGCAGTTCCTCGGAACCGTCGTGAAGATCGCGACGTTCGGTGCGTTCGTCTCGCTGCTCCCGGGCAAGGACGGTCTGCTCCACGTCACCGAGGTGCGCAAGCTCGCCGGTGGCAAGCGCGTCGAGAACGTCGACGACGTCCTGTCGGTCGGTCAGAAGATCCTCGTCAAGATCACGAAGATCGACGACCGCGGCAAGCTGTCGCTCGAGCCCGTGCTCGACGACGCTCCGGCAGCCGACGCAGCTCCGGCTGACGAGGCCGCAGCCGAGTAATCGCCAGCGCTCCGCACACGAGGCCCGGGTCGTCCCGTACGACGACCCGGGCCTCGTCGTATCCGATGTGACCAAACCGTTATTGGAAGTTTTCCCGCCGTTCCACGGATTGGTCGGAGCGTTCGCGGTTCTCGAATACCCTCGAAGTACGCACCGGGGGGTGCATCCAGAGCAGTGACGCAGATCGGCTCGCACCGATCGACGCGGGGGTGAGGAAATGCGGTTGTTCAGCGTAGGCGCAGGGACGCCACCCGAGCGCGCGCAGGCGCAGCCCGCAGAGCACCCTTCCGCTCCCATCCCGATCGTCGGTCCCGGCGTCGGCGAGGGCATCCGCGTCCCTCTCGGCGAGACCGGCTTCGACACGTTCCCGCTGATGCTCGGGGCCGCCGAGTTCGGCTGGAACGTCGATCTCGAGACCAGTCACGGCATCCTCGATCGCTACATCGAATTCGGCGGCAATGCGATCCACACGGCCGACGGCTTCTCCGGCGGACGGAGCGAGCACATCATCGGGCAGTGGCTGCGCTCTCGCGGCCGCCGCGACAACGCGCTGCTGAGCGTCCGGATCGGCGCCCACGCCGACAACCCGGGTCTCGGTTCCACCAACCTCGTCCGAGCCGTCGAAGGATCCCTCACGAGGCTCGGTGTGGAGCGCGTCGACGTCCTCTACCTCGATGCGACTCTCGACGCGACGACCAACCTCGAAGACACGCTCGCCACCGTCGAGTGGCTCGTCGAGGCGGGCAAGGTCGGTGCTCTCGGCGCCTACGGTTTCGCCCCCGAGCGCCTCGTCGAGGCGCGGATCCTCGCTTCCGCCGGGTATCCGCGCGTCCAGGTGATCGACTCGCCGTACAACCTCATCCGCCGGCAGGCCTTCGAAGGCGACCTGCGACTCGTCGCCGGCGCCCAGAACCTCGCGGTCACACCGTCGCACGCCCTCGAGCACGGGTTCCTGTCCGGTCGTCACCGGAGCAAGTCCGTGGCCTCGCGCGGAGTGCGGGGCGAACAGCTCCGGGGCAACCTGAACCGGCGCGGCACGAAGGTCCTCAAGGCACTCGACCAGGTCGCCGCCGAACTCGACCTCCCGGTCGCGGCCGTGTCGATCGCGTGGCTGCTCGCCCAGCGGACCGTCGTCGCTCCCATCGTCAACACCTTCGCCGCCGAGCACGTCGACGAGCTCATGCAGGGCGCAGGGGTCGCATTGTCGCGCGCACAGATCGCCGACCTGACACGAGCGGGCAACTGAGCGTCGACACATCCCCGTCACATACCTGGCATAGGGTGGAGTGGATTCCGGAGGACGCTGTCGATGAAGCGAGCGAGCAAGTGACGCATTACATATATCTGGTCAGGCATGGGGAGCATCAGGATGCCGAGCACGGCCTCACCGACGGTCCGCTCTCGCCGCGAGGTCAGCGCCAGGCGGAACTGATCGCCGACCGCCTCTCGGGTCTTCCTCTCGATGCTGTGTGGCATTCGCCGCTCCTGCGCGCGAACGAGACGGCGCGCGCCATCGCCGAACGGCTGCCCTCGGTCGATCCAGAGCCGACGGCTCTGCTGTTCGACTGCGTGCCGACCGGGATGACAGAAGAGACCCCGGCGGCATACGAGCCCTTCTTCGGCTCGGTCACGGACGCGGAGATCGAGGCCGGACGCGCCCAGATGTTCGACGCGGTGAACGAGTTCCTCGTCCGCAAGCCCGGTGATGTCCATGAAGTCCTCATCACCCACAACTTCGTGATCTCCTGGTTCGTGCGGGAGGTGCTCGGGGCACCGGAGTGGCGATGGATGACTCTGAACCAGGCGCACTGCGGTCTGACCGTGATCGCCCAGAAGCAGGGCCGCCCGTGGACGCTGCTCACGCACAACGACACCGGTCATCTGCCTGTCGAGTTGCGCACGGGGATTCCCGACCACATGCCGGTCTGAGCCGCTTCGCCGGCTCGCGCCGGCTCGTGCCGCCGCGCCGCGCGGGAGCGAGAGCTGGGTGTCGTCGAGAAATAGACTGAACGCATGACCACTCAGGTAGCACTCGTCGGCGGCACCGGGAAGCTCGGCTCGATCATCCGCACAGTGGTCGATGACCTCGACGGCTTCGAGGTGAGCCGTGTGCTCACGTCTCGCAGCGACCTCGCCGAGCTCGACGGTGCGGATCTCGTGATCGATGCGACCACGCCGCAGGTGAGCGTCGACGTCGTCCGCGCGGCGGTCGAGCGCGGCATCAACGTCCTCGTCGCGACCTCCGGATGGTCCGCGGAGCGCATCGCTCTGGTGCGGCCTCTGGTCGAGGAATCGGGCACGGGAATCGTGTTCATCCCGAACTTCTCGCTCGGTTCGGTGCTGGGCTCCGCCCTGTCTGCTGCCGCGGCCCCGTTCTTCGGCTCGGCCGAGATCGTCGAGGCCCACCACGAGAAGAAGGTCGACTCACCCAGCGGCACCGCCGTGCGCACCGCCGAGCTGATCGCGGCCGCGCGGGCTGACCAGGGGCCCGTCAGCGCACCGCACGCCGATCAGCGTGCCCGCGGACAGCAGGTGGGGAGTGTGCCGATCCACTCACTCCGCCGCCCCGGCGTCATCGCCAAGCAGGAGGTCATCCTCTCGGGGCCGGGGGAGTCGCTGACCTTCACGCACGACACGGTGGAGCCCGCTCTGGCCTATGCGCCGGGAATCCGGATCGCCGTTCCCTTCGCCGCGACAGCGACCGGTGTGGTCGTCGGGCTGGAGAACATGATCGACATCGGCATCCGCTCGTGATGTCGAGGATCGGCGTCGGCCTCATGGCGGGCGCACTGCTCGTCTACCTCGCCGTATGCGTCTGGCTCGCGGTGATGTTCTTCGCCGTCGGCACGCCGATCTCTATCGGGATGGGGATCGCGCTGATCGTGCTCGCCCCGATCGGGGGGTGGGCGCTCCTCCGCGAGATGCAGTTCGGCTTCGCCGCCGATCGGCTCGGTCGTGAGCTCGACGCCGAGGGGGGCATGCCCGAAGCCGAGACCGAGCTCACCCCGAGCGGCCGGATCGCGCGCTCGGACGCGGATCCGCTGATCGCGCGGTATGCGGAAGACTCCGCTGCCTCGCCCGATGACTGGCGAGCGCGCTATCGGCTGGGTGTGGTCCAGGATGCGGCGGGGCGTCGCAAGGATGCCCGCGCCAGCATCCGTGAGGCGATCCGCCTCTCCCGACGCTGACCGGG
Organism: Microbacterium sp. C5A9; assembly: GCF_022627955.1. GTDB lineage: Bacteria > Actinomycetota > Actinomycetes > Actinomycetales > Microbacteriaceae > Microbacterium. The sequence goes on from NZ_JABXGD010000002.1 coordinate 226,753, forward strand.
GTCAGGCGAGCGTCGCTTCGAGCGTGATCTCGATGCCCGCCAGTGCCTGCGACACCGGGCACCCCGCCTTGGCGTCCGCCGCGAGCTCCTGGAACACCTCTGCGGTGATGCCGGGGACGACGGCATTCACGTTGAGGTGGCTCCCGGTGATGCCGACGCCGGGCTTGAAGGTGACCGACGCGCTCGTGTTGATGCGCTCCGGGGGCGTGCCGTTCTCGGCCAGCGCGTGGGAGAAAGCCATGCTGAAGCACGAGGCGTGAGCGGCGGCGATGAGCTCCTCGGGCGTGGTGGTCGTGTCGCTGCCCTCGCTGCGCGCCTTCCAGTTGATCGGGAAGGTGCCGAGCTTCGACGAGGAGAATGCGACGGTGCCCGAGCCCTCCGTGAGGGATCCGGTCCAGGTCGTGGTTGCTTCGCTGGTGACGGGCATGATTCCTCCGGTTCTCGCGGGCCGCGGGATGTGCGGCCGCATGTGGGGCCAGCCTATCGACCGGGCGCGTGCGGCGGAACTGCGCTCACGCGGGCGAGGCGGCCCGTCCGACGACGCCGGCGCGCTGCAGCAGCAGGTAGATCTGGCAGCCGAGGCAGAACGAGAAAGCGGCGTTGAGGAAGGCCGCGATGAACGCGGCAGCCGTCGAGATCGGGAGGGCCCACGGCACGCCGACCAGATGGAGGACGATTCCGACGGTCACGACGACGAGACCGACACCCTGGGCGAATCGCGGCGGTCGCGGGTCCTCGAGCTCGGCCGGAGGGGCGAGGCGCGGGCGGACGAATCGGCGGAAGAGCACGCCCCACGGCGCGGTCGGCGGGGAGACGACGCTCCACAGGAACAGCAGTGCGATCACGACGGTCAGGAGGAATCCGGGGTCCAGTGCGCGCTGTGCAACTGTGGCCGAGACGATCGCCCAGGTGTCGGAGCCGAAGTCCGAGGCCGCGAGGGGCTGATAGGCGAACCAGCCGAAGGACCTCGCCGTCGAGATGCCGACCAGCCCCAGGAAGGTCGCTGCGAGGAGCAGCACGGTCGTGATCGTCGCGGCGAAGCGCGGGCCCCGGGGGTCGATACCAGCGGGAGTGGTCATCTCGGCTCCAGTCGTTGACGCCTCAGACGGCGGCGAGTGCGTCGGTGAGTGCGTGGCGGTGCGGTACTCCGTGGAAGCGCGCACGGACGGCGCCGGACGCGTCCACGACGAACGTCGTGGGGGTCTGCATGACCTTGTATCGCGCAGAGAGGTCGGGCCGGTGCGTCAGATCGACTTCGAGGTGCTGCACGGCGTCGTCGTCGGTGTCTGCCACGAAGCTCGAGAGCATCCTCCGCACCTGGGGGCAGCGCGTGCACATCTCGGTGCTGAACTGCACGAGGGTGGCGTGGGAACCGAGCCGGTCGGTGTCCGCGTCGGCCGGATCGAACCGGAGGTGGCCCCCGGTGCGTCGCCGTCCGTCGAGAACACGCTGCACGACGCCGACGATGACGGCGATCACCACGAGAGCGCCGATCACGGCAAGGGCGATTCCGGGCGTCATGGGAAGAGAATACGGGCGGTCAGACGGTGCCGGGGCCGATGTGTCGCATCGTGACGATCAGGCGGCCGGCTGCCGAGGGCGGGTAGTCTGGCAGACATGAGCGCAGCCGTCCCGACGCCGTATGAAGACCTGCTCCGTGACGTGCTGGAGTCCGGCACCCACAAGTCGGATCGCACCGGGACGGGCACGACCAGCGTCTTCGGGCGACAGATCCGCTTCGACCTCTCGAAGGGGTTCCCTCTCGTCACCACGAAGAAGGTGCACTTCAAGTCGATCGCGTACGAGCTGCTCTGGTTCCTCCGCGGAGATTCCAATGTCCGGTGGCTCCAGGAGAACGGCGTCAGCATCTGGGACGAATGGGCAGACGCGAGCGGCGACCTCGGCCCCGTCTACGGGGTCCAGTGGCGATCGTGGCCCGCGCCCGACGGCCGCAGCATCGATCAGCTGTCTGAGGTCATCGAGCAGATCCGTCAGACTCCGGACTCCCGCCGACTGATCGTGTCGGCGTGGAACCCCGCGGACATCCCCGACATGGCGCTCGCTCCGTGCCACGCCCTGTTCCAGTTCTACGTCGCCGACGGCAGACTCTCGTGCCAGCTCTACCAGCGCAGCGCCGACCTGTTCCTCGGAGTCCCGTTCAACATCGCGTCTTATGCCCTGCTGACGATGATGATCGCGCAGCAGGTAGGGCTCGAGCCCGGTGACTTCGTGTGGACGGGTGGCGACTGCCACATCTACGACAACCATCTCGAACAGGTGCGTGAGCAGCTCACCCGCGAGCCCTACCCGTATCCCACACTCCGCTTCGAGCGCACGCCGGATTCGGTGTTCGACTACACCTACGACGACCTCGTCGTCGAGGGCTACCAGCACCATGCACCGATCCGGGCGGCGGTGGCGGTGTGACCTGGGTGGGCCTGATCTGGGCTGAGGCACACGACGGGGTCATCGGCGCCGAGGGCGGCATGCCCTGGTACGTCCCCGAGGATCTGGCGCACTTCAAGGAGATCACCTCGGGGTCCCCGGTGATCATGGGCCGCAAGACCTGGGACTCACTGCCCGAGCGATTCCGCCCTCTTCCCGGGCGGGACAACATCGTCATCACCCGTCAGCAGGACTGGTCTGCCGACGGTGCCCGTCGGGCCGCGTCGGTCGTCGAGGCCGTGCGCGGTCAGGAGAAGGTCTGGATCATCGGCGGTGCCGAGATCTTCCGACTCGTGATCGCCGACGCCGACCGCCTCGAGGTCACCGAACTCGACCTCGCCGTCGACGGAGACGCGCACGCGCCGGCGAGGGCCGGATGGCGAGCCGTCGACGAGGGGGAGTGGCAGACCTCCCGCACCGGCATCCGCTACCGCTTCATCGGATACGAGCGCTGATGCCCACCGCACTCATCACGGGAGCGAGCGCCGGCCTCGGCGCGGAGTTCGCGCGCCAGCTCGCGAGGCGCCGCGCCGATCTGATCCTCGTCGCACGCTCCGCCGATGCGCTGGACGACGTCGCATCCGAGATCCGGAGCGACTACGGGGTCGCGGTCGAGGTGCTGGTCGCCGACCTTGCCGTCGAGAGCGACGTGGAGCTCGTCGCCGCCCGTCTGCGCGACACCTCAGACCCTGTCGACCTGCTGGTGAACAACGCAGGATTCGGACTCCCGCTGCAGTTCGCCGACAACGACGTCGCCGACGAGGTGCGTCACCTCCGCGTGCACGTCGAAGCGTCGATGCGTCTCATGCACGCCGCGCTCCAGACCATGCGCGGTCGGGGCGGGCGCATCATCAACGTCGCATCGGTCGCCGGATTCATCTCCCGCTCCACCTACTCCGCGTGCAAGAGCTGGCTCATCGGATTCAGTCGTTGGGCGAACCTCGAATACGCCCGCGATCGCGTGAGTGTGACGGCGGTGTGTCCCGGCTTCACCCACACGTCCTTCCACGAGCGCATGGGGCTGCCTCCCGGACAGGAGGGCGTTCCCGGCTTCCTGTGGCTCGATGCGCGCGACGTGGTTCGTGAGGGACTCCGCGACGCCGCTCGCGGCAAGTCGGTGTCGATCCCGTCGTTCAGGTACCGGGCCATCGTGACGCTGGCGGCCCTGCTGCCCGACGCGGTGACCTCCGGCGTCGCTCGTCGCGGACGCGTCTGAGACCCGGTGCGTCGCCGCTCAGCGGAAGCGTCCGAGGCGGATGCCCGCATACGCGACGGCGGCCACGGTCTCACCGTCGCTGATCCGCCCGTCCGCGATCATGTCCAGCACCTCGCCGAACGGCACCCAGCTGACCGCATCGATGCCCTCCTCCTCCTGGGACGTGGATGCCGCGCCCGTGGCGAGCGTCAGTCCTCGTGCCAGGAAGACGTGCTCCGGGGCGTCGGCGATTCCGTTGAGCGCGTTCATCGTGCCGAGCGGTGTCCACTCCGCCGCCTCGTACCCGGTCTCCTCGAGGAGCTCCCTGCGCGCGGCGAGAAGAGGGTCCTCGCCATCGCTGCCGCCGGCGGGCACCTCGATCGATCGACCCGTCGTGTAGCGCTCGAGGGTCACGAGGCACATGCGGTCCTGCTCATCGAGCGCGATGACGAACACGGCCGGCTGACGCATGGTCACCACGCCGTAGATCCCCTCGCCGGCGGGGCCGGTGACACGATCCTCCCGGACGGAGATCCAGGCGTTCGCGTAGACGGTCGTGGTCTCGTGTGTCACCCATGCCATGCGTCCGAGCCTATGCGCCACCGAGTGCGCCTCCGTATCATCGGGGGGCATGGGATGGCTCTTCGGGCGTAGGGCGCGGGGCGCGGAAGACGCGACCGAGACGCTGCGCCGATACAACGAGGCGGAGGCGCTGCGGCTCGCCGCCATGATGAACGGGGCATCCGCGACCCCGCCAGAGCCGTCTGCGACGCTCGACACAGCCACGGGGAACGGACAGTTCGTCGTCGAGGACGTCTTCACGATCACGGGCCGCGGCATCGTCGCCACGGGGACGGTGCGTACGGGAGTCGTCCGCGTCGGCGACCACGTCGAGGTGCTGCGCGCGGGTTCACCGCGCGCGACGACCGCCGTCGCGGGGATCGAGATGTTCCGCAGAACCGCGCACGAGGCGACATCGGGGCAGATGGCGGGTCTCGTCCTGACGGGGAAGGTCGACATCGCTCGCGGTGACGTCATCCGTCCTCTCCCGTCAGCGTGACCAGCACTCGACCCGATACGCTGGGGGGCATGACGCACTCGGGCAACCCTTTCGGACAGGTTCTCGTCGCGCTCGTCACTCCGATGACGGCCGACGGTGAAGTCGATTGGCCCGCCGTCGAGAAGCACATCGATGACGTCATCACCGCCGGTGCGGACGGAATCGTCGTGACGGGAACGACAGGCGAGACCTCTACCCTGACGGACCCCGAGAAGCTCAAGCTCGTCGAGATCGGCAAGTCGGTCTCGGCAGGCCGGGCGAAGATCATCACCGGCGGAGGGTCCAACGAGACCGCCCACGCGATCGAGCTGTACAAGGCCAGTGAGAAGGCCGGCGCCGACGGGATCATGATCGTCACGCCGTACTACAACAAGCCGACTCAGGCCGGCATCCTGACGCACTTCCGCCTCGTGGCCGATGCCACGGACCTGCCGGTGATCCTCTACGACATCCCCGGCCGCACCGGTGTGCCGATCAAGTACGAGACCATCCTGCGGTTGGCGAAGCACCCGAACATCCTCGCGGTGAAGGACGCCAAGGGTGACTTCTCCGAGGTGAGCAGGGTTCTCAACCAGACCGACCTCATGTACTTCTCGGGTGACGACGCGAACGTGCTGCCGCACCTGGCCATCGGGGCGACCGGTCTGATCGGAGTCACGGCGAACATCACCGCCACCCCCTACCGGACCATCGTCGACGCCGTGAACCGCGGCGATCTCGCCACCGCGACCGCTGAGCACCAGCGCCTGGAACCGCTCGTGCGGGCGGTCATGACGCACGTGCCCGGAACGGTCGCGGCGAAGTACATCCTGCACGGGCTCGGCCGCATCTCGAGCCCGCGCGTCCGTCTGCCGCTCGTCGGTCCCGAAGAGTGGGAAGCAGCACTCATCGAAGACGAGCTGGATCTCGTCAAGGACGTTCCCGGCGCCGACTTCTCGAACTTCCGCCCCGACCGCAACGCGGCCGCGGGCGGCGCCCTGCCGAAGGTGCATGGCACGACCCGCTGACACCTGACGCGGTGCGCCGCGTCACCACGAACGAACGGACGCGTCGAGTGTCCGACTGAGGAGACACCATGTCCATTCCGCTCGCAGAACCCGCAGCACTCGACGAAGGGACGCTTCGGGTCATCCCGCTCGGCGGACTCGGCGAGATCGGTCGCAACATGACCATCTTCGAGTTCGACGGCAAGATCCTGATCGTCGACTGCGGGGTGCTCTTCCCCGAGGAGCACCAGCCGGGCGTCGACCTGATCCTGCCGGACTTCGAGCCCATCAAGGGGCGCCTCGACGACATCGTCGGCGTGGTTCTGACCCACGGGCACGAGGACCACATCGGCGCGGTGCCGTACCTGCTTCGGCTGAAGAGCGACATCCCGGTGATCGGTTCGGGCCTGACCCTGGCCCTCGTCGAAGCGAAGCTCAAGGAGCACCGCATCAAGCCCTTCACGTTGACCGTGAAGGAGGGCCAGCGTGAACAGGTCGGACCCTTCGATCTGGAGTTCGTCGCGGTCAACCACTCGATCCCGGATGCTCTCGCCGTCGCGATCCGCACGCCCGCCGGCCTCGTGCTGGCCACCGGCGACTTCAAGATGGACCAGCTTCCGCTCGATGGACGCATCACGGATCTCCGTGCGTTCGCCCGTCTCGGGGAAGAGGGCGTCGATCTGTTCCTCGTCGACTCGACGAACGCCGATGTTCCCGGTTTCACGCCGACGGAGCGTTCGATCGGCCCGGTGCTCGACCAGGTCATCGGCAAGGCGCCGCGCCGCGTGATCGTCGCCAGCTTCTCCAGCCACGTACACCGCGTGCAGCAGGTGCTCGACGCAGCTCACGCGCACGGACGTCGTGTCGCGCTGCTGGGGCGCAGCATGCTGCGCAACATGACGATCGCCGAGGACCTCGGGTACCTGAAGGTCCCCGCCGGACTCCTCATCGACTACAAGAAGGCGCGGGATCTCCCCGACGACAAGATCGTCTACATGTCGACGGGATCACAGGGCGAGCCGATGGCCGTGCTCAGCCGCATGGCCAACCTCGATCACGCGATCGAGCCGGGCCCGGGTGACACCGTCATCCTCGCCTCGAGCCTGATTCCCGGCAACGAGAACGCGGTGTACCGGGTGATCGACGGCCTCACGAAACTCGGCGCCAACGTCGTGCACAAGGCGAACGCCAAGGTGCACGTCTCCGGTCACGCCGCTGCCGGCGAGCTGATCTACTGCTACAACATCCTCAAGCCGAAGAACGTGCTTCCGGTGCACGGCGAGTACCGACACCTGATCGCGAACGCGAAGCTCGCGCAGGACACCGGTGTCGAGGCGGAGCGCACGATCATCGCCTCGAACGGCACCGTGATCGACCTCAAGGACGGAGATGCTCGGGTCGCGGGCCAGCTCGACCTCGGATTCGTCTACGTCGACGGTTCGACGGTCGGCGCGATCACCGACGCCGATCTCAAGGACCGCCGGATCCTCGCCGAAGAGGGCTTCGTGTCGGTGATCGTCGTCGTCGATGCGCAGACGGGCCGGATCATCTCGGGTCCCGAGATCCATGCGCGCGGTATCGCCGAGGACGACTCCGTCTTCGACGACGTGACGCCGAAGATCATCGCCGCGCTCAAAGAGGCGTCTGGCAACGGCGTGCGCGACACGCATGCTCTCTCGCAGGTGGTGCGTCGCACGATCGGCCGGTGGGTCAACCAGAAGCTCCGCCGGCGACCGATGATCGTCCCCCTCGTCATCGAGGCCTGACCGCCGGGCGAGCCGGGGTTCACAGCCGACCGACACGCATCGGAAACGCACCGGACGTAGCCTCAGGGCATGGCGGATGCGTTCTCGCTCAGACCGGCCGTGCAGGCGGACGGAAGCTTCCTCGGCGACATGGTCGTCGAGGCGGCGAACTGGCGCTCGGGCGGAGCACGACCGCGACACGAGATCCTCACGTCCGTCGAACATCGCAGGTACCTCTCGGGGTGGATGCGTCCGGCAGACGCCGGATTCATCGCGGTCGATTCCGAGGGGCAGTCGATCGGCGCGGCGTGGTACCGGATGCTGTCGCAGGACGACCCCGGATTCGGGTTCGTCGGCACCGCGGTGCCCGAGCTGATCATCGGCGTGCAGCCGATCTGGCGTGCGCACGGCGTCGGGCGCACGCTGCTGCGCCGTCTCGTGGCGCACGCGGGGGAACAGGGGCATGCCCGGATCAGCCTGAGCGTGGAGCGCGACAACTTCGCTCGAGGTCTGTATCGCTCGGAGGGCTTCCTGGTGACGAGCAGCGGCCTGCTGCGCGACACGATGGTGCACCGCGTGTCATGACGTCGGCGTGTCGATGGGCCGAAGACCGCGGAATGCCGCGTCATTGAGGGGCTTTGTCGGCTGCTGGCCGTAACGTGAGAGCATGGCCAGGAGCACCACGAAATCAGCGCGCGCATCCGACAGCGCCGCGCCTCGGCCCAAGCGGCAGGCGGCGCCGAAGTCCCAGGCCGCGCCGAAGAAGTACATCGACGAGCTCGACAAGCCGCCGGTGATCGTCCGGGCCTGGGGCGGCATCGCGCACGCGGTCGGCGGGATCTTCCGCGCGTTCGGTCCGGAGACGCTCGAGAAGGACGACCGTCGTGACGGCTTCCCGCTGCTCCTCGTCATCCTCGCGATCGCCGGTGCCGTCAACGAATGGTTCTTCATCGGCAACGAGGTCGCGACCACCATCAGCGCCTACTCGGTCGGGCTTCTCATCGGCCGGATGGCCTTCATCTTCCCCGTGCTGCTCCTTCTCCTCGCCGGCTGGCTCTTCCGGCACCCCTCGTCCGTGCATGACAACGGACGGATCGGCATCGGCTTCGGCCTCCTGATGATCACGCTCGCAGGGTTCTGCCACATCGCGGGAGGGCTGCCGCAGCCGCCGGAGGGCATGGTCGCTCTCAGCGCCGCAGGCGGTCTGTTCGGGTGGATCATCGGCCAGCCGCTCAGCTACCTGACGGCCATCCCGGCGTACATCGTGCTCTCTCTGCTGGCGATCCTCAGTGTGCTGATCCTCACCAAGACTCCTCCCAACCGCATCGGTCACCGTCTCGGCGATCTGTACGCGTGGATGTTCGACGCGGAGCGCGTCGAAAAGCCCGCGAAGGACGCGGTGGCCATCGACGACGCCGACAAGGTCGACGATCCGGACGTGCTGCCCTGGTGGCGGCGCAACAAGACGGGTCGCGAAGAGGACCCCGACGAGGGGACTCTCGGTTCCGACGACATCACCGCTCTCCTCAGCACCACGGATGCGACGCCGGCGTACGATCAGGCGGTCACAGTCGTGAACCCTGCGGTGTCGTCCGACGCCGCCACCGAGGTGCTCTCCGACGTGCGGTCCGTGACGGATGCGCTTGCGGAGCAGCAGACCACCGCTCTCCTCGATGACGAGTCCGACACCGGCGAGATGCCCGAGCTGCCGGGGCTCGACGGATTCGGCACCGACGGACCGGGCGAGCGCGGCCCCCAGGCGCCCGTCGCGCCCTACATCCTTCCTTCGCCCGGTGTGCTCGCCGAGGGACCGCCGTCCGTCGCGCGGTCCGAGGCGAACGACCGCATCGTCGAGCAGATCACCAGCGTGCTCTCGCAGTTCAACGTCGATGCCAAGGTCACGGGGTTCTCGCGAGGGCCGACGGTGACCCAGTACGAGGTCGAGGTCGGGCACGGCGTCAAGGTCGAGAAGATCCTGCAGCTCAGCAACAACTTCGCGTACGCGGTCGCCTCGAACGACGTGCGCATCCTGTCTCCGATTCCCGGCAAGAGCGCCATCGGAATCGAGATCCCGAACACCGACCGCGAGACGGTGGCGCTCGGCGACGTACTGCGGTCGCAGGCCGCCCTGAAGAACACGCATCCGCTGACGATCGGCGTCGGCAAGGACGTCGGCGGGAACTTCGTCACGGCGAACCTCGCGAAGATGCCTCACCTTCTGGTCGCCGGGTCGACCGGCTCGGGTAAGTCGAGCTTCGTGAACTCGATGATCACGAGCCTTCTGATGCGGGCTCGCCCGTCGGACGTGCGGATGGTGCTCATCGACCCGAAGCGCGTGGAGCTCACGAGCTATGCGGGAGTACCGCACCTGATCACGCCGATCATCACGAACCCCAAGAAGGCCGCAGAGGCGTTGCAGTGGGTCGTTAAAGAGATGGACATGCGCTACGACGACCTCGCGTCGTTCGGCTTCCGCCACATCGACGACTTCAATCGCGCGGTGCGAGCGGGGGAGGTCGAGGTCCCGGTCGGAAGCGAGCGTGTCCTCAAGCCGTATCCGTATCTGCTCGTCGTCGTCGACGAGCTCGCCGATCTCATGATGGTCGCGCCGCGCGATGTCGAGGACTCGATCGTGCGCATCACCCAGCTCGCGCGCGCGTCGGGAATCCACCTCGTGCTGGCCACGCAGCGACCCAGCGTCGACGTCGTCACCGGCCTGATCAAGGCGAACGTTCCCTCCCGCCTGGCCTTCGCGGTGACGAGCGTCACCGACAGTCGCGTGATCCTCGACAGTCCCGGCGCGGACAAGCTCATCGGTCAGGGTGACGCCCTGTTCTCGCCCATGGGCTCGTCGAAGCCGTTCCGTCTGCAGGGCGCCTGGGTGGACGAGAAGGAGATCGACGCGGTCGTCAAGCACGTGACGCGTCAGGCACGACCGGACTACCGCTCCGACGTTGCAGAAGCGATGGAGCCGACCAAGAAGAAGGAGGTCGACGAGGACATCGGCGACGACCTCGAGCTGCTGCTGGCTGCTGCGGAGCTGATCATCTCGTCGCAGTTCGGCTCCACGTCCATGCTGCAGCGCAAGCTGCGCGTCGGGTTCGCTAAGGCCGGCCGTCTCATGGATCTCCTCGAGTCTCGCGAGATCGTCGGTCCCTCCGAGGGGTCGAAGGCCCGTGACGTGCTGGCGACCGTAGAGCAGCTTCCCCAGGTGATGGCGAAGCTGCGCGGGGAAGACGTGCCGGCAGCGTCGTCGTCCTCCCCGGCGACGGCGACAGCCACGACCGCGGGTCAGGGAGGCGTCTCCCACGACCCGGTCGAGTCTCAGTTCGAGGGACTTCCCGTCGTCGAAGCCGAAGGCGACGAAGACGCCTGGGGTCTGACGGGGCGCGACTGATGGCCATTCCGCGGCAGCTGCCCAACGCGATCACGGTGGCGCGAATCCCGCTCGCCGTCGTCTTCTTCGTCCTGCTCCTGCTCGGAGGCACGTACGGCCTGAGCGACATCGTGGTGAGGTGGGTCGCTGCGATCCTCTTCATCGTGGCGATCTCCACCGACTGGGTCGACGGATACCTCGCTCGGCGCTACGAGATCGTCAGCGACTTCGGCAAGCTGTGGGATCCCATCGCCGACAAGCTGCTCACCGGGGCTGGGTTCATCGGCCTCGCGGTGCTCGGCGAACTGCAGTGGTGGATCGTCGTCGTCATCCTCATCCGAGAGTGGGGGATCACCGTGCATCGGCTGGTGGTCGCGAAGGAGCATGTGGTCGCGGCCGCGTGGATGGGCAAGATCAAGACCGCCGTGCAGGGAGTGGCGCTCTCCTGGGCGGTGCTTCCCCTGCACGTGTTCATCGGCATCGATGCGTGGGTGCTCGTCACGACGGTTCTGATGATCGCAGCGCTCGTTCTCACCGTGGCCAGCGGCATCGACTACATCGTCGCTCAGGTGCGAGGGTCGCGGAAGCCGTGACGATCGCCGCCGAGGCGCTCGATGCTCTGGCCGCGCGCGGCTGGACCCTGGGCGTCGCGGAGTCGCTCACCGGCGGTGCGGTGGCCGCCGAGCTCGTGACAATTCCCGGAGCCTCGGCTGTCCTGCAGGGCGCGATCGTCGCCTACGCGACGCCGATCAAGCACACACTGCTCGGTGTCGACGAGACGCTGCTGCACGAGCACGGGCCCGTTCATGCGGAGGTCGCTGTGCAGATGGCGGCCGGCGTGCGCGACGCGCTACGGGTTGACGATCGGCGTCCGGATGTGGGGATCGCGACCACCGGCATAGCGGGCCCGGAGTCACCGGACGGGCAGCCGGTCGGCACGGTGCACATCGCGGTCGTGACGCCGACGGTATCCCGGAGCGAGACGTTCCTGTTCGGCGGCGACCGAGCCGAGATCAGAGCGCAGGCGTCGGACGCGGTTCTGGCTCTGCTCGCTCGGGTCGCGGGGGAATAGCCGACGCCACGGCGTGGTTCTTGTCTGTGTGCTCACACCCAAAGCACAGCGTGCAAAGGTAGATTCTGTGAAGGTCAGTGCGACTAGACTGGCGATTCGATCGGGGGAGACCCTGAGAGGCGATCTGGGAGGAGGTTCCGATGATTCTCGTACGGCAGGAAATCGGTGACGTGTTGAGGGACTTCCGCCTGCAGAAGGGTCGTACCCTTCGTCAGGTCGCGAGCAAGGCATCGGTGGCCCTCGGCTACCTGAGCGAGGTCGAGCGCGGACAGAAGGAAGCGTCGAGCGAGATCCTCGCATCCGTCGCTGACGCTCTCGACGTTCCGATCTCCACGATCATGCGCGAGGTCGGCGACCGCATCTCGGTCCTCGAAGGGATCCAGGTGTTCCCCGACGTGGTTCCCGACGATCTCGTGGCGTCGGTCGAACCCGAGCTCTCGCTGCGCTGACCGGCGCAGTTCCGGTTTTCGATGCGTCGAAGTGAGTTCCTTCGCGCCGTGGATGCGGAGTTCGGGGCGCGAGGTTCGTCGCTGGTCAGCGATCTGGTGCTGACTCAGCTCGGTGATCGCACCGCTGAGATCGCGCTGGACGACGGCATTCCTCCCCGCGACATCTGGTTGGCGCTCTGCGTCGAGGCTGATGTACCTCTGGAGCGCCGTCACGGCGCGGGGCGACTCGAGCCCCGACGACGCTGACGCACCTCGTTCGAGGCGCTGCGGATTTCGCCTCCGAATTCTCGGCGTGTCGTCGAAGATGTGTTCGAACCGGGCGTAGTGTTCTGCACAAGTGGTTCAGAAGTACCGTCATCCCGACTTCGTGGATGCCCGCGACGCAATGTCGGAGGCACCTCGTACGGTGAAGACAAGCCGAAGAGCCATACGCCTTGTCGGAGAGTTCCGCCCAACCGGGAGGACCGCGACAGCCTACAGGCGGCACCATGCGAGCATAAGGAGCACGTCATGCCATCACCCGCTGACCGCGAGAAGTCCCTCGAGACCGCACTCGCCCAGATCGACCGTCAGTTCGGAAAGGGCTCGGTCATGCGGCTGGGCAGCGACGAGCGCGCCCCCGTCGCCGTCATCCCGACCGGCTCCATCGCCCTCGATGTCGCGCTCGGCGTCGGAGGGCTCCCGCGTGGTCGCATCGTGGAGATCTACGGTCCGGAGTCCTCGGGTAAGACGACTCTCACGCTGCATGCGATCGCGAATGCACAGCGTGCCGGCGGCATCGCCGCCTTCATCGACGCAGAGCACGCGCTCGACCCTGACTATGCCGCGAAGCTCGGTGTCGACATCGATGCTCTTCTCGTCTCCCAGCCCGACACCGGTGAGCAGGCGCTCGAAATCGCTGACATGCTCGTGCGTTCGGGCGCGATCGACCTCATCGTCATCGACTCCGTCGCTGCTCTCGTGCCGCGCGCCGAGATCGAGGGCGAGATGGGTGACTCTCACGTGGGTCTGCAGGCTCGACTGATGTCCCAGGCGCTGCGAAAGCTGACCGGTGGGCTCAACCAGACGAACACCACGATGATCTTCATCAACCAGCTGCGAGAGAAGATCGGTGTGTTCTTCGGATCCCCCGAGACCACCGCGGGTGGAAAGGCGCTGAAGTTCTACGCGTCCGTCCGCATGGATATCCGTCGCATCGAGACGCTGAAGGACGGCACCGACGCGGTCGGAAACCGCACCAGGGTCAAGGTCGTGAAGAACAAGATGGCCCCGCCGTTCAAGCAGGCCGAGTTCGACATCCTCTACGGCGTCGGCATCTCGCGAGAAGGCAGCCTGATCGACTTCGGAGTCGAGCACGGCATCGTGAAGAAGTCGGGCTCGTGGTACACGTACGACGGCGATCAGCTCGGACAGGGCAAGGAGAACGCGCGGTCGTTCCTCCTGAAGAACCCCGACATCGCTTTGGCCATCGAGACGCAGATCAAGCAGAAGCTCGGTATCGGCGGCGCCGTAGCCGACGCTCCTGCTGATGAGCTCGCCGAGCGTCGCCCGGCCTGATCATGAGTGATCGTGACGGCGGGAGCGGGTCCGAGCGACTCGCTCCCGTCATCCCTCTCTTCGGGGCTAGAGCGTCAGCAGATTCCCCGTCGGCTGAGGCCGTCGAGACGGATGTCTCCTCGACGGTTTCCTCCGCAGCGTCTCCCTTCTCGGCAGAAGAGCAGACCGACTCGACGGCAGCCACGGGTGCCGTGTCGTGGCGTTCGACATGGAGTGGTGAGCACTCTGATGCGGCAGATCGGGGTCGAATCGAGGACACCTCGAGAAGAGAGATCCCCGGATCTCCCAGCGAGAGGCACCCTGCCCGCGGGGGAGGGCGCGCTCCGGTCCGCCTGCGTGCATTGGAGTCGGAAGGCGCCCCGGCGGAGGCAGCAGATGCGCCGAGCGCCGACGAGGCCCGCACCTCCGCCGAAGAGCTGCTGGTGCGAAAGCTTCGCACCCGCTCGTTGTCGATCTCCGAAGCCCGTCTCGTCCTTCGGGGTTTCGAACGCAATGGGGTGCGACTCGAATCGTCGCAGATCGACGATGTGCTCGACGAGTTCGAGCGCCGGGGATACCTCGATGACGGCGCGCTCGCGGAGCAGCTGATCAGGGCCGGTTTCGAGCGCAAGGGGCAGGGGAGGGTCGCTCTGTCCCGCGCACTCGCGCAGCGGGGCATCCCTCGCGATGTGATCGATTCGGCGCTTTCCGAGCTTCCTGACGATGACGCCGCTCGCGCTCTCGACTTCGCGAGGACGAAAGCCTCATCCCTCGCTCGGCTCGAGCATGACACCGCGCTTCGTCGTCTCGTGGGGCAGCTCGCCCGCCGCGGATACAACGGCTCGGTCGCCATGTCGGCGGCGAAGGCAGCCCTCGCCGAGGTCTCGCGCGGTCGTCCGACGACGGGAGTGCGGTTCGTGGAGTCGGACTGACCGCACACGGACTCGCGTCGCTTCGGAGCGTCAGGTCGCATCGGAGCGGTCGCGTCGACGGTCGCTCGTAGAATGGGAGCATCATGAGTATCCCGCGCAGTGAACCGACGATCATCGCGTCGTCGTCAGCAGCAATCGACGTCGATGGACGCCAGCGCTCGTATGAAGTGCGCACGTTCGGCTGCCAGATGAACGTCCACGACTCCGAGCGACTGTCAGGTTCTCTCGAGAGCGCCGGCTACGTCCGCGCGACCGACGGCGACGAAGCCGATGTCGTCATCATCAACACCTGCGCCGTGCGCGACAACGCCGCGGGCAAGCTCTACGGCACCCTCGGTCAGCTGGCGGCGGTGAAGCGCCGCAAGGACGGGATGCAGATCGCGGTCGGCGGATGTCTCGCGCAGATGGACAAGCAGGCCGTGATCGACAAGGCCCCCTGGGTCGATGTGGTCTTCGGCACGCACAACATGGGCTCCCTTCCGAGCCTCCTCGAGCGCGCGCGCCACAACGGTGAGGCAGAACTCGAGATCCTCGAGTCGCTCGAGGTGTTCCCGTCGACGCTTCCCACGAAGCGCGAATCGGCGCACAGCGGCTGGGTCTCGATCTCTGTGGGCTGCAACAACACCTGTACCTTCTGCATCGTGCCCAGTCTCCGCGGCAAGGAGAAGGATCGGCGTCCTGGCGACATCCTCAACGAGATCCGTCTGCTCGTCGATGACGGCGCGATCGAGGTCACGCTGCTCGGGCAGAACGTCAACTCCTACGGGATCGAGTTCGGCGATCGCCAGGCGTTCGGCAAGCTGCTGCGCGCTGCGGGTGAGATTGAGGGTCTGGAACGCATCCGGTTCACGAGCCCGCACCCCGCCGCCTTCACCGACGACGTTATCGACGCCATGGCGGAGACTCCGAATGTCATGCCTCAGCTGCACATGCCGCTGCAGTCCGGCAGTGACCGCATCCTCAAGGCGATGCGGCGCTCGTATCGCAGCGAGAAGTTCCTGGGAATCCTGGATCGCGTCCGCGACCGAATCCCTGACGCCGCCATCACCACCGACATCATCGTGGGATTCCCCGGTGAGACCGACGAGGACTTCGAAGACACCATGCGGGTCGTGGAGCAGGCACGGTTCGCCAGTGCCTTCACGTTCCAGTACTCGATCCGCGAAGGCACACCCGCGGCGACGATGGACGATCAGGTCCCCAAGGCCGTGGTGCAGGAGCGGTACAACCGCCTTCTCGCTCTGCAGGAGCGGATCTCGCTCGAGGAGAATCAGAAGCAGGTCGGACGCGACGTCGAGGTTATCGTCTCGACGGGCGAAGGCAAGAAGGACGCGGAGACCCACCGCCTCACGGGGCGCGGCCGCGACAACAGGCTGGTGCACTTCGAGGTGACTCCCGAGTCGGTGACCCCGCGTCCGGGTGACGCCGTCACCGTCACGATCACCCATGCCGCACCCTTCCACCTGCTCGCCGACGACCCGACGGGCTCCCCGCTTCGCATCAGGCGCACGCGCGGTGGCGACGCATGGGATCGTGGTCAAGCCGATTCGTGCGCCGCCCCGGCCCCGATCGCTGACGGATCGCCGCGCGCTGTCTCGCTCGGACTTCCGACCCTTCGCGTGGGCGTGTGACCGACGCAGGGTCCGAGGTCTCTGCTCAGCCGCGATTGTGGGCGATCGTCGGCGCGACCGGCACGGGAAAGAGCGACCTCGCACTCGATCTCGCAGAGGCACTGCGTGACCGCGGCAATCCTGCGGAGATCGTCAACGCCGACGCGATGCAGCTCTATCGAGGCATGGACATCGGCACGGCGAAAGTGACCGAAGCAGAGCGCCGAGGAATCCCTCATCATCTCTTCGACGTTCGCGATGTCGATGAAGAGGCGGCAGTGGCCTGGTATCAACCGCGCGCCCGCGCGGCGATCGACGAGATCCAGGCGCAGAGGGGAGACGCGATCCTCGTCGGCGGTTCCGGCCTCTATGTCTCCAGTGTCGTCTACGACTTCGCCTTCCCGCCGCGCGATGCCGCGATCCGCGAGCGCCTCGAGCGCGAGCTCGAGGACCAGGGCATCGAGGTCCTGCTCCAACGCCTCCGGACGATGGACCCTGAGACGGCCCGACGCGTGGATCCCCGTAACGGCCGGCGTGTGGTCCGCGCCCTCGAAGTCCTCGAGCAGGGGAGCAGCACTCATGGAGCGGCGCTGCCTGCCCGCCCTGAGCTGTGGAAGCCCACGACGCTGATCATCGGAGTCCATGTCGATCGTGCTGCCCTCGTCGAGCGTCTCGACGCCAGGGTGGAGCGCATGTGGCAGCAGGGGCTCGTCGCCGAAGTCGAGGGATTGCGCGCACACGGGCTCGAGAGGGGTGTCACCGCTCAGCGCGCCATCGGCTATGCGCAGGCGCTGGCACAGCTCGACGGCCGTCTCACGCGTGCGGAAGCGATCGCCGAGACGCAGGCGCTCACTCGCCGGTACGCGCGACGTCAGGTCTCGTGGTTCAAGCGCTATCCGGAACTCTCCTGGCTTGACGCGCCGATCCGAGCCACGGACCTTCTGGATCGCTGAATGTCCGTGATGAGTGGGAGCCTAGGAGTATGGCGACCAAGTACTACACCGCATCCAGCCTCGATGGCTTCATAGCGACGACCGAGCACTCACTCGACTGGCTGCTGAAGCAGGAGATCGACGAAGACGGGCCGATGGCCTATGCGGCGTTCGAGAAGGAGGTCGGCGCGCTCGCGATGGGAGCGTCGACCTTCGAATGGGTCATGCGGAACGAGGGGGGACGCTGGGGATACACGCAGCCGACCTGGGTCTTCGCGCATCGCGAGATCCAGATCCCCACGGGGGCCGACGTGCGCCGTGCACAGGGCGACGTGGTCGACCTGCACACAGAGATGGTCGAGGCCGCGGGCGGCAAGGATGTCTGGGTGGTCGGAGGCGGCGACCTCGCGGGCCAGTTCGCGGATGCGGGTCTGCTCGACGAGGTCTGGGTGCAGTATGCGCCGGTGACTCTCGGGTCGGGGGCGCCGCTGCTGCCGAGGGCACTCGACCTCGAGGTCGTCGAAGTGGCGCGCAACCGCAACTTCATGTGCGGTCGATACCGTGTGGTGAAGAGTCACGTTGCCTCGAGCCTGGAGTCACACGGATGAGCTGGACGGTCCGCGCTTTCGACCGAGCCGATACCGATGCCGTCGTGGAGCTGTGGTCGGACGCCGGGCTCACCCGGCCATGGAACGATCCGCGGCTCGACATCGAGCGCAAGCTCGCCGTGCAGCCGGAGCTCTTTCTCGTCGCGGAGGCCGCGGGGGAGAAGAACCTCGGCTCGACCATCGTGGGAAGTGTCATGGCCGGATACGACGGTCACCGCGGTTGGCTCTATTACCTCGCGTCCGCGCGCTCGCATCGTGGTCGCGGCGTGGCCCGTGCGCTGGTCGATGAGGCGGAGCGCCTGCTTCTCGCGATGGGCTGCCCCAAGGTCCAACTGATGATCCGCGAGGGCAACGAAGGTGTTCTCGGCTTCTACGAGGGGCTCGGATATGAGCAGTTCACAGTGTCGAACACCGGTAAGCGCCTCGTCGTCGACGCCTGACGAGAATCTCTAGACTGGTGGCATGGTCGCATTCACCAAAGGACACGGCACCGGCAACGACTTCGTCATCATCGCCGACCCCGACGGTGCTCTCGACCTCACGCCGGAACAGGTCGCCGTGCTGTGCGATCGGCATTTCGGCATCGGAGCCGACGGCATCCTCCGTGTCGTGCGATCCAACGCGATCGCTGAAGGCCAGGCCGCGCTCGACGAGGAACCGAACGCCGAGTGGTTCATGGACTATCGCAATGCGGATGGCTCGATCGCCGAGATGTGCGGCAACGGAATCCGCGTGTTCGCGCACTACCTCGTGCGCTCCGGCCTCGCGACGATCGAGGCGGGAGCGACACTCCCGATCGGAACGCGGGCAGGCGTTCGCGACGTGACGCGCAGCGAGACCGGCTACCAGGTCGACCTCGGGCTGTGGAAGCTGTCCGGCGACAATCCCCTCGTGACGGCGGAAGGACTGGCGGTCACGCGCCCCGGACTCGGCATCGACGTCGGCAACCCTCATGTCGTCGTCGCACTTGCCTCGGATGTCGAGCTCGCGTCGCTCGAGCTGCACCGCGCGCCAGAACTCGAACCGCGCCTCCCCGCCGGCGCGAACGTCGAGTTCGTCGTCCCCGGTGAGCCTCTCGTTCGCGATGGCATCGGTCACGTCCGGATGCGCGTGTCGGAGCGTGGCGTAGGTGAGACCCTCAGCTGCGGCACCGGCGTCGCGGCCACGGCCCTCGCGGTGCGCTACTGGGCGGGGGAGCAGGCACCGAACCATTGGAGAGTCGAAGTGCCCGGTGGCATCCTCGGCGTCCGGATGTTCCCCGCGGAGGACGGCGAGCATGTCGCCCTCTCTGGCCCCGCGCAACTGGTCTTCAGTGGTGAGGTCGACCTCGTCTGATGACTCGTGCCGACGCGATCGACGGCGTGATCTTCGACTGCGACGGAGTCCTGGTGGACAGCGAGCGGCTGTCCGTCGACATCGACCGCCGCGTCCTCGCGGACCTCGGATGGTCGCTCACGAACGAGGAGATCCTCCACCGGTTCGTGGGCCGATCCGCCGCGCACTTCCGTGCGGAGATCGAACAGCACCTCGGGAGGGCGCTTCCTGAGGACTGGGAAGCTCCCTACCAACCCTGGTATGTCGACGCGTTCGAGCGCGAACTGGTCGAGGTTCCTGGGGTGTCGAGCGCTCTCGATCAGATCGAGACCACGGTGTGTGTCGCGTCGAGCGGCTCGCACGACAAGATCCGCAGATCACTCGGTTTGACCGGACTGCTGCATCGTTTCGACGGCAGGATCTTCAGTGCGCAGGACGTGCGCGAGGGAAAGCCCGCCCCTGATCTCTTCCTGCATGCCGCAGCGCAGCTGGGCGCAGACCCGTCCCGATGTGTGGTGATCGAGGACAGCCGCTTCGGCGTGGCGGCCGCTCGAGCAGCGGGCATGCGCGTTCTCGGCTACTCCGGGGGCCTCACGCCTGCGGAGTGGCTGGATGAGGCAGGGGCTACTGCGGTGTTCTCAGACATGCGGCTGCTTCCGGACCTCCTGCGGGGGTGAGTCCGGCTGAGGTCAGGCGTCGAGCCCGGCCAGGGCGATCGGCTCCGTCGGCGGTGACCCGTGCTTACGCACCTTCAACACGCGGTATCCCTTGGCGGTCGCGGTCCGATGCACGCTGAACCCGGGCTGGAAGCTCGCGGCGATCCACCGATGCAGGGAATCCGCACCGAGGTTGCGCTGGACCACGAGCCACGCGTCGCTGCGCTCGTCGAGTCGAGGGATCCACTTCTCCAGCAGACCGTGCAACTCGTTCTTGCCCACCCTGATCGGCGGATTGGAGCGGATGGTGCGGAACGTCACGTCTTCGGGAACATCTCCGGGCAGAGACGCGTTGACATTGGTGAGGCCCAACGCTTTCGCATTCCGGCGAACGAGGTCGAGGGCGCGCTCGTTGACATCCACGGCCCAGACCGTGGCGTGCGGCGACGCGAGTGCCATCGAGAGAGAGATGGGACCCCAACCGCTGCCGAGGTCGAGAAGATTGCCACCCGGCGGGACGGGCGGCATGTTGGTGAGTAGAACGGCAGTACCGGCATCCAGCCGATCCGGGCTGAAGACGCCACCAGCGGTTGTGACGTCCAGCTCACGGCCTGCGAGCGTCACACGGAGCGAGCGCAGGTTCTCGGGGCTTGCCGGGGCCGCAGTGAAGTAATGGTCGGACCCCATACCGTGAGCGTAGCGGACAGTGCGGGCTAAGGTTAAGGCTCGCAACAAAACCCAGAGACAAGGACCGGATGACGGAGAGCACCACACCCACCACGGACGACGGAGCAGTCGAGCGTGTGCTCGCGAATGCGGAGAAGCGCACAGAACCTCGTGTCTTCGGCGCAGCCCAGGCGCTGCAGGATCAGTCCACCGCCTCGCACGCCTCGTCGGACGGTGACCAGTGGGATCTCGAGGACCGGCACGCACTGCGGCGTGTCGGCGGTCTGTCGACCGAACTCGAGGATGTCACCGAGGTCGAGTATCGGCAGCTCCGGCTCGAGAACGTCGTGCTGGTGGGCGTGTATCCGCAGGGCGCCCAGGAGGATGCTGAGAACTCGCTGCGCGAGCTCGCCGCCCTGGCGGAGACCGCGGGCGCCGTCGTGCTCGACGGTGTGCTGCAGCGTCGTCCGCATCCGGATGCCGCGACGTACATCGGACGTGGCAAGGCCCAGGAGCTCAAGGACATCGTCGCCGCCACCGGTGCGGACACCGTGATCGCTGACACCGAGCTCGCGCCGAGCCAGCGCCGCGCACTCGAAGACGTCGTCAAGGTGAAGGTCATCGATCGCACGACAGTGATCCTCGACATCTTTAGTCAGCATGCGAAGAGTCGTGAGGGCAAAGCGCAGGTCGAACTGGCGCAGCTCGAGTACCTGCTCCCACGTCTGCGTGGTTGGGGCGACTCCATGAGCCGACAGGCCGGTGGGCAGGTCGGCGCCGGTGGAGCCGGTATGGGCTCGCGTGGCCCCGGTGAGACGAAGATCGAGCTCGACCGTCGCCGCATCCGCACCAAGATGGCGCTGCTGCGTCGCCAGATCCGCGACTTCGGTCCGGCTCGGGAAGCCAAGCGCGCGGAGCGCCGGCGCAACACGATTCCGTCCGTCGCTATCGCCGGTTACACGAACGCCGGCAAGTCGAGTCTGCTGAACGCGCTCACGAGTGCGGGCGTTCTGGTCGAGAACGCTCTCTTCGCGACCCTCGATGCGACCGTACGCAGGTCGGAGACCTCCGACGGCCGTGTCTACACGCTCACCGACACCGTCGGCTTCGTCCGCAACCTGCCGCACCAACTCGTGGAGGCGTTCCGCTCGACTCTCGAAGAGGTCGGGGATGCCGACGTCGTGCTGCACGTCGTGGACGGGTCTCACCCGGACCCCGCCGGGCAGCTGCAGACCGTCCGCGATGTGATGGGCGATGTCGGCGTGCGGGACATGCCCGAGCTGGTGGTGTTCAACAAGGCCGACCTGATCGACGAGGGCGAGAGGCTCGTCCTCCGTGGGCTCGAGCCCAAGGCCCACTTCGTCTCCTCGCGATCGGGTGAAGGCGTCGAGGAGCTGCGCGCAGCGATCGAAGAGGCCCTTCCGAAGCCGGCGGTCGAGATCCATGCGCTCGTTCCGTACGATCGCGGCGACCTCGTCGCGGCGATCCACGAGACGGGGATGCTGCTTTCGGTCGAG
This sequence comes from Microbacterium sp. C5A9, assembly GCF_022627955.1. Classification (GTDB taxonomy): domain Bacteria; phylum Actinomycetota; class Actinomycetes; order Actinomycetales; family Microbacteriaceae; genus Microbacterium. Next base: position 248,852 of record NZ_JABXGD010000002.1, read on the forward strand.
CATCTCGAAGGCGGAACAGCGGTGCATGCTCGTGTGTCCGAGCGCCTTGCCGCGGACCTCGCCCGGTTCGCCGCCGACGCGGACGTCTGAGTCCGATCAGCGCGCCAGGAACCGTGCCTCGACCGTCGTGCTGATGACGATCTCGTCGGGCTCGTAAGCCATCGACGCATCGGCGAGAGCGGCGGATTCCTGCAGGAACCCCCGTGCCTTCGCCATGCCCGCGAAGGGCTGGGCAGGCGTCGGAGCGATCAGGCCGACATCGGCGATCTCCACGGGAACGACATCTTTGAGTCCCAGGGCGGTGGCGTAGGCCTGCGCTCGCGAGACGGCCACGCCCACGGCCTGTGCGGCGACATCGCGTTCGATACGGGCGTTGGTGTCGGGCGTGAGATGCCAGTTCACCCAGCCGACCTCGACCCCGTCCCAGGGAGAGATGTCGGAGACCCAGATCGACAGTTCGGATGCCTCGGTGAACGTCGCGGTGAGGTCGATGCTCGCGTAGTACACCGGGTCGAGCCGCTTCCCCTCGCTGTTCCACGGCCGCTCGGCCCGCATGGCGAGCCGGGTGCTCGTCCAGTCGACGATCGTGCCGGACTCCTTGCGACCGGTGATGCTGTCGCGCACGGGCTCGGTCAGGCGCATCACGCGCTCCACCACGGATGCACGCTCCGGTCCCTCGGTGCGCACCGTGACCCGGATGGTGGCGCGCTCGGGCGCGACTCTCGCCTCGTGCTCGCCGCGGACGGTGATGGTCACTTCGCTCATGGGGCGACTCTACGCCAGCAGTGTGTCGACCCGCGGAATGGCGGAGCAGCGATGAACGTTGTAGTCTGTGATGCTCGGGTACTTCGTTTCCCGGGTTGGAAACTCCACAGTGTGACAGCGGCTCCTTCGAGAGAAGGACCACGGGGCTGATCGGTTTCGACAGCGCCTGTGAATCCACGAGAAGCGGGCCGAGGATGCAGAGTTATCTCGTAAACGCTCTCTGCAAAAAAATAGTTGCCGAAACCAAGCGCAACGACTTCGCCCTCGCTGCATAAGCGAGCCCGATAGTCCGTCAGGCCGTATGTGATTCCGATACGGATCCTGGCGTCATCTAGGAATCTTGCTGCGTGATGGCGTCTGGACGTCACGTGGGACTCTTCCCAGGCTGGGCTTGTCGACTTAGGTGTCTGTGACAAAGGTCGGAGCCGAGCAGAACGTCTGCACAGACTGCGCCCGGAGAAGGCGTGGAGACTCAGCGTTGGACGGGGGTTCGATTCCCCCCAGCTCCACCAGGTCGCTGTCACGAGCAATGAGGCCCGCCTCCCTAATCACCATTAGGGAGGCGGGCCTTTTTTGCGTTGTGGATAACTCGTCAGGCGGCGAGGCCTGCCCACACTTTGCCCACATCTGCCGCTGTCGCACGCTCGTCCAGTCGGTTCGCGACGTCGTCGAGGTCGTCGTCGAAGAGGTCGGCGTACGTGTCGAGTGTCATCGCCGCGGACTTGTGGCCGAGCATCCGCTGCACGGCCTTCACGTGCGCGCCCGAGCTGATCGCCAGCGACGCCGCGGTGTGACGTAGGTCATGCGGGGTGAGGCGCTCGAGGCGAGCTTCTTCCGTCGCGCGGGCGAACCAGGATCCGGCGCCCTCACTCGTCTTGGCTCTGCGCAGGTAGTGCCCGTTCGCGTCGCCGAACACCAGATCGCTTTTCGCCTTCCCCTCGCACTGTCGCTCGAGCGCGGCGGCGAGGAACGCCGGGAATGGAACGGTGCGCTTCTCTAGTGCTCGGCTCGATGAACCGCGACCCGCAGATCATCGGCACCGCCGCGCACACGGCGGTGGTCGCGACCGAGACGAAGCTTCTGCTGGCTCACGGTCGACGCTTCATCAACATTCGGAAGTGGCTGATCGACTACGGCCTCGCCACCGCGGGCATAACGCCGACGGCGGGCGATCTCGCGGACATCGCGAACGACCTGGTGCCGCCGTCACTCCGCGTCGACCGCGTGCACCCTACGGCGCAGGCCTACCGCTTGGCGGCACTGGTCGTCGCTGCTCGACTGCGTGAGCTGGGATGGGCGCCGCCGAAGGTGCGCGCGGTGCACGAGTCGCTGTTCGATGGCGCGGCGGGGACGACTCTCGCCGCTTACACCCCGGACACCGGTCCGGGGTGGACGCACGGTTCCGGGCTGACGGCGGCGACACTGAACGGCTCCGGCCGACTCATCACCCCCGCCTGCACACCGCTCGTGAACGTGCAGGCAGAAAGCGGCATCGTCGAAGCGGACATCCTCACCCCGTCGGGTGCGGATCCGTGGCCGTCGATCGGTCTGACCATGAACGTGAACTCGTCCGCGGTGACGGTGCAGCTCGCGTTCACGATGACGGAGACCCTGCTGTCGCTGCTCATCATCCGACCGGCCGCGGACGGCGGGAACATCACGCTCAAGAGCATGACGAACCCGGCAGGACGCGGCGACACAGCCACATGGCGGCTGATCCGCGAGCGAGACCGCGTGCGCGTCTCCCGCGCAGGTGTCGACCTGATGAGCGTCCGGCTCACGGAATCGCAGCAGGGGATCCTCATGGGGAACACCCTCGCCGGGATCCGTGTAGCCGGTTCGACGCTCGTTGCTCCGGCGTTCCTGCGGTTCAAGTTCTGGGCCTTACGACGGCGCAGAGCTCTGAGCCTCAGAGGTCGTCAGGAGTTGTAGTCGGGCACGATCGGCGCCCGCCCGTGCAGGAAGTACTGCATGCTGCCCATGCTTTCGAGATCGCTGGGCGGGATCAGGTTTCGAACGGTGACGGCGCGCCGCCGGTTCGGCCACACCTTCACCAGGCGTGGCTCCATGCGCCGGATGCGCGAGTCGATGTGGTTCGCGAGGGCTCGGCCTCTGCCGGGGAAGGAGAGGATCACGTGGACGTAGAGGAACCCGATACCCCACGTGCCGAGATTCACGGTGGACCGTGGGTCTCCTTCGGCGATAGCCGTGTGACGGTCATCCACGACGCCATGGGCGTAGCCGTTGGAGCCACCTTCGAACGCGAGCTGTGGGAGTGCACCTATACGGATGATGGTGCCGGAGGGCGGCAGCTGAGTGCGGTAGAGCTCGTGGAACAGAGCCGCACTTGCGTGTCCATTGCTGCTCCGGTCGCTCATCGTGCGCAGCAGTGCGACGCGTGACGCCCAGCGACTGAAAGCAGCGACGCTCTGAGCGGGGATGTCCTGGCGTTGTCCGTTTGCCAGGGCAACGAGCACGGGCTCGATCTCCACATCGATGTCGTTCATCCAACCGCTGTTGCACGTGCCGCAGACCTCGCGCACGGTGACCTCGAAGATCGACACCGGCATCCGTGTGTGCTCGGCCTCGTCATCGCCGGGCCGGCGAACCCGCAGCAGTCTCGGCGATGCCGGAATCCGACCCCGCAAGGAATCCCTGAAGAGATGCTCCCGCGTGAGCTTCGCTACCTGCCCGCAGAACGCGCACGCGCGACGCGACCCATCATCCGACATGCCCCCACCGTAGGGGGTGCGCGCTCAGGAGGAGTACTTCTCTGCTCGTGCAGCGACCTCCATCACCATGACGTATAGGTCTCGCAGCGACACCTTGACGTTGAGTACTGCGATCTCCGCGGTCTCAGGGTCGATGCGTCTCAGGGTCATGTACGGCTTGTCCTCGTAGCCGTTGTGGAGATAGTGCTCGGGGAAGATGTTGTGGTCCGCAATCGGGGCGCCGGGGCTGCTGAGGAAGAAGCTGTCGAGTCGTTCGTCGAAGTGCTCGATCGAATCGCGAACGGCACGATTCTTCAGACGCGGATCCGGTTTCAACAGCTCCCGCATCCTCAGCCCTCGAGCCTTAGTGAACTGAATGTGTTCGGGTGTCCAGTCCCGCTTGTTCACCGGTGGCCAGAACACCTTCGAGATCTGTGCGACGGCCGAAAGCATCATCTGCGCGTACGCGAAACATGCCATGTGGTCGCGCGGACTCTCTGGTGGCTTCCTCATCTCCTCTGTGAGAGCTACCCATGCCATCCAGGTGAATTCTCCCTGAGTGACAACCTCCCGGCAGTAAGTGCCCAAGGCGCGCGGATCTTCGCCGAGTGAGTAGTCCAGATGCACGCTGCCGAATCTATCCGATCCGCGACACGCGACTCTTCACACGAAAGGAAAGGCCCCGTGACAGATGCTCAACCTCCTGGCCATGACCAGGTCCGCGCGATCTTGACCGCTGAGGGTGTGCCGCCTCGCATCACGCTCGACATTGGCGGCAGCGACGATCTGAGCGGCGACGGCCTTGTGAACGTCCGTCTCGGCGACGACGGTCACGAGCTCGTGTTCGAGGACGCCTGACCGTGGCATTCACATACACGGGCGAGATGGTCGACCTCGGCTTCGGGCGCGGCTGGCTGAGCCGCCCTGCCGCCGCATCGATCCGCCGCATCGACCGGCAGACCGGGCACCCGCTGCAGATCACCGAAGCCGGTCGCACCTGGGGTCGCCAGAACGAGCACTGGCAGAAGTACCTCCGCGACGGCTGGCCGATCGCCCTGAACCCGAACACCCCATCTGAGCGCCAGAAGGGCCTCTCGATCGACTCCGACGAGGCCCAGCGCATCATGGCGATCCTCGAGGACCACGGCTGGCGCCGCACCGTCTACCGGTGGGTCAACGGCAAACGGACCCTGGTCGAGCCCTGGCTCTTTCGAGTACTTCCTGCACCTCGACAACCACCGCCACGACCCCGACCCCACCGCACCACCTGTCCCTGAGGAGGACGAAGACATGAAGATCATCCGATGGGCCGCGAACGGGGCCTGCTGGCTCATGACGGACGAGTCCACCGACTACATCGCAACCGGCCCCGCGCTCGCCGCGCTCGAGAGAATCTTCGGCCCGGCGAAGACCGTCGAGAACGACGCACTCACTGCGGTCGTCGCATCGCTGAAGGTTCCGTGGGCCGCGATGGAGTCGACGTTCCGCAGCCAGGCGTTCGACAACGAGTCCCGCTTCGGCAAGGGCACGTCCTGGACGCGGACCATGGCGAAGGCGCAGCGAGAGACGCTCGCCGATGCCGGTCTCGCGAGGTCGATCACCGACCTGCAGAAGGCGATCGGCAACGCCAAGACGGCAGTGCCGGTCAGCTGATGCGCGGCCGACTGCGTCGGTGGGGCGGCGAGCCGATCGTGATCCCTCGAGGGGCGATGGTGACGAAGTACATCTTCACCACGCTCCTCGGGGTCGCGGTCGCGATCGCCACCGCACCGACGCTGGATCAGGTCACCTCCGCGTCGTGCTCGTCGTTCTGTGCGCTCGGCATGGTGCCGACCGGAACGCTCGCGACGATCGGCTCGACACGGAAAAATGTGGTGGCGGATCGAGTTCAGCGGCGCCATGTGCGTCGTCGCGCTACTCGCCGTCTACGCCTTCGCCCCGATCGTGCTGATCCTCGGAGGCGACGTTGAGCGGCTCGCGTACTCGGTGATCGCCCTCGGCTTCATGGTCTTCCTGACGACGAGGATCGTGACCCTCATCCGGCGCGGGGACTCCGATGGTTGAACTGATCTTCCAGTACGTCCTTCCCGGAGCGATCGTCTCGCTCCTCGGCAGATGGTTTCTGCTCGCGGGTAAGCGCCGAGACAGGGGCGCATCTGAGGCAGCCGCCGAGGCCGCTCGACACGAGAAGCAGTTTCCCGGCTGGCAGGAGCTCGTCGACGAGAACCGACGACTCCGAGCCGACCTGACCGCCACCGACGAGAAGCTCTCCGCCATCGAGAAGCAACTGTCCGATGTGCGGAAGGAAGACACCCGCAAGATGCAGGCCGTCGCCCGCATTCTCCGAGCACTGTTCGACCAGTGGCCCGGGGGAGATACCCCCAACCTCGGCCCCGCAGACATCGCGGAGATCGAAGACACCATTCCGCCCGAGTGGGTTCGCCGACGCGCTGTCTGACAAGGAGAAATGATGGATATCGCAATCCCAGTCGCGCCGCTCGGCGTGCTCACCCTGCTCGGCTTCTTCGCCCCGTACGTGGTCGCCGCGCTGAACGGTGCCCTGCCTTTTGTGAAGAAGTCGTGGCAGAAGAAGGCCGTCTCGATCGTCGTCTCCCTGGTACTCGCCGCGCTCGTGGTCGTGTTGTACTACGCGATCACGAAGGAGCCGATCACCGACTGGTGGCTCTTTGCGCTCCTCGCGATCGTCATCGTGAACGCGTCCTATGCGCTGGTCACCCGCGACTCGGCTCCCGCAGTCGAGCGCGCCGCTGAACCGCCCGTCATCGTCGCCCACGAGAACCACTGAGCGCCGCGACACCTGCTCATTAGACCCCACCTAGCCTTCGGGCCGGGTGGGGTCATTCGTCGTTGCAGCGCGGTCAGGCGGATATGGTGTGTCGCGTGGCGAAGGTAGGCGGAGAGCAACTCACCAGAGACGAATTGCGGGAAGGCGTGGCCAGCCTGAGCCGGCGACTTCACCGGCACCTGTCTGCCTGGGAGGCGGGCGATCAAGACGCCATGTTCGACGTGGCTGCAGTCACGCGGACGTTGCTCGCGAACGGCCGCGGCGACAAAGCGGTACAGCGCCTCTGTTCACAGGAGAAGCTCGACGCGCCGCGAGTCAAAGTGAAGTACCCGGCGCCCACGCAACGCGACGTGGCCTTCGCCTTTGGTGGGTTCCCCGTCGACGAATCCGCTCTCTTCCCGCGCTCCGACTGGATCGGTACCCTCGACCCCGGGTATGGAGGGGAAGAATCCTCGTTCCCGGACCCGATTGGCTGGGATTCGGACGTTTCCTTTTCACTGTTCGAGTGGCTTCAAACGCGCTTCTTCACGATCTCGCTGACCGATCAGCCTTATCGCCAAGTTACGTGGGAGAAGCTTGTCATCCAGTACGGGAACGCGTACGGGTCACACCTTGGCGGTGAGCATCCCGATGAGATCTCTCAAACTCGTCTCTTCTCAGGCCATGGGAGGACGTTGAGTGAGCACGGGCTGTGGTTGGCGGCCGCCGTGGCTTCAAACTCCCTGGCTGAACTCCTGCCGAAGATCGGTGAGAAAGGACCCCCCAAGCGCAGTTACGATCACCCTGTCGCATCCATTCGCGGCTTGTCCGTACACAATGTAGCGGGGATGGTCTACCAGAAGTTCGCCGTGTCTTTCGGGCCGTCTCTCGGCAAAGTCGAACTGCTGAAGTCGCCCCTGATGGGTAAGACCTTGGAGGTCTCCGCTGAGAGAGCGGTCAGCTCTAATGGACGGGTCGATTCGCGCGCATTCGGTTCCTTCATATAACGCGGGGCGGCTGCCGATGCCCTATGGAAAGCCTGAGAACACGGACGACGATTGATAGCTGTCTATCTGTCTAAGCGTGGCGGATTCCTAGCGCCGGCGTCGTGTGGCCCTTCAACGATCGACGGCGGGAGCCCTCTGCGATCCGAGGCTCAAGGCCGGGGAGCTCGCGCAGCCCCTCGCACAGCGTGTGCACGTAGTCGTCGTCGAAGAATCCGACCCAGATGCCGACCGACTCGGTCAGGATGTCGATACGATCGCCGGCGGCCGCACGCAGCCCCTCTATGACGGGCGCCGGGTCCTGCGTGTATCGGTTCCGGGAGCAGATCGCATCGAGTTGGATGCTGAGCATCGTGTCGGGGGAGAGTCCTCGAGATGGCATGACCGGATGTCCTTCCTCCGGCCGAGTGAGTCCGAGTCTAGGACTGACCGCCGACGTCCGTGCCCCGCGGCTTAGTCGGGATGAATGCGCGAACAACGAGCCACAGGACGACGCCGACGAGCGCTGCGCCGAGGAGCGCCATGACGGCCGCCGCGGTTCCGCCGGTGATCATCCAGACCACCACGGCGAAGGCGAGAGCGAGGACCGCGTACACGGCGAGGAAGATGCGCATGCCGACCACGATCCCACACGCCGCGCGACGGCGGAAATGTCGGTGGCCGGCGGCAAGATCGGCGACCGTGACGCCTGAAGAACTCCTCGAGTTCGAATCCCAGTGGCCGCCGCACACGCCCGACAAGGGCGAGGCGATCAGACGAAGACTCCGAGTCTCACCGCCCCGCTACTACCAGCTGCTGATCCGTGCCGCCTCGTCGCTCGACGGGATCCGCGCTCACCCGATCACGGCACGGGAGGTCAGAGATCGCTCTGAGAAGCACGCCGCGCGACGAGGGAGGCGCGCAGCGTAACCGCGTGCCCACATTTTGCCCACAGATCGCCCCATCGGGCACGTGCGGATGCCATCGCTTGCTGCCGCTTGTTCCGCACGTTTCTGCGGAAGTGATGTGCTCGTGCGGCACGGGGCATAGTTCGATTCCCCCCAGCTCCACCAGGTCGCTGTCACAAGCAATGAGGCCCGCCTCCCTAGTCAGCGCTAGGGAGGCGGGCCTTTTGTGCGTCGTAGACGATTCGACAATCGGTGATCCCCGCCGACACCCTGCCCACGTCCGCGGCTGTCGCACGTTCGTCGAGCCGATTCTCGAGGTCATCGACGTCGTCATCGCGACGGTGGTCCAGAGGTACGTAGAAAGAGAGGTGATCGGTCGGTGCGAACGACCACGTCGTCGCGTGGTCGAAGCTGACCTGAACCTCATCAGCGTGATGACGGATGCCTTCGATGCGCCCCAGGACGGTCTCGCGCCCGAGATCGTCGTGCGTGAGGGCGCCCGCTCTTCGGGGTGTGGAGCTGCGATTCGGGGAGCTCTCCGGCACCGGCGGAGCGCAGCGGGTGCAGCGACTGTACGGCCCGATCTTGCCGATCTCATCGCGTCGAACTCTCACGGCGGTGGAGGAATCCGTATCGTGATCGAGTTCGGTGCACCCCTCCACATGGATCATGCCTGACCTGGACTGGATCAGCATCACCACATGATTCATGTCCAAATGCTGACACATTCGCGGTCTTTTCGCTAGCTAGGCGAGTCGTCTGCTTAGCGAGAGAAAAGAGGTCTCGCAGGCACGCTCCGCGTCGCGCCCGTCCGCGTAGGCTGACCCAATGGGTTCCCTCGAATACAACAGTTCGCGTCCGGCTATCGTCATCGAAGACGGCACCTTGGCGCACCTCAAGATCGTCATAGCGACGAAGCTTCGGCGAAACGAGAGCTTCATGATGACATGGCTGTCGAAGCCGGAGTCTTCGGCGGGACGGATGTCGATCTGGGTCCACCCGAGCATCCCCCTCGTCATCGAGTTCGATGATCCTCAGCCGACGTCGATCGACCCGAATCGCGTCACCGAGATGATGGAGCAGCTGAACGCGCGCGGAGAGCTCCTTCTCGATCAGCTCTGAACAGCCTCGCCGGGGGCCGTGCGAGGCTCATCGGTGACAGACGCGACTTCCGAGGCGTCTCGGTTCCCGGACCACTTGCGTCGGCCCGACATCAGTCGAGGAGGCCGACGGCGCTCTCTGCACGGTTCAGCACGTCGTCTGCCGCAGCCAGCTGCTCCGAGGCCTCCTGCTGCTCCTTCTCTGAGAGCTCGACGGCGTCGCGGGTGAGCTCCTGCTCGCGTCTCACGGCCGCGAGCTCCTTCTCGAGCGACGCAGCACGGGATGACAGCGCTTCGGCGGTGCGCGTGATCTCGCGGAGCTCGCGACTCGCCGCCGCTGCTCGCGCTGCGGACCGATCGTGGGCCTGCTGGGCGTCTCGCAGCAGGCGTTCGGCTTCGCGACGTCGGCGCCGGGCGTCGAGCTCGTCGACAGGCTTCTCCTGGCGTGCGGGCGCCCCGGGAGCTCCGCCTCCCACGATCGACTCCATCGCGTCCGAGAAGGCGCCGCGCGGTTCGAGAGCGCGTACGAGTCGACCGGACGAGACGGCGGCGGCGGCATCCGCATCGAAGAACGCTGCTGAGAGGGTCTGCTGCACCGCTTCCCTCGTCGCAGTCGTCACCCGCTCGCCCCGAGCCTCGGCGAGCTCCGCGGCAGCAGCGGCCAGGCGGACGGTGAGTGCCCGTCGATCTCGGCCGAGTCGGCTGAGGGCGCTGGCATCCAGGTCGTCCTGAGCCTCTCGCAGCTGCTCGGCCAGCTCGAGGGCCTCGGCGAGCTGCTCCCGTCTCTCCGACGCGAAGATGTTCACGACCCACGCCGCGACGGACGGCTTGCGGAGCTCTCTGATCTGCGCGGCGAGGGCAGGGTCGCGTGCTGCCGTCGCGCCGGCACGGGCGTTCCGCGCGGTGATGAACTCGTCGAGGGCGCCCGTGTACAGTTCGGACGCGATCTCCACGAGCGAGGCCCCTCGAGTCATGCCTGCGACACTACCGTCGCCTGCCTCGCACGGCGCGGCTGCTCAACCCGCCCAGTCGATCAGGATGAGTCCCTCACGAGTGTCGGCGAACTTCACCCAGCCGTCGCCGAACAGATAGGTCATGCCGTATCCGGCGTCGTCGGTGCCCATCGAGAACTGAGGGTCTTCAGTGATGTAGATGCCGTCAGGGCCGTCCTCACGCGTCCATCCCTGCGCCAGCAGAGACGACTGCGCGCGAGTCGCGTCCTCGAGAGTGATCGCGGACCAGCCGTACAGCTGACCGTGGTCGGACGGCACCGAGTAGTCCGCCCAGAAGCACAGCAGCCCGTCGGACATGGTGACGTCGCCGATCACGAACTCCTCCTCCTGCTCGGCCGTCCAGCCCACCTCTGTGAGTGCGTCGACGGTCCCCTCCGAGATCATCGTCTCGCACGTCGGGACCGCGGGCGTGGCAGCCGGCGTCGGCGTCGTCGCCGGCTGCGTCGACACGGACGCAGACGGTTCCGGTGCCTCGGGGGAGGGCGTTGCCGATTCGGGCGCCGCGGCGGAGCATCCGGCCATCACGACCGCGAGGAGCAGAGCGCCGAGGGCGGCGGATGTGATGCGGGGAGTCATCGGGGGCCTTCGCGAAGATCAGTCGTGCAGGAGCTCGAGGAAGGCATCGTGAAGAATGCCGTTGCTGGCGAGTGTCGACAGGTCGGAGATCGTCTCGGCGCCGTCGAAGCCGGTCATGCGTCCTCCGGCCTCGCGCACGATCGGCACGGCGGCGGCGATGTCGTACTCCTTGACGCCGAACTCGGCGACCATGTCGAGGCGCCCCTCTGCCAGGAGCATGTATGCGTAGATGTCGCCGTACGCTCGATCCCGCCAGACGCGCTCGGCGAGAGTCAGCAGCTGCGGCAGGCGGCCGGCGTCGGCCCACTGCGTGATGCTCTGGAAGCTGACACTGGCGTCGTCCAGAGAGGACACGGACGATGTGCGCAGGCGCCGAGGCTCGTCCGGCGTCGCCGTCCAGGCTCCGGACCCCGTCGAGGCCCACCAGCGCCGCCCGAGCGCGGGCATGCTGACGACGCCCACCTGCGGCACGCCGTCGACGGCGAGGGCGATCATCGTGCCCCACAGCGGAACTCCGCGCAGGAAGTTCGCGGTGCCGTCGATCGGGTCGATGATCCACTGCCGTTCCGTGCTGCCTTCCGTGCCGAACTCCTCGCCGAAGATCCCGTCGCCCGGTCGCTCGGCCGCGAGGATCTCGCGGATCGCCCGCTCGGTGGCGAGATCGGCGTCGGTGACGTGCGATCGATCGGCCTTGGTGGAGATCTGCAGATCGGCGCTGTCGAAACGTGACAGCGACTGCGCATCGGCGGCATCTGCGAGCCGGAGCGCCAGATCGAGGTCCACGGACAGATCGGCGGTGCGAGGGGGTGAGGTCACATCCTCAGGATAACCGCCCGGAACCGGCCGACCGAGGACCGCGGAAACCGAGCGACACGCGCGGCGCGCACGGAGAGCTCGCCCCGATTTCGTCTCGGCGTGATCGGCTGGTAATGTAATTCCTCGGCCGGGGAATTCCCGGGCCACGCACCTCTAGCTCAATCGGCAGAGCAACTGACTCTTAATCAGTGGGTTCTCGGTTCAAGTCCGAGGGGGTGCACGGATCAGCCCTGATGACTCTCGCCAGTCATCGGGGCTTTTCTGCATCTGTCCACATGTCCTCGCCTGCGCTAGCGTGATGCCAACGCTCGGGGGTGGCGATGCACGATGTACGGACGGCGACAGTGACGGTCCTGGTGGCGACGACGCTCGGGCTGGGCCTGATGGGGTGCGCCGCGACTGTCGAGAAGCGCGTGGACTACACGACGTCCTCGGTGTCTCTCGCGCCAGGCGAGGCGCTGATCGTGGAGTTCGGCGAGGTCAACGCGTCAGTCGGAGAGGCCTGGGTGCTCACGCGCGAGCCGGATCCGATGGTCCTCGACGAGGGCGACGAGCGGAATCGCTACCTCGGCGAGGAGGGCGAGACGGGCGCGCCGAGCGAGATGACCTACCGCTTCGCGGCGATCGGGGGCGGAACGACCGTGGTGCGGTTCGACTATCAGTTCCGGGGTTCGGTCCCCGACGATCCTCAGGATCGCAGGTCGGCGGAGATCACGGTCACTGTGAAGTGACCCCGCTCAGGCGACGGCGATAACCGTTCCGTGCGTCAGCTCCTGCAACGAGGCGAACGTCAGCGGCATGACGGTGTGGGGGTGTCCCGCGGCTGCCCAGATCTGTTCGTGGGAGCGCAGAGCCTCGTCGATGTAGGTGCGGATCGGCGCAGGGTGCCCGACGGGTGCGACGCCTCCGATCGCCTGGCCGGTGGTTTCACGGACGAGGGCCGCCGGTGCCATGGTCACCTCACGCGCTCCGATGCCGAGCGCCAGCGCGGTGGGGTCGGCGCGGTGTCCGCCGCTCGTCATGATGAGCACGGGGGAGCCGTCGGCGACGAAGATCAGGCTGTTCGCGATCGCCGCCACCTCGCATCCGATCGCGGCGGCGGCTTCGGCGGCAGTGCGCGCCGACTCGGGGAGAACCCTGATCTCGGTGTGGATCCCCGCCGCGTCGAGGTGCTGCTGCACGAGTCTGCTGCGTTCGGGGAGGGCGGTCATGGCCCCACCGTATCGAACGCGAGCAGGCTCGTGCGGCACTGCACGAGCTGATCAGCCCGCATCGCCCAGCAGGATCGCCTCGGCATCCTCGACCGTCGCATCGTCGGGCTCATCGTCGATGTGCGCGAGCGTCGAGCGGCCGAGGAAGATCACGAGCGCGGCGACGAGAACGGCCACGGCTGCGACGAAGTACGGGATCGTCGCGCTGAACGCGTGCCAGAGGGCCGCGGCGAGAGGCGGAGCGACGGCGCCGCCGAGGAACCGCACTGACGAGTAGGCCGACGAGGCGACGGAGCGCGGGAGGTCGGTCGCCTCCATCACCGCTTCGGTGAGCACGGTGTTCATGATGCCGAGAAGGAGTCCTCCGATCACGATGCAGGTCACCAGGGCCGCGGCCGACTCGACGAGCAGACCGGCGACGACGAGATCGATCGCGAGCAGGGGGAGGACCAGCAGGATCACCCGGGTGCGCGGCATCCGGCGCATCAGCAGGGGAGCGACCCAGACGCTCGTCACCGCGAGTGCGACGCCCCATCCGAAGAACGTGAAGCCGATGCCCATCGCCCCGAAGCCGAGGGGGAACGGCGAGAACGCCAGCAGGATGAAGAAGCCGATGTTGTAGAAGAACGCAGCGACGGCGAGGATCGCCAGGGCGGGGCGTCCGAGCGCCTTGAACGGGGCGGAGAACGGCACGGGGGTGCGGGGGCCCTCCGGCCCGCGCAGCAGCACGAGCACGGCGAGGAAGGCGATCGCCATCAGCACGACGACGCCGAAGAATGGGGCGCGCCAGCTCTGCTCGCCCAGGATGCCGCCGAGCAGCGGTCCGATGGCGATGCCGAGCCCGAGCGCGGCCTCGTAGAGGATGATGGCGGCGGCGCTGCCTCCGGATGCCGCGCCCACGATGGTGGCCAGCGCGGTCGAGATGAAGAGGGCGTTGCCGAGTCCCCATCCGGCGCGGAAGCCGATGACGGCGTCGACACTGCCGCTGAGCGCGCACAGCAGTGCGAACAGCACGATCAGCGCGAGTCCGATCAGCAGCGTCTTCTTGGCCCCGATGCGACTCGAGATCCAGCTCGTCACGAGCATCGCGAGGCCTGTGACGGCGAGGTAGCTCGTGAACAGCAGCTCGGTCTCGAACGGGCTCGCCTGCAGAGACTCCGCGATGGCGGGCAGGATCGGATCGACGAGACCGATCCCCATGAAGGCGACGACGCAGGCGAACGCGACCGCCCACACCTGTGCGGGCTGCTTCCATATGGATGTGGTGGTGCGGGTCACCGGTGTGCTCCTGTCGATTCGATGGCGGTGTGCGCGGCGAGGATCTCGGCGGCGCGCGTGAGGGTGTTCCAGTCGTCGTCGTCGAGGCCGGCGAAACGGGGCGCGAGCGTGTCGCGGAACTCGGTCCGCCAGTCCGCCAGGGCACTGGAGCCTTCGGCGGTGATCTCGACGGCGATCGCTCGGGAGTCTTCGGGCACAGGCGACCTCAGCACGAGGCCGTCGCGCTCGAGAGTGCCGATGAGCCTCGTCATTCCGGGCTGGGTGGTCCGGGCCGCGGCAGCGAGCTCGCCGACCCGCTTCGGACCTGACTGCTCGAGGAGGTTCAGGATCCGCCATTGTGCGGCCGGTGCGTCGTTCCCCGCGTCCTGAGCGGCGATGCGCCCCAGTGCGTATCCGGAGAGCACGAGCGACGGGATCACGTCGATTCGGTTCATACCATAAAGTATATACCTGCTGGTATGTAATGGGTATCGCCCGCAGTGATCCGCTAGCGCCGTGCCCCGGCGATGCGCGCGGACAGCTGGTGCGCGTGTGCGAGCAGCGTGCGGCCGAGCTCCGGAAGGCGATCCGGTCCGAAGCGGAATCCGACGCCCGTCAGACTCAGTGCCCACTCCGGACGGCCGGCTCGATCGAAGACCGCCGCGCCGAGGCCCCAGCTGCCCTCGACGATCAGCCCCGGATTCACCGCATACCCCCGCTCCTTCGTCTCGGAGAGGCGCGAGCGCAGTGGGCGGACGGCGTGGGGGCTGCCCCAGCGCTGTTCCAGCTCGGGATGGCGCTCGAGGTAGGCGTCCACATCGTGGTCAGGCAGGAAGGCGAGGATCGCGAGGCCGGCGCTCGCCACGCCGAGCGGGAAGCGGACTCCCTCGCTCAGCACGAACGATCGGATGGGGAACGCGCCCTCTTCCCGGACGAGGCACACGGTCTCGTCGGCGCGCCGCACGGACAGGAACGCGCTCTCCTCGGTCTTCACCGCGAGCGACCGCACGATGTCACGAGCGAGCGCCGTCACGTCATAGCGAGCCGCAGCCACGGTTCCCATCAAGAAGAGCTCCGGCCCGGGCATCCAGTGCGACGACCCCTCGTCGCGGTCGACGAGTCCCTCCACCCGCAGGGCGGAGAGGAGCCGGTGCGCGGTCGAGCGGGTGAGCCCGGATTCGCGAGCGAGCTCGTGCAGGGCGGCGCCGTCGGAGCCGCTCTGCGTGACGAGGCGCAACAGGGCCGCCGCGCGGGAGATCGCCTGGGTGCCCGGGACGCTGCGGGACGGATGTTCCATGATGTGGACGCTACAGAGCGATCGAACCACATCGCAAGAGGGCGCTCGCGCGAGACCTCGCGGAGGCGGATGCTTGACGCAGGTACGTCTTCGAAGGAGCACGCGTGATCGACAAGCAGAGGCCCTCGGCGGCGGACGCCGTGGCAGACATCTCGGACGGATCGTCCCTCGCGGTCGGGGGGTTCGGGCTGTCCGGAAATCCGATCGCGCTGATCGAGGCGATCCTGGCGCAGGGGACGACCGATCTCCGCATCGTGAGCAACAACTGCGGGGTCGACGACTGGGGGCTCGGAGTGCTCCTCGGTGCGCGTCGCATCCGCAAGATGACATCGTCGTATGTGGGCGAGAACAAGGAGTTCGAGCGTCAGTTCCTGTCCGGTGAGTTGGAGTTGGAGCTCACCCCGCAGGGCACACTGGCCGAGAAGCTGCGCGCGGGCGGTTCCGGCATCGCCGCGTTCTACACACAGACGGGAGTCGGCACCCAGGTCGCCGAGGGCGGACTGCCGCGCCGATATCGCCCCGACGGCACGGTGGCGGCGGCATCACCCGTAAAGGACGTCCGGACCTTCGATGTGGAGGGCACGCCCCGCGACTACGTGCTGGAAGAGGCGATCACCACCGACTTCGCGCTCGTTCATGCGCTGGCAGGCGATCGTCACGGCAATCTGATCTTCAACAAGGCGGCGCGCAACTTCAATCCGTTGGCCGCGATGGCAGGGCGAGTCTGCATCGCCCAGGTCGAGCAGCTCGTGGAGCCGGGCGACCTCGACCCCGATCGCATCCACCTGCCCGGTGTGTACGTGCATCGGATCGTCGAGGTCGGAGCCGACATCCCCAAGCGCATCGAACGGCGCACGGTCGCCGCGGAAGGAGCCTGAGATGGCGCTCACTCGCGATCAGATGGCGGCTCGCGCCGCCGCCGAGCTGCAGGACGGCTCGTACGTCAACCTCGGCATCGGGCTGCCGACGCTCGTGCCCAACCACGTTCCGGACGGCGTCATGGTCGTGCTGCAGTCGGAGAACGGCATCCTGGGCGTCGGTCCGTACCCTCGCGAGAAGGCGGTGGATCCCGACCTCATCAACGCCGGCAAGGAGACCGTCACGGTGCTGCCGGGTGCGGCCTTCTTCGACTCGGCACTGAGCTTCGGCATGATCCGGGCGGGGAAGATCGATGCTGCGATCCTCGGAGCCATGCAGGTGTCGGCCGGCGGAGATCTCGCGAACTGGATGATCCCCGGGAAGATGGTCAAGGGACCGGGCGGCGCGATGGATCTCGTGCACGGCGCGGCGCGAGTCATCGTGCTCATGGAGCACGTCGCGAAGGACGGATCGCCGAAGATCGTGCGGGAGTGCTCTCTGCCGCTCACGGGGCGACGGGTGGTGGACCGCATCATCACGGACCTCGCGGTGATCGATGTCACCGACGCGGGCCTGGTGCTGGTCGAAACCACACCCGGCGTGTCGGTGGAGCAGGTGGTCGCAGCGACCGAGCCACCCCTGATCGTGGATCAGGTCGTGAACAGTGACAGAGGGAGAACCACGGAATGACCGACACCACGCATACTGACGCCGACGACATCGTCATTGTCGCTGCGGCGCGCACGCCGCAGGGACGACTCAAAGGTCAGCTGGCGGGCTTCACAGCGCCCCAGCTCGGTTCGCTCGCGATCCGCGGCGCGCGAGAGCAGGCGGGTGTCGACGGTTCGGACGTGGACGCCGTGATCATGGGGCAGGTCCTCGCCGCCGGGTCGGGCCAGAACGCCGCACGCCAGGCATCCATCGGTGCAGGGATCGGGTGGGACGTCCCCGCGCACTCGGTCAACAAGGTGTGTCTGTCGGGCCTCACAGCCATCATCGACGCCGCGCGCATGATCCGCACCGGCGACGCGCAGGTCGTGGTGGCCGGCGGCATGGAGTCGATGACCCGCGCGCCGCACCTGCTGATGGGGTCACGGGACGGCTGGACGTACGGCAGCACCGAGGTGCTCGACCACATGGCGTACGACGGTCTGACCGACGCCTATGACCGCGAGAGCATGGGCGCGTCGACGGAGCGCCACAACGCCCGGTACGAGCTGACCCGCGAAGCGCAGGACGAGGTCGCGGCGCTCTCCCATCAACGAGCCGCCGCAGCGCAGGCGCAGGGAGTCTTCGACGATGAGATCGTCGCCGTCGCGGTCCCGCAGCGACGCGGGGAGCCGATCCTCGTGACAGCCGACGAAGGCATCCGTCCCGACACCACCGTCGAGTCGCTGAGCGGCCTGCGAGCAGCGTTCGCGGAAGGGGGATCGATCACCGCGGGCAACTCGTCGCAGATCTCCGACGGCGCATCGGCTGTGATCGTGACCACGCGCGCCAGGGCCGAGGCGTCGGGCTGGCCCGTACTCGTGGCGGTCGGCGCGAGCGGGCAGACGGCAGGACCGGACAACTCCCTGCAGGCGCAGCCGGCGCGCGCGATCGAGCGGGCCTGCGCGAAGCAGGGGATCTTCCCGGCAGATCTCGATCTCGTCGAGATCAACGAGGCGTTCGGTGCGGTGGTGTCACGGTCTCAGGTCGAGCTCGGCATCTCGAGCGACGTCGTCAACATCCATGGCGGCGGTATCGCGATCGGTCACCCCATCGGCGCCTCGGGCGCGCGCCTCGTGGTGCACGTCGCGCACGAACTCGCCCGCCGAGGCTCCGGTATCGCAGCGGTCGGCCTCTGCGGTGGTGGGGGTCAGGGCGAAGCGCTCATCCTCACACGCTGATCTCCGCCAGGGGCGTCAGCGCTTCGAGGGCGTGAAGTCGCGAGGATTCTTCTTCGCTTCCTTCTCGAACGCCTTCTGCTGCTTCGCGTACACGGGGGAGTCCGGGGAGACCGGGCGTCCCTGTCGTGCGCGACGCGTGTCGACCACCGCGCCGATCGCCAGGGCCAGGCTGATGGCCCAGCTCACCCACGCGAGGGCCGAGCGCCACGTGATCTTCGTCTCGCGGGAGCCGCGGAGCAGGGTGAACCCGGTCATGATCGCGCCGATGAGTCCGGTACCCGAGAGGTAATTCATACCTTCACGCTACCCTCACCCGCATGCGCAGCGCCGAGCCTTGACAGCGGATGCGCCGTCTGCCACGCCTCGGCGACGGTGCCCAGCACGCTCGCAGACGACTGCGATAGCATCGTCGGGTCGCGGTTCGTCCGCGTCCGCAACCCGTGTATCTACCGGCCGTCGGCTCCCCGGCGGACAGCGGCGGCACCCGACCCCGCGTCTCCGGGCGCGCGAGAGCCATGACACACGCATCATCACAGGAGCGATCCGACATCCGCACGCAGGCGACGGATGCGCCCAGCCTCCTCCGCATCGCGGGCCTGCCCTATTTCCTGATCGCGTTCGTCGCGCGACTGCCCTTCGCCATGATGGTCGTCGGCGTCCTGACCGTCGTCGTCTCGGCACGTGGGTCGCTGTCGCTCGGCGGACTCACCTCTGCCGCGGTGGGACTGGGCACCGCCTGCTTCGGACCGCTGCTCGGCGCTGCGGCCGATCGATTCGGCCAGCGGACCGTCCTGCTGATCCTGGCGATCGCGAACGGCGCGATGCTCGTGCTGTTCACCGTCGTCGTGTACGCAGGGGCTGCTGACGCCCTGGTGCTGATCTCCGCGTTCGGGATCGGTGCGACGGCTCCTCAGGTCGCGCCGATGTCGCGGTCCCGGCTCGTCACGATGATCGCGGACCGCATGCCCGAGGCGGTGCGGACCCGGACCACCTCGGGGACGATGGCCTACGAATCGGCTGCGGACGAGACGGTCTTCGTCTTCGGTCCCTTCATCGTGGGCGTCCTCGCGTCGGCCCTGGCCCCCTGGGCACCGCTCGTGGGTGCCGCGGTGCTGACCGTGATCTTCGTCGGCGCTTTCGCGCTGCACCCCAGCGCCCGTGCCGTGTCCGCGCACCGCGACAGCGACGGCCGCGCACCGTCCGCCGTGTCCGAGCTGTTCCGACCGCGCCTGCTGATCGTCGTCGTCGGCATCCTCGGCGTCGGGATGTTCTTCGGCACCATGCTCACGTCGCTGACATCGTTCATGGCCGACCGCGGAGCCCCCGAGCAGGCAGGACTGCTGTACGGAGTGATGGGCGTCGGCTCGGCGATCCTCGCTCTCGGCGTCGCCTGGCTCCCGGCACGGTTCTCGCTGCGCGGGCGCTGGCTGGTGTTCTCCGGCATCCTGCTCGCAGGCAGTCTGCTGCTGCTCGTCGTCGACACGCCGGCGACGATGATGCTCGCTCTCGCGATCATGGGCATCGGCATCGGACCGACGCTGGTCACCCAGTACAGCTTCGGAGCCGCGCGGAGTCCGCTCGGCCGCTCGGCGACCGTCATGACGATGCTCGGTTCCGGCATCGTGGTCGGTCAGTCGCTCGGCGCCGCAGTCGCAGGAGAGCTCGCCGAGAGCGCGGGAACCGGCAGCGCCCTTCTCCTTCCGATCATCGCCGCCGGAGTAGCCTTCGCGGCGGGGCTTGTCAACTGGCGGCTGAGTGCGACCGCCTCTCGCGTACGCTCGGAAAGAGCCTCGGTAGCCTGAGGTTCGTCCCCACTGCATCGTCAGGAGCCCCATGCCAGCCGCAGATTTCGTCGTCGTCGCCAACCGACTCCCCGTCGACCGGGTGGTGGGTCCCGACGGCGAGGACGAGTGGCGGACGTCTCCGGGTGGCCTCGTCGCGGCACTCGAGCCGATGATGCGCAGCGCGCACGGCGCCTGGGTGGGATGGCCGGGGCAACCCGACGTCGATCTCGAGCCGTTCGAGATCAACGGGATCGACCTGGTGCCCGTTCCGCTCAGCACCGAAGAGGTCGCCGACTACTACGAGGGCTTCGCCAACGACACGATCTGGCCGCTGTACCACGACGTGATCGCCCCGCCGCAGTACCACCGCGAATGGTGGGACGCGTACGTACGGGTGAATCGTCGGTTCGCCGAGGCCGCGGCCGCCGTCGCCGCTCCGAACGGCACGGTCTGGATCCACGACTACCAGCTCCAGCTGGTGCCCCAGATGATCCGGGAGATCCGCTCCGACGTCACCATCGGCTACTTCCACCACATCCCGTTCCCCGCTCACGGTCTCTACGCTCAGCTCCCGTGGCGCGATCAGGTGCTGACCGGTCTTCTCGGAGCCGACGTCATCGGATTCCAGCGGGCGCAGGACGCGACGTACTTCCTCACCGCTGTCCGCCGCCGACTGCGGTACGAGGTCAAGGGCTCGGCAGTCGCGATCCCGACCGCCGACGGCGGGTCCCGCACGGCGATCGCCAGAGCGTTCCCGATCTCGATCGACACGACGCCGTACCTCGAGCTCGCGGCACGTCCCGATGTGCGGGCTCGGGCCGCGGAGATCAGGGAGAGTCTCGGAAATCCCAAGAAGATCCTCCTCGGTGTCGACCGCCTCGACTACACCAAGGGCATCCGGCATCGCATCAAGGCTTACGGAGAGCTCCTCGAAGACGGCCTGCTCAGCGTCGAGGACGTCACGTTCGTCCAGGTGGCGAGTCCGAGTCGGGAGCGCGTCGACGCGTACGTGCATCTGCGCGATGAGATCGAGCTCGCCGTCGGACGGATCAACGGCGACCACGACACCATGGGGCACACCGCGATCCGCTACCTCCACCAGGGATATCCGCGGGAGGAGATGGTCGCGCTCTACCTCGCCGCGGATGTCATGCTCGTCACGGCCCTCCGCGACGGCATGAACCTCGTGGCCAAGGAGTATGTGGCCACCCGCGCCGACAATCGAGGCGTGCTCGTGCTGAGCGAGTTCACGGGCGCCGCCGATGAGCTGCGGCAGGCCGTGCGGGTGAACCCGCACGACATCGCAGGTCTGAAGGACGCGATCATGACGGCCGTCGCGATGACACCGGCGGAGCAGGGCAAGCGGATGCGCTCGCTGCGCCGCCGCGTGCTGGAGAACGACGTCGACGCCTGGTCCTCGTCCTTCCTCCGCGCGCTGGCGGACATCCGCCAGCGGTGATGCCGCCGAGGCACTGAGACAACATCCCGTATCGATTGGAGTACCCGTGACCCGCAGCTGGACCCCTGGATCGCCCGACGCAGCGCTGAGCGCCATCGCAGCCACGCCACGACTGGTCGTGGCCCTCGACTTCGACGGCACCGCCTCTCCGCTCGTTCCGGATCCGATGGCCGCTCGGGCGCTGCCCGAGGTGGCCGAGCAGGTCGCGCGTCTCGCTGAGCTCCCCGGCACCGTGGTGGCCTATGTCTCGGGCCGAAGCATGCACGATCTGCGGGTGATCACGGAGCACACCGATGATTCCCTGATCGCCCTCGCAGGCTCGCATGGTGCGCAGTACTGGTACCCCGGGTCGGGGGATGCGGACGCCACCGGACCCGAGACGGCGGCGGGGGAGCGCGAAGCCCTGTGGGCGGCCGCGCGTCCGATCATCGATCGCTACGAGGGTGCGGAGTTCGAGCCGAAGACGTTCGGGATGGGCGTGCACACCCGCACGGCGACGCCCGAGATCGAGCAGCAGGTGTTCGCCGAGATCGATGCTCTCGCCGCGGAGAGGTTCCCGCACTGGCGGCGCCGCGCCGGTCACCGGGTGCTCGAGTTCTCGTCACGCACCGAGGGCAAGGATGCGGCGATGGCCGCGCTCCGTCAGCACTTCGACGCGACCGGCATCCTGTTCGCGGGCGACGACGTCACGGATGAGGACGCGATGCGCGTGCTCACCGCCGACGATCTGGGCGTGCGCGTCGGTCCCGGCGAGAGCGTGGCGACCCTTCGTGTGGAGAATCCACAAGAGATCGCCCTTCTTCTCGAAGCCCTCGCGGACGAGAGAGCCTCTCAGCGGGAATAGACTTCCGTCATGTCCTCGCATGACCCCTCCACCAGCGCGCCCATCGACATCAAGCCCCGCAGCCGCGTCGTCACCGACGGCATCGAGGCGACGACCTCCCGAGGCATGCTCCGTGCCGTCGGGATGGGAGACGCCGACTGGGACAAGCCCCAGATCGGAATCGCGTCGAGCTGGAACGAGATCACTCCCTGCAACCTGAGCCTCGACCGCCTGGCGCAGGGAGCCAAGGAAGGCGTGCACTCGGGCGGTGGCTACCCGCTGCAGTTCGGCACGATCTCCGTCTCCGACGGCATCTCGATGGGTCACGAGGGAATGCACTTCTCGCTCGTGTCGCGCGAGGTCATCGCCGACTCCGTCGAGACGGTCATGATGGCCGAGCGACTCGACGGGTCCGTCCTGCTCGCCGGCTGCGACAAGTCGATCCCCGGCATGCTCATGGCCAGTGCCCGCCTCGACCTGTCGAGCGTGTTCCTCTACGCCGGATCCATCGCTCCCGGGTGGGTGAAGCTGTCCGACGGCACTGAGAAGGACGTCACCATCATCGACTCCTTCGAGGCCGTCGGCGCGTGCCGGGCAGGGCTCATGAGCGAAGAGGACCTCAAGCGCATCGAGTGTGCGATCGCGCCGGGTGAAGGCGCCTGCGGAGGCATGTACACCGCCAACACGATGGCATCCGTCGCCGAGGCGCTCGGCCTGAGCCTGCCCGGCTCGGCCGCGCCGCCCGCAGCTGACCGTCGCCGCGACTACTTCGCGCACCGTTCCGGCGAGGCCGTCGTGAACCTGCTTCGCCAGGGCATCACGACCCGCGACATCCTCACCAAGGAGGCTTTCGAGAACGCGATCGCCCTCGCGATGGCTCTCGGCGGCTCGACCAACGTGGTCCTGCACCTCCTCGCGATCGCCCGCGAGGCCGAGGTCGACCTGAGCCTGCACGACTTCAACCGCATCGGCGACAAGGTCCCGCACGTCGCGGACATGAAGCCCTTCGGCAAGTACGTCATGAACGACGTCGACCGCCACGGCGGCATCCCCGTGATCATGAAGGCGATGCTCGACGAGGGGCTGCTGCACGGAGACGCCCTCACCGTGACCGGCAAGACGCTCGCAGAGAACCTCGCAGACCTCGACCCGCAGCCGATCGACGGTGAGGTCATCCACACGTTCGACAACCCGATCCACGCCACCGGCGGCCTGACGATCCTGCACGGATCGCTGGCGCCCGAGGGTGCCGTCGTGAAGACCGCAGGCTTCGACGCCGCGGTCTTCGAGGGCCCCGCCCGCGTGTTCGAGCGCGAGCGCGCCGCGATGGATGCGGTCGCGAACGGCGAGATCGAGGCGGGCACCGTGATCGTCATCCGCTACGAAGGACCCAAGGGCGGTCCGGGTATGCGCGAGATGCTCGCGATCACCGCGGCCATCAAGGGCGCGGGGCTCGGAAAAGATGTACTACTCTTGACTGACGGACGATTCTCAGGCGGCACAACCGGCCTGTGCATCGGCCACATAGCACCCGAAGCGGTGGACGCAGGTCCTATCGCCTTCGTGCGCGATGGTGATCTGATACGGGTCGATATCGCAGCTCGCTCTCTCGACCTACTCGTCGACGAGGCGGAGCTCGCCTCCCGCCGCTCTGGCTGGGAGCCGCTACCCCCGCGCTATACCCGTGGCGTTCTTGCCAAGTACTCGCGTCTCGTGCGGTCCGCCGCCGAGGGCGCGACGACCGGCTGATCCGCGTCGGCTCCGGGCCCCGGCCTCCGACGTCGCCAACAGACCATCAGAAGGAGTGTCATGACTGCTGACACCGTCTCGGCTGTGCCGAGGCCGCCCGCCCCCAAGTCCGCCGCACCGGAGATCTCCGGTGCCGAGGCCGTCGTCCGCACCCTGGAGCTCCTCGGCGTCAAGGACGTCTTCGGGCTCCCGGGCGGCGCCATCCTCCCCGTCTACGACCCGCTCATGGATGCGTCCGAGCTCCGGCACATCCTGGTGCGCCACGAGCAGGGCGCCGGCCACGCCGCCGAGGGCTACGCGTCGTCGTCGGGCAAGGTCGGCGTGTGCATCGCGACGTCCGGACCGGGAGCGACCAACCTCGTCACCGCGATCGCGGACGCCTACATGGACTCGGTGCCGCTGCTCGCGATCACCGGTCAGGTGTTCTCGACGCTGATGGGCACGGACGCGTTCCAGGAGGCCGACATCGTGGGCATCACCATGCCGGTGACGAAGCACTCGTTCCTGGTGAAGGACGCATCCGAGATCCCCGGCGCCCTCGCCGCGGCGTACGAGATCGCCTCGACGGGTCGTCCCGGCCCCGTTCTCGTGGACATCACGAAGGACGCGCAGCAGGCGATGGCGCCGTTCATCTGGCCCGCGAAGATCGAGCTGCCGGGCTACCGGCCCGTGACCAAGGCCCACGGCAAGCAGATCCAGGCGGCTGCCGCGCTTCTCGCCGAGGCCAAGAAGCCGGTGCTGTACGTCGGCGGCGGCGTGATCCGCGGTCGCGCGTCGGCCGAGCTGCTGGCCCTCGCCGAGACCACGAACGCGCCCGTCGTGACCACGCTGATGGCACGCGGCGCGTTCCCCGACTCCCACCAGCAGCACCTGGGGATGCCGGGCATGCACGGCACGGTCCCCGCGGTGCTCGCGCTGCAGGAGGCCGACCTGATCGTGTCGCTCGGCGCCCGCTTCGATGATCGCGTGACCGGCAAGGCCGCGCTCTTCGCGCCGAACGCCAAGGTCGTGCACGTCGACATCGATCCCGCCGAGATCTCCAAGATCCGCATGGCCGATGTGCCGATCGTGGGCGACGTGCGCGATGTGCTCGCGGACCTCGAGTCGGCGTTCCGGACCGCGATCGGGACGGACGCGCCCGACACCGAGGAATGGTGGTCGTACCTCGACGGACTCCGCACCGAGTTCCCCCTCGGCTACGCGCCCACGACCGACGGTCTGCTCGCCCCGCAGCACGTGATCCAGCGGATCGGTGAACTCACCGGCCCCGAGGGCATCTACGCCGCGGGCGTCGGGCAGCACCAGATGTGGGCCGCGCAGTTCATCAAGTACGAGCGCCCCAACGCCTGGCTGAACTCCGGGGGAGCGGGCACGATGGGCTACTCCGTGCCTGCTGCGATGGGTGCCAAGGTCGCCGAGCCCGACCGTGTGGTGTGGGCGATCGACGGTGACGGATGCTTCCAGATGACCAATCAGGAGCTCGCCACCTGCGCGATCAACAACATCCCGATCAAGGTCGCGATCATCAACAACTCCTCGCTCGGCATGGTGCGCCAGTGGCAGACGCTGTTCTACGACGGCCGCCACTCGAACACCGACCTCAACACCGGGCACGGCACCGTGCGCATCCCCGACTTCGTGAAGCTCGCCGAGGCCTACGGCTGCCTCGCGATCCGCGTGGAGAAGGAAGAGGAGGTGGATGCCGCGATCAAGCTCGCCCTCGAGACGAACGACCGGCCCGTCGTCATCGACTTCGTCGTCAGCGCGGACTCCATGGTCTGGCCGATGGTTCCCCAGGGCGTGAGCAACAGCTACGTCCAGTACGCCCGCGAGCACGCGCCCGCATTCGACGAGGAGGACTGACCATGTCGACTCACGTGCTGAGCCTCCTCGTGGAGAACACCCCCGGTCTGCTGACCCGTGTCGCAGGTCTGTTCGCGCGCCGCGGCTTCAACATCGACTCGCTCGCGGTGGGCGTGACCGAGGTGCCCGGCATCTCGCGCATCACCGTGGTCGTCGACCTCGAGGACCTTCCTCTCGAGCAGGTGACGAAGCAGCTCAACAAGCTGATCAACGTCATCAAGATCGTGGAGCTCGACTTCCCGACCTCGGTGCAGCGCGAGCACATGCTCGTCAAGGTCCGCACCGACAACGCGACGCGGTCGAACGTCATCGAGGTCGCGAACCTGTTCCGCGCCTCGGTCGTGGACTACGCCTCCGACGCGCTCGTGATCGAGGTCACCGGCGACCGGGGCAAGGTCGACGCGCTGCTGCGCGCGCTCGAGCCCTTCGGCATCAAGGAGATCGCGCAGTCGGGTCTCCTCGCCATCGGCCGCGGCGGCAAGAGCATCACCGAGCGCGTCCTGCGCGGCTGATTCCGAACTTTCACACACGTACACGAACATCAATCAAGGAGAAAACCAGTGAGCACCGAGATCTTCTACGACGCAGACGCCGATCTGTCGATCATCCAGGGCAAGAAGGTCGCCATCGTCGGCTACGGCTCGCAGGGGCACGCGCACGCGCAGAACCTTCGCGACTCCGGCGTCGAGGTCGCGATCGCTCTCAAGGAGGGGTCGAAGTCCGCGCCGAAGGCAGAGGAGGCCGGATTCGCGGTCAAGACGGTCGCCGAGGCGACGAAGTGGGCCGATCTCATCATGATCCTCGCGCCGGACCAGCACCAGCGCGGCATCTACAGCGAGTCGATCGCCCCGAACCTGACCGAGGGCAAGACCCTCGCGTTCGCGCACGGCTTCAACATCCGCTTCGGCTACATCGACGCTCCCGAGGGCGTCGACGTCATCCTCGTCGCTCCGAAGGCACCGGGTCACACCGTGCGCCGCGAGTTCGTCGCCGGCCGCGGCATCCCCGACATCATCGCGGTCGAGCGCGATGCCTCGGGCAACGCCTGGGCGACCGCGCTGTCGTACGCCAAGGCGATCGGCGGCACCCGCGCCGGTGTCATCAAGACCACGTTCACGGAAGAGACCGAGACCGACCTGTTCGGCGAGCAGGCCGTGCTCTGCGGTGGTGTCAGCCACCTCGTGCAGGCGGGCTTCGAGACGCTGACCGAGGCGGGCTACCAGCCGCAGATCGCGTACTTCGAGGTGCTCCACGAGCTCAAGCTCATCGTCGACCTCATGTGGGAGGGCGGCATCGCCAAGCAGCGCTGGTCGATCTCCGACACGGCAGAGTACGGCGACTACGTCTCGGGCCCCCGCGTCGTGACGCCGGAGGTCAAGGACTCGATGAAGGCGATCCTCGCCGACATCCAGAGCGGTGCCTTCGCGAAGCGCTTCATCGACGACCAGGACAACGGCGCCGAGGAGTTCCTGGCCCTTCGCGCCAAGGAGGAGAAGCACCCGATCGAGGAGACCGGCAAGGAGCTGCGCTCGCTCTTCGCCTGGAAGCAGCAGGACGAGGACTACGTCGACGGCAGCGCCGCACGCTGACGCCGAGTCCTCCTCCGACGGAACGGGCATCCCTTCGGGGGTGCCCGTTCCGCGTATCCGCCGCTCGTATCCGGAGCGAGACACCGTGGTACGAGGAAGGGCCCGACGCGATCCGCGCCGGGCCCTTCGTCGTGTCCGAGGGCTATTCGACGGGCGCGTCCTCGACGGTGATGGGGGCGTCAGCCGGATCTGCCCAGACCGGAGCCGGAAGCAGCGTGTCGACCTGACCGGCCTGGATCTCGCGCAGGGCGGCCTCGATGTCGTCCGCATTCTCGGGGACCGCCAGACCACAGGTCCGCAGCTCGGAGGCGAACTTCAGGGTGAGACGGCTCTTGCCGGCCTCGACCGCCTCGGCTGTCGTGCCCGTGCGCTTCTCGCTGCCGGTCTGGATATCGGACACCTCGTCGCACACGTGATAGACCGCGCCCCCGTCGACCCAGACGACCTCGTCCTTGCCGAGCAGCTGGATCACGGTCGACTGGTCAGCGGTGTACTGCTCGACGGAGGGCGGGCTGAAGTCGACGCCGATGACGGTCGCGAGGACGGCGAGAACGATTCCGACGACGCCCGCGGTCGCCTTCTGTCCCTTGTCCATGTCCTTGTTCAGGAAGATCAGGATGATCAGTGGCAGGAACGCGACGATCGCGATGATGGCGCCGAGCTGGTTCTGCACGAAGAAGCGCACCGTCTCGGACTTCCGCGCCGGGTCGAGGCGATTCGCCTTCTTCCAGAGGATCGAGCCGGTGATCGCAAGCGCCGCGATGACGACGAGCAGTACGAGCAGTGTGATGAAGGCCCACTGGGGGAACTGCGCGCTGACGCCCTGCTCCTCGAGGAGACCGGTATCGGGGTCGCGCACGAGAGCGCCGTCTTCGCCCACGTATTCGCGCTGACGCAGCAGCCAGAAGATCCCGACGGCCTCGGCCGCGATGGCGATGGCCCAGAGGGCTCCGGCGATCCACCGGAAGGTCGTCGCCTTCGACTTCGCCGCAGCGGTGGGCTTCCACCCCGCGGCCGGCTCGCTGACGGGGCCACCCGCTGCGCTCTGCTCGACGTGCTTGCTCTGCTCTGCCACGGTGGTCCCTCTCGCCGGGGCCTCAGCGGCCCAGATGCCCCCGAGCATAGTGGACGCCGTGTCCTACGCTGGGGACATGACTTCCGATTCCGATGACGCCCTGAGCTGGGACGGAGACGACAGCGATGCTCCGGCGAGACCCGCGCCGGGGGAGCGATCTTCGAAGGCCGAACGGCCCGCGAGATCGCCCCAGAGTGCTCCGGAGTCGACGGGGTCCGCGCCGGACGCGGACCTTCCCGACGGGTGGACGGCGGTCGGTGGAGGCAGCGAGACGACCTCATCCGTCACGGTGGGCCGCGAGGATGCCACGCCGCTCAGCACCGGGATGCTGCTGACTCTCGGCATCGTCGGCGGCATCTACCTGCTCTACAGCGTGGGGTGGGTCGTCGGCGGGTTGCGTCTCAAGCCGCTCGCCAACCTCATCGTCGCCGACGCGATGTACGTGCCATGGTTCATCCTCGCCGTAGCTGCTCCCGCGCTGTGGTTCCTCGCCGTGTGGGTGCTGACCAGGGCGAAGGCGGGCTGGATCCGCATCGCGCTCCTTCTGGTCGGGGTCGTGCTGCTCGTGCCGTGGCCGTTCGTGACTGTGGGGGTGATCGGCTCATGACCGGATCGAAGACGGAAACGTCGTCGACGTCCGGCGCTCCGCGCTGGCTCAGCGCCGTGGTGCTCGGGTTCGCAGGCCTCTTCTACGCGTATGCGATCTGGAACGCCGTGGCGCACCTCGTCTCGATGGCCCAGAACGGCCTGACGGGCGTCGGATGGGTGACGCTTCTCTTCGGAGTCGTCTTCCCCGCCATCGTGTTCGTGTTCGCGTATGCCATCGGCAGGCGGCGTAACGCGGGCGAACTCGGGCTCGTGCTGCTGGCCGGCCTCGGGATCGTGGCGGTGTTCTGGCTCAGTCTCATCGGCTACAGCGTCCTCAACATGTCGGATCTGGTGACGGCCGCATCGTGATCCGGGGCGTCACACGGCACGGAGGAGCAGGAGCGCTCGGGTACAGTTGAAGTGATCGCGCCCCCACGGTGTGCGGCGCATCGGCCCCCTGTCGCGCTGCCCCGAAGGATCCCTGTGCCGAAGCCCGTCGTGCTCCTCGCCGAAGTTCTCTCTCCCGCCACGATCGAGGCCCTCGGCCCCGATTTCGACGTCCGTGACGTCGACGGCACCGACCGCGAGGCGCTCTTCGCCTCGCTCGCGGATGCCGACGCGGTGCTCATCCGCTCGGCGACCCAGATCGACGAGGAGGCGCTCTCTCACGCGCCGAAGCTGAAGGTCGTGGCCCGCGCCGGAGTCGGACTCGACAATGTCGACATCAAGGCCGCGACGACGGCCGGCGTCATGGTCGTGAACGCACCGACCTCGAACATCGTCTCCGCCGCCGAGCTGACGGTCGGGCACATCCTCAGCCTCGCTCGCCGGATCCCGGCCGCGCACGCCTCCCTCGCCGCCGGTCAGTGGAAGCGCAGCTCGTTCACGGGCGCCGAGCTCTTCGAGAAGACCGTCGGCATCGTCGGCCTCGGCCGCATCGGAGCGCTCGTCGCGGCGCGCCTCGCGGCGTTCGACATGCGGGTCGTCGCGTACGACCCCTACGTCACCTCCGCCCGCGCGCAGCAGCTCGGCGTCCAGCTCCTCTCTCTCGACGAGCTGGTCGCGGAAGCGGACTTCCTGACGATCCACATGCCGAAGACGCCCGAGACGACCGGCATGATCGGCGCCGAGCAGTTCAAGGCCATGAAGCCCACGGCGTTCGTCGTCAACGTCGCCCGCGGCGGACTGATCGACGAAGAGGCGCTGCACGCGGCACTCGTCGCCGGCGAGATCGCGGGTGCGGGTCTCGATGTCTTCACGTCCGAGCCCCCGGCAGAGGGCGGCACGGCTCGTCCCCTGCTCGACCTCCCGAACGTGGTGGTGACCCCTCACCTCGGAGCCAGCACCGAAGAGGCGCAGGAGAAGGCCGGTGTGTCGGTCGCGCGCTCGGTGCGTCTCGCGCTCGGCGGCGACCTGGTGCCGGATGCCGTGAACGTCGCCGGCGGCGTGATCGACCCGTACGTCCGCCCCGGTATCTCGCTGGTGGAGAAGCTCGGCCAGATCTTCGCCGCTCTCGCGACGTCGCCGCTGACGAGCCTCGATGTCGAGGTGCACGGCGAGCTCAACGACTACGACGTGAGCGTGCTGAAGCTCGCCGCCCTCAAGGGGGTCTTCACGAACATCGTGAGCGAGACGGTCTCGTATGTGAACGCACCGCTGCTCGCCGAGCAGCGCGGCATCGCGGTCCGTCTGCTCAAGGACGACGTCAGCGACGAGTACCGCAACGTCATCACCCTGAGCGGCGCCCTCTCGGACGGTTCGCAGCTCTCGGTGTCCGGCACCCTCACCGGGCCGAAGCAGGCCGAGAAGCTGGTCGGGATCAACGGTCACGCCCTCGAGCTCCCGATCGAGAAGCACCACGTCGTGATGCTCTACACCGACCGCCCCGGAATCGTCGCCGTCTACGGTCAGAAGTTCGGCGAGGCCGGAGTCAACATCGCAGGCATGCAGATCTCGCGACTCGGCGCCGGCGACCAGGCGCTCAGCGTCGTGACGCTCGACTCCCCGGTGTCCGACGAGCTGCTCGCCGAGGTCAGCACCGCGATCGACGCCGATCTCTTCCGCCAGATCGAGATCACCGAGGTCTGAGCGCGGGGGAGACCCTCGAACCGACGGGAGCGGGAGGCAGCCGAGCGGCTGCCTCCCGCTCTGTTCGTGTGGCGTCGGGTGTCAGGGTGCCGTCGCACGCAGGACGAGCGCGATCAGGTCGGCGAGCTCGTCGCTCCGGGGCACGAGCCGCTCGGGTCCGTGCACATCGAGTGAGTTGTTGAAGTACAGCCCGTCGCTCAGCAGCATCACGAGGTCGAGACTCGCCGCATCTCGCACATGGGGGCGGATCGTGTCCGCCCACCGGTCTCTGTTGCGACGCAGGGCATCGGCAGCGGCGGTCGAGCCGCCCTGCGCGAGCCGGGTGGCGGCGATGAGAGCACGATCCAGCGCGTCGTCCTCCATGACGGAGGTGCGCACGTAATACGCGACCGGCCCCTCTTCCGCCGTCGTCATGCGCTCCAGATCCATCGTGGTGAGGGCATCGAGACGCTCGAGCAGACCGGCCGCGAGATCGTCCTTGGACCCGAAGTGATACAGAAGCCCGCCCTTCGAGACACCCGCGGCCTTGGCCGTCGCGTCGAGGGTGGCCGCGCGCTCACCGTCCTCGATGACGATCGACTCGAACGCGTCGAGGACGCGTTCGCGGGCCAGTGGAGGTCGGGGCATCGGGGATCCTCTGTTCGTCTCGCATCACAGTAGCGCGGCCGTGTGACGATTCTGTTACTATACCATCTGGACGGTTTAGTAACGATGCCGTCGTGATCTGAGAGGTGTTCCATGACCCGTACTGCGTCGATCCCGACGACAGAGACGGATGCTCCCCGCGTCGGAGCCCGGGGCTGGGCGGCGCTCGTCGTCCTCATGCTTCCGGTCCTCCTGGTGTCGGTGGACAA
Organism: Microbacterium sp. C5A9; assembly: GCF_022627955.1. GTDB lineage: Bacteria > Actinomycetota > Actinomycetes > Actinomycetales > Microbacteriaceae > Microbacterium. The sequence goes on from NZ_JABXGD010000002.1 coordinate 280,893, forward strand.
CACGGTGCTGAGCTTCGCGCTCCCCGAGATCTCCATCGCGCTCGCGCCCACCGGCGCCGAGCAGCTGTGGATCATCGACGTCTACCCGCTCGTGCTGGCCGGGCTCCTCGTCACGATGGGCACGCTCGGCGACCGCTTCGGGCGCCGCCGCATGCTCCTCATCGGCGCGACCGGTTTCGCGGCGGTGTCCGCCCTCGCCGCCTTCGCTCCGACCGCCGGTCTGCTCATCGCCGCCCGTGCACTGCTCGGCTTCTTCGGCGCGATGCTGATGCCGTCGACGCTGTCGCTCCTGCGCTCGATCTTCCAGAACCGCGATCAGCGACGCCTCGCGATCGCCGTGTGGGCGTCGGCCTTCTCGGCAGGATCCGCGCTCGGCCCGATCGTGGGCGGTTTCCTGCTCGAGCACTTCGACTGGGGGTCGGTGTTCCTGATCGCCGTGCCCGTGCTCATCCCTCTGCTCATCGCCGCACCGCTGCTCGTGCCCGAGAGTCGCGACCCGCACCCCGGCCGCATCGACATCGTCAGCATCGTCCTGTCGATGGCGGCGATGATCCCCGTCGTATACGCGATCAAGTCGCTCGCCGTCGACGGGCTGAGTCTGACCGCGGGTGCCTGGGCGCTGCTCGGCGTCGCCATGGGCTACCTGTTCGTCCGGCGCCAGCTGCGCGCGGAGGTGCCGATGCTCGACATGGCCCTGTTCCGCCGCGGATCGTTCTCCGGGGCGATCCTGGTGAACCTGCTGAGCGTGGTCGCTCTGGTCGGCTTCCTCTACTTCGTCTCCCAGCACCTCCAGCTGGTCCTGGGGCTCTCGCCGATGACCGCCGGTGCGGCGCTGGTCCCCGGAATGGTCGCGATGATCGTGGCCGGCCTCTCAGTCGTACCGATCTCGCGCCGCGTGCGTCCTCACATCCTCGTTCCCGCCGGTCTCGCGTTCTCCGTGGCCGGGTACCTGCTCGTCGCGTTCACGACGGAGGACCACGGCGTCGCGCCGCTGATCCTCGCGTTCGTGGTGCTGGGAATCGGCATCGGCGCCGCCGAGACGATCTCGAACGAGCTCATCCTCTCGAGCGCTCCCGCCGAGAAGGCCGGCGCCGCGAGCGCGGTGTCGGAGACCGCGTACGAGCTCGGGGCGGTGCTCGGCACCGCGGTGCTCGGTGGCCTCATCACCGCGTTCTATCGAGGGGCGCTGGTCGTGCCGGCCGGCATTCCGGCCGAGGCGGCGAACGCGGCGAAGGAGACGCTCGCCGGGGCCTACACGGCTGCGCAGGACCTTCCGGCTCAGCTCGGCGAGGCGCTGTGGGATGCCGCATCCGCCGCCTTCGGCTCCGGCGTCCTGGTGACGTCGCTGATCGGCGCCGGACTGGTGATCATCGCCGGGGTCATCGCGGCTGTCACACTGCGCAAGACCCCCTCGCACTGACCAGTACGCTGGGAGGACCGGCGACGCTCGTGCCCGAGCGTCGCCGGTCCATCCCGATGCAAGGAGTGTCATGTCGCGTGTCGTGAAGCTGGCCGTCATCCCCGGTGACGGAATCGGCCCAGAGGTCGTCGCCGAGGCCGAGAAGGTGCTCGATGCGGTGACCGCGTCCAGCGATGTGACCTTCGACAAGACCCGCTTCGCTCTCGGAGCCGCCCGGTACCTCGAGACCGGTGACACGCTCACGGATGACGACCTCCGGGCGATCTCCGCCCACGACGCGATCCTGCTCGGGGCCGTCGGGGGCACTCCCGGCGACCCGCGTCTCCAGAACGCGAACATCGAGCGCGGCCTGCTGCTCAAGCTCCGCTTCACGCTCGACCACTACGTGAACCTGCGCCCCTCGAAGCTCTTCTCGGGTGCGTCGGGCCCGCTCGCCAACCCCGGTGAGATCGACTTCGTCGTGGTGCGCGAGGGCACCGAGGGGCCCTACGTGGGCAACGGCGGAGCGATCCGTCAGGGGACGCCGCACGAGGTCGCGAACGAGACCTCGGTGAACACCGCCTTCGGCGTCGAGCGCGTCGTGCGCTATGCCTTCGAGCTGGCAGAGCGGCGGAACAGGAAGCTGACCCTGGTGCACAAGACCAACGTGCTCGTGCACGCAGGGGCGATCTGGAAGCGCCTCGTCGACGAGATCGCCACGGAGCACCCCGAGGTGTCGGTCGACTACCTGCACGTCGACGCCGCGACGATCTTCCTCGTCACGGATCCTTCGCGCTTCGACGTGATCGTCACGGACAACCTCTTCGGCGACATCCTCACCGACCTCGCGGGTGCGGTGACAGGCGGAATCGGTCTGGCGGCGTCGGGGAACATCAACCCCGACGGCGCGTTCCCCTCGATGTTCGAGCCCGTGCACGGCTCCGCTCCTGACATCGCAGGACAGCAGAAGGCCGATCCGACCGCCGCGATCCTCTCGGTGGCTCTGCTGCTCGATCACCTCGGCCTCTCCGCCGAATCCGCGCGGGTGAGCGCCGCTGTCGAGGCGGACATCGCCGCCCGTACCGGAACGCGGACCACGGCCGAGATCGGCTCGGCGATCGCTGCACGGCTCTGAACGACAGGCGTAGGCTGACAGGGCGTGATGATGCGCGCACCCGGAAGAGAGAAGACGAGATGACGACCATCGATCGTGAGGCGACCGTGGCTCCGCTGGAGTTCGCGGTGACGAAGAACCTGAACGCGGCGACTCCGGCGCGTGTCGCCGAGGTACTGGAGGATCCCGGTTTCGGCGTCGTCTTCACCGATCACATGGTCGACATCTGCTGGTCGGCCAAGGGTGGCTGGCATCGCCCGCGGGTGCAGCCGTACGGCCCCATCCCGCTCGACCCGGCGGCCTCCGTTCTGCACTACGCGCAGGAGATCTTCGAGGGCATCAAGGCCTACCGCCACGCCGACGGCTCGATCCACACGTTCCGTCCTGATCGCAACGCCGCGCGCCTGCAGGCGAGCGCACGCCGACTCGCCCTGCCCGAGCTGCCCACCGAGTACTTCATCCAGTCGCTCCGTGAGCTCGTCGCGGTCGACGGCCGCTGGGTGCCGTCCGGCGCCGACCAGAGCCTCTACCTGCGGCCCTTCATGTTCGCCAAGGAGGCATTCCTCGGCGTGCGGGCAGCGCAGAAGGTCGCGTACTACGTGATCGCGAGCCCTGCGGGCGCGTACTTCAGCGGGGGAGTGAAGCCGGTGCGCATCTGGCTCTCCGAGGACTACGCACGCGCCGGCAAGGGCGGCACCGGGAAGGCGAAGACGGGCGGGAACTACGCCTCGAGCCTGCTCGCCCAGAGCGAGGCGTCGGCCCAGGGATGCGATCAGGTCGTGTTCCTGAACGAGCAGCGCTACGTCGAGGAGCTCGGCGGCATGAACGTCGTGTTCGTGTTCAAGGACGGCCGCGTCGTCACCCCGGAGTCCGACAGCATCCTCGAGGGGATCACGCGCGACTCGCTGCTGCAGCTCGCCGAGGACCGCGGCTACACGGTCGAGAAGCGGCCGATCTCGATCGACGAGTGGCGCGAGGGCGTGGCATCGGGCGACATCGTCGAGGTGTTCGCCTGTGGCACCGCTGCCGTCGTGACGCCGATCGGCGCTCTCGTCGGAGAGGGCTTCGACGAGGAGCAGCCGCTCGGCGAGCTGGCGCTGTCGCTGCGCGAGGAGCTCACCGACATCCAGTACGGCCGCCGCGAGGACAAGCACGGCTGGCTTCTGCGCCTCGACGCCTGAGGCCCGAACGATCGTCACGGACCCCGCTTGCGAACACTGCAAGCGGGGTCCGTTCGTCTGCGCGCCCTGGCTAGGCTGGAAGCATGAAGATCGCCCGATTCAGCCATGACGACGCCATCCTGTTCGGGATCGTCGATGACACCGACCTCGTCGTCCTCTCGGGCGATCCGCTCTTCGCGGGGTACGAGCCCACGGGAGACCGTGTGCCGATCGCGGACGCGGTGATCCTGGCCCCGGTGATCCCTCGCTCGAAGATCGTCTGCGTGGGGAAGAACTACCACGACCATGCCGCCGAGATGGGCGGAGCGGCCCCCGAGGAGCCGCTGCTGTTCCTCAAGCCCAACACCGCGGTGATCGGACCCGGCGACGTGATCGTGCGACCCTCGATCTCGGATCAGACCGAATACGAGGGCGAGCTCGCCGTCGTCATCGGCAAGGTCGCGAAGAACGTCACCAGGGCGGATGCGCTGGACCACGTGCTCGGCTACACGATCGCCAACGACGTGACCGCTCGCGACCTGCAGCGCAAGGACGGCCAGTGGTCGCGCGCGAAGGGATTCGACACGTTCTGCCCGCTCGGACCGACCATCAGCACGGACTTCGACCCGACGGCCGCGACGATCGAGACGCGGGTGAACGGGGAAGTACGACAGAAGGCTCCGCTGACCGACATGATCCACTCGGTCGAGGCGATCATCGAGCACGCGTCCGCGGTGTTCACGCTGTTGCCGGGCGACGTCATCCTCACGGGCACCCCGGCAGGCGTCGGCACGTTCGATGCGGGAGACACCGTCGAGGTCGAGATCACCGGACTGGGGATCCTGCGCAACACCGTGCGCGACGCCGTGCGGCCGTCATGAGCACCGCCGCTCTGACGGCGACCCAGCAGGCGGCGGTCCAGCGACGCACCGTGCTGGTGCTGTCGACCGGTCAGGTGCTCGGAGGGATCGCCTTCGGGGCGACGGTGTCTCTCGGAGCCCTGCTCGCGGCCGACCTCTCGGGCAGCGACGCGCTGTCCGGCCTCGCCACGGCATCGGTCACTCTCGGTGCCGCGCTGTGTGCGATACCGCTCGCACGTCTGGCCGGACGCGTGGGCCGACGGCGTGCTCTCACCCTCGGCAACCTGTTCGCGCTCGTCGGCATCGCGGTGGTGATCCTGGCCGCATCGCTGCGGCTCTTCCCGATGCTGCTGGTCGGAATCCTCATGATCGGCGCCGGGAACGCCGGCAACCTGCAGTCGCGATTCGCCGCCACCGACCTCGCAGCGCCGCAGCACCGCGGGCGGGATCTCTCGATCGTGGTGTGGGCCACGACGATCGGTGGCGTCGCGGGCCCCCTGCTTCTCGGGCCCGGTGAGATCGTCGGTGAGATCATCGGCATGCCGCCCCAGACGGGGTCGTACGCGTTCTCCTTCGTCGCCCAGCTCGCGGCGCTCATCCTCTATCTGATCGCGCTGCGGCCGGATCCGCTCCTCGCGGCCCAAGGGCTCGCCACGGCGGCAGCGGCAGCGACCGGGAAGGTGTTCGCCGACCGGCCGGTCGTGGCCCGGTACGCCATGTTCGCGGTGGCGGGATCGCATGTCGTGATGGCGTCGGTCATGGCCATGACCCCCGTGCATCTCGCGCACATGGCGCACGGCAGTCACGGGATGGCGCCGACTCCGGCCGACGTCTCCGCCCTCGTCGGGATCACCATCGCACTCCACGTCGGCGGGATGTACGCCCTGTCGCCCGTGTTCGGCATCCTCGCGGACCGGTGGGGGCGCCTGCGCGTCGTGCTGCTCGGACAGGTGCTGCTGGGCGGAGCGCTCGCCTTCGCCGTGTTCGTGAACGATCAGGAGTGGGGAGTGATGGTGGCCCTCATCCTGCTGGGGCTCGGGTGGAGCGCGGCGACCGTCGCGGGTGCGGCGCTTCTCACGGAATCCAGCGCTCCCGAGCTCCGAACCCGCCGTCAGGGGCGGAGCGATTCGCTGATGAGCCTGTCCGCCGCCGCGGGTGCCGTGCTGGCCGGCGTGATCCTGTCGAACTTCCAGTACGCCGGGCTCGGCATCGCGGCGTCCGTGCTGGTGATCGCGATCGTCGTGCTCTCACCGCTCGGGGTCTCGAAGGCGCGATGAAGGACTGGGCGGGGACAGGGCGCGCGTACGCCGACTCCTACGCCTCGCTGTGCGTGGGAACGGTGTCCGCGCTGCGTGAGTCTCTGGGCGACCCGGCCGGGCGCAGACTGCTCGACGTCGGCTCGGGTACAGGTCTTCTCGCCTCGGCGCTGACGGACGCCGGCTGGGACGTGACGGGGTGCGAACCGGAGCCGACGATGCGAACCGTGTCGCAGCACGACCATCCTGCGCTCACCGTCCGCGACGGCGCGCTTCCGCATCTGCCGTTCGCCGACGGGTCGTTCGACGCGGTCGTGGCGAACTTCGTGCTCAACCACGTCGCCGACCCTCGGGCATCGGCGGCCGAGCTCGCGCGAGTCTCCTCCGATCGCCTCGCGGCGACGATCTGGACGACGTCGCCGACGTGGCTGTGGCGTGAGGTGTGCGAGAGGGCGGGGCTCACGCCCGAGCAGGGGGAGCGCCTGTCGCCGGAGAAGGACTTCGAGCGGACCGTGGGCGGCTTCGAGGCGATGCTGACCGAGGCGGGGTGGCACGTGAGCGGGGCCATCGACCTCACCTGGACTTGGCACGCCGATCCGACGGCTCTCTGGATATCGGCCGAGGGTGGCGTCGGGGGAGCAGGCCTGTTCTTCCGCGCGCTCGCGCCCGCGGGGCGCGTCTCGTTCCGTCGCGCATTCGACGCGGTCTGCGCGGAGCGATCGGTCGACGGACTCGTGCCGCTGCTGCACTCCGCGGCCGTGGCGGTCGGCAGCCCTCGCTGACCGGGGTCGTCGTGGCGGAGACCTCGCCCGGAGACGTCGGTCGGGGTCACCGGGGAGGAGGCCCCGCGGCAACTAGAATCGAAGGGCTATGGCTACTCCTCACCCCCTCACCACGACCGCCAGTGGCGCCGACGTCCGCGTCCGCTTCTGCCCCTCACCGACCGGCCTGCCGCACGTCGGCATGGTCCGCACCGCGCTCTTCAACTGGGCGTACGCCCGCCACACCGGCGGGAAGATGGTGTTCCGCATCGAGGACACCGACGCCGCCCGCGACAGCGAGGAGAGCTTCCGTCAGCTCGTCGACGCTCTCACCTGGCTCAAGATCGATTGGGACGAGGGCGTCGAGGTCGGCGGTCCGCACGCCCCCTACCGTCAGTCCGAGCGCCACGACATCTACCGCGGCGTCATCGAGAAGCTGCTCGCATCGGGCGCGCTCTACGAGAGCTATTCGACGGCGGAGGAGATCGACGCGCGCAACGAGGCCGCAGGACGCGCGAAGCAGCTCGGCTACGACAACTTCGATCGCGCTCTGACCGATGAGCAGAAGGCGGCGTTCCGCGCCGAGGGGCGTCAGCCCGCACTGCGCCTGCGCGTTCCGGACGAGGACCTGACGTACGTCGACCTCATCCGCGGCGAGGTGACCTTCCCCGCGGGGTCCTTCCCGGACTTCGTGGTCGTGCGCCCCAACGGCATCCCGCTGTACACGTTCGTGAATCCGGTGGACGATGCGCTCATGGGCATCACTCACGTGCTCCGCGGCGAAGACCTGATGCCGTCGACCGCGCGTCAGCTCGCCCTCTACGCGGCCCTCATCGAGGCGGGCGTCACCACGTTCGTACCGCGCTTCGCGCACATGCCGCTGGTGCTGGGGGAGACCGGCAACAAGAAGCTCTCCAAGCGCGACCCGCAGGCCGATCTGTTCCTGCACCGCGACCGCGGCTTCATCCACGAGGGTCTGCTGAACTACCTCGCACTGCTCGGCTGGTCGATCGGACCCGACCGCGACGTGTTCTCCCTCGAGGAGTTCACCGAGGCGTTCGACATCGTGAACGTGAACCCGAACCCGGCCCGCTTCGACCAGAAGAAGGCCGAGTCGATCAACGGCGACCACATCCGCATGCTGGGCGAGAAGGACTTCGCCGAGCGGACGATCCCGTATCTCGCCGCCGCCGGCCTGTTCGACGAGCCCACGCACGAGCAGCTGGTGACCGCGTTCCGTGTCGCACCCCTGGTGCAGGAGCGTGTGCAGCTGCTGGGCGAGGTGCCCGGCATGGTCGGCTTCCTCTTCACGGACGACGTCTCGTACGACGCCGACGCGTTGAAGGGGCTGCCCGCCAACGCCGCCGAGGTGCTCGATGCCTGCGCCACGGCGCTCGAGCCGGTGTCGGAGTTCACGCCCGAGCGGATCCAGGAAGCTCTCGCCGAGGCTCTGGTCGAGAAGCTGGAGCTGAAGCCGCGCGTCGCCTACGGGCCTCCGCGCGTCGCGATCACCGGCCGTCGGATCTCGCCGCCGCTGTTCGAGTCGATGGAGTTGCTCGGCAAGGACGAGTCGCTGCGCCGGCTGCGCGCACTGTCGGAGTTCCTCGCGAACTGAGTCTGCTGACAGAGGGAGGGCACCCATCGGTGCCCTCCCTCTGTCGTGCACGGCCACATCCTCCCGGGTCGGCACGCTCCCATCGTGGGCGACGCGCCCGGACTGTGCGGGGCGTTTTGGCATTGGGGCAGTGGCTCGGGTAAGCTTGACTCTCGGTGCGAGGCTCCGGTTTCGCCCTTGGGGTATGGTGTAATTGGCAACACGACGGTTTCTGGTTCCGTTATTCTTGGTTCGAGTCCAGGTACCCCAGCAAGAACGAAACCCGCGGATTTCCGCGGGTTTTCTTGTTTCTCGGGACGTGCTGGCTCCCTCACTCGTGATCGTCGGATGGCTCCCGTGCCTAGCAGGAGAACCGTTCATGACGCCATGCCCTTCTCGGAAAAGCCCGCAGCCGCGATGCTCATCCTCAGACGCTCCTCGCCGAGAGCGAGGCGCACGAGGGAGACAGTGATGGCACTGAGAAGAGTGGTTCCCGGTGAGGAGCCCGGCATCCGCCGCATCCGATCCGGATCGGGATTCCGGTACCTCGATGCCGCGGATCAGGCGGTGTCGGAGGCGGATCGCGAGCGCATCCACGACCTCGTCGTCCCACCCGCATGGAAGGACGTGTGGATCGCCGCGGATCCGCTCGCGCACATCCAGGCGGTGGGCACCGACGATGCAGGGCGGCGTCAGTATCTCTACCACCCGCTGTGGCGCACCGGACGGGACCAGAGGAAGTTCGCCAGGGCACTCCGACTGGCTGCGGCCCTGCCCTCGGCGCGGGCCCAGGTCACGCGGGCGATCAACCAGGAGGGGCTCACTCGCGAGCGGGCACTCGCCGTGGCCTTTCGGCTGCTCGATGACGCGGCGCTGCGCATCGGCTCCGAGCGCTACCTCGTGAAGCACGGCAGTCGCGGGCTCAGCACCCTTCGCCGGCACGACGTCCGGGTCGACGGCAGCACCGTCGCACTGAGCTTCCCGGCGAAGAGCCGTCAGCTCGCGTCGATCGAGATCACCGACGCGGCTCTCGCCGATGCCCTGTCGGAGTTCGCGGTGGGCGCCCCCCGCGCACCGTTGCTCGCCTACCGCAAGGGACGGCGTCGGGTGAGGCTCAACTCGGGCGAGGTCAACGACTATCTTCGCCAGGTCACCGGGGCGGCGTTCACGGCGAAGGACTTCCGCACGCTGCACGGGACCATCCTGGCGGCGGACGCGCTCGCGCGCATCGGACGTCTCGAGACGAAGAACGAGCGACGTCGTGCCGAGCGCCTCGCCGTGCAGGCCACGGCGTCGGCGCTCGGCAACACCCTCGCGGTCGCGCGGGGGAGCTACATCGACCCTCGGGTGTTCCGGCTGTATGCGCGCGGTCGGATGCTCGATCTCACGGTGTCGCCCGAGACCGCGATCCGACGGCTCCTGGCGAAGTGACCGCCCACGCCCACCGCGGCGGAACGCGCGGGGGACAGCCGGGTCAGCTCTCGCGCGGGTAGGTGTAGAAGCCCTCGCCGGTGGCGACGCCCAGCTTTCCCTTGTCGATGTACTGCTCCTTGAGGAGCTCGGCGAAGCGCTGCTGCTTCTCTCCGCCCATGCGCGAGATGTTGTACGCGGTCGTCAGGCCGACGATGTCGTAGATCTCGAACGGCCCGGCGGGGGCACCGGTTCCGATCCGCCAGGTCGCGTCGATCGCCTCCGGCTCGGCGATCCCGTCGACGAGCAGCTGGGCTCCTGCTTCGAGGAACGGCACCAGCAGCGAGTTCAGCAGATACCCCGCCTTCTCCTTCTTGATCTGGATCGGAACCATGCCGATCTGCGAGGCGAACTCGACGACGGACTCGTAGACCGCGGGGTCGGTGGCGGGGGTGCCCATCACCTCGGCGGTGTTGTGAGACCAGATCTCATTGGCGAAGTGGAGTGCGAGGAATCGATCGGGGCGGCCGGTCGACTCGCTCAGTGCACTCGGCAGGAGCGTGGACGAGTTCGTGGCGAAGATCGTCGTCGCCGGTGCCGCGTCCGCGAGTGTCCGGTAGATGCTCTGCTTCAGCTCGAGGTTCTCGGGGACGGCCTCGATGATGAGGTCGGCGTCGGCTGCGGCATCCGCGAGGTCCGAGGTGAGACGGATGCGGTCGACCGCCGCCTCGGCGCCTCCGTCGGCTGCGTTCGCGACGCCATCCGCCACGTAGCGCTGCGCGAGTGCGCGGAACCGCTCGGCAGCACGGTCGAGCGCTGCCTGGTCGATGTCGTAGGCGACGACGTCGAATCCGTGGAAGGCCGTCTGGAACGCGATCTGCGATCCGAGCACGCCGGTCCCGAGAACGGTGATGTTCTTCATTTCTCTTCTTCTTCCTCTGTGGCCTTGTGGGCCGTATCCGGTCTGGTGAGCCGTGGTCAGGCTGTGTCGTCGCCCCGGTCGAATCGCTGGAGGTCGTGCGCGAATCGCGACACCTCCGCGTCGGACCACGCGGCGAGATGGGAGTCGATCACGCCCTGGAGCGCGTCGAGAGTGCTCCGGAAGGCGTCGTCGCCGGCGGGGGTGAGTGCGAGCGGTCGACCGCGGCCGGAGAGCGGACTGGTCTCCTGCACGAGACCGAGCGAGATCAGTGCGGAGAGCTGGCGCGACACGGTCGAGCGGTTCAGGCGGAACATCTGAGCGATGTCCGTCGAGCGGATGCCGGGCTCGTCGGCGATCGCCATCACGATCGACTGATCGGTGATGGACAGTCGGGTCTCGCCGGCTCGGGCATCGACCAGGCCCCGGCGGGTGATGGCCACGAGCGAGCGCAGCACCGCGGCGCTGTCTTCATGCCGTGCGGTCCCGCCATCTTGGTGTTGCATGATGCAACTCTACGCCTGAAAGTTGCATCGAGCAACAAGAGGGGAGGGGCGTGCAGGTGACAGGATGGACGCATGGACACCGCCAATCTCACTCGCGGGGAGACCGCAGCGCGATCCGCCGCCGTCTCCGTGCGACACATCCGCGTCGAGCTGGATCTGACCGGGGCGCCGGAGCGCTCGCGCACGGGCTTCGCGTCGATCACGACACTCGAGTTCTCATCGACCGCGGAGTCGACCTGGGTGGATTTCATCGGCGAGAGCGTCGACCGCGTCGTCGTCAACGGCGTCGACCAGGAGGTCGATTTCGACGGTGCTCGCATCGCACTGCGCGACCTGGCCGAGACCAACATCGTCCGGATCGAGGGCGTGGCCGCGTACAGCCGCTCCGGTGAGGGGATGCATCGGTTCCACGACCCCGCCGACGACCGCACGTATCTGTACACCCAGTACGAGCCCGCCGATTCGCGCCGCGTGATGGCCTGCTTCGAGCAGCCCGATCTCAAGGCGCCGTACACCTTCGTCGTCGATGCCCCGGCCGGGTGGGAGGTCCTCTCCAACCAGGCGGCGGTGAAGGTCGACGCGGGCGTCGGGGTGCAGCGTGTCGAGTTCGCTCCGACCCTGCCGATCTCCAGCTACATCACGTCCGTGGCGGCCGGCCCCTACGCACGCGTCGACGGAGTGTGGGAGAGCGAGGGGCAGCAGGTCGCCCTCGGTGTGTTCGCGCGACAGTCGCTCGCGCAGTATCTCGAGTCCGACGAGATCCTCGAGATCACCCGTCAGGGCCTCGATTTCTTCACCGACGCCTTCGCCTCCGCGTATCCCTGGGGCAAGTACGACCAGATCTTCGTGCCCGAGTACAACCTCGGCGCCATGGAGAACCCCGGCCTTGTCACGTTCACCGAGGCCTACCTCGCGCGGGGGGCGGCGACCGAGGCTCAGCGGGCCGCCCGGGCGAACACGATCCTGCACGAGATGGCGCACATGTGGTTCGGCGATCTCGTCACCATGAAGTGGTGGGACGACCTGTGGCTCAAGGAGTCCTTCGCCGATTACATGGGCTCGCATGCTTCGGCGGTCGCGACGAGATTCCATGACGCGTGGGTGAAGTTCGCGGCCAATCGCAAGGCCTGGGCCTACCAGCAGGATCAGCTGCCGACGACCCATCCCATCGTCGCGGACATCACCGACCTCGAGGCGGCGAAGCTCAACTTCGACGGCATCACCTACGCCAAGGGTGCCGCGGTGCTCAAGCAGCTGGTCGCGTTCGTCGGGGATGACGCCTTCTTCGAGGGGGCGCGGAGGTACTTCTCCGCCAATGCGTTCGGCAACACGACCCTCGACGACTTCCTCGTGCAGCTGAGCGCGGTGTCCGGACGCGACATGACCGAATGGTCGGACGCGTGGTTGCGGACGACGGGCGTCTCCACGCTCTGGCTGGAGCAGGACGGCGACAGCACCGTACTGGTGCAGAGCGACCCGCGTCCGCACCGCCTGCGGGTCGGACTCTACGACCGGGTCGACGGTCGGGTGGTGCGCCGCCATCAGATCGCTCTCGACATCGCGGAGGAGCGGACGCGCATCGACCTTCCGGACGCTGACCTCGTGCTCCTGAACGACGATGACCTCACGTACGCGAAGGTCCGTCTCGACCACGCGTCACTCACCACCGTCGAGGAGTCGCTCTCCTCGATCGATGATCCGCTGGCACGTGCCGTCGTCTGGTCAGCCCTGTGGAACGCCACTCGCGACGGAGAGCTCGCCGCGCACCGGTACGCATCCATCGTCCGGGAGCATGCTCCGGCAGAATCGAACATCGGCCTGCTGGTCGGCATCCTCGCGAACACGGCGTTCGCGATCCGCCATTACGTCGCCGACGATCGTCGCGACGCCGAGCAGCGCGAATGGGTCGATGCGGCGTGGGGCGCACTGCTGGCCGCGGAAGCCGGAAGCGATGCGCAACTGTCCTGGGCGCGTGCTGTCGCCGCAGCCGCGTCGTTCGACGACGCGCGACACACGGAGATCCGGGGTCTGCTCGACGGGGATGTGCCCGACGGGCTCCCCGTCGACCCCGATCTGCGCTGGCAGCTGCTCACCGCGCTCGTCGCGACCGGCCACGCCGACGAGGGCGACATCGCGGAGCAGCAGAGTCGCGATGACACCGCAAGCGGTCGCACGGCTGCGCGACGGGCGCTGGCCTCGCGGCCGACCCCGCAGGTGCGTGCGGCCGCGTGGACCGCCGCCTGGGAGGACCGGACGCTGAGCAACGATCACCTCGACGCGGAGATCGCCGGCATCCGGGCGGGAGGTCGCCGGGACCTCATCGCCGCCTTCGACGAGGAGTACTTCGGTCGGATCGCCGAGGCTTGGCGTTCACGGAGCATCGAGCTGGCGCAGCGGCTCGTCGTCGGCCTGTTCCCGGCGTCGGCGAGCCTCGACCTGGTGGATTCCTGGCTCACGGAGAACGCATCCGCTCCCGCGGCGCTGCGACGAATCGTGCTCGAGCAGCGCGACCATCTCGCCCGCGACCTGCGGGTGCGCGCGCTCCAGTAGGAGTCTGCGCTCGTCTGGCCTCGGCACCCGGTCCGGGGCCGGCGGGCCGCTCGTCGTCAGCGCTCGGCGATCGCGCGTGTCGTGCTCGACCCGAGCGCACGGAACTCGGGGCGGTCGTCCATCTGGGTGAGGAAGACGGTCGCGAGGTAGGCGGCGCATGCGCGGGCGCGCGTCCAGGTCGCGTCGTCGTAGCGGGAGAGGGTCGCCCGACGGAACGTCTCGTGTCCGTCGCCGTCGAACAGCAGCCAGGCCGCGGCCAGATCGTAGGCGGGATCTCCCGCGGTGACGTCACCGAAATCGATGAGGGCGCGGAGCATGCCGTTCTCGACGACGACGTTCCCCGGATGGAGGTCGCCGTGGATCCACACCCGCTCGCTCGCGTCCGCGGCGTCGAGACCGTGTCCCCAGGCGTCCCCGATGACCGACGGCGCCGCGGCGGTCTGGAGTCGCGCCTGCATCACCTCGTCACGTTCTCGCAGGGGCACGCCGCGCACGGGGTTTCGCGGGGCGTCGGCCGGGGCCGGCTGATGCAGCGCCGTGAGGGCGGCGGCGAGCGTCGCCGCCCAGCCGGTGTTGTCCGCGCGGTCGATGCCCAGGGCCTGTTCGCCGTCGATCCAGGGCACGATCGACCACGGCCAGGGGAACCGCTCCGAGGGACGCCCGACGTGCACGGGAATCGGCGTCCGGATGCCGAGGCGTGCCAGCCACGGCCCCAGTTCCGGCAGCGCGCGCTGTTCGTGCTCGACCAGCGCCACAGCTGCCAGGCGACGGGGCAGGCGTACCAGGTGGTCTGGGCCGAGCCGCCAGCTCGTGTTGTCCCACCCCTCGGCGAACAGCCGCAGATCGCGCTCTGCCAGGGCGGGGGCGGACTCTCGCAGGAGAGACCGGACGGCGGATTCGTCGAGGGCGATCTCGGCCTGCGGCGAATCCGCCATCAGATGTCGAGGGACTCGCCGGGCTCGAGCACGAAGAACTCGCCGCCGTTCTGCTCGGTCGCCCACTGCAGTCGCTGGCGGTGCATGGTCTTGCCTGCCACCGAGAGAGTCATGTCGTGGGTGCCGAACGCTCGGCGCGGCCTGACGGCGAGCACATAGTCCATCGCCTCGCCGATCTTGAGCCAGGGGGCGCCGAGGGGTGCGGCGAGGGTGTCGACCGTGACGCCCTCGGGCACCGCGTAGGAATCGCCCGGGTAGTAGAGCGCGTCATTCACCAGGACGCCCACGTTCTCGATCGTCGGAATCGAGGAGTGGATGACCTCGTGGGTGCCCCCGAAGAACCGGAGCGAGAAGCTCCCCGCATCGACGGCGTCGCCGGGGGCTACGACCGTGATGTCGTACCCCTCTGCGGCACGCGCCACTCCCGACGGCGCGAAGATCGGAGTACCCGGCGCCGCACGCAGGATGCGGTCCAGGTGCTCGGGAGTCCAATGGTCGGGGTGCTCGTGGGTGAGTACGACCGCGACCAGGCCGCCGAGGTCGTGCGGGGGAGTCGTGAAAGAACCGGGATCGAGGAGGATGACTTCGTCGCCCTGCTCGATGCGAAGGGCAGCATGTTCGAATTTCGTGACGCGCATGAGATGAGTCAACTCCTTCCGGCCGAGTCTGGCAAACGTCTCGGTCCGGCGCGCCACGCCCGGGAATCGACGAGGGCCGGGCTCGATTTTGCACGCACAGAATCGTCGTGGCATACTTGAACAGTTGTCGCGGAACGGAAACATTCCGCCAGACGGCCCCATCGTATAGCGGCCTAGTACGCTGCCCTCTCACGGCGGTAACGCGGGTTCGAATCCCGCTGGGGTCACACAACACGCGAAAGCCCTCCGGTCATCCGGGGGGCTTTCGTCATCCTCCGACTATCGACGTCCGGCGTCCGTCAGAGTGCGGAGTCTCGGCGCGTGCCTGTCAGCCACAGCGCGAGCGCGGTGCCGATCAGGGCCGCCGCCGCGAGCGGGAAGTCGAGCCCGTACGCGGTGATCGCGATGATCGGTGCGACGAAGACCAGCACGGCAGCGATCACGGAGGCCGTGGATGGGAAGCGCACTGTGCCACCGTCGGGCGCCCTCTCGAATCGGACCAGCCAGAGTGAGAGCAGCCACACCGCCGCGAGGACCACGACCAGGAACAGCGGTCGCGTCCACCACCACACGGCGCCTCCCGGTGCCGGAAGCGGGAACGGAAGCAGAATCTGGACGCCGATCAGCACCATGATCATCGGCAGGTGCCAGAGGTAGATCGTCATGAGGCGCGAGCCGATCACGAACACCACGGCCTGCGCGGCTCGCAGCCGCATGAGGGCGGTGAGCGGCGCATGCAGCAGGGTGAGAGCCGCTGCCTGGATCACTGCGAGCATCACCATGGCTGTGGTCGGAGGCCACTGGTTGCCGAGCATGTTCCACGAATACCCTCCCAGCGACACGAGCCCCCAGAGCGCCGCATAGCCCGCTCCGATGAGCAGCAGCAGCTGCCACCAGCGCCGAGATGCGAACCAGCCGTCGAACACGAAGAACCCGACCTGCTGGGCGAAGAGCCAGACGAAGACGATGTTCGGGATGCCGAACAGCTCCTGTCCGAGGCCGTAGCCCGTTCCGGCGACCGGTTGGATGCCGAAGAACCCCCCGATCACCGTGAATCGGAAGGTGTCGACCAGGATCGCCCCCGCCAGGAGGCCGAGCAGCACCCACGCTCCGTACCTCGAATGCAGCCGCATCATGCTCGGAGCGAGTGCCTGGACGATCATGTACGCGGCGAGGAACCACAGGGGAGATCCGACCCCGATCGCGACGGTGTCGACGAGCGCGGGGTCGATGCCCAACACCCGCGTGGTACCGAGGGCGACCGCGAAGAAGACGAACAACGGGAGCGCCGGGCGTGCGAGACGGATGAGACGGACCCGGACGAAATCCGCGGCCGAGTCTCCTCGGGCCGCGGCCGACCGCCATCCGGCACGGGCGGCGTATCCTCCCACCACGAAGAAGAGCGGCATGATGTTCGCGACCCAGGACGCGGCGGTGAACCAGGACTGCGCCTCGACCGTCCGTTCGATCAGCAGCGAGCCGTCCGGCGCGCGTCCCACCCCCGTGAACAGGATGTGCACGAACACGACCAGTACGACACAGACGACCCGCGCCAGATCGAGCGTGAGATCGCGACCGGCGGGCACCGTGCGGGTCGTCGAGTCGGTGGCGGCGCTGCTCATGCCGACGACTCTAGCGGCGCCGCCGATCGGAGGAGACGCGGGAGACCCGTGTGCGCTCAGTTGTCGACAGGGGGCTCTTCGAGGGAGCGGCGGGTGCGCCGTGCCCGGCGGATGAGCCAGATCACGAGGACCACGGCGCCTGCGAGCGCGATCCACGGCAGCACGAAGCCGATCGCGACGACCAGCGCGTTCAGCGACGCCACCAGACCGTTCCACCCCGCGGTGAGACCGTCGGTGAATCCGGCAGGGTCAGCCGTTGTCGGCGGAGTCGTCCGCGTCAGCTGTACCTGGAGGGTCGACATGGCGACCTGATCCTCGAGCCCGGCGAGCTGCTGCTCGTAGGACTCGAGCAGTGCCTGCCGGTCGGTGAGAGCGACCTCGGCCTCGATGAGCTCTGCGACCGTGCCGGTCTGGGACATCAGCTCGGTCAGGCGCTGCACGGACGCCCTCGTGGCATCCACGCGCGCGCGGAGGTCGATCGCCGTCGCGGTCACGTCCTGCTTTGAGGTCGACGACGAGAGCACCTCGCCCGAGTCCGCGAGCTCGTCGATCACGGACGCGAGGTCGGCCGACGGTACCCGGATGCTGATCCACCCGTATCCGGATTCGGAGGGGGCGGGCTCCGACGAGCCGTCGCCGGCGGTGCTCCCGCCGATCTCCGTACCCTCGACGTACCCTCCGTGGGTCTCGGCGACTGCGGTGATCTCGGCAGCGGCCTCGGCGATGTCCTCGACCCGAACGGTGGCGTTCGCGGTCGCGATGATCTCGCGCTCCGCGCTGTCGGCGGTACCCGGCAGCACGCTCGACGACTCCGCCGAGAGATCGGATCCGCTCTCGGGCGCGCTCTGATCGGCGGACCCTGCCCGTGCATCTTCGATCGCGACACCCGCCGGCAGCTCCCCGCCGCCGGCGTCGCTCGTCGCGCTGCCGCCCACGATGCCCAGGATCGGCGGCGTGACGAGCACGCCGACCACGAAGGCTGCGGCGATGCCCATGCCGGTCAACCAGCGTCGACGGCGATCTCGCGCGGGGGCCGAGCCGGCGGTCTCCGGATGACTTTCGGCCGCGATCTGCGCGAACACCGACGACTCGATGCGCGCCACAGCCGCATCCGAGAGGTCCGGCAGATCGTCGATGGGCACGCTCTCGTGCCCGCGTCGTTCGTCGTCGGTCATGTGCCGCTCGCTGTCGTTCATGCGTCGCTCGCTTCCTTCACAGCACCGCGCAGTCGGGTGCGGACTCGGGAGAGACGGTTCCGGACGATGGCGTGGCTCACACCGAGTTCCTCGGCCGCTGCCTGGTACGAATACCCGTCGGCCGCGCACAGTCGGAAGATCTCGCGGTCGAGATCGCTCAGCGTGCCGACCTCGGCGGCGATCCGCGTCGCGAGCGCGGCGGTGATCACCTGCTCCTCGACACTGATCGTCGAGGGGATCGTGTCATCGACCGCGTCCGTGGTGTTCGCCTGGTCGCGCCGGCGCTGTCGCAGGCGGTTCGCCGCCTGGAAACGGCAGATCGTCGCGAGCCACGGGAGCAGGGACTCTCCCTGCAGCTCGAGCCCGGGCAGTTTGCGCCACGCGGTGACGAACGTCTCCTGAGTCACGTCCTCGGCGTCGGCGGGGGAGCCGAGCAGCCCGTGGGCGATCCAGTAGACCGGTCGGACGTGTGAGCGGTACAGCTGGCGAAAGGCGCTCTCGTCACCGGTCGCGGCCAGCGCCACCCATCTCTGATCAGTCGTCTGCACGGTCATCCCGTTTCCGTTCGGTGTCTCTCACCGGGGAAGTGTCGAAGGAGGCCCCATCGTCTCAGATCGTGAGACGCCGGTGGGGGACGGGGCGAATCAGGCGCTGCATTCTCCCCTCGGCGACGACACCGAGACGAGAAACTGAGACTAGAATCGGGGACGCGAGAGGGAGTATCCCGCAAGCGCACCCACCGTCATCACGAGCACCGTCATCGCTGCTCCGGTCGTGCGACGCATTCCATGCGTGGGAGAGACTTTCGGCCGTTTTCCGACCCCTGCCGAAAGGTGCCGAGCACCCGTGGACATTCCTGTCTGGTTCGAGATCACCTCGATGATCGTCCTCACGATCATCCTGATCGGCGACCTCCTCCTCATCCGCCTGCGTCCGCACATCCCGTCGACCAAGGAGTCGACGCTGTGGGTCGTCTTCTACGTCGGTCTCGCGCTGCTCTTCGCCGTGCTTCTCGGCAACGTGGCCGGGTGGCGTAACGCCGGGGACTTCATCACCGGGTGGGCCCTGGAGTACAGCCTCTCGATCGACAACCTGTTCGTCTTCGTGCTGATCATGGCGCAGTTCGCGGTGCCGCGACGCCTGCAGCAGCAGGTCCTGATGGTCGGCATCATCATCGCGCTCGTTCTGCGAGGAGCGTTCATCCTCGTCGGCGTGACCGTCATCGAGCACTTCTCGCCGATCTTCTACATCTTCGGCGCGTTCCTCATCTACACGGCGATCAAGCAGGCGATGCCCGAAGGCGAGCATGAGGACGACGTCAAGCGCGAGAACTTCATCGTGCGCCTGCTGCGCCGCCGCATCGACATCAGCGAGACCTACGACGGCTCCAAGCTCCGCACGACGGTCGACGGCAAGCGGATGTGGACGCCCATGGTGATCGTGTTCATCACGATCGGCGTGACCGACCTCATCTTCGCGATCGACTCCATCCCCGCGATCTTCGAGATCACCACGAACGGATTCCTGGTCTTCGCGGCGAACATCTTCGCGCTCATGGGCCTCCGCCAGCTCTACTTCCTGCTGGGCGACCTGCTCGACCGCCTGCGCTACCTGCACTACGGCATCGCGGTGATCCTCGGGTTCATCGGAGTGAAGCTGATCCTGCACGCCCTGCACGAGAACGAGCTGCCCTTCATCAACGGCGGCCAGCACGTCGAGTGGGTGCCCGACATCGACAACCTCGTCTCGCTCGGCGTCATCGTCGTGTCGATGACCGTCGCGACCGTGGCGAGCCTGATCGCGGCGTCGCGGGAGAAGTCGGCCGCGAAGAGGTCGGTGGGCGTCGAGTAGGGGCCGGAGTCCTCACTCGGTCGACCAGAGGAGCTCCGCGTCGAGTGTCAGGTCGATGACCTGACGAAGCAGCGCGCCGACCGAGTCCGACCTCAGCAGGGTGTGGCGGTCGTACTCGCCCAGGGGCGCGATCGCCGCGAGCTGCCATGACGCGGCGAGCGGATCGTCGGAGAGCTCGGTGTCGGCGTCCCAGGGGGCGTCGGATCGCGCGAGGACGCGCCGCACGATCGCCTCGGCCTCGGTGCGCAGCGGGGTGAGCGCGTCGTTCCATGTGAGCTCGGCCAGCGGGCTCACCTCGGCGCGCGGATAGGGTGCGTCGTCCATCCAGCTGTCGACGACGAAGCGAGAGGTGCCGACCGAGACGGCGTACAGCGCCTCGGCCTCTGCCGAGACGGTGACCAGCCGGGCGAGCGTGCCGACTCCGCTTCGTCGATCGCCGCCGCCGACCTCCTGGCCGCGTTCGATGAGCACGACTCCGAACAGAGGTTCCTCGTCGTCGAGCAGGCGCCCGATCATCGCGAGATAGCGCGGCTCGAACACACGCAGGGGAAGAGGTGTGTGGGGGAAGAGCACCGACCCGAGCGGGAACATGGGTATCGCGGCCATGACCCCAGTCAACACGGCGCGCCCCGAGATGAACAGCGTCGTACAGTGAACAGATGCGCAGACCACACCCCCTCGTCCCCGGTCCCGGTCAGGAGTCGGTCTGGGACTATCCCCGGCCACCGAGAGTCGAGCGGGTGCGCGAACGGGTCACGATACGCCTCGGCGGTGAGCTCATCGCCGATACGGCCAGCGCGATGCGGGTGCTCGAGACGAGTCATCCTCCCGTGTACTACCTCCCGATCGCGGACTTCGTCGACGGCGCTCTGATGGATGCCGCCGGGTCCTCCTTCTGCGAGTTCAAGGGCGCCGCGCGCTATCTCGATGTGCACGGTGGCGGATCCGTCGCCCCCGGCGCGGCATGGAACTACCCCAGCCCTGCGCCGGGCTATGACGCACTGAAGGACCGGGTCGCCGTGTATGCGGGACCGATGGACGAATGCACCGTCGGCGGTGAGATCGTCACTCCGCAGCCCGGCGGGTTCTACGGCGGCTGGGTCACGTCATCCGTCGTCGGCCCGTTCAAGGGCGGACCCGGCTCTCTGGGCTGGTAGCCCGCACGGCGGGAGTGCGATCAGAAGGCGCGCAGGTTCGCCTGCAGGCCGCCGTCGACATACTCCCGGCGGAGGATGCCACGACGACGCAGCACCGGTACGAGCTCGTCGAGCGTGCGGTGCAGGGTCACGGGATGGAAGTCGCCCCACAGGAGCACTCCGTCGTTGCCCCACTCTCCGAGTTCCTCGATGAGGTCGGCGAACTCCTCGGCCGTCCCGACGAAGCCGGAACGATCGGTGATCCGACCGGTGCGGGCGAGGGCCGTGAGGTGAGCCCGCAGCGGAGCCCCCTCACCGCGGTCGCCGATCAGTCGCTGGATGCTGCCGCGTGAGACGTGATCCCCGAAGATCGACAGGTCGAGCGGTCGTTCGAGGTCGAGCGAGGTCAGGTCGGTCTCGAGGTCGCTCGACTGCTTGCGTGCGATCTGCAGAAGGGCTGCGTCGTCGGGATCGGCCGACGCGGCGACGATCCGATCGGCCTCCTCCGGAGACGAGGTGATCACGGGCTGGATCGCGAAGAGGATCTTCACGTCGTCGGGGGAGCGCCCCGCGGCCGTCGCCGCCGCGTGGATCTTCGACCGGTAGGCGCGCACCGATGCCTCGTCCAGGGGCGCGAGGGCGAGCTGGACGTCGGAGTTCGCGCCGGCGAACCCGAGGCCGCGTCCGGAGCCGCCGGGGGAGACGATCGCGGGCTCCCCGTCGGTGAAGGGCAGGGCGTTCAGGGGACCCTCGAACGCGAAGTGCTCGCCGCGGTGGCGCACGGCGTGCAGCTTCGAGCCGTCGGCGAACACATCGGTCCCGCGGTCCTGCACCAGTGCGCCGTCGTCCCAGCTGCGCCAGAGAGAGCGGATGCCGGCGAGCCACTCCTCGGCACGGTCGTAGGCGGCGTCATGACCCAGCTGCCCCGCTGCGGAGAATAGCCGTGCGCTCCCGGTGTCGGTGACGACATTGAGCCCGAGACGGTGACCGCTGAGGTGCTGCAGCGTCGAGAACTGCCGCGCGGCCGTGTACGGCAGGTATGCCGCCGGGTTCACCGTCGGCACGACACCGAGGTGGCGGGTCGCCTGGAAGAGATACGGAGCGAGAAGCAGCGGATCGTGTTTCGGGCCGCCGAAGGCATGACGGACCCGCAGGTCGATCGTGTCGGGCGAGCCGAGCGACGGTGCGTCCTCGATGATGACGAGATCGAATCCCGCCTGTTCGAGAGTGCGAGCCGCCTCCTGATAGACGTCAGGGCGAGTCCAGTCGTAGTCCCACTCCAGAGACGGGTACCCCCAGCCCTGCGGTCCGAAGCCCCGCGCCAGGAACCAGCCGAAGTGCTGCTGTCTGGTCATGCCACCGTCTCCCGTGCGGGCTCGAGCACGCGGGCGAGGTCGGCGATCAGGTCGGAGACGTCTTCGATGCCGATCGACAGGCGCAGTGTTCCCGGACGCACTCCCAGGACCTCGCGCTCATGGTCGGAGCGGTGCGAGTGGCTCGTGGTCGCCGGGTGCAGCACGAGCGACCGGACGTCGCCGATGTGCGTCATGTGCGTGAACACCTCGACCCGCTCCACGAAATCACGCGCTGCCTCGAGCCCTCCGCGCAGAGTGAACGTGAAGATGGACCCGTGGCCGCCGGTGAGGTATCGGTGTGCCAGTTCGTGGTCGGGGTGGCTTTCGAGTCCGACATAGTCGACGCTCTCCACCGCGTCCTGCGCGGCGAGCCACCTCGCGACGTCGAGCGCGTTGCGGGACTGACGCTCGACGCGGAGGCCGAGCGTCTCGACCCCCTGTCCGATGAGGAAGGCGTTCAGCGGAGACGGCGACGCCCCGAAGCGCGGCGCCACGGACTCGCGGGCGTACGCGATGCGCGCCTTCCCTCCGTGTCGCGCAGCGACGCTGGGGAATCCGCCGCGGCCGGGGAGCACCAGGTGCGGTGCGTTGTGACCCGCCTTCTCGGCATCGAAGCGTCCGTCGTCGATGATCACTCCGCCGAGCACGGATCCGTGTCCGGCCAGGAACTTCGAGGCGGAGTGCACCACGATGGCCGCTCCGTGCTCGAGGGGGCGCAGCAGGTACGGCGTCGCCAGGGTGTTGTCGACGATGAGCGGGATCGCGGCCGCGTCGGCCACGCCGCTCACGGCCGCGATGTCGAGGATGTCGTTGCGTGCGTTCGAGATCGATTCGGCGAAGAGCGCCCGGGTGTTCGGACGGATCGCCCGTCGCCAGGCATCCTCGTCGGCGATGTCGTCGATGAAGGTGGTCTCGATCCCGAGCCGCGAGAGGTTGTCGAGGAAGAGCCCTCGGCTTCCCTCGTAGATGTGGGTGGACGAGACGATGTGATCTCCCGCCCCCGCCACGGTCAGCAGCGCCGTCACGACGGCGGCCTGACCGCTCGCGACGAGCACAGCCTCGGCTCCGGACTCGAGGGCCGCGATCTGCCGCTCGACGGCGTGCACCGTCGGATTGCCGGTGCGGGTGTAGCCGAATCCGGCGCCGGTGCCGAAGTGATGGGCGGCGTGGTCGAAGTCCTCGAACTCGAACCCGGCGGTGAGGTAGATCGGTGTCGCCCGCGACGACGCGGCATCCTGGCTCCGGCCGGCGTGGACGGCTCTGGTGGTGAAGCCTGCGGTGTCGTCGGTCATGCGGATGCCTCTCGAAGGGTCGGGTCACAGTACTGTGTCACGGCGCGTCGAGCACTGTTCGAGCGGTGGTAACCTGACGTCATGCGGATCGTGCTCCTTCTTAGCGGCCGCGACGAGACCTCGTTCTGAGCCCCTCCTCGTCGCGGAGTCCATCGTGGGCCGACCCGCCATCTTCAGGAGACACGCAATGAACACCCCCGCAGCAGACTCTGCTCCCGCACGCAGCAGGACCCTGGCCGAGAAGGTCTGGGACGACCACCTCGTCGTCAAGGGCGAGAACGGCGAGCCGGACCTCATCTACATCGACCTGCACCTGGTGCACGAGGTCACGAGCCCGCAGGCGTTCGACGGCCTGCGCGCCGAGGGACGTCCGCTGCGGCGCCTCGACCTCACGATCGCGACCGAGGACCACAACACCCCCACGTGGGACATCGACAAGCCCATCGCGGATCTGACGAGCCGCACGCAGATCGAGACCCTGCGCCGCAATGCCGCCGAGTTCGGCGTGCGGCTGCACTCCCTGGGAGATGCCGAGCAGGGGATCGTGCATGTGGTCGGCCCGCAGCTGGGACTCACGATGCCCGGCATCACCGTGGTCTGCGGCGACTCGCACACGTCCACTCACGGTGCGTTCGGCGCCATGGCGTTCGGCATCGGCACCAGCGAGGTCGAGCACGTGATGGCGACCCAGACGCTGCCGCTGAAGCCGTTCAAGACGATGGCGATCAACGTCGAGGGCACGCTGCGCCCCGGGGTCACGGCCAAGGACATCATCCTCGCGGTGATCGCGAAGATCACCACCGGCGGCGGGCAGGGCTACGTGCTGGAGTTCCGCGGCAGCGCCATCCGCTCGCTGTCGATGGAAGGTCGCATGACGATCTGCAACATGTCGATCGAGGCGGGTGCACGCGCCGGCATGGTGGCGCCGGACGAGACGACCTTCGAGTACCTCAAGGGCCGCCCCCACGCGCCGCAAGGCCAGGACTGGGACGATGCGGTCGCCTACTGGCGCACGCTTCCCACCGACGAGGGCGCGACGTTCGACGCCGAGGTGTTCATCGACGCCGACGAGCTCGAGCCGTTCGTGACCTGGGGCACCAACCCCGGTCAGGGCAGCTCGCTCTCCGCCGCGGTGCCGGACCCGGCCGAGATCGCCGACGCGAACGAGCGCGCCGCCGCCGAGCGCGCACTGGAATACATGGACCTCACCCCGGGCACACCGCTCAAGGAGGTGCCGGTGGACGCGGTCTTCATGGGCTCGTGCACCAACAGCCGCATCGAGGATCTGCGTGCGTTCGCCTCGATCGTCAAGGGCAAGAAGAAGGCCGACGGGGTTCGCGTGATGGTGGTCCCCGGATCCGCGCGGGTGCGCCTCGAGGCGGAGGCCGAGGGCCTCGACCAGGTCATCAAGGACTTCGGCGCCGAGTGGCGCTTCGCGGGCTGCTCGATGTGCCTGGGCATGAACCCCGACCAGCTCGCGCCCGGAGAGCGCTGCGCGTCGACGTCGAACCGCAACTTCGAGGGTCGCCAGGGCAAGGGGGGCCGCACCCACCTCGTCTCACCGCTCGTCGCCGCGGCCACCGCGATCCGCGGCACGCTGTCGAGCCCGAGCGACCTGTCGAACGAACAGCCCGTGACCGCGGGCGCGACCACGGACGGAGCCCTCTGATGGAGAAGTTCACCACCCACACGGGTATCGCCGCACCCCTCAAGCGCTCGAACGTCGACACGGACCAGATCATCCCGGCGGTGTTCCTCAAGCGGGTCACCAAGACCGGCTTCGAGGACGCGCTCTTCCACGGCTGGCGCCAGGACCCCGAGTTCGTGCTCAACCAGCCTGCCTTCCAGGGGGCCTCCGTGCTGGTCGCGGGGCCCGACTTCGGTACGGGGTCGAGCCGCGAACATGCCGTCTGGGCGCTGCGCGACTTCGGCTTCACGGTCGTGCTCAGCCCGCGCTTCGCCGACATCTTCCGGGGGAACTCGGGCAAGCAGGGTCTGCTCGCCGCCACGATCTCCGAGGAGGATCTCGAGCGGATCTGGGCCGAGATCGACCGGAATCCCGGGGCCCAGATCACGGTGAACCTCGAGGAGCGGATCGCCTCGATCGGCGATATCCAGGCTGACCTCGGTATCGACGATTACACTAGATGGCGGCTCCTCGAAGGGCTCGATGACATCGGGCTCACCCTGCGCAACGAAGACAAGATCGCGCAGTTCGAGGCCCGTCGCGAGTCGTGGCGGCCCCGGACCCTACCCGTTCAGTGAACGGTGGGGCGGGTGAGCCGAAGGGCGACCCGCCCCGATTTCCCTGAACGAAGTGAGGCCCGAATGACGACACCCGTGCGCGACGCTCTCCCCGACGGAGCACCCGCTCTCACCGGAGACGTCCTCGCCATTCGCGGAGGGCGCCCGCTTCGCGGACGCGTCGACGTCAAGGGCGCGAAGAACCTGGCGACGAAGGCCATGGTCGCCACGCTCCTGGGCGAGACGGCCAGCACGCTGCGCGATGTGCCCGATCTCAGCGATGTCGCCGTGGTGCGCTCGCTGCTCGAGGTGCACGGCGTGCAGGTGACGCCCGGCGACGAGCCCGGCTCCCTGACCTTCGACCCGGTCGGCGTCGAGTCGGCCCACTTCGAGGAGATCGACGCCCACGCCGGCGCCTCCCGCATCCCGATCCTGTTCTGCGGGCCGCTGCTGCACCGTCTCGGACAGGCCTTCATCCCCGACCTCGGAGGTTGCCGCATCGGCGACCGCCCGATCGACTTCCACCTCGACGCGCTGCGCAAGTTCGGTGCGGTCGTCGAGAAGCTGCCCAGCGGCATCCGTCTCTCCACCGGCGGTTCCCGGCTGCACGGTGCGAAGATCCACCTCCCGTACCCGAGCGTGGGCGCCACCGAGCAGGTGCTGCTCACGGCCGTGCGCGCCGAGGGGACGACCGAGCTGCGCAACGCGGCCATCGAGCCCGAGATCATGGATCTGATCGCGGTGCTGCAGAAGATGGGCGCCATCATCTCCTACGAGCCGAACCGGGTGATCCTCATCGAGGGCGTCGAGAAGCTCCGCGGCTACGACCACCGCTCGATCTTCGACCGCAACGAAGCCGCCTCGTGGGCGTCTGCGGCGCTGGCGACCGACGGCGAGATCTTCGTCGGCGGCGCGAAGCAGCAGGAGATGCTCACCTTCCTGAACGTCTTCCGCAAGGCGGGTGGCTGGTTCGACATCCAGGAGGACGGCATCCTGTTCCGGCGCGAGGGCGAGCTCAAGCCCGTCATCGTCGAGACCGACGTCCACCCCGGGTTCATGACCGACTGGCAGCAGCCCCTCGTGGTGGCGCTGACCCAGGCGAACGGCCGCTCGGTCGTACACGAGACCGTGTACGAGAACCGCATGGGCTTCACCGAGGCGCTCGTCAAGATGGGGGCCGACATCGTCGTGCACCCGCGCGGACTCCAGGACGGTGCACGCCGCGTTCCTCGCCGTGATCTCGAGCAGGCCGCCGTCATCACGGGGCCGACGCCGCTGCACGGTGCGGACATCGTGGTGCCCGATCTTCGCGGCGGGTACAGCCACGTGATCGCGGCGCTGACGGCAGAGGGCGAGTCGAAGGTCTCGGGAGTCGACATCCTCAGCCGCGGATACGAGAAGTTCCTCGCCAAGCTCGACGCGCTCGGCGCCGACTTCGACGTCATCCGGTGACCCCGATGGGTTCCCGGTCTGCGGAGACCACGCGGCCCAGCCTGTTCTGGCCGATCGCGGCGATCGTGCTGCCCCTGGTCTCGCTCCTGGCGAAGATCCGCATCACGGGCAGCGAGAAGCTGCCGCGCGAGGGCGCCTATGTACTGGCTCCGAACCACTATTCGGAGTTCGATCCGCTGATCGTCGCGGTCGCCGTCTGGCGTATCGGCCGTGCGCCGCGTTTCATGGCCAAGGAGAGTCTGTTCCGCGTGCCGGTCCTGGGATCGATCCTGCGTGTGACCGGGATGATCCCGGTGGCTCGCTCCTCGTCCGCGTCGGCGGCGAAGCAGACGCTGAAGCAGTCCGCCGAGCTCGTCGAGCACGGCCGAGGCGTGATCGTGTACCCGGAGGGCACGCTGACCCGCGATCCCGACATGTGGCCGATGCGGGGCAAATCCGGAGCGGTCCGGCTCGCATTGACCGACGGAATCCCGCTCATCCCGATGGCCCACTGGGGCACCCAGGAGATCATGGGGCGCTACCAGAAGGGTCTGAGCCTCTGGCCTCTGCGCAAGCGCGTGGACGTCATCGTCGGTGACCCCGTCGACGTCTCCGACCTCCACGGTCGCGCCGGCGAGGCCGCGGCGCTGAACGAGGCCACGAACCGTCTGATGAACGCGATCACCGCGCTGCTCGAAGAGCTGCGCGATGAGAAGGCGCCCGCGGAGCGATGGAACCCGGCGTCGCACGGACAGAGGGAGACGGGTCGCCTTGACTCCTAAGCGAACCGTGGTCTCGGGCCCCCGCGTCGCCGTGATCGGCGCCGGGAGCTGGGGAACCACCTTCGGGAAGATCCTCGCCGACGGCGGAGCGCAGGTCACGATGTGGGCCCGCCGCGCAGAGCTGGCGCACGAGATCGACGAGGCCAAGCGCAACTCGCGATACCTCCCCGGCATCAACCTGCCGCGCACCATGGCGGCGACGCACGAGCTCGCGACCGCGCTGCGCGACGTCGATCAGGTCTACCTCTCGGTTCCCAGTCAGTCGCTGCGCGAGAATCTCAAAGCGCTGCGGCCGCTGATCGGCGACGGCGACGCGAAGATCGTCAGCCTGATGAAGGGCGTCGAGAGATCGACCGGTCTGCGGATGAGCCAGGTGATCGAGCAGGAGCTGCGGTGCGATCCCGATCGCATCGCCGTCGCATCCGGACCGAACCTCGCTCTCGAGATCGCTCGCGAGCAGCCGACCGCTGCGGTGATCTCGTCGCGCAGCAGGGAGACCGCTGAAGAGGTCGCCCGAGCGGCACGCAACGGCTACTTCCGCACGTTCGTGAACACCGATGTGATCGGCACCGAGTTCGGCGGCGTGCTCAAGAACCTGATCGCTGTCGCGATCGGCATCGTCGACGGCGTCGGCTACGGCGAGAACACCAAGGCGTCGATCATCACCCGCGGCCTCGTGGAGATGACCGACTTCGCCGTCGCGAACGGCGCGCACCCCGAGACGCTGCAGGGGCTGGCGGGTCTCGGCGACCTGATCGCCACGTGTCAGTCTCCGCTGAGCCGCAACAACACGGCCGGGCGACTGCTCGGCCAGGGATACAGCTTCCAGGACGTCGTGAAGCAGATGCAGCAGACAGCCGAGGGACTCGCGTCCGTCGCGCCGGTGCTGCAGCTCGCTCGCGAGTCCGACGTGCACATGCCCATCGTCGAACAGGTGAAGATGGTGCTCGACGGGAAGATGAACCCGCGCGACATCGCACCCCACCTGACGACGGACGACGACACCCCACAGGGTGAGAGGACCAACCATGGACAAGCAGACGGTGGTGGTGCTCTTCGGCGGGCGCTCCAGCGAGCATTCGATCAGTTCCGCAACGGCGGGAGGGGTGCTGGGCGCGATTGATCGCGACCGCTACTCCGTGATCCCGGTCGGGATCACCCGGGAGGGGGCCTTCGTCCTCGAGGACGACGACCCGGCGAAGTTCCCGCTCGATGCGGCCCACCTGCCCGAGGTCGCGGACAACGGCACACGCATCCTGTGGCCCGAGCCCGGGGGAGACCGCACGCTTCGCGTGGTCCGATCCGACGGCACCACTGAGGGCCTCGGCGAGATCGACATCGTGCTGCCGATTCTCCACGGTCCGCACGGCGAGGATGGCACGATTCAGGGGTACTTCGACACCCTCGAGGTGCCGTACGCCGGCGGTGGTGTGCTCGACTCCGCGCTCTGCATGGACAAGCACTTCATGAAGATCGCGCTGCAGGCCGCCGGATTGGCCGTGGCCCCCTGGGTCACCGTTCGCGCACGGCAGTGGGCTCAGGACCCCGAGTCGGTCCGCCGTGCGGCCGCCGACCTCGGTCTGCCGCTGTTCGTGAAGCCTGCGCGTGCCGGGTCGAGCGTGGGCGTCTCCAAGGTGGAGTCACCGGAGGAGCTCGACGACGCCCTCGCCGTCGCCTTCGCCGAAGATGACAAGGTGCTCATCGAGACGGGCGTCTCGGGGCGCGAGATCGAGGTGGCCGTGCTCGAGGGGAGCGAGGGAATCCGCGCCTCGCTGCCGGGGGAGATCGTGCTCACCTCGCGCGGATTCTACGACTTCGAGGGCAAGTACCTCGGCGGTGACGGCGTCGACGTCGTCTGCCCCGCGGAGCTCTCCGACGGCGAGATCGCTGCGATCCAGGAGGCGGCGGTCCACGCGTTCGAAGCGGTCGACGGACGCGGGCTGGCCAGGGTCGACATGTTCCTCACCACGGCAGGCGAACTCGTCGTGAACGAGCTGAACACCATGCCGGGCTTCACGCCGATCTCGATGTTCCCCAAGTGCTGGGTGGCCTCGGGGCTCAGCTACGGCGACCTGATCTCCGAGCTGATCGAGGCGGGGCTGCGGCGCTGACCGCGATCGCGGCGGGCGCTCAGCCCGCCGCGGAGTCGTCGGTGGTGGGAACGCGGTCCGTGCATCGGGCGGTGGCGGGCGCGAGCCCCGACTGGATGCTCGTCGAGAGGCTCTCGATCACGGTACGGAAGTCGAGCGACTCACCGCGGCGGATGATGACCTCGATGGCGGGATCGCGGCCGTAGGTCACGAGTCGCTGCCGCTCCTCCTCCTGGTCGAGCACGAGCCAGTCGACGCTGCCGATCGTCGTGCAGACCTCGGTGGAGGGCGCAGGAGGCTCGACTCCGCATCGGAGGACGACGGTCGGGTCGCCCCATGCTCCCGTCGCCTGGGCGTCGGTCCAGACGCGATCCAGTTCGCCGACCGCATCGGGGAGCAGGACGGAGACCTCGGCGCACGCGGGATCGTTGGCGTGGGAGGCGGGCTCGAGGTGGACAGTGGTCGAGCACCCGGAGAGCGCCGCGACGAGTGCCAGTCCGCCGGCGACGACGGTGAGACGGCGGAAACGGGGCATGCATCCAGGCTACCTTTGACTGCATGCCCTCCCGACCCGACGACGATGATCCGCGCCTGGGAGACCTCTCCGAAGGAGAGATCCTCCGGGCGATCCTCGCCCGGACCGCACCTGCCTCGCACACCCTCCTCGGCCCCGGTGACGATGCTGCCGTGATCGCCGCGCCGTCCGGCAGCGTCATCGCGACGACGGACACGCTCGTGCACGGTCCGGACTTCCGCCTCGCATGGTCGAGCGGCTATGACCTGGGCTGGAAGTCCGCGGCGGTGAATCTCGCCGACATCGCCGCGATGGGGGGCCGTCCCACGGCTCTCCTCGTCGCTCTGGCGGTGCCGCGAGACCTGCGGCTGTCGTTCGTCGAGCGGCTCGCCGACGGCCTCCGCGAAGCCTGCCAGTCGCTCGCTCCCGGGTGCGCCGTCGTCGGCGGGGATCTGACCGTGTCCGACGTCCTGACCGTCGCCGTGACCGCGCTGGGTGACCTCGAGGGACGGCCGCCGGTCACCCGGACGGGCGCCCGGGTGGGCGATGTCGTCGCCGTGGCGGGGGAGCTGGGCCACGCAGCGCTCGGACTCGCCGTGCTGTTCGGACGATTCCGCGACGGCGAGGTTCCGGTGCCGGTCGACGTCGCTCGGCTCGGTGAGGGGGAGAGGGCGGCTCTCGCGGCTCAGCTCCGCCCTTCGCCCCCCATCGGTCTCGGTCCCGTCGCCGCGATGGCCGGCGCGACCGCGATGATGGACGTCTCCGATGGTCTCGCTCTCGATGCACGGCGTCTCGCCGCAGCGTCCGAGGTGACGATCTCGCTCGACGGTTCGGCCCTCGGACGCGATGCGCGGCGTGCTCTGGCCGGAGGCGAGGACCACGCTCTCCTCGCGACCTTCCCTCACGGCGTCCTCCCGCCGGGATTCCGGATCATCGGATCAGTGCTCGCTCGCGGTGAGGAGGGGCTGCTGGTCGACGGCGCTCCCGCCGACGTCACAGGCTGGGACCCCTATCGAGACTGGGACTCCGCCTCGGGCTGAGGTGTCGAGGGCTCCGCCCACCACAGCGTGGTGTCGCCGTACGTCTTCTCCCGGACGAGTTCGAGACCGGCGGCGGCGAGCTCGGGCGGCGTCGACCGGCGCGCGCGTTCGATGACCACGAGGGCGTCGGGCGACAGCAGAGGAGCGAGCGCGGTGAGGTCGGCCGTCATCGCCTCGTCGGCGAGGTCGTACGGCGGGTCGGAGAACACCAGATCGAACGGGCCGGAGGCCCGCTGCAGGAACGAGCGGACGGAGGTCTCGTGCACGCGGGCGGTCGGCAGATCGCCGGCTGCGGCGACGAGCGCCGCGTTCCGGCGCACGACGGCTGCCGCGGGGCGTCCCTGCTCCACGAGATCCGCCGACGAGGCACCGCGACTGAGTGACTCGAGTCCCAGCGCACCGGAACCGGCATACAGGTCGAGCACACGAGCTCCGGCGAAGGCGTCGATCGAATCGAGAGCGCCGAAGAGCGACTCCCTGACCCTGTCGCTCGTCGGTCTGGTTCCCGCGGGGGGCACACCCAATCGGGCGCCCCGTGCCTTTCCGGCGATGATCCTCGTCACCCGTTCACGATACGACAGCCCCGGGACATCGGTTGTCGGTGCCGCCTCCTAGACTCGGAGCATGTCGCTCACGCTCGATTCCTCGCTGGAGGAGGCTCTCGGTGCCACCCCGGCGAAGACCCTCGACCGTGCGTTCGGGATGACATCGGTCGGCGATCTGCTGTCGCATTATCCACGGCGCTACGCGGACCCCGGTGAGCTGACCCCGATCCGCGAGCTCCCTCTCGGCGAGACCGTCACGATCGTCGCCGAGGTCCTCTCGTCGAGTGCCCGCGCGATGCGCAACAGGCGTGGCGCGATGGCGGACGTCGTCATCGGCGACGGCATCGGCAAGATGTCGCTCACGTTCTTCGCCAAGAACCTGGGCGCGGCGAAATGGCGGTCCGAAGAGCTCGCTGTCGGTCGGCGAGGAGTCTTCTCGGGCAAGGTCGGCGAGTTCAACGGCGTCACGCAGTTCGCGCACCCCGAGTACGAGCTCTTCGACGACGAGGATGCGGCGCGCCGCCGGGCCGACGCGCGCGCTGCCGTCCTGATCCCGATCTATCCCGCGACCGCGAGCCTGCAGACGTGGCAGATCGCGAAGTTCGTGGGGCGGGTTCTGGACGCGGTCGACGAGGTACCCGAGCCGCTCTCCGCCGACGTGCGCGCCCGCGAGGAGCTCCTCACGGCGAGGGAGGCGCTCGAGCAGATCCACCGTCCGAAGACCCGCAACGACATCGATCCTGCGGTGCGCACGCTGCGCATGCACGAGGCGCTGACTCTGCAGACCGCGCTGCTGCAGCAGCGCGATGCGGTGCGGTCGCTCGCGGCGACGGCCCGCCCCGCGAAGCCGGGTGGCCTCCTCGAGCGCTTCGACGCCTCGCTGCCCTACTCGTTGACCCCCGACCAGCAGACGGTGGGAGATCAGGTCGCCGCCGATCTGGTCGGTTCCTGGCCGATGAACCGCCTGGTGCAGGGCGAGGTCGGCTCCGGCAAGACCCTCGTCGCGCTCAGGGCGATGCTCCAGGTCGCCGAGTCGGGTGGGCAGGCGGCTCTCATCGCCCCGACCGAGGTCCTCGCCGGTCAGCACCTGCGCTCGATCACGAAGATGCTCGGTCCTCAGCTCGCACCTCTCGTGATGCCGACGCTGCTGACGGGCCAGATGCCGGCAGCCGAGCGCCGGAAGGCCGCACTCCGCGTCGCATCCGGGCAGGCGCTCATCGTGGTCGGCACCCACGCGCTGCTGGGCGAGAAGACGACGTTCGCAGATCTCGGGCTCGTCGTCGTCGACGAACAGCACCGGTTCGGTGTCGAGCAGCGTGAGGCCCTTCGTGCTAAGGGATCGAGCCCGCATGCGCTGGTGCTCACGGCCACCCCGATCCCGCGGACCGTGGCCATGACGGTCTTCGGCGACCTCGACACCTCGGTGATCCGCACCATGCCGAAGGGACGTGCGGGAATCGAATCGTTCGTGGCGCCCCTCGCCGAGCATCCGCGCTGGTTCAACAGGGTGTGGGAGCGCGCCGCAGAGGAGATCGCTCAGGGCCGACAGGTCTTCGCCGTGTGCGCGGCGATCGACACGACGAAGAAGACCGCCGAAGCGGGGGAGCAGCTGGCGCCTCAGCCCGAGGGAGCCTCGGGCCCGCGCTGGGGGGTCGTGCAGCTCGACGAGGCGCTGGCGACGCATCCGAGACTCGGAACCCTGCGTCGCGCGGTGTTGCACGGACGTATGCCGTCTGATGAGAAGGACGCGGTCATGCAGGCCTTCGCGCGTGGCGAGATCGATCTCCTGCTCGCGACGACCGTGATCGAGGTCGGCGTCGACGTGCCCAACGCGTCGACCATGATCGTCCTCGATGCCGACCGCTTCGGAGTGTCGCAGCTTCATCAGCTGCGTGGTCGTGTCGGGCGAGGAGGAGTCCCCGGCCTCTGTCTTCTCGTGACCGAGGCCGAAGAGGGCTCCGTCGCTCGCGAACGCGTCGACGCCGTCGCCGCGACACTCGACGGGTTCGCGCTGGCGGAGGTCGATCTCGAACTCCGCGGCGAGGGAGACGTGCTCGGGGCCGCGCAGGCCGGGGTGCGCTCGTCACTCAAGCTGCTCCGCGTGGTCAAGGACTCGCGGCTCATCGTCAAAGCCCGTGAACTCGCGGAGGTCATTCTCGCCGACGACCCGGACCTCGAGGCGAACCCTGGGCTGAAGTCCGCGATCGTGCGGCGCGTCAGCGACGAGGATCGCGCTGCGCTCGCCAAGAACTGACGCGGCCGGGGTGTGCTTTAGGCTGGTCCCATGAGCAGTCGGATCGCCGTCGTCCCGGGATCGTTCGATCCGCCGACCCTGGGTCACCTCGACGTGATCCGTCGCGCGGCCACACTGTACGACGAGCTTCACGTGCTCGTCGTGCACAACCCCGGCAAGGAGGCGATGCTTCCCATCGCGCAGCGGATGTCCCTGCTCGAGCAGTCGATCGCCGACGAGGGCATGGACGGCAACGTCATCATCGGGTCGTGGAGCATGGGCCTTCTCGTGGACTACGCACGCGATGTGGGCGCCGGAGTGCTGGTCAAGGGCATCCGATCGCAGATCGATGTCGCGTATGAATCGCCCATGGCCATCGTGAACCGTCACCTCGCCGACATCGAGACCGTGTTCCTGCTGCCCGACCCGGCTCACGCGCTGGTGTCGAGCTCCCTGGTGCGGCAGGTGGCCGGACTCGGCGGAGACGTGTCGCCGTTCGTGCCCCCGGCGGTCGCGGCATTCCTCGACACGGGATCCCGCGGCATCTGAGCGGCGCACGACCGGGTCCGCTCAGCTCGGAACCAGCCGCGGAGGCCACGAAGCCGATACCATTGCGTGGTGCGTTCCCGACTCAATGGCCCTTTCGTCCTCCCCGTCCGCGACATCGTCCGCAAGCCGGGGGAGATGCGCGAGCATGACTTCACGGTGACGCTGCCCGAGGCCTGGGGCGAGGGCATCGTGTCCTACGAAGCAGGTTCCGAGCTCGATTTCGACGTGCGTCTGGAGTCGGTCCACGAAGGCATCCTGGTGTCCGGAACAGTCGATGCCGAGTACTCGGGTGTGTGCGGCAGATGCCTCATCGACATCGCTCGGCCCGTCGAAGTCGAGTTCCAGGAGCTTTTCGCGTATCCTGGTGAGGAAGAAACTGACTTCGAGGTTCAAGACGACCACGTGGATCTTGAAACTCTTGTCAGGGATGCGGCCGTATTGTCGCTTCCATTTCAGCCGGTGTGTCAGCCGGATTGCCTCGGGCTCGACCCGATTACGGGCGAGCGACTGACCGAGAGCACCGGAACGGAGCAGGCCGCTCCCATCGATCCTCGGTGGAGCGCGCTCCAGAAGATCACAGACCAAGACGGCGAGGCAGAGAGCCGCGCCGCCGAGAAAGAAGAGAGCTAGTCATGGCTGGTAACCCCCCGAAGCGCAAGGTCTCCCGTTCGAACACCCGCTCGCGCCGCGCGCAGTGGAAGGCCGAAGCCCCCGCGCTCGTCAAGACCATCGAGAACGGCAAGGTCGTCTACAGCCGCCCGCACCAGGCGAAGGTCGTCACCGACTCGCAGGGCACCGAGCTGTTCCTCGAGTACAAGGGCCGCAAGGTCGCCGACGTCTGAGTCGCGACATCAAGGTTGTGACAGAGGTCGACGGAACGACGAGACCTCTCCCTGAGAAGCTCCGCGTCGATATCGACGCGGAGCTTCTGGAGTTGGCGCTCACGCATCGCTCGTACGCGTACGAGCACGGTGCGATCCCGCACAACGAGCGACTCGAGTTCCTCGGGGACTCGGTCCTCGGGCAGGCGGTCACCGTGATGCTGTTCACGACCCACCCCGAACTCGACGAGGGATCGCTGGCGAAGCGGCGTGCGAGCGTCGTGTCGACCGTGGCTCTCGCAGAGGTCGCCCGAGGCATCGACCTCGGGAGCCATCTGCGTCTCGGTCGTGGCGAAGAGCAGACCGGGGGCCGCGACAAGGACTCGATCCTCGCAGACACGATGGAAGCCGTGATCGGCGCCACCTACCTGTCCGCGGGGCCCGAGGCTGCGACCGAACTGGTCCTCCGACTGACGGCGCCGCTGCTCGCCGATCCCGAGCGCTACGGCGCCGCGATGGATCCGAAGACGAGTCTGCAGGAGCTGGCCGCCCGTCAGGGGTCCACGCCGCCCCAGTACTCGGTCGAGGCCAGCGGCCCCGATCATGATCGGCGTTTCACCGCCACGGTGGTGGTCGGGGATCTTGCGATGACCGGCAAGGGCAGCAGCAAGAAGACGGCCGAGATGGCAGCCGCGCTCAGCGCGTGGCGCTTCCTCGACGAACGTGCCTGAGCTCCCCGAAGTCGAGGTCGTGCGGGCCGGGCTCGCTCCGGCGACGACCGGCTCGCTGATCACCGGCGTCAGCGTGTTCGACGAGCGCGCCCTCACCCGGCACGCGGCGGGCGCAGCGGATTTCGTCGGCAGGCTCGAGGGCCGCAGATTCACGGATGCCGCGCGTCGTGGCAAGTTCCTGTGGCTGCCGCTGGATGCCGACGACTCCGCGCTCATCGCACACCTCGGCATGAGCGGGCAGATGCTGCTCCGTCGTCCGGATGCCGCAGCGGAACGACATGAGCGCATCCGCATCCACCTCGAGCATCCGCAGCACGGCGAGCTCGCTGTCGTCTTCGCCGACCAGCGCACCTTCGGGTCGCTCGCCGTGGACCGCCTCGTGAGCGACGGCCCCTCATCCGTCCCGACCCAGGTCGTGCACATCGCCAGGGATCCGCTCGACCCGCTCTTCGATGACGCTCGGTTCCGCCAGACGCTGCGCAGCCGGAGAAGCGCGATCAAGAGGGTGCTGCTCGACCAGCAGGTGATCAGCGGGGTGGGCAACATCTACGCGGACGAGTCTCTCTGGGCGGCCCGCATTCACCCCGAGACCTCGGCGAGCTCCCTCTCGACACCCGCGGTGTCGAGACTCCTCGCCGAGGTTCGATCGGTCCTCGCCAAAGCCCTGGCCGAGGGCGGCACCAGCTTCGATGCGCAGTACGTGAACGTCAACGGCCAGGCCGGCTACTTCGCGCTTTCCCTCAATGCCTACGGGCGCGGGGGCCAGCCCTGCCCCCGCTGCGGCGGACTGATCCGCCGTGAGGCGTTCATGAATCGCTCGAGCCACTACTGCCCGCGGTGCCAGCGGCGTCGCTGATTCGCCTCAGGCCTCCTGGAAGGCTCGAGCCAGCAGCGGCCTGGTCGTCTGGGTGCTCACCCAGACGATGCCGATTCCGAGGACCAGCACGATCCCGATCGTGAGCAGCGACGCCGGTGCCGTGATCAGCGCCATTCCGAGAAGCGGGAACACGAGGATTCCCGCGCAGAGGGCGGAGCCGATCGACACGGCGAGCAGAGGCGACATGACGGCTCGCTGGCGTGCGCTGTGCACCGTCTCCATCGGCATCCCCAGCCGGTGCAGGCTCGTGTGCAGCTCTCGCTGATCGAGGACGGAGGCCGCCTGGTTCACACCGACGGACGCCGCGACCATGAGGAAGGACGCCACCAGCGTGATGATGAGACCGGTGCGGATGTCGGCCGCGAGTGCGGCGTCGGCCGCGTTCAGGTCCGCGCTGGACATGACGTTCAGAAGGGACACTCCCGTGCCCGCGAACACCGCGATGAAGCTGGTCATCGCGACACCGCTGACCTGACGCCATGCCGCCTGGGGCGAGTCGAGGACGATCCGCGCCGCGAGCAGGCCGGACGGCGTCTCGGCGCGGCGGAGGTGCAGTGATGCTCCGACTCTGAGCACCCAGGGGCCGATGACGTTCACGACGGCGAGGGCGACGGCGAAGAGGACGGCGAGGACCACGATCGTCACGGTGAGGTCGGCCACCGCAGGGAAGATCTTGATCATCACGAAGATGCCCGCGAGGACCGCCACCCCGACCACGACGCGGAGCCAGTGCGCGGGCGAGGCGGTGGCGCGAAGACGGACGCCGAGGGGCGAGATGACCACTCGTCTGAGGCCGAGTGCGGCGCTGGCCGCGGCGAGAAGGAGCACCGCGACCACCACGCCCGTACCGACGAGGGGCGGCATCAGCACCGCGCCGAGTCCGAGCGGACTGCCGCGGAAGGGGATCATGCCGATCAGCGGGGAGATCGCCAGATGTGCGAGCACGCCGATGAGTGCCCCCGCGGCCGCGACCAACACGGATTCGACGACGGTCGCGACGCCCACACCGAGGGGAGTGACCCCCAGAAGCCGCAGAGTGGAGAGTCTCTCATCGCGACGTCGTGCGGAAAGCCGGGCGGCGGCACCGCCGAGGTTCATGAGCGGCACGACGAGGAGCACGAGCGCGATGGCTGCCAGAGCCTGGTAGAGGGGAGCCTCGGGATCCGTCCAGGTCCAGAACGACTGTGCGCCCCCGACCACCGTCAGCACGAGCGCGGTGACGATCGCGAAGGCCACGACGGGCAGCACCAGGACGGAGCTCTGCCCCTTTGCCGGTCGGAAGAGCAGCAGGAGGGTGCGAGCGTTCACGCGGCGACCTCCGTCCCGGCGATGCGACCGTCGCGGACGGCCACGGTGCGTGAGCATCGAGCGGCGACCTCGGAGTCGTGGGTGACGACGAGCAGCGTGCGGCCCTGCCCCGTCGTCGACCACAGCAGTGCGTCCATGACCTCGTGCGAGGTCTGCGAATCGAGCGCGCCGGTCGGCTCGTCGGCGAACACCAGGTCGGCGCCGGTCGCCTGCGCGCGGGCGATCGCGACGCGCTGAGCCTGACCGCCGGACAGCTCTCCGATCCGGCGGTCCTCCATTCCGGAGAGTCCGAGCGCAGCGAGCCACGACGCGGCATGGGCGACCGCATCCGCTCTCTTCACTCCGGTGATCATGGAGGCGAGAGCGACGTTCTCGACCGCGGTGAGCTCGGGGATCAGGAGACCCTGCTGGAAGACGAACCCGAACCTCTCGCGACGGAGCCGTGACCGCGCGGACTCCCCGAGCCCGGCGACGTCGACCGGGCTCCCCCCGGATGGCTGGAAGCTGACGGTTCCGGAATCGGGCGTGATGATCCCGGCGAGCACGTGCAGCAGTGTGGTCTTGCCGGATCCTGACGCGCCCATGATCGCCACGGACTCGCCGCGGAGGATCGTCAGATCGACCCCGGCGAGTGCATGGGTGGTTCCGTAGGACTTGGTGAGGTGTCGGGCTTCGAGCACGGATGCGTTCATGTCTCCAGCCTCGCGGCGGGGCCCCGATCGGTGCATCGGCCTGGCGGTGTATCCGTCATCGGCCCGGTACACCGATCGGATGATCTCTCAGAGACGCTTCTGCCAGGCCCCCGCGTACGAGACCGCGACGAAGCCGAGCGCTTCGTTGATGCCCAGCATCGGACGGTTCTCCTCAGCGTTGAACGTCGAGACCGCGGGGGACAGGGACATCAGGTCCCGCCACAGCAGGAGGTTCGCGCACTTGACGACGGTTCCCAGGCGGTGCCCGCGGTGATCACTCGACACGAGCGTTCCGAGCTGGTGGGTGACGCTCGCGCGGTCGGCCCCGACGAGCAGCTCGTTGTACGCGACGAGAGCACCGGTCGGCACATGCTCGACCGCGACGATCGAGAGAGCCTGTCCGGCACCCGTGAGCCGATTCTCCCGGCGTACGACCCTGTCGGCGTCCCAGACCTCTGCGACGAAGTCCATGTCTCCGCTCGGCGCGTCCGTCGACAGCCGCGCGAGGATCGCCGCATAGCCGTCCCGGCGATCCGCCGGAGTCGGTGCCATCCACTGCAGGGTGCGATAGTCGGGGCCGGCCGCCGTCTCTGCGGCCTCGAGAGCAGCACGGACCGGCGCGGGATCGGACCTCAGGTCGAACTCGCTGTTGCGCTCCACCTGCTCGAACTCGTAGCCGCGCGCCGTCAGGACATCGGAGAGAGGCGTCGCAGGGATGCGTCCCCAGCCCGTCCTCGGCGTGATCATGCGGTCGGCGTCGATCGGTCGGTGCAGCGTCCAGGTCTGCGCGAGGGAGCGTCCGTGCGCGCGTGCTTCGGATTCGGCGAGCGAGAGCAGCGCATCCTCGACGCCATGGCCCCAGTGCCGGGCAGGGACCATCAGATCGATCTCCGCCGCCTGAGCGTCCTCCTCCTGCGGGTAGTCGATCGTGACCATGCCCACGATCTCATCTCCGTGTCGCGCGACGAAGCCGGTGCAGAGCGTGTCGGTGGGATCCCGCCAGGATGCCAGCAGCTGTGCCGCATCCGGTGCGATGTCCGGCAGACCGACCGCTTCGTCGCATATCAGGCGGTTCAGCTCACCGTACGCGCGGAAATCCGCACCTTCGTCGTCCTCGAGCGACGTCGGGACGATGAGGGGAGTGATCGTCAGGGCGATCGTCGTCATGACAGTTCCTTCTTCCAGGCGCCTTCGTAGGCGATGGCGGTGAAGCCCAGGGCCTCGTTGATGGAGAGCATCGGCCGGTTCTCCTCGGCGTTGTAGGTGATGACGTCGCGCGACGACGGAGCGACCTCCGCCCAGGCGAGGAGGGCCGCGCATTTCACGAGCTGTCCGAGCCGGTTGCCCCGGTGCTCCTTCAGAACCAGCGTGTCGTGCTGATGGGTCGTGGCTGTCAGGTCGGGACCGATCCCGAGCTCGGTGAACGCCGCGAGCTCTCCCGTCGCGATGTGCTGCGCGAAGGTCACCTGCATCGTCTGCGCCATCTCGGCGATGCGCTCCTCAGCGGCGGTGACTCGGGCGGCGTCCCAGGACTCCTCGTCCGTCTCGAGATCCGCGGACGGCGCGTCCGTCGACATCCGCGACTTCAGCCACGCGTATCCGTCGAGGTGCTCCGCCGGGGTCGGGACGGTCCACTGCAGCACGCGGTACTCGGTGGAGAACCGTCGAGCGTCGTCGAGGAGGTCGCGAGCGCGGTCCCACGCATCGACGTCCAGATCGAGCCGACTCACCCGGTAGACCTGCTCGAGGGTGAATCCGTGCCGCGTGAGGAACCGTGCGACGTGGTCATCCGGCACGCTGCCGAATCCGGTGCGTGCGTCGAGGCGGGAGCCGGAGCTCGCCTGCTGCTCGGTCCAGTTCTGGATCACGGAGCGCCCGTGTTCGCGGGCGACCGCCTCGATGTGCGGCATGATCGCCGTGCCGATCCCTCGACCCCAGACCCGCGGATGGATCTCGATCGCGGCGATGGCGACGCGGGATCCCTCCTCGTGCGGGATGTCGACGACGGTACGACCGACCATCTCGCCGTCGACGCGAACCGCCCACACGACCGTCGTCCGCTCCGCGCGGGAGCGCAGGAGCGGCAGCAGGGCCTCGGGCGCGAGGTCCTGCTCGGTCCGTCCGGTGAGTTCGCGGTAGACCTCGTTGCGGACGCGGGAGAGTTCGCGGAACTCTCCCGCGTCCGCGGCATCCGCTCGCGCAGGCAGCACGAGCGGATGCAGCGTTGCACCATCGATGAGGGTGATGCTCATGGTCGTCTCCAGGTCAGCGCAGCTGTCGCTGCAGATCGAACGTCATCAGGGCGAGCGCCTCAGCGGCGGGACGCTCTCGTTTCTCCAGGTGGAGCGGGTCGACCGAGAAGGTCGACGCGCGCCGTGCCGGCCGAGGCCGCTGAGCGCGCTGGAGCAGCCAGAGGCCGACTCGGAGCGAGAGACGATCGGCGAGCGCGAGGCGCCGCAGGTCGTCGGGTACGGGGATGTGGAGGACCTGCTGGTCCTCGGTATCCGGTGGATGGGTGGTGCTGCGGTACAGCGTGGTGTTCACGATGATCCTTCGAGATGTGTGGTGTGGAGGGGGTCGAGAGGTCCCTGTCATCCGTCGGAGCAGACTCCATGACGGATGACGGGACGCGAAGCCCGACGAGACCCCGACGGCGCGAGGACGCAGATGCCGGGTCGGCGGGATCCGTGATCTGACTGCAGATCAGAGGGTGGCGCGCGAAGGTGCGCGGCGGAGGACGGTAATCGCAGGTCTCAGACCTGGTGCCGGCGTGCGGCGGAGTCCCCGGACAGCAGTGCTACGAGAGCGTGCTGATCTGGACGCCGGCGGTTACCGAGTGCGCAGTGCGCGGCGCGAATGGCGCGGCGAGGCCTGTGGCCTGTGCGGTGAGTGTGATCATCATCGGTAACCTCCTTTCGTGTGGCGATCCGGAGGTTACGGTAGCGACACCCGGGCGTGTCCGTCAAGCAGGCACGGCGTGGATCGGCGTGTCGCGACCTGCCGCGGTTCGGCGTGATCCCGCGCGGGATGCCGGGAAAACCGCGTGATTCCGGTAGCGTATGGGCGTGATTCACCCCGGAAGCGCGGCACGCGCATGCATCTGAAGAGCCTGACCCTCAAGGGGTTCAAGTCCTTCGCGCAGCCGACCAGCTTCGTCTTCGAACCGGGAGTGACCTGCATCGTCGGTCCGAACGGATCGGGCAAGTCGAACGTCGTCGACGCTCTCGCCTGGGTGATGGGCGAGCAGGGGGCGAAGACGCTCCGCGGCGGCAAGATGGAGGACGTGATCTTCGCGGGCACCTCGACCCGCGGTCCGCTCGGCCGCGCCGAGGTCCAGCTCACGATCGACAACAGCGACGGTGCCCTGCCGATCGACTACGCCGAGGTCACGATCAGCAGGACGCTGTTCCGAAACGGCTCCAGCGAGTACGCGATCAACGGCG
Organism: Microbacterium sp. C5A9; assembly: GCF_022627955.1. GTDB lineage: Bacteria > Actinomycetota > Actinomycetes > Actinomycetales > Microbacteriaceae > Microbacterium. The sequence goes on from NZ_JABXGD010000002.1 coordinate 323,747, forward strand.
AGAACTGCCGTCTGCTCGATGTGCAGGAGCTGCTGAGCGACTCGGGACTCGGTCGAGAGATGCACGTGATCGTCGGGCAGGGACGTCTCGACACGGTGCTTCAGGCGTCGCCCGAGGATCGTCGTGGCTTCATCGAGGAGGCCGCCGGCATCCTGAAGCATCGTCGTCGCAAGGAGAAGACCCTTCGCAAGCTCGACGCGATGGAGACGAACCTCACGCGCCTGAGCGACCTCGCCGGCGAGATCCGCAGGCAGCTGAAGCCGCTGGGACGCCAGGCGGAGATCGCTCGGGAGGCGCAGACCATCGCCGCGGTCGTGCGCGATGCCAAGGCGCGCATCTTCGCCGACGATGTCGTCGCACTCCGCACCGCTCTCGCCGATCACACGCGCACCGAACAGGAACGCCACACCGAACGGCTGGTCCTGAGCGACCAGGCCGAGGCCGTGCGTGCGAGCATCGCCCGCCTCGAGCAGGACCAGAACTCGGTGGCCGTCGACCAGGCGCGTGGGGTGGCTTTCGGTCTCGAGCAGGTGCAGGAGCGCATGCGCGGTCTGTACACGCTCGCGAACCAGCGCCTCGCTCTCCTGGGGTCGGAGGAGGACGATGCAGCGGTCACGGCGGTGACGGTCACGCAGAGCACGATCGACGACGCGCAGGACGAGATCACCGAGATCTCGGCCGGTCTCGGCGACGCCCAGGATGCTGCGACCGTGGCGAGCCGCGAGGTCGTGCACGCGCGCGCGGAGCTGGACACGCTCGACGTCGACATCGCGGAGCAGAGCGCCCTGGTGTCTGCGTACGACATGCGTCTGAGCGCGCTTCGCGGGACGGCGGACGCCGCCGCGTCTGCTCTCGCCGCGGTGCGGGGCGCCGTCCTGCGGCAGGAGAACGCACTGGAGGCGGCGAACAACCGGCGCCGCGAGGCGGCCGAGGCACTCGACGGTATCGACCAGGCGGAGGCGCCGGAGGGGACGGCAGCGGAGCACTCCGCCGCGTACGACAGTGCGCAGCGCGCGGCCTCTGCCGCGGAAGCCGAGCGGGAGACGCTCCGGGAGCGTCTGCACGCTGCCGAGCGAGAGGTCGACGCGCTCACGGCCAAGTCGGCTGCTCTCGGCAGCGCACTCGCGATCTCGGGGGGTGCGGCCGAGATCGTCAAGGGCGGCGGCACAGGCATCCGTGGACTCGTGGGTGATTCCGTGCAGGTCAGAGCCGGTTTTGAGGCCGCGATCGCCGCGGTGCTGGGCCCGCTCGCCGAGGGTGTGCTCGTCGAGCGCTCCTCGGATGCGTTCGCTCTCGCGGCGGACGTCGCCGAGCATCACCGCGGAGTGGTCGACTTCGTCGTTGCCGAGGGCATCCGTCCGTCGGTCGAGCTGCCGACGCTCGATGGCGTCACCCCGGCCGTCGACACCGTGACCGCCCCCGAGGGTGTGCTCGGAATCCTGTCCCACGTGCTCATCGCGGACGGTCTCGACACGGCACGAGCGGCGCGCGCGACCCTCGACGCGGTCGGTGACGTTCTGACGACGATCGTCACGACCGCGGGCGATGTCGTCACGGCGCAGACGGTGCGCACCGGATCGGGCGGTGAGCGCTCACGTCTCGAGCTCGCGGCCGAGCGCGACGCGGCCGACGAACGGCTCGCCGAAGTGCAGGTGATCGTCGACTCGCTGCGCGAAGCCCGCGCGGAGGCGGACGAGACGGTCGAGACATCACGTCGGCAAGCGAAGGATGCGCTCCGTGCTCTTCGTGAGCACGATGCCGCGCTGGCCAGTCACGCCGAGCAGGTGAACCGCGTCACCGTGACGCATGAGTCGGCGGTCGCAGAGTGCGAGAGGCTCGAGACAGGGCTGGCGCAGGCACAGGCCGCGGTGGCGGATGCGGAGGCGAAGGCCGAGGCGGCCAAAGCCGAGGTCGACGCTGCCGTGTCCGCACCCCGACCGGTTCTCGACGCCTCGGCACGCGACGGTCTGCTCGAAGCACTGGAGTCGGCGCGTGAGAACGAGATCCGCGCGCGGCTCGAGATCGAGACGCTGCGCGAACGTGTGCGCGCAGCACAGGCGCGGGTCGTGAGCCTCGAGCGCCAGCGGGAGCAGGAACGCGACGCCGCCGCGGAGGCGGCCCGTCGTGCGGTGATCCGGCGCGGTCAGCGCGAGGCGGCTGCCGGGGTCGCGGAAGAGCTCCCGCGCATCCTCGACTCGATCGATCGCTCGGTCACCGAGGCGCGGGTCGCGCTGGCGGAGGCCGAAGCGGCACGGTCCGCTCAGAATCACGAGCTGACCGCGCTTCGTGCTCAGGAGACCTCGTTGCGCGAGCGACTCGCAGGGCTCACGGAGAGTGTGCACGGACTCGAACTGCAGATCCACGAGAAGAAGCTGCACCTGCACAGTCTCCTGGAGCGCGTGGCATCGGAGCTCGCTCTCGATGAAGATATTCTCATTGCGGAATATGGACCCGACCAGCTGATTCCGCGCGATCCGGGTGCACCGCCGACAGAAGACGGGCATTCCGACGACACCGCGATCCCCTTCGACCGGCGAATCCAACAACGGCGACTCGCGGATGCCGAGCGCAAACTCGCGCAACTGGGCCGGGTCAACCCGCTCGCGCTCGAGGAGTTCGCCGCGCTCGAGCAGCGGCACGCCTTCCTGACCGAACAGCTGACCGATCTCACCCAGACCCGGCAGGACCTCCTGACGATCATCGCCGACCTCGACGAGCGCATGCAGACGATCTTCGCCAGTGCGTTCGAGGACACGCGGGTGGCATTCGGCGAGGTCTTCCCGCTGTTGTTCCCCGGCGGGTCAGGGAGCATCTCGCTCACGGATCCCGAGAACATGCTCACCACCGGCATCGAAGTCTCGGTGCGTCCGGTGGGGAAGAAGATCGAGAGGCTCTCTCTGCTCTCGGGCGGAGAGCGCTCCCTCGCGGCCGTCGCCCTTCTCGTCGCGATCTTCAAAGCTCGACCCAGCCCGTTCTACATCCTCGACGAGGTGGAGGCGGCGCTCGACGACGCCAACCTGGGGCGACTGCTGACCGTCTTCGAACAGCTCCGCGAGAGCTCTCAGCTCCTGGTCATCACGCACCAGAAGCGCACTATGGAGATCGCGGATGCTCTGTACGGTGTCTCGATGCGTCAGGACGGCGTCTCAGCCGTGGTGGGGCAGCGCGTGGGCGACAGAGCAGCCGCAGCGCGCTGACCGAGGATCCGAGGCCCGCAGGCCGCGGCTCACGAGAGCGGGAGGGTCGCGACGAATGCGCCGACGACATCGTCGAAGCGAGACGAATCCTGCGGCCGATGACCGTACCCGCGCAGGACCTCGTGCGTCGCACCGCGGCCGCGCAGGACACGTGCGATCTCCTCGTACTCGTCGTTCCAGCCGCCGGTGACGATCAGGGTCGCGACGTCGTCGACCATGGCGGCGCGCACGCCGTGGCCCCACGGGAGATTCGCGCGGGCCCATCGCTGCGCCACTGCTCGCTCGTCGTCCGGCAGATCGCCGTCGAGAGGTCCGCCGAACATCAGCGGGCGAAGCATGGCCCAGAAACCCCGCAGATCGCCGGATTCGGCCAGAGACCTTGCTTCGGTGACGATCCCGATGTGCCGCTCGACCGCCGCGTCGCCGCGCGCGATGTCGTAGAGCGCCGGCTCGACGAGGACGAGGCCTGCGAGATCGAGCCGGCCGGCGGCGAGCACGGCGGGGACCGCGCCGATCGAATGAGCGAAGAGCATCGCTCGTCGTCCCTCGCATCGCTCGCGGATCATACGGACCTGATCGGTGATCGAGCACCCGTCCGCGAAGCGGAGGAACTCGCCGTCCGCCCCCGGCCATGCCTCGGCGCCACCTCGTCCGGAGCCGTGGATGAAGACCCGTTCGTGAGGCATCTCAGGATGCTACCCGTAGGCTGGACTCATGGCGGAGAAGTCCTGGTCCCTCACCCGTGCTCTGCGCGGGATGTTCGTCAAGCCCACGATCGATGAGACGACCTGGGAGGACCTCGAGACAGCGCTGATCACGGCCGACTTCGGTCCCGACATCAGCGAGCGCGTGGTCGAGGAGCTCAAGGAGAAGGTCGAGCGCTACCGCACGACCGATCCGCAGGATCTCCAGCGCATGCTTCGCGAGACCCTCGAGGAGCACTTCGCGAAGTTCGACACCACGCTCACGCTCACGGAGCGTCCGGCGGTCGTGCTCGTCGTCGGCGTGAACGGCGTGGGCAAGACGACGACGATCGGCAAGTTCACGAAGTTCCTCCGCGGGTACCAGCGCAGCGTGGTCGTCGGGGCGGCGGACACCTTCCGCGCCGCGGCGGTCGACCAGCTCGCGACCTGGGCCCAGCGCGGGGGAGCGGCGATCGTCCGCCCCCAGCAGGAAGGGCAGGACCCCGCATCCGTCGCGTATCAGACTGTCGAGTACGCGCAGCGGGAGGGGATCGAGATCGCGATCATCGACACCGCGGGCCGCCTGCACACGAAGGGCGGGCTGATGGACGAGCTGTCGAAGATCCGCCGCGTCATCGAGAAGCAGGCGCCGATCAGCGAGGTTCTCCTCGTGCTCGACGCCACCACCGGGCAGAACGGTGTCATGCAGGCCGAGGCGTTTCTCCAGCACGCCGGGGTCACCGGCCTCGTGCTCACCAAGCTCGACGGGTCGGCCAAGGGCGGATTCGTGCTGGCGGTGCAGGAACGCACCGGGATCCCCGTCAAGCTGCTGGGTCAGGGCGAGGGCATCGACGATCTCACCGGATTCACCCCCCATGTCTTCGTGCAGTCGATGGTCGGCTGACACAGGGCTACCGTCACGAGCACGAGGCTGGTTTCATAGCGTTATGGCGATCGAACACGACTACTTCGGACTCCTGTCCTCAGGGCCCGACGGCTCGATCTTCTGGTCGGAGACCGTCGAGCTCGGCGACCAGAGCGTCACCGTCGATCTCACCGCTCCGGACCAGGACGACGTGTCCGCGGATGCGCTCGACATCGCCGCGTCGCTGATCGCCGGACTGGAGAACGTCGATGCCACGGCCCGTCGGGGAATGCTGTCGGAGGTCGACGACCGCACCAGCGAGGTGACCGAGTACATCCTCCAGCAGCAGGAGGCGTACGGCGAGGATCTCGAAGAGGTGCTGGTCGATGTCAGCGGCGATGCGGCTGTGGACATCATCCGCTCGCTCAAGCTGATGAGCATGACGATCCTCGCCGACGAGCACGGCGGTTCCGAGCCCTTCGCGGTGCTCGAGTACGCGCTCGACGCCGACACCACCGACGACGTCCTGCTCGTCAACCTCGGGTCCGACGGCAGCGTCCAGTCGGTGATGAGCGCCGACTGAGCGACCGCCTCAGACCGCCTGCGCGAAGCCCAGGTCGGCGCTCTCGGCGATGTGCGCCAGGTGCGGCGGGATCTCGCGGCCCTTCGAGATCATGGACTGCGCCCACAGGCGACCGGCACGGTAGGACGAACGCACGAGCGGGCCTGCGAGCACGCCGAGGAAGCCGATCCGCTCCGCCTCCTCCTTGAACTCCACGAACTCGGCGGGCTTCACCCAACGCGAGACCGGCAGATGGCGTGGCGAAGGACGCAGGTACTGCGTGATGGTGATGATGTCGCAGCCGGCGTCGTGCAGATCGTTCAGCGCCTGGACGACCTCCTCCGGCTCCTCGCCCATCCCGAGGATCAGATTCGACTTCGTGATGAGGCCGGCATTCCGCGCCTGGCTGATCACGTCGAGCGACCGCTCGTAGCGGAACGCGGGGCGGATGCGCTTGAAGATGCGGGGAACGGTCTCGACGTTGTGGGCGAAGACCTCGGGCCGCGCATCGAAGATCTGACCGAGGAACGCGGGATCGGCGTTGTGCTCGTTGGCGAGCAGTTCGACTCCGGTGTTCGGGTTGAGCTCGTGGATCTTGCGGACCGTCTCGGCGTTGAGCCAGGCGCCCGTGTCGGGCAGGTCGTCGCGAGCGACGCTCGTGACGGTCGCGTAGCGCAGGTTCATCTTCACCACGCTCTCGGCGACGCGGCGCGGCTCGTCGGTGTCGTAGGCGTCGGGCTTGCCTGTGTCGATCTGGCAGAAGTCGCACCGCCTCGTGCACTGCGAGCCGCCGATCAGGAAGGTGGCCTCGCGATCCTCCCAGCACTCGAAGATGTTGGGGCATCCGGCCTCCTGGCAGACCGTGTGCAGGTCCTCGCTCTTCACCAGGGAGTGGAGCGCGGTGTACTCCGGTCCCATCTTCGCTTTCGTCTTGATCCACTCGGGCTTGCGCTCGATGGGCGTCTCGGCGTTGCGGATCTCGAGGCGGAGGAGCTTGCGTCCCTCGGGTGCGGCGGTCATGCGAGGACTCCTGCGTGGTCGGCGGTCGAGTAGTCGGCGAGGAAGGCGGCGGACACGGAATCGATGATGTCGGCGGGGGAGATGTCGGCTCCGACGACCTCGCTCACGGTCGTCACACCCGCGTCCGTGATCCCGCAGGGGATGATGCCGCGGAAGCCCGAGAGGCTGTTGTCGCAGTTGATCGCGAACCCGTGCATCGTCACGCCCTGCTGGACGCGTACGCCGATCGCCGCGACCTTGTCCTCGGAGAGGGGGCGGCGAACCCACACGCCGCTGCGTCCTTCGACCTGATAGCCCTCGACCCCGAACGGGCGGAGGACGTCGATGAGGATTCTCTCGAGTCGGCGGACGTGTGCGACGACGTCCATGGGCTCGGGGAGTCGCACGATCGGGTAGCCGACGAGCTGTCCCGGGCCGTGCCAGGTGATCTTGCCGCCGCGGTCGACGTCGATCACGGGTGTCCCGTCTTGCGGCCGCTCCTGAGGCTCGGTGCGCTTGCCGGCGGTGTAGACCGCCTCGTGCTCGAGCAGGATCAGCGTGTCCGGGCGAGTGCCGTCGACGACGTCGGCATGGGTGCGTCGCTGCAGGTCCCACCCCTCGCTGTAGGGCACATAGTCCGGCGCGAGGCCGGGAGTCAGGATGTCGAGCATTCTCGTGGTCGCTCTCAGTCATTTGATGGATTGCGTCCAACAATACTCCTCCGCTCCGCCCCATCGGTCGAGGAAGGACGCGCGGTACCGTGTGAGGATGAGCATTCACGGCCGGGCGGGCCGCCCCAGGGCCTCTTCTCGCGAGACGCTCGCGGAAGCCGCATGCGAACTGTTCCTCGAGCGCGGCTACGACGCGACGTCCGTCGCCGACATCACGCAGCGCGCCGGTGTGAGCCGATCCAGCTTCTTCAACTACTTCGCGTCGAAGAGCGACGTGCTCTGGTCCGGCCTGGACGAGCGCATCGACCGCGCGGTCTCCGATCTCGTCACGATTCGCGAGGACCGTGACGGGGCCGAGGTCAGACGCATACTCGGCCACTTGGTCGCAGATTTCGCCCCTGACAGCCTGGCGCTGGCGATGACGAACTCGTCGGCGATGGGTCTCGACGACGAGCTCGAGCAGGACGCCGCACGTCGTCAGGCCCGTCTCGCAGCCGCCCTCGCCGATCTCGCACGGAGGTCGGGAGTCACGTCCCTCGTGGCGGACATCGTCGCGGCGACGTGGGCGGCGGCCGTGCTCGCTGCGGTGCGCGCGTGGGCGGAGAGCGGAGCCGGGCGTGGATCGGTGGGAGACAGATTCGTCGACGCCGTGGAAGCGATCCACCGGCTCCCCTGGGCCGCCGCGAGGGAGTGAAGACCGCCGGGTCGGCGGGAAGTTCGTGCCGCGCTGAGCGTGTAGTCGTCGCTCGCGTAGAATCGAGAGCACCATGGCAACCTTTGGCACGCTCTCCGATCGGCTCACCGAGACCTTCCGCAACCTGCGCACGAAGGGAAAGCTCACTGCGGCCGACGTCGACGGCACCGTCCGTGAGATCCGTCGCGCCCTGCTCGACGCAGACGTCGCGCTCTCTGTCGTCAAGGACTTCACCGCGAAGGTGCGCGAGCGCGCACTCGGCGATGAGGTCAACAAGGCGCTGAACCCGGCGCAGCAGGTCGTGCAGATCGTCAACGAGGAGCTCGTCCAGATCCTCGGCGGCGAGCAGCGGCGACTGCAGTTCGCCAAGACGGCACCGACCGTGATCATGCTCGCCGGTCTGCAGGGGTCGGGAAAGACCACGTTCGCCGGAAAGCTCGCGAAGCAGCTCGAGGGCGAGGGGCACACGCCCCTCCTCGTCGCCGCCGACCTCCAGCGTCCCAACGCGGTCAATCAGCTCCAGGTCGTCGCCGAGCAGGCGGGCGCGACCGTCTACGCGCCCGAGCCCGGCAACGGCGTCGGCGACCCGGTCAAGGTCTCGCGTGACGGCGTCGAGTACGCTCGCCGCCAGCAGCACGACGTCGTGATCATCGACACGGCCGGACGCCTCGGCGTCGACGCCGAGCTCATGAAGCAGGCGGCGAACATCCGCAAGGCGGTCGATCCCGACGAGGTCCTCTTCGTGATCGACGCCATGATCGGTCAGGACGCCGTCAACACCGCCAAGGCCTTCCAGGAGGGCGTCGACTTCACCGGCGTGGTGCTGTCGAAGCTCGACGGCGACGCCCGAGGCGGTGCCGCGCTGTCCGTGGCATCGGTCACCGGCCGCCCCATCATCTTCGCGTCGACGGGCGAGCGCCTCGAAGACCTCGAACCGTTCCACCCCGACCGCATGGCGAGCCGCATCCTCGACCTCGGTGACATCCTGACCCTCATCGAGCAGGCCCAGCAGGCCTTCGATGAGGAAGAGGCCATGAAGATGGCCGAGAAGCTCGCCACCGAGCAGTTCACCCTCGAGGACTTCCTCGACCAGCTTCAGCAGATGAAGAAGATGGGCTCGATGAAGAAGATGCTGGGGATGCTCCCCGGCATGGGCCAGATGAAGCAGCAGCTCGAGGACTTCGACGAGCGCGAGATCGATCGCACAGAGGCGATCATCAGGTCGATGACTCCCGGGGAGCGGCGCAACCCGAAGGTCCTCAACGGATCGCGTCGCCTTCGTATCGCCCGCGGTTCCGGTATGACCGTCACCGACGTCAACCAGCTCGTGCAGCGCTTCGACCAGGCCGCGAAGATGATGAAGACGGTCGCTCGGGGCGGCACGCCGAACATTCCCGGAATGGGCGCGATGCCGGGTCTCGGCAAGCCAGGCGCCTCCTCGAAGCGCGGCAAGAAGGGCAAGTCGTCCGGCGGCTCGCGATCGGGCAACCCTGCGAAGAGGGCGGCGGAGAACGCCGGAATCGCTGCCACGTCGGCCCCGACCGGGTCGGGTTTCGGGCTGGGCGGTGCGAAGGCTCCGAGCGAGGCGGATCTCGCCGAGATCCAGAAGCTGTTCGGCAAGAACTGAGGTTCTTCAGGACTTCGACGGTCGCAGCACCGACTCCGGCGCCTGCGACCGGCGCGGCCTCCTGAGCGCTGTCACCTGGCCGGCGACGAGGGCAACGAGTACGAGGGCGAGTCCGAGCGCCTGAATCGGGCTGAACGTCTCACCCGCGACGAGCGCACCCAGAAGGGTCGCCACGACGGGGGAGAGCAGCGCGAGCAGCCCCGGCGCGATGACCGGCAGCTGTTGGATCCCGCGGAACCAGAGCGTGTAGGCGAGCAACCCGCCGACGATGCCCAGCCAGGCGTATCCGAGAACGGCGCCGCCGTCGATCGCGGGTGGAGCGCCTTCGAACACCAGCGTGAGAGGCAGCAGGACCAGTCCGCCCGCGGTGAGCTGCCAGCCCGCATACGCGATCGGGCCGACGCCCGCAGGCCGTCCCCAGCGCTTGGTGAGGATCATGCCGAGAGCCGTCGCCGTCACGCCGCCCAGCGCCGCGAGGACACCCAGTGCGTCGAGCTGGGCGGTCGGACCCAGCACGACGAGCGCGACTCCACCCGCTCCCACCACAGCGGCGGCCGCGGTGCCGGGGCGGACGGGGTCGCGGAGCACGAGCGCTCCCAGGCTGAGGATGATCAGCGGCTGCACACCCGCGACGGCCGCGGCCACCCCGCCGGGCAGCCGCTCGGCCGCCAGGAACAGCAGCGGGAAGAACGCGCCGATGTTGAGGGTTCCGAGCAGCAGCGATCGCAGCCACCACCCTCCGGTGGGCAGAGTGCGTGCGAGGGCCAGGGCGATGACACCGGCGGGGAGCGAGCGGAGCAGACCGGCCAGCAGCGGATGCCCCGCAGGCAGCAGCTCGGTCGTCACCAGGTAGGTCGTCCCCCACGAGATGGGGGCCACTGCCGTGAGAAGCACAAGCGTCGCTCGATTCATGTCCTCAGCCTGATCGCGAACCGATTATGAGTCCAACACATGGTTCTCATCTCGATGATGAAGAGCGATCATGGACGAATGGATCTGCAGCAGCTGAGGTACGTCGTCGAAGTCGCCTCCCAGTCGAGTTTCACCCGCGCCGCCGAGCGATGCTTCGTCACCCAGTCGGCGCTCAGTCATCAGATCGCGGCTCTCGAGCGTGAACTCGGACAGCGTCTCTTCGTCCGCTCGAGTCGAAGTGTGCGGACGACGGATGCGGGGGAGGCGTTCCTGATCCATGCGAGAGCGGCTGTGCTCGCCGTCGACGAGGCGCGCGAGGCTGCGGCCGCGGCGGTCGGGCGCGTCGTCGGCACGCTTCGCCTCGGCGTCATCCCCACCGCCCGCGCGGTCTCGGTGCCTGAGGTGATCTCGCGGTTCCGGGCGGCGCATCCCGACGCGCGGGTCGAGCTCACGGTCGGCAACAGCGACACCCTGGCTGACGCAGTGCGGCGGGGCGCGCTCGATGTCGCGCTGCTCGGCCTGCGGGAGGGAGCATCTCCGCGAGGCGTCGCGGCGCGCGAGCTCGGGCGCGAGCGGCTGGCCGTCGCCGTGCCGCCGACACATCGACTCGCCGCGCGGCGCGGCGGGGTCCGGCTCGCCGACCTCGACGGCGAGGTGTTCGCTGACTTCCCTGCAGGAACCTCGGGGCGCGCGCAGGGCGATGCGGCCTTCGCGGCCTCCGGAATAGCGCGTGACGTGGCCTTCGAGGCCGACTCCTCCGAGCTGATCCTCGGGCTCGTCTCCGTCGGGCTCGCTGTCGCGCTGCTGTCTCCGATCGTGATCGCCGAGTCATCGACGGATGCGGTGGCTGTCGACCTCGGAGACGGTCCTCTGCGCATCCAGTACGTCGCGTGGGACGACCGTGCGCCGCGGGCGGTCGCCGTCGCCTTCCTGCGGGTTGTCGAAGAGATGACGCCCCGCTGACGAGACGAAACGGGCCCGGAGGAATCCTCCGAGCCCGTCTCCTCAGAGATCTGAGGTCACTTCACGTCTTCGTCGACCCAGTCCATCGACTTGCTGACGGCCTTGCGCCACAGACGCAGCTGACGGTCGCGCTCCGCGTCCTCCATCGACGGCTCCCAGCGACGGTCCTCCTGCCAGTTGGCGGAGAGGTCGTCCAGACCGTTCCAGAAGCCGACAGCGAGGCCGGCGGCGTACGCGGCGCCGAGTGCGGTCGTCTCCGCGACGACCGGACGAACGACCGGGACACCGAGGACGTCGGCCTGGAACTGCATGAGCGCGTCGTTCGCGACCATGCCGCCGTCGACCTTGAGCTCGGTGAGGTCGACACCGGCGTCGGCGTTGACCGCGTCGAGGACGTCCCGGGTCTGGAAGGCGACAGCCTCCAGCGCGGCGCGAGCGATGTGGTTCTTGTTCGCGTAGCGGGTGAGGCCCACGATCGCGCCGCGTGCGTCCGGACGCCAGTACGGCGCGAACAGACCCGAGAATGCGGGGACGATGTACACGCCGCCGTTGTCGTCGACCTTCTTGGCGAGCTCTTCGACCTCGGGAGCGGAGCCGATGATGCCGAGCTGGTCGCGCAGCCACTGGATCAGCGATCCCGTGACGGCGATCGAGCCCTCGAGCGCGTAGTGCGTGGGCCCGTCGCCGAGCTTGTAGCCGACGGTGGTGAGCAGCCCGTTCTTCGAGTGGACGATCTCCTCGCCCGTGTTGAAGATCAGGAAGCATCCCGTGCCGTAGGTGTTCTTGCTCTCGCCCGTGTTGAAGGCGGCCTGGCCGAACGTCGCGGCCTGCTGGTCGCCCAGGATGCCGGCGATCGGCGTCTCGCGAAGCAGCGACGAGTCCTCGGCGGCGCCGTACACCTCGGAGGACGAGCGGATCTCCGGCATCATCGAGCGCGGAACTCCGAAGGCGTCGAGGATGTCGTCGCGCCATTCGAGCGTCTCGAGATCCATGAACATCGTGCGCGAGGCGTTGGTGACATCGGTCACGTGAACGCCGCCGTCGACGCCGCCGGTGAGGTTCCACAGCACCCAGCTGTCCGTCGTGCCGAAGACGAGGTCGCCTGCCTCGGCCTTCTCGCGTGCGCCCTCGACGTTCTCGAGGATCCAGGCGATCTTGGTGCCGGAGAAGTAGGTGGCGAGGGGGAGGCCGACGATGGGCTTGAACCGCTCGACGCCGCCCTCGGCCGCGAGGCGGTCGACGATCTCCTGCGTGCGGGTGTCCTGCCAGACGATGGCGTTGTAGACGGCCTTGCCGGTCGTCTTGTCCCAGACCACGGCGGTCTCACGCTGGTTGGTGATTCCGACGGCGGCGATGTCATGACGCGTCAGGTCTGCACGGCTCAGGGCAAGTCCGATGACCTCCTGGACGTTGCGCCAGATCTCGGCGGGGTCGTGCTCGACCCAGCCCGCCTTCGGGAGGATCTGCTCGTGCTCCTTCTGGCCGGTCGCGACGATGCTGCCCTTCTTGTCGAAGATGATCGCGCGGCTGGAGGTGGTGCCCTGATCGATGGCGATGATGTAGTCGGCCATGGTGTTCTCCTTTGAAGTCAGGTTCGGGTTCGGGTTCAGGCGAGGCTGAGCAGGACGGGTGCGGCGAGGGCGGCGAGGACGCCACCGATGAGGGGGCCGACGACCGGGACCCACGAGTACGACCAGTCGCTCGAGCCCTTGCCCTTGATCGGCAGGATCGCGTGAGCGATACGAGGTCCGAGGTCACGTGCAGGGTTGATCGCGTAGCCGGTCGGACCACCGAGCGAGGCGCCGATGGCGACAACCACGAGTGCGACCGGGAGCGCGCTGAGCGGTCCGAGGCCTCCCGGGGTTCCGATGTCGGCGACGCCGTAGTCCGCGAACGCGAAGACCGCGAACACGAGGACGAAGGTGCCGATGACCTCGGTGACGAGGTTCCAGCCGTAGGAGCGGATCGCGGGGCCGGTCGAGAACACGCCGAGCTTGTTGGCGGCCTCCGGCTCCTCATCGAAATGCTGCTTGTAGGCGAGCCAGGTGAGGATCGCACCGACGATCGCACCGAGAAGCTCCGCGCCGGTCGCGACTGCGAACTGCGAGAAGTCGATCTTGCCGGCGACCAGGAGGCCGATGCCGACAGCGGGGTTCAGGATAGCGCCGGAGTAGGCGGACGCGAGGACACCCACGAAGACCGCGAGACCCCACCCCCAGTTGACCATCAGGAAGCCGCCGCCGAAGCCCTTGTTCTTGGCGAGGGCGACGTTGGCGACGACACCACAACCCAGGAGGATCAGCATCGCTGTGCCGACGAACTCCGACAGGAAGTAGAGACCGAGATTCACGTCAGTCATGTCTTCTTTGACCTTTCTTGAGTGCCAGGGCCCCATAGCCCTGGCACTTGTTGGAATTACACCGCGTGGAGGGCGGCGTTCGGATCACTCGTCAGCCGCGTGCGCGGGACGAGATCTGGAGTCCATGTCGTTCGTTCAGCAGCAGACGGGTCTGCTCGAGCTCGGCGTCGTGCCGTGCACGGTCCCAGTCGAGCAGAGGAGCCAGTGCATCGGCAAGCTCTTCGAGGACATCCGCATCGGCGTGTCCGACGAACGCGATGCTCGTGCGCCGCAGGACGACATCCTGCAGGCGAGCGACCATCTCGTTCTCGACCATCCATGCGAGCTCCCGTGTCGAGAGGTCGCCGCCCGCGAGCGGCGCGTCGTCGCCCTGCTCGATGAACGCCCAGACCTGAGCGGCGCGCGTGCCGTAACGCGCGAGCAGGCGCTCCGCGCGGTCGCCGGCACCAGGCAGGTTCTCCTGGATCCAGATGCGACGGGCCTTCTCGGTGCGGGGGAAGTCGCGACCCCCGCCGATCGCCCGACCCACGGTCGACACGGTGCGCGTGCGTCCGATGATGCCGAGGACCACGTCGGACAGCGACTCGCCGAGAGCGCGGAAGGTCGTCCACTTTCCGCCGACCAGGCTCACGAGCGGGGCGGCGCCCTTTTCGTCGACCTCGATGCGGTAGTCCCGCGAGACGAAGCCGGGTGCCGTGTCCTCGTGACGCGGGAGGGGACGGATGCCGGAGAAGTTGTACACGATCTGCTCGCGGGTCACGTCGATCTGCGGGAACACGTGGTGGATCAGATCGAAGAAGTAGTCGATCTCCTCGTCGGTGCACACCGGGACCTCGCGCGGGTCGGCATCGATGTCGGTGGTTCCGACGAGCACGCGTCCCTTGAGCGGGTAGATGAGCACGATGCGCCCGTCGGAGTGCTCGAAGAAGATCTCACGACCCCGGGTGGCTTCGAGGAGCTCGGGGTGATCGAGCACGATGTGCGAGCCCTTGGTGCCGCCCATGAAGTGGGTGTCCGTGCCGAGGGAGTCGTTCGTGAGGTCGGTCCACGGCCCGGAGGCATTGACCACGACGTCGGCGGTCACCGAGAACTCGGTGCCGCTCTCGCGATCGCGCAGCAGGACCTTCGCACCGTCGCGACCGATCGCCTCGACGTAGTTCAGTGCCACCGCACCGGGGTGCGCGGTGCGACCGTCCTGGAGGACGTCGAGCGCGAGGCGCTCCGGGTCGTGCATGGATGCGTCGTAGTAGGTCGCCGTGTACTTGATGTTCGGGTCGAGCGAAGGCAGCTCGGCGAGCGAGCGCTTGCGTCCCAGGAAGCGGTGGCGGGGAACCGTGCCACCGTCGCGCGAGAAGGTGTCGTAGATCGTGAGGCCGACCTTGATCAGGAAGGCTCCGCGCTCCTGCGGCTTGCCGCTCTTGTGCGTGAGGAAGCGCAGGGGAGCGGAGAGGATTCCCGAGAAGGTCGAGTAGATCGGGATCGTCGTCTGCAGCGGCTTGACGTAGTGGGGCGCGATCTTGAGCAGACCGTTACGCTCCTCGACCGACTCGCGGACGAGGCGGAACTCGCCGTTCTCGAGATAGCGGATGCCACCGTGGATCATGTGGCTCGACGCCGCAGACGCGCCGGACGCGAAGTCTCCGCGTTCGACGAGCAGGACGTCGACGCCCTGAAGCGCGAGGTCGCGGAACGTGGAGATCCCGTTGATGCCCGCTCCGATGATGACGACGCTGGTGCGTCCGGACTCACGGACGGCGCGGACGTCCGCGCGTTCCGGTGATGAGTGTGTCGACTCGATCATCTTCGACCCTTCTCTCTGCTTGCTCCCAGCTTCGACCCGCACGGCCACTGTGCGCAAGCCAGCTGCACATATGTGCAAGGATCGATGTCCAGGAGGACGATATGAGCCAGGCAGGCGCAGAATCCCGGGATGCGAAACTGATCGCCGCGCTCACCGCGGCGCAGCTGTACTACATGCAGGACAAGACCATGGAGGTCATCGCCCAGGAGCTGGGCACGTCACGGTCGTCGGTCTCCCGGCTCCTGAGCTACGCACGCGAGAGCGGGCTCGTGGACATCCGCATCAACTCGCCGCTCGAACGACTGGGGATGCTCGAACAGCGCATCCGGGACCGGCATCACGTCGTCGCTCACGTCGTCCCCATCCCTGAGATCGTCAGCGAGGTCGAGCGCCTCGAGCGGGTGGCTCTGACGGCAGGGCGGCTGCTGTCGCAGTTCGTCGACTCGAACATGATCGTCGGAGTCGCCTGGGGGTCCACGATCAGCGCCGTGAGTCGCGGCCTCACGCAGAAGGAGACGCACAACACGACGTTCGTGCAGCTCAATGGCGCCGGCAACACCCAGACGAGCGGCGTCGAGTACTCGAGTGACATCCTGCAGCGTTTCGGAAGTGCGTTCGGCGCCCAGGTGCAGCAGTTCCCGGTCCCCGCGTTCTTCGACGACCCGTCGACTCGCGAGGCGATGTGGCGGGAGCGCAGCACACGTCGCGTGCTCGATCTCCAGTCGAAGATGGACATCGCGGTGTTCAGTCTCGGTTCGCCCGCGGCCGAGGTTCCGAGCCGGGTCTACGTCGGCGGCTACCTCAGCAGGGACGACTACCGGAGCCTGCGCGAAGACCACGCGATCGGCGACGTCGCGACCGTGTTCTTCCGCGCGGACGGCTCGTGGCGGGACATCCGGGTGAATGCACGGGCGACCGGTCCCGGTCTCGACAGGCTGCGCCGAGTGCCGCGGCGCGTGTGCGTCGTCTCGGGGGTGCCCAAGCTCGTGAGCCTGCGGGCCGCGATCGCCGCCGAGCTCATCACCGACGTCGTGCTCGACGAGGGGCTGGCGCGGATGCTGGTCGAGGACTGATCTCAGGGGCCGTCGGTCGACGCTTCGGGGCCGGACCGGAATTCGCGGATCAGATGCTGCACGACAGCACCGAGATCCCCTCCGGTGGCGTTCGCGATGGTCAGCTGCCGCTCGTAGCTGGCGCCGTCCTTCAGGATCGACCCGATGCTCCCGAACTCCCGCACGCAGCCGAGCTCCACTGCGACAGGCGCGAGTTCCTCGACGATCTCCGCCAGGTGTTCGCGTACGGGACGCTGGGCTCCCGCCGCGTCGACGATCACGCGCGCGTCGAGGCCGTAGCGCGCCGCGCGCCATTTGTTCTCCCGATGGAACCAGGCGGGCATCTCCGCGAGGTCCCGCCCCTCGTCGAGCTGACGCGACAGATGCTCCACGAGCACCTGCACGAGGGCCGCCATGGCCGCGAGTTCGGGCAGCGTCGAGAGGCCGTCGCAGGCGCGTACCTCGATCGTCCCCCACCGGGGTGCGGGGCGGATGTCCCAGCGGACCTCCGTGGCATCCGCCATGACCCCGGTCCGCACCATGTCGTCGAGATACGACTCGTACTGAGACCAGTCCCGCAGCGGCCAGGGCAGGCCCGCTGTCGGCAGCTGCTGGAAGACGAGAGCGCGGTTCGAGGCATATCCGGTGCGCTCGCCCGCCCAGAAAGGGCTCGATGCGGCCAGCGACTGCAGATGGGGGAGATACGCGGCCAGCGCGTTGATGATGGGGATCACCTTGCGCTGATCCTCGACGCCGATGTGGACGTGGATTCCCCAGATCATCATGTTGCGTCCCCACCACTGCGTGCGCTCGATGAGGGTGTGGTACCGGGTCTTGTCGGTCACTTCCTGGTCGTACCACTGCGCGAACGGATGGCTCCCCGCCGAGAGAAGCTCGATGCCGGCCGGGTCGGTCGCCGAGCGAACTGCCGTGATGGCGTTGGCGATGTCGTCGACGGCGTGGGCCACCGAATCGCCGATGCCGCTGGTGACCTCGATGGTGTTGGTGAGCAGCTCTCCGGTCACCGTGTGGCGTTCGTCGGCGCTCTCCGCTTCGAGTGCTGCCAGCAGCTCGGGCGCGCGACCGACGAGATCGCCACTCGCCGGATCGGCGAGCATGATCTCCCATTCCAGGCCGACGGTGGACCGCGCGGATGGCGCGAAATCGAGCTTCACGAGCACAGTCTGACACGCGTCTGCGGCGACACGGCAACCGTCGTGTCGCAGCGTTTCGCTCCTGGCGCGCGCATCTGGCAGAATAGAAGGTCGGACGACGTGCTCGACCCTCTATCCAGCACTCGTCCTCCCTATTTGAGCTTCCGCCGGGTGTGCACCCCACTCTCCAGGCGACCGGTTCGTTTCCTTCCACACAATTCAGGAGAATCGTGGCTGTCAAGATTCGTCTCAAGCGCCTGGGCAAGATCCGCGCGCCGTACTACCGCATCGTCGTCGCCGACTCGCGCACCAAGCGCGATGGTCGTGTGATCGAGGAGATCGGCAAGTACCACCCCACCGAGGAGCCCTCGTTCATCGAGGTCGACTCCGAGCGTGCTCAGTACTGGCTCTCCGTCGGCGCGCAGCCGACCGAGCAGGTCACCGCCCTTCTCAAGATCACGGGCGACTGGGGCAAGTTCAAGGGCGACAAGGACGCGAAGTCCACCCTCAAGGTGGCAGAGCCCAAGGCTCCGTTCGAGGTCGACGCCGCGAAGAAGTCGGTCGTCAAGCCGAAGGCGGAGAAGAAGGTGGAGGCTCCCGCTGAGGAGGCTCCCGCCGCTGCCGACGCGGAGGCCGCTGAGGCCCCCGCCGCCGACGCCGAGTAATTCGTCGTGCTCGCCGCCGCGCTCGAACACATCGTCAAGGGGATCGTCGATCACCCGGAGGATGTGCGTATCAACTCGTCCACCTCGCCGCGAGGCGATCTCCTCGAGGTGCGCGTTCACCCCGATGATCGTGGACGCGTGATCGGGCGCGGCGGCCGCACCGCGAAGGCACTGCGTACGCTCATCTCTGCTCTGGCGGATGGGCGACGCGTCCGCGTCGACGTCGCGGACGACTGACGTGGTGTCGAAAGAACGCAACCAGGGCAAGAACCAGCTCCGTGTGGGGCGTCTCGTCAAGGCTCATGGCCTGAAGGGCGCGCTGAAGCTGGAGCTGTACACCGACAATCCCGAGCGTCGTTTCACCCCGGGAGCCGAATTCACGTTGCAGGTGCCCGAGGCATCTCCGTGGCACGGCAAGACGGTCGTCGTCCGCGAGTACCGCGTGATGAACGGCAATCCGGTCGTGTTCCTCAACGACGTCGACGATCGCGAAGGCGCGGAGAGCCTCGTCCGGGCCATCCTCTGGATCGACCAGGACGCCGATGAGGCCGAGGAAGACGCCTGGTTCGACCACCAGCTCGTCGGTCTCGACGTCGTTCGCGACGATGTCGTGGTCGGCAAGGTCGCGCGGGTGGAGCACTTCCCCGCGCAGGATCTTCTCATCGTCAAGACGGGCGACCAGGAGGTCATGGTGCCGTTCGTGCAGGCGATCGTGCCCACTGTCGACGTCACCGCCGGACGTGTGATCGTCACCCCGCCCGCCGGTCTCTTCGAAGAGCTCCCCGACGCCTCCGAGACGCCGGACTCGGGGGAATCCTCGGACGCCGACGCCTCCGAGTGATCGCAGGAACGCTACTGCCGTGCGCATCGACGTCCTCTCCATCTTCCCGACGTACTTCGACGGTCTGGCGCTGTCCCTCCTCGGCAAGGCGCAGAGTTCGGGCATCCTCGACCTGACGGTCCGGGATCTCCGCGACTGGACCTCCGATCGTCATCGCACCGTCGACGACACTCCCTACGGCGGTGGCGCGGGCATGGTGATGAAGCCCGAGCCGTGGGCGCTGGCGCTCGACGATCTCGCGTCTGCCGCTCCGTCTCCCTCGGAGCAGGGGCCGACGATCATCTTCCCCTCCCCGGCGGGTGAGGTGTTCACTCAGGCCACCGCGCGTGACTTGAGCACACGAGAGCACCTGATCTTCGGCTGCGGGCGCTACGAGGGAATCGACGAGCGTGTGTTCGAGTACGCATCATCGCTCGGCGAGGTGCGGCTCATCAGCCTCGGCGATTACGTCCTCAACGGGGGTGAGGTCGCCACCATGGCGATGATCGAGGCCATCGGCCGGTTGATCCCCGGAGTCGTGGGGAATCCCGAGAGCCTCGTCGAGGAATCGCATGAGGACGGGCTCCTCGAGTATCCGTCGTACACGAAGCCGTCGTCATGGAGAGACCGTCCCGTTCCCGACGTCCTGCTGAGCGGCAACCACAAGGCGATCGCCGCGTGGCGTCGCGATCAGCAGATCGAGCGGACGCGCGCGCGTCGCCCGGATCTCCTCGCGGACGAGTCGGAGGACTAACGTCTCGACGCCGCGATCGTCCGCGCTCGCTTCGACGGCCGGGTGATGTCTCGGCCTGCTGCTAGCGTCGAATCATGGTCGACGAGGCACTGGCGAGATCGTTCGAGGGTATCGGGGCGGACTACGACCGCTATCGTCCCGGGTTTCCAGCTGCGGCAGTCGACCTCCTGATCCCCGAACCCGTGGGAGCCGTACTGGATCTCGGTGCGGGCACGGGCAAGTTCACGGAGCTCCTCGCCGGGCGAGCGGCGCGCGTGATCGCGGTCGAGCCGTCCGAGCCGATGCTGGCCGTCCTGCGGGCGAAGCTGCCGGATGTCGATGCGCACCGTGCGAGCGCCGAGCAGATCCCCCTCGACGATGAGTCGGTGGACGTGGTCACGGTGGCTCAGGCCTTCCACTGGTTCGACCGGATCCGAGCCTGCGCGGAGATCGCTCGCGTTCTGGCGCCGGGCGGAACTCTCGAATTGATCTGGAATCGTTCCGATCCTGCGAGCGCCTGGGATCGCGAGGCTCACCGAATCGCTCACCCCGCGGTCGCCGCCGACGACGGCACCACGAGCAGCGCGGCAGAGGAACTGCCCGGATTCCGCTTCGTCGCGCACGAGCAGATCCAGTGGACGGAACGGATCGAGCGGACGGCGTACCTGAAGCGCTGGTCCACGGTCAGCACCTTCATCGTCGCGGATGATGCGACCCGCGCGGCGATGTTCGCAGCGATCGAGGAGATCCTCGACACGGACCCCGAGACCCGCGGGCAGGCGCACTACGACCTGCCGATCGTCACCGACGTCTTCGTCTATCGGCGCGCGTGATCGGGGGCGCCGCAGCGTTCCGGACTCAGTCGACGCCGAGGAAAGACCTGTCGGTCAGGATGATCGGCCCTTCAGCCGTCACGGCGACGGTGTGCTCGGAATGAGCTCCTCTCGACCCGTCGACGCTGCGGAGCGTCCACCCGTCGGGGTCTGTCACGAGCTCATCGGTGGTCTCGAGCAGCCAGGGCTCGAGCGCGAACACGAGGCCCTCACGCAGAGGGAACCCGCGTCCTGCCCGTCCGTCGTTGGGCACGTGCGGATCGCCGTGCATGATGCGTCCGACGCCGTGCCCGCCGAAGTCGGTGTTGATCGAGTACCCCTCGCCGTGGGACACGCCCGCGATGGCGGCTGAGATGTCGCCGATCCGGTTTCCGACGACAGCCGCGGCGATGGCGGCATCCAGAGCTCGCTCGGTCGTCTCGATGATCCGGAGGTCTTCGTCGCGTGGCGTTCCCACGACGAACGAGACGGCCGAGTCGGCGACCCAGCCGTCGACGGAGACCGCGAAGTCGAGGGAGACGAGGTCCCCGTCGCGCAGCGCGTAGTCGTGGGGGAGTCCGTGCAGGACCGCGTCGTTGATGGAGGTGCAGATGACCTTGCCGAACGGGCTCGCGCCGAACGACGGGTGGTAGTCGATGTAGCAGGACTCGGCACCCGCCTTGCGGATCATGTCGTGTGCTCGGCGGTCGATGGACAGCAGGTTCGTTCCGACCTTCGTCTCATCCCGCAGAGTGGCCAGGGTCTCGGCCACGAATCGTCCTGCGGCGCGCATCTCGTCGATCTCGGCAGGGGTGCGCAGTTCGATCATCGGGTGTCCTCTCGTCCGTTCCATTCTCCCCGATATACCGATGATGGGCGTCCACGCGCTCACAGCGAACACCGGGACAGACGTCGGTGCATCGTCGTACGATTCAGACATGTGGTTGCGTCAGGCGTTCTTCCGCTGGCTGATTCCGGCGGCCTTCCTGCTGCCTCTGTGGCTGTTGATCGGCTGGGGCGTCTTCCAGGGCGGGTGGTCGATCCTCTGGGTGCTCTTCATCGCGGTTCCGTCCGTCTTCGTCGGTCAGCTCGTGCTCACGCTCCTCACGCGCTCGCGCCCCTCGGTGCGGGCCGAGCGGGCGGTGTCCTGGTGGGATGTCGGTGGCTTCACCCTGTGGCACGGCCTGACCATCGCGGTCGGCTGCTTCATCGACGGTGCGTTCGGCTGGCTCCTCGCCGCGGCTGTCGTCGTGGGGATCGGCATGTTCTGGCTGCAGTTCTGGCAGCTGTGGACCGAGGCCAAGGCGAACGGCGCCGGCTTCCGTCAGACCGTGTCGTGGTCCATGACCGAGGGTGTCGACGAAGCGAGTTCGTCTCCGCGCTCCGCACGTCCGCACGAGGTCATCGTCGTCAGGGAGACCGACTCGCGCGACTGACCTCAGCACCGCATTTTGGCTGCGAAGTGCTTACGTGGCAGAATGGTTCTTTGTGCCGTGACCGGCTCTGCCTCAGGGGAGCCCGCGGACGCTTCGGCGCCGTTCAGCACGAACCCGTTCTTATTCCTTCCTACATCATGCATCCGACCTGAGGCGAGTGCAGAGAGAGACGATCATGCAGATCCTCGACGCCGTCGACGCAGCATCCCTGCGCTCCGACATTCCCGTCTTCCACCCCGGTGACACGGTCAACGTGCACGTGAACATCACCGAGGGAACCCGCTCGCGTATCCAGGTCTTCAAGGGCGTCGTCATCGGCCGCCAGGGCGATGGTGTGCGCGAGACCTTCACCGTGCGCAAGATCAGCTTCCAGGTCGGCGTCGAGCGTACCTTCCCGGTGCACTCCCCGGTGATCGACCACATCGAGGTCGTCACCCGCGGTGACGTGCGTCGCGCGAAGCTGTACTACCTCCGCCAGCTGCGCGGCAAGAAGGCGAAGATCAAGGAGAAGCGCGACAACTGACGCTCGCGTTCTCCACAGCACCCCGGGACACGATGTCCCGGGGCGCTGTGTTTTCAGCGAGGTGTGCGAACCTTGGATGTGCCGTCTCCGAGCGGTTCGAGACTGTGAAGGATTCCAGATGACGACTGACTCAGCGGCTGCGTCCCCGTCCCCGACCAGGCGTCGGCGCGGTCTTCTGATCTTCCTTCGCGACGTGCTCGTGATCATCGTGATCGCCGCTCTCGTATCGTTCGTGGTGAAGACCTTCGTCGTCCGCTCGTTCTACATCCCGTCTGCGTCGATGGAGCGGACGCTGATGGTGAAGGACCGGATCCTCGTGGACGAACTCACGCCCCGCTGGACCTCCTACGATCGAGGAGACGTCGTCGTCTTCAAGGATCCGGGCGGGTGGCTCGACGGCGTGCCGCAGACGCCCGCGCAGCCGCCTCTGATCGAGGCGGTCGACTGGGTGCTCAACGTGGTCGGCATCTCGGCGACGGATTCGCAGGACCACCTCGTCAAGCGGGTCATCGGCCTGCCTGGCGACCACGTGGTGTGCTGCAACGCCCTCGGTCAGATCACCATCAACGGTGCTCCGATCGACGAGCTCGACTACCTCAACCTCCCGGATGGTGACACAGCCGCATCGAACGAGGCATTCGACGTCACCGTTCCCGCCGATTCTCTGTGGCTGCTCGGCGACAACCGGGATCGATCGCGAGATTCGCGCGCGCATCAGGATCTGCCCAGCGGCGGATTCGTGCCCCTCGCGAACGTGGTCGGCAGGGCGTTCCTCACCACCTGGCCGCTCGACCGACTCGGCACGATCGACGGCCACCATGACAGCTTCAACGGCGTTCCGGACCCGGAATGACAGTGGCGGTTCCGACGCTCGCTCTGGAGCGGAGGCTTCTCAACGAGTTCGACCTCGTCATCGCGCTCGATGAGGTCGGCCGAGGAGCCTTGGCCGGACCTGTCGCGGTCGGCGCCGCGATGATGGACGCCAGCGGTGCTCGGCGACGCGTGCCGGAAGGGCTTCGAGACTCCAAGCTGGTCACAGAGAAGCGCAGACCTGACGTCGCGGTTCGCGCATCGGCGTGGGTTCAGGCCTCGGGCGTCGGCTGGGCGACCTCGACGGAGATCGACGAGGTGGGGATCATGCGCGCCCTGGGACTCGCCGCGTCACGCGCTGTGCAGAGCATCGCCGACCAGGGGGCCGTGCTCACGAATGCTCTGGTGCTGCTCGACGGCAACTACGACTATCTCTCGTCCGTTCACCCGGCCGCTCTCCAGGTGCGGCCGGTGATCAAGGCCGATCGGGACTGCGCGTCGGTCTCGGCGGCATCGGTGATCGCGAAGGTCGCCCGCGACACCTACATGGCGGAGATCCACGAGGGGCACCCGACCTATCAATGGGACAGGAACAAGGGGTACGCGAGTGCCGAGCACCGTCAGGCCATCCGCGCGCTGGGCCTGTCTCCGCACCACCGCTCATCCTGGGCGATCGCCGATGCGCCGACGTTGTTCTGATGCCCCGTGCGGCTCAGCCGCGCCGTCGACTCTAGGATGGAGTCATCATGGATGAGGAAGCCTTCGACGACTACGACCGCGAGCTCGAACTCGCACTGTTCCGCGAGTACCGCGACGTCGTCGCGCAGTTCCAGTACGTCGTCGAGACCGAGCGACGGTTCTACCTCGCCAACGAGGTCAATGTCGTCCGGCGCGACACGGAGCACGACTTCTACTTCGAGATCTCGATGAGCGATGTCTGGGTCTGGGACATCTATCGCGCCGACCGCTTCGTCAAGGCGGTTCGCGTGCTCACGTTCAAAGATGTGAACGTCGAAGAGCTGCAGCGTCGTGAGTTCGAGATTCCTCAGGAGCTCTCGCTCGACGGGGAGTGACCTGCTCTGCACAGCGCGCAGGTTCTCGAGGTTTCCCCGGTAAGCCGGTGATCTCACGAGCCTGTCCCGACCCGAGGTGATGATCATCGGCAGGCTGTCTCCATGGCAGCGAAAGACGAACTCGGCAGAGCCGGTGAACAGCGTGCGGTCCTTCATCTGAATGCGATCGGCTATCGCATCCTCGACAGGAACTGGCGCTCCGCCCAGGGCGAATTGGACATCGTCGCCCGGATCGACCGTCGCCTCGCCGTCGTCGAGGTGAAGACGCGGCGAACGACAGCCTTCGGTCATCCCTTCGAGGCGCTCGACAACCGCAAGCTCCGACGTCTCTGGCAGCTCGCGCATGCGTGGGCCGCGGCGCATCCCGAACAAGCCAGGGGACTCGACATCGCGATCGAAGCGATCGGGATCGTCGGAGACGATCCCTCCACCGGCGAGCTCGAGCACCTCACGGACCTGCCATGACGACGGCGCGGACCTGGGCGGTGGCTCTCACGGGCGTGGTCGGGCACATGGTCGAAGTCGAGGCGGATCTCTCGAATCAGACCCCGGAGTTCAAGATCATCGGCCTGCCGGACAAGTCTCTCGGGGAAGCCGTTCAACGGGTGCACAACGCCTGCAAGAACGTAGGGCTGCCGCTTCCCCGACGTCGGCTGACGGTGAACCTCTCGCCGGCGAGCCTGCCGAAGCAGGGGTCGGCCTTCGATCTGGGCATCGCCGTGGCCGCGCTGGCCGCGGGAGGGACGGTGCGGGGGAGGTCGATCGCTCAGACCGTCCATCTGGGCGAGCTGGGACTCGACGGCCGTCTGCGGCCGGTCACCGGAGTGCTCCCTGCCGTCTTCGCAGCCATGCGCGCGGGCTTCGAGACGGTGATCGTCCCCCATGCGAACGAGGCGGAGGCGATGCTCGTCCCGGGGATCGACGTGCGCGCGGCGACGACGCTCGCTCAGGTGGCGCTGTGGCATGGAGCGGACGTCGAGGTGGGTGACGTCGAGCCTGTCGGCTCGCCCGGGGGCATCGACGAGCCGGCGGAATCGGTCGATCTCGCCGACGTGGTGGGGCAGGACACTGCGGTCGAGGCGCTGGTCGTCGCTGCGGCGGGCGGTCATCACATGCTCCTCAGCGGACCGCCCGGTGCGGGCAAGACCATGCTGGCGCGACGCCTCCCGGGCATCCTGCCGCCGCTCAGCGACGACGAGGCGCTCGAGGTCGCGTCGATCCGTTCTCTCACGGGGGAGTCGGTGCGCAGTCTCGATCTCGTTCCGCCTCTCGAGGCGCCGCACCACAGCGCATCGGTCGCGGCGCTGGTCGGCGGAGGTTCGCGGGCGGCGCGTCCCGGTGCGATCGTCCGCGCGCACCGGGGCGTCCTCTTCCTCGATGAAGCCGCCGAGTTCTCGCGCGTCGCGCTCGACTCGCTCCGCCAGCCGCTCGAGGCCGGAACGATCGAGGTGAGTCGAGCCGGCTTCACCGCGAGCTACCCCGCGCGATTCCAGCTCGTGCTGGCGATGAACCCGTGTCCGTGTGGGAATCACGGGGTTCGGGGAGCGGAGTGCGTCTGCCCGTCGCTTGCCATCCGCCGCTACGCGACGCGGCTGTCCGGTCCACTCCGCGACCGTCTCGACATCGAACTGCAGGTGGCGCGGGTGTCGGTGGCCAGGGCGGTGAGCGGCGACCGTTCGACGGTCACCACCGCGGCGGCCCGTGAACGTGTCCGCGCGGCGAGGGACCGCGCAGCTGTGCGGTGGCGGGGGACGCCGTGGCGGTGCAACGGCGAGATCCCCGGTGCACGGCTGCGCCAACTCGACGTGCGGATCGATCCGCAGGCCCGCGCTCCGCTCGAGAGAGCTCTGGAGCGCGGCGCACTCACCCTGCGCGGCTATGACCGCGTCCTTCGGGTCGCCTGGACGATGGCCGACCTCGCCGGAGTGGAGAGGCCCGGTCGCGATGAGATCGGTGGAGCCCTCTTCCTCAAGCGGGGGTTCAGCTCATGATCGATGCGCTGCTCTCGGACGCAGAGCTTCGCGCCGCCGTCGACGACGTGCATCCGAGCGGAGATGATCCCGAGACGATCGCGCGCATCGCCTGGTCGGTGCTCGCCGAACCGGGGGATGGCGTGGCGGGCACGTTGATCGGCGAGTTGGGCGCGGCGGAAGCCCTGCGGTTCGTCTTCGGCGAGCCGCGCACGCTCGTACCGCCGGGGCGCGAGAGCAGGACGCTCGCGGAGGGGATCTCCCGCTGGTCGGCCCGCGCCGACCCCCGCAGTGTGCGACGCGCTGTCACAGACGCCAGAGACGTGTCCGCCCGGCTGATCGTTCCGGGCGACCCCGAGTGGCCGATGGCCCTCGATGATCTCGGAGCCCACACCCCGGTCCTTCTGTGGGTGCGTGGGCGCCCGTCGTTGCTCCGACGCGGGCCCCGCGTCGCCATCGTCGGGGCGCGGGCTGCGAGTGCCTACGGCGAGATGGTCGCCGCAGAACTCGCGGGTGACCTCGCGGCGTCGGGAGCGGTCATCGTCTCCGGGGGCGCCTACGGAATCGACGGCGCTGCTCATCGCGCGGCGCTCGCGGTCGACGGCGCGACCGTCGCCTTCCTCGCCGGCGGCGTGGACAGGGCGTATCCGCAAGGCCATCAGCAGCTGCTGCGCCGGATCGCCGACACCGGTGCGGTCGTCAGCGAGGTGCCCTGCGGCGTCGCGCCGACGAAGTGGCGATTCCTCTCGCGCAACCGTCTGATCGCGGCCCTCGGGCAGGCCACGGTCGTGGTCGAAGCGGGCTGGCGAAGCGGATCCCTCAACACCGCGGGGCACGCGGCGTCCCTCGGCAGGCCGCTCGGAGCTGTGCCGGGACCGGTGACCTCCGCCGCGTCGGCGGGGTGTCACCGGCTGCTCCGCGAGTACGACGCCCGATGCGTGACGAACACGGCGGAGGTCCGGGAGCTCTGGGAGAGCCTGTCACCGGACGGCGAGACTGCGGAGAACGTGATCGATGCCGAGCAGGTGCGGCTGCTGGACGCGATCGGAACGCGATCCGGGGTGCCTCTCGTCGAGATCGCGAGGCGGGCGGGCTTGGCTCCCGACCGTGTGAGGGCACTCCTCGGGGTGCTCGAGCTCGAGGGGATCGTCGAGCAGACGGCTGCGGGGTGGAAGAAGAAGCCGACTCGTGGACGGCGAGGCTGATCCCCGCTCTCGGCCGGCTCGGGCAAGCTGTCAGCATGGAGTTCCCGGTGGCCGCGGAGGCGTTCGCCGATCATCTCGAGAAGGTGCGTCGGCTGTCGAGCGCGACCGTGCGCGCCTATCGCTCGGATCTGCGGGACCTCGGCGCAGTCGTCGGAACAGCCGCACTCGACGATGTCGATCTCGAGACGCTCCGAGAGTGGCTGTGGCGTTCGACGCAGCGGGGGGATGCACGTTCGACGCTCGCCCGTCGAGCGGCTGCGGCGCGGTCCTTCTTCAGCTGGGCACAGGAGCAGGGACTGATCGAGCTCGATCCCAGCCTTCGACTCGTCGCGCCGAAGCGAGGTCGCACTCTGCCCACCGTCGCCTCGCAGGAGGCGATGAAGCGACTTCTCGACGCGCAGCGCGACGCGGCCGAGTCGGGGGACCCGATCGCCCTTCGAGACCACGGTGTCCTCGAGCTCCTCTACGGTGCGGGCATCCGCGTCTCAGAGCTGTGCGGGCTCGACGTCGATGACGTCGATCTCGATCGTGGGACCGCTCGGGTGCTCGGCAAGGGAGCGAAGGAGCGGGTCGTGCCGTTCGGGGCACCCGCGCGTGCGGCCATCGGGGCGTACCTGACGCGATCACGCCCGGCTCTGCTCGTGCGTTCGTCCACGACCACCAGCGCGCTGTTCCTGAGCACGCGCGGCGCGCGTATCGGATCCCGCGCGGTGTACACGGTGGTCGCGGAGGCGCTGTCCCCGTTCGTCGGCGCCGACACTGTGGGTCCGCACGCGCTCCGCCACACCGCGGCGACACACCTCCTCGACGGCGGCGCGGATCTCCGTGCGGTGCAGGAGATCCTCGGGCATGCGAGTCTCGGTACGACCCAGATCTACACCCATGTGTCCGCGGAGCGGCTGACGGCCACATATCGGCTCGCGCATCCACGCGCCTGAATCGCATCGCCACCCCTGTCGGCTGAATCGCGGCACGCCGGGAGGGCTCGTTCGCCGTCACAGCGTCTCGCAGCAGGGCAGCAGTACGGCACGGGGCACAGCGCCGAACAGCAGAAGCGGATTGAGATAGGCGCCGTCGAGACGGACGCCGAGATGCAGTGTTCCCGCGGCAGCGTGTCCACCGCGATCGACCGTGCCGATCGGATCTCCCGCCGAGACGGAGTCGCCGGGGGAGAGATCCGACAGGAGCGGTTCGAAGGTCGAGACATACCCTCCCGGATGCTCGATGGTGAGGAGCGGGCGGTCGACTACGGTGCCGCGGAAGGCCACGACCCCGGGAGCCGGTGCGCGGACAACTGCGGCTGTCCCTGCCGCGAGATCGACACCGCGATGGCCGGCCGCGTAGTCGTGTGCGGGGGCTCGATAGGGCGCCACGATGTCTCGGGGGCCTCCGACGGGCCACTCCCAGGTCGGAGAGGACGGGTCAGCGCCGGGCGGGGTCACGGCGTATGCGACCGAAGACGGGCTGATCGACAGGCTGAGGGCGGCGACCGCCAGGAGGCGGAGAGCGCGCATGCCGAGGGTGCTGTGCATCGAACGATCCTGCGTCATCCCCGCGACCCGATACCGGCACGTCGCTCGGTCGGGTCCATGGCGGGGGAGAGGTCGATCGACCGAGGCCCGGTGCAGAGCGAGTCCGGTTCCCGGATCCTGTATGCTGGACGAGCACCTCGATATCGGGGTGACTACGCGTGCCCAGAGCGACTTCAGTCGTGGCATCCACTCCCATAGGTCCTGTTCCCGAACAGGTGGGTGTGCGCCGGGCACCAGGGAGTCCGATCGTCCGATCGACTCGACAACCTCAACGACGCAGAATCGCGTCAGAACAAGGAGACGACCATGGCTGTGGTCACCATCCGCCAGCTGCTCGACAGCGGCGTGCACTTCGGACACCAGACCCGTCGGTGGAACCCGAAGGTCAAGCGCTTCATCCTCACGGAGCGCAGCGGCATCCACATCATCGACCTCCAGCAGTCGCTCGGCTACATCGACAAGGCCTACGACTTCGTCAAGGAGACCGTCGCGCACGGCGGCACGATCCTCTTCGTGGGCACCAAGAAGCAGGCGCAGGAGATCCTCGTCGAGCAGGCGACCCGCGTCGGTCAGCCCTACGTCAACCAGCGCTGGCTCGGTGGACTCCTCACCAACTTCTCCACCATCGCGAAGCGTCTCGCTCGCATGAAGGAGCTCGAGGAGCTCGACTACGAGAACCCCGCTGCGTCGGGCTTCACCAAGAAGGAGCTGCTCCTCAAGAAGCGCGAGCTCGACAAGCTGCACAAGTCGCTCGGCGGTATCCGCAACCTCACCAAGACGCCGTCCGCCCTCTGGGTCGTCGACGCCAAGCGTGAGCACCTCGCGATCGACGAGGCCAAGAAGCTCGGCATCCCCGTGATCGGAATCCTCGACACGAACGCCGACCCGGACGACTTCCAGTACCCGATCCCCGGCAACGACGACGCGATCCGCTCCGTCTCGCTGCTGACGCGCATCATCGCCGACGCTGCGGCCGAGGGCCTCCAGCAGAAGCACAACCCTGAGACGGGCGACGCAGAGCCGCTGGCCGACTGGGAGCGCGAGCTTCTCGAGGCTCCGGCTGAGGACGCTGCCGCTGAGGCACCTGCTGAGGACGCTGCTGCTGAGGCTCCGGCCGAGGACGCTGCCGCTGAGGCACCTGCCGCAGACGCCGAGGCCGCTGAGGCCCCCGCAGCAGAGGCCGCCGAGGCCCCCGCTGAGGCAGACGCCAAGTAATTCCGCGACCACCACACATCACGAAGCAAGGAGCCACCACACATGGCCAACTTCACCATCGCCGACCTCAAGGCGCTGCGTGAGCAGCTCGGCACGGGAATGGTCGACACCAAGAAGGCGCTCGAGGAGGCTGACGGAGACGTCGAGAAGGCCACCGAGATCCTGCGTCTCAAGGGTGCCAAGGGCAACGCGAAGCGCGCCGACCGTTCCACCAGCGAAGGACTCATCGTCGCTCGCGAGCAGGATGGCGCTGTGACGCTCATCGAGCTCGCCTGCGAGACGGACTTCGTCGCCAAGAACGAGCGCTTCATCGCGCTGGCCGACAAGGTCGCCGACGCCGTCGCCGCCGTGAAGGCCGACTCGGTCGAGGCCGGTCTCGCCGCTCAGGCAGGCGACAAGAGCGTCGAGCAGGTCATCTCGGAAGAGGCAGCGATCATCGGCGAGAAGGTCGAACTGCGCCGCGTGCGTACGATCTCCGGCGACAAGGTCGAGGTCTACCTGCACCGCACGAGCAAGGACCTGCCGCCGCAGATCGGTGTCGTCGTCGCCTACTCGGGTGACGACGCCGAGACCGCTCGCAGCATCGCGCAGCACATCTCGTTCGCGAACCCGTCGTACCTGTCCCGCGAGGACGTCCCGGCCGACGCCGTGGAGAAGGAACGCGAGATCGTCACCGAGATCTCCCGCAACGAGGGCAAGCCGGAGGCTGCTCTGCCCAAGATCGTCGAGGGTCGTGTCTCCGCGTTCATCAAGCAGGTCGCACTGCTCGAGCAGGACTACGCGAAGGACAACAAGCTGTCCGTCGCCCAGGTGGCGCAGAACGCCGGTCTCACCGTGACCGACTTCGCGCGCTTCAAGGTCGGCGCGTAACATCGTCGAAGGGGTTCGGATCCGCAGGATCCGAACCCCTTCTTCATGCCCAGAAGGCACTATCTTGAATGGGACGAGAGGACAATATCCATGACCGAACGCACCGGACGCCGCCGCGTCCTTCTGAAGCTCTCCGGCGAGGCGTTCGGCGCCGGCCAGCTCGGCGTCAACCCCGACGTGGTCAGCCAGATCGCCCGTGACATCGCAGCGGCGGTGGATCGCGTGGAGATCGCGATCGTCGTCGGCGGAGGCAACTTCTTCCGCGGCGCGGAGCTCAGCCAGCGAGGCATGGATCGTGGTCGGGCCGACTACATGGGGATGCTCGGGACCGTGATGAACGCCCTCGCCCTGCAGGACTTCCTCGAGCAGGCCGGTGCGCCCACCCGCGTGCAGTCGGCGATCTCCATGACCCAGGTCGCGGAGCCCTACATCCCGCTGCGCGCGGAGCGCCACATGGAGAAGGGCCGTGTCGTCATCTTCGGCGCCGGCGCGGGCCTGCCGTACTTCTCCACCGACACCGTCGCCGCCCAGCGTGCTCTCGAGATCGGCGCGCAGGAGGTGCTCGTCGCCAAGAACGGTGTCGACGCGATCTACACCGCCGACCCGAACAAGCACGCGGATGCCGAGCGGATCGAACGAGTCACGTATCGCGACGCCCTTCAGCAGGGTCTCAAGGTCGTGGATTCGACGGCGTTCAGCCTGTGCATGGACAACAACATGGACATGCGCGTCTTCGGCATGGAGCCCGTGGGCAATGTGACCCGCGCCCTCCTCGGCGAGCCCATCGGAACTCTCGTCACCGCCTGAGAGCCTCACCGGGCTCACGGGTCCGGCCCGATAGAATTTCCTCACACCCCGACGATAGGAGTCACCGTGATCGCGGATGTCCTCGCAGAAACCACTTCACGTATGGCCCGAGCGGTCGACGCCGCCAAGGAGGACTTCTCCACGGTGCGCACGGGGCGGGCGAACCCGCAGCTCTTCCAGAAGCTCCTCGTGGACTACTACGGAACGCCGACGCCGCTCGCTCAGCTCGCATCGCTCGCGAACCCCGAGGCCCGATCGCTGCTCATCACGCCGTACGACAAGTCGGCGCTCAAGGCTATCGAGCAGGCCGTGCGCGACATGCCGAACCTCGGTGCCAACCCGACGAACGACGGCAACATCGTCCGGGTGACGATGCCCGAGCTCACGGCTGATCGTCGCAAGGAGTACGTCAAGCTCGTCAAGGCGAAGGGTGAGGACGCGAAGGTCCACGTCCGCGGCATCCGTCGTAAGGCGAAGGACGAGCTCGATGCGCTCAAGAGCGATGTCGGCGAAGACGAGATCGCACGTGGCGAGAAGGAACTCGACGCACTCACGCGCCAGCACGTCGACCTCATCGACGACGCACTCAAGCGCAAAGAGGCTGAACTGCTCGAGGTGTAGGCGGGATGTCCGACGATTCCACCGGTGCTGGCGTCGACCAGCCCCCCACGCGCCGTGACGTGCGCGATTCGTCGGCGTCAACCGGCGGTGTTCCGCTTGCAGACGGCGCGGTTCCGGCGTTCGACACTGCGAACGTGCCGCCGCGTCCGCCGCTGCCGTCGCGCGATGTCCGGGCGGGGCTGTCGTCTCTCGACATCGCCGACCACAACGCGATCCGCGACCAGTGGCGCCTGGCGCGCGACGAGCTGGGCAGCCATGTGTCGAACGCGCGCGACCAGTTCGATCAGGCGAACGAGCGCATCAAGGAGCGGACCGGGCGCGATCTCGTGCTCGCGATCCTGATCGGCCTCGCCTTCGGCGGCGCTCTGCTCGCATCGCTGCTGTTCATCAAGGTCCTCTTCGTGCCGTTCGCTCTCGCGGCCGCGCTTCTCGGGGTGTACGAGCTCGCTCTCGCACTGCGCACGTCAGGCCGTCGTGTGGACGTGTGGCCGCAGCTCGGAGCAGCGGCTCTGCTGGTCCTCACGGCGTTCTTCGTCGACGTGTGGCTCGTCTGGGTGGTGCTGTTCATCGCCGTGGCGTTCGTGATCGTCTGGCGACTCGTCGCGCAGATGATCACGAAAGACGGTCGCACCTACGGTGACGTGCTCACCGATGCGGTGGTCGCGGGCTTCGTCCAGATCTACGTGCCTTTCCTCGCCGCCGTCGCGCTCATCCTGCTCAAGCAGGAGGGCGGACAGTGGTGGGTGCTCAGCTTCATCGCGATCGCCGTGGTCGCCGACACGGGGGCATACGCTGCGGGACTCGCATTCGGACGCCATCCGATGGCCCCACGGATCAGCCCCAAGAAGACCTGGGAGGGTTTCGGGGGTGCGGTGGTGGGGTCGATCACCGCCGGTGTGCTGCTGGCGATCTTCCTGCTCGGTCTGCCCTGGTGGATCGGCGTCATCTTCGGAATCGCTATCCTCCTGTCCGCGACTCTGGGCGACCTCGGCGAGTCCATGCTCAAGCGCGATCTCGGAATCAAGGACATGAGTTCCTGGCTTCCCGGTCACGGCGGTCTTCTCGATCGGCTCGACAGCATCCTGCCGTCGACCGTTCCGGCGCTGTGTCTCTACTTCCTCTTCTCCTCCTGGACGGTGCTGTGATGACTCCCGATGACGTAGCGACCGCAGACGGAGCAGCGGAGGACGGAGCCGTGCGCACGGCTCCTGCCTTCTCGCTCACGACCGGACGTGACCGGGGGTATCACCGCGCGGCCGTCGACACCTTCCTCGCAGCGGCGCGCGCCGCGTTCGAGAACTCGGACGGCGAGCTGACCGCGGCAGACGTCAGAATCGCCTCGTTCCCGCTCGTGAAGGACGGGTACGTCGTCGCCGAGGTGGATGCAGCGCTCGGCAGGGTCGAAGACGCGCTGGCCGCCCGCGAGCGTGACCAGGCCGTGCGCACTCGGGGCGCCGGGGTATGGGTCGATCAGGCACGTGGTGATGCGCAGGTCATCCTCGATCACCTCGCCCGCCCGCAGCGTCACCGCTTCGCCCGTACGAACGTGCTCACCTTCGGCTACCGTGTCGACGAGGTCGATCATGTCGCGGGACGCATCGTGAGGTACCTTCGCGACGGCGAGCCGCTCTCCGCGGAACAGCTCCGTTCCGCGGCGTTCCGCATGCAGCGCGGTGGATACCGCGAAGAGCAGGTCGACGCGCTTCTCGACGCCACCGTCGACGTGATCCTGGCTGTTCGCTGAACGTTCCCGTGGTCGAGCTGACGCTCACCCGGTAGACTTTCTCTATCGTGAACCCCCGAGACGACATGACCCTGAAGCGACAAGACGTGACGCCGGTCCGCACCGCGGCGGCTGTTTCCGCGCGCAAGGGATCGCGGAAGCGAGCGGCCGCCGGTGTCGTGAGCTCTCTGGCCGTCATCGGATTCGCCGCCGCCATGGTGGCTCCCACGGGTGTCGCTCTGGCGCAGCAGCCCGAGGAGGCGGCACCGGAGTCCGCCTACTCGCTGGCTCTCGCCGACACGCAGAACCTCACCGTCACGTCGGACGGCGCGGCGATCGCACCGGTCCAGCGCGGGACATTCACCGTCTATGTGACGCCGACACCCACGCCGACGCCGACTCCGACCGAGAAGTCGCCCTCGTCCTCGTCGCCGGGGAGCGGCGGAGGGGGCGGACCGCTGTTCTACACCGGCGGAGGTGCGCCGGCGGAATGGATGTCCGCGGCGGGCATCGCCGAGGGCGACTGGGGCTACGTCGACTACATCGTCTCTCGCGAGAGCGGCTGGAACCCGAACGCGACGAACA
This sequence comes from Microbacterium sp. C5A9, assembly GCF_022627955.1. Taxonomy (GTDB): domain Bacteria; phylum Actinomycetota; class Actinomycetes; order Actinomycetales; family Microbacteriaceae; genus Microbacterium. The sequence goes on from NZ_JABXGD010000002.1 coordinate 358,686, forward strand.
AGTCCTCGGGGGCGTGCGGACTCGTCCAGGCGCTGCCCTGCAGCAAGGTGCCCGGCAACGGGTACGACCCGGTCGACAACCTCCGCTGGGCGACGGGCTACGCCACCGGACGCTATGGCAGCTGGGCCGGCGCGCACGCGTTCTGGACGAAGAACCACTGGTGGTGAGCGGCGGTCATGCCCCGCTCACATCGCCGCCGTCAGACGCGCCCTGACTCCGAGGACTCCCTCGAACGCCTGCTCGCCTCCTGGAAGCGCACCGAGGTGCGCCGCGGTGTCGAGTGGACCGTGCAGCCGGTTTCCGCCGCGCAGGCTCAGAAGGAGTACAGCTGCCCCGGCTGCAGCCACATGATCGATCCCGGAACCGCTCACCTCGTCGCGTGGCGCGCGGACGGGGTGCTCGGAGACGCGGCGGATCTGGCGGCGCGCAGGCATTGGCACACACACTGTTGGAGGATGGCGTGAGCATCGAGATCCGAGGACCCCTCGAGCTGCCGGCGAGGCGCGAGAACATCGAACTGATGACCGCCGACGAGCTCACTCTCGTCGGAGAGCTCGCCGTGCCCGAGTCGACGGCTCCGGTCGCGACGCTGGTCACGCTCCACCCGCTGCCCACGGCCGGGGGGTTCATGGACTCGCACATCCTCCGCAAGGCCGCTGCTCGGCTCCCTGCCACCGCGGATCTCGCGGTGCTCCGGTTCAACACCCGAGGGACGAGTTCGCCGCGGGGCACGAGCGAGGGCGAATTCGACGGGGGAGCGGCCGAGCAGTTCGACGTCGCCGCGGCGATGGACTTCGTGCGCGAGCGTGGTCTGCCGCGCCCGTGGCTCGTCGGATGGTCGTTCGGAACGGAGCTCGCGCTCAAGTACGGTCGCGAGCACGAGATCGAGGGCATCATCCTCCTCTCGCCCCCTCTGCACCGCGCGACAGACGCCGACGTCGCCGCATGGGCCGACGCCGGAACGAAGGTCGTCATCCTCGTGCCGGAACTCGACGACTACCTGCGCCCGGACGAAGCCCGCACCCGGTTCGCGTCGATTCCGCACGCGACACTCATCGGGGTCGATGGCGGCAAGCACCTGTGGGTGGGGGAGACGCAGACGCGTCGCGTCCTGACGGAGATCGTCGCAGCGGTCAATCCTGCCGCTCTTCCGCTTCCCACCACCTGGCCGGCGGACTAGAGCTCGTTCATCCGCGGGATCAGCACCTGACGGTAGATGATCAGGATGCTGGCGGCCACGGGGATCGCGATGAGCGCGCCGAGGAGACCGAGCAGGCTCCCGCCCGCGAGAGCTGCCACGACGACGACTGCGCCGGGCACCGAGACCGCGCGGCTCATGATCCTCGGCGAGATGATGTACGCCTCGATCTGCATGTAGATCAAGTAGTAGATGCCCGCGGTGATGGCGATCGCCGGCGATCCGAGCCCGGGGATCAGGCAGACGAGCACGATGATCGTCGAACCGGTGAGCGTGCCGACCAGGGGGATCAGCGAGAAGAAGAATGCGATCACGGCGAGGACCGCCGGGAACGGGGCGTCGATGATCGTGAGGAAGATCATGCTCAGCACACCGTTGATCACACCCTGTGACACCTGGCCCATGACGTAGTAGCCGACGGAATCGGTGATCTGCTCGGCCAGGTCGATGAAGCGGTCGCGCTTGGATGCCGGTGCCAGCTGATAGACAGCGCGCTTGAGCGACGGCGTCGAGGCGGTGAGGTAGATCGTCAGGATCAGGACGATGAAGGCACCGAAGAGCCCGCTGACCACCGCGCCGCTGACGGCGAGCACGCCCTGCCCGATCGATCCGCCGATCTGAGCGACATTGGTCTCGAGCCAGTTGGCGACGTAGGCGAAGACCTCGTCGACCTTGAGATTCGGGAAGGTGTCGATCATCCACTCGCGCAGGTCGGGGAGGATCGTCCCGCGCTGGACGATGGCGGTGATCTGCACGATCAGCTGGGAGATCTGGTCGACGAGCACCGGAAGCACGATGAGCACGACCCCGGCGAACACACCCAGCACGGCCACGATCGTGATCAGGACGGCGAGCCAGCGCGGGAGCTTCCTGCGTTCGAGAAACGTGACGAGCGGATCCAGCCCGAGACTGAGGAACAGTGCCGTGCCGACGTACAGCAGCACGGTGGACAGGCTCTCGACGCTCCCGATCAGCAGGATCCCGAGGCCCACGCCGAGGGTCGCCACCAGCGCGGTGCGGAACGGGTTGTGGATCTTCATCACGGCTCCTCGGAAAAGCGGATGCTGCAAGGCTATCGACAGGCTCCTTCGTGGGCCGCCACGACGTGCCGCGCATGCGCTCCGGAACCACCTCGTGGGCAACACACAGGTGATTTTCGATAGTCTGAAATGTCGAGTGTTGCGCCTCGGGCGAGCGTCCAGGGCGCGTGAGGAGACTATTCGTGCGTTTCGTATGGGCCGTGGTGGCCTTCGTGCTGGCCGCGGGACTGATCGGTGCAGGCATCGCCCAGCGAACCATTTTCCAAGGGCCGGCGACCCAGAAGGTCGCGGTGGACGTCGCTGAACCCGCGCCTTTCGTGCTGATGGACGGCGACGTGCTGCGGGAGAACCCCGGAGCCCAGACCCTTCTGATCCGCGGGGACGGCGACATCTTCGCGGCATACGGTCGAACGGCCGACATGGAGGCCTGGCTCTCGGACACGGACTACAACCACGTCACGGCCGGATCCGACGGCGAGCTGGACGTGGAGTTCGTGGAGCCGACGGCCGACGCCGCTGCACCGGCGCCTGAGGAGACCCCGACCGACGGCGCTGCCGCCGAGACCCCGCCGGAGGGTGGCGAGGCCGCGGAGCCCGCAGGTCGCAACCCCGCAGGGTCTGACCTGTGGCTCGACTCCTTCTCCGACACGGACTCTCTGATCACCGACCTTCAGCTCCCCGAGGGTGTCAGCGTGCTGATCGCCTATGACGGCACCCAGGCTGCGCCCGACGACATCGTGGTGTCGTGGCCCCTCGACAACTCCACTCCTCTCGCGGGCCCCCTCATGGCGGCAGGCGCAGTGGTGCTGCTCGTCGGACTCGTCCTCTACGTGCTCGGCATCCGTCACCAGCGTCGTGGTCGCGGACCGCGACGCAAGGGTCCCGGACCCCTTCCCGTGACCGAGCCGATCGACCTCGCTCAGCTTCCGCCTGCGGAGCGCGCGGCGATCGAAGGCCCTGATTCGTCGGCGTCGCCCGATGCCGGCGAGGCAGACGAGCCGCAGTCGGAATCGGAGAACACGGAAGAGGCACGCCCTCGGTCCGACGGAGGGTCGAACGAGATGCGCACTCACGCGCCTGCGCGGCGACGTCGTCTGTTCGCGGTCCCGGCGATCGCACTCACGGCGTTGCTCGCGACCGGATGCTCCGCCGACTCCTGGCCGCAGTTCGGGGAGGGCACTCCGACTCCGACGCCCACCGCCACGGTGATCGCTCCGGACAACCAGAAGCCGCCGGCGGTGACCGAAGCTCAGGCGAAGCGGATCCTGCAGGATGCGACGGCCACGATCAGTGAAGCCGATGCTGCGATGGACATCGACCTCGCAGGGACTCGACTCGACGGTCCGGCGTTGACCGCGCGGACCACGGAGTATGCGCTTCGCACAGCCCTGCCCGAGACGACTCCGCCGGCTGCCATCCCGACGGACGACGTCGAGGTCGTGCTTCCCGAAGCGACGGATCGCTGGCCGCGCACGGTGCTCATGCTGTCGAAGAGCGAGGGCGACGACACCGTTCCCCCTGTCATCCTGACGATGACGCAGCAGGATCCGTGGTCGGCGTACAAGATCACGAACATGGCCGAGATGTCCGCTGATGCCGTGTTCCCCGATGTGGCAGCCGCGTGGCTCGGCACGTCGCTCGTGCCCGATGACTCGGCCTTCCTCAGCGTTCCGCCGGGAGAGCTCGCGGCGACGTTCGCCGACGTGGTCGATGCCGGCGAGCAGAGCGCCGCCTACGGTCTCTTCGACGACCTGGCGCTGAACCTCGCGAAGTCGATCCGCGACAGCCGACAGGCCGTGGTGCAGAACCTCGCGGACAACGGCGCCGCCGAGACGTCGCAGACGGCCTTCGACATCGCGCCGGCCGACTCTGCTCCGGTGTCTCTGACCACACTCGGCAGCGGTGCCATCGTGGCGGTGTCGCTCATCGACAACGAGACCGTGACTCCCACCTCGGCCGATGCGGTCATCCGCTTCGGTGAGAATGCCCAGGTCAAGGCCCTGACCGGTGTCACGGAGTCCGCCAAGGGCGTCACGACCCGTTACGAGTTCCAGCTGTTCTTCTCGGTCCCCGCTCAGGGATCGACCGAACAGATCCGACTCCTGGCCGTCCGTCAGGACCTTCTCTCCGCTGAGGTGCTCAAGTGACCGATATCTCTCCTGCGGCCCTTCGTGGCGCCGTCGACCTCTCCACCCTGCGCAACCGGCCGACGCCGCCTGCCGCCGGCGCGCCCGCGGCAGGCGGCGCCGTTCCCGACCTCGTGGTCGACGCCACGGACGAGACCTTCGGGCAGATCCTCGAGATCTCTCGTTCGGTGCCCGTGGTCGTCGATCTGTGGGCGGAGTGGTGTGGCCCGTGCAAGCAGCTCAGCCCGATCATCGAGAAGGTGACGCGTGAGCTCGGCGGCAAGGTCCTGCTCGCGAAGGTCGACGTGGACGCGAATCCGCAGCTCGCGCAGGGCTTCCGTGCCCAGTCGATCCCGATGGTGGTCGCGCTGATCGCCGGGCAGCCGGTTCCCATGTTCACCGGTGCCGTTCCCGAGCAGCAGGTGCGCGAAGTGTTCGCACAGCTCCTGCAGCTGGCCGCGCAGAACGGTGTCACCGGCACGATTCCCGTCGCTGGCGACGACGGCTCCGCAGGCGAGGATGCGCCGACCGAGCCTCCCATGCCGCCGCTGCATGCCGAGGCCTTCGCTGCCATCGAGGTCGGTGACTACACGGCCGCGATCGCCGCGTACGAGAAGGCGTTGGCAGAGAATCCCCGCGACGAGGATGCGATCGCTGGCCTGGGGCAGGTGCGTCTGCTCGATCGGGTTCAGAAGCTCGACCTGCACGAGGCGCGGGCGGCTGCCGCGGCCGCTCCGCTCGACCCCGAAGCCCAGTTCGCCGTCGCGGACCTCGATCTCGCCGGCGGTCACGTCGACGATGCGTTCGGCCGTCTTCTCGACCTGTTCGCACAGCTTCCCTCTGAGCAGCGCACGCCGGTGCGCGAGAGGCTCATCGAGCTGTTCGGCGTGATCGGAGCCGCCGACCCGCGTGTGGTGTCCGCACGCAATCGACTCTCGTCGCTCCTGTTCTGAGCAGCGTGCCGACGGTCAGCCGTGGCTGACCGTCGGCACGTGCGGGTCGCTCTCGTGACGCAGCCAGATCGTCGAGAGAGCGGGCAGTGTGATGGTCGACACCGCCGAGCCGTCGTCGCCACTGCGCGCGACGACCATGCCGAGGTTGCCTGACCCGCGGCCCCCGTACTCTGCGGCGTCCGTGTTGAGGATCTCGTGCCAGACCCCTTCACGGGGAAGGCTCAGCCGGTAGCCGGTGCGCTCGACCCCGGCGAAGTTGCTGATGACGACGACCCGGCCTCCGTGGGCGTCACGACGCTCGAACGCGATGATGTTCGGGTCCCAGGTGGGAGCACCGAGACGTGAGAAGCACGAGCCGTCGTTGTCGCGTTCCCACAGGGGCGACTGCGCGCGATAGGTGTGGTTGAGCTGTCCGACGAAGTCCTGCAGTTGCGCGTGCGAGGGCTGCTCGAGGAGCCACCAGTCGAGCTCGCGAGACTCTGACCACTCCGCGAGCTGACCGAACTCCTGCCCCATGAAGAGGAGCTTCTTGCCGGGGTGACCCCACATGTAGGCGAGATACGCTCGGACGTTCGCGAGCTTGTGCCAATGATCTCCCGGCATCTTCGCCAGCAGGCTGCCCTTGCCGTGCACGACCTCGTCGTGACTGATGGGGAGCAGGTAGTTCTCTCCGAACGCGTACACGAACGAGAACGTCATCTCGCCTTCGTGATGGGCGCGGTACACCGGATCCCGTTCGATGTACTGCAGCGAGTCGTTCATCCAGCCCATGTTCCACTTGAACCCGAAACCGAGTCCGGCGTGGTCCGTCGGCGCGGTGACGCCGGGGAAGCTCGTGGACTCCTCGGCGATCATGAGAACGCCGGGGTGCAGACGGTAGGCGGTGGCGTTGACCTCCTGGAGGAAGCGGATGGCTTCGAGATTCTCGCGCCCGCCATGGATGTTCGGTTCCCACTCGCCGTCGTTGCGGGAGTAGTCGAGATACAGCATCGATGCGACCGCATCGACGCGGAGTCCGTCGATATGGAACTCCTGCAGCCAGTACAGCGCGTTCGCGACGAGGAAGCCGCGCACTTCGGGGCGGCCGTAATCGAAGATCAGCGTGCCCCAGTCCTGGTGCTCGCCGCGTCGAGGGTCGGGGTGCTCGTAGAGCGGCTGCCCGTCGAACCTCGCGAGGGCGAACGCATCCTTCGGGAAATGCCCCGGTACCCAGTCCAAAAGCACACCGATGCCGGCCTGATGCAGGCGGTCGATCAGGTACCTCAGGTCGTCAGGACTTCCGAAGCGACTGGTCGGGGCGTAGTAGCCGCTGACCTGATAGCCCCAGGACCCCCCGAACGGATGCTCGGCGAGAGGCATGAACTCCACGTGCGTGAACCCGGCGTCCGTGACATGGGCGATGAGCTGATCGGCCGCGTCGCGATAGCCGAGACCGGCGCGCCAGGATCCGAGGTGCACCTCATAGACGGACAGCGGCTGCGCCACCGCATGCGTGGCTGCGCGCCGGGTCATCCAGGCGCCGTCCGACCAGGCGTAGGTGGACTGCGCGACCACCGATGCGGTCTCCGGCGGCACCTGCGCCGCCTGCGCCATGGGGTCGGCCTTGAAGATCCACGCGCCGTCGCGGGTCCTGATCTCGAACTTGTATGTGGTTCCCACCGTGACACCGGGGATGAACAGCTCCCAGATCCCGCTCACACCCATCGACCGCATGGCGTGCGCGTCGCCGTTCCAGCCGTTGTGGTCGCCTACGACGCGTACCGCGGTGGCGTTCGGTGCCCAGACCGCGAACGCCACGCCGTTCTCACCGTCGTGGACACGCGGGTGTGCTCCGAGAACCTCCCAGAGACGCTCATGGCGCCCCTCGGCGATCAGATGCAGGTCGATGTCGCCGAGGGTCGGGACGTGGCGGTACGGGTCTTCGCTGATCGTCTCCTCGTCTTCTCCGTACGCGGTCGCGAGGCGATACGGGACGGGCCCGCCCTCGTGCTGCGCCTCCCAGATGCCGTGCGCCGTGTGGTGGAGCTCGAGTCGTGTGCCGTCGCGGAAGACCGCGGCCACCGTGGTGGCGAGCGGCCGTCGAGCGCGGATGACGGTGACCGTGCGGTCGGTCGCATCGGTGTGCGGATGGGCGCCGAGCACCGAATGCGGATCGTGGTGCTCTCCTGCGGCGACCGCCGCCCAGTCCGACGACGCGGTCACATCTTCGACGTAGCTCATGCTCGTTCCCTCACCTTCAGGATGTGCACCGGCTCGGCGAACGCGTCGAGTCGCACATAGTTGTGGTCGGCCCAGGTCCAGACGTCTCCGGTGAGAAGGTCCTCGACCTCGAACGTCTCGCCGGGTGCCACACCCCACAGGGTGGTGTCGAGATGGACCGTCGTCTCGCGCACCGAATGCGGATCGACGTTGGCCACGACGATGATGGTGTCGGACGTGCCGGTGCCCGTGAAGGCGGCATCGAGATGCTTGCTGTAGACCAGCACCGCGTCGTCATCGCTCCAGTGCACCGACAGGTTGCGGAGCTGCCGGAGGGCAGGATGCGCTCGTCGGATCTCGTTCAGGCGGCGCAGGAGGGGGGCCAACGAGTCGCCCGCCGCTTCGGCGCCCTCCCAATCGCGGAACTTGAACTCGTACTTCTCGTTGTCGATGTTCTCTTCGGAGCCGGGACGGGCCACGTTCTCATAGAGCTCGTACCCCGCGTACACGCCGTACACCGGTGCAGCCGTGGCGCCGATGCACGCACGGATCCGGTACGCCGCGCGCCCGCCGAACTGCAGGTACTCGGTGAGGATGTCGTGGGTGTTCACGAACAGGTTCGGGCGCATGTAGTCGCTCGTCTCGTGCGACACGCTGGTGAGGAACTCCTCGAGCTCGGCCTTCGTGTTGCGCCACGTGAAGTAGCTGTAGCTCTGCTGGAATCCGACCGCGGCGAGCGCGCGCATGACGGCGGGGCGGGTGAAGGCCTCCGCGAGGAAGATCACGTCGGGATCGGCCGCGTTCACAGTGGCGATCAGCCACTCCCAGAACTGCAGGGGCTTGGTGTGAGGATTGTCGACGCGGAAGATCTTGACGCCTTCGCGTACCCAGTGCTGCACCACGCGCAGCATCTCCTGGTAGATCCCCTCCGGATCGTTGTCGAAGTTCAGCGGGTAGATGTCCTGGTACTTCTTCGGCGGGTTCTCGGCGTATGCGATGGTGCCGTCGGGAAGCGTCGTGAACCACTCCGGGTGCTCGGCGACCCAGGGGTGATCGGGCGACGCCTGGAGGGCGAGGTCGAGCGCCACCTCGAGGCCCTCGGCACGTGCCGCGCGTACGAAGGCCCGGAAGTCGGCCGGCTTGCCGAGTTCGGGGTGGATCGCATCGTGACCGCCCTCGGCCACTCCGATCGCATACGGCGAACCGGGATCACCGGGCTCGGTGACCAGGGTGTTGTTGCGCCCCTTGCGGTTCGTCGAGCCGATGGGATGGATCGGAACCAGGTAGATGACGTCGAAGCCCATCGCGGCGACGGCGGGCAGCCGTCTGGCGGCGGTGCGGAACGTGCCGCTCTTGATCGTGCCGTCCTTGAGGCGCTTCGCCCCTTCGGACCGGGGGAAGAACTCGTACCAGGCGCCGACACCGGCCGCAGTCCGCTCGACGTGCAGCGTGTGCGCGTCCGACGCGGAACGCAGGGTCGTCAGCGGTCGGTCGGCGAAGAAGCGGGCGAGCTCGGGATCGGTGGAGACAGCTGTCGTGATGGCGGCATCGCCGGTCGACAGCGAGGCGGCATCGGCGCTGAGACGCTTGCGCTGCGACAGCGGCCGGTCCTTCTCGGTCGCGGCACGAGTGAGGATCTCAGCCCCGAGCGCGGCCATCACCGGGACGTCGACCCCGGCGGCCACCTTCACCTCGGCGGCGTGCGCCCAGGTCGCGAAGTCGTCGGAGAACGCCTCGAATCGGAAAGTCCACTCGCCCTGGAGATCGATGGCGATCTCGGCGCTCCATCTGTCTGTGCCGTCGAGCCGCGGTGCGAGGCGGTGCAGAGACTCCTCACCCTCGGGAGAGGTCAACCGAAGCTGCACGCCGATCAGGTCATGCCCTTCCCGGAAGGCGACCACGCTGAAGGGGACGACCTCACCCACGAAGGCCTTCGGCGCGAATCCCCCCGGGACCGCGGGCGTCGCGTGGAGCAGCGGTATCCGTGTGGCCCGCAGGGGTCTTCCCTCGGACACTGCGCCGAGGGGGCGCAGGGGGATCTGAGCGGGACTCCGGAGAGCCTTCGGGCTGGTGTTGCTCGTGCGTGCGACCACCCCCCGAATGTACCGCGACCGCACCTCACCGGGTAGCGCGGCGGGCGGCTGCGGCGCGCCGCGCATCATTCCACGCGGAACAGTCGCATGGATGTGCCCGGGATGGGGAGGATGTCGCCGGGGGCGTAGGTCTCGCCCTCGGTCGTCGGCCTCTCATCGGCGCTGGACCACAGCGACACGAAGCGGGTCGCGTCCTCGAGTTCGTCGGGCAGGCGCACGTCGATCGGCGATTCCGTGCCGTGCACGATGAGGAGGATGCGGTTGGCCGCCTCACGGTCGGGCGTAGATGCGGCGACGTACTGCAGCGTGCGGTTCCCGGGATCCGTCCACTGCTCGCTCTCCATCGTCTCGCCGTTCTGATCGAACCAGTCCATGACGGAGGCGTTGGGGATGTGCTCGCCGAGTCGCGCATAGCGGCTCGGGCGCAGCGCCGGGTTCTCCGCGCGCAGGTGGATCAGCCGCGTCACGTGCGCACGCAGATCCTCCTGCCAGGGTTCCGGATCCCAGCCGAGCCAGGTCATCGCCGAGTCCTGCGCGTAGGCGTTGTTGTTCCCGCGCTGCGTGCGCCCGACCTCGTCGCCCGCGGTGAGCATCGGGATCCCTGCGGACAGCAGGAGGGTGCCCAGCAGGTTGCGCATCGCCTTTCGTCGAGCGGCGAGGATCGCGGGGTCGTCCGTGGGTCCCTCGATCCCGTGGTTGAAGGCGCGATTCATGTCGGCCCCGTCGCGGTTCTGCTCGCCGTTCGCCTCGTTGTGCTTGACGTCGTACGACACGAGGTCGTGCAGGGTGAAGCCGTCGTGGGCCGTCACGAAGTTGATGCTCGCGAGAGGGCCGCGCTCGTCAGCGAACGTGTTCGACGAGCCCGCGAGTCGTGTGGCGAAGCCGCCGATGCCGACCGGTGCGGAGGCTCGGCGTGCGTAGTCGATGTCGCTCAGCCAGAAGTTGCGGACGCGATCACGGTATCGGTCGTTCCACTCCAACCACCCCTTCGGGAAGTTGCCCGTCTGCCACCCGCCCAGACCCACATCCCAGGGCTCGGCGATGAGCTTCGTATCCCGGAGGACGGGATCGTTCGCGATCGCCGTGAGCAGGGGGTGCTCGGGGGTGTACGTGTGGGAGGCATCGCGCGCGATCGCGGTCGCGAGATCGAACCGGAACCCGTCGATCTGCATATCCTCGGCCCAGTAGCGCAGCGAATCGAGCACGAGACGCGCCCCGGCATCCGTGGAGGTGTCGAGCGTGTTGCCGCATCCGGTCGTGTCGATGTAGGCGCCAGAGGGGTCCTGCCGGTAGTAGCTCGCGTTGTCGATGCCGCGAAGGCTCGATCGCGGCCCCCCGAGTCCTTCCTCCGAGGTGTGGTTGTACACGACGTCGAGGATCACCTCGAGTCCTGCCTCGTGCAAAAGCCGCACCATGCCCTTGAACTCGGCGAGCACCGCTTCGGGGCCGCCCTTGCGCGCGTCCTCGGTCGCGTAGGCGTTGTGGGGTGTGAAGAAGTTGAGGGTGTTGTACCCCCAGTAGTTGGTGAGGCCGCGCTCGAGAAGACGGGGTTCCGGAACGAAGGCATGCACGGGGAGAAGCTCGATCGAGGTGATGCCCAGCTCGTGGAAGTACTCGATCATCGCCGGATGGGCGAGTCCGGCGTAGGTGCCGTGCAGAGCGGGCGGGACATCGGGCTGCCGCTTGGTCAGTCCCTTCAGATGCCCTTCGTAGATGACCGTCCGATCGAGGGGGATGCGTGGTTTGACCGAATCGCCCCAATCGAAGCCGTCGACGATGACGACGGACCGCCACTCCTCGTAGCCGTCGCCCTGGGCGAGACCCCGTGCGTAGGGATCGAGCAGGAGCGTCTCGGGGTTGAACGTGTTGCCGGGTCCGTGCGGGCCACCCACCCGGATGGCGTACCTCGTACCCGGTTGCAGCAAGTCGGTGGTGACCTCCCAGACGCCCCCGGGGAGGCGTTCGAGGTCGACCTGATCGGTCACCCAGTCCAGGTCCGTGGAGTCGAAGACGACGAGCTCGATGGACGACGCGTTCTGCGACCAGACGCGGAGGGTTCCGACGCCGTCGTGAAGGCGAACGCCGAGGTTGTCGAGTGCAGTACCGCCGGGCACGGTGATGTCTCGGATCGCGGGCATGAATACACCATAGGGGTCTGCGCTCTGGTCCCAGACCACGTCGCACTCAGTTCCACGCGCACCTCGGAGCCGGGAAATGGGGGAGAGTGGAAGGATGCAGCACTATCTCGATCACGCCGCCACGACGCCGATGCGTCCTGAGGCCCGCGAGGCGTGGCTGGAGGCGAGTGCGATCGTCGGAAACGCGTCGTCGACGCACGGCGCAGGACAGGACGCCCGGCGACTGCTCGAGGAGTCTCGTGAGCGCTCTGCCGCTGTGCTCGGGTGCGATCCCATCGAGGTCGTCTTCACCTCCGGCGGGACCGAATCCATCAACCTCGCGCTGCAGGGCCTCTGGCAGGCGCGGCCTGCGGGGACGGATGCGATCGTGATGCCGGACGCCGAGCACCACGCGACGATGGACACGGTCGAGGCGCTCGTCGCGGCCGGAGCGGTGCTGCGTGCTGTTCCGGTATTTCGCACGGCGGCGATCGACGAGCGACAGTTCGCCGCACAACTTCCCGGTGCGGCGCTGGCCACCGCGCTGGTCGCCAACAACGAGGCGGGCACGGTCAACGATGCGGCGGCGCTGGCGGCCGCCTCGGCATCGGCGGCCGTCCCGCTGCACCTCGACGCGGTGTCCGCGCTCGGTCACCTGCCGCTGTCGTTCCGCACGCTGAGAGCCGATGCCCCGGACGCGGTCGGGCTGGTCGCGATGAGCGTCGCGGGGCACAAGGTCGGCGCCCCCGTCGGTGTCGGCGCTCTGGTCACCGCTCGCACCGCTCGCCTTGCTGCGATTCTTCGCGGAGGCGCGCAGCAGCGGGGCCTGAGGGCGGGAACCCAGGACGTCTCCGGTGCGGCCGCGTTCGCGACGGCGCTGGAACTCGCCGACGCGGAACGGGAGGCGGAGGGCACCCGACTGAGTGCGATGCGCGATCGGCTCATCGACGGCATCCTGGCCCGTGTTCCGACCGCCGAGGTCCTGGGCGACCGCATCGAGAGGCTCCCCGGCAACGCGCACATCCTGTTCCCCGGTGCGGTGGGGGAGAGTCTGCTCTTCCTGCTCGACATGGCGGGAATCGCCGCGTCGACCGGATCCGCGTGCCAGGCGGGGGTCGCGGAGCCGTCGCATGTGGTCATGGCGATGGGACGCAGCGAGCAGGATGCGCGCAGCGTGCTGCGGTTCTCGCTCGGACGCACATCCACCGAGGGAGACGTGGACGCCGTGCTCGCCACCATCGCGGACGCCTGCGCACGCGCATCCGGCTCCGGTCCAGCCGGTCGCTCGTAGACTGGATGCATGAGGATTCTTGCGGCCATGAGCGGTGGAGTGGACTCCGCCGTGGCGGCGGCGCGGGCGGTCGATGCCGGACACGACGTCGTCGGAGTGCATCTCGCGCTCTCCCGGGCGGGCGGGACCCTGCGCACCGGGAGCCGCGGGTGCTGCACGATCGAGGACGCCCTCGACGCGCGTCGGGCCGCCGACCTGCTGGGCATCCCGTTCTACGTCTGGGACTTCTCCGAGCGCTTCCGTGAAGACGTGATCGCCGACTTCGTCTCGGAGTACCAGGCGGGGCGCACCCCGAACCCCTGCATGCGGTGCAACGAGAAGATCAAGTTCGCGGCGCTGCTCGAGCGTGCCATCGAACTCGGCTTCGACGCCGTGTGCACAGGGCACTACGCGACGCTGATCCCCACGGATGCGGGACTCGAGCTGCACCGGGCCGCTGACAACGCGAAGGATCAGTCCTACGTCCTCGGCGTGCTGACGGCCGAGCAGCTGGCGCACACGTACTTCCCGCTCGGCACGACCCCGTCGAAGGCGGTCGTCAGGGCCGAGGCGGCAGAGCGAGGGCTGACCGTCGCCCAGAAGCCCGACAGCCACGACATCTGCTTCATCCCCGACGGCGACACCCGCGGCTGGCTGGCGGAGAAGGTCGGCACGGCCACCGGCGAGATCCTCGATCGCACGGGGGAGGTCGTCGGCTCGCACGAGGGTGCGCACGCGTTCACGGTGGGTCAGCGTCGCGGACTCAAGCTGGGCGTCCCTGCGGCGGACGGCAAGCCCCGCTTCGTGCTGGAGGTGCGCCCGGTCTCCAACACGGTCATCGTCGGTCCGAAGGAGGCGCTCGCGATCCGCGAGATCTCCGGCGAGCGGTTCAGCTGGGCCGGGGCCGCCCCCGTGGAGTCCGAGTTCGACTGCGAGGTGCAGATCCGCGCGCATGCCGAGCCTGAGGCCGCCCGGGCGTTCGTCTCGTCTGACGGTGTGCGAGTCGTGCCGGAACAGCCTCTGAACGGCGTCGCCCCCGGGCAGACCGCCGTGCTCTATGTGGGTACCCGCGTGCTCGGTCAGTTCACGATCGATCGCACGGTCTCGGCCGTTCCCGTCGACGCGTAGCGCCTGCGTCGCGATGTCGGTGCCCGCTCGTAGACTGACGGGGTGCCGGAGAACATCTCGCTGGAAGACGCCCGTATCGAAGCCGACGAGCTGACCACTCGCATCCTCGAGGCGAAGGACGCATACTACGGGCGCGACACGTCCGTCGTCGACGACTCCACCTACGACGGGTGGATGCACCGGCTCGAAGAGCTCGAGCGTCTGCACCCTGAGCTGCAGGGTCAGGATTCGCCCACGCAGATGGTGGGAGCGGCAGAGGCGACAGGGCTGGCCACCATCGAGCACGCCGAACGGATGCTGAGCCTCGACAACGTCTTCTCGATCGACGAGCTTCGTGAGTGGGCGGCCAAGACGCGCGCATCGGCGGGCAGAGAGGTCGACTGGCTCACCGAGCTCAAGATCGACGGCCTGGCGATCAACCTCCGCTACGAGAACGGCCGTCTGACGTCAGCGGCGACGCGAGGCGACGGGCGCGTCGGCGAGATCGTGACGGAGAACGCGCTGCGTCTTCCCGAGATACCCCTGGAACTCAGCGGCGAGGGGCATCCGCCGATCGTCGAGGTGCGCGGCGAGGTGTTCATCCCGGTGGCCGCCTTCGAGCGGCTCAATGCCGCGCAGGCCTCGTTCCGAGACCGCGCGTACGCCGACGCGCTGGCACGCTGGGAGGCTCGCGGCGGCGCGAAGAAGCCCTTCGACGAGGAGAAGGCGCGGACGGCCGCAGCACGGCGGTTCCCCTCCTTCGCCAATCCGCGCAATGCGGCGAGCGGGGGCCTGCGTCAGCAGATCGACAAGAAGGACGGGCTCGAGCTCGAAGCGGGAATGCTCCGCATCGAGTCGCTCGCCCTCTACGTACACGGCGTCGGCGCCTGGGAGAACCCGCCGGTCGCGGCGCAGAGCCAGGTCTACGACCTGCTGGCGGAGTGGGGTCTGCCCACGAGTCCGCACACGAAGGTCTGCGCCAGTGTCGACGAGGTCGTGGCGTTCGTCGAGTACTTCGGCGAGCATCGACACGACATCGAGCACGAGCTCGACGGAATCGTCGTCAAGGTCGACGAGCTGTCTCTGCACGATGAGCTCGGCGCCACGAGTCGTGCGCCGCGCTGGGCGATCGCCTACAAGTATCCGCCCGAAGAAGTGCAGACGAAGCTGCTCGACATCGTGGTCTCCGTCGGACGCACGGGCAGGGCGACGCCGTTCGCGGTGATGGCCCCTGCGCAGGTCGCCGGATCTGTCGTCAGGCAGGCGACCCTGCACAACAAGGACGTCGTGAAGGCGAAGGGCGTGCTGATCGGTGACACCGTCGTCCTGCGCAAGGCGGGCGACGTGATCCCCGAGGTTCTCGGCCCGGTGGTCGAGAAGCGCGACGGCTCCGAACGCGAGTTCGTGATGCCGGCCGAATGTCCCGAGTGCGGCACAGCCCTCCGTCCGATGAAGGAGGGCGACATCGACCTCCGCTGCCCGAACGCGAGGTCGTGTCCCGCACAGGTGCGTGGGCGCGTCGAGCACATCGGTTCGCGCGGCGCGCTCGACGTCGAGGCGCTGGGCGAGGTCACGGCGGCGGCACTGACGCAGCCGACGTCTCCGGTTGTCCCGCCCCTCGAGACCGAGGCAGGACTGTTCGCTCTGACCCTCGAGCAGATCGTGCCCATCGAGCTCTTCGTGCGCGACGCCGAGACGGGTCTGCCCAAGGAAGACGAAGACGGTCTCGTCAAGACCCGCGCTCCGTTCCGCCGCAACCCCACCGCCGCAGAGAAGAAGTCCGGCCTCGACGGGCCGCAGCCCTCCTCTCAGGCGCTCACCCTTCTCGCGGAACTCGAGAAGGCGAAGACCAAGGATCTCTGGCGGCTTCTCGTGTCGCTGAACATCCGTCACGTCGGGCCGGTCGCGGCCCGAGCGCTCGCGCAGTGGTTCGGGTCGCTCGATGCGATCCGCGCGGCGTCGCGCGAAGAACTCGCGGCCGTCGAAGGAGTCGGCGGCATCATCGCGGACTCCCTGCTCGCGTGGTTCGATGTCGACTGGCACCAGGAGATCGTGCGGCAGTGGGCAGACGCCGGAGTGCAGTGGGCGACACCGGGGCACCCCGGACCGGGCGCCGCCGTCGTCGAGGGGGGTGTGCTCGACGGACTCACGATCGTCGCGACCGGATCTCTCGACGGGTACACCCGTGACGGTGCGCAGGAGGCCATCATCAAGGCCGGCGGCAAGGCGGCCTCGAGCGTCTCCAAGAAGACCGACTTCGTCGCCGCGGGGCCGGGCGCAGGATCGAAGCTCGGCAAGGCCGAGGAACTCGGGATCCGGGTTCTCGACGCCGCACAGTTCCACATCCTCGTCACCGAAGGGCCGGATGCGTTGAACTGAGGCTTCTGCGGACTCGGCGCCGTCTGCGTCCGCCGGGGCGGAACACTCGGGAAGAGCTCGCCGGAGTCCGCCTCAGGGGTCGCTGCTCGACGCCGCCACGGCGGCGATCACACCGATCTGTGGAGCAGACGAGCGTTCATTACTCACTGACGCGCTGAAGCAGCTTCGGTGATGCGGCATACCCCAGCCCCCGGTACAGCGGGATCGCCCGCGGGCTGGAGTGCACGGTGATCCTCGGTGCACCGGCGTTCTCGGCGTGCCTGCTCGCCGCATCGACGAGGGCCGTTCCGAGGCCCTCGCCGCGGTGCTCCGGCATCACGAAGACGCTCTGGATATCCGCCGACAGGCGAGAGGAGTCCCCGGGGCTCGGAACCCGGGGGAGCAGCGCCGCCCAGGCCGCGCCGACGATGGTGCCGTCATCGGTGCGGGCCACGAAGGCCGAGTGCGTGGACTGATGGGACTCCCACCACGCGGCGAACTCATCGACGAACGATTCGAACGCCTCTGTGTCCGGTCGATCACCGGAACGGTCGATCCACTTGACGCGCGCCAGCCCCCTGATGTCCTGGAGGCCGGCGCGCTCGATCCTCACGACGGATCAGTCCTTGTGGCGCGGCTTGCGGAACGGCTTCTCGCCGCGCTCGTCGCTGCGAGCCGGACGGTCGTCGCGGTCGTAACGCGGACGGTCGTCGCGGTCACGACGCTCGAACCGGTCGCCACGACCGCCGCCGTCCCGTGGGCCGTCGTTGCGACGGGCTCCGGGACCGCGGTCGGGCTTGATCTCGATCAGACGTCCCGAGATGCGAGTGTCCTTCAGCTTGTCGAGCACGGACGAGTCGAGGTTCGCCGGCAGCTCGACCACCGTGAAGTCCGGGCGGATGTTGATCGCGCCGAAGTCGTCTCGGCCGAGGCCGCCCTCGTTCGCGAGTGCGCCGACGATCTGACGGGGCTCGACCCGATGACGGCGACCGACCTCGATGCGATACGGCTTGTAGTCGCCGCGCCCGCGCCGTTCGCGGGGCTCGCGGGTCTCGCGCCTGTCGCGGTTGCTGTTCTCCCGCGGCGGACGGTTGTCGTACTCGACGGCCTTGGACAGGGGGTCATCGGCAGGGTCGAGCAGAAGAGGGGTGTCGCCCTGAGCGACGACCGCGAGCGCAGCGGCGACGTCGGCCTCCGGCACGTCGTGGTTGCGCACGTAGTGGTCGATGATGTCGCGGAACTTCTCGATGCGCGTCGCGTCGCTCAGTGCGCTCGTGATCGCGTCGTCGAAACGAGCCAGGCGCGTGGTGTTGACGTCGTCGAGGCTCGGCAGCTGCATCTGCGTGGGCTGCTGTCGCGTGGCCTTCTCGATGGACTTCAGCAGGTAGCGCTCGCGCGGGGTGATGAAGCTGATCGCGTCGCCTGTGCGACCCGCGCGACCCGTGCGGCCGATGCGGTGCACGTACGACTCGGTGTCGGTGGGGATGTCGAAGTTGACGACGTGGCTGATGCGTTCGACATCGAGGCCACGTGCGGCGACGTCGGTCGCGACGAGGATGTCGAGCTTGCTCGCCTTGAGCTGATTGACGCTCCGCTCGCGCTGCACCTGCGGGACGTCTCCGTTGATCGCGGCGGCGGAGTATCCGCGGGCGCGCAGCTTCTCCGCGAGAGTCTCGGTCTCGTTCTTGGTGCGGACGAACACGATCATGCCGTCGAAGTTCTCGACCTCGAGGATGCGGGTCAGTGCGTCGACCTTCTGTGCGTACGAGACCACGAGGTAGCGCTGCGTGATGTTCGTACCAGTCGCGGTCTTCGACTTGATGCTGATCTCTTCGGGCTCGCGCAGGTACTTCTGCGCGAGTCGGCGGATCTGCGGAGGCATCGTGGCCGAGAACAGGGCGACCTGCTTCTCTTCCGGTGTCTGCGCGAGGATCTGCTCGACGTCTTCCGCGAAGCCCATCTTCAGCATCTCGTCGGCCTCGTCGAGCACCAGGTACTGCAGCTGCGACAGGTCGAGGGTGCCCTTGGCGAGGTGGTCCATGATGCGACCGGGGGTTCCCACGATCACGTGCACCCCGCGGCGGAGAGCCGACAGCTGCACTCCGTAGCCCTGCCCGCCGTAGACGGGGAGAACATGGACGCCCTTCATCTTCGAGGCGTACGACTCGAACGCCTCGCAGACCTGCAGCGCGAGCTCGCGGGTCGGTGCGAGCACCAGAGCCTGGGGGGTCTTCTGCGACACGTCGAGGCGCTCGAGGACGGGGAGCGCGAAGGCCGCGGTCTTTCCCGTTCCGGTCTGCGCCATACCGACGACGTCGCGACCCGAGAGGAGGGTCGGGATCGTCGCAGCCTGGATGGGGGAGGGGGTCTCGTAGCCGAGGTCCTTGATGGCCTTGAGGACGGGGCCGGTGATGCCGAGCTCCTCGAATCCAGGGGTCTCGGGGGCGTCGGTGGGCACAGCGTCTTCATGAGTCACTGACCAAGGGTAGCGCTTCGCGGGATTCCGCGCCTGTGAGGGCGCCCTCAGGAGTCGCCGGTCAGCGCGAGCAGCTTCTCCTTGACCTGTCGACGTAGCACCTTGCCGATGAGTGATTTGGGCAGCTCATCGACGACGAAGAGGCGGCGCGGCACCTTGTAGGGGGTGAGGATGCTGCGCGCGTACTCGCGGATGGCCTCGACATCGACATCCGAGGCGCCGTCGACCACGATCGCCGCGACGACCTCTTCACCGGAGTGATCGCTCGGAAGACCGACGACGGCGGCGTCCGAGACCAGCGGGTGCTGACGCAGGGCGTTCTCGACCTCGGTCGGCGCGACGTTGAAGCCGCCCGTGATGATGAGTTCCTTGATGCGGTCGACGATGCGGATGAACCCCGACTCGTCGACCGTCACGATGTCGCCGGTGCGGAACCATCCGTCGACGAACACCGCCTCGGTCTCCTCGGGCTTGCCGTAGTAGCCGGAGAACACCTGCGGTCCGCGCACGAGGAGCTCGCCGGCGGAGCCGTCGGGGACGTCGACGGTCGGGTTCTCCGGGTCGACCACACGGCATTCGGTGCCGGGGAGCGGCAGCCCGACGGTGCCGGGAACGCGGTTGTCGGCCACGGGATTAGCCATGAGCACGGGAGAGCATTCGCTGAGGCCGTATCCCTCGACCAGGAAGCCGTGGGTGGCGGCCTCGAAGGGAACGACCAGGTCGTGCGGAAGCGCCATGGCCCCGGAGATCGCGACCTCGATGCCGTCGAGGGAGACCCCCTTCGCGTTCGCCGCTGACAGCAGGCGATCGGCGATGGGGGGCACGAGCGGCAGGAATGTCGCCGGATGCTTCTTCATCACATCGAGCACGAGGTCGGGGTCGAACTTCGGGAAGAGCACGAGCCGAGCGCCCATGGACATCGCGAACGTCAGGCAGAGCGTCAGACCGTATGCGTGGAACATCGGCAGCACCGCGTAGACGACGCAGCCCTTTCCGCGCTGGATGGACGGCACCCATGCCCGGGATTGCGCGGCGTTCGCGAGAAGGTTGCCGTGCGTCAGGGCCGCGCCCTTGGGTGTGCCCGTGGTTCCGGAGGTGTACTGGATGATCGCGAGGTCGTCCGTGGTGGGCTTCGGGTGTGAGGCGGGAATCGGAGCGGACTGCACGAGGGAATCCCATGTGACGGTGCCTCGCACCCTGTCGGTCAGCGCCGCGCGCGACTCGCGGGCCTTCGCCACCGGCAGGCGGAGTGCGACCCGCGTGAGCAGGGGCATCGCCCGCGTCACGTCGACGGAGATCAGCGTGGTGATCGCGAGGTCCGCGGGGAACTCCTGCACCGTGGAGACGACCTTGTTCCAGACGATGGCGTGCTTCGCGCCGTGATCCTCGAACTGCTTGCGGAGCTCGCGCGGCGTGTAGAGCGGGTTGTGTTCGACGACGACGGCTCCGAGTCGCAGCACGGCGTAGAACGCCACGATGTGCTGTGGGCAGTTCGGCAGCACGATCGCGACGGGATCGCCGGCCCGAACCCCGAGATCCCGGAGGCCGGCCGCTGCCCGATCGATGGCGTCCTGCAGCTGCGCGTAGGTCGTCTCGCGCCCGAAGAACTGGAGAGCGGGGGCGTCCGGATAGTCGCGCGCAGATGCCGCGACGATGTCGATCAGAGATCCGGAGACGGGGGAGAGGTCATCAGGAACGCCGTCGGCGTAGCTGGCGATCCATGGGCGAGGAGGCTGGTACGAGCTCACCCGCTCAGCATAGGGCGGGCTTGGCCGAGCTGCAGGGACTCGGCGGACACGGCAACTAGACTCGGAGTGTGTCTGAAATCACCCCTGATCTTGTGCGCCATCTCGGCGTGCTCGCGCGCATCCAGCTGAACGACGACGAGGTGACGCGGCTCACGGGCCAGCTCGACGCCATCGTCGACAACATCGCGAAGGTGTCGGAGGTGGCAAGCCCCGACGTCGCAGCGACGAGTCACCCGATCCCGTTGAGCAACGTCTACCGTCCCGACGTCGTGGGCGAGACGCTCACTCACGAGCAGGTGCTCCAGAATGCGCCGGACCAGGCCGACGGCCGGTTCCGCGTCACCGCGATCCTGGGAGAAGAGCAGTGAGCGACATCATCCGCATGACCGCGGCGGAGCTTGCAGACAAGCTCGCCAGCCGCGAGATCTCCAGCGTCGAGGCGACGCGTGCGCATCTCGATCGCATCGCCGCCGTCGACGGCGACGTCCATGCCTTCCTGCACGTCAACGAGGGGGCGCTCGACGCCGCAGCCGCCGTCGACGCACAGCGCGCGGCGGGGGAGCGGCTCGGACCGATCGCCGGCGTCCCGCTGGCGATCAAGGATGTGCTCGTCACGACCGATCAGCCGACCACGAGCGGTTCGCGCATCCTCCAGGGGTACCGCTCGCCGTACGACGCCACGGTCGTCGCCCGCTCCCGTGCCGCCGGGCTCATCCCGCTGGGCAAGACCAACATGGATGAGTTCGCCATGGGGTCGTCGACCGAGCACTCGGCCTACGGTCCGACGCGCAACCCCTGGGACCTCGATCGGATCCCCGGCGGCTCCGGCGGCGGATCGGCCGCAGCCGTCGCCGCGTTCGAGGCGCCGCTCGCGCTCGGCTCCGACACCGGCGGGTCCATCCGCCAGCCGGCGCACGTGACCGGCACCGTCGGTGTGAAGCCCACCTACGGCGGCGTCAGCCGCTACGGCGCGATCGCCCTCGCCTCCAGCCTCGACCAGGTCGGTCCCGTCACGCGCACGGTGCTCGACGCCGGTCTGCTGCACGACGCCATCGGCGGTCACGACCCCAAGGACTCCACGTCGCTGCGGGATGAGTGGCCCTCGTTCGCTGACGCCGCCCGTGAGGGCGCCCGCGGAGACGTGCTGAAGGGGCTCAAGGTCGGAGTGATCCGCGAGCTCCCGGACAGCGGCTTCCAGCCGGGTGTGGCGGAGTCCTTCCGCAGCGCTCTCGCCCTGATGGAGGCGCAGGGAGCGGAGATCGTCGAGATCGGTGCGCCGCACTTCGAGTACGGTGTCGCCGCGTACTACCTGATCCTTCCCGCAGAGGCTTCCAGCAACCTGGCGAAGTTCGACTCGGTGCGCTTCGGCCTCCGCGTCACGCCCGACGGCAACCCGACCGTCGAGGACGTGATGTCCGCGACGCGCGACGCCGGCTTCGGCGACGAGGTCAAGCGCCGCATCATCCTCGGCACCTACGCGCTGTCCGCCGGGTACTACGACGCCTATTACGGCAGCGCGCAGAAGGTCCGCACGCTCATCCAGCAGGACTTCGCGAACGCCTTCGCCGACGTGGATGTCATCGCGACGCCGTCCGCTCCGACGACCGCGTTCAAGATCGGCGAGAAGATCGACGACCCGCTGCAGATGTACCTCAACGACATCACGACGATCCCGGTGAACCTCGCCGGTGTTCCCGGCATCTCGATCCCGAGCGGGCTGGCCGCGGAAGACGGCCTGCCCGTCGGCATCCAGTTCATCGCGCCGGCACGAGAGGACGCGCGTCTGTACAGGGTCGGCGCGGCGGTCGAGACTCTGCTCGTCGACTCGTGGGGAGCACCGCTCCTCACGCGTGCACCCCAGCTCGCAGGAGGGACCCGCTGATGGCCGCCGCCAAGCTCATGGACTTCGACAAGGCTCTCGAACTCTTCGAGCCCGTTCTCGGGTTCGAGGTTCACGTCGAGCTGAACACGAACACGAAGATGTTCTCGGACGCGCCGAACCCCGCGAACGAGCTGTATCACGCGGCCGAGCCGAACACGCTGATCGCGCCGGTCGATCTCGGGCTACCGGGTTCGCTCCCGGTCGTGAACGAGACGGCGATCCGCTCGTCCATCAGCCTCGGCCTCGCGCTCGGCTGCTCGATCGCGGAGTCCAGCCGCTTCGCCCGGAAGAACTACTTCTACCCGGACCTCGGCAAGAACTACCAGATCTCTCAGTACGACGAGCCGATCGCGTTCGAAGGATCCGTCGAGGTCGAACTCGAGGACGGCACGATCGTGCAGATCCCGATCGAGCGGGCTCACATGGAGGAGGACGCGGGCAAGCTCACCCACATGGGGGGCGCGACCGGTCGGATCCAGGGCGCCGAGTACTCGCTCGTGGACTACAACCGCGCGGGAGTCCCCCTCGTCGAGATCGTCACCAAGACGATCTTCGGCACCGAACACCGTGCCCCCGAGGTCGCCAAGGCCTACGTCGCGACGATCCGTGACATCGTGCGCAGTCTCGGTATCTCCGAGGCTCGACTCGAGCGCGGGAACCTGCGCTGCGACGCCAACGTCTCACTGCGCCCCCGCGGTCAGGAGAAGCTCGGCACGCGCACCGAGACGAAGAACGTCAACTCGATGCGGTCGGTCGAGCGCGCCGTGCGCTACGAGATCCAGCGTCAGGCGCAGATCCTCGCCGACGGTGGGACGATCACGCAGGAGACGCGGCACTGGCACGAGGACACCGGCACCACGTCGCCCGGCCGTCCGAAGTCGGATGCCGACGACTACCGGTATTTCCCCGAGCCCGATCTGCTGCCGGTGGAGCCGGCCGCTGACCTGATCGAGGCGCTGCGGGCCGAACTCCCCGAGCAGCCTGTCGCCCGTCGACGTCGGCTCATGGCCGAGTGGGGCTTCACCGACCTCGAGTTCCAGGACGTGCGCAACGGCGGGCTGCTCGACGTCGTCGTGGCGACCATCGAAGCGGGCGCGACCCCGGCGACCGCGCGTAAGTGGTGGACGGGCGAGATCACCCGCCTCGCCAACGCGCAGGAGAAGGACGCCACCGAGCTCGTGTCGCCCGAGAACGTCGCCGCACTGCAGAAGCTCGTCGACGCGGGGACGCTCACCGACAAGCTGGCACGCCAGGTGCTCGAGGGTGTCATCGCCGGTGAGGGGACGCCGCAGGAGGTCGTCGACAGCCGCGGGCTCGCCGTCGTGTCGGACGACGGCGCGCTGATCGCCGCGATCGATGAGGCTCTCGCCGCGCAGCCGGACGTGCTCGCGAAGATCAAGGACGGCAAGGTCCAGGCGGCCGGAGCCGTCATCGGCGCCGTGATGAAGGCGATGAAGGGCCAGGCGGATGCCGCCAGGGTCCGCGAACTCGTCCTCGAGCGCGCTGCGCAGTAACCGCGTCCCCCGGGCCTCATGTCGGAGGTCCGGGGGAGAATGGTCGCATGGGACACGGTGACGGCAGAGGGCGCATCGTGTCGTCCGCCGATTCCGATGACGCCGGCACGAGCATCCTCCACGTCGATATGGATGCGTTCTACGCGGCCGTCGAGGTGCTGGACGATCCGAGCCTGCGTGGTCTCCCGCTGATCATCGGTGCGCCCGACGGTCGTTCCGTGGTCTCCAGCGCGTCCTACGAGGCGCGTCGGTACGGGGTCCGCGCCGCGATGCCCGTGTCGCAGGCGATCCGTCTGTGCCCTTCGGCAACCATCGTGCCGCCGCATTTCCATCGTTATCAGGCGGTGTCGCGGCAGGTGATGGCGATCTTCGAGTCCATCACTCCGCTGGTCGAGCCGCTCTCGGTCGATGAGGCGTTCCTCGACGTCCGCGGCGTCCGGCGGCTGTGGGGGAGTCCCGCCCGCATCGCCCAGCTCGTGCGCGAACGCGTCAGCGACGAGGTCGGCATCACCTGCAGCGTCGGAGTGGCGGCGACCAAGCACGTCGCCAAGATGGCGTCGACGATATCCAAGCCCGACGGCATGCTCGTCATCGCCGCATCCGAGACGCAGGCGTTCCTCGACTCCCGTCCGGTTCGCGCGATGTGGGGCGTGGGTCCGAAGGCTGCCGAGGCGCTGGAGGGCCGGGGGATCCGCACCATCCGTGACATCCGGATGTCGTCGACAGACATGCTCGACCGCGCCGTCGGCCCTGCGCTGAGCGCCCGGCTCGTGCAGCTGTCACGCGGAGAAGACGCGCGTGCGGTCGAGACGGAGCGTGTCGAGAAGAGCATCGGCCATGAGGAGACCTTCGACACCGATGTCACCGACCGCACGTACCTGCGGGCCGAACTGCTCAGGCTCGCCGATCGCGTCGCCGCGCGCCTGCGCAGAGCCCAGTGGGAGACGTCGACCGTCGCGATCAAGATCAGGTTCGACGATTTCCGGACCCTGAGTCGATCGCAGACGCTCGCCGAGCCCACCGCCGTGGGCCAGCGGATCGGCGAAGCCGCTCAGGCGCTGTTCGAGCAGATCGATCGTCGCGACCCCGTTCGACTCGTCGGTGTGCGCGCCGAGAAGCTGCGCCCGGCAGGAGGCGGAGGCATCGGCCTGTGGGACGACGACGAGGACTGGCGACGAGTCGAGGGTGCCGTGGACGATGCCCTCGCCCGTTTCGGATCGGCCACGATCAGTCGCGCCAGGCACATCGGCCGCGGCGATGGGCGAGGAGCAGCTCAGCATCCGAAGGCGCACGGCCTGGATTAGCCCCTCCCGATCCCGTTTCCTGGGCTAGCGTGGGAGCCATGCCCAACATTGCACTGGAACTCGGTAAGCAGGCATCCACCTTCGGCGTGAAGAGCGCGTACGGCGAGCCGCAGGATGTCGATGGCGTGAGCATCACTCCTGTCGCGTTGACCTACTCGGGCTTCGGCGGCGGAAGCGGCGACGGCGCGGAAGGCGGCGGCGGAGGCGGCGTCTCGATTCCCGTCGGCGTCTACGTGCGGCGCGAGGAGGGGCTCCGATTCGAACCGAACATCATCACGCTGCTGGTCGTCGCTGTGCCGTTCGTCTGGGTCACCGGGCGAGCATTCTCCCGCATCATCCGTGCCCTCAAGAAGTGACGATCCCGTCGCGGCAGCGCTCGAGCGTGCCGCGACGCTGATCGTCGCCGACATCCAGGCGCTGGCGGCGGCGAACCCCGTCGTCCTCATCGATGGACGAAGCGGAGCAGGCAAGACGACTCTCGCGCGCATGCTCATCGAACGATGGCCGATCGTCGGTCGGGTGCAGCTCGTCGCTCTCGACTCGATCTACCCGGGCTGGGACGGACTCGACGACGGGGTCGACCGTGCGCTCACCGGGATCCTCCGCCCGCACGGGCGCGGGTACCTGGGGGAGTGGCGCCGTTGGGATTGGGATCGTGGCAGTGAAGCCGAGAGTCATGCGGTCGATCCAGCGCTCGGAGTTCTTCTCGAGGGCAGTGGGATACTGACTCCGGCGACGGCAGCGATCGCTGACATCCGCATCTGGCTGGAATCCGGCGAAAGCGGGAGAAAGGCGCGCGCGTTGACACGGGACGGCGAGACCTACAGGCCGCACTGGGATCGTTGGGCGGAACAGGAGCGCGCGCACATCGCCCGTGATGATCCGCGGTCGCTCGCGACCAGGATCATCGACATCCCGTGACGGCTCAGAGGAGCTCGTCCGCGGCCTCGATCGTCAGTTCGAGGCGGTAGCCGAGCCAGTCGTAGACGCCGAACCTCGCGTCATCCGGGTCGTGGTCGTCATCGCTCTCGATGCCGAGTCGCTCCGCGATCACCAGGCGGAGCGCCGTGAGCGTGCGCAGCCAGGCGTCCACGTCCGCCGGGGAGATCGTGAGGTCGTGTTCGGTGAAGGCCTCGGTCTGCGACATCGTGTCCATGTCTCCGCGGAGGTCCGCGAGAGCCGTACGGACGATCTCCGCGTCGAGAGCACGGCGATCGAGCAGATCATCGCGGGTGGCGCTCTGGAACGAGCGCGATGCGTCCTCGTCATCAGGATAGGGATCGGGCGACAGGCGGGCGATGGCGGGGTCGCTCACGTCGCGGTCTGTGCCGACGAGTTCGCGGAAGTCGTCGACCAGCTGAGCGAGCTGGGCGCCCTCGACTCTGGCCATGCGCACTCGGACGACCGCGTCGCTCATTGCTCGGCCTTTCGCACCGTCGCCCAGAGTCCGTAGTCATGCATGGCCTGTGCGTGCACTTCCATGGTCTCGCGTGGCCCGGTCGCGACGACCGCCTGCCCTTCGTGGTGCACGGCACGCATGAGCTGCGTCGCGCGCTCGATGGAGTAGCCGAAGTAGGTGCGGAACACGCGCACCACGTAGCTCATCAGATTCACGGGGTCGTTCCACACGACGACCTCCCAGGGGACCATCGGAGCCGCGGCGAGGTCGACGATCTCCTCGATGTCGGGACTGGCGAGCGGCGTCATGCCCACCCCAGCTCGTGCAGCTGCTCATCGTCGATGCCGTAGAAATGCGCGATCTCGTGAACCAGCGTCGTGTGGACCTCGTCGCGGAGCTCGCTCTCGCTGTCGCATGCCGCGAGGTGCGGCTCTCGGTAGACGACGATCCTGTCCGGCAGCTCGCCCGATCCGTACTGCATGCGTTCGGTCAGCGCCAACCCGTCGTACAGGCCGAGGAGATCGAGGCTCCCGTCCTCCGGGCGGTCTTCGACCACGAAGACGACGTTCTCGAGACCGTCGACCATCTCGTCGGGCAGGCGATCGAGCTCGTCGATGACGAGTTCCTCGAAGGGGGCAGAATCCATCTCCATCGTCTCCAGCCTATTGCGGTGCGAAGGAGCGCGGCGTCAGTGCAAGAACACGAGCAGCCCCGCCACAGCGATGAACAGTGCGCCGAAGACGGTGTTCAGGATGCGCTGGCCCCGGGCAGATCGGGTGAAACGGCGGAACGGCCGTGCTGCTGCTGCGAAGAATCCCCACATGACGACCACGTCGACCACCATGACCGTGACGATGAGAGTGAGGTACTGGGGGAGCGGGGGCTGGTCCAGACGGATGAATTGCGGGAGGAAGGCGAGGAAGAAGACGATCGCCTTCGGATTCAGCAGGTTCACCCAGAACCCGCGTCGGATCATCGACCAGTGGCCCTCATGGGTGTCCACGAGATCAGCCTCCTCGACACCGGGGCTGGGCTTCGCAAGAATCAGCCTGATGCCGAGGAACACGAGGTACGCCGCCCCGGCGTACCTGATGCCGTTGAACAGCACCTCCGACCGCGACACGATCAGACCGAGCCCTGCCGCCACGATCGCCACGTGGACGATCAGCGCGAGCTGCTGACCGATGATGCCCCAGATCGAGCGGCGCCAGCCCTGGCTGAGTGCGTTCGACATCGTGTTGATGGCGCCGGCGCCCGGGGTGAAGCTGATAACCACGCAGGCGGTCAGGAGCGAGAACCAGACGGCGAGTGACACCACGCAATCCTAGGGCTCTCGCTCCGACCTGGCGTTCACCTGGGCGCGGGGACGTCCGGCAGGCGCAGGTCCAGCCGTCGCAGCAGCTGCGCGTTCAGAGCCACGACGATCGTCGACAGCGACATCAGGATGGCGCCGACGGACATGGGGAGCACGAACCCGATCGGCGCGAGGACGCCGGCGGCCAGCGGCACGGACAGGAGGTTGTACCCGGCAGCCCACCAGAGGTTCTGAGTCATCTTGCGGTACCCGGCGGCCGACAGATCGATGACCGAGAGGACCGCCCGCGGATCGTCCCCGGCGAGGATGACACCCGCCGAGGCGATCGCGACGTCTGTCCCGGCCCCGATCGCGAGGCCGACATCGGCCTGCGCGAGGGCCGGTGCGTCGTTGACTCCGTCGCCCACCATCGCGACTCTCCGTCCCTCCGCCTGCAGGGTTCTCACCCGCGCAGCCTTGTCCTCGGGGCGGACGCCCGCGAACACCCGATCGATGCCGATCTGCGCGGCGACGTTCTGCGCGACGGCCTGCGCGTCGCCCGTGATCATCACGACGTCGATCCCGCGCGCCTGCAGCGTCGCGACGGCCGAGATCGATTCCTGGCGAATGTCGTCGGCGAGCCGCAGGGCGCCGACGACACGGCCGTCGACGAGCACATGGAGGATGATCGCGCCCTCCGCACGCCAGGTCGCAGCGATAGGAAGCTCGTCGGCCTCTGCCTCGGCGAGCAGGTGGGGTCCGCCGACCTGTACCAGGCGGCCGTCGACCCGGGCGCTCACCCCGACGGCCGGAGACGACCGGAAGTCGCCGGAGTTCCGCATCTCGAGTCCTCGTTCGCGAGCGGCGCCCACGATCGCTGTCGCGAGCGGGTGTTCGGAGTCCTGCTCGGCTGCTGCGGCAAGGGCGATGAGCTCGTCGGGAGTGAGAGGATCGACCGTCTCGGCAGCCGTGATCGCCGGGGCGCCCTTCGTGAGCGTCCCCGTCTTGTCGAAGAGGACCGTGTCGATCGAGCGCATGGTCTCGAGAGCGAGCCGGTCCTTCACGAGGATGCCGGCGCGGGCCGCGCGCTCGGTCGTGATCGAGACCACCAGAGGGATCGCCAGTCCGAGCGCGTGCGGGCAGGCGATGACGAGGACGGTGATCGTGCGGATGACGGCTTCGTCCGGGAGCCCCACCACCGTCCACGCGACGGCGGTCACTGCTGCGGCCCCGAGCGCGAACCAGAAGAGCCACCCGGCCGCGCGATCCGCGAGCCGCTGCGCGCGAGACGACGACGCCTGGGCATCGGCGACGAGCCTCTGGATGCCGGCGAGCGCCGTCTCTGTGCCGACCGCTGTGATCTCGACGCGGAGACCGGAGTCGGTGGCCACGGTTCCTGCGACCACGGGGTCGCCGACGGATCTGGTCACTGCCCGGGATTCGCCGGTGATCATCGACTCGTCGACGTTCGCACCGCCCTGAATGATCCGCCCGTCGGCGGGAAGGCGTCCCCCCGGCCGGATGACGACGACATCACCGACCCGGAGGTCTGCCGGCGCGACCCGCACCGTCTCACCCTCCTCCACGCGTTCGGCCTCATCCGGCAGCAGCGCGGCGAGAGAGTCGAGCGCCGAGTTCGTCTGGGCGAGCGAGCGCATCTCGAGCCAATGGCCCAGGAGCATGATCACGATCAGCAGCGCCAGCTCCCACCAGAACTCGAGCTCGTGGTGCAGGATGCCGAGACTCGCGCCCCACGAGGCGACGAAGGCGACCGTGATGGCGAGCCCGATCAGGAGCATCATCCCGGGTCTGCGCCCACGAAGCTCGCTCACCGCGCCGGAGAGGAACGGGGCGCCACCCCACACATACATCGCTGTGCCGAGGACCGGTGCGATCCAGCGGGCCCACCCCGGTACGTCATAGCCGAAGATCATCCCGAACATCGGCGATGCCGCGACCACCGGGAGAGCCACCGCGAGCATGATCCAGAACAGCCGACGGAACCGCGCAGTATGTCCGCTATGGCTCGCGTGCTCGGCATGAGCGGCATGAGCGGCATGCTCTGCGTGAGCAACGTCGGCGGCCGTGTGGCTGTGCGATGCGTGGTCGGTCGATGTCGAGCCGTGTGGGTGAGTCATGATCGGTCCCTTCGGTCAGTTACCGAGGACAACCGAATACCCCAGGGGGGTATTCCAACCAGGGGTCCGGAAATGCAGAAGAGGCCCGAGTCCTAGGACTCGGGCCTCTTCGTGATGGGGTGAGTAACGGGACTCGAACCCGCGACATCCGGCACCACAAGCCAGCGCTCTACCAGCTGAGCTATACCCACCATGTGCCAACCGGAGTTGGCGACCAGATGAGTCTATTACATGTTTGGAGTGAACTCTGACACGGTGCGCGACGCGATGTCGCGAGCGTCGTCGCTCGACGGGCCGGGCTCATCGACGAAGACCGCCTGACGGTAGTAACGAAGCTCTCTGATCGATTCGAGGATGTCTGCCAGAGCGCGGTGGCCGCCGTCTTTCGCAGGAGCCTGGAAGAACACGCGCGGGTACCAGCGGCGAGAGAGCTCCTTGATGCTCGAGACGTCGACATTGCGGTAGTGCAGCCAGTGATCGACATCGGGCATGTACTTCGCGAGGAACATCCGGTCCGTGCCGATGGTGTTGCCGGCAAGCGGTGCTTTGCGCTCGAGTGGCACGAAGCGCTTGATGTATGCGAGAGTCTGCGCCTGGGCATCGTCGAGCGAGACGCCGTCGGGGATCTCGGTGATGAGTCCCGACGTCTCGTGCATCGCGGTCACGAAGTCGTTCATGTTCTCAAGGGCGGCGTCGCTCGGGCGGATCACGATCTGGAACCCGGGGTCGATCGGGCGCAACTCGAAATCGGTGATGACGACGGCGATCTCGACGAGCTCGTCCACAGAGAGATCGAGTCCCGTCATCTCGCAATCGATCCAGACGAGGCGATCGTTCTCTGACGCAGATACCATGCGGCCATACTATCGACGGCACTGACATCGGTCGCCGGAGCGGTACGGTAGTAGGGCCGCCTCCGTAGCTCAGGGGATAGAGCAGGAGCCTTCTAATCTCTTGGTCGCAGGTTCGAATCCTGCCGGGGGCACCGTGATTCCGTACCGAGCGGCTCAGCCGTTCCGCAGAGCCGCGACGGCGTCGTCCGCTCGCCAGAAGTCGCCGACGAGCCGGAAACCGCCCGTGCCGAGATGCAGGCGCTCGGCGCGATAGCGGATCCCGAGCGGATCGCTGAGGATGCGCAGGTGCCCCAGCACTCGTCCGGAAGCATCCTGGACCCGCCAGAGGTGAGCGGCGGCACGAACCAGGTGCTCTCGTGACGAGCTGAGCGTCGGCGTGGCGTAGGGGACCTCAGGGTGGGATCTGATCAGGGTGTCGGACATCGGTATCTCCTCTCTGACTCGAACGTACGGCCGACCACCGACATTCGACTCGCCGCTCGCATCAGGCGTTCCATGACTCGGCCTGCACCGTTCGCCGCTCTCTGCATTCGCTCACAATCGGCGGTGCGACGACGCCCGCGCCGGCCCGGAACGGACCACTGTGGATGAACCCGGACGATGGCGCCGGCCCACAGAGGAGAGAACCATGCAGGACACGATCACGATCGTCGGCAACGTCGCCACAGACCCGACGCAGGGGCGCACGGCGAACGGCACACCCGTCACGAACTTCCGGCTCGCGAGCACGCACCGACGGTTCGACGATGCGACCCAGACCTGGGTCGATGTCTCCACGAACTGGTACTCGGTCGCGGCGTTCCGGCAGCTCGCAGAGAACGCGAAGGCATCGTTGCGGTCCGGTGACAGTGTCATCGTGACGGGGAGGATGAAGATCCGCTCCTGGGAGAACAACGGCAAGCAGGGAACCAGCGTCGACATCGACGCCGATGCGATCGGTCACGATCTTCGGTGGGGCACTGCCGCCTATCGACGGAACCCGCGCAGCGCGAGCGGCGATCAGGTGCGCGATCAGACCGTGTCGGGGCGCGAAGGGCCGGAAGGGCGCGCGATGGGTGCGGTCGACGACGGCACCCGCACCGGGCCCGACGGTGAGGTCGACACCGCGTGGGCCGCCACCGACCGCGGGGCGCCGGATTTCGACGACCAGTTCGCCGCGGCGACCGCGTCGCGCTGAGAGGCATCACAGGACGCGCCTGTCCCGCGCGAGAGCTCGGGTGGGGGAGCCCGGCCCGTAGACTCGAGCCGTGTTTCGACGATCGGACTCCTCCGTCTCTCGCCTGATGATCGCGGCCGTCGCCGCGGCGACGATCGCCGTGGGGCTCTCGGCATGCTCTCCGACGGAGCCGACCGAACCGGCACCGACGGCAGCGGATCCGTCTGCCACTCCGTCGGCACCCTCGCAGACGGGGCCCGCGTACGTCGCCGACGGCAGTGCGGCCGACAACCTGCCACTCTTCAGCACCGTGACGGCGCAGGTGTGGTCGTCGGAGTCTCGAAGCTCGGGGCGCGCGTACATCGACGCGCTCACCAGCGCGGGCTTCGACCGCGCCGCGATGCAGGTCACCCAAGACACGACGACGGTGGGCAACCCCGCCGAGAGCCTGCAGTTCTCCGTGCGATGGGGCGAGACCGAGTGTCTCGTCGGTCAGGTGGGTCCGTCGACCGGAGAGCCCGTGACGACGGTGCTTCCGCAGCTCGCGGAAGGGCGATGCCTCGTCGGAGCGACGCGCGCGATCGACTGGTGAGACGCGCCGCCGCCGAGGTCGAGCCTGCATGGGTGCACAGCGGCGCCCGCGTGAGAGGCCGGTAGGCTGGAGTGTCGATCCTCGACGCCAACAGAAGGAGCTTTTTCGGTGGCTGAGTACATCTACTCGATGGTCCGTGCGCGTAAGGCGGTGGGTGAGAAGCTCATCCTCGATGACGTGACGATGTCGTTCCTCCCTGGTGCGAAGATCGGCATGGTCGGTCCGAACGGCGCCGGTAAGTCGACGATCCTGAAGATCATGGCAGGACTCGACACCCCCTCCAACGGCGAGGCGAAGCTCACGCCCGGCTTCACCGTCGGCATCCTGATGCAGGAGCCGGAGCTCGACGAGACGAAGACGGTGCTCGAGAACGTGCAGGACGGCATCGCGATCAAGGCGAAGGTCGACCGGTTCAACGAGATCTCCATGTTGATGGCCGATCCCGACGCGGACTTCGACTCGCTGCTCGCCGAGATGGGCACCCTGCAGGAGGAGATCGACGCCGCCGACGGATGGGACCTCGACTCGCAGCTCGAGCAGGCGATGGACGCACTGCGGACCCCGCCGGGGGATGCAGCGATCGCTCCGCTGTCCGGTGGTGAGAAGCGCCGTGTGGCTCTCGCCAAGCTGTTGCTCCAGAAGCCCGACCTGCTGCTTCTCGACGAGCCCACCAACCACCTCGATGCCGAGAGCGTGCTCTGGCTCGAGCAGCATCTGCAGGCGTACAAGGGTGCCGTCATCGCGATCACCCACGACCGGTACTTCCTCGACCATGTCGCCGAGTGGATCGCCGAGGTCGATCGCGGCCGTCTGATCGGCTACGAGGGCAACTACTCGACCTACCTGGAGAAGAAGGGCGAACGCCTCGAGATCCAGGGCAAGAAGGACGCCAAGCTCGCCAAGCGCCTCAAGGAGGAGCTGGAGTGGGTGCGCTCGAGCGCGAAGGGACGTCAGACCAAGTCGAAGGCGCGTCTCGCTCGCTACGAGGAGATGGCGACGGAGGCCGAGCGGACGAGGAAGCTCGACTTCGAGGAGATCCAGATCCCGGCAGGCCCCCGACTCGGCAGCGTCGTGATCGAGGCGAAGAAGCTGCAGAAGGGCTTCGACGGGCGTTCGCTCATCGACGGACTCAGCTTCAGCCTGCCGCCCAACGGCATCGTCGGCGTGATCGGTCCGAACGGTGTGGGTAAGACGACGCTGTTCAAGACCATCGTGGGTCTCGAGCCGCTCGACGGCGGCGATCTCAAGATCGGTGAGACGGTCAAGATCAGCTACGTCGACCAGTCGCGCTCGAACATCGACCCCGACAAGACGCTGTGGGAGGTCGTCTCCGATGGCCTCGACTTCATCACGGTCGGCAAGACCGAGATCCCCTCGCGCGCCTACGTCTCGAAGTTCGGCTTCAAGGGACCGGACCAGCAGAAGAAGGCCGGGGTGCTCTCCGGTGGTGAGCGCAACCGTCTGAACCTCGCGCTGACGCTCAAGGAGGGCGGAAACCTGCTCCTCCTCGACGAGCCGACCAACGACCTCGACGTCGAGACCCTGAGCTCGCTCGAGAACGCACTGCTCGAGTTCCCCGGATGCGCGGTGGTCATCACTCACGACCGGTGGTTCCTCGACCGCATCGCGACCCACATCCTCGCCTACGAGGGCACGGACGAGAAGCCCGACCAGTGGTACTGGTTCGAGGGCAACTTCGAAGCGTACGAGGAGAACAAGATCCAGCGACTCGGTGCGGACGCCGCCAAGCCGCACCGTTCGACGCACCGCAAGCTCACGCGCGACTGAGCGACGATGTCCGACCTGTCACCGGGACCCCGCCTGCACATCCCGATCCATCTCCGCTGGGGAGATCTGGATGCGTTCAACCACGTCAACAACACCTCGATGCTGAAGTTGCTCGAGGAGGCGCGCGTCCGCGCGTTCTGGCGTGCGGGTCCCGGTGAGCAGGCCCCCTCCACTGCGGTGCTCGACTCGGGCATCGACGAGGGGATCCTGACGCTGATCGCGCGTCAGGAGATCGAGTACCTCGCACCGGTGCCGTACCAGCGTCGTCCGCTCGAGGTGCAGATGTGGTTCGGCAAGCTCGGCGGCTCGAGCGTCGAGGTCTGCTACGAGGTGCACAACGATCCTGAGGCAGAGCCTCGCACGATCTACGCCCGCTCGACGGCGGTCATCGTGCTCGTCGACGCTGCAACGGGTCGGCCGACTCGGCTCACTCAGGAGATGCGCGATGCGTGGGAGCCCTACATCGGCCCCTCGATCGCATACGCGCACCGCTGAACAGGGCCCGCGACCTCAGTCCTGCGTCGGCACCCTCACCATGATCTCCTGCGCGACCGAGGCGACGAGCTCGCCGGCACGGGTGAAGATGCGCCCCTGAGCGAGACCGCGCCCGCCGCGCGCGTTCGGAGACTCCTGCAGGTACAGGAGCCATTCGTCGACTCGGGCAGGACGATGCCACCACATCGCATGGTCCAGGCTCGCGACCTTGAGGCCGGGCAGAGACCAGTGGAGGCCGTGCGCCCGCAGGATCGATTCCTGGATCGTCATGTCGCTCAGGTAGGCCAGCGTCGCCCGGTGAATGCGCTGATCGTCGGGGAGAGCCGCCCTGATCCGCATCCAGACCCCCTGCTGAGGCACACGAGCGTCATCACTCGGCAGGAACAGCGGGCTGTCGATATGGCGCACATCGGCGGCGCGCTCGCTGAGCATGCGTGCAGCCCCCGACGGAAGACCGTCGACCCGCTGCTCATCGGGCAGAAGCGATTCCGGTGACGGCACGCCTTCGGGCATCGTCACGGCATGTTCGACTCCGGGATCGTCATCCTGGAAGGAAGCGATCATCGAGAAGATCGGCACGCCGTTCTGGTAGGCCTGCGAGCGGCGCGTCGAGAACGAACGACCGTCGTGGATGCGGTCCACGGCGATCGTGAGGCCCTGACTGGCGTCGCCGGGGCGGAGGAAGTATCCGTGCATCGAATGCACGGCCCTATCCTCGGGAAGGGTGCGCTCCGCCGCGAGCAGGCTCTGCGCGAGCACCTGGCCGCCGTAGATCCGCCCTGAGGGCATGGGATGGGAGGCGCCCGTGAAGATGTCCTCCGTCGTGCGGGCCTGCGTCGAGTCGAGGTCCAGCACATCGAGAAGCTGTTGGACGGTGCGGATCGCGTGTTCGTCGGCGGTCATGACTTCCTTCCCGCGACTGCGGTCGCTACGGCCTTGATAGTTTAGAGGGTGTGCCGCAACAGCTCCTTCTCGCAGACTCCGACACCTCCAAAGACGTCCTGACCTTCGTCGGACGAGCGTTGCGTATCTCCGACGAAGGGGTGCGGCTTCAGGCCTCGAACGGCGTCTTGGCGTTGACCGCGGCCGCCTTGGCGCCGCACGGGCTCTTCGACCACACTCCCACCGTGCTGGCGATGCGCATCGTCCATGCCGACCCCGAGCTCGAATGCGACGTCGTCGTCGGATCCCTGACAGCGACGGACGACGATCGCGCGCTGAGCCTCCCCGAGACCGGGCTCTCACCGGCCTGGGCCGGCGTGGCCCCGCCACGGGGGCCGTGGCAGCCGACGACGAGCATCGCAGCGTCTGTCATCGCGCAGCGCGCGCAGTGGGGGATCAGCGCCGTCGCCCGCGGAGCGACGCCCGGATCGGGGGAGGAAGCGGTGCGCGCGCTGCGGGCGGCGATATGGGGGGAGCCCGACGAGGATCTCGGCGGTCTGCCTCGCGGGGTGGCCTTCGCCGCGGATGCATTCGGATTCATCTCCGGCGACGAGCAGGTTCCGGTCACGGTCTCGGGGCGCTGGACCCGATTGGCATTCCGGCGCGGCCACGTACTCGCCCGGGGTCCGGTCGCGACCGGACTCACCGCGGTGCGCGGTACCGGAATCTCCGAGTAGAACGACGTCAGCGCGCTGCCGCGCGGCCTGCCTGCCTCCCGGAGAACAGGCAACCGCCGAGGAACGTGCCCTCGAGAGCGCGGTACCCGTGAACGCCCCCGCCACCGAAACCGCTCGCCTCACCCGCCGCGAACAGGCCAGGGATCGGCTCGCCGTCCGATCCGAGCGCGCGGCCGTCGAGATCGGTGTTGATGCCCCCGAGCGACTTCCGGGTGAGCACGTGCAGCTTCACGGCGATCATCGGTCCGGCTGCGGGATCCTGGAGGCGGTGCGGCGACGCCGTCCGGATCAGCTTGTCGCCGCGGTAGCCTCGCATCGACCGGAGCATCCCGATCTGCGCGTCCTTCGTGAAGTCGTTCTCGATCTCCAGATCCCGGGCGACGACCTCGCGACGGACATGGTCGATATCGAGGATCTCGCCGCCCGGGTGATGGCGCATCTGCTCGAGGAGCGACTCGAGATCGTTCTCGACGATGAAGTCCGGGCCCTCGTCGAGGAACGCCTGCACGGGACCGGTCGGTCCCTTCGCCAGACGCGACTTCAGCAGAAGCCCGACGTCCTTCCCCGTGAGATCGGGGTTCTGCTCGCTGCCTGACAGCGCGAACTCCTTCTCGACGATCTGACGCGACGTGATGAACCACGAGTGATCGTGACCCGTCTTCCGCAGGTGTGAGAGAGTGCCGAGAGTGTCGAATCCGGGGAAGAGCGGCACCGGGAGCCGCACACCGGTGGCATCGAGCCAGAGCGACGAGGGTCCGGGGAGGATCCGGATGCCGTGCGACGGCCAGACCGGATCCCAGTTGGCGATGCCCTCGACGTAGTGCCACATGCGATCGCCGTTGATCAGGCGGGCACCTGCCGCCCGGACGATCGGCTGCATGGAACCGTCCACATACGCGGGCACCCCCGTGAGCATGTGCTCGGGCGGTATGCCGAGCCGCTCAGGCCACGCCTCGCGGACGAGGTCATGGTTGCCACCGATCCCACCGGAGCTCACGACGGTCGCACCTGCAGCGATCTCGAAATCGTCGATGACGTCGCGCGAGGTCTCGACACCTCGAGCCGCCGCGGTCGACGCCAGGATCGAGCCGCGCGCGCCCGTCACGACGCCGTCGGTGGTGATCAGGTCGGTCACCCGGTGACGGGGCAGCACAGTGAGGTGTCCGTCGCGCTCGCCCTGTTCCACTGCGGCGATGAACGGGGCCACGACACCGGGTCCGGTTCCCCAGGTGATGTGGAATCGGGGGACGGAGTTGCCGGGGCCCAGTGCGCCGTAGCCGCCCCTCTCAGCCCAGCCCACGACCGGGAAGAAGCTCACCCCGCGTTCACGCAGCCATGCGCGCTTCTCTCCGGCGGCGAACTCGAGATAGGCCTCGGCCCATCTGCGCGGCCAGTGGTCTTCGGCACGGTCGAAGGCGGCGTTGCCGAACCAGTCCTGCGTGGCGAGGGCGTGCGAGTCCCGGATTCCCATGCGTCGCTGCTCGGGCGAGTCGATGAGGAACAGTCCGCCGAACGACCACCACGCCTGCCCGCCGAGGTTGGTGCGCGGCTCCTGGTCGACGAGGATCACCCGCCGACCGGCATCCAATGCCTCGCTGGCGGCTACGAGACCGGCGAGCCCCCATCCGATGACCAGGACGTCGGCAGACAGGGGCTTCGTGGTCATGGCTTCTCCGTTGATTCCTGACGCGATCGGGTCTCGAGCGTGGGGCGTCCCGCGGCAGTCGTGCCGATGCCTGACGGCTCGAATGTGTTCACCATGGCATACGCGGCGCGCTCCAGGTAGTCCCACAGGGTGGATTCGTGGAGCGGCGACAACCCTGCCTCATCCAGAGCCGTGCGCATGTGGCGCAGCCACCGATCACGAGCATCCGGATCGACATGGAACGGCATGTGGCGCATCCGCAGACGGGGGTGACCGCGCGTCTCGCCATAGGTGGTCGGTCCGCCCCAGTATTGCTCGAGGAACAGGAGGAGGCGCTCTTCGGCGGGCCCGAGATCCTCTTCCGGATACATCGGCTTGAGCACCGGATCGAGCGCGACCTCGCGGTAGAACACGGACACGATCTTCGCGAACGTCTCGCGGCCGCCGACCTCGTCGTAGAAGCTCACTTCTGGGTGCCCCCGTCGTCATTCGTCTTCTTGCGCCGCCAGATGCCGCGGTCGGGGATCACAGGCACGCCCGTCACCGCATTGGGACGGGTCTTGGGCGGGTTGGCGCCACGGACGCGACGGGCGCCGTCGAGCCCGGTCGGGATCACCGTCGTCATGCTCGGGAAGGCGATCTCGTTCTCGAGCATCGCGGCGCGCAGGCGCTTGCGCAGCTCCTGGGCGACATCGTCCTTCGCGTTCGCCCGTGCCTTGATCACGAGCCGCACGACCAGGGCATCGCCGTCGACCGATTCGAGGCCCCAGAGCTCGGGCTTCTCGATGATGCGGGTGCGCCACTTCGGATCCTTCGCGATCGCCTGAGCGGTCTCGAGCATGATCTTCTCGACCTGGTCGAGGTCGGAGTCGGCAGGGACACCCAGGTCGATGATCGCCCGTGCCCATCCCTGCGACATATTGCCGATGCGGAGGACCTCGCCATTGCGCACGTACCAGAGGGTGCCGTTGACGTCGCGGACCTGGGTGATGCGCACGCTGACATACTCGACCACGCCGCTCGCCAATCCGAGATCGACCACGTCGCCGATGCCGATCTGGTCTTCCGCCACGATGAACATGCCGTTCAAGACGTCTTTGACGATGTTCTGGGCGCCGAAACCGAGACCGGCGCCCACAGCGGCGGTCAGCAGGGTGAGTGAGCCGAGCAGACTGTTGTCGAGGGCATTCACGATCAGCACGACGGCGATCACCACGAGCATCACATTGACGATGTTCTGCAGGATCGTGCCGAGCGTGCGTGTGCGCTGCACGAGCCGCATGTCGGCAAGAGGCGAGCGCTCGAGGGCCTGGGTGTCGTCGACATCGGCCTTGTTCTTCGCGCTGTCGACGATGCGGTGCACGACTCGACGGATCACGACCCGCAGGACCAAGGCTATGACCACGCAGGACACGATGATCACCGCCACATGTAGGGCTCTCAGGCCGACCACGCCCAGGACGTTGAGGACGTCGGCCCACCATTTCGGGAGCTCTGTGGCGTCAGGAGCGTCGGGGGCTTGGAGAGGCAGCATGATCATCCCCTCCAGCGTAGCGATCAGGCCTCTGCGCGGGCTGGACGCACCGCGCAGAGGCCTGATCGGGAAAGTGCGCTCAGTCTTCGGCGTCGCGGGCCTGCGCGGCGAGCGCGCGCTCGACGTCGGCGAGGTTCTCGAGCACGAGACGACGCAGCGCGGGCGCGGCGTCCTGGTTGGCGGACAGCCAACCGCGGGTCGCGTCACGGAGTTCGACATCGGCGATCGCTGTCGGGAACAGGCCGACGATCAGATACTGCGCGATCTGGTACGTCCGCGACTCCCAGACCGGAAGCAGCATGTCGAAGTACGCCGGCACGAACTCCCGCAGCACGTCGGCCCCCGCAGGGTGCACGAACCCGA
This sequence comes from Microbacterium sp. C5A9, assembly GCF_022627955.1. Classification (GTDB taxonomy): domain Bacteria; phylum Actinomycetota; class Actinomycetes; order Actinomycetales; family Microbacteriaceae; genus Microbacterium. The sequence goes on from NZ_JABXGD010000002.1 coordinate 398,948, forward strand.
GTGCGGCGGAGCGCACGATCGTGTTCGGCGCATCGTCGCGCTCGATGAGCGATGCCCACGCCGCCTTCTTCGAGACGACGTCCGGCAGCGCAGCGCGCGCCTGAGCGGCGAACTCGCCGCCCTTGGCGGTGTTGTCTGCGGCGAGTGCTGCATCGATCGTCGCGGCATCCGTGGCACCGATCGTGGCCAGTCCGACCAGGAGCTGCCAGTTCAGGTCCGCGTCGATCTCAAGACCGGGAAGGGTCTCTTCGCCCGAACGCAGGCGGCCGACGATTCCGGCGTGGTCGTGTGTGACCAGTGCGCTCGCGAAAGCCGTGACGAACTGCAGCTGGCTGTCGCTGCCCGATTCGGCTGCCTCTGCGAGCGACCAGAGTCCGTCGGCGATCTTCTGGCGAGCCGCGAGGCGGGCATCCGGGGCGACGTAGAGGGTCGCGGCGGTGCGGAGCTGTGCGAGCGTCGTGCGCACGGTGGTGGACTCGGTCTCGCGGCCGATGTTGCCGAGCACGAGGTCGATGTAGTCGGATGCGGGGGTCTCCGCGTCACGGGTCTGGTCCCAGGCGGCGCCCCACACCAGGGAGCGGGCGAGGGGGTCGCTGATGTCGGCGAGGTGTTCGATCGCGGTGGCGAGGGAGCGTTCGTCGAGTCGGATCTTCGCGTACGCGAGGTCGTTGTCGTTGAGGAGCACGAGGTCGGGCCGCTTGTGGCCGTGCAGTTCGGGGATCTCGGTGCGGTCGCCGTCGACGTCGACCTCGGCGTAGTGTGTGCGCACCAGAGCCCCGTCGGTCAGGGTGTAGAACCCGATGCCGAGGCGGTGGGGGCGGATCGTCGGGTAGTCGGCGGGGGCCGTCTGAGTGACGGCGAAGCGCGAGATCGTGCCGTCGGAGTCCTCGGCGATGACCGGCTCCAGCGTGTTCACACCGGCGGTCTCGAGCCACTTCTTCGACCAGGTGCTGAGGTCGCGGCCGCTGGTGGCCTCGAGCTCGGTGAGCAGGTCGCTGAGCTCGGTGTTGCCCCACGAGTGCTTCTGGAAGTACTGGGAGACGCCGGCGAAGAACTCCTCGATGCCGACCCAGGCGGCGAGCTGCTTGAGGACCGAGCCCCCCTTCGCGTAGGTGATGCCGTCGAAGTTCACCTGCACGTCTTCGAGGTCGTTGATCTCGGCGACGATCGGGTGGGTCGAGGGGAGCTGATCCTGGCGGTACGCCCAGGTCTTCTCCATGGCGTTGAAGGTGGTCCACGCTTCGGTCCACTCGGTGGCCTCAGCGGTCGCGATCGTCGACGCCCACTCGGCGAACGACTCGTTGAGCCAGAGGTCGTTCCACCACTTCATGGTGACGAGGTCGCCGAACCACATGTGAGCGAGCTCGTGGAGGATCGTGACGACACGACGCTCCTTGACGGCGTCGGTCACCTTGCTGCGGAACACGTAGGTCTCGGTGAAGGTCACCGCGCCGGCGTTCTCCATGGCGCCCGCGTTGAACTCCGGGACGAACAGCTGGTCGTACTTCGCGAACGGGTAGGGAACGCCGAACTTCGACTCGAAGTAGGCGAAGCCCTCGCGCGTCTTGTCGAAGATGTAGTCGGCGTCGAGGTGCTGCCACAGGCTCTTACGGCCGTAGACGCCGAGCGGGATGACGCGACCCGACGCGCTCGTGAGCTCGGAGAACGTCGATTCGTACGGCCCTGCGACGAGCGCGGTGATGTACGAGGAGATGCGGGGAGTGGGCTCGAAGCCCCATGTCGCCACCGTGTCGTCGTCATGGACGATCGGCTCGGGGGTGGGGGAGTTGGAGACGACCTTCCACGACGCGGGCGCGGTCACCGTGAACTGGAACGTGGCCTTCAGATCGGGTTGCTCGAACACGGCGAACACGCGACGCGAGTCGGGCACCTCGAACTGCGAATACAGGTAGACCTCACCGTCGACCGGGTCGACGAAGCGGTGCAGCCCCTCGCCCGTGTTGGTGTACTCGCAGTCGGCGTCGACCACCAGCACGTTCTCGGCCTGCAGGCCGGACAGGGCGATGCGCGAGTCGGCGAAGACCTCGTCGGGGTCGAGCTGCTCGCCGTTCAGCGAGATCTCGCGGACCTCGCGGGCGATCAGATCGATGAAGGTGACGCCGTCGGGGGTGGCGGTGAAGCGCACGACGCTGCGGGAGCCGAAGACCTCCGCGCCCTTCGTCAGATCGAGCGAGACCTCGTACGACTGGGTATCGATGACGTCGCGGCGCTCCTGCGCTTCGAGGCGGGTGAGATTCTCTCCAGGCACAGCTTTACTCCCAGGGGTGAGGGGATGCTGCCGCAACCCAGCGCAGTTGGCGCCCACGGCAACCATGACAGCCTACGCCAGCGCGACGGCCTGTCCCACTCTCGGAAGGTGCGAGGATGGGATGGTGACCGCGATCGAGCCGAACACCGTCCCCTTTGCATCCCCCGCCGCCGCCTCGGGCGTGCCCTACGTGACGACGCCCACGGCGTACGACGGAATCCTCCTCGCAGGATTCGGCGGACCGGAAGGACAGGATGACGTCATCCCCTTCCTGCGCAACGTCACGCGCGGCCGAGGTATCCCGGACGAGCGTCTCGAGGAGGTGGCGCACCACTACCGGCACTTCGGCGGAGTGAGCCCCATCAACGGCCAGAACCGCATCCTCAAGGAGGCTCTGGAGGGTGAGCTCGCCCGTCGCGGCATCGATCTCCCCGTCTACTGGGGCAACCGGAACTGGAGCCCCTACCTCGAAGAGGTGGTCACCGAGGCTGCGGCTGACGGGCGCACCACGCTGCTCGCTTTCGCGACGAGCGCGTACAGCTCGTTCTCGAGCTGCCGGCAGTACCGCGAGGACTTCGCCCGTGTGCTCGAGGAGACGAAGCTCGGCGACACCGTCACGATCGACAAGATCCGTCCCTTCTACGATCACCCCGGCTTCGTGGAGTCTTTCGAGACCGGTGTGCGCGAGGCGATCGAGCAGTTCCTCGGCCAGGGCATCGCGGCCGCAGACATCCAGATCCTCTTCTCGACGCACAGCATCCCCACGGCCGACGCCGAGCGCTCGGGTGCCCGGGACATCGATTGGGGCGAAGGCGGGGCGTACGCGGCGCAGCATCTCGCCGTGGCCGCGTGGGTCATGGACCGAGTGCGCGAGAGCATCCCGGCCGCCGTCGACGTGTCGTGGGAGCTGGTCTACCAGTCGCGGTCCGGCCCCGCCTCGCAGCCGTGGCTCGAGCCGGACGTGTGCGACGTGATCGGCGAGCTGCCCACACGCGGGCGGAAGGCCGTCGCCGTGGTGCCCGTCGGCTTCATGAGCGATCACATGGAGGTCCTCTGGGACCTCGACACCGAGGCGGCGGAGGCTGCGGAGGAAGCCGGCCTGGCGTTCACGCGCACGCCCACTCCCGGAGTCGCTCCGTCGTTCGTCGCGGGAATCGTCGATCTGATCGTCGAGCGTCTCGAAGGGCGTCCCAATGAGGAACGACCGCACGTGACGCCGCTGCCCGGCGCGTTCGACGTGTGTCGACCCGGATGCTGCGAGAACGTGCGCGCCGGTTTCAAGCCCGCCGCGGCGGGCGTCGCTCCGTGATCACCCACTGAGTCGCCGCGCTTCTAGGATGGATGCCATGCGCATCCACATCGCCACCGATCACGCAGGTCTCGACTTCTCCACGCAGCTCCAGGAGCATCTTCGGAGTGCGGGGCATGAGGTCATCGATCACGGCCCTGTGGAGCACGACGCACTCGACGACTACCCGGCGTTCTGCATCCGGGCGGCGCAAGCCGTCGTCGCAGACCAGAGGGAAGGCGTCGACGCGCTCGGGGTGGTCTTCGGCGGCTCAGGAAACGGCGAGCAGATCGCCGCGAACAAGGTCGAGGGAATCCGCGCCGCTCTGGTGTGGAACCTCTCGACGGCCGAACTGGCACGGGAGCACAACGACGCCAACGTGATCTCGATCGGCGCACGGCAGCACACGTTCGACGAGGTGACCTCGTTCATCGACACCTTCGTCTCGACGCCGTTCTCGCACGAGGAGCGCCACGTCCGGCGGATCGGTCAGATCGCGGACTTCGAGCGCGACGGCTCCCTTCTCCCGGACCCTCGGGCCTGACATGCCCGAGGGGCATTCGGTCCACCGCATCGCGCGCCAGTTCGAGCGGAACTTCATCGGCAAGACGATGAGCGCGTCCAGCCCGCAGGGGCGATTCGCCGAGGGGGCGGCTCTCCTCGACGGCCGGGAGGCGCTCAGCGTCCAGGCGGTCGGCAAGCAGATGTTCCTCGAGGCGGAGGGCGATCTCTGGCTGCGCGTGCATCTGGGACTCTACGGGGCGTGGGACTTCGCGGGAGAGATCCTGGTGGACCCCACGATCGCCTCCGCGAACGGCCGCATGGGGCAGACGAACCAGCGCGGCACCGTGGTGGACGAGGAGATCCTCGACGACGCGGGGGAGAACTCCCTCTCCTCGATCGGCGCACCGCGACGGGCCCGGGTGCATGTGCGCATGTCCGAGCAGACGAAGGGCCTCGCCGACGAGGGACTGGAGTGGCCGCCACCGGTCGTCGGTCAGGTGCGCCTGCGCCTGATGACCGACATCACCGCGGCCGACCTGCGAGGGCCGACCGCGTGTGTGCTGCAGACTCCGGAGGAGATGCTCGCCAGCGTCGCGAAGCTCGGACCCGACCCGCTCGTGGGCGATCCGGAGCAGAACGAGGAGCGCTTCGTGCGAGCCGTGCGCAAGAAGCAGACCGTGATCGCTCTGCTGCTGATGGACCAGGCGGTGGTCAGCGGCATCGGCAACGTGTACCGGGCTGAGATGCTGTTCCGGCAGCGACTCAATCCGCACACGCCGGGTCGCGACGTGCCGGAGGACGTCGTCCGCGCGCTCTGGCACGACTGGGTGCGCCTGCTCGCGATCGGCGTCGAGACCGGTCAGATGATGACCATGGACGACCTGTCGCCTGAGCGGTATCGCGCGGCGATGGCGAGTCGCGACGATCGGCACTGGGTGTATCACCGAGCGGGCCTTCCGTGCCGGGTGTGCGGCACGGAGATCGCGCTCGAGGAGATCGGTGCGCGGAAGCTCTACTGGTGCCCCCGGTGCCAGGCCTGACTCTTCGGTCATAGGCTGAGAGGATGCGTCAGAACCCCAGTTTCTCGCTCGCGGACGTCGAGGAGATACGCCGCGTCATCCACGGCAACCCGTGGGCGACGATCGTCAGCGACGGGCCCGATGGACTCGTCTCGTCGCACTATGTCGTCCTGCTCGACGACGACCGCGACGACCTGACGATCGTCGGCCACGTCGGCCGCCCCGATGACCTCATCCACGGGATCGGCGAGCGGGAGATGCTCGTCATCTTCCAGGGGCCGCACGGCTACATCTCGCCGAGCTGGTACGGCGACGTGCAGGCCGTCCCGACCTGGAACTACACCGCCGTGCACCTGGCGGGCACCCCCGAGATCCTCAGCGACGAGGAGAACCTCGCGGTGCTCGACAGGCTCGTCGATCGTTTCGAGGGGCGGATGCCCGAGCCGCGCCGAATGTGGGAGCGCCCGAACGATCCGGCGTTCGTCACTCGGCTCGCCGCGGGGACCGTCGGGTTCCGACTCAGCCCGACACGTGTGGTCGCCAAGCGGAAGCTCAGCCAGAACAAGCCGACAGAGACCGTCGAGACGGTGATCGCGGAGCTCGAGGGCGAGGGGCCGTACGCGCAGCCCGAGCTCGCTGCGGAGATGCGGCGAGCTCAGGACGCGCGTACGGGAGGAACCAAGTGAGCGCCGTCGGTACCCGGATCGGGACCATCCGGGCCGTGCGGATCGTCGGGCCGGGGCAGGAGTTCCTGATCGATGACGAGCCGGTGGACATCTTCATCGACGACGGCCGCATCAGCGACATCGCCCCCGCGGGCGCGCTCCGGCCTCGGGGCGAGGTGCTCGACGGCAACGGCGCCTGGGTGACACCAGGTCTCTGGGACAATCACGTCCATACGGTGCAGTGGGCTCTCGCCACCGAGCGAGTCGCGCTCGGTGGGGCAACCTCGGCAGCGGAGGCCGCGGCGATCATGTCGGCTGCGGCGCCGCTGCCCGACGGACGGAAGGTGGGCAGCGGGTTCCGCGACGCGATGTGGCCCGACGCTCCGAGTCTCGCCCTCCTCGACGGCGCGACCGGACCTATTCCCACCTATCTGATCAACGCGGACGTGCACAGCACCTGGCTCAACTCCGCCGCGCTCCGACTCGAGGGGTTCGCGAGTCCGGACGGCATGCTCCGCGAGCAGGACGCGTTCGAGATCTCGCGTCGCCTCAATGCCGTCGATCCGGAGCGCGGCGATGCCGCCGTGGTCGCAGCGGGGGATCGTGCGGCGTCACGCGGCGTCACCGGGCTGGTCGACTTCGACATGGCCTGGAATGCCGACGCGTGGCCACGTCGCGTGGCGGCGGGATTCGCGGCACATCGTGTCGAGTTCGCGATCTATCCCTTCGACCTGACGCGCGCGATCTCCGCAGGGCTTCGAACCGGTGAATTCCACGAGGCGGCCGAGGTCCCCGCTGCCGGGCGAGGCCTGATCCGCGTCGGTCCCCTGAAGATCATCAGCGATGGATCCCTGGGTACGCGAACCGCTGCCTGTTCGCATGCGTATCCCGGCGACCCGGAGAACTTCGGCGTGCTCACTGTTCCGCCGGCGGAACTCACCGAGCTGCTCACGGTCGCGACCGGGGCCGGCCTCGGGGTCGCCGTCCATGCGATCGGCGATCGAGCCGTCACCGGCGCGCTGGATGCGTTCACGGTCTCCGGTGCGGTCGGGACGATCGAACACGCCCAGCTCGTGCGGCACGCCGATCTCGCGCGATTCGGTCGCCTCGGCGTCATCGCGAGCGTCCAGCCGCAGCATGCGCTCGACGACAGAGATCTCGTCGGCAGGCACTGGGCGGGTCAGACGTCGATCGGATATCCGCTGGGTGCGCTGCGCGATGCGGGAGTCGAACTGCGGTTCGGCTCGGATGCTCCCGTCGCGCCGCTCGACCCGTGGCAGGCGATCGCGGCGGCGGTGACTCGCACCGATGACGACCGCGATCCCTGGCATCCCGAAGAGCGACTGACCCGGGAACAAGCTCTCCAGGCCAGTGTGCGCACCGCTCTGCGCCCGGGCGAGCCCGCTGACATCGCGCTCTGCGGGTTCGATCCGCTTTCGGCGTCGGGGGCGGACCTGCGAGCGATGCCGGTGCTGGCGACGATGGTCGCCGGGCGCCTCACCCACGGCGTCTGACGATCGGCAGGCACGAGAAAGGGCACCGGGATCAACCGGTGCCCTTTCTCGTGCGTCGTGCTGTCTAGGCAGCGATGTGCGAGACGAGGAACCAGCGGTCCTTCTCGAGCCCGCGCATGATCTCGATGGCGACGTCCTGGCTGGTCAGGTCGACCTCATCGAGGCCGTCGATGGCGGACTTGGTGTCGACGAGGATCGCGTCGATATCGGCGATGACGGCTCGCACGAGCTCGTCGGACTGGGTGAAGCCGGCAGGAACAGCAGTGGCTGCGCCCTTGGCGGCGACGGCGCTGATGCGCGCGTCGATCGGGAGTCCGAGAGCGACGATGCGCTCTGCGGCGGTGTCGGCGAAGTCACCCGCATGGGCGACGATCGTGTCGAGCAGCTCGTGCACGCCGACGAAGTTGGCTCCGCGGACGTGCCAGTGAGCCTGCTTGCCGTTGACGGTCAGCGCCTGCAGGCCGAGGACGACGGGGGAGAGGAACTGGGCTGCAGCGGCTGCCACGGTCGGGTCGCTCGCGGTGGTGGAAACGGTGTGTGCCTTGCTCATCTTGGCTCCTCCAAGTGGTGTGCTTCGTGCCTGATGATGACAACGCTACTCAGCCTGGAACATTCCGCAAGCAAGCGAAGGCTCGGCTTAGTGCCCCGGAATCACGCGGAAAAACGGGGGTGTGAGGGTAGTCTCACCTCATGAGTATCGCGCCAGGGGCATCCGTTCTCGCACTTCCCACCGCATCGCCGTCGATCCACGAGGAGGCGTTCGTCGCGGATGGTGCGCGGATCGTCGGGAACGTGACCCTCGCCGCCGGCGCGAGCGTCTGGTACAACGCGGTGCTCCGGGGGGACTCCGAGGGGATCCGCATCGGAGCCGCGAGCAATGTGCAGGACAACGCCTCGATCCACGTGGACGTCGACCATCCCGCGATCGTCGGCGAGAGGGTGTCCATCGGCCACAACGCCGTCGTCCACGGGTGCACGATCGGCGACGGATCGCTCATCGGCATGGGCGCCGTCGTGCTCAGCGGTGCCGTGATCGGCGCCGGCTGTCTGGTCGCGGGCGGTGCTGTCGTGCTCGGCGGCACCGTCGTTCCCGACGGCTCCCTCGTCGCCGGCGTCCCAGCGAAAGTGCGTCGTGCGCTGAGCGACGAGGAGCGCGCCGGACTGATCCGCAATGCGGACATCTACCTCGGACACCTGCAGACGCATGCCGAGGCGACACCGATCTGACGCCCGACGCGCTGCCGCTAGGCTGGAGTGACGGGGCGGTGGCCAAGCTGGTTAAGGCAGTGGGCTCATAACCCAACGATCGCGGGTTCAAGTCCCGCCCGCCCTACCGTCATTTCGTCGTCCCGCGCGTCCCGCTCAGGAGAGAACGGTTTCGGCCGGTTCGGCGGTTTCCAGGTGCTCGGCCACGAGGGTGATCCCGCCGCTCGAGTTGGCGGAATGCGCGAGTTCCTCGATCCAGCGTCGGCTCAACTCCGGCGCCTCGGGCTCGTCGAAGACGAATCGCAGCGGGATCGAGGGGTGCAGCCACACCGTGGAACGGCCCTGCTGGTCGCCGTCCTGATGCTGCCAGGAGAGCGTGAAGCTCTCGTTCCGGCGCAGTTTGGTCGCGACGACCACCTTGAGGTGTGCGAGCGCACGATCCTCGATCGAGATCGGAGCGGAGGCACCGTAGTACAGAGAACCCATGGTCGGAATCTACGGCGTCAGGATGAGGTCGTCGTGACGCTGACGGGCGACGCGCGTCCGATGCGAACATCCTCTTCGTGTGGTGTCATCGGCGATGCCTGCCGGCGGTCGCAGACGGCAGCACGCCGAACGCGTCGCGATACGCCGCGGCGAAGCGCGAGGGGTGGGAGAAACCCCAGCGCCGCGCGACAGCCGCGACCGAGGTCGGCACTCCGGAACGCAGCTCGCGATGAGCGCCGTCGAGGCGTGCCTGGCGAAGGCACTCGGCAGGCGTGGCGTCGAGTGCGCGCCGAAACGCGTACTGGAGGCCCCTGGTCGAGATGTGCACGGATGCGGCGATGTCGTCGACCGTGATGGGGAGGTGGGCGTTCTCGGCGATGTATGCGAGCGCGCGTCGCACGGTCGCGGGCGCAGGAGCCGTCTGCACCGGCCGGTGCCGACTCTGCGACATCGTCGTCGCGAAGGTCGACAGCGTCGTGGCACCCGCGTGCCGGGCGTACTCGGCCCGAAGAAGCGCGTCGTCGTCGCCCAGGGCCGAGACGTTCAGCTCGAGATAGGAGAACATCCGATTCCATCGCGCGGCCGCCTCCGCCGAGTGAGACGACAGGTCGGCGACATGGAGCGACAGGGTGTCGTCGCCACTGATCTGCTGGGCGAGCCGCTGCAGATCGTCGCGCTCGAAGACCAACGCCGTGACCCGCGCGCCCTGCTGCCAGCGGGCGTGGACACTTGGGCCGTCTGAGATCCACGGCCTCGTCGCGTCGAGATCCTCGCGATCGGACCAGACCTGTGCGTCCGCGCCGTCGACGCGGCAGGCGAGGAACTGGTCGTGCGGCTCTGCCGTCGAGAGCACCTCGGCAGCGAGGTCGTAACGCACGAGGTCGGCCCCGCCGAGGTCAGCCGAGTGCCAGTCGAAGAGGAAGCGGTGCGGATCCACATCATGCAGCACGGCCGAGGGCACGAACTGCTTCCAGGTGCTCTCGACACGGGTCACGTCTCGAGTACGGAACCTCATCTTCTCTGTCTCTCTTCTTCGTCACGAGGCGGGCGGACCGGCCACGTCCCGTCGAGTCTCTCTTCGGGATCCAACCGCCCGATCCTGATGAAGTACTCGGTCAGGCTCGCCGCCTGGGAACGTGCCCACGCGACCTGGCGCGTGTGGAGGTCATCGATCGAATCCGGCAGGGTGAACTGCCGTGCGAGAGCCTGGGCGACTCGCCCCGCCGCGACCGCATCCGCGGAGGCATCGTGCGCGTCTTCCAGGCTCACCGCGTATCGGGCGGCCACTGCTTCGAGAGTCCTCTTGCCGGGCCGATAGCGATCGTACGCCTTGTCGATGACGAGAGGGTCGATGATCGGCTGAGGATTCTCGAGCCGTGCGACGCCGTGACGACGGGCCTCGTGGTCGAGGAGTGAGAAGTCGTAGGACGCGTTGTACGCCACGACGGGAACGCGTTGCGACAGCAGCGACCCGAGAGCGGAGACGATCTCCGTGACGGCGATCGCGGCGGGGCGCCCGTCGCGACGCACCTGATCGTTCGTGATCCCGTGGATCGCCGTCGCGCCGGCGGGGATGTCGATTCCCGGGTCGACGAGCCACGTCTTCGAGGCGAGCTCGCGGCCGTCGCCGTCGAGCAGGCCCACATGCGCCGTGACGATGCGATCGTTCTCGACGTCCACCCCGGTCGTCTCGAGATCGAAGACTCCCACGCGGCGGATCCACGAGGGGGTGTCGGGAGCCGCGGTCATGCATTCACGCTAGAGCCCGCCTCGGACATCGGCGGGAAGGCGCACGGTGATCGCCCGAGCGACGCTCGTAGACTGAGAGGATGACCGTGCCTTCGCCGTATGCCGACCGCCTGAGCCGCCTCCCGGTCGTCCGCCGCGAGGTCGAGGTCCGGGGCGCGACCACCGCGTTCTGGGAGTACGGCCAGGCCGACGCCCCGACCACCGTCATCGCCGTGCACGGCTTCCGCGGTGACCATCACGGTCTCGAGCCGGTCCTCGCGTACCTGCCCGAGCTCCGCGTCATCGCTCCGGATCTTCCCGGCTTCGGAGAGTCGGCGCCTGTGCCCGGACGGCCGTACGACCTGGACGAGTACGTCGAATGGCTCACGGAGTTCGCGGCGGCCGTCGCGCCGGGCGCCGTGATCCTGGGACACTCCTTCGGCTCGATCGTGACATCGGCGGCCGTCGCGCGAGGGCTGGAGACGCCGCGGCTGATCCTGATCAACCCGATCGGTGCTCCCGCACTCGAAGGCCCCAAGGGGATCATGACCCGCCTCGCCGTCCTCTATTACGCCCTCGGAGCACGCCTGCCCGAACGCCTGGGCACTGCGCTGCTGCGCAACCGTCTGATCGTGCGGGTGATGAGCATCACGATGGCGAAGACCTCCGACCCACAGCTCCGTCGGTTCATCCACGACCAGCACGACACCTACTTCTCGCGGTTCGCCGACCGCGACGTGCTGCGCGACGCCTTCGTGGCGAGCGTGTCGCATGACGTGAGCGAGGTGGCCGAGCAGATCACGGTCCCGACGCTGCTGATCGCGGCGGAGAACGACGACATCACCCCCATCGACGTGGAGCGAGAGCTCGCGACGCGGTTCGTCGACTCATCACTCGTGGAGATCGCGCACGTCGGGCACCTGATCCACTACGAGACCCCGGCAGAGGCCGCGGGCGCCGTCCGTCGATTCCTCAGGATTCCCGTCGCGCGACGCCCATGAGGCCGGCGACGCGGAACGGGATGACTTCGCCCATCGCCAGGGAGGTCTCTGTCCGCTCGACGCCGTCGACCGACAGGATGCGCGCATCGGTGTCGAAGAGGTGGCGCGCGTCGCGGCAGGCGACGCGCGCGAGAAGGTCGACGGATCCGCTGAGGCCGTGCGCTTGGACGATCTCGGGTATGCGCGACAGTTCGTTGATGATGCGCGGCAGCTCGGTCTGTCGGACCCCGATGCTGACGAACGCCTGAAGCGGGAACCCGAGCACGTCGGGGGAGAAGGATCTCTCGTAGGAGAGGAAGATCCCGGTCTCCTCCAGGCGGGCCATCCGCGCCTGGATGGTGTTGCGCGACAGTCCGAGGCTCTCGGCCAGGGCGACGATCGTGATGCGCGGATCGTCGGCGAGCGCGGCAAGCAATTCCAGATCGATACGGTCAAGTCCGGCCATAGTGCCAAAGAGTAGCAGCGTCGCACCACCTCTGATTTGGCAACATGCTCAACCGCCTGCTCATTGCTTGAGCGAGCTGCTGAGCGGACGTACGCTCGAAGCGTCCGGCGATGATGCCGGGAGACGCGTGTGCCGCCTCACGAGGGCGACCACGAGCGAGGAGGACGATGATGTCACCGCAGAGCACTCCGATAGTCGACACCGAGCATGATCTCGAGCTGTCCGAACGCATCCTGGCACCCGACGGGACGCGGATCCCGCACCCGGAGCTGGACCCCTACGTGGCTGACGTCGACGCCGCGACGCTGAGGGATCTTCTCCGCGACATGACCGTCCTCCGGCGTATCGACGCGGAGGGCGTCGCCCTTCAGCGTCAGGGGCAGCTGGGCCTCTGGGCACCGTGTCAGGGCCAGGAAGCCACTCAGATCGGCACGGCGAGAGCACTCGCCCCGCAGGACTACGTCTTCCCCAGCTATCGCGAGACCGGCGTGATCTACGCCCGCGGAGCACAGCCCGCCGACTTCGTGCGGATGTGGAGAGGGGAAGAGGGGGCAGGGCACGATCCCGCTGCTCTGCGTGTCGCGCCCTTGCAGATCATCATCGGAGCCCAGACCCTGCACGCGGTCGGCTACGCCCTCGGCATCCTGCACGACGGAGCCGACGAGGTCGCGGTCACCTACTTCGGCGACGGCGCCACGAGCCAGGGCGACGTGAACGAGGCTATGGTCTTCGCGGCCTCCTACCGTGCGCCCGTGGTCTTCGTCTGCCAGAACAACCACTGGGCGATCTCGGAGCCGGTCGCCGTGCAGTCGCAGTTCCCGATCGCCGGACGCGCGCCGGGATTCGGCATCCCGAGTATGAGGGTCGACGGGAATGATGTCCTGGCGTGCATGGCTGCGATGCGGTGGGCGTCGGAGCATGCACGGTCGGGCAAGGGCCCCGCGTACATCGAGGCGGTCACCTACCGGATGGGACCGCACACCACCGCGGACGACCCGACGAGGTACCGCAGCAGTGAGGAGCTCGAATCCTGGCGGCGGCGTGACCCGATCGCGCGCCTCGAAGCCCATCTGCGAGCCCTGGGCGAGCTCACCGAGGAGCACATGTCGGCCACGCGCGCAGCGGCCGACGGCATCGCGAAGGAGATGCGCGCTCAATGCCTCGGCATGGTGACGCGTCCGCCGCTCGCGGTGTTCGACGGGGTGTACGCCGAGCCGCACTCGGGTCTCGACCGGCAGCGCTCCGAGTACGCCGCGTATCTCGCGTCGTTCGACGAGGAGGCCTGAGATGACGGAGCTCACTCTCGGCAAGGCGCTCGGAGCTGGACTCCGACAGGCCATGCGCGACGACGACAGGGTCGTCCTCCTCGGCGAGGACATCGGCCGCCTGGGCGGAGTGTTCCGCATCACGGACGGACTGCTCGACGAATTCGGCGCGCACCGCGTGATCGATACGCCGCTGGCCGAGTCCGGCATCGTCGGCACGGCGGTGGGGCTCGCGTTCCGGGGGTACCGTCCCGTGGTCGAGATCCAGTTCGACGGGTTCGTCTACCCGGCCTTCGACCAGATCGTCGCCCAGGTCGCCAAACTGCACTACCGCACGCAGGGGCGGGTCAGGATGCCGATCACCATCCGGATCCCGTGGGCGGGCGGCATCGGCGCGGCCGAGCACCATTCCGAGTCGCCGGAGGCCTACTTCGTGCACACGGCGGGCCTGCGCGTGGTCGCGGTGTCGAACCCCGAGGACGCGTACCGGAGTCTTCGCCAGGCGATCGCCTCCGACGACCCGGTGATCTTCTTCGAGCCGAAGCGTCTCTACCATCACAAGGGAGAGGTCGATCTCGAGGCGCCCCTGGCGGATGCGCCGCCGATGGGTCTCGCGCGGGTGGTGCGCCCCGGGACGGACGTGACGCTCATCACCTACGGGGCGATGACCACGACCGCACTCCAAGCGGCGGAAGCGGCCGAGGATGAGGGCATCTCGTTGGAGATCATCGATCTGCGCTCGCTCTCGCCCGTCGATTACGACTCCGTGGCGGCGTCCGTCCGCAAGACCGGCCGAGTGGTCGTCGCCCATGAGGCCTCTCGTGAGGCCGGAGTCGCCGCGGAGGTCATCGCGAGCGTCACCGAGCGATGCTTCGACTACCTCGAATCGGCGCCGCTGCGAGTGACAGGTCACGATGTGCCCTACCCGCCGGCGAAGCTCGAGAAGTATCACCTGCCGGACCTCGATCGCCTGTTGGATGCGGTCGATCGAGTGCTCGACCGGCCGAACAGCCTGACGGGAGCTGACGCATGATCGCGGAGTTCCGCCTCCCGGATCTCGGAGAGGGGCTCACGGAGGCGGAAGTGGTGCAGTGGCTGGTCGCTCCCGGCGACAGCGTCGCGCTGAACCAGACGCTCGCCGAGGTCGAGACCGCCAAAGCGATCGTCGAGCTGCCCTCGCCCTACGAAGGCACGGTCTCGACCCTTCATGCCGATGCGGGGGAGACGGTGGCCGTCGGCGCCCCGCTGATCGCCTTCGACGTGGAGGGTGCCGACGATGACGATGACGATGACGATGACAAGGGGGAGCGCGCCCCGCGGCGTGACGACGCCAAGGCCGAGCCGAATCTCGTCGGATACGGCGCAGCTCCGACCTCGGCGAGTCGTCCGGCGCGTCGCGCGCGACGCATCGGCGGCGCGGCTCCCGCCCAGGACACCGCCGTCCTCGAGGCGGCCCCGCACGATGCGGCTCCGACGCCGAGTATCGATGTCGTGGTGGAACGACCGCGATCGACTCCGCCCGTTCGCGCCTATGCGAAGCGCCTCGGGATCGATCTCGTCCTCGTGGCCGCATCGGTCGGAGACAGGCTGATCACTCGCGCGGACATCGATGCGTACGCCGATCGGATCTCCGGCATCCCGGCTCCGAGTCAGCGCCCCGGGGCTCACGCCTCGTCTACGAGCGACCGGGCGTCCGCACGGCACGACGACGATCGCGACGTGCGCATCCCCATCCGGGGTGTCCGCAAGCACACGGCTGCGGCGATGGTCGAGAGCGCCTTCAGTGCGCCCCACGTCACCGTGTTCCACACGGTCGACGTGACGGCGACGATGGATCTGGTGTCGTCGCTCCGCGCCGACCGATCTCTCTCGGCACATCGCATCGGCCCACTCGTGCTCGTCGCCAAAGCCGTGTGCCTGGCGCTCGGGAGAAACCCCGGGCTGAACTCCCGGTGGGACGACGCCGCAGGTGAGATCGTGCAGCATGGGTATGTCGACCTCGGTATCGCCGCGGCGACCGAGCGCGGTCTTCTGGTGCCGAACATCCGAAGCGCGGAGCGGTTGACGCTCGTCGAACTCGCGGACGCACTGCAGGAACTCGCCGAGACCGCTCGCGCGGGTCGCACCGCGCCCGCGGAGCTCGCGGGCGGAACGTTCTCCATCTCGAACATCGGGGTGTTCGGCGTCGACGCGGGGACTCCGATCCTGCCGCCGGGGCAGTCGGGAATCCTCGCCGTGGGCGCCGTCCGACGTCAGCCGTGGGAGCACCGGGGGGAGATCGCCCTGCGCCAGATGATGACGCTGAGCCTGTCGTTCGACCACCGGGTCGTCGACGGAGCGGAGGGGGCGCGGTTCCTCCGAGACATCGCCGACATCCTCGAGGAGCCGGGCAGAGCCCTGTTGTTCAGATAGCGGCCCGTAGCGCCGATTCCGCCATCGCGGCCAGCACGGTCGCGGTGGCGGAATGGCGGCGGGCGGCGGACGTCGTGCTGTGCGGCGTCGAGTTGATCAGGCCGAAGCACGCCTGGACCCGCAGTCGGAGTTCGTCGGTCTCGGCGTCGACGACTGCGGCGAGTGCGTCCATCCAGAGCTCGATGTACGCGCGCTGCAGACGTCGGACCTCGCTGTGGTCACCGGGGGCGAGGTGGGCGACATCGCTGTCATGAACGCGGATGACGTCGGCATGGCGCAGCGCGAAGTCCACGTGGAAGGCGATCAGAGCGCGGACCCGCTCGTCGGGGGTCGTGGCCGAGGCCGAGACCCGCGATCCGCCGTCCACGAGATCGCGGCTGACCTCGACCAGCACCGCACCGAGCAGCGCCTGCTTCCCGGCGAAGTGACGGTAGACGGCCGGACCGGAGACTCCCACCGCTGCCCCGATGTCCTCCAAGCTGACCCCGTTGTACCCGCGCTCGGCGAACAGGTGCGCGGTGGCGCGCAGAATCGCACCGGAACGCTCCGCCTTGGCCCGATCTCGGGCGGTGATCGGGGTTGTCATCTCAGTTAATCCTCGCTAACCTGAAGTAACTGGTTAGTGCACACTAACCGAAGAAGCACGAGTCGCACCAGAGTGTGACGAATGCGCGCGTGTGTCGAGGAGGACATCACGATGCCTGCGACCCAGGAGTCCTTGGCAGCCGAGCTGAGAGATCGCCGCGCAGCGGCCGCACAGGGAGGCCCTGAGGCGTCTCGTCAGCGCCACGTGGCGCGGGGGAAGCTGCTCCCGCGTGACCGTGTGGCACGCCTGCTCGATGAGGGCAGTCCGTTTCTCGAAGTGGCGCCTCTCGCGGCCGACGGGCTTTATGACGGCGACGCACCCGCAGCGGGAGTCATCGCGGGGATCGGGCTCGTGCACGGACGACACGTCATGGTCGTCTGCAACGACGCGACGGTGAAAGGCGGCACCTACTACCCGCTCACGGTGAAGAAGCACCTGCGCGCGCAGGAGATCGCACTCGAGAACCGTCTTCCCTGCCTGTACCTCGTCGATTCCGGAGGGGCCTTCCTCCCGCGGCAGGACGAGGTCTTCCCGGATCGCGACCACTTCGGTCGCATCTTCTTCAACCAGGCCCGTATGTCGGCCCAGGGCATTCCGCAGCTCGCCGCGGTGCTCGGGTCGTGCACCGCGGGAGGCGCGTACGTGCCGGCCATGAGCGACGAGACCGTCATCGTCCGTGGACAGGGCACGATCTTCCTGGGCGGGCCGCCCCTGGTGAAGGCGGCGATCGGCGAGGTCGTCTCCGCCGAAGAGCTGGGTGGCGGGGAGCTGCACGCGCGGCGGAGCGGCGTCGTCGACCACCTCGCCGAGGACGACGAACATGCGCTGGAGATACTGCGGGACATCGTCGCGCTGCTCCCGCCGCCCCCCGCACCCGCGTGGGAGGTTCTCGAGAGTCGTGAGCCCTCCGAGACCGGCTCGCTCTACGAGGTGGTGCCGGTCGACGTCACTGCGCCATACGATGTGCGCGAGGTCATCGAGCGCCTGGTCGACGGGGACTCCTACCGCGAGTTCAAGGCCGACTACGGAACGACGCTGGTCACCGGTTTCGCACGGGTGCACGGGCACCCCGTCGGCATCGTCGCGAACAACGGGGTCCTGTTCAGCGAGTCCGCCCTCAAGGGCGCCCATTTCATCGAGCTCTGCGACCAGCGCGGCATCCCGTTGCTCTTCCTGCAGAACATCAGCGGCTTCATGGTCGGCACCGAGGCCGAGGCCGGCGGGATCGCCAAAGACGGGGCCAAGATGGTCACGGCCGTCGCGAGCACCCGAGTGCCGAAGTTCACCGTCATCATCGGCGGTTCGTTCGGCGCCGGCAACTATTCGATGTGCGGGCGCGCGTACTCGCCTCGCTTCCTCTGGACGTGGCCGGCCAGCCGCATCTCCGTGATGGGCGGCGCACAGGCGGCATCCGTCCTCGCCACCGTCAAGGAGGACCAGCTCGAGGCTCGTGGGGAGGCCTGGGATGCCGACGAGCGCCACGCCTTCGAAGAGCCGATCCGCGCACAGTACGACGCACAGGGCGAGCCGTATTACGCCACGGCCCGGCTCTGGGACGACGGGATCATCGATCCCGTCGACACGCGCGACCTGCTGGGTCTCGCTCTCGACGTGGCCGCGAGGACTCCGCTGCCCGAGCCGCGCTTCGGCCTGTTCCGGATGTGAGGAAGACATGACGAGCACGACCACGGTACGGAACCCGAACGGCTTCGACACGATCCTCGTCGCGAATCGGGGGGAGATCGCCCGACGCATCATCCGGACCCTGCGGGCTCGCGGCATCCGGAGCGTCGCGGTCTTCAGCGATGCCGATGCCGGGGCGCCGCACGTCACGGAGGCCGACCTCGCGATGCGTCTGGGGCCGGCGCCGGCGGCCGAGTCATACCTCGACATCGATGCGGTGATCGCGGCTGCACGCGCGAGCGGGGCTCAGGCGATCCACCCGGGGTATGGGTTCCTCTCCGAGAGCGTGGGACTCGCCGAGGCATGCACGGAGAGCGGCATCGTCTTCATCGGACCGTCCGCAGACGCGCTCCAGATCATGGGAGACAAGGCCAGGGCTCGCGAGCATGTCGCCCGATCGGGCGTCCCCGTCGTCCCCGGCTTCGATGCGCGAGGTCTGTCGGACGCCGAGATCGGCGAGGAGGCCGAGCGCGTCGGGTTCCCGCTGCTGGTGAAGCCGAGCGCGGGAGGCGGCGGCAAGGGCATGGAGGTGGTCGAGGATGCGGCGGGCCTGGGATCCGCGCTCGCCTCGGCACGGAGGATCGCTGCTGCGGCGTTCGGCGACGACGCACTGATCCTGGAGCGTCTCATCCGCCGTCCGCGACACATCGAGGTGCAGGTGTTCGGCGATGCGCACGGACGGGTGATCGCGCTGGGAGAACGGGAGTGCACTCTGCAGCGACGGCACCAGAAGGTCATCGAAGAGGCGCCGTCTGCGGGGATACCTGAGCCGACGAGAGCGCGCCTCCTCGACTCCGCCGTGAAGGCCGCGCAGAGCGTCGACTACGTCGGCGCCGGCACGGTCGAGTTCCTCGTCGACGCCGATCGGCAGGACGAGGTGTTCTTCATCGAGATGAACACACGGCTGCAGGTCGAGCATCCGGTCACCGAGGCGGTCACCGGCCTGGATCTCGTCGCGCTGCAGATCGACGTCGCGGCGGGGGGATCGCTGGGACCTGCGCCACGGCCGAGCGGGCATGCGGTGGAGGCGCGTGTGTACGCCGAGTCGCCCGAGCGCGGATTCGTGCCGTCGACCGGCCACGTGCTGCTTTTCGATGCGCCGCCCGGAGTGCGGGTGGATGCCGCGGTGGAGACCGGCTCCGAGGTCACGGGCTTCTACGATCCGATGATCGCGAAGGTCATCGCTCACGCGGACGACCGTGCCGCGGCACTGCATCTGCTGGATGAGGCGCTCGGCCGGACGACCGTGCTCGGGGTCGACACCAACATCGACTTCCTGCGTCAGCTCTGTCGCGACCCGCGTGTCGTCGCGGGCGACCTCGACACCGGCCTCATCGAGTCGCTGCTGCCCCTGCGCCGCCGGCCGCCCTCGCCGTCCATGCTGTCGGCGGCCCGTGAGCACCTCCTCGCTCGTCGCCGTGACGACGCCCTGGAACGACGCGCGGGTCAGGTCTGGAAGCGACGGAGCGACGAGTCGGCGGTCGAGTGCGTGTTCGAGACGGACGCTGAAGAGGTCTTCGTCGCCGCGCCCGGTACGGCGCCCGGCAGGACATCCGTCGCCTCGGACTCCGACGGCGCGGTGTGGGTGTCCGAGGACGGCCGCACGATGCGGCTCCGTCCACTCGACCGCCGTCAGCGCCTGCTGCGGCGGCTCGCGGCACAGGACGAGCGCGTCACGGCCTCGGGCCCGGACGCGCGAGCACCCATGCCGGGCAGCGTCGTGGCCGTCCATGTCGCCGACGGCGATCAGGTGACGGCCGGGACGTCACTCGTCTCGATCGAGGCGATGAAGATGGAGCATCCCGTGGTGGCACCCCACGACGGCACTGTGAGACTGCTGGTCGCCGAGGGCGATCAGGTGCGACGCGACCAGGTGGTCGCTCGCGTCACGATGGAGGAGGACCGATGACGTTTCAGCTGACGGATGAGGAACGTGAACTCGCCGGGATGGTGCGGGAGTTCGCCGAGACGGTCGTCGCCCCGCAGGCATACGAGGCCGATCGCACGCACACGCTCTCGATGGACGTCGTCGCGCAGATGGGCGACCTCGGACTCTTCGGACTGCCCTTCCCGGAAGAGTACGGAGGCCAAGGCGGCGACTACATGGCGCTCGGGATCGCGATCGAGGCGCTCGGACGCGTCGATCAGTCGATCGCGATCACACTCGAGGCCGGGGTCAGCCTCGGCGCGATGCCGGTGTTCCGGTTCGGCACCGAGGCGCAGAAGAGCGAGCTGCTGCCGGACCTCCTCTCGGGACGGGCCCTTGCGGGCTTCGGTCTTACGGAGCCGGAGGCGGGCAGCGATGCGGGAGCAACGCGCACGACCGCCCGATTGGACGGCGACGAGTGGGTGATCGATGGCTCGAAGCAGTTCATCACCAACTCCGGCACCCCCATCACGCGCTTCGTCACCGTCACCGCCGTCACCGGATCGACGGACGGACGCAAAGAGATCTCGACGATCATCGTGCCTAACGGCACACCCGGTTTCACCGTCGACCCGCCCTACGACAAGGTCGGCTGGAATGCCTCGGACACGCATCCGCTGAGCTTCGACGGTGCCCGTGTCCCCGTCGCCAACCTCCTCGGCGAACGGGGGAGCGGCTTCCGCAACTTCCTGAGCATCCTCGATGAAGGACGCATCGCCATCGCGGCGCTGGCGACCGGAGCGGCGGAGGGATGCCTCGAGGCCGCCGTCGACTACGCGAAGTCCCGGACCATCTTCGGCAGCGCGCTCAGCACCAGGCAGAACGCGCAGTTCACTCTGGCCCGTATGCGCGCGCGGGTGCACACGGCGCGCCTCGCCTGGCACCATGCGGCCCGTCTGCGCGATGCCGGCCTGCCCTTCGCCGAGCAGGCGGCCATCGCGAAGCTCGTGTCGGGGGAAGCGGCGATGGACAACGCCAGGGACGCGACGCAGATCTTCGGAGGAAACGGCTTCATGAACGAGTTCCCCGTCGGACGTCACTATCGCGACTCGAAGATCCTCGAGATCGGCGAGGGCACGACCGAGGTGCAGCTGCTGGTGATCGCACGTGCGCTCGGTCTCGCCGGGTAGCGTGGCAGCATGACCGAGAGAGAGATCGTGCAACGAGGACTCTACTTCGAGGAGTTCGACGAGGATGCACGGTATCTTCATCGGCCGGGACGCACCGCGACCGAAGCCGACAACGTGATGTTCACGACGCTGACGATGAACACCCAGGCGCTGCATCTCGATGCGGCGTTCGCCGACGCACAGCAGCCGTTCGGCGCTCGTCTCATCAACTCGATGTGGACTCTCTCGACCATGGTCGGGGCCTCCGTGGCCCAGCTCACGCAGGGCACTCTGGTCGCACAGCTCGGTCTCGGCGAGATCGCGTTCCCCCATCCGCTGTTCGCCGGAGACACCCTTTACACCGAGAGCGTGATCGTCGAGAAGCGGCTCTCGACATCGCGTCCTGGCCAGGGCATCGTCACCATCGCCCACACCGGCCGAAACCAGGAGGGGACGGTCGTCGGCACCGCGACCCGCACAGTTCTCGTGCTCTGCCGTCCCGGAGGTGCGCGATGACGCTCGCTCTCGGCCCCGCGCTCCTCTTCTGCCCCGCAGATCGACCCGAGCGCTTTCGCGGTGCTCTCGAGAAGGCCGACGCGGTCATCCTCGACCTCGAGGATGCGGTCCTGCCGGAGTCCAAGGCGACCGCACGGGGGAACATCATCGACGCCGATCTCGATCCGGACCGCGTGATCGTCCGTGTCAATCCACCGGACTCCGACGCCTTCGTGTCGGACCTCTCCACTCTCGCTCAGACCGATTTCCGCACCGTCATGGTCGCCAAGACTCAGGACGCCGACAGCCTGGACGCCTTCGACGAGCGTTTCTCGGTGATCGCTCTGTGCGAGACCGCCCGCGGGATCCATGCCGCAGATCGGATCGCGGCGCATCCGCGCGTCGTCGCGATGATGTGGGGGGCGGAAGACCTCGTCGCATCGCTCGGGGGCACGTCCAGCCGGCGCGGCGACGGGTCGTACCGGGACATCGCGCGATACGCCAGGTCGCGGGTCCTCCTCGAGGCCGGTGCACAGGGCAAGGCCGCGATCGACGCGGTGCACATCGCTCTGGACGACATCGACGGACTCGCTGCGGAGGCGGAGGATGCTGCGGCGTCCGGGTTCGCCGCGACCGCCTGCATCCACCCGAATCAGGTGGCGGTGATCCGCGAGGCCTATGCCGCGGACACGGCCGCCGTGGAGTGGGCGCGCTCCGTGCTCTCCGCCGCGGAGAGCGAGCGCGGCGTCTTCCGTTTCCAGGGACGGATGATCGACGAGCCGGTGCTCCGTCATGCGCGCTCCGTGCTCGCGCGAGCGCGCTGATCGCAGCCGGCGCGCCGAGTCCGGTCCGCCCTGACCCGGTGCTGAGCCCCGGGTCAGCGCGGCTCCGGACCGAACTGTCGTCTCAGATGAGGACCGTCTGGTCGAGGAGGCGGAGCATCCCCGGAGACGCTTCGAAGCGATGGGCGGATCCGTTCACGATCTGATCGCCGACCCGGGGGAGTGTGCCTCCCGAGACATGGTCGATGAGCGAGCGGATCACCCCTCCGTGCGCGACCACGACCACCGACTCCGCGACGGGCGTCGAGCGCCGACGCGAATCCCGGGCGATCGCATCGAGCGCTCGCAGCGCCCGATCCGCCACGTCGCCCAGCGTCTCCGCACCCGGTACCTCCGCGTGCCAGCCGCCGTATGCCTCCATGTACTCGGAGACGAGCATGCCCTCGCCTTCCCCGAACTCCCGCTCTCGGATGTCGGGGACGAGCACCGGCGCGCCGAGGCCGAGCTCGGCCGAGATGATCTCCGCGGTCTCCCGCGCACGCAGGAGCGGGCTGGTGTAGATCGCGTGATGCGTGGTGCCCGCGAGGTGCGCCGCCGCGGTGCGCGCGTCTGCGCGTCCTGTCTCGTTCAAGGGGATGTCTGTGGATCCCTGGATGCGACGGTCGAGGTTCCAGTCCGTCTGGCCATGTCGCACGAGGGTGAGCAGTGTCATTCGAGAAGCTCCTGGATCGCGGGGAGCACGTCGCTGGTGCCTGCGGCGATGGTGACATCGGCCCAGACATCCGCTCGGGTCGGCTCGCGGTTGACGATGATGAGAGGGATGCTGCGGCGTCGGGCGCGCTCGACGAGGCGCACCCCCGAGTTCACGACGAGCGATGAACCGGCGACGATGAGGGCGTCGCTCGATCGGAGCAGCGACTCCGCCGCCCGGAAGCGGTCCTGCGGCACGTACTCGCCGAAGAAGACCACATCGGGCTTGAGCATCCCCGCGCACACCGTGCAGGTCGGCACGATGAATCCGGCCGTGCTCTCGGGGAGCACGTCGCCGTCGGGGTTCAGGGCGACGTTCTCGGGGATCGAGATCCACGGGTTCAGCTCTTCGATCTGCACGGCGATGTCACGGCGGTCGAACACCTGCCCGCAGTGCAGGCAGAGCACCCGACGCATGGTGCCGTGCACCTCGATCACATGCGAGCTGCCCGCGCGGAGGTGGAGTCCGTCGACGTTCTGTGTGATCACCCCGCTGACGTGCCCGGACGCCTCCATCTCGGCGAGGGCGGTGTGGCCGCGGTTGGGGCCGGCCTGCGCGAAAGCGCGCCAGCCGAGATGACCGCCGACCCAGTAGCGGCGTCGCGCGGCCTCGTCGCCGAGGTAGCGCTGGATGGTCATGGGGTCGGAACGCGTTCGCGCGCCTTCGCCCCGGTACGCGGGGATTCCCGAATCCGTGGAGATGCCCGCCCCGGTGAGGAGAGCGATGCGGCGTCCCTGCAGGAGTTCGGCAGCGCGAGCGACGGCGGTCGACGACTCGACCGGACTCGATGCACTCACGGGACCTCCTCCGTCGAGTCTAAGGCGTGCGGAGCGCCTGCTGCCTCGCTGCCCCGCGCGCAGCGAGCGGAGAGAGCGGAGAGAGCGATGGCAGACTGGGGCGCGTGGAACTGCTGCGCGTGACGAATCCCGACGACCGACGACTCGACGAGTACCGCGCGCTCACCGACACCGCGCTCCGCACCGTGAACGACCCCGCCGGCGGGCTGTACATCGCGGAATCGACCAAGGTGATCGCCCGCGCCGTCGCTGCCGGCCATCGCCCGCGATCGGTCCTCGTGCAGGAGCGACGCATCGACGACATCAGGGCGATCGTGGGTGATCTCGACGTGCCGGTGTACGTCGTTCCGGACGAGGTCGCCGAATCGGTGACCGGCTTCGCCGTGCACCGGGGCACGATCGCATCGATGCACCGCCCTGAGCTGCCCACCGTGCGCGAGGTGCTCGACGGCGCGCGCCTCGTGCTGATCCTCGAGAACCTCGGAGACCACACCAACGTCGGTGCCGCGTTCCGTGCGGCTGCCGGTCTCGGTGCAGACGCCGTGCTGGTCTCGCCCGGCGGCGCGGACCCGCTGTACCGACGCAGCGTGCGCGTGAGCATGGGCACCGTCTTCCAGGTGCCGTGGACCCGCATCACCGACTGGGAGTCGGCCGTCGCCGACCTTCACGCCGCGCGATTCGACATCGCGGCGCTCGCGCTGCGCGACGACGCGGTGACGCTCGACGCCTATGCGGCAGAACGTCGCGAGCGGGTCGCCGTCGTGATGGGCGCCGAGGGCGACGGGCTCTCCCGCACGGCCCTCGAGATGGCCGACACCGTCGTCACGATACCCATGTTCGGGGGAGTCGACTCGTTGAACGTCGCGTCCGCCGCGGCGGTCGCACTGTGGGCGCTCGGACCGCGCTGACCCGCTGAACGCGGCCGTCAGTCGAGGCCAGGGAACACGACAGGCGAGGGCTCGGGGCGCTTGGCAACGATGTGATCGCCCGAGGACTCGTGGCGCAGACGTCGCAGCACCCAGGGCACCAGGTGCTCGCGCGCCCAGCCCAGGTCTTCGGCCCGTGCCTCGCGCCACGTCCGCAGCGGCAGGGGCTCGGGCTGCATGGACTCGAGATCGTTCGGGACGTTGAGCGCGCGGAGCACCATGCGCGCCACCTCGTGATGTCCGAGCGCGTTGTAGTGCAGCCGGTCGTCGTCGAAGAACCGCATGTCCTGCACGGTCTTCAGCGCCCACTGATCCGCGACGATGCAGTCATGCCGGTCGGCGATGGCCCGCACGTTCTCGTTGTAGATGGCGACCTTGCCGCGGAACGGACGGAAGACCGGCGTGAAGGCGGTGTCGATGCCGGTGAAGAGCAGCACGGCGGCACCCGTCGACGACAGGCGTGCGACGGCGTCCTCGAGCTGCGCGGCGATCGCGTCCGGATCCGTGCCGGGACGGATCACATCGTTGCCGCCGGCGCAGATCGAGATGAGGTCGGGATGCAGGGCGACCGCCGGCTCGATCTGGTCGTGCACGATCTGCGCGATGAGCTTGCCGCGCACGGCGAGGTTCGCATAGGCGAAGTCGTCGACCTGCTGCGACAGGACCTCGGCGACACGATCCGCCCACCCGCGGTGAGTGCCGGGGTGCGAGGGGTCGGGGTCTCCGATGCCCTCCGTGAACGAGTCGCCGATCGCGACGAAGCGTCGCCACGGGTGCGGACTCTCATTGTCGAGGTGCGGGGTCCGAGTCGAATCCTGGTCGGTCATCCAGCTCTCCTTCGCGAACGAGCGCCGCGCATCGGTGGTGGCGGCGCACCGACCGAGCCTACTCGTGCGACCCACCGCGGCGCGAGACGGTCCGCGCCGCGCCGTCGGCACGCCGAGTGTCTGCGGCAGCGATTATCGTGGAGTCGATGCTTTCTCCGTCCTTTCCCCAGCGCGCCCCCTGGGGTACCGCGAACAAGCTGCGCGCCTGGCAGCAGGAGGCGCTGGAGCAGTACTTCGAGGCCGATCAGCGCGACTTCCTCGTCGCGGCGACGCCCGGCGCCGGCAAGACGACGTTCGCGCTGACGCTCGCCGTCGAGCTGATGCGCATGGGCGAGGTCAACCGCATTATCGTGGTTGCGCCGACCGAGCACCTCAAGACCCAGTGGGCGGATGCCGCGGCGAGGGTGCACATCCGCCTCGACCCTCGCTTCCGCAACAGCGACTGGGCTCCGGCGCGGCACTACCACGGGGCCGTCGTGACGTATGCCCAGGTGGCCGCGAAGTCTTCGGTCCACCGGCATCTCACCGAAGACGCCCGCACACTGGTGGTCCTCGACGAGGTGCACCACGGCGGTGATGCGCTCAGCTGGGGCGACGCGATCCGCGATGCGTACGGACCTGCCAAGCGTCGACTGCTGCTCTCCGGCACGCCCTTCCGCAGCGACACGGCCCCGATCCCCTTCGTGGAGTATCACCCCGACGAGTCCGGCGCGCGCATATCGCGCACGGACTACAACTACGGGTACGGTCGCGCCCTGGCGGACGGCGTCGTGCGACCGGTGCTGTTCCACATGTACGCGGGCAAGATGCGCTGGCGCACGACCACCGGCGACGAGCTGGAGACGCATCTCGGCCAGGACAACACCAAGGACGTCACGTCGCAGGCCTGGCGCACCGCCCTCGACCCGGAGGGCGAGTGGATGCCGGCGGTGCTCTCCGCGGCGGACCGTCGACTCAGCGAGATCCGACACCATGTGCCGGATGCCGGCGGGCTCGTCCTCGCGACCGATCAGACCGTCGCCCGCGCGTACGCGAAGATCCTGCACAGCATCACGGGTCAGCAGCCGACGGTCGTTCTGTCGGACGACGCGACGGCCTCCGAGCGCATCGAGAAGTTCAGCGCCGGCGACGCGCGCTGGATGGTCGCGGTCAGGATGGTGTCGGAGGGAGTCGACGTCCCCCGACTCGCGGTCGGGGTGTACGCCACCTCCTCATCGACGCCGCTGTTCTTCGCTCAGGCCATCGGGCGCTTCGTGCGAGCACGCCGTCGCGGCGAGGCAGCGAGTGTGTTCCTGCCCCAGGTGCCGGTGCTCATGGGCCTCGCGAACGAGATGGACAAGCAGCGCGATCATGCGCTCGACCGGCAGTCCAAAGACGACGACGGCCTCGAGGACTCTCTGCTCGAGAGTGCGAACCGTGAGGACGACGCGTCCGACGCGCTGACGCAGGAGTTCAGCTACCAGGCCCTGTCGTCCGTCGCGCACTTCGATCGCGTCGTGTTCGAAGGACAGGAGTTCGGTCAGCTCGCCGAGCCGGGGACGCCGGAGGAGGAGGAGTTCATCGGCTTCCCGGGGCTGCTCGAACCCGAACACGTCCACGAACTCCTCATGCAGCGTCAGGCGCGGCAATCCCGACTGCGCGAAGCGCGAGAGGCGACGGCGTCACCGACCGAGACGACGACCCTCCCCGCGCCGCTGCACCGGACGCTCAAGGAACAGCGCCAGCTGCTGAACAGCCTCGTCGGCCTGTACGCACGGCAGAAGGGTGAACCGCACGGCGCCGTCCACGCCGAGCTTCGCCGCATCTGCGGTGGCCCGGCTGTCGCGCAGGCGACGGTGACCCAGCTGCAGGCGCGCATCGAGGTTCTGCGCAAGCGCGTGCGGTCCTGACGCGTCTCGGCGGTCCTTCGACGTACGGGTTCGGATTCCCGAAATCCTGGCAATCCTGCTCTCGACTCGATGCGTCGTCGGCGCCGGAGCTAGCGTGGAAAGGTCGTCCCACATCGGGGACCCTCACCCAGGAGATCGCATGACAGCCCCTGCTGCCACCACCGAGCCGACTGCCGCCGACCGCCGTCGCTGGGCCCGCTACCTCGTCGAGGAGCGCGCCGAGGGAATGGTCTATCAGCGGCTCGCCCAGCGTCGCACAGGCGAGGAGCAGCAGATCCTCCTGAGCCTCGCGGATGCGGAGCGCCGACACGAGCAGCACTGGCTCGATCTGCTCGGCTCCGAGCCGACGCGGCTGCCCCGCGCGGGCGTCCGCTCTCGCCTGCTCGGCTGGATGGCGGGACGCTTCGGATCGATCTTCGTGCTCGCTCTCGCCCAGAGCGCCGAGGCCCGTTCGCCCTACGACTCCGAGCAGTATGCGACACCCGCCATGCGCGCCGACGAGAAGGTGCACTACGAGGTCGTGCGCGGCCTCGCGGCGCGGGGTCGACGTCGGCTCTCCGGCTCGTTCCGCGCGGCCGTCTTCGGCGCCAACGATGGACTCGTCAGCAATCTCGCGCTCGTGCTCGGCATCGGGGCCACCGGTGCCAGCTCCGGCTTCGTCCTGTTCAGCGGAATCGCGGGCCTCCTCGCAGGAGCGCTGTCGATGGGGGCGGGGGAGTTCGTCTCCGTCCGGTCGCAGCGTGAGCTGCTGGCGGCGACCGAGGCGAACGAGGATGCGGCGGCATCCGCCGCGGACCTCGACATCGACGAGAACGAACTCGCGCTCGTCTACCGTGCGCGCGGAATCGCCCCGGAGGAAGCGCTCGAGCGGGCGCGTCGGATCGTGGCGGCCGCCCGCGCCGGGGTGGAGCGCACCGCGACCGGGCCGGTGAACGTGCACGCGGGGACGGACCACGACATCGTCGGCAGCGACTGGACGGCGGCGCTCTCGAGCTTCCTGCTGTTCGCCTCGGGGGCGATCATCCCCGTGCTTCCGTGGATCTTCGGACTCGAGGGCACGGTGGCCGTGATCGTCGCGCTGGTTCTCGTCGGCGTCGCGCTGCTCTCGACCGGTGCCATGGTCGGCATCCTGTCGGGGGGACCGCCTCTGCGCCGGGCTCTCCGACAGCTGGCGATCGGGTTCGGGGCGGCAGCGATCACCTACGGTCTGGGTCTGCTGTTCGGAGTCGGGGCCGTCTGAGTCAGGCGGCCCCAGCCCCGGGCTGGAGCGAGCAACGCAAAAGGCTCCGGAACCATCGGGTTCCGGAGCCTTTTCTTCTGTGCGCGGAGGGGGACTTGAACCCCCACGCCCTTACGGGCACTACGACCTCAACGTAGCGCGTCTACCATTCCGCCACCCGCGCAGGTGTTGGATGTTCGTTGCCGAACGAAGATTTACATTAGCACGGGCTTCACCTCACCCCGAAACCGAGCGCGTTTCCCGGGCGCGCCACGGCCTTTCGATAGCCTGATGATCATGACCGAACCGTCGCTTCCCGAGGTCGTGCGCATCGCGCAGGACCTGATCCGCTTCGACACATCGAACTTCGGCGGCGGTGACGCCAGGGGAGAGCGTGAGGCTGCGGAGTACGTGGGGGCGTACCTGCAGGAACTCGGGCTCGACGTCGAGTACTACGAGCCCATCGACCGCCGCACGAACGTGATGGCGCGGGTGCGCGGTCGTGACCCCGAGAAGTCGGCCCTGGTCGTGCACGGTCACCTCGACGTGGTCCCGGCTATGGCGGAGGACTGGACCGTCGACCCGTTCGCCGGGGAGGTGAGGGACGGGATGCTCTGGGGCCGCGGCGCGGTCGACATGAAGAACATGAACGCGATGATCCTCACGGCCGTCGCAGACATCCTGCGCGCCGGCGAACTGCCGGAGCGTGATCTCGTCCTGGCGTTCTTCGCCGACGAGGAGAACGGGGGAGTGGAGGGATCCGCCCTCGCCGTGCAGCACCGCGCGCACTGGTTCGACGGAGCGACCGAGGCGATCAGCGAGGTCGGTGGGTACTCCATCAGCGTCGACGACCGTCGAGCGTATCTGCTGCAGGTGGGCGAGAAGGCTCTCATCTGGATCCGCCTCGTCGCGAAGGGACGGGCAGGTCACGGGAGCCGTCTGCACGACGACAACGCGGTGACGAAGCTCGCCGAGGCCGTCGCGGCGATCGGTCGCACCCGCTGGCCGATCCGCCTCACGTCCACCACAGAGGCTCTGCTCCGTGGCCTGAGCGAGCTGTCCGGGCGCTCGCAGGACGACCCGGACGCCCTGGCCGCAGCAGCGGGGCCGGCCGAGGCGTTCCTGCGCTCGTCGTTCCGGACGACCACGAACCCCACGGCGCTGACCGCAGGGTACAAGCACAACGTGATACCCGAACGCGCGGAGGCGCTCATCGATGTGCGAGTCATCCCCGGCACGGAGGACGAGGTGCTGGCCGAGCTGCAGACCATCGTCGGCGACGACATCGAGATCCAGACCGTCGTGCGCGACATCGGGATGGAGACCCCGTTCGCCGGCGAGCTCGTCGAGGCGATGGTGGCGAGCCTCAACCGCCACGATCCCGGCGTTCCGGTGATCCCGTATCTTCTCGGAGCCGGCACCGACAACAAGGCTCTGGCCGCTCTCGGCATCACGGGCTACGGTTTCGCACCGCTCCGTCTGCCCGCCGATCTCGACTTCACGGGCATGTTCCACGGAGTCGACGAGCGCGTACCCGTAGAATCACTTGTCTTCGGTCAGCGGGTGCTGGCCGATCTGCTGCGCACATACTGAGCGCTCCGCGCCACATCTGCGCCGCCCACGACCGAGAAGGCCTTTCCATGCACCTGTTCGAAGCGCTCATCCTCGGGATCGTCCAGGGACTCACCGAGTTCCTGCCGATCTCCTCCAGCGCGCACCTGCGCATCCTCGGCACGTTCCTCCCGTCGGGAGAGGACCCGGGGGCGGCGTTCACCGCTATCACGCAGATCGGTACGGAGGCCGCGGTCGTCGTCTTCTTCTGGCGCGACATCGTCCGGATCATCTCGCAGTGGTTCCGTTCCCTGACGGGCAAGGTGCCCCGCACCGACCCCGACGCGCGCATGGGTTGGATGATCATCATCGGCAGCATCCCGATCGTCGTGCTCGGGCTGCTGTTCCAGGACCAGATCGAGACCGTCTTCCGGTCTCTGTGGATCGTCGCGATCATGCTGATCGTCTTCGGCATCCTGCTGGGCATCGCTGACCACGTGGGCGCGAAGCGCCGCACTCTCGACCAGCTGACCTATCCGCACGGCGTCGCCTACGGTGTCGCGCAGGCGCTCTCGCTGATCCCCGGGGTCTCACGCTCCGGTGGAACCATCACGATGGGCCTCTTCCTGGGCTACGAGCGTGCGGCGGCAGCGCGCTACGCCTTCCTGCTCGCGATCCCCGCGGTGTTCGGAAGCGGCTTCTACCAGCTGTTCAAGAGCTGGGACGAGCCCTCGTTCTTCTCGTTCGGCGACACCCTGGCGGCGACGGGAATCGCGTTCGTCGTGGCGCTCGGCGTGATCGCGTTCTTCATGAACTACATCTCGAAGCGCAGCTTCCTGCCGTTCGTGATCTATCGCATCCTGCTCGGAACCGTCCTGCTGGTCCTGCTCGGGACGGGTGTGATCGCAGCCTGACGCGAGAGCGACGGCCTCAGCGCTTGTGGTCGCTCGGGCCGTCGCCCCGCCGACGCAGATAGCGCTCGAAGGCCTGGGCGATCGCGTCACCGGAGGCATCGGGGGAGTCCCACGTGTCTCGGGTCTGCTCGAGCTGGCGGATGTACTCCGCCATGTCCTCGTCGTCCGCCGCGGCGGCGTCGATCGACGCCTCCCACGCGGCGGCCTCGGTGCGCAGACCGCTGTGGGCGACCTGCACCCCGGTCAGCTCCTCGAGGCGGTCGAGGAGCGCCAGCGTGACCTTCGGCGACGGCGTGGCGGATGCGACGTAGTGCGGAACGCTCGCCCAGAGGCTCGCGGTGGGGATGCCTGCGCTCTCCGCGAAGTGCTCGAAGACGCTGAGGATGCCCACCGGCCCCTCGTACAGGGATCGCTCGAGGCCATGAGCCTCACGCACCTGCTCGTTCTGGCTCGAGGCGAAGATCGAGATCGGCCGCGTATGCGGCACGTCGGACAGCATGGCGCCGAGTGTGACGAGGCCGGTGACGTCGTCGCGCAGCGCGACGTCGATGAACTCCGCGGCGAAGGACTGCCAGGTCCGCGCCGGCTCGACACCGGTCAGGACCCAGAACTCCGGCCCGGGCCCGGGATCGCGGGGGCGCCAGAGACCGGCTTCGGGCCAGGTGAGCTGACGGCGACCTTCGGCATCCATCTTCGTCGCGGGTCGGGTGTACTGGTAGTCGAAGTACAGCTCCGGGTCGATCGAGTGGACGAGGTCGTACTCCGACTGGGCACGCAGCGCGGCGATCGCGCCGCTCGCGGCCTCACCGGCGTCGTTCCAGCCGTCGAAGGCGGCGATGACGATGCGCGAACCGAGAACATCCATCGTGGTCTCCCTTCGTGGTCGCCGGAACAGTGTCCCTCCAGGCTAGCCCGCCCGGACGGGGAGCGGGCGCAGCCACGGGTAACATGGTTCGGTGAGCAGACAGCCCCGCGCGATCCTCTGGGACATGGACGGAACACTCGTCGACACCGAGCCGTACTGGATGGCCGCGGAGACGTCGCTGGTCGAATCCTTCGGCGGAAGCTGGACCCATGAGGATGCGCTGCAGCTCGTGGGCAACGGCCTGATCGACAGCGCGATCATCCTGCAGAACGCCGGCGTCGACATGGAGGCCGAGGCGATCATCTCGCTTCTGACCGACGGCGTGCAGCACGCGCTCCGGACGCAGGGCGTTCCCTTCCGTCCGGGCGCTCGCGAGCTTCTTCAGGATCTTCGTGCGGCCGGCATCCCGACGGGTCTGGTGACCATGTCGCTGCGCCGGATGGCCATGGGGGTCGTCGACCTCATGGGATTCGACGCCTTCGACATCGTGGTCGCCGGCGATGACGTCACGAATCCCAAGCCGCACCCCGAGCCGTACCTGCACGCCGCCTCGCTGCTCGACATCGATGCCGCCGACGCCGTGGTGATCGAGGACTCGCCGACCGGGCTGCGTGCCGGCCTCGCGGCGGGCGCCGTCGCGCTGGGCGTGCCGCACATCGTCGCCCTCGATCACGTCGGCGCCCACGAGCTGTGGCCGACGCTCGAGGGCCGCACCGCCGCCGATCTGATCGATCTCTTCGACCGCCAGACCTCCATGACGGGAGCCACCCGATGACCGACATCACCGCACCGAGCGACAGCAGCGCGTCGAGGCCGAGCGGGCCTTTCCGGGCGGGGGACCGTGTGCAGCTGACGGGACCGAAGGGTCGTCTGCACACCGTCACGCTTCGCGAAGACGGGGAACTGCACACGCACCAGGGCGTGCTCCGTCATCGTGACCTCATTGGCCTGCCCGACGGGTCTGTGGTGGCGAACAGCTCGGGCCACGACTATCTGGCGCTCCGTCCGCTGCTCCGGGATTTCGCGATGTCGATGCCCCGCGGCGCGGCGATCGTGTATCCGAAGGACGCCGCGCAGATCGTGATGCAGGCCGACATCTTCCCGGGAGCGGTCGTGGTCGAGGCCGGTGTCGGCTCGGGTGCGCTCTCGTTGTCGCTGCTCCGCGCGATCGGCCCGGCGGGTCGGCTCGTGTCCTTCGAGCGCCGCGAGGACTTCGCGCAGGTCGCTCGCGGCAACGTCGAGACCTTCTTCGGCGAGACCCCCGACACGTGGAACGTCGTCGTCGGCGACCTCGCGGAGGCTCTGCCCTCCGAGTTCCCGTCGGGGACCGTCGATCGGGTCGTGCTCGACATGCTCGCACCCTGGGAGTGCATGGACGTCGTCGCCGAGGCGCTCACACCGGGTGGCGTGGTCCTCTGCTACGTCGCGACCGCGACGCAGCTCTCGCGCGTGGCGGAGTACATCCGTGGAACCGGGCTCTTCACCGATCCGGACGCGTCGGAGACCGTGGTGCGCGGGTGGCATGTCGAAGGCCTCGCCGTGCGCCCCGATCACCGCATGGTCGCGCACACCGGATTCCTGCTGACCGCGCGACGGCTCGCACCCGGGGCGATCGCACCGTCCGTCAAGCGCAGGGCGTCGAAGAGCAGCTACGGCGACGACGACGTCGAACTCTGGACGCCCGGAGCGGTGGGCGATCGGGTGATCAACGACAAGAACCTCCGCAAGCGCGCCCGCGAGGCCACGAAGGCTGCGGAAGGTGCGCGCATCGCGGCGGCATCGCGCGAATCCGACGCTGCGACGGAATAGACTGGAGCGCGTGCGTAAAACGTCCGCCGTTCTGGCCACTCTCAGCCTCGCCGTCCTCGCCCTGACAGGGTGCACGTCGGCACCGACGTTCGCCGGCGCGACCTGTGATCGCACCGGTTCCTCAGCCGTCGCCGATTCGGTGACGGTCGAGGGCGACCTCGGCGAGACCCCGGACGTGACCGTCTTCACACCCGTGAAGTCCTCGTCCACGTCGTTCTCCGACGTCGTCGTGGGCGACGGCGAGCCGCTGACGACCGACGTCCAGCCGATGGTGCTCGACATCTCGTTCTACGGCGGCGACAGCGGCGACAAGCTCTACGAGTCCGAGTACAACGGCGATCTCAGCCGTGTGCACAACATCGCGTACTGGTCGCAGCGCTCGCCCGGACTCGAGTCCGTGCTCGAGTGCGCGACCGGTGGCACGCGGACGGTCGCCGTGCTCACGCCCGAGGACTTCGGAGACACCAACGTGCAGGCGTTCGGCCTTGCCGACGGCGAGAACGTCGTCGCCGTCATCGACGTCCTCGATGTGCACCTCGCCAAGGCCGAGGGCGCGTCGCAGTTCAACGACGCGCGCGGCCTTCCGAGCGTGGTCCGCGCTCCCGACGGCACGCCCGGCGTGATCATCCCTGACAGCGCGGCGCCGAAATCGACGGTCACGCAGACCCTGATCGCGGGCGACGGTGCGAAGGTCGAGAAGGATTCGATCGTCGTGACGAACATCATGGCCGTGGGCTGGGACGACAAGACGGTCGTCTCGAGCACCTGGGGCGCGGAGCCCAACATCGGGATCGCTGCGAAGGAACTCGTCGGCGCGACGGTCGGCTCTCAGCTGCTCGTCGTGGCGCCCGGCGCGGAAGGCGCATCGGCGACCGCGATCGTCGTCGACATCCTGGGGACCGTTCCCGTTCCGGAGCAGTGATGGCGACCCGTATTCCCGCGGAGGAGCGTCTGACGAATCTCGTCGTGGCGCTGATGGCCACGGAGATCGGGTTGACCAAGCAGCAGATCCTCGACAACGTCTCGGGGTACCGTCAGCGCGCGGATGCGGGAGCGCGTTCGGACGCCCTCGAGAAGATGTTCGAGCGTGACAAGGACGAGCTCCGTACGCTCGGCGTCCCGGTGGAGACCATCGGTGATCCCGCGGATCCCAATGACCTCCGCGAGGCCCGGTATCGCATTCCGCAGGCGGAATACGACCTCCCCGGGGATATCGAGTTCACTCCTGCGGAGCTGGCGGTTCTGCAGCTCGCCGGAAGCGTGTGGAGTGCCGAATCGGCCTCTGGCGATGCGAAGGCGGGGGTGCGAAAGATCCGCGCGCTCGGCATCGACGGCGACGAGCCCATCATCGGCTTCGCGCCGAGGATCACCGCACGCGATGCGGCATTCCCACAGCTCCAGGAGGCGATCGAGAAGTGCCGGGTGGTCGTCTTCGACTACCTGAAGCCGGGGGAGGAGTCTCCGCGCCGCCGGAGCATCCGCCCGCTCGCTCTCGTCGACTACGAGGCGCGCTGGCACGTCTACGGTGTCGATGTCGACATCGAGGCCGACCGCATGTTCCTTCTCAGCCGCATCGTCGGCGACGTGCGCATCACTCCGACATCGTTCGGTCCTGATCTGCGGGACGGAGCGGGGGAGCGCGCACTGTCAGGTCTCGAGCGCGTCGCCGCGCAGAACGCCGCACTTCTCGAGGTCACTCCCGGCACCGAGGCGGCGCTGCGGCTCGGACGCCGGGCCACCCCCGCGACGCAGGGCATCCATGTCCCGTTCGTCGACCTGCACATCCTCGCCGACGAGCTCGCCTCCTACGGCCCTGAGGTGCGCGTGGTCGAGCCTGCAGCCCTGCGTGACGCGGTGATCGCCCGGCTCACGGCCGTGGTCGCCGCGAACTCCGATCCGGAGGAGAGTCGATGAGTGCGCAGTCGAAGCCGCTCCTGGCGTCGGATCGCGTCAGGGTCTATCTCACCCTTGTGCCCTACCTGCTCGAGCTCGGGCAGGTCTCGCTCGCCGAGGCAGCCGAAGAGTTCGGGGTCACGCCAAACGAGATGCGACAGATGGTCGAGAAGCTCACGGTGATCGGACTGCCCGGCGATGCCGGCTTCTGGCAGCAGCCGCAGGAGCTCTTCGACATCAACTGGGACCTCCTCGATCAGGAGGACGTCATCGAGATCACGAACGACGTCGCACTGCGGCGTGTGCCGCGGTTCACTGCTCGTGAAGCCGCCGCTCTGCTCGCCGGGCTGCAGATGGTCGCGGCGGTGCCCGCCGTCTCCGACTCGGGACTCGTGAGCGGCCTGATCTCGAAGCTCTCCCGCGGGGCGGCAGACGCCCCGGCGGAGGTCGTGGTGGCGCCGAGCGCCGTCGACGAGGTCAGACAGGTCGTCTCGCGTGCCGTGCAGCAGGGCGTCGCCGTCTCGTTCACGTATCAGGCGCCGGATGCGGCACCGACGACTCGCACGGTCGATCCCGTGCAGATCCTGATCACCAACGCGCAGTGGTACCTGCAGGGCTGGTGCCATATGCGCGAGGCGATGCGCACCTTCCACCTCGACCGCGTCAGCGACGCTCGACTCACCGACATCCCGATCACGCACGCCGGTGACCAGCTGCCGGAGGCGTTCGCCGCCGTCGATGACGAAGGCGAGGTGCGAGTGCGTCTTCCCGAGAGGGTGGCCCCGCTCCTCGGGGACTTCCTCACTCCCGAGAACGCGGAGGCGGTGGACGGCATCGTCACGGCGAGACTGCGCCTCGCCGATCCCCGCGGTATCAAGCGCTTTGCCGGCCGGTTCGGCTGTGCTCTCGAGGTCATCGAGCCCGCCATCGCCCGGACCGCCGCGCGAGAGTGGGCGGCCGCGGGACTCGCCCTCTATCGTGACCCGGACCAGGGCGACGCCGGTTAGACTCTAGAAAACGACGAAGGAGAATCATGGGCGCTTTCGGTTGGCCACATCTGCTGATCATCCTCGCCGTCATCCTGCTGCTTTTCGGTGCGGCGAAGCTGCCGGCGCTGGCTAAGAGCCTCGGTCAGTCCGCCCGGGTCTTCAAGGGCGAGATGAAGGCGATGAAGAACGACGACGCTTCCGACGAGACGAACAAGGACGCGGCCGTGCCGCAGCAGTCCGTCGCTCCGGAGACGACGGTGACGGCTCGCGACTCCGACCCGGGTCAGCCTCCTCGATCCGCCTAGTCCGTGTCGGCTCTGGAATCCGCCGATCGACAGGCGCCGGGCCGCGACAAGCGGATGTCACTCGGTTCGCACCTGATCGAGCTCCGTAGGCGCCTCGTCATCGCTGCCGCGGCGCTGGTCATCGGCATGATCGTGGCCTTCATCGTGACAGAGCCGATCATCGAACTGCTGTCGATCCCGATCCGAACGATCGCCGAGCAGCAGGGCAAAGAGTACGTCGGTCTGAACTTCACCACCGTGACGAGCGGTTTCGATCTGCGGATGCGCATCGCGTTCGCGATCGGCCTGCTGATCTCGGCCCCGGTCTGGCTCTGGCAGGTCTGGGCGTTCATCATGCCCGGGCTCACCAAGAAGGAGACCCAGTACACCTGGGGATTCCTCGGTGCGGCCATCCCGCTGTTCTTCGGCGGCTGCACGGTCGCGTTCTTCGTCCTCCCGCATGTGATCGAGATCATGGCGGGATTCGTGCCCCAGGGCATGGCGCAGTTCTTCGACTACTCGGCGTACTACGACTTCGTCTTCAAGTTCCTCCTCGTGGTGGGCATCGCGTTCGTCCTTCCCGTCTTCCTCGTCGCGCTCAACCTCGCAGGCGTGATCTCCGGCAAGGAGATCCTCAAGGGATGGCGCGTCGCGATCCTCGTGTGCACGCTCTTCGCCGCGGTGACCACGCCCCCCGCCGATGTCTTCTCGATGCTCCTGCTCATGGGCGCGATGATCGTGCTGTATTTCGCGGCCACCCTCGTCTCGATGCTCTTCGACCGACGTAAGCGCAAGCTCGACGGCGCCGCGGGCATCGTCACCGACGCCGCATGACGTCCCCGTCCGAGCGGTACGCCGCGGCGCGTGCAGCAGCGGGGAACCCCGAGACGGCCGCTTTCGCCGCGAGGCAGCGGTTCGAGCTCGACCCCTTCCAGATCGAGGGGTGTCACGCGCTCGAACGTGGGAGCAGCGTTCTGGTCGCCGCGCCGACCGGAGCGGGCAAGACCATCGTGGGCGAGTTCGCGATCCATCTGGCCATGCAGACGCCTCGCGACAAGGCCTTCTACACGACCCCGATGAAGGCGCTCTCGAACCAGAAGTTCCGCGAGCTCGTCGATGTCTACGGCGCCGACGAGGTGGGTCTGCTCACGGGCGACACCAACATCAACGGCAACGCCCGGATCGTCGTGATGACGACCGAGGTCCTGCGCAACATGATCTACGCCGATTCCGCGGCCCTTCGTGATCTGCGCTTCGTCGTGATGGACGAGGTCCACTACCTCGCCGACCGTTTCCGCGGTGCGGTGTGGGAAGAGGTCATCATCCACCTGCCGCAGCATGTGCGGCTGGTGTCGTTGAGCGCGACCGTCTCGAACGCCGAGGAGTTCGGCGACTGGCTCGACACCGTTCGCGGCGATACCGAGGTCATCGTCTCGGAGATCCGCCCCGTCCCTCTCGAGCAGCACGTCCTCGTGCGTGACGACCTGCTTCCGCTGTTCGACGACCGCGCCGGCCTCGCGACGGCCAAGGTGAACCAGGAGCTGATGCGGATACGCTCGTTCACCGGCTCGCACTACGACAGCAATCGTGAGGCGCAGTCCTACCGCAGCAACCGCCATGCGGGCAGGCAGGCCCAGCGCCCGCCGAGGGGCGGTCGGCGCCCCGTTCGCTCGGCGAACGTGCGCCGCATCGAACGGCTCGACCGACCGGACGTCATCCAGCTGCTGGAGCGTGCGAACCTCCTTCCCGCCATCTTCTTCATCTTCAGTCGTGTCGGCTGCGATGCGGCGGTGCAGCAGGTGCGCCGATCAGGGCTCCGCCTCACCTCTACGGAGGAGCGCGAGGAGATCAGGGCGATCGTCGAGGAGCGGACTCGCACCCTGCAGGACGAGGACCTCGGGGTCCTCGGCTACTGGGAGTGGCTCGACAACCTGGAGCGGGGCGTCGCCGCGCATCACGCCGGGCTTCTGCCGGCCTTCAAGGAGGTCGTCGAGGAGCTCTATCAGCGAAAGCTGGTCAAGGTGGTGTTCGCGACGGAGACGCTGGCGCTGGGGATCAACATGCCCGCGCGCACGGTGGTCCTCGAGAAGATGGAGAAGTTCAACGGTGAGGCGCGGGTGGCGATCACCTCCGGCGAGTACACCCAGCTGACCGGCCGCGCCGGACGTCGAGGGATCGATGTCGAAGGGCATGCGGTCGTGCAGTGGACCGAGGGCATGGATCCGCAGGCGGTCGCCGCTCTCGCATCGCGTCGCACCTATCCGCTCAACTCGAGCTTCCGCCCGACCTACAACATGGCGGTGAACCTCATCGACCTGTTCGGGAAGCCGCGTGCGCGTGAGGTTCTCGAGTCGTCGTTCGCTCAGTTCCAAGCCGACCGAGCCGTGGTCGGTCTCGCCCGCCAGGTGCGCGAAGCGGAGACATCGCTCGAGGGGTATCAGGCCTCGATGGTCTGCGAGCACGGCGACTTCATGGAGTACGCGGCCATCAGGCGCGAGCTCAGCGATCTCGAGAAGAAGAACCGTCAGGACTCGAATGCACCGCGCGTCGCGCGCGAGAAGCGGATGAAGCAGGTCCAGAACCTGCGCACGAGGATGCAGCGGCACGGATGCCATCGCTGCCCTGACCGGGAGGCGCACGCCCGCTGGGCCGAGCGCTACTGGAAGCTGAAGAGGCAGACCGATCGCATCCGCCGGCAGATCGAGAACCGCACGGGCACCGTGGCCCGGGTGTTCGATCGTGTGGTGGAGGTGCTGGAGACGCTGGACTACCTGCACCGCGACGGCGCCGAGATGTCGCTCACGGCCGCGGGCCGCACGATGCGCCGGATCTACGGCGAACGTGACCTGCTCATCGCGGAGTCCCTCCGCCAGGGACTCTGGCAGGGGCTGGACGCGCCCTCGCTCGCCGCGATGGCGTGCTGCCTGGTGTACGAGCCCCGACGCGATGAGGCGAACTCGGGGGAGCGGGGCCTGCCTCGCGGCTCGTTCCGCAGCGCGTACGAGAAGACGACCACGCTCTGGGCCGAGCTCGACGATCTCGAAAAGGATCATCACCTCCCCGGCTCCGAGCCCCTCGCCGCAGGCCTCGCCGGCGCCATGCACTCCTGGGCCCGTGGCGCATCGCTCGACCGAGTGCTCGTCGACGCCGACATGGCGGCGGGGGATTTCGTCCGATGGACCAAGCAGACGATCGATCTCCTGGATCAGCTCTCGATCGTCGCCGAGGACTCCGCGCTCGCGAGGAACGCGCGTACCGCCCTCGATGGGGTGCGCCGCGGGATCGTGGCCTACTCGTCGATGTGAGAGACAGGGTCGATGCCTGATTCCCGCGCGCGCCAGCGCCCTCTTCTTCCGCTGTGGGCAGCGGTTCTCGGTGCTGCTCTCGCAGCGCTCCTGATGGATCTCTCGTACCCCGACGCGGGGATCTGGGTGTTCGCCTTCCCGGCGACCGCGCTGCTTCTCCTGAGCCTCATCGGACGCCGTGCCGGCGGAGCGCTGCTGGTCGGGGCCGTCTACGGGGTGCTGTTCTTCGGCCTGCTCGTCTCGTGGACGTCCCGGTACCTCGGTCCGGTGCCGTGGGCGGCGCTGAGCGTCTTGGAGGGCGTGCTGACGGCGGTGGCGCTGATCCCCATCACCTTGGCGTACCGGTGGATCCCTCGTGCCGTCCCCGGCCGCTGGGGGCGGCTCCTGCTGCTCCCCGCGGTGGTCGCGGCTCTGTGGGTCGGCCGGGAGCTCCTCGTCGGCTCCTGGCCCTACGGGGGCTTCCCCTGGGCGCGCCTCGGCATGAGCCAGGCACAGAGTCCGCTCGCCCCTGTGGTCTCCTGGGTGGGGATCAGCGGACTCAGCTTCCTGATGGTCTTCCTCGCGGCCCTCGCCATCGAGATCGTCCGCGCACGGGCATGGCGGCGTCCTGTCGCGTTCGTCGCGCCTGCTCTGGTGCTCGTCGTGCTCCTTCTGACGCCGCTGTTCCCGACCACCGCCACAGGCACCATGCGCATCGCGGCGGTCCAGGGGAACGGGCCGACCGGGTACTTCGACCAACGAGAGCCGTATTCGGTCGTGCAGGCGCAGACCGAGGCGACCGCGCCCTTGGTCGGCGAGGACATCGACCTCCTCGTCTGGCCCGAGGGTTCGCTCGACTACGACCCGTTCCAGTCGGAGCCGCTCGCACGGCGCTTGACGCTCATCGCGTCGCGTATCGGAGCGCCCCTGCTGGCGAACGCGGCGACGGAGCGCGACGGTCGGTTCTACAACACGTCCATGCTCTGGACCGCGCAGGGGACCGCGGAGCAGATCCACGACAAGCGGCATCCGGTGCCGTTCGGCGAATACGTGCCCGATCGGGCGTTCTTCAACGCACTCGCTCCCGATCTCATCGGGCTGCTGCAGCGCGACTACACGCCCGGGACCAACACCCCCGTGGTC
The DNA here is from genome assembly GCF_022627955.1 of Microbacterium sp. C5A9. Lineage (GTDB taxonomy): Bacteria > Actinomycetota > Actinomycetes > Actinomycetales > Microbacteriaceae > Microbacterium. The sequence continues at coordinate 440,473 of NZ_JABXGD010000002.1, forward strand.
GATGTGGACGATGTGATCGTGGGGCTCGCGATCTGCTTCGACGTGATCTACGACGACGTCATCCGCGCGGGTATCGACAGCGGTGCCGAGGTGCTGGTCTTCCAGACCAACAACGCAGACTTCCGCGGCACCGAAGAGAACGTGCAACAGCTCGCCTTCGCGCGGATGCGCGCGATCGAGACCGGGCGCAGCGTCGTGAACGTCTCGACCGTCGGCACCAGCCAGATCATCCGTTCCGACGGCGTCACGGTGTCGAGCCTGGACGCAGATGAGGCCGGTGCGCTGCTCGAGGATGTCGAGCTTCGCACCGGCCTCACTGCGGGGGTCGTGCTGGGGTCGTGGATTCAGCAGGTGCTGCTGTGGGGCGGGCTCTGCGCTCTTCTCATCGGGTGGTGGCGCGCCCGCCGGCGCTAGTCAGGCGCCGATCTTCTCGCGTGTCGGGTCTTCGCCCGCACCGCGGCGTGCGCGGATGAAGGCGAGGCGCTCTTCGAGCAGCTCTTCCAGCTCTGCCCGGGTACGACGCTCCATGAGCATGTCCCAGTGCGTGCGGGCTGCCTTGTCGTCGGACGGCTCGAGCGTGACGGCCTGACCGTCGACGTTGAGACGGGCGTCGGCGCCGCACGCGCGGCACTCCCAGGTCTGGGGCGGCTCTGCGTCCGCCGCGAACATCAGGTTCGTGACGTGGCCGCAGGTGTCACAGGTGTAGGTGGTCTCTCGGCGCTCCATGAACACGACGCCCTCTTCGCTCTGTAGGCTCTGGGCGCCGAGTCGGATGCCGCGTAGGCTGCGATCTGCCATTGTGTGGTCCTCTCGTCGCTGTCAGGTATAACGCTCCAGCCTGTGCGCTTCATCCACGCGGCAGCGTTCTGCGCGCTATTCACAGCGGAATCCCAGCGCGAGCGCGTATGCACGGCGCGCCGAGAGTCAGCGAGACAGGGCGGCTATCGCGAGATCGGCACGATCGGTGACGATGCCGTCGACGCCCGACGCGAGCAGCCGGAGCATCTCGTCGACGTCGTTCACGGTCCAGACATGGACCTCGGTGCCGTGCCGATGCGCGGCGCGCAAAAACGAGGGGGTGAGGACTCGGAGAGGTCCGTGGCGCTCGGGTATCTGCAGGGCATCGATGCCGCGAAGCGCGCTCGCGACAGGCAGTCGCAGGGCCGAGCGGGCGCGCACTGCCGCGATCGTGCGGCTGCTCCCCGAAGTCGCCGGAGGGAGATCCGCACCGGCGCGGAGCACCGAGGCGACGGTGGCTCGTCGATGCGAATCCGTGAAGCTGGTGACCAGCACGCGGTGGGTGTGACCCGCCAGAATCGCGCCGAGCGGAGCAGCCGCGTCGGGCGTCTTGACGTCGATGTTGAAACGGGTCCGCGGAAACGCGTCGATCGCATCAGCCACCGTCAGCAGTCCGCCGTGGTCGGCGAAGATCGCTGCGAGCTCGCGTGTCGACACCTGGTCGACGCGCCTGTCGTCACCGAGGAGACGCGTCAGCGTCGCGTCGTGGAAGAGCACGACGTCGCCGGATGCCGTCACCCGGCAGTCGGTCTCGATGTACTCCGCACCGGCGGCATGTGCCGCGGCGAACGCGGCCGCGGTGTTCTCCCAGATGCCGGATTCCTCGCCCGCCGCGGTGATCAGGCCGCGGTGGGCGAAGACTCGAGGATGCGCGCTCTTCTCGAAGTACGGGTGCGTCACGCGCCGGGGATGCCCGTCGGCGGCTGTCCGGGTCCGGGCTTCGGCGTGAAGGCCGATCCGATGCCCTTGAGCGCTTCGGTGAGCTCACTCGGGATGATCCAGAGCTTGCTCGAGGAGCTCTCGCTGATCTTGGGCAGCATCTGCAGATACTGATATGCGAGGAGCTTGTCGTCCGGCTGCCCCTGGTGGATCGCGGTGAAGACGTTCTGGATCGCCTCGGCCTCACCCTGGGCCCGGAGCACCGCAGCCTGCTTGTCTCCCTCGGCTCGGAGGATCTCTGCCTGGCGGCGGCCCTCGGCCTCGAGGATCTGGGACTGCTTGGATCCTTCGGCGGTGAGGATCGCCGCTCGACGGTCACGCTCGGCGCGCATCTGCTTCTCCATGGAGTCCTGAATGGAGACGGGCGGATCGATGGCCTTCAGCTCGACACGACCGACGCGGATGCCCCACTTGCCGGTCGCCTCATCGAGGACGACTCGGAGCTGACCGTTGATGTTGTCGCGGCTGGTGAGCGCCTCTTCGAGATTCAGGCCACCGACCACGTTGCGCAGCGTGGTCGTGGTGAGCTGCTCGACGGCTCCGAGATAGTTGGCGATCTCATACGTCGCGGCGCGGGCATCGGTCACCTGGAAGTAGACCACCGTGTCGATCGACACGACGAGGTTGTCCTCGGTGATGACCGGCTGCGGGGGAAACGAGACGACCTGCTCGCGCATGTCGATCAGCGGACGCAGCCGATCGATGAAGGGGACCAGGATGTTCAGACCCGGCGTGAGGGTCTTGTGATAGCGACCGAGGCGCTCGACGACTCCCGCCGTGGCCTGGGGGATGATGCGGATCGAGCGGGCCAGCGTGACCACCACGAAGATGATGATCGCGATGACCAGGATCCAGCCGATGGCTGCGGGGATGAACGAGGAGTCGTCCACGGTTTCTCCTAGTCGTTGACGGGGCGGACGGTGGCGGTTGCGCCGTGGATCGCGTTGACCGCGATCGGTGACCCCTGGGGGATCGCCACGGAACCGGCGGTGCGAGCGGTCCAGGTGTCGCCATTGCTGAGCTTGACCTGACCGGAGATCTGCGTGATGTCCTGCAGCGCGATGCCGCGAAGATCGACCAGGGCATCGACGTTCGACTTCGTCGGGTCTTCGCCGCGGTGGAGCCGCTTGATGAGCGGCGGTCTCAGGAAGAGGATGAAGAGCGCGGCGGCGGCCGCCGCGATGAGGACCTGCACCCAGACGGGGACGCCGAGGAAGTCGGTCACGAGCCCGATCGCGCTTCCGAAGCTCAGCATGAGGAAGGTGAAGTCGAGGGTGAGCATCTCGATCACGAGGAAGAGCGCGATCAGAACCAGCCATCCGACCCAGGCCCACTGGTCGATGAACTCGACGAATGTCGCGAAAGTGTCCATACGGCCTCCTTTGCGGTCAACCTATCACGCACCGGGCGGCTGATCCGGGTGCCGCAGCGTCCGCTTGGTAGTCTGGGAGCGCCGTGCGATCACGGCGCTTCACGCACTTGAGGAGTCACTGTGACCGACGTTCTTCCCGCAGGTTCTCTCGACGGCAAGGTCGCCCTTGTCACCGGTTCGTCGCGGGGGATCGGCGCAGACACCGTGCGATACCTGGCTGAAGCCGGCGCGGACGTGGTCATCAACTACCGCAACAAGGCGCCGCGGGCAGAGAAGCTCGCCACGCAGCTGCGTGAGCTCGGGCGCCGCGTGCTCGTGGTGGCCGCCGACCTCACGGATCCGGCATCCGTGGGCGAGATGTTCCACGCGGTGAAGGACGAGTTCGGGCGTCTCGACGTGCTCGTGCTGAACGCCTCCGGCGGCATGGAGTCGGGGATGGCCGAGGACTATGCGCTCACGCTCAACCGCGACGCTCAGCTCAACGTCCTGGACGCGGCGACTCCGCTGCTGTCCGACGGATCTCGGGTGGTCTTCGTGACCAGCCACCAGGCGCACTTCATCCGCACGACCCCGACGATGCCGGAGTACGAGCCGGTCGCGCTCTCGAAGCGCGCCGGCGAGGACGCCCTCCGTGAGCGGATCCCCGCTCTGGCCGAGAAGGGAATCGGCTTCACGGTCGTCTCCGGCGACATGATCGAGGGGACGATCACCGCGACGCTCCTCGAGCGAGCGAACCCCGGTGCCATCGCCGAACGGCGCGAGTCGGCCGGCAAGCTCTACAACGTCTCGGAGTTCGCGGCGGAGGTCGCTCGCGCCGCCGTCGACGCAGTGCCGACCGACAATACACGTCTTGTGGGCGACGTCAGCGGCTTCGCCGCGGAGTGACCCCGGAACGATGAAGGCGCCCCGTCCGATCGGACGGGGCGCCTTCGTCGTCGAAGCGGAGATCAGACCGACTTCGACTCCTTGCCGATCGTGACCGCGCGCACGATCTGCACGATGCCGAGCACGACGAGCGAGATGCCGAAGACCAGCCAGAGCACGGCGGCTGCGTACAGCGGGGAGAAGAGGACGACGATACCCGCGATGATGCTGAGCAGCGCGTAGAGGAGCGTCCAGACCCGCGAGCCGTCCTGTCCGAGCAGCGTGAGAGAGACGACGCCGTCGACGATCCAGCTGATGCCGATGAAGATCACGACGACGAGCGCGAGCGTCGCGGCCGCGGCGCCCAGGTTGGCGAACGCGATGACACCGGCGACGATGTAGAGCACTCCGAGGGCGATGTGGCCGACGCGGGCCCATCCGCCCTTCCTGTGCGAGAAGATGCCGAGTCCGATGTACACGAGACCGGCGATGACCAGGTAGGTGGCGAAGATGCCGGTCACGATGACGGCGGACTTCACCGGCCACACGAGCAGCACGACGCCGGCGATGAGCGCGATGACGCCGGAGACGGCGAGCGTGATGCGGATGGACTTGAACAGTGATTTCGCCTCTGCGGCGATCGAATCAGACATGGGTGGGGAACCTTTCTGAGAAATCCCTGTGAAGGGATGCTCACAGAGTAGCGCCAAGCGGGGGGCGAGTGGGGGAGGACCCTCGGTGATCGTCTCGCGGGTTCATCTCGCGACGTCCGCGGACATGGGACTATCTATCCGTGACATCTGACTCCGAGGCCCGCATCCGCGAGCTCATCACGATGCGGAAGGTGCGGGACCGCATCGACCGGGAGTATGCGAGGCCGCTCGACGTCGAAGCCCTCGCGCGAGGGGTGCACATCTCTGCGGGTCACCTGAGTCGCTGTTTCCGCGACGCATACGGCGAGTCACCGTACTCGTACCTGATGACCCGTCGGATCGAACGAGCGATGGCACTGCTTCGTCGGGGCGATCTGTCGGTGACCGAGGTCTGCGTCGAAGTGGGGTGTTCGTCGCTCGGCACGTTCAGCACGCGATTCACCGAACTCGTCGGTGTCTCACCTCGGGTGTACCGTGAACGCGCCGCGAACATCGACGGCATACCCACGTTCCAGGCCAAACAGGTCATCAGACCGAACAGGAATCAAGAAGCACCCCGCACCGACGCGAACCTAACCTGAAGCCATGAAGATCAACATCCACTACGCATTCCTTCCGCACACCGACGCCGACGCGGCGCTCGGCTTCTACCGCGACGCCCTGGGCTTCGAGGTGCGCAACGACGTCGGGTACGACGGCCTCCGCTGGCTCACGGTCGGCCCTGAGGGCCAACCCGAGACCTCGATCGTCCTGCATCCTCCGGCGACCGACCCCGGCATCACCGATGCCGAGCGGCAGACGATCCTCGAACTGATCGCCAAGGGCAGCTACGGCGCGCTGACGCTCGCCAGCGACGACCTCGACGGGCTGTTCGAACGACTGGTCGAGCAGGGCGCCGACGTCGTTCAGGAGCCCATGGACCAGCCGTACGGTGTGCGCGACTGCGCCTTCCGCGATCCAGCAGGCAACCTTCTCCGTATCAATCAGGCCGGCTGACCGGCCACGAACTCGAGGACTCCACCATGACCCACGTCGCCGACGGCCACGATCTGATCCGCGTTCAGGGAGCCCGAGAGAACAACCTCAAAGAGATCAGCGTCGACATCCCGAAGCGTCGTCTCACGGTGTTCACAGGGGTCTCCGGTTCGGGCAAGAGCTCGCTGGTCTTCGACACCATCGCCGCGGAGTCGAGGCGGATGATCGACGAGACCTACAGCGCCTTCGTGCAGGGCTTCATGCCTTCGGTGCCGCGACCGGACGTCGATGTCCTCGAGGGGCTCACGACGTCGATCATCGTCGATCAGGAGCGACTCGGGGCGAACCCGCGTTCCACCGTCGGCACGGTCACCGATGCGAACGCGATGCTGCGCATCCTGTTCAGCAAGCTCGGCCAGCCCTACATCGGCGGACCGACGGCGTTCTCGTTCAACATCCCCACCCAGAAGGCGAGTGGCGTGATGACGGGGCCGGGCGGCGAGAAGAAGATCGTCAAAGACGCGATCTACCTCGGCGGCATGTGCCCCCGATGCGAGGGCAGGGGAGCGGTCTCCGACCTGGACCTCGCGCAGATCGTCGACGAATCGAAGTCCCTCGACGAGGGCGCGATCATGGTGCCGGGGTACACCGCCGACGGCTGGATGGTGAAGGGCTTCTCGGCCTCGGGCTTCTACCCGGCCGACAAGCCGGTCGCATCCTTCACCGAGAAGCAGCGGCAGCTGTTCCTCTACGGCGAGGTCACGAAGGTCAAGATCTCGGGGATCAACATGACCTACGAGGGGCTGATCCCCAAGATCACGAAGTCGATGCTCTCGAAGGACCTCGATGCGCTGCAGCCGCACATCCGGGCCTTCGTCGAGCGGGTGGCGACATTCGCGACGTGTCCCGAGTGCGACGGAACCCGACTCACCGAAGGGGCGCGCTCCTCGAAGATCGACGGCATCAGCATCGCCGACGCATGCCGGATGCAGGTGACCGATCTCGCGGCTTGGGTGCGTGGTCTCGAGCTGACGGGGGCGGCGCCGCTGCTGGAGGCGCTGCGCGCGAACCTCGAGGCCTTCGTCACCCTCGGACTCGGGTACCTGAGTCTCGAGCGTCCGTCGGGCACGCTGTCCGGGGGAGAGGCACAGCGCATCAAGATGCTCCGGCACCTCGGATCGTCGCTCACCGATGTCACCTACGTCTTCGACGAGCCCACGATCGGTCTGCACCCCCATGACATCCAGCGGATGAACACGCTCCTGCTGCGCCTGCGCGACAAGGGCAACACCGTCCTCGTCGTCGAGCACAAGCCCGAGACCATCGCCATCGCCGACCGCGTGGTCGACCTCGGCCCCGGCGCCGGCAGCGCGGGCGGTGAGATCTGCTTCGAAGGCACGGTGGAGGGGCTCAAGGCGAGCGGGACCCGCACGGGACAGCACCTTGACGATCGGGCCGCGCTCAAGCCGACCGTGCGCCGCAGCACCGGCACGATCGAGGTTCGCGGTGCGACGGCGAACAATCTGCACAACGTCGATGTCGACATCCCGACCGGTGTGCTCACCGTCGTGACCGGCGTCGCCGGGTCCGGCAAGAGCTCCCTCATCCACGGGTCGGTCTCGAAGCGCGAAGGTGTGGTCGCGATCGATCAGGGCGCGATCAAGGGCTCGCGGCGCAGCAACCCGGCGACGTACACAGGTCTGCTCGAGCCCATCCGCAAGGCGTTCGCGAAGGCCAATGGAGTCAAGCCGGCGTTGTTCAGTGCGAACTCCGAGGGCGCCTGCCCGACATGCAAGGGCGCGGGCGTCATCATCACCGAGCTCGGCTTCATGGACACGATCGAGACGCCCTGCGAGGACTGCGGCGGCAAGCGCTTTCAGGCCGCCGTGCTCGAGTACACGCTCGCGGGGAAGGACATCACGCAGGTCCTGGATCTCCCGGTCTCCGAAGCACGGATCTTCTTCTCCGAGGGCGAGGCGAAGCTCCCCGCGGCCGCGGCGATACTCGGTCGCCTCGAAGACGTCGGACTCGGCTATCTCTCGCTCGGCCAGCCGCTCTCGACACTGTCAGGCGGCGAGCGTCAGCGCATCAAGCTGGCGATCCAGATGGGGGAGAAGGGCGACACCTACGTTCTCGACGAGCCCACGACCGGTCTGCACCTGGCGGACGTCCAGAACATCCTCGGCCTGCTCGATCGGCTCGTGGAGTCCGGCAAGACCGTGATCGTCATCGAGCATCATCAGGCCGTCATGGCCCACGCCGACTGGCTCATCGACATCGGACCGGGTGCCGGGCACGACGGCGGCCGAGTGGTGTTCGAGGGGAGCCCGGCGGAACTCGTCGCAGCCAGGTCGACGGTGACGGGGGAGCACCTCGCCGCGTACGTCGGAGCGTAGGGAACGGCAGGTCAATCCTTGCGGGCGACGATCGTGTAGGTGCACGGGATGAGGTCGCGTTCGGCCTCGGGCCAGGCGTATCCGCGGGGAACCTCGACCATCCGACGGCTGAACCGCCAGGGAAGCGTTCGGCCCTCGTCGAAGTGGAGAAGTCGCAGGCCGGCGCGGAGCAGCGCTCCGAGGATCTCGGACAGCGGATGCGGCCACTCGTAGGTGCGGGAATGAGCCACCGTTCCTTCGCCCGCATAGGTGGACTCGTCATCCCACTGCTGGGCGCGACCGTCGCCGAAGTAGGAGTATCGAGTCGCGAGACCCTGTGCGTCCTCGTCGAGGGCGAGCAGCGCGGGATGGCCGTCACGAATGTAGAAGGTGCCACCCGGGCGCAGCAGGGCCACGACCTGAGCGGCCCAGCGGTCGAGATCCTCCAGCCAGCAGATCGTGCCGATGCTCGTGTAGACGACGTCGAAGTCGCCAGCGACGGCTTTCCTGGCATCGAGGACGTCGGTGCGCACCCAGGTCGCAGAGACGCCCGCTCGCTCGGCGAGACCCGCTGCGGCCCGCAGCGCCGGTTCGGAGAAGTCGACGCCCGTGACGCGGGCACCGGAACGAGCCAGGGAGATCGTGTCGGTGCCGATGTGACACTGCAGGTGGCACAGGTCGAGTCCTGACAGGTCGCCGCCACGGACGAACCGAGTGAGCACGGGCAGGTCGTCGGCCACGACATCGCTGATGTGGGCGGGATCGTCGAACGCATCCACACCGTAGGCGGCCTGGTGCAACGGCACGCGGTCGTCCCAGTTCTGCAGGTTCGCGCTGCGTGCAGCTTCCCAATCGATCTCGACGTTGCTCCCGTTCACGTCTCGAGCCTAGCGATCGCCCCGATCGCCCTGACCCGGTAAAGCTGATAATGCACATTATGTCAGTTTGAAGACGACATCTTGTCGTTTACTGCGAATCCGCCGGTCTGCCACCACTCCCCTTTGATGGACTGGAGTAGATCGTGTTTTAGGCTAGTTGGAGCTGCAGTCTGGAGCAAGTTGGGAGCCCTACCGCCTGTCTGCGCCATCCTGAACCCTTGAATTTACGCGGGTTGGCGGAGGTGGCAAGTCCAAAGTTGCGTGATTCGCAGTTTGTGCGATAAATTCCTGTTTTATGCGAGACTTTGACCCGGAACATTCCCGGCAGCACGCGTCACACTTCTTGCCCGGCGGGATGGTCTACTTCGACGAGAAGGAGGCCGTGTGGCGGGCGATGCAGGCCGGGTGGGCTGCGCAACAGATGGCCAGAAACCTGTCTTCGGCCACGGTCGTCGGCCGCACATCCATCCTCAACCGCTTCTTCAAGTTCGCCGAGAAGTATCCCTGGCAATGGAACGTCGAAGACGTCGACAGCTTCTTCCTCGAACTCAGGACCGTGCGCCACGCCGCTCATTCGACTGTGTTGGGATATCAGAACGCCCTTCGCATGTTCTTGGCTTACGTGACGGATGCGCGATACGGGTGGGTAGAAGAATGTGGAAAGCGCTTCGGCGAGCATCCTGCTCAGGTCTTCCACGAATGGAACACAGCGCGCCACGTTCAGGAGGCGATGGGCCGTCCTGGCAAGCGCCCGTACACACGTGACGAGCTGCAGGACCTCTTCGATTGTGCGGATGACCGAGTCGCGCGGATTCGTGAGTCCGGCAGTAAGGGATGGATCCCTGCTTTCCGTATCGCGACGATGATGAAGGTCGCATACGCCTGGGGGTTACGGCGTAACGAAGTGCGCTCTCTCGAGGTCGTCGATCTTGCGGCCAACCCTCAACATCGCCGAGCCTTCCGAAACGTCGGCTTCGTTTACGTCCGCTTCGGAAAGGCGATGAGGGGTTCGCCTCCCAAGCGGCGAGCCGTAGCGACGCTCCCCCAGTTCAAATGGGCCGTCGACTGCGTCGAAGAGTGGCTCGAGGATGTTCGACCTCTAATTGCAGGAGCCGGGTCGATGAGTCTTTGGCCCTCCGAGCGTGGCGGTGGCCTTGCGCCCATCACAGCGGACTCCGTCTCACGCATGTTCACTGCGGTCCGGCGAGAAGTCGGATTGGACGACGGACTCGACTTCCATTCACTGCGACGTTCGTACGTTACTCATCTGGTGGAGCTCGGGTACGACGCCTTCTTCATCCAACAGCAAGTGGGACACGAGCACGGATCAACTACGAGCATCTACACTGGCCTCTCCCCCGACTATCGAGCTCGCATCGTGACTGACGCGATTGCGCGAATGGCTGATGAAATGGACTCTGAAGCCGACTAGAGGAGAGATCAGGCATGGAGAAGAAGGTCACGCACACATGGAGACTGCGCGAGGTGATGGCCTCGCGAGGGCTATTTAACATCTCCGACTTGATCCCGATTCTCGTTGACTATGGCATTGAACTGTCGCCCTCCCAGCTATACCGGCTTCTCGGCGGCTCGCCAGAGCGTATAAATCTCACTCTGTTGCACACAATTTGTGAAGCACTTGATTGCGAACTTACTGACCTGTCGGTGCGACACGTTGTCGCGACCCCCACGAGGCTCAAGAACACCGGCACCCATGGCCGAACCAACGACCCACAGCGCCCTCGCCGCGCGCGAATACACAGACCAGAATGAAGTTTCATTAGATGAGCAATACGCGGACCGATCCCGCCTGTGCCCGATGCGACCGCGAGGAAGTCCGGTTCGCCACGACCTGGCCCGAAGGACGCATCTGCCGCCGCTGCTATCAACGGGCGACCCGTATCCACGGCACCTGTCCAAAATGTGGTGTCAACCGCTTGTTGCCAGGACTCCTGGCGAGCGGGGAGCCGGCCTGCGTCGACTGCACCGGAATTCCCAAGGACTTCCACTGCTCGAGATGCGGGCGTGAGGACGAGCCTGTACGGCGAGGACTCTGCGCACATTGCTGCCTCAACGACGATCTCACGGTCCTCCTAGCCGGACCAGATGGAGAGGTGTCCCCCGCCGTACAGCCTCTGTTCTTTGCGCTGACAACTCAGCGGAACGCACGCAGCGCCACGATCTGGCTGACAAAGAATCATGAGACGCGGGAACTTCTTCGCGCATTCGCCACTGGCGCTATTGAGATGACGCATGCCGCGTTCGATACGCACCCCGCGCCGGAGCGCGTGGCCTTTCTTCGCACGCTGCTTGTCGAGCACGGCATCCTAGAGAAGACCGACATCGAGGTTCAGAAGTTCGACGCGTGGGTCACGACCGAGGTTTCCTCTCTACCCGCGGGTGACAAGCAGATCATTCTCCAGTACGCGCGCTGGGTTCATGTCCGCAGAATCCGGGATCTGCTGAGCGCAGGTAAGTTCAAGCCCGGCTCCGTCCTCTACTCCCGTCAATCCATCACCGCTGCAATCGACTTCCTTGCCTACGTCGGGTCGCGTCACACGCTTCGTCGAGACCTTGAACAGATCGATATCGACGAGTGGCTCAGCGAGGGGCCCACGACTCGCAGTCTCGCGCGACCCTTCGTGCGCTGGTGCATTCAGCACAACCACTTGCCGCCTGTCAACTTTCCTTATCGTGTAGCGAAGTCGGTGCCGATTCTCACCCAGCAAGAACGACTGGAACACCTTCGGCGGGTCGCATCAGATGAGGCGATCTCGACTTACCTGCGTGTCGCTGGCGCGCTACTCCTACTCTTCGCGCAGCCGATTACGCGAATCGCCGCGATGACCCTGGACCAGGTCGAGGTCGGCGAAGTCATCGTACTGCGGATCACTCAGGACGAGGTTATCGTGCCCCCACCATTCGACCGCCTGATCCGCGAGCACATCGTCGCCTTGCCGAATCTCAACACCTCAGCTCACCGCGACAACAAATGGCTGTTCCCTGGGGGATCGCCGGGAAAGCACCTGAGCTCCAATCACCTGATGACCGGACTCAGGAACGACGGCATTGATCTAAGGGCCGCGAAGAACGCAGTACTGCGTAGGCTCGTACTCGAGCTACCTGCGCCGGTGGTCGCAGACTCACTTGGCTACAGTTACAACGTCGCCGAACGGCACCGCCTGGACGCGGGTGCCATACACCTGGGGTACGTCTCCTTGATGGTGGCGGACGAACCCGACGCCGGCGCGGATGGCTAGCCCCTCCCCCAGCTAGCGAGCCGTCACATCTGGCTTGTCGTCAGGTAAGAGCTCTTGAAGGGGAATCTCAAACACTTGGGACAGTGCGAGAAGCGTCTTCAGGCTAGGGTTCGCCGGTGCTCCCGACTGGGCCTGCCCACGCTCGTACCTGATGTACGTCAGTCGTGAAAGACCGGCTCTGTACGCCACGGCCTCTTGCGAAAGACCGCGTGCAACTCGCAGGCGATGAACCCGAAGTCCGAACGCGGCGGCGAAGGCTCCCCACGCTTCGCTGCTGGTCGTCTCCTGTCTGCCCACTCATCCAGCCTTGTGACAAAACCATCGGTCATGGTTTTGTCTATGTGACATAATTGGCCGCAGTCATACGAAACATTCACTTCATCGACGGAGCGCACCCCGCGCGTCTCGACCTGCACGTGTGCCACTGCGCTTCGGCTCCGGGTCGCCTCGATGTGCAGGTCCCGTTCAGGTCGACCCCGATTGCGGAGTTGTAGTGACTGATCCCCGACCGATCTGGTGGAGTGCCACGGAGGTCGATGCTCCCGACACTTGGATTGAGGCGTTCGACGCGCTCACCGATGAGGAGCGAGCCGACGAGATGGGCCTGACGGCGGCCATCTTCATCGCGCGCGTGCGCCGACGCACTGGCCGCGGACCGACGTTCTCAGAGACGTTCGCCGAACTCTTCCCGAGTAGCCAGCTCCACCCCGAATGGCCTCCGGGTCTCACCTACCCGGTGCGGGCGACGATCCACCATGCATTCCGTCTGCACGTGGCGATTCAATGGAAGCGACGTGGCTGGATCTGCTGGGATTCGGGCGTGGAACGCAGCCTGCGGGTGGGCCCTACGTTCCGGGAGCGGTCACGCGCTCGTCAGGCCGCGAGGGCGAGATGACACTCCCCCACATCAGCCAGGGAACTGGGGTTGAATCATGAGGACACCGCCGCCGCTGAAAGCTCTCGAGCTCGCATCGACGGTCGACCTACCTGACCAGCGCGTGGCTGTGGTCGGCGACATCCACGGCGACTTCCGATGGCTGGACATCGTCGCTAGGGCCGTTCAGACGCTCGCACCGGACGTCACCACCATGCTGCAGCTCGGCGACTGGGCGATGGATCCCGGCACGACGGACGAGGCTCTCGATGGAACTGGCATCGAGCGCGTCTACGTGACGCTGGGTAATCACGAGCCCTGGGGCCAGATCACCCCGCTGCTGAACGCGCACCCCGGCTGTGCTATACGGGTCTCTGAGATCACCTGGATTCTGCCGAGGCCCGCACGCCTGACTATCGGCGGCCGCAGCGTCCTCTCGCTTGGCGGCGCGGTGTCCGTCGACCGGGCATGGCGGGTCGAGGGGGTGAGCTGGTGGCCGGACGAGGAGATCACCCGAGACCACGTGGCGGCGGCCATTGCGGGAGGACCCGCGGACTTGATGCTGACTCACGAGTCGCCCGCTGGCACGCCCGTGCGCGCAGTCCGGGAGATCCTGCGGACGAACCCGTTCGGATTCCCCGACGATGCCCGAGCAGACTCGGCTACCTCTCGCGCTCGGGTGGCGAAGGTGTGGAACATCGTGTTCCCAGAGCTTCTCGTCCACGGCCACATGCACGCACCCGGCGGTGGCGCCACTGATGATGGCCTCCGTGTGGCGAGCCTTGGTCAGGATGCGCAACAGGGCAACCTTGGCTTTCTCGACATGCGGACCCTGCGAATCGAAACGCCGACGCTCCGGCAGATCCGAGAGGCCGCCGGGCGATGAACAGTACGAATCCGTGGGACTCCATCGTCGGGTCGTGCTACACGTCCGAGTCTTTGGCTCGTGTCCTCGGGTGGACCGAAGCAGAAGTGGTCACAGCAGCCGCTAGGTTGACGGTGCTAGAGCTTCTCACCGTGGAGCGTGTCCGGCTCTATCCCACTTTTCAAGTGCACGAGGGGCGCATGGTGGGAGGACTCGACGCCGTCCTTCAGGTCCTGAGCAACGGGACGCAGTCACGGTGGACGTGGGCGCAGTGGCTGAACACGCGGGTCGATGATGACTCGGGCGAAGAGGGTCCTAGCGCCATCGAACAGCTGCGCGAAGGACATCTGGGTGATGTCCTTCACAGCGCGCGTCACGTCGCTTGGACGTGGAGCACATGACCTGACGGTGGAGCCGACCTCGCGCAGCAGTCCACTCCGCGAGCATTGAGGTTATGGTCGCTCGGTAACCGTGAGCTGGTGGCGGATCTCGTCGATGGTTTTCAGCACGGCAACGGTTTCGTCGAGGGTATGGATTGGCGACTCTCGGAGGCCCTCGTCGAGGAACTTCGCCAGCGCGACAGCCTGGTTGCTCAGTGCGTCGTACTGAACCTCGACGAAAGTGTCCCGCCACTCTTCGGGCTTGTCAACGTCGCCGGTTTGGGTGGTGAGGGTAATGCCGTCCGGGGTGAAGGACGAGCTCGGGAGATCGACCCGCGCGAGCGTGCCGACCTCAGCTTGGGTGGATCACCTCAAGCCTCGGCGAGTCAACGGTTACCCTTCCGGAGACGATCCGGATTCGCCATGCGGCGACCTGAATGGGTGCGCTGGCCGAACAGATCAGCGCGAGGAATCGTTCGAATCGAAGTTCGGGATCAGTGAGATGCCGAACGTATGTCGCCAGATCAACCTCGCTCGGAATCAGTTCAGTAGCAGGGTGAGTGTGCCACTCGCCGATCCAGCGGGACCTATCAAGCCGGTACAAACGCGAGGACTCGGCCTTCGTGTGCTCACGGTCGCGAGAGAAGTTCGCGGGTCCATGGATGGCCTTGGGCCCGGGGGTGGTGGCGTGCTCTATGACCTCGGCGGAGTCCGAGCCGAACAGGGCACCGCCCGTTTCGAGCGCGCCGCTGCCCCCGCGGATCACCTCGGCGATGGCCTCGACCGCTCGTGGACGGATCTTCAGGGCCATGTCGCTTCTCAAGCGTGATGACATGACGGGCAGTCGTAATAGGGCCGCGTTGCTGCGTACCATTGCATATTCATAGTCCGCCGGGCATCGAATGGCGGGCCGAATGAACCAGAAGGGCGGAGTGCGAGAACGAGGTTGTCGTCCTCGAGGGACTGGCCAGGTTCGCCGGCCTGCCTCAGAAGGGTTGCGATAGCAATTTTCGCTGCGATACTTCCGATGAGGTGAAGGTCACCACCGACGGCCGTCATCGGGTTGTGGCGCGTGCCCTCACCATAGCCGCGGTCCAGTGTTGGTTCGGGATCCATCTGACCCGTGTCACGGAGGCGTCGACGTTGGCAGTCGAGACAGCCGACCTCGGGCAACGCCCGAATGCGTAGGATTTCGCCGTACTGGCCATCGCCGAGAACGCATGCGAACACGACAGGCTTGCCCGCACGCCGGGCGAGGTGACTGACCACTCGTCGCGGTTCAACTCCGTCAACCGTGCACACGACAATGTCGGAGATGTCGAGCATCGGACGGATGAAATCGGCGTTTTCGATGACGTCCAGCGGGAAAGGAGACGTCTTGGTCTCTGGCCACTCCCGGCTGAGGTGCTCGTGGAGAGCGTCAACCTTCATCTTGCCCACGTCTCCGCGGCCCAGGACATGACGAGGGACGTTATGAAACAGGAGGCGGTCGGGATCGACGAGATCCATCTGACCTATGCCGTAACTCGCCAACGCCTCGGCCGCAGCCGAGCCGATGCTCCCCGTGCCGATGACCAGAGCGCGTTGCGACTCAAGCAGCTTAGCGGGCCAAAGCCCCTCGAGCGATGTCACCAGCTCGGCGCCGGTCTGAATGTCAAGCATGGCCGGTTCGACATAGTCCGGAGTAATCCTCCACGCGTTCCACTTGGGTAGTCGTTCGCCCTCCCGGAATTCGGGCGGCTCCTCGCAGTAGGTCACGGCAAGATACCAACTGCCGGGTTTGGGTGGGAAAGCAGCCGGCAAGATGCTCTGGAAGTCATCGAACGGCAGTCGAGAGTCTTGCGCACGGAGCTGCCATGCGAGCACCGCAACACGCTCATCAACGCGGTACCAGTAGCCAGATGGATACCAGTCCGCCACGGTCAGGAAGTGCTCGGGGGCCTCGTTGAGCTTGACGCGGTCGGAGTCTTCGTTGGAGATAGCCATAATGAGCGCGGTGCTATCCGGGATCGATAGCCGGCAGGTAAGGTTCCCCCACCCATATGAGAGATCGATGACTTCCATCGCCTCGCTAGGAAGCAGGACGAGCCAAGGTGACGTCATTTCGGCTCCTTGGCGGTCGAGGAGATGAGTTCATCGAGCATGTCATCTTCGACGATTCCGTTCTTCGTCATTCTGTCGACCGCGCCGGCTTCCAATAGGGCGTACTCGATGATCCACCCGCTGGCCTTGAGAAGCAGCTCGCTCGTCCGTGAGTTGAGCGTCCATTGATCTGCGTCACGGAGAAGGCACAGAGCGCCGTTTGGGAGGACGTGGAACGCCTCGAAGCTGCGAAGGACGATGGGCGGTGTCGGTTGCTTGCAAATGACTGTGGGCGGGACGGCGGGAAACGCATGTCGATACTCGACGTGGACACGCCCCGGAACCTTCACGAGGTCGCGCAAACCGATAGGCTCGGGCCGCGAGAACGGCCAGATCAGAATCTCGCCCTCGAACCGGCCGGCGTTCTCGGGCACCCACTCGAGATCCGGGGCGACGGACGCGACATCGAGTTTCTCCAGTTCAAGCCGTGCCGGGTCGTCCACCCACCACGAGCGGCGCTCGAGCGTCATCCCTGGGGCGAGTCGCGAATGGGCCGCGGGCCGGGGTCGGACTCCGTACCAGCGGGAAGAACGAGCGGGAACGCTGGACCGAACAGCGACTGCCAGTGCTTCCTCGCCGCCGGCTGGTCGTTATCGGCGACGGCCTTGACCGCCTGCGCCGCGGCGTCAGCAGCATCCTCCAAGGCACGCCGCAGACCCGCGGTGTCAAGATCCGGTTGGATGAGGCCACAGAGCTTCGCTGGATCCTCGATGTACAGCGAGTGGACGGCTGCCCGCTCAAAGAAGTCCTTGAGCGCTGTGGGCCGATTGCTCGCCTCCTCAAGACATTCCAAAGCGAGAACCTCCATCACCAGCGACTTCACTCGACCCGTCTGGTCCTCGTGCTGTCGCGACCAGTACTTGAGGAGGCGGACGAGGGGCCGAAAGAGGGGCCACTCTGACTGATGCGCGGCGACTTCGTCGATGAGGAACCTCGGATTGGCGGTGTCCCACCGACGATTGCGCTTACTGGGGATGAGAATACCGTTGTCGAGCCGGAGGGCTGGCATCACGTCGACGGTGAACGCGTTCTTGTCACCGGGGTCGTCGATGAAACACTTCGCGGCGCGATTGCGATCCGCGGTGTTCACCTGACGCACGAGCTGGGCTTTCGTTCCTCGGTTGACTGACAGCATCTCCGTGACGAGGTCACGGCAGCGCTCGATGGCTTGCTCAGCCGAGTCACCGGGCTGACCCCACTCCGGGTGCTCTCCTGGATCGAATTCAACGACGAGATCGACGTCGTGCACCGGCTGGAGTTGGGTGCTTCGCGCAAGTGAGCCCGAGCCCCACACCGTGTGAACGTCGACCGCGGTGAGTAGAGCCGATTTGAAGATGTCACGTCGCTCGCGAGCAGTCGCGACGATAGCCGGATCGGCATCAACGATTCTCTGCAGCTCCGTAAACGATTCGAACACCGTCATCGCGGCTCCTCCCCCTAGAACGCGGCCCCCAGCGGCCGCACGCCTAGCGTAGAACAGGTCTCCGACACTCCTGGGCAGACAGCTCCCGTGTCGACCTTATGCGCAAGAATCACGGAAGATCCCTTGACCGCTCCGGGAAGCTGGACGGCCTCAGCATGAGGAGTTTCGAATGGCCACCGCCGCACCCCAATCAGCTCCGACAGACGTGACAGGACCCATTTTTCTCTCTTACCGCCATTTCGACGGTTCGAAGATCCTTGCACGACTGGCATGGTTCCTCCGAGCCAGCGGCGTTCCTGTGTGGCGGGACCAGGACGATCTCCCACCAGGCGACACCGACGACCGGCTTTCGCAAGCTCTCGCCGACGGATTGTCCGGCGGCGTTCTCGTGATTACGCCGGATGTGGTGAACAGCCGCGTGGTTCGTCAAATCGAGGCCGAGAAACTCATCCAGCTCCATCTCGCAGACCCTCGATTCCAACTCCTCGTCGCGAATGACGTAAGGAACAAGCTGGGTCAGGTCGACTACGGCGCGCCCGACAGGCTCCTTTCGAGACCCCAGGAGGAACTGAAGGGAGTCGACCAACGCGGAACGGACGATGATGAACTTCTTCGGCTGACGAGATCGGCAGTTAGTCACCGAATGGTGCAGAATCGAGACCGCGTGGCCGCGGCGGGCTACTTCGACCTCACCATCCAGACACGCAATGTCGGACAGGTCTATGACCGAACCGGAGCACAGCTCGACATCCGCATCAGACCGTCGACCCACGAGCGGCTACCCAGCCCTGCTGGACTACGAGACCTCCAGCGCACCCTCTCGTTCCTACCTGACGCGGTTGTGACAACTGGAGCGAGGACCGTCAGACTCCGAGGCGGCGCGCACCTGTCCGTCGCATACGCACTCGGAGCAGCACTCCCGTCGTCGCGTGTCGGCGCCATCGCCGTCGTCGACCAACGGGAGGAGGAGTGGAGAGGTTCGTCCGAGGCGCACTTTCCGCCCCAACCGCACACACTCCAAGAGGATCTACCTATTGGTCAAGACGCCAATGAAGATTCGCGTGTGCTTGCTTATGTCGACCTCTTGCCAACTCGGAGCGACGCGGCATTCACCCGCTTCTTAGCGGAGCAGTCAGGTGCCTATCTGTCGGCTATCGTTATTCGACGCGCCACCCCGGGTCTCATTCCGCCAGCTGATGCCGACACTATCGCCTCGGAAATAGCCGCCAGGATTCGGGTGTTGTCCGGCGACCACGATAACGCACCCGTGGATCTCATTCTGCGATGCCCTTTTGCTATCGCCGTCCTCCTAGGGCGCCTTTCCAACACACTTCGAGTGCGCGTTTTCGAATGGGACGATAGCAGACTGCCGGGGGACGCATCAGCCAGGTACGTTGCTGCGCTCGACATTCAGGCAAGTAACCCGAGCGGTCCTATCACGGACGTCCTCATGTCAAGCAGCATCGATGAGAAGAAATCGAGCCATCATGGCGTACGAGTGCTGATTGAACGTCTCCGGACAGTTTTCTCTCGTGCAGCCCGGGGATAGCAAAAATGCCTCAAGATAGGTGACGCTGGGACCTCACGAAGAGTCGGCGACGGCATCCGGCCTGTCCCGACGCCGTCGCCGCCGTACGGCTCAGAGCGACCCCTGAGGGTAGCCCAAATCAATCCGAGAGTGATTGAACAGTATCCAGAAGTGCATATTGGTCACCGGCCCCATGCTCCGGCCGAGAGTCAGAGTAGCAAGGTTCGAACGTTCATTCGATTCATCCAGCATGTGCACCGACACCCTCCACCCTCCTCGGAGGTGACACTCTCCCTAATCGCTCGCGGAGGTCGCGCTCGTACTAGGCGCTCTCGGCGAGTTCGTGCGAGAGCTCATAGAACTGGAGCTGTCGTCTCTCGAGACGGCACATCCCTAACCAGAGAGCGAGCCGGCTACTTGTCCTGTGGACTGGCCTCGACACCGGTCGGGAGGTACGCCACGTGGCCAAGCACGCCATCAAGCAGAGCCATGACGTGGTCGTCGTACAAGTCGTAGCGGACGTTGCGCCCGTCGCGATTTCCTGACACGAGGCCGAGATCGCGCATCAGCCGTAGGTGGTTCGACACGGCTGTCTGACCAGCTCCCACAGCTTCGCAGAGCTGAGTGACGGTCAGTGACGATTGTCGCAGCGCGGTGAGGATCCTCAGCCGCACCGGAGAGGAGAGGCCATGCATGACTTCCGCCAGCCGAACGGCTGCGCTCGACGGCAATATCGTCGCCGCATCGAAGCGCATGTCTCGCGTCACCATAGTGAGTCTACGACGGCGACACTCGCTCCGAGGTGACAACACATCACGCATTCGTGATGTAACTTGAAGGCGATATATGAGCGATGAGGAGCCGAACGCGTGAGTCCGATGCGCCCGACAGCCGCTGATCTCGCTTCCGCATCGGCTGCTGATGACTGCGGCTGTGCCCCGACACCCGCCGAGAGAGATCGACTGTGGAAGCGCCCGATTAATCGCCGCGGCGTCTTCGAGCTCGGCGCCTTGAGCGTGGTGGCGCTCGCAGCGTTCGGGGTCGGATCCGGCGTTTCTACCGCGCATGCCGCGACGTACCCGTCGTGGGACGACGTTCAGCGCGCCAAGGGCAACGAGGCAGCGAAAGGTGTCGAAGTTCAACGCATTCAAGGCCTCATTCAGTCGCTGACTCAGAAGGTCGCTGACACCGAGGCCGCGGCCCTGCTCGCATCCGACGAGTTCTACGCAGCGCAGCAGGAGTACTTTGAGGCGATCCGGGTCGCAGACGACCTGCAGGCGCAAGCCGACGAACAGACCCTCATCGCTGAGGGGGCGTCGCGGAAAGCCGGACAGCTGGCGGCGCAGCTCTACCGCAACGGTGGCGACGACACCACGCTGCAGTTGTTCTTCGCAGGCTCTGCAGCCGAATCAGATGAGCTGTTGTCCCGATTGGGAACGCTCGACAAGTTCATGCAGCACAACCGTGCGGTCTATGACGAAGCGATCTCGTCGAAGAACGCGGCGCAGTCGCTCACAGATCAGGCGGTCGTCGCTCGAGACGAGCGCGACCGACTTCAGCAGGTCGCGGAGGAGAAGATGACAGCGGCGCAGGAAGCCGCAGACGCCGCACAGGCTGCGCTCGACGAGCAGACCACCTACCTCGAGACGCTGAAGGCACAGCTCGCGGCGCTTCAGGATACGACCGCGCAGACGGTTGCCGGTTATCAGGCCGGTGTCGCAGCCCGCGCCGCGGAGGAGAAGGCTCGTCGGGAACGAGAGGCCGCCGAGGCCGCCGCGAACAGCGGCGGCAATGGGGGCGGAGGTGGCCAGGCCGGTAGCGGAGGGTGGGTTCGACCGCATGGTGGCGCGCGCAGTTCGAGCTACGGGCCCCGGACCCCGATCTGCGGACCCCAGGGCTGCTCATCGAGTTACCACTACGGCGCAGACCTGGCGAACGGATGCGGCGCAGCGATCTACGCCGCGAACTCGGGGACGGTCGACTACGCCGGCGCCAACGGGAACTACGGCAACTACGTTCGCATTCAGCACGGTGGCGGCGTGAGCTCTGGCTACGCACACATCAAGCCGGGCGGAATCGCCGTTCGTCGAGGTCAGTGGGTCGAGTCGGGACAGGTCATCGCATACGCGGGCAACACCGGGCGATCCTTCGGGTGCCATCTGCACTTCGAGGTGTACCTCAACGGTGGCTACACCAACCCGGTGCGTTTCATGGAGGACCGCGGCGTCTACGTGTGAGATAGCACCGCGGCCCCACCGGATCACGTCAGCCCGGAGTAGGAATGGAGCCCCGGGAAGTAGATGTTCACGACGGTGAAGTTGAACAGCACTGCTGCGAACCCGACAATCGACAGCCACGCAGACCGAGAACCACGCCACCCCCGGGTGGCGCGCGCATGGATGTACCCCGCGTAAAGGACCCAGATCACGAAGGTCCACACCTCCTTGACGTCGAATCCCCAGTAGCGACCCCACGAGTCGTTCGCCCAGATCGCTCCCGCGATGAGGGTGAAGCTCCAGAACATGAAGCCGACGATGGTGAAGCGGTAGGCCAGGGTCTCCAGCGCGTCCGCCGACGGGATCGTGCGAAGGAAGCGAGGACTGCGCTTCTGCTTTCGCGTGTCTGGAGCGGCGCTGAGGAGACGCTCGCGCCTGCCCTGCATCAGCTGTGTGATTGACACGCCGCAGGCGAGAGCGAACAGAGCTGTGGCAAGCGAGGCCACGAAGACGTGGATCACCAGCCAGACGCTCTTCAGCGGATCCATCAGCGGCACCACCTCGACATAGAAGCCGAGGGTCGCACCGCCGAGAAGCAGCACGGTCATTCCGAGCAGGAACGCGCCCAGGAATCGAAGGTCGTACAGCCGCAGCACCAGGAGGTAGACGGCGACGATGAGGAGCGTCCCGGTGAGCGCGAACTCGTACATGTTGGCCCACGGGACCCGTTCGGCCGCAATGCCTCTGCCGAGAGTTCCTCCGAGCTGGAAGAGGAACGCCAGAACCGTGAGCGACGTTCCGATTCGCGCCCACAAGCGTCGCGGTGGCCGCTGTAGAGCGGCGTCGGCGCCGGGAACATCTCCGGCGAGCTCTTCGGACGAGGATGTCGGCCCACGCCCGCCGACGGTCGCCAATCTTCGCACGGGAACGGCAACTGGTGCGGCGCTGCGCTGCGCGAGGTCGATGGTGTGCGCGGTGAACGCGAGGAGGTAGGTGGCAATCGCGGTCCAGACGAGGAGGAGGGAGATGCCGTCGAGGCTGAGCTGATTCATGACGGGTTGCTTTCGGTCGTGTCGTGCTGCTGGTCGTTGTCAGAAGTGGCCGGTGCGGGCTTCACAGGCTCCGCGCCGAGCGAAGTCGAGTGACGATGTGCGAGATCGTCGACCGCTCGTTGCAGCGTGGGGTCGTCGCCGCGCGCGAGGCCGGCGTACTCGATGTGGATGCCGTCGAACCCGTCGCGGGCTTTCACCCACACGCGACGCCGGGGCACGAACAGGCCTGCGAAGAGACCCACCATGGCGATCACCGAGAAGAGGAGCACTCCCCCACTGCTTGGATCTTGTTGGATCTGCAGCGAGGCGAATCGCTTCACAGGTTGCTGTTCCTCCGCGATCTCCCACGTGACGGACCCCCAGCCATTCGGGAGGTCGGCCGTGTCACCGGGTCGGAGTTCCAACGAGTCGGTGCCGCTGTCGCCGCCCGTCTCCTGGTCAAGTCCGCTCACGTCGAGCGTGTAGACGGAGCGCGGCGTGCCGTCGTCGATGCCGAGGTCCCCGCTGAAGACGTTGAAGGTGAGCACAGGATCAACGACGTCGGGGTAGATGGACGTGAACGCACCTGACGGGAGAGTGCCCTGCGTGGGGTAGAAGAACCCGACGAGCCCGACTTGCTTCGGTAGCCCGTCCGGGATTTTGATGATGCCCAGGGAGGTCATGTTCGAGTCCTGCGGCAGGAACGGCTGCGACTCACTGAACACGATGTCGCCGTCGCCGTTCCTCACGGTGAGCGTCGGGGCGTACCCGTTCCCCAGGAGGTAGATCCGGTCATTCGCAATCGTGGTCGGGTAGTTCACTCGAACGCTGCGCTCACTGTCTTGCTCGCCCGGCTGGCGGACCGTGATCTGCGCATCGAAGTTCTCTGCCTGTCCCGCGCCCGGTGTGCCCGGCAGTCGATAGGCGACACGGAAGTCGTCGAGCGTGAGCGAATACGGAACAAGTCCCGCGCCGTCGACGAATCGTCCCGGGTTGAAGGACGAGTAGTCGCTCAACGCGTTCACGAACGTCGTCCCCTCCACCACGACTCGTTGTCCGGTGTACGCGAAGGATCCGCCTACCGCGACCGAGAGGAGCACCCCGACGAGCGCGACATGGAAGACGAGGTTGCCGGTCTCACGGAGGTAGCCGCGCTCTGCCGACACCGAGTAAGTGCCTCCCTGGTCGTAACGCTCGACGCGGTAACCGGATCTTCGCAGCATGTCGGACGCCGCCGAGACAGCCCCCTCAGCATCGCCGCCCTTCCCAGCGATGATCCTCTCGCGATGAGCGGGCAACCTCGACAGTCGGGACGGAGTGCGAGGAGGTCGTGACCGCAGCGCCACATAGTGGTGCTTCGCACGCGGGATCACACACCCGATGAGCGAGACGAACAGCAGGAGATGGATGGCGGAGAACCACGGTGAGATGTAGACGTCGAACAGTCCAAGACCGTCCGCGAGTGAGAACGCTTCTGGGTTGTTCCTTCGCCATTGCACCACGCCGTTGGGGTCTGCGCTGCGTTGCGGGAACAGTGAACCGGGGATCGCCGCGACAGCAAGGAGCAGAAGCAGCAACAATGCGGTGCGCATGCTCGTCAGTTGTGTCCACCCCCATCGCAGCCACCCGGTCACGCTAAGCGCCGGGCTCGTCACCTCAGATGTTGTGCCGGTATCGGCGTGGTCGGCTGGCCGGAGCGGATCGCCTTTGGTGTCGGGGTCAGAGAGGGAGCGGGACATTGATAATCACCTGCTGAAGTTGGGACATGAGAGCGGTCCAGAGGCCGGAGACCATCAGGATTCCGAGAGCGACGAGCATCGCTCCGCCGATGAGGTTGAGCGTGCGGACATGGCGCCGGAGGAAGGCGAGCGAGGAGGACGCCCATCCCCACCCGGCGGCGAGGACAATGAAGGGGATACCGAGGCCGAGCGAGTACGCCAGCCCGAGCAGGCCGGCCCGAGCGGGGTCACCCATGTTCCATGACATCGAGATGATTGCGGCGAGTGTCGGGCCGATGCAGGGGGTCCACCCCACTCCGAGTGCGAACCCCAGCAGCGGGGCGCCAACCAGACCTGCACGACTGCCGATCCGTGGGCGCATCGTTCGCTGCGCGACGCCGAAGAGTCCGATGAAGACGAAGCCCATCACGATGATGACAACGCCGAACACCCTGGTGAGAATGTTCGCGTACTGGAGCAGCACGAAGCCGAACGCACCACCGAGGATGGTCACGGCGACGAAGACGGTCGTGAAGCCTGCGATGAACAGCGTCACCCCCAGCATCAGTCGACCGCGGTGCGACTCTTGGCTTCCGCTCTTGCCCTGTTCTGGCCGCACAGTTCCGCCGAGGTACCCCAGATACCCGGGCACCAAAGGGAGGACGCACGGTGAAACGAAGGAGACGAGCCCGGCGAGGATCGCCACGGGGATGGCGATCCACAGAACTCCGTCGACGATAAGCGTTCCGGGGCTCATGGGACGCTCTCCTCGAGAACGTCCTCGACGAGCGTCGCGAGGATTGAGGCACTGTCGAGCTGACCGATGACGCGGGCGGCGACTCTGCCGGAGCGGTCGATGACCAGGGTGGTCGGCGTGGCTTGGATCGGCGTCACCTGCGCGAAGGCCAGCTTGACCTTGCCGTCGTTGACGTCGATCACGCTCGGATACGTGACGCCGTTGTCTTTGGCGAACGAGAGCGCGGTGGCGGGTTGGTCGTAGGTGTTCACGCCAAGGAAGGCCACGCCGTCGTCGCGATAGTCCTGCCATACCTGTTCCAGGTATGGCGCCTCGACGATGCAGGGGCCGCATGCGGCGTACCAGAAGTTCACGACGAGGACGTCGCCGCGGTAGTCGTCACTCGCGACTTGCTCTTCGGTCTCCGTGACCCCTTCGAATGTCACCGGCTCTCCGCGCTCGCCTTGCGGGATCTCGACGACTTGGAAGTCTCCTGCGATGAAGCCTTTCTCGTTGCCATCCCTGTATTGCTGGGAGAGAGAGTCGTTGGACGCGCACCCTGCGAGCAGGAGAAGGACGGGTATGGAGGCGAGCACGGCGTGACGAATACGTCGTCGTCGGCCGTGGTCCTGCGCGGTGGGGACGCGGGTGGCGGGTGGTCGGGGGACGGGCTCGCTGAGCATGGGTTCCTCTTCGGATCTGAATCTCGTTGGCAGGGCAGAGCCGCTGGTAATCGGGCTCATGCCTCGCGCCCCGGCCGTCAGTGCTCGACGAGGAGCGGGTCCCGGGGGCGACGTCACGTCTCGCTCCCGAGTGACGAGAGCAGGACGGCGTGAATCGAGGAAGCTCAGGTCCGCGACACGCGGAGTTTCGTCAGAGAGGGGGCGGTGGCCCTCACCACGATGCTCGGAAGAAGTCGACGTATCAGGTGAGACCTGATACGTCCCGGGTTCAGTAGAGGTATTGGCCGACGCAGAGCGCTGAGGAGCAGGAGAAGTACTCCGCAGAACAGTCCGAGAGCGCACGCAACGGGGCCCATGCCCATGCTCGATGCAGAGGGCTCCCCCACCGACGCAACTGAGGGCACGTCCTGCGCAGCGTTTCGAGCATCGAGCGCCGAGGAATCGTCGACGCCGACGGACGTCGATACATCAGGTGTCGCCAGATACGGAGCGCAGGCGACACCCAACACGAGCAACAGTGACGCCATGACCACGACAATCACACCGACGGCAAACGGCGATGTCGCCGCCTTTCGCCCTAGATGAGTGTTCATCGCCCCGCCGCTCAGGTCGAGGTCATCAAGCGGGACGCGCCGGAGCTCATTCACCGGTCTGCTCCCGCAGCCAAGCGACAGGATCGACAGTTCCGTCTCCTGTCGAGACTTCAAGGTGCAAATGCGCACCAAAACTGCGTCCGGTGTTACCGACTCGTCCGACTACTTCGCCGACGGAGACGCTCTCCCCCTCACGAACTCCGAGGGAGCCGCGCAACATGTGCGCGTAACGGCTGAATACCGTCTGCCCGTCGATCTTGCTCTCAATGTATACCGTGACCCCGAACGCCCCGCCGTTCTCGGTCGCGATACGGACCGTCCCGCCGGCCACGGCGCGGATCTGAGCTCCCTCACCTGGTGTGAAGTCGGCGCCTTCATGCATTCGCCCCCACCTGGGCCCGAAACTCGACGACGTGGGCACGCTGACCGGGAACGGCCACTGCACCTCAGCATCGGGATCGAGCAGCAGGGATCCGCTGAAATAACGGATTCCTGCTGCCGCCGCGAGCTGCGGGACGGACGTCACGCTGAAGCCGTTCGACCGACCAAGGTCCTCCGCCGCAGCATCCTCCGGCACGACAAACGCCTGAATGTCACTATCGGCGGCGGATCCGTCGCTCTCGGAAGGCGCGAACCGCGCCGTGGTATCCGTCCTGGTCGCCGCGACGGTCTCGGCCGGGATCGTCATGCCGACCATGAACGAGGAAGCGACGGTCAATGTGCCCACCACGATGAGCGTTCTCCCGATTCGCCGCCCGATGGACCTCGCAGGAGCGGGCTTCGCAACGCGTCGAGCGACCTGCTCCGTGGGGGTGGTGGGTGGAGTCGTGTTCACCGTCTCCGCCGGAGTCAGCACGTCGTGCTCTCGGCTCGGAATGCCCTCGTCACGAGGTCGATGGTCGGATGCGCTGATTGGTGGAATCGGCGGATGGGACAGGGCCTCGCGCCTGCGCCGAAGTTCGGAGCGGGTGACTGGCGGAGTCGAGGCTGTCGACGCGGTCTCTCGGCGTCGAAGCTCCGACCGCGTGGGAAGCGGCTCCGGTCGAATGTTCGGCTCGAGAGGGTCATGTGTGGTCACGGTTCGGGCCTCCGGAGTCGGGTTCGGGGGTCGGGTCGGGGCCGTTCGACGATGCGCGTCGAACGATGAGGGCAAGTGTTGCGAGGCTTCCGAACGCGAGCAATGGCGCGCTCAACGCGAGCCACTTCTCCGCGAGGATGCCTGGTGCGATGCCTGAGCGGAGCGGCACATCCGTGATTGCGGCAGCGACCGTGTCGACGCCTGCTGTGTCGAGGATCGCGCCGTCCGGGGCTATGACTTGACTGGTGCCCACAGTGGAAACGTTCACCACGCTCTTACCGGTCTGGATGGCACGCATCCGGGCAAAGGCCAGTTGCTGAAGGTTCTCGTCGGAGCCGCGGAAGTCCGCGTTGTTGGTTTGGAAGATGTAGAGCTTCACATCCTGCTCAGCAGCGGCACGGATCACGTCGTCGAAGATCACGTCGAAGCAGATCGCGAGACCGATGACGGTCTCGCCGACGGTCACGACGGGTGGGTTCGTGCCGGCAGTGTACTCGCGCTGGATCAGCCCGACGAGGTCGGGGGCAAGGCGCTCGTACATCCATCGGTCGGGGACGTACTCGCCGAATGGGACGGGATTGACCTTGTCGTGGACTTGGGAGCTGCCGGGGTTTGCCGTCCACAGGAAGGAGGTGTTGAACGTCTCATCGCCTCGTGCCGTCGCCGCGTTCGCCAGAAGCGGCGCCCCCGTCCGGGACACGATCCGATTCAGTTCAGAGGCGGCCTGTCGGTTGCGGAACGGGTCGAACTCCGCCGATCCTTCTGGCCAGACGAGCACGTCCATGTTCCGGTCGAGAATCGGTTCCGATGCCGCGACCTGTGCTTTGAGCAGGTCACCCGAGGCTCTACCGTCGAAGTAGCCTGAGGGACCGTTGCCTTGGACCCACCCAACCGCGAATGTGCCCGCGTCTGTCGTCGCATATTGCGGTGTCACACTGAGTCCGAAAATCAGGACGACAGCGGGCGTCAGAACGGACACTGCGCGCAACCCGATACGAAGCCACTGCACGATGCTCGCAGCGATGACCGAGATGGTGAGCGAGAGCCCGGTCACACCGATCCACGATGTAGCTTCCGGGAACGGGCTCTCGACCTGGGTCATCCCGAGTCGCACCCAGGGGAACCCGCCGTACGGCCACGATCCGAGCACGATCTCGCGGGCAACCCACAACCCGCCGACCAGTGCGGGTACGGCGACGATCTGCCAGACGCGACGGCCGCGGAAGCGGCTCGTCCATCGGTATGCCAGCGCTAGGGGAACCGCACCGAGCCCGAACAAGAGAGCCTGCAGCCCCGACAACGCGATGCGTGGCAACGGCCCGAGGAACTGACCAACCCAATCGAGGTGAAGCGCGTAGAAGGTGACACCGAACGCGAGACCGACGAGCAGCGCTCCGCCGACGCTACGTCCGACGGTCGCAACCAAGGTGAGGATGACGCTGACGAACGCGAGGGGCCACCAACTGACCTCGGGAGTCGCGAGGTCCATGGCGAGTCCGCCGACCGCCGACAGCGAAACGGCGACCCATACACCGACGAGTGGTCGTGTGAGATCACTGTTCGTCGTTCGGGCCTCAGACGTCGGCACAGTGAGGAGTGTCGTCGACATTGCTCAGGCGTCCCGCTCGCGGAGTTTCTGGAGGTAAGCGTTGTACTCATCCAGCTCGGATGATCCGTGGATGTCTACGTACCGGTCCTGTGCCTGGGATCGTGCGGTGTCCTCTCGGAACCATCGGTGCATGACGTAGATCAGCATCAGGAGCGTGGGGGCCTCGCCGTACGACCAGGCGAGTCCGCCGGCGAGCCGCTGGTCTTCGATGGGGTCGAGTCCCATGGCCTGCGTGGGCGCGACGAAGTGGGTGATGAGCATGGTGGTGGCCATCATGAGGAACACTCCGAAGAAGGCGTGCAGCGCGGCTTCGGCGAACACATCGAGGGCGCGGCCGCCGTGACTGAGGCGAACGGGTAGCGGGTCGGAGCTCAGGATGGGGATTGTGAAGATGATGCCCGCGCCGAGGAACGCCACCTCGAGGGCGATGTGTCCCGCGGTCGAGCTCAGGAGGGAGTCTGCGAACCCCGCGAGGTACAGGCCGTAGAACGCGGCCAGATAGAGAGGGAGCGCCGCCCATGGGCTCAGAGCCCAGCGCGCGAGTCTGCTGCGCAGCCCCGCGTGGGCGACGGCGAGTGCCCTACGCCCCAGCCCTACGTGCGGGGTGGCGCGGAGCAGCAACGTGCCCGGAGATCCCAGGATGAGTAGCGGCGGAATCGCCATCATCAGAGTGAGCTGCTGGAACATGAACACCGACATCAACGCGTAGCCGTAATTCTCCACGGCGAGACCGGTCGTCCCAGCCAGGAGCGCGCAGCCGCTGAGGAAGCTGAACGTACGCCAGATGGACCAGCGTCGACCGTGCGTCCACATGCGAACGGCCCCGACCATGTAGAGAAGTGCAAGCAGCCCAGCGACCACCGGCAGCACCGGAAGCGCCCCCGGAACCACGGCGAAGTAGTCAGGGAAGGTGGGCGCGACGTCGGGGATCCACGGAGTCATCGACGGGCCCCCTCCGGCCTGTCGATGAGCTGAGCGATGAGTGCCGACATCAGGGTCGGGGGAACTTGATAAGGCTTCCCGCTACCAGGAAGACGACTGCTGCCGCGGGCTGGATTCCGGTCCAGACCGGTCCGGCGAACGGGAAGGGCATGACGGGATTCCACAGGACGGCGATGGCGATGAACACCGGGATCCACCACCAGTGGCGCGCTTGCACGGCGAACCATCCGACGATGACCGCGAGGATCGACGTGACGTAGAGGATGGCCGAGGCCCAGTCACTCGCCAGCAGCACGGGGGCGAGGAACAGCACCGCGGCTGCGAGCAGACTCGGAGCAAGGGCATTCCGCTGATAGGTGGACGGGGTCCGCTTCTTCTGTGTCATGAGCGTCCCCATCCTTCGCTCATGTCCTGTGGCATCGAAGCGGGAGGCGTGACGACGTCGTCCTCTGGACCACGGCGGCGCCGAAGAAGCCCGACGACCAGCACGACGGCACCGACCCCCAGCGCCACGTCCGCCAGATTGCCGATGAAGAGGTCCGAGTAGGCGAGGAAGTCGGTGACGTACCCGCGGCCGAACGCAGGGGGTGCGAAGAGACGGTCCAGGACGTTGCCGATGGCTCCCCCGAGAATGAACCCGATACCGACCGCCCACCACGTGGTACGGGATCGGATTGCGCTCCTGATGAGCACGACCGTCGCTGCGATTCCGACTGCGGTCAGCAGCGGAGTCGCGCTGGAACCGAACGACAGGATGGCACCCGGGTTGAACGCCAGTTGCAGCCCGAAGAGGTCTCCCAGTAGCGGAATGCGCTCCGTGGTACTCAGTTGCGCCAAGGCGACCGCCTTCGACACTTGGTCGATGATGACGGTCGCACCGGCGACGGCGAACGCGATGGCGAGCTTCGGCACGCGCGCACTCATGATCACGCGCCTCCTTCCGTGTCGGCCGCTGCTCGGTCGCGCCGGCGGCGCTTCCACCCGGCGAACGCGACACCGACAGCGCCCGCTACGAGAACGAACCCCATGCCGATGACGAACAGGATGCCGAGGAACCCGAGATCGTCTCGTTCCACCGGCCGCTCTCCGTTCTGCCTTTGATGACGGTCCTTGTCCGACTCTGTCTCTTCGGGCGACGGCGAAGGCGACGGCGTTGAACTCTGTTCCGGAGTGGGGGACGCGGTAACTGGTGCGACGTCCCCAACTGCGGACGCTGAAACCGAAGGCGAAACCAGCAGGACCGTCGCGAGGATCAGCAACGCACACGCGACGGCACCCCACGCATGTTTCGTCGTGGCCATCGGATGTCTCATGTGTGATCCTCGTTTCGGTCGGTGTATTTCGGACGAACGTATTCAGGGGCGTTTCATGATGTGGCGTGCAATCGAGATCGCGTCACGGCGTGCCCCGTCGAAGGTGTCTGAGTCCTGGCTACCGTGGTTCGGCATGCCGACGACGAACAGACCTGGGACGCTCGTAGTCCCGCGCTTCCGGCGACTGGACGTGGCATCGAGTACCGGACGGGGAAGCCAGCCGTCCGCGGGCAGGTATCCGGTCGCGTAGATGATGGACTGTGGAGCGATACGACGACCATCGTCGAAGACGATGTGCGCTCCATCTGCGGCAATGGCCGCAGGCAGCACTTCGATGCCGAGTTGTTCCCATCCCGGATCCAGTGAGAGCGCTGCCCCACCTCGCGCTAGTGCCCGACGCCGCCCGACGCCGCGTCGTGCCGGTCGAGCCGCGGAGACCGCCGAGGGCTGGGACGACAGCGTGACGCGGTGCGTACGACTGAGCTCGCGCGCGATCTCTTGGCCGCTGTGGCCGGCTCCGACGACCAGCACGTCACCGCTGGGAATCTGGCTCGGTCCGCGATAGTCGGCGCTATGAACCATGATCCCCGGTGCCGCGGCGTCTACCGCCCAGCTCGGGATCCGAGGTCGAGCCGCGGACCCGGCCGCGCAGACGATGTTGCGCGTCTGCACCGGCCCTTCGTTCGTTGACAGAAGCAGAGTGGATCCGTCCCCCAGACGGTCCACGCCTGTCGCTCTGATGCCCCACAGCGTCGTGAGGCCCAAGGCGGCCTCGACGTCGAGAAGATGCTGTTCGATCTCTCGCGGTGACGGGCGTCGATAGGGGTCGCCTGTGAGATGCCGCCCGGCGACCGTGCTCCGCCCGGCCTCTGTCAGGAGTGTCATCGACGACCAGCGGAACGCCCACGAACGACGCCCGTCGGGATTGCTGTCGATAACGGCGAAATCCCGTTGCGGCTTCAGGCCCGAGCGCGAGAGTTCGGCGGCGACGGAGAGACCAGCGTGGCCGGAGCCGACGATGATGACTCGACGATGAGAGAGGCCTAGGAGTGTCATGTTCCCTTACCCGCTGAGAGGATCGCGTTCTCGAGGTCGTCGTAGCGCTCGAGTGTGATGGCATCGCCGTTCACGAAGAACGTCGGAGTTCCGCTCACTCCCAGTGCCTGACCGTCGTTGTAGTCGAGATCGACTCGTGCGACCGTCGCGGGGTCAGAGATCGCGGCATCGTAAGCGGCCATGTCCAGGCCGATCTCCTCAGCGAAGCCTCGGAACAGACTCGCCCGCGATTCCTGGGCTTCACCCCATTGAGCCTGCGTCTCGAAGAGCTTGCGGTACATCTCCTCAAGGCGTCCCTGCTGCGCAGCCGCTTCGGCGGCGAACGCAGCATTCCTGGAGTTCAGATGACCCGGTAGCGGGAAGTAGCGGATGACATAGGTGATCTCGCCGTCGTAGCGCTCGCGAAGGTCTTCGACCACGGGGTAGAAGGCTCCGCACGCTTCGCATTCGAAGTCGAGGAATTCGACGACGGTGACTGCCCCGTCTCCCCCGTCGTCGAGAACGTGTGAGTTCTCGCGGAGCACCTGCGCCGTAGAGCTTCCGTTCTCGGATTCTGGCGGCGCAGTGTTCTGCTGGTTTATGACGACGACGATGACCGCGACGATAATCAGGACGATGGTTACGGCAAGGGCAGCGAGGCCGGCTTTGACGGCGGGTTTCATCAGGTACTCCAAGGACTGTCGACACGGTCGAAGGTCGAGCGGGTGCTCGATGGGATGCGCACGCGCGAGGCGCGACGCTTCGACGGGTCAGGTCCGGGAGATGCCGAGCGTCGCCAGAGTCAGCGAGGTCTGCCGCAGGGGGATGCGATTAGGAGCGGCACTCGTTCGCGGCTGACCCGCGTGGGTCTCCACTACCACGGCTGTCGTGCGCCAGAGCAGCCGATACATCATGACCGCTGCGACGAGTCCGCAGAGAAGACCGAGGACGCACAGCACAGCGCCCGTGACCGGGTCTACTTGTGCAGCGCCCGTGGCGAGCTGCATCACGACGCCTGCGGGTGCCGCAGCGGCTGCGTCGGTGCCTGATTCATCGGCGTCGAGCGACGTGCTGGCCGTGGTCGACGCCGTGGTGACATCGGCATTTCCGTGCTCGGCTGCGCCGACGGCGAAGATCAGGAGGAGTGTGAGCCCGATGATGCTAATGAGCCGCATTATCATCTGGCTGCGATCCGGCCGCCCGTGGCAGGCGACCCGGATCGAGTGGAACACGATTCGATTGTAATCGTCGCTCCTACTTCTTCCTTTGAATGAGCCGTAATCATTCGGTCACTCCGCGCGCTTGCGTCGACGGTGCACCACGAGCACGGTCGCCATCGCCAGAACTCCGAGCCCGACGACGCCTCCGACAACGGCCAGGGCCACGACGCTCTCATCTGCCCCGTCAGCGCGCGGCTCTCGGTCGGTATCTTGTGTGGGCGGCGCCGAGTTGGTGGCGTCGGTCGGCATCGGGGTACTGGTAAGCGCTGCTCCTGGTTGAGTACGGGTGCCTTCGTTCCCGCACGCCGGTGCGTCCCAACCGAGTGCGACGGTCGCCGTCGGATCCGCTGCGTAGTCGAACTGGTATGACTCGGAGATGGGGTGCCCGTCGCTGGACACAGCGTTCCAGAGCACCGTGTAGGTGCCCGACGCTCCGAGGGCGACGGGGGTGGTGAGCACGTTGAGTTCGATGGTGGAGCACGACGACTCGTAGAAGAGCCCGTCGGGACCCTGCACCTGGGCGAAGCTCGTCTGGCTGAAGTCGATGAGCTCCCCGCTGAAAGTCAGTGCGACTGTGTCGAGGTTGGTGACTGTCTCGCCCGCCGATGGCACAGCGTCGGTGAGATTGTCATGTGCGGAGGCTGGGGTTGCGGTCAGCAGCACGATTGCGACAGCGGCGGCGCACACGGCGCCGCTCACGCGGCGGATTCGGGTGGAGACGGATGTCATGAGATGGCCTTTCGAGTGGAGTGGAGGGGTCGGTCGACCTCCTGTGGTGAGCGGGTGGAGTGCCCGCTGAGTATGTAGTCGACGCTGAGGCCGAAGAGGAGCAGCATCGGCGCCGAGAGCAGGATCACCATGCCGGCTGCTTGTTGGTCCGCCATCGGCTCCAGGCCCCATTGACGACCCATCGCCCCGAACCAGCTCGCAGCAATCAGGCCGCTCTGAAGCAGCACCCAACTGCCTACACTCGCCAGCGCGGCAGCCGATCCGAACACGACAACCACACGCATCCGCCGGGGATATGTGCCGGCAGGACGGAGGATCGCAGCGGTCACCAAGCTTCCCGCTACGAGCAGCGCGACGACGCGCAATTCATGCACCAAGGGATCGGCGAGGGAATCGCGCAAGAGGCCAGTGGCGGATGCGCCCCACGCGATAAGAGCGAACGTGAACACCGCGACCATGGGGCGGCACAGGAAGAGGAAGATCCGCGAACGCGCCCCTGCTTGCAGCCACTCGCGGATTCCACGGCTCCCATCGGTGCGGCTGGTGATTCCCTCCAATGCCAAGCGATATGGCGCGCCAAACACGAGGAGGGAGGGAACCACGAGGAGCATGAGCATCCGTCCCGCCGCGTCGACGCTGTGGAGGTAGTCGGAGTAGACAGCGACCGCCCCACCGTTCACCCAAGCCAGCAGCACCATCCCGCTGATCCAGGCGAACGTGCGCAGGCCGCCCCACCCCTCGCCGCGTTGCCGCAGGCGACGGACACCCATCAGATAGAAGAAGACTCCGAAACCTGCGACCACCGCCCACAGGAGATTCACGTCGTTCCCGCTCAGCCAACCGACGAGTGTGAGTTCGGGTGGAAGCGGTGCTTCGGTGAGGATCTCAGCCGGTGTCGTCAGGACCGGAGCAGAGGTGTCTGCCGGCGCTGGCGTGCGGGCGAGCGCCGCTGCGGCACCACTCGCGATGCCCATGACCGCGAGCTCGACGGTGACGAACGTCCAGAACGGTGCCCGCTCTCTGACCCCACGGCGGATGAACCACCGACGGTGCGCGACACCCACGACGCCGAGGAGCGTGAGCGCCACCACCTTCACCAGGAGCACAGCTCCGTACGCGCTGAGAAGGTCTCGCCAGCTGCTGACAGACGTCATCGCGCGAGCGACTCCGGAGACGGAGACGACCACGAAAGCGACGAATGCGATGGTCGAGTATCGCTCGACCACCGCCCGCAGACGATGCTCGCGCGCAGACGGCCTGAGGAAGACCAGCGCGAGAAGACCGCCGAGCCATACCGCCGCGCTAGTGATGTGCAGGACGAGCGACATGACCGCAGCATCATGATTGGCGAGGCTTCCGGAATGACCTTGCGTCGCCATCGGGACCAGCGACGCCAGCGAAAGAAACGTCAGCAACAGTGCGGCCGCCCACCCCCGGAACGCATACGAGATCACCGTGAGAATCGCGGCCATCACGGTTGTGATGAGCCAGACGCGACCCAGTTCCGTCTCGAGGAGGAATCTGCCGAACTGCTGACCGAATCCCGGGCCGAGTGACACCTCAGGATTGAACGATGACAGGAATGTGAGATAACCAGTGACTCCTGCGCCGATGGTGAGCACTGCGGCACCGATGGAGGCGACATCCAGGGCGGTATCGAACTCCTTCTCACCCTGTTTAAGAGCGTACGCAGCAAGGACGGCCGATCCGACCATGACGGCAGCCCCGAGGTTGACGATGAGCTTCGCGACCGGCAGTCCCCACCGAACGACCGCGCCGGGGTCGCTGGTGACTCGTGGATCAGCCCCGCCACCTATCGCCAATCCCAGGAGGAGCGCGACCAGAGCCGAGGTGAGTAGGAGTGCGGGTCCGACCAGTCGGAGCCCCCTGGCGTTCACGGGAGGTCTCCGGAGCCGCCCGTGGTCGGCGCATCCTCGTCGTCCGATGACGCGGTGTCCGGCGCGGAGCAGGCGGACGTCTTCGGCAGCATCTGGACCGCGGGTGCGAGGGCTTGCAACGCGGCATCCGCGGAGAGCTTCGTCGTATCGACATAGGCCTGGGCTGCGGGCGTTCGGCCGTAGGTCGTCAAGCGCAGGTAGGGGGAATCTTGTTCGTCGACGATCCAATCGACGGAGTTGATGGTCACGCATTGCAGCGTTGTCGGTGCTGGCGGCTCGAGCCCGCAGGTAAAGACGACGATGGTCGGGTCTCCCCATGCGGCGGTCGCTTGGGCATCGGTCGTGCGACCGGTGAACTCTCCGACGGCTGCGGGGAGCCGAACCGTCACGTCGGCGCATTCGGGGGCGTTCGCATTTGTCGCAGGTTTCAATGCGACAGTGGACGCGCATCCCGACAATGTCGCGAGCAGGCCGATGAGTGCGACGGCTCCGAAGATTAGGTTCCGCGAAACGGCGCGCCGATTGACTGAGACCTCGGCGGGGGTCGGGGTGAGGGGCGTGTTCTCCAAGTCATCTCTCCAAGCTGTCGACGACGTGCGTCGATCCGCATCCGCGCGATGGCACGGATGAAGGCGGCATTGAGCCGGAGAGTCAGGTTCGGGAGATCTGCAGCTGCGCGCGGTCAGGGCGCAGCAGATGTGGTCCCTGAATGCGCGGAATCGATGCGCGGTGCGCGGAGTCTGGTGAAGGGGCTTGCATCGGGGTGCGGAGTCGCGCGCGGGCGAGTCGGGCGAACACCAGCACGCCGAGAAGCGCACCGACTATGCACACAGCGGCGGCGACATCAGATGATCCAGCAGGGGACACCGCGGACTGATCTCGTTCGTCGTGCTCACTCGACAACGAGAAGCTTTCCGGTGACGCTGTGGCCGACGTCGCAGTCTCTGCGTGGACAGTGCTCGCGATACCGAGCGTGAGAAGCAGAGCAATAATGATCCCGAAGAGCACCCTCATCGCAAGCGGCCCGCGGGGGACGTGCGCTGAGCGTCCGGTGTCCGTGCGCAGCATCATCCTCTCCAGTCTACGTTGCGGTCGCCCGACGCAACTCCACACCCGAACCCAGAGCTCGAGCGCAGAGCTCTGTTGAAAGATAAGTCAGCATGCACTGTATAGTCATTGTATGCTGACCATTGCTTCTCGTCTCGACGTGATGAACCGATTGGGGCGCGCCATGGCTGACCCCACTCGTTCTCGGATTCTGCTGGAACTGCTTTCCGGGCCGGGATACCCGGCGCGCTTGTCCGAGGCACTGGA
Organism: Microbacterium sp. C5A9; assembly: GCF_022627955.1. Lineage (GTDB taxonomy): Bacteria > Actinomycetota > Actinomycetes > Actinomycetales > Microbacteriaceae > Microbacterium. Next base: position 477,914 of record NZ_JABXGD010000002.1, read on the forward strand.
TCTGTCTCGCACTAACGTGTCGAACCATCTCGCGTGTCTTCGAGGGTGCGGCATCGTGGTCGCGACGCCGGAGGGACGTCAGACGCGGTACGAGATCGCGGATCCGCATGTGACTCGAGCCATCACTCTGCTGGTGAACACGGTCCTCGCGGTCGACGACGGAGAGGCGTGCACAGACGAGAAGTGTGACGTGCCTCTATGCTGCGCGCCTACCGACAGGGCGATGGAGGAGATCCGATGAGCGAGGAATGCTGCGACCCGGACGAGCCACGCCAGACGAGAACTGTCCGTCGGCTCGAGCTACGCCAGCCCTCTGCCGCCGCAGACGCCTGCTGCGGACCCGACCCAATCACGTCCTCTTCATCATCGAGGCGAACGCCGCTCCTGGAGGACGACGCCTGCTGCGGACCGGATTCCCCCCGCGACGCGGATCATTCGCACGGGGACGCTGAGCACGAAGAAAGGCCACCGCTCTGGCGCGACACCGCGCTCCTGCCGTCCGCGGTTGCCGGCGTGATGCTGCTGGCAGGTTATGTCTTCGAGTGGTCCGGACTACCGGTTCCGGCGCTTGTCCTCCAGACGGTCGCACTCCTCGCGGGTGCGTACACGTTCGTCCCCGGGGCGATCCGCCGCCTGGTGCGGGGCCGACTCGGCGTCGGCCTTCTGATGACCATCGCCGCCATCGGCGCCGTAGCTCTCGGCCACGTGGGCGAAGCTGCAGCGCTGGCGTTCCTGTTCTCGCTTGCCGAAGCTCTCGAGGATCGGGCTATGGATCGGGCGAAGGAGGGACTACGCGCGCTGCTGTCGCTGATCCCGGAGACCGTGCGCGTCTCGCGCCTGAACGGTGACGTGACGATCCCCGCCGCGGAGGTCCGCGAGCTCGACATCCTCGTCGTCGGTGCGGGAGAACGGATCGCGACGGATGGCGTGGTGGTCGAGGGCCGCTCCGGCATCGACACGTCTGCCGTGACGGGCGAGTCGATCCCGGTGGAGGTCGGACCGGGACACGCCGTCCCCGCGGGATCGGTGAACGGGGCTGCGACGTTGCGGATCGAAGCAACCGCCGACGGCCGCGACAATTCCCTCACCCAGATCGTCGAGCTGGTCGAGCAGGCGCACGCCCGCAAGGGCGAGCGGGCCCGCCTGGCGGACCGGATCGCCCGCCCACTCGTGCCGGCCGTGCTCATCATCGCAGCCCTCGTGGCCGTGTTCGGGTTCATCGTCGGGGATCCCGGCCTGTGGATCGAGAGGGCGCTCGTCGTGCTCGTCGCCGCGTCCCCGTGCGCGCTAGCCATCGCCGTTCCGGTGACGGTCATCAGCGCCATCGGCTCGGCCTCGAAGTTCGGTGTGGTCATCAAGTCCGGCGAGGCCTTCGAACAGTTCGGCACCATCCGCACCGTCGCGCTCGACAAGACCGGCACCCTCACGCGCAACGAGCCGGAGATCGTCGCCGTCGTGCCTGCTCACGGACGCTCCCGCGAGGAGATCATCTCCCTCGCCGCCGCCCTCGAGACCACGAGCACCCACCCGCTTGCCGCCGCCATCACTCGCGCCGCGTCCGACATCCCCGCAGCGACAGACGTCGTCGAAGATGCCGGCCACGGCCTCACCGGCCTCGTCGGCTCCACCCACGTTCGGGTCGGGAACGCACGCTGGCTCTCGGAACTGGGTGAGCTCACCGAGCCCGCCGACGAGATGGCCGGAGACGGTATGACCGTCGTCGTCGTCGAGACCGACGGTCAGGTCTCGGGCCTAATCGGCGTGCGGGACGAACTGCGCCCCGAATCCGCCGAGACCATCTCCATGCTGAACGCGCAGGGCATACGCACCGTTATGCTCACCGGCGACAACCAGCGAACCGCCTACGCCCTCGCCGCCCGCGCCGGCATCAGCGACGTACGCGCCGAGCAACTCCCCGCCGACAAGGCCGCCGCCATCACGGCCCTCGTCACGGAGAGTCCGACGGCCATGGTCGGCGACGGCATCAACGACGCCCCCGCCCTTGCCACCGCGACCGTCGGGATCGCGATGGGTGTGAAAGGCGCAGCTGCGGCCATCGAATCCGCCGACATCGCCTTCACCGGCAACGACCTTCGCCTCATCCCCGCAGCCCTCGCCCACGCCCGCCGCGGACGCCGCATCATGACCATCAACATCGCACTCGCCCTGGCCATCATCGTCGTTCTGTTCCCCCTCGCCTTGTTCGGCGTTCTCGGCCTCGCTGGTGTCGTCCTTGTCCACGAGGTCGCCGAAGTCATCGTCATTCTCAATGGCGTCCGTGCCGCCCGACGCCGCGGGATCGGATTCTCGCGGTGACGACTTCGGTTGCCGAGTCGACGGACCTCGTGACGGAAGTTCGGGGTTTGGACGCATCACCACTGAAGTTGTGCTTCAGCGAGTGCCAGAGCGAGCGTTCGGCGCGTATCGGAGCAGCATCACCTTGAGACAACGCGGTAAGCCGCGTCCACCTATGCATGCCGGACAGACGTTGACTCGTGGTCGGCGACCGTCTCGGTCTCGAGTTGAAAGGTCGAGTGCGCGACCGAAACTTCGAAGTGTTCAGCCACACATTCCCGAATGTCAGCCAACACCGTCATCGCGTGTCCGTCCTGGAAGCACTCGTCGCGAACTATGACGTGCGCGCTCAGCGTGGGCAACCCAGTGGCCACGGTGGATGCGTGAACGTCATGCACATCGACTACATGCTCGAGCTTGAGAATGTGTGCCCGCACGTCCTCGAGGTCCAGGCCTTTGGGAGTGAACTCCATGAGAACACTGCCGGTCTCACGCATCAACATGAACGCGCGGGGGACGATGAGAGCGGCGATGAGTATTCCTGCGAGAGCATCTGCCTGCTGAAACCCTGTCGTCGCGATGACGATGGCCGCGACGATGACACCGAGTGAACCAAGAGCATCGTTGAGAACTTCGAGGAAAGCGGCCCTCATGTTGAAGTTCGCGCCTCGACTCGATGCGAGCACCGCGATTGCAACGATGTTGGCGGTGAGCCCGATGATGCCAAAGACGAGCAACTCCCCCGCTGGTACTTCTGGCGGCTCGAACAGGCGACGGATACCTTCGATTGCCGCGTAGGTTCCGACCGCCAGGAGCAGCGCCGCTTGAGCGAGTGCTGCTATCACTTCAATCCGTCGAAAGCCCCAGGTGCGCTTCGAGCTCGGCGGGCGCAGCATCAACGTTGCCGCGATGAGCGCGACGAGAAGTCCTGACGCGTCGGTGATGGCGTGCGCCGTGTCCGTGAGCAGAGCGAGGCTGCCGGTGATGACGGAGCCAACCGCCTGCGCCGCCACGATGGCGGCAGTGATGGCGAAAGCGATCCAGAGCCGGCGGCGAAAGTCCCCTGGCATGCCTTCTTCGGTCATAGTTGGCCCGTGGTCATGTCCCGCACCCATTACGCTGCCCCTTTTCTCTCACTTCGTAAGTGCTCACACAGCACCAAGTCTTTTCCGGTGGCGGCCAGGAGCGTTTCTGCGGCAACCGTCACGACTCGCAGAGCCTCGGGATGCGCGAGGGCGTACCACGTCGCTGGACCGTCGGGTCGAGCGACAGCAAGACGACATTCAACGAGGAATCCAAGGTGCTTGCTCACGGTCGACTGCGCGAATCCCATGTGCTCAACGAGGTCGCGCACTCGATGCTCTCCGGACGAGAGATGCTGAACGATAGCCAGTCGCGTGGGGTCAGCGAACGCCTGGAACAGGTGTGCGTACGCGTCAGTCGCCTCCGCGTCCAACTTAAGCAAGTTGCGTTCTATCATCACCATACGACGATGATAGAACGCAAACACTGCACCGTCACGGTTCTAGAGCAACTGATAAGGACACTCACTTGCACGGCCAACTGATGGCGGGCGCGCTTGGCCCGTCGACTATCCCGCATGACGATCTCGCCGGGACGCACGAGACGCTGGCGGACGTCGCCCCCATGAACCACGAGATGCGCACGTTGCCTGACGAACAATGATGTCCTCCGCGGCACGCCACCATCAGACACGGCTAACCGAAGGATGTTCCCTCAGCGGTCTTCGGACGCCCTGCAAGAGGGGGAACACGAGCGCGTTGGGTCCGGAGATCTGCTGCGGGGTCCTGGCGGCTCGCGGGTCGCAAAGTCCGGGGAATCCTCTCGGCACCCGGGTGCGGCCCGACAGGGTGAGCCCGGCTGTCTCGAGAACACTCTCGACGCTGGTGACCCCCAGCATGTTCGCGACGAGAGATCTAGCGATAATGCCGAACTGCTCTTGCGATGCCCTTTCCCGCTCACGGTGCTCATCAGTCGTCTGTCGAACACGTTGCGCGTCCGGGTGTTTGAATGGGACGACAGCGAACAGGGCGATGATATCCAGGCACGGTACACCGCAGCTTTGAGTATTCATGCGAGCGCGCCCTCCTGGCCCATCACAGACGTGCTGCTTAAGGTCGAACCTTCATCAACATCGGCGACTCCCCGGGAGGCCGGAGAGTCTTGGTGGTCAAGCGCGACTCGGAAGCTGTTCCGGCGCGGGAACGGGAGCTCTTCAGGCAGCTAGCTGACCTTCAGGTCCTTGAGTTCACGGCGGGGAAGGTTGCTATCGAGGGCCCTCTTGCGTGGCTTCTGCGGTGTTCAATGTGATTCGCCCGTTCGGCTTTACCTGAACTCCGCCTTGCAAGCCCTGGCGCGGAACTGCTCGCTGTCGCGGGGACTGCCTCACCGCGGCAGACTCGCACGGCTGCTGACGTTGTCAGCCGCCTCTGGTCGGGGTGGACGTCGGCATCGGGATCACCACGGCAGACAGCATGAAACTCACTCCCGCCAAGTGTGGCGTCCTCGCAGCGCGCCCAAGTGCTCGGTGTTGCGATGCGATCTCGAGCCCAGCGATCTTCAGTCTGATCTCCCGTGACCTGCGCAGAATCATGCGCCTCTCCACAGTCGCCCGCGATTCATCGGTTCTGGCCATCGTGGGATGTTTCATTGCGCTCACGTTTCGCGACCGGCAACGGCCGACAACGACAGTCAAACGGACGAAGGTCTCCAGCTCTCATTGGTCTACCGAATCGTTCGCTGCCTCGGCCCGCGTCGTTCGGAGAACTTCGCCCTGACGGGTGACCAAGCAGCGAATACGCCGGTTCGGATTACGCCGTCAGAACAGTAGAGCGAATAAGCCGCTCCTCGCTCCACCCTGCAGAGGCTTCTGCGGGAGAATCGATGGATGCATCGTCTTCCGAGATCCCTCATCGGGGTCACGAGCCTGGTCTGCCTGGGAGCGGTCCTGTGTGCGTGCGCACCCGTGACAGGCGGCTCCTTCGACACGCTGTGCGAGGATCCGCTCGTGATCTCCTGCGATCGCGCCGCACAGTCGGCTCTCGTCGTGATCGACGCGGACGCTTCTGCGGAGGATGTCATCGCGTTCGCCGAGTCTCTGCACGGCGCCACCGCCGTGTTCGCGGAACCGGTGAGTCTCGAAGCCCGCTCGTCGCACGCACTCGTCCTCGATCCCGAGGTCGCGCCTCCGTTCTCGTGGCAGATCGATCTGAATGCCCTGCAGTCGACCGATCTGGCGGCATCGCTGCGCGACACACTAGAGGCGGCGTCAGTTCCCGGAGCCGTCGGAATCACCCGCCACTCCGGATGGGGTTTCGTCACCGTCCAACGAATCGAGCAGTTCGAAGATGTGTTCGACACCCTCTCCCAGGGGGTGTTCGCCAGTGGCGCGACCTACACACTGCAGTCAATGAACGAGCGCCTCCGAATCGTGCATGTGCCTGACCGCACCTCGGCGAACGCGATCCACGAGATCATCTCCATCGCCCAGGACTATCCGGACGCCGAGGTCCTGCTGGAATCGATGACGAGCGGGCCCCAGTCCCCCACATTCTCCGTTGCCCGCCTCACTCCCCCGCAGCAGCAGGAGCTTGCTGCCAGACTGCGAGACTCACGCTGGGCTGGCGCCGATGTCGACGGCTATCCCCTCGAGTTCGTGCTGGGTTCGATCGGCGAGCAGGGCGTGACCTACGTCAGCGGGACGTTCGGAGACGTACCCGCCGGCTGAACGGGTGTGCGACGTGCGAGGTGACTTCGCACGAACGGCCAGAGTGCCACGAGCACGCCGGTGGCGATCAGGCTCGTCCAGACCTGCGTACGGCCGCTGTCGCTCGTGAGCATGATGACGACGACGCCCGCGATGCAGGCGATCAGCGCGATGTTGAGCCACGGGTGCAGCCAGACCTTGAGAGTCAGTCCCGAGACCTCCTCGGGCGTCATCCTCTGCCGAAGCCGCATCTGCGTCAGCGCGATGAAGACGTAGACGAAGAGGGCGACCAGGCCGGCCGAGTTCATGATGAAGTCGAAGATTCCTGACCCGGGCGTCAGGAAGTTGACGAGCGTTGCAGCCAGTCCCCCGATCGTCGAGGCGAGCAGCGCCACGACCGGCACCCCGCCGCGCGATCGTCGAGAGACCACACGAGGGGCGAAGCCCTGATCTGCCAGCGCCGCCAGCATCCGAGAAGCGGAGTAGAGGCCGGAGTTCAGCACCGAGATCACCGCGGTGAAGATGACGAGCTGCATGATGGCGCTCGCTCCCGGTATCCCGAGCAGGGAGAGCACATAGGTGAAAGGCGCGTGAGCGACGTCGGTCGGTGCGGGGAGTTCATTCCAGGGAACGACCGTGACGATGACGAGGACCGATCCGACGAAGAACAGCAGAATGCGCCAGATGATCGTGCTGGTCGACTGCCGCACGCCTTTCGCGGGATCCTCCGACTCTGCGGCTGCCATCACAGCGATCTCCGTGCCGAAGTAGGAGAAGATCACCAGCGCGACGCCCGTGACCACCGCGCCGAGCCCCTGGGGTGCGAACCCTCCGTGTTCCCAGAGGTTGGAGATGCTGTTCGAGGAGCCGGGCCAGATCCCGAGTGCGAACAGGGTGCCGGCGCCCAGGAAGACGACGATGGCAAGCACCTTGATGCTCGCGAGCCAGAACTCGACCTCGCCGAATGTGCGCACCGAGATCACGTTGGTCGCGACGAAGGTCGCCAGCAGGACGAGCGACCAGCACCACGAGGGAACGAGGGGGAACCAGCCGCTCAGGGTCTCGCCACCGAGCACGGCCTCATACGCCAGCACCCCGACCCAGAAGTACCAGTACAGCCAGCCGACGAGGTATGCGGCCCAATTGCCGAGGCCGACGCGCGCGTACTCCATGAACGAGCCGATCGCCGGACGTGCCGCGGCCATCTCCCCCAGCATCCGCATCGCGACGAAGACGAGCAGCCCGCCGATCAGGTACGACAGCACCGCCGCCGGACCGACCGAGCGGATGACGTTCCCGGATCCGACGAACAGGCTCGCGCCGATGATGCCGCCCAGGGTGATCATCGTGACGTGGCGCGATCGTAGCTTCTGAGGGTGCCGCTCCCCCGGTGCGCTCAAGCCTGCCGAGGTCTCCGGCGACACCGGCCGATTCCACGATGATTCCCGCTCGTCAGACATGTATGCCGCCCCTCTGCTGAATACCCTGCGAGGTTAGTGCGACCCTTCGCCGAGGGATAGGGGAAGCCGATATACAGTCGCGTGTCCCCGCCGGGGAGTGAGTGCGGTCTCTCGCTCACGCGCCCGAGAGCAGCGGATACCAGTGTCGCGTGACCAGGGGCGAGTCCTCGCCGGTGGCGATCCAGACACCCGGAATCCGCGGTGGCTCGTGGGTGCTCCACACGCCGAACCGCGCGACCGGTACGGGCCACCCGTAGTCCTTATCCGGCTGGAACACGATGTTGCGCACGCACCCCACGTACTCGACCGAGGCGTCGGCGAGGGTGATCTCGGATGCGAGAAGACGGGCGATGTCGGTGCCGTCTCCATCGAGTCGTCCCAGGCGCCGGGTGGGGAGATCGAGCGACCCGCTGTCCTCTCGCGGCACGCAGAAGACGCTGCCCTCTCTGCGCACCAGGAGGCGCACCATGGCCATCGGCGGCTGTGGCTGGCCACCTCTGACGACCTCGGCGATGCCCCCGCTCGGCAACCACGCCGGACTGACGTATGTGTGGACCATCGATTCGAGACGGCGCCCGGTGGCACCGCTCGTTCGGGGCCGCAGAGGGTCGTCTCTCACCACGGTGTGCCTCGCAGATCGATCTCTCCCTGCGGCCACCGCGAACCCGAGGCATCGAAGATCAGGATCGGACCATCGGACGATGCGGTGGTCCCACCAGGAGTCACCATCGAGACGTGTCGCTCGGTTGCGTGCACACGCGACCACCCTGTGCTCTCGTAGAACGACACGACGTCAGGTCGGCATCCGAGATAGCCGAATTCGATCCGGTCGTCGAGGCGCATCGTCTCTTGGGCGCGAGACATGACACGTCGCCCCGCCCCCTCGCCGCGCCGTGCGGGGTGGACCAGCACTCCCCCGGTGCCTGCGACGCAGACCTCGGTCGTCCCGACGGCCACCCGGCGACGTTGGAAGCCGACGTGGCCGACCAGCATCGAACCGTGAAAGAGCATCGTATGCACGTCTGCGGGAGAGTATCCGTACGGCCGGTCCGGATCCCAGTCGCCATGGGTCGCGCGATACTCGCCGTCGAAGAGCACTCGGAGCGCGTCCAGATGCGCACCGGAGAGATCACCGTGATCGACGACGAGCGCACGATAGGTCGGCCCACGACGCTGGTCTGGGGCGGATGCGGCGGCCGTGGGCACTCCTTCAGCGCGTCCCGTCATCGCGGACCATGCAGACGAGTCCCGGCCTGTCTTCCCAGGATGGTGCTGAGCGGAAACCGCGGGACTCGTACAGCCGGATCGCCGATGCGCGCCATTCCCAGACCGAGAGTCGAACAGGGAGCCCGGGAGCCAGGGCCAGCGCGGCGTCGAGGAGAGCCGACCCCACACCGAGGCCACGCAGGTCGGGGTCGGCCCACAGCCGCTTGATCTCGACCTGTCCCTCGAGAACCCGGACGGCGACGACCCCCGCGGCCCGGCGATCGACTTCGGCGACGAGAACCGTGCTGTCGGTGTACGCGTCCTGTGGGTCGTGCACCTCGTGCCGGTATCGCTCGGGCAGTGACTCCGAAGCCCCCGGGTCCGCGTGCTGACGCTCACGCTTCTCTCCCTCCGTCTGCACGAGGTACGCGTGGATGAGATCACTCACGGCGCGCGTGTCGACGCTCCACACGGCCTCGCGGACGACGGCCACGCGAGGCCCGGTGCCGTGCGGAGGGGCGGTGAGATCAGGATGCCGGGTCACGTATCCATTCTGCCGTCAGCGGGCGGCCCAGACGCCGAGCTCGTTGCCCGTCGGATCGGTGAAGTGCAGACGGCGGCCTCCCGGGAACTCATAGGGGCCCTGCGTCACGGCTCCGCCCGCGTCGGTGATGGCTCGCGCCGTGGCGTCGAGATCGTCGGAATACAGCAGGACGAGCGGGCCTCCGGCCGCACGACCGGAGTCGGACAGCAGTAGGCCGCCGACCTCGGAACCGTCGCCGGACGGATCGGCGATGCCTGCGTACGTCGGGCCGTAATCGACGAAAGTCCATCCGAACGCGTCCTGATAGAAACGCTTCGCGGTATCGATGTCGGTCACGACGAGCTCGACGTAGTTGATCGAGTGATGGACGGGCGCAGGTGTCATGCGGCCACGCTACCGAGGGCGTCGGACATCCGGAACCCCTCCTCGAGGCTCTCCACTCGGACGGAGCATCCGTGCATCAGGAGTAGCGTTGAAGGGTGCAACAGGTACCCCGCTCCCCCGTGACCACCCCGGGATGGCGGGCCTGGCTCATCTGGTCCGTCGGCGTGGCGGCCTATGTGCTCGCGATCACGAACCGCACCTCTCTCGGCGCCGTGGGCGTCGAGGCGGCCGACCGATTCCAGGCGGACGCATCGACGCTGGCTCTGTTCGCCGTGGTGCAGCTCGCTGTGTACGGCGGGATGCAGATCCCGATCGGCATCCTCCTCGACCGCTTCGGGTCTCGCCCGATCATGACGATCGGCATGCTCCTGATGGCCGCGGGACAGCTCACGATGGCGCTGTCCCCCAGCATCGGAATCGCGGTGTTCGCTCGCGTGCTGCTCGGCGCGGGCGATGCGGCGATCTTCCCCGCCGTGCTCCGCCTCGTCGCCACGTGGTTCCCCGCGCAACGCGGACCGATCATGGTGCAGTTCACCGGGATCATCGGTCAGGCGGGGCAGCTGATCGCGCTGGTGCCCCTGGCCGCTCTGCTCCATGCGACGACGTGGACGATCACCTTCGGAAGCATCGCCGGGCTCGGTGTGCTCTTCACGATCCTCGTCGCGCTGCTGATCCGCAACCATCCCGTCGAACGCGGAGCGGATGTGACGGTCGACACCGACACCGGGGTGATCCGCGTCGTCACGTCATCGATCGACACCGGCGTCGGCATACGAGCGGCGCTGGCGCATCCCGGCACTCGGCTCGCGTTCTGGTCGCACTTCACCACGCCGTTCGCCGGCACCGCATTCATCCTGCTGTGGGGAATGCCCTTCCTGACCGCCGCGCAGGGCCTCGACACCGCCCACGCCGCGGGGATCATCTCGGTCTACGTGATCGCAGGCATGGTGCTCGGCCCGATCATCGGCGACCTCTCGCGCCGGCTCCCGAACCAGCGCTCGCTCGCGCTCGTGCTCCCCGCGGTCGGCGTGCAGTTCGTCGCCTGGGTGGCGGTGATCGCGATGCCGGAGCCGGCTCCGCTCTGGTTGCTCTACGTACTCGCGGTGGCCCTGGCCACAGGCGGACCGGCGAGCATGATCGCCTTCGACCACGCTCGCACGCACAACCCCTCGCACCGTCTCAGCACGGCGACCGGCGTCACCAACGCGGGTGGCTTCATCGCCGCCCTCATCGCGATCTGGCTGATCGGACTCGCGCTCGACATCCAGGGCGCCGGTACCCCGGAGACGTACTCGTTCGAGGCGTTCCGCATCGCGTTCCTCATGCCGATCCCCCTCTGGATCCTCGGCGTCGTGTTCATCCTGATCGAACGCAAGCGCACCCGCATCAGGATGGGGCTGGACCCCGAGAAGCGTCGCTGACCCTCCTAAGATGTCGTGCATGCCCACGACCTTCAGGTTCTCCCGCGACGTCGCCCTGATCGATCGCGAGCTCGTGCACCACTGGCTCAGCGACCAGTCCTACTGGGCGCAGGGCCGCACGCGCGAGACGCAGGATGCGGCGATGGATGCGTCTCGCAACTACTGCATCCTCGATGCCGACGACAGGCAGGTCGCCTATGCCCGCGTGGTCACCGACGGCGTGACCTTCGCGTGGCTGTGCGACGTGTTCGTCGACGAGGCCTCACGCGGACACGGCCTCGGCAAGATGCTCGTCGAGGGTGTCATCGACGACCTGCAGAACTCGTCGATGGTGAAACGCATCGTGCTGGCGACCAGCACGGCCGACGGCCTCTATGCGCGATACGGTTTCGCCGAGTCCCCCGGTCCGAACCGCTACATGATCCGACAGATGCAGCGAGCCTGACGCAGCCGGCGACTCACCGGATGAGGTGCTGGAACGTCTCGAGGATGAGCTCGATGCTCACGCGCTCGGGAACCTCCGCGTCACCCGCCTCGAACTCGGCCAGCTCCACTCCCCGGACGGAGCCGGTCGGAAGCGCCGCGAAGATGGCCGCGATCTGGTGCGGGAGCAGGCCGTCGGCGACGCGATAGGCCGCAGGGATGAAGCCGGGCTCGAGCACGTCCCAGTCCACATGGATCCACACCGGGCGACCGGCCACCAGCTCGGCCACCCGCTCGGGCGTGCTCGCGGACGGGGAGAGCACCGTCACGCCGGCGCTCTCGAGCAGCTCCCCCTCGGCGGGATCGATGTCACGGCCGCCGACGATGATCACCTGCCGAGGGTCGAGACCGGCGCCGTGCCCGCTGTCCCAGAGGCCGCACGCCGCCGCGACGACCATTCCGCCGAGATACCCCGAATCCGTCGTGTCGGGGGTGTTGAAGTCGCCGTGCGCGTCGATCCAGAGCACGACAGCGTCGGGGTGACGTTCGGCGACCGTCGGCAGGGTGCCGAGGCTTGCTGCGCACGTGTTGGTCGCGAGCAGCGGGACAGCCCCGGCATCGATGGCCGCGGTCACCGCGTGGCGGAGGCCGGTCAGGGTCGCCTCGGCCTGCGGCAGGGCGACCGACCAGTCGTCGTCGGCGGCAGGAGTCGGCGTGCCGATGATCGTCTGCTCCAGGTCGAGGAGTTCGGAGAGCGCGGACCCCACGCGACGGGCGCCCACCAGGGCTCCGTCGGTGCGGTCGGCCACGCGGCCCTGGGAGACGATGAGAGAGAAAGAGGACGCCATGTCCTCAGCTTTTCACTCCGATGCCGTGGCGAGCAAAACGCGCTCGGGCGCCCCGTCGATCACCGGCGCCCCGGGCCGCGCAGCGGCGTCCAGCCGAAGGGCACCGGACCGTCGACAACGGCATTCTCACGGTCCGCACGATCCGACCACCCCTGGGCCTCCCCCGGCGTGTCGAACGCGCCGCGGGCGACGCGGACGCCCAGATCCTCGTGATGCATACGCGGCGCCCCTCCCCGGCGGACCGAGGCGCGGACGCTCCAGGAATCGTCGGCGTATCCGCCCCCGCGGAACACCCGATACTCGCCGTAGCGGGCGGGGTCCAGCAGATCCCAGCACCACTCCCACACGTTGCCGAGCGTGTCGAAGAGACCGTGGAGGTTCGGCAGCTTGCCGCCCACATCCTGGGGCGACGTCACGCCGTCGCCGCTCGTCCACGCGGCATCCGCGAGCGGGGCGTAGTGGGGACCGACCGAACCGGCGCGGCAGGCGTACTCCCACTCGGCCTCGGTGGGAAGACGGTAGCCGTCTCCTGTCGTGTCCCAGGAGACGTCCTCACCGTCGAATCGGTACACGGGATCGAGACCCTCCCACTCCGAGGCGGCGTTGCAGAAGTGCACGGCGCGAAGCCAGCTCAGATCGGCCGCCGGTCGGCGCGGATGACGTGACGGGATCGGAAGGATCTCCGCGAGCTGCTCCTCCGTCACGGGGAAGACCCCGATCTCGAAGTCCTCGAGCTCGACGGTGCGCTGGATCTTTCGCCGAGCATCGTGCAGCGTGACCTGTCCGCCGATGATCCGCCGCATCTCGATGTCGCTCACGTGCGCGGTGCCAGCTCGACCCAGGCAGGATACTTCGCCGCACGCCCATCGCCGGACGACGTGCGGGTGACCCGTCGTCTCACCCACGGGCCGACGAACTCGCGATAGTAGGCGAGCCCTCCCGGACCGGCCGCCGCTAGCGACGACGGTGACCACCAGGTGGGATCGGGCTCGAATCCGAGCCCGTGCAGGACGCGTGCGGCGACTCGATGATGCCCCGCCGAGTTCATGTGGAGTCGATCTTCGGACCAGTACTGCGGCTGCGACAGCTCGCGATCCGGCCAGTTCAGGGCGCGCACCACATCGGTTCGATCCTGCACCCGCCTGAGCACGGCGTCCGAGAGCAGGTCGCCGCGCTTCTTCACGAGGCCGCCCATGGGCAGCTGGCCGCTCGGGTTCGCGCCGGAGAGGAGGATCAGGGTCACACCCTCCTCATCGCACCGACGCAGAACCCTGCTGAAGGCATCGGCGATGTGCTCGAGATCGGTGCGGGGACGGAGCATGTCGTTGCCGCCGCCGTTGAACGAGAGGTGTGTCGGGCGCAGTGCGAGCGCCGGCTCGAGCTGCTGCTCGACGATGGGCCAGGCGAGCTTTCCGCGGATCGCGAGATTCGCGTACTTGACGGGGTGCCCCGACGCGTCGGCCCACCCCTGCGCCGCGAGGTCGGCCCAGCCGCGTTCGCGACCGTCGGGGAGGACGTCGCCGACCCCTTCCGTGAAGGAATCGCCGATTGCCACATACCGAACCTCTGTCACGGATCCAGCCTATTGCCGGGTGCAGACGTCGGGGCGCTCATCGATCGTCGAGCGCTTCGCCGCGCCGGTCGACGAGTCCCCACGCGGCTGCGGCCGCGACCACGAAGCAGGCGCCGAAGACCGCGAAGAGCAGTGGGGCGCCGCCGGCGACCAGCATCACGGGAACGGCGAGCGGCGCGACGATCGAGGCGATGCGCCCGACGCCCGCTGCCCATCCTGCCCCGGTTCCGCGGAGCGACGTCGGGTAGATCTCCGGCGTGACCGCGTAGAGCGCTCCCCAGGCGCCGAGGTTGAAGAACGACAGAGCCATTCCCGAAGCGATGATCGCGACCTCGGTCGTCGACGTGCCGAAGAACACGGCCGAGACGGCGGACCCGATCAGGAACACCGACAGGGTGGTGCGGCGCCCCCACACCTCGATCAGCCACGCGGCGACCGCATAACCCGGCAGCTGTGCGAGCGTGATGATGAGCGTGAACCCGAACGAGCGCACGAGATCGAACCCGGCATCGACCAGGATGCTCGGTATCCAGATGAACGCTCCGTAGTAGGCGAAGTTCACGCACAGCCACACGACCCACAGGCACAGCGTCCGGACCCGGAACTCAGCGTTCCAGAGGGTGGTGAGGCGCGCCCGCGTGGTCACGGCGATCGAGCGCGACGCGGGCTCGCGGCGGATGGCCGGCCCCGGTTCGACACCCGCGTCCGCCTCGAACATCGACACGATGCGGTCGGCCTCGGCGATCCGTCCGCGAGAGGCGAGCCAGCGCGGCGACTCGGGCAGGCCCCAGCGCACGATCAGGGCGTAGACGGCGGGGATGGCTCCGAGTGCGAACGCCCAGCGCCAACCGTTCTCCGATGCCGGGATCACGAAGTAGCCGATCAGGGCGGCCGCAGTCCATCCGAGCGCCCAGAACGCTTCGAGGATCACGATCAGCCGGCCGCGGATCCGCGCCGGCGCGAACTCGCTGACATACGTGGATGCGACCGGGAGCTCGGCACCGAGCCCCAGCCCCACGAGGAAGCGCAGGACGAGCAGTGCGGCGAGACCCCCGACGAGAGCACTCGCACCCGTCGCGATCCCGTAGACGAGGAGCGTCAGGGCGAACACCTGTCGACGCCCCAGTCGGTCGGCGAGAAGACCGCCGAGAGTCGCCCCTATCGCCATGCCGATGAATCCGACGGACGCGATCCACCCGGCATCCGTCTTCGTCAGCCCCCACTGTTGGGTCAGCGCGGCGAGGATGAAGGAGATGAGTCCGACATCCATCGCGTCGAGCGCCCAGCCGACCCCGGACCCCGTGAGCAGACGCAGGTGGCGGCGGGTGAACGGCAGATCGTCGAGTCGTCCGGCGAGCGAGGCACGGCTCGGCAACGAGGTGTTGGCCATTCCCTCATCGTAGAGGTGCGCCCGTCACCGGCCGTGCGTCTGGGTCTCAGTCGCGATCGGCGAGGAGCCTGCGCACCCGAGGGATGACCTCGGTGCCGTAGAGCTCGATGCTGCGCATCATCGACTCGTGCGAGAGCGTTCCGGTGGCGTACTTCAGGTCGAACCGGCCGAGCCCGAGCGTGCGCACGGTGTCGGCGATCTTCGCGGCGACACGCTCCGGCGAGCCCGCATAAGTCGCTCCGGCGGGGCCGATGTCGTTCTGGAATCGCGCACGGCTGTACGGGGGCCATCCGCGCTCGGCGCCGATCGTGTTGTTCATGGCCTCGAACCCCGAGTAGGCGGCGTCCCATGCCTCGTCGTCGGTGTCGGCGATGTGACCGGGAGAATGCACGGCGATCGGGTGAGATGTCGTGCCGAACGACGCCACCGAGCGGTGATACAGGTCGACGAACGGGGCGAAGCGCCCGGCAGGACCGCCGATGATCGCGAGCATGAGCCCCAGTCCGTGCCGCGCGACCCGCACGACGGACTCGGGGCTGCCGCCGACGCCGACCCAGGTCCGCAGACCGTTCGCCGTCTTCGGGAAGACGTCGGCGTTCTCGAGCGACGCGCGCATCGATCCCGACCAGGTGACCGGCTGCTCGGTGAGCAGCTGGACGAAGAGTTCGAGCTTCTGCTCGAACAGAGCGTCGTAGTCGTGCAGGTCGTAGCCGAACAACGGGAACGACTCGATGAAAGACCCTCGTCCGAGCACGACCTCGGCACGACCGTTCGACAGGGCGTCGAGAGTCGCGAAGCGCTCGTACACGCGCACCGGGTCATCCGATGAGAGCACGGTCACCGCTGTGCCGAGACGGATGTTGTTCGTCCGGCCGGCGATGGTGGCGAGCACCATCTCGGGGGCGGAGACGGCGAACTCGGGACGATGGTGCTCCCCCACGCCGAAGAAGTCGATCCCCACGCGGTCGGCCATCTCGGCCTGCTCGACGATGTTGCGGATCGTCTGCGCGCCCGTCAGAAGCTCGCCGTCGTCGCCTCGTGTGATGTCGCCGAAGGTGTCCAGCCCGAACTCGATGCTCATGTCAGCCCTTTCTATTCAGGTGAATGAACACCGGTTCGGCGGCGATCATTCCCCTCGGCGGGACAGAAGCGCCGTGCGAAGCGTGTCGAGCCCCACACCGCCCATGTCGAGGGCGCGCTTGTGGAACTCCTTGACGTCGAAATCGCTCCCGCGCTCGGCCTGATACGCGTCGCGCGTCTGCTCCCAGATGCGCTGACCGACCTTGTACGACGGCGCCTGTCCTGGCCATCCGAGGTAGCGGTTGACCTCGAACTGCACGAACTGATCCGACATGTTGACGTTCTGCCGCATGAAGTCCAGCGCGTAATCCGCGTCCCAGACACCGGTGCCGTCGAGGCGTGGCTTGCCCAGGTGCACGCCGATGTCGAGCACCACGCGTGCCGCACGCATACGCTGTCCGTCGAGCATGCCGAGTCGATCGGCGGGGTCGTCGAGGTAGCCCAGCTGCTGCATCAGCCTCTCTGCATACAGGGCCCACCCCTCGGCGTGCCCCGAGGTGCCCGCGAGCAGACGACGCCAGGAGTTGAGTTCGGCGCGGTTGTACACGGCCTGCGCGATCTGCAGGTGATGTCCCGGAACTCCCTCGTGGTACACGGTGGTGAGTTCGCGCCAGGTGTCGAACTCGGTCACGCCCTCGGGCACCGACCACCACATGCGGCCGGGACGCGAGAAGTCATCGGTGGGGCCCGTGTAGTAGATCCCGCCCTCCTGCGTCGGCGCGATCATGCACTCGAGAGTGCGGATCGCGTCGGGGATGTCGAAATGCGTGGCGCCGAGCTCGGATACGGCGCGGTCGCTGGTCTCCTGCATCCACCGCTGGAGCGCGTCGGTGCCGACGAGCTTGCGGGCGGGGTCCGCCTCCAGGTGAGCGACGGCCTCTTCGACGGATGAACCGGGGAGGATCTCATTCGCGATCGCCGTCTGCTCGGCGACCATCCGGGCGAGTTCTTCGCGCCCCCATTCGTAGGTCTCGTCGAGGTCGATCGTCGCGCCGAGGAAGCGACGCGAGTTGAGCGCGTACAGCTCTCGTCCGACCGCGTCGACCTCGGTCGCGGCCGGCGCGAGCTCCTCGGCGAGGAATCGACGCAGCTCGTCGTACGCGACGCGCGCAGCGGCGGAGTTGTCGGCGAGCGTGCGCGCCAGGGATGCCGGCAGGTTCCCGTCCTCCGGCGCTGCATCGGCGACGAATGCGGCGAAGAATCCGTCGTCTGCGGTGTACCGGTCGATCTGAGTGGCGACCTCGACGACCTGACGGCGAGCGGGGGTGACGCCGGACGCGATTCCGGCGCGCAGCGTCTCGGTGTAGCCACGCAGGGCATCGGGGACGGCAGCCAGTCGGGTGGCGATCACCGACCAGTCGTCGGCGGTCGCGGTCGGCATGAGATCGAACGCCGAACGCACGTCCTGCGCGGCCGAGGCGATCACGTTCAGGTCGCGGAGGTGCCAGTCGGCATCGTGCAGCTCGAGATCGAGAGTCAACTCGGCTGTGAGGTCGGTCTTCGTGATGGCGTCGATCGCGTCGACCGGCTCGAGCGCGCTGAGCTTGGCCAGGGTCGCACGCGTCGCGTTCGCGATCTCCTGATGCCCTTCCGGACTCAGATCACCGAACCGGTCGTTGACCTCATCCCGGCCGATGTAGGTGCCGAGAGTCGGGGCGAGTACGGCGATGGTGTCGACCCAGTCTTCGGCGACCTTGTCGATGGCAGACGGAGTGCGGGGGGCTGCAGTCATCCTTCCAGAGTAGTCCGGCTCGGCTGGCGCAACATATCGGGTGCATCAGCCGAGCCGCGGCGACTCAGTGGGCCGCTTCGTTCCAATCGCGTCCGCGACCGACCTGCACGTCCAACGGAACAGTGAGATCGGCGGCATCGCCCATGCGCGCGCGCACGATCCGCTCGGTCGCATCCCACTCGCCCGGGGCGACCTCGACGACGAGCTCGTCGTGGATCTGCAGGAGCACGCGAGAGCTCAGGCCCTCCGTGCGGAGGTCGTTGTGGATGTGCAGCAGCGCGATCTTCATGATGTCGGCGGCGCTCCCCTGGATGGGGGCGTTGAGCGCCGCGCGCTCGGCGTTCTCGCGCAGCACCCGGTTGGGGCTCGCGAGGTCGGGGAACGGTCGACGACGACCGAAGATCGTCTCGGTGTAGCCGACCTCCTTCGCCTGCATCACCGAGGCGCGGAGGTAATCGCGCACCGCGCCGAATCGGGCGAAGTACTCGACCATCAACTGCTTCGCCTCGGACTGCTCGATGCGAAGCTGCTTCGACAGGCCGAACGCCGAGAGGCCGTAGACGAGTCCGTACGACATCGCCTTGACCTTGGTGCGCATGGCAGCCGTGACGTCGCTCGGATCGACGCCGAACACTCGCGCACCGACGAAACGGTGCAGATCCTCGCCGCTGTTGAACGCCTCGATCAATCCTTCGTCGCCGGAGAGGTGCGCCATGATGCGCATCTCGATCTGCGAGTAGTCGGCGGTGAGCAGGGCGTCGTACCCCTCCCCGACCTGGAACGCGCTGCGGATGCGCCGGGACTCCTCGGTGCGCACCGGGATGTTCTGCAGGTTGGGATCGGTGCTCGACAGGCGACCCGTCTGGCTTCCGGTCTGAACGTAGGTCGTGTGCACACGATCGTCGGCGCCGATCGCCGTGTCGAGCGATTCGATGATCTGGCGGAGCTTGGTCGCCTCACGGTGCTGCAGGAGAAGCCCGAGGAACGGATGCGGGTGACTCTCCTGCAGATCGGCGAGCACCGCGGCATCCGTCGAGTACCCCGTCTTCGTCTTGCGCGTCTTGGGCAGCTGCAGGTCGTCGAACAGCACTTCCTGCAGCTGCTTGGGAGAGCCGAGGTTGAACTCTCTGCCGACGATGCCGAAAGCCTCCTGTGCGATCGTCTCGGCGCGCGTGGCGAGCTCGCCGGAGAAGGTCGAGAGCACCTCATGCGAGACTGCCACACCGGCGATCTCCATGTCGGCGAGCGTGGTCAGGGTCGGAAGCTCGATGTCGGTGAGCACCGCGGCGACTGATTCCGGGATGTCCTCGCGGAGGGCGGCAGCCACCCGCAGAGCGAACCAGGCTTCCTGAGACGGCGTGGCCCCCTCGGTCTCCGGCACCAGCTGGGAGGGATCAGCCTCGGGCAGCTTCTCGCCGAGGTACCGTTCGACCAGATCGCTGAGCGTCTTGTCGGGGAAGCTCGGGCGCAGCAGCCAGCCGGCCAGGCTCGTGTCGTAGGCGAGGCCGCCGAGGCGGACCCCCTGGCGAAGCAGCGCCTTCACCTGAGGCTTGGCGTCGTGCAAGACCTTGGGTGCCGCGGATTCGAGCCACTCGCGCACCGGGGCTGCGACGTCGTCGCTCCAGTCGAGATCCCGCAGTTCGGCGTCGGTCGCGGCGCCGAGTCGCGTGGGAACGCCGCCCTGAGTGACGATCTTCAGAGACACCTCTCCCGTCTGCGCGCCGGCCCAGGTCGCGAACTCGGACCCGCTGATCTCGACCGGTGCGGGAAGCACGACGATGGATGCCGGATCGTCGGCCACCTCGCCGGCGCCGACCGCCTCGAACACGCGAGGAAGGAGCGTGCGGAACTCGAGGCGCGCGAAGATGTCGCGCACGGCCTGCGCATCGATCGGCGTGACCGCGAGGTCGTCGGGAGCGACGGGGAGTTCGACGTCGGTGAGCAGCCGGTTGAGCCTGCGGTTGCGGCGCACATCCTCGATGTGATCGCGCAGGTTGCCGCCGACCACGCCCTTGATCTCGCCGGATCGGTCGAGCAGCTCGTCGAGCGAGCCGAACTGGGTGAGCCACTTCACCGCGGTCTTCTCGCCCACCTTCGGCACGCCGGGCAGGTTGTCGCTCGTCTCCCCCACCAGTGCGGCGATGTCCGGGTACTGCTCGGGGCGCACGCCGTATCGCTCCTGCACGGTCGTCGGGTCGTAGCGCTTCAGCTGCGAGACGCCCTGCACCGACGGGTAGAGCAGGGTGACCTGATCGGTGACGAGCTGGATCGTGTCACGGTCGCCGGAGACGACGAGCACGTCGTACCCCTTCTCCGCGCCCTGAGAGGAGAGCGTGGCGAGGATGTCGTCCGCCTCGACGCCCTCCTTCGTGAGGACGGGGATGGACATCGCCGCGAGGCAGTCCTGGAGGAGCGGGATCTGACCACGGAACTCCTGCGGCGTCTCCGACCGCGTCGCCTTGTACTCCGGGTACTCGTCGGTGCGGAACGAGTGGCGGGACGTGTCGAACGCGATGGCCAGGTGGGTCGGCTGCTCGGCCTTGATGAGGTTGACCAGCATCGACAGGAAGCCGTAGATGGCGTTCGTGTGCTGGTTGTCCTTGGTCGTGAAGTTCTCGACCGGGAGGGCGAAGAAGGCACGATAGGCGAGCGAATGGCCGTCGACGACCATGAGGGTAGGCTTTGCGGAGTCCGTCACCCTGTCAGCCTAACGATGACGGCAGACACTCGCCGAGGAGGAACCATGACCGAGACCGCGACCACTGCAGGACTCGACTGGGCTGCCGCCCGCGGCATGGGCGCGCTCGCCGACAAGATGGGCATCGAGATCCTCGAGTTCACCGTGGAACGCAGCGTCGCGACCATGCCGGTGGAGGGCAACACCCAGCCGGTGGGTCTCATGCACGGCGGGGCCTACGTCGTGCTCGGTGAATCGCTCGGATCGATGTCGGCGAATCTGCATGCGGGCCCGGGTCGGCTCGCGGTCGGCCTCGACATCAACGCGACCCACACGCGATCCGCCACGTCGGGAATCGTGACCGGCGTGTGCACGCCGGTCCACCTGGGGCGCACGGTCACGGTGCACGAGATCGTCGTGAGCGACGATCAGGGGCGCCGCTGCTCGACGATCCGCATCACGAACGTGATCAAGGACGCTCCCGCCGCGGGCTGAGCGGCTCTTCCAGCAGCAGTTGGAAGAGCACGTGGTCCTGCCACTCCCCCGCGATGTGGAGGTACTTCGGTGCCAGTCCGATGCGCTCGAAGCCGTTCGCGGTGAGCACCCGCTGCGAGGCGAGGTTGTGCAGCAGCGTCGCAGCCTGGATGCGGTGCAGAAGCAGATCGTCACGGGCGTACTCGGAGATCGCTCGGACGCCCCGCGACGCCAGGCCGCGACGGGCGTGGCCGGAGTCGACCCAGTAGCCGAGATCGGCGCTGCGGAACGCTCCGCGCACGATGTTGTTGAGATTGACGCGACCCACGATCCGACCATCGTGGGACTCGATGACGAAGCGTGCGCCTCGTCCGTCCGCGGCATCCACGACGCACTGACGCACATGCGTCTCCTGCCACTCCGCGGTGTAGAACGAATCGTCTCGGAGCGGCTCCCACGGAGCCAGGTGATCCCGGTTCGAGGCATAGGCGCGTGCGAGTTCTTCACCGTCTCCGGCGCGGATCTCGCGAAGGACGTGCTCCGCGTCGAGCGGACGCACTCCCCTACTTCTTCGGAGCGAGCTGCTCGATGATCGCCTTCGCGACGTCCTGCATCGTGAGACGGCGATCCATCGAGGCCTTCTGGATCCAGCGGAACGCCTCGGGCTCCGACAGGCCCATCTTCTCGTTCAGCAGGCCCTTGGCACGGTCGACGAGCTTGCGGGTCTCGAAGCGCTCGACCATGTCGGCGACCTCGGCCTCGAGCGTGATGATCTGCTCGTGGCGCGCCAGCGCGATCTCGATCGCCGGGAGAAGGTCGTTCGGCGTGAACGGCTTGACGACGTACGCCAGCGCACCGGCCTCGCTCGCCCGCTCCACGAGTTCCTTCTGGCTGAAGGCGGTGAGGAGCACGACGGGGGCGATGTTGCCCTTGTGCAGCTTCTCGGCTGCGCTGATGCCGTCGAGCTGGGGCATCTTCACGTCCATGATGACCAGGTCGGGGCGAAGCTCGGTCGCGAGCGCGACTGCGGTCTCGCCGTCACCTGCCTCGCCGACCACATCGAAGCCGTTGTCGCGGAGGATCTCGACGATGTCGAGACGGATCAGCGACTCGTCCTCGGCGACGACGACGCGTCGGGGTGCGGATGCCGTGGGCTGCTCAGCTGCCTGTTCTTGCTCGGTCACGACTCCATCCTACTGGAGAGCGTGGTCGCCGTTCCTGAAGGCGGTGGGCGTGGCCGCTGAGCGGTGTGTCCTGCGATAAGGTCGAACACGCGACACACGAGCCGGCGTGGCGGAATGGCAGACGCGGAGCACTCAAAATGCTTTGTCCGAAAGGGCGTGTGGGTTCGAGTCCCACCGCCGGCACTCTCAGTCTTTCGTCCGACCGATCCGCCGCTCGGCCACGATGCGATCTCCGTCGCGATGCGCGCCGTGAGCGTCGCCCCGGAGAGCCGCCGCAGCCGTGATGCCCCGTCACCCTCGATATCATCGGGAGATGACCGATCCCTCCCCCGGTGCCCCCCGCGCCCGGGGCCGATACGCGAAGGGCATCGCCCGGCGTCAGGAGATCCTCGACAAGGCGATCGAGGTCTTCGCCCGACGTGGCTCGAAGAAGACCACGCTCCGTGCGATCGCGGAGGAGGTGGGCGTGACCCACGCGGCCCTCACGCACTACTTCGGCTCTCTGGAGGAGCTGCTCGTCGCCGTGTATCGGGAGTCGGAGCGGCGTACGGATGACGAGCATCCGAAGCAGAGCGATCTGAGCCCCGCGATGATGATGAAGGTCTCCGCCGAGGAGAACCGCACGATCCCCGGATTGGTGCAGCTGTACTCGATGCTGGTGACCACCGCCCTCGAGGAGAACCACCCGGTGGCCCATGAGTTCGCCACGCAGCGCTTCTCCCGGCTTCGGACGGAGATGGCGGGGCGCGTGCGGGCCATGCAGGAGTCCGGGCAACTGCGTGACGATCTCGACCCGAGCCTCGTCGCGGCGCTCGTGATCGCGGCGTCCGACGGTCTGCAGACGCAGTGGCTGCTCGATCCCGCGGTCGACCACGAAGCGGCTCTCGAGATGCTGGACCGCCTGCTCGCTCGCGACTGAGCCCCTGGCTCGGCGGCAGGCGCACGTCCACGCCCCCTGATCACACGTGAAGGCCCTCGGGCCGCCGGTCAGGTCCGGCGGCCCGAGGGCCTGGGTGCGCAGTGCGGTCGCGTCAGAGCGTCGCTGCGAACGGGTCGAAGCCCGCGGGGAGCAGCGGCACGGGTGCGACCGTGCTCTCGACCACGACGGTGGTACCCGTCGCCGCGGCCTCCTGTGCGGAGAGCAGGACGTCGAGCACGTGGAAGCCGAGCTCGCCAGAGGCGACATGCGGACGCCCCTCGGCGATCGCACGAACCATGTCGAGCGCACCGAGACCGCGGCCGACCTCGGTGTCTTCGTGCTCGATCTCGATCCACTCCTGCGTGAAGGACATGCCGTCGCGGATCACGCCGAGCGGCTTCACGTAGGCGATGCGGCCCGCGAACGTGTTCGGGTCGGGGATCACGATCGTTCCCTCGGTGCCGTGGATCTCGACGATGCCGTGGCGCTCGAGCGCGGAGTCGAAGCTCAGCAGGCTCTGCGCCTGCGCTCCGGCCTCGAACGCCGTGACGATCTGGATCGTCGACGGCACCTCCACCGGGAACGTGGTTCCGGCGTTCGGCCCGGCGTGGATCTGACGCTCTTCCCGAGCCTTCGAACCGACAGCGGACACCCGGTCGACGGGGCCGAGCAGGCTCACGAGCGCCGAGAAGTAGTACGGCCCCATGTCGAGCAGCGGACCTGCACCCTCGGCGAACAGGAAGGCGGGGCTCGGGTGCCAGAGGTCGGGACCCTGGGTCTGGAACACGGTCTGCGCGAACAGCGGTCGACCGATCACGCCGTCGTCGATCGCCCGGCGTGCGGCCTGGAAGCCGGGGCCGAGCAGCGTGTCGGGGGCCGAGCCGACCCGGAGGCCGGCATCTGCCGCCTCACGCAGGAGCTCCGCGGCGCCGACGCGATCGAGGCCCAGCGGCTTCTCGGTCCACACGTGCTTGCCGGCGGCGATCGCGGCGCGGGAGACCTCGATGTGCACGGCCGGGATGGTGAGGTTCACGACGAGGTCGACGCCCGGGTGGGCGAGCACATCTGCCGCAGAGCCGAACGCGGGCACACCGTACTTCTCGGCCTGTGCCTGAGCCCGGTCCACCAGCAGATCGCCGACGATGAGAACCTCGACGTCGGGGAACGACGACAGGTTCTCGAGGTAGGTGTCGCTGATGACTCCGACGCCGATGATTCCGATGCCGACCGCGCTCATCGTGCGAACCCACCCTCGACGAGGAACGAGTAACTGGCCGCGATGTCGGCGAAGACGTCACCAGGGGCGTTGTCGTACTCGATGATCGCGTACTTCAGGTCGGTCGCGGCGCGCAGCGCGTCGGCGAGAGGCACGTCGCCCGTGCCGGCGTGACGCTGGTCGAGCGCGCCGGAGCCGAACTCGGGTGCGCCGGGCGCGAAGGGGTTGCTCGCGGGAGCGACGCCGTCCTTGACGTGCGCCGCGACGAGCCGGTCGCCGAGGCGCGAGACGAGCGCAGGCACGTCCTGCCCGCCGACGAGCGCCCAGTACAGGTCGAGTTCGATGGCGACCCGGGCATCGGTGAGGGCCACGAAGCGCTCGAAGGCGGTCTCGCCGTCGAAGCTCTCGACGAACTCCTGTGCGTGGTTGTGGTATCCGACCGAGAGCCCGAACCCGGCCGCCGTCTCGACGAGCGCGTTCAGCCGGTCGGCGATGTCCGTCACGCCCTCGAGCGTGAACCAGCGCTCCGGTGCGACGAACGGGTCGATGACGGTCGTCAGACCGACCTTCGCAGCGGCCTCGAAGACGACCTCGGGAGCAGGGGTCGGGATGGAGCCGTCCGGCGTCCACAGCTCGTCCGACAGCAGCGGCGCGTGGCCGGTGGGTGAGGCGAGTCCGGCGGCATCGAGCGCGGCGCGGATCTCGTCGGGGCGACGCACGAAGTCGAATGCCTCGACCTTGCGCAGGCCGATCGCCGCGAGCTTCTCGAGCGATCCCTCCATGTCGGCGGAGAACTCCGCTGCGAGTGTGTACAGCTGGACTGAGGCTTCTGGCAGGGCCACGGTGACCTTCCTTCGTTGTGCGATCGCTGACGACCCACGTCGTCAGCGATCAGATTAGCAGAAACCTCCATGTGGAAGTTGTCAGAATCGCAGCCCGTCCCCGTGTCGGGATATCAGGTCAGGCCTCGGTGAGTTCCACGATCTCGGAGAGGACGTGGGGATCGGCGAGAACGCGGAAATGCCCACCGGTCTCGAGCCTGACGTTCTTCTTCGCACCACGGAGCTCGCTTCCCTCGGGGATGTGCGGGTCGAACGACGCGTACACCGACACGATCCGGTCGTTCACCTCGAGCCTGCGCGCGAGATCCCGGAGATCCGGATCGGACGGGGAGAACGCCCGCACGGATCGCGCCGGGAACAGTCTCGCGTAACGAGAGCCTCCGAAGGGAGCCGCGATCGCGATCATCGCCCGCACCCGGTGGCCTTCGCCGCCGGTCATCACCGCCTTGCCGGCCAGACCGCCCTTGCTGTGCGCGACGATGATCGCATCCGTCATCTGCTCCCCCACCATCACCGCGGTGACGAGCCGCGCGGTCTCGAGGAGGGGACGCCGGTTGTTCGACAGCGTCTCGACGACGTGCACCGGATGGCCCCGATCATGCAGCGCGGTCACGAGCGGCTGCATGAATCGCCACGTCTCGTAGACACCGGGGATGATGACGATCGGTGCTCGTTCGCCCGTGCGGAAGTCGGCCGGATCGCGACGCCCGAAGGCCGCACGCACCTGCCAGTACACGGCGTACGCATAGTCGGCGATCCACCAGGTCAGACGCCGCCAGGCGGCGATGCGCGGATACGCCGAAGGGGCGGAACCGTGGCTCCGCCCCTTCACTGTCCGTCCGATCAGACGGTCGCCTCCTTGTAGATGGGAGCGGCGCCGTTGACGGCATCGCCCACCTTGTGGACGCGGATGTCGTTGGTCGAGCCGACGATTCCGGGAGGGGATCCGGAGATCACGACGACCTTGTCGCCTTCGGCCGCGAGACCGTTGCTGAGCAGATAGTCATCGACCTGCAGATACATCAGGTCGGTGTGCTGCACCATGTCGACGAGGTTCGACTGGATGCCCCAGGTGAGGGCCATGCGGCGGCGGATGCCGGGCTCCGGGGTGAAGGCGATCATCGGGATGCGCGAGCGCAGACGCGACAGGCGGCGGGCGGAGTCACCCGACTGGGTGAAGACGCACAGGTACTTCGCCTCGACGAACTCGGCGACCTCGAGAGCGGCGAGGGTGATCGCACCGCCCTGGGTGCGCGGCTTGGTCGTCAGAGGCGCGATGCGCTCGAGGCCGTGCTCCTCGGTCGACTCGATGATGCGGGCCATGGTCTCCACGACGACGACCGGGTAGTCTCCCACGCTGGTCTCGCCCGAGAGCATCACGGCGTCGGCGCCGTCGAGCACGGCGTTCGCGACGTCGGACGTCTCGGCGCGCGTGGGCACGGGGCTGTTGATCATCGACTCGAGCATCTGGGTCGCGACGATGACCGGCTTCGCCATACGACGCGCGAGCTCGACCGCGCGCTTCTGGACGATCGGCACGGCCTCGAGCGGAAGCTCGACGCCGAGGTCGCCACGGGCCACCATGATCGCGTCGAACGCGTCGACGATCTCCTCGAGAGCATCGACGGCCTGCGGCTTCTCGACCTTGGCGATGACGGGGACCTTGACGCCCTCTTCCGCCATGATCTCGTGCACGCGGCTGACGTCGGCCGCGTTGCGCACGAACGAGAGGGCGATGAGGTCGGCGCCGATGCGCAGACCCCAGCGGAGGTCATCCTCGTCCTTCTCGCTCAGCGCGGGCACGTTGACAGCCACGCCGGGCAGGTTGATGCCCTTGTTGTTGGAGACGGCTCCGGCCACGATGACCTTCGTCGTGACGGTCACGCCGTCGGTCTCGACGACCTCGACGCGCACCTTTCCGTCATCGATGAGCAGGAAGTCCCCCGGCTTGACGTCGTGGGGAAGGCCCTTGAACGTCGTGCCGCAGATGTCCTTGTTGCCGATGATGTCCTCGGTCGTGATCTTGAAGATGTCGCCCTTGGCCAGCTCGTAGGGGCCGGCCTCGAACTTGCCGAGGCGGATCTTCGGCCCCTGCAGGTCGACGAGGATGGCGACGGCACGACCGGCGTCGTCGGCTGCGCGACGGACGTTCGCGTAGTTGTTCTCATGCACGGAGTAGTCACCGTGGCTGAGGTTCAGACGGGCGACGTCCACGCCGGCGTCGATGAGTGCACGCACGGTCTCGTACGTGGAAGTGGCGGGGCCCAGGGTGGCGACGATTTTCGCGCGTCTCAACAGATTCTCCAGGGTAGAGGGGGGATTAGAACTCAGGCGACGGTGCCGCGGCTCAGCCTACGCGGGCTGAAGGCCGATAGCGACTTCGTGAGGGCGCACCGGCTCGGGCAGCACGGTCGTCCCCATGAGGAAGCGGTCGACGTTCGCTGCGGCCGCACGGCCTTCGGCGATGGCCCAGACGATCAGCGACTGACCACGACCGGCATCGCCGGCCACGAACACACCAGGAACCGTCGACTCGTAGTTGTCCGCGCGCTGGAAGGCACCGCGATCGGTCATCTGCGGGCGGACGTCGTCGGTGAAACCGTCCTGCTCCGGGCCGGTGAAGCCCATCGCGATCAGGACCAGATCCGCGGGGATCTCGCGCTCGGTGCCGCTCTTGGGCACACGACGGCCGTCGATGTACTCGGTCTCCGCGACGCGCAGCGCCCGCACCTCTCCGACGTCGTTCGAGAGGAACTCGACCGTCGACGCGAGGAACACGCGCTCGCCACCCTCTTCATGGGCGGACTGCACCTCGAACACCGTCGGCATCATCGGCCAGGGCTGGTGCCCCGGCCGCTCGGTGCCGGGCTGCTTGCCGATCGCGAGGTTCGTGACGCTCAGGGCACCCTGGCGGTGGGCCGTGCCCATGCAGTCGGCACCGGTGTCGCCGCCGCCGATGACGATCACATGCTTGCCCTCGGCGGTGATCTGCTCGGTGACCTTGTCGCCGGCAACCGCATGGTTCGACTCGACGAGGTACTCCATGGCGAAGTGCACGCCGTCGAGGTCGCGGCCGGGGATCGAGAGGTCGCGAGGAACCGTCGAGCCGGTCGACACCACGACCGCGTCGTACCGGGCGCGGAGGTCGGCCCAGGAGATGTCCTTGCCGATCTCGACGCCGGCACGGAAGCGGGTGCCCTCCTCCTGCATCTGACGCAGTCGGGACTCGAGCTGCCCCTTCTCCATCTTGAAGTCGGGGATGCCGTAGCGGAGCAGTCCGCCGATGCGGTCATCGCGCTCGAAGACGGCGACGGTGTGCCCGGCGCGGGTCAGCTGCTGCGCGGCGGCGAGGCCCGCCGGGCCGGACCCGACGACGGCCACCGTCTTGCCGGTGAGACGCGCGGGAGGCTGCGGCTCGACCCAGCCCTTGGCGAAGGCCTCGTCGATGATCGAGACCTCGATCTGCTTGATCGTCACGGGCGGCTGGTTGATGCCGAGCACGCAGGCGCTCTCGCAGGGCGCGGGGCACAGACGACCCGTGAACTCCGGGAAGTTGTTGGTCGCGTGCAGGCGGTCGATCGCGGCGCGGCCTTCGCCACGCCACGTCAGATCGTTCCACTCGGGGATCAGGTTGCCGAGGGGGCATCCGGAGTGGCAGAACGGCACGCCGCAGTCCATGCAGCGGCTGGCCTGGCGGCGCAGGACCGCCTGGTCGCCCGGTTCGTACACCTCTTTCCAGTCCATGATGCGGACGGGGACGGGGCGACGCTTGGGAAGCTCACGCTCCGTGACCTTCAGAAAGCCTTTGGGATCAGCCACCGGTCACCTCCAGGATGCGGTTCCAGACGATGTCGCCGTCGGGGTCGATCCCCTCGGCGACTGCTTCATCGCGCATGCTGCGCACAGCGGCGTAGTCGCGCGGAAGCACCTTCGTGAACTGGCCTGCGATCTCTTCGAATCGCGCCAGGATGTCGGAGCCGAGCGGCGATGCCGTCCGCTCCACGTGCTCGGCGATCAGGCTGCGGAGCACCTCGAGATCGGCGCGGTCGAGCGGCTCGAGGAGGAGCTCTCCGCTGCTGAGCGACTGCGCGTTGATCTTGCCGGTGTCCAGCGAGCGGATGTACGCCACTCCCCCGGACATGCCTGCGCCGAGGTTGCGACCGGTGGAACCGAGGATCACCGCGACGCCGCCCGTCATGTACTCCAGCGCGTGGTCACCCACGCCCTCGACGACGGCGGTGGCACCGG
The DNA here is from genome assembly GCF_022627955.1 of Microbacterium sp. C5A9. Classification (GTDB taxonomy): domain Bacteria; phylum Actinomycetota; class Actinomycetes; order Actinomycetales; family Microbacteriaceae; genus Microbacterium. The sequence goes on from NZ_JABXGD010000002.1 coordinate 507,557, forward strand.
AGTTCCGCACCAGGAAACGCTCACCGACCACGCCCGACAGGAACATGGTCCCCGACGTCGCGCCGTAGCCGATGACGTTGCCCGCGATGACGTTCTCGTGCGGCACGATCGTCGAGCCACGCGGCGGGCGGATCGAGATGTCGCCGCCCGACAGCCCCTTGCCGACGTAGTCGTTCGAGTCGCCCTCGAGACGCAGGACGATCCCGGACGGGAGGAAGGCGCCCAGCGACTGACCGGCCGTGCCGTGCAGTGTGACATCGATGGTGCCGCGGGCCAGACCCGCCGCACCGTGCCGCGAGGTGACCTGGTGGCCCAGCATCGTGCCGACGGCGCGCTCGGTGTTCGCGATCGGGAGCTCGGCGACGACGGGTTCGCCGTTCAGCAGCGCGTTCTTCGCGATGTCGATCAGCTGCACGTCGAAGTGCTTCTCGAGCTCGTGGTCCTGCGTGCGCCCGCTGCGACGCGGCTCACCGGCAGGGAACGCCGGACCGTCGAGCACCGGGCTCAGGTCGAGTCCCTCGGCCTTCCAGTGGTCGACAGCGGCATCCACCTCGATGAGTTCGGCACGACCGACGATCTCGTCGATCGACCGGAATCCGAGCTCGGCCAGATGCTCGCGCACCTCTTCGGCGATGAACTCCATGAAGTTCACGACGAACTCGGGCTTGCCGCTGAACCGCTCCCGCAGCACCGGGTTCTGGGTGGCCACGCCGACGGGGCAGGTGTCGAGGTGGCAGACACGCATCATGATGCAGCCGCTCACGACCAGGGGTGCGGTCGCGAAACCGAACTCCTCGGCCCCGAGCAGCGCGCCGATGATGACGTCGCGCCCGGTCTTCAGCTGGCCGTCGACCTGCACCACCACGCGGTCGCGCATGCCGTTGAGCATGAGCGTCTGCTGCGTCTCGGCGAGGCCGAGCTCCCACGGCGTTCCGGCGTGCTTGAGGGAGTTGAGCGGGCTGGCGCCCGTGCCCCCGTCGTGACCGGAGACGAGGATCACGTCGCTGAGCGCCTTCGCGACACCCGCCGACACCGCGCCGATGCCCGACTGGCTGACCAGCTTGGTGTGGATACGCGCCTCGGGGTTGGCCCTCTTGAGGTCGAAGATGAGCTGCTTGAGGTCTTCGATCGAGTAGATGTCGTGGTGCGGCGGCGGGGAGATGAGCCCCACGCCGGGCGTTCCGCCACGCGTGCGGGCCACCCACGGGTAGACCTTCTGCGGCGGGAGCTGGCCGCCCTCGCCGGGCTTCGCCCCCTGTGCGAGCTTGATCTGGATGTCGTCGGCCTCGGTCAGGTAGAGGCTCGTGACGCCGAAGCGTCCGGAGGCGACCTGCTTGATGGCACTGCGCCGCTCCGGGTCGACGAGACGGTCGTTGTCCTCTCCGCCCTCACCGGTGTTCGACTTGCCCCCGATGCGGTTCATCGCGATGGCGAGAGTCTCGTGCGCCTCTTTCGAGATGGAGCCGTAGCTCATCGCACCCGTCGAGAACCTCTTGACGATCGACGAGACCGGCTCGACCTCGTCGATCGGGACCGGCTTGCGCGTGCCCGTGCGGAGTTTGAAGAGTCCGCGCAGCGTCTTGAGCTCGGCCGCCTGGTCGTCGACGAGCCGCGTGTACTCGCGGAAGACGTCGTAGCGGCGCTCGCGCGTCGAGTGCTGCAGCTTGAACACCGTCTCGGGACTGAAGAGGTGCGGCGAGCCGTCGCGGCGCCACTGGTACTCGCCACCGGTCCACAGACGCTCGTGTGCGCGTGCCGCCTCGTCTTCGGGATAGGCGTAGTCGTGACGCGCCTGGTTCTCGATGAAGATCTCTTGGATGCCGATGCCGCCGAGCTTCGACTCGGTGCGCGTGAAGTACTTGTCGATGAACTCCTCGCTCAGACCCACGGCCTCGAACACCTGCGCGCCGGCGTACGACGACACGGTGGAGATGCCCATCTTCGACATGATCTTCAGCACGCCCTTGCCGAGCGCGTAGATCAGGTTGCGGACGGCCTTCTCGGGGCTGATGCCCGTGATGTATCCGGTGCGCACGAGGTGCTCGACCGTCTCCATCGCGAGATAGGGGTTGACGGCGGATGCGCCGTAGCCGATCAGCGTCGCGACGTGGTGGACCTCGCGGACGTCACCGGCCTCGACGATCAGACCGACCTTCATGCGGTTCTCACGCCGGATCAGGTGGTGGTGGATCGCCGACACCATGAGCAGCGACGGGATGGGAGTCAGATCCTTGTTCGAGTCGCGGTCGGACAGGATGATGAACTCGGCACCCTGCGCGATGGCCTCGTCGACCTCGGCGCACATCTCGGTGAGGCGCTGCTCGAGCGTGTTCGAGCCGGCGTCGAAGTGGTAGAGCCCGCGGATGGTGACGCTCGAACGGTCGGGCAGCGCCTTGTCGATGTGTCGGATCTTGGCGAGCTCGTCGTTGTCGATCACCGGGAAGTCGAGCGACACGGTGCGCGTGTGGTCCGGACCCCACGACAGCAGGTTGCTCTCAGGACCGAGACCGAGCTTCAGGCTCGTGACGACCTCTTCGCGGATCGAGTCCAGCGGCGGGTTCGTGACCTGCGCGAACTGCTGCGTGAAGTAGTCGAAGAGCAGGCGAGGACGCTTGCTGAGCACGGCGATCGGCGTGTCCGACCCCATGGCGCCGAGCGGCTCGATGCCGTTCTGCCCCATCGGAGTCAGCAGGATGCGGATCTCCTCCTCGGTGTAGCCGAAGGTGCGCTGGCGGCGGGTGATCGATGCCGGTGGATGCACGATGTGCTCGCGCTCGGGCAGGTCCGCCAGCCGGACGGCTCCGGCATCCAGCCACTCCTGCCACGGGTGCATGGTGGCGAGATCGTGCTTGATCTCCTCGTCTTCGATGATGCGCCGCTGTGCGGTGTCGACGAGGAACATCTTGCCGGGCTGCAGGCGGCCGCGACGCTTGATGCGCTCGGGCTCGAACGTGAGCACGCCGGTCTCGGATCCGATGACGATGAGTCCATCGGTCGTCTCGGTCCAGCGACCGGGGCGCAGGCCGTTGCGGTCGAGCGTCGCGCCGACGAGTGTGCCGTCGGTGAAGATGAGCGCCGCCGGGCCGTCCCACGGCTCCATCTGGTTCGAGTGGTACTCGTAGAAGGACCGCAGCTCGGGAGAGATGTCGGACTGCTTCTCGTATGCCTCGGGAACCATCATCATGATGGCGTGCGGCAGGCTGCGACCGGTCAGGGTCAGCAGCTCGAGCACCTCGTCGAAGGATGCCGAGTCGCTGGCGCCGTCGGTGCAGATCGGCAGCAGGGGTGCGACATCGCCGAGCAGCTCGGATTCGAGCTGCGACTGACGTGCGCGCATCCAGTTGCGGTTTCCGCCCACCGTGTTGATCTCGCCGTTGTGGGCGAGCATGCGCAGCGGCTGGGCGAGCGGCCACGACGGGAAGGTGTTGGTCGAATAGCGCGAGTGCACGACGGCGAGCTCGGACATGAACCGCTCGTCCTGCAGGTCGGGGTAGAACGGCTCGAGCTGAAGAGTCGTGACCATTCCCTTGTACCCGAGCGTGCGGGCCGAGAGGGAGACGAAGTAGGCGCCGAGTTCGTGGCCGGCGCGCTTGCGCAGGCGGTAGGCGACACGGTCGAGCGCGATGCCGGTGAGGGGTGCCTGCGCGTGCGTGGCTCCCCCGGCGCTCACGAAGAGCTGCTCGAACGCGGGCCGCGCCTCGTCGGCGAGCTTGCCGAGGTTGTCGTTGACGGTCGGGACCTCGCGCCATCCGAGGACGCGCAGGCCCTCGCCGCGCGCGATCTTCTCGATCCCCGCCTTCTGCTGACGGCGCTCACTGGAATCACGCGGGAGGAATGCCAGACCCGCGGCGTACTCGCCGACCGGGGGCAGCTCGAAATCGGTGACCGCGCGCAGGAACGCATCCGGCATCTGCGTCAGGATGCCGGCTCCGTCGCCGGTGCCGGCGTCGGAGCCGATCGCACCGCGGTGCTCGAGGTTGCGGAGCGCTTCGAGCGCCAGCGCGATGATGTCGTGGCCGGGCTCGCCGCGAAGGGTCGCGACCATCGCCAGGCCGCAGGCGTCCTTCTCGAACGCCGGATTGTACATGCCCTGCTTCGGGGGGTAAGCGCCGGATGCGCCGTACGGAGGCTGAAAATACACCTGTACCGTCCTCAGATCTTCGGATGACCCGGGGACGTCATTGGCCGGGTGGATGCGATGGGGTCCTCACGGACCGGTCTGCTATCGGGAGCTTTCCGTGTCCGTGGGAGCGGTGCTTGTGGCGCTGGCTCCTGCGGTGACTTCTTCGGACGGAGGCTCACTCAGGTCCACGAAATCGGAGGTATTGTCCTGCGATTCTACATCAGCGGCCAGATCGTTCCGTCCGCGACCCGGCTGGTACGGCGACGGCTCGAGACCGAGGTGACGACGCGACTGCACGACGAGGATCGCGAGACCCACGATGATGCCGATGATCGAGGCCCAGACGTTGCTGCGCAGTCCGAGGATGATCTCGCTCGGATCGATGCGGATCGACTCCCAGACGACGCGACCGGCGCTGTACCAGATGAGGTAGATCGCGAACAGCTTTCCCCACTGCAACGCGGTCGCCTTGCGGCTCAGCCAGAGCAGCACGATCACGCCGAGGACGTTCCAGATCACCTCGTAGAGGAACGTCGGGTGGAAGAGCGTGCCCTCGGGGAGTCCGGGCGGGAAGGCGCTGTTGTCGGATTCGATCTCCAGCCCCCAGGGCAGGTCGGTCGGCAGGCCGAACAGCTCGTGGTTGAACCAGTTGCCGAAGCGTCCCATCGCCTGAGCGAGGAGCAGACCGGGCGCCAACGCGTCAGCGAAGGTCCAGAAGCGGATGCCGGTCCAGCGGCAGCCGAGGTAGGCGCCCACCGCACCGCCGATCAGGGCGCCGAAGATCGCGATCCCGCCCTCCCAGATCGCCCAGACCGAACCCGGTTCGAACGGGTTCCAGGTGTTCTTGCCCTCGCCGAAGTAGAAGTTCGGGTGCGTGAGCACGTGGAAGATGCGCGCGCCGATGATCGCGAGCGGCACGGCCAGGATCGAGATGTCGATCACGACCCACGGCTCTGCCCCCCGCCGGGTGAGGCGGTGGTTGGTCAGCAGCACGGCCGCGATGATGCCGGCGATGATGCAGAGCGCGTAGAAGTGGATCCGGAGCGGGCCGAGGTCGATGTAGGAGACCGGGGGGCTCGGGATGCTGGCGAGCACGCCGCTGAAGGTGCTGTGGAGCGCGAGGGACATGAGTGCGATTCTAGTTCTCGTGTACGGGGCGCGCCGAAGACGTGCCGACGGCCAGGTTTCGGGTGACTTCGGCGAGGGCCGGGAGGCCGCCGTCGCGAAGGGCGCGGACGAGCGCGGTGCCGACGATCGCGCCGTCGGCGTATTCGGAGACGCCCGCGATCTGCTCGGCGGTCGAGATGCCGATGCCGACGCAGGCACGGGAGGCTCCCTGCTCGCGCAGGCGCCCCACGAGGGTCCGTGCGGCCCGGTCGAGTTCTGCGCGCTCCCCCGTGATGCCCATGGTGGAGACGGTGTAGATGAATCCCGTCGACGACTCGACCACGAGACGGAGCCGCTCGTCGGTCGAGGTCGGTGCAGCGAGGAACACCCGGTCGAGGCCGGTCCTCGTGCTCGCGGCGATCCAGTCCCCTGCGACATCGGGCGTGATGTCGGGAGTGATGAGACCGGCGCCACCGGCGGCGAGCAGATCGTCGGCGTAGCGATCGACGCCGTACTGGAACACCGGGTTCCAGTACGTCATGACGAGCACGGGAACGTCGGTCGCCTCGGTGATCGCGCGGACCGCGGTGAACAGGTCCTTCATGGTGAAGCCGTTGGCCAGAGCAGCGGTGGTGGCCTCCTGGATCACGGCGCCGTCCATCACGGGGTCGCTGTACGGCGGGCCGAGCTCGATGATGTCGACGCCGTTCTCGGCGAGGGTGATGGCCGCACGGATGCTCGTGTCGAGGTCGGGGAAACCGACCGGGAGGTAGCCGATGAACGCGCTGCGGCCTGCGTCGTGCGCGGCGGCGATGGCCTGCTCTACCCGGCTCATAGTTCGGGCTCCCCCTTCGACGCCGCCTTCTCGGCCGCGCTCTCGTCATCGACGTCGTGCTCGAGCGCCTCGGCGTCGTACAGGTCGAAGTAGCGCGCGGCGGTGTCCATGTCCTTGTCGCCTCGTCCGGACAGGCACACCGCGAGGAGCACATCCGGTCCCATCTCGCGACCCAGACGCAGCGCACCGGCGAGTGCGTGCGCCGACTCGATGGCCGGGATGATCCCCTCGGTGCGGCTGAGGAGCCGCAGTGCCTGCATGGCCTCGTCGTCCGTCGCCGGGATGTACTCGGCGCGCCCGATGTCGGCGAGCCAGGAGTGCTCCGGGCCGACGCCGGGGTAGTCGAGACCGGCGGAGATCGAGTGCGACTCCACGGTCTGGCCGTCGACGTCCTGAAGCACGTAGGTCTTCGCGCCGTGGAGGATGCCGGGACGTCCGCGCTCGATCGACGCGGCATGCCGGGGCGTGTCGACGCCGTCGCCTGCTGCCTCGACCCCGTAGAGCCTGACCCCGTCGTCGTCGAGGAACGCGTCGAACATGCCGATCGCGTTGGAGCCGCCGCCGACGCAGGCGATGACGGCGTCGGGGAGCCGACCCACCTCGTCGAGGAGCTGCTGACGCGCCTCTTCGCCGATGATCTTCTGGAAGTCGCGCACCATCGCAGGGAAGGGATGCGGACCCGCTGCGGTGCCGAAGATGTAGTTGGTGGTCTCGACCGTGGCGACCCAGTCGCGGTACGCGTCGTTGATCGCATCCTTCAGGGTGCGCGAGCCGGAGGTCACCGCGACGACCTCGGCGCCGAGAAGGCGCATGCGGGCCACGTTGAGCGCCTGACGCTCGGTGTCGACCTCGCCCATGTAGATCGTGCACTCCAGGCCGAAGAGCGCGGCGGCGGTCGCGGTGGCGACGCCGTGCTGCCCGGCGCCCGTCTCAGCGATCACCCGGGTCTTGCCGAGGCGCTTCGTCAGGAGCGCCTGCCCCAGCACGTTGTTGATCTTGTGCGACCCCGTGTGATTGAGGTCTTCGCGCTTGAGGAAGATGCGCGCGCCGCCGGCGTGCTCTGCGAACCGAGCCACCTCGGTGAGCGGTGAGGGACGGCCCGCGTACGAGCTGAGGAGACCCGCCAGCTCGGAGCGGAAGGCCGGATCGGCGATCGCCTCCTGGTACGCCACGGTGAGCTCGTCGATCGCGGCGATCAGCGATTCGGGCATGTACCGCCCGCCGTACTCGCCGAACAACGGGCCGTGCTGATCGCGCAGACTCACTGGACCTCCAGGAAACTCTTCAGTGTGGCGACCGGGTCGCCCGTGACGAGGGCTTCTCCGATCAGGACGACGTCGGCACCCGCGGAGCGGTAGTGGGCGACGTCAGCGGGCGTGAGCACGGCCGACTCTGCGATCTTGACGGCCGTGTCGGGGATGCGGTCGACCAGACGGCCGAACAGGTCGCGATCGAGTTCGAGGGTCTTCAGATCACGGGCGTTCACGCCGATCAACGGAGCGCCGAGATCGATCGCGGCCTCGAGCTCATCGGCGGAGTGCGTCTCGACCAGCGGCGTCATCCCGAGCTCGGTGATGAACGCGAACAGGTCGCGGAGCACCGCGGGCTCGATGCCCGCGACGATGAGCAGGGCGAGGTCGGCACCCGCGGCGCGAGCCTCGAGCACCTGGTAGCGGGTCGCGATGAAGTCCTTGCGGAGGACGGGCAGCGACACACGGGCGGTCACCGCCTCGAGATCGGCGAGACTGCCGCCGAACCGCCGCTCCTCCGTGAGCACGCTGATCGCCGACGCACCGCCGGTCTCGTACAGCGAGGCCTGGAGCGCCGGATCGGGGATCTCGGCCAGTGCGCCGCGCGACGGGCTTGCGCGCTTGACCTCGGCGATGACCTTCACGCGGTCCGCGCGGGCGAGTGCGGCGACGGCGTCCTTGGCGGCAGGGCGCGCCAGAGCGTCGCGTTCGACCTCGGCGAGGGGCCGGGTGAGAGCGCGACGCTCAGCGTCTGCGACTGCGCCGGCCGTGAGGTCGGCGAGGACCACTAGTGCGCCTTCGGCTGGTACTTGGGGCCCTTCACGCCGTAGCCGGCCTTGGCCAGCGCCCAGCCGACGAGCGCGCCGATCGGGATCAGCGCGGCGAACACCCAGACCAGGGTGACCCAGATCGGGCTGAACTCGGCGAGGCAGAAAGCCAGCGTGCCGAGCGTGAAGCCGGCGAGCATGATGATCACGGCCGTCCAGGCAGCAGGCGAGTGTCCGTGGCCGGGGTCAGCGATCGGGTTGGTCATGGTCTCCTCCGGGGACGACGTGCGGGATCTCTGTCAGTCTATCGGGGTCACCGCGTCGGATCGGTTCCGCGGGACAGGTCGTCCCAGGAATCGATCGCGTCGACGGGACCGGTGGCGTGCGTCTCATGGGCGGCGTCCGTGCGGTACCGGCGCCCGCCGGACTTCCAGCCGCGCCAGGTGAGCAGGACGACGACTGCCGCCACGAGCAGCACGAACCAGCCCACGAGCGTCGCATACGGCCACGCCGACACCTCGATGCCGGCGACCACGTCGGCGATGGCGGCACTGCCTGCGAGCCCGGTCGTCTCGGTCACCGTCGGACCGACGGCTCCGAGCGGCTCGGAGGCGAGCAGCTGCACGGTCGTCCACCCGAGGAAGAGCGCCGTCGCCACCGCCAGCGCACCGAAGATCAGCCGCACCAGGCGACCGGAGATGGACAGTGCGAGGCCGAGAGCGAGCACGGCGAGGCTCAGCGGCGCGAGAAGGGGCAGCGCCGAGGCCCCGGGAACGAGGATGGCCTCGCCCGCATCCGCTCGCTCGACCGTCAGCCAGGTCTGCGTGGAGGAGATGATGCCGATCGCCCCGGAGAGCAGGAAACCCGAGACGGCGATCGAGCGCCCCCGACGCGCGAGACTCATGCGGACGCGCTCCCCTCGACCGCTTCGAGGTCGGTCGTGTCGAAACAGGTGCGCGTGCCGGTGTGGCAGGCGGGTCCGGTCTGGTCGACCCGCAGGAGGATCGCGTCGCCGTCGCAGTCGAGCCGTGCCTCGTGCACGACCTGGATGTGGCCGGAGGTGTCGCCCTTGCGCCAGTACTCCTGCCGGGACCGCGACCAGTACACGGCGCGACCGGTGGTGAGCGTGCGGCGCAGCGCCTCGTCGTTCACCCACGCGAGCATGAGCACCTCGTTCGTGTCCCACTGCTGCACGATGACCGGCGCCAGCCCGTCGGCGTTGAACGCGACCTGCGCGATGCGCGCCTCGACATCACTCATCGGACGAGCACTCCCTCTGCCCGCAGGGCGTCTTTCACGTCACCGACCGTGAGCGCACCGGTGTGGAACACGCTCGCCGCGAGCACGGCGTCTGCGCCGGCCTTGATCGCGGGGGCGAAGTCCGAGGCCCGGCCCGCGCCGCCCGACGCGATGACCGGCACCGAGGCCGCCTCGCGCATGAGTCGGACGAGCTCGAGGTCGAAGCCGTCACGCGTGCCGTCGGCGTCGATCGAGTTCACCAGCAGCTCACCGGCACCGCGCTCGGCCGCTTCGCGCGCCCAGTCGAGCGCATCGAGAGTGGTCTGCGTCCGTCCGCCGTGGGTCGTGACGACGAACCCCGAGGGCGTCGTGTCGGCTCGCTTGACGTCGAGCGACAGCACCAGCACCTGGGCTCCGAATCGATCGGCGATCTCACCGATCAGCTCGGGCCGGGCGATCGCGGCGGAGTTGACGCCGACCTTGTCCGCGCCGACGGAGAGGAGGCGAGCCACGTCGTCGACGCTGCGGACTCCCCCGCCGACCGTGAGCGGGACGAAGACCTGCTCTGCGGTGCGCTGGACGACGTCGTAGGTCGTCGCCCGTGCGTCGACCGTGGCGGTCACGTCGAGGAAGGTGATCTCGTCGGCGCCCTGCGCGGCGTAGTGCCTGGCGAGCTCGACGGGGTCGCCCATGTCGCGGAGGTTCTCGAAGTTCACGCCCTTCACGACCCGCCCGTCCGCCACGTCGAGGCAGGGGATGACACGGCTTGCGAGGGTCATCAGAGCCTCGCGTTGTGGATCGCCGTCACGAGGATCGCCCGCGCGCCGAGCGCGTACAGCGCATCCATCACGGGGTTCACGCGCGAACGCGCCACCATGACCCGAACGGCCACCCACTCGGGATCCCGGAGCGGGGAGACGGTGGGCGACTCGATGCCGCCCGCGATCTTGACCGCGTCGTCGAGCAGAGCCAGCGGCAGGTCGTAGTCGATCATCACGAAGCGTCGTGCCACCATGACGCCCCGAAGACGACGTAGCAGCGTCTCGGAGCCCTCGGCATCCTGCGGCCCGGCGATGAGGACGGCCTCGGACTCGAGGATCACGGGGCCGAACACGTCGAGACCGGCCTGACGCAGGGTCGTCCCCGTCTCGACCACGTCGGCGACGGCGTCGGCCACGCCCAGTCGGACCGCCGACTCGACGGCGCCGTCGAGCGGCACCAGATCGACCGCGATGCCGCGCTCGTCGAGGAACGCGTCGACGAGACCCGGGTACGAGGTCGCGATGCGCAGGCCGTCGAGCTCGGAGACGTCGGTGTACCGGCCGGACGGAGCGGCGAAGCGGAAGGTCGAGCCCGCGAAGCCGAGCGCCTCGATCTCGCGCGCGCCGGGCATGCGCGCGTCGAGGAGCAGATCACGGCCGGTGATCCCGACGTCGATCGCACCGGACCCGACGTAGGTGGCGATGTCCTTCGGACGGAGGTAGAAGAACTCGACGTCGTTGTCGGTGTCGACGACGTGGAGGGTCTTGGGGTCACGTCGACCGGCGTAGCCGGCCTCCGCGAGCATGTCGGCGGCCGTCTCGGAGAGAGAGCCCTTGTTGGGAACAGCAATGCGCAGCATGGAAAGCCTTCGGATCGAAGCGAGTGGGGCGGAGCGCTTCACAGATGTCGGTAGACGTCCTGCAGGCTCAGGCCCTTCGCGATCATCATGACCTGCACGTGGTAGAGCAGCTGCGAGATCTCCTCGGCCGCTGCCTCGTCGGATTCGTACTCGGACGCCATCCAGACCTCGGCGGCCTCTTCGACGATCTTCTTGCCGATGGTGTGCACGCCGCCGTCGAGCTCGGCGACCGTCCCCGATCCCTCGGGTCGGGTCTCGGCCTTGACGCTGAGCTCGGCGAACAGCTCGTCGAAAGTCTTCACGATTCCAGGCTAGCGGCTCTGGCGCGGTCCCTGAGCCGGGTGACGGCGGCCTCGACGTCATCCGCCCCGTAGACGGCGGATCCTGCGACGAAGGTGTCGGCTCCCGCGGCCGCGGCGGCCTCGATCGTCACATCCGAGATTCCGCCGTCGACCTGCAGCCAGACCGTGGAACCGCGTCGCTTCGCCTCATCGGCGAGGGCGCGCAGCTTGGGCATCGTCTCGGGCATGAATCCCTGGCCCCCGAAGCCGGGTTCGACCGTCATGACGAGGATCTGGTCGAACTCCTCGAGCACGCTGTACAGCCCCTCGGCCGGCGTGTCGGGCTTGATGGCGACGCCCGCCCGCGCACCCATGCTCCGCAGCGTGCGCGCGAGCGAGATCGGATCGGCCGCGGCCTCGAGGTGGAACGTGACGCTCGCCGCCCCCAGTTCGGCATAGTCGGGTGCCCACCGCTCCGGATCGGTGATCATCAGGTGCACGTCGAGCGGGATCGGGCTGGTCGCCTGGATCCTCTCGACCATCTGCGGCCCGAAGGTGAGGTTCGGCACGAAGTGGTTGTCCATCACATCGACATGCGCGAAGTCGGCCGAGGCGATCTTCGCGAGATCCCGTTGCATGTTCACGAAGTCCGCGGCCAGGATGCTGGGGTTGATGCGCGGTGCGCTGGGCAGTTCCACCTGTCTAGTCTCCCTCTTCTGCGCTCACGTCGCGCGTATCCGTCGAGTCTCGCTGCAGCAGCGCGAGGAACATCGCGTCGGTGCCGTGGCGGTGCGGCCACAGCTGCACGCGCCCCGACCCGTCGGTGCCGAGATCGATCGGCGACTCGGCGACCCCCGCGATCACGGCTCGGGCGTCGAGCTCCGTGATGTCCGTACGCCCGCGCAGCGCCTCCGACACGACACCCGTCGTCTCCGCGAGGTGCGGAGAGCACGTCGCGTACGCCACGATGCCGCCGGGAGCGAGCGCGTCGAGGGCGGAGGTCAGGAGCTCGACCTGAAGGGGCACGAGCTCGGCGACGTCGGCAGGGGTCTTGCGCCAGCGCGCTTCGGGGCGGCGTCTCAGAGCGCCGAGACCGGTGCACGGGGCATCGACCAGGATGCGATCGAACACGGCACGGTGCGTGTCTCCGAAGGACCGACCGTCCTCCTCGTGCACGACCACATCGCCCGGCACCGCGCGCAGTGCGTTGCGCACGAGCCGCGCGCGGGTGGGAACCACCTCGTTGGCCTCGAGCGCCACATCGTGCTCGCGCGCGATCGACGCGAGCAGCGCGGTCTTCCCGCCCGGGCCCGCGCACAGGTCGAGCCAGCGCTCGCCCGCGCGGATCGGTGCGGCCTCGGCCAGCGCGAGCGCGACGAGCTGCGATCCCTCGTCCTGCACGCGCACCGTGCCGCCGGACGCCGAGATGACGCGATGAGGGTCGCCGCCCGGAGAGCCGTACGCCGTCGGGGCATACGGCCGACGCGGCTCCCCCGGCTGCGCGAGACCGGGGAGTGCGACGAGGGTCACCTCCGGCGACGCGTTGTCGGCGTCGAGGAGTGCATCGAGCTCGTCCGATCGCCCCTCGGCGGCCAGCGCGCGACGCAGCGCGCGGATCACCCAGACGGGATGCGCGGAGCGCAGCGCCAGACGCTCGTCGTCGGAGCGGGCCGAGTCCTCGATGCGCTGCTCCCACTCCCCCGGAGTCTCCCGCGAGATGCGGCGCAGCACGGCGTTCGCGAAGCTCGATGCTCCGCGGCCCTGCGCGGCGGCGACCAGGTTGACCGACTCGTTCACCGCCGCGTGCGACGCGACGCGCGTGGCGAGCAGCTGATGGGTCGCGAGACGAAGCGCGTCGAGCACCGCTGGGTCGATCTGGTCGGCCGGACGGTCGGCAGCGGCCGCGATGATCGCGTCGTAGGTGCCACGACGACGCAGCGTGCCATACGCGAGCTCGGTCGCCAGCGCGGCATCCTGAGCATCGAGCCGCGCCTCGGCGATCGCCGGAGGAAGGATCAGATTGGCGTAGGCATCGGACTCCGACACCGCGCGCAGCACGTCGTAGGCGACCTGACGGGCGGGCTGCACCGTGCGGCGGGGTTCTCGCGGGCGACCATCGCGGTGCTGCGGGTTGCGAGCACCGCCTCCGGACGACCGGACGTCGCGCTGCGTGCCGCCGCGGGACTGGCGACCACGGGGCTGGTCGCGACCGGGCTGGTCGCGACCGGGCTGGTCGCGACGGGGCTGGTCGCCGCTCATGCGCCGGCTCGCAGGTTCTCGGTGTCACGCTGACCGCGCCACCAGTCGACCGCGTTCATGGCCCCCTTGCCGGCCGGCTGCACCCGTGTGACCGAGAGGGGGGAAGACGCCGTGCCGATGAGCAGGGCCGACTTCGTCGCGGTGATCTCGCCGGCATCCTGTCGAGGTTCGTCGTGCGCCGGAGCCGCCTCGAGGATCTTCAGGCGGTGGCCGCCGACGACCGTGTGCGCGCCCGGCTCAGGCGTGACGCCTCGGTATCGGGCGAACACCCGTACGAGCGGCTCGTCCCAGTCGAGGAGCCCGTCATCGAGCGTGAGCTTGGGCGCAAGACTCGGTTCACCGACCTGCGGAACCGCGACGGCGGTGCCCTCGGCGATCGATGACACGACCTCGGCGGTCAGCTCCGCGCCCTCGACCGCGAGAGTCTCGAGCGCGGCATCGGCCGTCGCCTCCTCGGCGATCTCGACCTCGCGGGTGTCGAAGACGTCGCCCGCGTCGAGCGCGGGAACGAGCTGGAACACGCTGGCGCCCAGCCGCGCATCGCCGTTGATCAGCGCACGCTGCACCGGTGCGGCGCCTCGCCATTCCGGCAGGAGCGAGAAGTGCAGATTGATCCAGCCCTGCGCCGGAGTCGAGAGCAGAGGCTCTCGCACGAGTCCGCCATAGGCGACGATCACCCCCAACTCGGCGTCGAGCGCGGCGATCGCTGCCGTCGCCTCGTCATCGAGGCGCGCCGCCTTGATGACGGGGAGTCCGAGCTCGTCGGCGACCTGTGCGACCGGCGAAGGGGTCAGCACCCTCTTGCGCCCCAGCGGGGCATCGGGACGGGTCACCACCGCGGCGACGTCATGCTCGGCCGCGAGGCGGCGGAGTGTGGGAACGGCGGCCGACGGTGTGCCGGCGAAGACGAGACGCATGAAGGTGCTCCGGAGGGATGCGGGGTGGTCGGGCGGTACGGACGTGGTGGAGGTCAGCGGTCTGCGCGATCAGAGCTCCGGATCGAGGATATCGAGCCGAACCGAGAGCGCGCTCCGAGTCGACTTGCCCTTGCCCCGGCGGGCCGCGACCGCCTCGGCGACCACCGCGGCCCTCAGCGCCCCTGCCACACGGGCTCCCGCACCGTAGTCGAATCGAACGAGTGCGCGCACGCGGGGCGGGTAGTCGTCGGATTCGAGCGGCACGGGGCCGAGGACGGCGTCGGCGGGGAGAGCCAGCTCGGTGAGCGCGGCGAGAGCGCGCCCCATCGCGGCGGTGGATCCTTCGACGAGCGCGACCCGCGCGGCCGGCGGCATATGGAGCGGCGCACGTTCCGCGAGCTCGCCCCGTGCGTACGACGCCTGGTTCCATGTCGCCAGCGCCTTCGCGATGCTGCCGTCGACGCCGACCAGATGGATCGGGGCTCCGGGAGCGGCCAGTGCGGCGGCGTTGGACCACCAGCGGAGACACGCCTCGCCGATGCGGAGATCGGGGGCCTGCAGCATGCGGGGTCCGTCGAGCAGCACGATCGCGCGGTAGCCGCCGTCGGCGAGCGGCTCGGCGCCTCGCGTGGCGACGACGAGCGAGGGCTTGTCCGACACGCGGTCCACCGGGTGGGCGCTGTCGGCCACGATCACTCGGACGCCGGGGAAGGCACGACCGAGCTCATCGGCGGTGCGCTCGCTCCCGGACGACGCGAGCCGGAGCTTCGTTGACGAGCACGCCGGGCACGCCCAGGCGCGCGCGCCGCGGCCGCACCAGGCGCACACCGGAACGGCACCACGGTGTTTCGCCCCGAGGGGCCCGCCGCAGTGCGCGCACCTGGCCGGCGCCCGGCACTCCGCGCAGACGAGAGAGGGGGCGAAACCGGGACGGGAGACCTGGACGAGCACCGGCCCCTCTGCGGCGGCGTTCCTCGCGGAGAGGAACGCCGATGAGGGCATGCGCTGCGCGGTCGGGGCATCCATCTCCTGCGGCGTGCTCAGCACGACCCGAGGCAGCACGCGGCGGGCGGCGCGCACGTCGTGCAGCCAGCCGTGGGCGACCAGCCGTTCGACATCGGTCGTGCGCGTGTGCCCCACGAAGAGCAGGGCCGAATCCTCCTGCTCCTGCCGCAGCAGAGCCGCGTCACGGGCGTTGACGTAGGGCGCCAGGGGCTCGCCGAGCAGCGGATCGCCGTCGTCCCACACGGCGACGAGTCCGGCCTGCACGGGCGCGTAGACGGCGGAACGGTTGCCGACGACCACGCACGGCGCGTTCTCGAGGGAGCGCAGGAAGGCGCGGTAGCGATCAGGATTGGTCTGGCGCGAGTCGTAGCGCGCGACCGCCTCTGTCGGCACCACGAGCGCGAGCGCGGCGAGCAGGTGATCGAGGTCTCGGTGGTCGGGCACGACGAGGATGCTCGATCGACCGGACGCGAGCGTGTGCGCCGCCGCTGAGGCCAGCAGAGCCGCCCAGCCCGGTTCGCCCTCGTGGAACACGGGGATCGCCTCGACCGCCGCCCGCCGCCCGTGATCGAGCACCTCGTCGAGACCGTCGTAGGCGCCGATCACACTGCGTGCTGCCGCGAGAGCATCGTCCGAGGGAACGGGGGTCGGCGAATCCGCTGTCCAGGCCTTCTCGACCCGCACCTGCCGCTTCGGGATCACCAGGCGCAGCACATCCGACGCCGATCCGGCAGCCCGATCGGCGGCACGCCGGGCGAGCCGGTAGAGCCGATCCGGCAGGACCGGGACCTGTGAGACGACGCTGTCGACCTCGGAGAGCGGCCTGTCGGCGTCATCCTCGGTGTCGAGCTCGACGACGTACCCGTCGACGAGGCGCCCCGCCGTACGCAGAGGCACGCGCACGCGCACTCCCCTCGGGACGTCGCCGAGCTCGGCGGGCAGCGCGTAGTCGAAGAGTCGATCGAGCTGCGGCAGTGGCGAGTCGAGGAGAACGCGCGCGATCCGCCGGCTCTGGTCCGTCATGGGCGTCGCGCGCCCCTCGTGACCAAGGGGCGCATCAGAGACCGGCAGCGCGGCGCAGCTCTTCCGCGCGGTCGGTGCGCTCCCAGGTGAACTCGGGGAGCTCGCGGCCGAAGTGACCGTACGCCGCGGTGCGCGCGTAGATCGGTCGCAGGAGATCGAGCTGGTCGATGATCGCCTGCGGGCGCAGGTCGAAGACCTCGTTGATCGCTCGCGTGATCGCCTCGTCGGACACCTTTCCGGTGCCGAAGGTCTCGACGTAGAGCCCGACAGGGCGGGCGACGCCGATCGCGTATGCGACCTGGACCTCGAGCCGGTCGGCGAGTCCCGCGGCGACCGCGTTCTTCGCCACCCAGCGCGTGGCGTAGGCGCCGGAGCGATCGACCTTGGACGGGTCCTTGCCGCTGAAGGCACCGCCGCCGTGTCGGGCCGCCCCGCCGTACGTGTCGATGATGATCTTGCGGCCGGTGAGGCCGGCATCGCCCTTGGGGCCGCCCGTCACGAAGGGGCCGGCCGGGTTGATGTAGTAGGTGACGTCGTCGAGGTCGAGACCCGTGGTCGCGAGGATCGGGTCGATGACGTGCTCGCGCACCTGCGCCTTGATCTCGTCCTGGGAGATGTCGGGGTGATGCTGCGTCGACAGCACGACCGCGTCGACGGTCTTCGGCGTGAAGCCCTCGTACCCGAGGGTGACCTGCGTCTTGCCGTCGGGGCGGAGGAACGGCAGAGCGCCCGACCTGCGCACCTCGGTGAGTCGCTCCGCGATGCGGTGCGCGGTCCACGCGGCCATCGGCATCAGCTGCGGCGTCTCGTTGGTGGCGAAGCCGAACATGATGCCCTGGTCACCGGCGCCGAGTCCGTCGAGCGGATCGACAGAGGATCCGTCGCGGTGCTCCTGGGCGTTGTCGACGCCGTGCGCGATGTCGGTGGACTGCTCGCCGACCGACACGCTCACGCCGCAGGAGTCGCCGTCGAAGCCGGTGTCGCTGGACGTGTAGCCGATGCCGTTCACGACCTGCCGCACGATAGTGGGGATGTCCACGTACGCCTCGGTGCGGATCTCGCCCGCCACATGCACGAGTCCGGTCGTGACGAGTGTCTCGACCGCAACCCGGGAGTCCCGGTCCTTCGCGATCAGGCCGTCGAGGATGCTGTCCGAGATCTGGTCGCAGATCTTGTCCGGGTGCCCTTCGGTGACGGACTCGGACGTGAACAGACGCAGCGCGCTCATCAGGGCTCCAGAACGGGATCGGACGGAAAGAAGTGGGTGGCTCCCATGATGGACCGCACCGCCGACATCAGTCGGCGGTGCGGTCATCGGAAGTCACTCCGCGTGACGCAGACGCAGCTTGTCCTCGTTGATCTCGTGGAGCGCGATGGTGAGGGGCTTGTCCTCGACCGACGAGTCGACGAGCGGTCCGACGTTGTCGAACAGGTTGCCCTCGTGCAGGTCGGAGTAGTAGTCGTTGATCTGGCGCGCGCGCTTGGCGGCGTAGATGACCAGCTCGTACTTCGAGTCGACGCGGTCGAGAAGGTTGTCGATGGGGGGATCGATGATTCCGTTGGTGTGGTGTCCGGCCATGGTGGGACCTCCTGATCAGGCGACGGGATCGTCGCGAAGACGGTGCAGCGGGCGCGCGAAGACGCTCAGCGCGCAGAGCTCGAAGACAATTCTACGACCTCGGCGGCGGCCGAGGCGACGTCCTCGTTCACGATGAGGTGATCGAACTCGTTCTGCGCGGCCAGCTCGACCTTCGCGGTGCGCAGTCGGCGGGCCCGCTCCTCCGCATCCTCCGTGCCACGACCGACCAGTCGCTGCACCAGTTCGTCCCAGCTGGGAGGCAGCAGGAAGATGAGCGTCGCCCGGGGTTCCGCCTTGCGCACCTGACGTGCACCCTGCAGGTCGATCTCGAGCAGCACGGTCTTGCCCGCAGCCAGAGCCGCGTCGATCGGCGCACGCGGCGTGCCGTATCGAGAGCGGTTGTGGACGACGGCGTACTCGAGAAGCTCGTTCTCGGCGATGAGGCGGTCGAACTCCGCATCGTCGACGAAGTAGTAGTGCACGCCGTCGATCTCGCCGG
Source organism: Microbacterium sp. C5A9 (assembly GCF_022627955.1). GTDB lineage: Bacteria > Actinomycetota > Actinomycetes > Actinomycetales > Microbacteriaceae > Microbacterium. The sequence continues at coordinate 526,062 of NZ_JABXGD010000002.1, forward strand.
GACGCGGCGGCCGGGTCGTCGCCGAGACCGAGAGGTGGATCTCGGGGTTGTGCTCCCGGATGTGCGCGGCCACCGTGCCCTTGCCGACAGCCGTGGGACCGGCGAGCACGAGCAGGCGGCTCCGCGCGCCGCGCGGTGCCGTCACCGGGAACCGCGTGTCGAGCCATCGGGCGAGCGCGACGCGCTGTCGCACCCCGAGCCCGCCGAGTCGCTTGACCGGCGAGATGCCGAGCTCGGTGAGGATGCGATCGCGCTTGCCCGCTCCGATCGCCGGCAGCGCGAGCAGGAAATCGGTGATCCGCATCGACCCCTCGACGGAGTCGGCGTCGGCGACCGCGCGCTCGAGGACCGCCTGCGGTGTGACCACTCGGGTGGTGAGGTCGCGCTTGAGCGATGCGCGGGCGCGACGACGCTCCACGGCTCGGCGTGCCGCGGCTGCGCGGTCGACCTCGGGTACCGGACGAGACTCAGCCACGGGAGGCCTCCCTGTACTCTGCGACGCGGGCGTCGATGGCGGCGGAGAGACCGGACGGTCCCGCCGAGAGGATGCTTCGGCTCTCGCTCGCCACGACGGCCGAGCTCATCGAACCGAAGCGGTGTCGCAGATCGGCCGGCGCAGCCCCCTGGCTGCCGAATCCGGGGGCCAGGATCGGTGCGAGGGGGGTGAAGGCGGCGAGGCCGGCATCCGTCCAGTCGACGGTCGCGCCGATGACGAAGCCGAAGCTGCCCCACTCCCCTGCCGGCGTGTGCTCGGCGTTGCGTGCCGAGACCACCGAGACGACGTCGGCCGAGACCGCGCGTCCGGTGGCGGACACCGATCGCTGCAGCACCGTCGCCTCGGGGTTGCTCGTGGCGGCCAGCACGAAGAGCCCCTTGCCGTGCTCGCGCGCGAGATCGAAGGCGCCGTCGAGCGCGCCGACGCCCAGGAAAGGGTTGACCGTGAGGGCGTCCGCCTCCAGCGGCGACCCGGGACGCAGCCACGCCTGGGCGTAGGCGTCCATCGTCGATCCGATGTCTCCGCGCTTCGCGTCGGCGATCACGAGGAGGCCGGCCGCACGGGCGGCCGCGATGACCTCCTCGAGAGCCGCGAATCCCGCGGAGCCGAAGCGCTCGAAGAACGAGACCTGCGGCTTGACGATGCCGACGCGACCGTCGGCGGCCTCGACCGTGCGCAGACCGAACTCGCGCAGCCCGGACGCGTCATCCGACAGGCCCCACTCGGCGAGCAGGGACGCATGCGGATCGATGCCCACGCAGAGGGGCCCACGCGCGTCGATCGCGGCGCGGACCCTCTCTCCGAAGCGTGCGCTCACACCGCGGCCTTCCGGTCGAGTGCGTACTCCTGCAGGCTCTTCACCTGGAAGCCCTCGTGCGCGGCATCCATCCCGCTCACCGCGGCGCCGAGAACGGCCATCGTGGTGAACAGCGCCTTGTCGGCGGCGACGGCGGCCGCACGGATCTCGTAGCCGTCGGCGCGGGCAGCTCCTCCCGAGGGCGTGTTCACGACGATGTTGATCGATCCGTCGTTGATGAGGTCGACGATGTTGGTCGCACCGGATTCCTGGGTCTCGCTGTACTTCTCGACCACGGTTACGGCGATGCCGTTGCGCGACAGGATCTCGGCGGTGCCCTCGGTGGCGACGATCGTGAACCCGAGCTGCTGCAGGCGGTGCGCCGGAAGGATCACCGCACGCTTGTCGGAGTCGGCCACCGAGATGAACACGGTGCCCGAGGTCGGCATCCCGCCGTATGCCGCAGCCTGGCTCTTCGCGAACGCCGTCGGGAAGTCGCGGTCGATGCCCATGACCTCCCCCGTGGAGCGCATCTCCGGTCCGAGGATCGAGTCGACCGTCTTGCCGTCGGCGGTGCGGAAGCGCTTGAAGGGCAGCACGGCCTCCTTGACCGAGACGGGGGCGTCGAGCGGCACCCGCGAGCCGTCCTGCTCGGGAAGCATGCCCTCGGCACGGAGCTCGGCGATGGTCGAGCCCGCCATCACGCGGCTCGCCGCCTTCGCCATCGGGATCCCCAGCGCCTTCGAGACGAAGGGCACCGTGCGGCTGGCGCGCGGGTTCGCCTCGATCACGTAGAGGACGCCCGCGCTGATCGCGAACTGCACGTTCAGCAGACCGCGCACGCCCACGCCCTCGGCGATCGCCAGGGTCGCCTCGCGGACGCGGTCGATGTCGGTGCGGCCGAGCGAGACCGGGGGCAGCGTGCAGCTCGAGTCGCCGGAGTGGATGCCGGCCTCTTCGAGGTGCTCCATGACGCCGCCGATGAACAGATCGGTGCCGTCGTACAGTGCATCGACGTCGAGCTCGATCGCGTCGTCGAGGAAGCGGTCCACCAGAAGCGGCTTGCCCTCCTCGATGATGACCTCGCCGGCCGTGCGCACGAAGTACTCGCGCAGCGACTCCGAGCTGTAGACGATCTCCATGCCGCGTCCGCCGAGCACGAAGCTCGGACGCACGAGAACCGGGTAGCCGATCTCCTCGGCGACCGCGACCGCACCGTCGGCGTCGATCGCGGTGCCGTGACGCGGGGCGATGAGCCCTGCCGAGTCGAGCAGCTGCGAGAAGAGCTCGCGCTCCTCCGCGATGTCGATCGCCGCGGGGCTGGTGCCGAGAACGGTGTAGCCCGCGGCCTCGATGCCCTTCGCGAGGCCCAGAGGGGTCTGGCCGCCGAGCTGGCAGACGACGCCCAGGATGGTGCCGCTCGCTGCCTCGGCATCCAGCACCTCGAGCACGTCCTCGAGCGTCAGCGGCTCGAAGTACAGGCGGTCGGAGGTGTCGTAGTCGGTCGACACGGTCTCGGGGTTGCAGTTGACCATGACGGTCTCGAACCCGGCATCCGACAGCGCGAACGAGGCGTGCACGCACGAGTAGTCGAACTCGACGCCCTGGCCGATGCGGTTCGGGCCGGAGCCGATGATGACCACCTTGGTGCGGTCGGACGGGGCGACCTCGGTCTCGAAGTCGTAGCTCGAGTAGTGATACGGCGTCAGGGCCGGGAACTCCCCCGCGCACGTGTCGACCGTCTTGTAGACCGGACGGAGGCCGAACCCGTGGCGCACGCCGCGGATCTCCTCCTCCTTCTCGCCCCGCAGCTCGGCGATCTGCGCGTCGGAGAAGCCGTGCTCCTTGGCGTAGCGCAGGGTCGCCGCGTCGAGCTCGGGCGCTGTGCGCACGATCTCGGCGACCTCGTTGATCAGCACGATCTGGTCGATGAACCACGGGTCGATGGCGGTGGCCTCGAACGCCTGCTCGACCGTCGCCCCCTTGCGCAGCGCCTGCTGCAGGGTCACGATGCGTCCGTCGGTCGGCACCTTCGCGATCTCGAGCAGCTCGTCGACCGAGCGCTCCTCCGCGCCCCAGTGGAAGCTGGAGCCGCGCTTCTCGAGCGACCGCAGCGCCTTCTGCAGCGCGGTCGCGTAGTTGCGTCCGATCGCCATCGCCTCGCCGACGGACTTCATGGTCGTGGTGAGCGTCGCGTCGGCGGCCGGGAACTTCTCGAACGCGAACCGGGGCACCTTGACGACGACGTAGTCGAGCGTCGGCTCGAAGCTGGCCGGGGTCACGCCCGTGATGTCGTTCGGGATCTCGTCGAGGCGGTAGCCGAGCGCGAGCTTGGCGGCCAGCTTGGCGATCGGGAAGCCGGTGGCCTTCGACGCGAGCGCGCTCGACCGGGAGACACGCGGGTTCATCTCGATCACGATGATGCGCCCGTTGCTGGGGTCGACGGCGAACTGGATGTTGCAGCCACCGGTGTCGACGCCGACGGCGCGGATGATGTCGATGCCGATGTCGCGGAGCTTCTGGTACTCGCGGTCGGTGAGGGTCAGTGCGGGGGCGACGGTGATCGAGTCACCCGTGTGCACGCCCACCGGGTCGACGTTCTCGATCGAGCAGACGACCACCGTGTTGTCGGCGGTGTCGCGCATGAGCTCGAGCTCGTACTCCTTCCAGCCGAGGATGGACTCCTCGAGGAGCACCTCGGTGGTCGGCGAGTCGCGGAGACCGGCACCGCCGATGCGGCGCAGGTCTTCCTCGTCGTACGCGAAGCCGGAGCCGAGACCGCCCATGGTGAACGAGGGGCGGACGACGAGCGGATAGCCCAGCTCGGCGGCTCCCTCGAGCAGGTCGTCCATGGTGTGCGCGATGATGCTGCGCGCCACGTCTGCGCCGGCATCCAGCACCAGCTGCTTGAAGACCTGACGATCCTCGCCCTTGTTGATCGCCTCGAAGCTCGCGCCGATGAGCTCGACGTCGTACTTCTCGAGGATGCCGTGGTTGTGCAGCTCGATCGCGGCGTTCAGCGCGGTCTGCCCGCCGAGGGTCGGCAGGATGGCGTCGGGGCGCTCCTTGGCGATGATGGTCTCGATGACCTGCCAGGTGATCGGCTCGATGTACGTCGCGTCGGCGAAGTCGGGATCGGTCATGATCGTGGCCGGGTTGGAGTTGACCAGGATGACCCTGACGCCCTCCTCGCGGAGCACGCGGCACGCCTGGGTGCCGGAGTAGTCGAACTCGCAGGCCTGACCGATGACGATCGGGCCGGAGCCGATGACGAGAACGGAGTTGATGTCGTCGCGCTTGGGCATTACTTGGTGTCCTTCTTGCTCGCGATGACCATGTCGCGGAAACGATCGAAGAGGTAGTTGGCGTCGTGGGGGCCTGCGGCCGCCTCGGGGTGGTACTGCACCGAGAACGCGGGGATGTCGAGGGCGCGCAGCCCCTCCACGACGTTGTCGTTGAGTCCGACGTGGCTGACCTCGACCTTGCCGTAGCCGTGCGGACTGTCGAAGGATCCCTCGAGCGGGGCGTCCACGGCGAAGCCGTGGTTGTGCGCGGTGATCTCGACGCGGCCGGTCGACTTGTCGAGCACCGGCTGGTTGATGCCGCGGTGGCCGAACGGCAGCTTGTAGGTGCCGAGGCCCAGAGCGCGACCGAGCAGCTGGTTGCCGAAGCAGATCCCGAAGAACGGGAGGCCGTCGTCGAGGACCGCACGCAGCAGCTCGACGTGGTCGCCGGATGCCGCGGGGTCGCCGGGACCGTTCGAGTAGAAGACCGCCACCGGGTCGATCGAGCGGATGTCGTCGATCGTGACGTTCTGCGGCAGGACGTGCACCTCGAAGCCACGGGCGGCGAGGTTGTCGATCGTGGCCTGCTTGACGCCGAGGTCGAGGACGGCGAGGTTGCCGACTCGCTCCCCCATGGCGGTCGTCACCGTGGCGACGTCGACCGAGACCTGAGCCGAGAGGTTCTGACCGGCCATCTGCGGGGCCTCGCGCACGATGCGCAGCTGCTCTTCGGCGTCGAGGCGCGCGGCCTCACCCGAGAAGATTCCGCCGCGCATGGATCCTGCCGAGCGGATGTGACGCGTGATCGAGCGGGTGTCGATGCCGCTGATGCCGACGATGCCGTCCTGCACGAGGACCTCGTCGAGCGAGGCGTTGGCGCGCCAGTTCGAGACGACGCGCGAGGGGTCGCGCACGATGTAGCCGGCCACCCAGATGCGTCGGGACTCGGGGTCCTCGTCGTTCATACCGGTGTTGCCGATGTGAGGCGCCGTCTGGAGGACGATCTGCCCGGCGTACGACGGGTCGGTGAGCGTCTCCTGGTAACCGGACATGCCGGTGGCGAAGACGACCTCGCCGATCGTCGTGCCGAGCGCACCATAGGCGCGACCGGTGTGGCGGGTTCCGTCTTCGAGGACGAGGACGGCGGGTTCGGGGAGGGCTGTCATGACGTTGCTCCTGTGTCGGGGGCGGCGGTGTCGTCCGAGGCGCCGGAGGCGGGGACGAGTCGCTGCAGTTCTGAGATGAAGTTCTGGGGATCGCCGTCGGTGAGGCGGAGGTAGGAATCGACGACGGTGTCGTCGTCAGCGTTCCAGGCCACGCGGACGAGGCCGCCGGGCTCGACCACCCGGTCGATCGTGACCGTCGCACGATCGACGCTCGCGAGACGTGCGGAGGCGAGGAAGACCGTCGGCGCCCCGTCGAGGCACAGCGCGAGGCCTCGATCGGTGACCGCGACCTCTCCCCTCGCACGGTAGGCGAGCGGGGGCATGGTCAGTCGCTCGAGGGGCTGATCGTGCTTCGTGGTCGACACGTACAGCACCTCGTGGCGATCGATCACCTCGGCATGCTCCGGCACACCCAGCGGTGCGGCGAGTCCGGCGTCGCGTCGGAGTCGTCGTCGCCAGGCGAACAGCATCGCGAGCAGGACGAGAACGGCCAGGGCGATCATGAGCGCGATCGCGAGGTCTCTGGGGATCATGCCCGAAGCTCCTCGACCAGGGAGCCCTCGTTGACCGTGAGCACGCCGCCGTGCACGGTGTACTCGACACGGCCGGGCAGATCGCGCCCGAGATAGGGCGAGTTCCGGCTGCGGCCGTGCAGGTCGGCCTCGGTGAACACACCGGCGACGGAGGCGTCATAGAGGGCGAGGTGGGCGGGAGCCCCGACCTGCAGCGGGGTCCCGTGGCCGGCCAGGCGTCCGATGCGCGCAGGGGCGGCGCTCATGACCCGTGCGACGTCGTCCCATCCGATGAGGCCCGTCGCGACCATCGACTGGTGCACGACGCGCAGCGCGCTCTCGAGCCCGACCATGCCGTTCGCGGCGGCCTGCCACTCGCACGCCTTGTGCTCGCTCGGGTGCGGTGCATGGTCGGTGGCGACGATGTCGATGGTGCCGTCGGCCAGACCTTCGCGCACGGCCAGGACGTCTTCCTCGCGGCGCAGCGGCGGATTCACCTTGTACCGGGCGTCGTACCCGCGCACCAGCTCGTCGGTCAGCAGCAGGTGGTGCGGCGTGACCTCGGCGGTCACGGAGATGCCCCGCTTCTTGGCCCAGCGGATGATGTCCACCGACCCCGCGGTCGAGAGGTGGCACACGTGCAGACGCGAGCCGACGTGCTCGGCGAGGAGCACATCGCGCGCGATGATCGACTCTTCCGCGACCGCCGGCCATCCGGCGAGTCCGAGCTCGGCCGAGACGGTGCCCTCGTTCATCTGCGCGCCTTCGGTGAGGCGCGGGTCCTGCGCGTGCTGCGCGATGACCCCGTCGAAGGACTTCACGTACTCGAGGGCACGACGCATGATCAGCGGGTCGAAGACGCAGAATCCGTCATCGCTGAACACGCGCACCTGGGCGCGGGAGGTCGCCATGGCGCCCAGCTCGGCGAGGCGCTCGCCCTTCTGTCCGACCGTCACGGCGCCGATCGGCTGCACGGTCGCGTATCCGGCCGCCTCGCCGAGCGCGAGCTCCTGCTCGACCACCCCGGCGGTGTCGGCGACCGGCGATGTGTTGGGCATCGCGAAGACGGCGGTGAAGCCACCGGCCGCAGCAGCCCGTGTTCCGGTGAGGATCGTCTCGGACGCTTCGTACCCGGGCTCGCGCAGATGGGTGTGGAGGTCGACCAGACCGGGCAGCGCCACGAGGCCCGCCGCGTCGATGACTCGGGCTCCCGAGCGGCTGAGGCCGGAGCCGATCTCGGCGATCACACCGTTCTCCACGATGATGTCGGCGCTCTCCGCGCCGAGAAGCTGTGCGCCGGTGATGACGAGGGTCTCGCTCACTGGTCTCCCCCTCGTTCGTCGTCTCGTTCTCCTGCAAGGAGCAGGTACAGCACTGCCATCCGGATGGACACTCCGTTCGTCACCTGTTCCAGCACCGTGGAGCGCGGGGAATCGGCGGCTTCGGAGGAGATCTCCAGGCCCCGGTTCATGGGTCCGGGGTGCATCACAATGCTACCGTCCGGCAGGCTCGCCACACGCCGTGCGTCAAGACCCCATCTTCTGGAATACTCCCGCTCAGTCGGGAAATACGCGGCGTTCATCCGCTCGAGCTGGATGCGCAGCGTCATCACGGCGTCCGGCCCCTCGGCCAGCGCCTGATCGAGGTCGTAGACGACCTTCGCGGGCCAGAGCGAGACGTTCTGCGGCACGAGCGTCGGCGGAGACACCAGGGTGACGTCGGCGCCGAGCGTGGAGAGCAGCCACACGTTCGAGCGGGCGACGCGCGAGTGCAGCACGTCGCCGACGATCACGACCCGGACGCCGGACAGGTCGCGCCCCCTGCTGTCGGCGCCGAAGCGGCGCTTGCGGATGGTGAATGCGTCGAGCAGCGCCTGGGTCGGATGCTCGTGCGTGCCGTCCCCCGCGTTCACGACGCCGGCCGATATCCAGCCGCTCGTCGCGAGCGTCTGCGGGGCGCCCGAGGCGGGATGGCGGATCACGACGGCATCCGCGCCCATGGCCTGCAGCGTCTGGGCGGTGTCCTTCAGGCTCTCGCCCTTCGAGACGCTGGAGCCCTTGGCCGCGAAGTTGATGACGTCGGCGGAGAGTCGCTTGGCCGCGGCCTCGAACGAGATGCGGGTGCGCGTCGAGTCCTCGAAGAACAGGTTCACGACGGTCTTGCCGCGCAGCGTCGGGAGCTTCTTGACCTCACGCGACTGCGTGTCGGACATGTCCTCGGCGACGTCGAGGATGCGCAGGGCCGTCTCCCGGTCGAGGGTTCGGGTGTCGAGGAGGTGTCTCATGCTTCGATCGTCACCTCGTCGGCGCCGTCGTCTTCGATGAGACGCACGTTCACGCGCTCCTGCCGCGAGGACGGGATGTTCTTGCCGACGAAGTCGGGTCGGATCGGCAGCTCGCGGTGGCCGCGGTCGATGAGGATCGCGAGGCGCACGATCGAGGGGCGGCCGATCGACTGCAGGGCGTCGAGTGCGGCGCGGATGCTGCGTCCGGAGAAGAGCACGTCGTCGACGAGGACGACCGTCCTGCCGTCGATTCCGCCCGCGGGGATGTCGGTCGGGCGCGGAGACCTGGTCGGGTGCTTGGCGAGATCGTCACGGAACATCGTGACGTCGAGCGCTCCGACGGGGACCTCGGTCTGCGCGATCTCGCCGATGACGGCGGAGAGGCGCCGGGCGAGTGTGACGCCGCGGGTCGGGATGCCCAGCAGGACGAGGTTCTCAGCCCCTCGGTTGGATTCGAGGATCTCGTGCGCGATGCGGGTCAGAGCCCGCGAGATATCGGCTTCGTGCAGAACGGTGCGTGCACTCATCAGCCGCTCCCTTCTCCGCCTCACAGGACGGTGTTAAAGGTTGCTTGATGCTCTCAGTCTAGCGCGTGGTCATCGCCAGCCGAGCACGTCGCGGACCACGGCCTGCGAGAAGGGAGAGCCGTCATCGGGCACGCCGCTCAGAGACTCGTGTGACACCATCGCGCCTTCGGCTCCGGCAGCCGCCGTGATGCCCTCGAGCGCTGCGCGGATGCGCGGTCCGGCCGCCCGAGCGTACTCCGCGTCTCCACGGCGGGAGACATGGGGGAACACGACCAGCTCGGCGACCCCTGTCGCGGCGCGCCGGGCGGCGACCACCACCAGGGTCGGCGGGACGGAGTGCTGCAGCACGCGGGGAAGCGGGAACGGCAGATCGTCGGTCCACTGCCCCTGCCAGAGACCTCGACGCGAGCGCGTCTCGTCTCCGATCTCGAGGGCGGCCGACGTCCACTCCGAGCCCTGCTCGCGGAGAGTCGCGTCGAGTCCGTCGTCCCGACTCTCGAACCCCTGCTCCTGCAGGAACTCGCTGGCGATGCGCACCAGTCGGGGAGCATCCGATCTCGCCACCCAGCGGGCTCCGCGCAACGGGCCGTCGAACTGCAGACGGCGGGTCCGAGCATCCCGGCCCGATCCCTGCGGGTGCGAGCCGCCCGGCACGTCAGCTGGCCTCGCTGAGCACAGCGTCGGTGACCTCGTCGATCTTGGTCGAACGGATGGGGTGACCGCTGGTGGACAGGCAGCGCCCGGTCTTGAGGTCCCACTTCCAGTCGTGCATGCTGCACGTCAGGATGCCGTCCTCGTCGACCTTTCCGGTCTTGGTGAGATCGGCGCGCAGGTGCGGGCAGCGCCGCTGCACGAGCCACTCCCCGACCTCGGCGTCCTCCGTCTGGTCGGTCTGCTCCTGATACCAGTTCTCGACGTACTCGATGCGATCCACCGAGAGGCACTTGAGGAAGGTCGTCAGGAACTCGTTGAACTTGCCGCTGCGGCCGACGCTGAACTGCATCGAGAGGAAGATCGAGTTCGACCAGTCGATCTCGTGATCGCGGATGTTCGTGGAGACGAGATCAGCGGGGATCGTGTACCAGTAGATGCACTCCTCCCCCGCGTACTCGCGGACCTTGGCGCGGGGGAAGTCCACGACCATGTCGAGGTCGCCGATCTTGAACCGGACGCACCCGCCGACACCGAGGCGGATCGTGCGCGACTTCTTCAGCAGCGGCTCCCACCACCCCTTGAGCGCCTCGAGGATCTCGGCCGCCGGGAGCACCTGCGCGCGGGAGGCCTCTTCGTCACGGATCTCCTGCTGCCTGCTCGACCGCTGCTCCTCGAGATACTCCCACTTCTCGTCGAAGATGTGAGCCAGCTCGGCCTCGGTGTACAGCGACTGCTCGGTCGTGACGTCGCCGTCCTCGACGGTGACGACGGTGCCCGGCACGAACAGGTGGCCGTCGTACTGCGGAGACAGCTCCTTCATGTGGGCGAGGAACTGCTTCTGATCCGTGAAGATCGACTCGCCGTTGCGGCCGACGCCGTTGAAGTCGAAGAGGTCGTCGCGCAGGAACATGGGCGGTCCCGCCATCGGGAAGACGTGCGGGGCGTCGACCTTGTCGATGTAGTACATCGCGCGCTTGTTCTGCGCCTCGCGCTTGAGCCGCGCGAAGTTCTGCTTCGCGTCGAGCGGCAGGTCGTAGACCATCGGCCACCAGATCGCGCCAGACACCTGTGTGAAGTACGCGTCCGGCTTGCCGAAGTGCAGCAGCGTCTCGAGATCGAGCGGGTGCGAGTCGTTCTGGTTGAGCACAGACCCCGTGCCGTCGTCGACACTGAGCGAGGAATCGCCGATCGGGCCGTCGCTGGGCGCGCGCAGCGGCGTGATCATGATCTTGAGGTCACCGCGCTCGATGATCTCGCCGGCGGGCGCGTAGGTGATGTTCGTGTATCCGAGCGCACGGATGTCCTGCTCGAGATCGTCGATCGGATACTCCGGCAGCAGCACCTCGATGTCCTTGCGGATGTACCGCTCGAGCAGGGCCGGATCGAAGTGGTCGCGGTGCCGGTGCGAGATGTAGAGGAAATCCGCCTCGCGGCCGAACCGTTCCCAGTCGAGTCCCCGGTTGTCGGGGAACGGGAACCACGAGCCGAAGAACGACGGCCCCAGAACCGGGTCGCAGATGATGTTCCCGCCGACCGTCTCGATGAACATCCCGGCGTGGCCGAGTCCGGTGATCCGCATGCAATCCTCCTGAGGTGAACCGTTCGATTCTACCGGCGGCCCCCTGTGCGACCGCGGTGACCGGCCGGGAGAAATCAGCTCCCGTCGAAGAGCCCGCGGATGTCCTCTGCCGTGAGGGACTGCGCGAACAGCTGCTCGTCATCCATCACGGCGGTGAACAGCCGGGCCTTGCGTCTCTGCAGTTCGAGCACCTTCTCCTCGATCGTCCCCGTCGAGATCATGCGGTAGACGAAGACCTGGCTGGTCTGTCCGATGCGGTGCGTGCGGTCGATCGCCTGGGCCTCTGCCGCCGGGTTCCACCACGGGTCGAGCAGGAACACGTAGTCGGCCTCGGTGAGCGTGAGACCGAAGCCACCCGCTTTGAGGCTGATGAGGAACACGGGCTGCTCCCCCGTCTTGAAGGAATCGATCACGTCCTGCCGGCGTCGTGTCGAGCCGTCGAGATGGGCATAGGGGATGCCGGCCGCGTCGAGTCGCGCCGCGGCGAGGTCGAGGAACGACGTGAACTGGCTGAAGACGAGCGCACGGTGGCCCTCGGCCTGCAGCTCCGCCACCCGATCGAGAAGGATGTCGAGCTTGCTCGAGCCGATCTCCGCATCGTGGTCGTCGATCAGCTCCGGGGCGAGGCTGAGCATGCGCAGCAGCGTGAGCGAGCGGAAGACGATGAACCGGTTGCGGTCGAGATCGTCGAGCAGCCCCAGCACCTTCTGTCGCTCCCGCTGCAGGACGACGTCGTAGAGCTCGCGGTGGGCGGGACTGAGCTCGACCTCGAGAAGCTGCTCCTGCTTCGCCGGCAGATCGGATGCGACGAGTTCCTTGGTGCGGCGGAGCATGAGCGGTCGGATGCGACGGCGCAGCTGCGCGAGACGCCGGGCACGGTACTCGCCGCCCTCTTCGTTCTCGGGCACCTTGCCCTTCTCGATGGGCTGGATGTAGCGGTCCCGGAACTTCCGCGCGGACGGGAAGAGTCCCGGCGCCGCGAGCTTCAGAAGTGACCACAGCTCCGACAGGCTGTTCTCCATCGGCGTTCCGGTCACCGCGTAGGTGACGTCGGAGCGGAACGTCGAGATCGCCCGATGCAGCTTGGTCTTGGGGTTCTTGACGAACTGCGCCTCGTCGAGGATGAGGCCCGCCCAGTCGATCTCGCGGAACTCCTCCTCATCGAGCCTGGCGACCGTGTACGAGCTCACGACCACATCGGCGGACGCCGCAGCGTTGCGCAGCGCGGACGCGCGCGTGGCACTCGTGCTCTCGACGACGGCGACCCGCAGCGCGGGGGTGAATCGGGCGGCCTCCGAGCGCCAGGTGCTGAGCACCGAGGTGGGGGCGAGCACGAGGAACGGGCGGGTCTCGCCGCTCTCCCTGGTGTGCTGGATGAAGGTCAGGAGCTGCAGCGTCTTGCCGAGGCCCATGTCGTCGGCGAGGATTCCGCCCAGGCGATGCTTCCAGAGGAACGCGAGCCAGTCGAAGCCGGCCTTCTGATATCCGCGGAGCTCGGCGTGGAGGCCGGCCGGGACGCGAGTGGCCGGCACTCCCTCGGCGCGTCGCAGTCCCTCCGCCGTCGCACGCCAGCTGACGGCCGGCTGCGACTCGTCGGCGAGGTCCTCGAACTCCTCCCAGAGATCGACCTGATAGCGGTTGATCCGCGGGCCGGTCTCCCACTCGTCGAGCTCGCCGGCCTCTTCGATGAGGTCTCGAAGGCGGTCGAGTGCCGGATGACTCAGCGAGAAGTAGCCGCCGTCCGCGAGGAGCAGCTTCTTCTTCCCCTTGGTCAACGCCGTGAAGAGCGGTCCGAACGGGATCCGCCGCCCGTCGATGGAGACGAGGATGCCGAGGTCGAACCAGTCGGCGTCCGGGGATTCGACCGTCGTGACCGTGACCTGCGGGTCTCCCGTGAGCTCGCGGTACTCCTTGCGAGCTCCCTGCGACTCGACCCGCACCCCGACCGCCTCCAGGGCGGGCACGAGCTGCGCCACGAAATCCGCCGCATCGATGTCGTGCAGCGAACCGGCGGGGCGGAAGCGGGTGGTGCGGTGCTCCTGCCAGACCGCCTCGATCTCGGCCCGTCGAGCGGCTTCGACGGCGGCGTCGCGCACGGCCGAGGTGGTCCACGCGAACGGCACGGTGCCGAAGCTGCCGTACGACCATCCGAAGTCGTAGCTCACGACGTCGCCGCGTTCGAACACGACGGTGAGGACGGGGGTCGGCTCGGGAACCTCGGGAAGGCGCACCGCCCCCACGGCACGGACGGAGGCCCGCCGGGCGAGCAGCGGGTAGGCGTCGTCGATGAACGCCTGCTCTTCACCCGGCGGGACCACGACGGGTGCGGCTGAGGCGAGGAGCGTGCGCGTCTGCTCGCTGAGCGGCGCCTCGGCGAGCACGATGTCCATGCGATTGCCCGTGAGCCGGGCCGTGTACAGCCCGGTCCGGCCGATGGGGTGCGCATCGGCGGCGTCGACCTCGCTGCCGTCGACCGACACCTCGGCGCCGATCGACAGGGAGCCGTCGTCGCCGCGTGTGATGGCGGCCGAGACCGCCGCCGAGCCGGCGAGTCGCACGGTGGCGTGCTTCTGGCTGGGCACGAGGGGGATGCCGGCCTCGGCGCCGCTGCGCAGGTGCGCCCACAGCAGCACCGACTCGATCTGGTCGAGGACGAGCCATTCGCCCGCGTTCCCGGACAGCAACGAGTCTCGCGAGATGCTGAGGAGATCTCCGAACCAGCGTGTCTGCGTGCGCCCGAACTGTGCGGCGTCGCGACGCACCGTGTCCCACCCGGCGCTCCCCTGGATCCACGCTCCCGTCTGCGCGCTGCGCATCAGCGGTCGGATCGCGAGAAGCAGCTCCCCCGACGGGCGCGCCAGGTCTCGGAGCGTGGCCGCGCGCATCGGGCGGGGGCCCCAGTGGTTCTCGGCGCGGGACTCGCGATGACGAAGCTCCACGCCGAGCGCGAGGGGCTGCGCGTGACGCGTGACTTCGGGGTCCAGGAGCGTGCGCCACGACGTCGCCGCGGGCCGCGGTGGTCTCGGGGACGGCTCGGGCGGCGTCTCGAGCGCCACGGCCTGCTGCGAGTACTCGTGCACGTTCGACGCCAGGACCGTCGCGACGACGTGCTTGCACCCCGTGCGCACGGGACAGGAGCAGCGGGTCGTGCGCATCCGACGTCGACCGTTGGATGAGACGAAGGTGATCTCGGTGAGGTAGGGCGTGTCCTGCCCGCCGCGCACGTGTCCCTCGAGTTCGAGCAGGTCCTCGTGCCACACCACGTCGAGCACGTTGCCCTCGCGGAAGTACGCGAGACCGCGCTTGTAGCCACCGGCGTCGGTGATCTGCATGATCTCGCGGAGATCGACGTGCGGCGCGGACATACCCTCATCCTTCCCGCGGGCACCGACATCATCGATGTCGGGCCGCGGCTCAGCCCTCAGACGGCGCGGGCCACCCGTGCCAGCACACCGTGGACGAACGCGCCGGAATCGTCGGTCGAGAACTCCTTGGCGAGTTCGACCGCCTCATCGATCGCGACGGCCGTCGGAACCTCGGCGTTGAACAGGATCTCCCAGACGCCGATGCGCAGCAGCGCACGGTCGACAGCGGGCATCCGCTCGAGCTTCCAGTCGCGGCTGTGGGTGGTGATCTGCTCGTCGATCTCGTCGCGGTGATCGATGATGCCGTCGACGACCTCGCGCGCGTACAGCCACGAGGCCTCACGAGCGGGCTCGGACGCCGCGCGCTTCGCTTCGGAGGCGAGAGCGACGGCGATCTCGTCGCCGCGGACGTCGGCGGAGAACAGGATGTCGAGTGCGCGCTTGCGCGCCTTCGTGCGGGCGCTCACGCCTTACTTCTCGCGGCCGAGGTAGTCGCCCGTGCGGGTGTCGACCTTGACCCTGGTGCCGGTCTCGACGAACAGCGGGACCTGGATCTCGTACCCGGTCTCGAGCGTGGCGGGCTTGGTGCCGGCCGACGAGCGGTCGCCCTGCAGGCCGGGCTCGCTGTACGTGATCTCGAGGATCACCGATGCGGGAAGGTCGATGTACAGCGGGTTGCCGTTGTTCAGAGCGATCGTGACCTGCTGGTTCTCCAGGAGGAAGTTCTTCGCGTCGCCGACGGTCGCCGCTCCGACCGTGATCTGGTCGTAGTCGGACTGATCCATGAAGACGTAGCCGTCGCCGTCGGTGTACAGGTAGGTGAAGTCGCGCCGATCGACGTTCTCGATCTCGACCTTCGCACCCGCGTTGAACGTCTTGTCGACGACCTTGCCGGTGAGCACGTTCTTCAGCTTGGTGCGGACGAACGCGCCGCCCTTGCCCGGCTTCACGTGCTGGAACTCGACGACGCTCCAGAGCTGGCCTTCGAGGTTGAGGACGACGCCGTTCTTGATGTCTGCGGTAGATGCCATGCGCTGAGGGTTCCGTTCGTGGGTGAAAGTTCTTGGGTCGCCGAGCCTGTCGAAGCGCGAGCCGACAGTCGATTCTACGGGATCAGCGCTGCGAGCTGCCGCACCGCGCTCGCGTACCCCTCGACTCCTTCGCCGATCACGCGGACCGTGGCCACGTCGTGCAGGTAGGAGTGGTGACGGAACTCCTCCCGCGCATAGACATCCGAGATGTGCACCTCGGCGAAGGGCAGGCCCACCCCGGTGAGCGCGTCACGCAGCGACACCGAGGTGTGCGTGAGCCCCCCGGGGTTGATCACGATCGCCGCGCAGTCCTCGCGCGCCGCGTGGATCGCATCGATGAGCACGCCCTCGTGGTTGCTCTGGATCGCCCGCACGTCGAAGCCGGCCTCCGTCGCCGCCGCGCGCGTGAGCACCTCGACGTCGGCGAGGGTGGCCGTGCCGTACACATCGGGTTCGCGGCTGCCCAGCAGATTCAGGTTCGGTCCGTTGACGAGCAGGATGCGCCTGGTCACTCGCCGACCTCCTGATAGGCGGCGAAGAGCAGCGACTCGTCGGGCGCCTGGAGAACCGTCGGCTTGGCGATGTCGTCGAGCAGGATGAACCGCAGCATTCCGCCACGGCTCTTCTTGTCGCGCTGCATGGTGGCGAGCAGCTGCTGCCAGGCGCCGGCCCGGTACGAGGTGGGCAGACCCAGCGACTCCAGCACGGTGCGGTGCCGTTCTGCCGACGCGTCGGACAGACGACCGGCGAGCCGCGAGAGCTCCGCGGCGTACAGCATCCCGACGGAGATCGCGGCTCCGTGGCGCCAGCGATAGCGCTCCGCGTGCTCGATGGCGTGCCCGAGCGTGTGGCCGTAGTTGAGGATCTCGCGCTGCCCCGCCTCGCGGAAGTCGCTCGAGACGACCTGTGCCTTCATGTCGATCGCGAGCTCGATGGCGCGGCGGAACTCGGGCGTCGTGGTGTCGACCGCGCGGGACGGGTCGGCTTCGACGATGTCGAGGATCTCGGGCGCCCAGATGAAGCCCGCCTTGACCACCTCGGCGAATCCGGCGGTCGCCTCGTTCGGGCTGAGGCTCGCCAGCTCGTCGAGGTCGCCGATCACCGCCCGGGGAGCCCAGAAGGCTCCGACGAGGTTCTTGCCCTCGGCCGTGTTGATGCCGGTCTTGCCGCCGACCGACGCGTCGACGAGGCCGAGCACGGTCGTGGGGACGTGCACGACCTGGATGCCGCGCAGCCAGGTCGCGGCGACGAAGCCCGCGAGATCGGTGACGGCTCCTCCGCCGTAGCCGATCACGGCGTCCGTGCGGGTGAAGTCCGCCTGCCCCATCACCTGCCAGCAGAACGCGGCGACCTCGACGCGCTTTCCCTGCTCGGCATCCGGCACCTCGGCGAGGAGCACCTCGCGGGGCCCCTCACTGACGTCGGCGAGCAGCCGGTCGCGCAGCTCGGCGGCACGTGCCGCGAGCGTCGGCGGATGCACGACGAGCACCTTGCGCACGCCCGGCGCCAGGGCCGCTGAGACGCGATCGAGGATGCCTCGTCCGATGCTGATGTCGTAGGGGTTCTCCCCCGTGACCGTGATTGTCGTCGTGCTCATTCCTGATCTCTCCTCCATGCCACGATGTCCTCCGCGATCCGCTGCATCGGACGCCTGGACGTGTCGAACGTCACACTCGCGACCTCGTCGTACCATCCGCGACGCTCCTCGAAGATCTGCGTCCAGCGCACGACCGGGTCGTCTCCGTCGAGCAGCGGGCGACCGCCCGTGGCGATCCGATCGGCGACCGCCGCCGGGCTCACGGTGAGGAAGACGACGGGATGCTCTCGCAGCAGCTCCCGCGTGCCGGCGTCGGTGACCGCACCGCCGCCGAGGGAGATCACTCCGCCCTCGTCCAGTGCGCGGGCGACGGCGGATCGCTCCAGTGCGCGGAAGTGCCCCTCACCGTGCGACTCGAAGATCGACGGGATGGACCCGTGCTCCGAGACGACCCGCTTGTCGGTGTCGATGAACGGCAGCTCGAGCGTGCGCGCGACGCGCCGCCCGATGCTGGTCTTGCCGGCCGCCATCGGGCCGACCAGCACCAGCGTCAGCGGCTCAGCCCCGTTCGTCATGCGCGATGAGCGCGGCCTCGGACGCGGGTGTCGTCCGCAGCTCGGCGGGAATCGCCGCGAGGTAGCCCTCGAGGTTGCGCCGCGTCTCTCGGACGCTGTCGCCGCCGAACTTCTCGAGCACCGCACGCGCGAGCTCGACCGCGACCATGGCCTCGGCCACGACTCCGGCTGCAGGGACCGCACAGACGTCGGAACGCTGGTGGTGCGCCGTCGCGTCTTCACCGCTCGCGACGTCGATCGTGCGGAGCGCGTGGGGAACGGTCGCGATCGGCTTCATGCCGGCGCGGACGCGCAGGACGGTGCCGGTCGACATGCCGCCCTCGGTGCCTCCGGCCCTGTCGGATCCGCGGCTGATGCCGTCGGGCGTCGCGAAGAGCTCGTCATGTGCGGCTGAACCGCGGCGTCGGGTGGTCTCGAAGCCGTCGCCGACCTCCACGCCCTTGATCGCCTGGATACTCATCAGGGCCTGCGCGAGGCGGGCGTCGAGGCGGCGATCCCAGTGGACGTGAGACCCGAGCCCCGGCGGAAGACCGTAGGCGAGCACCTCGACGATGCCGCCCAGCGTGTCGCCGTCCTTCTTCGCGTCGTCGACCTCGGCGACCATGCGCTCGGAGGTGGCCGGGTCGAAGCAGCGCAGCGGATCGGCATCCAGCGTGTCGACGTCGTCGGGGGTCGGCAGCGCCGATCCCTCGGGCACGCGCACGGGACCGATCGACAGCGTGTGGCTCACCAGGCGGATGCCGAGCTCGCCGAGGAACGAGCGGGCGACGGCTCCGAGGGCGACCCGCGCGGCGGTCTCGCGGGCGCTGGCGCGCTCGAGGATCGGACGCGCCTCGTCGAAGTCGTACTTCTGCATTCCCACGAGGTCGGCGTGACCGGGACGAGGGCGCGTGAGCGGGGCACCCCGGCCGCGGGACTTGTCGGTGAGGTCGACCGGCTCGGGGTTCATGACCTCGATCCACTTCGGCCACTCGGTGTTGCCGATGCGCAGCGCGATCGGGCTGCCGAGGGTCTTGCCATGGCGGACGCCGCCCGAGATCGTCAGCTCGTCCTGCTCGAACTTCATGCGGGAGCCGCGGCCGTAGCCGAGCTTGCGTCGCGCCAGATCGGCCTGGATGGCCTCGGACGACACCGGGACGCCGGAGGGCAGGCCCTCCATGACGGCAATGAGTTCTGGGCCGTGAGATTCGCCGGCCGTGAGCACGCGGAGCATTGCTCTAGTCTCCCATGCGTTTCGAGGGATCTCGTGCCGCGTTTCGCGCTACGACGACAGGACGGCGCGCATGGCCGCCACGACGGCGTCCTCGTCGGGCAGCCGCCGCGACGGATCGCCGCGGTGGAAGACCCGGATCTGGCGCACCGCCTGGTGCAGCAGCATCCCGAGCCCGGAGACGGCCGGGCCTCCGCTCCATGACGACGCCAGCGCGGACGGCCAGGGCGAATAGGCGACGTCGAAGAGCACGCCGCCGGCCGCTGCGAGTCGCGACACCGCGTCGGAGTCGATCCTCGCGCCGCCGGGGAGCGTCGCGATCGTCAGCTCCACCGGGTCCGGAGCGGCGTTGAGATCAGTCGCCGACATCTCGATCTCGAGCCGGGCACCGAGGTCGATCAGTGGTGCGGCCCGTTCGGGTAGACGCGCGCGCACGTCGACCCTGCTCGCCCCCAGCTCGGACGCCGCGACGAGCGCCGATGCGGCGGTCGCCCCTGCGCCGAGGATCCTCACCCGGTCGATCGCCGTGAGACCTTCGTCGGCCAGGGCATCGACGATGCCGCCGACATCGGTGTTGAATCCTCGGACGTCGTCGCCGAGGAGGAGCGTGTTGACCGCTCCCGTGAGCTCGGCATGGCGGTCGAGTGAGTGGGCAGCCCGGTGGGCCTGTTCCTTGAGCGGCATCGTGAGCGAGAGCCCGCGCCAGGAGTCGTCCAGCGACTCCAGGGCCTCGGTGAAGCCGTCGTCGCCGACCTGGCGCCGCGAGTACTCCCAGTCGACGCCGAGCACCGCATACGCCGCGGTGTGCAGCTGCGGCGATCTCGAGTGCGCGATCGGGTCTCCCCAGACCGCGAGTCGACGTCGGGTCATCCGGCCGAGCATCCGCCGTCGGGGTTCGCCTTGCACCACTCGCCCCACTTCTCGACGCCCTTGAGGTGCTCCTCGTAGGTCTCCGAGAACTGCGTCTCGCCCGTGGCGAGATTGACCGTCACGAAGTAGAGCCAGGGCCCGTCGGCGGGGTGCATGGCGGCGTCGATCGCGGCATAGCTCGAGCTGGCGATGGGGGTCACCGGAAGGCCCGTGTGGACGTAGGTGTTCCACTCGTTCGGGTCCTCGAGCGCCTCGGCCGAGCTCGAGACGACTCCCTCGTGCAGAGAACCGTAGCCGTACTGCGCGGTCGAATCCATCTGGAGCTTCATGTCGATGTCGAGGCGGTTCTGGATCACTCGCGACACCTTCGGGAAGTCCGCCGTGAGCCCCTCGCGCTGGATGATGGATGCGATCGTCAGAATCCGCTGCGCGTCCTCGGCCGGGACACCGGCCTCGTTCAGCGCCTCGTGGGTACGGTCGACCATGCGCTGGATGACCTGCTGCGCGGTCACGCCCGGGTCGAACGTGTACACCGCGGGGAACAGCCACCCTTCCAGTGTCTGCGCGGTCACGCCGTAGGCGGAGGGATCGGCGACAGCGGCCTCGAGGTCGGCCAGGGGGATGCTCAGCGACTCGGCGATCCCCGGAAGCGAGGACTCGACGGTCGCCCCCTCCCCCACGCTCGCCGAGTTCTCGAGCTTGTTCGCCGGATCCCGCAGCGCATCGAGCGCCGCCTCAGCTGTCATCTTCTCCTGCAGGCGGTAGTTGCCCGGATAGAACGTGACGGCGATGCCCTCGTCGACCAGGTAGTCGTAGAACACGGTCTCCGTGCGGGTGACTCCGGCCTCGTACAGCGCGGTCGAGACCGGCGATCCGGTGTCGCCCTCCTTGACGGTGACGAGCACCTCGCCGGTGGCGAGCCCCGGCTCCCAGTCATCGGGTTCGCCCCACCCGAGAGCGTCGCTGATCTTGTCGCCGTACGTGTTCATCGCCCAGACGCCCGTGGCCGCGAGGCCCCCGATCACGGCGAGGATGATGATCAGTGCGACGAGGCACCCGGTGCGCCGCTTCTTCTTGGGCGGCTTGCCGCCGGATTCGTCATCGGCATGGCTGTGGAAGAGGTCTTCGAGACGTCCCCCCGCGCCATCGCGTTCGACCGGCAGCGGCTCCGACGGTGCGGATGCGCCCGGGGAGGGATCGGCTGTCGCGGCGGAGGTCGCGGCGAGGGTGGAGGATCCGATCGGCCGCTCCGCACCATCCGCGGGTACTGCTCGTGTCGGAACGCCGTCTCGGCGGAGCTCGGCATCGGAGAGAGACTCGGCCGTCTCTCCCGCCTCGACGGGTGACTCCGGCGACGGCGTCGTGTTCGACTGCCCGGCCCCGGGGAGCGCGGGCCGGGAGGCGGCCTCGCGGGCGGCACGTCGGGATCCGGGCGCCGGGGGCGTGTCATCGACCGTCGGGATCTGCTGCGTCGGCTCCGGCAGGTTCTCGAACAGGTCGCTCAGACGGGCGTCCGGATCGTGCCGGGGGGAAGCACTATCGCGTTCGGGCATTGTCAGGAAGACTCCTCATCGAGCGGAATCGTGTCACCGGGCGGGTTTCCGGTGCTCTTCTCCGTGTCGATCGCCTGCTGCAGCAGAACCACCGCGGCGACCTGATCCACAATGCTACGAGAGTTCTTCTGAGTTCTCCCCGAAGATCGCAATGCGGCGTGTGCGGTCACCGTGCTCAGGCGTTCGTCCACGAGTCTCGTCGGTATCCGTGTACGCGTGAGAAGCGCCGCTGCGAACTCCCGCGCGTCGAGCGTCGATGCGGTGTCGGCGCCCTGCATGTTGACGGGGAGTCCGACCACCAGCTCCAGCGGCTCATACTCTGCCGCGAGAGCGGCGATGCGCTCGACCGCATGCTCGTTGCGCGGCACCGTCTCCACGGGCACGGCGAGCATGCCGTCGGGGTCGCATCGGGAGACCCCGACACGTGCCCTGCCGACATCGACTCCGAGGCGCACGCCGCGACGGAACCCGCTCACGCTGTCTGCAGCTCCTGGGACACGGCCTCGAGCGCCGCGGTGAGCGCCGCAGGATCCGTGCCGCCGCCCTGCGCCACATCGTCACGTCCGCCGCCCCCGCCGCCGAGCACCGATGCGGCGCGCTTCGCGAGCGCTCCGGCCTTGGCGCCCGCTGCCCGCGCGGCGTCGTTCGTCGCGACGACGACCACGGGGCGGTCGTTCACGATTCCGCCGAGAGCGACGACCGCGGCCTCGGAGCCGAGTCGGTCACGGACTCCCAGCACGAGCTCGCGCACGTCATCGGCCGAGGCCACTGCGCCCAGCGACTGTGCGGCCACGCGGAAGGCTCCTACGCGAGCGGCGGCGTCGGCGATCGCCGGCACCTGGCCCGCGCGCTCCTTGGCCTCGAACTGCGCGATCCGCTTCTCGGCCGCCTTGAGGCTCGACGACAGATCGGCGATGCGCTCGGCGAGCTGGTCACGGGGGGTCTTGAGCGACGAGGTCAGCTGCGACACGAGAGCGCGCTCGGCCGCGAGCTCGCGGAAGGCATCCTGCCCCACGAGCGCCTCGATGCGTCGGTTGGACGCGCCGACCGAGGATTCGCCCACCACGCTGACCAGTCCGATCTCGGCACTGGTGTTCACGTGCGTTCCGGCGCAGAGCTCGCGAGACCAGGGCCCGCCGATGTCGACCATGCGGACGACATCGCCGTACTTCTCGCCGAACAGCGCCATGGCGCCGGCTTCCTTCGCCTCGTCGAGCGAGACGATCCGCGTGGTCACCTCGAGGGCGTCCTGCACGGCGCGGTTCGCGATGTCTTCGATCTCGGTGCGGGTGTCGGTCGAGAGCGCCTGGGACCAGGCGAAGTCGAAGCGCATGTATCCCGCACGGTTCAGGGACCCCGCCTGGGTCGCCGTCGGACCGAGCGTGTCGCGGAGCGCGGCGTGCACGAGGTGCGTCGCGGAGTGCGCCTGACGCGCGGCACGCCGATTCGCGGCGTCGACGACGGTCGTCGCGGCATCATCCACCGCGACCGACCCGCGGGTCACCTCGACGGTGTGACTGATCAGGCCGGGGACGGGACGCTGCACGTCGAGCACCTCGAGCTCGAAGCCAGGACCGACGATGACTCCCTTGTCGGCGACCTGACCGCCCGACTCGGCATAGAGCGTCGTCTCGGCCAGCACGACCTCGGCGATCTGACCCTCAGCCGCGCTCTGCACGACGTGCCCGTCGACCAGGATCCCGAGGATCCGTGAATCGACCTCGAGCTCGCTGTAGCCGTCGAAGCCCGTCTCGCCGAGCGCCCGCAGATCGCGGTACACCGACACGTCGGCGAGCTGGCGCTTGCGGTTGCGTGCATCGGCCTTCGCGCGGGAGCGCTGCTCCTGCATGAGCGAGTCGAAGGCGGCGCGATCGACGTTCAGGCCGGCTTCTTCCGCGACCTCGAGAGTGAGATCGATCGGGAACCCGTAGGTGTCGTGCAGAAGGAAGGCTTCGCGGCCGCTCAGCGATGCATCGCCCTTCTTCTTGGTCTCGTCGAGGGCGAGGTCGAGGATGGTCGACCCCTGAGCGAGCGTGCGGCGGAAGGTCTCCTCCTCGGCGAAGGCCGATGCGGAGAGAGTGGCCCACTCGGTCTCCAGCACCGGGTACGCCGACTTCATCGCGTCGCGCGATGCGGCGAACAGCTCGGGGAACACCGGCTCGTCGACGCCGAGCAGGCGCATCGCGCGGACGCTTCGGCGCATGAGACGGCGCAGGATGTAGCCGCGACCCTCGTTCGACGGACGCACGCCGTCGGAGAGGAGCATGAGCGAGGAGCGCACGTGGTCGGCGACGACGCGGAAGCGGACGTCGTCGTCATGCTCCGCACCGTAGCGACGACCGGAGAGCTCGACGGCACGGTCGAGGACGGGACGCACCTGGTCGGTCTCGTACATGTTCTCGACGCCCTGCTTGAGGAAGGCGACGCGCTCGAGGCCCATCCCGGTGTCGATGTTCTTCTGGGGCAGCTCACCCACGATGTCGAACTCGGTCTTCCCGCGGATGTTCTCGATGAAGTCCTGCATGAACACGAGGTTCCAGATCTCCAGGAACCTCGAATCGTCAGCGGCAGGACCACCGTCCTTGCCGTATGCCGGGCCGCGGTCGAAGAAGATCTCGGAATCCGGGCCGCCGGGGCCGGGCTGTCCGGTGTTCCAATAGTTGTCGGCACGGCCGAGGCGTTGGATGCGCTCGGGCTTGAGGCCGATGATGTCTCGCCAGATCGCCTCCGCCTCGTCGTCCGTCTCGTAGACGGTGACCCAGAGGTCCTTCTCGTGGAAGCCGAGGCCGCCGTCGGCCTCGGAGCTGGTCAGCAGCTCCCACGCGTAACGGATCGCGCCCTCTTTGAAGTAGTCGCCGAAGGACCAGTTGCCCATCATCTGGAAGAAGGTGCCGTGTCGCGCCGTCTTGCCGACCTCTTCGATGTCGTTCGTGCGGATGCACTTCTGCAGGTCCGCGATGCGCGGATGCGGCGCGGGGACCACACCCGTGAGGTACGGGATCATCGGCACCATTCCGGCGACCGTGAACAGCAGAGACGGGTCGTCGCTCACGAGAGAGGCCGACGGGACGATGACGTGGTCGTTCTTCTCGAAGAAGTCGAGGTAGCGCTGCGCGATCTCCGCAGTGTTCATAGGGGTGCCGGATGTCCTTGCGTACAGGGTGTGGAAGAGCGGACGGTGCGACGCGATGCGGCCGACGGGCCGCCGCGATCAGTCGTCTGCGGGATCTGTGAGCCGCGCCTGCTGCTCGCGGTAGGCGTCGCCGATGATGCCGGTGAACTCGTTGAAGCGAGCATCGACCTCGGTGAGGATGTCATGACCGCGAGGGTCTTTGTTCATGAAGTGCGCCGCGACGAAGCCGCCGATCACACCGATCAGGAACCACAGCACGTTCTTCATGTCGTCATCCTTGCCCTTGACCCGCGAAGGCGGGGTGTCTCCATCGTATGCCGAAACGACAGAAGGCGTCGGGTGACCCCGACGCCTTCTGCGGAAAAGCTGAACTCAGCGAGCTGCGTAGTACTCGACGACGAGCTGCACTTCACAGGTCACGGGGACCTCGGCGCGCTTCGGGCGACGAACCAGGCGAGCCTGGAGCTTGTCGAGCTCGACCTCGAGGTAGCCGGGAACGGGAGGCAGGACCTCGGCGTGACCGCCGGCTGCTGCGACCTGGAAGGGCTCGGTGCCCTCGCTCTTGGCCTTGACGTGGATGAGCTGACCCGGCTTCACGCGGAAGGACGGGCGGTCGACGAGCTGGCCGTCGACGAGGATGTGACGGTGCACGACGAGCTGGCGAGCCTGCGCGGTGGTGCGGGCGAAGCCCGAACGCACGACGAGCGCGTCGAGACGCATCTCGAGGAGCTCGACCAGGTTCTCACCGGTCAGGCCCTCGGTACGACGAGCCTCGTTGAACGTGTTGCGCATCTGCTTCTCGCGGATGCCGTACTGCTCGCGCAGACGCTGCTTCTCACGCAGACGGACGGCGTAGTCGCTGTCAGCCTTGCGCTTGGTGCGGCCGTGCTCACCCGGAGCGTAGGGACGCTTCTCGAGGTAGCGGGCGGCCTTCGGGGTGAGCGGGATGCCGAGGGCACGGCTCAGACGGACCTTGCGGCGGTCCTGGGACTTCGTGGTCACGAAGTGTTCCTTCCGATGACGCGGTCGTGTCTCTCACGACTCGCGGACGTATCGTCCGCGTTCTGCCTTGGAGCGCACGCCGGGGCGCCAGCAAGGTGTGGTGTGAACGAGGAGATGCCCGAAAACACGGTTTCGAGCCGATCAAGTCTAACAGATTCGGCTCAGCGCCCGTCGAGGATGCGACGGATGCGCTCGAGCCGCGCCGAGATGTCGCGCTCTGCCCCGAGATTCTTCGGTTCGTAGTAGCGCTTGCCCTGCAGCTCATCGGGCAGATACTGCTGCGGGAGGATGCCGAACTCGCTGTCGTGCGGGTACACGTAGCCACGACCGTGGCCGAGCCGCTTGGCCCCCGGATAGTGCGCGTCGCGCAGGTGGAGCGGTACGCGTCCGAACCCTCCGGCACGGATGTCGGCGATGGCGGCGTCGATGCCCGTGTATGCCGCATTCGACTTGGCCGTCGTGGCGAGATACACGGTGGCCTCGGCGAGCGGGATGCGCCCCTCCGGCATGCCGATGAAGGCGACGGCGTCGGCGGCCGCGACCGCGATCGAGAGCGCCTGAGGATCGGCGAGACCCACGTCTTCGGAGGCCGAGATCACGAGACGGCGCGCGATGAAACGCGGGTCCTCCCCCGCTTCGATCATGCGTGCGAGATAGTGCAGCGCCGCGTCGGGGTCCGACCCGCGTATCGACTTGATGAACGCGCTGATGACGTCGTAGTGCTCGTCACCCTGCCTGTCGTACCGCAGAAGCGCCTTGTCGACGGCCTGGGCCACGTCGTCGGCGGACGCCTCCGGCACGTCGCCCTCGCCGCCGCGGGACAGAGCGACCGCAGCCGCCGCCTCGAGTCCGGTGAGCGCACGGCGGGCGTCGCCGGACGCGAGCCGGATCAGAGCGGCCCGCGCATCGTCGGCCAGGGTCACGGCCCCGTTGAGCCCACGTGCGTCCGTCACGGCCCGGTCGACGAGGAGTCCGATGTCGTCGTCGGTGAGCGGCTGCAGCGTCAGCAGGAGCGAGCGCGACAGCAGCGGGGAGATGACCGAGAACGACGGGTTCTCGGTCGTGGCGGCGATGAGGATGACCCACCCGTTCTCGACGCCGGGCAGCAGCGCGTCCTGCTGGGCCTTCGTGAAGCGGTGGATCTCGTCGAGGAACAGGATCGTCGTCTGGCCGTACAGGTCGCGCTGGGTGATCGCCTCCTGCATCACCTCGCGGACGTCTTTCACGCCGGCCGTGATGGCGGACAGCTCGACGAAACGGCGCCCGGACGAGCGGGCGATCGCCTGTGCGAGCGTGGTCTTCCCCGTGCCCGGCGGGCCCCAGAGGATGATCGACACAGCGCCGGGAGACGTGGCCGCGGGGTCAGCCAGAGCGACGATCGGCGATCCGGCACGCAGCAGGTGCTTCTGGCCGGCCACCTCGTCGAGGGAGACGGGGCGCATGCGCACGGCGAGGGGCGTCTGCCCGGAGAGCAGTGCGGCGGAGGTCATCAGTCCAGGCTAACGCCGGTGACCGACATCGCGGTCGGGATCGGTGGGATGCAGCGCTCGCCGGTAGGCTCGGGGACGTCGGTGCCGCCCAGCGCCGCGTTGTCTCATGTACGCCGAGAGTTGACGTCCACGAAGGAGCACGGCATGGCCGCACGCGGGTCCAGGAACGCGCAGCAGCGCACCGAGGCGGAGCGCGCACGGCTCCACACCGCGCGCACGCAGTGGCACGCCGGACAGATCCGCCGCCGGGTGCGCGACAACACGGTCGCCGGCATCGTCGGTGCGTTGATCATCGCAGCCGCCGTCGGCAGTCAGGTCGTGCACGCGCAGGTCGCCCCTCCGGCTCCGGCTCCCACCCCGACGGTCGCGCCCACCGACGCTCCCCTCCCCGAGGAGACGCCGCTGCCCGAGGAGACCGTGCTCCCCGATCCCGCTCCCTCGGAAGAAGTCCCGGCGGAGCCGACTCCGGCCGGCTGATCGAATCCGGCACCGACTGATCGAGTCGGGCGAGGGCCCGGCGTGACCGGCGAGAGCCGGGTTTCGCGGGCGACGACTGGCCAGCGGGATCCGGACCGCGGTGCGCGGGCGATCAGGTCTCTGTCACGGCGAGACGGTATCCGCGCTTGACGACCGTGTGCACGAGCTCTCGACCGCCCAGAGCCTCGCGCAGACGCGCCACGGCGACCTCGACGGCGTGTGGGTTGCGCTCGCCGCCGAGCACGCTGCCGAGCTCGGCGCGGGAGAGCACGCGGCCGCCGGCCGCCGCGAGCGCCTCGAGGAGCGCCGCAGCCGAGCGCGACAGAGGTAGGAACGCGCCATCGACGACGACCCCACCGCTGCGGACCTCGACCCGCCCGGCATCGGTGGGCAGCGAGGGAGCACGGCCCCCTCCGAAGTGTTCGATCACGGTGCGGGCGAGGTCGTCGAGCCGACCGCGATCCGGGAGGGTCGCCCGCAGGTCTGCGGCGTGCAGTGGTGCCGCGGCGATCGGGCCGACCGCGGCGAGCAGCAGACGGTCGCCGTGCGAGCGACGCCGGACATGATCGAACACGCCCGCGTGCTCTGCCACGGAGATCCACGCGGCTGCACCCGGCGCTGAGGTGAACAGCACCGCATCGGCCTCTCCTCCCGCAGCCCGCACCGCCGAGCGGCGCACGGCATCGGCGGCAGGGGGCGGCCTCCAGCGGTACACCGTGACGCTCAGCACGTCGGCGCCGGCATCCGCCAACTGCTCATCCAGCGCATCGGAGCCCGCTCCGTGATGCTGCACGAGCACCCGCTTGCCGGCGACGACCGCTGCGGGGAGATACTCGCCGATCTCCGCTGAGGTCTCGCTCCGGGCCGCCCACTCCGCGGTGAACCCCGCCTGCTCGATCGCCTCGCGTGCCTGAGGACCGCGTGCCACGAAGCGTGCGCCGCGGAGCGCCTCCTCCAGGTGCGTGTCGAGGCCCTGCTCGCGCGCCGCGAGCATCCATCCGCGAAAGCCGACGCCGGTCGTGACGACGACGACGTCGGGCGGCTCCGCGATCACCCGCTCCGTACGGGCACGCAGCTCGTCGTCGTCGGTCTCCGCGATCATGCTCAGGTCCGGCGCACGATGCACGACAGCCCCGTGCCGCTCCAGCTCCGTCGTGAGCTCGACGGAACGACGATCTCCCGCCACGATGATCGTGCAGCCCGCGAGAGCGCTGTCGAGTGCTCGCGCTGAGGTCACGTACGGCTCTCCGCCACCATCGCGGTCACGCGACGGGGAAACCGAGCGCGAGCCTCGCTGCCGCCCAGCGGGAGCAGCTGAGCGGCGGGCTCGGCACTGTGCGTCGCACCGACCAGAGGTCTCAGTGCGCCGTAGGCGATGGCGTCGCCGAAGCGCGCGACATCGACATCGTCCTCGACGCCGGACAGCATGAGCGTGGAGGATTCGTCGTATCCCCGGAACACCGCGTCGCCGCCGAGCAGTCGCGTGGCCGCGACCTCGGCCATGGCGTAGCCGGAGGCCACGAGCCCCACGCAGCGGCCGTCGAAGTTCGCGACCTCGCCGATCGCGAGAATGAGCGGATCGGAGGTCGAACAACGATCGTCGATCACCACCCCACCACGAGGGGCGACCTGCAGCCCGGCGTTCCGTGCGAGTTCATCCCGTGGGCGCACGCCGAGGGTGAACACCACCACGTCCGCACGTTCGACGGAGCCGTCCTGGAACTCGAGCGCGGCGACCGCGCCCGAGTCATCCGGATCGATCCTGGTGGTGCGCGACTCGGCGCGGACCGCGATCCCCCGGCGCTCGAGCAGCCCCTCGTGCTTTCCTCCGTTCGCGGAGTCGAGGGGGTCCGACAGCAGCCGGCCCGAGTACGGCACGACCGTCGCGTCGATGTCCATTCCCTGCAGGGCCCCCGCAGCCTCGAGTCCGAGAGGACCGCCGCCGATCACCGCTCCGCGCAGGCGCCTGCCGAGTGCGACGCGTCGCCAATCGACGAAGTCCTTGAGCTGCTGCGCATCGTCGAGCGTTCGATAGAGGAAGCATCCGGGCAGATCGGCACCGTCGACAGCGAGCTTCGCGGCGTACGAGCCGGTGGCCAGCACGAGCGTGTCGTAGGGCACCACCGTGCGCGACCTCGTGGTCACCGTGCGACGCGCGCGGTCGATCCGCAGCACGCGGTCGTCCGCGAGCAGCCGCACCCGGAAGTCGTCCAGCACCGAGCGGTCGAGTTCGAGATCCTCCGCCGACGAGCCAGAGATGAAGTCGGTCAGCCGCCTACGGTCGTACGGATGCCGCCCCTCGTCGCCGATCACGGTCACATGCAGCGGGGACTCGGCGCGGCTGAGCAGGCTCTCGACGAATCGGTGCGCGACCATCCCGGCGCCGACGACCACGATCTCCGTGGGCGTGAGTGCGAACTCTCTCATGCTGCTCCATTCGACGGGTTCCCCGTGTTGGCGACGATAGGAGCGCGGTGTTTCCCGCATGTGTCGCTGCGTGTTTCCTGCGTCGAACGATTAGCTCACAGAACGGTAACGACCATTGTGAGAACGACCGACCACACTCGACGAGCCCACGCGTACTAGGCTGAAGCTCGTCCTTTCCGCCTCCCGCGGGCCCTACCGCGCAAGGAGAATCACCGTGTCTGCCACCGAGCCGTCGAAGCCGACTCCCCCCGTTCCCGCTCCCCCGGCCAAGCCGTTGCCCCGCAAGCTGCCCTCATCGGCCGCTGCGGCATCGGCCACGCCCGCCGCCCCCTCTCCGAGCGCATCGTCCTCCGACGCCGCCGAGTGGGGCCGGGTCTCCGATGACGGCACCGTCGAGGTGCGCGAGGGCGACGCCTGGCGCGTCGTCGGGCAGTATCCCGACGGCACCCCCGATGAGGCGCTCGCCTACTTCGTGCGCAAGTACGACGACATCGCCTTCAAGGTCAGCACTCTCGAGCAGCGCCACCAGGCCGGAGGAGCCTCCGCCGGCGACCTGGTCAAGCAGGCAGACCACCTGCGCGCCGAGGCGACGGATGCCGCAGCGGTCGGCGATCTGGCGGGCTTGCGCGAGCGACTCGACGCACTGACCTCGTCGCTCTCCGAGGCGACCGCACAGGAAGCGCAGCAGGCCAAGGAGCTCGTCGATCAGGCGATCGCCGAGCGCACCGCGCTCGTGGAGCGCGCCGAGGCGATCGCCGCGCGCGACCTCTCGAAGGTGCAGTGGAAGCAGGTCACCGCGGAGCTCGGCGAGCTGTTCGATGCCTGGCAAGCCCACCAGCAGACCGGCCCGCGCCTGTCGAAGAGCGTGTCGCAGCAGCTCTGGAAGCGCTTCCGCGACGCCCGGAGCGCGGTCGACAAGGCCCGACGCTCGTTCTACTCCGAGCTGGACGACTCGCACAAGGTCGCTCGCGATGCGAAGACCCGTCTGGTGGAGCGCGCCGAGGCGCTCGCTCCCCGCGGTGTCGACGGGATCCCCGCGTACCGCACACTTCTCGACGAATGGAAGGCCGCGGGCCGTGCGGGCCGCAAGGCCGACGACGCGCTGTGGGCGCGATTCAAGGCCGCCGGCGATGCGCTCTACTCGGCGCGCGCCGAGCAGGCGGCTGCGGAGGAGGCCGAGTCCGGCCCGAAGATCGAGGCCCGTCAGGCGCTGCTCGAAGAGGCCAAGGCTGTCGCTGACGAGTCCAACATCAAGCGCGCTCGCGCGCTGCTCACGCGCATCCAGCGCCAGTGGGACGAGATCGGCCGGATCTTCCCCCGTGACAAGGAACGGGCGCTCGACGACCGTCTGCGCGTGATCGAGCAGGCGCTGAAGGCCCGCGAGGATGTCGACTGGAAGAAGAACAACCCCGAGACCAAGGCACGCGCGAACGACATGAGCTCGCAGCTGCTCGAGGCCATCGAGAAGCTCGAGTCCGAGCTCGCAGCCGCCGAGAAGGCCGGCGACAAGAAGGCGGCCAAGGAGGCCGCCGCGGCTCTCGAAGCTCGCCGCACCTGGCTGAGCGCTCTGGGCGGCTGATCTCTCCACAGTCCGACGCGAACACCGCGAACGCGGGATGCGCTGCGCCACACTGGCGTGATGCATCCCGCGTTCCTGTATCTGCCCGGTGGCGCTCTGACCGAGCCCGAGCTGACCGCGGCACGGCTCGACGGCGATCTGTTCGACATCGGCGAGGGGTTCATCCCCGCCGACCTGGTGGAGGCTCCGGGCACCCGCGCCGCATCGATCGCGACATTGATCCCGACCGACACCGCGGCGTCAGGACCCACCGCCGCGTGGATCCACGGCGCGGGTGATGCTCCACCTGCGATCCATCATGTGCGTCGTGCGGTCGAGCGACGCATCCGCGCGAACCTTCCGGCCCGCGTCATCCTGCACGACACGAGCGTCCCGCCGGCCGAGCTCGTGCGCCTGGGCGGGGTGCTGGTGATGTCCCCGGCGCGGACCATGGTCGACCTCGCCCTCGGGCTCCATCGTGACGAATCTCTCCTGCGATGGATCGTGCTCCTCGCCGAGCTCGACGCGACCCTCGTGCGCACCGCCGTCGAGCACGTCGACCGGCTCGCGCGCGTGCCCGGCACGAGAGCGGCGCGAGCCGCCCTCGTGCGGACCGAGCTCAGGACGAGGTGACTCGGTACACGTCGTAGACGGCGTCGATGCGCCGCACCGCGTTGAGCACGCGATCGAGGTGCACCGCATCTCCCATCTCGAACACGAACCTGCTGATCGCGAGACGCTCGTCGGTGGTGCTGACCGTCGCCGAGAGGATGTTGACGTGGTGCTCGCTGAGCACCCGGGTCACGTCCGACAGCAGTCCGGAGCGGTCGAGCGCCTCGACCTGGATCTGCACCCGGAAGACGCTCTTGGTCGTCGGAGCCCACGACACGTCGACGAAGCGGTCCTCTTCGCTCGCCAGCGCCTTGACGTTGACGCAGTCCGAGCGGTGGACGGACACGCCGCTGCCTCGGGTGACGAATCCGACGATGTCGTCGCCCGGCACCGGGGTGCAGCACTTCGCGAGCTTGACGAGGATGTCGGCTGCGCCGCGCACGAGGATGCCGGAGTCGCCCGCGCGAGGTTCCCGGGACGCGACGGTTCCCGGAAGGTCGATCGGACCCGTCGCGGGATCGGTGGCTGCGACGAGCGCCGTCACCTTCTCGAGCACCGACTGCGTCGACACGTGGCCTTCGCCGACGGCCGCGTAGAGCGCGGAGACGTCTTCGTAGCGGAGCTGGTGGGCGACCTCGGCGAACGAGTCGTGACTCATCAGTCGCTGCAGCGGCAGGTTCTGACGCCGCATGGCGCGGGCGATCGCCTCCTTGCCCTGCTCGATGGCCTCTTCGCGACGCTCCTTGGTGAACCAGCCGCGGATCTTGTTGCGGGCGCGGGTGCTCTTGACGAAGCCGAGCCAGTCCTGGCTCGGTCCCGCGTCGGGGTTCTTCGAGGTGAAGACCTCGACGACGTCGCCGCTCTTGAGTTCGGACTCGAGCGGCACCAGACGTCCGTTGACCTTCGAGCCCATCGTGCGGTGCCCGATCTCGGTGTGCACGGCATACGCGAAGTCGACGGGAGTCGCGCCCGCCGGCAGGCCGATGACCCGTCCCTTGGGCGTGAAGACGTAGACCTCCTTCGCACCGATCTCGAAGCGCAGCGAATCGAGGAACTCCCCCGGGTCGGCCGTCTCGGCCTGCCAGTCGGAGATGTGCGCGAGCCAGGCCATGTCGCTGTCCGACGCGCGGACCTCGGCCTTGCCGCCGTTCATCCGCTCCTTGTACATCCAGTGAGCCGCGACACCGTACTCGGCCTGCTGGTGCATCTCGTGCGTGCGGATCTGGATCTCCACGGTACGGCCCGAGGGGCCGATCACCGTGGTGTGCAGCGACTGGTAGAGGTTGAACTTCGGGGTCGCGATGTAGTCCTTGAAGCGACCGGGGAGAGGGGTCCACCGCGCGTGGATCGCGCCGAGCACGGCGTAGCAGTCGCGGACCGACGCCACGAGGACCCGGATGCCGATGAGGTCGTAGATGTCGTCGAACTCGCGACCTCGGACGACCATCTTCTGATAGACGGAGTAGAGCTGCTTCGGACGTCCGACGACCTTGCCGCGGATCCTCAGATCGCGCAGGTCCTCATCGATCTCCTCGACGACCTGGGTCAGGTACTTCTCCCGCTGCGGCGTGCGCTGCGCGATGAGATTGTGAATCTCGTTGTAGATCTTCGGGTGGAGCACCGCGAAAGACAGATCCTCGAGCTCGGACTTGATCGCCTGGATGCCGAGCCTGTTGGCCAGGGGCGCATAGATCTCGAGCGTCTCCTTGGCCTTCTTCGCCGCCTTCTCCGGCGGGACGAATCCCCAGGTGCGTGCGTTGTGCAGCCGATCGGCGAGCTTGATCAGCAGCACGCGGATGTCCTTCGACATCGCCACGATCATCTTGCGGACGGTCTCGGCCTGCGCGCTCTCGCCGTACTTGACCTTGTCGAGCTTGGTGACGCCGTCGACGAGCATCGCGACCTCGTCGCCGAACTCGGCGGTCAGGTCGGAGAGGGCGTAGCCGGTGTCCTCGACCGTGTCGTGCAGCAGGGCGGCGGCGACGGCTCGCGGTCCGAGCCCCATCTCGCCGAGGATCTGCGCGACGGCGAGGGGGTGCGTGATGTACGGCTCACCGCTCTGACGCTTCTGGCCCTCGTGCTTGACCTTGGCGACCGCATACGCCCGTTCGATGACGGCGAGGTCACCACGCGGGTGATTCGCCCGCACCGTGCGGATGAGGTTGTCGAGGTCGTTGACGCGGGGCGCGCGGGAGAAGATGCGGGGAACCAGTCGCCTGAGGCTGGACCCCTGCGACGTCGTCTGCGGTTCCGCCATCCGCTCACCTCCCCATTCAGAACATCTTACGCGTGCTCAGCAGGGGGCGGCCCCGCTGAGCGGGACGATCAGGCCTCGACCGAGGCCCGGCTGCGCGCCTCGCGCACTCGGGCGTCGCGAGCGGCGAGCTGCGGCTCGTTCTCGCGGAAGAGCGAGTACAGGGGCGCTGCGACGAACAGCGTCGAGTACGTCGCCACGAGGATGCCGACGAAGATCGACAGCGAGATGTCGGTGAGAGACTCGGCGCCGAGCCAGAAGGCGCCGATGAAGAGCACGGCGCCGACGGGCAGGGCGGCGACGACCGAGGTGTTGATCGATCGCACCAGGGTCTGGTTGACCGCGAGGTTCACCGACTCGCCGAACAGGCGGGACGACTGTTCGCCGTCCTCCGTCGTGTTCTCGCGGATCTTGTCGAACACGACAGTGGTGTCGTAGAGCGAATACGCGAGGATCGTCAGGAAGCCGATCACGGCCGCGGGAGAGATCTCGAAACCGGCCAGGGCGTACACGCCGACCGTGATCACGAGCACGTCCAGAAGACCGATGATCGCGGCGGCCGACATCTTCCACGTGCGGAAGTAGATCGCGAGGATCAGGAACGTCAGCGCGAGGAAGATCGCGAGTCCCCAGAGCGACTGCTTCGTCACGTTCTCACCCCAGGCCGGGCCGATGAACGACGAGGTGACGCTGTCGGGTTCCACGCCGTAGGCGTCGGCGAGTGCGTTCGAGACCTGCTGGGTCTCCTGCGCGCTCATCTGGTCGGTCTGCACGCGGATGTCCTTGTCGCCCACGACGACGACCTTGGCAGCCGCTCCCGGGACGACGGACTGCACCGCGGTGGTCGCCGTCTCCTGGTCGAGCGAGTCCGGCGCCTGGACGGTGAACTGCGAACCGCCGGTGAACTCGATCGAGAACTGGATCGGACGGAAGAGCGGCACGAGAGCCGACC
Organism: Microbacterium sp. C5A9; assembly: GCF_022627955.1. Classification (GTDB taxonomy): domain Bacteria; phylum Actinomycetota; class Actinomycetes; order Actinomycetales; family Microbacteriaceae; genus Microbacterium. The sequence continues at coordinate 561,406 of NZ_JABXGD010000002.1, forward strand.
CCACCACGAGGGCTATCGCGATGATGAACCACAGGCGACGCCTGCCGACGAAGGGGAAGGAGGTCTTGCCCGAGTAGAGGTTGTTGCCGAACTCGTTCATGGAAGCCATCAGGCGTCTCCCTCACTTCCGGTGCTGGTGGATCTCTCACCGGCGAGTGCCTCGGCGCGCTTGCGCTCTGCGATGGTCTGTCGTCGTTCGGCTTCGCCTCGGGCGCGGGTGTTCTTCGCGCCGCGGCCGGCCGACGCCGTCGACACCTCGCGGAACTGTGACCGGCTGCGGTAGACGGCGCCCAGGGACTCCGGGTCGAGACCCGAGAGCTTGTGCCCGCCGCCGAAGAACTTCGTGCGTGCGAGCAGCTGCATCACGGGGTGCGTGAAGATCACGAAGATGAAGACGTCGATGATGGTCGTGAGACCGAGCGTGAACGCGAATCCCTTCACCGTGGCATCGGCGAGGATGTACAGCACGACCGCCGCGAGGATGTTGATCGACTTCGAGATGTAGATCGTCCGCTTGGCTCGACCCCAGCCGTCTTCGACCGCCGAGGTGATCGACTTGCCGTCTCGCAGCTCGTCTCGGATCCGCTCGAAGTAGACGATGAACGAGTCGGCTGTGAAACCGATCGAGACGATGAGGCCGGCGACGCCCGCCAGCGACAGACGGAACCCGAGTCGCCACGCGAGGATGCAGATGATGATGTAGGTCAGCACCGCCATCACGGCGATCGAGGCGATGATCACCGATCCGAGCGCACGGTAGACGATCAGAGAGTAGATCGCGACGAGCGCCAGTCCGATGAGGCCGGCGATCAGACCGATCTGCAGCTGCTGCGTGCCGAGCGTGGCCGACACGGTGTCACTGCTCTGCACGACGAAGCTCAGCGGCAGCGCACCGAACTTCAACTGGTTGGCGAGGGTCGTCGCCGTCTCCTGCGTGAAGCTGCCCGAGATGCTGGGGCGCCCGTCGAGGATCTGGCCGTTCATCTGCGGCGCGCTGATCACAGAGCCGTCGAGGACGAACGCGAACTGGTCGCGCGGCGTCAGGCCGGCGAGGCGGTTCTGGTTGAGACGGGTGCTGACCTCACCGAACTTCTGGGTGCCCTCGCCGTTCATCTCGAGCTGCACGAGCCAGGCGCCCGAGCGAGGATCGCGCCCGGACGTGGCGTCGGTGATCACGTCTCCGGTGAGCTCGGTCGGTCCGAGGAGGTACTTGGCCTGATTGGTCGGGTCGCACGCGATGAGCGGCTCGTCCTGCGGCGCGGTAGACGGATCCGTCGACGGGTTCGCACAGTCGTAGGCGAGGAACTCGGCGCTCAGCTTGTCGGTGACCCAGGACAGGTCGCTCGCATCCGTCGGCTCCGCGGTGGGCGTCGCGTTGAGCGAGTCGTCGGGAGTCGGATACGGCGTGGCGTTGCCGTCCTCCCCGACGAACGAGTTGGCGGCAGCGGTCGTGGCGAGCACCGGCCGGAACTCGAGCTGCGCGCTCGACTGGATGCGCTCGCGCGTCTCCTCGTCGGCGTTGCCCGGGATCTGGACGACGATGTTCTGGCCGCCCTCGGTGGTGATGTCGGCCTCGGCCACACCCGACGCGTCGACACGCTGGCGGATGATCGCGGCGGCCTGGTCGAGCTGCTCCTGCGAGGGGGCCGCACCGCTCTCGGTCTCTGCGCTGAGCACGATCTGCGTGCCGCCCTGCAGGTCGAGTGCGAGCTCAGGAGTCCACGAGCTCGCCGCCTCCCCGTTGCTGTCCTTGAAGACGTACACTCCCAGCGCGTTGACGCCGAACAGAACCCCCGTCACCAGGAGCAGGCCGAGGAGGACCCGCCAGGCGTGACGGACCGGAGAGGATGAAGCCACGTGTCATCAGCTTTCTGAGATGCCCGAGCGCGGAGCGCTGCGGCGCCGCGAGGAAGGGTGCTTACTTGTCGTCGGCGTCGCGCTCGAGGCGACGGCGGGTCTCCTCGGGGGTCTCCACCACCGCGGCGTCCGCGGAGAGCGGGTCGACCTCGCTCACGACCGGGGTCTCCTCGTCGAACTCGGACGCGACGATGTCGTCCTTCGGCTCGACGATGCGGAGGATCGCCTGGCTGTGCACCTCGATGACGGTGCCCGGAGCGATCTCGACGAGCGCCGGCGAGTCGAGGTCCTCGTGGTCGTAGGCGACCACGGTGCCGTAGATGCCGCCCTGGAGGAGGACCTTGGCGCCGGGAACGGTCTTGGACGCCTTCTCCTCCTGCTCGGCCTTCATCTGCTTCTGACGCTTGCGTCCGTTGACGAACATGAACACGACGAGGACGGCAAGAAGGCCGAAGAGCAGGATTTCCATGGGTGGCAAGCGCCTTTCTCAGGTGCACGCACCATCCAGAGGGCGCACAGATGTATCGGGGAAGTCTTCAGTGATTATAGGTCATCGAAGCGAAGCGCCCCATCAGGGTGAGCCACACCCAGGTGGGCGTACGCCTCGGGCATCGCGATCCTGCCCCGTGGCGTGCGACCGAGGAAGCCGATGCGCACGAGGTACGGCTCCACCACGCTCTCGACCGTCTCCGCCTCTTCGCCGACCGCTACGGCCAGGGTGCTCAGCCCCACCGGACCGCCGCGGAACCGGCGGACGAGGGACTCCAGGACCGCGCGATCGAGTCGGTCGAGCCCGATCGGGTCGACGTCGTAGAGCTCGAGTGCCGCCTGCACGCCCGCGAGCGTCGCGGCTCCCCCGCCGTGCACGAGCGCGTAATCCCTGACACGACGGAGCAGGCGGTTCGCGATGCGCGGTGTGCCGCGGGATCTCCTGGCGATCTCCGAGAGCGAATCGCGGGGCAGGTCGACTCCGAGCACGAGCGCCGACCGGGCGATCACCTGCTCGAGCTCTGCCTCCTCGTAGAACTCGAGATGACCGGTGAAGCCGAACCGGTCACGGAGCGGATTGGGCAGCAGGCCCGACCGCGTGGTGGCGCCGACCAGCGTGAACGGGGCCAGCTCCAACGGGATGCTCGTCGCACCGGCACCCTTGCCGACCATGATGTCGATGCGGAAGTCCTCCATCGCGAGATACAGCATCTCCTCGGCGGACCGGGCCATGCGATGGATCTCATCGATGAACAGCACCTCGCCCGGCACGAGGCTCGACAGCAGCGCAGCGAGATCGCCGGCGTGCTGGATCGCGGGGCCGCTGGAGAGGCGCAGCGGACGCTGACTCTCGTGCGCGACGATCATCGCCAGCGTCGTCTTGCCGAGGCCGGGAGGGCCCGCGAGCAGGATGTGGTCGGGCGGCCGGCTCTGGATCCGTGCAGCGTCGAGAAGGAGCTGCAGCTGTCCGCGCACCTTCTGCTGGCCGACGAACTCGGCGAGGCTGGTCGGTCGCAGCGCCCCCTCGATCGCCAGCTCGGTCTCGTCGACCGGCTCGGTGGCGTCGCGCGCGTCAGACACGCGCCGGTCCCAGCAGAGCCAGGGTGCGGCGCAGGAGAGGCGCCACCGCGGATCGCTCGGCCTCGGTGGCCTCGGCCGCCGTCTGCGCCGCCGCCTCGGCGGCGACCTTCTCCGACCAGCCGAGCCCCACGAGGGCGGCCGTGACCTGATCGACAACATCCGAACCGCCGGCGGTCGAGACCTTCGCCGCGACGCCCACCGGCTGGACCTTGCCCGCGAGCTGCACGACGATGAGCTTGGCGGTCTTGGGGCCGATCCCCGACACCCGGCGGAAGGGCGCGTCGTCCTCGGCGTTCACCGCCTCGGCGATCTGGTCGACGGTCAGATGCGACAGAACGCCGAGCGCTGACTTCGGGCCGACACCGGTGACGCTGATGAGCAGGCCGAAGATCTCGAGCTCGCTGCGATCGGCGAACCCGAACAGCGAGAGGGCGTCTTCGCGCACGATGAGACTCGTGTGCAGCAGGAGCCGCTCACCCACCGTCGCGGTGTGCGCCACGTCTCCGGGCACGGCCACGGAGAATCCGACACCGCCGACATCGATGACGACCTGGTCGGACGACGAGTGCAGGACGGTGCCGTGCAGCGAAGAGATCATCACACCAGACTAGGCGCGCGATCGTAGGTATGTTCGAGCGACACGCTCCGCGTCGGCCCACGCGCGCTGAGCGGGAGTCAGCACGTCCTGCCCCGGGATGCCTGCCGCGCCGCGACGCCAGGCATGACAGAGCGCGATGGCCAGAGCGTCCGCGGCGTCGGCGGGCTGCGGCGGAGCATCCAGCCGCAGGATGCGCGCGATCATCGCCTGCACCTGCTTCTTGTCCGCCGAGCCGTATCCCGTGACAGCCGCCTTCACCTCGCTCGGCGTGTGGGTGGCGGCGGGGAGCCCGGCCTCGGCGGCGAGCAGGAGAGCGACGCCGCTCGCCTGGGCGGTGCCCATGACCGTGTGGGTGTTCTGCTGCGCGAACACCCGCTCGACGGCCACCGCATCAGGGCGGTGCTGTGCGAGCACCTCGCGGATGCCCGCGGCGACGAGCGCCAGTCGTTCTCCGATCGGCAGATCGGGGTCCGAACGGATCACCCCGACGTGCACGAGCGTTCCCCGACGAGCGCGGTCGACATCGACGACCCCGACACCGCATCGGGTGAGCCCGGGGTCGATGCCGAGCACGCGCAGCGAGGAGGAGGTCACTCCCCCAGGCTATTCGTCGCGTCGGACTCCGCCGCGTCGGCGCGCCTAGGCGTCGTCGTTCTCGAGCTCGGCCTGGACCTCTGCGGACAGATCGAAGTTGGTGAAGACGTTCTGCACGTCCTCGCTGTCCTCGAGCGCGTCGATCAGGCGGAAGATCTTCCGCGCGGTGTCGGCGTCGATCTCGACCTTGAGGTTGGGGACGAACTCCACGTCGGCCGACTCGTAGTCGATGCCGGCGTCCTGCAGCGCACTGCGCACGGCCACCAGGTCGGTCGCCTCGGTGATGATCTCGAACCCTTCGGCGTGCGGCTCGATCTCCTCGGCACCCGCCTCGAGAGCGGCCATCATCACGTCGTCCTCGGTCGTGCCTTCGGAGCCGACGACGATGACGCCCTTGCGGCTGAAGTTGTAGGCGACGCTGCCGGGGTCGGCGAGGGTGCCGCCGTTGCGGCTGAGCGCCGTGCGCACCTCGGCGGCCGCACGGTTCTTGTTGTCGGTCAGACACTCGATCATCATCGCGACGCCGTTGGGACCGTAGCCCTCGTACATGATCGAGGTGTACTCGACGGCCTCGCCGCCGATGCCCGCTCCGCGCTTCACCGCGCGGTCGATGTTGTCCTTCGGGACCGAGGTCTTCTTCGCCTTCTGGACCGCGTCGAACAGAGTCGGGTTGCCCTGCAGATCAGCGCCGCCGAGCTTCGCCGCGACTTCGATGTTCTTGATGAGCTTGGCCCAGGACTTGGCGCGCCTGGAGTCGATGATGGCCTTCTTGTGCTTCGTGGTGGCCCACTTGGAATGCCCGGACATAAGTCTCCGCTCGTCGTATCCGCCCGTGGGCTCGGCCCAGGGCATCGTCCATTCTATCGAACCATGCCGTCGGCCCGCGGCTGCACCCCGGCGGCGATCCTGCGAAGACCGCTGCTAGCGTCGATCCGACCGGCCGATCCCCGAGGAAGAGCTCCATCATGACCACAGGCGCCGACCGCCTCCGCCCGGAGTGGGGTTCACTCCCGCTCGCGATCCGCTCAGCGGTGCTCGAGGCGATCGGAGGGCGCTTCGTGTCCGACGCCCCGGCACACGGCGGTTTCAGCGCGTCCTACGCCGGTGTCGTCGAGACGAGCACGGGACGGGCGTTCGTGAAGGCATGCGCCGCCGACTGGCACGGGGACTCTCTGCACTTCATCCGGCAGGAGATGCACACCCTCGGCATGCTTCCGGCCTCCCTCGGCCCGCGCGTCGTGGCGACCATCGAGTCCGATGCAGGGTCCGCGCTCGTGCTGGAGGCCATCGACGGCCGTCACCCCGGCGCGCCGTGGACGGCGGACGACCTGCACGCCATAGCGGCGAGCATGGCGCGACTCTCGCAGACGGCCGCGCCCGAGGGCATGGAACGCGCAGAGGACCGGTTGGTCCCGAGCTTCACCCGCTGGGCAGACATCGCCGCCACTCCGCCCCTGCTCGACGGGCTTCCGGATTCTCTCCGCTCGCGATTGCCCGAGCTTCTGCAGCTCGAGGAGGGGTTCGTGCCGGCGCTCCAGGGCGACTCCATCGTGCACGACGACCTGCGCGCGGACAACATCCTGATCTCCGACGGCCTCGCGCACCTGCTCGACTGGCCGCACGCGCGGCGCGGCGCCGCATGGGTCGATCTCCCCTGTCTGCTTCCGAGCATCGAGGCCTTCGGCGGGCCGCGCTGCGAACAGGCGTGGCGGATCTTCCAGGAGCATGGCGCACCGCCGCCCGAGGCGCTCCTGGCGGTGATCTCGGGCTTCACGTCCTTCCTCTGGTTCAACCAGGCCCGACCGGAGATCCCCGAGCTGCCGGGGTTGCGCGCGTTCCAGCGTCGTCAGGCCGAGCCCGCGATGAGGTGGCTGTCCGCCCTGCTCTCCGCGTCTCCGCGCACCGCCGACGACCGCCCCCTGGCGTGACGAGGACCGCGGGTGTAGTCCTGACTCATGGACAAGAGAGTCGACGACAGGGCCCGAGGACTCGACGCCGCACACGAGGCCGCACTCCGATTCCTGGACTCGCTCGACGACCGTCCCGTGTGGCCACGCGCGAGCCTCGAGGAGATGCTCCGAGCGTTCGGCGGCCCGCTGGCGGATGACGGATGCGACCCTGTCGACGTGATCGACGAGATCGCGATGCGGGCCGATCCCGGGCTGGTCGCGATACCGGGCGGGCGCTTCTACGGCTTCGTCATCGGCGGCACCCACCCGGCAGCTCTCGCCGCCGACTGGCTCGTGTCGGCGTGGGACCAGAACTCCGGGTCGGCGAGTCTCACGCCGACGACCGTCGCCATGGAACGCGTTGCCGGAGGGTGGATGCTCGATATCCTCGGGCTGCCGGACACCGCGAGTGTCGGCTTCGTCACCGGAGGGCAGATGGCGAACTTCACGTGTCTCGCGACGGCGAGGAACGCGGTCCTCGCCCGCGCGGGGTGGGACCTGTCCGAACGGGGACTGCGCGAGTCTCCTCCCCTCCGGTTCGTGGTCGGCGCGGATCGCCACGGATCGATCGACCGTGCCGCGCGGTTCCTCGGAATCGGACGCGCCGAGCTGACGGTGATCGAGTCGGACCGACACGGACGGATGCGGGCTGACGCGCTGCAGTCGGCCCTGGCCGAGCATTCCGGGCCGCTCATCGTGTGCCTCCAAGCCGGTGAGGTGCACACCGGCGCCTTCGACGATTTCGCAGCACTCATCCCCGTCGCGCACGAGCACCGCGCGTGGGTGCACATCGACGGCGCGTTCGGCCTGTGGGCAGCCGCCTCGGAGCAGCTGCGCCCGCTCACGGCGGGAATGGGCGACGCGGACTCGTGGGCGACCGATGCCCACAAGACGCTCAACGTGCCGTACGACTGCGGCATGGCGATCGTCCGGGACCCGGCGGACTCGATCGCGGCGTTCCGCACCGGCGGTGACTATCTGGTCTATTCGAGTCTCGACCCCTGGGACGTGACGCCCGAGCTCTCCCGGCGCGCCCGCGGTGTGCCCGCCTGGGCTGCGCTGCGGAGTCTCGGCCGCGGTGGCGTCGCCCGGCTGATCGATCGCCTCCACGACAACGCCCGCTCGATGGCCGCCGGTCTGGCGACCATCGACGGCATCGAGGTGATCAACGACGTCGTCTACACGCAGGTCATGTTCAGGCTCGATTCCGACGAGGCCACCCGTGAACTGGGAGCGGCGATCCTCGCGGAGGGCACCGCCGCGGTCACCGGCGCCGAATGGCGTGGACGCGCGGCCCTGCGATGTTCGATGTCGTCCTGGGCGACCACGCCGCGCGACGTGACCATGACCGTCGAGGCGATCAGGGCGCTGACCTCGGCGTGACGAGCCCGCCGAGGTCGGCGACCGATCACGCCGCGTCGGACGGCAGACCCACCTTCGGCCGGGCCCACGAGCGACCGCGCGTGTCCTTGAGGATGTCGTACTCGACATCGACATGAGGCTCGATCGCGCTGTACTTGTCGTTCGGCGCACCGATCACGAGCTGGAATCCGAGCCCCCGCCACGCGCCTATCGCGCGCTTGGTGAAGTGCGCATCCGCCTTGATCAGCGCCTCGTCCATGAACACCGGCGCGTACCGCGGTCGCGCAGCTCCCGCGTCGCCGAGCTGGTATCGCAGAGCCGCTCCGACGATGAACGCGACCAGCTCCTGCGACTCGCCGCCCGACTTCTCGCCGATGTGGTCGTAGAGGGCGACATGCTCCCGAGTGACCGCGTGCACCCGCTCCGCGCTGACGCGGACATGGTTGCGGACGTCGATGAGCTCGGCGAAGTCCGGCGCCGTGCGACGCATCCGGGCGATCAGGCGGCTCATCCGGCGATAGACGTTCTCGCGCTCGGCATCCGTGGTCGCGGCGTCGATCAGACCCCGCACCTCCCGGAGCTCCCGGCGGAAACGCCTGCGGGCCTCGGACTGGTTCTCGCGCGGCGAGATCTGCAGCCGGTGGTCGTCGTCGTAGAACGGCAGCTCCTCCATGATCCGGTTGATCGGGTCGATGCGGTTCTTGATCTCCCGCAGCGATCGGCTGAGCGTCGAGTCCAGGCTCGTGAGGTCGTTGCCCGACAGCTTGAGCAGGCTGTCGCGCCACTCGGCCTCGAGCTCGTGCAGTCCGTTCGTCTGCAGCGCATCGAGGATCGACTCGAACTCGGCGACCGACTCGTCGGGGTCGGGCAGGATCGTCAGCGTGTCCCAGCGCTCGAGGAATCCGGTCATCAGCCGACGCATCTGCTCACGCTGCTCGGCATGAGCCGCTGCGGCCGCGGTGCGCTCCTCGAGGAGCCGCGTCGCTGCGGTGCGCAGCGCCGAGTCCAGGTGCCCCAGCCGCTCGGAGGCGGTGATGTCCACCGCGGAGTCGACGCCGAGGAACCGTGCGTCGAGGAACGCGCGATGCCGCTCCTCGACAGAGATGTCATCGGCGTCGGCGGCGTCGATGACCCGCTGACACGCGTCGACCTGGTCTGTGACCTCGACCCACCGGTCCTGCGCGACCGTCAGCTCGCCACCGAGTCTCGCGGCCTCGTCGCGCAGCCGTGCCGCGCGCCGTCGGAGTTCGTCCGCCTGCGCCGTCAGCTCCGCGATCTGAGGGTTGCCGTCGGTGACCTCGGCTTCGACCGAGAGCCACCTCTGCCGTTCGTCGGCGACGGCCTGCACATCGATCTGATCCCAGGTGAGATCCTCGATCTTGGCGCGCGCCGTGGCGATCGCGTCGAGCTCGTCGAGGCGCGACTCCGCTTCCGTGGCGGCAGCGGTCGCGGCATCACGGCGCTCCTCCAGATCCGCACGCTGCTCGTCGAGCTCGCGCAGACGCCGGGCGTTCGAGAAGCCCAGCATGTTCGCTCGGCCGTGCCCGCCGTGCGACCCCCGATCGCCCTGAGACACCTGTCCTGCGAGTGTGAGGGCACGAGGATGCGCCGCGAGCTCTGCCGAGGAGTCAACGCACACGAACGCGAATCGCTCCTGCAGGCGCTGCTGGAGCCAGCCGGTGAACGGCGTCGACCGGTGGTCGAGGCGGGCAGGGAGCGTTCGCGGATCCGCAGCCCGGGTCTCGGGCAGCCCCGTCTGCACGCCTTCGTAGCTGAGTCGCTCCGGCGTGCGCACGGATTCGATCGCGGCGCGGAATCGCGCGAGATGCTCGGCGTCGACGAGCAGAGTCCTGGCGAATCCGCCGAGCGCGAGATTGAAGGCCTCGCGCCATGGCTCGTACTCGGTCCGCACCTCGACGAGCTCCCCCACGAACGGCAGGTCAGACGCCGTCAACCCCGCCGCCTGCGCCAGCAGAGCGCGTGATTCGTGGAGGTACGCGGGGATGCTCCCCCGCAGGTCGTGTGTGCGCTCGCGCTCGGCCGTCACGAGAGCCAGCTCGCGCTCCGCGGCCCTGCGCTCCGCCTCCGCCTCGGCGAACGCCGCTCTCGCGCCGCGCAGACCGTCGTCCGGAAGCTCAGCGCGGAAGCGGGCGAGCAGGCTCTCGAACTCGGCCGCGCTCGTCACCTCGGCACCGAGATCGCGGACGACGGCGTCGACGCGCGCCCGCTCTCGCTGCACGTCCTCGAGGCGACGTTCGACCGCACGCAACTCCCGCTGCGCGGTCTCGAGACGATCGCCTCCGGACTGTCGCAGGACATCGAGGAGACCCTCGCGTTCGGACTCGGCCGCGGCGACGAGCGCGTGCTTCTCGCGCACGGCGAGCTGGAGCGCCTGAGTGCGATCGCGCAGGTCTCCCTCGACCTCGCGGAGCAGATCGAGGCGACGCTCGGCGCTCCACAGCGCGGCGAGCGAGGTGGGGTCGGCGAACACGCCGACCTCGTCGACGACCTGCATCCGCTCTGCGGCCGAGGCGATGCGCGCGGAGATCCCGCGGATCGGCTCGAGGGCAGCCACCTGCTGCTTGGCGACCAGCATCCGGGTACGGGTGCTCTCGAGCTCGTCGAAATGCGCGACGACCGCATCAGCGGTGGCCATCGTCTCGGGCTCTTCGAGCACGAGCTTCTTGTACAGATCGTCGACCGTGGTGATCTGCTGCCCGGCCTGGATGCGAGCGAGCAGACTGATCGCCTTGGCACCCGACCCCGCAGCGCCGATGCCCAGGACGGCGTGCAGACGTGCCGAGAACTCCCGGTCGGTGGCGACGGGCTCCAGCCCGAGAGAGCGGGCCGATGCGTCGCTGAGCCGCAGGGTCGCGGCCTGCTCGAGGCGCGCGAGGTCGAAGGCGCCGTCGATGGTCGCCCGCAGGCGCGTGGTGTCCTCGAGGGTTCGGGCGTCCGCGGGGATGTACCACCCGCGCACCGCCGTGAAGCGGGAGCCGTCGTGGTCGAGCCAGGTCATCGAGACGGCGCTCCACGTGTCCTCACCGTCACCGCGCAGCACGCGGAGCTTGGTGCCCTCATCGGTGCGCGACTCGTCGATCTTGCCGCGACCGTACGAGAGGATGTTGCGCTGCTCCTCGCCGCGCGGACGCCCAGTCACTCCCCCGTTCGAGGCACCGTTGAACGGCGTCGTGTGCGGCATCATCAGGGCGATGTAGCCGTCCATCAGGGTCGACTTGCCCGAACCGGATCCACCGCACAGCAGCGTCGCGTCGGGCGAGAACCGCACGCGGTGCGGTCCTCCGTCGTAGCCGCCCCAGTTGATGAGCTGCAGTTCCTCGGCGACCCACTGCTGCCCGCGGGAGCTCGACGGGATCAGGCCGAACAGGGTGTCCATCATCGTCATCGCGCCACCGCCTCCTGCGTCCCCAGCCATTCGCGCAGCTCCTTGAGCGTCTGGGCGCTGAGCACCACCTCGACGAGAGCGGTGATCCGATATCGTCCGCTCGTCTCCTCCTGCACGATGCCCTCCCTGTCGAGCCGGTCCAGTGCGCTGCGGATGGCACGCTGCTGCTTCGCGGTGCCTCCGTCGACCTCGGCGAAGTAGCTGAGCACGGTCTGCTCGACGTCTTCGATGTCGATGCGCACCGAGGTCTCCCCCGCGGCGGACTCCCGCTGATACACGGTCCGCAGGTGCACGAGCACGAGCGTCTCCGCGCGGGAGTACGGCGCATCCTTCAGCAGGACGGGCATGTCGATCTCATCGGATCGAAGCTGCTGCTTGTACGCGAAGCCGCGACCGTGGTCGATGACGAGCCGCAGGTAGATGTCGTTCAGTCGCGACTCGACGACCTGCTGGTGGTCCAGCAGCAGCGCCCATTCTCGACGGTTGCGCTCCACGGAGAGGAAACGCCGTTGCAGCAGATGCACGAGCACCCGGCGGATCTCCGGGTCGAGGGTGCCCCGATCGCCCGGGAAGTGCTCCTCGAGATCCTGCTCCATCGCCGTCGGGGCGATGAACGCCTCATCCGCGTCGACCGCGGCGAAATCCTCGTCACTCAACTGCGTCCTCTTTCGTACTACGGGCGGTCACGGAGCCGAAGGCGAAGCGGCGGGTGGTCCCGTCGGGCCGCAGCGCTTCGACCGTCGAGATGCCGTCTTCGTCGGTGAGACCGTTCCGATGCGCGATCTCGAGAAGGCCCAGCAGGTCGACGGGGCGCCTGGTGGCGTCGGGGACGTGCCGGAAGGCCTCGGCGAGATCGAACTCCGCTCCGAGCGCGGCCACGTACTCCTCCAGCTCCGCGTATCGCGGCCCTCCCCAGGCGCGGGTGTCGTGGTCCACGAAGTCGACGTCTTCGGCGTCCGTGAGAGGTGCGGGTGCGCGCGGCGGGCGGATGTCGCTGGTGGTCTGCCGCAGATGCCCCAGATCGATCAGCGGCATGCTGCGCACGGGGTCGACGACCGTGGCGGGTCCCGACCAGCCGTGCAGCCCGGCGATCACATCGCGCAGCAGGTCGTCGATCTGGCGGTCCCGCAGCGGATCATGGGTCTTCACCTGACCGGTGATGACGTGGGAGGCACGTCGCTGCGCGGCCAGCACCTCTTCGACGCCGAGCTCGACACGTCGGCCGACGGCATCGAGCTCGGCTCGCTGAGAGCTGTCGAGCAGGCGTGCGAAGGGCTGGTCGAGGAGCCCGCTGAGCTGCTCGGTGAGAGCGTCGATGCGGTCGGGGTCGCCGATGAGCCGCAGGGCGCCGGCGAACGCCCGCCCCTCGGGAGTGGCCTGCATCACATCCTGCGCGCGCTGAAGGTACTCGCGCAGCACCTCACCCGTGGGGCGCTCGTCGCGGCGGAGGTGGGCGACGACATCGCGTTGCATGGCCTTCAGCGACTCCGCGACCCGGGTGAAGTCCGCGGGCAGCTCTCGCGCGAGGTGCAGGACGTTCTCCGCCTCCTCCAGGAGCTCATCATCATCGAGCGGATCCGCACGACCGGACTCCTCGATGCGGGAGATCTCGGCGTGGATCAGGTCACGTTCCGCCCGCAGGCGCGCCAGACGGCGCACGGGATCGGCCTCGGCGCTGTCGGAGAGGTGCTCGACCGCGTCGAGCAGCGTGCGCACGCGCGAGTTCGACACGCGAGTGCGCCCTGAGCCCGTGCGGCCGGAGATCTCCAGTGCCTCGACCGCATGCGCCGAGAGGCGGTAGACCTCGACCTCGTCGTCGATCTGCTGCACCAGCCAGCCGAGACGCACCCAGTTCCGACAGACGTCCCTGCCGCTTCCCGAGGGGAGTCGCCTGTCGTCGTCGCCGTCTGGGCGCAGCTCGTCCATGATCTCGGCGAGCTCGGCATGGGCATCGGCGATCGGCACGGACGCCCGGTCGGCGGTGAAGAGCATCGTGAGCGACGCCACCACGAACGGCGCGAACCTCCCGTGCAGGAGATCGAGCGTGGGTGTGCTGAACGCGGCGACGGCGCGCGAGTACGCCGCTTCTGCTCGGGATCCAGTCACCCGATCGAGAGTAGTCGCGACGCCGCACTCCCGCCGTCACGCCGGGGCGCCCGGGCGGGTCGCTTTCGGCGAATCGTCACGCGGGAGCCGCACGCTCGCACGGGAGCTGCCCGCTCGCACGGGAGCGGCGTGGTCACCGACCGGCGGCGTGGTCGACCACGTGGGCGAGGAACCGCTCGTGGAAGCGCGTCTCACCGTCGACCTCGGGATGGAAGCTCGTTCCGATCAGCGGTCCCTGCTCGACGGCGACGATCCCGCCGTCCGGCAGCGTGGCGAGCACCTCGACCCGAGCGCCCGCGCGCTCGACGATCGGCGCACGGATGAAGGTCGCGCGAACGGGCGGATCCCCGAGCGTCGGCACATCGAGCGCGGTCTCGAAGGATTCCGTCTGGCGGCCGAACGCGTTGCGACGCACCGAGATGTCCATTCCGCCGAAGGACTGCTGTCCCTCGATCCCGTCGAGCACCTCGTCGGCCAGGAGGATGAGTCCCGCGCACGTGCCGTAGACCGGCAACCCGGAAGCGATCGCCGCGCGTATGGGCGCCTGCATCCCGAACGACCGCGCGAGCTTGTCGATCACGCTGGACTCGCCCCCGGGAATCACGAGCCCCTGGACCGTCGCGAGCTCCTCGGGTCGCCGCACGTGCACGACGTCGGCGCCGAGGCCGCGGAGCAGGGCGGCGTGCTCGCGCACATCGCCCTGCAGCGCCAGGACTCCGACGCGTGGGCTACCAGCCACGCTCTGCCAGGCGGTGCGGCGCGGGAAGGTCGGAGACGTTGATGCCCACCATCGCCTCGCCGAGTCCGCGCGAGACCTCGGCGATCACCTTCGCGTCGTCGAAGAACGTGGTCGCCTTGACGATCGCCTTGGCCCTCTCGGCCGGATTCCCGGACTTGAAGATCCCGGAGCCGACGAACACGCCATCCGCTCCGAGCTGCATCATCATCGCGGCGTCCGCCGGCGTCGCGACTCCCCCGGCGACGAACAGCACGACGGGGAGCGTGCCGGTCTCGGCGATCTCGGCGACGAGCTCGTACGGTGCCTGCAACTCCTTCGCCGCGACGAAGAGCTCGTCCTTCGGCAGTGCGGTGAGGGCGGCGATCTCGCCGCGGATCTTGCGGATGTGCTTCATCGCCTCCGACACGTCGCCCGTTCCGGCCTCGCCCTTCGAACGGATCATCGCCGCTCCCTCGTTGATGCGGCGAAGGGCTTCGCCCAGGTTGGTGGCACCGCAGACGAACGGCACGGTGAACCCGAACTTGTCGATGTGGTTGACGTAGTCGGCCGGAGAGAGCACCTCGGACTCGTCGATGTAGTCGACGCCGAGCTCCTGAAGCACCTGCGCCTCGACGAAGTGGCCGATGCGCGCCTTGGCCATCACCGGGATCGACACCGCATCGATGATGCTGTCGATCATGTCGGGGTCGCTCATGCGCGAGACGCCGCCCTGCGCGCGGATGTCGGCGGGAACCCGCTCGAGGGCCATGACCGCGACCGCGCCGGCATCCTCTGCGATCTTCGCCTGGTCGGCGGTGACGACGTCCATGATGACGCCGCCCTTCAGCATCTCCGCGAGTCCGCGCTTGACGCGGGAGGATCCGGTGGTGGTCTGATCGGTCATGGGAGCTCCTGTCGGGTGACGCACGGGGCGAGCGAGTCGAACAAAGTCAGGTTTGATCTAGGCCAAACAGTAGCACTGTCCGGAACGACCTAGAATCGGTGGTGAGGACACATGAGCGACCAGATCACCGGAACGACCGCGGCGGACATCGCCGACAGCGTGCGCGATCTGCGCGACCGTGGAGTCCTCCGCCCGGGGAACGCGCTCCCCCCGGTCCGCGAGCTCGCCGGCACTCTCGGCGTCAATCGCAACACCGCCGTCGCCGCCTACCGTCAGCTCGCTCAGGCCGGCCTGGTGATCTCGCGGGGGCGTGCCGGCACCGTGATCACCGGTCATGAGTCCGTCGCTCAAGAGGGGTACGCGTCGAACACCGTGCTGCGCGACGTCGGCACCGGCAACCCCGACCCACGGCTGATCCCTGATCCGTCCGCGGCCCTCGCGACGGTCGCCGGGCGGCCGGTCCTCTACGGCGAGCCCGTGATCGATCGCGGACTGGACGAGTGGGCGCGCGAATGGATCGCGCAGGACCTCGGCCACCTCGACTTCGGCATCACGGTCACCAGCGGCGCCGTCGACGCCGTCGAGCGGCTGCTCGCTCAGGCGCTCATGCGCGACGACGCCGTGGCCCTCGAGGATCCCTGCTTCCTGGCCAGCATCCACACCGTCCGCCTCGGCGGATACCGGGCCGTGCCGGTGCCCGTCGATGATCAGGGCATGACGGTCGACGGCCTGCGCGCCGCTCTGGATGCCGGTGTCCGCGCGGTGATCTGCACCCCGCGCGCTCAGAACCCGACCGGCGCGAGCCTCACCTCCGCCCGCGCTGCCGCGCTGCGCGAGGTGCTCGCGGATCACCCGTACGTGCTGATCATCGAAGACGACCACTTCTCGATGCTGTCGCAGAGTCCGTACGAATCGCTGATCGGCCAGGGGCACCGCCGCTTCGCCCACGTGCGCTCGGTGTCGAAGTTCCTCGGACCCGACATGTGCCTCGCGATCGCGGCGACCGATGCGACGACGGCAGAGCGGCTCGCGATGCGACTCAGCCCTGGCACGACCTGGGTCAGCCATCTTCTGCAGCGTCTCACGCTCACTCAGCTCACCGACGAGGCGGTCCTCGCCAGGATCTCCGCCGCCCGCGAGCATTACGCGGCGCGGAACGAGGCCTTCGCGTCGCGACTGCGCGACGAGGGGATCGACTCCCCCGCCACCGACGGCCTGAGTCTCTGGATCGAGCTGCCGAAGCCCGCACGCCTCGTCGCCGAGAGGCTGATGCGCCGGGGGTGGCTCGCCCGCACCGGAGACGACTTCGCCCTCGACGAGCGCGCCGACCCCTCGCACCATCTGCGCCTCACGGTGCACGACCTGACCGACGACGATGCGGAGACGCTCGTCGCCGACCTCGTCACGGCCACACGATGACCCACCGCCGCGGGATCAGTCCCGCCCTGAATGAAAGGATCGGGGAATGAAGGTCCTCTCCATCCAGTCCGCCGTCGCGTACGGCCATGTCGGCAACTCCGCCGCGGTCTTCCCCCTGCAGCGCATCGGCGTCGAGGTTCTCCCGGTCTACACCGTGAACTTCTCCAACCACACGGGCTACGGATCGTGGCAGGGACCGATGATCTCTCCGGACGACGTCGCCTCGGTGATCACCGGCATCGAGGAGCGCGGCGTGTTCGGCGAGATCGACGCCGTACTCAGCGGATACCAGGGCGGTGAGGGCATCGGCGACGTCATCATCGATGCCGTCGCGCGCGTCAAGGCGGCGAACCCGAAGGCGGTGTACGCGTGCGATCCCGTCATGGGCAACGCCAAGTCCGGCTGCTTCGTCGCCCCGGCCATCCCGATCCTGCTGCGCGAGAAGGTCGTCCCCGTCGCCGACATCATCACGCCGAACCAGTTCGAGCTCGGCTTCCTCACCGGCACCGAGCCCGACACGCTGGAGTCGACGCTGGCTTCGGTCGACCTGGCGACGGCCATGGGGCCGAGCACCGTGCTCGTCACGAGCGTCGAGCGTCCCGATCGCGAGGACGGGACGATCGAGATGCTCGTGGCAGACGCGTCGGGCGCCTGGATCGTGCAGACACCGCGTCTGCCCATGAAGGCGAACGGGTCGGGCGATGTGACCGCCGCGCTCTTCACGGCGCACTACGTCGAGACCGGCGACGCGAAGACGGCTCTCGAGCGCACGGCGTCCAGCGTGTTCGATCTGCTCTCCGCGACCCTCGAGGCCGGCTCACGCGAGCTGCTGCTCGTCGAGGCCCAGGAGTTCTACGCGAACCCGCGGATGCAGTTCACCGCGCGCCAGGTGCGCTGAGCTCTCAGCCCCGGGGCCAGGCGTTCGCGACGGCCTCGCGCACCTCGCCGAGCAGCTGCGGCAGGGCCTTGGTCTTCGCGATGATCGGGAAGAAGTTGGCGTCCGACGTCCATCGCGGCACGATGTGCTGATGCAGGTGGCCGTCGACCCCCGCGCCGGCCACCGCTCCCTGGTTCATCCCGAGGTTGAAGCCGTCGCACCGCGACACCTCCCGGAGAACGCGCATGCCGATCTGGGTCAGCGCGCCGATCTCGGCCACCTCTTCCGGCGTGGCCTGATCGTAGGTGCCGATGTGGCGGTACGGGCACACCAGCAGGTGCCCCGAGTTGTACGGGAACAGGTTGAGCAGCACGTAGGCCGTCTCACCCCGCGCGACGATCAGCCGCTCGGCGTCGGGGAACCGCGGCGCCTCGCAGAAGGGGCACTCCTCGCGCAGCGGCTCGGGCCCCGCCTGGATGTACGCCATCCGATGCGGGGTCCAGAGCCGCTGGAACTCGTCGGGGACGGCGGCGAAATCGCCGGCGTCCTCCCACGACTCGGAGGGCGTGGTCACGCCAGGTCTCCTGCTTTCAGGACGAGCGCGTGCGAGGCGATCGACGCGGTGATCCGACGCACGGCATCCGCCACAGGTACGCCGTTCTCCTGCGTGCCGTCCCGGAACCGGAACGAGACGGTTCCCGCTGCCCGGTCCTGCTCACCGACGATGAGGATGACAGGGACCTTCGCGGTCGTGTGGTTGCGGATCTTCTTCTGCATGCGGTCGTCGGAGTGGTCGACGTCTGCGCGCACACCCGCCGCGCGCAGCTGACCGATCACGTCGTCGAGGTAGTCGCCGTACTGCTCGGCCACCGGGACTCCGACGACCTGGCTCGGTGCCAGCCACAGCGGGAAGTCTCCCGCATAATGCTCGAGGAGGATCGCAAAGAAGCGCTCGACCGAACCCAGCAGGGCGCGGTGGATCATCACCGGACGGTGCTTCTGCCCGTCGGATCCGGTGTACTCGAGCTCGAAGCGATCGGGCTGGTTGAAGTCCAGCTGAATCGTCGACATCTGCCAGGTGCGGCCGATCGCGTCTCGCGCCTGCACCGAGATCTTGGGACCGTAGAAGGCCGCGCCGCCGGGGTCGGCGACGAGGTCGAGACCGGATGCCACAGCGACCTCACGCAGAGTCTCGATCGCCGTCGACCACTGCTCGGGCTCACCGAGGAACTTCGGGTTCCCCTCCTCGTTCGTGGACAGCTCGAGGTAGAAGTCGTTGAGTCCGTAGTCACGGAGGAGGTCCAGGACGAGGTTCAGATTGGTGGTGAGCTCCTCCTTGACCTGATCCTGAGCGACATAGATGTGCGCGTCGTCCTGGGTCAGCCCACGGACCCGGGTCAGACCCGACAGCGTGCCGCTCTTCTCGTAGCGGTAGACCGTGCCGAACTCGGCGAGCCGCAGGGGCAGCTCGCGGTACGAACGACCGCGAGAGCGGAAGACGAGGTTGTGGAACGGGCAGTTCATGGGCTTCAGGTAGTAGTCCTGGCCCTGCCTGGTGACGTTGCCCTCCTCGTCGAGGATCTCGTCGAGGTGCATCGGCGGGAACATGCCGTCGGCGTAGGTCTGCAGGTGGCCAGACGTCATGAAGAGATCCTTCTTCGTGATGTGCGGGCTGTTCACCAGGTCGTAGCCGTTGCGCAGCAGGTGCCTGCGGAGGTTCTCCTCGATCTCGTAGCGGATGATCCCGCCCTTGGGATGGAAGACTGCGAGGCCGGAGCCGATCTCGTCAGGGAAGGAGAAGAGGTCCATCTCGGCACCGAGCTTGCGGTGATCGCGTCGCTCTGCCTCGGCGAGGCGTTCCTGATAGGCGCGCAGTTCTTCCTTCGAGGGCCACGCCGTGCCGTAGATGCGCTGCAGCTGCGGGTTCTTCTCGCTGCCGCGCCAGTAGGCAGCCGCGATACGGGTGAGATCCCAGCCGTTTCCGATCATGCGGGTGTTGGGAAGGTGCGGTCCGCGGCAGAGGTCCTTCCAGACGACCTCACCGTCGCGCGTCGTGTTGTCGTAGATCGTGAGCTCGCCCTCGCCGACCTCGACGGATGCACCCTCGGCAGCCTCGTTGCCGCCCTTGAGACCGATGAGCTCGAGCTTGAACGGCTCTTCGGCAAGCTCGGCACGCGCCTCGTCGTCGGTGACGACGCGGCGCACGAACCGCTGCCCCTCGCGGACGATCCGCTGCATCTCCTTCGTGATGGCCTTGATGTCCTCGGGCGTGAACGGAGTCTCGACACCGAAGTCGTAGTAGAAGCCATCGGTGATGGGCGGGCCGATGCCGAGGTTCGCCTGCGGGTTGATGCGCTGCACGGCCTGCGCGAGCACGTGCGCGGCCGAGTGACGGAGGATGTTGAGTCCGTCGGGGCTGTCGATGGTGACCGGCTCGACCTCATCGGCGTCCGTCACTGTCGCGGCGAGGTCCTTGAGGGTTCCGTTGACGCGCATCGCGACGACTGAACGGTCAGAGAACAGGGCGAAGCCGTCTTTCGGCTGAGCATTTTCAGGCACTGCACACTCCATCTGGGTCTGGATCTAGGCTACTCGCATGCCCAGGCGTGGATGACCGCTACAGCGCGGTCTCGGCAGTCGTGTTCGCGGCGGTCGGCGCGAGGATGATGATCGCGGCGCCGACGAGTGCGATCGCCGAACCGACCCAGTCCCAGATCGTCGGCTTGAAGCCGTCGACGATGATCCCCCAGGCCAGAGAACCGGCGATGAAGACGCCACCGTACGAGGCCAGGACCCGTCCGAAGTTCGCGTCGGGTTGCAGCGCCGCGATGAAACCGTACGCGCCGAGGGCCATGACTCCGAGCACCGCGAAGACCCATCCCCTGTTCTCCTTGACGGCCTGCCAGATCAACCACGCGCCGCCGATCTCGGCGACGGCGGCGAGCACGAAGAGGATGCTGATGCGCAGGACGGTCATGCACCCAGTGTGGCAAACACCCGCGCGGGTCGTTCAGCCGCCGGCCGTCACCAGGCCGGACTCGTACGCGAGGATCACCAGCTGCGCGCGGTCGCGCGCCGAGACCTTGGCCATGATCCGATTCACATGCGTCTTCGCGGTGTGGGGCGAGATCGTCAGGCGCGCGGCGATGTCGTGGTTCGAGAGCCCTTCGGCGACGAGGACGAGCACCTCGCGCTCCCGAGGGGTCAGCGGGGTGAGCGCGGCCGTCCAGGGCCCTGTACGCACCGTCCCTCCGCCACGGATGGATCGCTCGATCAGTGCGCGCGTCGCGGTCGAGGAGAGAAGAGACTCACCGCTGTGTATCGTCCGCACGGCGCGGATGATCTCATCCGGTTCCGCCCCCTTGCCGATGAACCCGCTCGCTCCCGCCCGCAGCGCGGCGACGACGTTCTCGTCCTCCTCGAACGTCGTCAGGATCAGCACACGGGGGCCACCCGCCGCATCCGCGCCTGCCTCTCCCTCTGCCCCTGCCTGTGCACTCGACCGCGCGCAGATCAGCGCCGTGGCCGCGATCCCGTCGAGCTCCGGCATCCGGATGTCCATCAGCACGACGTCGGGCGTGGTCACGAGCGCCGTACTCACGGCTTCGCGTCCGTTCGCCGCCTCGCCGACGACGCGAATACCCCCGTCGATGAGGATGTCCCGCACCGCATGCCGCACGAGGGGCTGGTCGTCGACCACGAGCACCGAGATCATGACGAGGCCTCGCTCGTCTCGGCCGGGATCCACGCCTCGAGAGAGAAGACCCCGCCGTCGCTGCCGAACTGCACGGCCCCTCCGACAGCGGCGATCCGCTCCGTCAGCCCGCGCAGCCCGTGGCCGGCGGGCGGCTGTCCCGACCGCTCCGTCGCGGTCGGGTTCACGACGGTCAGATGTACGACTGCCCCCTCGGCGCGCAGCGCCACCGTCGCCGTGCCGCCGCGCCCGTGCTTGTGCGCGTTGGTGAGTGCCTCGTGCAGCACCAGGTAGGCCACGTGATCGCCGAGGGGCGACAGTGCGACACCCTGTTGCGGACGCCGCAGATCGATGCGGAGCCCTGCGACGTCGAAGGCGGCGACGAGCGCGTCCAGATCGGCCAGCCCGGTCTGCGGTCGTCGGTCCGACCCGTCGTCGGAGGTGTCGGCGCGCAGCAGCGTGAGGAGCCCCCCGATATCGGCGAGCACCTCCCGTGAGGCACTGCGCACCGTGGTCAGAGCCTCCCTGGCCCGCTCGGGGCGGGTCTCCAGAGACGACGATGCGACTCCTGCGTTGAGACTGATCACCGCGATCTGGTGCGCGACCACGTCGTGCAGGTCGCGGGCGATCCGCACGCGATCCTCGGCGACCCGTCTGCGCGCTTCGTCGTCGCGGCTCCGCTCGGCTCGCTCTGCGCGCTCGGTCATCGCCGCCGCGAACTCCCGTCGCGACCGGGCCGCG
Source organism: Microbacterium sp. C5A9 (assembly GCF_022627955.1). Lineage (GTDB taxonomy): Bacteria > Actinomycetota > Actinomycetes > Actinomycetales > Microbacteriaceae > Microbacterium. The sequence continues at coordinate 583,200 of NZ_JABXGD010000002.1, forward strand.
TCTCCCAGCGCTCCGCCCAGGACGATGAGGAGAACGAACTGCAGAGCAGTCGAATCGAAGAGGTCGCCCGCGAGCGCCCATCCGTTCGCGAGGAACGCGACGACCACCGCCACGCCGAGCGCGAGCAGGCCGACCGACCTCCCGAGACGATCGAGCACTGCGAAACAGGCGATCGCCACCGCGAGGAGCGCGCTGGGCGAGATCGACCCGGCCGCCGCGACGGCGACCACGCACACCAGGCTGACGCCCAGAGCGGCGAGCGGCCACCTGCGCCGGAACGGCATGATCACGGCCGGCGCGAGTGCCGGGACGAGGAGCATCCCGTCGGTGCGGAAGGTCTCGTCGGGGAACGGCAGGAGGGCGAAGATCACGATGAGCGCGACCGCCAGGACGTCGCTCATCCGGAACCCGTCACGGGTGGCACGGGTGGTCGGCATGCCTCCAGTATTTCGTGTCGGCGCCGACGCCGGATCCTCCCGCCGGATGACTCCGCCCTACCGCGATCGCGGTACAGAGGTGTCCGCACCGGGGTGACGCGCGACGCGCTCTCGCGATCCAGGCTGGAAGGACAGGCGCGCACGGCACCTCCGAACTCGTGCGCCCCGGGAAGGTCATCGTGCGCAGATCCCTCAGAAGAGCCCTCCTCGTCGCAGGCGCCGTCGGCACCGTGCTGGCCGTCGGCCTCGCGACCACGACGGTGGTCAACGCCGTGTCGACCGAGACCGAGAAGGACCGGATCGTCTCGTACGGTCGACTCGTGACGGTCGACGATCGATCCATGAACGTGGTGATCACGGGAGAGGGCGACCGCGATGTCGTGCTGCTCCCCGGTTTCGGCACGGCCTCGCCCGCCCTCGACTTCGCGCCTCTGGTGGCGGAGCTCGCGGAGGATCATCGGGTCATCGTGGTCGAGCCGTTCGGCTACGGCCTGAGTGACGGCACGGACCGGCCGCGCACCACCGACAACATCGTCGACGAGGTCCACGCCGCGCTGCAGTCGCTCGATGTCGACAGGTACGTCCTGATGGGGCATTCGATCGCCGGCCTCTACGCGATCGAGTACGCGAACCGGTATCCCGATGAAGTGACGGCGTTCGTCGGCATCGACACGAGTGTGCCGGGACAGCCGAACATGGACACCATCTTCCCCACCGGCCTGCTGGCTGCGGCGAAGAACCTCGGTCTGATCCGGCTCGTCGCGAGTGTCACCGGCGACGACCTCGATGGTCTCGACTACGACGACGCGACGCGCGAGCAGATGTCTCTCCTCAGCAGCAGGAACGCGCTCGCCCCCACCTATCTCGACGAGATGTCTCACATCAGGACCAACTTCGCGGATGCCGCCGGCACCGGCTTCCCTGCCCGACTGCCGCTGCTGCTCTTCGTGGTGGCCGACAACGCCGTCAATCCCGACTGGATCGATCTCCACGAGCGTCAGGCATCGGCCGTCGACGATGGGACGGTCGTTCCTCTGGACGGCGAGCACTATCTGCATCACACGCGTTCCGCCGAGATCGCCGACGGATTCCGCCTTTGGGAGGCCGATCGCCCGCTCGGCGACGGGTGACGGGCGACGCGCCCCGGCGAACCGCGGGACGACACAGGTCGTCGAGGTAGCGTGAGCGGATGATCAGAGCACTGGCGCGTTGGATCCTCGCACTCGCCCTCGGCGCCATCGGCATCGTGCACTTCGTGAGCACCCGTGGCTTCCGGGTCGTCGTGCCGGACTGGGCCACGAAGGCCACGCGGCTCGACAAGGATGCGATCGTCATCGCCTCGGGCGCCGCAGAGGTCGCGCTCGCCCTCGGCCTGATCGCTCTGCCGAAGGAGAGGCGACGAGTCGGCATCGCCACCGCCGCGTTCTTCGTCGCCGTGTTCCCCGGAAACGTGCACCAGTGGCGCACGCACCGGTCCACTCCCGGACTCGACACCGAGGCGCGTCGGTTCGGACGGCTCTTCCTCCAGCCGCTGCTCGTGCTGTGGGCAGTGTGGTGCACGGCGCCCGACAAGACTCCGCGGCGTCGAATCCGGCGCCGTACTCGCTGAGACGGTCGGCGGGCAACCCCCGCAGCATGAATCCGTCCGCGGGCGAGAATGGAGCCATGGCTTCTCCCTCACTGGTCTGGCTCCGCGACGATCTCCGCCTCGCCGACAACCCGGCGCTCCGAGCGGCCATCGACCGAGACGAGCCGATCGTCCTGCTCTACGTCCTCGATGAGGAGTCCCCGGGCATCCGCCCCTTCGGCGGCGCGGCACGCTGGTGGCTTCATCACTCGCTCGCGTCCCTGAGCGAACGGGTGCGCGATCTCGGTGCGACGGTGACCCTGCGGCGCGGACCCGCTGACCGCGTGGTCCGCGAGGCCGTCACCGACACCGGCGCGACGGCCGTGTTCTGGAACCGCCGTTACGGGGGCGCGGAGCGCGAGATCGACGCGGCGCTGAAGTCATCCCTCCGCGACGACGGCCTCGAGGTCGCATCCTTCGCCGGCTCCCTGCTGCACGAACCCTGGACGGTGCAGACGGGCGGCGGAACGCACTTCTCCGTGTTCACGCCGTTCTGGCGTGCCTGCCTCGCGCTGCCCGCTCCCCGCGCGCCTCACCCGACCCCGCGGAGCCTCGACGGGCTGTCGCCGTCACCGGCATCCGATCGTCTCGACGACTGGGGCCTGCTGCCGACGAGCCCGGACTGGGCGGGCGGCCTCCGCGAGACGTGGGAGCCCGGTGAGCCCGCAGCACGCGCGAGACTGCGCGCGTTCCTGAAGGAGGACATCGGCGCGTACGACCGCGCGCGCGACGAGCCTTCTGCCGGTGCGACGTCGCTCCTCTCGCCGCGGCTCCGCTGGGGTGAGCTGAGCCCGTTCACGGTCTGGCACGAAGCGGTCGACGCTCACGGCGCCGCCGGCTTCCTCTCGGAGCTCGGCTGGCGCGAGTTCGCATGGCACACCGCGTTCCACTCGCCGGATCTCGCGACCGAGAATCTGCGGCGGCAGTTCGACGCGTTCCCCTGGCCGCCTCTCGACTCCGGCCGTCTCGAGCGGTGGCAGCGTGGCGACACGGGCGTCCCGCTCGTCGACGCCGGCATGCGCGAGCTGTGGCACACCGGCTTCATGCACAACAGGGTGCGGATGGTGACCGCGTCGTTCCTCATCAAGAACCTCCTCATCGACTGGCGTCGGGGCGAGGAGTGGTTCTGGGACACGCTGGTCGACGCTGACGGCGCGAGCAACCCCTTCAACTGGCAATGGGTCGCAGGCTCCGGGGCGGACGCCGCTCCGTACTTCCGCGTGTTCAACCCGGAACTCCAGGCCACGAAGTTCGACCCGCAGCGCCTGTACATCTCGCAGTGGGCGTCGGATGCTCCGCAGGAGCCGATGGTCGACCTCCGCGAGACTCGTGCGCAGGCTCTCGCCGCCTACGAGGTCGTCAAGGGATCGGCCCGCACCGCCGACTGACGGCACGGGCCGGGACCCGCTCAGGACATGAACGGGCGGAGGTCCGGGTATCCGGTCGTCGCCCAGGCGCCGTCGACCACGATGTTCTCGCCGTTGACGTAGGACGCATCCGGAGAACCGAGGAAGAGCGCGACCCCGGCGATCTCGTCGGGATCAGCGGGGCGCCCCGCGGGAATGCGATCGAGGTAGGTGTCCATGACGCCGGGAGTCGCCAGGAGCCCACCGGTGAGGGGCGTCGCCACGAGCCCGGGAGACACCGCGTTGACCCGGATGCCGTGGCCGCCCAGCTCCAGCGCGGCGTTCTTCGTCAACATGACGACTCCGGCCTTCGCCGTCGAGTACCCCGCGCCGAAGTGCATCGGCACCTGCGAGTTGAGGGAGGCGATGTTCACGATCGCTCCCGGCTTCTCGGCGGCGAGGAAGTGCTGGGCGCCGAGCTTGGTGCCGAGGAACGCCCCGTAGAGGTTGAGCTTGATGTTGAAATCCCAGGTCGCGAGATCCATGTCCACGACGCGCGCGGGCTTCGAGCCGCCGGCCGCGTTGTAGACGGCGTCGAACGAGCCGAACCGCTCGATCGTCGAGGCGAACAGCTCCTCCATCGACGCCTCGTCCGTGACGTCGGCGCGCACCCCGACCACGTTCTCGCCGAAGGTCACTCTCGAGATCGACGGAGAATTCGCGGGCATGGCAGCGGCTAAGCCTGACGCGATTCTCAGCCTGAAGCAGAAACCACGTCAGGCGGTGACCCTGCCGAACATCTGGTGACCCTTCCCCCCGCCCACTCTCCAGAGGCCGCCCCCGAGGCATAGGGCCTTTTCACACACGTCGTTTTTCCACACCACCGCATCACTTAGAAGGAGGTCAGAGATGAGTCGAGGACTTGGGCGCGCGCAGCGCGAACTGATCGCTCGCCTGCAGTCGATGAATCCTGGTGCAGGCATTCTGCCGGGAGACAACGGCGGAAACACGCGGCGCGCGGCACTCCGACTGGCAGAACGAGGGCTTGTGGTCACTGAGTACAGGCGTCTATTTGGGCGTCGACGCAGGCTGCGGATGTGCGCCGGCAGAAGGCATCCACGATGCTGCAGAACTCGTCGATCACGCAGGGTGGTCTTCGGGTCGCGTCCCCGAACGGCATCCTTGCTCAGTCTGTGGCTGGTGGCGGTCCTGCGGTTCGCGTGACCGGGCTGCAGATCGTGGATGGTGTGCTGCGGATCACAGGCACGATCGATGGCGATGGGGTCTTCGAGTGGTCGGGTTCGATCGACCAGGAGGGGGCAACGAACCTCCGTGGCCCTGTGGCGATCACCGGGCAGTCGGGAACCCTCACCGTCGATGCGGAGACTCTTCTTCGCGGGGTCACGAAGATGCTCGCTGACCTTCGCGTCGAGAGCGGCGGCAAGATTACCGCCGGCAACGTGATCATGGAGCCGAACAAGATCACGGTGGGTGGTGTCGACGGCAACTCGATCCTCAGCGATTCCAAGCTCACCTTCGCGAACGGTGCTGAGCTCCGAGCGCCAGGATCAGGTGGCGTTCGTCTCACATACGGCACCACGAACATCTTCTGCGACGGGACCAGCGCCATCGTCACATCCGGTACGCGCCGCGTCATCGTGACAAACGCCGGGTTTCAGTTCTTCGGTGTACCTACGAAGACACCAGCAGCCACCGGGCTCAGCACCGGCGCGGCACACCTGGACGCGAGCGGAAACCTCTTCCGAGTCTCGTAGCCGCGGCGCGAGTGGCACGCAAGAATGCTCGAACAAGGAGGAACACCATGCAACGAGTCAAGATCTTCTACTGGCGGACGCAGGTAAACGTTCCGGAGACCCCACAGGACTTCACGTACACCGAGCTCGCGTGGATTCACGATCAGTCGTTCATCGCGCAGGAGGGCGACGGCTGGACCGTGGTGAGCAACGCGGTGGTGTCTGTCATCGGTGATGGCAACGAGGTGCTGATGGCGACGACGATGACCCGCGAGGTTGACGACTCAGTTCCCGACGCCCTCTGACCGAACAAGCGGTCCGCTAAGTACCTGGAGCTAGAAGGAGAGCGTTCCACGCAATGGCGGTCACATATGCGACCGACGCGATGATGGCGGCGTGACCAAAAGACTTGATGCGGCTCGCAACCCTCACTCGTTGCTGGTCGGATTTCGAGTTCAGACCACTGATGCTATCTCCGACCGCGACTGCAATAGCAGAGAGCAATGCCAGGACGGCCACGATGAGGTTGAGGGTCGCGCCTCCCACCGGGGTATTGACACCGGGTTCTCCCATCAAGCGGGTGATGAGCAAAACGCCCAGCGCGATCAGGAGGAGCAGAACGAGGGTCTGGGACCATTTGGGCCAATGCTTGCGACGTGACGACATGCGCACGACACTAGCGGCTGTGCTAGAACATCCAGGCTCTCAGTGAGGCTTCGAATCGCCCCGGGTTTCGCGTCGACTCTGATGCGTGACCCGGGGCGTTTCCTGTTTCCCCGATCGAGGCTTGCTCTAACACCCCTAGCGGACAGTACGCTTCGAGCAGCACACACGATGAGCGCGCAGCGGCGCCGCGAGAGGATCGACGATGACTTCAACCGCACCCGGCTGGTATGCGAACGGTGACCAGTGGGAGACGTATTGGGACGGCACACAGTGGACCGACCAGCACCGTCCGGTAGCCCCGCCCGCGATGCCTGCGCCGCCAGCACCTCCGAGCTCGGTGACGCCTGACGCAGCTCCGGCCACCGCGGCGTTCGCGGCAGACGGAGCGCTGATGAAGTTCAAGTCGCACATCAACGGCAAGAATGCAGACGTCGCGATCTTCTCCGATCGCATCGAGTGGCTGATGGCCCGAGGGGTCTCTGGCGCGAAGGTTACCGCGGGGGTATTCACGGCGGGACTCTCCATGCTTGCTACTGGTGTGAAGAACGGCAAAGCGGGCACGGAGATGATCCCGATGAAGGCAATCTCGGGTGTGACAACGAAACGAGACGGGATGATCAACACCGTCGTCACGGTGACGTCATCCTCCTCGGCGATCGGCTTTCGCGTGTCTCACAAAGAAGCTGAACAGATGCGTCAGCTTCTGAATCAGCTGATCCTCGCCTAGCGCCCGCGCTTCTGCCTATCACCCAAGAGGGCGGTGTCGTCCCGCTAGAGTCATCGGCGTGAACATTGCACTTGGTATCGGTCTGATCGCCCTCGGCCTGAAATTCACTTCTGATGTACTGTCTGAAATCCGGACAATCAGGGAGGACGGGCGGGGTGACGAGAAATTCAACCCGCGAGACCTCGGCCACCTCGTCCCTTTTTTCGGTGTCCTATCGTCCGCCGCTGCTCTTGCTGCGGGTGTGATTGCACTCATGAACTCGTGAATGTACAGCGACACCTGACTAACCGCCGCGTCGAGGCCCCGACTCAGCTTCACCCTGGGGCGTGGTCTCCCCTGCGATAGCATCGCGTCATGCCGATCCCCCCGCGCTCGACTACTCATTCCGTCGTCGATGACAGCATTATCACCTGCCCTCGCTGCGACGTGAGGGCCCAACAGGTCTGGTCCTGGGTTTTACTTTCGAAGGATGAGTTCGCTGACGAGCGGGTTGAGTTGTTCAGCGACGAGGCGGAAGTATCTCGCAGTTTCGACGAGGACTCGTTGCGCATGGTGATGTCGGAATGGAGGGCCGCCCACTGTCAGGGATGCGACCAGAAAACCCTGTGGCGCGACGGCGTAAACGTCTACCCGCAGGCGGTGAGTGCTCCCGCACCACACCCGGACATGACAGCGGACGTCCGCGACGTTTACGAAGAGGCCCGCAGAGTACTGCCGATCTCCCGCCGGGCAGGCGCCGCGCTCGCTCGCGCCGCGCTTGAGAAGCAAGTGAAACTTCTTGATCCTGATCCACCGAAGAACTCTCGGTTAGACGACCTGATCGCGCGCCTAACCTCGAAGGTCAGCACTGGCCTATCCGAGCGACTGGACATCATCCGCCACGTTGGAAACAAAGCCCTTCACGGCGTTGACGATTCTGACGAGCTCGTGGTCCTTTATCTCGAGGACAGTCAAGGCGCCGATGAGATCGCCGAGCTGCTCTTCGATGCAATCAACGATCTAATCGACGAGCTAGTCACGCGGCCAGCTCGCACGCGCGACGCCTGGGGAAAACTACCGGAAGGGGTGCGAGAAGCCATCGAGAAGAAGCGACAGAATCCCCGAACAGGGGACTCGTAACCGCGTGACGCAATCAGGGATCAGGGATCAGGGATCATCCAGCGGAATCGACGCTAACCGCGTTACCCCAAACCCAGCAACGAAAAGTCCGATCCCCAGCTTTGAACTCGATCCCTGAGGCCAATGGAGTCGACCGCACGATTCTCCCATCCACCAGGATCGGCTTTGGCCCGAACCTGACCCACGCCCTCACCCGACGTTGAACAGCGTGCGGGTAGAGCGTCACTGGGTTCTCGCGTAGCCCAAGCTCGCGATCAGAAAGCGACTGCAGCGGTCCACACCTCGCCGCGGAGAGGATCGCCTGGTGCTGCGCCTGCATGTCGTAGTACGGAGCGAGTCTCTTGCTGGTTCCCATGCCGGCACCCTTCCTCCGGCCTGATTCGAGACTAGCAACATTCGAACATCTGTTCTATTCTCTTAACCCATGAGCGCAACGTCCGTCGAGTACTCCACGACCCTATGGCTGGTCAACGACATCCCTCCGCGCATGATGTTCGCCGGCCGACGATGGCGCGTCACGGACACACCCACACGACTCCGACACTCAGTTTGGAGCGCACCGCTCGAGCCTCACATGGGGCTATACGGCTGGCGATTCCAGGGAACCAACGAGGACGGCCTGTCGCCCGTGCTCGATGCCTGCAAGGGCGAGGACGGCTGGCGCGTGCACCGCAACTATGACTGAAACGCCAAAGTATGCGCTCAGCCTTTCCCTGGCTGGACGCCGTAGGATAGAGCACGTGATAGCGGGATGGAGGGACCAGTGACGCACTATCAAGCGCCTTTGTCGGCCTCCCTCGTGGCGAAGTGGTTCGTGCGACGAGCTGAAGCTGCTCATGCAACTGACCTGGACAACATGAAGCTGCAGAAGCTGCTCTTTCTGAGTCATAGCCGGTACATGCATGATCACGGACGCCCTCTTGTGCGTGAGCGGGTCGAGGCATGGAAGCACGGCCCGGTCATCGACGTCGTCTACCAGGAATATAAGAGCTATGGCAGTTCGTGCATTCACCAGAGCCTTGCTGAGAACGGCCCCTGGGTCCGCCTTCCGGATGACGTCGTTGGCGCCCTTGAGAATGTCTGGGAATCTTTCGGCGTGCTCTCCGGATGGGCGTTGAGAGAACTGACCCACGAGATTGGGCCCTGGCAGAGTTTCTACGACTCCAGAAGCCTCCACACGGAGATTCCCATCACCGCGATTGGTAGTGCGTGGCCCTTGTTCAAGACGCACGCCGCAGATAGAGGCCCCGAAGCTGCGGCGCTTCGTCGCCTCGAGGAACTGAGGCGCCGGGCCGCCGCTAGGTCGCTCCCGGACATGAAGACCAATACAGAGGCGCTGCGCCAAGCCTATGAATCCTGGAGCGAGTCAAGAACAGAAGCCACCACGCTTCTGTCATGACCGTCCCTATCCGACTCGGCGGTCTGTATTGGGTTCCCGACTCCGCCGTGGCTCTCCCGCCGCAAAAGCCCAACCGTGTGATGCATCCGAAGCGCCCGTTCCTTGTGTTCTCCAACGACTCAGTGAACACAGATGACGAATGGCCTCTAGTCCTAGGCTTCCCTGTCACCACATCCCATGAGTTCGCAACCCGGTTCTGCGTGAACCTGCCGAAGGGTACTTGCCCACTTCCGAAGGAGAGCTGGGTGCAAGTACCCTTGCTGCAACCTCTCGCGAAAGAGAAACTCCAGACCTATGTCGGGCCACTAGCCGCGAACACTCTCGAGGACATTCGCCTAAGCCTGATTCAATACACCGACAACCTCTGAGGGCTGCGGCACACGGTCATGACCCAACAGATCCACGCGGCCCCGCCTTCTGTAGTCAATGCTGAGCGAAAACGCGAGGCGCCAAGATCCCCGTAGCTTCATTTCGGCACCGGGATAGGCGTGAAGCCAGCTTGGTTCGAGCCGACCTGCAGCTTCACGAGTGCCTCATGCTCGCGGAAAGCGTTCCACGTGCGGAAGAGGTAAAACAGCGCTTGCCCCGGAAGGATGCGTCGCGCTCCCCCGGCCTGCAGGTCGTTGGTAACGCGCCTCGAGAGCGTCAGGAACGGGTCGCCAGGGCCATTCTGGATGCCGTCACGGATGCGATTGAAGAACTCGGCAGCGTCGTCGACGTCTAGCTTCGAGAACTCGAGGAAGGCTACCCCGAGCGCACTGACCGGAAGCCGGAGGTAGCGATACATGCCTCGTGCGTGCCGAGCAGCGAACTCGATGTCAGGGATCGTCAGGACGGCCTCAGCGAGCTCGGACTTCGTCAAACTGTAGCTTCCGCCGATGTGCGAGGCCGCGTGCTTCACGTCGCCGGCTTGGTACGCAGTGTGGAGCCGTGCGATCGCTCCCACATCTTTGGCGTCAACACGTTCCGCTAGGCCCGTGATGATCAGCATGTCCCCCGTGCTGCGGGCAGCTCCGGAATCGAGCACCACGAGCGCTTCCTCACTGATTCCGCGAACCACGAGCACCCACGCACCCTTCCCCGCTGCGACGATCGCCTGGCATCGGTTCTGCCCGTCAATGAGCCGGCCAGCTGCGTCGAACTTGATCGTTTCACCTGTAACGACCCAGCGGTCGCTTTGAATGTCTCGCACGTACCCGTTGATACGCCCCTTGCGCACGTTGCGGTTGTTGTCGATGTTCAGTGCGAGCCATGACACTGCAAGCTCCGGCGTGACGAAGACATACTCGGCTGTCTCCCCTGCTGGACCGTGTGCAACAGACGGTGGTTCAGGTTTCATGGCTACTCCTCGATCAAGCGAGGATCACCCTGATCTCGCTGCTGAGATCAAGTTGTAACCAAGAAGTTTCTAGCCCGCACTATTGCCAGATCATGTTGCCCAGATGTTGCCCACCCTGATCCGGGCAAAGAAAAACCCCCGGTGAACCGGGGGTTTTCTTCTGTGCGCGATACTGGGATCGAACCAGTGACCTCTTCCGTGTCAGGGAAGCGCGCTACCGCTGCGCCAATCGCGCCCAAGTGGGCTGTTCAGTTTTCAGAGAGGTGGCGACGGGATTCGAACCCGTGTAAACGGCTTTGCAGGCCGGTGCCTAGCCGCTCGGCCACGCCACCGTGTGGATTGACCCCACGTGCTGAAGGCCCTCCGAAGAAGGCCCCTGCACTTGAGCGGATGACGAGACTCGAACTCGCGACCCCAACCTTGGCAAGGTTGTGCGCTACCAACTGCGCTACATCCGCGTTGTTCCCGGTTGTTGTCCCGGGCACATATGAAACATTAGCCGATGAACGGCGACTGTCAAAACCGGGAACGAATCTCGCGCGTGTCCAAGCGAATGGTCATCGAGCCGCTCAGGCGTCGGGTAGTATCGGTTGACGTACCCCGCGGGTATGGGCGATTGGCGCAGTTGGTAGCGCGCTTCCTTCACACGGAAGAGGTCATCGGTTCGAGTCCGGTATCGCCCACCACGCAGAAGCCCCCGACAGAGCGAATCGCTCGGTCGGGGGCTTCTCCCGTTCAGCGCGGGGGCACCGCCGGACCGATCGCCCCGCGCTGCTCCGCCAGCGGGCACGTGAAGACGTCGCGTTCACCGAGGCCGACCCGATTGATGTAGCGGACCACGATCGCGTACGACGTGAGCAGCCCGACCTGCGTGTACGCGACGTCGTGCGCTCCGCAGTACGCCGCGACGATCGGCGCGGCACGTCGCAGATGGGGCCGGGGCATCGACGGGAACAGGTGGTGTTCGACCTGGTAGTTGAGTCCACCCATCGCCGCGTCGAGGAGCCGTCCACCCCGCACGTTCCGGCTCATCAGCACCTGACGCCGGAGGAAGTCCAGGGTCAGGTCGTGCGGCACGACCGGCATCCCCTTGTGATTGGGCGCGAATGCGATCCCCATGTAGAACCCGAACAGGCCCAGCTGCACGCCGAGGAACGCGAACGCGATCCCCGGCGAGAGCACGAGGAACACGAGCACCAGATATCCGATCATCCGGATGGCGAGGAAGGCGATCTCCGCCCATCTCCGCTCCAGCCGCCCCCGCGAGACGACTCTCCGCACGCTCGAAGCGTGCAGGGAAAGCCCCTCGAGAAGCAGGATCGGGAAGAAGAGCAGCCCCTGATGGGCCTGCATCCACCGGATCGCCGGGGTGCGGCGACGGGCAGCGGTCTCCGCGGTGACCGCGATCACCGGAAGGTCGATGTCGGGATCGGAGCCGAGCCTGTTCGGATTCGCGTGGTGCCGGGTGTGCTTGTGCTGCCACCACCCGTAGCTCATGCCGACGAGCAGATCTCCGAGGATGATGCTGATCCAGTCGTTCCAGCGCCCCGAGACGAAGATCTGCCGATGAGCGGCGTCGTGCCCGAGGAAGGCGATCTGGGTGAAGACGATCGCGAGGACGGCGGCAGTGAACAGCTGCCACCACGTGTCTCCGATCCAGACGAAGACGAGGAGACAGGTCGCGACCGCCAGAGGAGCCGCGATGAGCTTCGTCCAGTAGTAGCCGTATCGTCGCCGCAGCAGACCTCGGTCACGGATCTGCTGCGCCAGCTCGGTGTAGGTGCTCGCCCCACCACGCGCGGTGTCCCGCGGACGGGTGCGGACGATCGGACGGCTGCCGTCCATGATGACCCCTTCGTCGGCGTCGTCGCGTCAGGCGCGAACGGCACCGCCCTCTTCCGCCCAGTCCTCGATGCGCGACTCGTCATCGAAGTCCGCGGTCACGGGCCTGCGGTCGAAACTCACCGATTCGGCCAGTGCCACCACGGATGCCGCGCGATGCTGCTCGCGCTCCGAGGCGTCCTGGAATCGGATGGCGGCCAGATCGCGCTCCGCCTGCAGGCCGGCGCTGATATCGGCGAGGCGATCCGCGATGACGGCGGCGAGACCGTCGCGGAGCTCTTCCAGATTGGTGTTCGCGATCTCCAGGCGGCGGTCGGCCACGTGCAACTCGACGGTCGGGAAGCCGTTCGCGGACAGGTGGGCACGTGTCTCGCTGCCCTGGATGGCGGCGACCTCGTCGCGATCCGTCTTGCGCGTGAACACCGCTTCCACGGTGTAGCGGTCCGGGGCTTCATCGGTCATCAGCGCCGCGGGGAGCGAGCCGATCAGAATGGATTCCAGACCCAGCAGTTCGGGGCCATGCCCCGCGATCTTCAATTGTGCGTTCATGTGCTGACGTTACGCCCCCTACCTGTGCGCGTTCACAGCCGGTCGCGGCGCCTCGACACCCGCACAGCGGAGAGGTCCTCGCGCGTCGGGCGAATCGCTACCGGCGCGAGAACCCCTCTACCGGAGCCACGTTCCGACGGGCTCCCCATGGACCTGTCCGGCGCGTGCTCTGCGGGCACCGTACGCCTGACGCCTGCGCCGCGCCACCCCGTGGCGCACTGCCGCGCGCAGGCGTACGCTGGGTGCTTCTCCGTCCGATCTGCACCGGACACCGCTCGGCTGATAGGTTAGGGTCTCCTAATCTTTCCCCGAGACGCTGGTGAGTTGACGATGTCGCTGATCGGACCCGACCCCGCCGAGTCGCTCGTCTGGCGTATCGACACCAACTCCTTCGACCTCACCGACCACGTCGAGTGGGAGTCGCACTCGCACGCCGACCGACATGAGCTTCTCTGGGGCACCCGCGGAGCCCTGTCCGCCGAGACGACGGACGGCTACTTCGCCATCCCCGGCTCACTGGGCCTCTGGATTCCCGCGGGCACCGAGCACCGCGTCGCGGCTGCGCCCGGCACGACGTTCCGCTGCACGTTCATCGACGCGGACCTGCCGTCGATCGCCGCAACGACCACCGCGGTCGCGATCCCCGAGGTCGTGCGGGTGGTGCTCGAACGCCTGGAGGCAGCACCGTATCTCGCGCCGTCTCCGCGGCGCCACGCCGAGGAGCTGACGGTCAGCCTGCTCGAACCCGTCGAGGTCTCGACGATCGACCTCCCGCTTCCGCTCGATATGAGGACACGCCAGGTGGCGCAGGCACTGCTGTCGGATCCTGCCGACGACCGCTCCATCGAGGACTGGGGTCGACACGTCGGCGCGAGCGCTCGCAACCTGTCGCGTCTCTTCGTGGCGGAGACGGGGCTGAGCTTCTCGACCTGGCGCACGCGGGCGCGCATGCGTCGGGCGATCGAGTGGCTCGCGGCCGATCACACCGTGGCGTACGTCAGCCGCCGGTCCGGCTACTCGACCCCGAGCGCCTTCGTGCAGGCCTTCCGGCGCGAGCTCGGACGCACTCCTGGAGAGTTCGCATCGATGCGCAGCGACGCTGCCAAGAAGTCGGCCTGAGCGCGACAGCGGCTGGCGGCTGAGCGACATCCCGCCCCTCCATACTGGGTAAGCCAAGCCTTAGCTAACTTTCTTGGCGCCTCCCGAACCCCCCTGGAAGACGACCCATGCGCTCCACTCCCCTCTCGCTCCTCGCGCTCGCTGCGACCGCCCTTCTGCTGACCTCCTGCGCCGGCTCCACCGCGGCAGGTTCCTCGGCACAGACCGACACGGTCGAGTTGACCACCCCCGCCGGTGCGGACATCGAGATCCCCACCGAACCGCAGTCGGCACTCGGCTTCTACACGACCGATCTCGACATCCTCATCACCCTCGGTTTCGAGCTCGCCGACACGCAGCCGATCCGCGACGACTTCACGGCCTTCCCCGACTTCTTCCCCCAGGAGGAGCTCGAGGGACTCGACACGTTCGGCAACTTCCCCGAGTTCAACCTCGAGGCCGTGCTCGAGGCCGAGCCGGACTTCATCCTCAACGGCCTCGGCTACGAGGAGGATCTCGACGGCAAGCTGCAGAAGATCGCCCCCACCTACACGTACAACGCGTTCGACGGCGGCGACTGGCGCGACGTCGTCGCACAGGCGGCGTCCGACCTCGGTCGCGAGGAGCAGTGGCAGGCATGGGTCGAGCAGTACGAAGCCCGCGTCGCCGACATCAGGGCCCGCCTCGACGCCGCGGACATCCACCCCGTCGTCGCCGACGTCGGATACTTCGAGGGTCAGGTGACGACCTCCTGCCACGGCGTGCCGTGCCTCGTCTTCGCCGACCTCGGCCTCGAGATGCACGAGCTCATGAACGCGACCGACGAAGGTCTCCCGGCCAGCGAGGACTACACCCAGCTCAGCCCGGAGCAGGTGGGCCAGCTCGAGGGCGTCGACGTCGTCTTCACGGGCGCGAACGAAGACGGCACCGTCTGGATCGAGGACGACGCCGCGCTCCAGCAGAATCAGCTCTGGCAGAATCTCTCCTTCGTCTCGGGCGGCGCCTACCACCCCTACAACTACGAGATGATCTACGGCTCCCCCAGCGGCCAGGACGCGTTCCTGACCGTGGTCGAGAAGGCGCTCCTCGGATGAGCGTCAACCTGGTGCACCGCATCGTCGCCCAGCGCGTCGAGCGCCTCAGCCCCGGCATGGTCCGCATCGTGTTCGGCGGCGACGGACTCGAGGGATTCGTCTCCACCGAGGTCGGCGACGAGTACTTCCGCGTGTTCTTCCCCCTCGAAGGACAGGACGAACCGAACCTCCCCTTCCCCACCGACGACGGGTACTGGGACTTTCCCGAGGGCGTCGAGCCCGCCCCGATGCGCACCTACACGGTTCGCGAGTGGGATGCTGCGAGCCGCGAGCTCACGATCGACTTCGTCGTGCATGACGGTGGCGTCGCCGCGGCCTGGGCGCTGCGTGCGCAACCGGGCGACGTCGTGGGAGTGAACACCCCGAAGGGTCTGTACGATCCCCCGGCGGACATCGAGTGGCAGCTGCTCATCGCGGATGCCACCGGGCTTCCCGCTGCGGCGCGCCTGGCCGAGAACGCTCCTGCCGGTGTGCGCACCCGCGTGGTGCTCGAGGTCTCGACTCCCGACGACGAGCTCCCTCTCACACCCGCCGACGGCGTCGAGCTGCACTGGGTGCACGGCGGCAACGGCCACGCCCCCACCCGCATCGAGGAGGTCCTGCGGGCATCCGAGCTCCCCAGCGGCCCGGGGTACGTCTGGGTGGCCGGCGAGACGAAGGCGACCCGCGGGGTCCGCAAGCACCTCCGACATGAGCTCAAGCTGCCTGCCTCCGCCTACAAGGTCATCGGCTACTGGACCGAGAACGCGGAGGCCTGGCGCGAGCGGTACGACTCCCTCGACGAGGGCGTCCACGCCCGCCTCCGCGCGATGTGGGACGACGACACCCGCCCCGCGGAAGACATCGAGGAGGCCTACGAGGCCGAGCTCGAGAAGCTGGGTCTGTGACCCCGCCCCGATGACCATCCGCTCATGACCTCCGTCCTCATCGAGGAGCAGGCGGCCCGGGTCTCGGCCACGCGTCGAGGCCTGGTCGTCCTCCTGCTCGCCGTCGCGCTCGCGCTCGCCTCCGTCGCCAGCATCGTCCTCGGCTCCCAGCGCATCGGCATCGACGAGGTGTGGCTCGGCCTCACCACGGGCGAGGGAGATCACGGCGCGATCGTCCAGGGGATGCGCATCCCCCGCACGGTGATCGGGCTCGCCGTCGGTGCTGCGCTCGGAATCGCCGGCGCACTCATCCAGGGCTTCACGCGCAACCCGCTCGCAGACCCCGGCATCCTCGGGGTCAACGCCGGAGCCAGCCTCGGCGTGACGATCGGCGTCGCGTTCTTCGGCGTCAGCGCCGCCAGCGGCTACATCTGGTTCTCCTTCGCGGGGGCGATCATCGCCACCGTGCTCGTGTACCTGATCGGCTCGGCAGGGCGCACCGCGCCCGACCCGATGCGCATGACGCTCTCCGGCGTCGCTCTCGGCGCCGTCATGGGCGGTGTCGTGGCAGCGATCGGGCTCCTGAACCCCGAGGTCTTCAACACCATGCGCTCGTGGAACGCGGGCTCCCTGAGTGCACTGACGCCCGACGTGTACACCGTGCTCCCGTTCCTCGCACTCGGACTCGTGCTCGCCTTCTGCCTCGCGCCGTCCCTCAACGCGCTGGCGCTCGGCGACGACCTCGCCACGGCGCTCGGGTCACGTGTCGTGCTCACCCGCGTGCTGTCGATCGTCGCGGTGACGCTGCTCTGCGGGGCGGCCACGGCCGCGGCGGGGCCCATCGCCTTCGTCGGGCTGATGGTCCCCCACGCGGTCCGCTGGTTCGTGGGTCCCCATCAGGGGTGGATCCTTCTGGGCACCCTGCTCGCCGCTCCCCTGCTGCTGCTGACGGCTGACGTCGTCGGTCGCCTGGTCCTCACGACCGGAGAGCTGCCGGTGTCGGTGGTGACCGCGCTGATCGGCGCGCCGGTGCTCATCGCGCTCGTGCGCCGACGGAAGGTGAGCGGACTGTGACCGCGCTTCTCCCTTCCCCCGCTGCGGTCGACGCGGGGCGCCGCGTCTTCGCGCCGCAGTCCCCGGTCTTCTCCCGCCGCATCGGCGTGCGTGCCACCGTGGTGACCCTCGCCGCCCTGCTGGCCGCCACCGCCGTCGGCGTCTTCGCACTGACCCTCGGCGACGCCGCCTTCTCCCCCGGCGAGGTGGTCATGACGCTGCTCGGGCTCGGCGAGCCGCGTGCCGAACTGGTGATCATCGAATGGCGGCTGCCGAGGGTGCTGGCCGCTCTCGTGTTCGGCCTCGCGCTCGGCATCGGCGGAGCGATCTTCCAGTCGCTCACCCGGAACCCGCTCGGCAGTCCTGACGTGATCGGATTCGATGCAGGCGCGTACACCGGAGCCCTGATCGTCATCACGACCATGGGCATCAGCACCGTGTCGACCGCCGTCGCGGCGCTCGTCGGCGGAGCCGCGACGGCACTGCTGGTATACCTCCTGGCATTCCGGCGCGGCTTCACGGGCTTCCGGCTCATCATCGTCGGAATCGGCGTCGCATCGATGCTCGCCTCGGTGAACACCTGGATCATCCTCAACGCCGATCTCCGAGTCGCGATGCTCGCCAGTGCGTGGGGCGCGGGATCGCTCAACGTGATCACCGCCGACCAGGTCGGGATCGCGACGTGCGTGATCGTGCCGATCGCCATCGCGGTGGCGATGCTGGCCGATCGGATGCACCTGCTCGAGCTCGGCGACGATACGGCATCGGCTCTCGGAGTCCGCACCGGTGGCGTTCGTCTCGCGCTCGTCATCCTCGGCGTCTGCCTCACGGCGTCGGTGACGGCGGTGGCCGGTCCCATCGCCTTCATCTCCCTCGCTGCTCCGCAGATCGCTCGTCGCCTGACCGGGTCGGCGAGCGTGACCGTGACCGCCTCGGCCGCGGTCGGCGCGCTGCTGCTCGTCTCGAGCGACGTGCTGGCCCAGCGGCTCTTCGCCCCCACGCAGATCCCCGTCGGCATCGTCACGGTCTGTCTCGGTGGCGTGTACCTGGTCTGGCTGCTCATTCAGGAAGCGAGAAGACGATGACCCTCATCGACGCAGAGACCTCACCCGCCCGCGCAGAGGTCTCCCCTCGGCTCAGCGCCAGGGACCTGACGATCGGCTACGACGGCCGCGTCGTCTCCGAGCACCTCGGGATCGACATCCCCACGGGGTCCTTCACGGTCATCGTCGGGCCCAACGCGTGCGGCAAGTCGACACTGCTGCGCGCCTTCGCGCGATTGCTGCGCCCGAAGGCCGGAGAGGTCCTGCTCGACGGGCGTCAGATCACGGAGCTCCCGACCAAGGAGATCGCCCGGCGTCTCGGCCTGCTCCCCCAGACGTCGATCGCTCCGGACGGCATCCGCGTGTCAGACCTGGTCGCGCGCGGGCGCCATCCGCATCAGACGATCCTCCGCCAGTGGTCGCACGACGACCAGTCGGCCGTCGCCGCGGCCCTCGCGGCGACGGGCACGACGGAGCTCGCCGGCCGGCTGGTCGACGAGCTCTCGGGCGGGCAGCGCCAGCGCGTATGGGTCGCGATGCTCCTCGCCCAGGAATCGCCGACCATGCTGCTCGACGAGCCGACGACCTTCCTCGACATCGCCCATCAGTACGATCTGCTGCGGCTGTTCCATCGTCTGCACCAGGAGGGGCGCACGATCGTCGCGGTACTGCACGACCTCAACCAGGCTGCTCGGTTCGCCGATCACATGATCATGATGCGGGACGGCCGCATCGTCGCATCCGGCGATCCTGCCTCCATCGTGACGTCGGAGCGCGTCGAGGAGGTCTTCGGGTTGTCGTGCTCGATCATCGCCGATCCGCACACCGGAACCCCGCTCGTCGTACCCCGGTGACCGTGGCTCGGAGGAGGGGGCGATGCCGGGCATCGCCCCCTCCTCCGACCGCGCTGCGCCCGCCGCGCCGCTCAGACGGTGCCGAAGGGATTGTCGATCGCGTAACGCCAGCCATGCTCGTCATCGTGGACCGCGACGTCGGCGGTGCTGCCGCTCAGAAAGACCTCGGAGCCGTCCGGGCCCGTGCCCTCGATGGTCCAGTCCGCGACCGCGAGTCCGACGGCCCCGGTCTGATGCACCTGGCGCACGCTCATCGTGATCGGCAGCCCGAGCGCGAGGAACTGCTCGAGGGCCCCGCGGATCGACGCCTCACCGGTGACCGGGTGCCCCGGAGCCGGCACGAACACCGCGTCCGGAGCGTTCAGAGCGAGCAGGCCCTCGATGTCTCGGGCATTGAAGCGCTCGGCGAAGGCGATGTTCAGCTGATCGAGCGCGGTGACAGGGGTCGTTGACATGATTCGTTCCTTCGTCGTCGTCGGGACCGCGAACACGGCCCATCGAGAAAGACGTGCGCGAGCGGCAGATGTGACAGGAGAAGTCGGTCGCGCAGATTCCCGGTTCAGCCGCGGAGGGCGCGGCGCGCACGCGAGATCCGCTGACGCGCCGCAGCAGGGGCGATCCCGAGCTCCTGCCCGATCTCCTGCGCCGTCATCCCGTCGACCGCGCTCATCAGCAGAGGATGACGGAGATCGTCGGGCAGCCTGTGGATGGCGCGGAACGCGGCTTCCAGGCGATCGCGCAGCTCCGCTTCCCCCTCGACGTCCTGCCCGGACGCCAGGGGCTCGCACAGCACCTCTCCGAGGTCGTCCTTGCGCGCTCTGCTCATGTCGATGGCCGTCGTCCGCACGATCGTGTCGAGCCATGCGCACAGGGGCCCGGCGTCGGACGAGCGCAGGGAACCGAGAGACCGCCACGCGCGCAGGGCCGCGTTCTGGGCCGCATCGTCCGCGTCGTCGATCGGCACGCCGAGAGAGATGCTGCGCCGGCGCAGACGACCGGGATCCGACCGGAGCAGGGAGCCGAGACGCTCGGAAGCGACGGCGGTGGTCTGGGCGTTCACGCGGGCCCTCTCGTGGGTACGGTCTCTCCGCCTCATGCTAGTGCGGACACCGACCTCAGCGCCGTCCTGTCGCGCCCGCAGGCCCGACGTCCGAGGCGGCGAGTACCGTGCCGACCATGATCACGACCATCCCGCTTCCCGGCCGCTGCGCGCTGTGCGGCCGGGCGGACGGCGAACGCGCGGGCGGCGCGCTCATCTGCTCGTGGTGCGGATGGCGCTACGGCGACTCCCCCGACGCCGATCTGCCCCGCCCGGTGATCGAGGTGGTGTACTACATCCGCTTCGACCGGCGTGTGAAGATCGGGACCAGCGGAAGGCCGCGACGGCGCCTCGCCAGCATCCGCCACGACGAGCTGCTTGCGTTCGAACGGGGAGGGCGTGACATCGAACAGGCGCGGCATCGGGAGTTCGCCGAGAGCCGCGAGGGCGGCGAGTGGTTCACGCTGGCACCGCGTCTCTCCGCGCACATCGACGGGATCCGCGCGGCGGGAGACCCCTGGCAGCTGTACGCGCGCTGGGTGTGCGCCGCACTGCAGAACTGAGGCCCCGCACGGGACCGATACCGTGCGGGGCCTCAGGGTCTATGCGTCAGGCGCGTGCCGTGGCCGTGACCTTCGCGGGCTGCGGCTGCGAGAAGATCACCACGAGGATGACGGCGACACCCACGACGACGTGAGGGACCCACACGTTCGGCGCCTCGGTCGAGAAGCCGAAGATCCACGGCGACAGCGCCAGGAACAGGCTCGCGACGATGTCGAAGACGAGGTGGACGGGCATCGGGATGAACCCGAAGGGGCCCCATTCGTACTTGGTGAACAGGCTGTAGACGATGAGTCCGACACCGAGCACGATCGGGATGATGACGGCCGGGCCGCCGATGCTGGCGAATCCGAACAGCCACGGTGCGGCGATCAATGCGACGCCGACGACGTAGTCGAGGATTCCGTGGACCTTGGTGGGGATGAAACGCATGATTCCTCCTTGGTGGCGTCGCATGCTGCGACTCACAGATGGTTCGCAGCAGGCGAGGAATCGGATTGCGGGACGGACGCTCCTACGCTGGGCGGATGACGTCAGCGCCCCCTCCCCGTGTCGTGGCGATGCTCCGGGTGCTCGTGGGCACCGCCGTGGTCGGCATCCTCGGGTACACCTACGTGATCGGCATCCCCCTGCGGGGAGCGAGCCTCTTCGACTACTTCGGCTACTTCACGAACCTCACGAGCCTGCTCACCGCGGTCGTGATGATCACCACCGGCGCTCTCGCACTGGGCGGGCGGCGCGCACCCGCCTGGCTGGTCAGCGCACGCGCGGTGTCCGTCGCATCGATGATCGTCGTGGCTCTCGTGTACAACCTCGTCGTACCCGGCACCGGCAGCGCTCCGGCCTGGGTGAGCATGACGCTGCACACGGCGCTCCCGCTGACGGTGCTGATCGACTGGGCGTTCGTCCCCGACCGTGCTCCTCAGCCCTGGAGGGACCTCTGGGTCGTGCTGCCCTATCCCCTGCTCTGGCTCACCGTCGTGCTGGTGCGCGGCGCGACCGACGGATGGGTGCCCTACGGATTCCTCCTCCCGGAGCGCGGGGCGTTCTCGCTCATGGTGACCGTCGCCGCGCTGCTCGCGACCCTGCTCGCCTCAGCGGCGGTGGTCTGGTCCGTCAGCCGGCTGCGGATCCCGCGACGGATGCCTGCGTCCGCCGACGGTCAGGCGGTCGCCCAGCCGTAGCGCCCGGCGAGGGCCGCCCTGACGCGGTCGTACCGCGAGCGATCGAGCACCGCCGCCTCTCGGCGCAGTCCCGTCTCGTGCACGCTGTACAGCTGCTCGATGTCGACCCAGGATTCACGCCCCTGAGAGTCCCACGCCCCGGAGCCGATCGACAGGTAGTCGCGATCGCGATCATGCGGCTTGCTGGTCATCCGCACCGCGTACACGCGGTCTGCGGACTGCCTGCCGATCACGAGCACGGGCCGATCCTTGCCGCGCCCGTCGCCTTCCTCGTAGGGGACCCACGTCCAGACGATCTCCCCCGCGTCGGGGGCGCCGTCGCGATCGGGCGCGTAGTCGATGCGGAGTCCGGAGATGCGGTCGGGATCGATGCGCACCGTCGCCGTCTCCGCCGCGGACGGCGAGCTGCGCACCTCCTCAGAGGTGCGCAGACGCGCGTCCGGGCGCCTCGGACGGGGTGTTGTCCGAGACGCCCGGTCAGATCCCAGCGCCGTGAGAAGGATCTCCGCGAGTCTTGTCAGGATGCCGTTGCTCTTAGCCACACGGTCACCCTAACCGCATGTCACGCGTCCGCGAGCGCGTAGCCCTCCTCGCCGTGGACGACCTGGTCGACACCGGCGATCTCGTCTTCGTTCGTGACGCGGAAGCCGATCGTCTTCTCGATCGCGAAGCCGATGATGAAGGCGACCACGAAGGAGTAGATCAGCACACCCAGCGCGGCGATCGCCTGCACAGCGAGCTGGCGGGCGTCGCCACCCACGAACAGGCCGGTGCCGGTCGCGAAGAACCCGAGGTAGAAGGTACCGATCAGACCGCCGACGAGGTGGATGCCGACGACGTCGAGCGAGTCGTCGAAGCCGAAGCGGAACTTCATCTCGATCGCGAGGGCGCAGACGATACCGGCGATGGCGCCGAGGAGCAGCGACCAGCCGGGGGTCAGGTTGGCACAGGCGGGAGTGATGGCGACGAGGCCGGCGACGGCACCCGATGCGGCACCGACCGAGGTGGGCTTGCCGTCCTTGATCTTCTCGACGAGGATCCATCCGAGGATCGAGGCTGCGGTCGCGCCGAGCGTGTTCAGGCCGATGAGGCCGACTCCGCCCATGTCCTCCGCGAGCCACTCGGCACCGGCGTTGAAGCCGAACCAGCCGAACCAGAGCAGAGCAGCACCGAGAAGAGTCAGCGGCACGTTGTGCGGCTTCAGGATGCCCTTCTGGAAGCCGATGCGCTTTCCGAGGACAAGGGCGAGAGCGAGAGCTGCGGCACCGGCGTTGATGTGGACGGCGGTTCCACCGGCGTAGTCGATGACGCCGATCCCGCTGTCCTCACCGAAGAGGGTGGTGCCGAGGTTCATGATCCAGCCACCGCCCCAGACCCAGGCGGCGACCGGGAAGTAGCCGACGGTGGCGAACACGCCGGCGAAGATCAGCCAGCTGCCGAACTTGGCACGGTCGGCGATCGCACCGGAGATCAGCGCGACCGTGATGATCGCGAAGGTGGCGCCGTATGCGACACCCAGAAGAGCCACGTTCGAGCCCTCACCGGCGGCGAGAGACGAGAGGCCGATGTCGGCGAAGGGGTTGCCTGCGAAGGCGGTGGGGCTGTCGACGGCGCTCATCGAGAATCCGAAGAGGATCCAGAGCACTGCCACGAGTCCGATCGAGCCGAAGCTCATCATCATCATGCTGACGACGCTCTTGGCCTTCACGAGGCCGCCGTAGAAGAAGGCGACGCCGGGCGTCATGAGCAGTACGAGGGCGGTCGCGGTGATCGCCCAGGAGATGTTGCCTGGAGCATCCATAGTCAAACCTCACATTCGGGAACTGAGAGCTTCAGTGTGACGAGGCCCGATTTCCGGAATGCGTGAAGTTTGTTGCCGGGGTGTTACAGGCACAGCCCCCGTGTGAACATCGCGTTACGCGACACTGCGATCCGCGTGTGTGAGTGCATTGAGTCTGGAGATAGCGCGCAGATACTTCTTGCGATATCCCCCGCCCAGCATCTCTTCCGCGAAGACCTGATCGAGGCTCACACCCGTCGCGACGATCGGGATCTGCGCGTCGTAGACGCGGTCGACGAACGCGACGAAGCGCAGCGCCTCCGACTGATCGGTCAGGACGTGCACACCGCGCAGACCGACGAGATCGAGTCCGGTGATCACCCGGAGGTAGCGCGAGGGATGCACGCGCGCGAGGTGACGGATCACGTCGGCGAACGGATCGTCGGATGCGGTTCCCGCAGCGGAGCCTGCGGCGATCGCGTCGGAGTAGGTCGCCTCATCGCTCACCACGGCGTGCCCGTCGAGCGCGCGCTGACGGAAGTCGACGCCGTCGATGCGGAGCGTCTGGAAGCTGTCGGACATCGCATGGATCTCGCGGAGGAAGTCCTGAGCGGCGAAGCGCCCCTCGCCCAGGGCGTTCGGCGGGGTGTTCGAGGTCGCCGCGAGCTTCGTGCCGGTCGGCACGAGCTCGCCGATCAGCCGTGTCATCACCATCGTGTCCCCGGGATCGTCGAGCTCGAACTCGTCGATGCAGAGCAGGTCGGCGCCCTTGAGCAGGTCGACGGTGTTCTTGTAGCCGAGCGCACCCACCAGTGCCGTGTACTCGATGAACGACCCGAAGTACTTCCTCCGGGCCGGCATCGCGTGATAGATCGACGCGAGCAGGTGCGTCTTGCCGACGCCGAATCCGCCGTCGAGATAGACGCCCGGCTTCATCTCGGGCTCCTTCTTCGCCCGGCTGAAGAGACCGCCGCGTTTGGCGGGGGCACCTCGACCCGCGAAGCGGATGAGCGTCTCCTTCGCCTCCTCCTGCGAGGGATACGCCTCGTCGGCCCGGTAGCTCTCGAAGGTCGCGCCGTCGAACTGCGGCGGCGGCACCAGACTGGCGAGCATCTCGGGACCGGTGACGGTCGGCTGGCGATCGGTGAGGTGCACGATGCCCGTGCGGGTGGGCGTGTCGGTCATCACGGTCCTGTATCGGGGGCGCACCTGTGTCGAAGTCTTACGAATCGGGTGCAGTGCGCTCGGCGTGGATCTATCGTCGAAGTGACGGATCAACACTACGCCGTCCGCACCCGGCATCATCGCCGCTCACAGTCTGAGGAGATCCCTGTGGCCATCGAGTTCGACACGTCGTCACCCAAGTTCGCCGAGTACGCCGAACCCGGCCGCCTCGTCACCACGGAATGGCTCGCCGAGCGCCTCGGCCAGCCCGGACTCGTGGTGGTCGAGTCCGACGAGGACGTCCTGCTCTACGAGACCGGCCACATCCCGGGTGCGGTGAAGGTCGACTGGCACACCGAGCTCAACGACCCGGTCGTGCGCGACTACGTCGACGGCGAGGGCTTTGCGAAGCTGCTCAGCAGCAAGGGCATCTCCCGTGACGACACCGTCGTCATCTACGGCGACAAGAACAACTGGTGGGCGGCGTACGCCCTGTGGGTCTTCTCGCTCTTCGGTCACGAGGACGTGCGTCTGCTCGACGGCGGTCGCGATCGCTGGATCGCCGAGGGCCGCGAGATCACGCGCGACGCCCCGACGGTGACCCCCACCGAGTACCCGATCGTCGAGCGTGACGACTCGGTCATCCGCGCCTACAAGGAGGACGTCCTCGCCCACATCGGCAACCCGCTGATCGACGTGCGCTCCCCCGAGGAGTACAGCGGTGAGCGCACCACGGCGCCCGCGTACCCCGAGGAGGGCACCCTGCGCGCCGGCCACATCCCGACCGCGCAGAGCGTCCCCTGGGCCAAGGCGGTCGCCGAGGACGGCGGGTTCCGGTCGCGCGCCGAGCTCGACGCCATCTACCGCGACGGTGCCGGCCTCGCCGACGGCGACGACGTCGTCGCGTACTGCCGCATCGGTGAGCGCTCCAGCCACACGTGGTTCGTGCTCAAGCATCTGCTCGGCTTCGAGAACGTCCGCAACTACGACGGATCCTGGACCGAATGGGGAAGCGCCGTCCGCGTTCCGATCGTGACCGGCTCCGAGCCCGGATCGCTCTGACCGTGTGAGAATGTCAGGGATGAGCACCAGCGAACTCCCTGACATCCTCGCCGACATCCGTGACGGCTTCCTCGAGACGCCCGAGGCCGACCGGCTGCTGCTGCTGCTCGAGTACTCCAATGAGCTCCCCGAGGTCTCCGAGGAGGTCGCGAATCACCCGGAGATGTGCGAGCGCGTCGCCGAGTGCCAGTCACCGGTGTACATCTACGTCGAGGTGATCGACGACATCGTGACCATGCACGCGACGGCGCCGCCCGAGGCTCCCACGACACGCGGCTTCGCCAGCATCCTGGTGCAGGGCCTCACAGGTCTCACGGCCGACGAGGTGCTCGCGATCCCCGACGACTATCCGCAGTCCATCGGTCTCACGAAGGCCGTCTCACCGCTGCGGATCGGCGGCATGACCGGAATGCTCATGCGCGCCAAGAAGCAGGTCAGGCAGAAGCGCTGAGCCCCTGGTCGCGGAGCCAGTCCGTGATCGCCGCGCTCCACCCCATCTGGTCGTAGTTCCACAGCTTGGTGTGCCTGGCGACCGAGAACCGCGGCATCGTCACGATGTCGGGGCGCGCTCGCTGTAGGGCGTGCGATGCGTCTGCGGGCACGAAGCCGTCGTCGTCGCTGTGCAGGATCAGGATAGGGAGGTCCAGCTCGTCCGCGCGCGCGACGATGTCGAGCCGGTCGAACGAGATCGCCTCATCCGCGCCGCTGAGACGCGCGGTCAGCGGCACCGAGAGTGCACCCATCGCGAGGTCCGGCAGCGGCGCCCGCATGCCCGCCTTCTTGGCCTGGAACCGCAGCACGGTGCGCCAGTCGACGACCGGCGACTCCAGGATGAGGCCGGCCAGCCGTCCGCGATTGCCGGAGTTGAGAGCCGTCTGCAGCGCGACCGCCCCACCCATGGACCAGCCCATCAGCACGACCCGCTCCGCGCCGCGGCGCAGCGCGTAGGAGATCGCGGCGTCGACGTCGCGCCACTCCGCCGCTCCGAGGGCGTAGGCGCCGCTCCGACTGCGCGGGGCTTCGCCGTCGTTGCGGTACGAGACCACGAGGTTCGGGAACCCGGCCGCGTGCAGCACGGGCACCGCGCGCAGGCACTCCGCACGGGTCACGCCGCGTCCGTGCACCTGGATCACCCAGGTCTTCGACTCTGCCGGGAAGAACCAGGCAGGGCATGGCCCCGCGGGCGAGCCGATCAGGACGTTCTCCCAGCGCAGGTGCAGCTCGCTCGGCGAAGAGTAGTACCACCCGCTGAATGCGGCGGCGCGGTCGACCCGTGCGCCCGGTTCGATCTGGGTGAGCAGCTTGCGTCTCACGGTGCCCGAGTCCGCGCCGAGCACGGCACCGAGCTTCACGTAACCGTGGGTGCCGGACGTGAACAGCCCATAGCGGCCCGGCAGCTCCGTATCGGGAGTGCGCGTGAGCTCGATGGTCTGCGCGCCGGTGTCGACCGCGAGGATCTCGACATCTGCGGGCCGCTTGGCCGGCAGAACCACCCGCCGGGCGATGCTGAGCACCAACAGCGTCATCGCCCCTCCGAGGGCGAACAATCCGGGGACAAGGAGCGCAACGGCGTGCCTGAGACTCTTCATCGCTTCCTGACTCTAGCCTGTTGCCGTGACCGCACACCCCGATGCCGGGACGATCTTCGACGCCGCCGTGGCGGAACTCCGTGACACGGCGTTCCGCACCGACCTCACGGTACGCGAGATCTCCACCCCCCAGGGCCTCGCGCCGTATGCGCTGGCGCTGGCCGCCGACGTCCGCCCCGACGACACCGGGGAGTCCGTGTACGGGACCGGCCGCTTCGTGCTGCTGTATGACCCGGAGGCCCCCACCGCCTGGGGCGGGGCATGGCGCATCGTGATCTTCGCTCAGGCTCCGCTCGAGACCGAGATCGGCACCGACCCGCTGCTCGCCGACGTCACGTGGTCGTGGCTCGTCGATGCGCTCGACTCTCGCGGCGCCCTGTACCACGCCGAATCCGGCACCTCGACGAAGACCCTCTCGAAGGGCTTCGGGGGCCTCGCCGACGAAGGCGACGGAGCGCAGATAGAATTGAGGGCGTCCTGGACGCCCGCAAGCCCCTTCCGACCGCACGTCGAGGCATGGGCTGAACTGGTGGGAATGCTGGCGGGTCTTCCGCCGGGTTCCGAGGGCATCGCCGTGATCGGCGCGCGAAAGGCAGCACGTGACTGAATACTCCGTGATCTCCGACGTCTCGGAGTTCCATGCGGCATGCGCCACGCTGGCCGCAGGAACCGGCCCGGTGGCCGTCGACGTCGAGCGGGCATCCGGATTCCGCTACTCGCAGCGGGCCTACCTCGTCCAGGTCTACCGGCGCGACGCCGGAGTCTTCCTGTTCGACCCACCGGCACTCGGCGACTTCAGCGCGCTGCAGGCCGCCATCGGCGACGTGCAGTGGATCTTCCACGCCGCCAGTCAGGACCTCCCCTCGCTCCGCGAGCTCGACCTCCTTCCGCCGTCGATCTTCGACACCGAGTTGGCATCGCGCCTGCTGGGGCACGAGCGCGTCGGGCTCGCCGCGGTCGTCGAGAGCACCCTGGGGATCACGCTCAAGAAGGAGCACTCGGCCGCCGACTGGTCGACGCGTCCCCTGCCCGCGGCATGGCTCGAGTATGCGGCTCTCGATGTGCTCCACCTCGTCGACGTGTATGAGGCGCTCACCCTCGAACTCGAAGAGCAGGGCAAGACCGAGTACGCGGCCGAGGAGTTCGCCGCGACGCTGACCCGGCTCCCCAAGCCCCCGCGCGAGGATCCCTGGCGCCGTCTGAGCGGACTGCATCAGGTGCGCGGCGCCCGCAATCTCGCCGTGGCTCGTGCGCTCTGGCAGGCGCGGGAATCGTTCGCTCAGGAGCAGGACGTGTCTCCCGGGCGCCTGGTGCCCGATCGCTCGCTCATCGCCGCAGTGCTCGCCAACCCGCAGAGCAAGCAGGCGCTCGCCGGCATCAAGGAGTTCCAGGGTCGAGCCAGCCGCACGCAGCTGGACCGCTGGTGGCAGGCCATGGTCGAGGGCCGCACCACCGAGGAGCTGCCCCGTGAGCGCGTGCCCAGCGACACCCTGCCGCCGCCCCGAGCCTGGTCGGACCGCAATCCCGAGGCCGACGCCCGGCTGAAGGCTGCGCGGCCGCTCGTCGAGGCCACGGCCGAAGAGCTCGGCATGCCGACCGAGAACCTGCTCACCCCGGATTACCTCCGACGCATCGCCTGGGATGTGCCGGGAACGACCCCGGAGGCGATCTCCGAGGCCCTCGCGACGCTCGGTGCGCGGCCGTGGCAGATTGCACAGACTGCACAGAAGATCGCCGCCGCCTTTGTAGAGGCGGCGCAACCCGCCGACGAGGCGTCCGCCCCCGCTTCGTAGGTTCGATCCAACCGATTCCTCCCGGTTTCGGGGCCTCCATAGACTGAGGCCACCGCACAAACTTGGAGGCAGAGTGGCCGAGATCTCGGACGTCTTCTTCGTCGATGGAGTGCGCACCCCCTTCGGGCGCGCCGGCGAAAAGGGCATGTACTGGAACACCCGCGCAGATGACCTCGCCGTGAAGGCGACCATCGGCCTGATGGAGCGGAACTCGGCCGTCCCGGCCGACCGCATCGACGATGTGGCGATCGCCGCGACGAGCCAGACCGGCGACCAGGGTCTCACCCTGGGCCGTTCCGTGGCGATCCTCGCCGGACTCCCGCAGACGGTGCCGGGCCTGGCCGTCGAGCGCATGTGCGCCGGCGCGATGACCAGCGTCACCACCATGGGCGCATCGATCGGCGTGGGCATGTACGACTTCGCCCTCGCCGGCGGTGTCGAGCACATGGGCCACCACCCGATCGGCGGCAACGCCGACCCCAACCCGCGCTTCGTGGCCGAGCGGATGGTCGATCCGGGCGCGCTGAACATGGGCGTCACGGCGGAGCGCATCTTCGACCGCTTCCCGCATCTGACCAAGGAGCGCTCCGACCGGTTCGGCATGCTCAGCCAGCACAAGGTGCAGGCCGCGTACGACGCCGGCAAGATCCAGCCCGACCTCGTGCCGGTGGCGACGAAGGATGCCGACGGCGCCTGGGGTCTCGCCACGGAGGACGAGGGCCGCCGTCCGCAGACCACGATGGAGGATCTCGCTGCGCTCAAGACCCCGTTCCGTCCGCACGGCCGAGTGACCGCCGGAACCTCGTCACCGCTCACCGACGGCGCGACGATGTCGCTGCTCGCGGGCGGTGGGGCGGTGAAGGAATTCGGACTCGCGCCGAAGATGCGCATGGTCTCGTTCGCCTTCGCCGGCGTGCAGCCGGAGATCATGGGCATCGGTCCGATCCCCTCGACCGAGAAGGCACTGAAGAAGGCGGGCCTGACGATCGCCGACATCGGCCTCTTCGAGCTGAACGAGGCGTTCGCGATCCAGGTCATCTCCCTGCTCGACCACTTCGGCATCGCCGACGACGACCCCCGCGTCAACCAGTGGGGCGGCGCCATCGCACTCGGACACCCGCTCGCGGCATCCGGTGTGCGTCTGATGATCCAGCTCGCGGCGCAGTTCGCCGAGCGCCCCGATGTGCGCTACGGCCTCACGGCCATGTGCGTCGGACTCGGCCAGGGCGGCTCCGTCATCTGGGAGAACCCGCACTACGACGGCAAGAAGAGGAAGTAAGCCCCGATGGCACACTCGATTTCCGAACAGTACGCGAACGTCGACTTCTCCCCCATCCAGGCCCTCACCGACGGCGAGGTGATCACGCACAGCCCTGTGCGCGACATCCGGCTCGCGTCGGGCAAGGTGCTCGCGCTGATCACTCTCGACAACGGACGGGACCACACCCGCCCGAACACCCTGGGCCCCGCCACGCTCACGCAGCTCGGCGAGACACTCGACGGTCTCGCCGCTCGCGCGTCGGCCGGAGAGATCCAGGCGGTCGGCATCACCGGCAAGCAGTACATCCTGGCCGCCGGCGCCGACCTCTCCGACATCAGCAAGGTCGGCTCGCGCGACAACGCGCGCCTGATCGCGCAGCTCGGGCACAAGGTGCTGGGCAAGCTCGGCGAGCTCGGCGTCCCCTCGTTCGCGTTCGTCAACGGGCTCGCGCTCGGCGGCGGCCTCGAGATCGCGCTGAACTCCAGCTATCGCACGGTCGACGCCTCGGCTGCGGCGATCGCGCTCCCCGAGGTCTTCCTCGGCATCATCCCGGGCTGGGGCGGGGCGTACCTGCTGCCGAACCTGATCGGCATCGAGAACGCGCTCGAGGTCGTCATCTCCAACCCGCTCAAGCAGAACCGGATGCTGAAGCCGCAGCAGGCGTTCGACCTCGGCATCGTCGATGCGATCTTCCCCGCGGCGAACTACCTCGAGAACTCGCTGGCCTGGGCGGATGCCGTCCTCGGTGGTAAGAAGGTCGAGCGCAAGAACGAGCCGGGCAAGATCGAGCGCCTCACCAAGTGGCCGATCGCCATCAAGATGGCCCGCGGGATGCTCGAGTCGAAGATCGGCACCGTGCCCAAGTCGCCGTACGCCGCGCTCGAGCTCCTCGACAGGGCGAAGAGCGGCACGAAGGCCGAGGGCTTCGCCCGCGAGGACGAGGCACTCGCCGAGCTCGTGACGGGCGACCAGTTCGCGGCATCCATGTACGCGTTCGATCTCGTACAGAAGCGCGCGAAGCGGCCTGTGGGCGCGCCGGACAAGGCTCTCGCCAAGAAGGTCACCAAGGTCGGCATCATCGGTGCGGGGCTCATGGCCAGCCAGTTCGCGCTGCTGTTCGTGCGCAAGCTGCAGGTGCCGGTGCTGATCACCGACCTCGACCAGGCGCGCGTCGACAAGGGCGTGGCGTACATCCACGAGGAGATCGGCAAGCTCGAGGGCAAGGGGCGCCTGGACGCGGACTCCGCGAACAAGCTGCGTGCGCTCGTCACCGGCACCACCGACAAGAGCCTCTACGCGGACTGCGACTTCGTCATCGAGGCCGTGTTCGAAGAGGTCGGCGTCAAGCAGCAGGTGTTCGGGGAGATCGAGAAGATCATCGCCGAGGACGCGATCCTCGCCACCAACACCTCGTCGCTCTCGGTCGAGGAGATCGGTGCGAAGCTCGCTCACCCCGAGCGTCTCGTCGGGTTCCACTTCTTCAACCCGGTCGCGGTGATGCCGCTGATCGAGATCGTGAAGACGCCGACGACGTCGGAGGGGGCACTCTCGACCGCGTTCGTCGTCGCGAAGAACCTCGGCAAGAACGCGGTGCTCACCGCGGATGCTCCGGGCTTCGTGGTGAACCGTCTGCTGGCCAAGGTCATGGGCGAGGCTGCGCGCGCGGTGTACGAGGGCACCCCGATCACCGACGTGGAGAAGGCGTTCGCGCCCCTCGGACTTCCGATGGGGCCCTTCCAGCTGATCGACCTGGTCGGGTGGAAGGTCGCCGCTCACGTGCAGGACACGATGGCGCACGCGTTCCCGGATCGCTTCTATGCGAACGAGAACTTCCACGCTCTCGCGGAGCTCGACGCGGTGATCGAGAAGGACAAGGGCGGCCGGGTGACCGGCTGGACGAAGCAGGCCGAGAAGCTGCTGAAGCCCGCCGTCGGCTCGACGCCCGCGTCGGCCGAAACGATCCTGCAGCGCGTTCAGGACGGGCTCGCGAGCGAGATCAAGCTCATGCTCGACGAGGGCGTGGTACCCGAGGTCGAGGACATCGACCTGTGCCTCATCCTCGGCGCCGGCTGGCCCTTCATCGACGGCGGGGCCTCGCCCTACCTCGATCGCGAGGGCGCCTCGCAGCGCGCCTTCGGCGGGGAGTTCCACACCCCGCAGATCCGCGGCATCGAGAACCGCTGATCGGATGCAGAGAAGGGGGTCGCGCTCGGCGCGGCCCCCTTCGTCATGTCCGCTGGTCGGATGCTACGCCGTCTGATCGGGGCGCTCGTCGACGTCCCCCGAGAGAGGCCAGAACGACAGCGCCCGCTCGGCGAGTGCGGTGATCGTCAACGACGGGTTCACCCCCGGATTCGCGGGTACCGCCGCCCCATCGACGACGTGCAGTCCCGGATGTCCCCACACGCGGTGGAAACGGTCGACGACGCCGGTCTCCGGCGATGCGGAGATCACCGCACCGCCCAGGAAGTGCGCGGTGAGCGGGATGCCGAAGACCTCGGGCCACGAGCCTCGCGCCTCCGCGGGCACGCCGCCCTCCTTCTGCATCCGCGCGGCGATCGCGGCGGCGGCACGGTGCGCCTGCGGCAGGTGGCTCGGATTCGGCTCCCCGTGCCCCTGCGTACTCGTC
Source organism: Microbacterium sp. C5A9 (assembly GCF_022627955.1). Taxonomy (GTDB): domain Bacteria; phylum Actinomycetota; class Actinomycetes; order Actinomycetales; family Microbacteriaceae; genus Microbacterium. Next base: position 616,075 of record NZ_JABXGD010000002.1, read on the forward strand.
ATGACCAGGCGTCCGAATCGCCGGCGCAGAGACAGCGTGAGCGAGTTGTCGACGGTCTGCATGACGAGGGCGATGATGCCGCGTTCGCTCCACCGCCGGAGAGACCCCAGGCGCAGCTGACGGATCGGCGCTCGGACGAGACGACCGACGAGGTGGCCCAGCCGGCGGCCCAGCGAGAGATCGCCCGGAACCATGATCGACGCGAGTGCTCCCATGAGGTTCGACCCGGGCCCGTACCGGACGTTCTCGACATGGGTGCGCTCGTCGACGTGGAACGAGGTCGTGATGGCGACGCCCCTCGCGAGGTCGAGGGAGGTCGGCACCCGGGTCGCGACAGCGCCGTCGAGCGCTTCGGAGTTGGTTCTCGTGAGTCGCCCGACGGCGTCGGACACTCGGGGAAGAGCACCGGAGTGCTTCATCCGATGCAGCAGCTGCTGGGTGCCCCAGGTGCCGGCGGCGAGGACGACCTGGCGGGCGCGGACAGTGCGTCGCTCACGACGCAGCCAGGCTCCGCTGCGCTCCGTCGTGACGGCGAACCCGCCGTCCGCGAGCTCACGCACCTCGATGACCGTGCGAAGCGGCTCGATCACCGCACCGCGCCGCTCCGCGAGAGCGAGGTAGTTCTTCATGAGGGTGTTCTTGGCACCGACACGGCATCCGACCATGCAGTTTCCGCAGAGCGTGCAGCCGGTGCGATCGGGGCCCTCTCCGTCGAAGAAGGGATCGGTCGTTCGCTCCCCCGGCTTCCCGAACCACACGCCCACAGGCGCGAGGCGGAAGGTGCCGCCGACGCCGAGATCCTCTGCAGCGCCTGCCATGATGCGTTCGACGGGGCCCGAATGCAGGTAGCGCTCGACCACGCCGAGCATCCGCTTCGCGGTCGCGTAGTGCGGTGCCAGCTCGGCGTCCCAGTCGGCGAGTCCCTCCCATTGCGGGTCCGTGAAGAACGACCCACCGGGCTGATAGAGGGTGTTGGCGTAGTTCAGCGAGCCACCCCCGACTCCTGCACCGGCGAGAATCATCACGTGTGGCAGGCGATGGATGCGCTGGATACCGTAGCAGCCGATCGCAGGCGCCCAGAGATAGCGACGCACGTCCCAGCTCGTCTTCGCGAAGTCCTCGTCCTCGAAGCGTCGCCCCGCCTCGTAGACCAGAACCCGGTAGCCCTTCTCGACCAGGCGCAGGGCCGCGACCGAGCCGCCGAACCCCGAACCGATCACGACGACGTCCTCGTCGAACGGCGTGCTCTCTCGTGCTTTGCTGCCGGTGTCAGGCACGATCTGCCTCCTTCGCCGTCGGCACCAGCACGGTGAGAGCAGCCGCCCGGATCCCGATCGTGCACTCGTCCTCTCCGATGCGCTCGCCGTCGGCGTACACGACGAGATCCGGTGCGCTCACCGTCACGGAGCGGGCGCGCCGGTGCACCACCTCGCGACGCGACAGGTGGGTACCTCGGAGCAACAGCGGGAACAGCCGCAGCAGTCGACGTCGGCTCAGTGGCGCGACCTGCACGAGATCGAGCAATCCGTCATCCGCTGCCGCTCCGGCGCACACCGGCATGCCGCCCCCGTAGCTCGCCGTGTTGCCGACGGCGACGAGAGTACCGGGCGACGCGACGGCCTCCGCTCCGTCGACGGACACCGTGAACGCCATCAGGCGCAGGCGCACGAGCTCGATCGCGAGAGCGAGGTAATAGCGCAGCACCCCGGGCGGCCACCGGAGCCGATTAGTGCGATCGCTCACCTTCGCATCGAAGCCGAGCGCCGCGATCGTGAGGAACGTCACCACGCGACCCGCGGTGCGGATCTCCCCGACGTCGATCGCCCGGGGCACGCCGGAGAGAGCGAGATCGGCCGCGGCGACCGGATCGTGGCGGGGCAGTCCCAGAGCCCGTGCGAGGTCGTTGCCGGTGCCGGCCGGCACCAGCGCGACGGGGACGGACACGGCGCAGAGCGCGTCGAGGATGCCCGACAGCGTGCCGTCTCCGCCGATGACCACAAGAACTCGGGGATGCTCCTCGAGTGCTCGCGTCGTCAGAGCCAGGCTCGATGCCGCGGAGTCACCGGCGAAGACGCGGACCTCGGCCCCGCTCCCACGCAGATGGGCCACGACCGCGTCGGTCTCCCGCCCACCACGCCCTTTGCCCGCGAAGGGGTTGGACAGCACGGCGACGTGGTCGACCATGTCAGCGCACCCGATCGGAGATCACGGCGCCGGGATTCAGGATCCCGGTCGGATCGAGCTCGCGCTTGATCGCGGCCAGGATGCGCACACCGGTCTCGCCGATCTCCTGCTCGAGCCACGGAGCGTGGTCTCGGCCGACGGCGTGGTGGTGGCTGATCGTGCCGCCGCCCGCGATGATCGCGTCGTTCGCGCGCGCCTTGACCTGCGCCCACACCTCCAGGGGATCCGTGCGGATGCCGGCCAGCACCGTGAAGTACAGGGATGCCCCCGTCGGGTAGACGTGGGAGACATGGCACATGACGTACGACCTGGCGCCGGCGCCGGTGAGTCCGTCGCGCAGTGCGGCCGTGACAGCCGCCTTGAGAGTGGGGATGTTCGACCACGTGGTCGCCGTCTCGAGCGTCTCACAGAACACGCCGGCATCCAGGAGAGAGTCGCGCAGATACGGGCCGTCGAAGCGTCCGTCGAGCCAGTCCTCGGCGCCGCTGTCTCCCGCCGAGGTTCCTCCCGCGGCGGCGAGGAGCGCCGCGGTGCGTGCGCGACGCTCCTCGACGCCTGCACCCTCGTAGACGGTGACGACTCCGGCTCCCCGCGAGAGAGCCTTGCCGATCCTGCCCACCTGGGCGAGGCTGACAGCGGTCTCCGCCTCGTCGGACAGGCGGATGACCGTCGGCCCGCCGCCCTGCTGCACGACCTGACGCAACGCCTCGAGACCCGCGTCGAAGTCCGGGAAGGTCCAGGACTCGAGCATGCGCTCGTGCGGGATCGGATGAACGCGGACTCGGACCTCGGTGATGACGCCGAAGATGCCCTCCGACCCGAGGAAGACCCTGATGAGGTCGGGTCCCGCCGCAGACCCCGGCGACCGGCCGAGCTCGATGTCCCCGGTCGGGGTGGCCACGCGGATGCCCGTGACCATGGTGTCGAAGCGGCCGTACCCCGCCGAGTTCTGCCCCGAGGACCGGGCTGCGGCGAAGCCCCCGATCGTCGCATGGCGGAAGCTCTGCGGGTAGTGGCCGAGCTCGTAGCCGTGCGCACCCAGCAGCGCCTCGGCATCCGGTCCGCTGGTGCCGGCGCCGAGTACTGCGTCACCGCTCACCGGGTCGAAGCGCAGAAGACCGGTGAGTCTTCTCATGTCGAGACTCACGACCGCGCGGTGTGCGCCTCGCTCGGGATCCAGCGCACCGACGACGCTCGTGCCCCCGCCGAACGGGATGACCGCGACGCCCCGGTCGGCGGCGGCCGCGAGCACCCCGGCGACCTCCTCATGATCGCCGGGCAGGATCACGGCATCCGGAGCCTCCTGGTGCAGCCGACGCCGTCGCAGCAGGTCGGGCGTCGAACGGCCCCCCGCGTGGCGGATGCGAGCGTCGTCCGACACATCGATGCGATCGTGGCCGACGATCTCCGCGAAGGCCGCGAGGTCATCTGGTCGCAGCGCGGAGGCGTCGAGGCGCACATCCTCGAGCTCGACGGGTTCAGCAGGCGTGCGGATCCGTCCGAGAAGGAGCGGCAGCAGTGCGCGCACGGAGCGGGGAAGGGAAGTCGCCTTCGCAGGGTCGCCCCAGCCGTTCCATCGCATCTCGGTGCGCTCGGCGACACTGCCGTTCTCTTGACCCATGCGTTACAGTGTGACAGATCATGGAAGAACGTCAAGCGATGGCAGCGCCGACGACGGTGCCCGAATGGGATGCCACCCACACTCTCATCCTCGATGCGGCTGACGAGCTGATCGGTCGCCGAGGTGTGCACGGCGTGACCATCGCCGAGCTCGCACGCCGTGCGGGCCGCAGCCGCCCGACGATCTACCGCACCTGGAACGACGCCGACGATGTCGTGCGCGCCGCGCTCCTCCGACGCGTCGCGACCATCGTGGCCGAGTTCCCGACCCACGCCCGCACACGGAGCGATCTCGTCGACGACGTGCTGAGATTCTCTGCGCTCTTCCGCGCCGACTCCGTCTACGGCCGGCTGCTCGCGGACGAGCCGGAGGTCTTCACCCGGTACACGCTGCAGCGCGTCGGATCGAGTCAGCGACTGATCCTGCACTGGCTCGCCGCATCGATCCGCACCACGCAGCAGGGCGGCACCGTGCGGCAGGGCGAGCCGGACGAGATCGCCGTGATGCTGCTGCTCATCGCGCAGTCGGCGGTCCTCTCCCACGGCACGGTCTCCGAGCTCATCTCCGAGGCCTCGTGGGAGCGGGAGCTGCGCACGGCGCTCGACGGGCTGCTCCGACCATGACGGTGTGCTCCCCCGACCTCAACGTCGCGCGTCGGGCTGCAGAGCTCGCTCGGATCGCCGAGGACACGCTCGACGTCCTCGTGATCGGCGGCGGCATCACGGGTGTCGGAGTCGCACTCGACGCGGCGTCCCGCGGTCTGTCGGTCGCTCTTCTCGAAGCGGACGACCTCGCCTTCGGGACGAGCCGCTTCAGTTCGAAGCTCGTGCACGGGGGCCTTCGCTACCTGGCCACCGGTGATGTGGCGACCGCGAGGGAGAGCGCACACGAGCGCCACCTTCTGATGACGGTGATCGCTCCGCACCTCATCAGACCCCTCGGCCAGCTTCTGCCGTTCACACACGGCGTCACCGCACGGCAGCGGGCGGCGGGCGTGGTCGGAATGGGCATGGGCGACCTGCTGCGCATGCGAGCGCGAACAACCCGTACGACGCTGCCACCGCCGCGCCTCGTGTCGGCGCGCACCGCGCGTGCTCTCGTCCCCGCTCTGGACCGCCGGGGTCTGCACGGGGGCATGCTCTCGTTCGACGGGCAGCTGATCGACGACGCGCGACTCGTGGTGACGGCGGCGCGCACGGCAGCGAGCCTCGGCGCACGCATCCTCACGCGTGTCAGAGCGCAGGACCTGCATGCCGAGGGAGCATCGGCGCACGATGCCCTGACCGGCGAGCGGCTCGACATCCGCGCCCGCAGCGTGATCAACGCCACCGGCGTCTGGGCCGGCACGCTGGACGAGTCGATCACCGTGCGGCCCAGTCGCGGGACCCACATCGTGCTCGATGCCGCCGACCTCGGGGGACCCTCGGCAGCGCTCACGATCCCCCACCACGGCTCGATCAGCCGCTACGTGTTCGCCCTGCCGCAGCAGAGCGGGAGGGTGATCGTGGGTCTGACGGACGAGGATGCTCCAGGGCCCGTGCCGCGGATCGCGACCCCGACCGGCGGGGAGATCGCGTTCCTGCTCGAGACGCTCAATCGGGTGCTCGCGGAGCCGATCCGGCTCGAGCAGGTCCGAGGTGCCTTCGCCGGTCTTCGCCCGCTCGTCGACACCGGCGCCGACTCGACGGCCGACATCTCTCGACGGCATCTGGTCGCGGACTCTCCGGCCGGATTCGTCAACGTGCTCGGAGGCAAGCTGACGACGTACCGGCGGATGGCTGAGGAGGCGGTCGACCTCGCCTCGCGAGTCGGCGGCCTGGATGCCGCTCCGAGCCGGACGGCGTCCCTCCGACTCACCGACACCGGCAGAGCCATGTCCGACACCGCCCCCGGCGGCCCGTCGCGCGCGCAGGTCGAGTTCGCCGTACGTGCGGAAGGGGCGATGACCGTCGACGACGTCCTCGATCGACGCACGCGGATCGGTCTCGTGGATGCCGATCGACTGCGCATGCAGCCCCTCGTCGAGACGATCCTCGCCGAGACCCTTTCCGATCTCGCCTGAGAGGTTGAGGCGAGCACTTCCGCCCGACGCGTATCCGCATCGCGGCGCAGCGACGAACGCCCACCGAACAGCATGTGAACACCGGCGTTCCCGTGCCCCGGATCGCCCCGCGCAGGGGACCGAACCGGCACAGTGGTGTCATGGACATGCTCCTCTCGATGCTGGGCGGTAAGGGAATGTCGGGTCTGTTCAAGACCGGGACGGCGATCCTCACGATCCTGCTGGTGGTTCCCGCCCTGTTGAAGATCTTCGTCGTCACCGTCGATGAGGGCTGGGCGGCGATCCGCACCCGCAACGGGAAGCCGATCATCCGCAACCGACCTCCGCGCCGACCGACCTCGCGAGGCGGCGCTGTCGGTGAGGTCGTGGTGCTCGACCCCGGGTCGCACGGCGCGTTCCCGCTGTTCTACTGGTACCGGCTGATCGATGTGCGCTGCCGTGCGACGGATCTCCCCGCGCGCGAGATGACCGGCGCCGGTGGACATCAGCACCGGGTGCACGCGTCGTTCGAGTGGAGGCCGATACCGACCGGCCGAGATCTGCGGGTCTTCGAGCTCGATGTGGTCAATGTGACGGAACGCGCGTCGAACATCGTGGGAGCGGCGCTGCGCGACGTCATCCGGGGTCTGGACGGCGCCGAGCTGCCTCACAACGACGAGATCAACACCCGGATCATCGCAGCCAGCGCCGAGGATGTGCGGCGCGCGTGCGGCGTCGAACTCGTGCGCGTCATGGTCACCGGCGATGCGCTGACCGACGGCTACCTGCTGTCCTCCGCGCTTCGCGACACCGACCGTCGCGCAGACGCCGTGGCGGCGCTGCACGCGCTGAACTGACCGCTCAGCTGCGTCCCGTTCAGCTCCGCTCGCGCAGCGGGAGGTCGATCGTGCCGGTCTCGCCCGCGTGGCGGGCCACCGGGATGCGGGTGCCGAGCACCTGCGACACCACGTCCTGCGCGATCTTCGACGCGGTGAGGCCCGCATCCACGAGGATCTCATCGCGGGTCGCGTGGTCGATGAACTCGTCGGGGAGGCCGAGCTCGTCGACCGCGGTGTCGATGCCAGCCTCGCGGAGCACCTGGCGGACCCGCGTGCCGATCCCTCCGACGCGGATGCCGTCTTCGAGCGTGATGACGAGGCGGTGGCGCGCGGCCATGCTCACGATCGACGGCTGAACGGGGATCGCCCACCGCGGATCGATGACCGTGGCGCCGATGCCCTGCGCCCGAAGGCGATCCGCGACATCCATCGCGAGTGCGGCGAAGGGGCCGATGGCGACCAGGAGGACGTCTTCGGACTCTCCGCGAGCGAGCACGTCGACCCCGTCGTGAAGTCGCTCGATCGCCGGGAGTTCCGGCGCGACGTCTCCCTTGGGGAACCGGATCACGGTGGGGGCGTCTTCGACGAGGACCGCTTCGTCGAGCGCCTCGCGAAGACGGGCTCCATCGCGCGGCGCGGCGATGCGGATGTGCGGCACGATCTGCAGCATCGCCAGATCCCACATGCCGTGGTGGCTGGGCCCGTCAGGACCGGTCACACCTGCGCGATCGAGGACGAAGGTGACTCCGGCGCGGTGCAGAGCCACGTCCATGAGAACCTGATCGAACGCGCGCCCCATGAACGTCGCGTACAGCGCGACGACCGGGTGCAGGCCGCCGAAAGCGAGGCCTGCCGCGGACGCGACGGCGTGCTGCTCGGCGATGCCCACGTCGTAGACCCGATCGGGAAAACGCTCGGCGAACGGAGCGAGTCCGGTCGGGCGGAGCATGGCCGCGGTCATCGCGATGACGTCGCTGCGTCGCTCGCCCACCGAGACGAGAGCATCGGAGAAGATGTCCGTCCACCCCGTCCCGCCGGAGGAGAGAGTCTCTCCCGTCACCGGGTCGATGCGTCCGACGGCATGGAACTGATCGGCTTCGTCGTCGCGGGCCGGCTGGTAGCCGCGGCCCTTCTCGGTGATCGCGTGCACGATGACGGGCGCTCCGAACGACTTGGCGAGCTTCAGCGTCTCGAGGAGCGCGGGCAGATCGTGTCCGTCGACCGGACCGAGGTACTTGATGTCGAGATTGGAATACAGCGCTTCGTTGTTCGTGAACCGGGAGAGGAACCCGTGCGTCCCCCCTCGGACACCGCGGAACACCGCCCGCCCCACGGGACCGAAGGCGCGGAAGAGCCGATCGGACTTGTGGTGCAGGTCCTTGTAGGCGGCAGCCGTGCGGACCCGGTTGAGGTATCGGGACATCCCGCCGATCGTCGGGGCGTAGGAGCGCCCGTTGTCGTTGACGACGATGACCAGGTTGCGATCGTTGTCGTCGGAGATGTTGTTGAGCGCCTCCCATGTCATGCCGCCGGTCAGCGAGCCGTCGCCCAGGACGGCGACGACGTGGCGGTCCGCCCGACCGGTCGCGGTCAGCGCACGCGAGACTCCGTCTGCCCAGCTGAGCGAGCTCGACGCGTGCGACGACTCGACCACGTCGTGAGGGCTCTCGGCCCGCTGCGGGTACCCGGCCAGACCGCCCCGGAGGCGCAGCGACGAGAAGTCCTGTCGACCGGTGAGGAGCTTGTGCACGTAGGACTGGTGCCCGGTGTCGAAGATGAACGGATCGTCCGGCGAGGAGAACACGCGGTGCAGGGCGATCGTCAGCTCGACCACACCGAGGTTCGGCCCGAGGTGTCCGCCGGTCCGGGACACGTTCTCGACGAGGAATTCGCGGATCTCCCCCGCGAGTTCGACGAGCTGGTCCTCGGACAGGGCATCGAGATCACGGGGTCCTGAGATGCTCGGAAGAATGGGCATCTGCACCTCCTCTTAGGCTCCGTCGGCGGCATCCGATTCCGGTTCGGACGCCTGCTCGATCCTACCTCGGGGCACCGGGGAAAGAGCGGAAGGCGGCTCCCCCTTGACACGAGGCGAGCCGCGCACGCGTCACATCCCAGAGGCGCGCGGCACCTCCGACGGATGCTCGGCGCTCGGCGCGCTCCCGTGCGTACGACGAAGGCCCGGTTCCGAGGAACCGGGCCTTCGCTCTTGGATGTGTCTGAGATCAGACCAGCGAACGCAGCACGTACTGCAGGATGCCGCCGTTGCGGTAGTAGTCCGCCTCACCGGGGGTGTCGATGCGGACGACCGCGTCGAACTCGACGACCTGCTTGCCCTCGGGCGAGTTCTCGCTCGGAGTGGCGGTCACGCGCACCGTCTTCGGGGTCGTGCCGTTGTTGAGCTCCTCGAGACCCGTGATCGAGACAATCTCGGTGCCGTCGAGACCCAGGGACTCCCAGCTCTCGCCGGCGGGGAACTGCAGCGGGACGACGCCCATGCCGATCAGGTTCGAGCGGTGGATGCGCTCGAAGCTCTCGGTGATGACCGCCTTGACGCCCAGCAGACGCGTGCCCTTGGCAGCCCAGTCACGCGACGAGCCCGAGCCGTACTCCTTGCCACCGAAGATGACGAGGGGCGTGCCCTGCTCCTGGTAGTTCATGCTCGCGTCGTAGATGTACGACTGCGGGCCGCCCTCCTGGGTGAAGTCACGGGTGTATCCGCCCTCGACGACCTGGCCGTCGTTGACCGCCGAGACCATGAGGTTCTTCAGACGGATGTTCGCGAACGTTCCGCGGATCATCACCTCGTGGTTGCCTCGACGCGAGCCGAAGGAGTTGAAGTCCTTGCGGTCGACGCCGTGCTCGGTGAGGTACTGCGCCGCGGGCGTCCCCGGCTTGATGTTGCCGGCGGGCGAGATGTGGTCGGTCGTGACCGAGTCGCCGAGGGTCGCCATGACCCGGGCACCCTGGATGTCGCTCACCGGGGTGAGCTCCATAGTCATGCCGTCGAAGTACGGCGCCTTGCGCACGTACGTCGAGTTCTCGTCCCACTGGAAGATGTCGTCCTCCGGCGTGGGCAGGCTGCGCCAGCGCTCGTCACCGTCGAAGACGGTCGCGTACTGCTTGATGAACTGGTCGCGAGAGATCGACGAGTCGACGATCTCCTGCACCTCGTCGGGCGTCGGCCAGATGTCCTTCAGGAAGACGTCGTTGCCGTCGGATCCCTTGCCGAGGGCGTCGTTCTCGAAGTCGAAGTGCATCGACCCGGCGAGAGCGTACGCGATGACCAGCGGCGGGCTGGCGAGGTAGTTCATCTTGACGTCGGGGCTGATGCGACCCTCGAAGTTGCGGTTTCCCGAGAGCACCGCGGTCACAGCCAGGTCGTGATCGTTGATGGCCGCGGAGACCTCTTCGATCAGCGGGCCGGAGTTTCCGATGCAGATCGTGCAGCCGTAGCCCACTGTGTAGAACCCGAGTCCCTCGAGGTCCTTGTCGAGGCCCGACTTCTCGTAGTAGTCCGTGACGACCTTCGAGCCCGGGCCGAGCGTGGTCTTGACCCACGGCTTCTGCTTGAGACCCTTCTCGAGCGCCTTGCGGGCGACGAGACCCGCGGCGATCATGACCGAGGGGTTCGAGGTGTTGGTGCACGACGTGATGGCCGCGAGGGTGACCGCGCCGTTGTCGAGGATGTACTTCTCCCCCGACGGAGTCGTGACCGGCACGGGCTTGGACGCGTTGGCCGGAGCGCCGCTGTTGATGTGCACCGGTCGCGTCGTCGTGGGCTCCTCTTCACCGGGGACCGAACCGGGGTCGGACGCCGGGAACGAGTGCTTCGACTCGAGGTCGACGACGGAATCCGAGGTCGATGCCGACGCGTAGGAGAGGATGTCGTGCTCGAACTGCGTCTTCGCCTCGGAGAGGAGGATGCGGTCCTGCGGGCGCTTCGGGCCAGCGATCGACGGCACGACGGTGCCGAGGTCGAGCTCGAGGTACTCGCTGAAGATCGGCTCGTGCGACGCATCGTGCCAGAGCTTCTGCTCCTTGGCGTACGCCTCGACGAGCGCGACGGCCTCGTCGCTGCGGCCGGTCAGGCGCAGGTAGTCGAGCGTGACGTCGTCGATCGGGAAGATCGCCGCGGTGGAGCCGAACTCGGGCGACATGTTACCGATCGTGGCACGGTTGGCCAGCGGCACGGATGCCACGCCCTCGCCGTAGAACTCGACGAACTTGCCGACGACGCCGTGCTTGCGCAGGAGGTCGGTGATCGTGAGCACCACATCGGTGGCCGTCACACCGGCCGGGATCTCGCCGGAGAGCTTGAAGCCGACGACGCGCGGGATCAGCATCGACACGGGCTGGCCGAGCATCGCGGCCTCGGCCTCGATGCCGCCCACTCCCCAGCCGAGCACGCCGAGGCCGTTGACCATGGTGGTGTGCGAGTCGGTGCCGACACAGGTGTCGGGGTACGCGCGCAGCACGCCGTTGACGTCACGGTCGTAGATGACCTTGGCCAGGTGCTCGATGTTCACCTGGTGCACGATGCCCGTTCCGGGCGGGACGACCTTGAAGTCGCTGAAGGCCGTCTGGCCCCAGCGGAGGAACTGGTAGCGCTCGCCGTTGCGCTCGTACTCGATCTCGACGTTGCGCTCGAGCGCGTTCTCCGAACCGAAGAGGTCGGCGATCACCGAGTGGTCGATGACCATCTCTGCGGGCGAGAGCGGGTTGATCTTGTTCGCGTCGCCGCCGAGCGCCGTGACGGCTTCACGCATGGTGGCGAGGTCGACGATGCAGGGCACACCGGTGAAGTCCTGCATGACCACACGGGCCGGCGTGAACTGGATCTCGGTGCTCGGGTCTGCCGCGGCATCCCACGACCCGAGAGCCTCGATCTGCGCCTTCGTCACGTTCGCGCCGTCCTCGGTGCGAAGCAGGTTCTCGAGGAGGACCTTGAGACTGAAGGGGAGCTTGTCGAAACCGGGCACCGTGTCGATGCGGAAGATCTCGTAGTCGGTGCTGCCGACCGTCAGGGTGCTCTTGGCACCGAAGCTGTTCACCGTGGACACGAATCCGTCTCCTTCTATTCGGATGGGAGCGACAGGCGCCTCCATCTTGCTCGCCAGCGAGCCCCTGCGGCTAGCAAGGCAGACCTAACCAGTCTGCTCCGCTCGACCTCCGGGCGAAAGCCTGCAATTTATCTTGATATCAAGATAAATCTATCACGACTGCGTCGGTGTTCCGGAATCCGGGGTGCGCGGGTACAGCGCGCGCACGACGAGCCAGGTGACGGCGATCAGCGGCGCGAACAGCGGCAGACCCATGATCAGCTTCAGTGTGCCGAGAGCGGTGACCTCACCCGCGAGATACAGCGGCAGCTGCACCGCGAGCCTCGCGTAGAACAGCGCTGCCCACGCGACGCCGAGCCACAGGAACGCACGACGCTTGCGCCGGTCGTTCCGCCACGCCGTCCCCTCGCCCATCAGGAACCCGACCGCGAGGCCGATGAGCGACCAGCCGATGAGAGCCGACACGAGCATCGCCGTGCCGTAGGCCGCGTTCGTGATGAGGCCGGGGACGAAGTTGTCCTCGCCTCGCCCCGTCCACAGTGCCAGCGCGGCGGCGGCCGCGGCCGCGACGAGCCCGCCGATCGCGGCGGAGGGAGGCGACTTCTGGATCAGCCGCACGATCGTGAAGACCGCCGCGAGCCCCACCGACACTCCCAGGGGGAGGATGAGCGGCTCGGGCGCGACGGTGAACAGGATGACGAAGGCGAGGCTCGGCAGGATCGACTCGAGGATCCCGCGCCAGCCGCCGATGGCCGACCACACCACTCTGTGGGTGGCTCCGGTCTCGGACGGGTCGAGTCCGGCGCGACGAGCCGCTCCGCCCAGAGCCGCGCCGAGGATGTCCGAGGCGCTCTGCTCGCGCTCCGGATCCGATGCCGGGGTGCTCACGCCGAACCGGGCGTCGCGGGCATCTTGAGGGGGATCAGATCCCGCGGCGGCATGGGAGCGCCACCGCGGACGACCACGATCGAGCGGAAGAGATCCTCGACCTTGGCGGCGGCCTCGAGGTCGGATGCCGCGGCTCCGCCGATCACACCACGCAGGAACCAGCGAGGTCCGTCGATGCCCACGAAGCGTGCGAGGCGGAGGCCGGATCCCTCGTTCGCCGTGGCGGGGACCTCGGCCAGGAGCTCCTTGCCCAGCGGGCCGTCCCGCTCCTCGACACGTCCGCCCTGGGTGCGGACCTGATCGCGCAGCTGCACGCGGGTCTCATCCCACAGCCCGCCGGAACGCGGTGCCGCGAACGGCTGCACCTGCAGCGACGAGTCGGCGTAGTCGAGGCCGACGGCGACGATGCGCTTCGACTGCTCCTCGACCTCGAGACGCAGGTTGAGTCCCTCGCGGGGAAGGATCTTGATTCCGCCGAGGTCGATGTACGGCCGCACCGGGTTCGCCTCGGAATCGTCGAAGGGCCCCTCGGTCGCCCGGTTCTCGGGGGCCGACTTCGAGGGAGTCGCGTTGTTGTCAGTCATTGGCCTGTCCTGCTGGATTCGAATGGGATGCTGCCTGGTATCCGGTCGAGCCGAAGCCGCCTTCGCCGCGGACGCTGTCCGGCAGCTCCTCGACCGGGATGAAGACGGCGCGCGTCACGGGCATGATGATCAGCTGCGCGATGCGATCGCCGACGGCGACATCGTACGCGCTGCGGATGTCGGTGTTGATCAGACTCACCTTGATCTCACCGCGATATCCGGCATCCACCGTGCCGGGAGAGTTGACGATGGAGATGCCGTGCTTGGCGGCGAGTCCGCTGCGCGGCACGACGAAGGCGGCGTAGCCCTCCGGCAGGGCGATGCGCACACCGGTCGCGACGAGCGCGCGCTCCCCCGGTTCGAGGTGCACGGCCTCCGCTGCGACGAGATCGGCGCCGGCATCTCCCGGATGCGCATATCCGGGCACGACGACTGCGCCGTCGAGCACAGGCGCGATAATGGGGAGATCAACGGATTCAGTCACCCCACGAGGCTAATGCAGAACATCGCTCCCGACACACGACCGCGCTATCGCGAGAGGCTCTCGCCGAGCCTCTGGCTCTTGGTGACGGTGGCACTCGCAGGCCCCATGGTGTCGCTCATCTTCATCCCGCTCGCTTCGGCGACGTTCGCCCTCATCATCGGCGCGGCGGTCTCGGCGCTCCTCGTGATCGGGCTGGTGTCTGTGGCACCCCTGGTCTCGGTCGAGGGCGAGGTGCTGCGCGCCGGACGAGCCCACATCGCGTGTCGCCACCTCGGCGAGCCGGTGCCCCTCACCGGTGACGAGGCACGTCAGGCCCGCGGGCCGGCATTGCCCGCACGGGGCTGGCACATGATCAGGGGCGGGATCGACGGGATCGTCGTCGTCCCCAACCTCGACGTCGACGACCCGGTGGACACGTGGACCATATCGACGCGCACGCCCGACCGCCTCGCGGCGGCCATCCGTCGCGCCAAGGACTGACCCCGGAACGACGAACGCGCCCCTGACCGGATGGTCGGGGGCGCGCGGAGCGTCGCTCGGATGCGCTCAGGCGGCGCATTCCTTGCAGATGGGGCCGGATGCGTCCTCGTGATCGAGCTGCGAGCGGTGCTTCACCAGGAAGCAGCTCATGCAGGTGAACTCGTCCTGCTGCGCGGGCAGCACGACGACATCGAGCTCGAGGTCGGACAGATCGGCACCGGGGAGGTCGAAGCTGGACGGGTTGTCCGCGTCCTCGTCTCCCGAGGAGCCGGAGAGCTTGTCCGGCACACGCTCCTTGAGGGCTTCGATCGACTCGGAGTCGTCTTCACTCTTTCGGGGAGCGTCGTAGTCGGTTGCCATGTGGTGAATCTCCACTTTCATGCGAGTGGGTGGTACGCCGTCGGGGTAATCGGCGGCCATAGTTTGCACGACCTCGAGAAAATAAGCAAATGCCCGTGGGTGCGACAGACCAAACTGGCGGCGCGCCCAGAGTATTCCCGGCTGCGGGCACGGCCCCATGACACCATGAATGCACACCCATCAGAGGGGCATTCGCATGGAAAACGTCACCATCGTCGGCACAGAAGCAGGAGTCCTGGTACTCGCAACCGAGTCGGGCGAGCGGTTCGCGCTGCCCATCGACGACGTCCTGCACCGCGAGATCAGGCGGGCCACCCGCCAGGGTGACCCCACGCCTCAGCGACTCGCAGCGAGCCCGCGCGACATCCAGGCTCAGATCCGTGCCGGCCTCACCGCCCCCGAGGTCGCCGAGCTCCTCGGCATCACCGTCGAGGATGTCGCGCGCTTCGAGGGCCCGGTCCTCGCGGAGCGCGAGCACATCATCGGCCAGGCCCTCGCCGTCCCGGTGCTGATCGGCAGCGAGGTCGAACCCGATGCGCAGCCCACCTTCGGCACCGCCATCAGGGCCAAGCTCGCCGAGGTCGAGGCATCGGCCGAGCGCTGGGCGAGTTGGAAGGATGACAGCGGCTGGATCATCAAGCTCGAGTTCGCAGCGAACGACGTCGAGCATGATGCCCGCTGGAGCTTCGACCCCCGTCGGAGCTCCCTCGCTCCCCTCAACGCCGATGCCACGCAGCTCTCCCGCCAGGGTTCGCTGCCGGAGGGGCTCATTCCCCGCCTCCGCGCCGTCGAGAGCGAACGGCAGAACTCCCCGTACAAGGACGAGAGCCGCTTCGACTCGGGCGCCTTCGGACCTCGCCTCGTCCCCGCTCCGGAGAGCGTCGAGGATCCCGCTCTGCGCGAGCGCTCCCCCGCATCCGTCCAGGACGCCGCGACCAAGCGCGCTCCGGAATCGCAGACCACCAGCCCGGAGACCGCCGATCTGCTCGAGGCGCTGCGACGCCGGCGCGGCCAGCGTGAGACCGCACCGCTGCT
Source organism: Microbacterium sp. C5A9 (assembly GCF_022627955.1). Lineage (GTDB taxonomy): Bacteria > Actinomycetota > Actinomycetes > Actinomycetales > Microbacteriaceae > Microbacterium. The sequence continues at coordinate 631,654 of NZ_JABXGD010000002.1, forward strand.
CGAGGACGACACGTTCGTCGCCGTCGACAACGACCCGATCGCGATTTTCGACGCTCTGCAGCAGACCGGTCCTGTCGAGGAGCCCATCGAGGCGCCGGATCCCGCGCCCGAACCCAGCGGCTCGGACAGCAGCAACCGACGCAAGCGCCGCAACGCCATGCCGTCGTGGGACGAGATCGTGTTCGGAGCTCGCACGGACGAGTAGTCCGACGCATCCGAGGCGAGTAGTCCGACGCATCCGACGTCGCGGCGGGAACCGCGACACGGACTCGCTGCGTCAGCGCGCGAAGGCGCCGAAACGCAGCAGGGGCACCTGTCGCTCCTCGGGCGTGAGCCCGCCGTGCTGACCGATCATGCCCCGACTGCGCTGATCGGCAGCGGTGCCGTCGTAGACAGCGCCGTTGCCGCGGGCCACCACGAGCAGATCTCCCATCCGCGATGCGGCCTCGTCCGTCACCGCGGGCCCGAAGAGACCGGTGGCGATGACCTGTCGGCGGGTGCCGACTTCCGCGAGACCGTCCAGATCGCGTGTCCATCGTGCCGCCGCATCGTCGGCATCCACGTCGGCGTCGAGATAGACGTGCAGCATCCGCGGCTCGCCTCCGATGGCGTGCACTCCGTCGAGGTGCTCCGCCTCCAGCACGACCTGCCGCGGAGCCGGCACGTCGACCATCCCGTGGTCGGACGTCACGATCACGCCCACGCCGGGAGGCACCCGACGGGCGAGAGCCCCGTCGATCTCCTCGAGCGCCGTCACCCACTCGAGTGACGCGATGCCGTGGCGGTGCCCGGCCTTGTCGACCTCGGGAAGGTAGCAGTAGACGAGGGATCCGGGGTTCCGCTCGGCAAGGTCGTAGGCGGTCTCGATGCGCTCGGCAGGAGTGCTCGCGGCGATGAAGTCCGCGCCGCGCAGGGTCGCACGCGTGAATCCGCTGTGCGCATAGGCCGCGACTCCGATGGCGAAGGTCGGGCGCCCCTCGTCGCGGGCTCGCTCGAAGATCGTCGGCGCCGCCTGCCAGGTGGACGGGTCCAGGCCCTCCGCCTCCCAGCCGGTGAGCTGGTTCACGAGCACGTCGCGCGAACGGTCGAGCACGCGGTATCCGACGAGACCGTGCACGCCGGGCCAGGCTCCCGTCAGGAGACTCGTGAGGGCTGCGGCCGTGGTCGAGGGGAACACGGAGTGCGCCACGTCCTTCTTCGCCATGCCGCCTGTGAGCGTGCGCGCGTGGCCTGCGTGGGCCCGGAGTCCGATCGCCCCCAGCCCGTCGATCAGCACCAGCACGACGGAGGTGGCGCGCGGAAGATGCGCCGACTCCCCGCGGAGAGCGGCGAACAGGTCGTCCGCCACCCCGACGAGGCTCCGGGCGGAGGGCGACTCGGACGGTAGCATGAAGGACATCCGAGCCAGTCTGACACAGGCTCCCCTCCGACCTCAGCCTCGCACCATTCAGGATGGCCATGCCGAAGACCCCGCCGCCCGAGCTCGCTCCGGAGAGAATCCAGGACATCGATCTCGAGAGCGAGATGCAGGGCTCGTTCCTCGAGTACGCCTACTCCGTCATCTACTCGCGTGCGCTCCCGGATGCGCGCGACGGCCTCAAGCCCGTGCAGCGCCGCATCCTCTACCAGATGGCCGAGATGGGACTGCGTCCCGACCGCGGTCATGTGAAGAGCGCCCGCGTCGTCGGCGAGGTGATGGGCAAGCTGCACCCGCACGGCGATTCGGCGATCTATGACGCGCTGGTGCGTCTCGCCCAGGACTTCGCCCTGCGCGTGCCGCTCGTCGACGGTCACGGCAACTTCGGCTCCCTCGACGACGGCCCCGCCGCCGCTCGATACACCGAGGCACGTCTCGCTGCCCCGGCGATGGCTCTGACCGAGAACCTCGACGAGGACGTCGTCGATTTCGTCCCGAACTACGACGGTCAGTTCCAGCAGCCGGCTGTGCTGCCCGCCGCCTTCCCCAACCTTCTCGTCAACGGCGCCAGCGGCATCGCCGTGGGCATGGCGACGAACATGGCGCCGCACAACCTTATCGAGGTCGTCGCAGCCGCCACGCATCTGCTCGAGCATCCCGAGGCGACGACCGAGGAGCTCATGGAGTTCGTGCCCGGTCCCGACTTCCCGTCCGGCGGCATCCTCATGGGGCTCGACGGCGTGAAGGACGCGTATGCGAACGGCCGCGGAGCGCTGAAGGTCCGAGGCAAGGTCTCGGTCGAATCGCTCGGTCCGCGACGCACGGGCATCATCGTCTCCGAGCTGCCCTACATGGTCGGTCCTGAGCGCCTCATCGAGAAGATCCGCGATGCGGTGCAGTCGAAGAAGCTGCAGGGCATCAGCGACGTCACCGACCTCACCGATCGCAACCACGGTCTGCGCGTCGCGATCGGCATCAAGACCGGATTCGACCCCAACGCCGTGCTCGAGCAGCTCTACCGGCTGACCCCGCTCGAAGACTCGTTCAGCATCAACAACGTCGCGCTCGTCGGAGGGCAGCCGCGCACGCTCGGCCTCAAGGAGATGCTCAGCGTCTATGTCGCGCATCGCCTCGAGGTGATCACGCGTCGCAGCCGGTATCGTCTCGCGCGCCGCGAAGAGCGCCTGCACCTCGTCGAGGGGCTGCTGATCGCGATCCTCGACATCGACGAGGTGATCCAGGTCATCCGCTCCTCGGACGATTCCGAGCAGGCCCGCACGCGCCTGCGGTCCGTCTTCGATCTCAGCGAGCTGCAGGCCGAGTACATCCTCGAACTCCGCCTGCGCCGGCTCACCAAGTTCTCGCGCATCGAGCTCGAGTCCGAGCGCGACGCGCTGCTCGCGGAGATCGCAGCCCTGCGCGAGCTGCTCGGCAGCGACGTGCTGCTGCGGGCGGCCGTCGCGACCGAACTCGACGCCGCGGCCGACGCGTACGGCACCCCGCGACGAACACTCCTCATGAACGCGGTGCCCCCGAAGCCTCGCGCCTCGAAGGGCGCAGCGGCCGACCTTCAGATCGCCGACGCACCGACCGTCCTCGTGCTCTCGACGACCGGGCGCGCGGTCCGCGTCGACCTCGCCGAGGGGCAGGAGCTCACGGTCCCGGCCCGCCGGAGCAAGCACGACGCGATCCTGACGACGATCGAGACGACGGTGCGCGCCGACATCGGGGCGCTGACGACCGAGGGGCGCGTGCTGCGGTTCTCGCCGGTCGACCTGCCGTCGGTTCCGTCGTCGTCGGTGCAGCTCGCCGCCGGTACTCCGCTGCGCGACTACCTCGGCATCACGACGCGGGGCGAGCGGATCCTCGAGTTCGTCCGATTCGACAGCGACGTCCCGATCGCGATCGGGACCGCCCAGGGCACGGTCAAGCGCATCGTCCCGTCGACGCTGCCGGTCCGCCCCGATCTCGAGGTCATCGGCATGAAGCCGGGCGACACGGTCGTGGGTGCGGTGCAGGCGCGGGACGACGCCGACCTCGTGTTCGTGACGACCGATGCCCAGCTGCTGCGGTTCTCCGCCTCAGCGGTCCGGCCTCAGGGTGCTCCTGCGGGTGGCATGGCGGGGATCAAGCTCGGCGCCGGCGCGACGGTGCTCTTCTTCGGCGCGGTGTCGCCCGAGGCCGATGCCGTGGTGGCCACCGTGTCGGGAGCAGACAGCAGCCTTCCCGGCACCGAGCCGGGCCGCGCCAAGGTCTCGTCCTTCACCGAGTACCCCTCGAAGGGACGAGCCACCGGCGGAGTGCGCGCCCATGCGTTCCTGAAGGGCGAGGACCGGCTCACCGTCGCGTGGGTCGGGCCGAGCCCGGCGCAGGCCGTCGACCCGACGGGTGCCGTGCGCAAGCTCCCCGAGTCCGGCGCTCGTCGCGACGCGTCGGGTCAGCCGATCGACGGCGTGATCGGCAGCATCGGGCGGACCCTGGTCTGATCGGTCTCGCGCACACCGGAATCCCTCGCCCCTGAGAGGCGGACGCGGGTCAGAGGCGGAGCGCGAGGATGTTCGCGGTGAGTCCTGCTGCCGTCCCGCACAGGATCACGAGATCACCGGAGCCGACGCGGCCGCTGTCGAGCGCTCGCGCGAGCATGAAGGGCACCGAGGCGGAGACCATGTTGCCGAAGTCGCCGACCTCGTCGATGCGGCGTTCGACGGGGATGCCGAGGCGGTCGAGCATCGGTCCGAGCGCCGCAGAGGCCTGGTGCGGCACCCACAGGGCGACGTCGTCGTACGAGATACCCGACGTCCGGTGGAAGTCGCCGAAGAACTCCGGCAGCACCCTCATCATCCCGAGCAGCGCCCGACGTCCGTCCATGTCGAAGAGGTAGTCGGCCGGATCGGTCTCCGCGAACCGCTGGGCGGGTGAGCGCGACAGCCCTCCCCTGATCTCGGTGTCATGGGCGTATGCGGGCCACGTCCGCTGCGCCGTCGCGACGACCCCGCGCTCGGGGCCGGCCCCGGCCGAGCGCCGCAGCACGAAGGCGGCGCCCGCGTCGCTGAACAGCTCGAAGCTCTCCCGTTGGTCCGGATTCAGGAACCGTGTGCCGACGTCGCCGGCGAACACGAGGATCGTCTCGTGGTCACCGGCGTCGAGGTAGCGCGAAGCCACGTCGAGCGCGGTGATGAAGCTCGTGCAGGTCGAGTTCACGTCGAAGGCGGCCGCATGCCCTGTCAGCGTCAATCTCTCGAGCACGAGAGCCGCGGTGCACGGGATCGGCTGCACCCCCGCCGCCGAGGCGCCGAGCACGAGGTCGACCTCGTTCGCGGTGATGCCCGCGTGCTGCAACGCCCGCTCGCACGCCTCGGCCAGCATGTCGAGGTGAGACACGTCGTCCTCGATGCGATAGCGCACCTCGTCGCCGAAGCGCACGGTGCGCGCGGGCAGTGACGTTCCCCACCCTGCGATCTCGCAGCCCTTCACCATCTCCGTTCCCCCCATTCCTGCACGACCCGGCGCAGCTTGACCGACCCGTCTCTCACGTAGTCGACGAAGACGAGCTCCGGCCGTTCGCAGTCGAGGCGGTCGGCCAGGGCGTCGACCTCCTCGGCGACTCGGCGCCGAGATCGATCATCGACCGTGTCGAGCGCGATCTCGAGCCGCGACTCGCCGGTCTGCGTGACCCTGTACTCGTCGAATCCGTCGGCATGGATCAGCGCCCGCGAGATCACATCGGCGAAGACGGGGATGCTGCGTCCGTCGAGCCTCCGGAAGACGAGCGTGTCTCCTTCCCGCCCCTCGATCCGCTCGATCGCGGTCAGCGCGCTTCCGCACGGACACGGTCCGCTCCGTTCGCGGAGGACGTCGCCCAGCCGGTAGCGCACGATCGGCTGCGCCCGACGGCGCAGATCCGTGATGATCGGAGTGAATCGCTCGTCGTCGAGTGCCTCGCGTTCGACGACGATGGCGTCCTCGTTCAGATGGATCACGCCCTGCTCGCAGGTGTGCGCGAGGAACCCCTCCGTGCACTGGTAGAGCTGGTGCACTCTCTCCTGGGCGAGCGACGCCCGGATGCGGTGCTCGTCCGACAGCTCGAGGACCTCTGCCACCGAGTACACCTTCTCGGGGATCACGTCGAACGCACCGGCATCCGCTGCGCGGGCGATGAGCCGCAGCACGGAGGGAGGGGCGACGAGGATGGTCGGCCGGTACTGCTGGAGACGCGTGATGTTGTCGCTCATGTCGGCGTAGACGTCGAAGTAGCGGAACGACACCGCCGTCGATCCGACGGATTCGTAGAGAGTGTTGTCCGCTCGCAGGAACAGCGCGATCCGGTGCCCGAGCAGCCTGCCGCGAGGAAGCGTACGCGCGAGCACGGTCCCGACCCAGGCGTCGCGTTCGGCACCGCTGACGACGAAGAGCCCTCGGTGCCCGCTCGTGCCGCTGGAGAGTCCGACGGAGTTCGTCCCGAGGTCGGCGTCGAACTCTCGCGCGCGCTCGTTCGCGATCGCCAGTGCGAGAGCGTCGTCCCGTGCGACGCCGACCGTGTTGATCTCGTCGAAGCGGCTCATCATGATGCTCTTGTCCATGAGGGGGAGTTCCGCGAACGTACGCGTCTCCAGCAGCTCGCGGAAGTACGGAGACCGCCGGCGGAGGAACCTCAGGTGCGCGGCCAGCAGACGTCTCTGGCGTCGCTCGACGGCCTCACGCGTGCGCAGAGGACGAAGCCACCGCACCGTCGCGAACTCGCGCAGGATCTGGAGCGTGCCCATCAGCCGAGCAGCTCCGTCGCAGCGAGCGGGTCGTGACTGCACACGACCGTGATCCCCTCGTCGACGAGGCGTCCCAGCACCCGCGCGGTCGCCGCGTACCGGCTCGCGTCGTGCTGGATCGCCCGAGGGAGCGCCCGCAGCCGCGAAGAGGCGTCGAGGAGGTCGCGTCCCCACGCGGCGTCTCCGGCGAGCAGCACACGGCCTTCGACCAGGGCTCCGAGGTGCCCGTCCGCATGTCCGGGAAGGTCGAGGACGAGGTAGGACCCGTCGCCGAGCAGATCGTGTGCCCGGAGCGAGACGTCGCCGGAGCGGACGGCACGGAAGTCCCCGTCGTGCAGCACGATCCGCTCGGCCTGCGGGAACCACTCGGGAAGCAGTCCCGGCAGCACTCCCGATCTCAGTCGCGGGTCGCGCAGGGTCCGCTCGTGACCCGCGCTGAGCACGAACGTCGCCCCGGGGAACCGCCGGACTCCCCCGATATGGTCCGGGTGCAGGTGCGACAGGACGACGTGCGTGACGGATGCCGGATCCATACCGTCCGCCACGAGCTGCGCGGCGATGTCGTCGGCCTCCACGACCCGCGGGGGCAGCAGCCGGCGGTAGACGGCCCCGCGCCATCCTGCGCGCCAGTCCGACGTCGCGTATCCCGTGTCGAAGAGGACGCGACGGCCGTCGCCGGAGTCGTAGAGGAACACACCCGAAGGGAACTCACGACGCCCCCGGGCGACGTCGCGGAACATCGCACCGACATCGTGAGACGTGCTCCCACAGCTGTAGTGGCGCAGGCTCCCCATCAGGCATCCGCCTTCAGGTGCGCGGCGACTGCGAGGAGCGCATCGTCCAGGGAGACCTCCGGTCGATAGCCGAGCTCCGCCCTCGCCCGAGAGATGTCGAGTGTCTGCGAGAACGCGATGGTGCTCAGCGTGTAGCGGGTGAGCGGGGGCTCGGGCCGCCCGGGGAGCACCGCGCAGACCCCCTCCATGGCTGACGCGAGAGCCCATGCGAGTCGGCGATCCAGGGGGCGGAAGCGCGGCTTCTCCCCCAGCAGCGTGAGCAGCGTCGTCAGGAGGTCGCGGAATCGGCGCGGATCGCCGTTCGAGATGTTGTACACCCCGCCGGCCGCGTCTCCCCGCGTGATCGCGAGTCGAAGCGCGGAGGCGACGTTCTCGACGGCCGTGACGTCGATGAGGTTCTCCCCCTGGCCGAACAGCGGCACCCCGACCCTGGCGTGCACGTCCAGCAGCCGCGGGATCAGGCTCGTGTCGCCCACCCCGATGAGGCCGCGCGGCCGGATGATCACCAGTTCCCCGATCTCCCCCGAATCCCGTGCTTCGAGGAGCAGATCCTCCGCGGCGATCTTCGATCGGATGTAGCCGTTCAGGCGGTTGGTGCGGTCGACCTCGGGTTCGCGGATGTCGAGACGGTCGCGCTTCGCCGCATAGACGCTCGGCGACGACACGTGGACGAGTCGCCGGACGTGGTTGCGCCGGGCGAACGCCACGACGTGTCCCGTCCCCGCGACATTGGCCTCGTGGAAGTCCTTCCACGCACCCCAGGGCGTCGACAGTGCGGCGCAGTGGATGACGGCGTCGACGGGAAGATGCCGCGCGCGGAGGGAGGCGAGGTCTCCCACGACGCGGTGCGGCTCGTCCGCCACGCGTGCGAGCGCCGCCTCATCGCGCCCCGCGGCGAAGACCTCGTAGCCGTGCCGACGCAGCTCGGGGACGACGTGACCGCCGAGGAACCCGCTCGCCCCCGTCACCAGCACACGGGCTCCGGACATGCACCTCACGATAGCCGCCCTATTGTGGTCGGGTGCGCATCGCCATGGTCACCGACTACTACCTGCCGACTCTGGGAGGCGTGCAGACCGTGATCAAGGCGCACCGAGAGGCGCTCGAGAGCGCCGGGCACGAGGTGGTCGTGTTCGCTCCCTTGGCTGAGCCGAGTGACGATCCACGCATCGTGCGCCTGCCGACGGCGCGGGGCTTCGCGCCGGACGGCTATCCGTTCACCTGGACACCGTCTGCCGCCGCGTCGGCGCTGCACGACGGTCTGCGCCGCCACTCGATCGAGGTCGTCCACGTGCACACCGAGATGTTCGCGGCACTCGCGGGGTTCGAGGCGGCGCGTGAGCTGGGCATCCCGGTCGTGCAGACCATGCACGGGCGCATCGACGTCTACACGCGCTCGGTGCTGCCGCTCCCGGCTGTCACGACCATCATGCTCGCGGCGATGCACCGACGACGCATGAGCCACGACGCGCACCTCGATGCGAGCGCCCCCTACGCCGGCACGCGCACGGCGAGACGGATGTGGCGGCTGATGGTGAGCCAGGCGAATCACGCCGATCATGTCATCGTGCCGTCGAAGCACTTCGCGACGAAGCTCGTCGACCAGGGAGTGCGGACCCCGCTGACCGTGCTGTCCAACGGGTTGGAGGACACGGTGCTCGCCGAGGTCGGGTCGCCGTCGGCCCGGGTGCTCGGCGCGGATGACGATCTCCGGGTGCTGTGGTGCGGCCGGCTCTCACCCGAGAAGCGGCCCGAGGTCTTCGTCGACGCCGCTCGGCGGCTGGCGGGCATCCGCGCCGAGATGTTCGGCGACGGGGTCGCGAGGAGCCGGGTCTCCTCCGCGGCCGCTGCGCTGCCGCACGACAGACTCACCGTGCACGGAGCGGTGCCGCAGTCGCGAGTGCTGCAGGGGATGCGACACGCGCACGTGCTGGTGTCGAGTTCGCTCGACTTCGACAATCAGCCGATGGTGATCCTCGAGGCCATCGCCGCGGGCCTCCCCGTGGTCGTCACGGACCCCGACCTGGCGGAGATGCTGCCGGACGGCGGCGGGCTGGTGACGAGGACCCCGGATGCCGACGGGATCGTCGAGACGCTCCGAGAGCTGCGTGACGCTCCTGACAGGATCACGGCGATGAGCGCCGCCGCGATCGCGCATCGCGACCGTGTCGCTCAGCGCACCCACCTCGACGCGCTCCTCGACGTCTACCGCTCGGTGCTGACGCCGCCGCAGTGACGCTCAGGCGTCGATCGCCTCGCGCGACAGGCGGTCGGACGAGTCGATGATGAACTCGCGCCGCGGTGCGACCTCATTGCCCATCAGCAGTTCGAAGACACGCCCCGCCGCCTCGGCATCCTCCATGCGCACACGACGCAGGAGACGTCCGCCGCGGTCCATCGTGGTGTTCGCGAGCTGCTCGGCATCCATCTCACCGAGACCCTTGTAGCGCTGGATGGGCTCATGCCACTTCTTGCCGGCCTTGCGCAGCTTGGCCAGAAGCGCGTGCATCTCCTGCTCGCTGTACGTGTAGATCGTCTCGTTCGGCTTGGAGCCGGGGTTCATGACGATCACGCGGTGCAGCGGGGGCACGGCGGCGAACACCCGTCCGTGCTCGATGAGCGGTCGCATGTAGCGGTAGAAGAGCGTGAGCAGCAGTGTGCGGATGTGCGCGCCGTCGACGTCGGCGTCGCTCATCAGGATCACCTTGCCGTAGCGTGCAGCGTCGATGTCGAAGCTGCGTCCGGACCCCGCGCCGATCACCTGGATGATCGAGGCGCACTCCGCGTTGGAGAGCATGTCGCCGACCGACGCCTTCTGCACGTTGAGGATCTTGCCGCGGATCGGCAGCAGCGCCTGGAACTCGCTGTTGCGCGCGTTCTTGGCGGTGCCGAGAGCCGAGTCCCCCTCGACGATGAAGAGCTCGCTGCGGTCCACATCGTTCGTGCGGCAGTCGACGAGCTTCGTCGGCAGGGTCGACGACTCGAGAGCGTTCTTCCGGCGCTGGGTCTCCTTGTGGGCGCGAGCCGAGACCCGCGCCTTCATCTCGGCGACGACCTTGTCGAGGAGCTGCGTGGCCTGACTCTTGTCGTCGCGCTTCGTCGACGAGAACCGCGCCGCCAGGTCCTTGCGCAGCACCTGCGCGACGATCTGCCGCACGGCGGGCGTGCCGAGGACCTCCTTGGTCTGACCCTCGAACTGCGGCTCGGGCACGTTCACGGTGAGCACGGCGGTGAGACCCGCCAGCACATCGTCCTTCTCGACCTTGTCGTTGCTGCCGACCTTGAGACGACGGGCGTTCTGCTCGACCTGGGCCCGCAGAACCTTGAGCAGCTCCTGCTCGAAGCCCTGCTGGTGCGTGCCGCCCTTGGGAGTGGAGATGATGTTGACGAACGAGCGGGTCACGGTGTCGTAGCCCGTCCCCCAGCGCATCGCGATGTCGACGGCGCAGACGCGCTCGACCTCGGTCGCCACCATGTGACCGTCCGCCTGCAGCACGGGGACGGTCTCCTTGAAGGTGCCCTCCCCCTGGATGCGCCAGGTGTCGGTCACCGGCGCGTCGGTCGCGAGGTACTCGACGAACTCCGAGATGCCGCCCTCGTAGTGATATGAGGTCTCGTCGACCTGCCCGGCGTCGTCGCCCTGACCCGCCGCGCGAGCATCCTTCACGACGATCTCGAGACCGGGCACGAGGAACGCCGTCTGGCGCGCGCGGGTCTCGAGTTCGTTCAGCTGGAACGCCGCATCTTTGGTGAAGATCTGGCGGTCGGCCCAGTAGCGCACGCGGGTTCCGGTGGCTCCGCGAGGCGCCTTGCGGATCACACGCAGCTCGCTCTTCTGCTCGAACGGCGTGAACGGCGCATCCGGTCGCTTCTCGCCCTTGTCGGCGAAGAGGCCCGGCTCTCCGCGATGGAAGGACATCGCGTACGTCTTGCCGCCACGGTCGACCTCGACGTCGAGACGCTCCGACAGTGCGTTGACGACCGAGGCGCCGACACCGTGCAGTCCACCGGATGCGGCGTAGGAACCGCCGCCGAACTTGCCACCCGCATGCAGCTTGGTGAAGACGACCTCGACGCCGGTGAGTCCCGTGCGCGGCTCGACATCGACAGGGATGCCGCGGCCTCTGTCATGCACCTCGACGCTGCCGTCGGAATGCAGGATCACGTCGATCTTCGATCCGTTGCCGGCCACGGCCTCGTCGACGGCGTTATCGATGACCTCCCAGAGGCAGTGCATCAGACCCGGTGAGCCGTTCGATCCGATGTACATACCGGGGCGCTTGCGGACGGCTTCGAGGCCTTCGAGCACCTGGAGATGATGGGCGGAATACTCGGCGGTCACAATCTCCGAGTCTATTCGCGGAGCACGCGGGAGCGGCGCAGACACTCCCCGCCGGGCCCCACCCGGCCCACATCCCGTACGCGCTGAGCGAAACACGCCGCAAAGCGGGCATGCACACAGGAATGCCGTGGTTGTATTGAACACGCCCAACCAGCGGACCCGACACTTTAGGAGGCACCGAGATGAACGCAACGACCGAACGTGAGACCTCCGCCGTCGAGTTCCGCCTGACCGCCATGGATCGTTGCGATTCGTGCGGCGCTCAGGCCTACATCGCGGCCGAGGTCAACGGCTCCGAACTGCTCTTCTGCGCCCACCACGGACGCAAGTACGAAGAGAAGCTCCGCAGCATCGCCACCAGCTGGCACGACGAGACCGCTCGCCTGATCGACTGATCGCAGCGTCTCGCCGAGAACGGAGTCCGTCGCAGGTCGGGCTCCGTTTTTCGTGTCACGAGGCAGTTCGCCATGTCACGGCGTCAGTGGCTCCGCCATGCCCCGCCAGCACCGTCACGTCACGGCACGTCAGGAGACGATCCGGCGCCGCACGCGGGGCGTCAGCCGAGTCAGGATCTCCTCGCCGACCGTGTCGATGCGCTCGGCCAGGCTCGTGGCACTCTGCTCGCCGTGCTCTCCCCCGCCGAACAGCGTGACGGTGTCGCCGACGGCGGCGCCCGCCCATCCGGCGACGACGGACGAGGTCTCGTGCACGCGACGCAGCTCTCGCGGCCCCTCCGGCGTCCCCACGTCGGCGCCGGCGAGCGTCGACGGGATCCCGTCGAACGAGCCGATCCCGACCACCACGTCATCGTCGAGCACCTCGAGCACCGTGGCCGTCAGCTCGGCGACGGGTGCGATCCCGTCGAGGTCGGGACCGTCCGCAGAGCGGATTCCGTAGCAGAAGGCTCCGATGCGGGAGAGAGAGCCTCGCAGCTCCGGGCGCCACCAGGACGCGGCCGACGCGGTGAGATGAAGCATCGCCGGTGTCCCTCCGGATTCGCCGGACACCCGCACGGCATCGAGGAACACGGAGCGCGCGTCGTCGTCTTCGGCGTCGCTCGCCTCCGCGAGGTGGCTCCAGATGCCGACGAAGCTGACGAGCCCCTCGCTCTCCGCGACGCGGACGACCCGGACGGTCTCCTCCCACTCCTCCGGCAGCAGACCGTTGCGGTGCAGGCCCGTGTCGATCTTGAGGTGCACCCTCGCGTGAGCACCGAGCGTCCTCGCACGGGTCACCACGCGTTCCAGGTACTCGGCCGTGCCGACGCCGAGGTCGATGTGATGCGCCAGCGCCTCGTCGATCTCGGCATCCGTCGAGGTCGCCCACGCGAAGATGCGACCCTCTGCGCCGAGCAGGCGCCGCATCTCGACACCGCTGGCGATGTCGTACGACCCGAACCACTCGACCCCCACGTCGCGGGCCGTCTCCACCGCCCACGTCAGGCCATGCCCGTAGGCGTCGTCCTTGAACACCATCATCAGCTCCGAGGGAGCGATGCGCTCGCGCACGGCGCGGATGTTCGCGACGAGGAGATCGGTGCGCAACCGCAGCTCGGGACGACTCATGCCTCCCACCCCCGCTCGGCGTGCGTGCCCGCCACCGTGATCAGCTCCGCGACGGAGAGCCCCGTGATCGCGCTCCAGCGCGCGAGCGCGGGTGCTGCGGCGCCTGTCCCGCCGAAGTAGGTGGCCTCGGTGCCGACCGGGACGACGTGGGCGCCGAGGTCGATCACGCAGACATCCATCGCGACGCGCCCGACGATGGGCACGTCGAGGCCGTCGACCTCGACATGCGCCGCGTTGCCGAGCGCGCGCACGATCCCCTGCGCGTATCCCCCGGTGATGAGGGCGGCGGTCGTGGCGTCGGAGGCACGGTGGGTGTAGCCGTAGGAGACCGCGTCTCCGGCTTTGAGCGGCTTCGTCGAGAGCACCCGTCCGGCGAGACGCATCACCGGACGCGTCCGGAGCACACCATCGCCGTCAGGAAGGCCGTAGAGAAGGTGCGCGTCGATGTCCGCTGTCCCGTCGATGGTCGCGTCGATGCCCTCGAGCGCGAGCGTCTCGGCCTCTGCGGCCGAGTCCACGAGCACGGCGCCTGCGCCCGCCGCGGTGACGGCGTGGGCGACCGCGAGCACACCGTGACCCCACGCGTCACGCCGGAGGTCTGCCAGACGCCCCCCTGCGGCGACCGCGGCCGACGCGGCGGAGGCGAGGGCCGATCGGGAGATCATCGCGCGCGGGCGGGAGGATGAAGTCGTCTCACACACGTGCTCCAGCCTAACCCTGGCCTTCCAGGTTGCCCTGAGCGTCCCCCGTAGACTGGTCGGGTACCCGACCCTGGAGATCCATGTCACGCTTTTCCCCTGTGCCCCGCGTCCGCTATCTGCTCGCGCGCGCCCGTCGCATCGACGTCGCCTCGGTCGTCGAGCGGGCCAAGGAGGCCTCTGCACAGCACGGCAAGGCCGTCCCGATCGTGGTCGCGGACATGCTGTGGTCCGCCGGTCGCCACAACGTCGGCTTCCAGGACTACATCGACTACGACTTCGCGATCCTGACCAAGGCGGAGCGTGACACCTTCATGACCCACCCGGTCTCGAACGAGATCTCGCAGAAGTATGATCACCCCGACTACCGCCATCTGTTCCACGATAAGGCCGAGTTCAACGCGCGCTTCGACGCCCTCCTCAAGCGCGAGTGGATGATGATCGTCGAGGGCAACGCCGACGAGCTCCGTGACTTCACCGAACGACAGGGCACGATCGTCGTCAAGGAGACCCACGGCCAGGCGGGCACGGGTGTGCACCGCTATCACGCCGCCGACGTGACCGACTGGACGGCGTTCCACGCCGAGCTGCTCCGCAAGAACCAGGTGCTCGTCGAGGAGGTCATCCGCCAGCATGCCGACCTCGCTGCCGTCTGCCCCGGAACCGTCAACACGACCCGCGTGACAGCGTTCTTCGACGGCGAGAAGACCCACATCCTCGCGATGGCGCAGAAGTTCGGCCGTGGCGCGGTGAGCGACCAGATGAGCTTCGGCGGCTTCTACACGATGCTCGACGAGAACGGCCACTCGGTGGGGCCCGGGTACGACTCGCATGGACACGTCCACGTGACGCACCCGGATTCGGGCTTCCCGATCGCCGACTTCCAGCTTCCGATGATCGACGAGGTGAAGAAGTTCGTCGATCAGGCCGCCAGGGTCGTGCCGCAGGTGCAGTACGTGGGGTGGGACATCGTCGTCACGCCGGAGGGCCCCGTGCTCGTCGAGGGCAACTGGGGTGCCGGTGTGTACGAGAACAAGCCCAGCGTCACGGGCATCCGCACCGGGCACAAGCCGCGCTACCAGGCGGCCATCGGCTTCTGAGCCGCGTCGGCGGACACGAGAAAGGCCCGGATGCTGAGCATCCGGGCCTTCTTCGTGTGGTCGAGCTGCGGCGGATCAGACCGCGCGGACGATTCCCATCGGGGTCGACTGCGTCGCCTGCCCGAGCGGGTTGTCGCCGAGGATCTGCACGAGGCGGCGCTCCCCTGCCTTGTCGAGCGTCGAGCCGAGGATGTTCCCGCCGATGTCGTTGATGTCCACGACGGCCACGTCGACGCCGGCACCGACGAGCTTCTGCACGCGGAGAGCGACCTCACGAGGGTTCTTCGGTCCGAGGACGACGGCCTCGTTGTACGGAGGGATCGTGTTCTTCGTCGGACCGTCGATGGCGCGCGCCTTGTCGCCCGCGATGCGGTAGAAGTCGCCGCGTCGCCCGAACGCCTTGGTGATCACCGACACTCCGGCGGCGAACAGGATGCGGATCGTGCCGCATTCCCGCAGCGCCATCTCCATGGTCTCGGGCATGCCGAGGCCGATCCCGTAGGACGTGCGCACGACATACCGCGAGAGGAAGCGCGCGAGGGGTCGCGGCGTGATCTCGTCGAGGCGGTACGAGCGCCCCTGTGTGATCGCCACGATCTTCTCGGTGACGAACAGCAGGTCGCCCGGCTGCACGGCATCCTTCGCGTACTCCGTGATCACGGCATCGAGATCGTCGTTCGGCATCACGACTCGCGTCTTCACCGGGATGCGCGCGTAGCTCTTGCCCTCGACGGTCGCTTCGAGAGCCTTGCCTTCGTTCGCCTGCATCACTCGAGGTAGTCCCGCAGCGACTGCGAGCGGCTCGGGTGGCGGAGCTTGGCCATCGTCTTCGACTCGATCTGGCGGATGCGCTCACGCGTCACACCGAAGGTGTCGCCGATCTGGTCGAGGGTCTTCGGCTGCCCGTCTCCGAGACCGAAGCGCATGCGGATGACACCGGCTTCGCGCTCGGACAGCGAGTCGAGCAGCTGCTCGAGCTGGCGCTGCAGCATCGTGAACCCGACAGCGTCCGCGGGGACGACTGCCTCGGTGTCCTCGATGAGGTCACCGAACTCGCTGTCGCCGTCCTCGCCGAGCGGGGTGTGCAGCGAGATCGGCTCACGGCCGTACTTCTGCACCTCGACGACCTTCTCCGGCGTCATGTCGAGCTCGCGGCTCAGCTCTTCCGGGGTGGGCTCGCGGCCCAGGTCCTGGAGCATCTGGCGCTGCACACGTGCGAGCTTGTTGATGACCTCGACCATGTGCACCGGGATGCGGATGGTGCGGGCCTGGTCGGCCATCGCGCGGGTGATCGCCTGACGGATCCACCAGGTGGCGTACGTCGAGAACTTGAAGCCCTTGGTGTAGTCGAACTTCTCGACCGCACGGATCAGACCGAGGTTGCCCTCCTGGATCAGGTCGAGGAACTGCATCCCACGGCCCGTGTAGCGCTTCGCGAGAGACACGACGAGACGGAGGTTGGCGCCGAGCAGGTGGCTCTTCGCACGCTGCCCGTCGCGGGCGACCCACTGAAGGTCGAGCCCGAGCTGGCTCGTCTTCTCGGCGGCCGACATCGCGGAGAGCTTCTCTTCGGCGAACAGTCCCGCCTCGATGCGCATCGCGAGCTCGACCTCTTCGGCCGCGTTGAGGAGCGCGACCTTTCCGATCTGCTTGAGGTAGTCCTTGACGGGGTCGGCGGTGGCGCCGGTGATCTGGGTCGAGTAGACCGGGACGTCCTCATCGTCGTTCGACGAGATGACGATGGCGCCGGTGGGCAGCGGCTCGGTGAACTTGGGCTTCGAGTCCTCGTCCTCCTCCTCGGCCGCCTCTGCGACGGGAGCCTCGTCATCTTCGACGATGTCGTCCGACTTCTTCTTCTTCGCGGGGGCGCGCTTGGCAGCGGCACGCTGCGCGGCGGTCTTCGGGGCCGGCTTCTCAGCCACCTCCTCGACCTTCGCCTCGCCCTCCGGAGCTTCAGCGGTCTTCTTCGTCCGGGTGTTCTTTGTCGTGGCAGGAGTCACGTTTCGCCTTTCACGGGGCCGCTGGCGACCCCGGGACTTTTCGGACACTAGTAAGACCCTTGTCAAGTCAGATCTCCGAAAAGATCGATTGACAACGGGTCAGAGTCCTAGTATCGCACACGTGTGGAGGTGCAGGCGCATTCCGGCCGACTTCGACTCTCGACGGCGTCCGACGGCGCCCCGCCGATCATCCCCTGCCGGGCTTGTCCTCGTCGCCGCTCGGACGCGAGGCGAGATATCTCTCGAGCTCCGCAGCGAGTTCATCCGCGCTGGGCAGGTCGCGTTCGTTGAAGCCGCCCTCGTCGAACGAGCCGTCCTCAGGGTCGCGCCCGGCCATGTAGGCGTCGTAGCGACGCTCGAGTCCGTGGACCATCTGCTGAAGCTCGTCGTTGCCGATGACCTGCTCATCGACGCGGTTGACGTACGCCTCTCGGCTCTCGCGGACCTCGTCGAGCATCAGCACGAGACCGGTCGCGGCCATGAGCCGTTCGGCGGCCGTGATCACCGCGTCGGGGTTCTCGGTCTCGGCGAGGTAGTGCGGAACCAGCAGCACGAACCCGACCACGCGGTCTCCCCGCTCGGAGAAGCGGAACTCGAGCAGGTGACCGGCCGTGGCAGGCACCTGGGTGCGCGGGCGCCAGACCGAGTGGGCGACCGTGAGCTCGCGGCGGTTGCCGCTCACGGTGGTGCCGATGGGGCGGGTGTGCGGAACGGGCATCGCGATCGAATGCACCCAGTTGAGTCCCGAGACCTCGAACTCGTCGGCGAGCTCGAGCACCGTGCGGGCGAACTCGTTCCAGGCGAAGTCCGGCTCATAGCCGGCCAGCAGCAGGAACTTCTGCCCGAGTGCATCCGTCGCGAGCGAGAGCTCGAGCCGTGCCGGACGGAACTCGGTGAGGTGGTCCTGGTCGAAGGAGATCACAGGCCGTCGAGCGCGGTAGTCGAGCAGAACGTCGTTGTCGAAGACCGCGATCGGCTGGGGGGACGTGGTCTCGCGCAGATGCTCGATGAGGCCGGAGACGGCGCTGCCCGCATCGGTGAAGCCTGTCAGGAGCAGGACAAGCGGCAGCCCGCGCGGCACCGCCGGCGCGTTCGCGACACGTTCATGGATCTCTCCGGAGAAGGGCATGTCTCCATGCTACGAGCACGTTCCGATGGGAGGGCTGCGGGCATCATGCTGAGAGCGAACACTCCGCTCCGCGATCATGCCGGTGCTGATCCGTAGGATGGAGGGCATGACGCTTCCCGCGCTCTCGCGCACCTCAGATCAGTTTCCCGGAAGCGCTGCAGATGCCGCAGTGCTCGTCATCCCCGACATCTCGGACTCCGCGGAGTCGCTGTCCGATCACCCCGGGCTCGCCGCTTCTCTCGCAGCCGTCGGCTTCACCGGCGCCGCGTCCGCGTTCACCCGCGTCTACGCACCGCAGGTCACCGAGCTTCCGTTCGCCGTGGTCGGCGTCGGGCGCGCACCCGACGCCCGCGCCGTGCGCAACGCGGTCGGCGCCACACTTCGCACCCTCACGGGCTTCGAGACCGTATCGGTCGGCCTGACCCCAGGCCTCGAGCAGTTCGCTGACGCCGCTGCCGAGGGCGCCGTGCTCGGCGGCTACCGCTTCGACGGATACCGCCGGGATGCCGGAAAGACCCGCGCGACGTCCGTGATCCTGCACGCCGAGCTCGACGAGTCCGCTGCAGCTCGCGCCGTCGCCGTCGGTGAGGCCGTCGCCCTCATCAAGGACCTCGTGTTCGTGCCGGCGGAGTGGCAGAGCCCTGCTCAGCTGGCGCAGAGCGCCGCCGACAGCGTCGAGGGCCTGGACGTCACGGTGGAGATCCTCGACGAGAAGACGCTCGCCGACCAGGGGTTCGGAGGAATCCTCGGCGTGGCCCAGGGATCCGATCGTCCGCCGCGTCTCGTGCGTCTCGACTACGCCCCCGAGAACGCCACGCGCCACATCGCACTGGTCGGCAAGGGCATCACCTTCGACACCGGTGGTCTCTCGCTCAAGCCCGCAGCGTCGATGGTCGGCATGAAGTTCGACATGGCGGGCGCGGCGACAAGCCTCGCCGCTCTGCGCGCCATCGCCGCCCTCGACCTTCCGGTGCGCGTCACCGCGTGGCTGTGCATCACCGACAACATGCCGTCCGGTCGAGCTCTGCGCCCGGGCGATGTCATCAGGATGCTGGACGGCACCACCGTCGAAGTCCCCAACACCGACGCCGAGGGTCGGCTCGTCATGGCCGACGGACTCGTGGCCGCGAGCCGCGAGAACCCCGACGTGATCATCGATGTCGCGACACTCACCGGTGCGATCGTCATGGCCCTGGGCCACCGACACACCGGCGTCTTCGGCGACGACGGAGCGGTCGAGGAGTTCCTCGCCGCCGCGAAGACCGCAGACGAGCTCGCCTGGCACATGCCGCTGCCCGAGCACATGGAGGACTCGCTCGACTCCCCCATCGCCGACATGCAGAACGCGAACATGAGCGATCGCATGGGTGGTGCGTCGTACGCCGGACTCTTCCTGCGACGGTTCGTCGGCCGCGTCTCCGACGAGAAGGACGCACCGCGCATCCCGTGGGTGCATCTCGACATCGCGGGCTCGGGCGAGCACAACGGTGCACCGTACGGCTTCACCGACAAGGGCCCCACGGGCGCGATGGTCCGATCGATCATCGCGTTCGCCACCGCATCCCACCAGGAGGCATGACCATGACAACGCACACCTTCGACATCGTCGTCCTGGGAGGCGGGAGCGGCGGTTACGCGGCCGCGCTGCGTGCGAGCGAGCTCGGCAAGTCCGTCGCTCTCATCGAGAAGGACAAGGTCGGCGGCACCTGCCTGCACCGCGGCTGCATCCCCACGAAGGCTCTTCTGCACGCGGCCGAAGTGGCCGATCACGTGCGCGACGCGGCTCATGTCGGAATCGCCGCCACGCTCGACCACATCGATCCCGCCGGAGTGCGCGCGTACCGCGAGGGCATCGTCGCCAAGAAGTTCAAGGGTCTCGAAGGGCTTGTGAAGGCGCGCGGCATCACCACGGTGGCCGGCACCGGCCGCCTCAACGCCGACCGGTCCGTCAGCGTCGGCGACGACGTCTACGTCGGCTCCGATGTGATCCTCGCCACGGGCTCGTACAGCCGCACGCTCCCCGGTCTCGAGATCGGCGGTCGCATCCTCACGAGTGAGCAGGCCCTGTCTCTGGATGTGATCCCGGAGCGCGTGCTGATTCTCGGCGGTGGCGTCATCGGCGTCGAGTTCGCCAGCGTCTGGCGCTCGTTCGGCGCCGAGGTCACGATCATCGAGGCTCTTCCCCACCTGGTGCCGAACGAGGACATCGCCATGAGCAAGGGACTGGAGCGGGCTTTCCGTCGCCGCGGCATCCAGTACTCGCTCGGCACGCGCTTCCAGGTCGCGACCCAGGAGGAGACCTCGGTCACCGTCACTCTCGAGGACGGCAAGGAGTTCACCGCCGATTACCTGCTCGTCGCCGTCGGGCGCGGCCCGGTGACGGCGGACCTCGGCTTCGAGGACGCAGGAGTCGCCCTCGACCGCGGGTTCGTGGTCGTCGATCAGGATCTGCGCACCGGAGTCCCCGGAGTCTGGGCCGTGGGCGACATCACCCCGGGGCTGCAGCTCGCTCACCGCGGTTTCCAGCAGGGCATCGCCGTCGCCGAGCGCATCGCAGGCCTCTCCCCCGCGAACATCCCCGACGTGCAGATCCCGAAGGTGACGTATTCGAGTCCCGAGGTCGCCTCGGTCGGCGTGACCGAGGACGCAGCCATCGCCGAACACGGTGCAGACGCCGTCGTGGCGTACGAGTACAACCTCGCCGGAAACGGCAAGAGCGAGATCATCGGCACGAGCGGGCTCGTCAAGGTCGTGCGTCTGAAAGACGGTCCGGTCGTCGGCGTCCACCTGTTGGGCGACCGCGTCGGCGAACTCATCACCGAAGGCCAGCTGGCCGTCGCGTGGGAAGCGCACCCGGAGGACATCGCACCTCTGATCCACGCTCACCCCACACAGAGCGAGGCGCTCGGTGAAGCGTTCCTGGCACTCGCCGGAAAGCCCCTTCACACCCTCTGAACACCAACCGGTGCGCAGTTCACTAAGCTAGTCACGCGTCATTTAACTTCTTGAAGGAGACTCAGTCATGAGCACATCCGTCGTCCTCCCCCCTCTCGGCGAGAGCGTCACAGAGGGTACGGTCACCCGCTGGCTCAAGCAGGTGGGAGACACCGTCCAGGCGGATGAGGGCCTGCTCGAGATCTCGACCGACAAGGTCGACACCGAGATCCCCTCCCCCGTGACCGGTGTGATCGAGGAGATCCTGGTCGCTGAGGACGAGACCGTCGAGGTCGGGGCTCTGCTCGCACGCATCGGCGACGGCAGCGCCGCGGCGCCGGCTGAGGATGCTCCCGCAGCAGCCTCGACCGAGGAGCCGGCGGCTCCGGCCGAGCAGGCCGCACCCGCTCCGGCCGCGGAGCCCGAGGCCCCTGCCGCGGAGGCACCCGCCTCGGAGGCACCGCAGGCCGCACCCGCCGGTGACGCGAAGGACATCGTCCTCCCCGAGCTCGGCGAGAGCGTGACCGAGGGAACCGTCACCCGGTGGCTGAAGCAGGTCGGTGACAACGTCGAGGTCGACGAGGCGCTCCTCGAGATCTCCACCGACAAGGTCGACACCGAGATCCCGTCGCCGGTCGCCGGCGTCCTCCAGGAGATCGTCGCCGCCGAGGATGAGACGGTGGCCGTCGGCGCCGTGCTCGCCCGCGTCGGCTCCGGAGCAGCTCCGGCCGCCGCTCCCGCTCCCGCAGAAGAAGCTCCCGCAGCAGCCCCGGCGCCGGCGGCAGCCCCGGCTCCCGCCCCGGCAGCAGCTCCCGCCCCGGCTGCAGCACCGGCACCGGCAGCGGCTCCCGCCCCCGCAGCTGCACCGGCACCGGCAGCAGCTCCCGCAGCCGCTCCGGCCCCAGCTGCGCCCGCTCAGTCCGAGCAGAAGCTGTCGCTTCCCACCGAGAGCGACAACCTGTACGTCACCCCGCTCGTTCGTCGCCTGGCGTCGCAGCAGGGCGTCGACCTCGCGAGCGTCACCGGCACGGGCGTCGGAGGACGTATCCGCAAGGAAGACGTGCTGAAGGCCGCCGAAGCGGGCGCATCGGCACCCGCTGCCGCTCCTGCAGCACCCGCTCCGCTCGAGACCTCGCCTCTCCGCGGGACCACGCAGCCCATGTCGCGTCTGCGCAAGGTCCTCGCACAGCGCGCGGTCGAGTCGATGCAGCAGACGGCACAGCTCACCACGGTGGTCGAGGTCGATGTCACCGCTCTGGCCGAGTACCGCGACAGCGTCAAGGCGTCGTTCCTCGAGAAGACGGGCGACAAGCTGTCGTTCCTGCCGTTCTTCGCGCTGGCCGCCGCCGAGGCGCTGCGCGCCTTCCCGATCGTGAACTCCACGGTCGACGGTGACCAGATCGTCTACCCGGCGACCGAGAACCTCTCGATCGCCGTCGACACCGAGCGTGGCCTCCTCACGCCGGTGCTGCGAGACGCCGCATCGAAGAACATCGCGGAGATCGCGCACGAGATCGCAGACCTCGCCGCGCGCACGCGCGACAACAAGCTGAAGCCCGACGAGCTCGCCGGTGGCACGTTCACGCTGACCAACACCGGTTCGCGTGGCGCGCTGTTCGACACGCCGGTCGTGTTCCTGCCGCAGTCCGCCATCCTCGGCACCGGCACGGTCGTGAAGCGTCCGGGTCTGGTGAAGGTCGGCGGCAGCGACGCGATCGCGGTCCGCTCGTACGTGTACCTCGCTCTGTCGTACGACCACCGCATCATCGACGGTGCCGACGCTGCGCGCTTCCTCGGCGCCGTCAAGGCGCGCCTCGAGTCGGCACAGTTCGCCGCCCAGCTCGGAGCCTGACAACAGCATCATCTCGGCTGGTCCGCGACGTCGTAGGCGTCGCGGACCAGCCATTTGTCTTCCAGGCGCACGAGCACGAGCATCCGCTCACTCCCCGCCGGCGCGTCCGTCTCACCGCTCTCGCCACCGGAGACCCGGACCACCGCGACATCGCCGTAGGCATCGACGAGCGCGATCTGCTCCTTCCCGCCGTCGGTCTGCGTCGACGTCACGTCGCGTACCGCGGAGGATCCCGGCACCACCGCCTCGACGCACGCATCGTCGCCTCTGTCCGCGCACTCGCGGATCAGGGAGAGCAGAGCCGTCGCCGCGTCCACCGGATCGCCGAGCCCGGCTCCCCCGGGCGTCGGATCCGGCGAGCTCTCCGGTGTCCCCGTCGCTGCCGCCGCAGGCTCGGATGGCGAGGCCGTCGCAGCCCCGCCTGCGTCCTCCTGCCCCGTCGTGTCCGCGGCGACGGCAGGATCGATCTTCTCGCCCGAACCATCTGCCGCCGGTGATCCACCGGTTGCGCCGCCCGGCCAGAGAAGGCCGCCCACGAGGATCACGGCGGCGGCCCCGCCCGCCACGATGAGGCGACGCCTCGGGCGCGACGGTGCCGCATCGGCGTCCACGCGTCGTGCACCGGGTTCCTCTGCCGCCGAGCCGTGTCCCCGAGCGTCTCGCCTCGCGGCGGTGAGCCGCAGACGCCCCGCGGCGATCACTCGCTCCACTGCGCGCAGCGATGCGAGCGCGGCGGCTCCGATCGTCGGGAGCAGTCCTGACAGATGCCGGGGCTCGCCGTCGCGTGCCGCGGCTCGCGCCTCGCGTCGGGTCTCGAGGGGCGTCACCCGCAGGCTCCGCACCATCTCGATGTTCCGGACCCGCTCAGGTGCGTGCGTGTCCCGACGCAGTGGACGCGGCGCCGCGATCGCATACAGCTCGGCCTCCCAGAGCCGCAGCTGCCGGGACGGCACGCCAGGACGCTGCACGTCCTTCTGCAGCCCGTCTCGGATCGATGCCAGCAACCGTGCGGAGGTGCGATCGACGGCCCCTCGACGCACTCCGTCGACGACCCTGGCGGCAGCCGCACGCGCGTCATCGCCGGCACCGATGACGAAGAGAGGACGCCCGTGGTCGGAGAGCCACCATTCCCCTGCTTCGGTCCCCGAGGCTGAGCGCCCGAGCTCGTCGAGGCCGCGCAGGAGACTCCCGACGAGGGTGCTCGTCTCGCCCGGCGAGAGCACGTCGGCGGCGGCCTCACGTCGACCGAGGAAGACGGAGACCCTCTCGGTGCACCAGGGCAGCAGCACATCGTGACCGACCCCGCGACGCACGATGTCGACCGGACCAGCGACATGCTCGTCACCCGCGTGCGCCCACCCGGCCCATCCGCCGAGCGCGTCAGCATCCACCGATACGGCCACCGACTCGCGATCGGTGACGAGCGTGCCCGCGTAGGGACCCTCGTGGGGATCGAGGAGCCGGATGACCCTGTGGGCTCCCGGTACGAGCAGGACAGTGTCATGGTCGGCGTCCGCGCTGTGCATCCATCCATCACACCCTCCGCACACGCCGCGGAGAGCGCATCCTCCCCCGATGTGCACCGATTCCCCGCGACGCCCGGTCCGTGCAGAAGCGCTGCGGTGCGCCGAATCCGCCTCACGCGAACGACGTCATGAACACCCCGGGCAATCGGTAGTCTTAGAACCATGGCAAACCGCACGTCCGCACCCGAGAAGCGTCCTGGGTTCTTCTCCCAGATCAAGTCCCTCTTCAGGTTCACCCGCGAGGTCTACCCGTGGCTTCCCTGGGCTCAGATCGCCCTGCTGGTGCTCGGCGTGCTCGTCGGCCTCATCGTCGGCTACCTCATCCCGCCCTTCCAGGTCTGGACTCTCATCCTCTGGGGCATCTCCGGACTCATGCTCGGCGTGCTCGGGTCGATGTTCCTGATGACCCGCCTGTCGACCTCCGCGATGTACCAGAAGATCGACGGCAGGCCCGGCGCGGCAGGGCACGTCCTGAGCACCAGCCTCGGCCGGAACTGGTCGGCGACCGATGCCCCTGTCGGCATCAACCCGAAGACCCAGGACGCGGTCTATCGCACGGTCGGCCGCGGCGGCGTTGTCGTCGTGGGCGAGGGAGCTCGCGGCCGTCTGACCCGTCTCGTCAACGACGAGCGCAGCAAGGCCGCTCGTGTGGCCCACGGTGTGCCGGTCACGGTCCTCTACGTCGGACACGGTGAGGACGACGTGGCGATCGCCGACCTGGCGAAGACGATCAAGAAGCTCCCGAAGGCGATCGACAAGGCCACGATGGGCGCCGTCCTCCGTCGCATCGAATCGGTGTCGCAGTCGATCTCCTCGCTTCCGATCCCGAAGGGCATCGACCCGACGAAGGTCCGCGCTCAGCGCCCGCGCTGATCCGGTCCTCCCGACGCACGAAGCGCGGCCGCTCTCCTCGGAGGGCGGCCGCGCTTCGTCGTTCACTCGGACAGGGGCTGACGCGGGAGCCGACGCACCTTGGCACGGCGCCGACGGCGCTCGGGGATCATCGAGCGCATCTCGTCGAGCTTTCCGAAGCAGAACAGCCGGTCGTCGGCTTCGAGGACGACGTGCTTGCGCGGGTTCGGGATCACGGTGACTCCGCGGTGCAGAGTCAGCACGGTGATGTCGCGCTCCCAGAGACCCGCCTCGCCCAGCGTCTTGCCCACGAGGTCGACGGCGCCGTGCACCATCAGCTCCGCGACTCCGTAGCCGGTCGAGACCGTGAGGCGCTGACGCACATCGATCTCGGGGAAGGCCACCTGACCGGCGATGTAGTCGATGATCGCGCCGGCGACGTCGAGCTTCGTCGCCGTCTCGATTCCCTGCAGACCCGGCGAGGAGTTGACCTCCATCACGAGGGGGCCGTCCTCACCCTCGAGCATGTCGACGCCGGCGACGCGCAGGCCCATGATCTGGGCGGACCGCACGGCGGCACGCTCGTAGACCGGATCGAGCTCGATGGCCTCGACCGAACCGCCGCGGTGCACGTTGGAGCGGAACTCGTCGCCCGCCGCCGACCGACGCATCGCGGCGACCACCCGGTCGCCGACGACGAGTGCCCGGATGTCACGTCCTCGGCTCTCGGAGATGAACTTCTGGATCAGCACGTTCTGCTTGGTCGAGTGCAGGGTCTCGATGATCGCCTCGGCGACCTTGACCTGCGGTGCGAGGATCACGCCGATGCCCTGCGTGCCCTCGAGCAGCTTGATGACGACGGGCGCGCCGCCGACGCGTTCGATCGCGGGGCGCACATCGGCACGGTTGCGCACGAAGGCCGTGGGCGGCATCGCGATGTTGTGCCGGGAGAGGATCTGGTTGGCGCGGAGCTTGTCACGCGCGCTGGAGATGCCGTTCGCCGTGTTCGGCGTGTAGACGTCCATCTGCTCGAACTGACGCACCACAGCGGTGCCGAAGTACGTGATCGAGTTGCCGATGCGCGGGAGTATCGCGTCGTAGTCGCTGAGCTGACGCCCGCGGTAGTGCAGATCGGGTTCGTCCGCGGTGAGATCGATCGCGAAACGCAGCGTGTTCAGCACCTTGACGGTGTGACCGCGCTGCAGCGCGGCCGCACGCAGTCGTTGGGTGGAGTACGCCTGCGGCGCACGGGAGAGCACTGCGATCTTCACGGGGATTTCCTGCCAGGATGGTCGGGTGAGCAAGTCATCCCATTCAAACACTCTTATCGGGTGGCGAGAATGGGTGAGCCTGCCCGATCTCGGCGTCGACTGGATCAAAGCCAAGATCGACACGGGAGCACGCACGTCTTCGCTCCATGCTTTCGATATCCACGAGTTCGAGCGCGACGGCGCGTCGTGGGTGAGATTCCAGGTCAAGCCCTGGCAGGACAGCCAGGAGGACTCGGTCGTGGTCGAGTCGCCCGTGCACGATCGTCGCGAGGTGCGGAGCTCCTCAGGCCATGCGCAGCGCCGCTACGTCGTGGAGCTGCTCATCCGCCTCTACGATCGCGAGGTCCTCGCCGAGGTGACTCTGAGCAACCGCGACGAGATGGGCTTTCGGATGCTCATCGGGCGCGAGGCGCTGCGTCAGGGATACGTCGTCGACCCGGCGCGCTCGTTCGTGGGCGGCCGCGCTCCGCGCGAGGCGCGTCGGCGCAACCGCGGGAAGGACTGACTCCGCTCAGGCGCGGATCAGCACCAGGCCCGAGGCCTTGTCGTGCAGGCCGCGCTGATCCGCATCCCAGATGACGGCGGGGATGACCACCACGATCAGCAGGGTCCTGACGATCGGTCGCCAGAGGCCGACCCAGCCGCCGGAGAATCGGACGACTCGCATGCCGAGGATCCGGTGGCCAGGGCTTCCGCCCGCCGTGGGAATGAACAGGATCTGCAGCGCGGCGAACACGGCGAGCGGGGCGAACTGGGTGAGCCCCGCCTCGGAGGGCAGCGCGAACTGATCGAAACCGAGGAAACCGGTCGCGATGATCGTCGCCGCGGTGTAGTCGATGAGGAGAGCGCCGATCCGGCGTCCCGGTCGGGCGATGCTTCCGGGTCCCGCCTCCGGCATTCCGAGTCGTTCTCCGGGGTACGTGTTCGCGGCATCCGTCACGAGACAAGCCTACCGGCGCGTAACATCCCCGAAACAAAGTCGATACCGTGGGGTAACGCCCTGCACGTACTGTGCACAATGGCCGTGAAGCCATCGATCCGCAATCCAGGAGTCGTACATGTTCAAAGATTCGTCCGAGGTGCTCGCCTACATCAAGGAGAACGACGTCAAGTTCCTTGACATCCGATTCACCGATCTTCCTGGTGTCCAGCAGCACTTCAACATCCCCGCCTCCACCGTCGACGAGGACTTCTTCACCGACGGCCAGCTGTTCGACGGCTCCTCGATCCGCGGCTTCGCGAGCATCCACGAGTCCGACATGCAGCTCATCCCTGATGTCACGACGGCGTACATCGACCCGTTCCGCGAGGCCAGCACCCTCGTCATGATCTTCGACATCTACAACCCGCGCACCGGCGAGATCTACTCGAAGGACCCGCGTCAGGTCGCCAAGAACGCCGAGAAGTACCTCGCGTCCACCGGCATCGCCGACACCGCGTTCTTCGCCCCCGAGGCCGAGTTCTACATCTTCGACGAGGTCCGCTACTCGGTCACCGCCGGCGAGAGCTTCTACAAGGTCGACTCCGAAGAGGCCGCGTGGAACACCGGTCGCGAGGAAGAGGGCGGAAACCTCGGAAACAAGACCCCATACAAGGGCGGATACTTCCCCGTCTCCCCCGTCGACAAGACGGCCGATCTGCGCGACGACATCACGCTCAAGCTGATCGACGCGGGCTTCATCCTCGAGCGCTCGCACCACGAGGTGGGCACCGCGGGCCAGCAGGAGATCAACTACCGCTTCGACACGATGGTGCACGCGGCAGACGACATCCTGAAGTTCAAGTACATCGTCAAGAACACCGCAGACCAGTGGGGCAAGACCGCCACGTTCATGCCGAAGCCGCTCTACGGCGACAACGGATCGGGCATGCACACGCACCAGTCGCTGTGGAGCGACGGCAAGCCGCTGTTCTACGACGAGGCAGGCTACGGCCAGCTCAGCGACATCGCTCGCTGGTACATCGGCGGAATCCTCGCCCACGCGCCGGCGCTGCTCGCCTTCACGAACCCGACGCTGAACAGCTACCACCGCCTGGTCAAGGGCTTCGAGGCTCCGGTCAACCTGGTCTACTCGGCCGGTAACCGTTCCGCCGCGATCCGCATCCCGATCACGGGCTCCAACCCCAAGGCCAAGCGCATCGAGTTCCGCGCGCCGGACGCCTCGGGCAACCCGTACCTCGCGTTCGCCGCGCAGCTGATGGCGGGCCTCGACGGCATCAAGAACCGCATCGAGCCGCACGAGCCGGTCGACAAGGACCTCTACGAGCTTCCGCCCGAGGAGGCCAAGAACATCCCCCAGGTCCCGAACTCGCTGCTCGACTCGCTCGAGGCTCTGCGTCAGGACCACGCGTTCCTGCTCGAGGGCGGTGTCTTCACCGAGGAGCTCATCGAGACCTGGATCTCCTACAAGTACGAGAACGAGATCCTGCCGATGGCTCAGCGCCCGCACCCGTTCGAGTTCGAGCTGTACTACGGCGTCTGATCCCAGACACTGAGAAGGCCCGGTTCCGTGCACAGGCGCGGGACCGGGCCTTCGTCGTGCGTCGGGGTTCCCGAGAACTGGAGACGACTCGTGCGCGCGGTCAGGACGCGCGGTGCGCGCTGCCGACGGCCATCTCGACGAGGCTGGCCGACGCAGACTCCGTCGGGATAGGCCTCCGATCTCCATCGTCGGCCGATCGACGCGCGGAGACCGAGAGGAGCACCCCGGCGAGCACGAACGCGAGGGACTGCGTGTAGCCGGTGCCGGGGGCGACATCCCAATGACCGCCGGCGATACCGAGCCACAGGATGTACTCGGTCGGATAGCTCATCACGAAGACGAGGAGCGCCGCGATTCCCGCGATGACGCGGGGGCCACGCCCCCGGGCGACGAACAGAGCGAGAACGCACAGGCCGAGTGCGCCGAGCCAGAGCAGCTGCAGAGTCACGAGATGACCCGGCTGATCCATGGCGCGCAGACAAGCCTCCGTCGTCTGGTCGCCCCCGCAGGACGACCAGGCGTCCGCGGTGACCAGCGCCCCCGTCGCACCGATCAGCAGCATTCCTCCGGCGGCCGACCAGGAGGCGATGCCTGCGACCCGCGTCATGGGGCTGTCCCCGTCATGAATGGCTCCCTCGGTCGACGTGCAGCCCACGCTACCGCGAGGCCTCCAGATCGAGCACCCACTCGTTCACCGTCAGCTCTGCGCCTCGGAACGTCTCGGTGAGGGTTCCGGCGAGGGTGAACCCGCTCCGACGGCACAGCGCGTTCGAGCCCGCGTTCGACTGCGACGGGAATGCCGTCAGCATTCGTCGACCGTCGCGGTGCGTGCGGGCGTCATCGATGAGCAGGAGCAGAGCGCGCGACGCGATGCCTCTCCCCTGCGCCTCCGAAACGACGAACCAGCCTGCCTCGAGCGCCGGCGCGTCTCGCCACTCGGTCTTCCAGAACCCGATCCCGCCGACCGCGCTCGATGCTTCGTCCTCGATGGCGAACATCCGCGCCTCGCCCTCGTCCCAGAGGCGCAGATAGCGGGCGTTGCGCTCGATCAGCTGCTGTTCGGTCTCGGCGCCGTTGAGGTGCGCCGTCATGTCGACGGTGTTCGCCGACCGCAGCAGATCGAGATCGTCGGCGGACCATCGTCGGAGCGTAGGAGTGTCCATGACCGAACCCTGCCACAGGCATCCGACACCGGCTCAGCGGATTCGGACGCTCCGCGCCCGTGTCGCGCTTGCTTTCGCCCTGTGCGACTGGTCAACTGAGGGGTCCGATCGAACACAGTGGGGGCCGCAATGCGCCGCAAGCACGACAAGCCGCAGTCGAAGAGGGGCTTCACCTCCGAGACTCCCCCGGCACAGCCGAAGACCGCGGCCGCCGCGATCGCTCGCATCAATCCGTTCATGTACGGGCTTCTGGGTGCTCTCGGCGTTCTGGTGGCGCTGGTCCTGGGCGGAATCGTCAATCAGCTCGCCACCGTGCTGGTCTACATCGGAGTGGCGATCTTCCTCGCCCTCGGACTCGACCCGATCGTCTCGTTCCTCGAGCGCAAGCTCCCGCGCCCCGCGGCCGTAGCGATCGTCGTCGCCGGAGTCGTGCTCGCCTTCGCAGGTGTCATCCTGGCGATCGTGCCGATCCTCGTGGAGCAGGTCGCGAATCTGATCGAGAACGGTCCGCAGATGGTCAAGGACATCATGGCGTCGGACTGGTTCAAGGATCTCAACGCCCAGTTCGGCTCGACGTTCGAGGATGCGGCGAACGGCGTCCTCTCGTTCCTGCAGGACCCGGGCAACCTCGCCGACATCGGTGGCGGGGTCTTCGCGGTCGGTGCGGGGATCGCCGGCGGTTTCACGGGCGTGACGATCGTCCTCATCCTCACGCTCTACTTCATGGCGTCCCTGCGCAGCATGAAGAGCGTCGCTGCGCGCTTCGTACCCGCGTATCAGCGCGACACGTTCAGTGGACTCCTCGACGACGTGTCCGGCGCCGTGGGACGCTACGTCATCGGTCAGGCGAGCCTCGCGCTGGTGAACGGCGTCCTGAGCCTGATATTCCTGAGCATCATCGGCGCCCCGGTTCCCGCTCTGCTCGCACTCATCGCGTTCATCGGATCGATGATCCCGCTCGTCGGTACCCTGAGCGCCTCGATCGTCAATTCGCTGATCTGCCTGATCGTGAGTCCTGTCACCGCGCTGATCGCGTTCGTCTACTACCTCGTGTACATGCAGATCGAGGCGTACGTGCTCTCGCCGCGCATCATGAACAAGGCCGTCGCCGTGCCCGGCGCACTCGTCGTGATCGCTGCGGTGGCCGGTGGCGCACTCGGCGGCATCCTCGGCGCGCTGGTCGCGATCCCGGTCGCAGCCAGCGTCATCATCATCGTCCAGAAGGTCGTCTTCCCGACTCAGGACAGCAAGACCGTGCCGCCGGGAACCCTCAGCGAACGGTGAGGGCGGCGGGCTGGACCCGCACCGAGAAGCTCGTCACCTCGCCGACCTCTTCGCCGTCGATCTCGAACGCCAGCGGTGACGAGAGCTCGATCGTCGCGCGCTCGGCCGAGATGTGCCGTGTCGAGTCGGTGCTCACGGCCTCGTCGACGCTGCCCAGGATGCGACGGATGCCGTTCTCCCAGACGAACGAGCGGACGGTGTCGAGCCACTGCAGCGGACCGTCGGCGCTGACGAGCAGGATGTCGAGCAGACCGTCGTCGAGCACGGCATCGGGGAGCAGGCGGATGCCTCCCTGCACCATGCCGCAGTTGCCGATCAGCATGGTGTGACCGCGCATCTCCTGGGCATCGCCGTCGTCGAGGGTCACGGTGATGTCGGTCATCTCGGTGCCGGCGAGGGCGCGGCCCATCGCCTCGACGTATGCCAGCCAGCCGGCCTTGTCCTTCAGGTCGTCATCGGTCTCGACGAGCATCTGCGCGTCGATGCCGAATCCGACCATGACCACGAATGCGTGCTCGGTGCCGTCGTGATCGACCCAGCCCACGTCGATCTTCCGGGGCTCTCCGTCGCGCACACGGCGAAGCGCCGCGGGGATGTCGTTGAGCGGGACCTCGAGGTTGCGGGCCAGGAGGTTGCCGGTTCCCTGCGGGACGATGCCCAGCGCGGTGTCCGTGCCGGCGAGGGCCTCGGCGACCGCGCGGACCGTTCCGTCGCCGCCCACGGCGACGACCACGTCGCAGCCCGCTTCGACGGCCAGCTCGGCCATGCCGCGGCCCGGATCCTCGACACTGGTCTCCCACCACTCCACTTCCGAGGTGAAGGTGTCGGACACGGCGGTGCGCAGCTTGTCCTCGTCGATTTTCGACGGGTTCCAGATCACACCGAGCTTCGAGATCGTCATGCGCTCAGCCTGAGCGACGGGCGCCGAAAAGGCAAACGACGCGCCCGTGCCTTCGCTGCGGCGAGAGGCGCCGTCACCCATAGAACAGATCCTCGAACGCGCGGCGGGCACGCCGCGTCACACCCAGATAGTCGTCGTCGAGCACGCTTGCGGCACGGTCGGGATACCCGAGCAGACGCCCCACCGCGTCGAGATCACGAGGATCCGTCGGCAGGATGTCGCTGGTCTTGCCCGTGTACAGAGTGATCGCGGAGCGGAGACGACTCGACAGCAGCCACGCGTCACGGAGAAGGTCCGCCGACTCGGACGGCACCAGCCCGGCCTCGACGGCGGCACCGAGCGCCGTGAGGGTCGACGTCGTCTGCAGCGCGGGCACCTCGTTCGCGTGCTGCAGCTGCAGCAGCTGCACGAGCCATTCCACATCGCTCAGCGTGCCCGGCCCGAGCTTCAGGTGGCGCCGGGGATCGACCCCCTGCGGCAGCCTCTCCCCCTCGACGCGCGCCTTGATGCGCTTGATCTCGCGGGTGCCCTGCAGATCGATCGCCGCGGGATAGCGGATACTGTCGGCCAGCTCCGTGAACCGGGCGATGAGCTTGACGCTGCCCGCGACGCCCCGAGCGCGCAGGAGCGCCTGCGCCTCCCAGGAGAGCGACCAGCGTCGGTAGTACTCCGCGTACGCGTCGAGAGTGCGCACCACGGGTCCGTTGCGCCCCTCGGGTCGGAGGTCCGCATCGAGGTCGAGAGGCACCCGGTGATCGGTGAGATGCTCGCGGAGCCCCGCGACGATGCGCGTGGCGAGCGTCTGCGCGCGCTGCGGGTCGACGCCGTTCGCGTCGTAGACGTAGAGGATGTCGGCGTCGGAGCCGAAGCCGAGTTCCGCACCTCCGAAGCGGCCCATCGCGATCACGGCGAAGTCCATCGCGTCGTCTTCGTCGGGGACGATCTCGCGCCGCACGGCGCGGAGCGCCGCCTGGATGGTCGCCTCGGTGATCTCGGTCAACGACCGCGCGATCTCCTCGATCGTGAGCACGTCGAGGACGCCGCCCATGGCGGTGCGCAGCAGCTCACGTCGCCGCAGGGCGCGTACGGCCTGCAGAGCGCCGCCGATCGTCTCGTGACGCGTCTGGATGGCTCGGGCCTCTTCGTCGATCGCAGCGCCGCTGCGTGGCCGCAGGAGGTCGCTGCTGTCGAGCCACGCCACGGACTCCGGGATCCACTCCATGAGCTCGCCGACGTAGCGGGACGACGACAGCAGCCGGGTCAGGCTCTCGGCCGCGCCGGAGGAATCACGCAGCATGCGCAGGAACCACGGGGTGTCACCGAGTCGCTCGCTGATGCGGCGGAAGGCGATCAGCGCATAGTCGGGGTCGCTGCCGTCGGCGAACCAGCGCACCATGACGGGCATGAGATGGCGCTGGATCGTGGCTTTGCGGCTGAGCCCGGTCGTGAGCGCTCCGATATGGCGCAGCGCCCCCGCGGGGTCGCGGAAGCCGATGGCCATCAGGCGATCGTGCGCCTGCGCGGTGGAGAGCGTGCGCTCCTCTTCGGGCAGCGACGCCACGGCGCTGAGAAGGGGGCGGTAGAACAGCTTGGTGTGGATGTCGCGCACTTCACGGCGCACGCTCTCCCACCTCGCCCAGATCGCCTCACCGGAGTCGGCGAGGCCCGAGCTGCGGGCGAGCACCCGCAGGCCGGCCGGGGTGCGCGGCATCAGATGCGTGCGGCTCAGCTCTCGCAGCTGCAGTCGGTGCTCCATGACACGGAGGATGCAGTAGTCGTCGGCGAAGGTGCCCGCCTCGGCTCGGCCGATGTACCCGCCGTCGACGAGCGCATCGAGGCTCTCCAGGGTGCCGCGGGTGCGCAGTCGCGGGTCGGTGAGCCCGTGCACCAGCTGAAGGAGCTGCACGGTGAACTCGATGTCCCGGAGTCCTCCCGAGCCGAGTTTGAGCTGATAGGGGGCGTCGGCCGGGTCGATGTACTCCATGACGCGCTCGCGCATGCGCTGCACGCTGTCGACGAAGTTCTCCCTGGCGGCGCTGGAGAACACCTTCGGCTGCACGGCGGCGACGTACTCGGCGCCGAGGCCGGGGTCGCCCGCGAGCGGCCGCGCCTTGAGCAGCGCCTGGAACTCCCAGCTCTTCGCCCAGCGGTCGTAGTAGGCCAGGTGCGACGAGAGCGAACGCACGAGCGCCCCCTGCTTGCCCTCGGGGCGCAGCGCGGCATCGACCTCCCAGAGCGGAGGCTCCACCTCGATGCCGCTGAGACCCCGCATGGTCTCGCGGGCGAGACGGGTCGCGATGTCGATCGCCCGCGCTTCGTCGACGACCTCCTCGTCGCTCGTTCCCCCCACGAAGATGACGTCCACGTCGCTGACGTAGTTCAGCTCGCGCGCGCCGGCCTTGCCCATGCCGATCACGGCGAGCTGCGTCGCGGCGACCTGTTCCCGCCGCACCGTGTCGGACAGTCGCGTCCTGGCGACCGCGAGCGACGCCTCGAGCGCTGCGCCGGCGATGTCGGCCAGCGCCGCCGCGACATCGGCCAGCACCATCACCGGGTTGTGTGCGGCGAGGTCGAACGCCGCGATGGCAGCCAGATTACGTCGATACGCCACGCGGAGCGCGACCACCGCCGCATCATCGCCCGCTGCGGCGAACCCGTCGTCGGCGCCGATCGCATCGAGCATGCGGCCACGCAGCTCGTCTGCCGAGGGCAGCTCCCGCATCGGCTCGGCGAGCACGGCGATCTCGGCGGGGTGCCTCAGGAAGAAGTCGGCGAATCCGCCCGACGCCCCGAACACCCGCCACGCACTGCGGCGCGCATCGGCGTCACGGAACAGCGTCGCGACGGGCTGCGCGTCACGACGTGCGACGCGCAGCATCCCGTCGACTGCGGCGTCGGGATCGGCGGCGACCGCTCCGTCGAGCAGTGTCGCGCGGTCGACGCCGAGCAGGTCAGCCAGCTCAGCGAGGTTCGCCGCCGCGTCGCTCAGCTCTGCGAACCCGAGCCGCGCCAGGGCCGAGAGGGAGACGGAATCGTCCGAGCGGGCCATGCGCGCGCGTCAGAGCAGCTCGAGGTTGTTCTTCAGCTCCAGCGGCGTGACCTGGCCGCGGTACGCCTCCCACTCCTTGCGCTTGTTGAGCAGCACGTAGTTGAAGACGGACTCGCCCAGGGTCTCGGCGACGAGCTCGGACGTCTCCATGTACTCGAGCGCGTGATCGAGGCTGGCGGGCAGCGCCGCGTATCCGAGTGCACGCCGCTCGGCGTCGCTCAGAGACCACACGTTGTCCTCGGCCTCGGGCGGGAGCTCGTAGCCCTCTTCGATGCCCTTCAGACCCGCCGCGAGCATGAGCGCGTACGCGAGGTAGGGGTTGGCCGCCGAGTCGAGAGCGCGGTACTCGACACGCGAGGAACCGCCCTTGTTCGGCTTGTACATCGGCACGCGGACGAGGGCGGACCGGTTGTTGTGCCCCCACGTCACGAAGCTCGGCGCCTCGTCTCCGCCCCACAGTCGCTTGTAGGAGTTCACGAACTGGTTCGTGACCGCGGAGATCTCGTTGGCATGACGCAGCAGACCGGCGATGAAATGCCGGCCCGTCTTCGAGAGCTGGTACTTGGCGCCCTCTTCGTAGAACGCATTGCGCTCGCCCTCGAAGAGCGACATGTGCGTGTGCATGCCGCTGCCGGGGTGACCGCTGAGCGGCTTCGGCATGAACGTGGCGTACACGCCCTGCTCGATCGCGACCTCTTTGATGACGGTGCGGAAGGTCATGACGTTGTCGGCCATCGTGAGCGCATCGGCGTAGCGCAGGTCGATCTCGTTCTGACCGGGGCCGCCCTCGTGGTGGCTGAACTCGACCGAGATGCCGAGGTCTTCGAGCATCCGCACCGATCGGCGGCGGAAGTCGTGCGCTGTGCCGCCCGGCACGTTGTCGAAGTAGCCCGCGGAGTCGACCGGGACGGGCCCTTCGGGACCGAACGACGACGACTTCAGCAGATAGAACTCGATCTCGGGATGCGTGTAGAACGTGAACCCCGCGTCGGCGGCCTTCGCGAGCGTGCGCTTGAGCACGTGCCGGGGATCGGACACGGCGGGGCGACCGTCGGGCGTCGTGATGTCGCAGAACATGCGTGCGGTCGGGTCGATCTCGCCGCGCCAGGGAAGAGTCTGGAACGTGGTGGGGTCGGGCTGCGCGAGCAGGTCGGACTCGTAGCTGCGCGTGAGGCCCTCGATGGCCGAGCCGTCGAAGCCGATTCCCTCGGCGAAAGCACCCTCGACCTCGGCGGGCGCGATCGCCACCGACTTGAGCGTGCCGATGACATCGGTGAACCACAGACGCACGAACTTGACGCCGCGCTCCTCGATCGTCCGGAGGACGAAATCCCTCTGCTTGTCCATCGTCATTCTGCGCCCTTGCCGATTCCGGAGTCCCAGCCGCTCTCGGCGGCCTCCTCATCGGCCCAGGCACGGGAGCGCTCCTTCAGCTTCTCGGGGGCCCGGGATGCCTCGGCCTCCGTGTCGAAGGGGCCCACACGATCGGCGGATGCGGAGATCATGCCGAACTCCACCTGACCGGTCTCCAGGTTGTACCAGTACTTCTCATCGCCGTTCGACATGGCAGATCCCCTTCATCACGTGGTGTCATCGATCCTACTGGCGCGGAGCACCTGGCTAAGCTATCGATCATGGCAAAAGCGATCGGCGTCGACATCGGCGGCACGGGTATCAAGGCAGGCATCGTCGACCTCGAGCACGGGACCATGGCATCGGACAGGGTGCGCGTCCCCACTCCTGAGGGCGCGTCTCCGCAGGATGTGCTGCAGGCCGTCCAGACGGTTCTCAAGACGCTCGACGTGCACGATTCGACTCTTCCCCTCGGCGTCGCGTTCCCCGCGATCGTCAAGCGCGGCAAGACCCTCTCGGCCGCCAACGTCTCGAAGGAGTGGATCGACTTCGACGCCGAGCGGTTCTTCCGCGACGGCCTGGGTCGCAACATCGTCTTCGTGAACGACGCGGATGCCGCCGGAGTCGCCGAGGCCCGTCACGGCGCGGCGCGCGATGTGCGCGGCTTCACGCTGCTCACCACCCTCGGCACCGGCATCGGCTCCGCGTTCCTGAACGACGGCGTCCTGCTGCCGAACACCGAGCTCGGACACCTCAACTTCGGCGAGTACGAATCGGTCGAGACGTACGCGGCGACCTCGGCACGGGAACGAGAAGGACTCTCGTGGGCCGAGTGGGCCGAGCGTCTGCAGAAGTTCTACTCGCACATCGAGTTCCTCTTCAGCCCCGACCTGTTCGTCGTCGGCGGCGGCGTCTCGAAGAACGCCGGAGACTTCCTGCCTCTGCTCGACCTCAAGACCCCGATCGTCCCCGCGATCCACCGCAACAACTCCGGCATCATCGGCGCGGCGTCGCTCGCCGGCGACTGACCCACCGGCACGAACCCTCACGAGAGAAGGCCCCGCTGAGTCAGCGGGGCCTTCTCTCGTGTCTGAGGCGAATGGGCCGACCTGTACGCCGGGTTCTGTTCCGGGGTTCTTCGCCCCTTCGACGGCCATCTCTCTCGGCGACACGTTGCCGTGGCACTCTAGCGGTCTACCCGAGGACTCGGCGAGCCGCGTCATCATCCTCTGTCTGACCTTGCTCCGGACGAGGTTTACCTGGCGGGCCGTGTCACCACGGCCCCCGGTGGTCTCTTACACCACCCTTTCACCCTTACCCCTTGCGGGGCGGTCTGCTCTCTGTGGCACTGTCTCGCGGATCACTCCGGGTGGGCGTTACCCACCGTCCTGCCCTGAGGAGCCCGGACGTTCCTCGGTGCGGTTGCCCGCCACGCGACCGTCCAGTCGACCCATTCGCAGTCCCAGTCTACGCGGGCGTCACTTCTCTGCGGACTCCGCGATGCGCAGGTCGAGGGGCACGTCGATCGGGAAGTCGCCGAACAGCCGCCGTGTCGCCACGGCCGCTGCCTCACGCACCGCCTCCGCCGCCGCTTCGGCCTGCTCCGCCGGGACGTGGAGGATGACCTCGTCGTGCAGGAAGAAGGCCAGGTGCGCCCTGGTGGCGAACGCCGCGGATGCCGGTGCGGGCCGCTCGGCCTCGGGAAGACGCTGCAGACGATGCCTGATCTCGGCGAGCCAGATCAGCGACCACTCCGCTGCGGTCCCCTGCACCACGAAGTTGCGGGTGAACCGGCCCCAGTCCCGCGCGCGTCGGCGTGCGATCGCGACCTCGGCCGGATCCGCGTCGGCTCCGGTGGCGCGCGCCTGCATCCCCTCCCACTCCTCCGAGGGCCGCGGCGACGATCGACCAAGCCACGTCGACACGATGCCGCCGTCCTCGCCGATGCGGGCCGCCTTGTCGACGTGGGCCATCGCCCGCGGATAGACCTTGCGCAGCCGCGGGACGAGTCGGCCGCTGTCGCCCGTCGTGGCACCGTACATCGCTCCGAGCACGGCGTACTTCGCCTCTTCCCGCGTGGCGACCGCGCCGGATTCGACGACGCCGGCGTAGAGATCGGTGCCCTGCGCCGCCCGGGCCATCGCCCGATCGCCGGCCATCGCCGCGAGCATCCGCGGTTCGAGCTGCGCGACGTCGGCCACCACGAGAGTCCACCCCTCATCGGCGCGCACCGCTGCGCGCAGAGTGCGGGGCAGCTGCAGCGCCCCTCCGCCCGCCGAGGCCCAGCGTCCGGTGACGACTCCGCCGGGGATGTAGACGGGCCGGAAGCGCCCCTCGCGCACCCACTCGGCGAGCCAGGCCCACCCGTTCGCGCTCAGCAGCCGTGAAAGCTTCTTGTAGGCCAGGAGGGGCGGGACGACGGGATGGCTGTGCTGCGCGAGCTCCCATCGGCCGGTCGACTCGACCTGCACTCCCACCCGGTGGAGCGCGCGGAGGAGCTTGGGCTGACTCTCGAGGTTCAGCGTGGGGTCGCTCAGGATCGATCGGATGCGATCCCCCTCGGCGACCATCCGGCTCGGGATACCGCCGGCGATGGGGCGTGTGCCGAGGATCTCGGTGAGGATCTCGTCGTGCACCCTCTCGTTCCAGGGCAGGCCGGCGGCCCGCATCTCCTCGGCGATGAGTCCGCCCGCCGATTCCGCGGCGGCGAGCAGGGTGAGACGTCCGTCCTTGCCGTCTCTCAGAACGCGGCGCTGCTCCCGGTACTGGTCGAGCGCCTCGGCGACGGGATCGTCGGCATCGCCCTGATCGACGACGTCGAACAGGGTCGGCGTGTCGTCGACGGGGTCCCTCCGCACCCACGACGACGAGGGGGCCAGCGGCCGGGCGACCTTGTCGGTGTCGCGGAGGATGGCATGGCACAGCAGCAGGTCGTGCGAGCGGCCGAGGAGGACTCGCCGCTCGAGGAGCACGGGATAGATCTCGCGCGCGCTGCGGATCACCCAGCGGGGCGGATTCGCGCGCTCCTGGGCCGCGACCCAGTCGGGCATCTCGGCCGCGGGGAGATCGACCCTGCTCCGCTCGGAGTCGTCCTGATCGAGCTCGATCGCGGTGTAGCCGTCTCGCCCGACCGCGAGCAGCATGACACGACGTTCGGCCGACGGCCGCTGCGTCACCGCCCCCGCGCGCGCGGCGCGAGGATCACAGTCCCGATTCCTCGGTGCGCACCAGGATGCAGCCACACTCGGGGCAGGAGACGACCGCGTCGTCAGCCGCGCGGCGGATGTCGTTGAGGTCCGTTCCCGGGAGCAGCATGCGGCAGCCTTCACAGGTGCCGCGCGTGAGGAGCGCCGCACCGGCGCTGTTGGCCGCGCGACGCGTGTACTCGGCCAGGAGCGGGGCGGGGAGCGACTCGGTGACCGCCTGACGGTCGCGCGCGAGCTGCGCGCCGAGCTCGGTCGCCGCCGCGACGTCGGCCTTGGCCTGCGCGGTGAGGGCGCTGCCTTCGGATGTCGTGATGTCGAGCAGCGCCTGCTGCGCCGCCACCGCAGCGTCGGCGTCTTCGACCCGTGCCATCACGGCCAGCTCGATGTCCTCGAGGTCGCTCTGGCGCCTGGCGAGGCTGGCGAGCTCGTGCTCGAGGGCCTGCGCCTCTTTGGCGTTCGTCGCCGCGGCGAGGCGTTCGGAATCACGCGTACGGCGCTGCTCGACGAGAGTCACGTCGGACTCCAGGCGCTTCAGCTCGGTGCGCGCGTCGTCTCGGGTGCCGGTGAGCGTGGTGAGCTCACGCAGCTGCTCCTGGCGGATGGCGACGAGCTCGGCGATGCGAGCCGCCTGAGTCGGCTTGGTCCGCGCCCGCTCGGCCTGCGCGATGCGCCGGTCCAGGTCGGCGACGTCGAGCAGGATGCGCTGGTGTTCGGAGCTGGCGTTCACGCTCTCAAATCTACCCGTTGCGAGGTCGGGCCCATCACCCGATCTCGCCGTCGACGTAGAACCACCGACGGTCGTCTCGGACGAAGCGGCTGCGCTCCCGCAACGATCCGCGCTCGCCGCCCAGCCGCCAGAAGGCCTCGAACTCGACCACGCCGTCGCGGTCGAACGGGCCACCGGCGACGCGGTCGACGATCACCAGACGGCGCCAGTGCAGATCGTCGTCGAGATCGATGTCGGTCGGGCGCGTCGACGCGTGCCAGCTCGCCCGCAGATGATCCGCGTCGCGCAGCGCGAAGGCGGTGTAGCGCGAGCGCATCAGCCGTTCGGCGGTCGGCGCCGGTGCCCCGTCGAGAAGCGGACCGCAGCAGGCACCGAGCACGTCACCCGATCCGCACGGGCAGCGGGACGACTCGTCGCGCATCCCGTCATCGGACGCCGTGTTCTGCGCTCCCGTCATGCCCCCAGCGTACGCTGGCGCCATGACGGCTCTTCCTCACTTCACGGCCCACAACGGATTCTCCCTTCCCGCGCTGGGGCTCGGAACCTACGCACTGAACGGCGACGCGGGCGCGGATGCCGTGGCGACGGCGATCGGCGCCGGCTACCGCCTCATCGACTCCGCGTTCAACTACGAGAACGAAGGCTCCGTCGGCCGCGGCGTGAGAGCGGCGGGGATCGACCGCTCCGAGTTGATCGTGACCACGAAGCTCCCCGGTCGCCACCATGCACGGGCGAAGGCGCCGGCCAGCATCGAGGAGAGCCGCTCACGACTCGGACTCGACGCGACCGATCTGCACCTCATCCACTGGCCGAACCCCTCGCAGGACGAGTACGTGCAGGCGTGGGAGTCGCTGGTCGACGCGCAGCAGCGCGGCATCGTCCGCCAGATCGGCGTCTCGAACTTCCTGCCCGAGCACCTCGAGCGCATCGAACGCGAGACCGGCGTACGCCCCGTCGTCAACCAGATCGAGGTGCATCCGTACTTCCCCCAGGACGAGCAGCTCGCCTACCACCGGGAGCACGGCATCCTCACCGAGGCATGGAGCCCGCTCGGCCGCGCGAAGGAGCTGATCGAGGAGCGCGTCATCGCCGAGATCGCCGCGGCTCATGGCATCTCGCCGGCGCAGACCGTGCTGGCATGGCATGTGGCGCGCGAGACCGTCGCGATCCCGAAGGCGTCGTCTCTCGAACACCAGCAGTCGAACCTCGCCGCGGCGACGGTCGCCCTCGACACCGCAGAGGTCGAGGCGATCACGGCGCTCGGCCGCGCCGACGGACGACTGTTCGACGGCGACCCCGCGACCCACGAGGAGTCCTGAGCCACGGGCCGCAGCACGCGTCCGTCGACCCTCGGTCGTCGCCGCGATCGCTCCTGGAGTGACGCGCTCCTAGACTGACGGGATGCTCGTCGTCGCCGGGATCCGCATCACCCCACGGACGGCACGGGTGTACTTCGGCGTCCAGGCGCTGGCCGGCGCTCTGTGGTGGACGTCGGTGTTCGTGTCGGACGCGGTGCGGGCCGCGACTCTCGGCGAGCTGCCGGTCGCACTCGTCGCCGCCGCCGACATCCCACTGTTCGTGATCGGGTCGGCACTGGTCGCGGCGGGCGTGCGCCGCGCGCTGTGGATCGTCGTGCCCTGGACGCTGCTGGTCGCGGGCGGGATGGCCGTCTACGCGACGGTGACGACGGATGCCGGATGGGGCGCGCTGCTGATGGTGCTGGCGGGCGCGGCGAGCCTCGGCGCGGGGATCGTCATGGCGGTCGGGCGCGCACCGGTGGAGTGGGTCGTGACCGGTCCCTTCGCGTTCCGCACGGCGGCGACCGTCGGAACGAACCGGATCCTCGCGCGCACCGGTCTGCAGACGCTGCTCTTCTGGGGGATGTTCCTCGTGGTGCTCCCCCTCGCGATCTCTTTCCTCGAATCACGCTGGATGCTGAGCGTCGACGTCCCCCTCCCCGTGCGCGCCACCGGCGGCGTCGTGCTCGCCGCCGCGACGGCTCTGGGCGTGTGGTCGGCCGTGTCGATGTCGGTCGACGGCGACGGCACGCCTCTGCCGTCGCAGATGGCGCGTCGTCTCGTGGTCGCCGGGCCCTACCGTCTCGTGCGCAACCCGATGGCCGTGGCCGGTATCGCCCAGGGGGTCGCGGTGGGGCTGATCCTCGGCTCGTGGATGGTCGTCGCCTACGCCCTGTGCGGCTCGGTGATCTGGAACGCGGTGGTGCGCCCGCTCGAGGAGGCCGACCTCGCGGAGCGCTTCGGCGCGGAGTACGCCGACTACCGCTCCCGGGTGTCGTGCTGGGTGCCGGTCAGACCCGCTGCGTACCGAGCACCCTGAGCAGCTCGAGCTTGCTCGCCGCTTCGCTGCCGGGCGCCGCGGTGAGCACCACGAGCGCCTGCGACTCGTCTTCGGTGAAGAGCGCCTGGCAGTCGACCTCGATCTCGCCGAGATCAGGGTGGATCAGCACCTTGTGCAGCTCGAAGCGTCGACGCACCTCGTGCAC
This sequence comes from Microbacterium sp. C5A9, assembly GCF_022627955.1. Lineage (GTDB taxonomy): Bacteria > Actinomycetota > Actinomycetes > Actinomycetales > Microbacteriaceae > Microbacterium. The sequence goes on from NZ_JABXGD010000002.1 coordinate 674,566, forward strand.
GGCCCAGAGCTCGGCGAACTCCGCGCTGCGGGCGGTCAGCTCCCGGACGATCTCGCCCGCCCTCGAGCCGTCGCCCAGCGCTCCGTACGCGGCCCTCAGCGAGGCCACGTGCACTCGGCTGTGCCGTGCGTGCGCGGCGGCGGGATAGCGTCGACGCTCATCATCGGGATACGCGAACCAGCGATAGATGCCGCTGCGATCCAGTCCCTCCAGCGCGCTCGCATCGCCCAGCAGCGCCCGAGCAGCATCGTTCTGCACGAGCACCTCGTCGAGGACCGACACCACGAACGCCGGAGTGTCGTCGAGGCGGTCGAGCACGCGGAGCATCCCCGGATGCACGTAGTCGGTGAACAGGGTGCGATCCGGCGCGCTGTGCCCGCTCACGCGGTGCAGGTAGTCGCGCTCGTCCGGGGTGAGCCTCAGCGCTCGCGCGAGGGAGGCGACGATCTGCACGCTGGGCTGCGGTCCGCGCCGCTGCTCGAGCCGAGAGTAGTAGTCGGTGGACATCGCCGCGAGCTGAGCGACCTCTTCGCGTCGCAGACCCGGCGTCCTCCGACGGGCGCCTGCACTCAGCCCCAGGTCACCGGGCTGCAGCTGCTGCCGCCGCCGCACGAGGAACTCCGCCAGCGCATCTCTGTCCATCACAGAAGTATCCCGCGCCCGCCGCCGCCCCATCCAGGGACCGCCGATCCCTGGATCACCCGTCTCTGGAGCGGTCCGACGCATCCGCCGAGGGTGGAACCATGAACATCAGCGGAAACACCATCTTCATCCCCGGTGCGACGAGCGGCATCGGACTCGCCCTCGCACAGCGCCTCACCGAGAGCGGCAACACGGTGATCGTCGGAGGTCGGCGCACCGGGCTCCTCGCACGCATCGCGACCGAGAACCCCGGCATCCGCACCGTCGAGATCGACACGACGGACGCCGAGAGCATCCGCTCCGCCGCGCGCACTGTGCTGGACGCGCACCCCGACCTGAACGTGCTGATCACGATGGCGGGGATCATGCGGGCCGAGGACTGGACCCACCCCGAGAGCATGCTCGAGACGGCTGAGGCCACGGTGACGACCAATCTGCTCGGGCCGATCAGGCTGATCGCCGCGTTCATGGATCACCTCCGATCGATGCCCGACGCGACGATCATGACGGTGTCGTCGGGGCTCGCGTTCGCGCCCCTGCGAGTGACGCCCACCTACAACGCCACGAAAGCGGCGATCCACATGCTGAGCGAATCGCTGCGGCTGCAGCTCGACGGGTCCTCCGTGAAGGTCGTCGAGCTCGAGCCGCCGGCCGTGCGCACGTCTCTCATGCCGGGCCATGAGACGAACGAGACGGCCATGCCGCTCGACGAGTTCGTGTCAGAGGTGCTCGGCCTCATCGACGCGCAGCCCGACGCGACCGAGATCCAGGTGGAGAGCGTGAAGTTCCTGCGCTACGGCGAAGCCCGCGGCGACTACGCCCAGGTGGTCGCGACGCTCAATCGCGTCGACCCGCACGCCCGCTGACTCGACGGTCGTGGTCGGCGTCGCCCTCAGAGAGCGGCGTCGACCGCGGACTCGGCGGTCCGGTGACGGAACGTGAAGCCCGAGGCCTCGAGCACCGCGGGGCGGACGTCGGCGTCGGACAGGAGCAGCGAGTCGGCCGCCGCCGCGCTGAGCCCGAGACGCAGCGCGAAAGCCGGCGCCGGGACCCAGAACGGTCGACGCATCCGCCGGGCCAGCGCGCGGCCGATCTCGTTCGCGGAGGCCGGCGTCGGGCCGGTGAGATTGACCGGTCCGACGCACTGCTCGTCGATGATGTGTCGGATCGCGCGCACCTCGTCGTCGAGCGAGATCCACGGCCACATCTGCGTCCCCGGTCCGATAGGACCCGCGACGCCGAAGCGCGTGAGCTGGATGAGCGGCTTCAGGACGCCGCGCCTGTGGATGATCGGCGCGGTGCGCAGCAGTGCCACCCGCGCACGGTCGCCCGCCCGCTCGGCTTCGTCCTCCCACCGCACGCAGAGCTCGGCGAGGAACGTGTCGCCCGCGGGCGAGGCCTCGGTCAGCGTGGCGCCCGGCGCGGATCCGTAATAGCCGACGGCGGAGGCCGACACGAGGGCCGGCGCATCGTCGCCCAGGGCTCGCACGGCGGTCGCGATCGTGCGCGTGGTCGTCAATCGCGACCGCACCAGCTCGCGTCGATAGCGGGGTGTCCACGGCAGGCGACCGACGCTCGCACCGCCGAGTGCGACGACCGCGGTCGCGCCGGCGAGGACCTGCGGGTCGAGCTCGTGTTCTCCCGGTGCCCACTGCACCTCCCCCGCGCGGCGCGGCGGACGGCGCACGAGCGTGGTGACGTCGACCGCGTCCTCGCGCAGTGACGCCGTCAGCGCCGTGCCGATGAGTCCGGATGCTCCGCTGATGACGATCCGCTGTGCCATGGCCGCTCCTGCCTTCTGGGGGCTTCGCCCGTGTCGAGTCTGTCACGCGCCGGTGCGGCACGGGCCGGCTGACCATCGGCGAGATCGGAGAGCGGATGTCGGAGCCCGTCGGTACCGTCGTGCGCGTGACCGAATCCGTTCAGGCCTGGTGGGCGAGACGCCAGTTCTCCAAGGGGCGAGAAGTGCCGTACGAGCGGGGCACCTACCGCGCGGCGTGGGCGGCGTACCCCGAGCTCATCCGGCAGTACCACCCCGAGCTGAACGACGGGATCGCACTGTCGCAGGTGCCTCTCGCCGCCGATGTGCTGCTGTGCTGGGAGTGCCGTGTCGGACACCGATTCGCTGCGACGCCGACCGAGCAGCGCGAGCGCCCCGGGCGTGTGCGCCGCCAGTCGGCGTGGTGTCCCGACTGCTCCTCGCTGGCCCGCCCGCAGCCCGTGATCCTCGGCGGGGCCAGGGCGATCCCGCGGCGACCGAAGCCGCCGGCCTCCCCGCTGTGCACCAAGACTCCCCCGCTGCGCACGGGCGAGGCGTTCCGCAGCGCGTGCGCTCCCGCACCGGCATCGGCCGCAGAGGGTCGACTGCGGCAGATGCTCGGCGCACGCATCCTCGTCTCCTCCGAGGTCAACGCCGTCAAGATCGCACGTCCGTTCTTCCGTCACACCGAGGTCTGGCCCGACATCGTGTTGCCCGAGCTGCGCGTCGCGATCGAGTACGACACGGTCGGGCGACACGGACTCGAGCACGTCGGGAGACGCCAGGACTCCGATCTGCGCAAAGACCGGCACCTGCGTTCCGCGGGCTGGGAGGTCGTGCGCATACGCACCGGGCGGCTGGAACCCCTCGGTCCGTACGACCTGCAGATGTCGTCGGTGTCGGCGCAGGGCATCGAACGGATCCTCGCCATGCTCCGCGACATCCGCGGGCCGCTGATCGTCGACGCGTATCTGACCGAGGCCTGACCGGCCCTCGTCCGACAGGTGCCTCAGCGGCGCAGCATCCGCCGCCGGACGGCCTCCCACTCGGAGGTCTTGAACGAGGCGGCTCCCGCCGCGACGATCTGCGCGTTGCTGTGGGGGCCCATCTCCGGGCGCATCGTGAGCCCGCCGACGACGAGGCTCGGGATCTCGCGGGCGATGCACGCGATGCTGCCGCGCACCAGCAACTCGGCCGTCTGCTCGGGAGAGGTCGCGGCCCCGATCACCGAGTCGTCGTGGGCGAGCAGCGTCTCGTTCCAGAACCGCTGCGGCCCCTCGGGGTCGAGTGTGTACCGCAGCAGGCCCTGCGGGGCGGCCTCGACGACCATCTCGATGGCGCCGTCGACCGGCACCTCTGCAGGCATGCGCTCACTCATGACCAGTCCCCCGACTCGAGCGGTCCCACGCCGCTGTCGGCTCAGGATACTGCCGGCGAGCGGTTTGTCACAGGCGCAGAATTTTCTTCGCGATCCGCCTTACGGAGCGCCGGATCCTGCCGATAGTCATTGTGGGGAGAGGAACGAGACAGTCGGAGGACCTGTGACAAGCACTTACATCGAGACGGGTGGACACGTTCGCGTGTACGACGATGCCGTCCGCACGCATCAGATGTTCCCGCTCGGAACCTATCGGGTCCACTTCTCCTCGAAAGAGGGGTTCAGCCTCATCAAGATCGACGATCTCACCGTCGGTGACGAGCGCGTCTACGGCGGCCGCGACCGCAAGGTCGCGAAGATCTTCCGCTCCTACGCACTCGCGGAGCGCAGCCTCGGCGTGATGCTCTCGGGCGACAAGGGCATCGGCAAGTCCCTGTTCCTGCGCATGGTCGCCGAGGCCGCCCGCGAGCAGCGGCTGCCTGTGGTGGTGGTGACCGAGGACCACGACGGCATCGTCGAGTTCCTCGACAGCCTCGACGAGTGCCTGATCGTCTTCGACGAGTTCGAGAAGATCTTCCCCACCGGTCGCCGCGGCACGGCAGACGGCGGGAACCGCCAGAACCAGTTCCTGTCGCTGTTCGACGGCCTCTCGGCGGTGAAGCGCATCTACTGTCTGACGGTCAACGACGTGGCAGATGTGAGCACGTACCTGGTGAACCGGCCAGGCCGGTTCCACTACCACATGCGGTTCGAGTACCCCGGGCCCGACGAGGTCCGGCAGTACCTCATCGACCAGGCGCCGAACGCACACCCCGACGAGATCGAGAACGTCGCTCTCTTCTCGCGTCGAGCACGGCTGAACTACGACCATCTGCGCGCCATCGCGTTCGAGCTCCAACAGCCGGACTCGCTGTTCGCGGAGGTCGTGGAGGATCTGAACATCAAGTCGATCGAACCCAGCACGTATCGCATCGAGGCGCGCTTCCCCGACGGCAAGGTCTGGTCCGACGAGGTCGAGATGAACCTGTTCGAACGCGGAGACGTGGGCCGCACGTTCGAGCTGCGCAATGCGACGCGCTCGATCTTCGTGTCCTTCACCCCGAAGGACCTGATCTTCGAGCCCGACGGCGGAATCTTCGTGCCGATCACACGACTCGACATCCTCGACGATGAAGACGAGGAACCCGAGATCTACCCCACCTCGGTCGCTCTCACATTGGTCGGGCAGGCGACATACGGCTTCGGACTGTGATCGGGGCGGCGGTCACACGCCGAGGGGCTGAGGCACCAGTGCTCGCGTGAGGCTCCGCCCGCCGGCGGCGATCCGCGACAGATACGCGTCGAGGGTCGGGCCCGCGGAACGCGATGCGGGCGGCGCGGGACTGCGCCGGTCGTCGGCATAGTGACGCTCGAGGGCGTCGCGGAGCATCCGCACGCCTTCGGCACGCTGTTGCGAGATCGCGGCATGCGAGACCCCGAGCTCCTCGGCGAGTTCGCCCACCGTACGGTCCTCGAAGTAGATCGCGCGCACGATGTACCGCCGCCGTTCGGGCAGCGCGTCGACGGCGCGGTGCAGCAGGTCGTCGCGCTCGGCGGAGATCGCCAGCTCGTCCGGAAGGAACCCCGGCCAGACGACCTGATTCGCCTCGCCCGCATCGAGGCTCGTGATGGTCAGGAGCTCAGCGTCGGCGAGGCTCTCGCGCACCTCGCTCGGCTCGATGCCCATGGCGGCCGCGATCTCCGACGCGAGCGGAGTGCGACCGAGGGAGGCACCGAGGGTCTCGCGCACCCGCGTCGTCTGACGCGCGCGAGCGCGGATGTCGCGCGGAGCCCAGTCCATCGCGCGCAGCTCGTCCCTGAGCGCCCATCTGACGCGACGTGTCGCATAGGCCCCGAACGGGACCCCCAGGGTCGGGTCGAAGCTGTCGGCCGCGCGGATCAGGGCGAGCGAGCCTGCAGAGGCCAGGTCGTCGCGGGAGACATGAGTGAGCCGGGATGCCACATCGGCGGTCGCCGACCCCACGATGTGCAGGTGATCGACGACGAGCTGGTTGCGTGTGCGCTGATTCATTGCACACCGCCCTTTCCACTGTCAGCGCAAGTCCTCCCCAGCGACTCACAGTGCGGCCACACCCCAGCGACCAGACGTCCGTTCGTCTCCATGCTAGAGCCGCCGAGGGCACGAAAGATCCCCGATGGCCGAAACCACCGGGGATTCTCGTTTACGTTCAGATAACGATGTTCAGTCGTTCACCTTGACCCGACGGTTCACCTCGCGCGTCGCCGAGAACTTGAGCACCGTGTAGTCGGTGACCTCGGCCGAGTCCTCGTTCTTGGCGAACTGCACGCGGTGTCCCTTGTGCGTCTGCGGATAGAACTTGCCGAAGTTGGTGAGTGTCACCGTGTTGCCCTGGCTGACCAGGTCGAGCAGCTCGTCGATCATCGCGTTGTACGCGGTCTGCGCGGCATGAACGGAGATCCCACCCCGTCGTGCGAATCTCTGCACGAACTCACGCTTGCTCACGCGGTTGGCCTCGAGCGTCCTTGAAGTGCTCATCTGCTTACCGTCCCAATGGTTTCGCTCGTCACCGAGCGTCTTGCGCTGTACCCCTACCAGCGGCGCCCGCGGCGCGACGACATCGAAATCTCCGTCGACGACCCCGGGATGTGCCAGTACCCCAGCCTGTGCTCTTCGAGGGTAGACCCTCTTCCTTGATATACGCAGTGAACTTCGAGATCCCCTGATCTTCGAAGGTCTTCTCCGCCGCGCTACTGCGCCAGCGCAGGTTCCTCACGCGCAGCCGCTCGCACCGCTGCGCGCATCCTCCTCGCGAGCCGGACCGAGCCGTCGATCTGATCGAGAATGCTCCGTCCGTGCGCGTCGGGGTGCACCGACAGCTCGCTCCGCCGCAGCGTCTTCGTGTTGACGACCACGGCGCCGTCGTCGATCAGCAGGTCGGCCCGGATGCCGTAGGCACGGCCGACGACGACTCCGCCGGAATCGACCAGGTCGCTGACGTTGTCGCCGGCGGCGCGCTCGATCGCCGCGAACTGCCCGGCCGAGTAGGGGGCCGAGTTCGCTGGGCGCCCGTCCGTCGCCCCGCGCACGAGCGCGAGATCGGTCTCACCGGGTGCGCGACGGTCGCCAGGGTGCACGCGCGCGTCGAGAAGATGGGTGATGACACCGCCGTGCACCTCCACATGGTCGTCGTGAGCCAAGACGACGATGTTGACTCCCCGCGTCGCCCCCGCGCCGTGGATCCTGGATCGAAGATCTACCACTTCGTGTTCTCCTGTGACTTCGTGGCGACGGCGCAACAACGCGGCCGTCGTCGTGTCGGACTCGTCGGATCAGCCGCCGAGACGGGCGCGGATCGGATAGGACTGATCGTCGAGGATCACCTGCGCCGCGAGTCCCGTCTGGGCATGGACGATGATCGGAGCGCGGAGGTTGAGGAAGACACCCTCGTCCGACGGGTTGGCCACGACGAACACGAGGAGATCGCTCGCATCGGCGGCTCCGATCTCGGCACGGACGTCGTCGGAGAAGACCGGGGCGTATCCGACGTCACCCGAGTGGGCGTCGAGGAGGAAGAGACGGACGTCGGCGTCGGTCGCGCGCAGCGCGTAGAGCCCGTCCGCCCCCTCGATCTGCTCGAGGCGGAACGTCGTGTACGGACTCAGACCGTGCATCGGAGCGACGAACTCGACGTCGGTGCGCGGGGCCTCGGTCGCGGCCGCAGCCGCCGACGGGTGGGGGGCGGTCATCGCAGGAACTCCATGAGGTTGGTCTGCAGCGACCGTGCCGTCACCTGCAGGGCGGACTGGAAGACGAGCTCGGCGGACTCGAGGTTCACGAGCACTTCGAGGGTGTCGACGTTCTCGACCTCGGTGCGCCGCGCCTCGAGGTCGATCGAGACCGACAGGTTCTGGGCCGTCGCGCGCTCGAGCTGCACCTGACGTGCCCCCGTGGCGCCGCGTGCCGAGACCACGTCCTTCAGACGCGCATCGACGTCGTTGAGCCGTGCACCGATGTCCGCACCCCCGCGCAGCTCGGCGGCGATGTCGTTCAGAAGCGCGAAGGCGCTGTTCGCTCCCTGGCCGAAGGCCTGCGCACCGTCGTAGTCCACACGCACCGTCTCGTTGTCGCTGATGCGGCGCTGCACGCCTTCTCCCGGCGCGCCGTTGAACGCGAAGGTCGCCGGATCGAACGCGGCACCCGCGTCACTCGTGCCGGCGAAGACGTTGCGGCCGAGCAGCGTGGTGTTCGCCTGCGAGAGCAGCTCCTTGCTGATGGTCTCGAGCTCCTGCGCGATGGATTCGCGCGCGGTCGGGCTCAGGGCACCCGAGTTCGCACCCTGCGCGACGAGGTCGCGAGCGCGGTTGAGGAGGTCGGTGCTGGCGCCCAGCGCGGTGTCGACCGTCGTGACCCAGGCCATGCCGTCGTTGAGGTTGCGTGCGAACTGCGCGACGCGGGACTGCTCGCCGTGCACGCCGATGGTCGTCGCCGCGGCCGCAGGGTCCTCGCTCGGTGAGCGGAAGGCACGCTGCGACGCCGCCTGGTTCTGCAGCCGCTCGCGATCGGCGAGATTGGTCTGCAGGGTCCGCAGCGACTGCTGCGTCATGGTGGTGCTCGTGATGCGACCGATCATGATGTCTCCCGAGGTCAGCGGCCGACGAGGCCGGTGCGATTGATCAGCAGGTCGAGCGCTTCGTCCATCGCGGTGAGCACACGCGCCGCCGCCTGGTACGCCGTCTGATAGGTGAGCAGGTTGACGGTCTCCTCATCGCCGTCGACCGATGCGTGGGACTGCTGGGCGGTGACGGCGGCGACCGCGCCCATGTCGGCGATGTCGGCGCGCTGCAGATCACCGGCCACGGTGACGGCGAACCCGGTCACGAAGCTCGTCCAGGTCTTGCTCGGTCCCGTCGCGGACGCGCCCAGGGCGCTGATGCGATCCGCGATCGTGGTGTCCTTCGCCCCGGCACCCGGAGCCGCGAGCGCGAGGTCGTCGAGCCCGGTCGGGATGACCCGCAGACCGAGCGCGGCCGGCCCCGCGGCATCGAGCGCGAAGAAGTCGCCGCCGGCAGCACCCGAGGAGGTGACGCCGCTGCGGTGGACGTCGTTCACAGCCGTGGCGAGGGCGGTGGCCGTCTGGTTGTACGCCGCCGCGACCGCTGCGAGCGATCCGCCGTCGGCGGCCGGAGCGAGGGCGCTGATCGTGCCGCCGATCACTCCGCCGGTGATGGGCACGGCGACGCCGGGGCGGTCGGCCCAGGCGACGACGATGCGACCCGCATCCGCGATCTCGCGCGGTCCGCTGGTGACCAGCGCGCGGCTGGCGTCACCGGAGACGAGGGCGTTGCCGTCGACCCGCATCGTCAGGGTGCCGTCGACCTCGACGACGCCGGTCGCCCCGATCGCCGTCGAGATCTGCTGTGCGAGGACGTTGCGCTGATCGATGAGCTCGTTGGCGTTGCGCCCGGCGTTGAGCGCATCACGGATCTGGCCGTTGAGCGCGGCGACCTGACCGGCTGCCGAGTTGACATCGGCGATGTCGCGGTCGACCTGACCGCGCAGGTCCGTCCACTGCCCGGCGATCGTCTGGTAGCCCGCCGCGATCTGACCGATCAGGACCTGCGCATCGGTGAGCACGACCTGGGCCGCGGCCTGATCCGGCGTGTTGGCGAGGTCGGACCAGCCTGCCCAGAACCGGTTAAGATTCGCGGCGAGGCCGTCTTTCGTGGGCTCGGCCATCGTGTTCTCGGCCTGGCCGGCGGCACTCGCCCGCGCCGACCAGAAGCCGGAGGTCGCGAGCGCGTCTCGGACGCGGGCGTCGAGGACGTTGTCTCCGAGTCGGGCGACGCCCGTGACGGCGACACCCGCTCCGGCGCCGAATCCGGTCTTCCACAGCCCGGAGAGCCCCGGAGCAGACACGGGGGCCTGATCGACGCGCTGCCGCGTGTACCCCGTGGTGGTCTGGTTGGCGATGTTCTGACCGGTGACGGTCATGCCCGCGCGCGCCGCGGTGAGTGCGGATTCGGCCAGGCGGAGTCCTGCGAAAGACGACATGGTCACCTCACATCCGTGTGTCGAGGAGACGCGCGTCCGCATCGCGGACGACACCCCCTGTCGGGTCGTATTCCCCGGTCGGCTCGCCGAGGCCGGCGATGGTCTCCTGCGTCACGCGGATCGCCGTCCGCAGTCGCTGCTCGTTGATCTGCTTCATCTGCTGGATCTCGTCCGCCAGCGCGATCATCGTGGTGAGGTGCCCGGAGAGCACCTCACGCCAGGCGTCGGTCGGCGCGGCGTCGATCAGTTCGCGGAGCGAGGTGGCCTCGGGCACTCCCCATTCGTCGGCCACGGTGACGACGAGCGCATCGCGCGAGAGGGCGACGGTGGGCATGGCCGCGATCACGCGTTCGATCTCGTTCGCGGCGTGACGGATCCACCGGTTCCGTCCGGTCGCGAGCAGCATCTGCTGCTCGTCCAGCTTGAAGAGCAGCAGTTCGAGCATCTCGCGCTCGCGCATCAGCTGCATGCTCAGATCGTGAGCAGCCACGGTTCGTCACCTCGTCAGTCGCGTTCTTCCTGACGGGATTGCCCGTCATGTCGACGACTATCGCGACAACACGCCCGGCAGTAACTCTCTCGACGACTTCCCGGCGTCGCCGACGACGACACGGGGATCACCACGGTCACCGTGGCTCAGGAGGTCGCACGCACCCGGCCCAGTGCGCCCCGCAGCGCCGTCTCCGCGGCGTCGTCGGACGAGGATTCGACGGCCGCCTGGTTGGCGTCGCTCACGGCGACCACGATCTCGGCGCGGTGGATGCGGGTGTCGCGCGGGGCATCGATGCCGATCCGCACTCCGCCGGGGGTGACCGCCAGGATCGTCACCGTGATGTCGTCGCCGATCACGATGCTCTCGTTCGCGCGCCTCGTCAGTACCAGCATGCTCGTCGTCCGCCTTCCCTGGCTTGTGCGCGTGCGCACCGTACTCGAGCAAACATACTGTATTCCACTCGTAAATGAGTGGAACGTACGCTTACGCCGTCGCGCTCGGCAGCGCAGACCGCGTCATGCGGACGACGCCGACCACATCGGTCGCCATGCCTCCCGCCGCGGCCTCGTCGTACGAGAGCACCGGCAGCCCACTGACCTGCGGCGCGACGAGCCGGCGGACGGCCTGCCGCAGAGACGGTGCGCAGACGAGGACAGGCTCCGGACCGAGCTGGTCCAGCTCGGTCACCGTGCGACGCACACCGTCGATCACCTGCATCGTCGCCTCGGGCGTGAGCACGATCTGCGCCTGACCGTCGATCACGCGCATGCCCTCGAGCATCTGCTGCTCGAGCATCGGATCGAACATGATGACCCGGATGCGTCCCTCTTCGGCGAAGCGGGCGGCGATGGCGGGCCCGAGCGCCGCCCTCGCCGCGTCGATGAGCGCCGGCGTCTCGGTCGACGTCTTGCCGCGCAGGGCCAGCGCCTCGTAGATGCGCGCCAGGTCGTTGATCGGCACGCGTTCTGCGAGGAGACCCGCGAGAACCCGTTGGATCGCCGCGAGCGAGAGCACGGCCGGGGTCAGCTCCTCCACGGTCGTGGGACTCGACTGCTTGAGGTGCTCGGTCAGCTGTCGCACGTCTTCGAGCGAGAGCAGTCTGTCGGCCTGCCCCTGCACGACGTCGGACAGGTGGGTGATGATGACGCTCACCCGGTCGATCACCGTGGCACCCGCCATGTCCGCGGCGTGCGACATCTCCGTCGGCACCCACTTGCCCTCGAGTCCGAACACCGGATCGACCACCGCGGTGCCCGGGAGCTGCTCGAGTCCGGTGCCGAGCGCGAGAACGTGTCCACGGGGAACCGACCCTCGGCCGACCTCGACACCCGCGATGAGGATGGCGTAGGTCTGGGCGGGCAGGTCGATGTTGTCCCGCGTGCGCACCGGCGGCATCAGGATGCCGATGTCGAGTGCGAGCTTGCGTCGCAGCGACTTCACCCGTGTGAGCAGATCGCCCGCTCCCCCGGATGCGAGATCGACGATGTCCGGCGACAGGGAGATCTCGAGGGCGTGGACGCGCATCCGGTCCATGAGCTCCTCCGGCCCTTCCGCGGCGGAATCGCTCGCCTCCTTCTGCAGCGCCTCGACCTCGAGCTCGGCCTCGCGGACCTCGTTCGCCTTCACCCGCGACGCGGCGAAGAGCAGCACCGCGCCGATCGCGAGGAAGACCACCAGCGGCATCCCCGGGATGAATCCCATCGCGATCGCCGCGAGGCCCGTGATCACCAGGGCGTTGCGCGACTGCATCAGCTGACGTGCCGCGGCCTGACCCATCTCGGACTCGGCGTTCTCGCGAGTGACGATCATGCCGGTGGAGACGGCCATCAGCAGTGCGGGGATCTGCGTGACCAGACCGTCGCCGATGGTCAGGATGCTGTAGGTCTCGAACGCCTCGCCGACCTCCATGCCGTGCTGCAGCATGCCGATCACGATGCCGCCGACGAAGTTGATCACCACGATCACGATGCCCGCGATCGCATCGCCCTTGACGAACTTCGACGCGCCGTCCATCGCTCCGTAGAAGTCGGCCTCGGCGGCGACCTCAGCACGACGCTGCCGCGCTTCGGTGTCGGTGATGAGCCCCGCGTTGAGATCGGCGTCGATCGCCATCTGCTTGCCGGGCATCGCATCGAGCGTGAACCGTGCGCCGACCTCGGCGACGCGCTCGGCGCCCTTGGTCACGACGACGAACTGGATCACGGTGAGGATCAGGAAGATCACCGCGCCGATGACCAGCGATCCGCTGATGGTGATCTGTCCGAACGCCTGGATCACCTGTCCCGCGTGCGCCTCGCTCAGCACGAGCCTGGTCGAGGCGACGTTCAGCCCGAGCCGGAACAGGGTCGCCACCAGCAGCAGGCTCGGGAACACCGAGAAGTCGAGCGGCTTCTTCACGAACATGGCCGTGAGGAGGATCAGCAGCGCGAAGGAGATGTTGAGCACGATCAGCACGTCGAGCAGCGGCGTGGGTATCGGGACGATGAGCAGCAGGATGATTCCGACGACGCCGACGGGCACGGCTCCCTTGGACAGCAGCTGACCGATCATGCGGCCCTCACCTTCGCGTTCCGGTTCTCATCGATTCGTGTGCGTCCTGTCTGCGCCGGTCGCCGCCGGTCGCTCACAGTCCCCGCTCCCGTGTGCTGGCGAACGGCATCGTGTGCGTGCCGCGCGCCGATCCGCGTCGCTTGAGATGCTCGATGAACGCGAGCACCTGCGCCACGGCGGTGAAGAGCTCCTCGGGGATCTCGCGCCCGATGTCGCAGGCCGCGTGCAGGGCCCGGGCGAGCGGGACGTCGCGGATCATGGGCACGCCGGCCTCGTCCGCCTTCTCCCTGATCTTCTGCGCCACGATCCCGGCTCCCTTGGCGACGACCCGGGGGGCGGACTTGCCCGGCTCATAGCGCAGCGCGACGGCGACATGCGTCGGATTCACGAGCACGACATCGCTGTCGCCGACCGCCGCGATCATGCGGTTCCGGCTCATCGCGATCTGGCGAGACCGCCGCTGCGAGCGGACGAGAGGGTCGCCCTCGCTCTTCTTGTGCTCGTCCTTCGCCTCGTTCTTCGTCATGTGGGTGTGCTTGCGGTTGCGGCGCATGACCACGGCGACGTCGAGCGCCGCGAGGATGATGCCGACGACGACCGCGACCTGCAACAGCGCGGCCGCTCCCCCGGCGGCCTGCTCGATCAGCCAGGTGATGTTGTGGCTGCCGCTGGCCATCAGCACCGGCACGAGTCCCGACACCACGACCCACAGCGACACCCCGATCGCGACCGTCTTCAACAGCGCCTTCGCGCCCTCCCAGAGCGCCTGCTTGCCGAAGACCCTCATGATGCCCGCGGCGAGATTGAACTGCTCGGTGCGCATGGTCACGCCTCGCAGGTGGATGCCGCCCTGCGCCACCGCCGTGGCGGTGGTCGCGAGCAGGACCACGACGAGCAGGGGAAGCAGGATGCCGCCGAGCGACCCGAACGCGGCGCCGAGCGCATCGAGAGCGGCGTCGTCGGTCGGCTGGTTCGCGGCCTGCGTGACGCCGAGGAACAGCTCGGTCAGCACCTGCGTGCTGGACGAGATCGTCGGGAGGATCATGACCGCGGCGGCGCCGATGCACACCCAGGCCGTGAAGTCCTGGCTGCGCCCGATCTGGCCCTTTCTGATCGCTTCCTTCAGGCGTCGCTCCGTGGCCTTCTCGGTGCGCTCGCCGCTGCCTCCGTCACTCATCGGGTCACCTCCACGAGCAGCGTGGCTGCGGTGTCCGCGATGACCGCGACGACAGCGGGGAGCGCGGCGTAGACGAAGCCGACCAGCAGCAGCGTGAGGCCGATCTTGATCGGGAATCCCAACGCGAAGGCGTTGAGGGCCGGGGCCACCCGCGACACGAGCCCGAGACCGACGTCGGCGAGGAACAGCACGATCAGCAGCGGTCCGGCGATCTGCACGGCGCTGAGCATCATCTGCCCCGCCGCGCCGACGAGAGCGTGCGCGGGTTCGGCGAGGTCGAGCATCCCGGAGACCGGCACGGCGTCGAAGGAACGGAAGAGTCCGGCGAGCACGAGCTGGTAGCCGTCGGAGGCGAAGAGCAGCACGATCGCGGTCATCTGGAAGAGCCGCGTGAACTGAGCGCCGTTGATCGCCATGCCGGGGTCGAACGCCTGCGCGAGCTGGAAGCCGCCGAAGGTGTCGATCAGATGACCTGCCCCCTGGATCGCACTGAACAGCGCCATCACGAGAAAGCCCAGCAGCGCGCCCGTGAGCGCCTGCCCGACGAGCGCGAAGAGGAATCCGCCGGTGTCGAGTCGCTCGTAGCCCACCGTGACGACCGGCGAGACCGCGAGGGCGAGTCCCACGCCGAGCATGGCGCGGATGCGCATCGGGATCGTGCCGTGGCTGAACGGCGGAGCGATGACCAGGAAGGCCGTTATGCGCACGCAGGCGAGGGCGGTCGCCTCGAGCCAGAGGAAGTCGATCGGGATGTTCATCCGCCGCCGTTCAACAGCGACGGGATGCGTGCGAACATCTCGTTCGTGAAGGCGATGAGCTCGGCGATCATCCACTGACCACTCACGAGCAGCGCGATGCCGACGGCGATGAGCTTCGGCACGAACGAGATCGTCATCTCCTGCACCTGGGTGATCGACTGCAGCAGCGAGATGGCGAATCCGACGACGAGCGCCGTGATCAGCAGCGGCGCGCACAGCTTCGCACCGACGATCAGGGCAGCGGTGCCGATGTCGATGACCGCTTCGGGAGTCATCCGCCACCCCCGCTGTACGACTGCACGAGCGCCGTGATCACCATGCCCCAGCCGTCGACGAGGAGGAACAGCAGGATCTTGAAGGGCAGCGAGATCATCACGGGCGGAAGCATCATCATGCCCATCGACATCAGCGCACTGGCGACGACGAGATCGATCACGAGGAACGGCACGAAGACGATGAAGCCGATGAGGAAGGCGGCGCGCAGCTCGCTGATCATGAACGCGGGGACGAGGGTCTGCAGCGGGATGCTCGAGGGATCGGTCGGGTTGTCGAGCTGAGCGGCCCGATACATGAGCGCGATGTCCTCTTCTCGCGTGTAGGCCAGCATCCACTGACGGAGCGGCTCCTGCGCGAGTTCGAACGCCCGGCCGAAGTCGATCTGCCCCGCGGTGAAGGGACTCACGGCGACCGTGTTGATGTCGGTCAGCACGGGCCACATGATGAACAGGGTCAGGAACAGGCTGAGGCCGGCCAGCACCTGGTTCGGCGGGATCGACGGCAGCGACAGCGCGTTGCGGGTCAGCGCGAGCACGACGAAGATCTTGGTGAAGCTCGACATCATCAGCAGCAGCGCCGGCGCGACGCTGAGCACCGTGATGCCCAGCAGCGTCATGATGCTGTCGGACGGCGTGCCGTTGATCCCGTTGATCGTCACGCCCCCGTTGCCGCCGCCGTCGTCGACGGTCTCGGTCGGCAGGATCGCCGCCGCCGCGTGCGCTCCGGAGGCGCTCAGCAGCACGAAGACCGCGGCGACCGCGCCGGCGATGAGGACGAGCAGACCCACACGTCGCGACAGACGGCACGCGCGCGGAGGCGGCGCTGTGGTGGACGCGGAAGGGGGCACGGCGGCACTCCGAAGATGGGTGACGTGGCCGATCCGTAGCCAGGGTGTCGAGCGATCCGTGCTCGCAGACGACTATCGCGACAGGATGCGCAGCCGTAACCGCGGCAGGTGGAGCGTCAGGCGACCGAGCGCAGCGCGCGATCGACGATGTCGTTCGGAGGCTCTTCCGCGCCGCCGACCGCCTCGTCGTGCTGGTCGTCGTCTTCGTCGATGACCGGAGCCTCCTGGGTGTCGACCACGTTGATGCCGTGCTCCGTCACTCCCAGCACGTAGCGGATGCCGCCGAACTCGGCGACCACGAGCTGCGCCTTGCCGCCGATGCCCGAGCGCGCCACGACCGTGATCTTCTCGGGACGGGGCCGGGCAGCGCTCGGGGTCTTCGGCGGGCGTAGCTCGGTGAGTCGTGCGAGCTTCTTCGGCATCAGCCCGGCGAGCGGGTTCCCCCCGGCGTTCTGGCTCTTCTGCAGCCGTCGGCTGAGGAACAGCAGCAGGCCGAGCACCGCCGCGAGGGCGATGACCGCGCGGAGCGCGACGAGCAGGTCGTCCATGCTCAGACCGTCTCGGCGCCGTCGAGGATGCGCTCGACGCGGATCGCGAAGTCGCCCTCGGCGACCACGACCGTGCCGTACCCGATCAGGCGGCCGTTGAGCTTGATGTCCGCCGGCGAACCCGCGGCACGGTCCAGCTCGACCACGCGGCCTGGTTCGAGGGAGAGCACGTCGCGCACCGGCATCCGGGTGCGACCGATCTCGACCACCAGCTCCATCTCCACACCGGCGATGCGGCTGAGGCGCTGCGGCCCCGGCGCCGCCCCGCTCGGCCCGCCGTCGATGCGCACCGAGGTGCGCGCGACGACGGCACCCTCGGCGTCGACCAGGTCGAACACCTGCGTGCCCGGCTGCGCGAAGATCTCGGCGGCGTCGACCGGCTCGGGTGTGCCGAGCGCTCCCGCGCCGAGAACGGTCGCTGCCGCCTCGAAGATCGGATGCAGTCGGTCCTCGATCTGCGCGGTGGGCGAGCCGTCGTCGAGCTGCGACGGATCGGCGATCTGGATCGCGATCCGCGCACCGGGCGTGCCCGTGAACGTGACGGCGATCGCCTCGCCCGCCGCGCCGGGGTCGGTCGACGGCGTGGGGATCACGGGATAGCCGAACGGCAGCTTGCCGGCAATCGCCGCGGCGACGGCGGTCTCGTGGAAGGTGCTCATCAGTGGGTCTCCTCGGTGATGGTCGTGATCTTGCAGGTCAGCCGCGACCCGCGGCTGCCGGGGGTGGCGCGCGCGATCGCCGTGCTCCCGGCGACGAGCTCGAACGGGGCGGTCTCGGCATGGGGCAGCCGCAGCAGGTCGCCCGGTGCGAGGTCGAGGACCTCGCCCGCGCCGATCGTCAGCGGCGCCAGCCGGAGTGTGAGCTCGAGCGGGGTGCTGCGCAGCTGGTCGAGCGTCTGCCGGGGCGTGTGCGCGGCTGCGGAGTCGGATCCGGTCGCGGCGAGGCGGTCGACCACGGTCGATGCCGGCAGCATGACCGTCGCCGTGCTCTCGGCGTCGCCGAGCCGCATCGTGTACCGCGCGACGATGACGGCGGCCGCGGCGGAGATGACCTGCATGTACTGCGGGTTGTAGTGCACCGCCGCGTACCGCGGCTCACCGGGCAGCAGCCCGCCGAGGCTCGCGTGGAGGTGCTCGAAGGTGCCCTCCATGAGGTTGCGCACGAGTGCGAGCTCGATCGGGGTGAACGTCCGCGCCTCGGGTGCGGTCGAGGTCCTGCCGCCCATCATCTGCACGACCCACAGCAGGGCGCTGTCGAGACCGAACTGCACGACACAGGGCTCGTCGCGCCCGTCGAACGTCCCCGCGACCATGGCCGTCGTGCTCGGCAGCGTCTCGGCGTACTCCTCGTAGGAGACCAGGTCGACGCTCTCCAGCGCGAGATGCGCCCTGATCCGGATCTTCGCGGTCAGCTGCGAGGACCACAGTCGCGCGAACGACTCGAAGGCCGCTTCGAGGTGCCGGGTGCTCTCACGACCCAGCTGCGCGGGCCGACTGAAGTCGTATTCGGTGTGGCGCACACTCGCGTCGTGCGTCAGGACGGATGCGGTCATGGGCGTCTCCTCGACTGACAGGCTCATGGGGCGTCAGCTCCCCTCTGCGGCAGCGGCGATCGCCGGGATCAGCGCTCGCACCTGCTCTTCCTCGTTCGACTCGACGACGATGTCGACGCGTCTGTTCCCGGCCAGCGCCTCCGGGCTGTCGCCCGCGACGAGGGGGCGCGTGTCCGAGAAGGCGGTCGCCTTCACCCGCGGGCCCCCGACGCCCTCGTGCTCGACCAGGAACCGCGCGACCTGGGTGGCGCGCCCGCCGGACAGCTCCCAGTTCGTCGGGTACGGGGCGGCCGAGATGCGATGGTCGGCATGGCCCTCGACGCTCACCTGGTTGCCGACGGTGACCAGCACGTCGCCGATCGCGTCGAGCACGGCATCCGCCTTGCCCGAGAGGGCGGTGCTGTTGTCGGAGAAGAAGGTCTCGGCTCCGATGAGTCCGACGTTCAGTCCACGGTCGTCGATCACGAACTCGACCGCATCCTGAAGCCCCTGCACCTGCAGCGCCGCGTGCATGCGCTCCTTGAGATCCTCGAGCGACTCGTACTCGACCTCGGCACGGGCCGTGAGGTCGACCACGCCGTCGTCATCCTGCAGCTCGGGCGGGATGACCATTCCCTCGGCGGTGTCGGCGCCGCCCTCGGTGCTCTCCTGCCCGAATCCCGTCGCCAGGCTGTTGGCGAGGAGCTCGAACTTCGTCTTGTCGACGTTCGACACGGCGAAGAGCACGATGAACAGGCACATGAGCACCGTGACCATGTCGGCGTACGACACGGCCCAACGCTCGTCCGGCTCGTCGTGGCCGTCGTCGTCATGGCCGCGCCCGCGTGACCGGCGACTCGTGCTCACGGAGAATCCTCCGCGGGCTGCTCCTTCTTCTTCTTCGCCTTGGGAGCGACGGTCGACAGGGCCTCCAGACGCTCCTGCAGCAGGTGCGGCGCGCTGCCTGCCTGGATCGCGAGCATTCCCTCCGACACCAGGGTCATCCGCTCCAGCTCGACGGCCCCGATGCGGTTCAGGCGACCCGCGATCGGATTCCAGATGAAGTTCGCCGACAGCAGACCCCAGAGGGTGGCGACGAACGCGGCGGCGATCATCGGTCCGAGGTGGTCCGGCTCATCGAGCTTCTCGAGGACGTGCGTGAGCGACACGACCGTGCCGACGATGCCGATCGTCGGAGCGTAGCCGCCCAGCGAGGCGAAGAACTTCGCGGCCACCCGGTTGCGTGACGAGGTCGCGGTGATCTCGTCGTCCATGGTCATGCGCAGGTCTTCGGCATCGGTGCCGTCGGCGAGTGCCTGCAGGGCCTGACGGGTGAACGCGTCGGGAGCACCGTCGAGCTCCTGCTCGAGCGACAGCAAGCCCTCACCGCGCGCCTTCTCGGCGTATCCGACGAGGAACGGGATCACGGATTCGGGCGTCGCCTTCGGGCCGCGCACCATGCGCCCGAGGCTCGTGACCGCGATGATCGTGTCGCGCATGGTGTGGCTCGCGATGCCGACGCCGATGGTGGAGCCCAGCACCAGGATCATCGGCGCAGGGATGAGCAGCGCCTGGAAGCTCGCGCCCTCCATCGTGATCATCGCGACCAGGGCGCCGAACGCCAGGATCACGCCGATGATGAAAGCGGGATCCATCGTCACTCCCCCGTCTTCGCGGTCATCGCGTGGGCGGCGTGCAGCACGCGGGCGCGGTAGGCGACGATCAGGTCGACGACCGCATCCATGTCCTCCGCCACGACGTACACGTGACCGTCGATCATGTGCAGGGTCGTGTCGGGCGATGCCTGGATGCGTTCGATCAGGTCGGGGTTGACCGCGAACCGCGTGCGGTCGAGGCGGGTGACGGTGATCATCGGATCGTCTCCGAGCGTGGGAGGAGGGGCAAGTCCGCCCGACTATCGCGACGGGGACGCGCAGGGGTAACCCGCCGTGCCCGCCCAAGCGAGAGTCGCCCCGGACAGCACGAAAGGGCTCCCCCGGAGTGAGGGGAGCCCTTTCGTGCGTGGCAGGCGGGTGTCGCCGCGATCAGCGCTTGAGCTGGGTGAGCTCCTGGAGCACCTCGTCGCTCGTGGTGATGATGCGCGCGTTCGCCTGGAATCCGCGCTGGGCGACGATGAGGTTCGTGAACTCCTGCGAGAGGTCGACGTTGCTCATCTCGAGCGCACCCGAGACCAGATCGCCGAAGCCGGCCTGGCCGGCCTCTCCCATGCGCACGGCGCCCGAGTTGACCGAGGCGCGATACGCGCTGCCGCCGGCCTTCTCCAGCCCCTCGGGGTTCGCGAAGGTGGCCATCGCGATCTTGCCCAGGGTCTGCGTGGCGCCGTTGCTGAACGTGCCCACGATCGATCCGTCGCCGGTGATGCTGTACGACTTGAGGGTGCCGGCCGCCGCACCGTCCTGGTCGGTGACCGCGACGGTCGAGAGGGTCGCGTAGCCGGTGACCGCGCTGAGGTCGACGCTCACTCCGCCGACCGCGAGCGTGAGACCCGGAGGGGTCTGCGCACCGTCGGTGAAGGCGAGCGCGCCGGTGGCGCCGCTGGTCGGCTCCTCGACGTCCCATCCCGCGGCGGTCTTCGTGAACGTCAGGCTCAGCGTCGACGGCGTTCCCTGCGCGTCGAAGACCGTGACGTCGCGCACCAGCTCGTCGCCGACCGCAGCCGTCGACGGCAGGTTGCCCGTGACGGTCGCCGAGGTGGTCGCCCGTGCGGGCGAGACCGCATCGAGCGGGAGGACGATGTTGCCCACGGCCTGTCCGGTGTTGACGACGCCGTCCTGCGCCGACCAGCCCTGCACCACGGCGCCGTCGGCCGTGACCATCTTGCCCGTCGGGTCGAAGGAGAAGCCGCCCGCGCGGGTGTAGAGGGTCTCGCCACCGGAGCGCACGGCGAAGAATCCGTCGCCCGAGATCATGAGGTCGCCGCCGCGGCCCGTCGCCTGAGCGGAGCCCTGCGCGAAGTTGGTGCGCACGCCGGCGACCTGCACGCCGAGGCCGACCTGGGCCGGGTTGCGACCACCGACCTCGTCGTCCGGGATGCCCGGGTTGCCGACGAGCTGCGAGAGCGAGTCCTGGAACAGCACCGATGATCCCTTGAAGCCCGCGGTGTTGACGTTGGCGATGTTGTTGCCGGTGACGTCGAGCATGGTCTGGTGCGAGCGGAGGCCGGAGATCCCGGAGTAGAGCGAGCGAAGCATGTGTGTCTCTCTTCCTGTGTGGGTATGCGAGGTCAGGCCGCGGCGGGGGTGTCCGGCGCGGCAGGGGTCTGGGGTGTGGTGCTCTGCGTGGCGATGCCGGTGATCGCATCGAGGGACACGCTCTTGTCGCCGATCGTCACCTGCGGAACGGGCCCGTCGAACGACACCTTGGTCACGATGCCGGTCACGGTCTTGCCGTCCGCGTCCTTGTAGCTCGCCTCCTGACCGATCAGGGCGGTCGCCGCCTGGCGCATGTTCAGCGCGAAGGCCTCGGTGCCGTTCTCGGCGAGCGTGGTGAGCTGCTCCATCATCGCGAGCTGGGTGGTCTGCGAGATCATCTCGTTCGTGTCCATCGGGTTCGACGGGTCCTGATGGGTGAGCTGCGTGACGAGGAGCTTCAGGAACACCTCGCCGTCGAGCGCCTGCTTGCGTGCTGCGGGGTCGGTCGTGCCGGTGGTGTGGATCGAAGTCGGTGCGCTCACGGCGTCGACGGTCATGGAATGGTCCTCTCAGGCGAAGATGTCGAGGCCCTCGCCGATGCCGACGTCGGCGCGGCTGGGGGTGGAGAGTCGGATGATGTGGGCGAGGTCGTCGCCCCGGTCGGCGGCGGCTCGTCGGCCGCCCTGGTCACGGGCGCCCTCGCGGGCGGTCCCCTGGTCGGTCGCCGAGCCGTCGGCCCCGGGCTGACCGCCGCGACCGGCGCTCGCCTCCGCAGACGTTCCGGTGCTCACCGAGAGCGTGGCGTGCGGGGCCACCGCGGCGAGATCGCGTCGCAGATCGGCGACGATCGAGCGCAGGGCGTCGCGTCCGGCATCCGTCCCCCCGACCAGCTCGACCTGCACCTCTCCCCCCTGCCCGATGTGCGCGCGAACCGTGACAGGACCGAGGGAGTCGGGGTTCACCGTCATGGTCAGGTGATGCGTGCCCGCCGGCCGCTGGGCGATGCTGAGCACGGCCGGAGCGACCTGCGCGGCGACGGTGCGGGGTGCATCGGGGGTGCTGGTCGGCACGGCCGTCGGGATGGCGGTCGGGACGGCGGTCGCCGTCACCTGCCCCACTCCCGCCATCGGCGCGGCGGACGCGGAGCCCGAGGACGGCACCGCCGCGACGGGGGCGTGGCCGCCCGCTGCTGCCGCGTCGTCGGCCGCGGTCGCCACTGCGACCGCCTCGGCACCGCTCGGTCCCGTGGCGCTGTC
>NZ_JABXGD010000030.1 GCF_022627955.1 Microbacterium sp. C5A9
GGCCGGGGGTGGTGAGGGTGGCGGTGGTGGTGTCGCCGTAGTCGTAGGTGTAGGTGGTGGGGGTGAAGCGGACGGTGAGGGGGGTGTCGAAGAGGGTGCCGGTTTGGGTGTGGGTGGTGGCGGTGGTGGTGAAGTTGGTGGGGAGGTGGGCGATGCCGGTGTTGCCGGGTTCGGCGGTGGTGGTGGGAGGTGGGGGTGCGAAGCGGGCGAGGTCGGTGAGGGTGATGGTGGGGGTTGCGGGTGTGGTGGGGGTGGTG
>NZ_JABXGD010000031.1 GCF_022627955.1 Microbacterium sp. C5A9
GTGACGCGCTGTCGCTGGTGATCATCGACAAGCTGCCGTTCTCGCCGCCGGACGATCCGGTGCTGGCAGCGCGGATCAGCGAGATGGAAAAGCAGGGCTTGAACGGTTTCGTGCATCATCAGTTGCCGGCGGCCATCATCAATCTCAAGCAAGGTGCCGGACGCCTGATCCGGGACGAGGGGGATCGCGGGGTGCTGATGATCTGCGATCCGCGCCTGATCACCAAGAACTACGGCCGTCGCATCTGGCAGAGC
>NZ_JABXGD010000032.1 GCF_022627955.1 Microbacterium sp. C5A9
GTCCCGCGCATCGGGTAAGCCACGGGTTGCTGTCATCGGCACCGGTGGCACCTTCGCCATGCATGCGCGGCATGCCTTCGACTGGGTCGAGTACAGCGAGAGCGGCGTGGTGCATCCCATCGACGATCTGGTGGAACAACTGGACCAGGTCGACCTGGATATCGAGATCCTGCCGCAGTCCTTCCGCATGATCGGCAGCACCGGCATCCTGCCGCAGGACTGGATGGAGCTGGCGCAGCTGATCAGGCGCACGG
>NZ_JABXGD010000033.1 GCF_022627955.1 Microbacterium sp. C5A9
GTGCTGGAAGACATCCAGACCGGCGAATACGCCAAGAGCTTCATCCTGGAAAACAAGGCCGGTGCGCCGACCCTGATGTCGCGTCGTCGCATCAACGCCGAACACCAGATCGAAATCGTGGGCGAGAAGCTGCGCGCCATGATGCCCTGGATCAAGGCCAACAAGCTGGTCGATCAAAGCAAGAACTGATCTGCCACTTGCGCAGAAAAACGCCACGGTTCGCCGTGGCGTTTTTTTTCGCCCCTGCACCGC
>NZ_JABXGD010000034.1 GCF_022627955.1 Microbacterium sp. C5A9
CCTCGCTTCCGAGTTCTCTTTAACATACTGGCCCATGTGCGGCCGACCGCCGACTGGCTGGCCTTCATCGCCGTACTGGCCGAGGACCCCGTGCGACTGCGGGTGCTGGATGCGCCGGCGCGCTACCAGCCGGAGATCGTCAGTTTCATCGATGCGCCGGGGACCGACGCGGCGGGGGAGGCGCATTTCCTGCTGGAGCATCCGGGCGGCGCCGCCTTCTACACGGCCTATCGCCCGCAGGCCTTGCCC
>NZ_JABXGD010000035.1 GCF_022627955.1 Microbacterium sp. C5A9
GGTAGACCCGTACCACCTCCCCCAGCAGGTCCGGCGGCAGGATGCGCGGGCGGCGCAGATAGACCAGTCTTTCGATGACCAGCGCCAGGCCGATGATGGAAGCGATCAGCAAAGGCCAGATCGGCCAGCCGGCGGCGAGGATGATGGCGAGCAAAACGTACTCCTGTTGAATGCGGTGAAAATCTGATCCTGTTGCAAAGAAACGACCCGCCGGGTGCGCCTTCTTCTGCGGTGCAGAATGTAGC
>NZ_JABXGD010000036.1 GCF_022627955.1 Microbacterium sp. C5A9
TGATGACCAAGCGCCACATAATGATGGTTGCGCAGATTGTCGTGCCCATCGTGTACAGTCTGTACGCCGGCGCGGGCGTAGGACTTGGCGACATGATCCACGACTCGATCGCCAGCAAGGATCCGAGGGCAGCTGTGCTCATGTTCGCAATCATGTTGTTCGGGATCATGATGGACGTCGGCCTCTACGATCCGCTCAACTGCCAGATCACACGCCAGCTAGGAGACGATCGGGCAAAGGT
>NZ_JABXGD010000037.1 GCF_022627955.1 Microbacterium sp. C5A9
CTGTGGGACACCCCCGGTGCGAGACTGCCGGACCAGATATCGGGCATCCGGGATGCGGCTTGAGGCATACTCGGTCTTCCCTATCCTCAACAGCGAGGCCTGCATGAGTCTGTCGTCCCACGTTTCCCCGGCCCCGGCGCGGATGTCCGATTTCCGCGTACTGGTGGCGCCGGGTTTGTCCGATAGCGGCCCCGAGCACTGGCAATCGCGCTGGCAACGCCTCTATCCGGCCTTCGAACG
>NZ_JABXGD010000038.1 GCF_022627955.1 Microbacterium sp. C5A9
GCACGATGCCGTCGTCGTCGGACCGGCTGCGTGTCATGGGCGCCATCACGATGCGGTTGGGGAGCTCGAGATCTCCGACGGTGACCGGGGAGAAGAAGGGGGAGGTCATTGTGGTTTCGCTACCCCGGCGCTCAGGCGGCGAGCAGTCCGTGCGGGTCGAGGACGAACTTCTGCGCGACGCCGGAGTCGAACTCCGCGTAGCCCGTCGGGGCGTCCTCGAGGCTGATGACCTTGGCG
>NZ_JABXGD010000039.1 GCF_022627955.1 Microbacterium sp. C5A9
GCGCAGGATGCCGTTGCCACGCGGGCCGTCGCCATTGATGGTCGATGCGCGCCAGATCGCGCCGCGTGGGCCGGGGATGTTTTCCCGGTTGAGGATGCCGGCGATCGTTCGCGCGCTTTGACCGTCGACGAACAGGCGAAAGATGCGGCGGACCACGGCGGACTGTTCCGGATCGATTTCGCGCAGGCCTCGCACCGGGCGTCCGGCGGTATCGATCCTGTTGGCGGTACGATAG
>NZ_JABXGD010000003.1 GCF_022627955.1 Microbacterium sp. C5A9
CCGCGCGGGCCCGCCCGCACCGCCAGATGCGTGTCGGTGACAGAGCGAAGACGACGAAGTCGACTGAGACGAAACGTCGCAAACCGACCCCGAAACGCACCACGTTCCGACTCGGACCGCTCCGCGGGCCTCGGTCGACGACTGTCAGGACTGCGCGGCGAGCCAGGCGGCGCGCATAAAGCGCCGCACGTCCTCGTCGACGCGGATGTCGCTCGGGCGCAGCGCGCGCGACAGGTACAGGCCGTCGATCGACGTCAGGCGCGAGAGCGCCACATAGGTCTGCCCGGGCGCGAACGCACCGGAACCCAGGTCGATGATCGCGCGGTCGTAGGTCTTGCCCTGCGACTTGTGGATCGTGACCGCC
Source organism: Microbacterium sp. C5A9 (assembly GCF_022627955.1). Lineage (GTDB taxonomy): Bacteria > Actinomycetota > Actinomycetes > Actinomycetales > Microbacteriaceae > Microbacterium. The sequence continues at coordinate 365 of NZ_JABXGD010000003.1, forward strand.
CACGCCAACCGCAGCGGGAACTGCGTGAACTCGGCGACCACGTCACGGCTGAGCTTCTTCGTCGACGGCTCGTACGAGTAGCGGAACCGCTCCCAGACGGCCGGATCCACGTCGACCTCGTCCCCGTCGATCTCGACGCGCACCGTCTCGCCGAGGATCCGCACGACCGTGCCGATCGTGCCGTTCACCCACCGCGGCGGCTCTCCCGACATCGAGGTGTCGTTGCGCAGGAACATGACCTGCGCGCCGATCTTGAGCTTGAGCTCGGGTTCTGCGGGCAGCGACGCCTCGCCCCGGCCGAACTCCCCGCTCACCTCGGCCTTCGCGGTCTGCTCCTTGCCGGGCAGAGCGGCGAGGTGCCTGCTGTTGATGCTGTTCACGATGTCGTTGCGCGTCGCGAGTGTGATCATCGGCACCTCCCCGGGCTCGGGGTCGGGAGGGGTGCGCGCGCCCTGGGTGTTGAGCACGCCGGCGATCTCGGCCGTCACCCGGCCGTAGCGCACGGCGTTCAGCATGGCCTTGAATCCGTCATCCGACTGCCGGTGGATGTGCACCAGCTCGCGCACATGCAGCTCGGCCCGCGTGTCGACCACGAACAGGCCGTCGTCCTCCTGCGCGCCGGCACCCAGCTCAGCGGCCCCGCCCGTCGATGCTCCGCCCTCGTTCGCGGCATCCTTCCACGGCCCCGCCCACACCTTGGCGTCGAAGAACCAGAACGAGCGGTAGTGGTCCTTGACGTAGCGCAGCTCGTCACCGCGAGGCGGAACGGGTGCGAGCTGGTACGGGTCGCCGAACATGACGATCTGCACGCCGCCGAAGGGGATGCCCCGTTTGCCGCGCGCCTGGCGGAGCGACCGGTCGATCGCATCCATGAGGTCGGCATTGACCATCGAGATCTCGTCGATCACGAGGGTCTCGATGGCGTTGAGGATGCGGCGCGTGTTGTCGTTCTGGTCGATGTCGGAGTCGCCGATCAGCCCGATGGGCAGTCGGAACAGCGAGTGGATCGTCTGTCCCTCGACGTTGAGCGCGGCGACGCCGGTCGGGGCGCAGATCGCGATCTGCTTCTTCGTGTTCCACGAGAAATACTGCAGCAGCGTCGACTTGCCCGTTCCCGCTCGACCCGTGATGAAGACGTGCTCACTCGTGTCCTCGATCAGCCGGAACAGCTCGTGCTGTTCATCGGACAGGGCGGGAAGCGACACGGTTCTCTCAGACGGGAAGGCGGCGGAGCACGGCAGGAGCCGGCCGGAGCAGGAGGCGGCGGGCGCGCGGAAACGCGCGCCTCCATGCTACGTGGCGCGGCGTCACAGTGCGCCACGCGCTCGGCGTCGTCCCAGGCCGCACTCCTAGACTGACGCCATGCAGCGAGTCGAGTCGAAAGCGCCCCGGCGCTCGCGGCTCGTCGCCGACCTCGCGATGCTGACCGTCGTCGGCATCCTGCTCGTGGCCGCGCTGGCCGCGGGCGGCGCGATGCTGTATCAGCAGTTCTACGGCCCGTCGGCCTTCGTGGTTCGCTATCTCGACCTGCTGTCCGAGGGCCGGGCGGCCGATGCCCTGCGGATTCCGGGCGTCGCCGTCGATCGCGAGACGCTCGAGGTCGCCGGCATCGTGCCGACGGCATCCGAGGCGATGCTGCGCCACGCCGCCCTCGCGCCCCTCACCGACGTCGAGGTCGTGTCCGAGAAACCCGACGGCGACGCGACCGCAGTGACGGTGTCGTACAAAGCCGGAGGCAACGCCGGCACCACCACCTTCACGGTCGCGCAGGACGGCTGGGCCGGGGTCACGCCGAACTGGCGATTCACGGCCAGTCCGCTGGCCGTCGTGGAGCTCACGCTCCGCGGCGCCGACCGGTTCGCCGTCAACGGCTTCGAGGTCGACCGCCGCCAGATCTCGGTCGCGGGGATCGACGCCGCCCCGCTCGACCCGCTGCCGATGCTCGTCTTCACGCCGGGCCTGTACTCGGTGACCGTCGACACCCCGATCTCGACGTCACCGGGTGTCGGGGTGCTCGCCGACTCGCCTCTCGCGACCACGCCCGTCGACGTGCAGACCGAGCCCACAGACGAGTTCGTCGCCGTCGTGCAGGAGCGCGTCGAGGAGTTCCTCCTGGCGTGCACCGAGCAGGAGGTGTTGCAGCCGACCGCGTGCCCGTTCGGACTCGAGGTGTCGAACCGGCTCGCATCGCTGCCCCAGTGGTCGATCGCGGCCCAGCCGAAGGTCACGGTCGCCCCCGACGGCGGACACTGGCAGATCCCGCCGACGGATGCCGTGGCGCACGTCGAGGTCGAGATCCGCTCGCTGTTCGACGGCAGGGTTCAGGCGATCGCCGAGGACGTGCCCTTCCAGGTGAACGGGTCGGTCACGATCCTCCCCGACGGCTCCGCCTCGATCCGCGTCGGCTCCCCCGAGCAGGCGGCGCCGACCGGCTGACCCGCTCCCCACCGGCAGGGGACGACCCGAGCCCCGGGTCAGCGTGCCTGGCGCTCGGCCTCGCGCTCGGCTGCCCGACGGTCGCGCTCGGCGAGAGCGGCGAGCTGGGCGTTGTACTCCTCGAGCTCGGCCTCGCCGGTGCGGTCGGCGTGCCGATCGCGGCGCTTCTGCAGCTTGGTGTCGCTGCGACTCCACTGGATCGCGACCGTGATCGCCAGGATCAGGGTCGGGATCTCACCGATCGACCACGCGATGCCACCGCCGATGTACTGGTCGTCCATGGGGTTGGGGCCCCAGGTGCGACCCATCGAGCCGAACCAGTCCGCGACGAGCAGCCCCTCCTGCATCATCATCGCGATGCCGAAGAACGCATGCATGGCCATGACGGCGATCAACGTGATCAGCCGACCGGGATACGGCAGCCGGTACGGCACCGGATCAGCACCGACCAGGCTCATCACGAACAGGTAGCCCGAGATCAGGAAGTGCGCGACCATCCACTCGTGGCCCAGGTGCTCGTACATCGACCAGCGCAGCAGGTCGGTGAAGTAGAAGGCCCACAGCGACAGGATGAAGATGCCCGCGGCGACGAACGGATGCGTGACCACCTTCGCGAACGGCGAGTGCACCGCCCACATGATCCACTCGCGGCCGCCGCGGGTGCCGTCGTCGCGCTTGTGGATGGCGCGGAGCGCCAGGGTGATCGGCGCACCCGACACGAGCAGCAGCGGGATCGCCATCGACAGCATCATGTGCCCGAGCATGTGCACGCTGAAGAGGTACTCCTGGTACGCGTTGATCGGACCGCACGTCACCCACACGAGCAGCAGCATGCCGAGCACCCAGAACACCGTGCGGTGGATCGGCCAGCGGTCGCCGCGCCGGCGGAGTCGACGCGCGCCGGCCAGGTAGAGGAAGAGCCCGAAGCCGGCGGCCACCAGCCAGAGGATGTCGATGTCCCAGCTGGTGAACCAGCGGTCGATCGTGAACTCGGGCGGCAGCGGCGAGCGGGTGAGGTTCTCGGCCGGCGTCTGCACGAACGCGGCCTCCTCACCGGTGGGCGGGGGCGTGCGAGCGAGGGCGGCCGCCGCACCCGAGGCGAGGCCCATCAACGCGACCTCGCACAGCACCAGCATCCAGAACCAGCGCGCCGCGTTCGCTCCGTCGAGCCGCGGGATCAGACGGATGCGGTACCAGGCGCCGAGCAGGCCCATGGCGACGAGCAGCACCGCCTTCGCGATCAGGATGCCGCCGTACGGCGTCAGCAGCTCCGTGACGTCGCCGAGAGCGACCACCGAGCGGGCGAGGCCCGAGACCGCGACGACCGCGAACGCCGCGATCGCCAGGCTCGAGTAGCGGCTGACGAGCGCAGCCGTGCCGACGCCGGAGCGGTCGCGCAGGATGACCACGAGCATCAGTCCGCCGAGCCAGACCGCGGCGCCGATGGTGTGCAGCAGGATCGAATTCACGGCGACGGTGTGCCCCGCCAGATCACCCGAGTGGCCCTGCGTCGCGAGGGGGAGGAAGGATGCCGCGGCGAGCAGCGCCGTGATCAGCGTCGGCGTCCAGGTGCGCCAGGCGAACGCGAGCACCGTGATGACGGATCCCATGATCGTCGTGATCAGCCAGGACTGACCGAGCGCGGTCTGCAGCAGGAAGAAGCCGAGCTGCTCGCCGAACTGCCGATCCGCGCTGACCTTCGGGTTGAACGCCGCGACCAGGGCGAGGAAGGCGCTGACGCCGGCGGTCACCGTGAAGATCGCCGCCGCGATCGAGGCCGTGTTCAGCGCGGTGTCGAACGACTTCTGCTCGCTGCGCAGCGCGAAGAGCGCCAGGACGAGCGAACCGAGCATCGCCGCCGCGGAGATGTTCATGGCCAGCTTGACGACCGGGATCGCCCAGCGCACGACGGGGCCCGGGTCACCCAGCAGAAGAGGTGCCGCACCACCGCCGAGGGCGAGGGCGGCGATCGCCCCGATCAGCCCGGCGCCCACCAGGATCGCGAGGCCGACCACGCGATACGCGGGGCTCGTGCGGGTCTGGACGGCGCGGGAGGTCACCCCCCAAGCCTAAGCCGCGACGGCTGACCGCTCGCCCGTCTGCGCGGGACTGCGGTCGGCGGACGGCGGGACTGCGGTCGGCGGACCCGCACACGAGGGGCGGACGCGCGTGGGGCGGACGCACGAAGGCCGCCCCCGACGCATCGGGAGCGGCCTTCGAAGAGGTGCGGTCTTACTTGACGGCAGCCTTGAGCTTGGAACCGGCGGTCACCTTGACGCGCTTGCCGGCCGGGATCTTGATCTCGGCGCCGGTCTGCGGGTTGCGGCCCGTGCGAGCTGCGGTCGCGACCTGCTCGAACGAGATCCAGCCCGGGATCGAGACCTTGCTGCCCTTGGCAACAGCGTCGGAGACCGAGGAGAACAGCGCGTCGAGGACACCCGAGACGGTGGCCTGGCTCTGGCCGGTGGCGGAAGCGATGCTCGCGACGAGCTCGGTCTTGGTGATGGACTTGTCAGCCATGTCATCCTCCAGCGACGAGGATACCGTCGCATCGTTGTGGTGCGGAGGGCGACTGCCCTCCGTTGGTCGAGTGACCGCCTCGAATGTACCAACGCTCACTGACATTTCCGCGTCATTTCGCGGGTTTTGGGCTATTACTGGGCGTGTCGTGGTGCAGATGTGACGAAAGTGGCGTCTGAGGCGGCCCTGACGTCACCGGGAGAAACCCCCGATCCGGGCCCAGGAACAGCTCCCCCGGGCCCTGAGAGGCGCGGATCAGGCCCGATCAGCACCGATCAGAGGGGCCGATGCGCGGAGATCACGGCCCGCGCCGTGCGCTCGAACGCGGGGCTGACCCGCCCCTCGCCGTCGAGGTATCCGCCGACCAGGGCCGCATCGCGGAGCAGGACGAGGGATGCCGCGGCCTCGTCGGGGTTCTCCAGTCCCGCCCCCTCGGCGACCGCGCGCAGCGTCGAGCGGAACCACTCGCGGTGCTCGTCGATCAGCCGCCGCACGGCGCCCTCGGCATCCGGATACTCGGCGGCCGCGTTGATGAACGGGCATCCGCGCGTGTGCCGCAGACGGATGTCCGCCGCGATGCCGCCGATCACCGCGTCGACGAGGCGCGCCGGCTCGGTGACCGCCGCCCCGGCCTCGGCGAACATCGCACGGAGCATCTCGTCTTCGTTGCGGAGATACGCGAGGACCAGGTTCTCCTTGCCGCCGAACTGCTTGTAGAGAGTGGCCCTCGTGACCTCGGCCTCGTCGATGATGCGATCGACGCCGACCGCATGGATGCCCTCCTCGTAGAAGAGCCGGGTCGCGCTGTCGATGAGCCGGGTGCGAGCGGCGCTCGGCCGCTTCGCGGAGGGAGCGGCGGGCGGGATCGCAGAAGGCGTGGTCTGAGTCGTGGTGTCCATGGTGTTCCCTCTCATCGTGTCATCCGCATCGCGTGATGCGAACCACGTGCTCTCGTTTCGGAGGATCTTCGTCTTTCGGGAATAGGTTGTGGTAGATAGAACGTTCGGTCTACTATCAGCGTAACGCACCCGCACAGGGCGGGGGCAGAAAACGGAGAAGAGACAATGACCAGCACCGACAAGACCCCGATCGTCCTCATCCACGGACTCTGGATGACCCCCCAGAGCTGGAACACGTGGGCCGAGCACTTCCGCGCCCAGGGCCACGAGGTGATCGTCCCCGGGTGGCCCGGCATCGATGACCGCTCGGTCGAGGACATCCGCCGCGCCCCGTCGGCACTCGAGGGCATCGGTCTGGCGCAGATCGCCGACAACTACGAGCGCATCATCCGCGAACTGCCCGTGAAGCCGATCATCATGGGCCACTCGTTCGGCGGGGTGCTCACCCAGATGCTCGCCGACCGCGGTCTCGGCTCCGCCTACGTCGGCGTGGCACCCGGTCAGACTGCCGGCGTCACCGCGCTCCCCCTCTCGACCCTCTGGACCGGAACGCCGATCCTGTCGAACCCGTTCGGCCGCAACGGCGCCAAGCCGCTGTCGAAGCGCCACTTCCACTTCACGTTCGGCAACGACCTGTCGCGCGCGGCATCCGACGCCCTGTGGGAGGAGTACGCCGTGAACTCGTACAACCGTGTGTTCTTCGAGGGTGTGACCTCGGTGCTCAACGAGAAGGGCGGCGTCACGCACGTCGACTACGCACGGGCCGATCGCGCACCGCTGCTGCTGATCGCCGGTGAGATCGACCACGTGGTGCCGCCGACCATCGTCCGCGCGATCGAGAAGAAGTACCGCTCGACCGGCAGCCCCGCCATCGTGGAGCGCAAGGAGTACGCGGGGCGCACCCACCGCCTCGTCAGCCAGGACGGCTGGGAGGAGATCGCCGACTACGCACTCTCCTGGGCTGTGGCGCACTCCTCCGCCGCGCCCGTCGCCTGATGCGGCAGGCGCCCCACGCCCACACACGCGCCCCCTCTCACCCGCACCACCCGCACCGCACCCGCACCCGCACCCGCACCCGCCCATATCCACCCGACGCCCGCACCCCCTTCCGGCGGAGAACTCCGCGTCGGGCGGAGGGTACGGGCGCGGCGGGCCGCCCGACACGGAGATGGCCGCCCGACACGGTGTTCATCGCTCAGCCAGGTGGAGGCGCTGCGCGATCGCCGCGAGGATGACGTTCTGCACAGCTCCCCACTGATTCATCACCTGGTCGTAGCCGACGCGGATCACGTGATAACCGCGGAGAGTCAGCTCGGCGCCATGAGCGATGTCGCTGTTCCGCTGCACTCCGACATGGTGACCGCCGTCGATCTGCACGACCAGACGCTCGCCGATGAGGAGGTCCACGCGATGACCGAGAATCCAGACCTGCGGCGTGAGAGCGACATCCAGCCAGCGGAGTCTTGTGCGGAAGATCGTCTCCGTTCCCGAATCCGCGAAGGGGCGGGCCTCAGCCAGCAGCTCCCGCGCCGCCGCAGGCAAGTCGGCCCGCGCGAGCACATCGGGGTCGACGACCTTCGTGCGCAACGCCGATTCCCACGTCGCGAGAGCATCCTCGTGCGGCAGACACCGCGCGACGAGGATCAGCGCGTTCTCGATCGAGTCCTCCAGCACATCGGGGTCCCGTGGGAAGATCGGCCGGCTCCAATGGACGACGCCGCGAACCGACCGCGCATGCCCCGAGTTGGTCGGCGCCGCGACATGCGCCTCGGCGGCAGCGGTCACCCACAGGTCGCGTCGCGCGGCGAGCGTCACGCAACTCAGCACGACACCCTTCCTGGCCGCCGCGACGAGCATCGGGTCGGCGCCGCGCAGCGCCACCCACCCTCGGCACGCCGACATCACACGGCCGCTTCGAACGGCCGACCGAAGCGCGTGCTCCGTCACCCCCAGGCGGCGCAGCGTCGCGACTCGCGCGACACCCTGCCTCGCGGTGAGCATCCCTTCGACATCCATCCACCGATGATGCCGAGCGCACGAGGGTCACGACCTCCGCTGAGCCGACGCCTGTGCATCCGCGGGCGCATCCGCATCCCGTGCAGGAGAACCCTTCGGTCGGAGAACACCCTGATGGGCGGAGGACACCCTGTCAGGCGGTGAACTCCCTGATGGGCGGAGAAGTCACGCGGGAATGGCCGCCCTACGCCGAGAAGGCCGCCCCACACGGAGACAGCACCCCACACGAAGGCACCGCCCCACGCCCCCACACCCCCGGGTACGCGAAAGGGCGAGGATCCGAAGATCCTCGCCCTTGCTGCTGGGACTTACCAGCTCGACTTGGTGACACCGGGCAGCTCGCCACGGTGTGCCATGTCACGGAAGCGGACACGCGAGATGCCGAACTTCGTGAGGACACCGCGGGGGCGGCCGTCGATGACGTCGCGCGAACGCACGCGAGCCGGCGACGCGTTGCGCGGCAGCTTCTGCAGGCCGACGCGTGCGGCCTCGCGGGCCTCGTCGGTGGCGTTCGGGTCGACGAGGGTCTTCTTCAGCTCGGCGCGACGCTCTGCGTAACGCTCGACGATGACCTTGCGCTGCTCGTTGCGAGCGATCTTGCTCTTCTTAGCCATTGATCAACGCTCCTCTCGGAATTCGACGTGCTGACGGATGACCGGGTCGTACTTCTTGAGCACGAGGCGGTCGGGGGTGTTGCGGCGGTTCTTCTTGGTCACGTACGTGTAGCCCGTACCTGCCGTCGAACGCAGCTTGATGATCGGACGGATGTCCTGAGCCTTCTTGGCCATTAGAGCTTCACACCCTTCGCCTGGAGGTCCTTGACCACGTTCTCGATGCCGCGGACATCGATCACCTTGATGCCCTTGGCGGACACGTTGAGCGTGATCTTACGACCGAGCGACGGGACGAAATAGGTCTTCTTCTGCACGTTCGGGTCGAAGCGACGCTTCGTCCGGCGGTGCGAGTGCGAGACGTTGTGACCGAAGCCGGGAACAGCTCCGGTCACCTGGCACACTGCTGCCATGATGGTGACTCCTTCTATACCGTGAGGCCGGACGGCCTCACCCAAGATCCCTTGTCTGCACGCTGCTCCGCCCCTCAGGACCGAACAGCACGCGAACTGCGCACAGGAGTGTGCGCAGACAAAGAGTCAGTCTAGCATGCGGAGGACTCAGACCCGAACCGCGTCGACCAGCAGTGCGGCCCCGGGTGCAAGCAGCGGCAGCGGCACCCCGACGCGCTCGAGGAAGGCCCCCGACGCCTCGATGCCGCTCTCCACCCAACCGGGATCGGCGACCTGGTGCCGCGACACCCGACCGAGGTCCTCCCGTACACGCAGGCGGTACCGCTCCCCCGCGATCAGCCCCGGGATGCGCGTGCGGGGCGTGAACCCGTCGACCGATGTGCCCAGGCGCACCCAGGCGAACACACCACGCGACCCGTCGGGCGCGACGACCCCGTGCAGCAGCGTCTCGTCGTCGACCTCGTCGGAGCGCACCGTGACGCCGCCGTGCAGCAGCGGCCGCAGCTCGCGGTAGAGGGCCGTCCACCGCGACAGCGCCGCGCGCTCCTCGTCGGTGCACAGGGTGATGTCCCATTCGATGCCGGCGTGGCCGAACAGGGCCGTGGTCATGCGGAACGGCAGGGATGCCGCGCGATGCGTGGTCTCGGCGATCGCCGGGCCCACATGCGAGCCGACGACCTCGGGCGGCACGAGCGTGCCCGTCCATCGCTGGATGCGCTGACGCTCCACCGGGTCGTTCGAGTCCGAGGCCCACACGCGCTGCGTGCGGCGGAGCACACCCAGGTCGACGCGGGCGCCTCCGCTGGCGCACGACTCGATCTCGAGCGACGGATGGCGATCGCGCAGGGCATCGAGCATCGCGTAGAACGCGGCGGTCTGCGCGTGCACCGACGCTCGCCCCGTGCGCGGGGAGACCGCGGCGTGCAGATCGCGGTTGTGGTCCCACTTGATGAAGTCGATGCCGACCTCGGTCACGAGCGCGCTGATGCGCTCGAGCACGAAGGCCGCGGCATCCGGATTCGTGAGGTCGAGCACCTTCTGGTGCCGCCAGGTCGCCGAATACGCCGACGCCTGCAGGATCCAGTCCGGATGCTGTCGCGCGAGCTCGGACACCGGGTTCACCATCTCGGGCTCGAACCACAGCCCGAACCCCATGCCGAGGCCGTGCACGTGGTCGGCGAGCGGGCGCAGCCCATCGGGCCACTTCTCGCGGTCGATGAACCAGTCGCCGAGTCCCGACCTGTCGTCGGGGCGACCGGTGAACCAGCCGTCGTCGAGCACGAAGCGCTCGACGCCGACGGATGCTCCGGCCTCGGCCAGCGCGCGGATCTTCGCCGGATCGTGGTCGAAGTACACCGCCTCCCAGGTGTTCAGCACGAGGGGGCGGGGAGTCGAGGGGTGGCCGGGCAGCGCCCGGGCGGTGCGGTGCAGACGCGCCGAGACGGCATCCAGCCCGCTCTCGCCGTATGCCAGGTAGACGAGCGGAGAGATGTACGTCTCTCCTGCGCCGAGTCGGATCTCTCCCGGCATCAGCAGCTCGCCGCCGCCGAGCACCGCCCCGTGCACGCCCGCGCCCTCGGGAAGACGTTCGACGCCCACCTCGAGGTCGCCGCTCCATGCGACGTGCGCGGTCCAGACCTCGCCGCGGCGGAAGCCGAACCCGTCGGTGCCGACGACCGTGAGGTACGGGGCGTCATGGCCCCCGCGTCCGCGCCGCACCTGGCGCAGGTGCGCGCCGTGGCGCAGCGGTCCGCGCTGCGGGTGGCGCTCACCGGTCCAGCGTCCGGTGTGGTCGAGCACCTCGGTCGCGTGGGCGGGGATCGGCAGCAGCACTCGCGCCGCCAGGAGGTCGAGCGGGTCGCCGTCGACGGTGCTCATCACCGAGACCTGCGCCGTCAGCACACCCTCGGCGTCCAGGGTGAGGTCGAGCACGACCGTGGCGCCCGCCGCGGCATCCTCGAACCGCCCCCGCAGCGTCGACGGTGTGGACTCCCACCCGACAGACCGCAGCAGGGGTGCGCTGTGCAGCCCCCCTCGGTGCCAGGCGAGCGCCGGCGCACCCGACCATCCGTCGGCTTCGACGGCGAGCAGCGGGAAGATCCGCGGCGCATCGAACGAGCTGAACGTGACCGACCCGGTCGACGACGCGCGCAGCGCCTCGACGTCGGCATCGGCGAGCTCGGCGCCCCAGTGCAGCAGGCGCGCACGGTCGGTGTCGACGACGACGCTCACGCCGGCCGAGGTCAGGTGGACGAGTTCGCTCATTGCCGCTCCAGACGAGAAGGGAGGCCCACCCGTGAGCATACGGGTGGGCCTCGCAGGTGATGCAGTCGATGCCGGGCGTTACTCGGCGACGGGGATCGACGCCGCCTTGAGCGCGTCGACGGTCGACGTCTGACCCTTCTCGATCGCGTCGAGCAGGGTGCCGCTGCCGCTGACCGCGGCCTTGAAGCCGTCGGAGACGTCGGCGTAGGTCTGCGTCATGGTCGGGCCCCACGCGAAGTCGGGCGAGACCTGCGTGGCCGCCTCGGCGAACACGTCGTAGATCTTCTGGCCGCCGTAGAAATCGACGCCCTCGGCGTACACCGGCAGGGTCAGACCGTCGGTGGTGGCCGGGTAGAGGTTGGCGGCCTCGGCGAGCGCGGTCAGCGCCTCATCCGACGTGTTGAGCCACAGCGCGAACTTGGTCGCCTCGTAGACGTGCTCGCTGCCCTTGAGCACGGCGGTCGACGATCCTCCCCAGTTCCCGGCGGCCGTCGCTCCGGCCTCCCACTGCGGCAGGGGCGCGACGGCCCAGTTGCCCGCGGTGTCCGGCGCGCCGCTCGAGATGGAGTTCGCACCCCAGACGGCGGAGTTCCAGGTCCAGACCTCGCCCGAGTTGTACGCGTTGTTCCACTCGTCCGTCCACGCGGGAACCGTCGCGACGAGGTCGTCGTCGAGCATGCCCTGCCAGAACTCGGCGACCGTGGTCGTGGCGTCGTCGTCGAGGGTCACGGTCCATCCGGCGTCGTCGCTCGAGAACCACTGCGCGCCGTCCTGCCAGGCGAAGCCGGCGAACTGGTTGATGTCGGACTGCGAGAAGTTGGTGATGTACCCGCCGAGCTCGCGGATCTTCACGGCGGCCTCACGGTACTCGTCCCACGTGGTGGGGATGGCGATGCCGTTCTGCTCGAACAGGTCGGCGCGGTAGAACAGGGCCATGGGGCCGGTGTCCTGCGGGATGCCGTAGACGCTGTCGGTGCCGAGCGTGACCTGACCCCAGGCCCAGTCGACGAACTGGTCCTCAGCGGCGACGACGTCCTCGCACGCGCTGAGGTCTTCGACGCCGTCCTGCACGAGGAAGTTCGGCAGGGCGTCGTACTCGATCTGACCGAGGTCGGGGGCGTCGCCCGCCTTGATCTGGTTGAAGAAGTTCTGGTACGTGCCGCCGTTGCCGTTCGGGCCGGTCTGCACCTTCACCTGGATCTCGGGGTTGGCGTCGTTCCAGATCTTCACGACGTCTTCGATGCCGGGGATCCAGGAGGTGAACTCGAGCGTGACGTCTCCGTCAGCCGGGGTGCATGCGGCGGCTGCATCGCCGCCGGTGCTGTCTCCGCCGCCGGCGGAGCAGCCTGCGAGCGCGAACGCCGAGATGGCGATGACGGCCGCTGCCTTCTTCTTCGAATGCATTTCGATCCCTTTCATGGATGCGATGTGGTGCTGTGGGTGAGGTGATGCGGGTGGTGCGGGTGGTGCGATGCCGCGCGGTCGGGCCGCGCGGCGGCCTGCTCACTTCAGGGCGCCGGCGCCCAGTCCGTTGCGCCAGAAGCGCTGGAGCAGGAGGAAGGTGACGATCAGCGGGATGACCGACAGCAGAGCGCCGATCAGCACGAGACCGCGGAGCTCGGGCAGCTGGTTGAGCTGGTTGTTCCAGTTGTAGAGACCGAAGACCACCGGGAAGAGCTCTTCGCTGCGCAGCATGATCATCGGCAGGAAGAAGTTGTTCCAGATGGCGACGAACTGGAACAGGAACATCGTCACGAGCGCCGGGGTCATCAGGCGGATGCTGACGGTGAAGAACGTCCTGATCTCGCCCGCGCCGTCCAGGCGGCTGGCCTCGAGCAGCTCGTCCGGCACCGAGGAGCTGGCGAAGATGCGCGCCAGGTAGACCCCGAACGGGCTGACGATCGAGGGCAGGAAGACCGACCAGAACGTGTTGGTCAGCTGCGCCTGGCTGAAGATCAGGAACAGCGGCAGCGCGAGGGCGGTCGCCGGCACGAGCACGCCGCCGAGCACGATGTCGAACATCAGGTCGCGGCCGGGGAAGCGGTACTTCGCCAGCGCGTATCCGGCCATGGCGGCGAGTAGCGTGGCGATCGCCCCGCCCAGCGCGGCGTAGAGCACGGAGTTCAGCAGCCACCGCAGGTAGATGCCGTCACGGTAGGTGAACAGCTCGGCGATGTTGTCGAGCAGGTGGAAGTCGGCGAACCACAGCGGGGCGGTCGTCAGGATGTCGCCGGTCTCCTTGCTGGAGGCGACGAGCAGCCACCACAGCGGCAGCAGGAAGTAGACCGTGAACACGGCCATGATCAGCATCGCGGCGGTGCGCGAGATGCCCGATTCGCGAGCGGCCCTTCCGCCCGTGGCGGTGCCGCGCTTCTGCGCGCGACCCGGGGCGACGATCGACATGGTGCTCATGCGTTCTGCTCCTTGCGCTGCATGTACTTCATGAATCCGAACGACAGCACGAAGGTCGTCACGGCGAGCACGACCGAGAACGCGGCCGCGAGGTTCGTGTTCGGGATGGATGCCGTGGCGTAGACCGTCATGTTCGGAGTGAACGTGCTGGTGACCGCCGAGCTGAAGGAGCGGAACACCTGGGGCTCGGCGAGTAGCTGCAGGGTGCCGATGATCGAGAAGATCGCGGTCATCACGATCGCGGGACGCACCAGGGGGATCTTGATCGACCAGGCGATGCGCCACTGGCTCGCGCCGTCGAGGCGGGCCGCCTCATACAGCTCCTGCGGGATGGAGAGCAGCGCCGAGTAGATGATGAGCATGTTGTAGCCGACGTAGACCCAGGTCACGACGTTCGCGATCGACCAGAGCACGAGGTCGGCGCCGAGGAAGTCGATGTTCTTCGTGATCGCGGTGAACGGCGACAGGTTCGGCGAGAAGAGCGAGCCCCACATGATCGCGGCGATGACGCCCGGCACCGCGTACGGCACGAAGAACGCGAGACGGAAGAAGCGCTTGCCCCGCACGAGGGGCGAGTCGAGCAGCAGGGCGAACACCAGGGCCAGGCCCAGCATGACCGGCACCTGCACGACGCCGAACATCAGCATCCGCCCCATCGAGCTCCAGAACGCCTCGTTCTGGAACACGAGCACGTACTGGGTGAGGCCGCCGAACACCTCCTCGGCCTTGCCGAAGGTGCCGTCGCGCCGCACGACCAGCAGCGACTGCCAGAACGCGTAGGCGATGGGCACCACGTAGAACAGCGCGAACAGCACACCGAAGGGCACGAGCAGGAACGCGATGGCGCCCTTGTGCGGGATGCGGCGGCGGCGACCGGGCGCGGACTTCGCCGAGCCGACCGCCGGGGCGGCGAGCGTGGTGGTCATACATCCTCCTTGATGATGCGGACGGCCCCCGCCGGCACGAGACCGGTGGCAGGCGCGTCGGTCACGAGATCGTGGCCGACGAGGGAGATCTCGGCGTCGGAGTCGCCGTGGTTGATGACGAACAGATAGCTGTCGGTGCCGTTCGAGCGACGCACGATCTCGATCTCGCGGGTCGCCCCGGGGATCGGTGCGACCCCGGCGGTCTCGGCGAGGCGCGCGATCAGGGCGCGGTAGTCGTCGCGCGAGGGCTGCGTCGCGAGGAACCAGGCCTCGCCCGCTCCGGCCGTGCGGCGGGTGAGGGCGGGACCGCCCGCCGCGGGGCCGTCGGCGAACGCCGCGACGACCTCGGCATCCGTGGTCTTGAAGCGCTCGCTCCACACCGACGCCGTGCTGCCGTCGGTGAGCGCGACGGTCTGACCAGGCACGAGCGGAGCGAACTCCTCGGAGCGGATGCCGAGCAGATCGCGGAACGCCCCGGGGTAGCCGCCGGTGCGCACGCGGTCCTGCTCGTCGACGATGCCGCTCTGGAAGGTGATCAGCGCGACCGCGCCGTTCTCGACCGCCCTGGCGATGACGGCGGCCTCGTCGTCGGTGATCAGGTGCAGCGCCGGCACGACGATGAGGCGGTAGCCGTCGAGATCGGCGCCGGGGCGCACGACGTCGGTCGTGATGCCCGCGTCGCTCAGCGCGGCGTGCGCGGCGTGCAGCTGCCCGAGATACGTGACGCCCTCGCTCGGGCGCCCCTCGTTCTCGATCGCCCACCAGCTCTCCCACGAGAAGAGCACGGCGGCGTCGGCCTCGACGCGGGTGCCGGCGACCTCGCCGAGCCGATCGAGCAGCCCGCCGAGCTCGACGACCTCGCGCCACTGGTCGGAATCCTCGCCGGCGTGCGGGACGAGGGCCGTGTGGTACTTCTCGGCCCCCTGCGTCGACGCGCGCCACTGGAAGAAGCAGATGCCGTCGGCGCCGCGGGCGACGTGCGCGGCGATGTTGCGTCGCAGCTCGCCCGGCGCCTTGGCCAGGTTGTAGGGCTGCCAGTTCACCGCGCCGGTCGAGGTCTCCATGAGCAGCCAGGGCGCACCGCCCGCGAGGCCGCGCGTGAGGTCCGCGGCGAACGACAGCTCGCCACGGGGGTCGTCGAGGCGGCGGTCGAGGTAGTGGTCGTTGGCGATCACGTCCATGTCGCCGGCCCACGTCCAGTAGTCGAGATTGCGGATGTGGGCGGTGACCATGAAGTTGGTGGTGACGGGCACGTCACTGCGCTCGCGCAGGATCGCCGCCTCGGCACGGTAGAGCGCGAGCTGCTCGTCGGAGCTGAAGCGGTGGAAGTCGAGGATCTGACCCGGGTTGCGCAGCGACAGCGCCTGTGCCGGCACGTCGATGTCGTCGAACGAGCTGTAGCGCTGGCTCCAGAAGGTCGTGCCCCAGGCCCTGTTCAGCGCGTCGAGGTCGTCGTCGTAGCGCTCGCGCAGCCACCCGCGGAACGCCGCGGCGCTGGTGGTGCAGTAGCAGAGCGCGTTGTGGCAGCCGAGCTCGTTCGACACGTGCCACAGCGACACGGCGGGGTGGTCGCCGTAGCGCTCGACCACACGGGTCACGACCTCGGCCGCGTAGTCGCGGAAGATCGGCGAGCTCGGGCAGTACGCCTGGCGTCCGCCGGGGTGGAAGACGGTGCCGTCTTCGCCCACGGGCAGGATCTCGGGGTGCGCGGCGGTGAGCCACGGGGCCGGCGACGCCGTGCCGGTGCCGAGATTGATGCGGATCCCCGCTGCGTGCAGCAGGCCGATGATCTCGTCGAGCGCCGAGAAGTCCCACACCCCGCGCGAGGGATTGATCGACGACCAGCCGAAGATGTTGATCGCCACGAGGCCGACGCCCGCCTGCTGCATGAGCCGCACATCCTCCGGCCAGACGCTGCGGTCCCACTGCTCGGGGTTGTAGTCGCATCCGAAGACGAGGCCGCCACCTGCGGAGAGGGTGGCGATGCGGTCGGACACTGCGGCGGCCATGCGAGGCGCTCCTTTGCGGATCATGTGTGCACGTGCACAGCTCGCGGCGTGAGAACAGCGATCGGGTTTTCTGTGAACGTGCACACATCGTCGCATGTCGCGGAGACGGTCGTCAAGTCGGGGCCGATATGCTGTCGACCGTGAGCTCCTCCACCCGCCGTCGCAGCACCGTGCACGACGTGGCGCGCGTGGCCGGTGTGTCGCGCGGAACCGTCAGCCGCGTCATCAACGGCGGCTACGTCTCGGATGCCGCGCGCACCGCCATCGAAGAGGCGATCCGCGAGGTCGGATACGTGCCGAACACCGCCGCGCAGAACCTCGTGCGTCAGCGCACGCAGGCCATCGCGTTCATCGTGCACGAGCCGCACGCGCTGTTCCTTGAGGACCCGAACATCGGCGCGATCATGCTGGGGACGAACGAGACCCTCTCGGAGGCCGACTACCAGATGGTGTGCCTGGTGGTGGACTCGGATCGCGACACCGAGCGCGTGGCGCGCTACCTCAACGGCGGATTCGTCGACGGGGCCGTGATCGTCTCCGCCCGCGCACAGGACCCCATCACCAAGGCCGTCATGCGCCTCGACCTGCCCGTCGCCTACGTCGGCCACCCGCCCGAGGTCGATGCCGCCTGGGTCGGCGTCGACAACCGCGGGGCCGCGCGCGCCGTGACCGAGCGTCTGCTCGCGACCGGCCGCACCAGGGTCGGCATGATCGCCGCCGCCCTCGACCGCGATTCGGGCACCGACCGACTCGCCGGGTTCACCGAGGCCCTCGGCACCGCCTTCGATCAGACCCTCGTCGAAGAGGTGCCGCTCTACTCGTACGCCGACGGTGCCGCGGCGATGGCTCGTCTGCTCGAGCGCGTGCCCGACATCGACGGGGTGTTCGCCGCATCGGATGCCGTCGCCGCGGGCGCCATGTGGGCCCTGCGCGAAGCGGGGCGACGCGTGCCCGAGGACGTGGGCGTGGTCGGCTTCGACAACAGCAGCTGGGCCACCCGCACGACGCCGCAGCTGTCGACCGTCGACCAGCCCGCGCAGGGGCTCGGGGCCGCTGCCGCGGCATCGGTGCTCGCACAGCTGCGCGACGATCAGCGCCCGCGCGAGGGCATCATGCTGCCGACGCCCGTCGTCTGGAGGGACTCGGCCTGAGGGAGTGCCGCTGAGCGCTCGGACCGGCGAGGCTCGCGTGTCTCAGGCACCCTCGACGGATGCCGCCTGGGCGCCCCTGCCCCAGCGGAACGGCGACACCGTCGGGTCGCCCGCGATCCAGAACCGCCACGGGAAAGCCTCGGTTCCGGCGACGCCGGCGACACCGACCCTCGGCCCGGTCGCGACATCGCGCACCGGGTCGTCCCGCAGCCACAGCTCGGCGCGCGCTCCCGCGAACTCCTCGCCGGCGACCGCGTCGATCCCGTCGTGGATCGGATGCCGCAGCCCCGAGGCCTGACCGAATCGGCCCGGCCCGCGGGCCAGATCGCGCACCGCCGTCGCCCGGAGAGGCGGCGTGGCACCGCGGCGCACCGCCACCGCATCCAGCCCGCCGACGACCTCCCCCGCGCGCATCAGGATTCCGCCGGCCTGCCCTTCGGGCCCGCAGACGACGTTCACGCACGAATGGATGCCGTGGCTCAGGTACACGTACAGGTGCCCCGGCTCGCCCCACATCGTCGCGTTGCGCGCCGTGCGGCCCATCCGCGCGTGCGAACCCGGATCGGCCAGCGGTCCTGTGCCGTGCCCGTGATACGCCTCGACCTCGGTCAGCCGCAGGCGCACCTCGGAGGCGAGGCCCCCGGAGTCCGGCACGACCGTGCGCAGCTCGGCCCCGAGCAGCAGAGGAGCGACATCGACGGCCAGGCCGCTGAGCTCGGCACGGGTGGCGCGGTGCAGCGCATCCGTCGACATGGCGTCTAGAACTGCGGCGCCGTCTGGCACCATGACGCGTCGAACCCGGTGAGCGCGACCAGCTCGTCGCCGGTGCGCAGATCGATCAGATGCATCTCCATGTTCTCGGGCAGTGGGAGAAGCATCTGGTCGTACGGGTTGTCCGCGAGATCGGGCGCGATCACGACCGCCGCGTACTGGCCGCTGGGCGAGGCGCACGCCTGCAGGATCGAATCGGTCGAACCGACCTCGACCAGGGGCGTCGCCGCCCCCTCGTCATTGACCTTGATGATCGCCTGGCCGTTCGGGACGCCGCTCTCGTTGCGCGCGACGACGTGGCGCAGGGTCCCGCCGGGGAACGGCGTGATCGTGGTGGCTGTGCCGTAGTCGGGCGACGATGCCGCGAGGGGCTGCTCCGATCCGTCGGCGAGGTTGAGTTCGACGACCGAGCCGTCGAGGCGCTCGACGATCGCCGTGTACGTGCCGCGGCTGATTCCCTGGATGGTCGTCGCGAGTCCGAGGGACTGCACACCGGCATCCGTCGACCGGTCGACCAGCGACAGGGCGCCGTCGAAGTCGATGAACAGCACGGCGGCGCTGTCGGGCACGAACTGCCAGACGAAGATGTTCGCCTCCGTGCCGCCGACCTCGGTGATCACGGGCTCGTCATCGCCGCTGAGCGACTGGGTGACGAGCACGCTCGCGCGCCCCTCGGTGTCGCTGAGCTCCTTGTCGGAGTAGCTGTAGCCGACGTAGCCGCCGCGCTCCGAGACCTGGATCGCACCGACATACCCCTCGCCGGGCAGCGTCAGCTCACGCTGCTCGGAGCCGTCGCGGTTCATGACGAGCAGCTTCGAGCCGTCGTCCTCCTCGATCGAGACGACGAGCTGCGTCGACGTCGCCCGGAAGTCGTTGATCTTGTCGGCGGAGAACACCGCCACGGCCTTCTCGCCCGTGAGGTCGGTGCGGAAGATCGAGTCCTCACCGTCGACGTCGCGCCGCAGCAGGAAGATGTTCGACGCGGGAGTCGTGAAGGCCTGGGTCAGCGTCGCCGACGGACCTCCCCCCGCGCCCTGCACGTCGGCGATGCTCACGGTGTACTTCGTGTCGTCGTCGAGCGGGACCGTGAAGCGGATGCCGATGCCGCGGCCCGCCGCATCGAGCGTGAACGGCACCGCGGGCTCGACCGTGACCTGAGACTCGTCGATCGCCGTGAGCGACTGATTGGCCGTGAGGATCATGCGGCTGCCCGACGACTCGATCGCCTGCGCCGGATCGACCTGCACCTCGGTGATGCGGGGCCCCTGCGTGAGGCTGACCACCCCGAGGCCCGCGCCGACCAGCACGAGGATGCCGAGCACCGCGCCGAGCGCGAGGATGAACCGGCGGTCGCGGGGAGCAGCGGGCTCACCAGCGGTCGTCGAGCGAGCCGCCGGTGGGACGAGATGCGGGTCCGACTCGGGAGCGGGGTCTTGCGGAACGGAGTGCGTTTCGTCTCGGTCGGCTCCGCCGTCCTCGCTCAACGACCGGGGGGAAGCCGGCTCCCCCTCGGTCGTTGAGCGAGCCGCAGGCGAGACGAAACGCGGGTCCGACTCCGGAGCGGGGTCTCGCGGGACGAAGCGCGTTTCGTCTCGGTCGGCTCCGCCGACCTCGCTCGACGACCGGGAATCATTGTCGGCTCCGCCGACCTCGCTCGACGACCGGGCTGCGGCCGCTTCGCGGGCAGCGCGCATCTCGGCGCGCGTGCGGGGGACGGCCGGCGTCTCGGGACGCTCGTCGTCAGTACTCATACGGGTCCCCGGGCTCGTCGATCGCCGTGACCGAGGTCGGGTCGACGTGCAGTGCGCCGTCGGCATCCGCCTTGACCGTGCCCTCGACCTCGACCCACTGGCCCGTCGAGAACTCACCGGCATCGATCGTGACCGGCACCGTGGCCGGCTGCGCGTCGATCACGCAGTGCGTGATGACCATGCGCGTGAGGTTCACGCCGTCGCCGTCGGTCGGCGTGACGAACCCGGTCAGCGTGACCGTCTTGCCGTCGTACGCCGAGGTGTTCGTGGCCGTGGCGAAGACGCTGGCCCAGTCGCCGACGCCGAACGTGGCGGTGTCGGCGACGCCGAGCGTCACGTCGTCGGCACCCGCGAAGAGCGCGGTCTGCTCCCCGACGCGCGACATCGCGAGCTCGACCGACAGCGACGCGGGGGGCAGCACGAGAGCCGCGACGACCACGCCCGAGGCGACGACGCCTCCGGTCACGGTGCCCGCGAGCGCCAGGGTGCGACGGCGCGCCGACGGAGCATCCCCGTGCTCGCCGGTGTCGTGGCTCGCCCCGTGATCATGGCCGTGACCGTGGTCATGCCCGTGATCGCCTTCGGAGCCGAGGGGCAGCGTGCACGACCAGATCGCTCCGGCGAGGGTCACCACCGCCGCCGCGCAGGCGAACCACACCGACTCGGGGCTGATGTAGAGCGTGAGGCGGCCGGTGACGCCCAGGCCGAGGGTCACGACGGCGACGACCGTGGCGAGACCGATGCCCAGCCAGCGGCTGCCGACAGCGCGGCGGCGCGCCGAGCGCTCTGCCGTCGAGGAGTCAGACAAGGACGTTCACCCCGATCCCGATCACGAAGGCCGCCAGCACGACCACACCCACGATGCCCGCGAGCGTGCGGGTCGTGAAGGTCGTGCGCATCAGGGCGAGCATCTTGACGTCGACGAGGGGTCCCACGAGCAGGAAGGCGACCAGTGCCCCCGACGAGAACGTCGAGGCGAACGACAGCGCGAAGAACGCATCGACGTTCGAGCAGATCGCGACGGTCATCGCGAGGGCCATCATCGCCACGATCGACAGCACGGGGTTCGAGCCGATGGCCAGCAGGAGGTCGCGCGGGATCAGCACCTGCACGGCGCCCGCCAGCGCCGAGCCGATGATCAGTGCGGGCATGACCGCGCGCAGCTCGACGAGGAACTGCGTGAGACTGCGGCGCACCGGGGTGCCCGGCTCGTGGGTGACCCGATCGCACGTGTCGATGAACCGCTGCGTGAGCAGGGAGTCGGGCGAGGGGTGACGGCTGTAGATCCAGCCGATCAGGTTCGCGATCAGGTAGCCGCCGATGAGACGGGCGACGAGGATGCCGTCGTCGAAGCCGAACGCCGCGTGCGTGGTGAGGATCACGATCGGGTTGACGATCGGCGCCGCGATCAGGAAGGTCAGCGCCTCGGCCGGAGCGAGTCCGCGCATCATCAGACCTCGGGCGAACGGCACGTTGCCGCACTCGCACACCGGGATCAGCATGCCCAGCAGCGACAGCACCGCACGGCGGGCCCACGCCCGCTTCGGCAGCCAGCGATGGATGACGTCGGCCGGCAGCCACACCTGCACCACGATCGACAGCAGCACGCCCAGGATCACGAACGGCAGCGCCTCGATGAGCACGCTGAGGGCGAGGGTGAGACCGTCCTGCGCCCTGTCTGGCAGGCTCGCGGTGAACAGCGTGGGCAGGAACCGATCGATCAGGAAGAGCGCGGCGACGATCGCGGCCCCGATGCCCACGCCGATCCACGGCGAGCGCGGCGGGCGAGCGGGCGTGCGGTGGGAACCGTGCGCATGGCCCGGCCGCGTCGTGGCCTGGGCGGTCACGCGTTCGCTGCCTCTTCTGCGTCGCGCTTGTTCGTGCACGGGGCGCACAGTCCGAAGATGTCGACGACGTGCGCGGCATCCGTGAAGCCGTGCAGGGCCGCGGTGCGGTGCGCCCACTGCTCGACGTCGGTCGCCTCGATCTCGACGGTCAGTCCGCAGTTGCGGCAGATCAGGTGGTGGTGGTGGCCCTGCGTCGTGCAGGCACGGTAGAGGGCTTCACCCTCAGGGCTCTGCAGCGAGTCGGCGTCTCCCGACGAGGCGAGTCCGGCGAGCGCGCGGTACACGGTGGCCAGGCCGATGCCGGTGTTCTCGTCACGGAGCGCGGCATGCAGACTCTGCGCGCTGACGAAGCCGCGCGCATCGGCGAGGGCTTCGCGCACGCGTTCGCGCTGCCAGGTGTTCCGTTGAGCCATACCGACGATTCTAGGCGCGTCGCCCTTGTCAGGCCCTGGGAAGATCAGACGCGCACGCGGCGCACTCCGCCGCGTGCGCGCTGCACGATCCAGCACACGACGTAGATGGTGAACGACAGCGTCGTGATGTACGGGCTCACCGGCAGCGTGCCCGCGAGGGCGAGCAGGATGCCGCCGACGGCCGACACGAAGCCGAACAGCGCTGCGAGCAGCGGCACGGCCACGGGCCCTGCGGTCACTCGCATCGCCGCGGCCGCGGGCGTGACCAGCAGCGCCATCACGAGCAGCGCGCCGATGATGTGCACGCTCACCGCGACGATCAGGCCGAGCAGCACCATGAACAGCAGGCTCACCGCCCGGGTGGGCACGCCGCGGGCGGCGGCCGACTCGGGGTCGAGCGAGTCGAAGCGCAGCGGGTTCCACATGAGCAGCAGTCCGAGCAGCACGACGAGGCTGATGCCGAGCAGCCAGCCGAGGTCGGGGCTCGACACCGAGACGATCTGGCCGGTCAGCAGGCTGAACCGGTTGGCGCTGCGCCCGTCGTACAGCGAGAGGAACAGGATGCCGAGGCCCAGACCGAAGGGCATCAGCACCCCGACGATCGAGTTGCGGTCACGCGCCTTGGCGCCGAGCACTCCGATCAGGATCGCCGCGACGAGCGCCCCGCCGAGCGATCCGACCACGACGCTGCCGCCGAACAGCAGCGCTGCTGCGGCGCCCGCGAACGACAGCTCACTGACCCCGTGCACGGCGAACGCCAGATCACGCTGCATCACGAAGACGCCGATCAGGCCGCCGACGATGCCGAGCACAGCGCCGGCGATGATCGAGTTGGCGAGCAGGGCGACCAGCTCGCCGTAGTCCTGGAACGAGAAGACGTCGCTCCAGTCGACCGCGCCGACGATTCCGGTGACCGGGTTCATGCGGCTCCTCCGTGGTCGTGGTCGTGCGCGTGCTCGTGGTGGGGCTCGGCATCGGGCACTCCGACGACGACCAGTCGGTCGCCTGCCCGCAGCACGAACACCGGGGTTCCGTAGAGCTCGGTGAGGACTCGCGTCTGCAGCACCTCTTCGGGGGTGCCGAGCACGAAGCGCCCGCCGGCGATGTACAGGATGCGGTCGACGCGTCCCAGGATCGGGTTCACGTCATGCGTGACGAACAGCACCGCCGCGTGGCGCTCACGGCGCTGGCGGTCGATGATGTCGGTGACGGCGACCTGGTTCGCGAGGTCGAGGTTCGACAGCGGCTCGTCGCACAGCAGCAGCGACGGCTCGTCGGCGAGCGCCTGGCCGACCCGGAGCCGCTGCTGCTCGCCGCCCGAGAGGAGTCCCACGCGGCGGTCGGCATAGTGGGCGGCTCCCACCGAGGCGAGCAGCTGATCGACCTTCGCACGGTCGCCGCGGTGCGGGATCGGGAAGCCGAACCGGCTGCCCTGCACGCCGAGGGCCACCAGGTCGCGGGCGCGCATGCTCGTGTCGGGCGCGAGCGAACGCTGCTGCGGGATGTAGCCGATGCGCCGGTTCCCCTTGCGCACCGGCTCGCCGTCGACCTCGATCGATCCGGCAGACAGCGGCTGCAGGCCCAGGATGCTGCGCAGCAGTGTGGTCTTGCCCGACCCGGACGGTCCGAGCACGGCGATGAACTCGCCGGGGTCGACCGTCAGATCCAGGCCCGACCAGAGTTCACGGTCACCGCGACGGAGGGCGGCGCCGCGAACGGTGAGGACGGGCCGACTGCCGTCGGGACGCTGCCCGCCGTCGGTGGGTTCCTGAGCCGGGGGAACGGCCCCGCTCACGACTGGAGGGCGTCGGCGAGGCTCTGGATCGCGTCACTCATCCACTCAGAGTACGACGATCCGTCGGGGAGCAGCTCCGTGAACGCGACGACGGGGATGCCGGCGTCCGTCGCGGCGTCCTCGACACGCTGCGTCTCGGCGCCGCCCGTCTGCGCGTTGGTGAGCACGGCCGTGACCTCGCCGCCCTCGATCTCCTGCAGCGTGGCGAGCAGCGTCGCCGGTGCGACATCGGTTCCCTCTTCGACGGATTCGGCGAAGCCCTCGGGGGTGACGTCGGTGAGCCCGGCCGCCGTGGCGATGTACCCGGGGAGCGGCTCGGTGATGATGACCTTCGCTCCGGCGGCATCCGTCTTGAGCGTCTCGAGGTCGGCTTCGAAGCCCTCGAGGTCTGCGGTGATCTTCTCGGCGTTGGCGGTGAAGTCGGCCGCGCCGTCGGGGTCGATCGCCGAGAGCTCGTCGGCGATGGCCTCGACCACGTGCACCATCGTGTGCGGGTCGAACCAGACGTGCTCGTTGAAGCCCTCGATGTGGTCGTGGCCCTCGTGGCCCTCTTCGCCGTCGGCGTGCTCGTGGTCGTGCGCCTCGTCTGCGGCGTGGTCTTCCTCGGTGGCGCTCTCGTCGTCGGAGTGGCCCTCGTTGCCCGGGTAGTCGTGCGACGACTCGACGGCCGTCACCACGTGCACGTCGCCGGCATCCTGCAGCAGCGTGTCGATGAACGCGTCGTAGCCGCCCCCGTTCTCGATCACGAGATCCGCGTCCCTGACGGTCAGGCGGTCGCGGGCGGACGCCTCGTACGAGTGCGGGTCCTGCGAGGCCGAGGTGATGATCGACTGCACGTCGACACGGTCGCCGCCGATCTGCGCGGCGAGCGAGCCGTAGACGTTGGTGCTCGCCACGACCTGGATCGTGCCGTCGGCATCGCCCTCCCCCGCGGCCGGAGTCGAGGAGCATCCGGCGAGCGCGAGAGCGGCGGCGGACACGACGGCGAGGGCGAGGACGGGCTTCTTCATTGCTCCAGTGTACGAGCTAATGAGAACCATTATCAAATCGGACATGTCGTCTCGCCGCGCTCGCTCGACGACCGGAAACCCCGGTCGTCGAGCGAGGAGCGCGGCGACGAGACGAAACGCGTCAGCTGACCAGGCCTGCGGGCGCGATCCAGACCGTCGAATCGGCGGCCACCGCGCCGTCTTCGGCGGTGCCGAGCACGACAGCGGCGGCGTCCGTCCCGAGGTCGAACGGCTCGGAGCCGAAGTTCGTGACGATCTGCCAGCCGTTGGGGCGGGCGAAGCGCAGCACGTCGGCGCGCCCCGTGTCGATCCACTCGAGGGTCTCGTCGGTCTGCAGCTCGCGGCGCAGGCGCAGGGCCTCGCGGTACAGCGAGAGCGTGGACGACGGATCCTCGTCCTCGACATCGACCGCGTACTCGCCGAACCACTCGGGCTGCGGCAGGTGCGCGTCAGCCGCGCCGAAGCCGAAGGACGAACCGGATGCCGTCCACGGCAGCGGCACACGGCATCCGTCCCGTCCGAGGCCGTCGAACTCGGCGCCGCGGAAGAACGCGGGGTCCTGGCGGTCGTCGGGTCCGATCTCGGCGACCTCCTGAAGACCGAGCTCCTCACCCTGGTAGAGGTAGGTGCTGCCGGGCAGGCCGAGCAGCAGCAGCGTGGCCGCGTGCGCGCGGCGGAGACCGAGCTCGCGGTCGAGCTGCTCGGCGGGACCACCGGCGGCGACCCACTCCACCCCCTGCTTGACCCCCGTGCGTCCGGCCAGCGGGGCCAGGCCGTACCGCGTCGCGTGCCGCGTGACGTCGTGGTTCGAGAGCACCCACGTGGTGGACGAGCCGGTCTGCCGCGCCTGCGCGAGATTGTCGGTGATGATCGTGCGGAACTGCGTCGCGTCGAAGTCGGCGACCAGCAGGTCGAAGTTGAACGCCTGGCCGAGCCCCTCGGCCGATGCGTACTTCGCCCGCCGCTCCGGAGTGCTCACCCACGCCTCGGCGACCGCGGTGCGGGGCGGGTCGTACTCGTTGAACACCCGACGCCACTCGGCGTAGACCTCGTGCACGTCGTCACGGTCGTGCAGCGGGTGGTTGCCGTCGTGCGGCAGGAGCTCGAGCTCGGCGCTGCTGGGCAGCGGCTCGGTCAGATCCTTGGTGAGCATGTGCGCCACGTCGATGCGGAATCCGTCGACGCCGCGGTCCGACCAGAAGCGCAGGGTCTTCAGGAAGTCCTCGCGCACCTCGGGGTGATCCCAGTTGAGGTCGGGCTGCTCGGGGGCGAAGCTGTGCAGGAACCACTGCCCGTCCTCGACGCGCTCCCAGGCCGATCCGCCGAACGCCGCGGTCCAGTCGGTCGGCGGCTCCGCACCGTCGGGGCCCGAGCCCTCGCGGAAGATGTAGCGCTCGCGGGCGGCCGAGCCGCGGCCCGCGGCCAGGGCCTCCTGGAACCACTCGTGCAGATCCGACGAGTGGTTCGGCACGATGTCGACGACCACGCGGATGCCGCGCTGGTGCAGCGCCGCGACCATCTCGTCGAAGTCCTCCAGCGTGCCGAGACGCGGGTCGACGTCGCGGTAGTCGGCGACGTCGTAGCCACCGTCGGCGAGCGCCGAGGGGTAGAACGGACTCAGCCACACCGCGTCGATGCCGAGCTGCTGCAGGTAGTCGGCCCGCGAGACGATGCCCGGGATGTCGCCGAGCCCATCGCCGTTCGCATCGGCGAAGCTGCGGGGGTAGATCTGGTAGACGGCCGCCTGTCGCCACCATGCTGCCGTCGTGTCGTCGCGGGTCTCGGTGAGAAGCGCATCGGTCATGAGGGGTGTTGCTCCTTCGTGTTGCGGTCTGGTGTGTGCGGCGCGGACCCGCCGGCGGCGGATCCGCGCCGGTGCGCGTCAGCCCTTGACGGCTCCCTGCGTCACGCCCTCCATGACGAAGCGCTGCGTGAACAGGTACGCCAGGATGGCCGGGGCCATCGCCATGAGGTACGAGGCGAACGACACGTTGTAGTTGTTGCTGAACTGGGTCTGGAACAGGTTCTGCCGCACCGGCAGCGTCTGCATCGCCGGATCGGAGATGATCAGCGACGGCATCATGAAGTCGTTCCAGGCGTAGAGGAACGCGAAGATGCCGACCGTGGCGCTCATGGGTGCGAGCAGCGGGAAGATCAGCTGCCAGAACGTCTGCCATGTCGACGCCCCGTCCATGCGGGCGCTCTCTTCGAGTTCGAGCGGGATCGACCGCAGGAACGCCGTGAACAGCAGCACGCTGAAGCTGAGCTGGAACATCGTCGCCAGGATGATCACGCCGAACGGGTTGTCGAGTCCCACGCGGCCCGTCAGCTGGATCTGCGGCAGCGCGACCACCGGGAACGGGATGAACATGGCAGCCAGCAGGTAGAAGAACGAGTAGCGGAACAGGCGGTGGTCCCAGTTGCGCACGATCGCGTACGACGCGAACGCCGCGAGCACGATCGTCGCGATGACGGTACCCGCCGTCACCAGCAGGGAGATGCCCGCACCGACCGGGAACTTCGTCAGGTTCCAGGCCTCGACGAAGCCGTCGATGCTGAACGGCGCCGGCAGCGAGAAGGCATTGCCGTCGACGGCCTGGCCGGTCGTCTTGAACGCCATCGAGAGCGTGACGTAGAGCGGAAGCAGCACGGTGACGGCGCACAGGATCAGGATGATCGTGGTCGACCAGTTCACGCGCTCCATACGGACGCGCGGCTTCTTTCCCGAGGTCGGGATGGTGGTGAGTGTCTGCGTCGACATCAGAGTGCGTTCCTTCCGCGGGTCAGCGAGAGCTGCAGCAGGGAGATGAGCACCGCGACGATGAAGAAGATCGTCGCATTCGCCATCTGGTAGGCGTAGTCGCCGCCGTTGAAGCCCGCGATGATCGTCATCGCGACGCTGCGGGTGGAGGTTCCGGGGCCGCCGTTCGTGAGTCCGACGATGATGTCGTAGGCGTTGAGGAAGCCCTTGAAGCCGAGGATCACGTTGATCACGACGTAGCCGGCGACCAGCGGGACCGTGATGCGGGTGAGCTGCTGGGTCTTGCTCGCCCCGTCGATGCTCGCCGCCTCGTACACCTCGCTCGGCACCGACAGCAGGCCGGCGATGTAGATGAGCAGCGCACCGGGCACCGCCTGCCAGGCCGTCACGATGACGATCGCGACCCACGCGAGGTCGGGGTTCGCGAGCAGGCTGGTCTCGAGCCACGGGATGCCGAGGGCCGCACCCGCTGCGGGCACCGAGTTCGAGAACAGGAAGTTGAACACGTAGGCGATGATGATGCCCGAGATCACCATCGGGATCACGAAGATGGTGCGGAGCCCCGTCTTGAAGCGGATGCGGGAGGTCAGGCCGACCGCCAGCAGGAACGCGACCACGTTGACGACGATCACCGTGGCGATCGAGAAGCCGAACGTGAACAGGTAGCTCTGCAGGATGGCCGGGTCGCTGAACATCGCGATGTAGTTGGTGAGCCCGCTGAAGCTCCACTCGCCGATGCCGATCGAGTCCGTGAAGCTGAAGAAGATCCCCATGACGGCGGGGACAGTGATCGCGAGCGTGAAGATCACGAGCGTCGGCACGAGGAACAGGTAGTAGATCGGCTCGACCCGCCCCTTGCGACGGTGGAGTTTACGCCCCTGGCCCGTGACGATCGACGTCGTGTCGGTCGTCGGACTGTTCGGCCTCGTGGTGTTCGAGGTGGCGGTGGTGCTCACGGTGCGGACTCCTCTGTCTCGCCGGATGCCGCATCGTCGGTCTTGGGGATCGGCGCGCGGAAGGCGATGCGTGCCCAGTCCGCGTCCATGGTGCGCAGAGTCGACGTGGTCGACGCGCCCAGCGCCATCGCCTGGGCGTAGTTCATCACCGGGATGGTCTTGGGCACGAGCACCGAGGGGCCCTGATAGATCTGGCCGTTCTCGTAGTACTCGATCATCCCCTCGATGCGCGGATCGTCAGGAGCCGGAGCATCCGTGGTCGGCGTGAATCCGAGCTGCGAGGCGTTGTACGCCTCGATGTTCTCAGGCAGGTAGAGGTACTCGAGGAACTCCCGTGCGGCCTCCTGGTGCTTCGAGCCCTCGGGGATCATCGCGCCCAGGTCCATGTTGACGCGCACGCCGAGGTCGTCGGGGTCATCCGTCATCGGCAGCGGGAAGGTGCCCAGCTCCAGGTCGGGTGCGGTCTTCGCGATCTCGCTGAACGCCCACGGCCCCTGCATGTACATCGCGGCCTCGCCCTTGCTGAAGGCCAGGTTGCCGTCGCCGTAGCCTCTGCTCGCAGCATCCTCGTTCGTGTAGTCGTTCGCGAGCTGCATCATGCGGTCCATGGGCTCGGCGAAGTCCTGCTCGAACGAGACGGGAGAGTCGGGGCCGACGGATGCGCCCTCGTCGGCCATCGCGTCGAAGAACTCGATCGTGTCGAGAGAGCCTCCGACCGAGTAGTCGTACCAGCCCTGGCCGACCGTCCAGTCGTCCTTGAACGTGGCGTAGAACGGGTCGATGCCCGCCTCCTTCAGCTGGTCGCACACGGCGATCAGCTCGTCCCAGGTCTGCGGCACCTCGAGGCCCTGGGCGTCGAAGATCTCCTTGTTGTAGATGACCGATGCGGCCATCACCGAGTACGGCAGCGCACTGGTGCGCCCCTCGCACGAGCCGTACTGGTCCATGAGCGGCTGCAGGTCGTCGCGCACGGACGCCGCGGCATCCGTGTCGGAGAGATCGCTGAGGGTGCAGCGCTGCACGAAGCGCGCGATCTCGTAGTTGTAGTTGCCGAGGATGAGGTCGGGCGGGTTGCCGCGCACGAAGCTCGCCGAGATCACGTCGGGACCCGAGGTGTCGATCTCGACGCGCACGTCGCTCTGCGAGGAGTTGAACTGCGCGACGAGATCGGTCATGAAGCCGATCGCCTCGCGTTTGTTGAACGTGAAGCGGATGGTCTCGGCCCCGCCGGCCGTCGAACAGCCCGCCAGACCGGCACCGACCAGCACGAGCGCGGCCGCACCGGCCACGAATCGCACCGGGGATGGAGTATTCGGAGACACCGTTGTCCTTTCGTCCTGTATATCCGCAGACTAAATCTAGTGAGCGAATTTACTTCGATGAACGGTACTCTCTCATCTGGACGAGAGTGAGGTCAAGACCCGTGACAGAAGTCTCCGCAGGTCTGGGCACCGGACGAGCCAGCGTCGGCGCCGTCCTCGACTTCGCCTGGACGGCGGGCGAGTTCACGGCGACGGAGGTGATGGCCTCGACGTCGCTGACGCGCTCGACGGCCATCGACGCGATCGATACGCTCGTCAGCGCCGCCGTGCTCCACGAACTGCCGAACGCCAGGGCCGCCGGCAGCTATCGCGCGGGTCGCCCCGCACGGCGCTTCGTGCTGGCATCCGACCTCGGGGTGGTCGTGGGCGTGGACGCCGGCGACAACCATGTCGCCGTCACCGTCGCCGACCTCCTCGACCGGACGCTCGTGCACCACCGCACGGACATCGATTCGACCCAGTCGTCGTCCGCGCGGCGCGCGACGATCCTCGGGCAGATGGAGCAGGCGCTCGCAGAGGCGGGCGTCCCGCGCGACGAGGTGCTCGCGATCTGCGTCGGCGTGGCCGCACCCGTGGATCGCGCGGGCATCTCTCCGCCGCATCCCGACGGGTTCTGGGAGCGGACGAACCCGGGCCTCGCCGCAGCCCTGGCCGACTGGGCCCCCGCGGTCGAGATCAAGAACGACGCCCAGCTCGCCGCGATCGCCGAGGGCTCGGTGGGCGCGGCGATCGGATGCCGTGATTACGTGGCCCTGCTCGCCGGGGAGCGCTTCGGCGGCGGCGTCGTGGTCGACGGCCACGTGCTGCACGGCGCGCACGGCGGCGTCGGCGAGGGCATCGTGTTCGACCACATCGTGGGAGTCGGCTCGGCCTTCGGCCTGAGCTACGCGCTGCAGGACGAGGTGCGCGCCGCCGTCGACAGCGCCGAGATCGACGAGGGCTCGGCCATCGGACGACTCGCCGCGGCCGACCGCGTGGATCCGCGCACGGTGCTGACGGCCGCCGCCTCGGGCGATGTCGACGCCCTGCTCGCGACCTCCCGCGTGGGAGCGACCCTCGCTCGCGTGGTGGGCGTTCTCGGCAGCATGTACGACCCCACCCGCGTGATCGTGTGCGGCGCGGTGGCCGAGAGCGTCGCGCCCGTGATCACCGCCGCGCGCGAGGTGCTGCCCACCGAGCTGCACCTGCCGGCACCCGAGATCCTCGCCTCGACGCTCGGGGCCGAGGTCGTCTCGATCGGCGCCGTCACGACGGCCCGCCGCGCCGCCCGCGAGGTGGCCGTGCCGATGCTCGCGGAGCGGCGTCTGACCGCGGTGAGCTGAGTTCCTCTCCGGAAAACGGAGACGATCAGCGCGCACGCCGGCGGGTCGAGGTGCGACCCGCCGGCATCCCGGTGATCCGTCTCGGTTCTCCGGCGGGCCAGGGCTCAGAGCCGCTCACTGCTCGGCAGGATCCGGCCGCACCGCCTGCGACGGGTCAGGTGAGTCTGCCGACTCGGACGCGGTGGTCGACGCGACGACGAGAGTGGCTATCGACGCGCCGGCTATGAGCGTGCCGACGAGCATCTCGACGTATTGCGCCGCAGACCCCACCCCGAGACAAGCGATCCAGGCGAGAGCGAGGGCGATGACGACGGACTGGGAGAGTGCGTACCTCGCCGTCACGCGACTCGAGCGACGGGGCGCGCGACGGATCAGCACGAGGACATTCACCAGCGCCGAAGAAAGGAAGAGTACGGCGAAGGTGCTGGTGGCGAGGCTGTGCATGTATGCCGACAACCACTCCCAGACCTCATCGATCCGGCCTGGGAACGACTGAGCGATGATCCAGCCCGCCACCGGCAGGGGGACGAGCGCCCAGCCCAGGATTATGGCCACGCGCTCGCGATGGGCGAGCAGCCCTTCTCGGAGGGAGGCGAGGAGCGGACGGGGCATAGACGGATTCTCCCGCATGTGCCCGCGCTGCGGGGCGCGACATAATCGACCCGTGGCAGAACCGACGCCCCCGCCCTCATCGATCGAACTGCTCCTCGACCCGGATGCCGAGGCCGCAGTCCGTGCCGAGTGGGATGCTCTCGCGGCCCGCGGGATGTCGAGCCTCGCGGGGCACACCTCCGCGAGCAACCGACCCCACGTCACACTTGTCGCGCGGGTCGCCCTTGCTTCGCCGCCCCCGGGCGCACTTGCCGGCATCCCGTCTTTCCCCCTCACCCTGGGCGCTCCCCTGCTCTTCGGCTCCGGCGAGCGCCGCGTGCTGGCCCGCAGCATCGTGCCGAGTGCCGAGCTGATCGGCCTCCGCGAGACGCTCCTCGCCGCCGTGGGGTCGGGTGACGATGCCCCGCACACCGCACCCGGCGAGTGGATGCCGCACGTCGCCCTCTCCCGCCGACTGCGGGTCGCCGATCTTCCGGCGGCGCTCGAGGTGCTCGGCGGCGATATCCGCGCTCGTGCCGACACCGTGCGCCACTGGGATCCCGGCACTGCGATGATCACGCTCCTCGCGGAGCTGCGTCAGCCGTGACGCGCCCGCACGGTCCGCGTGCGGAGCGTCGCCTCAGAGCGGTGAGCCGAGCGAGTCCTGCCGCACGCGGGCGGCAACGATCTGCAGCGCACGCAGCACGCGGCGCACCGAGGCGTAGGCGAGCGCGTCGGGCCTCGCCAGCACGTCGAGGTGCCGCACGAGTTCGATTCCTGCCAGCGGCCGCAGCACGAGCCCGTCGACGGCCAGAGACGAGGCGGTCGTGCGGGGCATGATGGCGATCGCCGCCCCGGCCCGCACGACCTCGGCCGTCACCGAGAACTCGTTGATGCGGTGTGCGATGCGAAGAGGGCGCCCTGCTCGCGCCCCCAGATGATCGAGCACACCGGCGAGCGGGAATCCCTGATGCACCGACACCCAGTCCTCGTCCACCAGATCGTCGAGGTCGATCTGCGCACGCCCCGCGAGCGGATGCTCGGCATGCAGCGCGATGTCGAGCGGTTCATCGATCAGCGCGCTCGAGACGACGCGATCGACCGGCCAGGGCGAGTCGTGAGCGAGCCGGTGCGCGATCACGAGGTCGTAGTCGGCCGTGAGGCCGGGGAAGTCCCGGTGCGCCACGTCTTCATCGGCGAGGTGGACCGAGGGAGCTCCCCCGAGCTCTCGCACCAGGGGTCCGAACAGCGCCAGCCCTGCACTGGTGAAGGACGAGAGCCGAACCGGCCGGTCGCCCGCGTCGAGCAGAGCGCCCACCGCATCGCGCGCCGCCGTGAGCGCCTCGTCGACGCGGGTGCTCGCTGCGGCGAGAACCTCGCCCGCAGCGGTCAGGGTCAGGACTCGACCGCGCCGCGTGGTGAGTGGCAGCGCCACGCTCGATTGCAGCGTCGAGAGCTGCTGCGACACCGCCGAGGCCGAGATGCCGAGAGCGGCAGCCACCGCCGTGACGCTGCCCCGATCGCGCAGCTCGCGCAGCAGGCGAAGATGAGCGGGATCCATAAGCACAACCTTAAAGGATTCGTAAGCAACTGGGTCTGGGTCTTCATCGGAAAAGGCGAGAACGTGGAGCCATGTCTCGTCGCGCCTCTCTGGATCTGCTCGTCGACGTTCTGCTCGTCGCGGTGGCGGCGGTGTGGGGCGCGAGCTTCGTCGCGGCCAAGAGCCTCGCTCTCGACGTCGGCGTCGCCCCGGCTGTCGCACTCCGGTTCCTGGTGGCCGCGGCCGCTCTCGGCGTGATCTGCGCGGCCCGCCGCGAGCGGATGCCGCGTGGTCGCGGTCTTGCCGTCGCCGTCCTCCTCGGCTTCTCCCAAGCCGCGATCATCGGGCTCGAGACCTGGGGCGTGCATCTCACGTCGGCGACCAATGCGGGGCTGCTCATCAGCCTCGCGCTCATCCTCACCCCCGTGCTCGAGAGCCTCGCCGCGCGGTCATGGCTTCCCCGCTCGTACTTCGTCGCCGCCGTGGCGGCCGTGGTGGGCGTCGCCCTCCTCGTGTCGGACGGCGGGCTGCGGATGCCGACCGCAGGCGACGGCCTGGTGATCGCGGCGGCGGTCGTGCGCGCGCTGCACGTGACGGCGAGCGCCAGGCTCACCCGCGACCGCCGAGACAGCACGCTCGCCGTCGTCCTGGTGCAGCTCATCGTCTGTGCGGCGACGGCATCACTGGTCGCCGGAGCGGAGCTGCCCGCGGCCGTCGCACGACTCGACGGAGCGGGGTGGGCGAACGTCCTGTTCCTCGGCCTGATGTGCTCGGTGTTCGCGTTCGTCGTTCAGCTCTGGGCGGTGCGGCGCACCTCGGCGACACGCGCCAGCATCCTCATGGGCACCGAGCCCGTCTGGGCGCTCCTGGTCGGCATCCTGCTCGGCGGGGAGATCGTCGGCGCCGTGGGCCTGCTCGGCGCCGCTCTCATCGTCGCCGCGTCGTATGCGGGGCAGGCGATCGAGCGACGTCACCGACACCGCGTGCTCGAGCCGCCGCCGACAGCGACGACGGGTGCCGCCGAGCTGCGCTCAGTCACCTGAATCCGCGTGTCCCTCGGCAGGGCCCGGCACCTCGAGGACGCGAACGGACGAGTGCGGCGGCTTCTCGGGCCCCGCCGTCAGCTTCTGAGGCAGTCGCGCATGTCGTTCCACACGGCCGTCAAGGCATCGTCGAGCAGAAGCTCGGCGGGCCCCTCCAGCCACCGGACCATCGCGAGATCGAAACACGTCACGGCGAGAGCCGCCAGCGTGTGCGACTGCCGAGGATCGATGCCGCGACGGTGCAGCGACTCTTCGATGGCGCGACCGAGGTGATGACTCTGCAGAAGATCGCGCTCGTGCAACGCGGGCTCGCTGCGGATTATCGCGCGCCGACGCGCGATGACCCGGCGCCAACCCTGAAGTTCGCGGCACGCGGCCGAGAGGCCCGCCCGCACCGTAGCCGCCCCGTCGCTCTCCGGCGGGACGGACTCGACGAACTCGCGCACTGCCTGAGGGAACTCGCGGTCTCTGAGGAACAGGACGTCGCGCTTGTCGGAGAAGTGGCGGAAGAACGTCCGCGTCGTCAGCCCTGCCTCAGCGGCGATCTGCGGAACCGTCGTTCCCGCGTATCCCTGGCGCTCGAATAAAAGCGTCGCCGCAGCTTCGAGCCGCAACGCGGCGTCAGGGGACCATCGGGGCATGCATCCATGATGACACGACGTGCCGTAAGGTGAGCATCAACGACACGAGATGTCATCAGATGAGAAGAACGGATCAGTATGCGAGACAACACGGCTGCGTGGATCGACGCGCCCTATGCCGGCCTGACCGTCCGGGACGCCCCGATGCCGACGCCCGGGCCGGGTCAGCTGCTGGTCGAGACGCGCGCGGTGGCCGTGAACCCGTTGGACGCGATCATCCAGTCGAACGGCACGGTCATGTACGGGTGGCTGCGGTACCCGGTGGTGCTCGGCGAGGATGTCGCGGGCGTCGTCGTCGCGATCGGCGCGGATGTGGCCGATTTCGCAGTGGGCGACCGCATTGTGGCGTACGCGATGGGCTTGGAGAAAGGCAGGGATGCCGTATCGGAGAGCGGCTTCCAGAACTACGTGGCCGTCGACGCGAGCCTCGCCGCCACCCTGCCCGAGACGATGGTCTTCGAAGACGCCTCGGTACTCCCCCTGGCCGTCTCCACCGCGGCAGCCGGCCTGTTCGAGGCCGATCAGCTCGGGCTGGACTTCTCCACCCTCGGCGCGTCGGAACCCCGCGACGAGATCGTCGTGGTGTGGGGCGGCGCGACCGCCGTCGGAGGGAACGCCGTCCAACTCGCCCGCGCGGCGGGGTACCGCGTGATCACGACGGCCTCAGCCGGCAATCACGAGCGGATGCTGCAGCTGGGGGCGGAGACGGCATTCGACTACCGTGACCCGGCAGCCGTCGCGCGGATCATCGAGGCCGTGAAGGGCTCGGTCGTGGCGGGAATCCTGGCGGTCGCAGTCGGCTCGGCGGAGCCGTGCCTGAGGATCGCGCGCGCGACCCGCGCCACGAGGATCTCGATGGCGAGCCCGCCGGTGTCGTTCTACGATCAGCCCCGCCGACGCGGCCTCTCGCTCACCCGCATCCGACTGTTCGCGCGCCTCGGAACGCGAACGGCGCTGTTGCAGCTGCGAAGCCGCACTCGCGGCATCCGAGCATCGTTCATCTGGGGAAGCGCCATCGCGACCTCTCCCGTCGGACCGGCGATCTGGCAGGACTATCTCCCCCACGCTCTCGCCTCGGGGACACACACGCCCTACCCGGAAGCGCGGATCGTGGGGTCCGGTCTTCCCGCGGTGCAAGGCGCGATCGACACACTGCGCGGCGGCGTATCCGCTCAGAAGCTCGTCATCACCCTCGACCCGGCACCGACGGAGTCGTGACGGTACCGCCGAGCGCTCCCGCATACGGGCCGCCGGTCGCGGTGCTGAACAGGAACGGACAACACCGACAGCGCTCAGGCGTAGTCGCTGTCGTCCACCGGGGAAGGCGCCGGACCCAGGCTCTCGACAGCGTCCCACAGCGCCTCCGGGATGTCCGTCTGCTCCAGCTCGTCGAGCTGCTCACGACGATGCGGTGACGACACCCCGACGACGGTGGAGTCGACCAGCGGCGACCGCAGCGAGTAGTGCAGCGCCACGGCAGCCATCGACGTCCCGTGCTCCGCGCACAGGCGCTGCAACCGCTCGGTCCACGCCAGCAGCTCCTCGCCGGCGGGCCGATAGGCGTACTGCGCACCGGAATGCGGCCCCTTGACGAGCAGTCCCGATCCGAACGGCGCCGCGTTGAACACGGCCATGCCACGTGCCTTGGCGTCGGCGAACACCGTCTCGGCCGAGTGGTCCACGAGCGTGAATCGGTTGTGGATCAGCACGGCGTCGAACACACCCGTCTCGACGTACTTCGCCATCATGGGGACCGGAGCGGCCGCCACACCGATCGCATCCACCACGCCGGCGCTGCGGAGTTCCATGAGCCCCTGCACCGCGCCCCCGATCGAGATCGACTCCTCGAACGACACCGAGTACGGGTCGTGCAGGTGCAGCAGCGGAAGCCGGTCGACCCCGAGCCGGGCGGTCGTCTCCTCGAACGAGCGGAGCACGCGGTCACGGTCGAAGACGCCGGTCTCCGGGTCCTGATCCACCTTCGAGATGACGCGCGAACCGTCCATCCCCAGTTCGCGCAGTGCGATCCCGAGGACGGCCTCGGAGCGACCGCCGGCGTAGTTGTTGGAGGTGTCCACGAAACCGTGTCGGCTCGTGAGCAGGTCGATGGCGACGTCGACGGCCGCCCTCTCCTCGGCGGACCCCGGCTCCGAATGCCGGCCGAGGCCGGAGGTTCCGAGGGTGATGGCAGTCGGTTCGATCTTCATCCGCTGGAGTCCGTTCTACTGGGGGCCGGTCATCGCGGTTCTGCTGCCACTGTATCCCCGCACGATCCGCCTCACTTATGGGTCAGCCTCCATTCTGATCCGGATCTGTCACATCTGATCCGGGCAAACACTGGAGTCGCGGAAATGCCCGTCAAGCCGGGATCGTCAAACTATGTGATCCGGTGTAGCACCCCCGGAAACAGTGGACCTGCGGTCCACGGCAGAGGTCACCGCACCTTAGGATCCGTTTCACGGGACGGCCGGTCAACAGCGCTCTCCCCTCACGGTATTCACCTCATCGCACAGTGCTCACGACCGCGACGCAGCACAACTAACAGCGAAGCCGGTGACCCGCGCTAGTTACTGGACCGGCAGGTACCGGATGGTCGAACCGTTCACTGCGGCCTCGATTCCGTGTGTGTTGAGGAGCGACTTGACGCCGATGATCCGCTGTCTCTCGCTCTCCCCATCAGGAGGCCCGACGCGAACCTCCTGGATCGGCAAGCCGATCTTCTTCCCCACAGGCGGTAGACCCGGGAGTTCCCACCCGAGCATCGGGATGTGGGTAATTCTGAGGAACGGGATTACTCCTCTAGACGATCCACGATGGTGCGGTCGACTCCCGTCTGGCAGATGCACCACAAGCCTGACTTCCTTCTCTTCGGCGTAGGCCGGGTCCTTCATAGACGCCGCCAGGGATGCAAGTGTGCCGCGGATCAGCATGTTAGCAATTCCGGGATGGTTGGCGACCACATTCCTGAGCCGTCCCGTCCCGATGTCGGCGAGGACTCGGCTGATCCTTGCGTCCTGAGCCTCCGGCCTGTACTCCACAGCAACCCATTGGGGAAGGAAGCGGAACACTGGCTCCTCGGCATCGTCGTGCACGAGCGGAGCGTGTGGCTCGAGCCTGATGCTTACGCCGGATGTGCTGCCGTAATTCCGCCACTGGTTCAGCACCCGGTAGTCGGTGGATGCGCACACAACGTACGCCGGATTCTCCTGCACCCTCTCCACGAAGTTGTCTTTGAGGATCTCAGTGAGCTGCATATGCAGTCCTAGGTTCTGGGGCAGAGCATCACCGTGGGCCTCATACCAGTCAACGATCCGCCCCGCTCCGTAGACCAATTCCTCAGGGTCGTTCAGCATCGTTGCCGCGGACGCCCACAGCTCCTGCTTCTCAACGATGCTCACAAGTGCGTTGGCGTCAGTGAAATGCCATATGGAACCGTGGTAATGCTCGCTATACGGCAAGGGAGTAATCGCCCCTTCTGGGGCTGACTCATCGTTCGTCGAGGAAGTACCTGGCGTGCTCACTCATTCAGGGTAGGCGGCCATCGAGCTGCGCTGGCCAGCTGAAGGAGTTACCAGCCGAAGAACTGCGTCGCGATCTCCAGCAGACCAGCGGCGGCGAGGTCCGTCGTGACGCCCGTGGCCAGCGTTATGGACCCGGCCTTGATGGCGTCGAGAAACTTCGCCAGTCGCCCTCGCTTGTCGTCGTCGTCGCCAACCCCTGCGAGGACGGATTCCAGGCCGACGAGCTCGCCTTCGTCTAGGAATCGTCGGGCGCTATCGAGCGCACCAACAAGGTCCCCCGTCACGACGCGCACCTTCTGCGTGAAGTTATTGCCCTGAGCCAGCCCGTTCAACGGCCCGTAGATGTTATTGACGATGGTCATGACTGTCGCCTCCACCGCAGGGTTGTCTACCGTCGGCCCGTCCTTCTCGCCAGCGTTGGGGAACTCGGCCTGTAGATCCAGTGCCAGTTCGAGAGCTCTAGTCCTCACGACGTCGACCAACCCCTGGAAGGTCCGCTGCGAAACCGACCTCTGTGCGCTGAACACGCCCCAATCCTCGATGAACGGGACGCGACCATCTCGGATCCACCCGTTGTACAGGCCGATAGCGAGGGGGTCCCAGGGATACACGATTCCATCGCCCGACTTCGCGTACCCTTCCAGCACGGCGAGCGGCTCGGTGAACGAAACTTCGAAGAGCGAGCCGAACTCATCCGGCGTACCCGCGCGGGTGAGAGTGCTCGGCGCCTGTGCTCCAAACGGGCCGACGATGTGCGCCTTCACTGTGACATTAAATGGGCCCCGGTAGTTAGGAACGCTCGGCGCAGCCTCGTATCCGTTCAACTCTGCCTTCACCCAGGCGAGCAAGGAGTCAGCGCCGAGGCGATGCGCGACAATCATGAGTTTGCGGAGCATGGCCGCGGCGTCACCGTCGGAGGCCTGTTCAATCACGTCGTCGAGCAGCGTCATGCGCCCATCATGGCAGCAGCCACGGACCTCGCCGACCGCAGCTGCGAGCACAACCGCGGCGACGTCGCGTTCTATCCGCTCAGGCTGTCGCGTCCGCCAGCAGCAGTGAGTCGGCGATACCGTGTGTGGCTTCTCCGGCAGCGAGCTTCTTTAGGTGCTCGAGCACACACTCGGCGAACTGCGGGCACCCCGCGCTTCGGAGCTGCTCGTGCAGTGGCTTCGCTCCAGCCTTCCCCCTGAAGTGTTCAACCTGCTTCATGATGACCCTGTCCACCGCCGACGGGGCGTTGGCAGCGACGAGCATGAAGAAAGAGTCAGCGCTGTGAACCTCGTACGTAAGGAGGTCCTGGTCGATCTTGTGGAAGCCCTTGTCATCGGCGATGAGGTAGCTCGCGTTGACAGATGTCGCCGCCGCGTGGATGTGCTGGTCGTGCTCGTCCGCTCCAGGGAACTCGATGGCCGGGAAGTCGTCGAGGATGTCGTCGAGGAACTTTCGGATGCTCTGCTGGATCTTCCCGGTGAACCGGCCTGGCTTGTCGGGGTGGTTCTTTCGGAGGTGATAGAGCGCCTCCGTGAGGCTGTCCTCCGAACTGAACAAAGCGAACATCCCGCCGGCTGTCTCGAGACGCAGCATGAACAGCCAGTCGCGGAGCGTCCTGGAGTACAAGACGTTCGCGTCGACGAAGACTATGGGCGTGCGCATCCGGCCAGCATATCGACCAGCGGCAGTCAGTCCTCGTCGTCACCCAGCTCGAGCAGCTCGTCCATGATGGCGCGGCGTTCGATCTCGCGCTTCTCTCTCAGCGCAGTGATGTCCTTCGAGCGCAGTCTATGGTGGGTTCCCGCCATGACCGGCTCGAGATCGCCATTGCGGATCATCTTCATAAGCGTGGGGCGGGACACGCCGAGCAATTCGGCCGCGGTGATGGTCGAGAGCAGGTCTGGGACGGTCTGGACAGTCAGCTCGCCGCCAAGAGCGACCCGCGAAAGGACATGGGAGAACAGCTCGACGATGGCAGGGTCGAACGTCACCTGACGACCGGTGGTAGTGGTGAACGTCAGCTCGGTGATCTGCTCGTCAGCAACGGCCTGAACCGCCTCGGAAGCGCGCTCCTTGAGCTCGGCGTCGACGAGAACGGTTCCGCGCGTAAGAAGCGTGGAAGACATGTCATCCTTCTTTCGGAGTGTGAAACCGCTGACGATCTGTACAGCTGTTTCACTTACAACTGCAACACTACGCGTTTGCGGACGCACTGTCCAATGAGTTTCGTGATCTCGTTTTTGTTGCGCAATCAGATGACAACTTCTATGCGACGTTTCGCGTGACGTTCTATGAGGCGCTACAAGCTCTGCGCTTCGTAGTTGCGAATCGACGGACGTTCGTGGCGTCGACCGTTGCTGCGAGCTACGGATGACGTCAGTCCTCGGGCTCCGCTGGACGTCGCGACACCTTCCGTATCGTGGCATCGAGATGCGGGGTGACCTTCTCCTGCCACTTCCGCTTGATGGCAGGCCCGTACTTCACGACGACGATGGTGCCCCCGACCACGATGATGGCGCCGCCAAGGAGGACCGCGACCTTCTTCCAGTCGACCTCGAACTCCTGGTCTTCGAGCGCGAGCTTCTCCTGAAACTGGCGAAAGTGCTCCTAAGCTGCTTCCTTGTCGGCGGCACGCTTCAGCGCGTCCACCGCGAGGTCGGCGGCGTAGATCGTCTTCGCTTCCTGGACCATCTCGGGGGTGATGTTCAGCTCGTCGAGCATCTCGGGAGCGAAGTACGTCTTTGACCAGCTCCGCGACGCGGACCCGCCGTACCCGTTGTGCTCGTCGACCACGTTGACGAATCTCTCGCCCAGCTCGGTGAGCTTCCACCGTCCATCTTCTCGTGAACGCCCGCGAGCTCGAGTAGTCGGTTCGATGCCCGCGGCACCAGTCCGTACGGATTGCCGATCTCGGTTGCAGACAGACCGTTCTTCCCCATGTACGCCTCCCAGTTGCCGCGCGGACTCATCCTAGAGGCGGGCGTCTCCGTACCACTTCGGCGTGGGTGAAGACGTCCTGGATGATGCGCCTTCCTCCGACACCAGGAGCACCGGCGCACCTTTCGTGCCCGCCTTCCGCTTCCCCTTCACGCTCCGAACACAGCGGCGCGCATAGCTGCCCTGGAGCCCACTCACACCACAGGGGTGTGAGCCGAGGCCCCAGAGGAGGTCACCGTGTCACAGCGGAGAGCGAAGACGAGCGCCGCGTCGAACAGCGGTTCATACGCAATGAAGGAGAACTGCAGCCCCGAGGCCGCGCTGGGAGCCGAGACAGCTATCGAGCTGTGCACGTCGGAGGGCGGCGCCGTCAGCGTTCCTGTGCTCTTTGACGGCGAGACGGCGTGGGCGACGCAGGCGCAGGTAGCGGAGCTGTTCGGCACCACTCGACCGAACGTCACGATGCACCTTCGCAACGCGTACGCCTCGGGCGAGATCGAACAAGCGGCAACTAGTAAGGATTTCTTACAGGTTCGCCGGGAAGGCTCTCGCGACGTCCAGCGAACGGTCACCCACTACGACCTCGAGGCCATGATCTCAGTCGGCTATCGAGTCAACTCGCGCGAGGGAGTGCGCTTCCGGAGGTGGGCGAATGCGGTTCTCCGGCAGCGAATCTTCGAGCAGAACTTCGCCCGGATGCGACGCCTGGACGAGGTCGCCGACCTCCTCGCCACGTCACGCAACGAGCAGCTGGGCGCTATCGGCCGGTTCATGCAGCGGTACGCCGGTGACCTGGACGGCCTCGCCGACTACGACCGCGGTTCTCTCATCGTCCTCGAGGAAACTCAGTCGACTGTGGCCCTCGACATCAGCGATGTAGAGGACATCATCCAGGAGCTGCGCGACCGCTATCCGGACGACGCACGCCTCGGCCTGATGAAGGACGACTCGGTTCACGCCGTGCTCGGGCAAATCGAGCAAACGTTCATGGGCGTCCCGTTGTACGGCAGCGCTGAGGAGAAGGCCGCGAACCTGCACTACATGGTCGTGAAGGACCACCCGTTCCATGACGGGAACAAGCGCAGCGCCGCAGCCCTGTTCGCCTATTACCTCGACCAGAACAACATTGAGCTGGATCGCGCGATCCCCGGCAACATGCTCACCGCGCTCACACTCATCGCGGCGGCCAGCGATCCCGCGAAGAAGGAGGAGACGGTCTCCCTCATCCGCAGCCTGCTCGAGCATCCGACCGAGTAGGGGTCTCTAGACCCAGGGCGCCCGGCGATGCCAGGCGCCCCCCGGGGCGCTGACGCTGCTCGCCGGGATGGTCGACCAGATCGAAGGCGGCAACGGCTACTCCACCCACCTCCTCGACCTCGTCCACCCCGTACCCGACCTCACCCTCGGGCTATTACAACCGCAGCTCTGACAGGTGCGGCGCGCACAACGGCAACCTCGTACGATTCCCTCATGACGGACATTGTGAAGCTCACGCGGTTCATCGGGTATCGCGACTCCGAGCAGTATCTCTACATGGAGATGGACATGCCTTATTCCGATGGGGAGGCAGCGGAATGGGTCGTCGAAGTACTGTCAGCCAACCGGTTCCAGCCGTGGCGACGCTTCGATGGCATCGCTGAACCGGGTGTCGTCTCGTATGTCGCGAACCCTAGCTGCGACGAGACGGAACTCATCGCTGGAGGTTTCGCGGACTGTCGTCGCGTAATCCACCCGGACACGGTGCTGTGACCGATTAGCTCGCGGCCGCCGCGAGCATCTCCCGGAGGCCAGGGAACTCGGCATTGTCCGCGAGAACCCTCTCGTAGTCCTTCCGCGCCATCGCCTTCTTCCCTTCCGCAAGGTACGTGTGCCCGCGGGCAACGAGGGCAAGATGGCGCAACTCGGATGGCCGGGACCGGATGCGCAGGGCTTCTTTCAGCGACTCACGCGCCGCTTCGAAGTAGCCCTGCTCTCGCAGGGCCGTCCCCCGCTGGATAAGGAGGAACGTCGCGGCGATGTCGTCATTGGTGAGTCCGTTGGTGATGTCGACGATATCCGCCCACCGGCCTGCCTCGCCATAGAGCTCAGCGAGCGACACGGCGGCGACCGTCGTCGGCTCGAGCGACTCAACGACAGCGATAGCGCGAGTCACGTTGCCGGACGTCTGCTCGAGTTCTGCAACGAACAGCCCCATCGCCTGACGGTCCCACCGCATGTCCGCGGTGATGCCGGTCGCGACCGGGATACTGATCTCCGCCGCCTCGAGGTACTTCGAGATGAAAGGATCCGTGGACGGGTCGTACCCGATGTCGAACAGCCACCCGAGCAGAACACGACCACGCTCCGCGTCGGCGCTCGGCCCCACAACGCGAAGGAC
Source organism: Microbacterium sp. C5A9 (assembly GCF_022627955.1). Taxonomy (GTDB): domain Bacteria; phylum Actinomycetota; class Actinomycetes; order Actinomycetales; family Microbacteriaceae; genus Microbacterium. Next base: position 44,612 of record NZ_JABXGD010000003.1, read on the forward strand.
CTCCACCATCGCCGCCGTCGGAGCAACCGACGGATTCTGCTGACCGATGCCGTGGATGACAGAGGCGTCTGGCACGCCCTGGATCTGCTTGAACAGCTGCTTCTCCCACGCCGGTGCGGTCAAGCCGGGCTTAACCGTTTTCGGCTTCGGCGGCTGAACAGGTCGAGGCTGCTGCGCCGCTCGTGCCGATGACGAGCTCCGCCTTCCCGACGTGGTCGTCGACGTGTGAGAAATCCCGGTTCCCGGGATCCCCACGGTGCGTGTCGTCCGCCCGTTCGTGTTCACGCTGACCCGGGCTCCGCGCACGCCCGCCGACAGCCCGAGGTTCTTGTGCGAGACGTTCAGGCGCACGCCCGGCGCGATCTTGATGGACTTTCTTACTTTGAAACCCACGATGTGCCTCACTGGTCAGATTCGACGCCTGCTTCTCAGACGCACCCTAGTAGGCGAAGTACTGCGGACCTACGAACCCGCGGGAGCCAGCGGTGCACACGCAGCACTGCCTGGCTAGACGACAGGGATCTCAGCCTTCCACACGTCCGGGGTACCGACGTTGTAACCCTCCAGATAGATGGTTCCACCGAACGGTGCCTGAGGAAAAGCGAGGACGACGTAGCCCGTGACGCCTGCGGGCAGAGACTGACGAGGAGCGGAAAAGCTTTGCGCCGCGTAGGCGATGCCGTCACTCGCGACGAACTGAGCCTGATAGGGCATCATGAAGTCGATCCCTGCGCTGCCAGCGGTCACGGTGAGCACCGCGTGCATCTCTCCACCGTTGGTCTTGTACGCGGAAGTCAGCGTCACGGTATTCCCGGCAATGGCACCGGAGAAGTCCGAGCTCCAGAGGAGGCTGGGGAGCTCTCCGCTGGGAGTCGTCCAGGAGGTCACCAAACCGTTGTCGTCGTACTCAAAGTCCGTCCACGTGAAGGACCTGCCGTCTGGGTACTTCGCGGTGGCTGTGCCGTCCTTGAATTCGAGCGTCGGCTGGTCAGCAGCGACCGGCTGGGCGAAGTCGCCATTCGCCTTCGACGCCGTGTCTGTTGCCTTCTGATGGGCGACGTATTTCGCCGCAGCCGATCCAGGCGCGACCATCGCTTCGGTCGTCGCGAACGTGTTGGCGTAGACCGCGGTCACGAACTCGCGCATCACCTTGTCGGCGTCAACCGCTTCTGTGCTCGCCGTGGGAGTTGCGGAAGCATCTGGCGATGCCGGCGTAACCGCCGAGCATCCTGAGAATGCCAGCACCCCCGCCACTGCCAGCGATGCGGCGACCAGCCGCAGGTGTGCAAACTTCGAAGGCATGCCTGTGTCCTCTGTGTAAGCGGCGAGACCTCAGTCCCCACCAACTGTTATCAGCAGCAGCTGGCCGACACCAACACTGCCCAACGCCCAGGAGCTAAATCCCAATTCCAGCCCCTGGGCACGAGTATAGGGAACTCACAGATAATCCATCTTGTAGCCGCTGCTGGTTCCGTGATCTTCAGCTCGCATCAACGCAAGGCCCGGCCTCATCCGAGGTGCTCGCGCACGGGTCTCGAAGAATGCCCGGGCCACCTTGTTGCAGGGTTTCCATCGGCAGTTCCAGAACGTGAAGCCGCTCGGTGTTCCATGCGCCGCCTCCGGCACGCCCTCGGCGAGTCTCCTCGCATATTGTGGTCCCACTACGGATGGCCGGTGTCGTGATCCATCAGTTCCCGTAGGGATCGGTCCGCTTGCGCTGGGAGGGTGCAGTCGATCTGAGATGCGGGGTGCGCGCCACTCACGCCTCCTGCAACTTAACTATGCAATCTGTCCGAGGCCCTGTAGTGCTCGGCGCTCGCTGGCTCGGACCATCCGGATATCGTGAACCAGTGACCCTTTCCTTGCATCCGCTCATCGGAAATCTCATCAACCTGAATCGTCACGACGCGAACGCTCGAATTGACGAGTGGCTAGGCACGAAACCGAACATCGAGGACCTGCGGTATGTGTCCCAGTTCCTCCAGAACCGGGAGCGAAGCAACGGGAATCAGGTGCGCGTCGGAATGGCCGCCCTGTACGTCGCTCTCCTCAGCTTCGGAGCAGCCTTCTTTGCTGGCTTCTCCACGACCGAGACTGCGGTGCCGATGCTGCAACTGTTTGCCGTCGTTTTCGGTGCGGGAAGTCTAGGACTGATTTACACGCTCGTGATGATGCTCGTAGAGGTTGTGCAATCGAAGAACGATGCCAAGCTACTTGCCCGCGTGCAGCTGACCCTCGAGCTCTCTCGCCGGAAAGCGCCAGAGTCCACCAAGTGGTCCCGATCCAGTGCGCAGCGAATGTTTCGCGGGCGCTCCGTCACAGTAAAGATCATCAACGTTTGACCTCTTGCGCGCAGCCACGCCGAGAATTCAGGACGGATCGACCATCACTCGGACTCCCCAGCGATGGTTATGCAACGGCGGCGCTGCTTTCTCAAGCTGCCGCACACACCACAACTAGCCGGCTTCCCGCAGAAAGTCGCTAGTTCAAAGAACTGCGCATCTCATTAGAGGACCCGCTGCATCCGGACACGACTTGTGCGGCGGCTCTCGAGCTGGTCGATATCCGATCTGTCCATCCGGGTAGCGGAGCGCGAGTCAATGGAGATATCCGCTGAACTGGTGCGTTCCACCACGAACGTGATTTCGCTTTCCATCAGGCAGAACGACCTCTGCCGGGGACCGCTCTGGTAGTGACACGTCGAGGACTATCCGCGGTGTAGAGCTGGATATTCAGGTGTCCAATACTCACTCCACGAGCAGCGCGGGCTCCTCCAGCACGGATGCCACGTCGGCGATGAACCGGCTCATGCCGTCGCCGTCGATCACGCGGTGGTCGAACGATCCCGCGACGGTCGTGACCCAGCGGGGGCGCACCTCGCCGTCGACGACCCACGGCTTCTGGCTGATCGTGCCCATCGCCACGATTCCCGCCTCGCCGGGGTTGATGATCGGCGTGCCGGCATCCATCCCGAAGACGCCGATGTTGGTGATCGTGATCGTGCCGCCCTGCTGGTCGGCGGGGCTCGTCTTGCCCTCACGCGCCGTCAGGGTGAGGCGGTTCAGTGCACGGGCGAGGTCCTTCATGCTGAGGTCCTGCGCGTCCTTGATGTTCGGCACGAGCAGCCCGCGGGGCGTGGCCGCGGCGATGCCGAGGTTCACGTAGTGGCGCACGGCGATCTCGGCGCCGCCCTCGGTCTCGATCCATGCCGCGTTCACCATCGGCGTGCGACGCGCGGCCCAGATGACGGCGCGGGCCATGATGAGCAGCGGTGAGACGCGGATGTCGGCGTAGTCGGGCGACGCCTTGAGCCGCTTGACGAGCTCCATCGTGCGGCTGGCGTCGATCTCCTTCCACACGGTGACGTGCGGGGCCGAGTACGCGCTCTGCACCATCGCCGACGACGTCGCCTTGCGCACGCCCTTCACGGGGATCGATTCGGTGCGGTCGTCGGAGGCCGACGAGGATGCCGTCGCCGGGGCCAGCCCGCGGGCGAGCCCGGCCGTGGCGTTCTGCGGCGCCGGCACGGTCTCCTCCCGCACGGCACCCCACTCGGGCGTCTCGATGTTGCGGAAGACGCTCGCCTGCGAGGCGTGGGTCATGACATCGTCGCGGGTGACCTCGCCGTCGGCGCCGGTGGGAGTCACGGTCGTGAGGTCGACGCCCAGGTCGCGCGCGAGCTTGCGGATCGGAGGCTTCGCGATCACGCCGACCGACGAGCGCACCGGGCGCTCGGCCGGACGCTTGCGGCGCGAGGTGGCGCCCCCGCCGGAGCCGTAGCCGACGAGCACAGACCCGCCGCCCTCTTCGGGCGCGGGGGCCTCGGCGGTGGTGACGACGCCGGGGCCGGCGTCATCGCGCGCATCCGTCACGAAGGTGATGATCGGCGAACCGACCTCGACCGTCGTGCCTTCGGCGGCGAGCAGCTCGCCGACGACACCGGCGTGCGGCGACGGCAGCTCGACGAGCGACTTGGCCGTCTCGATCTCGCAGATGACGTCGTTGATCGCGACGGTGTCACCGGGCGCGACCTTCCACGCCACGATCTCGGCCTCGGTCAGGCCCTCGCCCACATCGGGGAGGTTGAAGTTCTGCGTGCTCATTTCGGTCCTTTCGGAACGGCGAGATCAGGGGAGGTCAGTAAGCCAGGGAACGGTCGACGGCCTCGAGGATGCGGTCGGCATCCGGGAGGTAGGAACCCTCGAGCTTCGCGGGAGGGAAGGGGGTGTCGTAGCCCGAGACGCGCAGCACCGGGGCCTCGAGCGCGTAGAAGGCACGCTCCATGACAGTCGCCGCGACCTCGCTGCCGATGCTCGTGAAGCCCTGGGCCTCCTGCGCGTAGACCATGCGGCCGGTCTTGCGCACCGAGTTGAGGATGGGCTCGTAGTCGATGGGCGACAGCGAGCGCACGTCGACGACCTCGCAGCTGGTGCCCTCGGACTCGGCGAGCGCCGCCGCCTGCAGCAGCGTCGTCACCATGGCGCCGTGTCCGACGAGCGTGACGTCGGATCCGGTGCGCACGACCCGCGACGAGTGCAGCGGGGCGGCGGATGCGTCGAGTTCGACCTCGCCCTTGGTCCAGTAGCGGCTCTTCGGCTCCATGAAGATCACGGGGTCGTTCGAGGCGATCGCCTCCTGGATCATCCAGTACGCGTCGTTCGGCGTCGACGGCGAGACCACGCGCAGGCCCGGGGTGTGCGCGAAGTACGCCTCGGGGCTCTCCTGATGGTGCTCGACGGCGCCGATGTGTCCGCCGTACGGGATGCGGATGACGATGGGCAGGCTCAGCGCGCCCTCGTGCCGGTTCGTGAGCTTGGCGAGCTGCGTCGTGATCTGGTCGAACGCGGGGAACACGAACCCGTCGAACTGGATCTCGATGACGGGCCGGAACCCGGTCATCGTGAGTCCGATCGCGGTGCCGACGATGCCCGACTCGGCGAGCGGGGTGTCGAGCACGCGCCGGTCGCCGAAGTCTCGCTGCAGGTGCTCGGTCACGCGGAAGACACCGCCGAGCTTGCCGATGTCCTCGCCCATGAGCAGGACCTTCGGCTCGTTCTCCATGGCCTTGCGCAGGCCCGCGTTGAGCGCCTTGCTGAACGGCATGGTCTCGAGAGTCATGTCAGTTGCCTCCCTCGAACGATGCCTCGTAGCGCGCGTGCCACGCCTTCTGCTCCGCGACCAGCGGGTGCGGCTCGCTGTAGACGTGGTCGAACATCTTGTCGATCGACGGCGGTCCGAGCTCGACCGTCCGGGCACGGAGGTCCTCTGCGGCGTCCGCCGCCTCGGCCTCGACGTCGGCGAAGAAGTGCCCCGCCGCTCCCCGGTTCTCGAGGAACGCCCGCATCCGATCGATCGGGTCGCGCTCGGCCCACGACTGCTCCTCGTCGGAGCCGCGGTACTTGGTGGGGTCGTCGCTCGTGGTGTGCGCGCCGAGACGGTAGGTCACGGCTTCGATGGCGCGGGGCCCCTGGCCGCTGCGCGCCTCATCGAGGGCGGTGCGCGAGACGGCGTAGCTGGCGAGCACGTCGTTGCCGTCGACGCGGACACTGGGGATGCCGTAGCCGGCGCTGCGCTCGACGAGCGGCACCCGCGACTGGGTCTCCACCGGAACCGAGATCGCCCAGTGGTTGTTCTGCAGGAAGAACACGGTCGGAGCCTGGTAGCTGGCGGCGAAGACCATCGCCTCGTGCACGTCTCCCTGGCTCGATGCACCGTCGCCGTAGTAGACGATGACCGCTTCGTCCCTGTCGAGGTCGCCGGTTCCGCTGCGTGCGTCGAAGTTCAGCCCCATGGCGTAGCCGGCGGCGTGCAGGGTCTGCGAGCCGAGCACGAGCGTGTAGAGACGGGTGTTGCCGTTCTTCGGGTCGGTCGGATCCCAGCCGCCGTGCGAGACGCCGCGCATGAGCTTGATGATGTCGAGCGGGTCGACGCCGCGGATGCGGGTGACGGCGTGCTCGCGGTACGAGGGGAAGATCGTGTCCTGCGCGCGGGCGGCGCGGCCCGAGCCGACCTGGGCCGCCTCCTGGCCACGGCTCGGCGGCCACAGGGCGAGCTGCCCCTGGCGCTGCAGGTTGGTCGCCTGGGTGTCGATCGCGCGGATGATCACCATGTCGCGGTAGAACTGCTCGAGCTCCGCATCGCTGATCGCCTCGATCAGCGGCAGGTACTTCTCGGCAGCCGGACTCGGCGCGAAGCGGCCGTCCTTCTCCAGGACGCGGACGAGTTCAGTCTCTGACGAGGTCACCTGTCCACGCTATCCGAGGTTTCGCGCCTAGCGATGGAGACTCCGCACAACGGATCCGGAAACCTGTAGGACCTTGTCCACCGATTCATGCTCCCCGACGGATATACGGATGCCGTCGCCGGGGAAGGGCCGCACGATCAGATCGCCCGCGACGAACGCCGCAGCGACCTCGTCGGTGCGCTCGCCCGTCGGCAGCCAGACGAAGTTGGCCTGCGCGTCGGGCACGTCCCATCCCTGCGCGCGCAGCCCCTCGACCAGCCGGGTGCGACGTTCGACGATCACCGCGACGCGTTCGAGCAGCTCCGCCTCGGCGTCGAGGCTCGCGATGGCGGCGTTCTCGGCAGCCGACGTGACGGAGAGGGGGATTCCTGTGGTGCGTGCCGCGTCGAGGACCTTCTCGTGGCCGATGGCGTAGCCGATGCGGAGCCCGGCGAGGCCGTAGGCCTTCGAGAAGGTGCGCAGCACCACCACGTTCGGATGCCGTTCGAAGACGCGCTCGGCGAGACCGTCGACCGCGCCGGGGGCGGTCACGAACTCGGCGTAGGCCTCGTCGAGGACGATGAGCACGTCGGAGGGCACCCGCTCGACGAAGGTCGCGAACTCGTCGCTCGTGATGATCGGACCGGTCGGGTTGTTCGGCGTGCACAGGATGATCGCGCGGGTGCGGTCGGTCACGGCGTCCGCCATCGCGTCGAGGTCGTGACGCGAGTCCGCGGTCAGGGGCACCTGCACCCCCGTGGCGCCGGCGACGAGCGGCAGGCTCGGGTACGCCTCGAACGAGCGCCACGCGTAGACGACCTCGTCGCCGACGGATGCCGTCGCGAGGATCAGCTGGTGCAGGATCGACACGCTGCCCGCGGCGACGTGCACCTGATCGGGCTCGACGGCGTACCGCGCGCCCAGCCGCGCCCGCAGGCGACCGGCCGTCGCATCCGGGTACCGGTTGATGGGGGTCGTGTGCTGCAGCGCCGCGGCGACCGACGGCAGCGGCTCGAACGGGTTCTCGTTGCTCGACAGCTTGAAGGCGTCGGGGCCGGCCTGCTTGCCCTGGCGATACGGCGCGAGGGCGGCGATGGCGGGGCGGATGCGCGGCAGGATCGGATCGGTCACAAGGATGAGTCTAAGGATTCCGCTCTGACATCGCCCCGACCGCATGGGAGACTGGCCTGACCGTGCGCTTCATCATCCGAGTCGTCGTCAACGCGTTCGCCCTGTGGGTCGTGACGCTGATCCCCGCCCTGCAGGTGCAGATCAAGGCGTTCGCGCCCGGCGAGACCCTGCAGCTCGTGCTCACCCTGCTCGCGGTCGCCGCGATCTTCGCCCTGGTCAACACGATCATCGGCACCGTCGTGAAGATCGTGGCCTTCCCGCTGTACATCCTCACGCTCGGGCTCATCGGGTTCGTCATCAACGGCTTCCTGCTGTGGCTGACGGCCTGGATCACGAGCGGCTTCGGGTGGGGGCTGACGGTCGGCGACTTCTGGTGGGGCGTCCTCGCGGCCCTCATCATCTCGCTGATCAACGGCGTCTTCGGATTCATCCTGCGACCGCAGCGGAAGAGGCCTCGCGACTGATCTCCGCATCGGTCGAGGCGTCGGCCGCGGCATCGCTCGGCGCCTCCGTCACGCGCTCGGCGTGGAACTCGGTCCGCTCGATCGTGTCGGCCCGATCGAGCTCCTCCCAGAATCCGTCGAGCTCCTCGACGCGCGGGTCTCCTGACGCATCCGCCATCTCCGCCGTCTCCGTGTACGACTCGAGCATGTGCTGGCCGAGCACGATGTCGCCGATGCTGGCACCCGGATCAGCCTGACGCGACACCGTGATGCTGTCGGGAGACCCCGTGCCCTCGGGGGATCCCCCTCCGCTGAGCGCGGGAACGGGATCGTCGGTGTGCCGGAGCTGCACGAGCGTCTGGTCGTCGTCGAGGGTCGGCTCGACCGGGCTGCCCGCCGTGATCTGCACCTTCACATCGAACTCGCTCTCCATCGAGAGATGCGCCGTCACCATGCCTGCCTGAGAGTGGGCGACGACGTCGACCTCATCACCCGGCTGCGCACCCGCCGCCCTGAGCGCGTCGATCGTCGCCTGATACGACGCCGACCTCTGCTGCGTGTAGAGCTCGGCGTTCGACTTCATGTCCCACGGCTGCTCGCCGCCGAACCCGATGCTCTGGGTGCCCTTGATGTAGGCGACGAACTTCGTGCTGCCGTCGGCGTACGTGTATTTCTCGACCGCGACCTGCGCCCCGTCGGCGGTCGGCATCCGCTTCAATGCCGCGGCGAGGCTCCCCGGCGCGGAGGAGGGCGTCGACGTCTTCACCGGCGCCACGGTCACCGGGTCGCTCGTGCCGGTCAGCGTCTCGCCGGGAGCCACCTTTCCCCACCCCGAGAAGGCGCCGGCGGCCGCCGCGGCCGCGAAGACCGGCCCGTACACACCCGGCAGGAAGGGCGCAGGGAGCAGCCCCTCGAACCGCTCGCTCTTCCACTGCGCCTCGAGCATCTCCGCCATGTCGGGGATGCGCTCGTCGCGCGCGGCGAGGCGATCGGCCCGGAGGTCGAGCCGGCGGGCCGTGGCCGGATCCGTGCGCTCGAGCATCTCCGCCTCGGCCCTCAGCTCGACGTACTCGTAGACGTCGGCCATGAGTCGCGTGCTCGCGGTGGTCTCCTGGCATTCGGTGCGAAGGCGAGACACGCGCGTGCCCGATGACCACAGTGCGACGGTGTCGACGTACGCGCTGAACCCCGGCGCATCGACGATCACGCGGTAGGCCCGCGCGATCGCGTCCTGCGCATCGTCGAAGCGTGAGGCGACGGCCTCCATCCGCCGTGCCACCTCGCGCAGCACGTCGGGATCGACCGAGACCACCCCGCCATGATCGATGTCGATCCCGCTCACGACAGATCGATCCCTGCCACCTCGCGCACGCGCCCCTGCGTGTCGGTCGACTCGACGTGCGTGCGACGCCCGTAGTCGGCCAGGGCATCGTGCATCGCGCGGATCCCGTCCGACTGCCACGTCGTGTCTGCGGCGAGTCCTCTCAGCGATGCCCGCGCATCGTCGAGCGCGTCGACGGCCGTGCGGAGATCACGGGCCGCCTGGTTCTTCGCCCATTCGGCCTCGGCCGCGGACATCTGCGTCAGTGCGATGGAGTTCATGCGCCCAGCATCCGCGAACCGCGACGCCTCTCGCGGAGGACGATGCCCCGATTCCCAGACCGCGTGAGCGTCTCCCCCGGTGCGAGCGCATGTGCAGAACGGGTCGGCGCGGCGCCGCGCGAGAGATTCCCGCATCGCGCGATCCGCCCTCGACCGGCACAATGGAACAGTGCCATCCCCGGATCCCTTTCGCGTGATCTTCGTCTGCACGGGGAACATCTGCCGCTCCCCCATGGCGGAGGTCGTCTTCCGCGATCTCGCCGAGCGTCAGGGACTCGGCTCGCGCATCGTCTCGCGCAGCGCCGGCACCGGCGACTGGCACCTCGGCGAACAGGCCGACCACCGCACGCTCGACTCCCTCGCACGCCGCGGCTACGACGGCTCCCTGCACCGGGCCAAGCAGTTCACGTTCGCCTCCTTCGCCGACAACGACCTCATCGTCGCGCTCGATCGCACGCACGAGCGCAACCTGCGCGAGTGGGCGCGCGACGAGGACGAGGAGGGCAAGGTCACTCTGCTGCTCGCCTTCGACCCCGCCGCGTCGACGCAGGACGTGCCCGACCCGTACTACGCGGGCCCCGAGATGTTCGATTCGGTGCTCGGTATGATTGAGGCGGCGACCCGCGGGTTGTTCCGCCAGCTCGAACCGGCCCTTCGCCAGCCCCGCACGCCCCGTGATCTCGGGGCCTGATCAGGAGGAATCCCCTGACTTTCCAGCCCTCGCTCCCGCCGCAGCCCCTGAGCCCGCTCGACGGCCGCTACCGCGGCGCCGTCACCGGACTCGCCGACTTCCTCTCGGAGGCGGGCCTCAACCGCGCTCGCGTCGAGGTGGAGGTGGAGTGGCTGATCGCCCTCACCGACCGCTCGCTGTTCGAGACCAGCCCGCTCTCGGACGCCGACAAGGAGCGCCTGCGCGCCCTCTACCGCGACTTCGGTCAGGCCGAGATCGACTGGCTCGCCGAGAAGGAGGCGGTGACCCAGCACGACGTCAAGGCCATCGAGTACCTGGTGCGCGACCGTCTGTCGACGCTGGGTCTCGACGCGATCGCCGAGCTCACGCACTTCGCCTGCACGAGTGAGGACATCAACTCCGCGTCGTACGCGCTCACCGTCAAGCGCGCGGTCGAAGAGGTCTGGCTGCCCGCCCTCGACGTCGTGATCGCGAAGCTGCGCGAACTGGCGGCCGAGCATGCCGACGCCGCGATGCTCTCGCGCACGCACGGACAGCCCGCGACGCCGTCGACCATGGGCAAGGAGCTCGCGGTCTTCGCCTGGCGTCTCGAGCGCGTACGCGCTCAGATCGCGGCCTCCGACTACCTCGCCAAGTTCTCGGGCGCGACCGGCACCTGGTCGGCGCACCTCGCGGCAGATCCCGACGCCGACTGGCCCACCATCTCGCGCGAGTACATCGAGGGCCTCGGCCTCGGCTTCAACCTGCTGACCACGCAGATCGAGTCGCACGACTGGCAGGTCGAGCTGTACGACCGCGTCCGTCACGCCGGCGGCATCCTGCACAACCTCGCGACCGACATCTGGACCTACATCTCGCTCGGCTACTTCGCGCAGATCCCCGTCGCCGGTGCGACCGGATCGTCGACCATGCCGCACAAGATCAACCCGATCCGCTTCGAGAACGCCGAGGCGAACCTCGAGATCTCCGGCGCTCTGCTCGCCTCGCTCGGCCAGACCCTGGTGACGAGCCGCCTGCAGCGCGACCTCACCGACTCGACGACGCAGCGCAACATCGGCGTCGCCTTCGGGCACTCGCTGCTCGCGATCGACAACCTGCGTCGCGGCCTCAACGCGATCTCGCTCTCGCGCGACGTGCTTCTGGCCGACCTCGACGTGAACTGGGAGGTGCTCGCCGAGGCGATCCAGACCGTCATCCGCGCCGAGGTGGTCGCCGGTCGCTCGTCGATCACCGACCCCTACGCGCTGCTGAAGGAGCTCACCCGCGGCCACCGCGTGGGCGCGGCGGATCTGGCGGCGTTCGTCGAGGGGCTCGAGATCGGGGACGCGGCGAAGCAGCGTCTGCTCGCCCTGACCCCCGCGACCTACACGGGCATCGCCGAGCAGCTCGCGACGTAGCTCACCGAGCATCCCGCGGACCGTGCGGGGTCGGAAAGGCACCCGGATTCACCGAATCCGGAGCGTTTCCGGCCCCGCATCTTCGTGTGCGGGGCACCCGACGGCGAGACGGGCGACAGGCTCAGGACGAGGTCGTGCGGCCCGACGTGCCCGCGTCCGGCTCGTCCGGCGTCTCGGGGTCGTAGAGCACGGGGCGGTCGACCGTCTTGGTGACGTCGGCCGGGTCGACGACGAGGATCAGCATCGCGAGGATCAGCAGCGTCACGATGAACGCCCCGCCGCCCACGACCAGGCCGAGCGCGATCGGCGTCAGACCGTCGTAGGTGCCGTTCGCGATCGCCGCGTTCACGCGCGACGTGAAGGCGCCGGTGGACACGAGGGTCACGACGGCGGCGAAGATGCCGCAGGCCAGCGCGATGCCGAGCAGGTGCAGCGGGCGCAGGATGTCTTTCCGGGTGGGCTTCTCGTCGCTCATCGGTCTCCTCCGTGGTCGACGGGCGCGGGGCTCACGTCATTGGCGGCGACGACGACGGCGTCCGCGTGCTTCGGGGTCAGTCCGGCGATGCCGAGGAAGACCGCGACGATCGCCGCGTATCCGCCGAACATGCCGACCCCGAGGATGATGCCGGTGAGCACGAAGTCGCCTGCGCCCTCGATGGCGTAGGGCTGTACGAAGCCGGCGGGGATCGCGATCAGCACCACCGCGAGCAGCAGCCCGAGGGCGCCGACGGTGATGGAGTCGCGTGCGGTGATGTCACCCGCACGGCGTGCGCGCAGACCCACGATCAGCTCGACGAGCCCGGTCGAGGCAGCCCACGCGATCACGACGACGAAGAAGATGTCGTCCGTGCGCCAGGCCGGAACGCCCGCGATCATCCCCGCGGCGAAGCCGAGCAGCGCCAGGACGACCGACGGCCAGCGCTGCCCCGCAGGGAAGACGAGCCAGACGGCGACGATCATGACCAGTGCGGTCGTCAGCACGAAGCCGCTGAAGACCGAGAGACCGACGGCCGCCGAGTGGTCGGGCGAGAACGTGATCATCACAGCGGCGGCGGCCGCGAAGAGCGCGCGCAGCAGCTGGACGTGACGCGCGGTGAACGCGCGGGCAGGGGCAGACATGACGATCCAGAGTCCTCCGGGGTGTTCCCCCCAGTCTACGCGGGGGCGCTGAGTGGATGCCGACGCGGAGGAGATGTTCGCGGGGCCCGACGGACCTCCCCAGATCGATCGTCAGGCCCCGCGACAGAACGCAGCGACGGGGGCGGCACTGCGTCGGGTCGCAACCGCTCACAAGGTCGGGCACCCTGCTTGCGGCGGTACAACCCTTGGACCCCAGAAACAGCGCCCCGTCCCCTACGGGATGCCGGTGTGGTCGTAAGCTCACTCTAGAGCTCGTTTCTTCACATACCGGAGGGGTGCTGTGACGAGTATGGACAGCGGGATCCGGAGGGCGGCCGACGCCTTCGCCGGTTCCTTCCGCGATGCCATCAATGCCCGCGGCCTCACGCTCGCCCGGCTCCACGAGCTCCTCCGCGTCCGCGGCAACAGCGTCTCGATGGCCACGCTCAGCTACTGGCGGTCGGGCGCCCGACGCCCGGAGGGCGTGCAGTCCATGGCGGCGCTCAGCGACATCGAGGAGCTGCTGGGCCTGGAACGCGGCGCGTTGACGACCCTGCTCGGAGCGACGAACCGCACCGGGCCGCTGGGCCCGAACCAGTTCCCCCTCGACGAGGAAGAGCTCGAGCTCGCCGTGAAAGAGGCGTTCGCCGCTCTGGGCGCCGAGTACCCCGACACCTCCCGCGAGCTGACCACGCACTCGGTGACCGATGTCGACGAGGCGGGCAACGTGTACCGCTCACTCACGCGCAGCATCGTGCAGTCCACGGTCGGCACCGTCGACGCGATCCCCTTCCTCGAGCTCACCCCCGGCGAGAGCACGCCGGCGCCGATGATCGAGGCGGTCTCGGGCGGACGCATCGCGGCGCGCTACTCGCACCCGAACGGCGAGGTCCACGGCGTCCTGTTCGAGCTCGAGGTGCCGCTGACCGCGCCCGAGACGGCGATGGTCGAGTGGTCTGTCGAGTACCCGCCCGGCTACCCGCCGCAGCGGGAGACCGGCCACGCGCTCGCCCGACAGAGCCGGGAGCTGCTCGTCTGGACGCGGTTCCACCCCGATGCGCTTCCCGACCGCATCGAAGAGCGCGTCGAGACGCCGAACGGCGCCGAGACCACGATCCTCGATCTCGGCGGGCGCACCTCGATCCATCAGGTGCGCCGGGCGTTCGGCCCTGGCGCTCTCGGGATCAGCTGGAGCTACGACGACGGTCGCTGAGCGCGCCGCCTGAGCGTCATCCGGGCTGGTCGCCGACCGCCACAGGGCGGCCGGGCGTGTTCGACCACTGGCTCCACGAACCGGGGAAGACCCGGGCGCTGATCCCGATCTCGTCGAGCACCAGCGCGGTGTGCGCCGCGGTGACCCCCGATCCGCAGTATGCGGCGACCGGCGTACCCTCGGTCACCCCGATGCCCGCGAAGGTCGCCTGCAGGGTGTGCGTGTCGAGGATCTTCCCCTGCGGATCGAGGTGGGCCGCCATCGGCAGGTTCACCGCGCCGGGGATGTGCCCCGCGATGGGGTCGTACGGCTCGGTCTCGCCGCGGTAGCGGTCGGGCGCGCGTACATCCAGCAGAACACCGGATGCCGGGAACGCGGCAGCCTCGTCGATCGTGATCGCATCTCCGCCGATCTCGTCGAGCACGACGTCACCCGGCTCGGCGCGCACATCGTCGGTCTCGACCGGGAGTCCGGCCTCGACCCACGCCCGGATGCCGCCGTCGAGCACGCGCACGTCGACACCCCCTTGTCGCAGCAGCCACCAGGCGCGCGAGGCACTGAGGCCGTTGCTGTCGTCATAGGCCACGACGATGTCTCCCCGGCTGACACCCCACCGTCGAGCGGCTTCCTGCAGCGTCTGTGTCGAGGGCAGTGGATGCCGCCCCTCCGAGGGATCCCCGTGGGTGGACAGCTCGGTGTCGAGACGCACGTAGACGGCCCCGGGGATGTGCCCCTCGAGATAGTCGGCATGGCCGTCGGGGCGGTCCAGCCGCCAGCGCACGTCGATCACCCGCACCGTGTCGCCGCTCGTCAGAAGGTGGTCCAGGTCGGCGGCGCTCACGAAGTTGCTCATGAGGTGAGGCTATCGAGACCTCGTCCGACGTGCTCATCCGGTCACATCGCGTCGGCATGACGAGCGATGCGAGCGATTCGAAGAGGCGATGACGGCGGGACTAGGCTCGATCCGGCCTGTCGAGAAGGGACAGCACGTGCCCACTCGATTCCGCTGGATGCGGCTCCGCCCTCAAGAGATCGCGCTCATCGCCATCACGGCCGTCTGGGGAAGCACCTTCCTCCTCGTCCACTGGGCGATGGAGCATTCGGGGCCGTGGTTCTTCGTCGGCATCCGGTTCCTCGTGGCGGGGCTGATCAGCGTCGCCATCTTCCACCGCGCGCTGCGGGGCATCCGCTGGCGCGACGTCGGCGCCGGGGTCGCGATCGGCGTGATGATCTACCTCGGCTACGGCCTGCAGACCGTCGGGCTCCAGACGATCGACTCGAGCACGTCGGCGTTCATCACGGCCATGTACGTGCCCCTCGTACCTCTGGCCCAGTGGGCGGTGTTCCGCAAGCGCCCGCCGGCGATGGCCTTCGTGGGCGCGGGACTCGCGTTCATCGGGCTGATGCTGATCGCCGGACCCGCCGCGTTCACCCTCACCCTCGGAGCCGGCGAGATCGCGACCCTGATCAGCACCCTGCCGATCGCGGCGGAGATCATCCTGATCAGCGTGTTCGCAGGCAGGATCGACCTCGGCCGGATCACGATCATCCAGCTGCTCACGGCCGGCGCGCTCGGCATCCTCACGATGCCGATCGCCGGAGAGACCGTTCCGGAGTTCTCCTGGATCTGGGTGGGCTGCGCCGTCGGGCTCGGCGCCGCGAGCTGCCTGATCCAGCTGACGATGAACTGGGCGCAGAAGTCGGTGTCGCCCACCCGCGCGACGATCATCTACGCCGGGGAGCCGGTGTGGGCCGGAATCGTCGGGCGCATCGCCGGCGAGAGGCTGCCGCTGCTGGCGCTGATCGGCGGCGCACTCGTCGTGCTCGGCATCCTGGCCAGTGAGCTCAAGCTCGTGCGCCGCCGCGCGCCGGAATAGTCGGCGCCCTCGAGCAGCGCGAGGTGCTGCATGAAGCAGTCCCCGGCGGCACCGTGCCAGTGCTCCTCGCCCTGCGGTCGGGCTGACGGTGAGCCAGCTCAGACGGTGAGCAGCACCTTGGTGGCGCGACGCTCGTCCATGGCGCGGTACCCCTCGGCGGCCTCTTCGAGGGGAAGGGTGAGGTCGAAGACCTTGCCCGGGTCGATCGTGCGGTCCCAGATGAGCTGGATCAGCTCGGGGAGGAAGCGCCGCACCGGGGCGGGACCGCCGTGCAGATGCACCGCGGAGAAGAACAGCTCCTCGCCCGGCAGGGCGACGTCGTGCGAGACGCCGACGAAGCCGACGTGCCCGCCGGCCCTGGTCGCGCGGATCGCCTGCATCATCGACTCCTGCGTGCCGACGGCCTCGATCACCGAATGCGCGCCGAGGCCGTCGGTGAGCTCCTTGATGCGGGCCACGCCCTCGTCACCGCGCTCCTCGACGATGTCGGTCGCCCCGAACTCGCGGGCGAGCGCCTGACGGTCGGCGTGGCGGCTCATGGCGATGATCCGCTCAGCGCCGAGCTCCCGCGCGGCGAGGATGCCGAGCAGGCCCACTGCTCCGTCACCGACGACGGCGACGGTCTTGCCGGGACCGACCTCGGCGGCGACGGCGGCGAACCAGCCCGTGCCCAGCACGTCGGATGCCGCGAGAAGCGACGGGATCAGGTCGGCATCGGGCTGCCCCGGCGTCGCGACGAGGGTGCCGTCGGCGTGCGGGATCAGCGAGTACTCGGCCTGGGTGCCGAAGCGCCCCATCGGCACGACGTGCACGCACCGCGACTGGTACCCGGCCTGGCAGATCTCGCAGGTGTTGTCAGAGGCCATGAAGGATCCGACGACGAAATCGCCGACCTTCACGGTCTTCACGTCGGCACCGATCTCTTCGACGACGCCGACGTACTCGTGGCCCATCGGGTCGTGGTCGACCTCGTTCGCCCCGCGGTAGGGCCACAGATCGGATCCGCAGATGCAGGTCGCGGCGATCCGGATCACGGCATCGGTCGGACGGGTGATGGTCGGCTTCTCGCGGTCCTCGACGCGAACGTCGCCGGGCGCGTACATGACTACTCCACGCATGAGTGGTGCTCCTTCTGTGTTGTGCGTCCAGTCAACTCCCGATCCCGCGTGCCCGGGAGGTTCTGACAAAACTCCTTTCACGGGAATAGACTCCGGCCCCTCGTGTTTCACCCCACATGATTGAAACTTCAACCGTCGTTCCGGTCGCCACCGAGCGGACGCGTGTGCGCGTGCCGATGCGCTTCGCCGACGGATTCTCCACCGCGGCCGACGTGGTCACCTTCGACGGCCTCGTCGACGGCCGCGAGCACCTGCTGCTCGGCCTCGGCGACTGGAAGGGCGCTCTCGAGCGCATGGCGGACGGCGGGGATGCTCCGCTCGTGCGCCCGCACAGCGAATGCCTCACCGGCGACGTCTTCGGATCCGAGCGCTGCGACTGCGGTCCGCAGTTGCGGGAAGCCGTCGAGCGCATCGCGGACGAGGGCGGATTCCTGCTCTACCTGCGCCAGGAGGGCCGCGGCATCGGCCTCTACGCCAAGCTCGACGCCTACGCGCTGCAGGACGCGGGCCTCGACACCTACGAGGCGAACGTGGCCCTCGGCCGCGGCGAAGACGAGCGCGACTACACGGTCGCGGCGCAGATGCTGCAGACGGTGGGCGCCGACAGCATCCGCCTGCTGAGCAACAACCCCGACAAGGCGGCCCAGCTCGAGTCGCTCGGCATCCGCGTCACCGAGCAGGTGCGCACCGGTGTGCACCTGTCAGACGCGAACCACCGCTACCTCGAGGCCAAGCGCGACCACACCTCGCACACACTCGATCTCTCCGCCGCGTGAGCGCCACGGGGGTGATGAGCGACCGCCGCCTCGACGACACCGAGATGGCGACGTGGCTGCCGACCATCCGGTTCGTGCAACTGCTGCCGCAGGTGCTCGACCGGGCGCTGAAGGCCGAGACCGGCCTCAAGCACGCGCACTACGCGATCCTCGTCTCGCTGGCGGGTCAGGACGACCGGCCGATCCCGATGACGGAGCTGGCGCAGATCGCGGGCCTCAGCCGCTCGCGGCTCAGCCACGCCATCGACTCACTCGAAGAGCGCGGCTGGGTCACACGCACCTCGTGCAGCAGCGACAAGCGCACGCTGACGGCTGCGCTCACGGATGCCGGTCGCGAGCTGCTCCGAGGAGCGGCCCCCGTGCACGTGGCGCAGATCCGCGAACTGGTCTTCGATCCGCTCACGGAAGACGAGCGGGAGCAGCTCGGCACGATCCTGACCAAGCTGCTCCCCGGCGTCGCCGCGGCCCTCTAGCTCACGCTTCGGGGATCTCTCGGCCGAACGTCTCGAGCGTGACGTCTTCGGGCTCGGGGCCGCGGCGCACTCCGGTGTCCAGCGCATCGATCGCGCCGAGCTGATCGGCAGTCAGCTCGAAGTCGAACACGTCGAAGTTCTCGGCGATGCGGGCGGGGCGCACCGACTTCGGCAGGGCCGAGCGTCCCTGCTGCAGGTGCCAGCGCAGCATCACCTGGGCGGGCGACGTGCCGTGCTCAGAGGCGATGGCCGTGAGGGTCTCGTCATCGAACACGGATGCGCCGTTGGGACGGTACGCCGTGATGCCGCCGATGGGCGACCAGGCCTGCGTGACGGTGCCGCCGGCGGCATCCGCCTTCTGCACCTCACGCTGCTGGAAGTACGGGTGCACCTCGATCTGGTTGATCGCCGGGACGATGCTCGTCTCGGCCGCCAGCTTCTCGAGGTGCTCCACCATGAAGTTGCTGACGCCGATCGCGCGCACCCGGCCGTCGGCGAGGAGCGTCTCGAGCGCCTTGTAGGCGCCGAGCGTGAGGTCGAAGCGAGTGGGGAGCGCCTGGTGCAGGATCAGCAGGTCGAGCTGGTCGACGCCGAGCTTGCCGGTCGACTTCTCGAACGCATGCAGCGTCTCGTCGTAGCCGAAGTCGCTGATCCAGACCTTGGTCTCGATGAAGATCTCGTCGCGGGCGATGCCGGTGCGACGGATCGCCTCGCCGACCTCGCGCTCGTTGCCGTACGCGGCGGCGGTGTCGATCAGGCGGTAGCCGGTCTCGAGGGCGGTGCTGACGGCATCGACGGTCTCATCGGGTGCGGCCTGGAATACCCCGAAGCCGAGGGCGGGCATCTCGATGCCGTTGTTGAGCGTGATGTTCATGGTCATACCTCCAGTGTGCGCGCGGGCGCGGTGGTGAGAGAGACCCTGCCAGTACCTCCCTCCACGGGGCGAAGGGGCGTACCGTCGATGGCATGGACACCCGCAGCGAGGTGCGCGAATTCCTCTCGTCGAGGCGCGACCGCATCACCCCCGATCAGGCCGGCCTGCCCGCGTACGGCGGCAACCGCCGGGTGCCGGGACTCCGCCGCGAAGAGGTGTCGCTGCTGGCGGGCGTGAGCGTCGACTACTACACGCGTCTCGAGCGGGGCGACCTCTCGGGCGTCTCTGACAGCGTGCTCGACGCGCTCGCCCGCGCGCTGCAGCTCGACGAGGCCGAGACCGCGCACCTGTTCGACCTGGCCCGCACGGCGAACGCGTCTCCGGTCGCCCGCAAGCCGCGCACGAAGGTCGAGACGCTGCGCCCCAGCATCCTGCGCCTGCTCGACGCGATGACCGAGGCGCCTGCGATCGTGCGCAACAACTACTTCGACTACCTCGCGGCGAACGCGCTGGGCCGCGCGCTCTACGCGCCGCTCTTCACGACCCCGGTGCCGAACAGCGCGCGCTTCGCGTTCCTCGACCCGGCCGCTCAGGAGTTCTACCCCGAATGGGAGCGCAACACCCAGGAACTGGTCGCCGCGATGCGGGGCGAGGCCGGGCGCAATCCCTTCGACCGCAAGCTCACCGACCTCGTGGGCGAGCTGTCGACGCGCAGCGAGCGGTTCCGCACCCTGTGGGCCGCGCACAA
The DNA here is from genome assembly GCF_022627955.1 of Microbacterium sp. C5A9. Taxonomy (GTDB): domain Bacteria; phylum Actinomycetota; class Actinomycetes; order Actinomycetales; family Microbacteriaceae; genus Microbacterium. The sequence goes on from NZ_JABXGD010000003.1 coordinate 64,297, forward strand.
CGTGCGGTTCCACCGCAGCGGCGTCAAGACGATCAACCACCCCGTCGTGGGCGAGATGGAGCTCACATACGAGGCGTTCGACCTGCCGGCCGACCCCGGTCTGCAGATGTCGACGTACACGGCTGAGCCCGGTACGGCATCGGCGGACAAACTGCGGATGCTCGCGAGCTGGGCGGCGACCGATGCGGCGGCGTCCGCCTCGGTCGCCGGTGATTCGGCGCTGGCGGAGCGCAGCGAGGCCTGAGCCCGCCGTCGGCCCGTCAAGCCGTCAGCCTCGCCGGTCGGCGGGTCGCACCGTCAGGCACCGATCGGGTGACCACGACCCCGGTGCGGAGAACGTCGTCATCGCACGAGCTGTCCGACGAGCAGGACCACGCCGATGGCGATCATGGCGAGGCCGGACACGATGCCCACCGCGCGTGCAGCAGAGGGACGGGCGCCGAGCACGGCGCCCGCACCGAACCCGACGGCGAAGTAGACGGCGGCGCAGCCGACCAGATGCACGGCTCCGAGGACCGCGATCTGCACCGAGACCGGCCAGGCGGAGCTCGACGTGGTGAACTGCGGCAGGATCGCCAGGAACAGCAGGGTCACCTTGGGGTTCAGGCCGCTGATCCCCAAGCCCTTGAGCATCCATCGTCCCGGCGAGGCCTCGACCAGCTGCGCGCCCTCGCGGACGACCGCGGGCGTGCGCAGGGCGCCGATGCCGAGCCAGATCAGATACACGGCGCCGGCCACGGTCAGCACGGTCAGGGCGAGCGGATACCGGGCGACCAGCGCGCCGACTCCGGCGGCGACGACGAGCACGGCCAGCACGTGACCCGACAGCATCCCGAGCACCGCGGGAGCCGCCCGCCGGCGCAGACCGGCCGAGATGGCGAACGCCCAGTCGGCCCCAGGGGTGATCACGAAGAGCATCGAGACACCCCAGAAGGCCGTGATCGCGGTGAGTGCCATCGCTGTTCTCTTTCGTCGTCCGTGTGCTGCGGAGCAACTCTAGGAAGGAAGCGGCGAAAGGTGTTTGCATTGTTTGCACGCGGCGAAGGGATCTGCGCAAGAATCTTGAGCATGGATGCGATCGACCGGAAGATCCTTGCCGAGCTGCAGCGCGATGGCCGTCTGACGATCACCGAACTCGCCGAACGCGTGCAGCTGAGCGTGTCTCCCTGCCACCGCCGACTGCGCGAGCTGGAGCGCTCCGGCGTGATCACGGGGTACCACGCGACCCTCTCCCCCGCCGCCCTCGGACTCGGTTTCGAGACCTTGGTGTTCGTCACGATGAAGGAGGCCAACCGCGACTCGATCATCCCGTTCGAGGAGGCCGTGGCGCGCATCCCGAACATCACTCTCGCCCACCGACTCTTCGGCGACCCGGACTACCTGCTGCGCGTCGTCGCCGCCGATCTCGAGCATTTCCAGCGCCTGTACGACGAGCAGCTCACCGCACTGCCCGGAGTGCAGCGGGTCAGCTCGACGCTCGTGATGCGCAAGGTCGTCGACGACGGGGCGCTGCCGCTCGGCTGACGTCATCGGTCGAGGCGGGCGTTCTGCTCCGGCCTGTTTCTGCTCCGGCCTGTTTCTGCTCTGAGCAGAACGGCTCGAATCCGCCGCTGACGGCGGTTTATCGTGAGGCATGGCCGACCTCGTCCCGTTCCCCCGCGCCCCTCGCCCTGCCCGCCCGCGGCCCAGCGAGCCCGAACCGCTGTGGCGTCAGATGCTCGGCGACCAGCTGCGGCGGCGACGACACGATCGCGACGAGACCCTGACCGAGACGGCCGAGAACGCGGGCGTCTCACCGCAGTACCTCTCCGAGGTCGAGCGCGGGCTCAAAGAGCCGTCGAGCGAGATGATCGCCGCGATCGCCGGCGCCCTCGACACGTCGCTGATCGAGCTGACGAGCGCCGTGGCCGACGAGCTGCGGTCGGTGACCGCCGCACCGGCATCCGCCGCGGTCTCGGTCACCCGCGGAGCCTTCGCCCTCGCCGCCTGACGCCGGACCCTCGGCGCCGCCCCCGCGTCACACCGCACGCTCCCCCAGCACGGTGTCGATCAGCCCGTAGTCGAGTGCCGCGGATGCCGCGAAGACGCGATCCCGATCGGTGTCCGCACGCAGTTCGCTCAGCGAACGCCCGCTGTGTCTGGCCAGGATCGACTCCATGTCCGACCGCACGCGCACGACCTCGTCGGCCGCCAGGATGAGGTCGGGGATCGCTCCGCGCGACTGCCCGGCGGGCTGATGCAGCACGATGCGGGCGTGGGCGAGCGCTGCCCGCTGCCCCGACGCTCCCGCGGCGACGAGCAGCGCCGCGGGTCCGATCGCCTGCCCCACACACGTGGTCGCGACGGCGGGACGGATGTGCTGCATGGTGTCGTAGATCGCCAGCGCCGCCCCGGGGTCTCCGCCCTCGCTGTTGATGTAGAACTGGATGCCCGAGTCCTGGCTGTCGGCATCGAGATGCAGCAGCTGCGCGATGAGCGCGTTGGCGACGCCCGCGTCGATCCCCGTGCCGAGATAGATGACCCGCTCGGCGAGAAGGTGCGAGTAGACGTCCATCACCCGGTCGCCGCGGGGATGCTGCGCGATGACGTTCGGGATCGTGTAGCCGCTCATGCGCCCGCCCCCAGTCCGACCCGAGCCCGTCGTCGTGGCATGAGATCGGCGAGGGAGTCGACGATCTCGTCGATGAATCCGTAGTCCTTCGCCTGAGTGGCCGTGTACCACCGGTCGTGCAGGGAGTCCTCGAAGATGCGCTCTCTCGGCTGGCCGGTGTCGTCGGCGATGAGTCCGAGCACCGTGTCGCGCATGTGCCGCAGGTCGTCGGCCTGCGTCTCGATCTCGACCGCCGAGCCGCCGATGCCCGCGGAGCCCTGATGCATGAGGATCCGTGCATGCGGCAGCGCCCGCCTCTTGCCTCGGGCGCCGGCCGACAGCAGGAACTGCCCGGCGCTGCAGGCGAGGCCCAGCGCAAGGGTCGAGACGTCGTTGGGCACCAGCGCCATGAGGTCGCGGATCGCGAGCATCGACGGCACGGAGCCGCCCGGCGAATGGATCCACAGGGCGATGTCGGTGGTCGGGTCCTCGGCCGAGAGGGTGAGCAGCTGCGTCATCAGCAGCGTGCCGTTGTCATCGTCGAGGGCGCCGTCGAGCACGAGCACACGCTCGTGGAACAGCGCGCGCCGGGCCTCGGGGCCGAACTGCGGAAGGGGGTTCTCTTCACTCATGCGACCAGCATCCGCGCTTCCGCACCGGGGCGGAACCGGATCCGCCCTCGGCAGATCCGCCCTGGGCAGAGCAGCCGTCGACTGCACGGATGTGCACGCGTAACACCCCCGACTCACGACGCTCCTACCCTCGAAGCATGGCGACGCAGAAGACACCCGAGTGGCAGTGGTCCGAAGACGGCATCAACTTCCGCACCCGCAAATGGGTGAAGCCGGAAGACCTCAACGCGAACGGCTCGCTGTTCGGCGGCAGCCTGCTGAAGTGGATCGACGAGGAGGCGGCGATCTATGCGATCGTGCAGCTGGGCAACTACCGCGCGGTCACCAAGCACATCTCGGAGATCAACTTCGAGGCCTCGGCCGTGCAGGGCGACCTCATCGAGATCGGCCTGCAGGCCACGCACTTCGGACGCACGTCGCTCACGATGCGGGCGGTCGCTCGCAACATGATCACCCGCAAGCGCATCCTCACGATCGAGAAGATCGTCTTCGTCAGCCTGGACGAAGACGGCGTGCCCACCCCGCACGGGTACAGCGAGATCACCTACAACCGCGATCGGATGCCGACCGAGCGCATCGCGACGGGGACGATCCGCCTGCCGTAGGTGAGCCCCCTGCGCCGACGACGGCGCCCGGTGCGAGGATGGAGTGCGTCCGCCGAGCAAGGGAGCCCCGAATGAGCCGCACCGCCACCGCAGCCACGACCGCGATCCGCGAGATGCGCGACTTCCTGTTCGCGAACGCCACCGACTACTCCGCGGCGCGAGACGGCTTCTCCTGGCCCACCCCCACGGAGTTCAACTTCGCCCTCGAATGGTTCGACGTGATCGCGGGCGAGACGCCCGACCGCCCGGCGGTGCAGATCGTGTCGGCCGACCTCAGCCTCGAGTCGTGGTCGTACGGCCAGCTCTCCGCGCGCTCCGATCAGGTCGCCGCCTGGCTCACCGCCCTCGGCATCCGACGTGGCGACCACCTCATCGTGATGCTCGGCAACACGATCGAGCTCTGGGAGGTGATGCTGGCGATCACGAAGATCGGCGCGGTGTCGATTCCCACCTCGACGCTTCTCTCCGCGTCCGACCTGGCCTACCGCGTCGAGCACGGCAGGGCTCGCGCGATCGTGACCACCGGCGGCCTCGCCGAGCGCATCGCGTCCGTCGACGATGCGGTGCTGCGCATCGGCGTCGGCGACGACATCCCCTCGGGCTGGAGTCGTCTCGCCGACTCGTCTACCGCCCCGACGACCTTCGAGCCGGATGCTCCGACGCCCGCCGACGACACCGCGCTGCTCTATTTCACGAGCGGCACGACCAGCCGCCCGAAGCTCGTCCAGCACACGCACGTGTCGTACCCGATCGGTCACCTCTCGACCATGTGGTGGCTGGGGGTGCGTCCCGACGACGTGCACCTGAACATCTCGTCGCCCGGGTGGGCCAAGCATGCCTGGTCGAGCTTCTACTCGCCGTTCCTCGCAGAGGCGACCGTCTTCGTCTACAACTACGACCGCTTCGACGCGAACGCCCTCATGCAGGTCATGGACACGCACCACGTCTCGACGTTCTGCGCCCCGCCGACGGTGTGGCGCATGCTGATCCAGGCCGATCTCGGCCGCCTCGCGCATCCGCCGCGAGAGCTCGTCGGCGCGGGCGAGCCGTTGAATCCCGAGGTCATCGATCGCGTGCGCGACGCCTGGGGCGGCACGATCCGCGACGGCTTCGGGCAGACCGAGATGACCGCCTGCATCGGCAACTCCCCCGGCCAGACGGTCAAGGTCGGATCGATGGGCCGCCCCCTGCCGGGATACCCGGTCGTGCTGCTCGACCCCGCCACGGGCGAGATCGCGGATGCCGAGGGCGAGATCGCACTGGATCTCTCGCAGCCACCGGTCGGCCTGATGGCCGGCTACTTCGACGACCCCGAGAAGACCGCCGAGTCACGCGCGGGGGGCTACCACCACACGGGCGACATCGCCGTGCGCTACGACGACGGGTATCTGACCTACATCGGTCGGGCGGATGACGTCTTCAAGGCCTCGGACTACAAGATCTCGCCGTTCGAGCTCGAGTCGGTGCTGCTGGAGCACGAGCTCGTGATCGAGGCGGCGGTGATCCCGAGCCCCGACCCGACCCGCCTGTCGGTCCCGAAGGCGTACGTGTGCCTGCGGCCCGACGCGTCCGAGGCCGAGGCCGAGGCTGCGCGGTCGATCTTCGCGTACGCGCACGATCGCCTGTCGTCGCACCTCTGGGTGCGCATCATCGAGTTCGTGCCCGAGCTGCCGAAGACCATTTCGGGCAAGATCCGTCGCGTCGAGCTGCGCGCCCGCGAGTCCGAGCGCGTGGCGACGGGGAGCGACGCCGGGCAGCACCGCGACCGCGACTACCGCTGAGGCGGCGGTCTCAGCTCGCGAGTGCGGGCATGCTTCCGGTGCTCGTCGACGACGCGGCGCGGGGCGCGATGGTCGCCACAGGGGCGCTCGACGTCGTGATCGTCGGTGCGCTCGTCGGTGCTGCGGCGACCGGCGCGACCGCCATCGCCGGGCGCAGGGCGGCGCGGGATTCGGCAGAGCCGATGATCCCCCGCAGCACGGCGCCGATCACGAGCATCCCCACCAGCGCGGCTCCCGCCACGATGAGCGGAGTCCACTCGCGGGCGAACGATGCGGTGAGACTCATCAGCGTGGCGGGGATCCACAGACCCACCGCTCCACCCGCGAGGCCTCCGGCGCCTCGCGCGATCGCGATGCCCGCGACGATCGCGCACAGCACGGCCAGTGCTGCTCCGATGAATCCCAGCGGAACCAGGAATGCTGCCAACTCGTGTGCCATCCTCGATGACGTCATGACGACCCCCCGTCAGCGGTATCTCCGCACTACCAAGATTACGAAGTATCGGTTGGCGCGGCATCCCTCTGAAGGATGATGTTCCCCAACCGTGACGAGTCGTTCAGCGTCGCTTCAACCACGCGAAACGCGAGCCGCGTACCACCGGCACGGACTGCGTGATCACGGCGTCGACGACCATCGATCCGTCGGTGGGGCCGACGATCGCGATGGCCGAGGTCTCGGTGGCCTCGAGCGGCTCGATCGGCATGGTCGCGAGCGCGCGGTGGGCCCGCACGTAGGCGGGCACGAGCAGCACGATCGCCCCGAGCCACGCGAGCGGATTGCTGAGGGCGACACCGGCGAATCCGATGAGCGCACCGAGCACCACCGCCGCACCGACGCGCATCACGAGCTCGATCACTCCGGTCACCGTCGGCACCAGCGTGTGCCCCAGCCCCTGCAGGGCCCCGCGCAGCACGAAGAGGATGCCGAGCATCCAGTAGCCGCAGCCGTTGATGATGAGCATGAGGTGCGCGAGCTCGACGACCTCGTCGGATCCTTCGCCGATGAACAGACGGACCATCGGAGTGCCGAACGCGATGATGATCACGCCGAGCAGAGCGCCGGTGATCACCGCCATCCAGGTGCCCTCGATGACACCGCGGCGGATGCGGTCGGGGCGGCGACCGCCGAGGTTCTGCGCGGCGTACATCGAGGCCGCGAGGCCGAGCGACGAAAGGAAGGCCACCGCGAGTCCGTCGACGCGGGACGCCGTCGTGTAGGCGGCGACGGCATCGGAGCCGAGCGTGTTGAGGGCCACCTGCACGGCGAGCGTGCCGATCGCGATGATCGAGGCCTGGAAGCCCATCGGCAGACCGAGGCGCAGGTGCTCGCGGATGTCATCGCGGGTGACCTGCCAGTCGGCGCGGCGCAGGTGCAGGATGGGCAGGCGGCGGCGGACGAACTCGAGGCAGAGGATCACCGACACCGCCTGCGCGACCACCGTCGCGAGGGCCGCGCCGCCGACGCCCCACGCGAGCGGCCCCACCATGAGGACCACCAGTCCGACGTTCAGGACGCACGACACGGTGAGGAAGATCAGCGGCGTGCGCGAGTCGCCGATCGCACGGATGATCGCGGAGAGGTAGTTGAAGAACATCGTCGCGCTCGCGCCGATGAAGCTGATCTGCGTGAAGATCGTCGCCTCGGCCATGAGCTCCGACGGGGTCTGCAGCAGCTCGAGCACGGGTCGCGCGATCAGGGGCGCGGCGATCGTCAGGACCACGCTCGTGATGCCGGTCAGGATCACGCCGGTCGCGACGGAGCGGCGCACCCCGACGGCATCGCCGGCACCGAACGCCTGCGCGATCGGGATCGCGAAGCCGCTCGTGAGGCCCCAGGCGAAGCCGATGAGCAGGAAGAGCAGGCTGCCCGTCGCGCCGACGGCGGCGAGCGACTGGACGCCCAGATGACGCCCGACGACGACGGCGTCGGCGAACTGGTACATCTGCTGCACGACGTTGCCGAGCAGCAGCGGGATCGAGAACGACAGGATGACACGCCACGGGCGGCCCGTGGTGAGGGAGGTGGCCATGGGGGAAGCGGCTCGCAGATCTGGGGAGGGATCGGGGGGTGGGTTCCAGGATATCGAATCGATTCGGTTCGCCGGAAGACCCGATCGCGAAGTACGGTCGGAAGGATGCCGCAGCGGGTCGCGGCACGGACACCGGAGGTTCGATCGATGACCACAGAGAAGACCGGAGATGCCGTCGGGGTGGGCGGGACCGCGGGCGGAGACGAGCAGCACCTGAAGCGGGCGCTCAGCAACCGTCACATCCAGCTGCTCGCGATCGGCGGGGCCATCGGCACCGGCCTCTTCATGGGCAGCGGCAAGACGATCTCGGTGGCGGGCCCGTCGGTGATCTTCGTCTACATGATCATCGGCTTCATGCTCTTCTTCGTCATGCGGGCGATGGGCGAGCTGCTGCTGTCGAACCTCAAGTACAAGTCGTTCAGCGACTTCGCGAGCGACCTGCTCGGCCCGTGGGCCGGGTTCTTCACCGGATGGACCTACTGGTTCTGCTGGGTCGTCACCGGGGTCGCCGACGTGATCGCGATCGCCGGCTACACGGATGCGCTGTTCCCCGGCATCCCTCTGTGGATCCCTGGCCTGCTCGTGATCCTGATCCTGCTCGCTCTGAACCTGCCCACGGTCGCCGCGTTCGGCGAGATGGAGTTCTGGTTCGCGCTGATCAAGATCGTGGCGATCGTCGCGCTCATCATCACGGGTCTCGTCATGATCGTCACGGGCTTCCAGCACGATGCGGGCACCGCCAGCTTCGCGAACCTCTGGTCGCACGGCGGCATGTTCCCGCACGGATTCATGGGCTTCGTCGCCGGATTCCAGATCGCCGTCTTCGCGTTCGTCGGCGTCGAGCTCGTCGGCACCGCGGCGGCCGAGACCAAGGACCCCGAGAAGAACCTGCCGAAGGCGATCAACGCCATCCCGATCCGCATCCTGCTGTTCTACGTGGGCGCGCTCGTGATCCTGATGGCCGTCACGCCCTGGACCGAGTACGTCGCCGGCGAAAGCCCCTTCATCGCGATGTTCGCCCTCGCCGGTCTCGGCATCGCGGCCACCGTCGTGAACCTCGTCGTGCTGACCTCGGCCATGTCGAGCGCGAACTCCGGCATCTACTCGACCTCGCGCATGGTGTTCGGCCTCGCGCAGGACGGCGATGCCCCGCGCATCTTCGGCCGCCTGTCGAGGCGCCGCGTGCCGCAGAACGCGCTGTTCCTGTCGTGCATCCTGCTGCTCTCGGGCGTCGTGCTGCTCTACGCGGGTGACGACATCGGCACGGCGTTCGACATGGTGACCACGGTCTCTGCCGTGTGCTTCATGTTCGTGTGGACGATCTTCCTCTGCAGCTACCTCGTCTACCGCCGCCGGCGCCCCGAGAAGGTCGCGGCATCGACCTTCCGGATGCCCGGGGGCATCGTCATGGTCTACGTGGTGCTCGCGTTCTTCGTGTTCATCCTCTGGGCGCTCACGACCCAGCCCGACACGCTCACCGCTCTGCTGGTGACGCCGATCTGGTTCGTGCTGCTGCTCGTGGCGTGGATGTTCGTGCGCAGGTCGCAGAACCACCTCACCCGTCACGCGAAGCACATCGCGTACCTGCGCGACGAGTCGGCGGAGTAGTCGCGCGACGTCTGTGGGAGGTTCCGGCAGGGCCTCCCACAGCGCCGAGAGCGGGCGTAGCGTCGGCCCTGACGAAAGGACACGACATGCACACTCGCACACTCGGCCAGGGACTCGAGGTCTCGGCTGTCGGCCTCGGCTGCATGGGGATGTCGCAGAGCTACGGCCCGAACCCCGGCACTCGCGACGAGATGATCGCCGTGCTGCGGTCGGCGGTCGACCTCGGCGTGACGTTCTTCGACACCGCAGAGGTCTACGGTCCGTATGTCAACGAGGAGCTCGTCGGCGAAGCGCTGGCTCCCCTCCGGGACCAGGTCGTGATCGCGACGAAGTTCGGCTGGCGCATCGAAGACGGCAAGAGCGTCGGCCTGAACAGTCGTCCCGAGCAGATCCGTCGCGTCGCCGACGAGTCTCTGCGGCGTCTGCGCACCGATGTGATCGACCTGTTCTACCAGCACCGCGTCGACCCCGACGTGCCGATCGAGGACGTCGCCGGCACGGTCGCCGAGCTGATCGCCGAGGGCAAGGTGCGGCACTTCGGACTGTCCGAGGCATCCGCCGCGACCATCCGCCGGGCGCACGCCGTGCAGCCGGTCACGGCGCTGCAGAGCGAGTACTCGCTGTGGACGCGCGACCCCGAGTCGGAGGTCCTTCCCGTGCTGGGCGAGCTCGGGATCGGCTTCGTGCCGTTCAGCCCGCTGGGTAAGGGATTCCTCACCGGAACGGTGGATCGGAGCACCTCGTTCACCGACGGTGACATCCGTGGCACGATCCCGCGCTTCAGTGAGGAGAACCGGGCCGCGAACGAGGCGCTGGTCGCGCACGTCGCCGAGCTCGCCGCGACGAAGGATTCCTCGCCCGGCCAGATCGCCCTCGCATGGCTGCTCGCCCGGGAACCGTGGATCGTGCCCATTCCCGGAACCCGGCGCACCTCTCGCATCGCGGAGAACGCCGGATCCGCGACGGTGCCGCTGTCCGCCGACGAGGTGGCCGATCTCGACCAGCTCGCCGCCCGCGTCGGCGTGCAGGGCGATCGGTACAACCCGCAGCAGATGTCGTTCGTCGACCGGTGAGCCCGCGGGTGTGCTGGGTAGTCTGAGGCCGATGACTTCTGCCCGCAGCTACCCCGCCACGATCGCCGCGGGCGTCGCGAACGAGATCGTCATCAAGAAGTCGCGGTTCATCGCCACTGTCGAGCCGGTCACCTCGGTCGACGAGGCCGATGCCGTGATCGCCCGCCTTCGCAAGCAGTGGTGGGATGCCCGGCATAACTGCACCGCGATGGTGACGGGGCTTCTCGGCGACCAGGCGCGGTCATCGGATGACGGCGAGCCCTCCGGCACTGCGGGCATCCCGATGCTCGAGGTGCTGCGGCGCCGCGAGCTGACGGACGTCGTGGCCGTCGTGACCCGCTACTTCGGCGGGGTGAAGCTCGGAGCGGGCGGTCTGGTGCGCGCCTACTCCACGGCCGTGTCCGAGGCTCTCGATCCCGCAGCGCTCGTGCGGCGGCAGTCACTCACGCAGGTGACGATCGATGTCGCCCATGCGGATGCCGGACGCTATGACAACCTGCTGCGCGACTGGGCGGGACATCACGGAGCCACCCTCGGGGATGCCCGTTACGGCGCCGTCGCGACACTCGAGATCTGGGCCCCGGCAGACGAGCTGCCTCGGCTCGCAGACGATCTCGCCGCGGCATCCGCCGGCGCTGTCGTGCCGGTGCGGGGCGTGGAGCGCATCGTCGACGTTCCCGCCTGACCCATAACCTCCGGCGGATATCCTGGATGCCGCGGTCGCGGAAGGAGAGCGATGTTCGACAGTCCGCTCTCGGCCTCTGCGTACGAGATCCTCGGCGTGGACGCCGCCGTCGACGACGCCGAGCTGCGCCGCGCGTATCGCCTGCGGCTGCGGCAGACTCACCCCGACACGGGTGGCGACGCGGCGGTCTTCATCCAGGTGCAGCGCGCCTGGGAGCTGGTCGGCACCCCTGAGGATCGCGCGGCCTACGATCGCCGCAGCGGCGTGCATCCCGGCATCCAGACGGACTCGGCGTCGAGCGGATGGCGCCCGCAGACCGCCACGCGCACCGACACTCGTCCGCGCGCCCGTTCGTACGGACACCCCGGCGGGTGGCGCCGCGAACGCTACCTGGTGCTGATCCGCGAGTGGGCGGGCCGCGGCGTCGACGTGCCCGATCCGTACGACCCCGCGCTGGTGCGCTCCGCGCCCCGCGACCTGCGACGCCTGCTTGCCGACGCTCTCGCCGAAGAGGCGACCGCCCGCACGGTGAGTGCTCTCGGCATGGGCTTCACCGTCTGGCACGACGTGGCCACCGGTGCGGATGCCGACGACAAGCTCGATCACGTGGTGCTCAGCCCATCGGGTCTGTACGCCGTGATGTCGGAGGACTTCGGCGGTGTCGTCGGGTTCCGCCGCGGTGAGATCACGGGCCCGAGTCTCGGCACCAGGGCCCCCGTCACCGCGGCTCTCTCACGCATGCGGTCGGTCGCGAAGGCGGCGCGCGTCAAGTTCGGCGGCGTGATCATGGTGCTGCCCGATGACGATCTGTCGCAGGCGGTCACCCCGCTCGGCAGCAGCCGCGGCGTGCCCGTCGTGGTCGTGCGCCGCAGCGCCCTCGCGATGGTGCTGCGTCAGGGGGTCCCGGGCGCCCGCGCGATCGGCGGCAACGAGCTGTTCGACGTGCGCACGCGCCTGCAGCAGACCGTCACGTTCGTCTGAGCACCGTCACGTTCGTCCGAGCACCGGGGCGTCGTCGATCACCCGGTCGATCCAGTCCCGGCGAGGCAGGGCCGTGATGGCATCGCGGCTGAACCATCCCAGCTCGAGAAGCTCGTCGAGATCGGGTGCCGCGTCGGTGAGCAGTTCGCAGTCGTACGCCGTCGTCACGTAGCCGACCTGATCTCCGTTGGGGTAGGTCGCCATCATCGCCTGCCCGCCGTAGACGCCGATGATTCCGCGGATGCGGACCCGGGCGCCCGTCTCCTCGGACACTTCGCGATGCAGGGCTTCGGCGGGCTCCTCCCCGGGCTCGACCGCACCCCCGATCAGACTCCACAGCCCCGAATGCCGATGCCGAGCCAGCAGGAATCGCTCGTCGTCGCGGATGACGGCGGTGACCCCGGGGAGCAGCAGCAGATCGGTGCCGATGCGGGATCTCATCGAGGCGACGTAGTCAGACAGCGGCATGCACCGAGTCTAAGGATGACCTCGTAGATCGTGGGCCGCCAGGAGTAGCGTGCACGCATGGCGATGACGACGACGATGACGACGTGGCTGCTCGACGCCGACCCGGCCCTGCGCTGGCAGGTGGAGCGGGACATCCTGCGTGCTCCCGAGCACGTGTGGCGGGCGTCCCGCGAACGAGTCGCGACCGAGGGATTCGGGGCCGCGCTGCTCGCTGCGCAGGATCCCGACGGGCGATGGGACGGCGGAGCGCATTTCCCCGGCGACTTCTTCGGCACCGACGAGGCGGAGCAGCCGGGCCAACCGTGGACGGCGACGAGCTGGTCGCTGAATCAGCTGCGCGAGTGGGGTGTCGACCCTGCGGCACTGGGCGACACCGCCGAGCGCCTGCGGCGCAACTGTCGCTGGGAGTACGAGGACATGCCGTTCTGGGGTGGCGAGGTCGATGTGTGCATCAACGCCTTCACCCTCGCCAACGGCGCATGGCTCGGAGCGGACGTCTCGAGACTCGTCGACTGGTTCCCCGCACACAGGCTCGACGACGGAGGGTGGAACTGCGAGGCCGAAGAGGGCGACTCGGTGCGCTCCTCGTTCCATTCGACGCTCAACGCCGTCCGCGGGATGCTGTCGTACGAGCGGCTCACCGGCGACACGTCGCTGCGGTCGACCCGGCACGCCGGTGAGGAGTACCTGCTGCGACGGCAGCTGATGTTCCGCGAATCGACCGGCGATGTCGTGGGCGACTTCGTGACCGAGTTCGTCTACCCGGGTCGATACCGGTACAGCGCCCTGGCGGCGCTCGACCACTTCCGCGAGGCCTCCCTCACCGAGGGAACCGCCCCCGACCCGCGGATCGGAGCCGCCGTCGGTCTCGTCCGCACCGCGCGGCAGACGGATGGCACCTGGCTGCAGGGGGCGCCTCTCCGCGGACGGACCTGGTTCCCCGTCGATGTCGCCGAGGGAGAGCCCTCTCGCTGGCTCACCCTGATCGGCACGCGCGTCCTCGACTGGGCCGACGATCAGCTCATGCGGAGCAGCGAGACGGCGTAGTTCGTCGGAGCCCCGTCGAGGTCGAGCTCGATGCGCATACCGGTGTCGACCGTCGTGATGTCGAAGGCGATGGTCGAGTTCGTGCACGCGATCGGCTCTGCAGTGCCCGGCTCTGCGGCGCCCGACACCCCCGGTTCGTCCGTCAGCTCGCCTGCGATGAGCATGATCGTTCCCTCGCCGCGGCAGGCCAGCTGCGCCTGATACGACCCGGGCTCCATCGACGTCAGGTCTGTCGTGTGGTGCGCGGCACTGCTCGCGCTCATCCACCCCGAGAAGCCGGCGGCATAGGCCTCGTCCTCGCTTCCCGGCACCGCGGTCTTCGCCCACTCCGCGATCTCGTCGGGCGGGATCGGCAGCTCGGCCGCCTCGGCGCTGACACTCGGATTCGGGGTCGGCGTCGGGGTCGCCGTCAGCGTCACCGATGCGGACGGCGACGGGGTCGGGGAGCCCTCTCCGCCCGCGTCCGCGCCTCCGCTCGTGCATCCGACCAGCAGCATCGCCGCGGTCGCGAGTGTCGTGATGGCGATCGTCCTCCGTGTCGTCTCCATCCCTCCACGCTACGGACCTGCTCGATCGGCGCAACCCCTGGGGGCCAGGCGACGACGGAAACGCCCACTGACCACCGTTCTTTTGAGTAATTCAAAACAGAGGGTACGGTGGAGGCATGGACACCGACTTCGACTCCGCGCTTCGCGATGCGGGACTGCGGGCCACCGCGGGCCGTGTGGCGGTGCTCGAGGCGATGGAGTCCATGCCCCATACGGATGCGGAGCGCGTCTACCGCGCCGTGTCCGCCGTGCTTCCGACCACGTCGATCCAGTCGGTGCACAACATCCTCGCGGACCTGACGACGGCGGGACTGCTCCGCCGGATCGAACCGGCGGGTTCCGCGGCGCTCTACGAACGGCGCATCGGCGACAACCACCATCACATCGTCTGCACCCGGTGCGGTGCGATCGGCGATGTCGACTGCGTGGTCGGCGACGCGCCGTGCCTCACCCCGTCTTCGGCGGGGGGATTCACCGTCCAGACAGCCGAAGTCACCTTCTGGGGCCTGTGCCCCAGTTGCCAGAACGTCACGCAGTAGCATCCGACGTCCACCCCGGGCACCCGGGATGCTTGTCGTACCTGCGTGCAGAAGGAGAAGAAGAACATGACCGACCCATCGACCACTCCCGCGACCACGACGCAGACGGGCACCCCTGTCGCCAGCGACGCGCACTCGCTCACCGTCGGCGCAGACGGACCCACGGTCCTGCACGACCGCTACCTCGTCGAGAAGCTGGCCTCGTTCAACCGCGAGCGCGTCCCGGAGCGCAACCCGCACGCCAAGGGCGGCGGAGCATTCGGCACGTTCACCGTGACGGAGGACGTCTCGGCGTACACGCGCGCCGCAGCCTTCCAGCCCGGCGCCGTCAGCGAGACGCTGCTGCGCTTCTCGTCGGTCGCCGGCGAGCAGGGGTCGCCCGACACCTGGCGCGACGTGCGCGGATTCGCGCTGCGCTTCTACACGAGCGAGGGCAACCTCGACATCGTCGGCAACAACACCCCCACCTTCTTCCTGCGCGACGCCATGAAGTTCCCGGACTTCATCCACTCGCAGAAGCGACTCGGCGACTCGGGCCTGCGCGACGCCGACATGCAGTGGGACTTCTGGACCCTCTCCCCCGAGACCGCGCACCAGGTCACGTACCTGATGGGCGACCGCGGTCTTCCCCGCAGCTGGCGCCACATGAACGGCTACGGATCGCACACGTACCAGTGGGTCAACGCCGCGGGTGAGCGCTTCTGGGTGCAGTACCACTTCCTGTCGAAGCAGGGCGTGGAGCGCATGGACGCCGCCGAGGCCGAGAAGCTCGCCGGGTCCGACGCCGACTACTACCGTCGCGACCTGTTCAACGCGATCGCGCGCGGCGACGCCCCCTCGTGGGACGTCTACGTGCAGATCATGACGTACGAAGAGGGCAAGACCTACCGCTTCAACCCGTTCGACCTGACCAAGACGTGGTCGAAGAAGGACTACCCGCGCATCAAGGTCGGCACGTTCACTCTCGACCGCAACCCGCAGAACTTCTTCGCCGAGATCGAGCAGGCGGCGTTCTCGCCCGGCAACCAGGTGCCCGGCACCGGCATCTCGCCCGACAAGATGCTGATGGCCCGCGCGTTCGCCTATGCGGATGCGCAGCGCTACCGCATCGGCGCGAACTACAACCAGCTGCCGGTCAACCAGCCGCACGCGGCCGAGACGCGCAACTACATGCACGAGGGGCAGATGCAGTACCGGTTCAACCCGGCCGAGCACCGCACCTACACGCCGAACTCGTACGGCCCCGCCGGCGGCCCGACCGCCGACCCGGCAGCGGGTGTCGAGGCGAGCTGGGAGTCCGACGGCGAGCTGATGCGCGCCGCCGCGACCCTGCGTGCGGATGACGACGACTTCGGTCAGGCCGGAACCCTCTACCGCGAGGTGTTCGACGACGAGGCACGCGCCCGCTTCATCGACACGCTGACCGGACAGGGCCAGAGCATCACGATCGACGCGATCCGCGAG
The DNA here is from genome assembly GCF_022627955.1 of Microbacterium sp. C5A9. Taxonomy (GTDB): domain Bacteria; phylum Actinomycetota; class Actinomycetes; order Actinomycetales; family Microbacteriaceae; genus Microbacterium. Next base: position 80,348 of record NZ_JABXGD010000003.1, read on the forward strand.
CGCTTCTTCCAGTACTGGACGAACGTGGATGCCGGTCTGGGCGAGGCGCTGCGCGCCCGCGTCTGACCGCATCACTGAGCTGCATCGCTGACACGAGACCCATCGGCCCGACGGCCGGTGGGTCTCGTGCTGTCCGGTGGTCTCACGCCGCCTGGCGGGGAGGACAATGGATGCCGTGGCTGTTCCTCTCTCCGACCTGACCAACATGCCCGAGCCCCAGCAGGTGTACGCCGCCGACGGCACCCGTCTGGCGACGTACACGTGGGGTGAGCTCGATGCCCCGGTGGTGGTGATCGTGCACGGCTTCGCGTCGAGTGCGCGCGACACGTGGGTGCTCACCGGGTGGGTGCGCGAGCTCACGAAGGCCGGATACCGCGTGCTCGCCCTGGATCAGCGCGGTCACGGCCTGAGCGAGAAGCCGCACCAGGCGGATGCGTACGGCATCCGCACCCTCGCGACCGACGTCGAGACGGTCATGGATGCCTACCTCGTCGACGACGCCTTCTATGTCGGGTACTCGCTGGGGGCGCGGGTCGGCTGGGAGGTCGTGCGTGATCTGCCGCAGCGCATCGGCCGGGCTGTGCTCGGTGGTGTGCCGGATGGCATCCCGCTCGCCCGGCTCGACCTCGATCAGGTGCGCGCCTACCTGTCGGACGGCACGCCCGTATCGGACGCGACGACGCAGAACTACATCACTCTGACCGAGCGCGTGCCCGGCAACGACCTGGCCGCGCTCGTCGCATTGGCGGAGGGGATGCGGTCATCACGGACGATCGATCCCGATCCCTCGGATGCGCCGGCGGCCCCGATCCTGTTCGCGACCGGGTCGAAGGACGCGATCATCGAGGGGTCGAAGGCCCTCGCCTCCGCGGCACCGCAGGGCAGGTTCTTCGAGATCCCCGACCGCAATCACTTCAATGCCCCGGGCTCTCGCGCCTTCAAAGAGGCCGCGCTGGAGTTCCTCGCCGAGGGATGAGCCCGGCGAGGAACGTGCGCGGTCAGACGGTCGCGGTCTCTTCGCGCTTAGGCAGCACCCAGCCCGCACGCGGGAAGTGGCAGGTGTAGCCGTTCGGGTACTTGATCAGGTAGTCCTGGTGCTCTTCCTCGGCCTGCCAGAACGGACCCTCGGGCTCAATCGTCGTGACGGCCTTGCCCGGCCACAGACCGGAGGCGTCGACGTCGGCGATCGTGTCGCGTGCGACGGATTCCTGCTCGGGGCTGAGCGGGAAGATCGCCGAGCGGTAGCTCGAGCCGATGTCGTTGCCCTGACGGTCCTTGGTGGACGGATCGTGGATCTGGAAGAAGAACGCGAGGATGTCGCGGTACGTCGTCTTCGTCGGATCGAACACGATCTCGACGGCCTCGGCGTGACCGGGGTGGTTGCGGTACGTCGCGTGGTCGTTCTGTCCGCCGGTGTATCCGACGCGGGTGGCGATCACACCGGGCTGGCGGCGGATGAGGTCTTCCATCCCCCAGAAGCAGCCACCGGCGAGTACGGCGGTCTCCGTGCCCGGGGTGCGGGTGATGGTTCCGGTGTCGGTCATGACTGCTCCTCAGAGGTGGGGGTGGTGGGGAAGAGGTGACGGTAGCGACCGTACCCCTCATCTTCCAGACTGTCAGCCGGGACGAAGCGCAGGGCGGCGGAGTTCATGCAGTAGCGGAGCCCTCCGGCGTCGCGCGGACCGTCGTCGAAGACGTGGCCGAGGTGGCTGTCGGCGCCGCTGGACCGCGCTTCGGTGCGCTTCATCCACAGCGTACGGTCTGTGCGGGTGGTGACGGCGTCGGCCTCGATCGGCTTGGTGAAGCTCGGCCATCCGGTGCCGCTGTCGAACTTGTCGGTCGACGCGAACAACGGCTGTCCCGAGACGACGTCGACGTAGATGCCGTCGTCGTGGTTGTTCCAGTACGCGTTGCGGAAGGGCGGCTCGGTGGCGTCCTCCTGCGTGACCTCGTACTGCAGGTGCGTGAGGTCGCTGACGGCCCCGGGGGTCTTGCTGTACTCGTTCGACATGATCTGTCTCCTTGTCCGACGCAGCTGGCTGCGGCGTCACTGATGTCAACCGCCGGCCGCGTGGATTTGGTCCCGTGGGACTGTGAGCGGGCTGTGAGTTTTCGCCGAGCAGATAGAGTTGCTCCCCGATATACACACAGGGGAGACGCACATGTCTGTTGGACTGCTCGCGGTCGTCGATGACATTCTCAGCGCCGCGATGAAGGCCTCCGCGAAGGCGGCGGGCGTGGTGATCGATGACGCCGCCGTGACCCCGCAGTATGTGCAGGGCATCACCCCCGCGCGCGAACTGCCCGTGGTCGCGAAGATCGCCGTCGGTTCGCTCGCGAACAAGTTCGTGATCATCATCCCGATCGCTCTGCTCCTGACCGCGTTCGCCCCGTGGGTGCTTCCGTACCTGCTGATCCTCGGCGGCGCGTATCTCTGCTTCGAGGGTGCCGAGAAGGTGCTCGAGTGGTTCGGCGTGCAGCACGGCCACGCCGACGAGGGCGCGCGCAACGAGAACAAGCTCGTGTGGGGCGCGGTGCGCACCGACCTCATCCTCTCGACCGAGATCATGCTCATCTCGCTCGCCAATCTCGAGGCGGGCCTCGACATCTGGACGACCCTCGCGATCCTCGCGGTGATCGCGCTGATCATGACCGGTGTCGTGTACGGCGCCGTCGCGCTGCTCGTGAAGATCGACGACATCGGCCTGAAGATGGCGAAGAACCCGGTCGCCCGCGTGCGCCACACCGGCATGCGCATCGTGCGCTCGATGCCCGCCGTCTTCCGCTTCATCAGCATCCTGGGCACGGTCGCGATGCTCTGGGTGGGTGGCCACCTGCTTCTCGTGAATCTCGGCGAGGTCGGCGTGCATTTCGGCTCCGACATCCTGCACGGCATCGAGCACTTCCTCGACCCCGCCGGCGGGGTGATCGTCTGGATCGGCGACACGCTGTTCTCGGCCATCGCCGGACTGATCGCAGGACTCGTCATCGTCGGGATCATCCTCGGCATCGGTCGACTGGTCGGCAAGAAGCCGAACTTCCACGAGGGCGAGGAATCCCCGGCGGACGTGCACGTCTGAGCCGTCGAACCCGCCCTCACGCCGCGACGTCGTAGCGCGCTCTGCCTCCGAGGCGAGGAGTCCGCGCCGGATCGACGTGCGGCGGCGGGATGAGCCAGACCCGCGCCGCAGTGCCGATCCCGTCGATGCGGATGTCCCATCCGTTGTCGTGGATGCGGTGGTGACACGACTCGCACAGCAGCACTCCGTTGTTCAGATCGGTGGATCCGGTGTCGCGCTGCCACCACCGCACGTGATGAGCCTTGGTCATCTGCGGCGGCAGACCGCACATCGCGCATCCGCCGTCTCGCTCGACGAGAGCACGTCGCTGCGCTCGCGTGAACAACCGCTTCTCCCGCCCCCAGTCGAGTATCTCTCCGGCCGAGCCGAGGACCACGGGGATGATCCCGCCACCCGCGGCCATCCGGCGGCAGGTACCCGCGCTCACCGGCTCGGAGCTCCCGTCGATCGTCGCGGAGCCGAGTCCCGAGACCAGGTCGTCGAGATTCACGCGCACCACCACGGTGGCCCCGGTTGCCGGCATGCCGCCGTTGTCGCACGCGATCGCATGATCGCAGATGGCTGCGAGTGCGTCGGCCTGGAGCATCGCGACGGTGCGACGATCGGCGTCGGACGCACCCGCGTCGGGCGCGGCGACGCGCGCCTGGAAGGTCGCGGTCACGTAGGCCTGGATCGCGGCCTTGATCGACGCTCCCGAAGCGATGTCGGTCTGCAGGTCGAGGTGGAAGGATCCCTCGCGCTCGTACATGGTGAGCGATCGACGATCACGCGCCTGCCGCTCCTTCGGCGCCACTCCGTCGGGGTCGAGCCAGGCCTCTGCGCGGGCGACCAGTGTGCGCACGTCGTCGAGAGGAATCCCCGCGGCACGGGCGACGAGCAGTCGCTCGGCTTCGGCGACCGCAGCCGAACCGACCCTGAGTCGCACGCGCTCGAGCAGAGTGACGATGAGCGCGGCGGCCTGCACCGAGATCTCCCCCGCGGCGAGCGCCGCTGCGAGCACGGGGTACTTCGCCGGCAGCAGCTCGCCCAGCAGGCTGGTGCGCGGTGCAGCGGCCTGGCCGACCGTGATCAGGCGCTTCGCGTCCCCCGCCGAACCACCCGTCGTCGCCGCGATCATCGCCGCCGCGCTCCGGAAGCCGTGCTGCTTCGCCAGCGCCGCGGGCCCGAGCTCCGGACGCGATTCGTGCGCGATCGTGGCGGCGAGTTCGACATGGAGACCGTCGAGACAGCGCTGCACCTCACCGACGGCGCGATGCGCGTCGAGCAGTTCCGCCCGAGACAGATCTGACCCCCGCTCGGCATCCGCCCATGCGCTGCCGAGGCGCTCGATGGCCTCGAGCAGGGGCGTCAGGCGGATTCCGGGCATGCCTCCATTTTAGAACAAAGCTTCGAAACTCGCGCGGAATCCCGGCATCCGATGGTCCACGACAGAACGGGGTTCCCCCACGCTACGAGCGGGCGCGATCGGCACTGCTCAGCCACTCATCGAAGGCGATGTCTCCCTGCTCCGCATCCGCCCCGCCACGCAGCGACCCCGACGCCAACCCGCGCCAGTACGCCCCCGGCAGCCGCACCCCGAGCACCGGTCGACGGACCCCGTCGAACGCGAGCTGCCGCCGTGCGACATCCGCGAGCACCTCATCACGGGGACCGACCAGATCGCGGGCCCGCCCCGACGCCCCCGCCTCGGCGGCCCGCACCAGGTGCGCACCGACCTCGCGCGCGGCCACGGGTCGCATGCGCATCGTCGGCACCACCGCCACCGGCCCTCGCATGCCCGACAGCAGCTGACCGGCGAACTCGTGGAACTGCGCCGCCCGTGCGATCGTGAACGGCACCGGCCCCGCCGCGACCGCGCGTTCCTGCGCGAGCTTGCCCGCGTAATAGGAGGCATCGATCCTGTCGATCCCCACGATCGACAGCGCGACATGATGCCCGACGCCGACGCTCTCCTCGGCAGCGAGCAGACGGCGGGTCGCGGTCTCGAAGAACTCGATCGCCGTCGCGGCCGAGAGGGTCGTCGTGTTCGTGACGTCGATCACGGCGTCCGCCCCCTGCAGCGCCTCGTCGAGACCGTCGCCGCTGACCACATCGACGCCGGTCGAGCGGGACAGCACGACCACATCGTGCCCCGCGGCCTGCGCCGCCGCGACCGTGTGCCGGCCGACCACCCCGGTTCCTCCTGCAACAGCGATCCTCATCCGTCTCCCTCTCGGCTCACGCGGGCTGCACACGCATCCGCACCAGGATGCGCCCATCGCGCCCTGTCTGCAGAGGATGACGACGCCACCCCCGGGAATGTGAGGCCTCACACGAGCCGCCCCTGCGTCGTCATATCCTGCGAAGACACTGCATCGACCTTTCCGCACCCTCGCGAGGAGACCCCATGGACGACGAGCTCGACGGCGTCTTCCGCGAACGCCGGCGGCTGCTCGCCCTCGGATACCGCATGACGGGGACGCTCGCGGATGCGGAGGACGTGGTGCAGGAGACCTACCTGCGCTGGTATCGCCTCGCCGACGCCGAACGCGAGGCGATCGCGAATCCCGCGGGCTGGCTGACCACGGTCGCCGGTCGTGTCGCGCTCGATCTGCTGGGCTCCGCCCGCCGGAGGCGCGAGCAGTACATCGGCCCGTGGCTGCCCGAGCCCGTGCCGACCGACGTCTTCGCCGGAGCGATCGGCTCGCGCACGGAATCACCGCAGGACCCTCTGGATCGCGTCACCCTCGACGACGACGTGTCCACAGCGCTGCTGGTGGTCCTCGAAGCCATGACCCCGGCGGAACGCGTCGCCTTCGTGCTGCACGACGTCTTCGCCGTTCCGTTCGACGAGATCGCCGAGACGGTCGGACGGTCGTCGGCTGCGGTGCGGCAGCTCGCGGCATCCGCCCGCCGGCACGTGCGCGAGAGCCGGGCGACCACGGTGCCGCGCGCCGAGCACGACCGCGTGGTCCGCGCCTTCCAGGAGGCGACGCGCACGGGCGAGGTGGCTCCGCTGCTGCGCTTCCTCGCACCCGGCGTCGAGCTGCGCAGCGACGGCGGCGGCGTGGTGAGCGCCGCGCGCAACGTCGTCTCCGGCGCCGACAACGTCGCGCGCTTCCTGCTCGGCATCGCGGCCAAGCGGCCCACCATGGCGATGGAGCAGCAGCAGTTCGGCGACGGCCTCGGCTTCGTCTTCCGCGAGGAGGGCGAGGTCGTCGCGGTCATGAATCTGGATGTCGCGGCCGGCGCGATCACACAGGTGTGGATCGTGCTCAACCCGGCGAAGCTCTCGCACTGGCTGCCCGGTGTCCGATTCTGACCCCGCACATCGCCGCTCTCGCATCCCGCATCCCCGCACCCTGCTACCGTCGTCCCGTGCGCACCCGAGCGCAGATGCAGGAGACCCCGATGAGCGACCACCAGATCAGGGATGCCGAGACCGCCGATCTCGAGGCCATCACGGCCATCCACAACGACGCGGTCCTCCACACCACCGCCATCTGGAACGAAGAGGCCGTCACCGTCGACGACCGCGCCGCCTGGCTCGCCGCTCGACAGGCGAAGGGCTATCCCGTGATCGTCGCCGTCGACGACAGCGGAGTGCTCGGGTATGCGACCTTCGGCGACTGGCGCCCGCACAGCGGCTACCGCCACACGGTCGAGCACTCGGTCTACGTGCGCGACGGGCAGCGCGGTCGCGGCATCGGCAAGGCGCTCATGATCGAGCTCATCCACCGCGCCCGCAGCCTCGGCATACACGTCATGGTCGCGGCGATCGAGAGCAGCAACACCGGGTCGATCATCATGCACAAGCGACTCGACTTCATGCAGGTGGGGCGGATGCCGCAGGTCGGCGCCAAGTTCGACCGCTGGCTCGATCTCACGCTCCTGCAGCTCGTCCTCGACGAACGCCCCTTCCCGGACGAACGCCCGTGAACGCCTTCCTGTGGCTGGTCGACGCCTTCAACTCGCAGTGGGTGCTCCCGGGCGGGCAGGTGCTGCTCGTGCGCGAGGTCGTCGGGAACATCTTCGGTCTGGCGAGTGCACTCGGCGGCATGCGCCGCAAGATCTGGGCCTGGCCGGTGGGAATCATCGGCAACGTCCTGCTGCTCACCGTGTTCCTCGGCACCATCCTCAATCCCGATCATGAGCTGCCGCACCTGCTGGGCCAGGCGGGCCGCCAGGTGATGTTCATCGTCGTCGCCGTGTACGGCTGGGTGCGCTGGCGACAGGCGTCGTCCGACGGCGGTCGCGTCACACCCCGGTGGGCGCCCACGAGCGCGCGCATCGGCCTGGTGCTCGTGATGATCATCGGCACGGTCGCACTGACCCCGCTCTTCCGTCTGCTCGGTTCGTACGAACCCGTCTGGGCCGACGCGTGGACGTTCGTCGGCTCCCTGCTCGCCACCTACGGCATGGCCAAGGGGTGGACGGAGTTCTGGCTCATCTGGATCGCCGTCGACGTCGTCGGGGTGCCACTGCTGTTCAGCTCGGGCTTCTACGCGACCGGGTTCATGTACGTCTTCTACGGCGTCTTCACGGCGGTCGGGTTCGTGGTCTGGTGCCGCGCGCAGGCGAACGCCAAGCCCCAGGTCGACACGATCATGCCCGATCCACGGCCCATCACCTCCACGACGAAGACGGTCGACCGAGAGCGGGACTGACACGCCCCGATCGCATCCCCGCGACTCGAACGCAGAGGGATGCGCTCGGCGAATGTGTCGTCGCGTGTCGCCGAGGCTGGCACAGCCCGCCCCCCGCGGGTTTTGCTTGTCCCCATGACCCGCCAGATCCGCTTCAACGCCTTCGACATGAACTGCGTCGCCCACCAGTCGTCCGGGCTGTGGCGGCATCCTGACGACCGGTCGCGTCAGTACAACACCATCTCGTACTGGACGGATCTGGCGAAGCTGCTCGAGAGCGCGACCTTCGACGGCATCTTCATCGCCGACGTGCTCGGCACCTACGACGTGTACGGCGGCACGAACGAGGCCGCGATCCGCAACGGCGCGCAGGTCCCCGTGAACGACCCGATCCTGCTCGTCAGTGCCATGGCCGCCGTCACCGAGCACCTCGGGTTCGGCATCACCGCGGGCACCGCGTTCGAGCATCCGTATCCGTTCGCCCGCCGACTCAGCACGCTCGACCACCTGACCAACGGACGCGTCGGATGGAACGTCGTGACCGGCTACCTGCCGAGCGCGGCCCGCAACATGGGTCAGCACGACCAGCTCGCGCACGACGACCGCTACGACCACGCCGACGAGTACGTCGAGGTGCTCTACAAGCTGTGGGAGGGGTCGTGGGAAGACGACGCCGTCGTCGAAGACCGCGAGCGCGGCATCTTCACCGACCCGGCGAAGGTGCACCCGATCGGCCATGAGGGAAAGCACTTCAGCGTTCCCGGCATCCACATCTCCGAGCCGTCGCCGCAGCGCACCCCCGTCATCTACCAGGCCGGAGCGAGCCCCCGCGGTGTGCGCTTCGCCTCGGAGAACGCCGAGGCGATCTTCGTCGCCGCCCCCTCAAAAGAGGTGCTCGCGGGCACGGTGAAGCGCATCCGCGACGCCCTGGAGGATGCCGGTCGTGACCGCTACGACGCGAAGATCTACACGCTGCTCACCGTGATCACCGGGGCGACGAGTGAGGATGCCGCAGCGAAGCACGCCGAATACCTGTCGTACGCGAGCCCCGAGGGGGCGCTGACCTTCATGTCGGGATGGATGGGCGTCGACCTGTCGCAGTATGCCGAGGACGAGCCGGTGGGCAACGTCGAGTCGAATGCGATCCAGTCGGTGCTGCAGCACCTCAAGGAGGAGGCCGATCTCGGACGCGAGTGGACCGTCGGCGACTTCGGACGCCACAACGCGATCGGCGGCCTCGGCCCCACGATCGTCGGATCGGGCGTCGAGATCGCCGACGAACTGCAGTCGTGGGTCGAGGAGACCGACATCGACGGCTTCAACCTCGCCTATGCGGTGACTCCCGGCACCTGGCAGGACGTGATCGAACACGTCATCCCCGTGCTGCGCGAGCGCGGCGTCTACCCCGAGGAGTACGCACCGGGCACGCTCCGCAACAAGCTGCAGGGCAAGGGCGACCGCGTGCAGGACACGCATCGCGCCGCGCGCTACCGGGTGGGGGCGAAGGCTCCCGTCGCCTGATCAGCGTCGGCGGTGCCGGATCACTCGGCTTTCGAGCTGAAGAGTCCCCGCAGCACGAGGAACACGATGACGGCCACGACCAGCACGATCGCGAGCTTGGCGACGAACCACAGGATCGAGAACAGCGCGCTGACGATCCACCAGGCGATCACCACGGCGAGGACGACGCCGACGATGGTCCAGAGCGAGTTCTTGTTCATGTCTCCAGCCTAGGCGGCGCGGCCGACGTCACGGATCAGGATGTCGCGCCGTCGCACCATCCCCCACCCGGCGCGATCCGTCAAGACCCTTCTGGCGAGCGACGCGTGCGGCGAGACTTCGAGCATCCGATCTTTGGGAGCTCTTCCATGTCTGCGCCAGCACTCACCCCCTCCGCACTCCACGGCATCGCCGCGCGTGGCCCCCTCAGCGACGCCGTCATCCGCCGACTCACCGGAGGTGACGATGTCGGCCTCGGCGCTGAGGCCGAGACCGCCCTCGCGGCGAGCGCCGACGTGGTGCGCGACGACGACATCCAGCTCGCGCTCTTCGTGCTCTACGCCTCGTCGTACGGCTCCCTCCCCGACCTCGACCCGACTCTCGAATGGGATCCGGGCGTCGTCGCCGCGCGGAGTCTTCTCGAGCACGCGTTCGAGCAGGCGCTGCGGGCAACCGTCCCGATGCCCGACCTCCCCGATCCGACCGTCGACGCGGTCGGGCGAGCTCTCTTCGCCCTCGCCGACGCCGACACGGGGCCGAGCCTGTCGCGCTACGTCGCGAAGAAGGCGACCGACGAGCAGATGTACGAGTTCTTCATGCAGCGCTCGATCTACACACTGCGTGAGGCCGATCCGCACTCCTGGGCGATCCCGCGTCTCAGCGGTCGCGCCAAGGCGGCTCTCGTCGAGATCCAGTCCGACGAGTACGGCGGCGGTCGGCCCGACCGGGTGCACGCGACGATCTTCGCCCGCGCCATGCGGGGTGCGGGGCTCGACGACACCTACGGCGGCTACGTCGACGACGTGCCGGCGATCACCCTCGCCTCGCTCAACACGATGTCGATGTTCGGCGTGAACCGCCGTCTCGTCGGCGCGATCGTCGGTCACCTGGCCGCGTTCGAGATGACGTCGTCGATCCCGAACCGGCTGTACGCGGACGGCCTGCGACGCCTCGGCTTCGGGGAGGACGTCACCGACTACTTCGACGAGCACGTCGAAGCGGATGCGGTGCACGAGCAGATCGCGGCGCGAGACCTCGCGGGAGCACTCGCCGAGGACCACCCGGAGCTGCTGCCCGACATCATGTTCGGGGCGTCCGCCTGCCTCACGGTCGACGGCTGGGCGGCGGGCCACATGCTCGACTCGTGGACGCGGCGGGAATCCTCGCTGCGTCAGCGGGACCCACGATGAGCGGGCATGAGGATGCCGTCACGATCACGGCGTACCCCGACGGGCCTCTGCTGGTGCGAGGAGCGGCGGTGCTCGAGACGTCTGACGGTGAGCCGATCGAGGTGACGCGCCGCACCGTGGCGCTGTGCCGCTGCGGGCTCTCGACGATCAAGCCGTTCTGCGACGGCACGCACAAGGCATCCGGGTTCCGCACAGACACCTGATCGACGGGTCGACGGGTCGAAACCCGGGAGGCCGCTCGTCGCGCGCAGGGTCAATGCCCGACGGCCGGCAGGCATCCGCCGTCCATGATGACGCCGCCGATCTCGACCGAGAGCATGTCGGCCGAGACCTCGCCGTAGATGCAGCCGCCCTCGGGTGCAGCGGCGCCGAAGGCGACCGCCCTCTCGTCGCCGATGGTCTGGATGTCGATGAGACCCTGCGCGACGAACGCCTCCTCCACCGCGTCGACGGAGATTCCTCCCGAGGTCCGGAGCGCCTCGAGCGCCGCACGGACGTCGGCGGCGGGCTTCTCGGCGGCGTCTCGACTCTCGTCGGACAGCTCGACCCGGTCGCGGTAGCGCTCGTTCTGCGCCATCGCGTTGTCGGGGTCGTACGGCGCGCACTCCGGCGGGAGTTCTGCGCCTTCGACCTGCGGGCAGGCCGCCGTGGGCGTCGGACTCGGCGAGGCCGTCGGCGACGCACTCGACGGGCCAGCGGTCGCGGTCGCGCAGCCCGCGAGCAGTGCGGTCGTCGCAACGACGAGAAGCAGACGCACCGCTCTCGACCTGTCCCCCCGGATTCCGGTCATGCCCTCATGCAACCACAGGGGCGGATGCAGGCCAACCCTCCCTCGCGTCCGGCCGCGCGCCCCCCGCCCCCACGCCGCACCCCCTCGGGAGGAGAACGACGTCTCGGGCGCAGAATCCCCGGCATCCGCTCCTCCCGAGGCGTCGTTCTCCGCCCCATCCGCACCTCCCGAGGCCACTTCAGCGCGGATTCAGCGGGCGCCCGCCACACTGGAGGAATGCGGATTCTGGTGGTGGACGACGAGGTGCGGTTGGCCGACGCCGTGCGCCGAGGGTTGGAGGCCGAGGGCTTCGCGGTCGACGTCGCGAACAACGGGGTCGACGGGCTGTGGCGTGCCCGCGAGACGCGGTACGACGCGATCGTGCTCGACCTCATGATGCCCGGCATGAGCGGCTGGAAGGTCTGCGAGGCGCTGCGCGCGGAGGAGAACTGGACGCCCGTGCTCATGCTCACTGCGAAGGACGGCGAGTGGGATCAGGTCGAGGCTCTCGAGACCGGGGCCGACGACTACGTCACCAAGCCGTTCTCGTTCGCGATCCTCGTGGCCCGCATCCGCGCTCTCGTTCGTCGCGGGGCCGTCGCCCGGCCCGCCGTGCTCGAAGCGGGAGATCTGAGACTCGACCCGTCGTCGCATCACGTCTGGCGCGGAGAGACGCCGCTCACGCTGACCGCCCGTGAGTTCGCCGTGCTCGAGTACCTGATGCGGCACCGCGGCCAGGTGCTGTCGAAGCGTGCGCTCATCGAGGGCGTGTGGGACGACGACTTCGACGGCGACCCGAACATCGTCGAGGTCTATGTCGGGCATCTGCGCCGCAAGCTCGACAAGCCGTTCGGCCGAGAGGCGATCGAGACGATCCGCGGTGCCGGCTACCGATTGGCGGCCGACGGTGGCTAGCCGCGCCTGGAGGTCGGTGCGCGCCCGGACGACACTCGGCGCGACGCTCGTCGTGACCGTGGCGCTGCTCATCGGGGCGTTCTCGTTCTACAGCATCCTCAGCTCCAGCATCCATGCGAGCGCCGAACGCGCCGCCGAGCAGCGTCTCGACGAGCTGACCGAGCGACTCGACGGTCCCGGCGGCGGACCGGGCGGCGGCCGCGGCATCGACACCCTCGATGACGAGCTCGTGCAGATCATCGGCGCCGACGGGTCTGTCCGCTCGGCGAGCGAGGATGCCCGCGACGACCTGGGTTCCACAGCTCTGCCGATCTCCGACGATCCGCAGCGGGTGATGGTCGACGGCTCTCCGATGCTCGTCGTCTCGGACGGGATCGACGACGACGAGACCCTCGTGCTCGCCGTCCCGATCGAGGACGACGACGAGACTCTCTCGACCGTGGGGGTTCTGCTCGCGGTCGCGCTCCCTCTGCTCCTCGTGCTGGTCGCCGTCACCACCTGGCTCGTGGTGGGGCGCGCATTGAAGCCCGTCACGCGCATCCGAGAGGAGGTCGACGGCATCACCGCCGAGCACCTGCACAACCGGGTCGAGGTGCCGGCGTCGTCCGACGAGATCGCGGCTCTCGCGACCACGATGAACCGGATGCTTGACCGGCTCGACGCCTCGGCGACGGCACAGCGGCGCTTCGTCTCGGACGCCTCGCACGAGCTGCGGTCGCCACTCGCGACGATCCGCCAGCACGCCGAGCTCGCGCAGACGCACCCGGCCACCACGAGCATCGACGAGCTCGCCGAGGTCGTGTCCGACGAGGGGCTGCGGCTTCAGGGGATCGTCGAGTCGCTGCTGCTGCTCGCCCGCCTCGACGAGGGCGGTGGCACGCACGACGAGGCGGTCGACCTCGACGATCTGGCGCTCGGCGAGGTCCGCCGGCTGCGGTCGCGAGGGGTGGAGGTCGACGGATCCGGCATCCGCGCGGCCCGGGTGTCGGGCGACCCGAGGCTGCTCGGGCAGCTGCTGCGCAACCTCGCCGACAACGCCGCCAGGCACAGCACCGGACGTGTGGCGATCGGGGTGATCCCGCAGGATGCCTGGGTGTTCGTGACCGTCGAGGACGACGGTGCGGGGGTGCCCGCCGACGAACGCGACCGCATCTTCGAGCGCTTCGTCCGGCTCGACGAGGCCCGCAGTCGGGATGCCGGCGGCAGCGGGCTCGGCCTCGCCATCGTGCAGGGCATCGCGACGGCGAGCGGCGGCACCGTCTCCGTCGACGAGTCCCGATGGGGTGGCGCCCGATTCGTCGTGACCCTGCCTCTCGCGGTCTGACGACCGCTCCCCGCGCATAGGCTCGGGCGAGGCTCCCGGCGGAGGGCGCGCGGACGACGCATGGGAGCATGGACCACATGCAGACCCCCATGATCGACTATCTGAACGTGCTGATGGAGTCGTGCGGGGAGGACGCCGGCGAGGTCGCGTCGTACATCCCCGAACTCGCGAACGCCGACCCCGACCAGCTGGCCATCGCGGTCGCCACCCTCGACGGCGAGGTCTACGTGGCGGGCGACGCCGACGTCGAGTTCACGATCCAGTCGATCTCGAAGCCGTTCACCTATGCGCTCGCGATCGCCGATCAGGGCCTCGACGCGGTGCTCGAGCGGATCGACGTCGAGCCGTCGGGCGACGCGTTCAACGAGATCTCCCTCGAACCCGAGACCGGGCGCCCGCGCAATCCGATGATCAACGCCGGGGCGATCGCCGCTCACGCCCTGGTCGGCGGCGACGGCGCGGATGCTCGCGTCGAGCGCATCCTCGACCTCTACAGCCGCCTGGCCGGCCGTGACCTCTCGATCGCGGAGGACGTGTTCGAGTCCGAGCTCGCCTCCGCCGACCGCAACATGGCGCTCGCCTACATGCTCCGCACCGTCGGAACCCTCGACGCCGACCCGGCAGACGTGGTGCGCGGATACACCCGTCAGTGCTCGGCATCGGTGACGGTGCGCGACCTCGCCCGCATGGCATCGGTCCTCGCCGCCGGCGGCCGCACGCCCGACGGCGACCAGGTGATCGACCCCGTCATCAACCGGCAGGTGCTGAGCGTGATGACGACCTGCGGTATGTACGACTCGGCGGGCGACTGGCTGACCTCTGTCGGCATCCCCGCGAAGAGCGGCGTCGCGGGCGGGCTCATGGGCGTGCTTCCCGGCCAGGTGGGCATCGCCGTGTTCTCGCCGCGACTCGACCCGCACGGCAACAGCACCCGCGGGGTGCGCATGTTCGAGCGCATGAACCACGACCTGGGGCTGCACCTCATGACCTCGACCGATTCCGCGCGATCGGTGTCGCGCCGCGTGGAACGGGACGGCGTCGCGGTGCACGAGATCGCCGGCGATCTGCACTTCATGGAGGCCGAGCGGGTCCTGCGCGGCTTCGCCGAGGAATCGGCCGGTGACGAACCGGTGATCGTCGATCTCGATCGCGTGCAGAGGGCGAACAGCATCGCCCGGCGGATGCTGCTCGAGGGGGTGCGCCGTCTGCACCTCGACGGGCATGACGTGCGGATCGTCGATCCCTGGGGCGTGCTCGGCAGCGCCGAGACCGGCTCGGGAGAGCTCGTGCACGGCGAGCAGGCGCACGGCGGCTTCGTGCCCGCGTCGTTCCCCGATGTGTCGAGCGCCGTCCGCGGCTGAGATCTCGGGCCCTGCTTCCTGAAGACCTCTTCAGGGGGCTTCAGGGTGGCTTCAGCACCCGCGCGAGAGCATCGAGTCATGAACGACAAGAACCCGACTCCCGACCAGACGCCCGAGAACCTGCCCGCAGGCGCGACGCCCCCGGCACCGCCCGCTCCCCCGGCACCGCCGGCACCCGCCCCTCAGGCGTCCGACGCTCAGACCGTGCCCGTCGAGCCCCTCCCGGCCGACGCACAGGCCGCACCTGCCGCCCCTGCGAAGCGCGGCCGCTCGCGCGCTCTCCTCATCGGCGGCGGAATCGCGGCGGCCGTGGTCCTCGTCGGGGGTGGCGTGGCACTGGGTGCCGCCGTCGGCGACGAGTTCGGCGACGATGACGACCGCCCCTCCGTCTCCGACGGCCCGCGCGGAGACGACGACCGCGGCGGCCAGCCCGGCGGCGACCGCGACGACGACGGCCAGGGACCGGCCCAGGGCGGAGGACAGGGCGGAGGCCCCGTGACCGGCATCGGCACCGACTCGGCCGACGAGCTCGTCGCGATCGCGGATGCCGCGCGCGGCGCCGCCGAGGGCGATGTCACCTCGATCGATGCGAAGCGCGACGGCACCTGGGAGGTGCAGCTGACCGCCGCGAACGGCAGCGAGACCGAGGTGCGGGTGGATGCCGACCTCGCGACGACCGTCGTCTCCAGCGAGCAGGACGACGACGACACCGCCCCCGCGAACACGCTCGACGAGGCCGCCATCCGCGCCCTGGTCGAGGCGGCGCTGGCCGAGGCCGACGGCATGATCACCGACCTCGATGCCGACAGCGACGACGTGAGCCCCTACGACGCCTCGGTGCTCACGAGCGACAACCGGTCGATCGACATCGACTTCAGCGCCGACTTCGCCGTCGTCGGCACCGACATCGACGACTGAGCGCGCCCGTCGTTCCGCGAGCCGCCGGCCCCTGGGGTCGGCGGCTCGACGCGTCTGCGGCGGTTAGCATTCAGTCATGACGAATTCCGGTCCGATCGACGACGTCTCCATCGGCGGAGAGATGATCCGCCTCGGCCAGTTCCTGAAGTTCTCGGGGCTGCTCGACTCGGGCGGCGACGCCAAGGAGGTCGTGATCGACGGGTTCGTGAAGGTCAACGACGAGGTCGACCGGCGGCGTGGGCGCCAGCTGCACGACGGCGACCTGGTGACCTTCGAGGGCCGCACGGTGCGCGTCCGGCCCTGAGCCCGCATCCAGCCGCGGCATATCGAACGGCGCGCATACTTCAGGTATGACCGACGCCACCGCTCCTCTCGCCCTCATCACCGGCACCTCCACAGGGATCGGCCTCCGCACCGCCGTCTCGCTCGCGGCGGCCGGCTGGAAGACCGTCGCCACGATGCGGGACCTGCGCAAGGCGGATGCTCTCGAGGCCGCGGCCGCCGACGCCGGTGTCGCCCTCGACATCCGCGCGCTCGACGTCACCGATCACGATGCGGTGGCCGCCACGATCGAGGCGCTGGTCGCCGAGCACGGACGGCTCGACGCGGTGATCAACAACGCGGGCGCCGGTGCGCTCGGCACCATCGAGGCCATGAGCATCGATCGCGTGCGCGCCGCGATGGAGGTCAACTTCTTCGGGGTGGTCGACGTGACCAAGACCGCGCTCCCGCACCTGCGCGCGTCACGAGGACGCCTCATCACGGTCACGAGCGTGGGCGGCGTCGTCGGCCAGCCCTTCAATGAGGCCTACTGCGCGGCGAAATTCGCCGTCGAGGGGTTCATGGAGAGCCTGCATCCCGTGATGAAGAGCCTGGGCGTCGCCGTGAGCGTCATCGAACCGGGGCCGGTGCTCACCGAGTTCGTCACCAACTCCGAGGCCGACCGCGACGCGCTGGTCACCGGGGCGGATGCGGCGTATCTGCCGGCCATCGACAGCTACCTGGCGCGCACCAGGCAGGCCTTCGCACCGGGGAACGCCCAGACGCCCGATGACGTCGCCGCCGTCATCCTCGCGACTCTCACGGCTGACGATCCCGCCTTCCGCGTGCAGACGTCGCCCGCCGCCACCGCCTTCACCGCGATCAAGCTCGCGGACCTCGACGGCTCGGCCGTCACCGGGCTCACCACCGGCTGGGTCTCCGCCCAGGCCTGACCCGAGCTCGCCGAGCTACGCGCGTACGGTCTGATACCGCAGGAACATCACGCCGCTGGCGAACCGGCGGTCCTCGAGGAGTTCGAGGTCGACGCGCACGCCCTCGGGGAAGAACGGCTTGCCGCCGCCGACGATCCCCGGACCGATGAACAGACCGAACTCGTCGACGAGTCCGGCACGGATCGCCGCTCCGGCGAGCGTCGGACCGTCGACCGAGAAGTCGCTGTCGGACTCGGCCTTCCAGCGTTCGACCACGCCGGGGTCGAACGAGCGCTCGAGACGCGTGCGCTCGCTCGACACCTCGGCGAGAGTCGTCGAGAACACCACCTTGTCGGCCGCCTGCCACACGCGTGCGTAGTCGATCCCCACCTGCGGCTGATCGGGTTCGAGATGCGCGGTCTCCCAATAGACCATCGTCTCGTACATGCGCCGCCCGTAGAGGTAGGTGCCGACGCCGGCGAACTGCCGGTTGATGAACTCGTGCAGCTCCTCGTCGAGCGCCCAGTCGAACCCGCCGTCCGGTCCGCTGACGTACCCGTCGAGCGACGTGATCATGGAGTAGATGAGGCGGCCCATGCGGCGAGGCTACTCCCGCCGCTCCGGGGGTGCGACCCCCTCCCGGCACGCACACGCGCGTAGCGACCACGACCGTCCGACGCAAGGCGCTAGCCAGCATCCGCACGCCGTCGCACGATGGCCCCATGCCCGCCGTCTCCACCGATCGCCCCCTCGCGTCGTATGCGCCGATCGGCGACGGTCGCACGGTCGCGCTGATCGGCACGGACGGACGCATCGACTGGCTCCCCCTGCCCGGCCTGACCGACCTTCCCGTGTTCGCGCGCCTTCTCGACGACGAGACCGGCGGATGCGTGGAGCTCCAGCCGACGGCCGCCTTCCGCACCGAGCGCCGGTACGTCCCCGAGACCAACGTGCTCGAGACGACCTTCATCACGGAGTCCGGCACGGTGCGCGTCACCGATGCCCTGGTGTCCGGCGTCGCGGGTCGCCTGCCGTGGGCCGAGCTCGCCCGCCGCATCGACGGCGTCGACGGCGACGTCGCGATGCGGTGGTGCGTCCGCCCCGGATCGTCGCTGCAGACCGCGGCTCCCTGGCTGGAGCGCACGCAGCACGGCGACGTCATCCGCAGCGGCGCCACCGCGCTCGCCGTCGTCGGATTCGACCACGGTCCCGCCCCCACGGAGCCGGAGTCGCTCGCCGGGCCGCTGCAGGAGGGGAGCTTCACGACGTCGCCGGGTTCGCGGCACCTCCTGGCCCTGGCAGCCACGCACGGCGAGCCGCTGCACCTCCCCGATCCGCGCAACGTCGACCACGGGATCGATCGCACGGTGCAGAGCTGGCAGCACTGGTCCTCGGTGTTCTCGTATGACGGACCGTGGAGCGCGCAGGTGCAGCGCAACGCGCTCGCACTCAAGCTGCTCATCCACAGCCCGTCCGGAGCGATCGCGGCGGCGGCGACGACCTCGCTTCCCGAGAGCCCGCAGGGAGGGAAGAACTGGGACTACCGGCACGCCTGGATCCGCGACCTCGCGTACACGACCCACGCCCTCGTCCGGTTCGGGCTGCGCGAAGAGACCCATGCCGCGCTCTCGTGGCTGCTGCGCACCATCCGCGATCACGGGTCCGACCTCCACGTCATGTACACGCTCGACGGAGCGCTCGTCCCCGAGCCGCACGAGTACGACGTGGCAGGGTGGCGCGGCATCGGCCCCGTCGTGACGGGGAATCCCGCGGGCGGACAGCTGCAGCTCGGCGTCTACGGCGACCTGATGGCCATCTGCCGCACGTACGTCGACGCGGGCAATGTGCTCGATGTGGAGACCGCCCGGCTGCTGGCCGGCGTCGCCGACCGCACCTGCGACGTCTGGCGCAATCCCGATTCCGGGATGTGGGAGCTGCCAGATGAACATCACTACACCTCGTCGAAGATGGGGTGCTGGAAGGCGCTCGAAGATGCCATCGCGCTGGCCGAGACGGGCGCGATCCCCGGCAGCGCCGATCGGTGGCGCGCAGAGCGCGACCGCATCCGCGCGTGGATCGACGAGCACTGCTGGTCGGAGAGCCGGGGCGCGTACGTGCTGCACGCCGGGTCCGATCGGCTCGACGCCTCGGTGCTGCTGCACGCGCCGAGCGGGTTCGATCGCGGCGAGCGCATGTCGGCGACGATCGATGCTCTGAGCGTCGAGCTCGGTGCAGGCGCCCTGATGTACCGCTACAGCGGAGTCGCCGCCGAAGAGAAGACCTTCGTGGCGTGCGCCTTCTGGCGGGTCGAGGCCCTCGCCTGCGTCGGCCGCCACGACGAGGCGCTCGCGCACATGGAGAAGCTCATCGAGCACGCGAACGACGTCGGCATCTACGCCGAGATGATCGACGCCGACGACGGTTCCGCCTGGGGCAACACGCCGCAGGCGCTGAGCCACCTCGCATTCCTCAGCGCCGCGATGACGATCCGTGACATCGTCCCCGCCGAGCTGCTGCAGGGCCGTTGAGGCCCGCACCCCAGACCTGAAAGACCGAACCGAACAACGAGAGGACACACACCATGTCTCGTGACCAGTACACCTTCGTCAACCCCGCCGAGCTCTACTCCGACATCGAGCCCGAGAAGCAGCACATGCCCGAGCCCGGACTCGACGCGGATCTCGCGCCGACGGCCGACCTCGGCGAGGACAGCTACCGCGGCACCGGCCGCCTGACCGGACGCAAGGCACTCATCACGGGCGGCGATTCCGGCATCGGAGCGGCCACCGCGATCGCCTTCGCGCGCGAGGGGGCGGATGTGGCGCTCTCGTACCTTCCCGAGGAGGAAGAGGATGCGGCGCGCATCGCCGGCATCCTGCGCGACGCCGGCGCGACGGTCGCCACGATCCCCGGTGACCTGCGCGACCCCGAGTACTGCCGCACCCTGGTCGCCAAGGCGGTCGGCGCTCTGGGCGGCCTCGACATCCTCGTCAACAACGGGGGCAAGCAGGTCTACCAGGAGTCGCTCGCCGACATCACCGACGAGCAGTTCGACGACACCTTCAAGACCAACGTGTATGCGATGTTCTGGATCACGAAGGCGGCTCTCCCCCACCTTCCGGCGGGGTCGGCGATCATCAACACCACGTCGATCCAGGCGTACTCGCCGTCGGACATCCTCGTCGACTACGCCTCGACCAAGGCGACCATCAACGCGTTCACCAAGGGGCTGGCGCAGCAGCTCGCGCCGAAGGGCATCCGCGTGAACGCCGTGGCACCGGGGCCGATCTGGACGCCTCTGCAGCCCAGTGACGGCCAGCCGCAGGAGAAGCTGCCCGAGTTCGGCGAGAACACGCCGCTCGGCCGCATGGGCCAGCCCGCCGAGCTCGCCCCCGCCTACGTGTTCCTCGCCTCCGCCGAGTCGAGCTACGTCGCCGGCGAGACCCTCAATGTGAACGGCGGCATGCCGACACCGTGATCGACGCTTCGCCGCGTCTGCCGCGTCTGCCGCGTGACAGCGGTGCCGGATGTCGGCGGCACCCGTCACCATGAGACGCATGGCGAACGGATACGACGAGGCATTCCTGCCGAGGCCGCTGCCCCTGCCGCGGCCTCGGCAGGAGGTGCGTGAACTGAGCTACCCGCGCTTCACGGTGCTGCTCGACCCGCACCGGCGGCTCGCCGCGGTCACCGGGGTCAACATCGACGGAGCCGCACTGCGCGATCTGCCCCGGTCGGGCGAGTGGCGACTCGACACTCGAGTACCCGACGCCGAGCAGACAGGGCCCGCGGTGTACGCACGCAACGATCTCGACCGCGGACATCTGGTGCGTCGGCGCGACCCGGGCTGGGGCGACGACGACGAGGCGCGGGACGCGATGGCGGCGACGTTCTTCTACCCGAATGCGGCGCCGCAGGCCGCCGGGTTCAACCAGTCGAAGGATCTCTGGCTCGGTCTCGAGGACCACGTGATCGAGTACGCCGAGGCGACCGACCAGCGCCTCTCGGTGTTCACCGCCCCCGTGCTCGACGACGCGGATCCGCCGTACCGCGGCATCCGCATTCCGCTGCGCTTCTGGAAGGTCGCCGCGTGGCACGGGCAGGACGGGCTCGCGGCCGCAGGCTTCGTGCTCGACCAGACGGAGCTCGTCGACACGACCGACGGCCTTCTCGCAGCGACGCCGTTGGGGGCATTCCGCACCTTCCAGGTACCTATCGCCGAGATCGCCCGCCTGACCGGGATCGATCTCGGCCCGCTCGTCGCCGCGGATGTCCTCGTCCGCCGCACCGGACGGCAGACGCGGTGGAGGCAGCTGTCCTCGACGGCCGACATCACTCTCTCGACCGGTCTCGTCTGAGCGCGAGAACTGGACAAAGGACCCTTGTGCGGGCTCTGATCGCCTGTCACTCTGTGTGAGCAGCCTTGCCGCGCTGCGACGCGGCGGCAGCGGCGCCGCCCCAATGGCGGTGCCAGACGGGGCGCCCTTTCCGCCTCCTCCCCCGCGGTGGGGGCGTCCCGTCCACACTCCTACTCGTGAACCCTGCACGGGATCCCGACGTCGAGGTCGAGGCACGCGCGGGCGGCACGATCAGTTGAAGTCGCCGCCCGGGGCCATGTCGTGGAAGCGCGAGTAGTGGCCCTGGAACGCCACGGTGATCGTCGCGGTCGGGCCGTTACGGTGCTTGGCGACGATCAGGTCGGCCTCGCCCGGGCGCACGTCCTTGTCGTAGACCGAGTCACGGTGCAGCAGGATGACCATATCGGCGTCCTGCTCGATCGAGCCGGACTCACGCAGGTCGCTGATGGCGGGCTTCTTGTCCTGACGCTGCTCGGGACCACGGTTCAGTTGCGACAGGGCGATGACCGGAACCTGAAGCTCCTTGGCGATGAGCTTGAGGCTACGGGAGAACTCCGAGACCTCCTGCTGACGCGACTCGACGCGCTTGCCCGAGGTCATCAGCTGCAGGTAGTCGATGATGACCATGCGCAGCCCCTCGCGCTGCTTGAGTCGACGGCACTTGGCGCGGATCTCGACCAGCGTCATGTTCGGGCTGTCGTCGATGTAGAGCGGTGCGTCGTTGATGCGGCCGCGGGTCGCCGCGACCGTGGTCCAGTCGCGGGGGTCGAGGTTTCCCTTGCGCATGTTCTGCAGCGGGATCTGGCCCTCGGCGCTGAGCAGACGCATCGCGATCTCGCTCTTGCCCATCTCGAGCGAGAAGAACACGGAGGGCAGGTTGTGACCGATGGATGCAGCGCGCGCGAAGTCGAGCGCGAGCGTCGACTTACCCATGGCGGGTCGCGCGGCGACGACGATCATCTGCCCGCCGTGCAGGCCGTTGGTGAGCTCGTCGAGCTCCTTGAACCCGGTCGGGACACCCGTCATCGATCCGTCGCGGCCGCTGGCGGCCTCGATCTCCTCGAGCGCCGCGTCGACCGCGATCTGCAGCGGGACGTAGTCTTCGGCGGTCTCCGACCCGGTGATCGAGTAGATCTCCGCCTGCGCGTTGTTGACGAGGTCGGTCGCGTCTCCCTGACCGTCGTAGCCGAGCTGCACGATGCGGGTGCCCGCGTCGACCAGGCGGCGCAGGATCGCGCGCTCCGAGACGATACCCGCGTAGTACCCGGCGTTGGCCGCGGTGGGGACGATCGAGGTGAGCGTGTGCAGGTAGTCGGCGCCGCCCGCGCGGCTGAGCTCACCCGTCTTGATGAGCTCGTCGGTGACGGCGACGACGTCGGTCGGCTCTCCGTGCGAGTACAGCGAGAGGATCGCCTCGAAGATGAGCTCGTGCTTGGGGATGTAGAAGTCGGCGCCCCGGAGGGTCTCGATCACATCGGCGACCGCGTCCTTCGAGAGCAGCATGCCGCCGAGCGCGCTCTGCTCCGCGAGAAGGTCATGCGGAGGGGTCCGCTCGGGCGGACGCTTGCCACCGAGACGGTCCTCGGAGATGTCAGCGATCGACACAGTGTTCCCTTCGATGCGACGAGCGTGGTGAGCGGGGCGCTGCCCGGATGTCGTGCTGCGCTGTCGCGGCCTTTCGAAGCCGTCTGCACAGCGAACCAGCAGCCACCGACATCGGGTCGCTCGACCACGCTACGAGCGGCGATTTTCGGTCGCAACACAGGCTGTGGATAACTCTGTGGAAAGCGTGCGGAGAAATCCGGAGTGTCTGTGTACAACCGCTGTGGATAACCCGGTGGACTACGTGGATTTGACGACCATTTTGCTCATCTGAACAGGTATTTCATGTTTCCCCAACCTGTGGATGAGAACGTGGTTCAACCGGACATTGAAGGTTTGTCCATCGACTGGGGGGATGTGTAGAACCTGGGGAAAGTCAAGCCGGATCTTCGCCGGGCGCGTCACACGCGGCAACGATCCGGAACACGCGGTCGCGACCAGCCGATTTGGTCATCAGGGGTATGGACATGAGAGATATCTCGGAGTATCGTCGCCGCTCATCGACGCCTCGCTCTCCGGAAGGAATTCCCCCCTGCCCCGCGGTCAGCGGCTGTCTAGACTGCTGCGGGGAGGTCGCACATGCACGATTCTCGCCGCCTGCGGTGGGCGGTCAACGGCGCGCGCACGTTCATCGTCCCCACGGATGCCGTCGCCGCATCCCTCGCCGAGATCGACCGCACGGTGCGGGCCGCGCACTTCCGTCCGCGCGCCGCAGCCCCCACGGCGCACGCGGCGCGCGTCTATCGGCGAGGCTCGGTCGTCGGCGACATCCTGATCGGAGGCAGCGGCCTGTCGGCGATCACGAGCAGGATCGGACCGCTCTCCGCGAAGGGCATCGCCGTGGTCTCAGTCGTCGAGCGCGACGCACACGCGCGAATGATCGTCTCGCTGGTGGCCGGGACGCACGTGGGCGCCGACTTCGTCGATGCGGTCGAGGACGCGGTGCACACCCTGGTGGCCCGCGGAGTGCCCGTGGAGGACGAGGGCTGGTCTCGGGCGGTCGATGTCGATCGGTCACTGCCCGCGCATCCACAGCGCGCGGCGGAGCTCGGACTCCTCTGAGCATCCGGCGACTCGAGCCTCGAACGCAGAACACCCCCTGTCCCGAAGGACAGGGGGTGTCTCGCGCATCACGACGGGCTCAGTGGCCCATCGACCGCAGGGTCACTTGGAGGCGACGACCTGCAGGGAGATGACAGCGGTCACGTCGTCGTGCAGACGAACCGTGGCCTCGTGCTCACCGGTCGACTTGATCGTCGAGCCGATGTGCACCTTGCGCTTGTCGATCGAGCCGAGACCGGCAGCCGCGACAGCGTCGGCGACATCGGCGGTCTTGACCGATCCGAAGAGACGACCTTCGGCGCCGGCCTTGACGGTCAGGCGCACCTTGGTGCCTTCGATGGTGTTCTTCAGGGCCACGGCCTCGTCGCGGTCGTGGATCGCACGCGCCTGACGAGCAGCCTGGATCGAAGCGACCTGCTTTTCGCCACCGCGGGTCCACGCCGTAGCGAAGCCCTGGGGGATGAGGTAGTTACGGGCGTACCCGTTCTTGACCTCGACCACGTCACCGGCACTTCCGAGCCCGGCGACCTCGTTCGTGAGAATCAGCTTTGCCATATCCGTACCCCTCAGCGGCCAGCGCCGGCGTAGGGCAGGAGAGCCATCTCGCGAGCGTTCTTGATCGCGCGAGCGATCAGACGCTGCTCCTGCACGGAGACACCGGTGATACGACGGGCGCGGATCTTCCCACGCTCCGAGATGAACTTGCGAAGGGTCGCGACATCCTTGTAATCGATGAGACCGACCCGGATCGACTTCGCGGGAGCGGCGTTCTTCGCGCCCTTCCGCGGCTTGCGGCGGTCGCCGCTCGACTTTCCAGCCATTGTTTTTCCTTAGTTGTGAGACGGACCGCTGAGTCTTTCGACGGACTCAGAGACCCGATCCAGAAGAGTGATCAGAAGGGGGTGTCGTCGCCGAAGCTGCCCGGAGTGCTCCAGGCATCGGCGCTGGTCGACGAGCCGGGGGTTGACCACGGCTCCTCCGACACCTGCTGCTGCTGCGCGGGGCGCGACTGTCCGCCGCCGCCACCGCCACCGTTCGACGCCGCGCGGGTGACCTGTGCCGTCGCGTACCGAAGCGAGGGGCCGATCTCGTCGACCTCCAGCTCGATCGCGGTGCGCTGGTTGCCCTCGCGGTCCTGGTAGGAGCGCTGACGCAGACGGCCTTGCGCCATGACGCGCATACCCTTGGTCAGCGAACCCGCCACGTGCTCGGCGAACTCACGCCAGACCGACGCACGGAGGAACAGCGCTTCGCCGTCCTTCCACTCGTTGGCGGCGCGGTCGAAGTTCCGAGGAGTCGAGGCGATGGTGAAGTTCGCCACCGGCAGTCCGTTCTGCGTGTACCGCAGCTCGGGGTCGGCCGTGAGGTTTCCCACCACGGTGATGACTGTTTCGCCGGCCATGGAACTCAGGCCTTCGCAGCCTTGGCGGCCTTGCGGGCAGCCTTCTCCTCGGAGCGCTTCGCCTCGGAAGCGATCATTGCCTGAGCTTCCTCAGCGCGGAGCACCTTGGTGCGCATGATCTGCTCGTTCAGCTTGAGCTGACGGTCGAGCTCCTGAGTGGCCTCGCTGGTCGCGGTGAAGTTCACGACGGCGTAGATGCCCTCGGTCTTCTTCTGGATCTCGTACGCGAAACGGCGCTTGCCCCAGACGTCGACCTTTTCAATCGAGCCACCATCGTTGGTGATGACCTTCAGGAACTTGTCGAGCGTAGGGGCGACCTGGCGCTCGTCGATCTCGGGGGTCAGAATGACCATGAGTTCGTACTGGTGCGTCACTTACCCACCTCCTTCGGACTAGAACGGCTTCCGGGACTTTCCCGGGAGCAGGAGGGTGTGTGCACGTCGTCGCCCGTGGCTTCCCGAATGGATGCCAGAGGGCAGACAACCTCGACAGTCTAGCCGAGATTCCTCCGGGCTGCCTCCACGCGGTCGCGCGGGGAGTTGGCATGCTGGAATGCGCGCGCGGTGATCGACACCGTGTGCACGACCGAAGGGGGAAACATGATGCGTTCCAAGAAGTGGGGAGTCGGGCTCGCCCTGACCGCTGCCGTGCTGCTCACCGGCTGCTCTGCCGGCGCCGAGGAGAAGCCCGCCGACGAGAAGCCCACCGCCGCCGCGGAGCAGGAGGAGACGACGGCACCCGCGTCCGACGACTGCCCGGAGCTCGCCGAAGGAGCATCGGTCGACGGCACCGCACTCGGTGCGTGCATCACCGACGCCATGGCCAGCGCCGCGGGCTACGCCGGCACCACGTCGGTTCTCGGCATGGAGTCGACCATGCGGTACAACCCGGCCGACAAGGCCGTCGAGTCGATCTCCCCGATGGGATCGCTCATCGTCATCGGCGACGACGTCTGGGTCAAGTCGTCCACGAGCGAGTGGCAGGCCGCCGACCCGGAGTCGTCCGACCCGGTCATCGCCGCGCTCAGCGCCAGCGCCGCGAACCTCGAGGGCGTCGACCCGGCCGAGGCAGCGGGCGGACTCACCGGAGACTTCACCGTCACCGGCACCGGCACCCGCCTCGACCAGGAGGTCTTCCTCGTGAGCGGCACGGCCGACATGCAGGGCCTTCCGGTCGACGTCGTCTACGAGGTCACCTCCGACTACGTGATCCTCGCGTCGACGGCATCCGCCGACGCCGGCGGCCAGTCCATCGAGACGTCGATGGAGATCACCGAGTGGGACATGCCGCAGGACATCGTCGCACCCGTCTGATCCGACGACACGCACTGCGGGCCGGGGCTCTCGCCTCGGCCCGCAGTGCGTGTCGGGTCGTTCGATCAGGCGTCCAGGGGCATCCCGAGGATCAGCGCGCGCAGCGTCTCGATCGGGATCTTGGGCTCCCGCGCCTCGGTGAGCAGCCCGTTCTGCTCCTGCATCGTGTCGGTGAGCTGGGTCCAGCACCAGCCGGCGAGCCCGCCCTGACGACCGTGACGGTCGCGGACGCCGGACTGCACCGCACCCAGGATCTCCGAGAGCTTCTGCTGATAGTCCTCGGGGCTGCTCGCCTCCGAATAGCCCCACGAGTTCGCCGGCCCCGCATCGGCCGCCCACTTCACCCCGCCGAACTCGGTGAGCATGATCGGCTGGCCTGCGTCGGCCGTCCCCTCGAGACGGATCCGGCGGCCCGCGGGCCCGATCCCGCCGATGTACTCGCGCAGGCGAGTCTCGTCGACGTCGTAGCGCTCCGCCAGCACCCGGCCGTCCCACTCGTAGTCGTGGACGGTCCACAGGTCGGACGTGCCCAGCTCCCACCCGTCGTTCGAGATGACGGGACGCGTGGGGTCGAGCGCCTTGGTCAGCTGATACAGCCCCTCGGCGAACGCCCGCTGATCACCTCGCGAGGCGATGTGCTGCACGCCCCAGCTCTCGTTGAGCGGCACCCACGTGATGATGCTCGGGTGGGACCTGTCGCGCAGGACGGCCTCGGTCCACTCCGCCGTAGTGCGCCGCACCGACTCGGCGCTGAACGTGTACGTCGCCGGCATCTCGCCCCAGACGAGCAGTCCGAGCCGATCTGCCCAGTAGAGGAAGCGCTCGTCCTCGATCTTCTGATGCACCCGCACGGAGTTGAACCCGAGGGCGGCGATGAGCTCGGCCTCGCGGCGCAGCGCGTCGGCAGAGGGCGCCGTGAGGTGCGATTCTGGCCAGTACCCCTGGCTCAGCACGGATCGCAGCGTGACCGGTCGCTCGTTGAGCAGCAGCGCCCCCTCGCTCCAGCCCACCGAGCGGAGTCCGAGGTAGCTGGCGACGGCATCCGTCTCGAACCCCGCGGTCTCCACCTGCACCCAGGCGTCGAGCAGCACAGGGTTCTCCGGCCGCCAGAGCAGGTGCTCGTAGTGCTGGCCGTTCGCCTGACCGGCGAGCGGGAAGGTCAGCGTCGTGCTCGTGTCGCCCGCGGTCACGCTGGCGGTTCCGAGCGGTCGCCCCTCGTGGGCGATGCGGACGTGCACGACGCTGTCGGCGCGTCGACTGAGCGCCACCTCGGCCGTCACGGTCCCTGCGGTCAGGTCGCTGGTCCAGGTGAGCGCGGTCACGTGCTGGGGAGACACCGATTCGAGCCACACGGTCTGCCAGATGCCGGTCGTGCGGTGGTACCAGATGGCATGTGGGTCTTCGTGCCAGTCCTGCTTGCCGCGGGGCTGGGCGAGATCGTGGGGGTCGTCTTCGGCGCGCACCACGATCGTGTGGGTGCCGCCCGACGGCGCGAGCGCATCGGTGATGTCGAACGCGAAGGGCGTGTGCCCTCCCTCGTGCGTGCCCACGACCTGACCGTCGACCCAGACCGTGGCGCGGTGGTCGACGGCACCGAAGTGCAGGACGGCCCGTCGATCGGCGGTGTGCCCGGCGGCATCGAGATCGCCCGCGGTGAGCACGCGCCGGTACCAGACGACGGGGTGGAAGCCCGTCTCGCCGATGCCCGACGCCGGCGACTCGGGCGGGAACGGCACTCGGATGCGGTCGGGCAGCTCGCGCCCGTCGTGCCAGCGCTCGCTGCGGCCGCGGTCGGCGTCGTCGTGCGCGAAGCCCCACTCGCCGTCGAGGTCGATGAACGATTCGCGCACCAGCTGGGGACGCGGACGAGCGGTCTCCACTCGGCTCGCCTGGATGGAATCGATCCCTGATCGGGCGTCTCGCAGTGACACGTGCACGGCTCCCTCTTCCGGTCGGCTCCCGCCGGCCATTCGTCGTCGAACGGGTTCTTTCGTCGGAGGACTACACGATAGTTCCACGTTGAACTACGGTCAAACGCTAGAGTCGGATCGAGCATCCTGCACCGTCCCGCCGGCGCTCGACCCGACCCGACCGAAGGAGCCCCATGGCGCGCGTGACCCTCGCCGACGTCGCGGCGCGTGTCGGGGTCAGCGCCAAGTCGGTGTCCAACGTCGTGAACGGCACGGGCTGGGTGAGCGCCGAGGTGCGACAGCGCATCCTCACGGCGATCGACGAGCTCGGCTACCGCCCCAATCTCGCGGCTCGACAGCTGCGCAACGGTCGCAGCGGGCTGATCGCCCTCGTACTGCCCGACCTGCGCGAACCGTACTTCGCCGAGTTCGCCTCCTCGTTCGTCCGCGTCGCGCAGACCCGCTCGCTGACCGTGCTCATCGCGCAGACCAACGGCGACCACGAGACCGAGTTGGCGATGATGGCCGGCCAGGGGTTCCCCGCCCTCGACGGCATCGTGATGAGCCCCCTCCTGCTGACAGCCGCCGACATCGCGGCTCGCCCGGCCACTCCCCCGCTGGTGCTGATCGGCGAGCAGGCCGAGAGCCTCGTCGGTCCGAGCGCGCACCACGTCGGCATCGACAACGTCTCGGCCGCCGCGGCGGCGACGACCCATCTGATCGCACACGGACGTCGCCGCATCGCCGCGGTGGGAGTGCAGGAATCGGGTCCGAGCGCCACGTCACGTCTGCGGTTCGAGGGCTATCTCCGTGCGCTGGCCGCCGCCGGCATCGACCCCGATCCGTCGCTGTTCGCCGTCGTCGAGACGTTCGACCGCGCCGAGGGATCGATCTCGGTGCAGCGCCTGCTGGCATCCGGGGCCGAGTTCGACGCGCTCTTCTGCTTCAGCGACAGCCTCGCGCTCGGGGCCCTCTACACGCTGGGCAGCCACGGCGTCTCGGTGCCCGATCGGGTGCAGGTCATGGGCTTCGACGACATCGACGAAGGACGCTTCCACATCCCGGCGTTCTCGACCGTCGATCACGGCGTCGAGAAGGCTGCGGAGACCATCCTCGACATCCTCACGAGTCGATCCTCACCCGAACCCGGGTCGCACCACTCCGTGCCCTACAGCCTCATCACGCGCTGACCGCGGCACCGCACCCCCGCACCCGCGCAGGCACCGCGACGGGCGGGCACCGCGACGGGCGGAGAACACCCCCTGGGCGGAGACCCACGCCTCGCGGCTCCGCCCATGCCGAGAAGGCCGCCCCACACCGTGTCGCCGAAGGCCGAGACCGGCGCTGCCGACGGTCGCTCAGTGGAGGACCGGGGGGACCTCCGACCACACGACGCGCTCGTTCACGGTGGGTGCGGCCGGGATGCGCCCTGCGCCGTCGGGCTCGGGGATCGCCGCGAGCAGAGCCTGCGTGTACGGATGCTGCGGAGCGGACCACACACGGTCGGTCGGGCCCGACTCGAGCACACGACCCGCGAACATCACGAACGTGCGATCAGCGATGCGCCGCACGACGGCGAGGTCGTGCGAGATGAACAGCATCCCCGCGCCCGACTCCGCGACGAGGTCGCGCATGAGCCCGGCCACGCTCGTCTGGGTCGAGGCGTCGAGCGCCGAGATCGGCTCGTCGGCGACGAGCAGCGACGGCCGCGCGGCGAGCGCCCTGGCGATCGCGAGACGCTGCTTCTGTCCGCCCGAGAACTGGTGCGGGAAGCGCGTGGCGACCTCGGTCGGCAGACCGACCCGCTCGAGCCACTCCGCCACGGTCGAGCCCTCGGCGCCGCGCGCTCGGGCGGTCGCGATGCCGTCGGCGATCTGGTCTCCCACACGGCGGCGCGGGTTCAGCGAGGTCGACGGATCCTGGAACACCATCTGGATGCCGGTGAGAGCGAGGGCGCGGCGGCGGATGCCGAGCGGGGTCACGGGTGCGTCGCGGAAGAGCACCTCTCCCCCGGCGAGCTTCTCGATGCCGACGACGGCGCGGGCGAGACTCGACTTGCCGCTGCCGGACTCTCCGACCAGCGCCACGGTCTCACCCGGGGCGACGCTCAGCGAGACGGTGTCGACGGCGACCACCGGCGGGTGGCCGGGGTAGCGCACCACCACGTCGCGCGCATCGAGGACGGCGATCTCACTCATCTTCGGCCTCCTCATCGGCATCCCGCTCGCTGTGCTCGGCATCGGTCTCGATCTTCGATCCAGGCAGGGCCGCGAGCAGCGTGCGCGTGTATTCGTGCTGCGGTGCACGGAACAGGGTCTCGCGGTCGGCCCGCTCGACGATCTGCCCGTTCTTCATCACCGCGACCTCGTCGGCGATCGCACTCATGACGCCCAGGTCGTGCGTGACGAGCAGCACCGCGAGGTCTCGTTCGATCGCGAGGTCGCGCAGCAGTCGCAGGATGCCGGCCTGCACGGTGACGTCGAGTGCCGTGGTCGGCTCGTCGGCCAGCAGCACCTCGGGGTCGCACGCGAGACTGCAGGCGATGGCGATGCGCTGGCGCTGACCTCCCGAGAACTGATGCGGGTAGCGCTTCAGCGCGGCGTCCGGGTTCGGCACCTGCACGGTCTCGAGCAGCTCGATCGCCCTGGCTCTGGCGGCGTCACCGCGCAGTCCCAGGTGCACGCGCATGTGATCGGTCAGCTGGCGCCCGATCGGCAGCTGCGGGTGCAGCGACGCGGACGGATCCTGGAAGATCATCGCGATGCGCCTGCCGCGGATGCGGTTGAGCGCCCGGCGGCGCATGCCGACCAGCTCCTCCCCGGCGAGCGTGATCGACCCGCCGGTGCGGGCCTGACGCGGCAGGAGTCCGAGCACGGCGAGCGAGGTGAGCGTCTTGCCCGATCCGGATTCGCCGGCGAGACCGTGGATGCGCCCGGCCTCGAGGTCGAGCGAGATGCCGTGCACGAGCGGACGGCCGATGTCGATCGTCAGGTCGCGGATGCTCAGCGCGGGCGTGCGCACGGGGGCGGTCGCGGGGGCGGTCATGCCGTCACCCCCTTCGCGGATGCCACGTGCTCGGCCTGCTTCTCGTGGGTGACCTCGGCCGTCGGGTCGAGGATGTCGCGCATCGCGTCGCCCAGGAAGTTGAAGGCGAGCACCACCGTGAGGATCGCGAGACCCGGGAAGACCCCGAGCCACCAGGCGTCGAAGTTCTGCATCGCCGCGGAGATCATCGATCCCCACTCGGCGGTCGGTGGCTGCGCGCCGAGACCGAGGAACGAGAGTCCCGAGAGCAGCAGGATCGCCGCACCGATGTCGAGCGTCGCGAGCACCAGCACGGGGCCGGCGATGTTCGGCAGGATGTCGATGAACAGCGTCCGCAGCGGCGAGTGGCCGAGCAGACGACCCGCGATCACGTAGTTCTGACCGCGGAGTCCGAGCACGATGCTGCGGGTGACGCGCGAGTACTGCGGCCACGAGACCACGATCGCCGCGATCACCGCGTTGAACAGCGAGGGGCCGAGCGAGGCGGCGACCACCATCGCGAGGATGACCGTCGGGAAGGCCATGAACAGGTCGGTGATGCGCATGAGCGTCTCATCGACCCAGCCGCCGAAGTAGCCCGCGAGCGCGCCGATCACGGTGCCGATGACCATCGCCGCGATCACGAGCATGAGCGCGAGCGGGAGGCTCACGGTCGCTCCGGTCATGAGGCGCGAGAAGATGTCGCGCCCGTTGCCGTCGGTGCCGAGCAGGGTGTCGATGCCGGGGGCCTGCAGGCGAGGGAGCACCTGGGCGTTGGGACCGTACGGCACCCACCACTGCGCGGTGAAGGCGACGATGATCCAGGCGCCGGCGATCACGGTGCCGATCACGCCGAGGGGCGTGCGCCACGCGCGCGGCCAGCGGAAGCGGAACCGCCAGGGGCCGGATGCCGAGTCGATGCGGCTCATGCGATCCTCACTCTCGGGTCGAGGACGCCGTAGAGCAGATCGACGACGAAGTTGATGAGGAGGTAGATGACCCCGACGACGAGACCGACGCCCATGATGCCGGGCAGGTCGAGGTTCGCCGCCGAGTTGTAGGCGTAGGTGCCCAGGCCCGGCCACGCGAACACCGACTCGACGAGCACGGTGCCCGAGAGCAGCGAGCCGAAGGCGACACCGACGACGGTGAGGATCGGCAGGGATGCTCCCCGCAGCACGTAGTCGAGGATCACGCGCATCGCGGGAAGGCCCTTGGCCCGGGCGGCCCGCACGTAGTCGCTGCCGAGCACCTCGAGCACCGACGTGCGGATGAAGCGGGTGAGCAGACCGATCGTGACGAGCGACAGCACCATGACGGGAAGGGCGAGGTGCGCGAGAGCATCCGCGAACCCGACGCCGTCTCCGTTGAGGAGGTAGTCGACCGTGTAGAGCCCGGTGATGCGCGGCGGCGGCGTGATCGACGGCGAGATGCGCCCCGACCCCGGCGCGATGCGCAGTTCGAGGAAGAACACATAGAAGCTGACGAGCGCGAGCCAGAAGGTCGGCACGCTCAGCCCGATCAGGGTCACGATGCGGATGACCTGATCGGTGACGAGTCCTCGGCGGTACGCGGCGAGGGTGCCGAGCACGACGCTCACCGCGAGGCTGAGGATGATGGCGCCGATGGCGATCTCGATCGTCGCAGGCACCGCAGTGGCGAGGTCGCTGGTGACCGGACGACCGGTCACCAGCGACGTGCCGAGGTCCCCGCGGAGCAGGTTCCCCATGTAGATGAAGTACTGCACGAAGAGCGGCTGATCCAGGCCCTGGGCCTTGATGAACGCCTCGCGCGTCTCGGGATTCTGGGATGCCCCCTCACCCAGCGCCGCCGACACGGGGTCGCCGGGCACGAGGTTCGTGAGTGCGAAGGTCACGATCGTGACCCCCACGAGCAGGAGCAGCGAAGTGCCGATCCGGCGCAGCAGGTATCCGACGAGCGGCGACCTGCGACGCTGTGACTGCCGTCGCACGGCCACCGTCGTCATGAGTCGGCGCCGCTCAGCCGGCGGGCGTGATCTCGGCGATGTCCATCTCCCACACCGAGTTGTACACGGCACCGGAGACGGCATCCGCCGTGGCGATGTTGCGACCGGGGACGATCAGCGGCACGAAGGGACCCTCGGCCTGCATCGCCTCGGCGAACGCGGTGAAGGCCTCGCTGCGCTGCGTCTCGTCGGTCGCCGCTGCGGCACCCGCCGCGATGCCCGCGATCTCGGGGTTGGCCTCGGCCGCCCAGCCCGCGCGCAGACCGACCTTGAGACCGGGAGCGAACGGGAGGAAGTTCGCGGAGTCGGCGTAGTCGGGACCCCAGAACCAGAGGCCGAAGCCCTCGGTGCCGTTGACGTAGGCGTCGAGCTCGGTCGCGAACGGCGCCGGGGCGAGTTCGACGGCGATGCCGGCATCCTCGAGCTGGGCCTGGACGCGCTCGGCGAGCGGGGTGAACTCCACGCCGCCGACCGGGTAGTCGTTCGGGAACTGCAGCTTCAGGGTCTGACCCGTGTAGCCGGCCTCGGCCAGAGCCGCCTTCGACTTCTCGAGGTCCTGCTCGACACCGGTCTCGAGGGCGCCCTCGAATCCGGGCGGGATGACGCCGGTCGCCTGCACGGCGCCGGACCCGGCGAGCTCGAGCAGCGCGTCGTAGTCGAGCGCGTAGCGGATCGCCTCGGCGATCTTCACGTTCGCGAGGTCGCCGCCGACGGCCGACGACTGGTTGAGCAGCAGGAAGATGGTCTGGCCGGACGGCACCGAGTCGACCTGCAGTCCGTCGCCGAGACCGGCGACCTGGTCTCCGTTGAGGTCCATCGCGACCATGGAGTCGCCGCCCTTGAGGTTCGCGAGCTGCGTCGCGCTCTCCGAGACGTTGCGCACGACCACGCGGCCGTATGCGGCCTCCTCGTCGCCGTTGTACTCGTCGCTCTTGGTGAGAACGACCTGCGACGAGAGGTCGAGGGTGTCGAGCACGAACGGACCGGAGCCGGCCGACGTGCCGTCGAGGAACTTCTGGGCGCTGTCGGATCCGTCGATCGATCCGCCGTTCTCGATCACGACGTCGGAGTTGACGATGCCGAGGGCGGGGTTCGCGAGGATCGCGGGCAGCTGCAGCAGCGGGGTCTCGGACGTGATCGAGATCGTCGTGTCGTCGACCTCGGTGATGGTCAGGCCGCCCAGGAGGAAGTTCGGCTTGGCGTCGGTCATGCCCTGGATGCGCTGCAGGGTGAAGACGACGTCCTTGGCCTCGATCGGCGAGCCGTCGGAGAAGACGCGGTCGCCCTCGAGCGTGAAGGTGAACTCGGTCGCCTCGTCGTTCTGCTCCCACGAGGCCAGGCCGGGGACGGGGGTCGAGACGTCGGATCCCTCGAAGTCGACGAGGGTCTCGTACAGCGCCTTCGCGATCATGTTGCCGGTCGGGTCGTAGGTGTGCCCCGGGTCGGCGGTCTCGATCGAGAACGCGGTGTCGATGACGAGCGAGTCGGAACCGGAGGACTCACCGCCGTTGTTCGCCGAGTTGCCACCGGAGCAACCAGCGAGAGCGAGGAGCGCGACGGCTCCGATCGCGATGACGGACGTGCTGCGACGTGACGACATATGGGCCTCCAAGGGCGAGGAGTTCATCGGGTTCGGTCGACGCCGGGTGGACGACCGGTGATCAGATTCGCATTGTATGGGACTATGTGTCCAGCAAGATTGCAGACGTCACCACAGTCTGTCCAAGACCCCGCCCGTGAGGAGCATTGTGTCCACCAAGAGCGACGAAGCTGCGAGGCAATCTGGACGAAGTGCCGCCCCGCTGGACGACATCGGATACAGAATCCTCGAAACACTCCGCGATAACGGTCGGATCTCGATCGCCGCTCTCGCCGAGACCGTCGGCATCTCGCGCGCCAACGCCTACACCCGCGTCGAGAACCTCATGCAGGACGGCGTCATCACCGGGTTCAGCGCGCAGGTCGATCAGGCCAAGGCGGGACTCTCCATCGGAGCGCTCGTGTTCGTCACGGTGCATCCGCAGGCCTGGGCGTCGTTCCGCGACCGCATCGTCGAGATGCCCGACGTGGAGTGGTGTGCGATCACGACCGGCGAGCACGACGCCATGCTGCTGATCCGGGCGGTCGACGTGAGCGGGGTGCACGAGTTCTCGACCGGGGTGATCGCGCAGCTGCCCGAGGTGCGCACGGTCGTCAGCGTCGTGGTGCTCGACGAGGTCGTCCGACGCTCGTTCCTGCTGCCGTCCGACCTTCCCGAGCGCGAGCCGCAGGCGCCGCTCGGCATGACGCGGTGGACGCCGGCGTCGCCCGGACGAGACACCCTGCCGCCGCGCTGATCGCGGCGGGGGCTCGGCGCGCGGCTGCGCTCAGCCCGCGGAGACCTCTTCGCAGACGCTGAGCTGCGGCAGTCCGTGCATCTCGTAGTGCTCGACCAGGCGGATGCGTCCGTCGTCGGTCAGCTCGAGCTCGCTCTCGCCGTCGCCCGTCACCACGGTGCCGTCCGAGACGAGCACGTGCACGAAGGAGACCCAGATCGTGTCGCCCGTGCGGGTGCCGACGAAGCGCCCGAAGGTCACGGTGTCACCGGAGTAGTCGCCCCAGATCGCCCCGTCGCGCTCCTGGTAGACGAACTCGCTCGGTGCGTCGGGGTCGACCGCCGAGGTGGTCGAGGAGACCATGCGGAACCGGCGGCCGTCGAGCGAGGGGAGGGATGCGGAGGAAGTCACGTTCCGATTATGAGGGCCGCGGCCCGCCGCGGTCAGACCCCGAACTCGACCGTCTCGGACCCGCGCGCTGCGCGCCGATCAGGTGAGACGAAACGCCGCGGCGAGGCGCAGGCCATCGCGATTCGTCCGTCGTGTCATTCCAGGTCGAGGCGCAGCAGCTCGGGCATGCGAGCCGTCTCGGCGCGCACCGTGAGCAGGAAGTCGCCGTAGTCGGGGGTCATCTGCACGCGGTTCGATCCGAGGATGTGCGTGGTCGACCGTCCCCCCGCACGCTCGAAGCGGATGCGCCGCACCGGGTAGCCGGTGGGCGTGAGCCAGATGCGGGTGAGCTGCGCGAACGGCACATCCACGTCGTCGAGGCGGATGCCGTGGTGGCTGACGGTGAGGTGCCCTGGGATGCGCGTGCGCACGCGCTGCCGCTGGATCGCGCCGATCAGCAGCCCGATGCCCGCGACGCCCGCGAACGGGATGAGCAGCACGAGTGCGGAGAGCTCACTGTCGAGGAAGCCGGGCGTGAACGCCAGGGCCGTGGCGGCCGCGGCGACGACCAGCAGCACGATGGCGGCGATCGTCAGCCCGGTCGCGAGGGCGCGCTCCTTCGACGAGTCGACGGTGAACGACGAGGGCAGCTGGGCACGGGCGCGCGCCGCCTCGACGGGATCGGCCGGCGCCGGCGGGGCGATCGGGGTGAGCACGGCCATGAGCTCGTTGAAGGTCGACCGCGTGAACCCGGGCAGATCGACCGTGATCTCGCGACCGGCGCTGTAGACCACGAGGGCGCGGGTGATGCCGCTGCGGATGCCGTTCGTGCGGTGTTCGGTGATCTTCGACCGGAACGCCGTGGTCGAGCGGTCGTACGTCTCGCGGTTTCCGGCCCGACCGATCTCGACGGTGTCGGGGCGCACCACGATGCGGGTATTGCGCAGCCACAGCATCGACGTGCACACGATGCCGGTCAGCACGATCGCCGCGACGAGCACGATGATCCCGCGGGTCTCGATGTCCATCGTGCGCGGCAGCATCCGCGGCAGGATGAACAACGCCGCGGCGGAGAGCACCGCCGACAGCACGACCGCTCCCACCGCCGAGCGCACCGGATGACGCCGGAACACCTGCGCGCTCGTCACCACCGAGACTCCATCGACCATCGGACGCCCTCCCCCATCACACCCTCGCTGCGCGGTCGCCGCGTCGGCGATCTCGCGCACTTCTCCGCATATTCTGGCGTCTTCGACGCGTCCGTGGGTGAAGCGATATCTCGCAGGTACCGTGGAGCGCATGCAGTGGACCTCTGACACCTCGGCCGGAGACTGGCTGCGCGAGCGCCTCGACGCGTCCGCGAACGCGACCATGCACGCCGTCGTCCCGCACGGTTTCCCGGCATACGCTCGGGTGCTGCATCCGGCGACCGTCCGCTCGCTGCCCGACCGGCCGGTGCCGTCGTCCGACGAGTACGAGCGGATGTCCGAGGCCGCACGACAGTCGCTGTACGACCAGTACGTCGACGAGCCGGTGACGTGGGCCGAGACGGCAGCCGCCTTCGGCACGACCCTGCATCCGCTCGCCCAGTGGCAGCGCATCGTCCGCACGCCGCCCGGCGGCGACTGGACCGTGCGCCTCTCGCCGGACGGTCGCGAGTTCACGGGTCCGATCGAGGGCGAGATCCCCGCGGATGCACTCGCGATCATCGCCTCGCACCTCGTCGCGCACACGACGACTCCGGATGCCGGGTTCGCGGCGCTCTGGGAAGGTCGGGGCGGTCTGCTCGGGCACCTCGGCCACTCGCCGTCACGGGCGTTCCTCCCGGTCAGCGACGATCCGAATCATCAGGCCATGCTCGACCGCAGCATCCACGACCCGTTCAACACCGTCTTCCGCAAGCCGACGTGGCAGGAGGGCATCCTGTCGCGCGAGGTCTCGGAGGGACCGCGCCTTCGCCTCCCCGGGCGCGACCACGTGCTGTTCCGCGGCGCCGTCAGCGACTTCTCCGACCCGGACTGGAACCTCCACGTCCCCTGGCGCGACCGGGAGGCCGAACGGCACGGGTTCCCTCCCGCGGCGCAGAGCCCCAGCCTCGTCTGGCCCGACGACCGCGCCTGGGTGCTCGTGACCGAGGTCGACCACGACTCGACGCTCGTCGCCGGCTCGGTCGAGCTCATCGCGGAGATCTGCGGCGATGACCGACTCGAAGCCCTCCCCGTCCCCGAGAACGCCGATCTGTCGTGGGATGCGGACGAGGTGAACCGATGAGCGCACCGCAGCCCGGTCCGTCGTTCGACGCCAGACCGCTCACCGATCCCGTGGATCCGAGGGCCGTCGGCGCGTTCGCCGCCGAGCTCCGTTCGCGAGGAACCTCGGGCGTCTCCGCCTCGTCGATCATCGCGATCGTGGTCTTCGGCGTCGTCTTCCTCGTCGCGATGAGCTTCGTCGGCGCGACCATGGTCTCGATGTTCACCGATCCCGGCCCTTCGTCGATCGTCGGGATCGGCATCCTCGCCGCCGCCGTGATCGGGATCGTCATCGCCGTGGTCGGCTGGCGGCGATCACGGGTCGCGCGCTACCGCCTCGACGCCTTCGCGCGGGCGAACGGCATGACCTACGAGGCACGCGTCGCCGAGCCGCGCCTGCCGGGCATGGTGTTCGGGCTCGGTCGAGCGCGCGTGGCGACCGACCTGGTGCGCGGCAGCCATCCGCGCTTCGTGGAGTTCGGGAACTACCAGTACACGACCGGATCGGGCAAGAACTCGACCACGCACCGCTGGGGCTACGTCGCCGTGAAGCTCGACGTGCCGCTGCCCAACATCGTGCTCGACGCGAAGGGCAACAACGGGTTCGGCTCGAACCTGCCCGCCGCGTTCCAGCGCGAGCAGCGCCTGTCGCTCGAGGGTGACTTCGATCAGTACTTCACGCTGTACTGCCCGACCGGGTACGAGCAGGACGCCCTCTACCTCTTCACGCCCGACATCATGGCGCGGTTCATCGACAATGCCGCCGAGCTCGACGTCGAGATCGTCGACGACTGGCTCTTCCTCTATACGCAGCGCAGGGTCACGAGCCTCGACCCTGCGACCTGGGCGTGGCTGTTCGGCGCCGTCGGTGCACTGATCACCAAGTTCGAGCAGTGGGCGCGCTGGCGCGACGACCGCCTGCTCGCCGAGCGGGCGGCCACCGAAGGGGCGGCATCGGATCCGACGACATCGGGCGCGGCATCAGCGGCATCCGGGGCGTTGCCGTTCGCGCCTCCCGCGGGTCTGCTCGCACCCCCGCCCGGTGTCGCGCAGCAGGGCCGTCGACTCAAGCGCAGCGGCCGCTGGCTGCCGATCGTGTTCGTGATCGGCTTCGCGATCCTCTGGATCTGGCTGCGGTCGTTCTGAGCGGCACCCGAGGGCGGGTTGTGGGGGTGGGTGCTGACTGGGGATCAGCGCTCCCACCCCATCCCCCCTCGGGATCAGAGGGAGATCTGACTCTCCCTCCGCAGGACGGTCGAACCGTCCGACGCGGGGTCAGCTGGGGACTGACATATCAACGCGTCACGCATAACGGTATACCGCAGGACGTTGCACGAAATTGCGGCAAGCGTTTTCACACACCCCAGCGTGATGCACCTGCGAATCCGGTAGCGAAACCACCTTCCTGCCTTCAGTTTCGTGTACTCGGCGTTCTGTCGCTCGACCTCGCCGAACCGTCGGGCCGGGGTGTCGCCGCGGAGGATCGCGGCGTCGGGAAGTGATCGCGGCCGTGACGCGTTACCCCTCGTGACGGTGACGGGGCCGCTCTCCTCTGCATGCACAAGAATGGAAATGATGTCTGAACGCGAAGCCCACACCCTCTGGCAGCACTCCCGTCGTGAATCGGTCACGGGGCCGACCGGCAACCTCGCACTGGTCGAGACCCGGTGGACCGGCGATCGGCCCGACCTCGCCGCGGCGCAGGATGCTGCCGCCGAGACGGTCGTGGCGACCCCGATCGAGCGCACGGACATCGAGACCGGTCGCGCCGAGCACGGACTGCGCCTGTGGGATGCCGATGCGCCCGCGATCCGCGCGTTCGACCGCATCGACACCTACGAGTACGACCCGGCGTGGGTGCTCGAGGGCCACTTCACCCCCGTGTCCGACGACCGGAAGGTGTCTTTCGAGCACATCCGCGACAACGGCGGCACGCGCGAGCTCGTCGTGCCCGGCGACATCCGCCTCGAGCTCGACGGCCGCGAGTACACGCTGGCCGCGTTCGACGACGGCGGCACGCTGCTGCTCGTCTTCGGCGACGAGACGAACGGCTCCGAGACCTATGGGTCGGGGCGCTTCCTGTTCGTGGAGCTGCGCGACGACGAGGGCACCGTCGTCCTCGACTTCAACCGGGCGTTCGTGCCGCCGTGCGGATTCAGCGCCCAGTACAACTGCCCGCTGCCGCCGGCATCCAACCGCTTCCCCCTGCCCATCCGCGCAGGCGAGAAGAACGTCGTCTTCCGCGACGGCTTCGACATCTACACGGCGTGACACCCGACTCGCCTCACCCGCTCACCCTGCATCACCCGCTCACCCTGGAGTACTCATGAGAAGAACCCGCATCCTCGGCGCGCTCGGCGCCGTCGCCACGCTCGCCCTCGTGGCCGGCTGCGCCTCGGGGGCGACCGACGACGCCTCGAGCGACGACGCCACGATCGCGATCGGATCGCTGTACGAGCCCACCAACCTCAGCAACACGCAGGGCGGTGGCC
This sequence comes from Microbacterium sp. C5A9, assembly GCF_022627955.1. Taxonomy (GTDB): domain Bacteria; phylum Actinomycetota; class Actinomycetes; order Actinomycetales; family Microbacteriaceae; genus Microbacterium. The sequence goes on from NZ_JABXGD010000003.1 coordinate 121,546, forward strand.
AGGGCGTGACCGAGGCGCTGACCGGCAACGTCTACGAGGGTCTCTACCGTCTCACCGACGACGGCGAGGTCGAGCCGCTTCTCGCCGACGACGCCCAGGTGTCGGACGACGGTCTGACCTACACGATCACGCTGCGCGATGACGTGACCTTCCACTCCGGCGACCCGCTCACCTCGGCCGACGTCAAGTCGAGCGTCGAGGCGGTCACCGCCGAGGACTCGGTCTCGGCGCGCAAGTCGAGCTTCGCGACCATCGCCGACATCGCGACCCCCGACGACCAGACCGTCGTCTTCACGCTGTCGCAGCGGTCGATCTCGTTCCTCTACAACCTCAGCTACGTCTGGATCGTCAACGACGAGGCCAGCGACATCACCGCCACGGAAGACGGAACCGGCCCGTACACGCTCGACGAGTGGAAGAAGGGCTCGACCCTGACCCTCACCCGCTGGGACGACTACTGGGGCGAGCAGGCCAAGAACGGCGAGGTCGTCTACACGTACTTCACCGACGCGACCGCCGAGAACAACGCGCTGCTCACGGGCGAGATCGACGTGATCACGAGCGTGCAGAGCCCGGACTCGCTCGCGCAGTTCGACAACGACGACTACGTGATCAGCGAGGGCACCTCGACCACGAAGGAGCTGCTCGCGTTCAACGACCGCGTCGCCCCCTTCGACAACGCCCTCGTGCGCAAGGCGATCTACTCGGCCGTCGACACCCAGAAGCTCCTCGACTCCATCTGGGGCGACTACGGCACGCTCATCGGCTCGATGGTGCCGCCGACCGACCCCTGGTACGAGGACCTCACGAGCGTGAACCCCTATGACGTCGAGCTGTCGAAGGACCTGCTCGCCCAGGCCGGATACGCCGACGGCTTCACGTTCACGCTCGACACCCCGAGCTACGACCCGCACCCCGCCGTGGCGGAGTTCCTGCAGTCGCAGCTCGCCGAGGTCGGCATCACCGTCGAGATCAACACGATCAGCGCCGACGAGTGGTACACGAAGGTGTTCAAGGAGCAGGACTTCGAGGCCACTCTGCAGGAGCACGTGAACGACCGCGACGTGGTCTGGTACGGCAACCCCGACTTCTACTGGGGCTACGACGACGCCGAGGTCCAGCAGTGGGTCGCCGAGGCCGAGCAGGCCGCGACGACCGACGAGCAGACGGCGCTTCTGAAGAAGGTCAACGAGAAGATCGCCGAGGATGCCGCGAGCGTATGGTTGTACCTGTACCCGCAGATCGTGGTCGCCTCGAGCGACCTCAGCGGGTACCCCGTCAACGGCCTGAACTCGCAGTTCTTCGCCTACGACATCGTCAAGTCCTGACGCGCGAGGGGGATGCCGCGCGTCGGCATCCCCCTCGTCCAACCTGAGAACTCATGCTCGCCTATCTGCTGCGCCGCCTCGCGTTCCTCGTGGTGTCGCTCGTCGTCGCGATGATCGCGATCTTCGTGCTGCTGCGACTGCTGCCCGGCGACCCGGCGAACGCCCTGCTCTCGGTCAACGCGACCCCCGAGCAGATCGCCGCCGCCCGCGCCCAGGTCGGCTCCGATCAGCCTCTCCTGCAGCAGTTCACGACCTGGGCGGGGCAGCTCCTGCGCTTCGATCTCGGTGAGTCCTTCCTGAGCTCGCGTCCGGTCGGCCCCGACATCGCCGATCGCCTCGCCGTGACCCTTCCGCTCACACTGATCGCCTTCATCGCCGCCCTGCTCGTCTCGCTCGTGATCGGCATCACCGCCGCGGTCAAGGCCGACCGCTGGTACGGCGTCGCACTCTCGGGCTTCGCGCAGCTCGGCGTCGCCGTGCCCGTCTTCTGGGTCGGCGTCGTCCTCGTCTGGATCTTCGCCCTCGGCCTCGGACTGCTGCCGTCCGGCGGGTTCCCGCGCGACGACTGGGAGGACCCCGCCGACGCCCTGCGTTCGCTCGCGCTGCCGGTGATCACGATCGTGATCGTCATGAGCGCGTCCCTCAGCCGCTACGTGCGCTCCGCCACGCTCGACGTGCTGGGCAGCGACTACCTGCGCACCGCTCGCGCCGGAGGCTCGGGCATGGCCGAGGCGCTCGTGCGTCACGGCGTGCGCAACGGCGCCGTGCCCGTCGTCGCGATCCTCGGCATCGAGCTCTCCACCACGCTGCTCGGCGCCGTGGTGGTCGAGAGCGTCTTCACGCTCCCCGGCCTCGGCAGCCTGCTGCTGTCGGCCATCGAGCAGCACGACTTCCAGGTCATCCAGGGGGTGCTCGTCGTCAGCACCCTGTTCGTGCTGCTCGTCGGGTTCGCCGCCGACATCGTGCAGCGCCTGATCGATCCGCGTCTGCGCACGAGCGTCTCGGGCAACAGGTGAGCCGCGTGGCCGAGCAGCTGATCACCGGATCCGTCCCCGCGCGGCGCCGCCCGAAGGCGACCCTGCTGATCGGACTCGTGCTCACGGGGCTCGTCGTGCTGACCGCGCTCGTCTCGCTGTTCTGGCTGCCGTACCCGCTCGCCGACACCAGTGGCAGCCGTCTCGAGGGCCCCAGCGCCCTGCACCTGCTCGGCACCGATCGGCTCGGACGCGATCTGCTGTCGCAGCTCATGTGGGGCGCCCGGATCGCCCTCATCGTCGGCACCTGCTCCGTCGCGATCGCGGCCGTGCTCGGCACCATCATCGGGCTCATCGCCGCGTTCTCCCGCCCCTGGGTCGACGACACCCTCTCTGCGGGGCTCGACGTCGTGATCGCCTTCCCCGTGCTGCTGCTCGCGATGCTCGTCGTCGCGGTGCAGGGCGCGTCGCTGTGGTCGGCCGTGCTCGCGATCGGCCTGGCGATGTCGGCGGTCGTCGCCCGTCTCACCCGCATCCTGTCGCGCCGCGTACTGCAGGAGCAGTTCGTCACCGCGGCGCGCACGAGCGGCACGAGCGTGCTCGGCATCGTCGCCCAGCACGTGCTGCCCAACATCGCGCCGACTCTCGCCGTGAGCCTCGCGCTGCAGTTCGGCGCCGCGGTGCTCGCCGAGGCGAGCCTGTCGTACCTCGGTCTCGGCGCTCCGCCGCCCAACGCCTCGTGGGGTCGCATGCTGCAGGAGGCTCAGGGCACCGTGCTCACCGCTCCCGTCGGCGCGATCGCGCCCGGCATCGCCATCATCGCCCTCGTGCTCGGAGTGAACTTCCTCGCCGACGGCCTGCGCGACCTCGCCGACCCGACCCGCAGGAGGAGCCGATGAGCATTCTCGAGGTCTCGGGTCTCACGATCCGCTCGACATCCGGTGCCCTCGTGCGCGATGTCTCGTTCTCGCTCGACCCCGGCGAGCGCCTGGGGCTGATCGGCGAGTCGGGGTCGGGCAAGTCGCTCACCTCGCTCGCCGTGACGGGCCTGCTGCCGGATGCGCTCGTCGTCGCCGGATCGGTGCTGCTCGACGGGCACCAGGTGGTGGGCACACGGGATGCCGATCTGAGGCCGTTGCGCGGACCCGTTGCGCAGATCGTCTTCCAGGAGCCGCTCACCGCGCTCGATCCGCTCATGAGGGTCGGCCGCCAGATCGCCGAACCGCTGCGGCGCCACCTCGGGCTGCGCGGTGCCGAGCTGCGTTCTGCCGTCGCGGCGGCGCTCGACGAGGTCGCGCTCGCCGATCCGCGCATCGCGCGCGCGTATCCGCATGAGCTCTCGGGCGGACAGCGCCAGCGCGTCGCGATCGCGATCGCCCTCGCCGCCCAGCCCCGGCTGCTCATCGCGGATGAGCCGACCACCGCGCTCGACGTCACCGTGCAGAACGACGTGCTCGCTCTTCTCGAGCGCCTGGTCGCCGAGCGCGGCATGGCGCTGCTGTTCATCAGTCACGACCTCGCGGTGGTGTCGCGCATGGTCGAGCGCATCGTGGTGCTGCGCGACGGCCTCGTGGTCGAAGAGGGCCCGGTGACGCAGGTCCTGCAGAACCCGGCCGAACCGTACACGCGGATGCTGGTCGACAGCGCCCGCGCGCTCGATGCGTTCCTCGACGCCCGGGAGGCCGGCGCATGAGCCTGCTCGAACTGCGCGCCGCCGGGTTCGCCTACGGATCGCGGCGCGTGCTCGACGACGTCTCGCTGAGCCTCGACGAGGGCGACTCGCTCGGCCTCGTCGGCGAATCGGGCGCGGGCAAGTCGACGATCCTCCGGCTGCTGCTCGGCCTCTCGGCACCGCGTGACGGCCAGGTGCTGTTCGAGGGAACTCCACTCTCGCTGCGCGATCGCGCGCAGATGCGACGTTTCCGGGCGAGCGTGCAGCCCGTGTTCCAAGACCCGTATTCGTCGCTCGACCCCCGTCAGCGCATCGACCGCATCATCGGCGAGCCGCTGCGCTCGCTCGGCCTCGCCTCCGGAGCCGACGCCCAGCGCCGCATCGCCGAAGCGCTCGAGTCGGTCGGGCTTCCCGCCGACACCGCTCGCCGCTACCCGCACGAATTCTCGGGCGGGCAGCGCCAGCGCATCGCGATCGCGCGGGCCGTGGTGTCGCGTCCTCGGGTGCTGCTCGCCGACGAGCCGGTCAGCGCCCTCGACGTCACCACCCGCGTGCAGGTGCTCGGGCTGCTCGACCGCCTGCGCCGCGAGAACGGCCTGTCGCTCGTGATGGTCTCGCACGACCTCACCGCGATCGCCTCGGCCTGCGACCGCACGGTGGTGCTGCAGAACGGGCGGGTCGTCGAGCAGGGCTCCACGGCATCCGTGCTGCACGCCCCGCAGGACCCGTACACGCGCGCGCTGGTCGACGCGGTTCCGCGCCTGCCCCGCTGACGACGGGCGAGGCCGCCCGACGTCTGGCCTGTATCCACCCTGATCTCAGGCTGCTCGTCCCTCAGCCTGCCGATCCCGCCAACCCGAAGTACTCCAGCTCCGCGTCGTTCAGCATCCGCGAGCGGATCAGGAATCGCATCCCCGTCGGGCCCTCGACCGAGAACCCGGCACCGCGGCCCGGAACGACGTCGATCGTCAGGTGCGTGTACTTCCAGTACTCGAACTGCGACTCCGACATGAAGACCTCGACCGGGGCGTCGAGCCCGACGTCGAGCGCGCCCAGCAGCACGTCGCCGGGGCCGGTGATGAACATGCCCACGGGGTAGCACATGGGCGACGAGCCGTCGCAGCATCCGCCCGACTGATGGAACATCAGCGGTCCGTGCTGCACGGTGAGATCGCGGACGAGGGATGCCGCGGCATCCGTCACGTCGACCCGCTGGTAGGTGCCGATGCTCACCATGGTTCGTGCCTTCCTGCAGTCTTCGGAGCAGATGGTGCCGGGCGGGCGCTGAGGGTGCAGCGCCCGCCCGGGGTCGAACTCAGAAGAAGCCCATCGGGCCCTCTGCATACGAGACCAGGAGGTTCTTGGTCTGCTGGTAGTGGTCGAGCATCATCTTGTGGTTCTCGCGTCCCACTCCCGACTGCTTGTACCCGCCGAACGCGGCGTGCGCCGGGTACTGGTGGTACGTGTTGGTCCAGACGCGGCCGGCCTCGATCGCCCGTCCTGCTCGGTAGGCGGTGTCGCCGCTGCGGCTCCACACCCCCGCGCCCAGGCCGTAGAGGGTGTCGTTCGCGATCGAGATCGCATCGTCGAAGTCGTCGAACGAGGTGACCGAGAGCACCGGACCGAAGATCTCCTCCTGGAAGATGCGCATGTCGTTCGTGCCCTCGAACACGGTGGGAGCCACGTAGTAGCCCTCGCTGAGGTCGCCGCCGAGGTCGACGCGCTCCCCACCCGTGAGCAGCCGCGCGCCACCCTGCGTGCCGATGTCGATATAGCTGAGGATCTTCTCCAGCTGATCGTTCGACGCCTGAGCCCCGATCATCGTGGCGGGGTCGAGCGGGTTGCCCTGCACGACTTTGCCGACCCGTGCGAGTCCGTCGGCGAGGAAGCCGTCGTAGATCGACCGCTGGATGAGCGCGCGAGAGGGGCAGGTGCAGACCTCGCCCTGGTTCAGCGCGAACATCGTGAAGCCTTCGAGCGCCTTGTCGTAGAAGGGGTCGGCGGTGTCGCGGGCGACGTCCTCGAAGAACACGTTCGGGCTCTTGCCTCCGAGTTCGAGCGTGACGGGGATGAGGTTCTGCGACGCGTACTGCATGATCAGCCGACCCGTCGTGGTCTCCCCCGTGAAGGCGACCTTGCGGATGCGCTTGTGCTGCGCGAGCGGAGCGCCCGCCTCGATGCCGAACCCGTTGACGATGTTCACGACACCGGCCGGCAGCAGGTCGCCGATGATGTCGAAGAGGAACAGCAGGGATGCCGGAGTCTGCTCCGCCGGCTTGATGACGACGCAGTTGCCTGCGGCGAGCGCCGGCGCGAGCTTCCACACGGCCATGAGGATCGGGAAGTTCCACGGGATGATCTGGCCGACCACGCCGAGGGGCTCATGGAAGTGGTACGCGACCGTGTTCTCGTCGAGCTGGCTGATGCCGCCCTCCTGCGCACGGAGCACACCGGCGAAGTAGCGGAAGTGATCGACCGCGAGCGGGATGTCGGCGGCGAGCGTCTCGCGCACGGGCTTGCCGTTCTCCCAGGTCTCGGCGACGGCGATCTCCTCGAGGTGCTGCTCGATGCGGTCGGCGATCCTGTTGAGGATCACCGAGCGCTCGGCGGGGCTGGTCTTGCCCCAGCTCGCGAAGGCCTTCCAGGCGACGTCGACCGCGCGGTCGATGTCTTCGACGGTGCCTCGACCCACCTCGGTGAACGGCTTGCCGGTCACCGGGCTGACGTTGTCGAAGAACTGCCCCTTGACCGGATCGACGAACTCCCCGCCGATGTAGTGCCCGTACCGGGGGCGGTAGTTCGCGATGGCGCCCTTCTGGCCGGGAGCGGCGTAAGCGGCGGATGCGGGTGCGGTGGACACGTCTTCTTCGACGATGGTCATCGGTGACTCCTTCGACGGGCCGCGGCTCCGATGCCGTGCGGCTGATGGGTCGACGGTACGTCGCGCGACGTTGCGCCAGGATGCGCAACGTTGCGGGCAGTTGCGCGGGGTCAGCCGGCTTCGATGCGCTCGATCCGGGCCACCAGACCGGCGCGCTTCGGCGACCGCGCCGGCAGCATCTCCAGGGCGAGGCGCAGCGCCTCGGCATCCCCCTGGCCCTCGGGGATCTCCCCATAGGCGAGCAGCACGTCCAGGCTCGCCTCCGACAGCATCGCCTCGCGCAGTGCCCCGCGCACCCCCTCGCGGAAGTCCTCCACCCCCGGCGAGGTCGATTCGGGCAGCACCGGTCCGCGGTACGAGGTCAGGGCGACGCGATGGGCGCCGCGGTCGAGCAGCGAGAGCACGTCGTGCGCGTCGGTCTCGAGCGGCACGGGCAGTCGGTAGGGACGCGACTCGGGGACCAGGCCCGGTGCGTGCTTCTCGAGCACCTTGCGCAGGCGCACCATCTCGGGCCGAAGGGTGTCGGGGGACCCCTCATCGCCGTAGACGAGCTCCGCGAGCCGCTCGGCCGACAGGCCCTGACGGTGCACGGCGAGCATGAGCAGGATCGCCGCGTGGCGGGCGCTGAGCTCGATCATCGATTCCTCGAGCTCGGTCTCGACCTCGAGGCGCGCGCGGTCTCGACCGAGCACGTGCAGGGTCGCTCGGGCGGTCGGCTTGGCGCGGGAGGTGATCAGGGTCGATCGACGGGTGTCCGTGCGCTCACGCAGCCGGGCGACCATCAGCTCCGACTCCACGGCGCGGGCGGTCGCGTCGACCAGCAGACGGGCCTGCGTCGACACGGCCTCGTCTCCGCCGGTGATGTCGATCACGCCGAGAACCCGGCGCGTCTCGGGATCGCGGACAGGTGCCGCGGTGCACGACCACGGGTGCACGAGGCGGTTGTAGTGCTCCGCGCCGCGGATCTGCACGGACTGCCCGAGGGTCAGCGCGGTTCCGGGTGCGGTCGTGCCGACGGCATCTTCGGCCCAGTTCGCTCCGGCGACGAAGCCCATCCCCTCGGTCAGCGATCGCAGCTGCCGGTCGCCCTCGATCCACAGCAGGCGTCCGGCGTGATCGCCGACGGCGATGACCACGCCGGAGTCTTCGGATTCGCCGGGCAGCAGGAGCGTGCGGATCATCTCCATCGCGGAGGCGAGCGGATGCGCGCGCCGATAGGCCTCGAGCTCGTCGCTGTCGAGCTCGACCCGCGGAGCCCCCTCGGGACCCACTCGTCCACGCCAGGAGCGGACCCAGGACTCGCGTACGAGCGGACGGACCTGCAGCAGCCGCTGGTCGTCGAGATTGCCGGCGATGAGCTCTTCGTGTGCACGCTCGATCAGCAGCCGGGATGCACCCGGCGAACCTGCGCGTGACTCCTGCCACGACCCGACCACGGCCTCTCCCATCGTCGTCGGTGGAGCGTGATCTCAGCATAGGAGTCGGATGCCGCCGACGACACCCCGATCCGGCGCGCCGGAAATACACACCACGCACTACTGTGCACTGCGTGGTAGTGTGCAGTGCATCAAAGGAGGTCCGATGGACACCACCCAACTGCTCAAGGGCGTGCTCGACGTGGCCGTGCTCGCGGTGCTGCGTGCGGAAGACGGGTACGGCTACGACATCGTGCGCCGGCTGAGGGACGCCGGCCTCGGCGACGTCGGCGACGCCTCGGTCTACGGAACCCTGCGGCGCCTGTACGCGGCCGGCAGCCTCTCGAGCTACGTCGTCCCCTCCGAGGGCGGCCCGCACCGCAAGTACTACGCGATCAATCCTCAGGGTCGCGCGGCGCTGGAATCCCAGACCGTCACCTGGCTCGACTTCGCCGGCGCGATGTCAGCCCTGCTCTCGACCGACACCGCCGGACCCACCACGATCGGAGAGACCCGATGAACGACACCGCCGTCACGCTCGACGAGCAGATCCGCTCCTTCGCCGCCGCGGTCCGCGCCCATCTCGACGATCTGCCCGCCGACGAGCTCGACGAGATCGTCAGCGGTCTCGCCGCCGATCTCACCGACCAGGCGGCAGACAACGACGGCGTCCTCGATGTCGGAGACCCGGCCGCGTATGCCGAAGAGCTGCGAACAGCCGCAGGGCTTCCCCCACGGACCGAGACGCGGCGGCGAGCGCCCCTCGGCGCGCGGATCCGGGGCTGGCGCGACCGCACGGCGCAGGGCATCCGGCGCAGCGCGATCGGGGCATGGGTGCTCGATCTGCTGCTCGTGCTGCGTCCGGTGTGGTGGGTGCTGCGCGGCTACGGCATCTACGTCGTCGTCCTGGCCGTGATCATCACGAAGGTGGGCAACGGGGGAGCCCTCGACCATTGGATGATTCCCGACACAGCGCTCGAATGGGGCGCTGTCGCGGTGCTCGCGGTCGTGAGCGTGCAGTGGGGGCGCGGCCAGTGGCTCCCCAAGAACGCACTCCGCCACATTCGCACCGTGTCGAGCGTCGTGGCGCTCATCGCTCTCGTCATCACGCTGCCCGCCGCTTTCACACCGCGAGTCGAGTACGTCGGCGACGAGTACGGACTGCAGAGCGGCCTGCGCCTCGACGGCGTGCAGATCAACAACATCTTCGCCTTCGACGCCGAAGGCAACCCGATCGACCAGGTGCAGCTCTTCACCGGCAAGGGCACGCCGCTCAATCTGTACGGGGCGAACGGTGGACAGGTCATCTACACCGATGCGAACGTCGCGATCGAGGTCGGGCCGCAGGACGACGGGTTGCAGGTGACCATCCCCGTCGACGACTACCGGGGCAAGCCGATCTGGAACATCTATCCTCTCGACGAGACCGACCTCGATTTCGACACGTATCAGCCGGACCTGTCGGCGATCAAGCGTCCCGAGCCGCCCTTCCAGAAGGCTCCGAGCATCGACGCGGCGAACCCGACGCCCTCGCCGACGCCGTCGCCCGCAGACGAGGCGGCGCCGTCGCCGACCGAGACACCGGCTCCGTGACCGCCATGGACGAGCGCATCATCTCGATAGACATCACGCACCTGGTGCGGGAGGCCCTGCGACAGTCCACCGACGCGGGCGAACCCGCTCAGCGCAGCAGCCCCGCGACGAGGGCGTCGATCGCGTCGTCCGTCGACGAGTCGGGGTCGATGGGCGCGGTCAGCCGATCGAGCAGCAACCCGTCGATCGCGTAGTGGAAGAGGGCGATCTCCCGCCGACCGCCGGGTAGCCCGGCCGCGGTGTTGAACGCCACGTCCGCATCGAAGCCGGCCCGCTGCCACGCTCCGAGCACGGCGGCGACCTCGGGGCGGCGCGCGGCCTCCAGCCGCAGCTCGAACAGGGCGAGCGTGACGTCGCGGTCGGCCATGAGCCGTCGGACGATGTCTCGCACGTAATCGGCGAACAGCGGGGGGCCGGGCTCGGCGCTCTCCCGCCTGCGCAGATCTTCTTCGGAGGGTGCCAGGCGCTCCCCGATCCGCTCGACGAGCCCCTCGAGCAGAGCCCGCCTGCTGCGGAAGTAGTTCGACGTGGTGCCGGTCGGAACCTCGGCGGCGGCATCCACCGCGCGATGCGTGAGTCCGCGCGACCCCTCCTGCGCGAGCACGGCGAGTCCTGCATCCGCGAGGTGTCGTCTTCGGGAGTCGTTCTTCGCCATGACGACACCCTAGCGCGATCACTACGCCTGTTGTACGTTAACTGCGACAGATGTAGTGATTGGAGAGATGATGCGAGAACTCGTCTATTACGTCGCCGTCACACTCGACGGATTCATCGCGGGTCCGGGCGGAGAGTACGACGGCTTCCTGATGGAAGGCGACCACATGCAGGCGATCAATCGACGCTACGCCGCGACGATCCCCACCGACTTCGCAGCCTCCTTCGGTGTCACGCAGGACACCTCGATGGTCGACACCGTGCTGATGGGCTGGAACACCTACGCGGTCGGCGGAGTGCCGAGTCCCTATCGGCACCTGCGCCAGATCGTCTTCAGTCGCACCCGCACGGCGGCCGGCGAGAACCTCGAGGTGACCGACGAGGACCCGCTCGTCGTGGTGCGCCGACTGAAGCAGGAGGAGGGTTCCGCGATCTGGCTGTGCGGCGGCGGTGCTCTCGCCGCGACGCTCGCCGACGAGATCGATCGGCTCGTGCTCAAGCGTCAGCCCGTGCTGTTCGGCTCCGGCATCCCGCTGTTCGGGGACCGCCCCTATCGACCCGAGCGCTTCGACCTCGTCGAGACGACCGCCTATGAGTCGGGCGTGGTCGTCAGCGAGCTCGCGCGTCGGCCCGGACTCAGCCGCGAGCGGCCCACCACTCCCTGAGACGCTGCTCGGCGGCATCCGGGCCGATGACGCCCTCGTCGAGACGCAGCTCGAGCAGGAACCGGTACGCGTCGCCGACCTCGCGTCCGGGCGCGATGCCGAGGATCGCCTGGATCTGGTTTCCGTCGAGCTCGGGGCGGATGGAGTCGAGCTCCTCCTGCTCGCGCAGCGTCGCGATCCGCGACTCGATGTCGTCGTACGCGCCCGCGAGCCGCGAGGCCTTGCGCCTGTTGCGGGTGGTGACGTCGGCACGGGTGAGGATGTGCAGGCGTTCGAGCTGGTCGCCGGCGTCGCGCACGTAGCGCCGCACCGCGGCATCCGTCCAGGCGCCCTCCGCGTAGCCGAAGAAGCGCAGGTGCAGCTCGATGAGCTTCGCGACCGCATCGGTCGTGTCGGTGTCGAAGCGCAGAGCCTGCAGTCGCTTGCGGGCCATGCGCGAGCCGACCACGTCGTGATGATGGAACGTGACCGCCCCGCCGTCTTCGAGCTTGCGGGTGCGCGGCTTGCCGATGTCGTGCAGCAGCGACGCGATGCGCAGCGCCACGTCGGGCTCTGCGCCGGGATGACGCTGGTGCTCGAGCGCGATGGCCTGACTCAGCACCGTGAGCGAGTGCTCGTAGACGTCCTTGTGATGGTGGTGCTCGTCGACCTCGAGTCGCAGCGCGCTCACCTCGGGAAGGAACTCCTCGATGAGTCCGGTGTCGACCAGGACCCGGATGCCGCGCACGGGGTCGTCGGTCTGCATCAGCCGCACGAGTTCGGACTGGATGCGCTCGGGACTCACGATCTCGAGCGTCGCGCGCAGCCGGGTGATCGCCTCAGAAGTCGCGTCGTCGATGCGGAAGCCGAGCTGAGCACTGAAGCGCGCCGCACGCAGCATGCGCAGAGGATCATCACCGAACGAGACCTGCGGGTCGGCCGGGGTGCGCAGGACCCCCGCGAGGAGGTCCTCGACTCCGCCGGTCGGGTCGACGAGCTTCACCGAGGGCACGAGGAGAGCCATCGCGTTGACCGTGAAGTCGCGGCGGTGCAGGTCGGCGTCGATCGTGTCGCCGAACTCGACGGTCGGCTTGCGGGTCACGCCGTCGTAGCTGTCGGCTCGGTACGTGGTCACCTCGACCTGTTCGCCCTGCACACGGGCGCCGATCGTGCCGAAGGCGCGGCCGATGTCCCACTGCGCGGTCGAGATCGGCCTGACGATGCGGAGGATGTCGTCGGGCAGCGCGTTCGTGGTGAAGTCGAGATCGTGAGTGGGTCGTCCGAGCAGGGCGTCGCGCACCGGACCGCCGACGACGGCGAGATCGAACCCGGCGGCGGAGAACGCGTCACCGAGGGTGCGGACGACCGGATTCTCGGCGAGCGCGCCGAGACGGACGAGGCCGTCGGCCATGTTGAGCATGGTTTCCAGCGTACCGGGGTGCGTTCGAGCCGTTCTCTGCCCGGTGGTCATCGGCGTCTCTCAGAAGGGCGGATTCTCATCCCAGGCGCACGTCAGGCAGACAGACGCACGTCATGCAGACAGACGGCGCCTCGGCAGGGGATGGCCAGCAGGTCGCCCTCGCGGAGATCTGAGGGAAGGCACGCATGGCCGCGCGCGCTCGGCGTGCCGCCGTCTGCTCCCCCCAGGATGACGGCGTCGCGGGCGGCAGCGGTCGACACCCTCCCGAGCAGCCGCGTCTCCTCCCAGAGCGCCACGACTCTCGTCAGCTCGGCATCGATCAGCACCACTCTCTCTCCCGCGTCACCCGCGTGCACACCCTCGACGGTCACCACCACCACCGAGGCGTCGGCGCGCAGCGCCGGCTTCGAGTGCGACCCCGGCACGAGAGCATCCGCCGTGTGCACGCACGGTGTCTCGCAGAGTTCGACGAGACGACGCAGCGAGACTCCGGCGATGATGACGTCGTCGGTGGTGGGGTGGGTGTACTCCGGCCACTTCGCCGGTCGGAGTGGGTCGGGGATCGTGCGGCGGAGGCTGGGGAGCACCGAGGTCAAGGTCATGACTCCGTTGTAGTCGCGGCGATCCCCCCGCTCGCCGGCGCTGACGGAACCCATACGATCCTGACCCGCTCCCCTACAGAACTCCCGCGCCCCGCTCTACGATCAGCAGATGGGTGCAGAAGAGAACGAATCCCCCGCGCGACCCGACACGTCTCGTCGCGGCTTCCTGAAGATGGGAGGTGCCGCGCTCGCGGGGGCCGTGGTCGGCGGCGCGGGAGGCGCGGCGATCGGCGCGAGCGTCGCGGGTGGCGACCGCCGGGGATTCGCGGCCGGGCCCGATCCCTTCGCAGCACTCACCCCGCGCAGCGAACCCGGTTTCGACCATCTGGTCGTCGTCATGGGCGAGAACCGATCGTTCGACAACCTGCTCGGATACCTGTACTCCACGGCCACGCTCCCGAAGGGCGAGAAGTTCGAGGGTCTCGCCTTCGGCACGCACAGCAACACGGCGTCCGACGGCACCGTCGTCGACGCCCATGTGTACACCGGCGACACCGACCGGATCATGAGCCTCCCCGACCCCGACCCGGGCGAGGAGTATCCGCACGTCAACACCCAGATCTTCAGCACCGTCGACCCGAAGGACAACGCCGACCTGTTCGTCGACCAGATGACGGCCCCCTTCAACGCCCCGACCCACGGTGAGAAGGCGACGATGTCGGGGTTCCTCGAGGACTACATCATCAACTTCCGTCGCCTGCGCAAGGGCACAGAGCCGAAACCGGAAGAGGCCGCCCACATCATGGGCTCGTTCTCGCCCGAGATGCTCCCGGTGCTGTCGACGTTGGCATCGGAGTTCGCGGTGTTCGACCACTGGTTCGCGGGCGTCCCGTCGCAGACGTTCTGCAACAGATCGTTCTTCCACGCCTCGACCTCTCACGGCTTCGTCACCAACCAGGCCGGCGGCGGGTACCGCAAGTGGCTCGACGCGCCCGCGGCGCCGACCGTGTTCAACCGCCTCGAAGACGAGAAGGTCAGCTGGAAGATCTACATCGACAAGCTGCAGCTCGTGTCCTTCACGGGGATGCTGCACGCAGCGGTGCTCGAGAAGTACTGGCGCACCGAGCACTTCGGCACCATGGAGGACTTCTACGCGGACGCGAAGAACGGCACCCTTCCGGCATACGCCTTCATCGAGCCGCGCATGGTCTACGACCACAACGACTTCCACCCGCCGTTCGGATCGCCGCGCGAGAGCGACGTCGACGGCGAACCCGTGTACGACAGCGCGATCTCCGATGTGCGCGCCGGAGACCGGCTGATCCACGACATCTACGAGGCGGTGCGCACCAGCGCGTCGCCGAAGGGATCGAACGCCGTCAACACCCTGCTGCTCATCACCTTCGACGAGCACGGCGGATGCTACGACCACGTGCCGCCGCCTGCCGCCACCACGCCGACGAAGGACACGGAGGCCGGGGAGATGGGCTTCACCTTCGATCGCCTCGGATGCCGGGTGCCGGCCATCGCGGTGTCGGCCTACACCAGGCGCGGCACGATCGTGCACGACGAGATGCACCACGGCTCGGTCACCGCCACCCTCTCGCGCCTGCACGGCCTGAAGCCGCTGAACGACCGAGACCAGTCGGCGAACACGCTCTTCTCGGTCGTGAACCTCGACCAGCCCCGGCATCCCGCCGACTGGCCCGTGACGACACCCGCCTACACCCCGCCGAATCCCGAGCGCGCCGAGCCGAAGCCCGGCGACCCCGCCGAGATGAAGCCGCTCACCCCACCCGCACGTGGGCTGCTGGGTCTCCTGATCGCGAAGTACGGGAAGGCCGGCGAACCGGAGCCGCAGACGTTCGCAGACGCCTACCGGCTGCTGCACGAGCATGGCGAAGAGCTGTTCGGGCCGCCGAGCGGCAGCTGAGGGGCGGCTGGGGCGACGCGCGCGCGAGAGGCCCGCGCTTCTAGGGTGGGGTGATGACCGACACCTCAGCCATCGCCGAGTACTGGGAGCGCGTGCGCGTCGACGACCCCTCCCTGCCCGAGACCGTGCCGGGTGCATGGGCCTTCGGGGCGACGCCCGCCCACGCCGACGCCCTGCTCGCTCTCGTGCTCGACGGCGTGAAGACCGGGACGGCATCGTCGCTGTGGGACTACGAGGCCGCCGACGATCCTCACCCCTACGCGGGCGAGTTCAGCATCATCCTCGACGGGTCGGGTGCACCCCGCGCAGCGATCGAGACGACCGACGTCTCGATCGTGCCGTTCGACGAGGTCACCCCCGAACACGCCCGCGCCGAGGGCGAGGGTGATCGCACCCTCGACTACTGGCGAGCGAGCCATGAGCGGTACTGGCGCGCGCACTCCGAGAACCCGCGCGGCTTCGCCCCGGACATGCCCGTGGTCTGCGAGCGGTTCCGCGTCATCCATCCGCGCTGACGCGCATCAGGTCACCGGATCCGTCGTCACTCGGCGTCGGAGTCCCGCGTCCCGCTGCCGGCACGTCGCCGGGAGAAGGCGAACAGTCCCGCTCCGAGAACCAGGACGCCGGCACCGACGGCACCCCACGTCACCGTCTCGGGTCCGAGACCCGTCGCGGGGAGCGCCCCAGACCCGGAACCGGGCGGCCTCACCGGCTCCGCAGGGGGGTCCGTCGGGGTCGGCGTGGGCGTCGGGACGACCAGGGCCTCGAGCGTGAAGTCCTGATCGACGAAGGCCTCTCCGGCGGCCGTGATCACGACGGTGCGGGAGCTCTCACCGACGACGGTGCTCCCCGACGGTGCGGCGATCGTGATCGTGTACGTGCCGGGCGGCAGCCCACCGAGACCGTAGTTGCCCTCCGCATCGGTCGTGAGCTGCTCGCGTCCGTCGGGACCGTCGATGGTCACGGCGACCCCGCCGACCGGCACCCCGGCGTCGGTGAGCACGGTCCCGTCGATCGCACCAGGGCGAGCGAGCGCGAACTCGACGTCGGCCACGTCATCGTCGGTGACGTTCTGGACGAACGACGTGGGGCCGGTCGCGATGAATCCGTCGGGCACGGTGATCGAGATCACGTACTCCCCCGCCGGGATGCGCGGGAACGTGTAGACGCCTTCGGCGTCGGTCACGGTGGTCACCGGCGGCACTCCGGCGGTGTCGGCGGTCACGACGACTCCCGGGAGCCCCTCGCCGTTCGACTGCACGACTCCGGTCAGGGTGGGGTTCTCGACGAGGACGAAGTCCTCGATCCCGATCGGCTCCTCGCTGTCCTCCGAAACCACCACGGGTACGACGGGAACGTCGATCGTGAACCCGGGCGGCGGGGTCACCACCACCGTGTGCTCGCCGACGGGAACCTCGTCGAACACGTACACGCCGCCCTCATCGGTCGTCACCTCCCCGACACCGGGGATCTCGACCGTCACGTCGGGCACGGGCTGTGCCTCATCGTCGACGACGCGGCCCGACACCTCCACGGGCACGATGTCGCGCACGGTGAAGTCCGCGACACCGTCGGCCTCGGTGAGATCCACGGGCAGCTCGGGGGCGCCCACCGCGATCGTGCCTGCGGGAGCGGTCGCGCGGACCGTGTAGCCGTCGGTGGCGACGAAGCCGGGGAACGCATAGGAGCCGTCGGCTCCGGTGGTGGTCGTGCCGACCACCGCGCCGTTGCCGTCGACGAGAGTCAGCTCGACTCCCTGGAGCGGTCCGGTCGTCTGGTCGACGACCGCTCCGGTGATGTCCCGAGCGATCGAGGCGAACCACGTCTGGTACACGGGGAAGCCGGAACGGCGGATGAAGATGAGGGAGAGAGTGCTGATCGGCGCCGCCGGCTCGAACCACGCCGCGGAGCCGCTCGTGTCGACGGCTCCGGCGTTGCCGGTGAGGGTCAGCGTGCCGGCATCCCAGCTCGGGACGTCGTCTGCGCTGCCGGTGCACGAGGGCTTGCCCGCCGTGCCGGGCGCGCAGTAGTTGAATCCGCCGCGGAAGCCGATCTGCTCGGCGGTGAGGGCCTGCCCGTCGGGACCGGTGGCCTCGATGCGCACAGCATCCGCGTCGATGTCGCCGACGACGAACGTCCATCCCGAGGTGGGCGTCGGCGATGCGAAGGAGTAGGTGGTCGTCGACGGACTCGTCGAGTTGTCGGCCTTCGGGCGCAGGTTCAGATACTGCTGGTTCTGGCTGCTGCCGTACTTCGCTCCCACGGGGGTGCCCTCGGCGAGCCAGGTGCTGGCTCCCGAGACGAGCCCCACCTGTCCGCCTCGCGAATCGCTCGAGATGGAGGCGGTGATCGCGGGATTCGCCGCGATCTGCACGCTCGAGGTGTACGCACCGGCGGAACCGGCCAGCGGCTGCCAGCTCGCCCACGCCGTGGTGGTCGCCGCTGCGGCCGGGATCGCCCCCATGACCACGGCGAACGCGACGATCACTGCTGTCAGAACTCCGGTCTTCTGCACACGCATGCGGTCAGAGTACCGGCATACTGCGGCCCTGGCGAGGGTGGATGCCGCGCCCTGCGCTGACCGGGTCCACCATCCGTCTCCCCTCGATACGGCCCGAGGTCAGCAGGCGGCGTGGTGATGCACGGACATCACACCGGGTCGCCCTGTACGGGCCCTTCCGTGTTGGGCTTCCATCCCAGCTCGGGGGCGACGTACTTCGCGAACGCGTCGAGCACGTGCAGGTTGTACTCCGGGCCGAGCTGGTTCGGGATCGTCAGCATGAGCGTGTCCGCCGCCATGACCGCCTCGTCGGCGAGCAGCTGCCTGACGAGCACGTCGGGCTCGGCGGCGTACGTCTTGCCGAATGTCGAGCGGAACCCGTCGATGATGCCGACCTGGTCGCCGTTCTCCTCGCTGCGCAGCCCGAAGTAGGCGCGGTCCATGTCGGAGACCAGCGGGAACACGCTGCGGCTGACCGAGACCCGGGGAGTGCCGGTGTGACCTGCCGCCTTGTACGCGGCGCGGTACAGGTCGATCTGCTCGCGCTGCAGTTGGTGGAACGGCACGCCTGTCGCCTCGGTGAGCAGCGTCGAGCTCATCATGTTGAGCCCCTTGCGTCCGGTCTCCTCTGCGGTCGAGCGCGAGCCCGAACCCCACCAGATGTGGTCGCGCAGCGTCGGCGACTGCGGCTCGATGGCGAGGTACCGTCCGGCACCGACCATGCGAGGGTCGCCCGGGGCGATGCCCTCGCCGTCGATCGCACGCAGGAAGAGGTCGAACTTCTCGCGGGCGAGCACACCGCCGCGCTCGGGGTCCTCCTCGTCATGGAAGCCGAAGGTCTCGTAGCCGCGCAGAGCGGTCTCGGGTGAACCACGGCTCACGCCGAGGGCGATGCGGCCGTCGGCGATCAGGTCGAGCGCCGCCGCCTCTTCCGCGAACTGGAACGGGTTCTCGTACCGCATGTCGATCACACCGGTGCCGACCTCGATGCGCGTCGTGCGCGCGGCCATCGCCGAGAGCAGGGGCATCGGAGACGCCGCCTGACGCGCCCAGTGGTGCACACGCACGTACGCGCCGTTCACGCCGATCTCATCGGCGCCTTCGGCGATCTCGATGGTCTGCTTCAGCATGTCTCCGGCGGTGCGGGTCGCCGAGCCGTGGACGTCGGCATAGTGACCGAACGACAGGAATCCGAAAGCCTTCATGGTGTATTCGAACGCATGAATGTCGTCGGCTATTCCGCCGCGTGCATGAATCCGTCGATCACGAGCTGGCGGATGCGCGGCTCGAGGCTCGCCCACAGGTCGGCGAACGGCACCTCGAAGAGGTCGGCGAGGGCCGCAGCGATCTGCATCACGGTCAGCTCTCCGTCGCAGGCTCCGACCAGCGCGGCGAGCGCAGGGTCCACTGAGATCGTGCGGGCGAAGCCTCCGCCCTGGCGCAGTTCGATGATGCTGGGATCGTCGTTGCCGGGAAGAAGGTGTCTGGCTTCGGTGACGTCGGCCGAGGTGACGAGAGTGGTGGGCAGTCCCCCTGCCAACGCGTCGTGCGCCGCGAGTCCCGCGCGCAGTGCTCCGCCCACGTTCGACACGGGCTGCGTCACCCGCTCGACACGACGGAGCGCGGGAGCGGATGCGGATGCGGATGCCTCAGGCGGACGCCGCACCAGGATGTACCCGAAGCCGACCGCGCTGACACCTCGGGCATCGAAGTCGTCGAGCCAGGCCGTCAGCAGAGGCGTGAACGCGGCATCCCGCGGGGTGGTGCCGCCGTCGCGGATCCAGAGCTCGGCGTACGCGAGCGGCGACAGCTCCTCGCGCTGCACGACCCACAGATCGAGGTCCGCAGGAACCCAGGAGGAGAGGCGGTCCAGGCCCGCCCTGCCCTCGAGTGCGGCCTGTCCGCCGCGGGACTCCCAGTTGCCCAGCAGCTGGGCGGCGCCGCCTCGGGTGAGGAAGTCGGGCGCTGTGCGCAGGAACTGCTCGACGAGGGCATCGCCGACCAGTCCCCCGTCGCGGTACTCGTACTCGGGCACGCCGTCGACCCGAGGGGTGATGACGAAGGGCGGGTTCGAGACGATCAGGTCGAAGGCCTCACCGGCGACCGGCTCGAACATGCTGCCCAGGCGGAAGTCGATGTTCGAGACGCCGTTGATCTGCGCGTTGAGTTCGGCGTACGCGAGGGCGCGAGCGGAGATGTCCGTCGCCACGACCACCCCGGCATGCCGAGCCACGAGGAGCGCCTGGATGCCGCATCCGGTGCCGAGGTCGAGCGCACGATCGACCTCGATCGGCATGATGATCTCGGCCAGCGTGCGGGAGGCACCGCCCACACCGAGAACGTGGTCGGCGGGAAGCGCGCCGTCGAGGGCGACCTCGTCGAGATCGCTGGCGATCCACCACTCGCCGATGCCCTCGGCGTCGACGAACGACTGCGGGCGCAACAGGGCCACCGGCACGACCGTGTCGCCCTCGACACGGGCGAGTCCCAGAGCGACCAGACCCGGCACTCCGAGACGCGGCAGCGCCTCGGCGACGGCATCCGCCGGCTGCCCCATGCCGAGCACCAGCAGCCGCCCGAGCGTGGCGAGAACGCTCTGGTCTCCCGCGATCGCGCGCAGGATCGGCTCGCGCATGCCGCGCGCGAGCGCGTCGTCGGCCTCGTCGCCCCAGAGTCGACGCAGGGGCTCGGAACGGAAGTCCGCCGCGTCGAGATCGGCGGCGAGCGCGGTGCTCAGGATCGGGTCGGGAACGGGTGCGGGGGTGTCGGACACGGCCGTCACTCTACGCGCCTTCAGCGTTCTCCCGCGGGCGCACGCCTAGAATCACAAGGTCAGCACTCACGAGCAGCCTGGACACCCGGCGTTCGAGGAAGACTTCCATGACCGCGACCACCCCCGACTTCGGCCTCCGCGCGCGCCTGCATCGCCTGGCACGCGGTTCCGTCGTCCTCGCGATCGCCCTCTCGTCGTGTGGTCTGGCCGCATCGAGCGCCGCCGGCGCCACGGATTCCGATGACGAGACCACGGTCGCGCTGCATGTCGCCGCAGGGGTGCACGGCACCGTCGCCCCCGGCAGCGCGACGACCGCATCGCTCACGGTGCAGAACGAGTCGACGACCAGACTGTCGTCCGGCCGCGTCGTCCTCGAGGTGAGCCGCACGCCGCTCGCCGACGATGCCGCCGTCGACGCGTGGCTGTCCGATGATGAGGCATCCGGATCATTCGACGAGATCGGCGCCGACACCACGGCACCGGTCGATCCCGAGGGCACCGTGACGTCGAGCCTGTTCATCCCTCCCGAAGCACTCGCCGATCTCGCGCCCGGCGTCTATCCGCTGCGCGCGAGCCTGAGCGGTGCGCAGTCCGACGGTGCCCAGTCCGGCGGCTCAGGTGTCGTCACCTCGGCCTCCGTGCTCATCGTCGCCGACGTCGCCGCCTCGCCTGTCGCCGTCATGGTGCCGATCACCGCGACCCCGGCGAGCGGAGCTCTGCTCACCGCCGATGAGCTCGCCACGCTCACGGGCACCGACGGCGATCTCACGGCGGTGCTCGAGGGCGTCGCCGGCACCTCCGCCATCCTCGCGATCGATCCCGCGATCCCGGCGGCGATCAGGGTTCTCGGCTCGTCAGCCCCCGAGACCGCGCGCGACTGGCTCGTGCAGCTCGACGAGCTCCCCAACGAGCGCTTCGCCCTGCAGTTCGGCGATGCCGACGCCCAGGCGCAGGCGCAGGCCGGGCTGCCGGAGCTTCTGCAGCCCACGACCCTCTCACCCTTCCTCACCCCCGGCAACTTCACCTCGGCTCCCACCGGACCGGGCGGACCGGATGCCACGGCGACCCCGAGCCCCACGCCGACCGACGGACCGGTGCTGCCCACCGATGAGCAGCTCACCGCGGTCGACAAGGCGGTCCCCGGCATCCTGTGGCCGCGCAGCGACGTCTCGACCGAGAATCTCAGCACCTTCGCGAGCTACCTCGACGGCCGTGCGACGACCGTCCTCTCCTCGACGTCCGTCGCCGCTGCGGTCGGAGCGCGGGCGACGATCGACGGACACGACGTCCTCCTCTCCGATGCGGCAGCCTCCGAGGCGCTGTCCGACGCAGCAGGAGAAGACGATCAGGCCACGCGACAGAGTTCACTCGCCGAGGCGAACGCTCATCTCTATCTGTCGGGTCACTCGAACGGCTTCGCCCCTCTGCTCGTCGCGCTCGACCGTGATGAGACCCGATCGGATGATGCTCTCCGAGAGAGCATCACGGCCGTCGACTCCCTCGGCTTCGGTCTCGGCGCGCTCGAGGCGTCTCCGGCAGCCCCCTCGACGCTCACGAGCGAGGCCGACGACGCCCGCGCGGCATCGCTGCGCACGATGCTCGACAGCGAGCCCACGCTCACGCAGTTCGCGACGATCCTCGACGACCCGCAGGTGCTGCTGAGCCCCAAGCGCATCCAGATCCTGCGAGCGACCGGGGTCGGTCTCAGCGACAACGCCTTCGCCACGGCCGTCGCCTCCGTGCACGACGCCACGCAGGACACCCTCGACGCGGTCGACATTCCCCCCGCGAGCACGATCCAGCTGCTCTCGGCGAATGCCGACCTGCCGTTCTCGGTGCGCAACGACCTGCCGTGGCCGGTCAACATCCGCCTCTCGGTCTATCCGAGCGACGCGCGCCTCGACGTCGAGCCCGTCACCCCGTGGGTGGTGCAGGCGGGAACCACAGCGCGCGTCAAGGTACCGGTCTCAGCACGCGTGGGCAGCGGCGAGGTGAGTCTGCGCCTCGAACTCTCGAGCCCGACCGGCGTGCCGATCAGTCAGCCCGAGACCGTGCGCGTCGCCGTGCGCGCCGAATGGGAGACCATCGGCCTCGCGGTGTTCGGCGGCCTCATCGTGCTGTTGCTCGGACTGGGCATCATCCGCACCGTCACGCGCAAACGTCGCGAGGCGGCGGAGATCGCCGATGCGGAGGCCGACCTCGATGCAGTCGCAGAGGCAGAGGCAGAGGCTGAGGCAGAGGCTGAGGCAGAGGCCGACACCGACGGATCGCACGATGCCGAGGCGGCCCCCGCCCCGCACAAGGAGTCGAATGAGTAGTCTCGGGCGCGCCAGCGCACTGATCGGCGCAGGAACGCTCATCTCCCGCGTCACGGGTCTGCTGCGGACGATCGTGCTCGTCGGCGTGATCGGCTCGGTCGGTGCGGGTGCGGCCGATGCGTTCGCGATCGCCAACCAGCTGCCCAACAACGTGTTCTCGCTGATCTCGGTCGGCGTGCTGACCGCGGTCATCATCCCGCAGATCGTCAAGGCCGCCGCCGATGCCGACGGCGGCAACGCGTTCATTTCCAAGCTCTTCACCCTCGGCACCGTCGTGCTCGTGATCATCACGGGCGTGGCCACCGTCGCCTCTCCCTGGCTCGTGAGCCTCTACGCGGGCGCCAAGGGGTCTCCGGAGTTCCTCGCCCTCGCCACCGCCTTCGCGTACTGGTGCATGCCGCAGATCCTCTTCTACGGGCTGTACGCGCTGCTCGGCGAGGCGCTGAACGCCCGCCGCATCTTCGGTCCCTTCACGTGGGCCCCCGTCGTCAACAACGTCGTCTCGATCATCGGGTTCCTGATCGTCGGCGCGCTCTTCGGAGGACCGCTCACCCGCATCGACGACTGGACGCCCGGCATGATCGCCGCCCTCGGCGGCACGGCGACGCTCGGCATCGTGATCCAGGCGGCGATCCTGCTCATCTTCTGGCGCCGGACCGGACTCGCGCTCCGACCCGACTTCCGCTGGCGCGGTGTGGGTCTGGGCGCCGTCGGAAAGCTCGCCGGCTGGACGTTCCTCATGGCGCTCGCGAGCCTGATCGCTGGCCTCGTCCAGACGCAGATCCTCATCGACGCCTCGGGGCAGGGTGCCTCGGTCGCGACGTTCCAGTACGCGTGGCTGATCTTCATGCTGCCGTACTCGATCATCGTGCTGTCCATCGGCACCCCCTACTTCACCCAGATCAGCGAGCACGCGGCCGCCGGTCGCGACGCCGAGGTGCGCGCGGACATCGCGCAGAGCATCCGCACCCTGCTCTTCTTCATCGCCGCCGCCGTCGCCGCAGTCGCCGCAGCCGCGATCCCCGCGTCGCGGGTGTTCACGAATGCGGCGTCCGATGCGTCAGAGGCCGCGCTCGTGCTGGTCTGCTTCCTCGTGTGCCTCGTGCCGTTGACCATCCTGTTCATCGTGCAACGCACCTTCTACGCCTACGGCGACACCCGCACGCCGTTCTGGTTCACGCTCTTCCAGTGCGCCCTCGTCGTGGTCAGCGCGTTCGTCGCGCAGTGGCTGCTCGCCGCCGACGTCATCGCGATCACCTCCCTGGCGGCCACCATCGCGCTCGGTCAGTCGATCGCCAGCACCATCCAGACCGTCATCGCCGTCTGGCTGCTGCACCGCAAGATCGGCGGACTGCAGATCCGCACGTGGATGGCCGCCGTCCTCCGCTTCGCCGTCGCCGCCGTCCCCGCGGGCTTCGCGGGCTGGGGGGTGTTCCTGCTCCTCGGCGGACCCGACGGATGGACGACCGCCGACAAGATCCAGGGAGCGCTCGGCACGTGCATCATCGGCGCGGCCGTGGTGGTCGTCTACGTCGGCATCCTCGCCCTGCTGCGGGCTCCGGAGCTCACGGTCGCACGATCGATGCTGCGACGATTCCTGCCCGGGCGATGACGCCCCTCGCGCGGGAATTCCCCGCGGTTACCATTGGTTGAAGCACTCGAACGCCGCAGGGATTCTCGGCGTCACCCCGATCACGGAGAGCACATGCGTCAGGTCATCATCATCGGCTCCGGCCCCGCCGGATTCACCGCCGCCATCTACGCGGCGCGCGCGAACCTCAAGCCGCTGCTCATCGCCAGCTCTGTCGAGGTCGGCGGAGAGCTGATGAACACCACCGAGGTCGAGAACTACCCCGGATTCCCCGAGGGCATCCAGGGCCCCGAGCTCATGGCGAAGTTCCAGGAGCAGGCGGAGAAGTTCGGCACCGAGGTCGTCTACGACGACGTCACCGAGCTCGACCTCGCGGGCCCCGTCAAGACCGTCACGCTCGGCAGCGGTGCGGTGCACGAGACCCGGGCGCTGATCTACGCGACGGGCTCCGCCTACCGCAAGCTCGGCATCGAGGGCGAAGAGCGCCTCTCGGGGTACGGCGTCTCGTGGTGCGCCACGTGCGACGGCTTCTTCTTCCGCGAGAAGACGATCGCGGTCGTCGGCGGCGGCGACTCGGCCATGGAGGAGGCGACCTTCCTCACGCGCTTCGCGGACAAGGTCTACGTCATCCACCGCAAGGACTCGCTGCGCGCGTCGAAGATCATGCAGGAGCGTGCCTTCGCGAACGAGAAGATCGAGTTCGTGTGGAACAGCGAGGTCACCGAGATCCTCGGTGGCGACTCGGTCTCGGGCGTGCAGCTGCGAAACACGGTCGACGGTACGCTCAGCGATCTCTCCCTCGACGGACTGTTCATCGCGATCGGCAACGACCCGCGCACGCACCTCGTGCACGAGAAGCTCGACCTCACGGCCGAGGGCACGATCTGGGTCGACGGCCGCTCGTCGAAGACCTCCGAGCCCGGCGTCTTCGCCGCCGGTGACGTGATCGACCCCACCTACCGTCAGGCGATCACCGCTGCGGGATCCGGCACGGTCGCGGCTCTCGACGCGGAGCACTTCCTCGCGGATTTCGATGACGCGTCGGTCGAGTTCCCGGCTGCCGAGGCCGCCGAGATCATCGTCGGCTGACGTCCGGGAACACATTCCATGCGCCGGCTGTTGTAGCAGGCGTACCTCGAACAAGGAGAAACTCTGATGAGTGCAAAGGCTACGAGCCAGGCGACCTGGGAGCAGGACGTTCTGCAGGCCGAGGGTCCCGTCCTCGTGGACTTCTGGGCCGAGTGGTGCGGACCGTGTCGTATGGTCGCACCGGTGCTGGACCAGATCCAGGCCGACAACCCCGACAAGATCACCATCCTTAAGCTGAACGTGGACGAGAACCCGCAGCTGGCGATGCAGTACCAGATCACGTCGATCCCGGCGATGAAGGTGTTCCAGGGCGGTGAGGTCAAGACGACCATCATCGGCGCCAAGCCGAAGCCGGCCCTCGAGCAGGACCTCGCCGCTTTCATCGGCTGATCAGGCTCTTTCAGGGCCGCCACCTCTTCGGGGGTGGCGGCCCTTTCTGCTTCCCTCCGCACTATCCCACCCCGCGGTCAGGAGCATCCGCCGAGCCCGTCCGAGTGGCGACGATCAGCTCTTGTCTGAGACGGGAACGGATGCGAGCCCGCGTGCCGCCCGTGCGCGATCGACGATCTCCTGGATCACCGGGGTCTTGGCCGCGTTGTATCCGGCGGTGCCCTCACCGGCCGCTCGGGCGGCAGCATCCTTCGCCCGTTCATAGAGCGCGGCATCGTCGGCGTGGGCGCGCAGCCAGTCGCGCAGGATCCGCTGATTGACGGTCTCCCATTCTGAGACGGTGAAGAAGTGCGCGATGGCGACACGGTGCTCACCGTCGGTGAGGATCATCACGGGGTGCGATCTGACCGCACTGCCGACGTGCCATCCCCTCGTCTCCAGCGCGGTCCTGCGGCGCTCCAGATCGGCGAGATCGGTGATCCTGACCGCCAGGTCGATGATCGGCTTCGCGCGCATTCCCGAGACAGCGGTCGATCCGATGTGCTCGATGGTCCACGTCGTGTCACCGTGGGCTCGGAGCTCCAGGGCGAGCTGCTCGAAGAGTGCAGGCCACGACGGGTCGTAGTCGACGAGCACCCGAGCGGCCCGACTCAGTTCGCGTCTGCGACCGTCGGGTCCCAGCGGCGGTGCCGCTGCTTCTCGTCGAGCAGTCCCCAGACGGCGGGCGTCAGCTCGGGGTACTCGAGCGCGATCTGGCGCAGCACGCGGTAGTGGCGTGCGGCGCTGGGGCGCACGCCGTCGTTGGCGGTGATGTTGTCGGCGCGCAGCAGATAGACGACGAGCTCATCGACGCTCGGCAGCTCTTCCATGAACTCCCAGGGATCCTCTCCCCCGAGCAGTCGCTCCTGAATCAGCACGGCGAGTTCGTCCGAGGCCTCTGCGCGCAGCACTTCGAGGCTGGCACGGCGGGGAACGGACTCGGTCATGCTTCCAGCCTACGTCGCCTTGCGGGTGCCTCGGCGCTCCACCTTCAGCTCGTCCGTCATCTCCTCGAGCTCCTTGCCCTTGGTCTCGGGCACCTTGAAGTAGACGAAGAAGAACGACAGCAGCGCGAAGAACGCGTAGAAGCCGTAGGCGAACGTGAGGCCGATCTCGGCGAACACCGGGAAGGTCGTCGAGATGAAGAAGTTCGCCGCCCACTGCGCGGCCGCGGCGACCGCGAGGGCTCCGGCGCGGATGGAGTTCGGGAAGATCTCTCCGAGAAGAACCCAGACGAGCGGTCCCCACGTCGCCCCGAAGAAGACGACGAAGCCGTTCGCGCAGACGAGTGCGACGGTGGCCCAGGGGTCGGGCAGGGTGGCCGTGCCCGACGCGTCGAGCGTACCGAACGAGAACGCGAGGGCCATCAGACCGAGGGTGACCGTCATGCCGACGGAGCCCACCAGGAGCATGACGCGCCGCCCCACCTTGTCGACCAGGAGGATCGCGATGATCGTCACCACGATGTTCGTCACAGAGGTGATGACCGAAGTCAGCAGCGCACTGGATTCATCGAAGCCCACCGACTGCCACAGCGTGGTCGAGTAGTAGAAGATGACGTTGATGCCGACGAACTGCTGGAAGACGGACAGCAGGATGCCGACCCACACGATCGGCTTGAGGCCCAGGCGGCTGCCACGCAGGTCGCGCAGCGACTCCTTGCGCTCCGTGTCGATCGTTCCGGTGATCTCCTTGATCTTGGCGTCGACGTCGAGCGTGCCGGTGACGGTGGTCAGCACCTCCGAGGCACGCTTCAGGTCGCCCTTGCGCACGAGATAGCGTGGCGATTCCGGCAGGCGGAGCGAGACGAGCCCGTAGACGAGCGCGGGGATCGCGGCCACCATGAACATCCACCGCCAGGCCGTCAGGCCCCACAGCGGCTGATCAGCCTCCCCCGCGATGCCTGCCAGCAGCGCGTCGGAGAGCAGTGCGGCGAAGATACCCGTGACGATCGCGAGCTGCTGCAGGGACCCCAGCCTGCCTCGCACCGCGGCGGGTGACACCTCCGCGATGTAGGCGGGGGCGATGACGGATGCGGCTCCCACGCCGAGCCCGCCGATCACACGCCAGATGATGAGATCGACGACGCTGAAGGCGAGACCTGACCCGATGGCGGAGATGAAGAACATCGCTGCGGCCACCACCATCACGGGGATGCGACCGCGCTTGTTCGCGATGGGACCGGCGAACCAGGCTCCGACCGCGCAGCCGATCAGGGCGGAGGAGACGGCGAAGCCCTTGAGACCGACACCCAGGTCGAAGCCCGAGACATCACCGGCCAGGGCATCGACCGCACCGTTGATCACGGCGGTGTCGAAGCCGAAGAGGAATCCTCCGAGTGCCGCGGCGATGCTGACCGCGATCACCTTCCGTTGAATAGCCGGCGTGGGCTGTGACGTGGACATGACTCCCCCTCATCGTGGTGACCACGCGAGTCTAGGGGAATACCGGTCTTCTAGGCGGTGATCACGCCGGGCCGAAGCCGGATTCGCCGAGTTCGCCGAGAATGCGGTTCAGGTCCTGAATCGATGCGAAGTCGATGATCACCTGGCCCTTGCGGGCTCCGAGCGACACCTTGACCCGCGTGTTCAGGCGGTCGCCGAGGTTGCCGGCGACCTCGTCGAGGTATGCGCGACGCGAGCCCGGTGTGGGCTTCGCCGTGCGGCTGCTCGACGTCGACGGCTGGCTCTTGGCGGCGACCTCGGTCGCGCGCACCGAGAGGTCCTCGTTGACCACCTTGTCGGCGAGTCGCTGCATCGCCTCCGGGGTGTCCAGGCTCAGGATCGCGCGGGCGTGACCGGCGCTGAGCACGCCTGCTGCGACCCGCTGCTGCACGGGCACGGGCAGCTTGAGCAGACGGATCGTGTTGCTGATCTGCGGGCGCGAACGACCGATCCGCGTGGCGAGCTCTTCCTGAGTGATCCCGAAGTCCTCGAGGAGCTGCTGGTAGGCCGATGCCTCCTCCAAGGGGTTGAGCTCGGACCGGTGGAGGTTCTCCAGCAGGGCGTCGCGAAGGAGGTCTTCATCCGCGGTCTCCCGCACCACCGCGGGGATCGCGTCGAGCCCGGCTTCGCGAGCAGCGCGGGTGCGCCGCTCACCCATGATGAGCTCGTAGTCACCCTCGGAGTTCTTCCGCACGACCACGGGCTGCAGCACGCCGAACTCCCGCACGCTGTGCACGAGCTCCGCGAGATCTTCCGGATTGAAGTGCGTTCGCGGCTGGCGGGGGTTGGGGACGATCTTCTGCGGATCGATCTGGATGAGGTGGATACCCGGCACGACCTCGAGCTCAGGAACCTCTTCCGCCACCGTTGCCGTCTGGTCGGTCGACGGCCGCAGACTCGCGCCGGGGAAGAACACATCGACCGGGCGTTCAGCCTGATCAGCGGTGGGAATGAGGGCTCCGATCCCCCGGCCCAGTCCAGTGCGCTTCGCCATCATTTCTCCTTGCTCTGCGTCGCTGTCCGCGACGCGATCTCGACGGCTGCTTCGCGGTACGCGACGGCGCCGGCCGATTGCCCATCGTAGGCGATCACGGTCTGACCGAAACTCGGTGCCTCCGACACCCGCACAGATCGCGGGATGACGGTGTCGAGCACCTGGTCCGGGAAGTGGGTGCGAACCTCATCCGCCACCTGCTGAGCGAGACGGGTGCGACCGTCGAACATGGTCAGCAGAATGGTCGACAGGTGGAGGTCGGGGTTCAGATGCTTCTGGATCATCTGAATACTGCCGAGCAGCTGGCTCAGGCCCTCCAACGCGTAGTACTCGCACTGGATCGGGATGAACACCTCGTCGGCTGCGGTGAAGGCGTTGATCGTCAGGAGACCGAGCGATGGCGGGCAGTCGATGATGACGAAGTCCATGGGATTCGTCGCGAGGTAGTCCTGGAGTGCGCGGCGCAGGCGGTGCTCGCGTGCCACCTGGGCGACGAGCTCGATCTCCGCGCCGGCGAGGTGAATCGTGCTGGGAGCGCAGAACAGGTTCTCATCCTCGGGGCTCGCCTGCACGATGTCAGCAAGCGGGGTTTCGTCGATGAGCACGTCGTAGACGCTCGGGATATCGCCGCTGTGCGGAACCCCCAGGGCGGTGGATGCATTGCCCTGCGGGTCGAGGTCGATGACCAGGACCTTCGCACCGAGTCCGGAGAGCGCTGCGGCGATGTTGACCGCACTGGTTGTCTTGCCGACACCGCCCTTCTGGTTCGAGACGGTGAGGATCCGGGTCTCCCCCGTGAGCTCGACCTTCACTGAGTCGAGCACCCGGCGTCGCGCGGACAGGTCGGCGATCTCGCGCGCGAGTGGCGTATCCATCCCGAAAGAATCCTTCGGTGTTGCCTTGTCGGACTGTTTCACGTGAAACATCCACTCCTTTCGGGGCCGTGTTCCACTCTAATCGCTGAGGCCGACCTTCCTCGCCCGTGCACATGGTTGGGGAATGAGAGAGCACCAGGATCGCGGGAAGTACGTGTCCGCGCCACCTCTGTTCCATGTGCGTGCGTGTGGCCCGATGGGCGAGGATCCCTGCACCTCCTGGCAGTGTTTCACGTGAAGCACGCTCGTAGCGGTACGTGGGTTCTGTGAATCGTCCTCCCCGACCGCGCCCCGATGGGTCGGTCGATGCCAGGCGCCCCGTCGCGCCCGAGTGGGCGCCGGGGATCTTCTGTCCTCGGTGACCTGACCCCGCGTGGCTGCTGACCCTCTGCAGGGATCTGTCAGTTCGTTCGTCGATGCGGCGGAGCCGCGCGTCGATCGAAGCGCTCACCCAGGGTCGGTGATGGAACGTCGGGCGCAACTCCGACTGGTGAGATACGGTGTCGCAGATGGTCGCGTCACCTCGACCCCGCCGACCGCTCGAGATCGTCTCGGGGCACCCGCGCTTCGACGGGTCCACGCCCGTCGCCGTGTCATGTCGGTCGCAAGGATTCCGACTCGGCGAACCTCGCACACACCCGAGGGCGAGTGCGCTCGCCACTCCCCCGTGATCGGCACACGCGCCTCGGTGTCGAGCGCTTCGATTCACACGACAAGCAACCTCGGGGAACATGACCGCGGACGAGGAGAATTTCCACCCACTCCTGGGTACCCCAGTGCCAGAAAGCCTAAATTGGCCCTCAACCCGCAGAGAATCGATCTGAGAGAGCGTTGCGAGGTTTGCGTCAGATCATCCTCGCGAAGCGCCGAATCGATCCGTCGAGCGCAAGAAGTGTGTGTTGCGCGATCCGGGGACTTCTGGTTTCTCCGCGGACGTGAACACTGTCAGCTCACGCGCGTAGTTTCACGTGAAACATCTCCGTCGCGACGTCGGACCTGCGTCCCGCTCCTGTCAGTAGCAGGTGGACGCGGCGTCCGGTTCCACGGTCGTGAACCTCTACATCGTCATATAGCACGTTGGACCGATCCCATCGTGACTCAAGGCGGACGCTGGTCCTGGTCCTGCTCCTGGTCCTGCTCCTGGTCCTGGCCCTGGTCCTGGTCCTGGTCCTGGCCCTGGTCCTGGCCCTGGTCCTGGTCCTGGTCCTGCTCCTGGTGCTGGTGCTGGTGCTGGTGCTGGTGCTGGTGCTGGTGGATTCTCCTCCCCTACGGCAGATCCCGTGTAGTGCCGCTCACTGTTTCACGTGAAACAACGAGTGAGGCCGTCAAGCGGCGCCTGAGATTCGTCGGCCCGTCCTGGCTATGCGCGCACAGCACGAACACCATGGGAGCTAGCGGGTGTTTCACGTGAAACATCTCGCACTCCAGGCATCGCCGTGATCCCATCAGAAACTGTCATGATCCCGGGGTTTCTTTTCTTCATGCTCTGTCAGAACGCGCGGCGGGAACATCCCGTCGGGTTGCGACTACTGACGACGTCTCGGGAGCCCGCGTCTCGTCGACTGACAGCAACTGCCGAGCCACACGATCTGCAGCAGTCGTACGACATGCAGCCTTTCGAGCAATCTCAGTATGGCAAACGAGTAGGGGACTCCACCCACGACAGCTCGCGCCTGACTGTGACCATCGACTCGACGCCCAGCGCGGGATGATCACCAGAGGGTCCTACGCTCAGGGGAGTCGCGACCGTCGCCACTCCCCCCTAACCTCACAGGCCGACGGTCGACTGCGTCTCCTGCGGCAGGCCAACACAGGAGCATGCCGCTCTCTGCGTGCAGCACGGACTCAGGACCACGCACCTCTCGCGATGACTGCACGTGTTCCGCGGTGCAGGATCACGCCCTAGACCGGCAAGAACTCACGGATCCCACCAGCACCAGCTGCGCAACGACCAGTCGTCGACCCACACGCCCACACGCCCACACGCCCACACGCCCACACGCCCACACGATTGTTCCACGTGAAACATCCACATCGATGTCCGGTCCATCCGTCTATGCCGAGTACTGGCACTTGCTCCCATCCCGCTACGAGCGCCGCAGGCAACTCGGTTGCGTCGCCACCGATCGCCGCCTCGCGACGTTTCACGTGAAACATCGACCCTCGACAGCACCAGAAGCCGTCATTGAGTGATCCGCCTCCAGCGGCAGAACCTCACCACCCGGAATCATGGACATCGACTCACACACAAACCCGAACGCCCTACCGGCGGAACAGCCCACCACGGCCACTTCGATGCGCGCAAACGCCGTCCAGACCTTCACGGTCTACGCAGTCGACGTCTCCATCCCTGCACATCCACCGTTTCACGTGAAACATCGACGCACCAAAGGATGAGACGGCGTCATTGCCGCCCGCCCCAAACGCCCGCCCGCCAACGACCGGGACACTGTTGCACGACGGCACGAGGATACAGGCTCACGCACACAGATAGGCGCTCCGTCACGGCAGACTGGTCCTCGCGATATGGATCGACGCACCGATGCAACCCGCAGACCGCCATGATCCGCGCATCCCGCTCGCCATGGCGCGAAAGATCACCCGTTTCACGTGAAACGGCGGCACTCCCCTGCGCACGGCTATGCCACCACAGGTGCTCCTCCCTTGAAGGAGCGTCTGCCTGCGCGCGTCCTCCGCCCACGCTGACGCGAATCTCTCACTACTCAGCCGTGGCGAGAACCTACGCGCCGAGCACTTCGACGCAAACAGCCGACAGGCACACCGTCATGACCCAGCCTGTCGGCGTCTCCACAACACCACTGTTCGCACCGTTTCACGTGAAACATCGACACATCACCAGGCGCAACGAAGTCACCGAAGCGTGTGTGTTGCGGCCGCGTGCTGCGGCAGCGCTCAGCGCACGCGGGCGCGAAGCACACGCGTGGTCTCGGTGAGTACACCCTCACCGAGCACTTCGACACGCACGTCCGACAGTCGGAACTTCTTGATCTGCTTCTGCGCTGCGTCGATCTCGTTCGACACATTCATTCCCTTGAGCAGAGTGAGCTCTCCACCGTCACGCACGAGCGGAGCGGTGAGAGGAATCAGAGTCCGCAGCGCACTCACGGCGCGCGCGGTCACCACATCGAAACCGCCTGTGGCCGGCACCTCTTCTGCGCGTGCGCGAAGCACCTCGACGTTCGACAGGCCGAGCGCAGTCACCTGCTCGTTGAGCCAGGTGACTCGTCGCTCCATGGGCTCGACGAGCGTGAACTGCGCATCCGGGCGCACGATC
Organism: Microbacterium sp. C5A9; assembly: GCF_022627955.1. Taxonomy (GTDB): domain Bacteria; phylum Actinomycetota; class Actinomycetes; order Actinomycetales; family Microbacteriaceae; genus Microbacterium. The sequence continues at coordinate 154,910 of NZ_JABXGD010000003.1, forward strand.
GCGAGCACGATGCCGGGCAACCCGGCCCCCGAGCCGATGTCTGCGACCGAGCCACTGAAGAGCGGTGCAGCGATCGCACTGTTCAGAATGTGCCGAGTCCAGAGTCGCGGAAGTTCGAGCGGGCCGATCAGGCCGCGCTCCTCCCCGTGGGTCGCGAGAGCAGCAGCGAACTGGCGTGCGAGCTCGATGCGGTCGCCGAACATCTCTGCTGCGACGGCAGGCTCTGCCTCCACGGCACCGGTCATGACGACATCCACACTCGACGACTCGGCTGCGGCATCAGCGACGGCGGAGAACCGTGTGACGGTCTGCGCCCTCACCATACGATTCAGAGACAAGTCCCTGATCAGCGGCGATATCGTGGACAAGCTTTCGCTCGTAGCTCGACATGGCGGGCAGTGAAGCCTGCGATGCACCGTCGTCGAGCTTCGCGGCCGCGGCATTGACCAGCGTCTCGAGCTGGCGACGCCGCGTGTCACGCGATCCGCCGATATCGAGGATCAGACGCGAGAACGAGCCGGTTTTGTTCTGCACTGCGAGACGGGTGAGCTCCTGCAGCGCCTGAACCGTGTCAGGTGCTGACAGCAGCGAGAGGCCATCACCCTCTGCCTCCACCGACACGTACGCCCGCCCCTGGCGGACGTCGAGGTTGAGATCGCCGTCGATGTCAGCGATGTCGAGGAGCTCCTCGAGGTAGTCCGCCGCGACGTCGCCCTCGTTCTCCAGCTGAGCCACCGTGGGCTCGACGGTCTCCGTCAGGTTCTCGCTCACGCTCCGCCACCCTTCTTCTTCGCACGCTTCTTGCCGACCGGCTGCTGACGCTTGGGAGCCTCAGCCTTCGCCTTCTCGGCCTCCTCGAGCAGACGCTGCTGCTCTGCCTCATACGCAGCCATCGGAACGACCTTGCCCGAGGAATCGATCGCCTTGCCCTTGCGAGCGAGGCGCTCTTCGCGGGCCTTCGCAGCTTCGGAGCCCGGCGTGGGCATCTCACGGATCACGAGGAACTGCTGTCCCATGGTCCAGAGGTTCGAGATGAACCAGTACACGACGACGCCGAGCGGGAAGAAGATGCCCGAGAAGATGAATCCCAGCGGCAGGATGTACAGCATGATCTTCTGCATCTGGTACGCCTGGCCGGTCTTGGCCTCGGGCGACAGGTTCTTCGAGATGATCTGCAGCTGAGTGAAGAACTGCGACGCGATCATGAGCACGACGAGCGTGACGAGGATGATGATCGCCGTCGTGTTGCCGGCATCCACCGCGTTGCCGAGGGTCTCGTGCAGGGATGCGACACCGAACAGCTGCGCGTCGTAGAACTGCTCGGTGAGCTCGGCGTTGAGGAGACCCACACCGCCGATGCCGGCAGCGTGGTGCTTCGTCACGTCGCTCAGAACGCTGAAGAGCGAGAAGAAGATCGGCATCTGCACGAGCAGAGGAAGACAGCTCGACATCGGCGTCGTGCCGTGCTTCTTGTACAGCGCCATGGTCTCGCGGCTCATGGCCTCGCGAGAGAGCTGATCCTTCTTGCCGCGGTACTTCTCCTGAACTTTTCGCAGTTCAGGAGCAATTTCCATCATCTTTCGCTGACTCTTGATCTGCTTCACGAAGAGCGGGATCAGAGCGGCGCGCACCACGATGACGAGCCCGACGATCGACAGCACCCAGGTGAGACCGGATGCCGCGGGAAGGCCCACCGCCGTCAGCAGCCAGTGCCAGGCGACGAGCACGAGCTCGACCAGCCACTTCAGCGGCCAGAGGATCGTCCCCAGCAGATCGAATCCGCCGGACGCGGGCGCCGGCGAAGGGGTGGTGCTGGCGAACAGGAGGTCAAGACCCACCGATCAATCCTTTCGGGCAGGGACGACGAAACCGTGAGCGGTCAGGTCATAGCGGAAGTGTTCGTGCGGACGGACGTCATCGACGCCGCCGTGGCTCCAGGGATTGCAACGGAGGATGCGCCATGCCGAGAGCAGAGTTCCCCGCACGGCGCCATGCTGTTGCACCGCTCCTACAGCGTAAGCGGAACACGAGGGGTAGTAGGCACAGACATCTCCGTACATCGGGGAGATCAGCTTGCGGTAGCCGGCCAGGAACCCGAGAACGAGGTTCCTCGGCATCAGCGGGATGCTGCGGACCAGATCGCGGGACTCCAGATGCCCGGTCCCGAGCGACGACGCCGGCAGCGCGGTCATGCCTTCACCTCGGCCAATCGCCCGAGACACCGATTCACATCGGCGCTCAGCTCTGCGTACGTCGCGGTCGCGGACGCAGGAAGGGCACGGATGACGACATCCGTGCCCTGAGGAACTCGCGGGAGCGCTTCCGCGCAGACTGCCTTGAGGCGTCGACGAACGGAGTTGCGCACCACAGCGGTACCCACCTGCTTGCTGATGATGAATCCGAACCTCGCGGCTCTGCTCTCGCCCGTCGTCAGCATCGAAGTGACGACGCGCGCCCCGCCACAACGTGATCCACGTCGAACGACCAGTCGATAGTCGCTGCCGCGGGTCAGGCGAAACGGGCGGGCGAGCACAGCGATTTACGCGGAGAGCTCGGTGCGGCCCTTCGCGCGGCGAGCCGAAAGGATCGCGCGGCCGGCGCGGGTACGCATGCGAAGACGGAAGCCGTGCTTCTTGGCGCGACGACGGTTGTTGGGCTGGAAGGTGCGCTTGCTCATGAAATCACTCCGGGGAAAGCTGCCACCGGGATCATTTTGACCGGAGACATAGGGATCTGCCATTCAGGCATAAGTCAACCGATTAAGGGTACGTCCTGACGGCCCACAGAGCAAATCTGCGCGCGTCGACATGGGACCTCCTGCACGGTCCGCACAGCCATTATCCACAACCTGTGGCCTGCACGTATGCGCAACACGCGCGCCGATTTTCCGGGGCAGGTTGCTGATCACAGCCGCGATGACTACCGTGGCATCCGAAGTTATCCACAGGGAGACGCCCGTCGCCGAACCCTCCCCGATCCCCGAGCTCCGGAGCGTCATGTCCTCATCAGCCCAGCCCGACGTCCCCATCTGGACCACGGTGCAGGAGCTGCTCGAGGCCGACGATCGCGTGACGCCTCAGCTGCAGGGCTTCCTCAGTCTGGCGGTCCCCGCCGGTGTCATGGCGGCGACCCTCTATCTCGAGGTTCCGAACGATCTGACTGCCGCGCAGATCAACAAGCGCCTCCGTCTGCCGATCATGGAGGCTCTCTCGCACATCGGAGACGAGGTCACCTCGTACCGGGTCGTCGTGAACCATGAGCTCGCGGAACAGCCGACGGCACCGATCGCGGTCGCCGACTTCGGTCGGCAGGAGAACATCCGGATCGAGTCTCCGATGGAGCAGCCGACTCCGATGCGGCACGAGTCCCGACTCAACCCGAAGTACACCTTCGACAACTTCGTGATCGGCCAGTCCAACCGCTTCGCACACGCGGCAGCGGTCGCCGTGGCCGAGGCACCCGCCAAGGCATACAACCCGCTCTTCATCTACGGAGACTCCGGTCTCGGCAAGACCCATCTCCTGCATGCGATCGGCGACTACGCCCAGTCCCTGTACGCAGGGGTGAAGGTCAGGTACGTCTCGAGCGAGGAATTCACGAACGACTTCATCAACTCGATCGCGAACAACCGCGGCGCCGCGTTCCAGGCGAGGTACCGCGACGTCGACATCCTCCTGATCGACGACATCCAGTTCCTGCAGGGGCGTGCGGAGACGCAGGAAGCCTTCTTCCACACCTTCAACACGCTTCACGATCACAACAAGCAGGTCGTGATCACCAGCGACGTCGCCCCGAAGCACCTCACCGGCTTCGAGGACCGCATGCGCAGTCGCTTCGAGTGGGGTCTGATCACCGACGTGCAGGCGCCCGACCTCGAGACCCGCATCGCGATCCTTCGGAAGAAGGCGCAGAGCGAAGCGCTCCACATCCCCGACGAAGTGCTCGAATACATCGCGACGGTGGTCTCCTCGAACATCCGCGAGCTCGAGGGTGCACTGATCCGCGTCTCGGCCTTCGCGAGCCTGAACCGGTCGGCGCTCGACATCTCCCTCGCCCAGACCGTGCTGCGCGACATCATCGACACGGCCGAGGACAACATCATCTCGCCGACCGACATCATCACGGCGACCGCGCAGTACTTCAAGCTCACCGTCGACGACCTCTACGGGTCGAGTCGGTCACAGCAGATCGCGACGGCGCGACAGATCGCCATGTACCTCTGCCGTGAGCGCACCAGCCTGTCGCTGCCGAAGATCGGCCAGCTGTTCGGCAACCGCGACCACACGACCGTCATGTACGCCTACAAGAAGATCAGCGAGCTCATGAAGGAACGCCGATCCATCTACAACCAGGTGACCGAGATCACCACGCAGCTCGGTCGTCGCTGAACCGGGCTCGCCAGGTCGAAAAGGGGGCCACAGCATCCGCGAGGACGCTGTGGCCCCCTTCGTGTGCCTGCGACGCGCCGTGTAGAGAACGGATCGATGCCACTTTGCACATGTGGATAACTTGTGGATGGATGGGGATGACCTCGGGAGGAACTCGGGAGAAATCGACGAACCTGTGGATAACTCCGACATGCTCCGGAGAGCATCGGATGCTCGGAACCCGCGTATTCCTCAGGGATTCCACAAGTGACAACCGTGTAGTTCCCTACTCGCGTCTGCTTTCCACCGACTTATCCACAGTATCCACAGGTGTTAACACCGTTAAGGAGTTAATCCAATCCAGGGGCGATCCGATCACCAGACGGTGTGGAAACCCGACCGCTCCGCTGGAATCACATCGGCGTAGGGATCCGCCCGACTCTGGGGCTAGCATGGGAAGCCCTGCACCGGCAGGAACGATGACGACGCGTCTCAGAACGACGACAAGGGAGCACCCGTGAGGTTTCAGGTCAACCGCGATGTCTTCAGCGAGGCTGTGTCCTTCGTCGTCAAGCTGCTTCCCCAGCGCAATCCGCAGCCGATCCTCGCCGGTGTGCTGATCGAGGCGGACGGTTCGGGTCTCACCCTCTCGGCGTTCGACTACGAGGCATCCGCACGGACGACCATCGAGGCGACGGTTGAGACGCCGGGAACGATCCTCGTTCACGGCCGACTGCTCTCCGACATCGCCAGCAGGCTCCCGAACGCTCCGATCGAGATCGCCGTCGAGGACGACGGAAGCATCTCGGTCACCTGCGGCTCGGCCCGCTTCACCCTGGCGGCCATGCCCGTCGAGGAATATCCCTCGATCCCCGAGGTCTCTGGATCCTCCGGTGTCGTCCCCGCCGACGACTTCGGCACAGCCATCGCGCAGGTCGGCTTCGCCGCATCCCGTGACGACGTGACGCCGGTGCTGACCGGTGTGCAGCTCGAGGTCTCGGGCCAGACGCTGAGCCTCGTCGCGACCGACCGCTACCGTGTGTCGCTCCGCGACGTGCCGTGGGACGGCGAAGCCGTCGAGGCGACTGCGCTCGTTCCGGCTCGCACCCTGCTCGAGGTCGGCAAGACCTTCGGACACGCCGGAACGATCCAGATCGCGTTCTCAGGAGCCGGGGACCGCGAGATCATCGCATTCACCGCGGGCAACAAGACCGTCACGTCGCTGCTGATCAAGGGCAACTTCCCGCCGGTGCGCCGGTTGTTCCCCGAGCAGACGGACCACTACGCGGTCGTCAACACCGCCGACCTCGTCGAGGCCGTGCGACGCGTGTCGCTGGTGCTCGACCGCGCCGCGCCGCTGCGTTTCACGTTCGCGAGCGACGGCGTCACGATGGATGCCTCCGGCAGCGAGCATGCTCGTGCGTCCGAGTCCGTCGACGCGATCCTCTCGGGTGGCGACGAGGTCACGCTCGGACTCAACCCGCAGTACCTCATCGAGGCGCTGGGTGCGGTGAAGAGCGAGTTCGTCCGGGTCACGTTCACGTCGAGCGACAACGCGAACAAGCTCAGCCCCGTGCTCATCACGAGCCAGACCTCGGTCGACCAGGCGGGACTCGACTCGTTCAAGTACCTGCTGCAGCCGAACCTGCTGCTTCGCTGACCCGGCTCGAGCGGGCGGCTGCCCGCGAATCCCCGTGTCAGAGGCCGAAGGTAGGCTGACAGCGTGATTGTGGAGCACCTGAGTCTGGTCGATTTCCGCAATTACGCGACCGCCGAACTCGCTCTGCACCGCGGCCCGAACGTTCTGGTCGGGCGCAACGGGCAGGGCAAGACGAATCTCGCCGAAGCGGTCGTCTTCCTCGCGACGCTCGGCTCTCACCGTGTCTCGTCCGATGCGCCGCTCGTGCGTGACGGCCAGGAGTACGCGATCATCCGCGCGCGACTGTCCCATGGTGAACGACGGGTGCTCGTCGAGGTGCAGCTCAACAAGCAGGGTGCGAACAAAGCGCGCATCAACGGGTCGCCCTCGAAGACGAACGAGCTGCCTCGGTACGCGCACGTCGTGCTGTTCGCCCCCGAAGATCTGCAGATCGTGCGGGGCGACCCCTCGGCCCGACGCCGGTTCGTCGACCAGCTGCTGATCCAGCGCACACCGCGCATGGCATCCGTGCTCGCCGACTACGACCGGGTCCTCAAGCAGCGGAACGCCCTGCTCAAGTCGGCTCGAGCCCGGGGGATCAAGGGCGAAGGACTCAGCACGCTCGACGTGTGGGACGACAAGCTCGTCTCCCTCGGCGCTGAGATCATCAGCGCGCGCCAGCGGCTGGCGGCAGATCTGCAGCAGCCGGTCGCCGAGGCCTACGCGGCGATCGCCGGTGAGGACCATCGTCCGCAACTCGAGTGGGCGCTGTCGGTCCGCGGCGCGGATCCCGAAGAGGGTGAATCCTCTCCGATCGACACGGACGGATCGCTGAGCATGGCGCGATGCGCCGAGATGTTCCACGCGGCCCTGCTCGCGAAGCGATCGAACGAGCTCGATCGCGGACTCACGCTCACCGGTCCGCACCGAGACGACCTCGTTCTGCGGGTGCGCGGTCTTCCCGTGAAGGGGTATGCGTCGCACGGAGAATCGTGGTCCATGGCGCTCGCTCTGCGCCTCGCCTCCGCGGAACTGCTGCGCAGCGAGTCGCCCGCGGGCGACCCGGTCCTCATCCTCGACGACGTGTTCGCGGAACTCGATTCCGACCGTCGGCAGCGACTCGCGTCGGTGACGGCCGGCTACGAGCAGGTGGTGGTCACCGCCGCCGTGGAGGAGGATATTCCCGAGGTGCTGCACGCTCATGTCGTCAGGATCACCGCCGGCACGATCAGTGACGACAGGGCGCCTCGTCCGGATCAGGAAGCCAGGGGCGCGCGGGTCGACGAGTCCGGGGGCGACGGCTCTGCGCCTGAGGATTCGACGGGCCCGCTGACAGAGGAGGCGGAGACGCATGACTGACATCGCAGCGGTTCCGGCCGCCGAGACACCCGAGACGGTGGCCACCTACCTTCGGCTGCGCGGATTGCAGCCGAGCTCGAAGAACTGGAAGCGCAAGCGCCGCGTCGTCGTCGACGACGACAACGCGCCCTTCACACCGGGACGTGATCCGGGCACGCTCGGAGCGGTGCTCGACAGACTGACCCGCGACGCGGGATGGGAGACCACACTCGCGCGCGAGGACCTCGTGCGTCAGTGGGCCGACCTCGCCGGAGCCGACACCGCGAAGCACTCCGAACCGGTCTCGTTGGAGCGCGGGGTGCTCACGGTGAAGTGCGACTCGACGGCCTGGGCGAAGAACCTGCAGTTCATGCGGGGCACCATCCTGACCGAGATCGGACGACGCTATCCGTCGGCCGGAGTCGAGAACCTCCGCTTCATCGGACCGGACGTACCCTCGTGGAAATGGGGTCCCAGAGTCGTTCCAGGGCGGGGCCCACGCGATACCTACGGGTAGGACACCACGCAAGGGGTCCGACACGCTCAGAGGCCCACAGGTGGCCGCTGAGCCGCATATCGGCACGAAAGACCGCTAGACTGGGAGTTCGTGATATCGATGTGGAGAATGCTCTCTGATGACGCCTGAATCCCCTGCTGACGAGACGGAATCGACCAACGGAGACCCCTCGGCGGTCACCGACTCCGGATCGTCGGCACCCGCACCCAAGGCGAAGCAGCCGGGCGAGTACGGTGCCGACTCGATCCAGATCCTCGAAGGCCTCGAAGCCGTCCGCAAGCGCCCCGGAATGTACATCGGATCCACCGGTCCGCGCGGTCTGCACCACCTGGTCTACGAGATCGTCGACAACTCTGTCGACGAGGCCCTCGCCGGATACGCCGACACCATTCTGGTGACGCTGCTCGAAGACGGCGGCGTCCGCGTCGTCGACAACGGCCGCGGCATCCCCGTCGACCCGCACTCCTCCGACCCGTCGAAGTCGACCGTCGAGGTCGTGCTCACGATCCTGCACGCCGGTGGCAAGTTCGGCGGCGGCGCCTACGCCGTCTCCGGTGGTCTGCACGGTGTCGGATCGTCGGTGGTGAACGCGCTGTCGACACGGTTCGAGGTCGAGGTGAAGCAGAAGGGCTTCGTCTGGCGCCACAGCTTCGCGGACGGCGGCGTTCCGCAGCAGCAGCTCGAGAAGGGCGAGGCGGCCGACACCACCGGCACGACCATCACCTTCTGGCCGGACGGCGAGATCTTCCAGGAGACGCTCGAGTTCGACTACGACACGCTCCGCACGCGCTTCCAGCAGATGGCCTTCCTCAACAAGGGACTGCGCATCGAGCTCGCCGACGAGCGACCCTCCTCCGCCTACGAGGTGGAGGAGAACGGTCAGGCGATCGTCAAGCAGCCCGGAGACGTCTTCTACTACGAGCGCGGTCTCGTCGACTACGTCGAGTACCTGAACAAGGTGCGTCACGCCGAGGTCGTCAACGACGAGATCATCGCGTTCGAGTCCGAGGACACCGACCGCAAGATCTCGCTCGAGGTCGCGATGCAGTGGACCACCTCGTACACCGAGAACGTCTTCACCTACGCGAACACGATCAACACGCATGAGGGCGGAACGCACGAAGAGGGCTTCCGTGCCGCGCTCACGACGCTGGTCAACAAGTACGCCCGCGCGAACAACCTTCTCAAGGAGAAGGACGACAACCTCTCGGGTGACGACGTGCGTGAGGGTCTCACCGCGGTCATCTCGATCAAGCTCGGCGAGCCGCAGTTCGAGGGTCAGACCAAGACCAAGCTCGGCAACACCGAGGCGAAGGCATTCGTGCAGAAGGTCGTGGGCGATCAGCTCGGCGACTGGTTCGACCGCAACCCGATCCAGGCGAAGAACGTGATCCGCAAGGCGATCGACGCGGCGACCGCTCGACTGGCCGCTCGCAAGGCGCGCGAGACCGCTCGCCGCAAGAGCGTCTTCGAGTCGGCTGCGATGCCCGACAAGCTCAAGGACTGCACGAGCAAGGACCCGTCGATCAGCGAGATCTTCCTCGTGGAGGGTGACTCGGCAGGCGGCTCGGCAGTGCAGGGGCGCGACCCGCATACACAGGCGATCCTCGCCCTGCGCGGCAAGATCCTCAACGTCGAGCGCGCACGTCTCGACAAGGCGCTCGGCAATAAAGAAGTCCAGGCGATGATCCAGGCGTTCGGCACGGGCATCGGCGAAGAGTTCGACATCGAGAAGGCGCGCTATCACAAGATCGTGCTGATGGCCGATGCCGACGTCGACGGTCAGCACATCACGACGCTGCTGCTCACGCTGCTCTTCCGCTACATGCGCGGTCTCATCGAAGCCGGTTTCGTGTACCTCGCGATGCCCCCGCTGTACCGACTCAAGTGGACCAACGCCCCGCACGAGTACGTGTTCAGCGACGCAGAGCGCGATGCCCTGCTCAAGTTCGGTCTCGACAACGGCAAGCGCATCCCGAAGGATGCCGGCATCCAGCGGTACAAGGGTCTCGGCGAGATGAACGCCAAGGAGCTGTGGGAGACCACGATGGACCACACGACGCGGACGCTCCGCCAGGTGACCATCGAGGATGCCGCGGCCGCCGACGAGATCTTCAGCGTGCTGATGGGTGAGGACGTCGAGTCCCGACGCAGCTTCATCCAGCGCAATGCCAAGGACGTCCGCTTCCTCGACATCTGATCCAGGCGAGCGCAGCGAGCAACCCTGGTCGTTGAGCGAGCGAAGCGAGTGGACATGTCGCGAGCCGCTCTCGGAAACCAACGAAGAGAAGACACATGACTGACGAAGTACGCCCCGAGCCCCCGGCACACGAACACGGGAAGATCGACCAGGTCGACCTTCAGTCGGAGATGCAGCGCAGCTATCTCGACTACGCGATGGCCGTGATCGTCGGCCGCGCGCTCCCCGACGTCCGCGATGGACTCAAGCCCGTGCACCGACGTGTGCTCTACGGCATGTACGACGGCGGATTCCGCCCCGACAAGTCGTTCTCGAAGTGCGCCCGCGTGGTCGGCGAGGTCATGGGGCAGTACCACCCGCACGGCGACTCGGCGATCTACGACGCCCTCGTCCGTCTGGTGCAGCCGTGGTCGCTCCGCTACCCGCTGGCTCTGGGGCAGGGCAACTTCGGCTCACCCGGCAACATGGGCGCCGCTGCTCCGCGATACACCGAGACCAAGATGGCCCCCCTCGCGCTCGAGATGGTGCGGGACATCGAAGAGGACACGGTCGACTTCCAGGACAACTACGACGGCCAGACCCAGGAGCCGACGGTTCTGCCTGCCCGGTTCCCGAACCTGCTCGTCAACGGATCGGTCGGCATCGCGGTCGGCATGGCGACCAACATCCCCCCTCACAACCTGCGCGAGGTCTCGGCGGCGGCGCTGTGGGCGCTCGACAACCCGGGTCTTCCCCGCGAGGAGCTCCTCGAGGGACTGATCCAGCGCATCCCCGGTCCGGACTTCCCGACCGGCGCGCAGATCCTCGGCACCAAGGGGGTGCAGGAGGCGTATCGCACCGGTCGTGGCTCCATCACCATGCGCGCGGTCGTCAACGTCGAGGAGATCCAGGGTCGCACCTGCCTCGTGATCACCGAGCTGCCCTACCAGGTGAACCCCGACAACGTCGCGGTGAAGATCGGCGACCTCGCCCGTGACGGCAAGATCACCGGCATCGCCGACATCCGCGACGAGTCGTCCGACCGCACGGGTCAGCGCCTCGTCGTCGTGCTCAAGCGCGACGCCGTCGCGAAGGTCGTGCTGAACAACCTGTACAAGCACACCCAGCTGCAGGAGAACTTCGGCGCGAACATGCTCGCGATCGTCGATGGCGTGCCCCGCACCCTCGCGATCGACGGCTTCGTGACGAACTGGATCACCCACCAGCTCGAGGTCATCGTCCGTCGCACGCAGTTCCGCCTCGCCAAGGCCGAGCGACGCATGCACATCCTGCGCGGCTACCTCAAGGCACTGGATGCTCTCGACGAGGTCATCGCCCTGATCCGCCGGTCCGCGACCGTCGAGGATGCCCGCGAGGGACTCAAGAAGCTCCTCGACATCGACGACGACCAGGCGCAGGCCATCCTCGACATGCAGCTGCGTCGTCTCGCGGCGCTCGAGCGGCAGAAGATCCTCGACGAGGCCGCCGAGCTCGAGAAGATGATCGCCGAGTACCAGGCGATCCTCGCCGACGAGGGACTCCAGCGCGGCATCATCCGCGACGAGCTCACCGGCATCGTCGACCGCTTCGGCGACGAGCGTCGCACGCACATCCTGCACGGGTTCGACGGCGATGTGTCGATGGAGGACCTGATCGCCGAGGAGGAGATGGTCGTCACCATCACCCGCGCCGGCTACATCAAGCGCACCCGCAGCGACAACTACCGGTCGCAGCACCGCGGCGGCAAGGGCATCAAGGGTGCTCAGCTGCGTGCGGACGACATCGTCGAGCACTTCTTCGTGACGACCACGCACCACTGGCTGCTGTTCTTCACCGACAAGGGTCGTGTCTACCGCTCGAAGACCTACGAGGTCCCCGAGGCCGGTCGCGATGCGAAGGGGACGCACGTCGCCAACCTCCTCGCCCTGCAGCCCGACGAGAACATCGCGCAGGTGCTCGACATCCGCGACTACGAGGTCGCCGACTACCTCGTGCTCGCGACGCGCGACGGCCTCGTGAAGAAGACGAGCCTCGCCAGCTACGACACCAACCGTCAGGGCGGCGTCATCGCCATTCGTCTGAACGACGAGGACGAGCTGGTGTCGGCGCTGATGGTCAACGCCGAGGACGACATCCTGCTGATCAGCCGCAAGGGCATGTCGGTGCGCTTCAGCGCGACCGATGAGGCGCTCCGCCCCATGGGACGCGCCACCGCCGGCGTCAAGGGAATGAAGTTCCGCGAGGGCGACAGCCTGCTCTCGGCGTCCGTCGCGGCGCTCGGCCAGTTCGTGTTCGTGGTGACCGACGGCGGGTACGCCAAGCGCACCGCGATCGAGGAGTACCGCGTGCAGGGACGCGGCGGATTCGGCATCAAGGTCGCCAAGCTGCACGACGATCGGGGCACTCTCGCGGGTGGTCTCATGGTCTCGGAGGACGACGAGGTCTTGGTGGTTCTCTCCAGCGGCAAGGTGGTACGCTCTGCCGTGGCCGAGGTGCCCGCCAAGGGCCGCGACACCATGGGAGTGGTGTTCGCACGGACGACGGAAGCCGACCGCATCCTCGCCATCGCCCGCAACGGTGAGCGGGGCCTCACCGAGGACGACGGATCGGATGAGGCGGAGGCGGAGTCCCCCACCACCTCCCCCGAGACGACCGAGAACCCTGAGGAAGCAGACGAATGAGCACGGTAGCCGACAAGCTGGCGAAGAAGTCGACTCGTAAGACCGGAGGCAAGCAGGTCCGCCTGCGCCTCGTGTACGTCGACTTCTGGTCCGCAGTGAAGCTCTCTTTCCTGGGAGCCGTCGCGCTCGCGATCGTCACCATGGTGTCGTTCTTCCTGATTTACCTCGTGCTGCAGGCGACCGGGGTGCTCAACCAGGCCGACGAGTTCGTCGGCACGATCACCAGCGACTCGGTGCGGATCTCCGAGGTGGCGGGTCTTCCGCAGGTGATGGCGTTCGCCGCCGTCGTCTCGATCCTCAACCTCATCGTCTTCACGGTGCTCGGCGCAGTCGTCGCCGGTATCTACAACGTCGCGGTGAAGGTGACCGGCGGACTTCTCGTCGGCTTCACCTCGAACTGACCGGTCGACGCGCAGACACGGACACACGCACAGAAGAAGGGCGGATGCTGCGGCATCCGCCCTTCTCTGCGTCTACCGATGGCTCTACACGACGCCGGTCGTGCCGAGAAGTGTTCCGATCAGCCACGTGGCGAGCAGCGCGAGTGCGCCCCCGATGACGAGTCGTATCGAGGCGCGGGCCGCGGGTGAGCCACCGATGCGTGCCGACACGGTTCCCGTCAGCGCGAGCGCGAGGAGCACCGCCACGAAGGTGACCGGCACCCTCCACTCGGGTGGCGGGAGCAGGATCGCCAGCAGTGGCAGGAGGGCCCCGAGCGTGAAGGCGACCGCGGATGACAGCGCCGCGTGCCACGGGTTGACCAGGTCGTCCTGATCGATGCCGAGCTCGACCTCGAGGTGGGCGGCGAGGGCATCGTGTGCCGTGAGCTCCTGTGCGACGCGACGTGCCGTCTCCTCGCTGAGACCCCGTTCGCGGTAGAGGCCGGCGAGCTCGGCCAACTCGGCCTCGGGCATCGTCCGCAGCTCGTCGCGCTCCTTGGTGATCAGCGCCCGCTCGCTGTCGCGCTGGCTGCTCACCGACACATACTCGCCGAGTGCCATCGAGATCGCACCGCCCACGAGGCCTGCGAGGCCCGCGGTCAGCAGCGCGGCGTTGTCGGTGGTCGCGCCGGCCACGCCGACGAGCAGGGACGCGACAGATACGATGCCGTCGTTCGCGCCGAGCACTCCGGCGCGCAGCCAGTTGAGGCGCTGTCCGAGCCCTGAGCCGTGCGGTTCACCCTCATGTGCGGTCATGCGCTCAGTGAATCAGATGGGCGGGGATCGCGCTCCCCCTTACGCCGGCGTCGCCGGCGCGTCCGGTGCAGTAGGGAAAACCCGAATCAGGGTGTCGGGATGCCTCGGTGTCGGCCCTCTCGGCACCGCCGTACCTTGGAGACATGACGACACAGACTGCCACGCCACCACCGGCGACGGCCACGAAGCCGCCGCTGCGCATCGTGCTCACGATCCTGCATCTGGCGGGTATCGGGGTCATCGGTGGATTCATCTTCGCGACCCTCTCGGGCCTCCTCGGCACCGGCTTGGGACTGCTCTTCGCCGCGGGCGTCGGGGTCGTGCTCCTCGTCGGGCTCGTCTACGCGCTCTTCGGCGTCGGCTGGTTCGAGGTCGCCCGGGTCGGCGCGCTCTACAGGACCCCGATCGCACCACTGCGCTGGCGTCCGCGTGATCGCCCCGGATTCGTCGGGTGGCTGCGGTCGCTCGGACGGCAGGCGATCGACGGCCGCATGTGGCGCGCCCTGGCGAACTTCGCCATCACGGCCGTCCTCGGCTGGATCGTCCTCCGGCTCGCCTGGGGCTTCGTGTGGTCGATCGTGATCTGCTTCGCTCCCCTCGCAGGGACCGACACCGTGATCGGTCCGTTCGGCGGAGGGGGGATCGACGCCGCCTGGGCGCCGCTCATCGGCATCCTCGGAGTCGCCGCCTCGATCGCCGGCATGATCGGTCTTGCTCTGCTGCACCGCGTCATCTCGCTCGCCGTCGTCGTCCGCAGCCGCGAGGCCGAGCTCACCGAGCGCGTACGCACCAGCACGGCGCAGCGGGAGGGAGCCGTGCGCGCCGCGGACCTGGAGCGCACCCGCATCGAGCGAGATCTGCACGACGGCGTTCAGCCGCGGCTCGTGTCCGTCGGCATGACCCTGGGCCTCGCCCAGCAGAAGATCGACAACGACCCGGCTGCCGCGAAGGAGCTGATCTCCGAGGCGCACACGTCGACGAAGGCGGCGATCACCGAGCTGCGACAGCTCGCCCGAGGCATCCACGCCTCCGTGCTCGACGACCGCGGACTCGACGCCGCGCTCTCGGCGCTCGCCGGCCGATCTCACATTCCGGTGAGTCTCGACGTCCGCATGGACGGACGCTGCAGTCGCGAGGCCGAGGCCGCGGTCTACTTCTCGATCGCCGAATCTCTCACGAACGCCGCCAAGCACTCCCGTGCCAGCGAGACCAGGGTCACCGTGCGACTGCGCGAGGGCGGGGTCCTCTGGGCCCGCGTCGAGGACAACGGCATGGGTGGCGCTCAGGTGCAGCCCGGCGGTGGTCTCGACGGCATCGCGAACCGCATCCTCGCCGCGGGCGGAACTTTCCGCCTCGAGAGCCCGCTCGGCGGGCCGACCAGCCTGGAGGTGAACGTGCCATGCGCATCCTGATCTGCGAGGACTCCGTCCTGCTGCGCGAGGGGCTCGTGCGGCTGCTGGAGGACGCGGGCCACCGAGTGGTCGCCGCGCTCCCCGACATCGAGGGCCTCGACGAGGCGGTCGCCGACACCGACCCGGAGCTCTGCATCCTCGATGTGCGGCTGCCGCCGACGTTCACGGACGAGGGCATCCGCGCCGCACTGCACCTGCGTGACACGAATCCGGCGCTGCCGCTGCTCGTGCTCTCGCAGTATGTCGAGGAGCGCTACGCGTCCGACCTGATCGCGGCACAGGGCGGCCCGCTCGGCTACCTGCTCAAGGACCGGGTGGCCGATGTCGCCGAGTTCCTCGGGTCGGTGCAGCGCATCTCGGAGGGGGCCACGGTGCTCGACCCCGAAGTGGTGGCGCAGCTGCTGACGCGTCGCAACCGCGACGACCGGATGCTGCGGCTCACCGAACGTGAGCGCACCGTGCTGGCACTGATCGCCGAGGGGAAGTCGAACCAGGCGATCGCCGCACTGCTCTTCCTCTCGGAGGCGAGTGTCGAGAAGCACATCACCGCGATCTTCCAGAAGCTGGGTCTCGAGCAGGGCGAGTCGGGAAACCGCCGCGTCCTCGCCGCGCTGGCTCACATCGAGAACACGGGCGGCGCGATGCCGACCGGACAGACAGGAGTGGGACGATGACCACCAACGACGACTTCCCGGGCGGCCAGACGCCCTACACGCCCCCGCCCGCATCCGCACCGGACGCGCACACTCCGCCGCCGACCGAGCCGGCACCTCCGACGCAGACCGCGCCCGGTGCGCCGGGTCCGTCGTCGGGAGCGAGGGCGGTCATGATCCTCACCGCGATCGTGGGCGGCATCGCGCTGCTCGGCTCGGGTGCCACCGCCGCCGTCGCCGCGACGGGTGGCCTCGTCGCCTCGTCGACGGAGAGCGCCGACTCGGTGCAGACCGAGGGCGTCTCGGGGCTCCAGGGCATCGACCTCGACGTCGATGCGGGCAACATGCGCATCGAGTTCGGTGAAGTCGACGAGGCGGAGCTCGCGGTCACCAACGGCCGCGGACCCGGGTGGACGCTCGAGCGCGACGGGGAGGACCTGGTCGTCAGGAGCCCCGAGTTCCGCTTCGGGTGGTGGTTCGGGAGCTGGTTCGGCGATGACGAGTCGGCCGTGCTCACACTCCCGGAGAGCCTGCGCGATGCAGCACTCGACGCCGACCTCACCCTCGACGCCGGCAGCCTCGACGTCGTGGGCGACTTCGGTGCGCTCGACATCTCGGTCAACGCGGGGGCGCTCGACATCGAGGGATCCGCGAGCAGTCTCGGCATCGACATGAGCGCCGGTCGCGCCGACGCCGTCATCGACGGGGTGGACGAGGCCGATCTCAGCGTCGCCGCGGGCGACCTCACCGTCGAGCTGACGGGACGGGCGCCGTCGCAGACGACCATCGACGTCAGCGCCGGATCCTTCGATCTCACGGTTCCGGACGAGCCGTACACGATCATCCAGGACGTCAGTGCGGGCTCGCTCGACGCTCGCGTCGATCAGTCCGGGGGCGGGCGCAACACCATCGACGTCTCGCTCTCGGCGGGCAGCGCCACGATTCGTCCCGGCCGCTGAGGCGGGTCGAGGGCGGGGGCCGGTTCGGGTCCCCGTCCTCGATTGGGTTTTTCGTGGAATCTCCGGTAAAGTTCTGGAGGTTGCGGGGCTATAGCTCAGGCGGTTAGAGCGCTTCACTGATAATGAAGAGGTCCCAGGTTCAAGTCCTGGTAGCCCCACTCCTCAACTCAAGAAATTCCCTCACGGGGCCTTAGCTCAGTTGGTAGAGCGCCTGCTTTGCAAGCAGGATGTCAGGAGTTCGAATCTCCTAGGCTCCACACTGTGTTGAGACAGTTCGAGAAGGCCCCGCCCTGTGCGGGGCCTTCTCGTTTCTGCAGGCTCTCTCGTGTGTCGGGCTCCCTCGTGCGCGGGCCTAGGGGACGATCTGCTCCGTGAGCTCGTTCGTGGCGGTGTCGCAGGTCGTGATGCGCCAGACGGCGGCGCCGTCGTCGAGGACCCGGGTCATCTCGACGATCAGCGGGCTCGGCCACTGCTCTCCCGACGCCATCGCCGCCAGGAGTGCCCCGGTCCCGGCGGTCTGCTCCGCCTCGGTGAGCTGCGCGTCGCCGGACGAGCGGATCTCGAAGGAGCTCACGTCGACGATCGACTCCCTGCCGAACGAGGGGTCGTCGACGCGTTCGCCCCACATGTCCGTCTTCGACGCGGCGCTGCGGATCCGCCACACCCACTGCTCGTCGAGGTATTCGAGGCGGAGTCCGACGATGCTTCCGCCCACGGCTGCGGATTCCGACGGCAGTGATTCGAGGAAGTCGGTCGGCCAGGAGAACTCCGGGGGCATGCAGGTCCCCGGATAGTCCTCGCCGACGGTCTGCGGAGGATCGGGCATGGCGGCACTGGCCGAGCAACCCGTCGTGATCCCCACCAGGCTCACGGCGATCGCCAGGGCGAACGCGCTCGCGCTTCTCTTCATCGATCCTCCTCGGTCAGCGCCCAGAGCCTATCCGACGATCTCGACGGCACCTCTCCTCCACAGGTGTTAACAACCCTGTTAACAACTCCGCGCCGTGAGTGCGCGGGGGCGGCGAGACCACGTCGGCGGTCAGAGATGAACGGTGTGATCAGGCATATTCATCCACAGCTGTGGATGAACCTGTTAACAACTCGGATATCCGATCATCTGCACGGTGTTCCTGGCAATCGGGGCCCTGCCATGTCGGTGCCTCGATCACAACCCCCCTTCCGGGGTCCCATGACGCGGCGTAGCGTTCCCGTCATGACTTCCGCGAAGACGATGATCCAGACCGAGGCCATCTTCGATTCGGCGAGCTATCTTCTCGCGCAGGATCAGGATGTCGCGGATCTGCGTCGTCGTATCGAGGATGCCGCCAGGACCCCGGGGGTCTTCGTGGATTTCGTGGTCGTCGGCAATCGACAGGTGAGCGTTCTGATCACCCAGCACAGTCGAGTCACGATAAGCGTGTCCACGGTGGCCTTCGATGAGCGCGACACGGGAGACCTCGACTACCCCTACGGCGGGTACTACGACATCCTCTGACGCCGACCAGTGGCCTCCGAGTCAGGCGGGCTGAGCCGCGCGCAGACTCGCCGCCGCATCGTGCAGACACTCGATGAAGGCCGCACACACCGCGTTGTCGTCGTCGGCCGTGCGTCGTGCGGCGAGCAGCCGGGTGGTCGGCGAACCCGCGATCGGCACGACGGCGATCGAGGGCGGCACCAGTTGGCGCACGGATTCGGGAAGGATGCTGGCGCCGACGCCCGCCGCGACGAACCCGAGCGCCGTCTCCTGATGCACGACCTCTTCGACGATGCGCATCGTGCCGGCCGAGATGCCCAGCACCTCGTCGACCCGATCGACGAACCCCGGCATCAGCGACCTCGGGTAGGTGATCATCGGCACATCGATGATCTCCTCGGCGGTGACCTCGGTGCGGGAGGCGAGAGGATGCCCCGTCGGCACGCACATCACGAGCCGCTCCTCATAGACGACCTCCGTCGTCAGCCCGGGAGACGACGGGCCCGTCGGGACTTCATCGCGCACGATGCCGATGTCGAGTGTGCCGTCGCGCAGACGGTCGAACTGCTCTCCTGATGTCAACGGCACCAGTGTGAGCGACACCCGCTCACGTCGCGCGCGGAACAGCTGCACGACCTCGGGCAGCACGGTGTAGTTCGCCGAGCTGACGAAGCCGGCGCTCAGCTGACCCGCGAGACCGTCGACGTAGTCGCGCATCTCGCCGCGCACCGAGTCGACCTCGTCGAGGATCCTCCGAGCTCGCGCCTGCAGATGGAGACCGGCGGGAGTCAGGCTCACCCGGCGCGTGCTGCGCTCGAAGAGCGGAACGCCGACCTCGCGTTCGAGTCGGCTCACCTGCACGCTCAGCGGGGGCTGCGACATGTGCAGGCGCCGGGCCGCGCGGCCGAAGTGGAGCTCGTCTGCGACAGCCATGAAGTAGCGCAGCTGACGGAGTTCCATGCCCGCACGATACGGGCTGCGTATTACCGCGGCGTTACGGGCGCATTGCGAGCAAAACGCTATCAATCCGAGCAGGAAATGGTATTTGACCTGGGGTTGTGTCCGCCGTTCAACTGGAGGGGACGCACCCGACGGAAGGACCGGCACCATGACCGCAGAGACCGCAGCAGACACCCGGATCGACATGCTCTACCTGAGCGAGCCCGAGGTCATCGCCGCCGGCGTGAAGGACATGGATCGCTGCATGGAGGTGATGGAGGAGGTGCTGATCCTCGTCGCCAAGGGCGACTATCGGATGGCCGGCAACTCCGCCAACTCCCACGGCGCGCAGATCAGCTTCCCGCAGTCCTCGCCCTTCCCGACGATGCCGCTGGATGCCGCCGACCGCCGCTTCATGGCGATGGCGGCGTACCTCGGCGGGCGCTTCGATGCAGCGGGGGTCAAGTGGTACGGCTCGAACGTCGACAACCGTGAGAAGGGGCTCCCGCGCTCCATCCACCTGATCGTGCTCAACGACAAGGAGACGGGCGCCCCGTTCGCCATCATGTCGGGGAACCTCGAGAGCGCGTACCGCACGGCGGCGGTGCCGGGTGCCGCGGCCAAGAAACTCGCCCCGGTGAATGCCAAGTCCCTCGGCATCATCGGCCCCGGGGCCATGAACAAGAGCGCGCTGCACGCCATGACGGCGGCGCGCCCCTCTCTCGACACGATCCGCATCAACGGTCGTCGCCGCTCCACGTCGGAGGCCTTCGCCGACTATGTGCGCGAGCACTACCCGCAGTTCACGACGATCGAGATCGCCGAGACCGTCGAGGCCGCGGTGCGCGACTCGGACATCGTCTCGGAGGCGGTCACCGGGCTCGTCGGCTCGGAGAACTACCCGTACATCGACGGGGACTGGATCAAGCCCGGCGCGTTCCTGAGCCTGCCCGCGAACCTGCGGATGGACAAGGAGTACACGCTGTCGGGCAAGGCGCGGCTCATCGCCGACGCGAAGAAGATCTACGAGGCCTGGGCCGAGGAGTACCCGGCGCCCTCGCATGAGACGGCATTCGGGATGATCGGACTGTACTGGCAGGACCTCATCGACGCGGGCGAGCTCGACGAGTCGCGGGTCGTCAACATCGGCGACGTGTTCGAGGGCACTGTTCCCGGGCGCGAGTTCGACGAGCAGCCCGTGCTCTTCAGCGTCGGCGGCATGGGCGTCGAAGACGTCGCGTGGGCGAAGACCGTCTACGAGAACGCGGTCGAGCTCGGCATCGGCACGAAGCTCAACCTCTGGAACGCGCCGGACCTGGCCTGAGCCATGCACGCGACACTGTCCTCCCGCGGTGAATCCGCGACCTACGCGGTGATCGGGGCCGGACTCACCGGAGCATCGGCGGCCTGGCGACTGGCCCAGTCCGGGGCAGACGTCATCGTCCTCGAGCGCGATGTGCCCGCATCCCACCTCGGCAGCTCGCACGGCTCCGCCCGCATCTTCCGCTACGGCTACCTCGACCCCTTCTACGCGGGCCTCGTCGTGCAGGCGCGACGGTCGTGGGACGAGCTCGAGGAGACGAGCGGTCGCCGGCTGATCACTCCGAGCGGATCTCTCGACTTCGGTGCCGTCCGCGACCCTCGCAGGCTCGCGGACGTGCTCGAGTCCGTGGGCGTCGACCATGAACTGCTCTCGCCGGACGAGGCCGCAGCGCGGTGGCCGCAGCTGACGTTCGACACCGAGGTGCTGTGGCATCCGGGAGCCGGCGTGATCGACTCCGAGTCGTCCGTCCTGGCGATGCTCGACCTCGCCAGGGCGGCGGGCGCCGACGTGCGCACCGGGTGGGAGGTCGCGTCGGTGCGGCACGGTTTCACGGGATACGTCCTCACCTCGTCGACGGGCAGGACGGTGCACGCCGAGCAGGTGATCGTCGCTGCGGGCGGCTGGCTGCCGGCGCTGCTGCGCGACCTGGATCTTCCCGGTGGCTTCGCCGACGCGATGCCGCAGTTCGAAGTGCGTCAGGAGAACGCGTTCCACTTCCCCTATCGCGACGTCGAGGATCACGGGCAGCCGCTCCCGGGCGAGGCCACCTCCTGGCCCACGTTCATCTACAAGGGCGAGGACATCCAGACCTACAGCCTGCCGGGTGGGCGGGACGCGGACTGGCGAGGACAGAAGATCGCGGAGTACAACGGCGGCAGGCGCATCGCGTCGGCCGCCGAGCAGGACGGCGTGATCGATCCCGACAATCGCGAACGGGTCCGCTCGTTCGTGGCGCGATTCGCCCCCGGTCTCAAGACGGATTCCTACGCCGAGACCACGTGCCTGTTCACCAACGTGCCGCGCGACGACATGATCATCGACCGCGCGGCCGGGGTCACCGTCGTGTCGCCGTGCTCGGGACAGGGGGCGAAGTTCGCTCCGCTGCTCGGGGAGCTCGTGCTCGATCTCGTGACCGGCACCGCCTTGGCCTCGGAGCGGTTCCGTGCCGTCGGCCAGAGATTCGCGGGGGTGTGACATGACGACGCACGGTGATGCGAACGCGCTCCTGAGCGAGATCGACGGCATCGGAATCGACTCCGACCGCGGCGGGTACACGCGACCGGTCTTCTCCGACGCCGAACTCGAGCTGAGGGACTGGTTCGACGCGCACGCGACCGCTCGGGGCCTGTCGGTGGAACACGACGGCAACGGCATCATCTGGGCATGGTGGGATGCACCGGCACCGGCGGATCGATCGGAGCACCGGGCCCGGAGCGGCGCGATCGTGACCGGCTCGCACCTCGACTCGGTGCCGGGCGGGGGGAACTTCGACGGGCCTCTCGGTGTCGCGAGCGCTCTCGCGGCGGTCGACCTCCTGCGCGACCGCGGAGTCACCCCGGTGCGCCCTCTCGCCGTGGCGGTGTTCCCCGAGGAGGAGGGGTCGCGGTTCGGCCTCGCGTGTCTCGGATCCCGGCTGCTCTCCGGGGCGGCCGCGTCGGAGACGGTGCGGGCGTTGACGGACGACACCGGCCGCACCTACGCCGACGTCGCGACCGCGGCCGGGTTCGATCCGACGTCGATCGGACCGGATCCTGAGCGCCTCGCCGACATCGCGGCCTTCGTCGAACTGCACGTCGAACAGGGGCGCGGACTCGTCGACCTCGGTCAGCCCGTCGCCCTGGCGGGGGCGATCATCGCCCACGGTCGCTGGCACGTGCGCATCGACGGTCGCGGAGATCATGCCGGGGCGACCCGCATGGCCGATCGGCAGGACCCGGTCGTTGTCGCGGCCGAGACGGTGCGCGCTTTGCGGGCGCACACGCTGATCGTCGACGACGCGCGCGGAACCGTGGGACGCATCAAGGTCACCCCCGGAGGCACCAATGTGATCGCCTCGGCGGTCGACCTCTGGCTCGACGTGCGGCATCGCGATGACGAGGCGGTGCGGCGCATCGTGAGCGAGGTCGTCGCCGCGACGGGCCGGGTGGCGGATGCCGAGGGCTGCGCCGTGACCGTCACCGAGCAGTCGTTCTCGCCGACCGTGTTCTTCGACCCCGCGCTGCGCGAGCGGATGCAGGGTGTGCTCCCCCACGCCCCCGTGCTCGACACCGGTGCGGGGCACGACGCCGGAGTGCTGGCCGCGGTCATCCCGACCGGGATGCTGTTCGTCCGCAACCCCACGGGCTCCTCGCACACGCCGTCCGAGACCGCTGAGGCGGCCGACGTGACGGCGGGCGTCGAGGCGCTGGCCGACGTGCTCGAGCATCTGCTCACCCGCTGACACCCGACACCTCACGACCACCCGACTCTTCCCGACAACCCGACACCCACGCACCACCCGACACTCACCGACCACGAAAGGAACGACATGGACATCGCCTCGCAGGTGAACACGGCATGGATGCTGACCGCAACCGTCGCCGTGACACTCATGCTGCCGGGACTCGCGCTGTACTACGGCGGTCTCTCACGCACCAAGAACATCCTCAACACCATGATGATCGTGCTCGGCGGCTTCGCCGTGACCGCGGTGCTGTGGGTGCTGTTCGGCTACGGACTCACCCTCGGCGACTCGGTCGGCGGCGCGGGGCTGATCGGCGACCCGACCACGCTCTTCGGCATCCAGTCGCTCCTGGGTGCCGAGACGCCCGAGGGCGCCGTACCCGGCATCCTCATCGCCGTCTTCCAGCTGATCTTCGCGGGGCTGACCGTCGGCATCATCGGCGGCGCGGTCGAGGGGCGCATGAAGTTCTCCAGCTGGCTGATCTTCTCGGGCCTGTGGGCCACCCTGGTGTACTTCCCGGTCGCGCACTGGGTGTTCGCCTTCGATGCTCCCGACGGGTCGACGACCGGCGGGTGGATCGCGAACGGCCTGCACGCGATCGACTTCGCCGGAGGAACGGCCGTGCACATGAACGCGGGTGTCGCCGCGCTCGTGCTCGCGGTCTTCCTGGGCAGGCGTCGGGACTTCCCGCACGTCGGACGTCCCGGCAACCTGCCGATCGCCGTCGTCGGCGGCGGCCTGCTGCTCGTCGGCTGGTACGGCTTCAACGGCGGATCGTCGGGCGGCATCAACGAGAGCGCCGGTGTGGCCGTGACGAACACGCTGATCGCCGCGTGCGCGGGCCTGCTCGGCTGGCTGCTCATCGAGCGGATCGTGCGCAAGGCGGCGACCTCTCTCGGCGCGATCTCCGGCATCCTCGGCGGCCTCGTCGGCATCACCCCCGCCGCGAACTCCGTGTCGCCGATCGGCGCCGTGATCATCGGCTTCCTCGCGGGCATCGTGGCGTTCGCCGCGCTGGGCCTCAAGGAGAAGCTCGGCTACGACGATGCTCTCGACGCCGTCGCGATCCACATGTTCCCCGGCATCTTCGGCACCCTGGCGATCGGCTTCCTCGCCGACCCGTCATCGCCGGCGGGCGCCACCGGCATCCTCTTCGGCGGGGACTGGTCTCTGCTGGGGACGCAGGCGATCGCGATCGTGACGGTCTTCGTGTACACCTTCGTCGTGACGGCCCTCATCTCGTGGCTGCTGAAGGTCACCGTCGGCCTGCGCGTCGCCGACAGCACCGAGGTCACGGGTCTCGACACGACGCTGCACGCCGAGACCGCCTACGACCTGGACGATGTGCGCTCCTGAGCGCGCCGACGAGACAAGGACAAGATCATGAAGCTCATCACCGCCGTCCTGCAGCCCAGCGCGCTGGAGCCCGTCAAGACCGCCCTCGCCGAGGTCGGAGTCACCGGCATGACGATCTACGACGCCAAGGGGCACGGTGCCCAGATCGGCAAGGTCGAGGTCTACCGCTCCCAGCGGGTGAAGGTCGACTTCCTCCCCAAGATCTCCCTCGAGATCGTCGTGGCCGATGAAGAGCTGGACGCTGCTCTCGATGCCATCCAGGACGCCGCCCGGACCGGCGCGATCGGAGACGGCAAGATCTGGGTCACCGACGTGCTGCAGGTGATCAGGGTGCGTACCGGCGAGACCGGCCCGACCGCCATCCGCTGAGACAGTCACCATGACACGCACGCGCGATGACCTCGAGATCGTCCGGCCGTCGGACGTCGATCCGCAGCCGTGGGCCAACGGCCT
The DNA here is from genome assembly GCF_022627955.1 of Microbacterium sp. C5A9. Taxonomy (GTDB): domain Bacteria; phylum Actinomycetota; class Actinomycetes; order Actinomycetales; family Microbacteriaceae; genus Microbacterium. The sequence goes on from NZ_JABXGD010000003.1 coordinate 179,840, forward strand.
CGGGGTCACGCGCGTGCTCGTCTCGCGCCCTGATCGGCGCATCAGCATCGCCGAGATCGAGGGGCGGACGCCCTTCTCGTCGTTCGACGGGAGCGACCGGGTGCTCGTTCCGCTGGGCCCGTCGGGGGTGACGCTCGAGGTGGGCGGGCGGCGTCACCGCGTTCGAGCGCTCGAGCCCTTCTCGTTCCGCGGAGAGGATCCGATCGTCGGAGACGCCGGTACGCGACGGACGACCGTCGTGAACGTCATGACGGTGCGCTCGTGTGCCCGGCTCGACGCCGAGGTCGTGCGAGAGGTCGACACCGGTCTCGGAGGCGTCGATGCTCTGGTGCTGCTCGGCGGACTCCCCTCGACGGAGCACGGTGCTCTGCCGCCGGGAACCGTGATCCTTCCGGGGCAGACCTCGGCTCCGCTGCCGACGGGACGGAGGCCGGTGCTCCTGCTTCGCTGGACCGGCCGTCACGCCCGAACGGGGGGTTCCGCATGAGCACCCATGTCGCGCTGTTCCATGTGCGCACCCGCCGCCGGTCTGCCGACGTCCGGTACCAGGCGCTTCTCGACACCCTCAACGCCTCGGCGGTCGCTGCCGTCGAGCAGCTGGGCTGGTCGGCGTCTCTGCATGCCGCAGGCGAGGAGTCGGAGCTGCAGCTGCGGCGCGCATCGTGCGAGGCCGACATCGTCGTGATCCTGGGGGGCGATGATGTCGAGCCCTCGCTGTACGGCCAGCCCGATCGGCGTCCGCGACGTCGCGGATATCAGCGCCGTGCAGACCGCACCCAGATCGCCGTCGTGATGGAGGCGGTGCGGTCGCAGCGGCCGCTGCTCGGGGTCTGCCGGGGGATGCAGCTGATGAACGTCGCGCTCGGTGGCACGCTCCACCAGCATGTCGGCGGCCACGGCGACACCGGTGTCGATCCGTTCGTCGAGACCCGCGTGCCCGGTCTCGCCTCACTGTCTGCGCAGCTCCGCCCGCCGATCCTGTGCACACACCATCAGGCGGTGGACCAGCTCGCCCCCGGCCTGCGCGTCTCGCTTCAGGCCGCCGACGGTGTGATCGAGGCGGTCGAGCACGACTCGCTGCCGTTCCTCGGCGTGCAGTGGCATCCGGAGCATCCGGCAACCGCATCGCTGCAGTTCGCCGCCCTGCTGCGTGTCGTGCACAGCCGCGGACGATCAGGGTCCGCCTCCTCGGCACCGCCGCGTTCGGTCGAACCTGCCCGCGGGTGATCAGACCCGCCGGAGTCAGATCCGCGGGCCGCGGATGATCCGCACGGGTCCCCGAGCCTCCCGGATGCGCACGGGCTCGCGCTTCTGGGTGACGATGATCTCGTCCTGGTCGGCCAGGTCGGCGGCGACCCGGCGCACATCGGCCATCAGTGCGCGCCACGATTCGCCGCCGACGGTGCGTGCGACATCGCTCGGACAGATCGACGACTCGCCGCGGTGTCGGACGAGAGCGCGGATGGCCGCAGCGATCCGCTCGTCGAAGGCATCGCCGGCGCGGTCCTCCCACCAGGGTGCCCCGCGCTCACCGAGCGCGGTCTTCGCGTCCTGCACCCGGCGTCGCGCATCGCCCTCCGATGCCTTCACCGCCCGTCGCGCCGCCATCAGCTCGTCCACGAGCTCCTGGCGGAAGCCGTCGGGGATCGACGGATCCGTGGCCCGCCAGCGCCGCCCGTCGATGACGACGTGGTGGCCGTCGGCCGTGAGCTCGGGTGCGGACGCGTCGTCGGTTGCCATGCGGGCAGTCTGCCGTCTCGCGTGCCCCGACCCCAGGGTCTTGACGTCGGGATGCCGACCGGTCAGTCGAGGATGCGGGTGACCGGTCGCTGCCCATCCGGCCCGAACAGGTGCAGGATCTCGACCGCGAGCCCGTCGGCGGGCCCGAACCAGTGCGGGGTCGCGGCCTCGAACGCGACGTTTTCCCCCGGCTCGAGAACGTGCTCGTCTCCACCCAGCAGAAGGCGCAGCCGGCCGGCGAGCACGTAGATCCACGCGTGCCCCTCGTGCGACACGAGCGAGGGCTCCCGCGGCCCGAGCACGTGCTTGAACACCTGCACCCCGCCCGGATGCCGCGTGAGGGGGACCGCGACGCCTCCGGCAGCGAGGCGTCGCGGTTCGAGGTGCACGCGGGGATCACCGGTCTGCGGTGCGGCGATCAGCTGATCGAGGGTCACCGCGTACGCGCGGGCCAGAGGGATGAGCGCATCGAGCGTCGGCTGGCGGTGGCCGGTCTCGACACGAGACAGCGCGCTGACCGAGAGGCCGGTGAGTCCCGCGACGGCCGACAGGGTGTATCCGCGGTTCTGTCGGAGCCGCCGCAGCCGAGGGCCGATGGCGGCGAGCGTCGCGTCGATCTCGGCATCCATCCGGCCATCTTTGCAGAAACCGCAAGCGGCGGAGGTGCTGAGTGCGCGGCGACTGCACGATGGATGTCGGCATCGGTATCGGCATCGCCGGGGACAGGGAGAGCATCATGGTCGCATCGCACGTGCAGGAGCCGGTCGGATGAGGGTTCTGCTGCTCGGCGGACGAGGCGCGGTGGGGTCCGTCGTCCGGCGAGAGCTGGAGAGAGACGGCCATAGCGTCACCGCGGCCAGTCGATCAGACACCGAGGGACGCCGGGTCGACCTGCACGGCGACCTTCGACCGGTGTCGCGGCTCGCAGCGGATCACGACGTGGTCGTCAATGCGTCCGGCGTGGAGAGGGCGGAACTCGCCGACGCCGTCGCAGGCGGGCCGCTGGTCGACATCTCAGCCACCGGCTCGTACCTCGACGAACTGCGGGCGACGGCGTCGGGCCCCATCGTTCTCGGGGCAGGGCTCGTTCCCGGACTCAGCACGGTGCTCGCCGGTGCGCTGGCCACGCGCGCCGGCGCCGAGCTCGACATCTTCGTGATGCTCGGCACCGGTGAGAAGCACGGACCGGCCGCTGTGGACTGGACGGCAGGCCTCGTCGGCACGGATCTGCATCGCGCGCCGGAGGGGAGTCCGGTGCGCAACCTCACCGAGAGCAGACGTGCGGTCGGCCCCGACGGACGGAGCCGGCGCTATCTGCGGGCCGACTTCCCTGATCACGTGCTGCTCGAGAGCTCCGGGAGCATCATCCGCACCTACCTGACCCTCGGCTCGGCACCGATGACCGCCGCCCTCGCGCTCGTCGGACGGATGCCCATGCTCCGCGGTGCGCTCGCCGCGGCACCCCACATCGGCAGTGATGCCTGGCACATCATCGCGCAGGACAGGCGGTCGGGCGAGCGGCTGCAGGCGAGCGGGCGGGGTCAGTCCCTGGCCACCGGACGCCTCACCGCACTGGCGGCTATGCGGGTGGCCGGAGCGGGGCACGGCGCGGGGCACGGTGCGATGACGATGGCCGACCTGGTGACGGTCGACGAGGCGCTGGACCTGACGCGGCGGTGGACCTGACGAGGCGGTGCCGCGGGATCAGACGGCGGTGAGACCGTGCGGCGCGACGTTCAACCGCTCGCCGCCGTCGGCCGTCACGACGACGATGTCCTCGATGCGGGCGCCCCACTCGCCGGCGAAGTAGATGCCGGGTTCGATACTGAACGCCATGCCCTCGCGCAGCACCAGGTCGTTGCCGGGGGCGATGTACGGCTCCTCGTGCACCGAGACGCCGATGCCGTGACCGGTGCGATGCAGGAAGGCCTCGCCGAGACCGGCATCAGCCAGCACCCGGCGCGCCGCGGCATCCACCTCTTCTGCGGTCGCACCCGGTCGCACCGCGTCGACGGCGGCCTGCTGCGCGCGCACCAGCACGGCGATCCGCTCCGCGGCCTCGGGCGCGGGAGTCCCGACCACGTACGTGCGGGTGCTGTCGGAGTTGTAGCCGCTCGGAACCGCTCCCCCGATGTCGACGACCACGACCTCGCCGTCGCCGATCACACGGTCGGAGACCTCGTGGTGGGGGTCGGCACCGTGGGGACCCGAACCGACGATCACGAACTCGACCGTCTTGTGCCCCTCGGCCACGATCGCCTCGGCGATGTCGGCGGCCACCTCGCGCTCGGTGCGCCCGGCGCGCAGCCACTCGGGCACACGGCGATGCACGGCGTCGATCGCCGCCCCGGCGCGGCGCAGCTCGGCGATCTCGGTGGCGTCCTTGATCATGCGACCCTCGCGCAGCACGGGCGTCGCGAGCTCGACCCGCACGCCGATCCGGTCCGCCAGAGGGATCACGTGCAGCGCGGGGAGCGCATCGGAGACACCGACGCGGGTGACCGATCCGAGGGCTGCGGCCACGAGGTCGTAGGGGTTCTCGCCGTCGATCCAGTCGCCCACCGCGAGGCCGAGCTCGCCCACGGCGGTCGTCCTCACCTTGGCGAGCTCCATCCGCGGCACGACGATCGTGGGGGCGATCCCCGGTCCGAGCACGAGCGCCGTCAGCCGCTCGATCGTGTCACCCTCGACGCCCACCAGATACTGCAGGTCGGGGCCGGGGCCGACGATGATCGCGTCGAGACCGGCGTCGGCGGCGAGAGCTGCGGCGCGGTCGAGTCGGGCGGCGTACACGGAGGCGGGGAACGGCAGTGTGCTCACGGCATCCACGCTAGTGCGCTGACCCCGCCCCGGGAATGGCTGCTCAGCTGACGGCGAGGCGGATGCGCTCGGCGAGCACGGTGCGGTTGGCTGCCGTGAGCTCGAGCAGCGCGTAGGCGGTCGGCCACATCGTGCCGTCGTCGAGGTTCGAGATCGGCTCGAAGCCGAAGGTGCCGTACCGGACCTTGAACTTGCTGGCGGGCTGGAAGAAGCAGAGCACCTTGCCGTCCTTGCCCCACGCCGGCATGCCGTAATAGGTGCGAGGAACCAGCTCGGGAGCGACCTCGGTCACCAGCGCGTGCAGCGCCAAGGACAGCTCGCGATCCTTGTCGTCGGGCAGCTTCGCTACTGCCGCCTCGAGGTCGGCCACTCCCTCGGCGCGCACCTCTTCGGGGGTCTTCTTCGATCGCGAACGGGCCTTGCGCTTGTCGGCCGCGGCCTCCTTCATGGCCTCGCGCTCTTCGGCACTGAAGTTCTTCTCGTCGTCAACCATGGCCGGCTCCTTTCACGGGGTGATCTGCGATGGATCTCACACTACGGATGCCGCGGCCTGCTGTGCTTCTCGATTCCTGACCGATCGCGGTCACCTAGGATGAGGGCATGGTACGCCGTCGGCCCACGACCCTGGATGACATCGCAGAGGTCGCCGGAGTCTCACGGTCGACGGTGTGGTTCGTCCTCTCGGATTCAGGTCGTGTGTCGGACAAGACACGGGCCCACGTCCGCCAGGTCGCCGAGGACATGAAGTACGTCGTCAACGTCGGCGCCAGGAACCTCCGCAATGCGCGTGCAGGAGCGATCGGTGTGTATCTCCCCGAGAGCACGAGCGGGCTGGCCTACTACATGGACTTCATCTTCGGGGTCATCGACGTCGCATCCCGCAACGAGGTCTCGGTCACCGTGCTCCCCGAGGGGCGCACCAAGGCCCACCAGGTGTCCCACGTCGACGGGTACATCCTCGTCGACCCTCCCGACGACGACGCGACCGTGCTGAGCATCCTCAACGGCAAGCTGCCGGTCGTGAGCGGCGAGCGGTCCCCCTCGGGAGCACCCGCGCCCGACGCCGTGGTGGGATCGGATCATGCGAACGGCATGCGGGAGCTGCTCGAGCATCTCTCCACCTCGGGAGCGCAGCGTCCCGCGCTGATCGTCGGCCCCGCCAACACCGCCTGGGTGCGCGACATCCGCCACGCGTACCTCGAATGGTGCGAGGCCCGCGACGTCGCACCCGTGCTCGCGGACTCTGCGGAGCGCCTGAGCGCCGACGACATCCGGAGCGTGACGCGGGAGCTGCTGTCGTCCGATCCTGTGCCGGACGCGATCATCTCGACTCCCGACGGCTCGGCCGTGGGAGTGGTGTCGACCGCGCGGTCGATGGGGATCGTGATCGGCACGGAGCTCCTGGTGGCGGGATACGCCGATGGCCTCGCCATGGAGATGGCCGATCCCGCGATCACCGCGGTCGACCTCTCTCCCCGTGCCTTCGGCGCGCGGTGCGCCACGCGTCTCTTCGAGGTGATCGACTCGTCGCGCGACGCCGAGTTCCCGGAAGAGGCGTTCCCGATCGCCGTCATCCCTCGCGATTCGACCTCACGACGCCGCTGACGAAGCGACCGGCACCCGGTCATCGGCAGGGGCTCGGTGTGCGTTCGCACGTTACCAACTGGTAACAAGTTCTGCCGATCTTCGCGTACCTCTGGTGCTTTCTGTCTTTTGATGTAACCATCTATCAACCCAAAAGGGATGCTTCACACAGAATTTCACGGATTGTTTTGCCGGGTCCTGGCACCCGAGAAATGGGATCACCCCTCATGAACGCATCTGGAAACCGGCCGCAGCGCCGCGTCGTCACCGCTGCCGCCGCCACCGTCCTCCTCGGCGCGACTCTCGTCGCCTGCTCGTCGGCGACGACCGCGACGGACGACGCATCGGAATCGATCACCCTCGGCTACACCGCCACCCTCTCGGGCGACTTCGCGAGCTACGGCCTGCAGATGCGCCAGGGTGTCGACCTCGCCGTGGAGGAGCTGAACGCAGACGGAGGCATCGACGGGCGCACGGTCGAGATCGTCTCGGCCGACGACGAGGGCAGCCCGGCGAACGGCCCGGTCGTCGCACAGCAGTTCTGCGACGAGTCGGTCGCCGCCGTCCTGGGATACAGCTTCTCGAGCGTCGCGCTGGCCGCCCTGCCCGTGTACGACACCTGCGGCATGCCGATCGTCGCGTCGGCGGTCACCTCGCCGGAGCTCTCGGGCGCGAGCCCCACCTTCTTCCGCAACGTCTTCACGGATGCCTCTCAGGGCGAGGCGATGGCCGCGCACGTGTACGAGTCAGGCGTCACCTCGATCGCCGTGCTGTTCCAGCAGGACGACTACGGCCAGGGCATCTCCGACGCCTTCTCGGAGGCGTTCGAGAAGGCGGGCGGAACCATCACCTCGGCGCAGGCCTACCAGCTCGGGAGCGTCGACTTCGGAACCGTGGTCGACACCGCTCTGAAGGACGATCCCGAGGGCCTCTTCATCGGCGGGTTCTACACGGAGACCGCGAAGATCGCCGCGCAGGTGCGCGATGCCGGATCCGAGGTGGCGCTGTACGGCACCGACGGAGCGGTCACCCCCGATCTCGTGGCCCTCGGAGGGGAGGCGGTCGACGGGATGACCGTGTACAGCGGCTTCTCCACGTCATCCGACGACCCCGACACCCAGGCTTTCGTCGCGGCCTTCACCGAGAAGTACGACTCCGAGCCGACATCATGGGCGGCACTCGCCTACGACGCCACGAAGGTCGTCGCACAGGCCGTCTCCGACGCCGGCTCGACGGACCACGCCGCGATCGTCGACGCCCTCTCGGCGATCGAGGAGTTCCCGGGCGCGACGGGACCCATCAGCTTCGACGATGAGGGCAACCGGCTGGGCGACCTCATCTTCCTCACCGTCGCCGACGGTGCCTTCGTCCCGGTATCCGAGTGACTCGACCCCTCCCGGGGCCGTCCCCCACGGACGGCCCCGCCCGTCACCCGAGAGGAATCGCACTGTGACTCAGGTACTCATCAACGGTCTCGCTGTCGGAGGCATCTACGGTCTCCTCGCGGTGTCCTTCAGCATCGTGTACGGGGTGCTCGGCATGGTCAACTTCGCGTTCGGCGAAGTCTTCATGTTCGGCGCATTCGGCGCCCTGGTGGCCTCGCTGTCGACCGTCCAGCTCGCGGGCGCCGAGCTCGCCGGGCCGGCGCTGCCGCCGTGGCTCGCCCTGATCGTGGGGCTGGTCGTCGGCGCCGCCGTCGGGTTCATCGTCGAGAGGCTGGCGTACAAGCCCCTCCGGTCCGCCCCCATCCTGTCGATGCTCATCACCGCGATCGCGGTCTCGCTCCTCCTGCGGGCCATCGGCACCTTCCTCTTCGGTGCGGCCCAGGTGCCGGTCGCGAAGCCGCAGATCGGCGAGGCGATCATCCTCGGCGATGCTCGCATCCAGCCGATCGACCTCGTGATCTTCGTCGTCGCGGTGTGCGCGGCCGGGGCGTTCTGGGCGATCGTGAGGTTCAGCCCGATCGGTCGGGCGATCCGCGCGACCGCGCTCGACAAGGACGCCGCCCGACTGATGGGGATCGGCATCGATCGCGTGATCGCGACGACGTTCATCCTCGGGTCCGCGATGGCGGCCCTGGCCGGCATCCTGTACTCGCAGAAGTACGGCTTCGCCGCCGCCGCCATGGGGTTCATCCCGGGCCTGAAGGCACTCGTCGCCGCTGTGCTCGGCGGGATCGGGAGCATCCCCGGGGCCTTCGTCGGAGGGCTCGCGCTCGGCGTCGTCGAAGAGGCCGCCGCGGCTTTCGTCCCGGGGGGATCCGCCTACCGCGACGTCATCGCCTTCGGCGTCCTCGTCCTCATCCTGTGGCTGCGTCCGCAGGGCATCCTCGGTCGCCGTGAAGTCGTGAAGGTGTGATGACGATGAACATCCAGAAGACAGTCCGCGTGCCGTTCAGCGCCGTCGTCCGCCGCATCGCCATCCCGCTCATCGTCATGGGCGCGGCGATCGTGCTTCCGTTCCTGCTCCCCGGCGACCGGTGGGTGCGCGTCGCCGCCCTGGCTCTGATCTACGTCGCGCTGGCGAGCGGCCTCAACATCCTCGTCGGGCTCACCGGACTGCTCGATCTCGGATACATCGCGTTCTTCATCATCGGCGCCTATACGACGGCAGTGCTCACAGCGCGGGTCTTCGTCGACGGACTCGGGTTCGATCCCGACGAGCTCTGGTGGCTGTTCCCGGTGAGCCTGGCGCTCGCGCTCGTGCTCTCGGCCGTCGCCGGAGCGATCATCGGATACCCCACGCTGCGGGCACGGGGCGACTACCTGGCGATCATGACCCTGGCGTTCGGCGAGATCGTCAGGATCGTGTCGATCAACTGGGTCGATCTCACCGGAGGGTCCGTGGGAATCCGGGGGATCCCGCCGCTGAGCCTGGGAGGCAGCTCGCCCACCGGCACCTACTACGCGGTGCTCCTCATGGTCGTCGTGATCCTCATCGCGGTGGCAGGTCTGGTCGCCTCGCCGGTCGGGAGGGCGTGGGTGGCGATCCGCGAGGACGAACTGGTCGCCTCGTCGATGGGCATCAAGACCAAGCGGTACAAGCTCCTCGCCTACATGTGCGGCGCGGCGGTCGCCGGGGTCACCGGCGTGTTCTTCGCGCACATGCAGCAGTTCATCAATCCCGACAGCTTCACGCTCGAAGACAACTTCATCGTCCTCAGCCTCGTCATCCTCGGAGGTGCGGGAACGTTCTGGGGACCGGTCGTGGGAGCGACGCTCTGGATCTTCTTCCAGGCGATCGCCAGGGACTGGGCGATCGTGCAGGAGCATCCCGAGTTCCGCACCGGAATCCTCGCGCTCATCGTCATCGTCCTCATGATCGTGCGTCCGGGCGGTCTCGTCCGGCGTCGTCTCCGGCTGACACGAGCGCGTCACGACGCGGGTTCCCCCGGTGACGGCGAGACGCCGGCGCCGGATCCCCGCCGACCCCGGAATCCGGGTGCGCCGACGCTGCAGGTCGACGATGTCTCGCGCACCTTCGGGGGGCTGTCCGCCCTTCGCGGCGTGACGCTGCAGATCGATCACGGCGAGATCGTCGGACTCATGGGGCCGAACGGTGCGGGCAAGTCCACGCTCCTCAACGTGCTCTCGGGGGTCACTCCCCCCTCGTCCGGACGCATCTCCTTCGAGGGGATCCCCCTCGACAGGGCCGACTCGGCCGATGTGAACGCGGCGGGCATCGCACGGACCTTCCAGACGGTGCGTCTGTTCTGGGACATGACGGTGCTCGAGAACATGCTGGTCGGAGCACACGGACGACTCAAGGGCTGGGTGCCGGCGTTCGTGCTCCGCCTTCCGAGGACCGCGAAGGCCGAGCGCGCCGCGGCCGACGAGGCTCGACGCCTCCTGGCGTTCGTGGGACTCGGCGACCGGGAGGGCGAGCTCGCGAAGTCGCTCGACTACGAAGGGCAGCGACGCGTGGAGATCGCACGCGCCCTCATGACGAGACCGCTCCTGCTCCTCCTCGACGAGCCCGCCGCGGGGATGAACGAGAGCGAGACCAGGGCGCTCGCCGACCTCATCGTGCGGATCCGCGATGCGGGGATCGACATCGTCCTCATCGAACACGACATGGATCTGCTGATGGGCGTCTCCGATCGCATCATCGTGCTCGACCACGGGGTCGTCATCGCCGACGACATCCCCGAGCAGATCCGCAAGAACCCCCTCGTTCTCGAGGCCTATCTGGGAAGTGACGCATGACTGTGCTCGCGGTGAAGGATGTGTCGGTCTCCTACGGGGCTGTGCAGGCGCTGCGGAGCGCGAGCATGCACGTCGACCCCGGGGAGCTGGTGGTGATCGTGGGGGCGAACGGCGCGGGCAAATCGAGCCTTCTGCGCGGAATCGCCGGCTTGACGAGTGCGTCGGGCTCGGTCGAGTTCGCCGGCACGGATGTCAGCAGGCATCCCGCCGAGAGGAGGGTGCGCGCCGGACTCTGCCTCGTGCCCGAGGGCCGCCACATCTTCGGCAGCATGACGGTGCTCGAGAACCTGCAGGTGGCGACCTGGGGCAGTCGCCAGCGACTCCGCGACGAGCTGCCGCGCATCTACGAGCTGTTCCCCGTGCTCGAAGAGCGGCATGCCCAGGCCGCGGCGACCCTCTCAGGCGGAGAGCAGCAGATGCTGGCGATCTCCCGCGCGCTCGTGCGACACCCCCGCCTGCTCATCCTCGACGAGCCGTCGATGGGCCTCGCGCCGCTCATGGTCAAGCGCATGTTCGAGCTCATCAGCGAGATCCATCACGCGGGGACCAGTGTGCTGCTCGTCGAGCAGAACGCTCGCCAGGCGCTCTCCATCGCCGATCGCGGCTACGTCATGGAGACGGGCCGCCTGTCGGGCGGAGCGAGCTCGGCGGAGATGCTGGCCGACGAGCGGCTGCACTCCGCGTACTTCGGCACCCAGTCCTGACCGCCTCGGCGGTCACCCACTCACCTCGAAGGACGACAATGCACACTTCCACCCAGGCCCCCATCGCGATCGCGGCTCCACACGACGCGGCGGTGCGCGCGGCAGCCGACATCGTCGCCGCCGGAGGCAATGCCGTCGACGCGGCGCTCGCCGCGGCCGCCGCACTGACCGTCGTCTACCCGCACATGTGCAGTCTCGGCGGCGACATGATCGCGATCGTCCGTCTTCCCGACGGCGACCGCATCTGCGTGAACAGCACCGGGGCGTACGGCTCCGCCTCTCCCCTCGACACGCTGCTCGGCGGGCGGGAGTCGATGCCGGTGGAGGGTCCGCTCACGGTCTCCGTGCCCGGCGCGGTCGCCGGCTGGAAGGCCCTACACGACGCCTGGGGACTCCTCCCCGTCGACCGGCTGCTGCTGCCCGCGATCGAGCTCGCCGCCGCGGGCACCCGTGTGAGTCCCGGCCTCGCAGAGGCTGTCGAGGACGACGCCGATGTGCTGCGCGCGGATGCCGGCATGAGGTCGATCTTCTTCCCCGAGGGGCGCGCTCTCACCGCCGGCGCCGATCTCGTTCAACCGCAGCTGGAACAGACGTTGAGGGCACTGGCGCGAGACGGCCTCGGGTCCTTCTACATCGGCGAGACCGCCTCGCGACTCGCCGCGGGGCTCGCCGCACTCGGTGTTCCGGTCACCGCCGCAGACCTCGCCAGGCATGAACCGCGGTTCGAGCAGCCGATCGCACGCCGCTTCGGCGGTCTCCGTGTCTCCACGGCGCCGCCGAACTCGCAGGGATTCACCATGCTCCGCACCCTGGGCGCACTGCGCACGCCCGACACGGGAGAGCTGTCGACGGACGCCGGACTTCTGGCGGAGCTCTTCCACAGCGGCGACCGGATCAGGGACATGACCCTGGCTGACCCTCGCTTCGCTCCCGTCGACGTGGACGGCATGCTCCAGCCCGAGGGCCTGCGTCGTGCGCGCGAGGATGCCGAGCGGAGCCTGCGCACCGGGGTCCGCGAGCCCGGCGTCGTGACCCCACGACCGGGTGGCGACACCGTTGCCGTCACCGTCGTGGATGCCGACGGCACGGCGATCTCCCTGATCCAGTCGGTGTTCCACAGCTTCGGCAGCAAGCTTCTGGAGCCGTCGACGGGAGTGGTGCTCCACAATCGCGCGGCCTTCTTCCAGCTCGAACCGGGGCACCCCAACGAGATCGCCATCGGCAAGCGACCCGCGCACACCCTCATGCCCGTCATCGTCGAATCGCCCGACGGGACGGTCGCGGCACACGGCACCATGGGTGGAAAGGCGCAGGCACAGATCCACACGCAGCTCCTCCTCCGCGTGGCCGAGGGCGCGACACCGCAGCAGGCCGTGTCGGCACCACGGCTCATCGTCGGCGATTCCGAGCACGGGACCGATGATCGGGACTCGGTTCTCGTCGAGCCGGGCATCTCGGCCACCGCTCAGGCGCAGCTCGCCGAGACCACACTGGAACTCCGGCTCGGACACGAGTATGACTCGGGAGCAGGGCACGCGATGATCGCGCGCCGAGACCCCGACGGACGCCTGTCGGCGGGTGCCGACCCGCGCAGCGACGGCGGCGTCCACATCTCGCACTGACCAGACCTCTCGAAAGGACACGACCCATGACGACTCCCGAGCAGCGCGCCCGCGACCTCGGCCTGGACATTCCGGATTTCGGTGCCAGCGGCTACTACGGTGCCGATACGTACGGCAGCATGAAGCCGCATCACATCGTGGGCAGCGTGCTCTATCTCAGCGGCCACACCCCGGACCGCGCGGACGGCACCGTGCGGTTCGCCGGTCGCCTGGGCCAGGACCTCACCGTCGAGCAGGGATACGAGGCCGCCCGCCTCACCGCGCTCAACTGCCTCGGCGGAATCCGGTACGCCCTCGGCAGCCTCGACCGCGTGAAGAGCATCATCCGGCAGACGTGCTTCGTCACCACCACGATGGACTTCACCGAGGTGCACCGCGTCTCCAGCGGAGCATCGGACCTGTTCGTCGAGGTCTTCGGACCCGAGATCGGCCTCGGCGGACGAGCCACCATCGGCGTCATGTCGCTCGCCGGCGGAAGCAGCTTCGAGAACACCCTGACGGTCGAGATCGCGGACTGATCCCCGCCCTCCATCGACACCGCCCCCCACTTCCCGAGGAGAACCATGCCCGAACGCTCGCGACCGTCACCGCAGAACCTCCACCTCGTGCTCATGCTCGCCCTCACCTTCTCGACCGGAATCGTCGACGCCGTCGGCTATCTCGGTCTCGACAAGGTCTTCGCGGGGAACATGACCGGCAACGTGGTCATCCTCGGCATGGCCCTGGCCGGGGCGGACGACCTGCCCTGGGTCGGTCCCCTGCTCGCCCTCGTCGCCTTCCTGGCCGGAGCGGCCATCGGAGGCCGGGTGCTTCGTCCCGTCGCGGCGGGGTGGAGCTCTCGCACCACCGTGCTGATCGCCGTCGTCGGCGCACTGCTGGGCATCGCCGGAATCGGGCTGTTCATCGCCGACGGGACCCCGCCCCCGCCGTGGGAGCTCGGGGCCACCCTCCTGCTGGCCACGAGCATGGGTGTGCAGGCGGCCGCCGCGCGTCACCTCGCGGTGAAGGACGTGACCACGGTGGTCGTCACCTCCACCATCACGGGTCTGGCCGCAGACTCTCGCTTGGCAGGCGGGGCCGGACAGCCCTGGATCCGCCGGGTCTCGGCGATCGCGCTCATCGCGGCCGGTGCCGCCGTCGGCGCGCTGCTGCTGATGGCGCACATCGGCTGGGGCGTCGTCGCGGCCGCGGTGATCTCTCTCGTCGTCGCGGCGATCGGAGAGGGTGCGTCGCGCAGGCTCCGTCGTCGGCAGTCGTCCGCGACGAGCTGAGGGGGCCGGCGAAAGATGTCGTCGATCGGTGAGCACCGCCCACTAGGGTGAACGCATGGACATGCGGGTCGCGGCATACGCGGTCGTCACCGATGACGACGGACGCATACTTCTGGCGCGCTGGACGGAGGGGCGCCGAGTCGCGTGGACGATGCCCGGGGGCGGTCTGGAGGCGGGCGAGGCCCCCGAAGACGCCGTGCGGCGCGAACTCCGCGAGGAGACCGGCTACACCGTCAAGGTCGGCGAGCTGCTCGGCATCCATTCGCGGGTGATCCCCGCGAGTCGGCGTGTGAACCGCTCCGACGAGCCGCTGCACACGTTGCGCATCGTCTACCGCGCCACGGTCACGGGAGGCAGGCTGCGCTTCGAGACCGACGGATCGACGGACATGGCCGAGTGGTTCACGCTCCGATCGATCTCCGAGCTGCAGCGGGTGAAGCTCGTCGACATCGCACTAAGGATGGCGGGCATCCTCTGACGCGCGTCGCGCGTCGGCTCAGTCCCGAGGTTCCTCGGGCACAGAGATGTCGGCGACCGTCGCTCCGTAGGCGGCGATGAGGTCGTCGGCCTCGACGAAGAGGCTGTAGCCGTGAGTCCCTGCCCCCATGGCGATGCGCTGGCCCACGATGGTCTCGTCGGCGAACACCGGCCACGCGGTGGTGCTGCCGATCGGGACGATGGTTCCGCGCTCATAGCCGGTGGCGGCGAGAGCGAGATCCGGCTCGGGAAGGCGCAGCTTGTTCACTCCCACCACGGCGCGCAGCTTGGGCCATGAGATCGACCGGCCACCGGGCACGAGTGCGAAGAGATAGGTGTCGTCCGACCGCTTCACGACCAGCGTCTTCACGATGCCCGAGGGCAGGATTCCGAGCAGCTCGGCGGCCTCGGTGAGACTTCGTGCGGCGGGCCGCTCGCGGATCTCGATCTCGAGGCCTCGCGATGCTGCGGCATCCCTCACCCGGGAATGGGGATCCCCCGGCGCGGAGGCCGAGGGATCAGGGTTCGACGTCACGCGTCAGGTGCGGAGAGCGGGTCGTCGGCGACCCAGAGCTCGTCGTCGGCGCGCAGTGCCTGCCACGCCGCGTAGAGAACGCCGACCGCTGCAGCGGCGCCCAGGATGATCGCGATGACCGAGCCGAGTCCTGGGCCCTGGGGCTCGGGCTTGGTGGCCTTCTTGACCTTCTTGTTGACCTTCTTGACGACGCCCTCGCGCTTGGCGTTGGCGACGTCCCACGCGGTGAGCGCGGTGCCGACGACTCCCCCGACGATCGGGACGACCTTGTCATCGACCACGTGGTGACCGAATCGGACGCCACGGTCGACGACCGGCTGGACGCGACGGTTGTAGGTGTCCTGCACGACAGGACCGACCTGCTCGCGGCCGAAGTGGCCGAGCTGGCGCCCCGCCTCACGTGCGACGTCGGCTGCGTGGCCGACCAGGACCTGCTGGTTCTCCCAGAGCTGGTTCGCGTCGGCCTGAAGACGACGCAGCTCCTTCTTCCGCTTGCGGCTGATGCTCACGATGCTCTCCTGTCGATTGGAGTACGGGTTCCCCATCTTGCCACGGGAGGCTGGATGGGGGGAGGGAATCGCCGAACCCTTGCGCTGAGCGGTGAACCGCGCTAGTTCAGGCCGCACACATCGGAAGCTCTGCGAGAATGAGGGCATGGCCCACGCTTCTCATGTCGCAACCCTGCACACCAACCACGGTGACATCGTCATCAACCTCTTCGGCGACCACGCCCCCAAGACGGTCAAGAACTTCGTCGGTCTCGCCGACGGCACCCAGGAGTGGACGCACCCCGCCACCGGCAAGCCGGGCGAGGGCGCTCTCTACAAGGACGTCATCTTCCACCGCATCATCCCCAACTTCATGATCCAGGGCGGCGACCCGCTCGGACAGGGCGTCGGCGGCCCCGGCTACAACTTCGACGACGAGATCAACATGGAGCTCAACTTCAACGAGCCCTACATCCTCGCCATGGCCAACGCCGGTCTTCGTCGCAACGCCATCACCGGCAAGGCCGAGGGCACCAACGGCTCGCAGTTCTTCATCACCACCGACCCGACGCCGTGGCTGCAGGGCAAGCACACGATCTTCGGCGAGGTGGCCGATGACGCATCGAAGGCCGTCGTCGACAAGATCGCCGCTGTGCCGACCGCCGCGGGCGACCGCCCGATCGAGCCGGTCGTGCTGCAGTCGATCGACATCGTCGCGGCCTGACGCCGACGCTGGCCGATCCGGATGACCACGCCTGAGTTCGCGGACAATCGCGACAACTTCTGCTACCGGCATCCGGATCGGCAGAGCTTCGTGCTCTGCCAGCGGTGCCTGCGCACCATCTGCCCCGAGTGCCAGACCCAGGCACCGGTCGGGGTGATCTGCCCCGAGTGCATGCAGGCCGAGCGCAAGAACCGCACCCCTGCGCAGAAGCGCGCCGAGCGCCGCTGGCGCAGCCGGCCCTCCATGGCCACCGCTCGCGGCGGCAAGCCGGTCGTCACCTACGCGCTGCTGCTGATCACCTCGATCATCGGTCTGCTGCAGATGGTTCCGGGAATGGGCGGCGCCATCACGCAGCAGCTGCTCTTCGCGGCCGCGTACCTCTATCCCGACCTGTCGCTGTACCCGTTCGAGCCCTGGAGGCTGCTCACCGCGGTCTTCGTGCACGGCGGATTCATCCACCTCGCCCTCAACATGCTGGCGCTGTGGATGCTGGGTCAGAACCTCGAGCCCATGCTCGGTCGGGTCCGCTACCTCGCGCTGTATCTGATCAGCGGCATCGGCGGTTCCGTGGCCGTCGCGCTCATCGCTCCCGGCACCGCCACCGTCGGCGCCTCCGGCGCGATCTTCGGACTCATGGCCGCGCTGCTCATCATCGGCCGGCATCTCGGCGCGAACGTCACGGGGATCCTCGTGATCCTCGGCATCAACTTCGTCATCGGCTTCTTCATCGGCGGCATCGCGTGGCAGGCGCATCTCGGGGGTGCGATCGTGGGCGCACTGGTCGCGTTCATCCTCACCCGCACGCGTCGGAGGGAGCAGCGCACCCTGCAGATCGTGCTGCTCGCAGCAGTCGTCGTGGCGTTGCTGGTGATCGTCGCTTTCGTGCCCCCGCTGCTCATCACCACGGTTTACTCCTGATCGGGAGTTGTTAACAGGGTTGTTAACGGGTGTGAATAACATCTGTGTAATTCTCCCCATATTGGGGATAACCTGTGGATAACTCAGTCGAACATCCAGGACGGATGCAGAAGGCCCCTCTCGCCGAAGCGAGAGGGGCCTTCTGAACGTGAGGGGTCGGCGTCAGCGCCAGCGGGTCGTCATGAGGAAGCCGATGAGGGCGATGCCCAGGCCGATGGCGAGGTTCCAGTTGTCGAGACCCGGGATCGGGAACTGCATGCCGGAGATGTAGAACACGAGGATCCAGGCGAGTCCGAGCAGCATGAAGCCGACCATCACCGGCTTGAACCACACGGCGTTGGGGGCGGTGTCGCCTTCGCTGCGCGGTGCTTCGGGCTCTTCGATCTTGCGGTCACGTGCCATTCCGACATTGTACCCATGACTTCTTTCCAAAACGGGACCGGGTTCCTCCGGCCGTTCGTTCAGTCGAGCGGGATAAGATCGCGCCATGACTGCATCCGTCGTCTCGGGGGAGCGACGTGCACGGCACCGCCGCCCTCGATCGCGCGCCACGTTCACGAGCGTTCTCGGCGAGCTCCTGCTGACCGCGGGCGTCATCGTGCTGCTCTTCGTCGCGTGGCAGATGTGGATCGGCGACATCATCATCAGCGCCCAGAAGAACGACGAGGGCGCCCAGATGTCGCAGCAGCTCGCGGAGGGGCCGGCCCCCGAGCCTCCGCCTCTCGTCGAGGCCGAGGACGGCACGACCTACTACGAGCCGGTGATCCCCGCGGCGCCAGCCGACGCGCAGTGGTTCGCACAGATGCACATCCCGCGCTTCGGCTCGGAGTACAACGTCGGCATCTACGGCGGGACCAGCCGCGCTCGCACGCTCGACGATCTCGGCATCGGCGTCTACACCGACTCGAAGATGCCCGGTGAGGTCGGCAACTTCGCGATGGCCGGGCACCGGACGACCTGGGGCAAGCCGTTCAACCAGCTCGACAAGCTGCAGCTGGGCGACGCGATCGTCGTCGAGACGCCGGACGGCTGGTTCACCTACCGCTTCCGCACGCTCGAGTATGTGAAGCCCACGCAGACCGAGGTGCTGCTCGACGTGCCGCAGATGCCGGGTGTCGAGACGGGGGAGCGGTACATCACGCTGACGGCATGCTCTCCGCTGTACTCCCTGGCCGAGCGCATCGTCGCCTACGGCGTCTTCGAGAGTTTCCAGCCCCGCGCCGAGGGGCCCCCCTCCGCGCTCACCGACCCGCCGCCCCCGCCGGCCGCTCCGTCGATCTGACCGAAGGGAACGACGACACAATGTACGCCGCACTCTGGCGCATCCTGCCCGGCCCCTGGTGGCTGCGGCTCTTCATCGTGCTCGCGCTGGTCGCCGCCGTGCTCTACGCGCTCTTCTGGTTCGTCTTCCCCTGGGTGAGCCCCCTGATCACACCGGGCGAGGTCGACCTCGAATGACCCGCGTGCTCGTCGTGGACAACCACGACAGCTTCGTGCACACGCTCGTCGGATACCTGCGCGAGCTCGGCGCCGACGTCACGATGATCGAGTCGGATGCCGTGAGCGCCGCGCAGCTCGCCGAGGTGCTCGCACCGTTCGACGGCGTCATGGTCTCGCCCGGACCGGGTACTCCTCGGGCAGCGGGTGTCACGGTGGATGCGGTGCGCATCGCGGCGGACCTGCGCATTCCGCTGCTCGGAGTCTGCCTCGGGCATCAGGCGATCGGTGCGGCGTTCGGCGCTCCGGTCACCGAGGCCCCCGAGCTCATGCACGGGATGGTGTCGAGCGTCGTTCACGACGGATCCCCGCTCTTCGACGGCGTCCCCTCGCGGTTCGACGTCGGTCGCTATCACTCGCTCGCGCTCTCCGAGGGCGATCTGCCGGCTGCGCTGCAGGTGACGGCGCGCACCGACGGCGGCACCGTGATGGCCATCGCGCATACGGACCTGCCGATCGTCGGGGTGCAGTTCCATCCCGAGAGCGTCCTCACCGAGGGTGGGTACCGTCTGCTCGCGAACTGGCTCGCGCAGTGCGGAGACCCGCACGCTGTCGCGAGAGCGACCGAGCTGCATCCCCTGCACCGCTGACGTCGGCCGGTCGACGGCCGCTCGACTGCCTCCGTCTCGGAGCCGGGCAGGCGTCAGCCGACGGGTGCGCCGCAGAAACGCAGCTCGACCGTCGAGCCGATCGGCACGTCGCCGGGGGCGGCCGACATCGACGACACCGTCGGCGGGGTGACCGGGGTGCAGTCGCTGAGCTCGACCGGCTGCGCGACGAGCCCGAGGCTCTCGAGCTCTTCCGTCGCGGACTCGACGGTCCAGCCCACCATGTTCTTGATCGTCACCCGACCACTGGCCACGACGAGGTTCACGACGGTGTTCGGTGCCACTTCGGCATCGGCGTCCTCGCTCGCCTCGATGACGGTGTCGGCAGCGAGCCCTTCGTCGTTTCGAGGGATCACGGTGCCGAGCTGCAGCCCGGCTGCGGTCAGAGCGTCCTTCGCGGCGGAGAGAGACAGGCCAGACAGAGTCGGGACGACGACGGTCTCCTTGCCGGAGGAGACGTAGACGGTCACGGTGTCGCCCTCGCTCACCGCCGTTCCCGAGGTCGGATCGGTGCGCGTGACGTTGCCCTCGACGATGTCGGTACTCGACTCGAGCACGAGCTTCGCCGTGAGATCGAGCTCGCTGAGATCCTCCTGGGCGCGCTCGGACGAGACGTTGACCAGATCGGGGACGGTCCGTGAGCTGGTCGGCACGTCGCTCGGGCGCATGCTGATCGTCCACACCCAGAACAGGACGGATGCCAGGAGCACCGCGAGCAGCGCCACGCCGGCCCAGATCCATGCGACAGGAGGGCCGGACTGGGTGCGGGCCATCGTGTTGTCAGTGCTGAGCTGGCGCAGCGACCGTGCGGTCTCCTGCGCCTGGCGCGGGTTGGGACCGTAGAGCTCGCTGGTGAGCGCGCCGAGCTCCTTGCGGCTCGGCGCGCGGCCGGCCACCGCCGAGTCGAGAGCGGCACGGAAGTGCGCGGCATCCGGGTACCGCTGATACGGATCCTTCGCGAGCGCGCGGAGCACGATCGGGTCGAGGGCGCCCGGTGAATCCTCGTTGACCTCGGTCGGCGGCACGGGAGTCTCGCTGACGTGCTGATATGCGACGGCCACCGGAGACTCGCCACGGAACGGCTGTCGACCGGTGAGCAGCTCGTAGAGCACGACGCCGGTGGAGTAGAGGTCGGCGCGTGCGTCGACGGGCTCGCCCTTGGCCTGCTCGGGCGAGAAATAGGCGGCGGTGCCGATGATCTGCGTCGTCTCGGCGACTGTCGACGAGGAGTCGGACACGGCTCGGGCGATGCCGAAGTCCATGACCTTGACCTGGCCCTTGTCGGTGACCATGACGTTGCCGGGCTTGATGTCGCGGTGCACGACGCCCGCACGATGGGAGTAGTCGAGCGCCTCGAGGATGCCGTCGACGTAGCGCACGGCGTCTTCGACGGGGACGGGGCCCTTCGCGATGATGTCCTTCAGCAGCGTGCCGCTGATCAGCTCCATGACGATGTACGGAGGTTCATCGGTGCTGCTGTCGGTGGTCGACGGGTCACCGGCGTCGTAGACCCGCACGATCGACGGGTGCGACATGCGCGAGGCGGACTGCGCCTCGAGCCGGAAACGCGTGCGGAAGGCGGTGTCGCGCGCGAGCTCAGGGTCGAGGATCTTGATGGCGACCGCGCGACCGAGGGTCAGATCGTACCCGCGGTACACCTTCGCCATACCGCCGTGCCCGATGAGCTCGTCGACGCGGTAGCGACCCGCGAGAACGCGTTGCTCTGTCGACACGTACTGACCCCCCTGATACGACCTGGTGAATGCTCTCAGACTACGGCGCGAAGTTGCTAGTCGGCTGTGGCGGTTCCCGTGCCGTCGGAACCGGTGGTGGCCGTGGACGTCCCGGTGCCGCCGTTCGCGGTGCCGGTGCCGCCGTTCGCCGTGCCCGTACCGCCGTTGGCGGTCGCTGTGCCTGCGTCGTCCTCGTCATCGGCAGCCGTGATCTGAACCGCCATCTGCGGGGAGTTGCCCGAGGGACGGTCGCCGCAGAACGCGCGATAGGTCGCGGTCACCTGCAGGGCCGGGTCGTCGGCCGGAGTGATCTGGGCGTTCAGCTGGCCCTGGAAGCTCCGCGTCGTCTTGCCGTCGCTGAAGGTGGCGTTGGTGATCGTGACCTCGTACGAGCTGAGCGCGGCGGCGCCCGAGGGGCACGAGAACGCGGTCCAGTTGAGGGTGATCGGCTCGCCGGCGACGGGCGTGCCCGACAGGGTGGGTGCCGACGCCGGGGCGCCGATGTCGACGCGGGGTGCGTAGGCGGTCAGGGTGATGGCGTCGCCCTCTTCGAGGAGTCCGCGCGGTTCGACCGACTCGACGACGTCGACGAGCTCGTCGGACGGTGCGGGAGTGGTTCCGACGCGGCACTGCGGCACGAGGCCGGCCTCGGTCGCGGCGGCGAGAGCCTCCTGGCAGGGGAGCCCGACCAGGCCGAGCGCGTCGACGTTGATCGGCGTCGCGCTCGGGGTGGGCGTCTGCGAGGGCGTCGGTGTCTGCGACTGCGTCGTGGGCGGCGGGGTCGTCGCACCGGCGTCGGGGTCGCCCTGGTTCATGAGGGCGAACACGGTACCGCCGAGCACGATGACGAGCAGTGCGATCAGCGCGACGAGCGGCCACGTCCACGGGCTGCGCTTCTTCTTCTCGCGCTCTTCCTCGGCATCCGCGGCTGCCCCGGTGGGGAGCTGTGCCGTGGTCGGGAGGATGCGGGTGGTGCCGTCGTCTCCGGTGGCGGTCAGCATGCGGGTCGCGTCGTCGCTGCCGGCGACACCGCCCGTGGCGATCGCGGGAACGGCGATCGCGGCCGAGTTGAGGTCGCCGCGGCGCAGAGCCTGCGCGGCACGGGCCACGGTCGCCGAGGACGACGGGCGGTCTGCCGGCTTCTTGGCGATCATCGCCATCACGAGGTTCTGCACCGGGATCGGCACCGTCGGCGGCAGCGGCGGAGGCTGCTCGTTGATCTGGGCCATCGCGATGGCGACCTGCGACTCGCCGGTGAACGGACGCTTGCCTGCGAGGCACTCGTACGCGACGATTCCCAGCGAGTACGTGTCGGTCGCGGGGGAGGCGGGGTGACCCGACGCCTGCTCCGGCGACAGGTACTGCACGGTTCCCATCACCTGACCGGTGGCCGTCAGCGGCACCTGGTCGGCGATGCGAGCGATTCCGAAGTCGGTGATCTTGACGCGTCCGTCGGGCGTGATCAGCAGGTTTCCCGGCTTGATGTCACGGTGCACGAGACCAGCCGCGTGGGCGGCCTGCAGGGCGGATGCGGTCTGCGCGACGATGTCGAGCGTCTTGTCGGCACTCAGCGAGCCGTCGCGCTCGATGATCGTCGACAGCGCCTCGCCGGGCACGAGCTCCATGACGAGGTACGCGCTGCCGTTCTCCTCGCCGTAGTCGAAGACGCTGGCGATGCCCTCGTGGTTGACGAGCGCGGCGTGGCGCGCCTCAGCGCGGAAACGCTCGAGGAACCCGGGGTCCCCCATGTACTCGTCTTTGAGGATCTTGATCGCGACGGTACGTCCGATGACGTGATCCGTCGCCTCCCATACCTCGCCCATGCCGCCGATCGCAATACGCGACTGCAGCTCGTAGCGACCACCGAACGACACACCCTGCGTCGGTCTCATCTGCCCAGCACCGCCTCTATGACCTTCTTTGCAATCGGGGCGGCGATGGTGTCGCCGGATCCTGATTGCCCCTGTCCGCCGCCGTCTTCGACGAGGACCGCTACTGCGACCGCCGGGTCGTCCGCCGGTGCGAATCCGGTGAACCACAGCGTGTACGGCTTATCGCCGTTCTCTGTCGTCCCGGTCTTCCCGGCCACGTCGACCCCGTCTATTCTTGCACCCTGCGCCGCGCCCGTTGAGACGCTCGCCACCATCGACGACGTCACCTCGTCGGCGACCGTCTTGTCGAGGGCCTGACCGTATTCCCTGTCCTCGTAAGACCGCACCACCGACAGGTCGTTGCCGATCACCGTGTCGACGAGGCGCGGGTTCATCACCACACCGTCGTTCGCGATGCCGGCAGCCACCATGGCGATCTGCAGCGGCGTCGCGGTGACCTGTCCCTGACCGAAGCCGGTGAGGCCGGTCTGCGGGTCGTCGAGCCCGGTGGGGTAGCTCGAGGGCGTCGACTCGAGCGGCGTCGAGAAGCTCTGGTTCCACCCGAACTTCTCGGCCATCTCGCGGATCTTGTCGTCGCCCAGCTGCACCGCGAGCTCGGCCATGGGGATGTTGCAGCTCAACCGGATCGCCTCGGCGATGGTCACGGTCTCGCCGTCGCCGCACGTGCTGCCCCACGCGTTCGCGACCGTGTTGTTGGACTGCGGCAGCTGGAAGCGTGCGGGGTTCGGGAGCGTCGAGTCCGGTGTGTAGTCGCCGCTCGCATACGCCGCGGCGGCCACGACGAGCTTGAACGTGGATCCGGGCGGGTTGAGGTCGCCCGCGATCGCGCGGTTCGAGAGCGGCTTCAGCGGATCGTCGACGAGCTGGTCGTAGGTCGCGTTCGCGGCATCCGCGTCATGGGTCGCGAGAGCGTTCGTGTCGAAGCCGGGAGTCGATACCATCGCGAGGATGCGTCCCGTCTTCGGCTCGATCGCGACGACCGCTCCGTTCAGGCCTTGCAGCGCGTCGTAGGCGGCGCGCTGCGCTGCCGTGTCGAGCGTCAGCTCCACACCGAAGCCGGTCTGCGGCTGCCCCGACAGGATCCGCTCGATGTCCGAGAAGAAGGCGCTGGAGCCGGTGCCCGAGAGGTCGGCGTTGAGAGCGCGTTCGATGCCCGTCGCCGACTGCAGAGCGGGGTTGAAGTACCCCGTCACCGGCTCCCACATCGCGGCGTCGGTGTACACACGCTGGAACTGGTAGCGGTCGTTGGAGGGCACGGACGAGGCGATCGCGACGTCGTCGACGATGATCGAACCGCGCTGGATCTCGTAGCTGTCGAGCAGCGTGCGTCGGTTGTTGCTCTGCTGTGCGAGGCTGTCGGCCTCGACGACCTGGATCCAGCTGGTCGCGACGAACAGCGACAGGAACATGAACAGCATCACGATGCTGAGGCGGCGGAGCTCTTTGGTCATGCGACGCCCCCCGGGGCGGAGTGCCCGCCTGTCACGGAGCGCGCTGCGTCTCGTCGCTGCGCTCCTCGCTCAGCGACCGATGTCTGGAAACGCCTGGTCATGTCAGCCGATCACCGTCCTCGGTTGGCTGCGGACGCCGTCGGAGATGCGCAGCAGGATCGCCACGATCAGCCAGTTCGCGACGAGTGACGATCCGCCGGCGGCGAGGAACGGCGTGGTGAGGCCCGTGAGCGGGATGACGCGCGTCACGCCGCCGACCATGATGAACACCTGCAGCGCGATCGTGAAGGAGAGGCCCGTCGCCAGGAGCTTCCCGAAGTCGTCCTGACCCGCGAGCCCGATGCGGATGCCTCGGCTGATGAACACCATGTACAGGCACAGGATGGCGAAGAGGCCGATCAGACCGATCTCCTCGCCGAGGCTGGTGATGATGTAGTCGCTGTGCGCGAGGGGAGTGACGTTCGGACGGCCCTGGCCCCAGCCGGTGCCCAGCAGCCCGCCGTGCGCGAGGCCGAAGAGGCCCTGCATGGGCTGGAATCCCGCGCCGTCGGGGTCGACCTTCTCGGGATCGAAGAGGAACAGCCAGTTCGTGAAGCGGCCCTGCACATAGCTGAGGATCTGCGTCGCGACGGCGACACCCGCGGCGACGAGCGCGAGGCCGATGAGCACCCAGCTGGTCTTGCCCGTCGCCACGTACAGCATCGCGACGAACATGCCGAAGATGAGGGTTCCGGTGCCGAGGTCGCGCTGGATCACGATGATGCCGAGCGAGATCGCCCACACCACGAGCACCGGGCCGAGCTCGCGCATGCGCGGCCACGTGATGCCCAGGAACCGCGTTCCCACCGATGTCAGGCTCTCGCGGGTGCGCACCAGATAGCCGGCGAAGAAGATCGCGAGGCAGATCTTGGCGAGCTCACCCGGCTGGAAGGCGAACATGCCGCCGAGCGAGACCCACACCTGCGCGTTGGCGTCGGGGATGCGCAGACCCGGCACGAAGGGGAGGAGCAGCAGCAGGATGCCGGAGAGGCCGAAGATGTAGGTGTACCGGAACAGCACGCGGTAGTTGCGCAGCAGGATGACGACCGTGATCGCACCGGCGAGGGAGATGGCCGTCCAGGCGAGCTGCTTGGTCGAATACGCGTTCCAGCCGGTGAGCGATTCGGCGATGTCGATGCGGTAGATCATCGCGATGCCGAGACCCGTGAGCAGCGTCGCGATGGGCAGTACGAACGGATCGGCGTCGGACGCCACGGCGCGCAGCACGAAGTGCAGGGCGAACGCGAGCACGGCGAGGCCGCCGCCGATCGCGAGGATCATCGGGTCGATCAGGCCCAGGGCGCCCAGCTGCACGAGAGTGAGCGCCGCGCCGCTGATCGCGACGGCGAACAGGAGCAGCCAGAACTCGCGGTTGCGCTGCGTCTGCGGCATCCGCATCTTCCTGAGGGCCTTGATGACGCTGGTGTCGGCCGAGACGTCGGTGCTCATCCCGCTCCGTCCGTGGGCTCGGGACTCGGCGTCGGCACGGGCGTCGGCAGCGGCGTCGAGTTGATGACGCGGTCGGCGCCGGCCTGCAGTCGCGCGACGATCGCCTCGGCGTCGGAGAGCGAGCGGGCGGTGATCGTGCGCTCGACGGAGTCGCGCTGATACGGCGGCAGATCGGCGAGCAGGATGTCGGTGTCCTGCAGCGGCGTCGAGAGGACGATCGGGCCGATGTTCTGCTGGACGCCCTGGTAGATCACCACGCTGTCCTCGTCGGCGCCCACGAAGTAGCGCGTCTGGGTCCAGCTGTAGGCGGCGAAGGCGGCGAACGCGAGGGCGGCGAGCACGACGAGCATCCCGGCGATCCAGCCCAGGCGCCGCCGGCGTGCACGCCGACGGTCCTCTTCGATGAGCTCCTCGAGATACTCGGGTGCGGGCTCGAAGTGGCTGGGCTCGTTGGCCGCCTGACGCACCGGATGCAGCCAGCTGCTGCGCGGCGCGCGCACCGGCGGCACGGTGACGTTCTCGGGGTTCGAGGCGGATCCGACGATCGTCGCGGTGCCCGAGTGCATGGCGTGCTGACCGCCGACGTCGACGAGCACGATCGTGACGTTGTCGGGGGCGCCGCCGTCGAGCGCCTGCTTGAGCAGGTTGTCGGCCGTGCGTCCCGGAGCCATGCCGAGACGCATCGCCTTGAGGATGTGCGCCTCGTCGACGACGCCCGAGAGGCCGTCGGAGCACAGCAGCCACCGGTCGCCCGGCTGGGTGTGCATCACGAACATGTCGAGCTCGGGATCGGCGTCCATGTCGCTGAGCACCCGCATGAGCACCGAGCGGCGCGGGTGGTAGCGGGCCTCTTCGGGGGTGATGCGACCCGAGTCGACCAGACGCTGCACGAACGTGTGGTCGGCCGTGATCTGGGTGACCGCGTCATCGCGGTAGAGATAGATGCGCGAGTCGCCGATGTGGCCGATGACGGCGAAGTCGTCGACCATGATGATCGCGCTGAGCGTGGTGCCGAGTCCGGCGAGCTCCGGGCGGTCCTTCGCGGCGCGGATCAGGTCGCCGGCCGCCGTGGTGGCCGCAGCCTGCAGCGACGCCTGCGCGTCGTCGACCGAGGAGTACGGCTGGTCGAGCGGCTGCATCCGGTGGATGGCGATGCTCGACGCGACGTCTCCTCCGGCGTGTCCGCCCATGCCGTCGGCCACGACGAACAGGTTCGCCCCGGAGTATCCGGAGTCCTGATTGTTGGAGCGGACCTTCCCGGTGTGGGAGATCGCGACGCTCGAGCCCTCGAAGACCATGCCGGGGTCAGGCTCGCAGCTCGAAGGTCGTGGCGCCCACCTTGATGGGAGTGCCGAGCGAGAGCGAGACCGGGTTGCCGCTCACGCGCTGGCCGGCGACGAACGTGCCGTTGGTCGAGTCGAGGTCCTGGATCGCCCAGCTGTCGCCCCGCAGCAGGAGCCGCGCGTGGTGGCTGGACGTGTAGTCGTCGCGGATCACGAGGGCGGATTCGCTCGAGCGCCCGATCGTCAGCGTCTCCGAGCCGAGCGCCAGTTCGAGTCCGGCCTTGGGTCCCGAGGTGATGACGAGGCGCTTCGCGGTGGTGACCGTCGCCGGTCCCGTGGTCGCGGGCTTCGCCGACGCCGGCTTCGCCGACGCGGGCCGCGCGGGAGCCGGGGGAGTGGAGGGTGCGGGAGCCGCGGCCTCGCCCTCGGCGGGGAGCTTGCGCACCTTCATGCCGAACAGGTCGGCGCGCAGCGAGTAGACGACGCCGAAGACAAAGAACCACAGCAGCAGGAGGAACCCGATGCGCAGCAGGAGCAGGACGAGCTCACTGGGCGTGGTCACGAGATCGCTCCGAACGCACGGGTCGCGTCGTCGTCGCGCGGGCGCGGCGGACGGGACGGAGTGGCGACCGGGACGACGCGGAAGACGAGGTCGGTGCGGCCGATCGTGATGGTCGTGTCGGTGGGCAGAGACGCCTCGCGCACCTTCTGGCCGTTGACCTTGGTGCCGTTCGTGGATCCGAGGTCGCGCATCATGGCGCGCTCGCCGTCCCACAGCACCTCGACGTGCTTGCGGCTCGAACCGGCATCCGAGATGGTGATGTCGGCGTCGGTTCCGCGACCGATGACCGTGCGGGCGCGCGTGATCGAGTGACGGCGACCGTCGACGTCGATCACGGCCTGCCAGCTGACGCGTCCTTCGACGGTGCCGGACGAGACGTTCACGGTTCCGGTGGCGATCTTGTCGTCGGCCTCGAGCGAGATCGACAGCGGCCCGGCGAAGCTGTAGCCCTGCGCCTTGCCGTGCGTGGTGAGCAGGGCGTGCAGCTCGTCGGTCAGAGCCCCGCCCAGGCCTCGCATGCGTTCGGCGTCGTCGGTGCTGAGGCGCACGACATAGCTGTTGGGCGCGATGATGCGGTCGCGGCTCACCACAGCCGCGTTGGTGTCGGCCTCGCGGCGCAGGGCCGAGGCGATCTCCACGGGCTGGATGCCGCTGCGGAAGGTCTTCGCGAAGGCGCTGTTCACAGCGCGTTCGAGACCCTTCTCAAAGCTGTCAAGTAGTCCCACTGGGCTCCTCTGGCATGCCGACCGGTAGGGACATCGTAGCCAGGTGTCCTGGGTGTACGCCGTCGAGGGGCGTGTTTCCGGGTGTCTCGGCGGGGTTCCGGGCGCCGTTTCGATGCCTCCGGGGCGGTTTCGGGCGGCCATCTCCCTGTCGGGCGGAGCGATCACGGCGCATCCTCCGCCCGACACGGAGTTCTCCGCCCGACACCGTGCGCCGTCGGTTTCATCGCAGGACGGAACGCGTGATATCCTCGCAAAGTTGACTTCTTCGGAACGAGACACTCGCGCGAGTGGCGGAATGGTAGACGCGCTGGCTTCAGGTGCCAGTGTTCGCAAGGACGTGGGGGTTCGAGTCCCCCCTCGCGCACAGTGAGCGAGAGAGCCGGTCAGGATTGATTTCCTGACCGGCTCTTCTCTTTTCTTCCCGACGGCGTCAGGACGCGCGGACGGAGCCGGTGCGCGAGACGGCCGACTCGCGGGCGTACGCGGCGAATCGGTCGGCGACGGGGTTCCGCCGACGCTCGAGCCCCGACGGCGTCTCGACGAGGTCGAAGAGCCCCATGGTGAGCAGGTGGTCGGCCCGGGGAGCGGTGCTGTGGCGGTACGTCCATTCGTACATGTCGAACAGGGGCCACCAGGTGTATCCGACGACGTCCGTGCCCTCGGCCCGGAGCTCCTCGACGGCGGCGACCGAGGCGTCCATCCAGGAGATGCGCGTCTGCGCATCGTCGGTCACGCAGGTCTCGGCGAGCATCACCGGTGCGCCGTAGCGCTCGGCGTAGCGGCGCAGCATCTCCTTGAGGCCGTCGACTCCGTCGTCGCGGGTCGGGCGCGGGTCGGCGAATCCGCCGCCGTGGTGCACTCCGGCCTCGAACAGCTCGGTCGAGTGCCGCGGGTAGTAGTTCACGCCCATCACGTCGGGCTGCACGGCGTTGTCGCGGAACCACTGGAGCACCTCGCGCGAGGCGCCGCGTGAGCGCAGGAGGGAGGAGAGCGGATGCCGGTCGTCGACCTTGCCCGTCACGAGGTCTTCGACCAGGAAGCCCTGGTGCGAGTAGCGCCTCGCGGTCTCCCAGTGCTCGGGGGCGTCGATGTCGCCCGCGTAGCGCATGGAGGCGTCGACATGCACGAACGTCGCCCGGTCGCCGAGCACGTCGGCGATCGCGCGCTGGGTCAGCACGAACCCCTGCGCGATGGCCGTCGCGATCTCGACCAGGCCCTCCGCGCCGCTCCGATAGGGGGGCCAGTACGCGTATTCACCGCTGAACAGGGAGTGCAGCATCGGCTCGTTCACCGGCGTGTAGTCGGTGGCGACGTCTCGGTAGCGCTCCGCGGCCCGCGCCGCGTACTCGGCGACGTACTGCGGGTAGTCGGGATGCGCGAACTGATCGTCGATCCACAGCGGCGTCCCGTAGTGGAGGATGTCGACGATGGGGCGGATGCCGAGCTCGCCGAAGCGGTCCATCACCCTGTCGGTCCACGACCAGTCCCACCGCCCGCGCTCGGGAGAGACGACGTGCCAGGGGATGCCCCAGCGCATGAACTCCGCGCCGACCGAGGAGGCGAGGCCCAGGTCGTCGCTCCACTGCTCGTAGTGCTCGGTGAGGGCGTATTCGTCGATCGCCCGTTCGCCGGGACGCTCCTGGGGGATGAAGGTGTTCTCGATTCCGAGGCCGAAATGGAGGAGGCCGTCGCGATACCAGGTCATGGGAATGTCACTTCAGTCCGGTCGAGGCGATGCTTTCGACGAAGCGTCGCTGGATGAGCAGGAAGACGATGGCGAGGGGCAGGACCGCGATGAGCGAGCCCGCCATCATCACCCCCTGGGGGATGATGCCGCCGGGGCCGGTCAGCAGGGTGAGTCCCGATGTGACGGTGCCCATCTCGGCATCCGTCGTGAACACGAGCGGCCACAGCAGGTCGTTCCAGTTGTTCACGAAGACGTAGATCCCGAGCGTCAGGAGTGCGGGCACCGCGTTCGGCAGCACGACGCTGCGGAAGATGCGGAACTCGCTGGCTCCGTCGATGCGCGCGGCGTTGTCGAGGTCGCGCGGGAGGGAGAGGAAGAACTGCCGCAGGAAGAAGATGCCGAACGCGTCTGCGGCGCGCGGAGCGATGAGTCCGGCGTAGGAGTTCACCCATCCGAGATCGGAGACGAGTTGGTAGATCGGGATCAGGGTCGCCTGGAACGGGATCATCAGGCTCGCGATGATCGCGATGAGCAGGACCCTGCTGCCGCGGAAGTCCAGGCGGGCCAGCGCATACGCGGCCAGCGAGTCGAAGACCAGCGCGAACACGGTGACCCCGCCGGCGAACACGAAGCTGTTGAGGATCAGTCGTGCGAACGGCAGCTCGGTGAAGATCCGGGCGAAGTTGTCGAGCGTCCATGCCCCCGGGACGAGCGTGGGCGGGTAGGCGTTCACCTCGGAGACGGGCTTGAAGGCGGTGAAGACGATGATGAGGATCGGGAGCATCACCGCGAGCGTCGCGGCGGCGGCGACGATCAGCAGCGCGACGGATGCGATGCGTCGCCGTGTCGCGTGCGGGGAGCGACGGATGACGGGAGCGGGGGCCACGAGGGTCATGAGGCGTCCGCCTCTCGCCGGCTGAAGAAGAGGAACTGCACCAGGCTCAGCACCAGTGTGATCAGCAGAAGGACGTACGAGAGCGCCGACGCGAAACCGAGCTCGAGCTTGCGGAAGCCTGCTTCGTAGATCTCCATGACGATGGTCTGCGTGCTGCCGTAGGGGCCGCCGCCGGTCATCACGTAGATCTGATCGAACGCCTGCAGGGCGGCGATCAGCGCGACGATGAGCACGAACCCGAGCGAGTTGCTGAGCATCGGCAGGGTGATGCTGCGGAACCTCTGCCACGCGCTCGCGCCGTCGACGCGCGCCGCTTCGTAGAGGCTGCCGGGGATGTCCTGCAGCCCGGCGAGGAAGATCACCATGTAGAAGCCGAAGCTCTTCCAGACGGCGACGAGCACGACGGTGGGCATCGCGAGCACCGGGTCCTGCAGGACGTTGCCGAGTTGGATGCCGAAGCCGCGCAACCAGTAGTTGAGCAGGCCGATCTGCGGGTCGAGGAGGTAGGACCATGCGAACGCCGCGACAGCCAGCGACACGATGAACGGCAGGAACAGCAGGGTGCGGAAGGCACCGCGCCCCGGGAGGAGCCGGTTGTTCAGCAGCAGCGCGAACGCCAGCGCGAGCACCACGACGAGAGGCGTGAACAGCAGCGCGTAGAGGGCGGTGTTGCCCATCGCGGTCAGCACGCCGGAGTCGGTGAAGACGTCGATGTAGTTCTGGAACCCGACGAACTCCTCATCGCCGAACCCGCTCGCATCGGTGAACGAGAGCCGCAGGGCGGAGATCATCGGCCAGGCGACGAACACCGTGAGGATGATGATCGCCGGAAGGAGGAAGGCGACCACCGTGAGGCGGTACCTGTTGCTGCGGCGGAGGGGGCTGCGTCCGCCCAACGGGGCGGGTGGGCGGTACGCGCGGCGGGTGGGCGGTGCTGCTGCCTGCGTCGTCATCGGGCGCTGCTTTCTGAGGAAGGACGCGGGAGGGGCGACGTGGGCGCCCCTCCCGCGAGCGGGGTCACTGGATGGCCTGCTGGA
This sequence comes from Microbacterium sp. C5A9, assembly GCF_022627955.1. Classification (GTDB taxonomy): domain Bacteria; phylum Actinomycetota; class Actinomycetes; order Actinomycetales; family Microbacteriaceae; genus Microbacterium. The sequence continues at coordinate 211,786 of NZ_JABXGD010000003.1, forward strand.
TCTCGCTCTGTGCAGCGGCGAGCAGCTCGTCGATGTCGCCTCCGGCGACGGCCTTCTGAGTGAGGGTGTCGATGGCGGCCAGCACGTCGACGCTGTTGACCACACCGGGCAGCAGGGCGCGGCCCGTCGGCGCGATCTCGGTCAGTGACACGACGACCGGGTTCGCCTCGACGGATTCCACGGGGATGTCGGTGCGCAGCGGCGGCCATCCCGAGGCGAGGGACCACTCCGTGGCGACGTCTTCCTGGAAGAAGTACGAGAAGAACGCCTCGGCTCCGGCGACCTGTGCGTCATCGGCCTGCTCGGTGATGCCCATCGAGACGCCGATGGCCGAGGCCGCCTGGTCCTCGGGACCGGCGGGGATCGCGGCGATGCCGTAGTCGATGTCGTTGTCGGCCGAGATGAACGACATCCACGGACCGCCGACGTGCATCGCGGCCTTGCCCGAGCTGAAGAGCTCGTCGGCGCCGATGCCGTCGAGTCCGGTGGGGGAGATCTTGTCGTTCGCGATGGCGTCGACCCAGTACGCGATCGAGTCGGCGTTCTCGCTCGAGTCGATGACGGCCTCGGTCGAGCCGTCGACGATCCCGCCGCCGCCGCTGAGCAGCAGGCTCGGCCACAGGCCGTTCGCGACGGTCGCATGATCGGGAAGTGCCAACCCGTACTGCTCGGGGGTTCCGTCGCCGTCCTCGTCGACCGTGAGCGCCTTCGCGGCCTCGACCCATTCGTCCCAGGTGGTGGGGAACTCGTCGATGCCCGCCGCGGTGAACAGCGCCTTGTTGTAGAAGACCGAGAGCGGCACGAAGCCGGTCGGGACCCCGTACGGCGCCCCGTCGACCGTGACCATGTCGACGGACTGCTCCGCGAGCTCGGAGGTGTTGCTGTCGTCCGACCCGTAGAAGTCGGTCAGGTCGACGAACGCGCCGCGGTCGGCGTACACCGGCATCCGCTCGGCCGGCATCGCGACGATGTCCGGACCCTCGTCGGACGAGAGGGCGGGGAGCAGGGTGTCGTCGATGACCGCCCACGTCTTGGTCTCGGTCGTGATGACGTAGTCGTCCTGCGACTCGTTGAAATCGGCCACGATCTGGTCGAGGACCTCGCCGTCGGCCTCGGTGTATCCGTGCCAGAACGTGAGCGCGGTGGGGCCGTCGGAGTCGTCTTCCGCCGGGGCGGAGCAACCCGCGAGGGTGAGCGCTGCCGCGCTCGCCGCGGCGACCGCCATGATCGTTCGTCTCATCATCTTCGATGCCCTTCTGTGACTGCGTTGTCGTGTCGGCTCGGGTGCCGGGTGCATAGCTTCTACAACGATGGAGGTAAACGTTGTAAATGGATGATCGCGCCTCGGGCGATCGATGTCAAGAGGCGGATCGTCGGTTCAGCGCGCCGGCGTGGTGGACTCGCGCTCGACGAGCGAGAAGTCGGTGAAGACCTCGCGCGGCGGGCCCGCGTCGGCGCCGCCGATGCGCGCGACCAGAAGCTCGACCGCGGTCTTCGCGATCTCGGACCGCCCGGGGTTGATCGTCGAGAGGGCGGGCAGGCTGTAGCGCGTCTCGTCGAGGTCGTCGAAGCCGATCACGGCCACGTCGTCGGGCACGCGGACGCCTCGTTCGAGGAGCACCCGCATCGCGCCCAGCGCGAGGGAGTCGTTGAAGGCGACGATGCCGTCGAACCGCACCCCCGCGTCGAGCACGGCGCGCATCGCGTCGGCTCCGTCGGCCCGATGCCAGAGGTCGACGGGGACCACGAGGTCGTCGTCGAAGGCGACTCCCGCGTCGGCGAGCGCGTCCGAATATCCGCGAAGACGCAGACCCGGCGACCCGGACTCCTCGCTGGGGTGCGAGCCGAGCGCCAGGATGCGGCGGCGACCCAGGCCGAGCAGGTGCGTCGTCGCGGCGTGCGCCCCCTCGGTGTTCCGCATGGTCACGTGGTCGCGCGACGAGTCGAAGAGCCGCTCGCCGAGCAGGACCATGGGCACGGGCACCCGCTCGAGCAGCGCCGCGTCGCCCTGCTCGAGGGTGAGCACGGAGTGCAGGATGCCGTCGAGGCCGCGCAGGTGCGCATCGCGCAGCGCCGCGAGCTCGCTGTCGCGGTCGAGGTCGAACTGCTCGATGAGCACCGAGAAACCGCGCTCCCGCGCCGCGCGCATCACATCATCGGCCAGCTCGGCGAAATAGGGATTGCGCAGATCGGGCACGATGAGCCCGATCATGTCGGTGCGCCCCGAGCGCAGACTGCGCGCCGCCCGGTTGGGCTGATAGCGCAGCTGATCGATCGCCTTCTCGACCCGCTCGCGAGTCTCCGGGCGGATGTGCGGATAGCCGTTGATCACGTTCGACACGGTCTTGATCGACACGCCCGCCGCCCGAGCGACGTCGTGCAGAGTCGCCGTCGCCTCTGCCCCTGGTTTCATTCTGGGCACTCTACAACGTTTCCCCTCCGGCCCCGGCGTCCGACCGATCGACACACGGATGCTTGACGTCGGAGCGATCCGACCCTACGGTGGCGACGGGTCTCTACAACGTTGCAGAACCCGCAGCGTCGAGGCTCGCTTCACCACATCGAGTGCAAGGGCACGCGCTGCGTGGGCGCGCGCACGCTCTCGCCCCCCGGAGAACTGAGGAGCAGGAGAACATGCAGGATCCCCAAGTACCGCGCGGCCGAACCGCCCAGAGACTGGTCACCGTCATCGCCGGCCTCGCCCTGGTCGCCGCCGCCGTCATCACCCCCAGCCCGGCATCCGCCGTGACCACCGGCAACGGCGCACTGGTCTACTCGCCGGCGGCGGGCTCGTCGTTCAACCCCGAGGGCGGTGCCCCCGCCGGCACCACGTACGCGAAGATCATCGTCCTGAAGAACAACGGGTCGAACAACGGCACGCAGCTCGTCACGTTCGACAAGCTGGTGCTCCAGAACGGCGTGCAGGTCTACCCCGTCTACCGCAGCACCGACGACGGCTCGTCGTGGACCAAGGTCGCCGACGTCAACCCGAGCGCGACGTTCCCCACGTTCACGCGGACGGCGCAGCCCTTCCTCTTCGAGGTCACGCAGACCACGGGGAACCTCGCCGCCGGCACCATCCTGCTGACGGGCATGATCATGCCGGAGGACCGATCGAGCAGCAGGCTCGTCGTCTACAAGAGCACCGATCGCGGATCGACGTGGAGCTTCCTCAGCACCATCGACTCCGGCGGCCCCGCGGTCTACGACCCGTCACCCACCTCCACCACCACGACCGTGTGGGAGCCGTCGCTCGCCATCGACGGCAACGGCGGTCTCGTCGCGTATTACTCCGACGAGCGGCAGAAGGCGAACGGCGTGCTGCAGGCCGTGTCGTATCGACGCTCCACCGACGGGGGACAGACGTGGGGACCGCTGGTCAACGTCTCGGCGCCGACCAACCAGAGCGACCGACCGGGCATGATCACCGTGGCGAAGATGCCCGACGGTCGGTACATCGCCACGTTCGAGGTCGTCAACAGGCCCAGCCAGAGCCAGAACACGGCACCCGTCTACTTCAAGATCTCCGCTGACGGGCTGAACTGGGGCACCACGACGAGCATCGGCAGCCCCATCCAGCTGGCCGACGGTCGAGGCATCGGCTCATCGCCGTATGTGAAGTGGGTGCCGTCCGGTGGACCGAAGGGCATGCTGGTCGTCGCATCCAAGTGGTCGCTGACCGCCTCCGGAGCCATCGACGGCGGCCAGAACTTCTTCGTGAACTACAACCTCGGTGCGGGCCCCTGGGAGCGACTCCCGATGGCCGTGACCTATGACGCGACCGACACGCAGGGCGGCAACTTCAGCGGTTTCGCGCAGGGGATCGACGTGAGCGCCGATGGCCGCACGCTGTACCAGGCGACGAACGTCGAGAACACGGTGACCGGTCTCAACGATGTGCGGGTGGGGTCGATCCCGCTCGACGCGCAGCAGTACGAGGCCGAGAAGGCGACCGTGAACGACGCTGCGGTCGTCTCGCACCCGCAGGCCGCCAACGGCCAGAAGATCGGCAACATCAACAACGCGGGCAGTTACGTGCAGTTCACCGTCCGCGTCCCCGCGGCCGGCAGCTACACGCTGAACGCGCGCTACGACAACGGATTCGGCTCGACGGCGACCCACAACGTCAGCGTCAACGGTGGCACGGCGTCAGCCATCAGCTATCCGGCGACGGTCGACTGGGGTCGCTACGGGTGGGCGCAGAAGACCGTCACCCTCGCTGCCGGCACCAACACCATCCGCTTCACCAAGGGCACGAACTTCGCGGAGCTCGATGCGATCCACCTCTACCGCAGCACCGCACTCGACCCGCAGTTCCAGGTGGTCAACCGCACCAGCGGCAAGCTCCTCGAGGTGCTGAGCGCCCTCACGTCCGACGGCGCGGCCGTCGGACAGTGGGGGTCGACGAACAACGCCACTCAGCGGTGGAACCTGCGACCGTCGGGCACGTCGACGCAGCTGGTGAACGTGAACAGCGGCAAGCTGCTCGAGATCCCCTCGGCAGCGACGGCCGACGGAGTGGACGCGGTGCAGTGGGGGGCGACCGGCTCGACGACCCAGAACTGGATCGCGACGACGTCGGGCGGGTGGTGGACGTTCACGAACGCGAACAGCGGCAAGCTCCTTGAGATCGACGGATGCTCGACCGCCGACGGCGCGGTCGCACAGCAGTGGGGAGTGACCGGTGCGACCTGCCAGAACTGGCGTCTCGTGAAGGAGGGCATCCAATAGCTCCGCCGCGCTGAGGCACGGGCACGCGGATCACAGAGGTCCGCGTGCCCGGTCACGTCGCCGTGTCGACCGGACGACGCTTCGCCGCAGCCGTCGCACGCGAGCGAGAGACGGCCGCGTCCACCAGGGCCGCCGCACAGGCCCCCGCCGCGTACGCGACGAGATCTGTCGCGTCGAAGCCGACGCCCAGCACGAGTCGCACCGGCCAGAAGCCCTGCGCCCACAGGGCCGGCAGTCCGGTGAGCTGGAACACCTCGATCAGCGTGCAGAGAACGAGGGCGCCCGCTCCGACGGCGATGACGCTCGCGCGCGGCAGGGCCACGGCGATGGCGAGGTAGATCATGACGGCGTACAGAGCGTCGCCCGCCGCGTCCGCGAGCGGTCCGCTCCCGAGGACGTGCGTGAGGAGGCCGGCGGCGATCACCGAGGCGGCGGCGATGAGCAGCCACCGCCGCCGCACCGGGACTCGCGCCGGCGACCGGGTCACTTCTCGACCAGCACCGGCGCCCCGCGCTTGCGCTGGGTGCGAGTGAGCTGACGGGAGAGCGGATACTTCTCATCGAGCCGGGGCTCCAGCACGATGCGCTGGAGGGCGATGATCGCGATGAGCCCGCCCGACCAGTAGGCGATGATGATCGCCGCGCCCGCACCGCCCAGAAGCACGCTGAGGATCGTCACGACGATGCCGACGCCGACGTACAGCATCCGCCAGGAGCGGAGCACGCGATTGCGTGCGGTCTGCTGCTCGTCGACGCGCCGGTCGAGCGACTCGAGCCGATCGGTCACGTCCATCTCCTCGGCGGGCTCGAAGAGGTCGGTCACGCTCACGCTGAGCGCGTTGGCGATGAGCGCGAGCGATTCGAGGCTGGCATCCTGACCGGCCTCGAGCCGCTGCACGGTGCGGAGTCCGACACCGCTCTCGAAAGACAGCTTCTCCTGCGTCCATCCCTGGTCGCGTCGGAGTTCGGGGATTCGTGTGTTGTTCATGTCTCCATCGTTTCCGCCGGGGTGGACGACGCACCACGCCATCCACCCGCCATCCTGCCGTCAGTCGGCCGCCACCGATCCGCCAACGCGCAGCGGAGTTCAGATCGGGTGCAGCGGGGCGATCGGCGCGAGCGATCCGGGCGCGCGGAGCGATGGTCTAGCATCGTCCTGTTCGAGCAGATCGGCGGTGCACGTGAGATGAAGCCTGTGTACGTGGTGGGCTCCGCCAACATCGACCGCTGCTACTCGGTCATCTCCTTCCCTCGCGCAGGCGAGACCCTGAACGCGACCGCCTACACGGAGTCGCTCGGCGGAAAGGGCGCCAATCAGGCTGCAGCGTCGGCGCTCGCGGGCGGCCTGGTCCGCTTCGTGGGGGCGGTCGGCGATGACCCCGGCGGAGCATCCGTCCGCGACGCTCTGGAGGCCCGCGGTGTCGAGACCACCCACCTCGCTCGCCACGCGGGCGCCGCGACCGGCAACGCCGCGGTCGTGGTCGACGAGACGGGCGAGAACCTGATCATCGTCGCCGGGGGAGCGAACCTCCTTCTCTCCGGCGCCGACGTGCGCTCGGCGCTGGACGGCGCGGCGGCGGGCTCCCTCGTCGTCGCGCAGGGGGAGATTCCCGCGCAGGCCATCGCCGCGGCGGCCCGGCTGGCGAAGGAGAGAGAGCTGTCTCTTCTCCTGAACCTCGCACCGTTCGTCCCTCTCGAGGAGGCGGTCATCGGTGCGGCATCTCTGCTCGTGGTCAACGCGACCGAGGCGATCGACACGGCAGCGCATCTCGGACTCGGACAGCTCTCCGATGCGACCGACGCGGCAACGCGGCTGCGCGACCGCCTCGGCATCGACGTGATCGCGACGCTCGGAGGCGAGGGATGCATCGTGATGGCGAAGGACGGTGGGTCGACGGCGATCGACGCCCCCGCGGTGGAGCATGTGGTCGACACGACCGGGGCGGGCGACGCGTTCGTCGGCATCCTCGCCGCGCGACGGGCCGGGGGCGACGACCTCGTCGCTGCGGCGCGCGTCGCCACTCTGGGGGCGTCGTTCGCGGTGCAGCGCCGAGGCACGGCCGAGTCGTACCCCGACGCCGATGACCTCGACGCACTCGTCGCGTCCCTCGGGGCGGTGCCGCGGTGACCCGCTCGTCGGAGCGGTTCCCCCGATCGGTCTACTCGGTGGGCGATGAGCCGGATGCGCGTTTCACCCTCGCGAACGAGCGGACCTTTCTCGCGTGGATCCGCACGGCGCTGGCGCTTCTGGCAGGAGGTGTGGCGCTCGACCTGCTCGGCCTCGATCTGCACCCCGGGTTGCGGCTCGCGGCCTCGCTGACGCTCGTCGTCGCAGGTATCGTGCTTCCTCTCTTCGGCTGGCTCAGCTGGGCCGGGACCGAGCGGGCGCTGCGACGCGGCGACCCCCTTCCCGGTTCGTGGCTGGGAGCCTTCCTCGGCGGTGCGGTCACGCTCGCCGGAGTGCTGCTCGTCCTCGCGATCCTGCTGCGCTGATGCCGGTCTTCGATCCCGGTCTGCAGCCGGAGCGCACCGAGCTCGCGTGGCGTCGCACGGCGCTCGCCCTCGGCATCGGGTCGCTGGTGTCGATGCGCATCCTGACCGCCGTGCTCGGCGACGCGGCGTGGGTGCTCTGCGGGGTCGCGGGGGTGCTCTTCTCGGTGTGGGTCTGGTCGATGTCGCAGCGTCGCTATCGGGAGATCGACCGACGTCTGCGCGCGCACGGAGACCGGGCAGCGCTGCCGGGGGCGCGACCGCTTCTGGTGCTCGCGGCCGTGGTCGGGGCAGCGGGGATGCTCGGGCTCGTCGTCGTCGTCGCTGCGGGGTGGACCGCGTGAGGGGCGGGGATCACGGCTCGACGATCTTCCGCGAGCGGAGCACGGGACCTCGGTGGACCGCCGTGGTGGGCATCGTCACGCTGGCTCTGCTGGTGTTCGTGGCGTGGCTGGGGGTGCCCGCGCTGGTCGCCCGGCCGGAGCCGGTCGACGCGTGGCTGCTGATTCTGATGGTCAGCTCGACGGTCATGGTGCTGATCGCGGTGATGCTGCTGCTGGTCAGGCACGCGACCGTCGTCGTCACCCCGACCCATGTCGACGCACACCTCGATCCATTCCGGATCATGCATATATCCGTCGAGGAGATCGAAGCGGTCGAGGTCGTCGACGTGTCGTTCGCCGATTCGCGCGGCTGGGGGTGGCGGCTCGCCGGCACGGAACAGTACCTCCTCTGGTCGGCGGGGCCCGCCGTGCGGCTGGGACTCACGAAGGGCAGGAGCCGCGTGCTGCGCAGCGACCGCACCGCAGAACTGGTGGCGGCGATCGCCCACGCGCGATCCGACCCGCATCCGGGCTGACCACGGCAGACTGGAGGAGACGAGATCCCCCACGTCAGGAGACGGAATGACAGATCAGCCCCGGAAGGCACCCAGCCAGGCGGTCCTCGCCGTGCAGGAGGTGGAGCGGATCAGCCCCGACCTCATCCGCATCACGGCAGGCGGAGACGGATACGAGGCGTTCACCGACAACTCCTCGACGGACAAGTACGTGAAGATCCTGTTCGCCGATCCGAGCCACGGCCTCACGCCGCCGTACGACCTCGCGCAGCTGCGTGCCGAGAGCCCGGAGAAGCTCCCGACTCGCCGCACGTACACGGTGCGTTCGACGGATGCCGCCCGCCGACGACTCGTGATCGACTTCGTCGTGCACGGCGACGAGGGCGTCGCGGGCCCCTGGGCGCGCCGCGCCCAGCCGGGCGACACGCTCGTGGTCAGCGGGGCCGGCGGCGGTTACGCGCCCGACCCCGCAGCGCCCTGGCATCTGCTGATCGGCGACCACACGGCGCTGCCGGCGATCTCGTCGGCGGTCGAGGCGCTGCAGCCGGATGCCGTGGGGCACGTCGTGCTGTCGATCGCCGCGCCGGCCGACCGCGTCCTTCCCCAGACCCCGGCGGGGGTGCAGGTGCACTGGACCGAGACGGACGACGAGCTGCTGTCGATCGTCGAGGGTCTCGCGTGGACCGACGAGCACCCCGGGGTCTTCGCGCACGGTGAGCGCGGCACGATCAAGGCCGTGCGGGCGATCCTGAAGCAGCGCGACGTGCCGCGCGACCGTCTCTCGATCTCGGCGTACTGGGCACGCGGCCGTGCAGAAGACCAGTTCCAGGCCGAGAAGCGCGAGCCGATCGGGCAGATCGACGAGGCGTAGGCGCGGGCCTCAGAAGCCCTCGGGTTCCCGCGGGGTGTAGGCGCTCTCGAGCGCGGTGATCTCGTCGGGCTCGAGCCGGATGTCGGCGGCGGCGACCGCGTCGTCGATGTGCGCGGCCCGGGTGGCGCCGACGATCGGGGCCGTGACGGCCGACTGCTGGGCGACCCACGCGAGCGCGATCCGGGCGCGGGAGACGCCGCGCGCCTCGGCGACGCGGGCGACGGCATCGACGATCGCCCGGTTCGAGTCCTCTTCGCGGCGGTAGAGAGTCTTGCCGAAGGCATCCGTCTCGGTGCGGGCCGTCGTCTCGTCCCAGTCGCGCGTGAGCCTGCCGCGGGCGAGGGGCGACCACGGCAGCACGCCGACACCGGAGTCGAGGCAGAGCGGATGCATCTCCCGCTCCTCCTCGCGCTGCAGCAGGTTGTACTGATCCTGCATCGACACGAAGGGCGTCCAGCCGTTCTGCGCGGCGACGTGCTGGGCCTTCGCGAACTGCCATGCCCACATCGACGATGCCCCGATGTAGCGGGCCTTGCCGGATCGCACGACGTCGTGCAGCGCCTTCATGGTCTCGTCGATGGGCGTCTCGGGGTCCCATCGGTGGATCTGGTACAGGTCGACGTGGTCGGTGCCGAGTCGTCGCAGGCTCGCGTCGATGGCCGAGAGGATGTGCGCGCGGCTGAGCCCGGCCTGGTTCGCGCCGGGACCCATGCGCCCGTGGACCTTGGTCGCGATGACGATCTCGTCGCGCCGCGCGAAGTCGGCGAGTGCCCGCCCCACGAACTCCTCGCTGGTGCCGTCCGAGTAGACGTCGGCGGTGTCGAACGTCGTGATCCCGGCTTCGAGCGCCTGCCTGATGAGAGGGCGACTCGCGTCCTCGTCGAGGGTCCAGCCGTGCGCCCCGCGATCCGAGGCGCCGAAGCTCATGCATCCGAGCACGATCTTCGAGATCTTCAGGCCGGAGCGGCCGAGCCGCACGCTGTCAGACGTGTCGAGCATCCGAGTCCTCCTCGTGTGGGGTGGCGTGGTGTGTTCCCGATGCTCTCACGGCGAGGAACTCGACGCTGTTTCGTGTCATCCGCGTCACGAAACCGGCGATTCGGTGTCCTGATCAATGGCGCTTCGACACCGGACTCGTGATCTGCTGTCGATGCGCCGCGTGATGGGCACGGCGCTCCGGGGGGAGCCCCGTCGCCGGTCGCGTTCAGAGGTGGCGGGTGTCGTGGGGGCCCCGCCACCTCACCCGCGCCGGAGGGGCTGCGGCGAGGTCAGATGCGCGCCTCGACACCCCGTGCCGACGTGCGGAACGTGAACCACACGACCGCGAGGGCGACGACGCCGAAGAGCATCTCGAGTACTCCGACGAGGCCAGCGAGCGGATTCGGTGTTCCATGGCCGACGGCGAAGACAGAGAAGTCCCAGACCGCGTGCAGCACCATCGCCCAGATCAGCGTGCCGGTCGTGCGACGAAGGATGTAGAAGACGGTGCCGATGAGGAACGCACTGCCGACCTGCTGCAGGGTGGGCACGAGGTCCTGCCCCAGGAAGAAGTTCATGAAGTGCATGAGCCCGAAGGCGGCAGAGGTGAGGAACCAGACCCACACCTCCGACAGTCGGCTGCGCAGCGCGACGAGCATGAGCCCGCGCGCGGTCATCTCCTCGGTGAATCCGACGAGCAGAAGCACGAGGGATGCGGCGAAGAAGACGCCGTCGTACGACGCCCAGTCGGTGAGGGTGAGGTTGACGACCGCCAGCAGCGCGACGAGGATCGGCACGAAGATCGGCCACCGGTGATGGCTCCGCGCATCCTCGAACAGGGCGGGGCGCCACCATCCGAGAAGCGACGTCGTGATCGCCAGCAGGATCGTCGCGACGATCAGCGACAGGCCTCCGCCGAGGAAGAGGTTCTGGCCGCTGTCCCCCCATTCGTCGTACGGGATGCCGGTGGCCGTCTGCACGCCGAAGACGATCACGATGTAGGCGAGCCAGATCGCGAAGCCGATCCATACCCGGGGACGCACGCGCAGCGAAGTGGTCATGCACGAAGCATGCCAGAATACTGCGATCCTTCGGGAGGTCGAGCTGCCTCAGAAGCGAGGGCGGCCCACGGTGCGACAGGTCCGATCACCGAAAGCGGTTCACCGCGTGATCGGCGTCTCCGAGGCGACCACTGCGCTCGTCATCGGAAGGGCGCCGAGGATGCGAGGGCGGCCGTCGACCCATTCGACGCCGATTCCCTCGGCGGCCAGGGCCTCGGGCCGGATCGCGACGTCGAGCAATGGCAGGGTGAGGTCTCCGTAGCGGGCGGCGATCACGGCATCCAGGCCGTCCGCGGTGGTGGCGTGGATGAAGCCCGCGTCATCGACGTGCACGCCCCGAGTCGCGACCGAGTACTCGCCGAATCCTCGGCTCATCTCCCAGTCGTCCTGGATGGCGATGTGGTGGATCAGGTCGGACACGTCGACTCCTTAAATGAAACGGTTTCGTAGCATTATTGCTACAGTAACCCTATGACGGGAAAACGGGGCAGGCCCTCTGCCGACGAGGCGCTCGCTCGGGACGAACGAGTGGTCGACGTCGTGATCGCCCTGCTCACGGGTGACGGGATCGAGGCACTGACCTTCGACCGCGTCGCCGCCGAGGCTCATGTCGCCAAGCGCACCCTGTACGGCGTGTTCGGCGACCGCGCCGGCCTCGTGCGGGCCGCGATCCGCCGACAGCATGCCTATCTCGGCGACGCGGGGAGCGGGTCGAGCGATCTGCGGTCGGCATCCCGGGCGATCCTCCAGCACCTGCTCGGAGATGAAGCCGTCGGCATCCACCGCGCGATCATCGCGGCCGCGGCCCTGCATCCGTCCCTCGCTCAGGAGTTCTACGACGAGGGGCCCGGTCGTGCGCAGGGCTTCCTCGCCTCGCACCTCCTCGCGGATGCCCCGGTGTCGCCCGAGCTCCTCTTCGCCGCGCTCCTCGGCGAACCGCATCGTCGTCGGCTGCTGGGACTCGCCGGACCTCCGACGCCGCAGGAGATCGACGCGCAGGTCGACGCGGTGCTGCAGACGCTCGGGCTCTCTCGCTGACGACCCCGGCCGCAGGGCGGGAATCCTCCCCGCCCGGGACCGAGCTGTCAACCGCCCTGCGCTCGCCGCGCAACCGGGGGATCATGAGGAACTCGGAAACGAACTCAGGAGGCACCATGACGAACATCGATGCATTCGCGAACAGTCTGCCGCCGGAGATGCCGGGCATCCCTCCGGTCGACGACTTCACCGACGGCACCTTCCCCACCGACACCGAGGCGCCGGAGACCCAGGGAGAGGATCCGCTCGCGGCGGAGCTGGGCGAAGACGGACAGGGCGATCTCGCGCCCGAGGACGAACCGGATGCCGCCACCGGCGACGCACCCCGTGACCTGAGGGACGGCACCGAGTGAGCGGCGGCGCCGGACCCGAGACGAGCGACGCCCAGAAGCGCATCGCCGAGCAGATGAAGGAGAGAGGCGGAGAGGATCCGCATCTCGTCCAGGGCATTCCCGCCGGTGGCGGTGGGGCCGATTCCGGGCCCGCTGAGACTGTCCGGGTGGAACCGGATTCGTGGGACGAGAACGCCGAAGGCGTCGACACCGAGCAGTCGGTGCACAACGACGAGCCCGGCGTCGGTCCGCGCGGCGCCGAGTGATCGTCGGGGCCTCTGAGCCTGTCGGAGGAACGCACCTCGACAGGCTCAGCGACCCCTGCCCGTAGGATGCTGCGCGTGAGCGATGCACTCGACGACGGGCCGTTCTTCCATGGAACCAAGGCCGATCTGCGCCCCGGCGACCTGCTGACCGCGGGGTTCCCCTCGAACTACCGCCCCGAGATCGTGATGAACCACATCTACTTCACGGCGGTGGCGGACGGTGCGGGTCTCGCCGCCGAGCTCGCCCCCGGTGATCGAGAACCGCGCGTCTACGAGGTCGAGGTCACGGGAGAGTTCGAGAACGACCCGAACGTCACGGACAAGAAGTTCCCGGGCAACCCGACCCGCTCCTACCGCAGCAGCGCGCCGCTGCGCGTGGTCCGCGAGGTGCACGACTGGACGCGTCTGACTCCCGAGGCGCTCGCCGCGTGGCGGGAACGCCTGGCCGTGATCCGCGACGAGCGCGGCGAGATCATCAACTGATCGGGCGTGCGCTCCGCCGCGCCACAGCCCCGAGCGCGCGGTCGACCACGACGAACACCAGCCCGACGACGATGAGGGCCACCGTCAGCGCGACGACCCACTGGGCGACGCCGATGACGCCGAGCGCATCGACGTCCATGAACGGGTACGGATACTTCTGACCGGGCGTGAACTCGCCGCCGAGGGCGCCGTAGGCGAACGCCCACACCAGATACACGTAGGGGATGAGCGTCCAGAGCAGGGGATCGGTCCACCGGAACGATCCCTTCGGCACGAACAGCAGCCAGTCGACGATCATCAGCACGGGAGTGATGATGTGGATGAGGTTGTCGGTGAGCGAGAACACGTCGGTGTCGCCGTCGGCGAATCGCGTCGGCACCAGCACGACCAGGTAGATGAGCATCGTCACCGTGATCGCCATCATCACCGCACCGCTGACGCGCGCGCTCGGCGTCGACGTGCCCCGAGGGCCGGAGTGCGGGAGGTCGCGCACCGTGCGGATGACGAGCAGCAGCATCCAGACCAGGCAGAGCAGGTTGCTGAGCATCGTGTAGAACAGCACGGTCGTCCACGCCGGCTGCCCGGTGAGGAGGTCGGAGTGACGCACCACACCGGTCACGATGACGGCCAGTGCGACGACGCGGTAGGCGAGCGCGACCGGGCGGGAGTTGACCCCGGCGCGCGCGAACAGCGACGGACGCGGTGACGCGGTGGAGGGGAGGGCGGAAGCCGCGGACGGCGAGACGACGGCTTTCGACATACTTCGAGGCTACGCGTCCTGACGTGACGGCCGCGCCGGGTCAGCGACGTACAGGATCGGAATCCCGGTCTGCAAAGCGCTCGAGCTCACGCCGGGTGGGCGCCGCCTCCCAGTCGCCGGGCACGAGGCAGGCCATGGCGCCGCAGGCGTTCGCGCGGTGCAGCGTGGCATCCGTGTCGAGGTCCTCGAGCAGGGCGCTCAGATAGCCGCTGACGAACGCGTCGCCGGCGCCGACCGTGTCGACGGCCTCGATCGCGAACCCGCCGGCCTCGACGACCGTGTCGGCCGTGATCACCGCCGCCCCCGCCGGACCGAGCTTCACGACGGTCGTCGCGCATCCGGCATCCCGCAGCCGCGCGGCGGCGTCGGCGACCGACGTCTCGGGGTACAGGACCGCGAACTCCTCCTCGCCGCCGAACACGATGTCGGAGCGCTCGGCGAGCTCGCGCAGCACAGGACCGGCCGTCGCCGCGGGCGCGAGCGCCGACCGGTAGTTGATGTCGAAGGTCACGATCGCGCCGGATGCGCGTGCGCGGTCGATCGCCGCGTGCAGCGCCTCCCGTGCGGTGTCGGAGAGCAGGGGAGTGATCCCGGTGAGGTGCAGCAATGCGGCCGACTCGACCCAGCCCTCGGGCAGGTCCTCGGGGCGCAGGCGGGATCCCGCCGATCCGGCACGGTAGTAGTGCACGGCGGTCGACGATGCCGACGGGCGCTCTTTGACCATCAGGCCGGTGCGCGCCTCGGCGTCGATCACGGCATGCACCTGCACGCCGTCGCCGCGGATCTCACGGGCCACGCGCTCACCCAGGGAGTCGTCGCCCACGCGTCCGAGCCAGGACACCGCCACGCCGAGCCGTGCGAGCCCAATCGCGACGTTGCTCTCGGCGCCGCCGATGCCGAACGCCATCGCATTCGCGTGACGCAGCGAGCCGATCTCGGTCGTGCGCACCAGCGCCATGGTCTCGCCGAGGGTGACGACCGACGACGAGGTCACGCAGCGCTCCGTGCGCAGACCTCGACGAAGGCGGCAGCCCGCTCGCGCAGGGCGCCGAGGTCACCGCCGGCGAAGGCGTCGCCGAGCAGGGGTCCGCCGACGCTCACGGCCACCGCCCCGGCACGCAGCCAGGCGTCGGCTCCGGCGAGATCGACGCCGCCCGAGGGCACGGCGACCAGGTCGGGGAACGGACCGCGCAGGTCCTTGAGATACGACGGGCCCACCTGCCCTGCGGGGAACACCTTCACCGCCGAGGCGCCAGCCGCCCACGAGGCGAACAGCTCGGTCGGGGTCAGCCCGCCGGGCACGATCGGCACGCCGGCATCCGTCGCCTGCGTGACGAAGTCGGTCGAGGTGATCGGGGTCACGATGTAGGCGGCGCCCACCGCGATCGCCCGCGCCAGGTCGTCGGTGTTCGTGACGGTGCCGATGCCGAGGTCGATCGCGTCGCCGAACCGCGCGAGCAGGTGCGGGAAGTGTGCGAACGTGCCGGGGGTCGTCAGCGTCAGCTCGACGCTGCGGATGCCGGCATCGACCAGCACGTCGAGCACGGCGTCGTAGTCCTCGGCCCGCGTCGCGCGGGCCACGACGATCAGTCGGGAGTCGACGGTGCGCTGCGGCAGGGCGACCCGGCGGAGCTCACCAGTCATGGACGGTCCCGTCGAGCAGGCGGTTCACCGGCAGGTACGCCTTGGTGTACTCGTGGCCGGCCGCCGCCTCTTCGTCGAGCTCGACACCGAGACCGGGCTGGTCACCGGGGTGCAGGAAGCCCTTGTCGAACGTGAAGGAGGTCTGGAACACCTCGAGCGTCTGCTCGTTGTGCGGCATGTACTCCTGGATGCCGAAGTTGTGGATCGCGAGGTCGAGGTGCAGCGCTGCGGCCATGCCGACGGGCGAGATGTCGGTGGGGCCGTGGATGCCGGACTTGATGCCGTAGATCGCGGCGAAGTCGAGCAGCTTCTTCATGGCCGTGATGCCACCCGTGTGGGTGACCGCGGAGCGCACGTAGTCGATCAGCCGCTCGGTGATGAGGGTCTGGTAGTCGAAGACCGAGTTGAACACCTCGCCGATCGCGAGCGGCGTCGTCGAGTGCTGGCGCACGAGGCGCAGCGCGGTCTGGTCTTCACCCGGGGTGCAGTCCTCGAGCCAGAACAGGTCGTAGGGCTCGATGTCCTTCGCGAAGCGCGCGGCCTCGATCGGCGACATCCGGTGGTGGCCGTCGTGCAGGATGCGCAGGTCGGTGCCGAAGTCCTCGCGGATCTGCGCGAAGATCCCGGGCATGTGGTTGAGGTAGTTGCGGGTGTCCCAGGTCTCCTCGCTCGGCCGGTCGCCCGAGCGCTTGGCGGGCTCGTAGTCGTAGCGCACGCCAGGGCCGGTCGACGAGACGCCGTAGATCTGGCCGAGGCCGGGCACGCCGGTCTGCACGCGCACGGCCGTGTAGCCGAGCTCCTCGTAGCCGGTGATCGCGTTCTTGAGCGCCGCGTAGTCGGTGCCGGAGGCGTGCGCGTAGACGCGGACTCCCTCGCGGCTGGCGCCGCCGAGCAGCTGGTACAGCGGCATCCCGGCCTTCTTGGCCTTGATGTCCCACAGGGCCATGTCGACAGCGGCGATCGCCGCCATGGTCACGGGCCCACGGCGCCAGTACGGTCCGCGATAGAGGTACTGCCAGGTGTCTTCGATCCTGTCCTCATCGCGGCCGATGAGCGTCGAGGCGACGTGGTCGGAGAGGTACGACGCGACGGCGAGCTCGCGCCCGTTGAGCGTGGCGTCACCCCAGCCGACGATGCCGTCGGAGGTCGTGATCTTGAGCGTGACGAAGTTGCGTCCGGGGCTGGTGATGATGACGTCGACGAGCTCGATGGTCATGTCGTTCTCTCCTGGTGATGCGGGGACGAGGCGTGGGGAAGGTGTGGGGGTGCGGACGTTCGGGCGTCCGCACCCCTGGTCGTGATGTGCGGGGCGATCAGATCGCGTCGCGGGGGTCCGTCAGGTCGCGGCCGGCGACCTCGGGCATCCAGATCGAGGCGACCAGCGCGCTCAGCGTGAAGATGAAGAGCATGATGATGATCGGGATGAACGAGCCGGTGGCGGCCGAGACCCAGGCGGCGGCGATGACGGGGCCCGCACCGGTCGCGATGATGGCGGCGATCTCGCGTGCCATGGCCGTGAACGTGTAGCGGTTGCGAGCACCGAACAGCTCGGGCAGCGTGAGGTTCTCGAGCGACGCGAAGCTCATCACCGCGAGGTTGTGCAGCACGACGTAGCCGATGAAGACCTGCAGGGTGACACCGCTGCTGATCATGAGCATCGTCGGGACGATGATGATGAGCGCGACGATCGCCCAGATCATGTACATGCGCTTGCGGCCGAAGCGGTCGCCGAGCCAGCCCGAGAGCGGAACGGTGATGAAGGCGACGAGCGACGAGACGATCACGGCGTTGACGCCGATCGAGCGGTCGAGCAGCAGCACGACGGTGATGTAGCTGATCAGGTAGGTCTGGATCATGCCGGAGTTGCCGGCCTGGCCGAAGCGCAGCAGGAGGGCGATCGAGAACGCCTTCCACGGCTTGCGGTTCATCGCCTCGAGGGTGCGCACGTCGCCGGTCTCGGTGGCGAGCTGGATCGTCTCCTCGCGCGAGAGCGCCTTGCCGTCGACGACGTCGTCGCGCTCTTCGAAGACGGGGGTCTCCTTGAGGTTGAAGCGCACCCAGATCGCGAAGAGCATGATGATCGCGCTGCCGATGAACGGGATGCGCCATGCCCAGTCGATGACTTCCTGCTCGCTGTAGGCGACGAGCAGGATCGCCCAGATGCCCGACGCGAGCAGGGTTCCGCAGTTGGTGCCGAGCGCCACGAGCGAGGCGATGATGCCACGGCGCTTCGCCGGTGCGTACTCGGCGAGCATGACGCCCGCGCCCGAGATCTCCGCGCCGGCGCCGAAGCCCTGCGCGATGCGCAGCAGCACGAGCAGGATCGGCGCGAGCACACCCACCTGGTTGTACGTCGGCAGGAAGCCGATGAGGGTGGTCGCGAGACCCATCAGGAGGATCGTGTAGAAGAGCACCTTCGTGCGGCCGGTCTTGTCACCGAGGCGCGCGAAGAAGAACGCTCCGACCGGGCGGGCGACGTAGCCGACACCGTACGTGGCCATCGCGGCGACCACGGCGACGGCCGGGTTCTCGGAGGAGAAGAACAGGTCGGCGAAGACGAGAGCGGCCGCCAGCGAGTACAGCTGGTAGTCCATGAACTCGAGGGCCGTGCCGAGCCATCCCGAGATGGCGGCGCGGACGAGGTCTTTGACGGACCTCTTCGCGGTGGGGTCGGCGGCCGTGGCCGTCGTCTGCGGTTCTGACATGGGAGGTACTCCTTCGGACCAGGAACAGGGTGTCGGGTGGGGTGTCGCTAGAGGGACAGCAGGACCTTCGCCGAGGCGGACGAGTCGCGAGCGAGCTCGAACGCCTGCACGGCGTCGGATGCGGGGAGGACGTGCGAGATGACGGAGTCGAGCGAGTCGGATGCGGCCAGTAGCGCGACCGCGTCGTCGATCTCGGTGGAGAAGCGGAAGGCGCCGCGGATGGTGAGCTCCTTGGCGAGCATCGGCGCGAGGTTCACTCCGATGTCGGCGTTGGGGAGCATCCCGACCTGCACGATGGTGCCCGCGCGGCGAGCGGCGCGGACAGCCGACGTGAGAGCGACTCCGACGCCGGAGCACTCGAACACGACGTCGTACGACTCGTTCTCGATCGTGTCGCGGCCGACGAGCGAGACCTCGGTCGCGCCGAGGGCCTTCGCACGGTCGAGCGGCTCGTCGCGCACATCGCTGGCGCCCACGACCGATGCTCCCGCGTTGACGGCGGCGGCCACGACGAGGAGTCCGATGGGTCCTGCGCCGATCACGAGCACGCGCGCGCCGGTGATGTCGCCCGCGAGGTTCACGGCGTGGATCGCGACCGCCAGCGGCTCGGCGAGGGCTGCGCGCTCGAGCGGCAGGGACGCCGGCAGCACGCGGACCATGTGGTCCTCGACGATCAGGAGCTCGGATGCTCCGCCCTGACGGTGCGGGTTCGCCGCGGCGCTGCCGAAGTAGTCGCCGCCGGGGCGCAGGTGCGGGCGGTCTTCGAGGCCCGCGACCTCGGGGCCGTAGCGCGCGGGGTGCACGGTGACGGGGGTGCCGGGGGCCAGGCGGCCCGACGGGTCGAGGTCGACGACGCCCGAGAGCTCGTGACCGGGGGTCAGCGGCTCGCGGATCGTGTACTCGCCGTTGGCGCCGTGGAAGTAGTAGTGCAGGTCGGATCCGCAGATGCCGACGTAGTTCACGCGCAGGCGCACCTCGCCGTCGCCGGGGGTCGGGACCTCGCGGTCCTCCCAGCGGATGTCTTCCTTGCCGTGGATGGCGAGAGCCTTCATGGCTGCATCTCCTCTGCCCTGGTGGGTGATGATGTGGGGGTCTGCGATGCCGAGACGGCATCGGTGATCGCGGCGTCGACGCCCCGGCGACGGATGGTGTCGATCAGGTCGCCGACTCGTGCGATGAAAGCATCCTCCGCCCCGAGCTCCGCCCCGAACAGGTGGAGCTCGGCGATCACGCGCGTCGCGAGCTCGCGACCGTCGCGGGCGGTGGCGGCGAATCCGGCCAGGCGCTCGCGCGAGGAGTCGGTCATCGCGGCGGCGTGCAGGCCGGGGTCGAATCCGGCGAGGGGCGCGATGCACGACAGGTAGCCGGCGACCGTCAGGGCGATCAGGTGCGGCATGTCGCCGCGGCCGAGCGCGAGGAGCGCGGGCTCGGGGATGCGCTGGCGCAGCTTGACCGAGCCGTCCGTGCCGACCTGGCTGGTGCGATGGCCGAGGGCCGTGTTCTCCCAGCGCTCGAAGAGCTCGGTCTCGTAGGCGCGGATGTCGACGCCGGTCGGCACCTCGATCGACGGCTCATACTCGTCGTTCAGCACGGCGCGGGCCGCCTTCGCGATGCCGTCGACGCGGATCGCCTCGGGGATCGTGCCGACGCCGGTCAGGGCGCCGAGGTAGGCGATGAGGGAGTGCGTGCCGTTGAGCAGTCGCACCTTCATCTGCTCGTAGAGAGCGACCTCGTCGGTGAACACGGCGCCGCCGGCCTCCCACGCCGGACGACCGGCCGCGAACGCGTCTTCGACGGCCCACATGGTGAACGGCTCGGCGGGTACGGGGATGTCGTCCCGCGCGCCGAGGAGTGCGCTGACCCTGGTGCGGAGTTCGGGAGTGGTCGACGGGACGATGCGGTCGACCATGCTCGAGGGGAACGTCACGCCGCGATCGAGGAACGCGAGTGCGTCCGCGCCCTCGGCGGCAGGGAGCTCCTGCAGGAACTCGCGCACGAGCTTGGCGGTGTGCTTGCCGTTGGCGGCGAGGTTGTCGCAGCTGAGGATCGAGATCGGGGCTCCGCCTGCCGCGGCGCGAGCCTGGAGGCCGCGGGCGAGCTGTCCGATGGTCGAGCGCGGTGCGCCGCCGCGGAGGTCGGATCGCACGGCGTCGTCGTCGAGGTCGAGGCGCTGAGTGGCCGGCGAGTAGCTGTAGCCGTTCTCGGTGACCGTCAGGGTTACGATGCGGATGCCGGGATCGGCGATCTGCGCGACGACGCGTTCGGGCTGCTCGGCGCCGACGAAGGCGTCGGTGTGCACGCCGGGGATCGAGAGCGATGTGCTGCCCGGTGCGATGGTCGCGACCGAGTAGAGGAAGTCCTGTGCGTGCAGGGCGTCAACAATCGAGCGCGAGCGCGAGGCGACGCCGATGATCCCCCAGTCGCCGCCGGCGGACTGCAGTGCGGCCGCCGTGTAGACGGCCTGATGTGCGCGGTGGAAGCTGCCGAGTCCGAGGTGCAGGATGCCTGCGGCCGAGGGGGTGGCTCCGGGGGTGGCGCTCGCGGGAGTGGTGCGGCGCAGGACCGGTGTGTCGATGCTCACGCGTCGGCTCCTTCGCTCTGGGCCGCGCACCCTGATGGGTGATCGGCGATGATCGTCCTGCAAACAGTGTGAATGAGTTGTACAAACTTGTCAAGCCATCTTTCATCACGCCCCGGGACCGTAGGATGACGGAGAGGGCGGGAGCAGAACATGGCGGCGACACTGACCGATGTGGCACGGCACGCAGGCGTGTCGATCGCCACCGCGTCGCGCGCCTTCGGTGAGCCCGACCGCCTCGCTCCCGGCACGCTCGGGCGGGTTCTCGAGGCGGCGACCGAACTGGGATACGCCGCCGCGCAGTCCGCCACCGCGACCCGTACCTTCGGGGTCGTCGTGCCCGACGTGTCGAACCCCGTGTACGCCACGCTGCTCAAGGCGATCCAGGGGCAGGCGTGGCACGGGCATCACCGCATCGTGCTGTTCGACGCCGACGAAGACCTGCGGCGCGAGCGCGAGCAGATCGAGCAGGCGCGCAAGCTCGACGGCATGCTGCTGTGCTCGCCCCGACTTCCCGACGACGAGGTGCTCGCGCTCGTCGGCGACACCCCCTACGTGGTGGTCAACCGTCAGATCGACGGCGCCGCGTGCGTGCTCATGGACACCGAGAACGGCCCCGGCCAGGCGATCGAGCACCTCGTCGCACTCGGCCACACCCACATCGCCTACGCCTCAGGACCCCGCGGCTCCTGGGCCGACATCCGCCGCGCCGACACGGTCGCCCGGGCGTGCGGGCGCCACGGCATCCGCCTCACCCGTCTCAGCCACCACGCGGCATCCATCCAGGGCGGCCGAGCCGCAGCCGCGCTCGCCGCGGCGAGCGGTGCCACCGCCGTCGTGGCCTACAACGACCTGGTCGCCCTCGGGCTCGAGGCCGGGATGCTCGAGCTCGGCAAGCGATGCCCCGCCGACATCAGCATCGTCGGCATCGACGACATCGATCTGGCGGGCGCGGTCACGCCGGCGCTCACGACGGTGCGGATGCCGATCGAACGCAGCGGCGCGCTCGCGGTGGATCTGCTGCTGCAGGCCATGTCGGGCGGCACGATCGACGACGTCGTGACCCTGGGGTCGCAGCTGATCGTGCGCGCGTCGACCGCTCCGCCGCCTGCCCTCTGAGCGGCGCGTTTTCGCGACGGTCAACAATGCACGATATTGGCATCTGCGTGACAGCCTTGCCGATGTCCTGAGCGGGGTCGCCTACGGCTCGGAGCGAGTGGGCGTCACGCGCCACGGCAAGCTGACGGCCGTGGCGATCAGTGTCGATGATCTCGAGCTGCTCGAAGAACTCGAAGCGGCCCGAGACGTCGCCGAGTTCGCCGCCGCTCGAGCGGCCGATGACGGTGGGCGCGTGTCGTTGGATGAGCTGCGCGCGGAAGTCGCGTGACGCGCTTTCGAATCGAGTTCACCACTGCCGCTGCCAGAGAGATCCGCGGTCGACACACGACCTTTCAGCGGATGATCCCTCTCTGGCGGGCCGCCGAGACAGCGGCGGTGCGTGAGCTGACGTCGAGCTTCGAGAAGATGTGCGCGAGGTGCGACTTCACGGTCGTCTCGCTGACGAAGAGCTGGTCGGCCACCTCGCTGTTCGATCGCCCGGCTGCGACGAGCTCGAGCACCTCGATCTCGCGGCTGCTGAGGCTCACGCGCGGTGCGCGCATGCGGTCGAGCAGGCGGGAGGCGATCATCGGCGCGAGCGCGCTCTCTCCGGCGGCGGCCGCGCGCACGGCGGCGGTCAGCTCGTGCGGCGGGGCGTCCTTCAGCAGATAGCCGCTCGCGCCGGCCTCGACGGCTCCGAGGATGTCGGCATCCGAGTCGTAGTTCGTGAGCACGAGCACGTAGGGCGGAGCCTCGAGCGCACGGATGCGTCGCGTCGCATCCACACCCGTGGCCTGGGCCTGAGAGCCGAACTGCAGATCCATGAGCACCACGTCGGGATTCTCGCGCTCGGCGCAGGCGACCGCCTCCTCGGGGGTGCCCGCTTCGGCGACCACCTCGAGATCGGCTTCGAGGCTGAACAGGGCCGTGAGGCCCGCACGGACGATGGGGTGGTCGTCGGCGATCACGAGCCGGATCATGCGAACTCCGTGAGGGGGAGGTCGACGGTGAGTGTCGTTCCGCGCCCCGACGCGCTGTCGATCTCGAGTCGTCCGCCGAGCTGCTGCACTCGCTCGGCGGTGGCGCGCAGACCGAACGAATCCGACTTCTCGGTGCTCCCCGGCGCAGGGAGCTCTGCATCGAACCCGGTTCCGTCATCCTCGACGGTGAAGCGCAGGTGGTCTCCCTCGATGACGATGGTGACCGTCGCCGTCGTCGCTTGAGCATGCTGGAGGACGTTGGCGATGGCTCCCTGGGTGATGCGCAGCAGCGCCGTCTGCAGGTGCATGGGCAGAACGACCGCGTCGGACACCCGCACCTGCACGTCGAGTCCCTGCGTCGCCCACTGCGTTCGGGCGAGGCGACGCAGCGCTCCGCCGAGGGTCTGATCGTCGAGCTGGGGAGGCGTCAGCTCGCGGATGAACCGCCGCGCCTCGACGAGGTTGGCGGCAGCGGTCTCGCGTGCGAGCCGGATGTGCTCGATCCCCGGGCGCGTGGCATCGGCGCGTTCCGCGGCATGCAGCAGCATCTGGATGCTGGAGAGACCCTGCGCGAGCGTGTCGTGGATCTCGCGAGCGAGCCGGGCGCGTTCCGCGAGAACCCCTGATTCATGCTCCTGCGCGGCCAGCTGTCCGCGGGTGGCGAGCAGCTCGCTGACCAGCGCTTCGCGTTGCCGGGCCTCGTTCGCCAGCGCCTGATAGCCGAGGCCGATCAGGAGGGCGACGCCCGCGCCGACGAACGGGCCCACGACCCCGCCGACGCTCCACCCGCCGTGGATTCCGAGTGCGCACACCGCGACGATCGTCGACACGAGTATCGCGGCCGATCCCGCCCAGCGCCCCAGCAGATGGAGGAACAGGAAGAAGAGGGGGAAGACGAGGTAGGCGGCATCGGCGCTCACCCACAGCAGAGCCAGCCACTCCAGCGAGAGCACGGCCAACCAGATCAGCGACACCGGCCGCCGTCGATGCGAGAGGCGAGCGAGCAGCAGACCCGATGCGTACGTGGCGCCCACGATCAGCGCCAGGACCGTCGCCGCGACGCTCGACTCCGTCGGATCGAGCACCGCGCGGGCGATGACGACCCCCGTCAGGGCGAAGAAGAGAACGTGGAGGCCCGTCCGCAGACCCACGAACACCGGGGTCAGAGCGGTATGCGCCATGGATCGAACTCTACGCCGCCGCACCGAGCGGCGGCATCGTCCGAAAGGAGGATCGGGGCGTCCTCCTCCCGGGCGCGAAAGCCCGTTCCCGTGGCCGATGACCACGACGAGGCCGACGGCGAAAGTGGAAAGGTCCCCGCATCGGAGACAGGAAAGGCACCCACATGTTCGTCGCGTTACGCGATCTCCGCTTCGCCAGAGGGCGATTCGTCCTCATCGGCTCCGTCGTCGCCCTCATCACCCTTCTCGTGGGGTTCCTCAGTGGACTGACGGGGGGCCTCGCCATCCAGAACGTCTCGGGTGTGCTTGCGCTGCCCGCAGACCGGATCGTGTTCTCCTCGCCATCGGGCGGAGACGGGGCGGTCAGCTTCGCCGACTCGACGATCACCGAGCAGCAGGCGACCGACTGGGCGGCGACGGCGGGTGTGACCGATGCGCGTCCGCTCGGCATCAGCCAGACCCGCGCCGAGACCGATGACACCCGTGCCGCGATCGCGGTGTTCGGTGTGGAGCCCGGCTTCGACGAGGATGCGCCCTCCGGCGACGGTCAGCTGCGCCTGTCGGTGCCCGCTGCCGATGCGCTCGGAGTGACGGTCGGCGACGAGGTCGAGATCGCCGGCGTCTCCTACGCCGTCGAGACGGTCGAGGGAGACGCGTGGTACAGCCACACGCCGGTCGTGCAGATGACCCTGCACGACTGGCAGGCGTACTCGGCATCCACTGGCACCCCCGACGCCTACGCCACGGTCCTGGCTGTCTCGGGCGCCCCCGACTGGGATGCCGCGGATGCGGCGAACGACACGATCTCGGAGACCACCCTCGGGTCGCTGACGGCCCTGAGCGCCTTCCGCTCCGAGATCGGATCGCTCCTGCTCATGGTGGCCATGCTGTTCGGCATCTCGGGACTCGTCATCGGGGCCTTCTTCACCGTGTGGACCATGCAGCGCAAGGGCGACGTCGCCGTGCTCAAGGCGCTCGGCGCGAGCACACGATCCCTGATCCGCGACGCGCTGGGTCAGGCGCTGCTCGTCCTGGTGGCGGGCATCGGCATCGGTCTGGGGCTGGTCACCGTGCTCGGCCTGCTCGCCGGCACCGCGCTCCCGTTCCTGCTGAGCCCTGTCACGACCCTCCTTCCGGGCGCCATCATGATCGCGCTCGGCCTCGCAGGCGCCGCCTTCGCCCTGCGATCCGTCACCTCCGCCGACCCCCTCACCGCCCTCGGGAGCAACCGATGATCCGCCTGAACGACATCACCCTGACCTTCCCCGACGGCGAATCGCGCGTGACCGCCGTGGATGGCGTCTCCCTCACCGCCCACCCCGGAACCGTCACGGGCATCACGGGTCCGAGCGGTTCGGGCAAGTCGAGTCTGCTCGCGGTCGCGGGCACCCTTCTGCGCCCCGATTCCGGCGAGATCCTCATCGACGGGAACGACGTCACCGCTCTCAGCTCCGCCGAGGCGACGCGTCTGCGGCGCGACCGCATCGGGATCGTCTTCCAGCAGCCCAACCTCATCCCCTCGTTGACCGCCCGGGAACAGCTGAGCGTCATGAACGAGCTCGGCGCCCCGCGCAGCCGTCGCAATCGCACCAGGACGGCCGCTCGTGCGGATGAGCTGCTCGCCGCGGTCGGCCTCGCCGAGCACGGTCACAAGAGACCGCACCAGCTCTCCGGCGGACAGCGTCAGCGCGTCAACATCGCTCGCGCCCTGATGAACGACCCGAGCGTGCTCCTCGTCGACGAGCCCACCAGCGCTCTCGACCAGGAACGCGGGGCCGCGATCATCGACCTCATCCTGCGGCTCACCGACGAGCGGAACACCTCGACGCTCCTCGTCACGCATGACCTCGTGCACCTGCCGCGGATGCACGGTGTGCTGCACCTCGTGGACGGTCGTGTCGTCGACGCCGCCGTCGCGAGAGGCTGAGAGCCGGCCACTCGCCGGAGCGTCGCCACTTGCGAGGCTAGTTCGGGTTCGCGCGACTCAGGCCCGGGGTGCCGTCGACGTTCCACACGCGCGTCCGCTCCACGGTTCGAGCGTTAGCGGACGCGCCGACCGTCAGGAAAGAACCGACCCGGAATCCGCGTCTCCGACGATGGTCTTGGCCAGGGGCAGCGCGCACGTCTGTGCGAGGGACGAGTGCTGATCCGTGTCCGGGCAGAGACCGACAGCGAGGAGGCTGCACTTCGCCCGCAACGCGCAGAGCGCGGTTACACTCGGATCCGCAGCAAGTACCGCCGCCAGCAGCTTCTTCACGATTACCTTCACGGCGGTTCGAGGAAGCCAGTGGACCGGCAGCTGCTCGAGAATCACGTCGACCAGAAGGTCGGGTACGGACAGGATCTCGCGGATCACAACAGCGAGCGCTTCGAAGACCTCACACAACGCATGCGAGCCGGCTTTTTGGGCAGCTCGCAGCTCGGCGGGATCGTCAAGTGCGGCATCCAACAGATCCCACGCAGCCGACCTCACGCGAGTTTGGTCATCGCTCTCCAACAACAGAGCGACCAGATGCTCCGCGCTCTCGGACAGATCGTCCATGTCAAGGGGAGTGCCCGTCGACACCGAAAGGGTGGGTACCGGAAACACCGTCCCGGGAGTCGCAGAGGATCCGGTCGACCGGACAGCTGCCCCTCCGCACTCGGGGCACAGCCTTCCCCGGGTGGATCCCGGGTCATGCCCATTCTGCGGCGCCCTAGAGCAATACACCATCGCACTCCCTCTCGATCTGTCCCGAAGCGACGCTATCTATCCGTACGGCTTACTCGACACACACCCTACGGCGATGCACGACCCACCCATACGCCCGCACACCCACACCCGCGTGTGGAGTCCTCTCCAGAGAATCGGGACCAATCCGATCGCGGGTTCGCGCCCGATGCGACGTTGATGCGACGGCCTGTGGAGCCCCGTCGTTGTGGTCTTCGGGGCTAGGTGCGCACGAGCTCCGCAGGAATGTCCTGGCTCGCGTGGAGAACACGGTGGATCCGGACGGCATCCTCGTCATCGGTGTAGAACACGACGTACGGGAAGCGGTGTAGGGCGAAGTCGCGCAACTCGGGGATCTTCGTCTCGATCGCGAATCGTGAGGATCCGATCGCGGGGAACTCGCCGATGTGTTTCCGGGCGCTCTGCAGAGCATCGATCAGTCGACGTGCGACGTCTCGTCCAGCGGTGCGTCGAAGATAGCTCACGGCGTTGGTGATGTCGTCGTCGGCCATCGCAGTGGTGACGACCCGGCGTCCTGTCACTGCGTGTCGGTTTCCGTTTCGTCGACGCTGTCGCGGAGACGATCGAAGTACTCATCATCCATTTCAGACCCGTGACCGGACTTCATACCCGCCAGGATGAGCCCGCGCAGCTCGGTGCGGGCCTGCTCATCGCGGATGAGGTCGCGGACGAATTCGCTGCTCGTGGCGAACCCGCGCTCGGACACCTGTCCTTCGACGAAGTCTTTGAGGGGGTTAGGAAGAGAGACGTTCATCGTTGCCATCTGCCTATTCTACGACCGTTGGCAAAGATTGTCATTCCTTACTCGCCGGAGCTCTGCTTGAACTGACGCTCCCAGTCGCGCAGCTCGCTGCGTCCGATCAGCGAGTCGAGCGACACCTGGAAGAGCAGTCCCGTGCGGGCGTTGACCTGCTTGATGTTGTCGACGATCTGCGTCGTCACGGCGGCCAGCGCCTCGCGCACCTCGGCGATGCGCTCGTCCGGGGCATCCCACAGGTCCGGCCGGGTGAGCAGGTCGAGCAGATAGTCGCGGTCGAGGGCGGCGACGAGACGAGCGAGCTTGTCGGAGTACTCGGCCTCGGCGAGCACGCTCTGATCCTCGCCCGCCTTCGCATCGAGGCGGATGAACAGCTGCTCGACGTGCGAGGCGAGGGCGTCGATCCCCGCGGCGGTCTCGGCGGCGACCGGGCTGCCTGGCACCGCCGCATAGTCGGCGCGGAGCTCACGCAGCCGGGTGACGCGAAGACGGATGCCTGCCGGCACCGGGTCGGCGGAGGGGGCCGGCGTGCGGCGACGGCGCGCGATGAGGCCGATCGCGGTGCCCGCGGCGGCGAGCAGGACGACACCGCCGATGACCACGGGCAGGAGGACATCGGCGCCGCCGACGTCGCCGCCGCCCGGCGAGGTCGGGGTCTCGGCGGAGATCTCATTCACCGTCTCGATGAGCTTGTCCTGCAGGCTCCCGCCCGAGGACTCGTTCTCGTTCGCGATGGTCATCGCACGCTCGCCGTCGATCGCCACGGAGTCGGCCATGAGGTTGTCGCCCACCGCCACGATGACCGTCTTCTGCCCGCCCGCGGCCGTGAGCTGGTCGAGCACGTAGCCGTCGTACTGATTCTCGCGGTTCGCCGCGGCCGGAAGGACGACCACCGCGATGGACCCATCGTCGGGGACGACGGAAGAGAGGGCATCCGTGAGCCCGGTCGCGCCGCTCACCGCGGAGTCTACGTAGACGTTCTGCGTGGATATGCCCGAGACGGCATCATCGAGCCAGGGGTTGTCGGACCCGGAGAGAGACGGCATTCGGAACCTCAGAAGTTGTTGATCACGGACGCGAAGACGAGGTCGATCCGTTCGGCATCAGAGGCATCGAAGAGCTGACCGCCGGTCACGTCGGCGATGCGCTGCAGGGCCGACGTGTCGGCTCCCTCTCCATACGCGATCGGGAATATACGCACGGGAGCGTCGTCGCCGCCCTCCTTCGTGCTCGTGCCGATCTTCGCGATGAGCGAATCGAGCGACGTGGCGGAGTCGGTGTCCTCGCCGTCCGAGAGCAGCACGATCGCGTTGATGCGCCCCGGCTCGGCGCGCTCGCTCATCGCCTCGTGCGCCAGGAGGATCGAGTCGTAGAGCGGCGTACCGTTGCGCTGGGCGTAGCGCAGGTCGTCGAGCGAGGAGTCGAGCTTCTCGCCGTCCGAGCCGAGCGCACTGACGTCGCGCAGCACCTGGATTCCGTCGCCCTCATCGGAGGAGATGCCGGTGGTGAACGCCCACACCCCGATCTCGTCGGTCGAGCGGAAGTGGTCGAGAGTCGTCTGCGCGCCCTCGATCGCGCCGTCGAGGCGTGAGCGTCCGTCGCCGATCGGGTCGTCCATCGAGCCGGAGATGTCGATGAGTTCGAGCACCGACGAGGGCTTGCGCACCTGGGTCCACTGGTCGATCGCCGTGGAGATCACGTCGACCTCGGGCTTCGGCAGCGTCACGGCGGGCTGCGCCGGGTCGACACCGAACTTCGCGGTGAACAGGTCGCCCAGGGGCACAGACTCGTCGAGCGGGCGGAAGCCGTAGTCGGGCAGGATCTTCTGGGCCGCGGTGGTCTGCACGAAGGCGGCGAACGCCTCGCCCGCGGTGCGCTGCTCGGCGGTGACCCAGTCGGCGCCCAGCACCGTGATCGGGTTGTCCGACCACATGGATCCGCCCTCGGGGTAGACCGCGACCAGCTTGGTCTTCGGCGGGGTCAGGGTCTCACCCGGCTGCACGGTGTGCGAGTCGGGGTTGCCCTGGTTGTAGTTGAGCAGCGAGGTCTCCTCCAGCGCGACGGCCGAGACGTACGCCGAGCCGTTCGAGCCGTTCTGCGTCTCGTCGTAGAGCGTCGACAGCACGTTGCCGGTGGTGTCGCCGTAGTGGATGACGCACTCCTCGAACACGCGGGAGAAGTCGGCGGATGCCTCGACGTCGGCGGACGTCAGGCCCTCGGCCTTGCCCGTGGCCTCGTAGGACTGCATGAGGATCGTCGAGAGGCCCGTGGTCGATGTGTTCGGATTGGTCTTGGAGATCTTGAACGCACCCCAGATGTCCTTGCCGACGCTGCCCCATCCGGCCGGGTCCTGGCAGAGGTTCTCGAGATCGGTGATGCTGACGGGGGTGTTCGGCCAGCCGAGCGCGGTGGCCATGGGCTCGGGCATCCCGAACACGACGGGCGTGCGGGTGAACGACTGCGGATCGCCGACGAGGCCGGGCGACGCCGCCGCGGCGACGCGGTCGGTCCAGACCGTGGACGCCGGAGACCACAGCGTCGGCCACAGCGACCGGTCGTCGCTCGGCCAGTCGTCGCCCGAGGTGAGGAAGCGCGTGGCGTTGCCGGACGAGACGTTGGTCGGACGCACCGTCGCGCAGGTCTCGAGCCCCTCGTGCTCGGGCGAGTCCTTGAATGCCTTCGCGAGCTCGTCGAGCATGTTGACCTTCTCCGACGAGGTCGCGACGGTGATGTGCGTGCAGCCGTCATCGGGGAATCCCTGCGCCCCGTCGGTGGACGTGCCCTCGTCGCCACCGCCCGTGCAGGCGGACAGTGCCAGGGCCGCGATCGCCGTCATGGCGAGGGCGGCGGGGATGCGTCGTGCGGTGCGAGGCGCGCTCATGCGCCCAGGCTACCGAGGTATGGAGCGGGTGATCACGGATCGGTCCGATCTTGTGACCCGCTCGATCCGGCGGCCGGCTCGCACATGCGTCGGAGTACGCTCGCTCGTGTGGGGCGGATCACGACGAGGCGACCGATACTGAAGCTCACCCTCGGCGAGGGTGTCATCCGGCGAGCCGACACGCTCGCCGTGGAGGAGCCGCTCGAGATCAGGGTGGCGGGCGCACCGCTCGCGGTCACGATGCGCACGCCAGGGCACGACGTCGAGCTGGCCGCCGGCTTCCTCGTGTCCGAGGGGATCATCGCGCAGGCCTCCGACTTCCACTCGGCGATCCACTGCGGCGGACCGGGCACGGGCGGGGAAGAGAACACCTACAACGTGCTCGACCTCACCCTCGCGCAGGGGATTCCCCTTCCC
Source organism: Microbacterium sp. C5A9 (assembly GCF_022627955.1). Taxonomy (GTDB): domain Bacteria; phylum Actinomycetota; class Actinomycetes; order Actinomycetales; family Microbacteriaceae; genus Microbacterium. Next base: position 242,605 of record NZ_JABXGD010000003.1, read on the forward strand.
GACCCCGACGCGGCTCGGCGCTTCTACACGACCAGCTCGTGCGGGGTGTGCGGCAAGGCGAGCATCGACGCGGTGCGCACCGTGTCGCGGCACCCGCGGGGCGACGACGACATCCTGGTCGGCGCCGACCGGATCGCGGCCTATCCCGAGCGACTGCGTGCCGAGCAGGCGGCCTTCGACAAGACCGGCGGCCTGCACGCGGCGGCGCTCTTCGACGCCGACACGGGCGAGATGCTCGTGCTGCGTGAGGACGTGGGCCGGCACAACGCGGTCGACAAGGTGGTCGGCTGGGCGCTGCTGAACGACAGGCTGCCCCTGCGCCGGCAGATCCTGCAGGTGTCGGGGCGCGCGAGCTTCGAGCTGGTGCAGAAGGCGGCGATGGCCGGCATCCCGATGCTCAGCGCCGTGTCGGCGCCCTCGTCCCTGGCCGCGGAGCTCGCGGATGAGTCGGGGGTGACGCTCGTCGGATTCGTCCGCGGGCGGTCGATGAACATCTACACGCACGCGCACCGGGTGCGGACGGATGCCGGAGCAGACGGCGAGGGGATCGGCGCGTCCGAGCCCGCCGCGGAGGGAGCGAGCCATGCTCGATAGTCACGGAACCGCCGGCACGGCGTTCGGGCTCATGCCGGTCGAGCCGCGCCAGGGCGGGTACGGCCCGCGCACCGACCGCGCCTGGTCGCGCACGCCGTACCGCCACCCCGCGGCGGGGTGGGGTGCGGCGGTGTCGGTCGGACGTGTGGTGCTCAGGGAGAGCCAGCCGATCGCCGGCCCCCTGGCGATGTTCCAGATGAATCACCCGATCTCGGGCTACGACTGCCCCGGGTGCGCCTGGCCCGACGACCTCGGCAACCTGAAGCTCGACATCTGCGAGAACGGCATCAAGCACGTCACCTGGGAGATGACGCGCAAGCGGGTCGATCGACGCTTCTTCGCCGAGCACTCCGTCACCGAGCTCGCGACCTGGCCTGACTTCGACCTCGAGGACCAGGGTCGCCTGACCGAGCCGATGGCCTACGACGCGGCCACCGATCACTATGTGCCGATCTCGTGGGACGACGCGTTCGCGTTGGTCGGAGACGAACTGCAGAGTCTCGACAGCCCTGACGAGGCGGCCTTCTACACGTCGGGGCGGCTCAGCAACGAAGCCACCTTCCTCTATCAGCTGATGGTGCGCGAGTACGGCACGAACAACCTCCCCGACTGCTCGAACATGTGTCATGAGGCGTCGGGGCGCGCCCTCAAGGCCTCGATCGCCACCGGCAAGGGCACGGTCGACATGCACGACTGGGGCGACTGCGACGCTCTCTTCGTGCTCGGCGTGAACGCGGCGTCGAACGCCCCGCGCATGCTGACCGCGCTGGCCGATGCCGTGAAGCGCGGCGCCCAGGTGGTGCACGTGAATCCGCTCGTCGAGGCCGGCGCCACGCGCACGATCGTGCCGCACGACTTCGTCGACATGGCGCGCTTCAAGGCCACGGGCACGAGCACGATGAACCTGCAGGTGCGCCCCGGCGGTGACCTGGCACTGATCCGCGGCATGTCGAAGGTGGTCTTCGAGGCCGCGGCGCACGACCCTTCCGTGCTCGACTCCGAGTTCCTCTCATCGCTGACGAACGGTGTCGAGGCGTACCGCGCGCTGGTGGAGGCCACGACGTGGGCCGACCTCGTCACGCAGTCGGGGCTGACGGAGGAGCAGATCCGCGCGGCCGCGGCGGTGTACCTCACGTCGGAGCGCACGATCATCAGCTGGTGCCTCGGCGTGAGTCAGCACGAGCACGGCGTCGACACCGTGCGCGAGATCGTCAACCTGCTGCTCCTGCGGGGCAACATCGGGCGTGCGGGCGCGGGCCCGTCACCGATCCGGGGGCACAGCAACGTGCAGGGCAACCGCACCTGCGGCATCGACCACAGGCCGACGGATGCCTGGCTCGACCGCCTCGCCGAGGTCTGCCGCATCGATCCGCCGCGGCATCCGGGGCTCGACACCGTGCGCACGATCGAGGCGATGCACGACGGCCGCGTGACGGTGTTCGTCGGCATGGGCGGCAACTTCGTGCTCGCGGCCCCCGACACCCCGTTCACGGCGCAGGGCCTCGAGAAGTGTCGGCTGACCGTGCAGGTGAGCACCAAGCTCAACCGCAGTCACCTCGTGCACGGGCAGAGGGCGCTGATCCTGCCCTGCCTCGGCCGCACCGAGCGAGACCAGCAGGCGGAGGGGCCCCAGGGGGTCACGGTCGAGGATGCGATGAGCATGGTGCACCTCTCGATCGGACGCAAGCAGCCGGCCTCCGCCTATCTGAAGTCGGAGCCCGCGATCATCGCCGGGCTCGCGAAGGCGACGCTGCCGCACACCGCGACCCCGTGGGACCGGTACGTCGGCGACTATGACACCATCCGGGACGTGATGGCGAAGGTGCTGCCGGGATTCGAGGGGTTCAACGACCTCATCCGCGACCGGCACGGGTTCCGCATCCCGCAACCCGCGAGGCAGCGCGTGTTCGAGACGCCGTCAGGGCGCGCGGAGTTCTCGCAGGCGCCACTGCCGAACGTCATCCCCGAGTCGGCCGACACCCTGGTGCTGCAGACCGTGCGATCGCACGATCAGTGGAACACCACCATCTACTCGAACGACGACCGCTACCGGGGCGTGAAGAACCTGCGCGAGCTCGTGTTCCTGCACGAGGACGACATGCGCGACCGCGGACTCGTCGAGGGCGACCTCGTCGACATCGTGTCGACGTCGAAGGACGGCTCGACGCGGATGCTGCGCGCGTTCCGCGCCGTGCCCTACGACCTTCCCCGCGGCAGCGCGGCGGGGTACATGCCCGAGATGAACGTGCTGATCGGCCGCAAGGACTTCAGCGCCCAGAGCGATCAGCCGCTGATGAAGAGCATCCAGGTCACCGTCGCTCGAACAGGATCCTGACCCGGACCGGATCGGAGGCGGTGGTCAGGCGCCGACCGTCGCGCCCTGCAGCGCGTGCACGACGGGCGCGAGCTCGGGCTGCGTGACCGCGTCGCCGAGGGTGCGCTCGAGGGTCTCGTCGTGGATCGGATGCGCCTTCTCGTACAGCGCCAGGCCGGCCGGAGTGAGCTCGGTGTAGATGCCGCGGCGGTCGTCGGCGCAGAGGATGCGCGTGAGCAGCCCGCGGTCCTCGAGGCGCGTCACGAGCCGCGTGGTCGCGCTGGGGCTGAGGGCGGTCGCGCGGGCGAGCTGCTGCATCCGCATGTGCCAGCCGTCTTGCCGGCTGAGGGCGTCGAGCACGGTGTACTCGACGACGGACAGCCCCGCAGACGCAGCGAGCGCCTTCTCGAGCTCGGCCTCGATGATGCCGTGCAGGGCCGCGAGGGTGCGCCATCCGCGCGCCCGGATCTCGACGGCGTCGTCTGAGATTCCCATGGTGACCTCCCGCGCCACGCGGGCGCATAAGTAGTTGCTTGCGCGGGATAGTTGCGTGTGCAATGATTATCCCTCGTGACGCAATATCCCGCGTCTGCAACAACTTTAACAGAGGACTTCGGAGCACACCCATGCCACTCGGACTCATCGCACTCGCCATCGGCGCCTTCGGGATCGGACTCACCGAGTTCGTGATCATGGGCCTCCTTCCCGAGGTCGCCACCGACTTCGGTGTCACCGAGGCAACCGCCGGCTGGCTCATCTCGGGCTATGCCCTGGCCGTGGTCGTCGGGGCACTCGGCCTGACCGCGGCCACGACGCGACTGCCGCGCAAGCCGGTGCTGCTCGGCCTCGTCGTGCTCTTCATCGCAGGAAACGTGCTGACCGCACTCGCCCCGGACTACTCGGTCGCGATGATCGGCCGCATCATCGCCGCTCTCTGCCACGGCGCGTTCTTCGGCATCGGGTCGGTCGTCGCGGCCGATCTCGTCGCTCCCGAGAAGAAGGCGCGGGCGATCGCCATCATGTTCACGGGTCTCACGGCCGCCAACGTCTTCGGGGTGCCGTTCGGCACGTTCCTCGGCCAGCAGTTCGGGTGGCGTTCGACGTTCTGGGTGATCTCGGTCATCGGCGTCGTCGCGTTCGCCGGTATCGCTCTTCTCGTCACGGCGCCGAAGGTCACCGGCCATCAGGTGAGCCTGCGCAGCGAGCTCCGCGCGTTCCGCTCGGGACAGGTCTGGCTGTCGCTGATCGTCACCGCGCTCGCCTTCGGCGGGATGTTCGGTGCCTTCACCTACATCGCCTACACGCTCACGGGCGTGACCGGCTTCGCCGACACCGCCGTGCCGTGGCTGCTCGTGCTCTTCGGTGTGGGACTCGTCGCGGGCAACGCGATCGGCGGACGGCTGGCCGACCGCTCGATCGACCGCACCCTCCTGATCTTCATCGCCGCCCTGGCGGTCGTGCTCGTGCTGTTCGGCCTCTTCGCCCGGTCGCAGCCGGCGACGATCGCGATCCTCGTGCTGATGGGAGCGTTCGGCTTCGGCACGGTGCCCGGACTGCAGAGTCGCATCATGCACTACGCGGGCGGGGCGCCCACCCTCGCCTCCGGCGCGAACATCGGCGCGTTCAACGTCGGCAACGCGCTCGGCGCCTGGGCGGGCGGACTCGGCATCGCCGCAGGGCTCGGCTACACCTCTCCCATCTGGATCGGCGCCGCGATCACGGCATCCGCCCTCGTCGTCATGGTGATCGCCGTGGTCACCGCACGGCGCCCCGCGCCGGCGGACACCGACACCCTGCAGGCCGTCGCCGTCTGACGCCTCGGCGCGTCGCGGTGCTACTGCGCCCGCATGAACTCCTCCGCGGCGGCGACCTGCTCAGGGGTCGGCCGGATGCCGGTGTAGAGCACGAACTGCTCGAGCGCCTGCAGCGTCGCGACCTCCGCGCCGGTGATCACGGTCTTGCCTGCCGAGCGCCCCGCAGCGATGAGCGGGGTCTCGGCGGGCAGCGCCACGACGTCGAACACCACGGATGCCGCCGCGATCTGCGCCTCCGAGAACGACAGCGCGCGCTCCTCGCTGCCCCCGGCCATGCCGATCGGCGTGATGTTGACGATGATGTCGGCGGTCACGGCATCCGCATCCGCCGTCCAGTCGAAGCCGTAGAGATCGGCGAGCCCGCGACCGCGCTCTTCGTTTCGCGCCGCGATCGTGACCCGCGAGAAACCGGCGTCGCGGAAGGCGGCGGCGGTGGCCTTCGCCATCCCGCCCGAGCCGCGCAGCAGCACGGATGCCGACCGCTCCAGCGCGTTGCGCTCGATCAGCTCGGCGATCGCGCTGTAGTCCGTGTTGTATGCGGTGAGCACCCCGTCGTCGTTGACGATCGTGTTCACCGACTCGATCGCCGTGGCGGAGGCATCCATGTGGTCGACGAGCGCGATGACGTCTTCCTTGTAGGGCATCGAGACCGCGCATCCGCGGATCCCGAGCCCGCGCACACCGGCGATGGCCTGCGACAGATCGGTGGGGGCGAAGGCCTTGTAGATCCAGTTGAGGCCCAGTTCCTCGTAGAGGAAGTTGTGGAACCGGGTGCCGTTGTTGCTGGGTCGCGCCGACAGCGAGATGCACAGGGTCATGTCCTTGTTGAGCATGGTCACGGATCCAGGGTACTCGCGGGAGCGCGCGGATCATCGAGGCTCAGAAACCCCTGGAAACCCGTAGCGTGATCGCGACCTCTCCCATAGTGTTGTGGTGCATGCACAGGGGATTGATCGCCTCCGTCTACCCCAGATGACGGGCTGCCTTCCCCAGAGGCAAGGGTGATCCGTGCATGCGATTGGGCCCTCTCGAGTGGTTCTGTCCCCAACGGGCCGCTCGAGAGGGCCGCTGTCTACCCGGATCTCCAAACTTTTTTGACTTTTGTCCCCCAAATGGGGGACAAAAGGCTCGCGGAGGGGTTACGCTGGTATCTGACGCACCCTCCGGTCGTCTTCGGCCCTCATCGCTCCCCCCGCGGTGAGGGCCACACCATTTTCCGGGCCGCCCACGATGCCGTGGCATGGCCTTGTGTGACGCGAGATGACATCTCGTGCAACATTTGGGTTACGGGCTGACCTCGCCTCTTCCGCTCTGAGCGTGCTCCACTAGCGTGGGTCTCGTCGGTGCATCCTGCGTCGGCTCTTCTTTTCCCGCAGCAGAACAGGCAGTACATGAGCACCCAGGGCACGGTCAAGTGGTTCAACTCGGAGAAGGGCTTCGGCTTCATCTCCCCCGACGACGGCGGCGCTGACGTCTTCGCGCACTACTCCGCCATCCAGTCATCCGGCTACCGGTCTCTCGAAGAGAACCAGCGAGTCGAGTTCGAGGTCGCGCAGGGCCCGAAGGGCCTGCAGGCTGAGAACATCCGTCCGGTCTGACCGGACGAAACGAGAACTCCCTGACCGGGAGGTCGGCCGTACGGCGCGACCCCCCGGCCGGGAGGTCGGCCGTACGGCGCGACCCCCCGGCGGGGAGTTCTGTGTCTACGCCGGGCCTGGCGCCGGATCGCGAGCACCGCGACGGGCGGAGGAATCCGTGATGGGCGGAGGCTCGGCGTGAGCGTCGCCGCCCGACGGGGAGTTCTCCGCCCGACACGGTGACTGAGCGCGTGCCGGCGCTCGCCTCAGACGAGCAGCAGCGCGCGCAGGTCGTCGACGGATGCCGCGCGGAACGCCGCCTCGTCGCCCTCGTCCGGATCGCTGAAGCCCCACTCGACGAAGATCACGGGCACACCGTTGGCGTTGCCGCCCTCGACGTCGTGGTGGCGGTCGCCGATGAGCACGGGACGCGAGATGTCTGCGCCGCGCTCTGCCAGACGGCGCAGCGCCTCGGCCACGATGTCGGTCTTGGAGGCGAGGGTGGACTCGTCGGGAGTCGACCCGACCGTCGTGAGGAAGTACGGGCGCAGCTCGAAGTGGTCGACCAGGGCATCGACCTGGATCTCGGGCTTCGAGCTCGCGGTCGCCTGCGGCACGCCGGCCTCATGCAGATCGCGGATGATCTCGGGGACGCCAGGGTAGGTCTTGACGTCGGTGGTGTATCCGTCGGCCTTGCCGAGGGTGCGGTAGAACGACACCGCCTCGGTTGCCTGCTCGGGAGTCATGCCCGCCTGAGCCTGGAACGACTGGAACATCGGCGGGCCGATCCAGTGCACCAGCTCTTCGCGCGTGGGGGCCGGGTGGCCGAAGTGGGTGAGAGCGACATTCAGTCGGCGGAGGATGCCGACCGAGGCGTCGACGATCGTGCCGTCGACGTCCCACAGCACGCAGGAGTAGGGGGAAGAAGCCATGCCTTCCAGCCTATGGGCTGTGCGGAAGGCCTCGGACGACCGTGAACATGTGTGCAGGCGCTCCGCTGCCCGCCGCGCGCGGCCTCAGAAGAGGCGGGGGATGCCGGACTCGATGCCCTTCATGTCGTCGTAGTCGAGCACGAGGCAGCGGATGCCGCGGTCCTCGGCCAGCACGCGCGCCTGGGGTTTGATCTCCTGGGCGGCGAAGACTCCCTGCACCGGAGCGAGGTGCGGGTCACGGCCGAGGAGCTCGAGGTATCGCGTCAGCTGCTCGACGCCGTCGATGTCGCCGCGGCGCTTGATCTCGACGGCGATCGCCGCACCGTCGGCATCCCGCACGAGCAGGTCGACGGGACCGATCGCGGTCGGATACTCACGGCGTACGAGGGTCGCGCCCTCGGCGACGCGGTCGACCTGCTCGGCGAGCAGCCGCTGCAGATCGGCCTCGACGCCGTCCTTCTGCAGGCCGGGATCGATGCCGAGGTCGTGCTTCGTGTCGTGGATGATCTCGTAGATCTGCACGCGCAGCGCGTCGCCGGTCTTCTTGTGGGTGACTCGCCACACCTCGGTGACGCCCGCGATCGACTCCTCTTCACCGGGCTCCTCCGTCGAGAGCGAGCACGGCGGGCTCATCCAGTTCAGCGGCTTGTAGCTGCCGCCGTCGGAGTGCACGAGCAGGCTCCCATCGCCCTTGTGCACGAGAAGACGTGTAGCGAGCGGGAGATGGGCATTGAGCCGACCGGTGTAATCCACGGAGCAGCGGGCGATGACGAGACGCACCCGTCGAGCCTACTTCGTCGGGTGGGGTGCTTCTGCGGCGGTGGGTGTCGCTCCTGGTGTTTCCACACATCCCGGGCTGCTGTCTTTCCGCGCGATCATGCGGAACTGGATCCTGACATTCTGGGCGGGACGGCGAAGAATGAGGAGATGACCGTGTCGATCGAACTGGTGACGATGATCGTGTCTGTCGCGTCCACGATCCTGGGACTGGCGTCGGGATTCGGATGGGTGATCAGTCGCATGGACGCGAGGTTCGCGGGTTTCGAGCAGCGGGTGGATGCTCGGTTCGCGGGTTTCGAGCAGCGAGTGGATGCGCGGTTCGAGAGGGCTGAGCAGCGGGCGGATGCGCGGTTCGAGAAGTCCGAGCAGCGGGCGGATGCGCGGTTCGCCCGCGTGGAGGCGGACATCGCTGAGGTCAAGGCCGACATCGGCGAGGTGAAGGTCGCCGTCGCGCGACTCGAGGGCCCGGCACAGCGCCTTCTCGTCGCGCGGTGACGGTCGTCGCCAGCGGCCGACGGCGGTCGCCCGGGCGTCTGGAACGACCCGACACCTGTGGCGATGGATGGGACGATGAGGGAACCCGTGACGACGGCTGACTCTCAGTTCCGCGTCGTCGCCGGCGCGGGCTGCTCCGACATCTCCTCCGTGCGCAGCGGGCGGGCCGCGCCCGAGAACAGGCCCGACAGCACGACGAGGCCGACCAGGATGTAGAGCGTGTTCAGCAGGCCGATGTGCTCGCTGATGAAGCCGAGCACGGGCGGGCCGCCGAGGAACGAGATGTAGCCGATGGTCGCCGCGGCGCTCACGCGGGCGGCAGCCTTGGCGGGGTCGTCGGCCGCGGCAGACATGCCGAGCGGGAAGCCGAGCGACGCGCCGATGCCCCACAGTGCCGCGCCGGCGAAGACCAGCGGCAGGCTCGGCGCGAGGATGAACAGCAGGATGCCGGATGCCGCGGCCACGGCGAGAACCCGCAGCACCGCCACGCGGCCGAAGCGGTCGACGAGAGGTCCGCCGAAGATGCGGACGGCGGTCATGGCGACCGAGAACGTGGCGAGGGCCGCGGCGCCGAGCGCGGTGCCGCCACCGTGGTCCTCGGCGACACCCAGGGCGAGCCAGTCGTTGGCCCCGCCCTCGGCGAACGACATGCCGAGCATGACGACGCCGATCGCGTAGGTGCGCGGCTCGCGCCAGGCCGACAGGGCGACGTGCATCCGCTCGCGCCAGTGCGGCTTCTCGCCGTCTTCGGTGCTCGGATCCAGCGCCTCCTGGCGCCGGGGCACGTTGGCGATGCTGACGACGCCGATCGCGGCGATCAGCACCGCGATGACGAGGGTGTGGGTGAAGACGTCGATCTGCAGCTGTGCCGCGAGGGCGCCGAGGCCTGCGCCGATCACGGTGCCGAAGCTGAAGAACGCGTGGAACAGCGGCAGGATCGTCTTGCCGGAGTGCTGCTCGATCGCCGTGGCCTCGACGTTCATCATGACGTCGACGCAGCCGTTGCCGAGCCCGAACAGCACCAGGCCGATCAGGACGACCGGATACGAGCCGAGCACGTTGGCGCCGATGCCGATCAGTGCCACACCCGACGCGAACGTGAAGATCGACACCATCATGCCGAGGCGAGCGCCGGTGCGCGCCATGATCGCGGGGCTGGTCGAGATGCCGATGATCGATGCGATGCCGGCGCCGAGAAGCAGCATGCCGACCTGGGCCTTGTCGATGTCGAGAGCGAGCTTGATCGACGGCACGCGAGACGCCCAGGTCGCGATCGACAGGCCGCTGGCGAGGAAGATCGCGAAGATCGCGGTGCGCCAGCGGACGTACTGCGAACGAGAGAGGGCGGTGTGCATGACGGAGAGTCTATCGAATCGATTCGACTGGACGAAAGCCCGGAGGCTATCCTCAAGGTATGACCAGTCAAGACGCCCCGCGTCGCGCGACGATCGCCGATGTCGCGCGCAGCGCGGGAGTCGCCACCTCGACCGCCTCCGTGGTGTTCAGCGGGAAGGCGAAGGTGGCGCCGGCCACTCGCGAGCGGGTCCTGGCGGCGGCGGCGGACCTCGGCTACGCCGGACCCGACCCCCGGGCTGCCTCTCTGCGCCGCGGACGCAGCGGCATCGTCGCGGTCGTGCTCGAAGGTCATCTGCGCACGGCATTCCTCGATCCCGTGAGCACCGCGCTGATGGACGGGCTCACCGACGGCCTGGCGGATCTCAGCGCCGGCATCCTGCTCATGCGCGACGAGCCGGGCGACGACGGAGCCTCGCTGGTGAACGCGCCGGTCGACGCGGTCGTGCTGATCGGATGCTCCGGCCGCACCCGCTCATCGCTCGACATCGTGCGCGGACGCGGTCTTCCGGTGGTCGTGATCGAGGGCGACGCGGGCGACGGCATCCCGCGGGTCATGCTCGACAACGCCGACGCGTCTGCCGATGTCGCGCGGCACGTGCGCGATCTCGGTCATCGCGAGGTCGCGCTCGTCACCCTTCCGCTCGACAACGATCGCGAACGGGGGACCGTGACACCCGAACGGCTCGCCTCGGCGACGGTCGACGTCACGATCGACCGCCTCTCGGGCATGCGGGAGATCTTCCCCGACGCGCCGGCGGTCTCGGCATCGGGCAGCTTCATCGACGAGGGTCTGGCGGTCGGCCGCGAGCTGCTGGCCGACGCGTCGTCACGCCCGACGGCGATCCTCGCCCAGAGTGATCTGCTGGCGGTCGGGATCATCCGGGCCGCCGAGGAGCTCGGCCTGCGAGTGCCCGAGGATCTCTCCGTCGCCGGCTTCGACGGTGTCGACGTCGACGGGCTCGGCGGGCTCGTGCTCACCACCAGCGTGCAGCCCGCGGTCGAGAAGGGGCGGGCGGCCGGCGAGCAGGTCGCCCGGATGCTGCGCGGCGAAGAGGCCGTGACCCTGCACCTGACCTGCACGTTCCGGCAGGGGACGACCACGGCGCCACCCTCGCGCTGAGGGGTGAGGCCCAGGCCTCGTGCGGTGATGCGGGCCCTGTCCGGTCACGGTGCTTCGCGAGTGCGCGGTGCTTCACGAGTGTGCGGCCCTCACGAGTGTGCGGCCCTCACGAGTGCGCGGGCCCTCACGAGTGCGCGGGCCTTCACGAGTGCGCGGGCCCGATCGGAAGCGACGCATCGCCGCCGAAGTCGAGGATCGTGTAGCGCCCGCAGTCGATCGTCCGCTGTGGCTCGGCTGTCGTGGGGAGCTCCCACGGCACGGTCTGCGCGTCCTCGACGAGGAACGTCACGTGGTCGGCCGTGAAGTCGGTGCGGTTCACGAGCCAGGCGTAGCCGTGGAGCTGATGGTCGACCTGCACGAGCCGCGACGGATCGGTGAGATGCAGCTTCGGCAGACGGACGGTCCAGAACTGTCCGGCGCCGGTGCGGCCGGACGCGTCGACCCAGTCGGTGACGCACGCGAGGTCGTCGTCGGTCCGGTGCGCGGCGGCGGCGAGCCGCGGGACGCTCAGGCTGCCTCCGACCAGCAGCAGCACGGCGGCGACGGCGGCGGTCGCGTGCACGAGGCCGGAACTCGGGCGCAGACGGTGCAGCCTCAGGCGGTGCAGGTGCGGGCCGCGCAGGTGCAGCGGCCCGGACAGCGCGACCAGCGCCAGCACCGGGACGAACGCGACGGGCTGCAGGTAGCGCGCGGCGTGCGTGCCGAGGGCGATCGCTCCCACGCCGACGAGAAGAGGCACGGCCCACGACGACGCGGCGACCAGTCGCTCGCCGGCGTCGCCCGCGTTCCGGGTCCGGATCGCCGCGACGACGACGAGCGCCATCACGATCAGCGCCGCCACGAGCCCCGGGGGAGTCTGCAGCCGCTCGACCATCACCCCGCCATAGGAGAGGAGCGACTCCCGCCACCGCGCGGGATCCGCATACCCGGCCCCGGTGTTCGCGATCCATGCCGAGAGGGGAATGCGAGCGAGCATGCCCAGCGCGCTCCCGCCCACGAGGATGACGGCCACGCCGACGGTGCGGGATCGGAGCGGCGACCTCCAGGCCAGGAGGGCGAGGATCACGCCGAGCGGCACGGTCGCCCAGGCCGCGTAGAGCGGGTTCGAGAGCGTCGAGAGCGTCGCGACGGCGCCGAGGGCCACCGCGAGTGCCACGGAGAAAGGCGCCGCGTCGAGCATCCGCCGCACGAGTCCGATCGTGAGCACGACCGCGACCACCGTCGCCGAGTAGTACGTGGTCGTCAGCTGCAGCGAGGCGAGCTCGAACGAGTCGCGCGAGGGTGAGGATGCCGTCATCGCGAGGGCGCCGAAGGCGGCGAAGGCGGTGAGCGACCACGGCACCGGCGTCCGTCCGCTGCGCGCGCGACCGGCCACGAGACGGATCGCTCCGTAGAGCGCGAGCAGGTTGATGACCGCGCTGATCGCGAGAAGCCCATCGACATCGAGCGGGAGGATCGCCTGAAGACCCAGGAACACCGCGACCTCGGGCAGGAACAGCACGCTCGACATCGCCCAGTCGAGGGGGTCGCCCTCGAGTACAGAGCGGGAGAGCAGAGCGACGACGAGGGAGTCGCCGTCGTCGAAAAGCATGAGGGAACGAGCGGAGGATGCCACGGTGCCCGCGACGATCAGGGCGATCGCCGCAGCGAGCAGCCACCCGACCGCCTCCCGCCTCCACCCCCGTATCACGGCCCTACTCTGCCACGACGAGGGCGTCTGCGAGCCCCGACGGATGCCGCAGGATCGGGCCAATTCGTCCGTGTGGCCTTACGACTTCCTTACGGCAGGTAAACTGATGTCCGACACCCGCCCGCCTGTGCCGATCCCCCGGCCGACGAGCCTTGAGGAGCCGCGTATATGCTGACGCTCCTCGCTGTGTTCCTTCTCGGGTCGATCCTGATGCCCGTTCTGGTGCGCTGGCTGGGGTCTCAGGCATTCGCCATCGCGGCTCTCATTCCCGCAGCGGCATTCATCCATGCGCTCGTGCTCACACCGCAGGTGCTCGACGGCCCGGCGCCGTTCGTCTCGGTCGCCTGGATCCCGCAGCTCGGGCTCAATCTCTCGATGCACATGGATGTGCTCGGCTGGGTGCTGACGCTGATCGTCACGGGTGTCGGTGCCCTCGTGCTGCTCTACTGCCGCTGGTACTTCCACGACGACTCCGCGGGCATCGGCCAGTTCGCCGCGGTGCTGCTCGGGTTCGCCGGCGCCATGTACGGCCTGGTGCTCACCGACGACCTGGTCATGCTCGTGATGTTCTGGGAAGTGACGAGCATCCTCTCGTACCTCCTCATCGGGCACTACCGGCGTCGCGCGGCGAGCCGACGGGCCGCGCTGCAGGCGCTGCTGGTGACCACGCTCGGCGGTCTCATCATGTTCGTCGGCGTGGTGCTGCTGGTGGTCGATGCCGGCACGTCGAGCATCCGCGAGATCCTCGAGCTCGCGCCGACCGGCGCGGTGGTCGACACCGCCGTCGTGATGCTGCTGATCGGCGCCATCAGCAAGTCGGCGCTGTTCCCCTTCCACTTCTGGCTGCCCGGTGCGATGGCCGCTCCGACACCCGTGAGCGCCTACCTGCATGCGGCCGCCATGGTCAAGGCGGGCATCTACCTGATCGCCCGCTTCGCCCCGATCTTCGCGTTCACCGGCCCCTGGCGACCGATCATCATCAGCCTCGGCGTGGTCACGATGCTGCTCGGTGGAATCCAGGCGCTGCGGGAGACCGACCTCAAGCGAATCCTCGCGTTCGGCACCGTCAGCCAGCTCGGCTTCTTCTCGATCGTCGTCGGCTACGGCACGCAGGCGACCGCGCTCGCGGGTCTGGCGCTCGTGATCGGGCACGCCCTGTTCAAGTCGGCGCTGTTCCTCATCGTCGGCGTGATCGACCGCCAGCTCTCGACCCGTGACATCACCGAGCTCAGCGGGGTGGGCCGCCAGGCGCCGGTCATGGCGACCGCGGCATTCATCTCGGTGGCGTCGATGGCGGGCATCGCACCGACCCTGGGCTTCGTGGCGAAGGAGTCGACGCTGACGGCGCTTCTCGACGACGCGCTGCACGGCTCGCCCTGGGGCCTCGTCGCGATCATCGGAGTGGTTCTCGGTTCTATGCTCACCGCGGCATATGGCATCCGGTTCCTGTGGGGCGCGTTCTGGACCAAGCGCGATGCGATGGGCGACCGCCTGCCCGACACCGCCTGGCCTGACCCGCCCGTCGGATTCCTCTCGGCGCCGATCATCCTGGCCGGCGTCACGATCGCCGCCGGCATCGGAGCCCCCGCGCTCGACACCGCGCTGCAGGGCTACGCCCTCACGGCGACGCCTGGCCTGGATGCCGAGGGCGTGGCGGCCGAGGGCCCGGGACATCTCGCGCTCTGGCACGGTCTGGAACCGGCGCTCGGGATCTCGATCCTGACGATCCTTCTCGGCGCGGGCCTCTTCCTGCTGACGATCCGCACCGGGTGGGACCGCAAGGCGCGGCTGATCCCGTTCACGGCGGCCGATGTGTACTACCTCGTCGTGCGCGGCGTCGACCGCCTGTCGGTGCTCAGCACGACCCTGACCCAGCGCGGTTCGCTGCCCGTCTACGTCGGCACGATCTTCGTCGTGTTCGTGGCGGCCGAGGTCACGGCGCTGCTCGCGAGTGACATCGACCGCTTCCAGCTCTCGGCCTGGCACACCCCGGCGCAGCTCGTCGTCGCCCCGCTGATGGCCGTCGCCGGCGTGCTCGCCGTGCGGGCGCAGAAGAGATACACCGGGGTGGTCCTCGTCTCGATCACCGGACTCGGCATGGTGGTGCTCTTCGCGACCAGCGGCGCCCCCGACCTCGCCCTCACGCAGATCCTCGTCGAGACCGTGACCATGGTCACCTTCGCCCTGGTGCTGCGGCGATTGCCGGCGCGCATGGGCGAGCACAACGCATCCGTCGGCCGCATCCCGCGAGCGCTGCTCGGCGTCGGCGTGGGACTCACGATGGCGCTGGTCGCGATCGTCGCGACCCAGTCGCGCGTCGCCGAGCCGATCTCCACCGGCTTCGCCAAGCTCGCCTACGAGATCGGGCACGGCAAGAACGTCGTGAACGTCGCGCTGGTCGACCTGCGTGGTTGGGACACGATGGGCGAGCTGTCGGTCCTCGTGCTCGCCGCCACGGGTGTCGCGTCGCTCGTGTTCGTCACGCACCGCGCCGACATGCTCGCCGCGACCAAGACGCTGCCGAAGTCGAAGCGTCGCGCGAACCGCGCTCGTCCTCTCGTCGAGACGACCGAGGGCGTGCGCTTCCAGACCACCGAGAACGAGAGCAACCCGCGCGCCTGGCTTGTCGGCGGTGCGAAGGTGAAGCCCGAGAACCGGTCGATCCTGCTCGAGGTGATCGTCCGCATCCTCTTCCACACGATCATCGTGGTCTCGATCTTCCTGCTGTTCGCCGGTCACAACCTGCCGGGAGGCGGCTTCGCGGGCGGTCTCGTCGCGGGCATGGCCCTCGTCATGCGCTACATCGCGGGTGGTCGGTGGGAGCTCGGAGCCGCGGCGCCCACGGATGCCGGACGACTGCTCGGCACCGGCCTGATCCTCGCGGTCGGCACGGCCGTCGTTCCCCTGTTCTTCGGCATGGCCCCTCTCACCAGCACGTTCTGGGAGTGGGAGATCCCCGGGATCGGTCACATGGAGTTCGTCACGTCGACGATCTTCGACGTGGGTGTGTACCTCGTCGTCATCGGTCTGGTGCTCGACGTGCTCCGCAGCCTCGGTGCCGAGGTCGACAGGCAGTCGGCGGCCCTGCGTGAGTCGCAGGGAACCGGACCCCGGGGCGGGGTGAGCATCTGATGGACGTCTCGCTGACCCTCATCGTGATCATGGCCGTGCTCTTCGCCTGCGGCGTCTACGCGATGCTCGAGCGCAGCCTGACCCGTGTCCTGATCGGGTTCCTGCTGCTCGGCAACGCGACCAACCTGCTGCTCCTCATCGTGATGGGGGTGCCCGGCAGCGCCCCGTTCTACGGAGCCGAGGGCGAGATCAGCGATCCGCTGCCGCAGGCGCTCACACTCACGGCCATCGTCATCACCTTCGCCGTCTCGGCGTTCCTGCTCGCCCTGATCTACCGCTCCTGGCAGCTCGGCCAGGCCGACACGGTCGAGGACGACGAGGCGGACATCGCACTGCGCGAGCGCACGGATGCCGACGAGGACCTCATGGAAGACGAGGCCGACACGGCGGACGACGAGGCCACTACCGACTTCGTGGGCGTGCAGACCTCGCCGATCACTGTGCTGCACATGCGCGACCACCCCGCCATCCACGACGATGCGCCGGTCGATCGGCCCGCCTCGTACGAGGCGGATGACGGCGACGGTGCGGACGCCGGTCGCGATGAACGCGGCGGCGACGACGGCCCGGACGATGCCGGGGAAGACGGACCAGCCGAAGCCCGCGAAGAGAACCCGGACGAAGGGGAGGACCGCCGATGAGCGCTCTCGTTCCCCTCCTCGTCGCCGTGCCGCTGCTCGGCGCCGCGATCACCCTGGTCTTCGGGCGCAACGCGCGACTGCAGGTCTTCGTGACGGTGGCGACGCTCGCGGTGGTGTCGGTCATCGCCGCGGTGCTGCTCGTCGCCGTCGACTCCGGTGCTCCGCTGGCGGTCTCGGTCGGAGGCTGGCCGGTGCCGTTCGGCATCGTGCTCTACGTCGATCGACTCGCCGCCCTGCTCGTGCTCATCTCGAGCATCGTGCTGCTCGCGGTCCTGCTCTTCTCGATCGGCCAGGGCGTCGCCGACGGCACCGACGAGACGCCGATCTCGATCTTCAACCCCTCGTACCTGATCCTCGCGGCGGGAATCTTCAACGCCTTCATCGCGGGTGACCTGTTCAACCTCTACGTGGGCTTCGAGATCCTCCTCGTCGCGTCGTACGTGCTCATCACGCTCGGCAGCACCGAGTCGCGCATCCGCACCGGCGCCGTGTACATCGTCGTGTCGCTCGTGTCGTCGATCCTCTTCCTCGCGTCGATCGCGATGATCTACGGAGCGCTCGGCACGGTCAACATGGCGCAGATCGCCGAACGCATGACCGAGATCCCGCAGGAGACGCAGCTCGTGCTGCACCTCATGCTCGTCGTGGCGTTCGGCATCAAGGCCGCGATCTTCCCGGTGTCGTTCTGGCTGCCCGACTCGTATCCCACCGCGCCAGCGCCGGTGACCGCGGTCTTCGCCGGACTCCTCACCAAGGTCGGCGTCTACGCGCTGATCCGCACCGAGACGCAGCTGTTCGCCGACAACAGCATCGACACGCTGCTGCTGATCATCGCGCTCGCGACCATGATCGTCGGAGTGCTCGGTGCGGTCGCCCAAGCGGAGCTCAAGAGGATCCTCTCGTTCACCCTGGTGAGCCATGTCGGCTACATGATCTTCGGCCTCGCGATCGCGACGCCCGCGGCGATCGGTGCGACGGTCTACTACATCGTCCACCACATCATCGTGCAGACGACCCTGTTCCTCGCCGTCGGGCTCATCGAGCGTCGAGCGGGCAGCACCTCGATCCTGCGGGTGAAGGGACTCCTCAAGGTCGCCCCGGTGATCGCGGTCCTGTACTTCATCCCTGCCATCAACCTCGGCGGACTGCCGCCCTTCTCGGGCTTCATCGGCAAGTTCGCGTTGTTCGAGGCCGCGGCATCCGTCGGCACGCCCCTCATGATCGTGCTGATCGTCGGCGGTATCGTGACGTCGCTCCTCACGCTCTACGCACTGATGCGCGCCTGGAACCTCGCGTTCTGGCGTGAGGAGGAGGACTCGAGCGAGACCGAGGGGCGCATCTCGTACCTCGGCAACGCGCCCGCAGCCGACGAGCAGCAGGAGCGGCGCCGCATCCCCCGCATCATGACCGTCGCGACCGCCGGCATGGTCGGCGTGACCGTCGCCCTCACGGTGTTCGCGGGTCCTCTCTACGCCCTCTGCGACCGCATCGGCGCGGCCCTCCTCGAACCCGTGAGCCTCGTGCAGCTGGAAGACGAGGTCGACGGATGAGCCCGAACACCCGTCGTCACATCTGGCGCGACATCGGCGTGCAGCTGCCGTTCCTCGCGTGGCTCATCGTGCTGTGGATGCTGCTGTGGGGCCAGTTCACGGTGCTGGCGTTCCTGTCGGGCCTGGTCGTGGCGGTGTTCGTGACGCGCGTGTTCCGACTGCCGACCGTCGAGCTGTCGGGGCGCATCAACGTCTGGTACGCGGCGCTGTTCGTGGTGCAGTTCCTGCTCGCGATGGTCCGCGGTGCCGTGTCGGTCACGGCGCAGGTCTTCGACTTCCGCCGTCAGCCCGGCGCGGCGATCGTCGCGGTGCCGCTCAGGTACGCCGACGATCTGATCATGACCCACGTCTCGGTGGTGTCGTCGCTGATCCCCGGATCGCTCATCGTCGAGGCCGACCGCGACCGGCAGATCCTGTACCTGCATGTGATCGGGGTGCGGAACCTGGCTGATGTCGAGAAGCAGCGCGAGAACGTGCTGCGCTGGGAGCGTCGCGTCGTGCGAGCGCTGGGTGCCCCCTCGCAGTACCGTGCGCTCAAGGCCGACGGGCGTGCAGCGAAGGGCGGTGTCCGATGAACGTGCTGCTGCTGGCGATCATGGTGGTGTTCGGCGTCGCGGCGATCCTGACGATCATCCGCATCGTCCGTGGTCCGTCGATCCTCGACCGCGCCGTCGCGTCCGACGTGCTGCTCACCGAGGTCATGTGCGTGCTCGGCGCCGAGATGGCGATCAACGGCCACACACGCAACATCCCGGTGATGCTGATCATCGCCGCGGTCGGCGTCTTCGGCTCGATCGCCGTCGCCCGCTTCGTCGCGAGAAGGGACAACACGACACCATGAACGTGTTCGGTCTCAGCATCCCCGACTCCGTGATCGACGTCGCGGTGCTCGTGCTGATCCTGCTCGGAGCCATCCTCTGCCTCTCGGCCGCCGTCGGACTGCTGCGGTTCCGCGACGTGCCCTCGCGGCTTCACGCGGCCACGAAGCCTCAGGTGCTCGGGCTCGTGCTCATCTGCCTGGCCATCGCGCTCTCGATGCGCACGGTCGGCGGAATCCTGGTCGGCCTCGCGCTCGTCGCCCCGATCGTGCTCATGCAGTTCGCGACCGCGCCGCTGTCGGCGCACATCGTCGGACGCCAGGCGTATCGCAACGGCACCACCGACGAGCGGAGTCTCGTGGTCGACGAGCTCGCAGAGTCGAAGCAGACCCCGCCGGCCGCAGGCTGAGGGACGGACGGATCGATGTCGACACCCCAGGGCTGGTACGACGCGGGCACGCCCGGACGCCAGCGCTGGTGGGACGGAGCGCAGTGGACCGCCCATGAGCGCGAGACGCCGCTGACGACTCCCGCGACGGGATGGTACGCGGTGCCGGGCACGACCGACGTCCGCTGGTGGGACGGCGTGATGTGGACCCCGTACCGCGTCCGTGCCGGCACGCCACGTCCGGATGCACTCGCGGTCGAGCCGCCGGCGATGGGAGTGGTCCTCGGCATCGTCTTCGTCGTCCTGGGGCTGATGCAGCTGACGGCGGCGCTGATCACGCAGAACCCGGGGAACTTCGTGCTCCCCGTCTTCCTGACGGCGGTCGGCGTGATCTGGCTCCTGGGTGCCGCGCACTCCCGAGCCGTGCGCATGCTCGCGGTTCCGCAGTCGGCGCCGATCGTCGACGAGGTCGTGCGACCGCTGCCCGGCGAGGTCGACGGGCCGGGTGCCGGCTGGTATCCGATGACGAGGCAGGTCAGCCGATGGTGGACCGGGTCTCGCTGGAGCTGGTACCTCGGCACCCGCTTCGGCGTGCGTCCCGGGCACGCCGGGCCTCGTGGTTACCTCGTGTCGATGATCATCGGCTGGTGCGCGACCGCGATCGCGGTGATCGGTGTGATCGTGGCGGTGGCTGCGAGCTTCATGGACCAGGGGCCCGTCACGCTCTTCCTGATCGTCTTCGGCCTCGCCTTCGCCGTGCTCTTGGGCGCTCTGGGCGCGTTCATCCTTCTTCTCACGCGGTCGCGCCGCAACGCGCTGCTGCTGCCGACGGCACCCCCACCGCTGCGCTGAGCCGCGCGCCGACGTCGGGGAGCGGCGGCGAGAGCGCGCTCAGAGGCGGTCGGCGAAGTCCTGGATGAGTGCCGCGGCGGGCTCGGAGTCGCTGATCAACGTGCCGTGCCCGTGATCGGGGATCACCCGCAGGTCGGCGCCGGGAATCTCGTCGATGATCTCGCGGCACCAGCTCATCGGCGCCAGCGGGTCGCTCTCGCCGCGCAGCACGAGCACCGGGCAGTCGATGCGGGCGAAGGCCTTCTCGGGCTGGTGGGCGATCGTCGCCTTGATCTTCCGGATGAGGTGAGGGCCGCCGCGCAGATACTCGCGCGCCCCACGCCAGATCACGAGAGGCCGCTCGCCGACGAGGTCGGTCAGCAGGTAGCTGGCCTGCGCGCCGAGATTGCGTGCCGCCTTGTTCACGGTCGGCCCCGCGAGCACGACGCCCTCGACGAGCGAGGGATGCCGCGCGGCGAGTTCCGCCGCGATCTGGCTGCCCATCGAGTGTCCGATCACGACGACCGGGCGCTCTCTCGCGTGCCGGAGGTAGGCGGCGACGAGGTCGGCGTGGCGTTCCATGGTGAGGGTGCGCGTCGGCTCGGGTGCTTCGCCGAACCCGGGCAGATCGAGGGCGACGACGCGGCCCTGCAGGCGCTGCACCACGTCGAGGTACACACTGCGGCCCATGCCGATGCCGTGCAGCAGCAGGAAGGTGCGCGGGCCCTCGCCGAAGGACTCCGCGATCAGCGTCGCCCCGGCGTGCTCGAACTCCAGAAGGGTGACGGGTGTGCCCTTCGGGGCGAGATAACTGGAGACCACCCATCCACGTTAACCGAGCGGGGGGCCGCCGCCGAATCCCGATCTGATGCCGGCCGCATGCCGATACGCCGAAAAGCGCTCGGTCGCCGCGTGCGAGGATGAAGGGTGACCTCGCACGACCCCGACGCCGATCAGACCGCCCCGGGAGAGGCCACGCGAGACGCGAAGCCGCGACTCCTCACCCGCGTGACAGCCAGTCTGAGCGACCCGGTGCTCCGGGCGCTGTTCACCGCCACCGCCGTCTCGCGCGTCGGTCGCGGGGTGTTCCTCGCGGTGACGGTGCTGTTCTTCACGCAGATCATCGGGCTGTCGGCGGCTCAGGCCGCGGTCGTGCTCGCGGTGTCGAGCGGATGCGGTGTCGTGGCGTCCTTCCTCGGCGGGTGGCTCGCCGACAGGTGGAGCGCCCGGCGCCTCGCCTTCTCGTTCGAGCTCCTCGGCGGACTCCTGCTCGCCGCCTACGCGTTCGCGGGCGACTTCGTCTCTGCTCTCGTGCTCGCGAGTCTCGGCGGCTTCTTCGACTCGATCGGGCATTCCGCGCGCTCGGCGATCATCGCGCGCGGCTTCGCGGCAGAGAAGCGCGTGCACGCACGGGCGGTGCTCCGCACCGTGACCAACCTGTCGATCGCCGCGGGGTCGGGCTTCGGCGCGATCGCCCTCGCGCTCGGCACTCCCGAGGCGTACCGCATCGTGATCGCGAGCGCGGGAATCGTGTGCGCGCTGGGGTCCCTGCCGCTGCTGCGGCTCACCGCCGCGGTCGACGCCCCGGCCAGGGCGCGCATCGGAGACGTGCGCACCGAGACCGGATCCATCGACACGGATGCCGCCGCGGCCGCCCTCTCGGAACGCAGGGACTGGAACCGCCGCTCGCCGTGGCGCGATCCCCGCTATCTGCTGCTGACCGTGCTGTCTGCGGTGTTCGGGATGCAGTTCGGTGTGGCCGAGCTCGGCATGCCGCTCTGGGTGACCGAGAACACCGAGGCACCCGAGGTGACCGTCGCACTGCTCCTGGTCGTGAACACCACGCTCGTGGTGCTGTTCCAGGTGCGGGCCTCGCGGGGCACCCACGAGCTGCGCGTCGCGGGCCGGGTCACGATGATCGCGGGATGGCTGATGGTCGCCGCCTGCCTCGTCTACGCGCTCGCGGCGGGCCTGCCGACCTGGGCGGCTGTGGTCGTGCTGGTCGTCGCGATGGTGGCGCACACGTTCGCCGAGATCCTCTCGCAGGCCGGAGCGTGGGGACTGAGCTTCGAGCTCGCCGACCAGGTGCGCGCCGGTGCGTATCAGGGCGTGTTCGGAATGGGGTTCTCGCTCGGGGCGCTCGCCTCGCCGATCGTCGTCAACGCCACGGCGATCACCTTCGGGTTCGCCGGTTGGGCGATGCTCGCCGCGATCTTCCTCGCTGCCGCAGCGGGCATCTGGGCGATCGCACGCCGGGCCGCCGCGGCATCCGCGCCGGTTCCTGCCTGAGGTCGAACCTGTGAATCCGCCCTCGTCGACGACCCGGTGTTGATACTTGCAGTGACTGCACTTTATAGTTGCAGCCACTGCAACTTATCGAAGGGGTATCCATGGCCGAGGACGCAGATGCTCTCATCCCGCCGGCGCTGCGCGCGGTGGGTGTGACACGCACGTACGGACGAGGCGACGCCGCCTTCACCGCACTCGACGGCGTCGACGTCGCCGTGCAGCAGGGGAGGTCACTCGCGATCGTGGGCAAGTCGGGCTCGGGCAAGTCGACGCTGATGCACCTGCTCGCCCTCCTCGACAGGCCCACGGCGGGGACGATCGAGGTCGCCGGCCGCTCGGCATCCGCCCTTCGTCCGGCCGAGCTCACCACCGTCCGCAACAAGAGGTTCGGGTTCGTCTTCCAGCAGTTCTTCCTCACCGGCGGGCAGTCGGTGTTCGAGAACGTGAGCCTTCCGCTCGTGATCGCCGGCGTGCCGGCTCGGCAGCGGAAGGAGAGGACGTTGGCCGCTCTGGACGCCATGGGGTTGGCGGACAAGGCCGGCAACAGGGCGACGGACCTCTCGGGGGGTCAGAAGCAGCGCGTCGTCATCGCACGGGCCCTCGTGAACGAGCCCTCGGTGATCTTCGCCGACGAGCCCACCGGGAATCTCGACACCGCCACGGGCGCGCAGGTCGAGGAGATCCTCTTCGGGCTGCAACGGGAGCGGGGCATCACACTCGTGGTCGTGACGCACGACTCCGATCTGGCGGCACGCTGCGACAGCACCGTCACGATCGCCGACGGGCGGATCATCTCCCGATCGGAGGTCGCAGCGTGAAGACGGCAGACGTGGTGCGAATGGCGACCAGGAACGCCTTCCGGAGCAAGCTCCGAACGACCCTCACCGTGTCGAGCCTCTTCGTCGGAGCCTTCACGCTCACCCTGACGACCGCTCTCGGCGCGGGCGTCAACGACTACGTCGAGCGTCAGGTGGCGACCCTGAGCAGCGGAGACATCCTTCTCGTCAGCCCGGCGACGACCGTCGACACGTCCGACGGGCCCGCGGAGTGGGATCCGGACGGTCGGCAGCAATCGGGGGCCGCGACGCCGCTCACCGGTGGAACGCTGCTGAACGCGGACGACATCGAGACGATGGAGGGCATCGACGGAGTGCGGGGCGTCGAGCCGATCACCCAGATCGTCATCGATTGGATCGCCCCATCGGACGACGAGGGCGACACGCGGTACGAGCTCGATGTCAATCCGACCTCGTCGATCGGACAGAGCGACCTCGTCACGGGTGAGCAGCTGGACCGGGAGTCGACGGAGAACGAGATCGTGCTCCCTGAGGAGTACGTCGACGCGCTCGGCTTCGCGGATGCGGAATCCGCGATCGGCGCCGCCATCACGCTCGGATACACCGACTCGGTGCGAGAGCAGCAGACCGTCACCGCCGCTGTCGTGGGCATCGCACGAGAGAGCCTGTTCGCCTCCGGCGCCGGAGCCAACTCCGCGCTGACGGAGTCGATCGCGGCCGCGCAGACGGCCGAGGGGCAGCCCGAGGCCTGGCCCCTCGCCGTCGTGCAGCTCGTGGGCGACGATGACGGCGGCGTGAGCGATGACGCCCTGCAGCGAGCGAAGGCCGATCTGGCGGACGCAGGTCTCGCCGGGCAGACGATCGAGGATCAGCTGGGGGTCGTGCAGACCGTGATCAACGGCATCATCGGCGTGCTGAGCGCGTTCGCCCTCGTCGCCCTCGTCGCGGCGTCGTTCGGAATCGTGAACACGCTGCTGATGAGCGTCCAGGAGCGCACGAGAGAGATCGGTCTGATGAAGGCGATGGGCATGTCGAACGGGCGGGTGTTTGCGCTGTTCAGCCTCGAGGCCGTCGTCATCGGGTTCCTCGGCTCCGCGATCGGGGCGCTCGCCGCGATCGCAGCGGGATCGGCGATCGCCGGCGTGGCGGGAGACA
Organism: Microbacterium sp. C5A9; assembly: GCF_022627955.1. Classification (GTDB taxonomy): domain Bacteria; phylum Actinomycetota; class Actinomycetes; order Actinomycetales; family Microbacteriaceae; genus Microbacterium. The sequence continues at coordinate 266,878 of NZ_JABXGD010000003.1, forward strand.
CCGTTCTCTCCGCGCTGCCCGGTCTGCAGATCCTCCTGTTCGACCCGGTGACGGTGATCGCCGTGATCGTCGTGATCATGCTCATCGCGTTCCTGTCGGGTGTCCTGCCCGCCCGCCGCGCCGCGCGTCAGGATCCGATCGAGTCGCTACGGTACGAGTGACCCTAGGAGCAGCAGATCATGTCGACCCCCGCAGTCCAGCGCCGCAAGGACGCACGAGAGAAGGCCGCAGCCATCGAGCGGGCGGCGACCGACCTCGTGCTCGAGCACGGCTACGAAGCGGTCAAGGTCGACATGATCTGCGAGCGCGCCGGCGTCAGCCAGCGCACCTTCTTCAATCACTTCCGCACCAAGGACGCGGCGTTGCTGGGAAGCGAGTATCCGACGCTCGACGCCGCCGCCGCTCAGGAGTTCATCGCGTCGAAGGGGCCGCTGCTGGCGGGTGCCGCACTGCTCATCCGGGTGGATCCCGGCGACCTCAGCCTGGAGCCCGCATACCTCGCCCGCCGCATCCGTGCGATCGGATCGAGTGCGACGCTCATGGCGCTGCAGATGGAGCGGATCACCTCTCTCGATGACGAGCTCCGTGCAGTGATCGAGCTCCGACTCGCTGCCCAGTATCCGGACGAGAGCGAATCGGATCGCAGCGCGCAGGCTGCCCTCATCACCCAGCTGGTCGCAGGGCTGATGCGGTACGTCGGACTCTCGTGGGCCGAGGAAGCGGCCGCGGGGGCTGTCCCCACGATCGATCCGGAGTCCATCTCCGCTCTGCTGTCCCGAGCGTTGGCCAAGCTGGCCTGACGTCGTCGCCGCCCCTAGCCCGCCGGAGTGAGCACGAGGGTCTGTCGTGCCGCGGCATCCACCGCCTTCGTCGACGACGCCCACGGCCGCTGTGTTCCGGCCGCCCAGTCGGGGGTCTGGTCGATGTAGTGCTCGTGGAAGGCGTGCCCCGATGCGCCCGTGAGGTGGATCCAGGTCGACTGATCGAAGTCGGCCAGGTCGACGACCATGCGCATCGAGGGAACCGTGGTCGTCGCATACGAGGTTCCGAGCTCCCAGCCGGTGGCGTTGACGACAGAGGCGCCGCCGCCGACCGCATACGGTCCGCGGTTGAAGAGCGCTTCGATCGGTGCGATCCCCGAGGATCCGAGTGTGTCGCTCGTGAGGGTGATCGCGTGCAGGTCGCCCCACCGCCAGGCATCGACGTTCGTGCCCTGGAGCGCGGACAGCTCGTCGTACGCCTCTTCGGCCGAGAGCGCGAGCATCTCGTCTCTGTTGGTGACGCCGAGCTGCGGGTTGGCCCACAGCCGGTTCGACGGGTCGTCGAGCAGCGCGGACACCACTGTGAACAGGCGCCCCTGGCCGCCGATGGGCAGCGGCTCGTCACGTTCGGCGAACATGTTCTGCACCAGGTTCGACCACAGCACGTTCGCGTACGCGGCCGGTGCGGACGATGCCGTGTTCTGGGCGTCCCAGGTGCGGAGCAGTTCGACGGCGTCCTCGACGCCCGCGCCGTCGACCTCCACGCCGTCGAGCGCCGAGGTCAGTCGCTTGCCGATCCACATCTCACTGTCCATCTGGATGTCGCGCATGTCCTGCGCGGTCAGCGGCGCCGCAGCCGCGCGTCGTTCGATCAGGTCGACGACGCGGTCGGCGCGATAGCCGTAGTCCCAGTCCTTCGTGAGGAAGTAGGCGTAGTCGTCGGTCACGATCGCGTTGTTCGCGGTCACGATGTACCCCGAGGCGGGGTTGTACGACACCGGCAGCTCTTCGAACGGGATGAAGCCCGTCCAGTCGTAGGAGCTGTCCCAGCCGGGCTGCGGCAGCCAGCCGTCTCCGGCACCGCGCACCGGAAGGCGCCCGGGTGCCTGGTAGCCGATGTTGCCCTCGACGTCGGCGTAGATCAGGTTCTGCGCCGGCACGTCGAACAGCGATGCCGCCCGGCGGAAGTCGTCGAAGTCCTGCGCGGTCGACAGCGCGAAGATCGCGGTGGCGCTGGTACCGGGATCCAGCGCGGTCCACCGCAGGCTCAGCGCGTACTCGGATTCCTCGCCGCCGGGCGGCGTCGGCGCCGCTACCGCGCCCGCGGCCGCGAGGCCGGGCTCGGGATCGTCGGCGATGGCGGTGAAGTCGTCGGTGAGGCCCGAGATGATCGGCCCGTGCACGGTCGACCTGATCGTCAGCTCGATGTCGTCGCCGCCGGCGACCTCGATCGTCTCGGTGCTGGTCTCGAGCGGCACCAGGGCGCCGTCGCGCCAGTACTGGTCGCCTTCGATGCGCTCGACGTAGAGGTCGGTGACGTCGGTCGTGAGGTTGGTGAATCCCCACGCGACCTGGCGGTTGTGACCGATCACGATGCCGGGGAGGCCGGAGAACGAGAAGCCGCCCACGTCGAACGGGCACGCGGCGGAGACCTCGGAGCATTTCAGCTGCACCTGATACCAGACCGAGGGGAGGGATGCGCCGAGGTGCGGGTCGTTCGCCAGCAGCGGTTTGCCCGTCTCGGTGAGGTCGCCCGAGACGACCCACGAGTTCGAGCCGATGCCCTCGCCGACATCGCCGACCAGCAGACTGGCGGCCTCGATGACATCGGATGCCTCACGCCAGTCGATCGTCGTGACGGCCTGCTGCATCTCGGCGCCGTCGTCGTCGCTCGAGAAGGCCGCCGGCTCGGCGTCGGTGCCGAGGGCGGGGACGCGGGAGATCTCGGGGACGATGACCGGATTCTCGTCGAACGGATATGCGGGGTAGAGCTCGTCGAGGGTCGCGCGCGTGGTCGCGGCATCCGATCCCTCCGCGAGCTGTGCGGCCAGCAGCGCGCGCTCGGTCTCGTCCTCGATGTTGGTCCGCAGGTCCCAGGCCATGGCCTTGAGCCAGGCGACGGAGTCGGCGGGCTCCCACGGCTCGGGGGAGTAGTCGGGGTTCTGCAGGCCGATCACGGCGTATTCGAGCGAGAGCTCGGCGCCCGATCTCGACTGCAGGTAGGCGTTGACGCCCTCGGCGTACGCCTCGTAGTACCCGAGCGTCACATCGTCCATCGCGGCCACCTCGGCCTCGGCGACCTTGCGCCAGCCGAGCGTGCGCAGGAACGCATCCGTGCCCGCCTGGGACTCGCCGAACATCTCGGCCACCCGCCCCGCCGTGACGTGCCGGCGGAAGTCCATCTCGAAGAATCGGTCCTGCGCGTGCACGAACCCCTGCGCGTAGAAGAGGTCGTCGGTCGAATCGGCGGTGATGGTCGGCACGCCGAGCGCATCGCGCTGCACCGTGACCTCGGCCTGCAGCCCGTCGAGCGCGACCTCGCCCTCGGTCTGCGGGAAGGATCGCTGGATCGTCCACGTCACGAAGAACGCGGCGGCGACCGCGATCACGACGACGGCCGCCACGACGACGAAGGCGATCCGACCGATGCGGGCGGCGAGCGGACGGCGCGGAGCGTCGTCGTGCGGGCGGTGCGGAACGTCGACGATATCCGTCGGACCAGCTGTCATCATCGAGAACTCTTTCGGTGGCGCGGTGGGACTCAGTCCCAGAGAGCCCCCGAGTGCGTGTCACGACTGCACTCCCGGCATCCTACCCACAGCCGGCATATCGCCCACAGGGGGGTGAGGTGCGGGACGGGGTGGCCCCGCACCTCGCTCACCCGATCAGGCTCGGCTGCAGATCACGCAGGGTGCGCCGATGGGTCATGCGCGTCACGCCGATGGCGGCGAGCGTCAAGGCGCCCACGAGCCACATGCCCAGCACCGCGAGATCCCAGCCCGCTCGGGCGAGATCTCCCCCGTACATGAGCTGGCGCATCGCATCGACGACGTAGCCGAGGGGCAGCACATGGTGCAGCGCGGCGAGGGGCGCCGGGAGGGTCTGCCAGGGGAAGGTGCCGCCGGCCGTCACCAGCTGCAGGACCATGAGCACCAGGCCGACGAACTGCCCGACGGACCCGAGCCAGACGTTGAGGGCGAGGATGATCGCCGCGAACGTGGCAGACGCCACGATCATCACCCCGAGAGTGCCGATCGGATTGTCGAACGTGAATCCGAGCGTGATGGCGAGGATGCCCATGAGGCCCAGCATCTGCACGGCGCCGAGCATGGCGGGGGTCAGCCACCCCGCGAGCGTGACGCGGATCGGCGAGTGGAGCGCGGTGACCGCACGCCGGGAGATGGGCTTGACGATGAGGAACAGGGCGTAGATGCCGATCCAGGCCGACAGCGCCGCGAAGAACGGGGCGAGGCCCGCGCCGTAGTCCTCGGCCGAGGCGACCTTGTCGCTCGAGACCTTCACGGGGTCGGCGATCGTGTCGGCCTGCTGGGAACGGAGCTCGGGAGTGGATGCCGGGATCGCGTCGACGCCGTTCGACAGCCCGTCACGCAGCTCGGCCGTGCCGCTCGCGAGAGTGCCGAGCCCGTCGCGCAGCTGCGCGGCGCCGTCATTGGCCGAGGCCGCACCGGCCGCCACCGTGCCCGCACCCGACGCCAGCTGCGAGGCGCCGGATGCCACGGCGGCGGCCCCGTCGGCGAGCTGGTCGACCTTGCCGACCGCGCTCTGCACCGTCGCATTGCCGTCCTGCAGGCGTGAGGCGAGGGGGTCGAGCGTCGCGAGAACCTCGTCGATCTGCTCCGGGGTGAGGCCCCGCTCGGTGAGCACGCTCGAGATGTCGGTGCGCACCTGCGGCAGAGCATCCGTCGCCTGCTGCACGACCGAGCCCGCGCGATCGGCGATGTCCGCCAGCTGGCGGTTGCCGTCGCTGACCTGCTGCGCACCCGAGGCGAGGGTGTTGGCGCCCTCGGCGAGCTGCGCCGTGCCGGCCGCGAGCTGCGCGGTGCCGTCGGCCAATGTCGTGCTGCCGGACGACGCGGTGTTGGCGCCGTCGGTCAGCTGGGTCGCGCCGTCTGTCGCCTCGATGAGCTTGTCGCGCACGTCGCTGAGACCGGTGAGCAGCCGCTCGGCGGCCTGCGTGCCCACGGTCTGCGCGACCGAGCTGCGGATCTTCTCGACCGCCTGCGTGCCCATCGACGACGCGAGATAGTTGTTCGCGTCGTTGGTCTCGAGCTCGATGCGCGCCTGATGCGGGTCGTCGCCCGCGGCCGAGGTGAGCGCCGCCGAGAAGTCGGCGGGGATCGTCACCGTGAAGTCCACGGTGCCCTGGCGCAGAGCATCCGCCGCCTCGTCGACGCTCATGCGCTGCCAGTCGAAGGCGTTGCCCTCGATGAGGTTGTCGGCCACGTCCTCGCCGTAGTTGACGGTCTCGCCGGTCGGAGCGTCCGTCCCCGTGGTGGGTTCGGGCGCCCCCTGGTCGTCGACGACCAGGGCGACAGGCACCTCGGGGAACTTCGCGTACGGGTCCTGATTGGCCCACAAGTACAGGCCGCCGTAGAGGATCGGCACGCACACCAGCGCGATCAGCGCGATCACGCCCATCTTGCTGGCGGTCAGTCGCCGCAGCTCGGCAGCGATCATGGCGGGAACCTTCATCGGTCGGCTCCGTTCTCGGTGGTGTCTGCTGCGGGGGTGTCTGTGTCAGGTGCGGGGGTGTCTGTGTCAGGTGCGGGGGTGTCTGTGTCAGGCTCGGGTTCCGGCTCGGGTTCCTGCTCGGGCTCCGACTCCGGTTCCTGCTCCGGCTCCTGCTCCGGTGCGGCGAGCACGAGCGGCTCGATCGGACCCGAGGCGTTGATCGCCTCGAGCTCGTGCATCCGCTCGAGGGCGACGGCCGCCGAGCCGCCGACGATGACGAGCATCGCGTAGCCGCGGTCGGCGAACTCCGACGCGATGCGCCACCAGCCGTCGGGGCTGCCGCCGTGCCTGTCGGGTGTCACCAGCACGACGGCCTGGGTGCCCTCGCGCAGCACCGCGAGCTCGCACATGATGCGCACGCGGGCGGCGGGGTCGACGTTGCCGATCGGCACGCCGGCCAGCTCGCCGAAGCCGAGCTGGGTGAGCCACCGTCGCGCGTGCAGGGGCGTCGCGCCGAGGCCCGCGAACATGAGCTCCTCGCCGACGACTCCGGCGAGGGTGATATCGGGATGCGGATCGCTGACGTCGGGGGCGTCGACGAGCGCGACGGTGCGGCGCAGCTTCCGGTTGTCGGCCGTGCCGTCGATCGTGACGCGTCCGGTCTCGGGCTTCATGCGTCCGCTCGCGATCAGCCCGAGCACGGTCGGACGCTGCTCGGTCTCGGCGATCGCGAAGCGCACGGCGCCGGTGTGGAACTCCAGGCTCATGGCCGGAAGCGCCTGGCCGCCCTTGCCCTTGCTGACGTCGTGGAGGGTGATCCTCATGCGCCGACCTCCTCGATCAGTTCCGGGTTGGCGGTCAGCAGCGCATCTGCTTCGCGCCAGGAGAGTCCGGCGATGCTGAGCAGGGCGCGGACCGCGAGATTCGCCGCGCCGGTGCTCGACGCGTCGGTGCGCGAGACGACCGTGCGGGCGACCTCTTCGATGAGTCGGGCCAGCGTCGGTGCCGCGAGGTCGGTGCGGAAGCTGCCGTCGTCCTGTCCGCGTCGCACGAGCGCGGCCACGCTGCGGCGCAGGGGCGCGAGTGCGTCGGCGGTGTGCTCGACGTGCGCCTCGTCGAGCGCGAGCGCGGCGGCGACCTGCACGTGCGCGGCCTCCTGCCAGAGTCGGGCGGCGAGGCGCGCGAGGGCGATGCGGGCATCGGCGTCCTGCACCGACTCGGCGATCGCGTTGAAGCGCCGTGCGCCGCTGACGATGAGCTCGCGGATCAGCGCGTCGCGGTCGTCGAAGTGACCGTAGAGGGTGCGGCGCGAGAGGCCGGCGCTGCGAGCGATGACGTCGATCGAGGCGCGGGGGTCGGCGGCCAGCGTCGCACGGGCCGCGTCGAGGATTCCGGCGCGGTTCTCGACCGAGTCGCGGCGGGGAGCACGGGTTGTCATGCCTCCATGGTACTTAATATGCACAGCAGTGTGCAAGATAGCGGGAGCGATTCCCCGCCTGCCGCGTCATATATCGGCACTTCGCGCGTCTTGAGGGTGGGAGGCGCTCGCCGATGACGTATCCCGGAAGGGGGAGCAGAGTGATCTCGACGTTCACGGGGGCCACCGGCCTCGCGCCACTGCACGCACCACGGGGTTCTCGGACGTGATCCATCTGGGCAGGCAGGCCGCGCCCCAGGGATCGCTCGCCGACATCGTGTTCCAGCGGGTGGGCCGACAGATCGCCGACGGCGAGCTGTCTCCGGGCGATTCCGTCAACGACAACGCGATCGCGGCGGCGATGGGAGTCTCCCGCACGCCCGTGCGCGAAGCGCTGCAGCGCCTCGAGCGGATCGGCATGATCGTGCTCGCTCCGAGTCGCTACACCCGTGTGACCTCGCTCGCCGACGACGAGGTCGCCGGCTGGCGCGAGTTCATCGGCCAGCAGCTCTCCGTGCTCTCCCGAACCGCGTCGATCCGCCTCGCCGATGCGGCCAGAGAGGATGCCGCGCGCCGGGTGGACGAGATGGCGACCTGCGTGTCCGATCCCGATCGCTATGCCCGAGCCGCCGTGGACCTGTACGGCCATCTGGCTCTGCAGTCGCTCAACGATGTGCATCGCGCGCTGGTCGAGGAGACGTCGTTCGCGCTGATCCGCGCGCTCCGCGCATGGGTCGTCGAACCGCATGTCGCCCGCCGGGTGGAGGGTGCGCTCCAGCACCTCGGTGCGGCGCTCCGTGCCGGCGACGGGGACGTCGCGGAACGGAGCGCGCGCGCCGCCTACCTCATCGAGTGAGCGGCTCTCATCGACGAGCTGCCGAGAGGGCGCCGCGAGTCGGCTGCGGCCGACCGCGTGTCAGTCGGTGCCGGAGTCGAAGGCCGCGCCCTCGGAGGCGTTGTCGACGGCATCCGCCAGGTTCTCGTCGGCTTCGGAGACCGAGCCCTCCACCGCGCCCGTGATCTCGCTCGACTCACCCGCGGTGACACGCCCGACGAGCTCTCCGGTCGCGCCGCCGATGAGGCCGAGGCCCGCGTACTGCTCGAGGCGCGAGCGCGAGTCGGCGATGTCGAGGTTGCGCATGGTCAGTTGACCGATGCGGTCGACCGGGCCGAAGGCGGCGTCGCCGACGCGCTCCATCGAGAGCTTCTCGGGGCCGTACGACAGGTTCGGCGACGTGGTGTCGAGGATCGTCCAGTCGTCGCCGCGGCGCAGGCGGATCGTGACCGTGCCCGAGATCGTGAGGCCGACCCAGCGCTGGATCGACTCGCGCAGCATGAGCGACTGCGGCTCGAGCCAGCGTCCCTCGTACATCAGGCGGCCGAGACGGCGGCCCTGCTCGTGATACGTCGCGAGGGTGTCCTCGTTCAGGATGCCGTTGACGAGGCGCTCGTAGGCGATGAAGAGCAGCGCCATGGCCGGAGCCTCGTAGATGCCGCGCGACTTGGCCTCGATGATGCGGTTCTCGATCTGGTCGCTCATGCCGAGGCCGTGGCGTCCGCCGATCGTGTTCGCCTCCATGACGAGCGCGACCGGGTCGGTGTACTCGACGCCGTTGAGGGCGACCGGGCGACCGGCCTCGAACGTGACGGAGACGTCTTCGGTCTCGATCGCGACCGACGGGTCCCAGAACTTCACGCCCATGATCGGGTCGACGGTCTCGAGCGAGACGTCGAGGTGCTCGAGGGTCTTCGCCTCGTGCGTGGCGCCCCAGATGTTCGCGTCGGTCGAGTACGCCTTCTCGACGGAGTCGCGGTACGGGAAGTCATGCGCGACGAGCCACTCGCTCATCTCCTTGCGTCCGCCGAGCTCGGTGACGAAGTCGGCGTCGAGCCACGGCTTGTACACGCGCAGGCGCGGGTTGGCGAGCAGGCCGTAGCGGTAGAACCGCTCGATGTCGTTGCCCTTGTAGGTCGAGCCGTCGCCCCAGATGTCGACGCCGTCCTCCTTCATCGCCCGCACGAGCATCGTGCCGGTGACGGCGCGACCGAGAGGCGTGGTGTTGAAGTAGGTCCTGCCGCCCGAGCGGATGTGGAAGGCGCCGCACGAGAGGGCGACGAGGCCCTCTTCGACCAGGGCGGTCTTGCAGTCGATCAGACGCGAGGCCTCGGCGCCGTACTCGAGCGCCCGGCCGGGGATCGACTCGATGTCGTCTTCGTCGTACTGCCCGAGATCGCCGGTGTACGTGTAGGGGACGGCGCCCTTGTCGCGCATCCACGCGACGGCGACGGAGGTGTCGAGTCCTCCGGAGAAGGCGATGCCGACGCGCTCGCCGACGGGAAGTGACTGGAGGACCTTGGACATGGTTCCCAGTCTATCGGCGGCGTGTCGGCTGTTTCGGACGCGCCGTCGGGGTCACCGCGCGTCGGCGGCGTCGAGGGCTTCGGGCTCGGCGTCGAGTCGTTCGAGTTCGCGTCGCTGGTGCGCAGCGTATCCGCCACCCCAGTCGGTCAGGGCCTGGACGAGCGGCATCGATCCCCGACCCAGGTCGCTCAGTCGGTACTCGACCTTGGGCGGGACCTGTCGGTAGACCGTGCGGAGGAGCAGCCCGTCGTCTTCGAGCTCGCGCAGTTGCCGGGTGAGCACACGAGCGGTCGGCTCGTCGAGCAGCCGGCTGAGCTCGCCGAATCTCAGCACCTCATGCTCGCCGAGAAGGCTCAGGATGCTGGGCTTCCAGGCCCCGCCGAGCACGGCGATCGAGACCTCGGCGTCGCAGGCGTCTCCCCACTCCCGGACGATGCGCTCCGTCTTCTCCCTCATGGGTCCGCCTTCCGCTGCACCATGGTATCCATTCGGTCACTATGTACCCTGAATGACCGTACTTGTCAGAAGTGTACCTTCGCTCGAGACTGAGGGGGTGACCTTCCCGACGCCTTCCGCTCGACCCCGCACGACCCTCCATCCGTGGCTCGCCATGATCCCGCTGCTCCTCGGCATCCTGATCGGGGCTCTCGCGATCAGCAGCATGTCGACCGCGTTGCCGGCGATCCGCGGCGACCTCGTGCTCAGCGACAGCGGTGCCCTGTGGATCGTCGACATCTATGCCCTCTCTCTGGCGGCGACCCTGATCATCGCCGCCCGCATCGGCGACGCATTCGGCCGCAAGCGGATCGTGCTGTTCGGCCTGGCCGGCTTCGCCGCGCTCAACCTCGTCGGCGGCTTCGCGCAGGACGGGATGCTGCTCATCGTCGTCCGCGCGCTCCTCGGCGTCTCGGAGGCCTTCGTCGTGGCCGGGGTCGTCGCCACGATCGGTGCGCACTATCACGCACGTCAGCGCGTGCTGGCGTATGGGCTCTGGACCGCGACCTTCGGCGCCGGCAGTGCTCTGGGCCCGGTGCTCGGCGGCCTCGTCACAGAGGGACCGGGCTGGCGCTGGCTGCTTCTCGGGAGTGTGCCGCTCGCGGTGATCGCCGGTCTGCTGGCGATCCGCCTCGTGCCGGATTCCCGCAGCTCTCGTGCTCCGTCCTGGGACATCCCCAGCATCGTGTCGTCGATCGTCGCCCTCGGGGCTCTCGTCTTCGCGCTGCACGAGGTGCTCGCGGCGCCGCTCGCCGGGGGCATCGCCGGGGTCGTCGCGGTCGCGACCCTCGTGTTCTTCATCCGCCGGCAGCGCAGTCTCGCCGATCCCCTCATCGACATGAGACTCTTCCGCGTGCCGGGGTTCAGCCCCGCGATCGTGCGCATCGTGGCGAGCAGCGGTGTGTCGACGGCATCCGTGCTGCTGGTGAGTCTGCACCTGCAGGATGCCCGGGGCTTCAGCGCAGCCGAAGCCGGCATCGCGATCCTTCCGCAGGCGGTCGCGATCGCGCTCGGCGGGGTGCTCGCGCCCCTGTTCCTGCGGTGGCTGACGTCACCGACGCTCACGGTGGGGGCGCTCGTGGTGCAGGGGGCAGGGCTCGCCTGGCTCGCCGTGGGGGTCGACCTCGTCGCGCTCCCTCTCGTGCTCGTGGGAGTCGGGTTCGGGATCGCCGCCACACTCGCCGCCACGACCCTCTTCGACGTGACGACCGACGACGACGCGGGCCAGGTGGGCGCGATCCAGGAGGTCGGCTTCGCCCTCGGTGGCGGTCTCGGAATCGCCGTGCTCGGCACGATCGCCTCGATCGTCGGGTCCCGCGGCTTCCTCGTCGCGCTCCTCGTCGCGACCGGCCTGGTCGTCGCCGCAGCGCTCCTGCCGCTCCGGAGGGCTGCGGCGAAGCCTCCCGTCCTCGAATCCCGCTGACGTCTCGAATCCCGCTGACGCCTCGAATCCCGCTGAAGAAAGGCCGCCCATGTCCCTCTCACGTCCGACCGTCCACTGGATACACGCCCACCCCCAGGAGAACTCGCTGAACGCGCGGCTGTTCCGTGACGGGGTCGAGGCGCTGTCGCGCGATCACGACATGGAGGTGACCGACCTCTATCGGCAGCGGTTCGACCCGGTGCTCGCCGCCGCCGATCTGGGTGACCCCGACGGGAGGGAGGGCAGCGTGGTCGACCTCATGGGCGACGCGTATGCCGCGGGGCGGCTGCCGGCGGATGTGACCGAGGAGCAGCGCAAGCTCCGGGCCGCCGACCTCGTCGTGCTCCAGTTCCCGCTGTGGTGGTACGGGACGCCCGCGATCCTGAAGGGGTGGCTCGACCGTGTGCTCACCAACGGGTTCGCGTACGGCCCCGTCGACCCCGAGACGGGTGTTCCGCTGCGGTACGGCGACGGCCCTCTCGCGGGTCGTCGCGCGCTCGTGATCGTCACGGCCGGCGAGGACGACCGCTCGATCGGAGACCGGGGCATCAGCGGCGACATCGACTCGCTGCTCTTCCCCCTCACCCACGGCACGCTCTGGTACACCGGGATCGAGCCGCTCGACCTGCATGTCGTCCACGATGCGGACGCGCTGGACGCGGCCGGGGTCGAGCGCGAGAGCGCGCGGCTCCTCGAACGGCTCTCCGGGATCGACGACGAATCGCCCAGCACTCCCTACCGTCGCCTTCGAGACGGCGACTACAGCGGCACCCGCGCACTGCGAGCGGACCTGCTGCCCGGGCGCACCGACCTCGGCATCCATCGTGTCGTGAGCGGCTGAGGGCTGCGACCGCCGCCGGTCGCGTGACAGAGTGTCCACAGAAGCAGAGTGTCCGCAGAAGGAGGCCGCACATGTCACAGGCGATCCTCTGGGGTCTCGTCGCCGCGTCGCCCCTGTTCGTCGGCGCAGTGCTCGCGTTGCTGCGCACCTGGCCGCCGCGCTGGCTCGGCATCGTGCTGGGGTTCGGCGCCGGCGCGCTCATGGCCTCGATCGCGTTCGAGCTGTGGGAGGAGGGCCTGGCCCTCGCGGGGCCCATCCCCCTCGTCGGCGGCGTCGCCGTCGGAGCCCTGGCCTACTACCTCGCCGACCGGGTTCTCGACGCGCGCGCGGCGAAGTCGACGAGCCAGGGCGCCGGGGCGCCGCTCGCACTCGGCGCGCTGCTCGACGGCATCCCCGAGCAGCTCGTGCTCGGCATCGGGCTCGCGTCCGGCGAACCCGTCAGCATCGCCCTGGTCGTCGCGATCGTGGTGTCGAACCTCCCGGAGTCGATCGGCTCGGCGGCCGACCTCCTCAAGGGCGGCATGACGAAGTCGCGGGTGCTGCTGCTCTGGGCCGGCATCGCCGTGATCTGCGCGCTCGCGACGGTCGCCGGTTTCTCACTGGCGAGCGTGACCGGCGACGACTTCCGTGCGGCCGCGGGCGGATTCGCCGCCGGTGCGCTGCTCGTGATGCTCGTCGACTCGATGGTGCCGGATGCGCAGGAGAAGGCGAAGAACATCACGGGGCTCGCCACCGTTCTGGGCTTCGCGCTCGCCGCGGGGCTCTCACTCGCCTGACGCTCCCGGCAACGCGGTGGGCGTCAGGCGAGGCTCAGCTCGAGGGCAGCTCGGTGACGTCGAACTGCACGAAGACGTCGCCCGGCATCGCGGCGACCACCGTCTGCACGGTGTCGGTCCCCGGAACCAGAAGCTCCTTCGGGATGTCGGATGTGATGCGATACACGCCGGGGTAGACGAGGTACAGCAGGGGCGCCTGCTGCGCATCGGCCGCCATCGTCTCGTCCACGCCCCCGATGCGGAACGGCGCGGGCTCGAGGGAGACCTTGCTCTGCACCGCATCGATCGACATCGACAGCGTCAGCGACTGCTCGAGCTTCCACGTCGACGAGGACTCGTCCCATTTCACCTGCAGCGACGAGCTCGTCTCCTCTCCGTCGAGCTCATAGGTGAAGAGCACGCGCCGCACATCGTCGTCTCCGCCGACCGCCGCAGCGCGAGGCTCGACCGTCACGCTGTCGATCCGGCTCTCCGCCCCCTGCAGCACCGCGTCGGTGCGCAGCGTCTCGAAGTCGCCGACCTCCTCGGTCGTCGAGCCCTCGTGCTGCGCGGCCACGGCAGCGGCGTCCAGTGCCGTCGCGGTCGAGGCGTCACCCTCGGCGATCGCCGACAGGTACTGCGTCACGACCTCGGTCGGCTCGGGCCGTCCCGAGCCGCCGACGCACCCCGTCAGCATGAGCGGCAGCAGCGCGAGCAGCCCGGATGCCGCCAGGACCGATGCCCTACTCGATCTGCGCAAAGGACGGCTTCCTCCACTCGAGCATGTCGATCTGCAGTGCGTCGAGCTTGTTCGAGGTGCCCTGCGTCGAACTCACGAACAGCTGCACCGCGGCGATGCCCGACACGACCACTCCGAGCATCGCCGTCACGAGGGACAGGGCGGCGGCGATGATGCCGATCACCGGACCGACGCCGGTCTCGAACGTCAGCGCGCCCGCGATGAGGCTGAGGATCGCCGCGACGACGCCGAGGATCGCCGCGACCGCTCCGGTGACGAGCGCCAGCAGCTCGAGGTAGTAGGTCTCGATGTCGTCGGCGTGCGTGCGCAGCACGTCCTTGAGCGAGCTCATCGCCGGAGCGACCTTGGCGAGGTCGTCGATCTGGTTCTCGACCGCGACCTCGTAGCGCCTGGTCGGCTCGCCGTCGTCCCACGACATCAGACCGTCGAGGGCGTCCTTGTTGATGTCCATCGCCGTTGCGGATCCGCCGATGTCACCGAGCTTCTCGGCGACGGCCCGCAGCTCGTCGGGACTGCCGAGGTACGCGGCCGCTTCGCGCAGGACCGCGATCCTCACGAGGCAGTCCTGCAGAGCGGCGAGGGCGGCCGAGGTGATCTGGTCGGCGAGCCAGTCGATCGCCGCATCGGGGATCAGCACGGCGACGGTGCCCAGGTAGTGGTTGGCGGCCGCCTCCACGGCTCGGCGGATGAGGCCCGGCGCGACGCGGATCGCGTCGCGCACACGGATCTCGGCCTCGTCGAGCTGGATGATGATCTGTTCGCGCAGGACGTCGACGTAGCTCATAGCGCTGCCATCTCCCGTTCGACGCGGGCGATCTCGTCGGCCGCGTAGCCTTCCATCTCCATGTACTCGATGGCGGAGTCGAGCAGGGCGCGGGCGATGCCCTCGAAGACCTCTTCGCCCTCGCTCAGGTAGGTGCGCACCGAGCTCAGCGCGGTGTTGAAGGCGCTGAACAGCTCATCGGAACCGGGGGCGACGGAGAACGCCTGACGGTCCAGTGCGAGGCCGTCGATGGTCTCGCCCCACTTCTGCACCTGCAGACTCCATGGCTGCCAGGAGCCGTTCGCGTCCTCGCGCAGTGCTTCCTCGTCGTAATCGGCCATGTCTCCCCCTACTCGAATCGGTGGAAGGCGTCCGACGCCTTCGCTGCGTGCTGGGCGATGCGGAGGATCTCCTCCGCGATCAGCTGGTCGGTGCAGGACTGCACCCACTGATCCTTCATCTCGACCCCGCGTACCGAGCCGAAGGACGCCGTCACCGAGAACTGTCCGAAGTCATCCGAGATCGTGGTCGCGGGGAGGTCCTCGCCCGAGGTGATCGCATCGATGATCGCGGTCGACGCCTCGATCGGCAGAGCCGGGCCGGTCGCCTGAGCGAGCTGGAACGCCGTGCTGATGGCTGACGTGTAGATGGCGGCGGTGCGATCCTGCTCGGGGCCGGCGACCTCCAGGCCCACCGGGAATCCCGTGTCGCTGAGCGCCACCGTGACGTGCACCGGGTTCGGCGGGACGTATTGCGCCAGCTCGCGCTCCACGTCCTGCTGCGTCTGGCGCAACTGGTCCTGCAGGGCCGCGCTCTGCGCCTGCAGCAGCTGCATCCGCTCGAGGAGCGAGGGCTGTTCGGTGCCGCTCATGCCCACCTCGCCTCGATCTTCGATCGTCCCCGTGCGTAGCGCTCGGCGCTGTTGTCGGCGGCGCCCGCGGCCAGCGACAGGATGCGGTTCATCTCGGCGAGCCGGGCCGACCACTGGGCCTGCGCCGCGTCGTACGCATCGGAGGCTTCACCGCTCCACGCCGCTCGGAGTGTGGACACTTCTGCATCGAGCGCATCCAAGGCGTCAGCGATACCGCTTGTGGCGTCATGCACCGCGGCAGCTGCCCCCCGTATGCGCCCCGGGTCATAAGACTTCACGGGACTCATGCCGCCGAGTCTACCGAGGCTGCGGAATATCGCCAGGGGGATTCCCGTCCGCAGAAGGGGACGCTCCCCTAGAAACCGGGATACTCCTGCAGGCGCTCTTCGAACTCGGCCCTGTCCGCGTCGCTGAGCAGGCCGCTCGCGATGACGACCATCTGCAGGCCCTCCAGCGGCTCGCCCGTGCGGGCGTTCTGCGCCTCGCGCGCGACGCGGAAGTCGCCGGTGGTGTCGTTGGCGAGGTCGAAGATGTTCGCGTAGAAGCGCATCGGCTCGGGGTAGTTCTCGGCGTAGTACTCCCACGTGTGCTGCAGGCGCGGATCGGCGCTGCCGTAGAGCTTCTCCTTCATCGCCGGCTCGATGCCCGAGTACTCGTCGTTGAACGAGTACAGGTAGGTCAGGCCGTGCTCGGCGATGACGTCGTCGATCAGGTCCATGACCTGCAGCTTCACTCCGTAGTCGTGGATCGGCTCGGTGGTCGCCCAGCCGACCGACGTGTACTCGATGAGCATCGACTCGCCGCCGTAGCCGTTGCGCTCGGGACGCAGATCCTCATCGCCGACCTGCACCCACTCGTAGCCGAACTCCGCGGTGACCCGTTCGCGCACATCGGCGAACAGCGCGTCGGCCGCGGAGCGCACCTCTTCGAGGGACTGCTGCTCGAGGGCATCCCGAGGGTCCAGGTCCTTGATGCCCGGATACGCCTCTTCGTGCTTCTGCTCATCGCTCTTCATGCCGTCATAGCTGCCCGTCGCCGAGGTGCGCACGGCGCCGATGCCGCCGACGGTGGCGACGTTGAACACCACGGTGACGGCCAGGGCGATCGCCGCGAACTTCCGCGCACGCGCAGAGAACAGGGCGCCGACGATGACGGCGACGACGACCAGCTGCAGTGTCAGCATCGTGACGCCGTAGAGGGCGTCGGTGCCGCCGGCGGCGAGGGTGATCAGCAGGATGACCGCGAACAGGATGCCGGTGACGAGCGCGATCCACCCGAGGACGTTCGCGGGCTTCGACGACGGCTCGGCGGTGGCGGTCGCCGAGAGTCCGGGCACGGCGGGCGAGGGCAGCACGGGGCCGGGCGATCGCCGCGCGTTGCGGTACCCACCGGGAGGGGGAACGGGAGGTGCGCCCTCGGTGCCGGCGACGTAGCGCGCCCGCTGCTTCTCGTGGTCCATCACCATGGCTTGTCCGTCCCCGAGCCGCCGCCGTCGTCGCCGTCACGCTGATCGCGCTCCTGCGTCCCCTGCTCGAGCTGGTCCTTGAGATCTTCGATCTTCTGATCCGAGGGCTGCTCCTGCTGCTCCTGCGGCTCCTGCTCCTGCGGCTCCTCGGGCGGAGTCTGCTCCTCGTCCTGCTGCTTCTGCTTCAGACGGTCCTCGAGGTCTTCCCTGCTCTGCTGCATGTCGCGGTCGGGATCGGACGACTGCTCCTGCGCCTCGTCGCTGTCGCACTCCGCGGGCATCTCGGTCGTCACCGTGAGCGCCTCGCCGTAGAGCTCGGCGGCGGCGGCGCCGTCTCCGTCGCGGCGCGCCGCGTCGCCCATCCGCTCGATCACGATCGCCAGGTTGATGCGCACGCTGCAGACCTCGAGGCCGGTCGCGAGGCTCAGCGACTCCTCGAACTCCGCCCGCGACTCGGGCAGCTTCTCGGCCCCGGCGAGAGCCGTGCCCACGTTGAACGGGGCCTTGTAGGGCTCGAACCCGTTGAGGAACTCCTGTCCGCGCGCGGCCGATTCGGCCCCGGCGTAGTCGTCTGCCACGTAGGCGCTGATCGACTGGTGCGCGAAGGCGTACATGCTCAGCAGCTTGCCGACGAACAGCAGCGCGGCGAGCGTGAGAGGCAGGGTGCCGAGACCGATCCACAGGCGGATGCGACGCCGTCGCCGATTCGAGGCCAGCAGGGCGGATGCGGCGGCGGCGCGGAGCTCGGCCGGAGTCTGCGCGTCCGGCTGCGGTTGCGTCCGGGGTGGAACGGGCACATCCGGCGGAGTCGGCGCACCGGGCGGAAGCTGCTCAGGGGTCATGCGGCACCTCCCTCGGTCGTCGAACCGGAATCGGCGCGGGTGGCGGAGCGGGGTCCCGACCCGAGCCGCCGGAGTCGTGCCACGAGCATGGTCGCCCGTGCGAGCTCGACGCCGAGCAGAGCGGCCATGAGCAGCGCGGCGATCCAGTAGAGCTCGATGACGTTCCCGACCTCTCCCGAGTCCGAGTAGGCGACGGTGGTCGACGGCGCCGCGGGCAGCGCCGGCTCCGACTCGGCGGTGCGGTGCTGGTACTCGACGCCCAGTTCGCCCGCGATCGTCTGCAGGTTCGCCTCATCGATGACCGACAGCGCGTTCGCGCCCTGGTACTCGATGTAGCCCCCGCCCTCGGCGGGATCGAACGACCCGGTCGTCAGCTTCATCGGGCCGCCCTCGGCGGTGCCGTAGCCGAACACGGCGCCGGCGTCGGTGAAGGCCGCGCTGTCCTCGAACGACTCCGGGGGCGACAGTGCGGTCTGCTCGCCGTCGCCGAAGTAGAACACCATCCGCGCACGGTCTTCCGAGTTCGCCGCGGCATTCGCCAGCGTCTCGTGCAGCTGCTCGGCGGCGATGCCGATCGAGCTGCCCCGGGAGCGGCTCGTCACCTCGGGGCGCAGCACCTCGAGCGAGGAGATCAGCGCCGTCGTGTCGGTCGTCAGCGGCATGCGCACATCGGCGGACGCGTCGAACGTGATCAGCGCGAACCGCGCGCCCGGATACTCGTCGACGATCTTCTGCACGTCGGCGCGCACGCCGTCGAGACGCGGCTCGCCGTCCGCCCAGTCCTCGGCGACGATGCTCGCGGTGGTGTCGACGACGAGCACGATGTCGGTGTCCGTCGCGAGAGTCTGCGTGGTGCCGCCGGGGATGCCGGGACGCAGGAGCATGACGAAGCACGCGAGCAGCATCACGAGACGCATGGCCCAGAGCGCCCGAGCGCCGGCCCTGGTGCCGGAGCCCGTGGTCGGGGCCTTCACGAGGGCGAGTACCGCGAGCACCGCGATCGGGGCGAAGAGCAGCACCAGCAGGAACACGCTGAGGACGGGCTGGAAGATCACAGTCTCACCCTCCACAGCACGACGACGAAGGCCAGGGTCGCGACCATGAGCACGACGATCCAGAGGTTCGGGCTGTCGGTCCACACGACCTGCGCCTGGCCCTGGAGCGCGGTGGCCTCCTGCTCCTGCACCTGGGCGACGATGTCCTCCACCGTGGTCGTGTCTCGCAGACCGTAGGCGGTGCCGCCGGTGGTCTCGGCCGCCTCGGTGAGCTCGGCGCTGACGTCGGCATCCTTGCCCTGCACGGGGTTGAGGCTGAAGACGCGCACGCCGACCGACTTCGCGTACGCGGCGGCCTCCTGCAGGGTCACGATCGAGGCGCCGTTGATCTCGTTGTCGGTGGCGAAGATGATCGAGCGGGAGCGCTCGTCGTCGGGGTGGTCGAAGGCGAGCGCGCACGCCGCGAGACCGTCGCCGATGAGCGAGGCGCCGTTGCCGTTCATGGTGCCGACCCAGTGCTCGGGGGTCTGCTCGACGAAGTCGAAGCTCTCCCTGATGCTCTGCAGGTGCTCGCGGATGAACGGGTAGTCGTCGGTGAGGGGGAAGATCTGCACCGGCGAGCTGTTGAAGATCGTCAGCCCGATGCGCTCGCCCTCGAACTCCTTCAGCAGCTCCTCGAAGACGGTGAGCACCTCGACGTCGACCTCGGTCATGGATCCGGAGACATCGAGGCAGAGCATGATGTCGCGGCTGGTGTTGACGGGCTGGATGGTCTGCGACGACATCGGCCTCGCGGCGACGACGCCGGCCGAGGCGGTCGCGATCACGCCCAGCAGCAGGATGCCGCAGAGGGCGACGACCCGGCGGGTCAACGCCGCGCGGAAGGCCGGAAGGGCACGCACGCGCTCGGCACGCGCGATTCGCGCCTGCTCGTGGGCGTCGGAGCGGCCGGTGCGGCGGAGCCCCAGCACGAGGCCGATCGCGACCGCGACGACCACGATGCCGGCGGCGACGAGCAGCATCCACCCGTTGGCTAGTGCCATGAGCGCACCACCGCCCTGGCCGCCTCGGCCCCGGCGAGCGGATCGATCGCCGGGCCCTGCCGGAAGATGCTGGGGTAGTAGTGGCGCTGCATCGCGTCGATGAGCGCGGGATGCACGCCGCGGGACACGAGATCGTCGAGCGCCAGCACCGGGGCCTCGAGCCCGCTGTACTCGTTGACGAACGTGCGCACGACGCGGCTCAGCTCGAGGTTGGCGTTGCGCGCCGACAGCGTATGCGCGCGATAGTCGTCTTCGATGCGCTGGATGCTCTGCAGATACTCCACGCGCAGCTGCGAGAGCACGTCGGTCGTCTGCAGCACCGGCCCCTCTTGCTGACCGGAGATCGTCAGGTCGCGGCGTGGCCGGGTCAGCAGCACCACCACCCATGCGGCGGCGATCAGGAGCAGCAGCACGCCGATCGCGAGCAGGATCCAGCCCCAGCCGTACTGGGCCGGGGGATAGAGCTCATCAGAGCCGGGCATGCGACCTCCGGTTCAGCAGCTGCAGCAGCTGCGAGACGGCGTCGTCCTGACCGGTGAGTACCCCGTGGCTGATCTCCATGCGCGTGAGCAGCTCGGCGAGGCGCGCGGCATCGGCGTGGGCCTGTGCGACCAGCTCGCCCACGATGTCGAGGTCTCCCTGGGCGAAGTCGGGCACCTCCCACAGGCTGTCGACGTCGGCGCGGATCGTCTTCGTGGTGTGGTCGAGCACCGGATCGGCGTCGCGCAGCGTGAGCCAGAGCACGTCGTGCTGCACGCGCAGCCGGCGCAGCATCCGCTCGGTCTCGGCCGTGACCGGGGCGTCGTCGGTGACCACGACGACGATCATGCGCCGCGAGACCGTGCGCGTGACGTACGACAGCAGGGCGTCGCGGTCGCTCGGCGCGGTGCTCGTGGCGATCGACCGGTCGACCGTGCGCAGCGCGTGCTCGAGGGCGCCCTCGCTGCGGCCAGGAGCGCGTCGGCGCACGCCGTCGGCGTCGCCGTAGACGAGCGAGAAATCGTCGCCGTGGCGCAGCGCGAGCACTCCGAGCGCACCCGTCGCGAGGATCGCGAGGTCCTTCTTCGACCTCTCGTCGCGGGCGAGCGCCGACATCGAGCGGCCGGTGTCGACGACGAACAGGATCGTGTGCATCCGCATCGCCCGATGGCGCTTGACCAGCGGAGTGCCCAGCCGTGCGGTCGCCCGCCAGTCGATGTCGCGCACCTGATCGCCGTACTCGTACTTGCGCAGGTCCTCGAAGTCGAGGCTGCGCCCGTGCAGCAGCGACGCGTAGGCGCCGTCGAGCGCATGCAGCGACTTGCGCGACGAGTGGATGAAGAGCTTGCTCTTCACCTGGGCGATCAGGCTGGGCATCGGCGGGTCAGGGGGTGGGCACGGAGGCGAAGATCTGGTCGATGATCTCCTCGCTGCGGATGCCCTCGGCGTCGGCCTCGAACGTCAGCAGCACGCGGTGGCGCAGCACGAGGTGGCGCAGCGAGCGGATGTCCTCGGGCAGCACGTGCGCGCGGCCGTTGAGCAGCGCCAGTGCGCGCGATGCCTGCAGGAAGGCGATGCTCGCGCGAGGACTCGCGCCGTACTTGATGTAGCGGGCGCGCTCCTCGCCGATGTACGGCGCGGGGTTCCTGGTGACGTACGCGATCGACACGATGTAGTTGCGGATCGCGGGGTCGACGTACACCCGGCTCGCCACATCCTGCAGCAGGCGCACGTCGTCGAGCGTGATGGCGCTCGAGACGTGACGGTCGGGATCGAGCACGCCCGAGTCGATGCGGCCGAGGATCTCGAACTCCTCGGCGGGGCTCGGGTACTCGACGATCTCCTTGAGCAGGAAGCGGTCCATCTGCGCCTCGGGCAGCTCGTACGTGCCCTCCTGCTCGATGGGGTTCTGGGTCGCGATCACGAGGAACGGCTGGGGCAGGTGGTGCACCTCGCCACCGATCGTGGTCTGGTGCTCCTGCATGGCCTCGAGCATGGCGCTCTGGGTCTTCGCACTCGAGCGGTTGATCTCGTCGAGCAGCACGAAGTTCGCGTGCACGGGGCCGAGAACCGTGCGGAACGACCCGGTCGCGGCGTCGTAGATCTGGTTGCCGGTGATGTCGCTGGGCAGCAGGTCGGGCGTGCACTGGATGCGCTTGAACTGCGCCTTCACGGTGTCGGCGAGCGTGCTGGCCGCGGTGGTCTTGGCGAGGCCGGGCACGCTCTCGAGCAGGATGTGACCGCCGGCGATCAGCGAGATCAGCAGGCTCATGCGCAGGCGCTCCTGGCCGACCATCTTCGCGGAGTACGCATCGGAGACGGTCTTCAGCACCTCGCTCGCGCGGCGCATCTCGGCGTCGGTGGGAGCGGCGGAGTTCTTGGACACGGACGACGATGCCGCGGGGGACGGGGGCGCGGCAGAGGCGGCGGCACGGGTGGACGGCGCGGGGGGAGGCGGCGGCACGGACGGACCGCCGGTCGATGCAGGGAATGGCTGACTCATGGTGTCTCCTCGCTGGCGCGGGGGAGGCGCGTCACGCAGATCCCCCGTAAACAGCGTAACCGCACGATGTCAGCGTCCGGCCAGGGCCGACGACGTCGGGTCGCGCAGTGCACTCGAGTACGCGATCGGACGACCGCTGTGGGTGGCCGTCGTCGTGCTGTACGTGATCGTCGCGGCAGTTGCCACCGTGCTGTGCAGCATGTGAGCGCCCCCGTGCTCGCGAGATTCACGCCTCGCGGGTGACCGGCGAGCCGCCGCGGCTGCGGCCGATCCAGACCACGAAGCAGGCGACGGCGATGATGGCGACGGCGATCCCGACCACATAGCCCGCGACACCGAGGTACCCGCCGACGAGTCGGGGGTCGAGGAACGGGTACGGATACCACCAGGCGTTGCCGGTCGCCGGGGCGGTGATGAGGTTCGCGCGGATCATCGTGTACGCCGCCCAGACGAGCGGGAAGATCGCGGTGACGAACACCGTGCTCCACGGCAGGGCCCGTCGCCGCGGTGCGAACAGCACGTCGAGCAGCAGGAACAGGGGGAACACCACGTGCAGCACCTCGTTGGACCACGGGACGGTGGTGCCCTGCGGCAGCTCGATGCCGCGGAGCAGCGTGTTGTACACGAGCCCCGTGACGATCATGTACGTGCTCGCGCAGACGATCAGCACGGCCAGCCAGCGCGGCTCGGGCTCGGTGTCGCCACGGTGGCGCAGAGCCCAGATCGCACCGATGATGAGCACGACCGCCGCGAGCAGGTTCGAGTCGATCGTGAAGAAGCTCAGGAAGTTCCAGCCCACCGTCGGCAGATGCGAGCCCCACGGCGTCGTGGCCTCGAGAGCCACCTGCACCGTCAGGGAGAGCTGTGCGATGACGGCCGCGAGCGAGAGCACTGCTGCCGCGAGTCGTGCGTAGGGCCACCAGGTCGTCATATTCGCCTCCGCCGCACACTTTATCGGTCGCTATCGCTCGCATCGCTAGACCGGAATGGCGATATGTAATCGGATCGCTCTGCGGGGTCCGGGTGCGCGGGGCGGGGTCGAAGAGCTCCGGCGTGAGCGACCTCGCATGCGAGGTGCTGGGCGGCGATCAGGCTCGGCGGCCCCACCGCATGCGGGTGACGAGCACGCCGAGCAGGCACAGCGCGCCGCCGACGAACATGAGCGGCGTCGGCACCTCGCCGAGGATCGCCCATGACAGGAGGATCGCGATCGCGGGGACGACGTAGGTCGTGGCCGAGGTCTGCCCCGCGGTGCTGCGCTGCAGCACGTATGCCCAGGTCGTGAAGGCGATCGCGGTCGGGAAGATGCCGAGGTACACGACCCAGAGCGTCGAGTCGAGGGGCGCGGTCTGCAGGGCGCCGATCAGGCTGCCCGTCCACGGCAGCAGCGCGACCGTGCCGGCGACGGCGCCGAGGAACGTCAGAGTCGTCGCGTCGGATCCGGCGCTGAGCAGGTGCTTCTGCAGCAGCGTGCACCCGGCGTACATCACGGCCGCGAGCAGGGCGAGCAGCAGGCCCGTGATGTCGGGCCCGTCGCTCGTCGACGAGTTCATGCCGATCAGCACTACGCCGAGGAACGCGATCGGGGCTCCGACGATGAGCGGCTTCGGAAAGCCCTCCCGCAGGAACAGCCCGCTGAAGACGACGACCATGAGCGGTGCGAGGTTGACGACCATCGCCGCCGTGCCCGCGTCGAGGGTGCGCTCGGCGGCGTTGAGTGCGAGGTTGTAGACGCAGAACCACCCGACGCCCCACACCGCGACGAGCCACCAGTGGCGGCGTTCGGGAAGACGGATGCCGTGGCGCACCGCGATGAGCGCGAGCGCGACGCTGCCCACCGCCATGCGCAGCAGCGCCAGGGCGCCGGGGTCGAAGTGCGGACCGGCACCGCGGATGCCGATGAACGCCGACGCCCACAGCACGACCGTCACGAGGGCGGCGACGAGCACGAGCGGCCCCTGGGTGCGGGACGTCGCGGGGTTCAGGGTGTCGTCGCTGCGGATGCGACCGGTCTTCGGCATCCTCTGATCGTCGCACCGGCCACCGACACTCCACGAGAGGCTCGAGTGACAGCGTCCGCTCCTTTTCCGCCAGTGCTGTGCACCCCCGGAAAAGGCCCTGTGACACCCCTTCGATAGGATGGTCTCGCCCGAGAAGGGCCAGCTCATCAGCCGGTGCAAACCCGGCGAAAGCAAGGGGGATACCCATGCCAGGAATCGTTATCGTCGGCGTCCAGTGGGGCGATGAGGGCAAGGGCAAGGCCACCGACCTGCTCGGCGAGCGCACCGACTGGGTCGTCAAGTTCAACGGCGGCAACAATGCCGGTCACACCGTCGTGGTCGGCAACGAGAAGTACGCGCTGCATCTGCTGCCGTCCGGCATCCTGTCGCCCGGTGTGACGCCGGTCATCGGCAACGGCGTCGTGATCGACCTCGAGGTGCTGTTCCACGAGCTCGAGGCCCTCGGCGCCCGCGGCATCGACGTGTCCCGCCTCAAGGTCAGCGCCAACGCGCACATCATCACGGCGTACCACCGCACGCTCGACAAGGTCACCGAGCGATTCCTCGGCAAGCGCAACATCGGCACGACGGGTCGCGGCATCGGACCGGCCTACGCCGACAAGATCAACCGCGTCGGCATCCGCGTGCAGGACCTGTTCGACGAGAACATCCTGCGCCAGAAGGTCGAAGGCGCGCTCGACCAGAAGAACCACCTGCTGGTGAAGGTCTTCAACCGCCGTGCCGTGACGGTCGACGAGATCGTCGAGGAGCTGCTGTCGTACGCCGAGCGCGTGCGCCCGATGGTCGCCGACACCGGCTACCTGATCGCCGAGGCGCTCGACCGCGGCGAGGTCGTCGTGTTCGAGGGCGGACAGGCGACCATGCTCGACATCGACCACGGCACCTACCCGTTCGTGACGTCGTCGACCGCGACGGCCGCGGGCGCGGCATCCGGCTCGGGCGTGGGCCCCGGCGCGCTCGACCGCATCGTCGGCATCGTCAAGGCCTACACGACCCGCGTGGGTTCCGGCCCCTTCCCGACCGAGCTCTTCGACGAGCAGGGCGAATGGCTGCGCTCGCGCGGCTTCGAGTTCGGCACGACGACGGGGCGTCCGCGCCGCGTCGGCTGGTACGACGCGCCGATCACCCGCTACGCGACGCGCGTCAACGGCATCACCGACCTGGTGCTCACCAAGCTCGACATCCTCACCGGGCTCGAGCAGATCCCCGTCTGCGTCGCGTACGACGTCGACGGAGAGCGCTTCGACGAGGTGCCCGTCAACCAGACCGACTTCCACCACGCGACGCCGATCCTCGAGTACTTCCCCGGCTGGTCGGAGGACATCTCGACCGCCCGCTCGTTCGACGAACTGCCGAAGAACGCGCAGGACTACGTGCTGGCCCTCGAGGGCATGAGCAACACGCGCATCTCGGTGATCGGCGTGGGGCCGGAGCGCGACCAGGTCGTCGTGCGCCACGACCTGCTCGACTGAGCACCATGACACGGTTCTGGCTCGGGGGCTACGGCTCGGCGATGGAGGGTTCGGCCGACGGCATCGGCCTGCTCGCGGGGGATGCCGACCGGCCGACCTCGCTCTCGTATCGCGGTGCGGTCACGCAGACGCCGTCGCCGTCGTGGCTCGCGCAGCATCCCACCCTCGACGTCGTGTACGCGGCGCTCGAGGGGGATGCCGCGGTGCAGGCGTTCGTCCGCTCCGGCGAGTCGGCCCTGCGGCCCCTCGGCGAGCCGGTCGAGGCCGGCGAGAACGTGTGCCACGTCGCCGTCGCCCCGCGCGGGGACTTCCTCATCGCCAGCTGCTACGGCGACGGTCGTGTCGTGCGCATCGGGATCGACCCGCAGGGGCGCCTGGTGCCGGACGCGGTGAACAAGGCCGCCGAGCTGCGCGCGGCCCTGCTCGGCGAGCCTCTCGAGGCCGCTGCTCCGGCGGGCGTCGCCGTGGCGGCATCCGACCCCTACGCGGGATCGCGCACGGCCGACGGCGATGAGCGCGTCTCGCATGCGCACGCCGCGGCATTCCTGCCGGACGGCCGCATCGCGACGACCGATCTCGGCTTCGACCTCGTGCGCATCTGGCGCCAGGGGGCGGGCGGTCTGCTGCTCGACCACGAGGTCGCGCTGCCGATGGGCACCGGGCCGCGCCACATGGTCGTGCACCCCAGCGGGCACCTGCACGTGGTGACCGAGTACTCGTGCGAGGTGTTCACCCTCGCCGCGGGTCGTGACGGCACGTGGGCGGTGGTCGGCTCGGTGCTCACGAGCCCGATCGCCGAGGTCGGCACCGACTTCCCCGCCGAGCTCGCTCGCACGCGCGACGGGCAGTTCCTCTACACCGCGCTGCGCGGCAGCAACACGATCGCCGCGCTCCGGGTGCAGGGCGGCGGCGAGAGCCTCGAGCCGTTCGCGCTGGCCGACTCCGGGGTCGACTGGCCGCGCCACCACCTGGTGCACGAGGGCAAGCTGCTCGTCGCGGGACAGCGATCCGACACGGTCGCGCTGCTCGACCTCGACGAGCGCACGGGGGCGCCGCTCGGCATCCGCCATCAGGCGCCCGCGCCGACGCCGACGCACTTCCTGCTCGTCCGCTGACCTCGTCGCGGTCACCGCTTGACCTCAACCTTTGTTGAGGTTCTACGGTCGAGCCTATGACTGCAGACACGGACGCGGTGCAGACCGCTAAGGCGGCCACCACGGGCATCCTCCACGGCACCTACCTCTGGATCACGATCGGCGCGTGCGCGCTGGTCTTCCTCGGGGCGTTCGAGTCCCTCGCCGTCACGACCGTGATGCCGGCGGTGAGCGCCGACCTCGACGGAGAACGCCTCTATGCGCTCGCCTTCGCCGGGCCCCTCGCCACGGGGGTGATCGGGATGGTCATGGCGGGCAACTGGGCGGACCGCCGCGGGCCGGTCGCACCGCTGTACCTCTCGGTGGCGATGTTCGTCGTCGGTCTGGTCGTCGCCGGACTCGCTCCGACCATGGAGGTGCTCGTCGCCGGTCGCTTCGCGCAGGGCCTCGGCAACGGCGGGCTGATGGTCGCCCTCTATGTGGTGGTCGCCCGCGTGTACCCGCGCGCACTGCATCCCGCGATCTTCGCCGGGTTCGCCGCCGCGTGGGTGGTGCCGTCACTCGTCGGACCGACCGTCGCCGGGGCCGTCACCGAGCTGTGGAGCTGGCACTGGGTGTTCCTCGGCGTCGTCTTCCTGGTGGTTCCGGCGCTGCTCATGGTCGTCCCCGCGCTCCGCGGGCTGGCGGGCGACGGCGACGCCTCGACGCCGTGGGCGTTCGGACGACTCGGCTGGTCGGTGCTCGCGGCGCTGGCGGTGCTCGGGTTGAACCTGGTCGGCGACATCCCGGGGGCAGGTCCTGTGCTCGCGGCCGCCGCGGTCGTGGTGGCGGTCGTCGCCGTGCGGCCCCTTCTGCCGACGGGAACCCTGCGCGCCCGGCGCGGTCTGCCCTCGGTGCTGCTCGTGCGCGGGCTCGCCGCGGCGGGGTTCTTCGGCGCCCAGGTCTACATCCCGTACCTGCTCACCGAGCGCTACGAGGTGTCGCCGACCGTCGCGGGTCTCTCGCTCACCGGCGGAGCTCTCGCCTGGTCGGCGGCCGCCACGCTGCAGGGCCGCATGGGTGTGCGCCTCTCGAGCGTCACGGCCGTACGCGTCGGCACGATCCTCGTCGTCTCCGGAGTCGCTCTCGCCCTCGCCGCGGCCGTGCTCGCCGCACCGGTCGTGGTCATCATCGTCGCCTGGATCGTCGCCGGTGCCGGCATGGGGCTGATGAGTCCGCGAACCAGCGCGCTGACTCTCGAGATGTCCGCACCCGAGAACCAGGGCTTCAACAGCTCGGCCATGACCGTCGCCGACTCCTTCGGCAGTGCGCTGGCTCTCGCCATCACCGGGGTCCTGTTCACCGGTCTCGCGGCGGTCGCCGACCCGTTCGTCGCGGTGTTCGCCCTGGCGGGCATCATCGCGCTCGCCGCAGCGGTGCTCGCGCCTCGCGTCGCGCCACGGAGTGCCTGAGCTCTGCCGTCCATGATTCCCGCAGCGACTCGGGAGGCCCGGTGACGCGCCCGGGGCATCCCACCACAACACCCGGCGGAACACCACCCCGTGACTCGACGTTGGTTCTGAGCAAGACTGGGCGACGGAGAGGTGCATGCGATGACTGCTGACAAGACCGACGAATACGACCTGATCGTGCTGGGCGGAGGTCCGGTCGGCGAGAACGTGGCCGACCGTGCCGTGCAGGGCGGGCTGACCGCGATCATCGTGGAGAGCGAGCTCGTGGGCGGTGAGTGCTCGTACTGGGCCTGCATGCCGTCGAAGGCGCTGCTGCGATCGGCGCAGGCGCTGCGCGCGGCGCAGCACGTCGCCGGATCGAAAGAGGCGGTGACCGGCACGCTCGACGTGCGCGCGGTGTTCGACCGGCGTGACTCGTTCACGAGCAACTGGTCGGACGACGGTCAGGTGAAGTGGCTCGACTCGGCCGGCATCGATCTCGCGCGCGGCCACGGGCGGCTCACGGGCGAGCGCGAGGTGACCGTGACGGATGCCGACGGCGGCACGCGCGTGCTGCGCGCTCGCCACGCGGTGGCGATCAGCACCGGCTCGGATGCCGTGATCCCGCCGATCGAGGGGCTGCGCGAGTCCTCGCCGTGGACCAGCCGCGAGGCGACCAGTGCAGAAGAGCTCCCCGAGTCGCTGGCCGTGATCGGCGGCGGAGTCGTGGCGGTCGAGATGGCGACGGCGTATGCGGCGCTCGGCTCGACGGTCACGATCATCGCCCGCAGCGGTCTGCTCGGGTCGATGGAGCCGTTCGTGGGCGAGCGCGTCGCGGCGGGGCTGAAGGAGCTCGGCGTCGACGTGCGCCTCGAGACCGGCACGACGAGCGTCAGCCGCACCGACGAGGGCGTGACGATCGTGCTCGACGACGGGTCGACCGTCACCGCGGCCGAGCTACTCGTCGCGACGGGACGCTCTCCGCGCAGCGGCGACATCGGCCTCGACGTCGTGGGACTCGAGCCCGGACGCTGGATCGCGGTCGACGACACTCTTCGGGTGCCGGACTCCGACTGGCTCTACGCCGTCGGGGACGTGAACGGACGCGTGCTGCTCACCCACCAGGGCAAGTACCAGGCTCGGGCGGCGGGCGACGTGATCGCGGCCCGCACGAGCGGCGATGCCGTCGACGACGCCCCCTGGGGACGCCATGTCGCGACCGCCGACCACGCGGGCGCCCCGCAGGTCACGTTCTCGATCCCCGAGGTGGGATCGGTCGGTCTCACCGAGGCCGCCGCTCGCGAGGCCGGGCACGAGGTGGCGGTCGTCGACTACGACCTCGGCTCGATCGCGGGCGCCAGCCTCTATGAGGACGGCTTCGAGGGGCAGGCGCGCCTCGTGATCGACAAGGATCGCGACGTGGTGATCGGCGCGACCTTCGTCGGGCCGGAGGTGGCGGAGCTCGTGCAGGCCGCCACGATCGCGATCGTCGGCGAGGTGCCGATCGCCCGTCTGTGGCACGCGGTCCCGTCGTACCCGACGGTCGGCGAGGTCTGGCTGCGACTGCTCGAGGGCTACGGGCGGCAGTCGGCATGAACACGGCGGACGGAGGCCGGGGAGGGATGCCGTGAGCGGCCATCCGTTGCGGCATCCGCTCCGAACAACCCGCAGAGCATCGGGAGCATCCCGCGTGCCCGCGGACGGATTGTTTCTCACATTGACGCCCCGAAGCGCAAGCCTCGGACCAATGTCGCAGACCTCTTATACGCTCGAACCCACCGAGGAGGCAGGACCATGAAGGCTGTACTCGCAGGAACCGTCATCGCCGAGGCTGAGGAGGACGACCTCATCCGCATCGAGGGGAACTGGTACTTCCCACCGGCATCCGTCGCGCCCGGGGTGCTCGTCGAGAGCCCCACGCCCTACACGTGTCCGTGGAAGGGCGTGTGCCAGTACTACTCCGTCAAAGACGGCGAGGGTCTGCACAAAGACCTGGCGTGGTCGTACCCGACGCCGTATCCGACGGCCTTCGACAGAGTCGGCAAGGACTTCTCCGGCTACGTCGCGTTCGCGCCCGGCGTCGACGTCGTCCCGTAACGCACCTCCCGAACGCACGCCAGCACGCACCGCACTGAGCCGACCCCACCGACTGGAGATGCGCCCATGATCGAGTTCCGCAACGTCACGAAGCGGTTCCCCGACGGCACCCTCGCCGTGAACGACTTCAGCCTGGTGCTGCCGTCGCGCAAGACGACCGTGTTCGTGGGGTCGTCCGGCTGCGGCAAGACGACCCTGCTGCGCATGATCAACCGCATGGTCGAGCCGACCTCGGGCGAGGTCGAGATCGACGGTGTGAGCGTGCTGGGCGGCGACCCCGTGCAGCTGCGCCGCAGCATCGGCTACGTGATGCAGAACTCCGGGCTCATGCCGCACTTCACCGTGATCGACAACGTCGCGACCGTGCTGCGCCTCACGGGCGTGAAGAAGGGTCCGGCGCACGAGAGGGCGCGCGCACTGCTGGCGACGGTCGGCCTCGATCAGTCGCTGGCCGAGCGGTATCCGAGCCAGCTCTCGGGCGGGCAGCAGCAGCGCGTGGGTGTGGCCCGCGGGCTGGCGGCCGACCCGAACATCCTCCTGATGGACGAGCCCTTCGGCGCGGTCGACCCCATCGTGCGCGCCGATCTGCAGCAGGAGACGCTGCGGTTGCAGCGCGAGCTCGACAAGACGGTGGTGTTCGTCACGCACGACATCGACGAGGCGTTCCTGCTGGGCGACCAGGTCGTGATCCTCGACAAGGGGGCGCGGGTCGTGCAGGTGGGCAGCCCGAGCGAGATCATCGAGAACCCGGCCGACGACTTCGTCGCCTCGTTCATCGGCGCCGACCGGGGCCGCCGCGCACTGCACCTCAAGGAGACGCCGCACGGCACCGTGGTCGTCGACTCCGAGGGGCGCACGCAGGGCGCCATCGTGTCCGAGGTCGAGAAGTCCGACGGTCCGCTCGCCGGGCCGGATGCCGCCGCCCTCGGCGCGGTGCAGGGCGGACTCACGTGAACTGGGTCGCCGACAACCTCGGGTTGATCTTCGACCTGACTCTGGTGCATCTGCGTCAGAGCATCATCCCGATCGTGCTCGGATTCGTGCTGTCGCTCCCGCTCGGCTGGGTCGCGTGGCGCTTCCGGCTCGTACGCGGACCGATCATCGTGCTCACCGGGCTGCTGTACACGATTCCGTCGCTCGCACTGCTGATCCTGCTGCCCTCGGTGGCCGGGTACTCCGCGCGTAGCGAGGCGAACCTCGTCATCGCGCTCACCATCTACGCCGTCGCGATCCTCGTGCGCGCCGTCTCCGACGGCCTCGACTCGGTCGACGACGATGTGCGCCAGGCGGCGACGGCGACCGGCTTCGCCGCGTGGCGGCGTTTCTGGGCGGTGGAGTTCCCGCTCGCGGGTCCGGTGATCCTGGCGGGGCTGCGCGTCACCGCGGTCAGCACGATCTCCCTGGCGACGGTCGGCATCCTGATCGGCGTCACGAACCTCGGCTATCTGTTCACCAACGGGCTCGACCGTCGCATCATCGCCGAGGTGTTCGCCGGCATCATCGCGGTCGTCGTGATCGCCCTGGTGATCGACCTGATCCTCCTGCTGCTCGGCCGGGCGCTGATGCCCTGGACGCGCGCCGCGTCGAAGCCCGCCGCCGCTCGGGCCCTCGCCGTGGGGGCTCCCGCATGAACCTCTTCGCCGAAGCATTCGCGTGGATGCTCGCTCCCGAGCAGTGGACGGGCAACTACGCGCTGCCCAAACTCCTCGCGGAGCACCTGGCCCTCACCGCGATCTCGGTGCTGATCGCCGCCGTGATCGCGGTGCCGATCGGCTGGCTCATCGGCCACACAGGCAAGGGTCGCGAGATCGCGGTCGCCGTGTCCGGCGCTGCCCGTGCGATCCCGGCGTTCGGACTCATGATCCTTCTCGTGCTGCTGCTGGGGGTGCTGCGCATCCCCGAGGCTGCGGTGATCACGTTCGTGCTGCTCGCGATCCCGTCGCTGCTCGCCGGCGCCTACACGGGTCTCGAGGCGATCGATCGTCGGATCATCGACGCCGCGAAGGCGATGGGCATGACCAGCTGGCAGGTGTTCTGGAAGGTCGAGGTGCGTCTCGGTCTGCCGCTGCTCGTGGGCGGCATCCGCTCCGCGCTGCTGCAGGTGATCGCCACGGTCACGATCGCGGCCTACGTGAATCTCGGCGGACTCGGCTGGCCGATCATCCAAGGCATCCCGCTGCAGAAGTTCGACCAGGTGCTCGCCGGGGCGATCCTCGTCGCCGCGCTCGCCCTCGTGGTGGATCTGCTGCTCGCTGCCGCGCAGCATGCCGCTGTTCCGAAGGGCCTCCGCACCGGCTCCGCTCCGAAGCGTCGGGAGCGGGCGAGGAGCCAGGCGGCCGCGTCCGCCACCGCCACCGCCTGACGGCCGTCATTCGAATCATCCCCACCAGCAGTCGTCCCACACAGCAGTTCCAGAGAAGAGGAAATCCATGTTCACAGCACGAGGAAAGCGTTCCGTCTTCGCCGTCGGCCTTGTCGCCGCGGCGGCACTCGCCCTGACGGCCTGCGCGTCGAGCAACCCGCTCGACGAGCCGTCCGAATCCGGTGAGAGCTCGGGCAGCGGCGACACGATCGTGATCGGCTCGCAGGCGTACTACTCCAACGAGATCATCGCCGAGATCTACGCGCAGGCACTCGAAGCCGCTGACGTGAAGGTCGACCGTCAGTTCAGCATCGGCCAGCGCGACGCGTACTGGCCCGACGTCGAGTCCGGCGACATCGACATCTTCCCCGAGTACACGGGCAGCCTGCTCGAGTTCATCTCGGACGATGAGATCGACGTCACCAGCCCCGACGACGTCTTCGCGGCCCTGCAGGACACTCTGCCCGAGGGTCTCACGGCGCTCGACTACGCCGAGGCATCCGACCAGGACTCGTACACCGTGCTCAAGAGCTTCGCCGAGGAGAACGGCCTGACCACCATCGGCGACCTGTCGAAGGTGACCTCGCAGGTCACGATCGGCGCGGCCCCCGAGTTCGAGCAGCGTCCGTACAGCCCGGCTGCGGCCAAGGAGGTCTACGGAGTCGACCTGACGTTCTCGGCCACCGGCCCGACCACGCTCGAGTCGCTGCTCGCCGGCCAGATCCAGGTCGCGGACATCTACACCGCCGACCCGGCCTTCGAGACGGAGGAGATCGTCGCTCTCGAAGACCCCGAGAACCTGATCATCTCGTCGAACGTCGTGCCGA
The DNA here is from genome assembly GCF_022627955.1 of Microbacterium sp. C5A9. GTDB lineage: Bacteria > Actinomycetota > Actinomycetes > Actinomycetales > Microbacteriaceae > Microbacterium. The sequence continues at coordinate 300,148 of NZ_JABXGD010000003.1, forward strand.
TCGTCTCGAGCGACATCGCCGATGACGTGTCCGACGTGCTCAACGCCATCAGCGCCAAGCTGACCGGTGAGGAGCTCGTCGCCCTCAACGTGCTGAGCACGGTCGACCAGCAGTCGTCCGCAGACATCGCGAAGAAGTGGCTCGAGGACAACGACCTCGTCTGATCCTGACGCGTCTCATCGGAAGCGCCCGGCCCCGCAGGGGGCCGGGCGCTTCCGCGTGTGCGGGGGGTGGCGCGGGCCGTCAGACGCGAGCGTCCTGCCGGGGGATCAGCACCTGCTTGATGATGATCAGGATGGATGCCGCGACCGGGACCGCCACGAGAGCGCCCAGCAGCCCGAGCAGCGTGCCGCCGGCGAGGGCGCCGATCACGACGAGCGATCCGGGGATCGAGATCGCGCGGTTCATGACGCGGGGCGTGATCACGTACGCCTCGATCTGCATGTAGACCAGGTAGACGATCGCGAACACGAGCGCGGCGATCGGGTTGCTGAACAGCGCGAGGGTCGTGCCGATGATCCAGAACAGCACGGATCCGACGAGCGGGATCAGCGTGATGCAGAAGGCGACCGTGGCCATCAGCGGCGGGAACGGCAGCCCGAGGAAGAAGTAGAGCAGGAACGCGAGCACGGCGTTGCAGAACGCCAGGATGACCATTCCCATGACGTAGCCGCCGACCGAGTCGGTGATCTGGTCGGTGATGTCTCGCGCGCGCTCGCGGTCGCGCGCGGGGGCGAGGCGCAGCAGGCCGGTCTTGATCGACGGCAGCGTCGCGAGGAAGTACAGCGTGAGCACGAGCACGACGATGATGCCCGAGATGGCGTTGGCGATCGAGGCACCGACCTGCAGGGCCCCGCCGCCGATCGCGGCGATGTTGCCCGGGTCGGTGAGGAACTTCTGGACGTCGGTGACCAGGGATTCGAACTGGTCGCCGAACTGGGCTTCGAGGGTCGCGTAGATGTCGCTGCGCATGAACTCCTGGATCATGCCGGGGACCGAGCGGATGAAGCTCGCGATCTGCTCGATCACGACGGGCAGCACCATCCAGACGACGAGTCCCGCGACGACGATGAGTCCGACGATGGCGACGACCACGGAGATCGCGCGCGAGAGGCCGCGCTTCTCGAGGAACTGCACCGTGGGATCGAGACCGAGCGCCGCGAACAGGGCGAGGGCGATGTAGATGATCACGGTCGACAGGTTCGCGACGGCCAGACCGAGCAGGATCGCGGCGAGGCCGCCCAGTGTGACGAGGAATCCGAAGACGAACGGGCGGTCGATGCGGGTCCAGAACGACCGGCTCGGAGTCATCGGCTCGACGACCACGCGGCGGACCGAAGCCGCGCCGCCGACCTGCTCGACGGGCACTGCGACGGCCGATGTTGCGGTCGCGCCGGGGAAGTCCGGCAGGGCCGCCGCATCCGGGATCTCGGATGCGGGGGAGGATGCGGGCTTCGGAGGCGTATCCGCCGCGCTCGTGGCCGGAATCTTCTCGTCTTCGGTCATGTGCTCACGATAGCGGCAGGGGCGGCCGTCGCTTCCGTAAAGTAGGGGCATGACCGCTGCCGAAGACCCCCGGGCTGAACTCCTCCGACTGCGCTCCAGCATCGACAACATCGATGCCGCTCTCATCTTCATGCTCGCCGAGCGGTTCCGCGCCACGCAGCAGGTCGGGCGCCTCAAGGCCGAGCACGAGATGCCGGCATCCGATCCCGGACGCGAGGAGCAGCAGGTCGCGCGTCTGCGCTCCCTCGCCGAGCAGGCCCATCTCGACCCCGAGTTCGCCGAGAAGTGGTTCAACTTCGTGGTGGCCGAGGTGATCCGCCATCACACGGAAGCCGCCGAAGGGCGTTGATCCGGTCGTCCGGGCGAGTGACAGTGTGTGCAGCACTCACTCGCCCGGGGACCGAACTAAGTTTATTGAATAAACTATGACCGAGGGTACGCAGGAACCCCTGGTCTGTCAATCGAATCCGACATCGGGAACGACCCCATGCTGAACGGCGACGACTCACGCGACACCCAGGCCGCGGTTCGTCGCGCCAACCTGCGGCGGGCGCTCCAGCTCGTCTTTCGCGAGCCCGGGGCGCAGACCCGTGCGGGCATCGCCCGAGCGACCGGACTCACGGCGGCGACGGCGTCGTCGCTGGTCGCCGAGCTCATCGATCTGCGGCTCGTGGTCGAGGGCGAGCAGGCCGCCAGCACCGGGGGCAAGCGGCCGACGACCCTGAGCATCGACGCCGATCACCACGTGCTGGTCGTGGTGATCATCAGGCCCACCGACGCCCGCATCGCCCTGATCGCCCTCGACGGCACCGAGATCGACACGCGCAAGGTCGCCTACACCGATGCCACACGGGACCGGATGCTCGACGCCGCCGTCGCCGACATCGCGGCCGAGTACGCGGGGCGCCCGCTCGTGGCCGCGGTGCAGCTGCCCGGAACGACGGATGGACGCCGCGTGTTCGAGAGCGTGCAGCTGGGCTGGACCGACGTGCCTCTCGCCGAACGGTTCGAACGGGTGCTCGGTGTTCCCGTGCTGCTCGTCAACGACGTCGACGCCGAGGCGATCGCGGAGGCGGCGAGGGAGGACGAATCGTCGGGGTACCGGCTGTTCATCCACATCGGCACCGGCATCGGGGCGGCCGTCACGCTCGACGGCGAGCTCGCACCCGGGCCCCGCGACCGTGCGGGCGAGATCGGCCACGTGCAGGTGCAGTTCGGTGACGACGCGCGCGCATGTCGATGCGGACGTGAGGGATGCCTGGAATCGGTGGCCTCGATGACCGCGATGCTGGGCGACGACTTCGACGATGCGATGGATGTCGCGACGATCGCGGCGCTCGCCGCAGGGGCCGACGATCGACTGCTGACCGAGGGAGCGCGGGCGCTCGCCCGAACGCTCAAGCTCATCGCCGCCGTTCTCGACGCGGCGGAGGTGGTCATCGGCGGACCGGCGCGCGCGCTCGGCGATCGGTTCCTCGGACTCGTGCAGGCCGAGATCGACTACACCGCCACGGGGACGGTGAACGTGCCGGTGCGGTACGCCGACGCGGACGCCCTGATCGCGACCGGGGTCGCGCAGGTGGCGCTCTCGAACGCGCTCGGCGTGCGCTGGAGTCCGGCGCAGCTGCGCGCGGCATCCGCTCCGGCGTCCTGATCGCGAGGTCGCGTGCCGCCGCGGAGGAGACTCCGTGTCAGCGGGAGGCGATGCCGACGAGCGCGGCCACGACGCCGGCGATCACCAGGACCGCGATCGCGAGGATGTGGACGATCTTGCCCGCGATGAGCATGGGGAGATCCGGTCCGTCATACGAGGCGGGGTCGAAGAGCAGCCCGCGTGCGCGGAAGCTCCAGCGCATGCCGAACCCGATGCGTCGCAGCTGATGCGAGGGCGCTGCGAACGTCCGACCGCGGTGCTCACGCGGCGCCTTCCATGCCGCCTGTGCCGCATACCAGGCGATGACGAAGAACGGCATCGCGAGCGACACCGCCCAGGCGATGAGCGCGACGCCGATCAGCGTGCCCATCCCGGGGTCGAGCGATCGCAGGAAGAACAGCCCGAGAGCCGCGAGTCCGACGGCGACGGGTACGAGCACGACGCCCCATCCCCATCCGGGGTGGGCATCGCCCGAGGGGCGTCGGTCGACGCGTCCTGCATCCTGCCAGGTCATGGCGCGATCAGCCTCCGAATTCGGTGGTCAGGATGAGCGGGGTGTGGTCGGCGGCCAGCATGATCCTGCGCGCAGAACGCATCGAGCCCCCCTCGTCGTCTCTCGGACTGTCTAGCAGTCTTTCGACGCGACGATGCGGAGCGCCACCCGGGCGCTCCGCATCGCACCGACGAGTGCTACTTCACGCTGCCGGCGGTCAGGCCGCCGACGAGGCGCTTCTCGATGAGCATGAACAGGATGACGACGGGCAGGATCGCGACGATCGAGACGCCGAACACATACTGCCAGCTCGTCTCGTACTGGCCGACGAACTTGGTCAGCGCGACCGACAGGGGCTGGTTCTTGTCGGTGGAGAGGATCACGAGCGACGCGGCGAACTCGTTCCAGCAGGCGACGAACGTGAAGACGATCGCCGTCACGATGCCAGGCCAGACCAGCGGCAGGTTGATCTTGAACAGCACGGTGAAGCGCCCTGCCCCGTCGATCTGCGCGGCCTCGTCGATCTCCTTCGGGATGCCGGCGAAGAACGAGTGCATGATCCACACCGCGAACGACAGGTTGAAGGCGGCGTTGATGAAGATCATCGCCGCCCACGTGTCGCTGAGTCCGAGCACCGTGAACTGGCGGAACAGTCCGGAGGTGAGCACGGCCGGCTGCAGCATCTGCGTCACGATCACGAGGAACAGGAACACCATGCGGCCGGGGAATCTGAATCGGGCGGTGTAGTACGCCGCGGGCAGCGAGACCACGAGCACGAGCAGCGTCGCGAACACGGCGATGATGATCGTCGAGATCAGGTTGTACGGCAGCGGGGTCTCGGGGGTCGACCACATCGTGAAGTAGTTCTCCCAGTGCCACTCCACCGGAAGGTACGTCGGGTCGACCGAGCGGATCTGCGACTTCGTCTTCACGGAGCCGAAGAACATGATCAGGTACGGCAGCACGAAGATCGCGAGCACGAGGATGCCGGCGGCCATGCGCAGGATGACGCGGGGCAGCGTCACCTGGTCTTCGGTGTAGCGGCGCCTGCGCCCGGGGATGCGGGGCGCGGCGTCGTCGCCGGCGGTGGTGACGAGGGCGGTCTCGGTCACGGTCATGATCAGACCTCCTTCATGGGCTTGACGGCCTTGACGTAGATCGCGACGATCACGATCACGATGAGGAAGGCCACGACCGAGAGCGCGCTCGCGACGTCGACCTTCTTCTGCAGCTCGATGTACTTGAAGATCATCGTCATGATCGTGTCGGCGCCGTATCCGGGGATCGATCCGGTCATGACCTTGAGGATCGGGAGCGAGTTGAACACGTTGATGATGTTGATGAGCACGGCGACCGCCAGGGCGCTGCGCAGCTGCGGCAGCACGATCGTCCAGTAGGTGCGGGCCGCGCCGGCGCCGTCCATCTTCGCGGCCTCGAGGGTGTCGGCCGGGACCGTCTGCAACCCGGCGAGGATCGTGTAGGTCGTGAAGGGCAGCGAGACGAAGACGGCGATCACGATCGACCACGCGAAGGCGGTCGCGGGGTTCTTCGTCCACCCGTAGCCGACCGCGTCATCGGACAGGCCGATGTCGTAGAGGAACTTGTTGAAGACCCCGAAGTACGGCTCGAGGCTGTAGTAGAACACCATCGTCGTCATCACGACCGACGCCGCCCACGGCACGATCACGGCCATGCGCACGATCTGGCGGCCGGGGAACGCCTTGTTGAGGATCTGCGCGAGCCCGAGCGAGATCATCACCGTGAAGCCGACCACGACGACGACCCACACGATCGTGCGGACGATGATCGGCCAGAACTCCGCGAACGTGAACACCGTCACGAAGTTGTCGAACCCGACGGATCCCTTGTCGAGTCCCGACAGCGAGATGTCACGGGTGGAGTTGAAGAACATCACCCCGGCGGGGAAGAGGACCACGCCGATGATGAGGAGCAGGGCGGGGGCGATCCAGGGCAGCGCCTGGAGCAGGTCCTTGCCACCCGGTCTGCCGCCGGGCCTGCCGGCGCCAGAGCGCGTGCGCCCCGGGGTGCGGGGACGGCCGGTGGCCGCCCCCGCGAGGTTCGAGGATTCTTTCGTCTGGCTCATGGGAATACCCGAACCTCTCCGTCGGTGGTGTCAGCGGTACCAGTGGGTGTCAGTGCCTCGGCAGGCGTCAGCCGGCGTCGACCTGCGCCTGGATCTCGGTCAGCACGTCCTGCGCCGACTTCGTCTGCAGCTGACCGAACAGCGACTTGAACGCACCGTCGGTGGCCGACCACTTCGGGTTCGTCGACGGGTAGAACTGCGCATCGGGCAGCACCTCGAGGAACGGCGCAAGGGCCTCCTCGCCGGCGAGCTGCTCTGCGTCCGACTTCGTGACGGGCAGGAAGCCCTCGGCCTGCACCCACGGCACGTACACGTCGGCCGAGTAGTAGTAGTCGAAGAACTTCGTGATGGCCTCCTGCTTGTCGCCGTCGTTCTCGAACGCCATCAGCTGGTCCATGACGCCGAGCGTGAACGGCGAGCCGTCTTCGGTCGGGATCGGCACGATGGAGTAGTCGAGCTCGGGGTTGCCCTCTTCGATCTGGCCCACCGTCGGCGGCAGACCCACCTGCATGCCGATCTTGCCCTGGATGAAGATGTCCATCAGAGGCGAGCGCTGCGTCGAGCCGGGGTCGGCCTGCGTGGCGCCGGCGTCGATCATCTTCTTGATCTGCTCGGCACCGGCGAGGTTCTCGGGGGTGTCGATCGTGATCTCCGAGGCATCGCCGAACGAGCCGCCGCCGCCCCACAGCCACACGGCCGCCTCGGCCTGTGCCTCTTCGGAGCCGAGCGGCATGCCGTAGCCGGCCACACCGCCCCCGAGCGCCGACACCTTGGTCGCGGCATCGAGCAGCTCGTCCCAGGTGGTCGGCGCCTCGACGCCGGCCTGCTCGAGCAGCGCGTTGTTGACGAACAGCGCGCGGGCCGAGGCGATCAGCGGCAGAGCGTAGGCGGTGCCGTCGACCTCGGCGTTCGCGAGGAACGCGTCCTGGAAGTCGGCGTACGTGTCTTCGGAGACCACGTCCTCGACCGGGTAGAGCAGCTCGTCGCCGACGAACCCGGCGAACGGGCCGCCGTTGTAGATGTCCGGCGCCTCACCGGCCTGGATCTTCGTGGAGACGACCTTCTCGAGGTTGTCCCAGGACTGCACCTCGAGGTTGACCGTGATGTCGGGGTTCTCCTTCTCGAACCCCGAGATCACGTCCTCCCACAGGCCCTTCGTGGCGTCGGAGTAGCTGGGAACGAGGAGGTCGAGCGTGGACGCGCCGTCGGCGTCGCCCCCGCCGCCCTCGGTCGAGCCGCCGAACCCGCACGACGCGAGCGTGAGAGTGGCGGTCGCCGCCAGGGCGACAGCGCCGAATCGCAGTGACTTCTTCATGTGTATTGCATTCCTCACTGTGTAGGTGGTGCACAGTCGCAAGCACATCTCACGCGACGGTGCGTGTGATCGCCTCTCGGAGGGAGCGGCGATCGATCAAGCCGGGTCGGCTCGAGGAACCCTCAGCGGACCGGACCGGAGAGGGGGCGGTGGAACTGGTCTGATTATTTGTCAGGAGAATGAACAAATCAAGGAGAATCCTTGCGTGATTCCCTTGAGTCGAAATACTATGATCGAATAGTCGTCAAAACAATCACAAACTTGCAACATCTGGTCCGGAGGGCCCGTCATGACCGAACATCTCCCCGGCGCGCACATGCGCGAAGAGCTCACCTCGCAGCCCGACACGTGGGCCCGCGCCGCCGATCTCCGTGACGCCCAGGCACTGCTGCCGGCGTCCGGCGCGCGCGTCGCCGTCGTCGGCTGCGGCACGTCGTGGTTCATGGCGCAGTCGTATGCGTTCCTGCGCGAGACCGCGGGGCAGGGAGAGACCGATGCGTTCGCCGCGTCCGAGTCGTTCACCGACCGCGGCTACGACGCCGTGGTCGCACTCACACGCTCGGGCACCACGACCGAGGTGCTCGAACTCGTCGAGCGCCTCTCGGGTCGCGTGCGCACGATCGGCGTGATCGGAGACGAGACCTCGCCGCTCGTCTCGCTCGTCGACGACGCCGTGCTGCTGCCGTTCGCCGACGAGAAGTCCGTCGTGCAGACCCGCTTCGCGACCACGGCGCTGGCGCTCTTCCGCGCGTCGCTCGGCGAAGACCTCACGGGTGCGATCGACGACGCCGCCGCCGTGCTGGCCGCCGAGTACGACGACGAGCTGCGTGACGCCGAGCAGTACTCGTTCCTCGGTCGCGGCTGGACCGTGGGCCTCGCGCACGAAGCGGCGCTGAAGATGCGCGAGTCGTCGCAGTCGTGGACCGAGTCCTACCCATCGATGGAGTACCGCCACGGCCCGATCGCGATCGCCGCCCCCGGCCGCGTCACCTGGCAGTTCGGCGAGGCGCCCGAGGGACTGGCCGCACAGGTCGACGCCACGGGGGCGCGCTTCGTGCAGCATCCGATCGACCCGCTGGCCGACCTCGTGCGCCTGCACCGCGTGGCCCTCGACCGCGCCGTGGCGCGCGGACTCGACCCCGACCAGCCGCGCAACCTCACCCGCTCGGTCATCCTCGACGCGTGACGACGATCCCGGACGTGTGACGAGGACCCGGGAGGGAGCAGACCATGACCAGGCCTGAGGACGCCGCGCGCATCGTCGACGTGGTGCGCGATGCGTCGGGCGAGAAGCTCACCGCGGCGCGATCGCTGGGCGCGGGCGCGCCGGTGCTCGCGTTCGACGTGGGCGGCACCGACATCAAGTCGGCCCTGTTCGACGCCGACGGGACCGCTCGGGGGCTGCGGCGCACGCCGACTCCCCTCGCAGGTCCTCGGGCTGATCACGACGGGGAGAGCACGTCAGACGTCGACCGCACCGGAGCTCTCATCGAGCGTCTGGGAGTGCTCGCGGCCGAGCTGCGGGCCGACCACCCCGACGTCGTACCGCGGGCGGTGGGGCTGGTCGTGCCGGGGATCGTCGATGCGGATGCCGGGCTCGGTGTGTTCGCGAGCAACCTCGGGTGGCACGATTCCCCGCTGCGCGACCTCGCGGCGGCGAAACTCGGCCTGCCCGTCGCGTTCGACCACGACGTGCGCGCCGCGAGCTGGGCCGAGCATCGCCTCGGCGGCGCCCGCGCCTACTCGAACTCGGTGGTGCTGGTGATCGGCACCGGCATCGCGGGTGCCCTGCTCGTGGGCGGGCAGCCGTACACCGCCGGGGGCTATGCGGGCGAGATCGGGCATTCGCCGATCGCCGAGGGACCGCTCTGCGCCTGTGGGGCGCGCGGGTGTCTCGAAGCGGTGGCCTCGGCAGGGGCGATCGCGCGGCGGTACGGCGACGCGACAGGCACCGTCCCCGACGGCGCGAAGGACGTGATCGCGCGCGCCGCATCCGGCGACCCGGTCGCCGCCGAGATCTGGAACTCGGCGCTCGACGCGCTCACCCTGTCGCTCGCACAGCTCACCGCGGTCGTGGCCCCCGAGGCCGTCGTGATCGGCGGAGGGCTCTCCCGCGCCGGCGGCGCCCTGTTCGACGAGCTGCGGGTGCGCCTCGCCGAGCGACTGAGCTTCCACCGCATCCCCGCACTCGTGCCCGCCGAGCTCTCGGGCAATGCCGGCATCCTCGGGGCTGCACTGCGCGCACGGGAGCTCGCATGATCCTCACCGTCACCCCCAACCCGGCGCTCGACCTCACCTGGCACGTCGACCGGCTGACGCTCGGCGAGACGCACAGGGCGGATGCCGGTGCGGCCCGCGCCGGCGGCAAGGGCATCAACGTCGCGAGGGTCGCGCATGCCGAGGGGGCATCGGTGCTCGCGGTCGCGACGGCGGGTGGTCGCAGCGGCGTCGAGTTCGCCGCCGAGCTCGGGGCGAGCGGTGTGCCGCACCGCCTGGTTCCGGTGGTCGGCGCCACCCGGCAGAGCGTCGCGATCGTCGACGCGCACCTCGGCGACACCACGGTCGTGAACGAGCGCGGTCTGAACCCGAGCGACCCCGAGTGGGCGACGCTGCTCGGCGAAGTCGTCGATGCGCTCCCCGGAGCGCGGGTGCTGGTGATCTCGGGCAGCCTGCCGCCCGGGGCGCCCACGACGCTGCTGCCCCTGCTGATCGGCACGGCGAGGGATGCCGGAGTGCCCGTGATCGTCGACACGTCAGGCCCCGCCCTGCTGCACGCGGCGGATGCCGGAGCATCCGTCCTCAAGCCCAACGCGGCCGAGCTCGTCGAGGCGACCGGCATCGCCGATCCCGTGGAGGGGGCCCGTTCCCTGATCGCGCGCGGCACGGACCTCGTGCTGCTCTCGCTCGGTGCCCGCGGAATGCTCGCGGTCACGGCATCCGACGTCCTGCATGCCCGGCTCGACGCACCGCTCGCCGGAAACCCGACCGGAGCCGGCGACGCCGCGGTGGCCGCGTGCGCTGTGCTCTACGCCGACGGCATCCGCGACCTCGAGACGGTCCTGCGCCGGGCGACCGCCTGGTCGGCCGCCGCCGTGCTCATGCCGTTCGCCGGAGAGATCTCCGCCGACTGGCCGGCCCTCGACGAGCGCCTGGTCGTCGCTCCCTTCGTCCCCGCCGTCCGAGAGGAACGCCCGTGACCCTCGTCTCCGCCCGCGAGCTCGTGACCGATGCCGCCGCCCGCGGCACCGGCCTCGGCGCGTTCAACGTGATCCACCTCGAGACCGCCGAGGGGCTCGTGCGCGCCTCGGCCCGGGCGGGCCTGCCGGTGATCCTGCAGATCTCACAGAACTGCGCCGACTATCACGGCGGGCTCGAGCCGATCGCGCTGGCGACCCTCGCGGTGGCGCGCCGCGCCGAGACGCCGGTCGCGGTGCACCTCGACCACGCCGAGAGGCCCGACCTCGTCGACGAGGCGATCGCGCTCGGCTTCGGCTCGGTCATGTTCGACGGCGGGGCGCTGCCCTACGACGACAACGTGGCGATCACCGCCGAGGTCGCCGACCGCGCACACGCCGCCGGGGTCTACATCGAGGGCGAGCTGGGCGAGGTCGGCGGCAAGAACGGGGCGCACGCGCCCGGAGTCCGCACCGACCCCGACGAGGCGCGGGAGTTCGTCGCGGCGACGGGCGTCGATGCGCTCGCCGTGGCCGTGGGATCGTCGCACGCCATGACGGACCGCACGGCATCGCTCGATCTCGCACTCATCAGCCGGCTGCACGAGGCGCTCCGCCGCGGCGGCCGCGAGGGGCAGCAGGTTCCGCTGGTGCTGCACGGCTCGTCGGGCGTCTCCGACGCGGTGATCGCCGACGCGGTGCGCGCGGGGATGACCAAGATCAACGTGTCGACGCATCTGAACGGGTTCTTCACCCGGGCGATCCGCTCGACGCTCGACGCCGACGAGCGGCTCGTCGATTCGCGCAGGTACCTGACGCCTGCTCGCGAGGCGCTCGCCGAGGAGGCCGCGCGCATGCTGCGCCTGTTCGCGCTCGAGACCGCCGACGTGGTGCGGTGAGACTCGTGAACCCGGGCAGGATGGAGACATGAAGCGCGCCGCCCGCCTGAACGCGATCCTCGACCTGCTGGCCGCGGACGGGGAGGTGAACGTCGATGAGCTCGTCGACCGCTTCGGCGCCTCGGCCGCGACCACGCGCCGTGATCTCGACTCCCTCGCCGAGCAGCGCCTGCTCACCCGCACGCATGGCGGCGCGGTCGCGCACGACGTCGCGTACGAGCTGCCCATCCGCTACAAGAGCCACCAGCGCACGCAGCAGAAGGAGAGCATCGCCCAGGCCGCGGCCGCCCTCGTCGCACCGGGGATGGTCGTCGGACTCTCGGGCGGCACCACGACCACGGCGATCGCGGCGGCACTCGCCGCGCGGAGCGACCTCTCCGCCGGTCCCGGCATCACGGTCGTCACGAACGCGGTGAACATCGCGGCGCAGCTCGCGACCCGCCCCGACATCAAGGTCGTCGTCACGGGTGGAGTGATCCACTCGCGCAGCTACGAGCTCGTCGGCCCGTTCGTCGAGCAGCTGCTGCGCGGAGTCCGCCTCGACATGGCGTTCATCGGCGTGAACGGCATGGATGCCGAGGCCGGCGCCACCACGCAGGACGAGCGCGAGGCGGCCGTGAACCGCATGATGGCCGAGCGCGCGCGCCGGGCCGTGGTCGTCACCGACAGCAGCAAGCTCGGCACGGTCGCGTTCGCGGCCGTCGGCGGTGCGGAGCTGTTCCCCGTGCTCCTCACCGACGACGGCGCGACCGCCCCCGCGCTCGCCGCGCTGCGCGCCGCGGGCTACGAGGTGCTGACCGCCTGACCCCGCGGCGGTCTCCTCCGGTCGGACTCCTTATGGGGATGCCGCGATCCCTGTCGCGACATCCCCGGAGCAGATGGTGTCCTGCCGTCCTCACACTCCCCAGTGAATGAGGTTCCCCAAAAACCGACTTCTGCGCCTCCCTCGCGCTTCGTTCCCGAAGCCCTTCGCATGGCACCTTCTGCAGATAAGGAGCAGGTCGGCGATGTTCTGATACATCGACTGGAGAAAACTTTCAGAGCCCGCTGCCGTGGCACTGGAACGGGGCTGTCAGGCCGGTCGATGCGGATGCCGAGGCCAGGGCGACCGCCGGGGCGACACCGCGAGCCAGCTCGGAGTGCATGGCTCCCAGAAGCTCGCACGCCACGTCGTCGGCGACCACGACGGGAGCCGCGATCACGCTGCGGGTGCCGGCGTGCAGCCACACCCGGGTCATGCCCAGCGCCTCCTCGCCCCAGCGCACCGACGAGCGGCCGAGCTCGCACGCCGAGAGCACCACGGTCTCGGGTGCGCGCGGGATCAGGTCGACGTCGTAGCCGAACAGCGTGCCGTCGGCGAGCTCGAATCCCGAGAACAGCGGGTTGTCGACCGCGTGCCGACCGTGCGCGGCGATGTGCAGCACATCGACCTGCGCGGCGAGGTCGGTGACCGTCGCCACCCTCGCATCGGCGCCGGTGATGACGCGCGGGTCGGCTCCGGGAGCGGCACGCGCGTCGCGCCAGGCACTCGCCGCGGTGCGCACCTCCTCGTCGGCGCGCGCGACGCGGGGCCCGGCCGTGAAGCCCGCGGTCTTCGTCGCGGCACGGGTGCGTGGGGGGTGCGGCGCCGACTCGTCGCCGAGCCAGCGGGACACCGAGGTCGCGAGGGTGAACGGCACCCCCGCCATGCCGGGGAGCATCGCCCAGGGCACGCCCGCGAGGATGCCGGGCACCGTCAGCGCGAGACGGTCGGCGCCGCCCGCCGCGGCGCGGACAGGCGCGAGCAGGGCCTCGTCGAGAGCCCGCAGCCTCTCGTCGAGCGATCGCATCACCGTCTGCGCCATCGGGCCGCCGCGCGTGAGGGCGGCGACGTCGAGGTCGGCCCTGAGCCCGTCGAGGGCGCGCTGGATGCGGGGCCACGGCAGGTCGACGATCGACGATCCGGCAGGACCCACCGTCACGCAGACGAGGGCGGTGCCGGTGTAGACGTACGCCAGCACGGCCGTGTCGTCGTCGAGCCGCGCGCGCGTCTGCGCCAGATCGAGGCGCCCGCGGCTGCCGGCGACCCTGGTCGCCGTCCACTGACGGTCGCGCACCCGGTCACGCAGCTCCCGCACCCGCGCGTCGGTGGTCCAGTCGGATCCGGCGAGGTCGGCGCGCAGCATCCGCAGCTCCGCCAGGTCGGCGGCGAGCTCGGGATCTCGGGGCGGACGCACCGGCGCGACCTGCTGGCTGAGGTGCCGCGCACGCTCCGACCAGTCGAACAGCACCTCGGCATCACCCGATCGCGCGGCCGCGGCGAGGCCGGCGAACATCAGCTCGGTACCGTGCATCGCGACGGAGGCCTGGAGGTCGAGCGCACCGAACGACTGCTGCCAGGCGGTGAGCAGATCGAGCCCCTGCGCGGCGATGCGCCGTGCCTCGGCATCGCGTCCGGCGGCGGATGCCCGCAGGGCGCGCACCTCGTGCGATCGCAGTCGGAGCGGCGTCGGGGCATCGGCGGCGAGCCGCGGCATGCGTCCTCCCCCCGCGAGGCGCGACGTGAGCGTCAGCGCCGTGGCCTCGGTGCGGAAGCCGCCGCGGGCCAGCGTCGCCGCGGTGCGCGTGAACATCTCGGCATCGGGGGTCGAGCCGGGGCGCGAGCGGATGCGCGCCTCGAGGCGCACCGCCTCGGCCCGCGCCGCCCAGGCATCGCTGCCGAGCGCGGTGAAACGGCGGGCCGCCGTCGCGGCGGCCCGCTCGGCACCCGGGGCGTCGTGTCGCAGCAGCGATCGTGCGAGGTGGAACTCCGCCTCACCGCGGGCCTGCCGCATCCGCTGCGCGCCGAACCGCACGGCGACCGCGCCGAGCAGATCCTCCGCCTCGGTGGTGAGCCCCGCGTCGCGCAGCACCTCGGCCCGGTCGAGATCGCTGATCGCGGCGGCGAGGTCGCTCGTGGCGGCGAGGATCGGGCGCGACGCCGTCATCAGGGCGAGGGCCGTGACCAGGTCGCCGCCGAGCAGTGCGGCGTAGCCGAGGTTGTGCCGGGCCTCGGCCAGAGGCTCCTCGGCGCCGTGCGACTCGTAGGCGGCCGCGGCGCGGCGGAGGTCCGCGGTGCAGTCGTCGAGCCGATGGCGCTGCATGCCGACGATCGAGCGGCTCATCAGCAGGTTCGCGCTCGCGACCGAGTTCTCGTCGAGCGCGTCGATCGCGAGGGTCAGGAACGCGTCGGCCTCGTCGAGGCGGCCGGTGTGCATGAGCAGTGTGCCGAGCTGACCGTGCGCGAGCGCGATCGTCTCGGTGCTGATTCCCGGACGGGTGAGTGCCGCCCGCGACAGGCGTTCGGCCTCGGCGGGTTCGCCGGTCTGCGCGAGGACGTATGCGCGCGTCCCGTCGATGCGCGCCAGCAGGTCCTCGTCGTCGGTGCGCGCGGATGCGGCCGCCAGCGCGCGTCGAGCCTGCGCGAACCGTCGGGAGTTGGCTGCGTCGACGCCGCGCTGATGCAGCTCGCGCGCAGTCAGGGGCATCCAACCAGAATGCCGGTCTGCTCGGTGTCTGGGAAGGCCTGTGACGGCATCCGTGGCTCTCGGCGTTCCGATGCTGCGCCGTCTGCCCCCGGCTACTCCCGCGTGACCGGGGTGGGCAGGGCCTTCAGCACCGCCGCGACGGCCTTGGCCGCCGCATCCCGGGTGATGCCCTGCGGCGGAACCGTGCCGAGCCGCGCGGCGATGCGCCCCGCGACGAACGGCGCCGCGAACGACGTGCCGCTCCAGATCGAGAATCCGCCGCGGTAGTCGTCGGGGTCGATCGTCTCGCGACGCAGCCCGTCGACGTCCGCCCTGGTCGTGGCCTGCTCGCCGCCCACGAACGCGGGTGACGTGCTGACGACGGCGGCTCCCGGTGCGTAGACCCGAACCCAGGGGCCGACGTTCGAGAACAGCGCGACCGATCGGGCCGACGGGTTGAGAGCGCCGACCGAGACCAGCGGAGCATCTGCGTCGGCAGGAATGCCGTTGTCGGCTCCGGGCCAGGGCCAGAGGGATGCCGGGAACGACGGGCGATCGATGGCGTCGTTGCCCGCCGAGCAGACGACGATGCATCCGAGCTCGCGCGCCGTCGTGAGGATCGCCTCGAGGGTGCGGCTGAACAGGCCGTCGGTCGGCGTCTCGTGGTAGTACCCGAGCGACAGGTTGAGCACGTCGATCGGATGCCCGGTCGACGGGTCCTCCCGATGACGGCGCAGCAGCTCGACGACCTGCGAGACCGTGACGAGGAACGTGCTCTCGTCGATCACGCCGAGCGCGCCGGCCATGCGCACCGACAGGATGTCGGCATCCGGCGCCGTCTGCCGGATGATCCCCGCGATGAACGTGCCGTGACCCGCCACCGCGTCGATCTCGCCGTCGAGCTGCCCGTACAGATCCGGATAGCGCTCGGGGTCGGCGTCGTCGGTGAGTCCCACCGGCACCCCGTCGAGCTCGACATGCCGGGTGACGATGTCGTCGGGCAGCCACTCGTGCGTGCCGCAGCCGGTGTCGAGCACCGCGACGACAGGACGTCGCCCGCGCTTCGGAGCGGCCGCGCGCTGCGGCGCCGCGCCGATCCAGGTCACCGGCTGCCGGGCGCCGCGACCGGGCTCGAGGTAGTCGTCGCTGCCGCCCGCGCCGGCTCCGCGCACCGGGTTGGTGCGGCTGAACGGGTTGGTGCGGCTGAAGGGATTGGTGCGGCTGAACGGGTTGAGCCCGACCGGGTCGATCGACAGCACGTGCTCGAGACTCGTGCGCGGCATCGGGGTGCCCGTGCTGCGCCGTGCGCGCTGCAGCACGCGCCAGGCGTCGGGCGGCACGGGCGACTCGCCGCGGCTCGGCTCATCGGGTGTCGTGAGGTGCGCGCGCAGGAAGCCCGCGACGCCGGGCAGCAGCGGTCCTGCCGCGAGTCGCGTCTCCGGCGACTCGAGGTCGAGGTTCCAGCCGAACGATCGCGCGGCGTCGATCAGCGCGCGGATCTCGCCGTCGTACGCCTCGTTGTCGTCGTCGCGGTCGTTCGTGATGAGAAGTCGCTCGGGCAGGTAGGCGGTCGGGAAGGCGCGCACGCCGCCGACCGGCTCCACGGTCGGATCCAGGGCCGCGCCGCGACGGATCGATCCCTCCGCGCGATCCTGCCAGGTCCACCCTCGGGGCTGCTCCATCGTCGGTCCTCTCCTCGCGGGCTGAGCCGCGTCGTGTGTGCGGGAGAACCCCGCGGCCTGTGCGGGTCGCCCCGCGGTGGATCACAACTCGAACTGCGGTGTCGACAGGGTGCGCTGCTGGTCGCCGGCCGTGGTGGTGAGGCGCACGAGGGTCAGCCCGTCGGGAACGTCGTCGAACACGAACCGTCCGGTGTCGCTCGCGGTGGTGGTGCGGCGGCGCTCTCCCTGTGCGAGCTCCACGCCGGCGGCGGCGGTGTCGACCCAGCCGTCGATGCGGTGGCGTCCGTTCTCCGTGCGGGTGACGTGCAGCAGGATGCTGGTCGTGCCGTCGCTGAACTGCAGGGTCAGCGCATCGGCGTCGCCGCGCACCGCGCTGAGCGGCTGTTCGACCAGTGTCAGCAGGGCGTACTCCTCCGAGAGCCCCTCGGCGGCGACGGACGCGATCATCCGGTCGATCAGCGTCGCCGGCATCGGGTCGACGTCGCGCCAGAGCGCACGCAGTCGGGCGAACAGGGCGGCGTCGTCGCTCGCCTCGTTCTCGCCCTGCCCGCTGTGACTCGGGTCATCGTCGCTCATGGCGCGCCCTCCGTCCGCGGTGTCGGGGCGTCGAGCAGATCACGCAGCTTGGCGAGGCAGCGTCGACGCGTGGGTCCGATGCTGCCGACCGGCATCGCCAGATCGGCGGCGAGCCGCGCGTAGTCCGGGCGCTCCTCGAAGGCGATCACCCGCAGCAGCTGCTGGCAGCGCTCGGCGAGGCGCGTCACCGCCGACCACAGGCGACGGTTCTCGTCTCCCGTCGCGGCGTGGTCTTCGGCCGACTGCTGCGCGGGCAGCAGCGCGTCGAGAGCATCCGTCTCCGTCGTATCGGCCCGGTTGTGCGCCTTGCCGGCCCGCCAGGCCTCGCGGCGGGCGGTCGTCGTCAGCCAGGCCGAGACGGCACGGGGCTCGGCGATCGACCGGTGACCGCGCACGAGCTGCAACCAGGTGGTCTGGATCACGTCCTCGGCCAGCGTGCGCTCGAGCCCGTATGCGCGCACCACATGCCAGAGGACAGGCGTCATCAACCGCACGAGGTCGTCCATCGCGCGGCTGTCGCCGTCTCGCCATGCGTCGAAGAGGTCGGCGGCTCGCTTCCAGCGTGCCGCTCCGTCGTCCGGCGCAGGATCGAAGGCGGCGCCATCGGGTGCGCCGTCGATCATGAGTCCCATTGTGATCACATCATCAAGGAGCACGGCAAGAGCCCGGTGATACATGGACTCGGTCAATTTCTCCACAGATCGCGTCGTCTCGGCATCCGGTCGTGCCCGTCTGCGCGATCTCGCCCCACGCGATGCACCCGATACCGTGGAGAGGTGATCGCCCTCGCCGTCGTGCTCTTCCTCAACGCCGCCTTCAACATCGTGGTCTGGCCCCGCTTCTACAAGCGGATCGCCACCGACCCGCGGGCGCGGGACGCCGACGGCAAGGCCACGACGTTCCTCACGGTGCACGTCGTGCTGATCTCGATCGCCCTCGTGCTGGCCGTGGTCTCGGTGCTCGTCGGCGTCGCCGCCCTCACCGGGGCGCTCTGACGATCAGGCGCGTGCGACGGGCTGCTGCAGCTCGGTGATCCAGTCGGCCTGATCGTCGGACTCGGACTGCAGATAGACCTCGCGGCACGGCCCCACGGCCGTGGCACCCCGCTCGATGATCGCGGCGTTCACGGCGCCCCAGCTGTCGTCGATCGTCGCCATGGAGCCGTGATGAGTGGCCGCGAACGCGGATTCGACGGCGGGCAGCTCCACGATCACGAGGCCGTCGATCGCGGGTCCGTCGTAGGCGAAGCCGACCGTGATGCGCACCCCGTGCGCGTCCATGTCGTACTCGGCGATCGGCAGTCCGGGGGTCGCGCCTGCTGCCAGGAGCGCGTCGGCCACGCGATCGAACAGCGGTCCGACGACGGCGGCGACCTCGGGCTGTGTGCCGACCTTCTCGGTCAGGGTCGCGAGGCGCACGAAGGGAAGAGGCTTCTCGGTGATCTCCAGGGCTGACATCGTCGTCTCCTCGCGTGGGGGTGTTCGGTGCCGCCGATCCTACGCATCGGCGCCGACATCGGCCAGGGTGCGGCGCCGAACCGAGAGTGCGGCTCAGGCGTTCGCGTACTGCGTCGCGTGCTCGGCCCAGCGCGACTCGACGGGCAGGGCGCGGAGCGCACGGTTGCCGAGCGCGAGGGCGACGGCGATCGCACAGAGCGCCGCGCACACGAGGATCGTCGCTTCGCGGCCGATCCAGGTGAGACCGAAGCCGGCGATCAGCGGTGCGAGCGGCAGCGCGCCCATGCCCAGCACACCCGCCGCGCTGTTCGCCCGGCCGAGCAGCTGTGTCGGGGTGGCGACCATGAAGTAGCCCATCATCCCCGCGTTGAGAGCGGGGAGCAGCAGCACCGAGGCGCCGAGCACGACGACGATCGCCCAGGGCTCGGTCACCATCGAGAGCAGGATCGAGCCGATCGCGCCCCCGGAGAGACCCGCGATCGCGAGCACTCCGGTCCGGATGCGGGGCACGAGCATCGGCGCCACGATCGCCCCGACGAGCATGACCGCACCGACCCCCGCGCCGAGCGAGCCGATCAGGAGCTCGGAGTATCCCGCCTGCTGGAGCGCGTACATGACGGTGGTGATCGCGGCATTGAATCCGAGGTTGATGATCGTGATGATGACGAGAACGCCACCCAGGTCGGGTCGGGAGAACAGCCACGTGAACCCCTCGCGCAGCTCGGCCCACGCGCTGGTCTTCGTCGGGGCGGCGACCGCGGCGGCATCCGCGCTCAGCTCGGTGGGAAAGCCCAGACCGTCGCGCGCATCGACGGCGGGTCCGTCGGCGACGTGCCCCGCAGCGGCCGCATCGTCGGCGTTCTCCGACCCGAGAGCCTTCGCCCGCGTGCTCCGCCCTCGCAGCATCCACGCCGTGATCGCCGCCACCGTGTGGCACAGCGTCATCGCGACTCCCACGAGCCACCCGCCGACGCCGAGCAGGAGGCCGCCGAGGGGGCCGCCGGCGAGCTGCAGCGCGGCATCCCTGCCCTGGTTCGCGGCCTGAGCCCTGCCCATCGCGTCGTCGGGGACGAGTTCCTTCAGCGCGCTCTCGCCGGCGACGTCGAACAGTCCGCTCCGTGCGGCGAGCAGCACGTTGGCCGCGAGCAGAGTGCCGAAGGTGAGGGCGTCGGCGATCGCGAGCAGGGTGAACGCCCCCGAGAGCAGGATGCCGAGGAGCGACCCGAGCAGCATCAGGACGATGCGCGGATGCCGGTCGGCGAGGATGCCGCCGGCGAGGGTGAGCACGAGCCGGGCGACCATGCCCGCACCGCCGATGATGCCCGCCTGCGCGGGGTCGTTCGTGACGATCAGCGCCAGCAGCGGGATCGCGAAGCCGAAGAGCGCGGCGGCGAGACCCTTGCTCGTGTCGCTCACGAGCCAGGTGAGGTATCGGGTGTTCCGCCACAGGCGGTGGGGCGCGGTCACGGTGGTCATAGGCTCCACCGTAATTGCGCACGAACAGTTGCGCAAGAGTCATTGCGCAACTTTCCCTGCGGATAGACTGCCGGGATGAGCGAGGGCGCGAAGGGCGAGCGACAGCAGGCTGATCAGGTCTGGATGACGTCGGCGATGCTCAAGGCCTACGCGCATCCGCTGCGCCGCCAGATGATGCGCCTCTTCTCGCGCCGCGAGCATCTGCGGGCGGCCGATGTCGCCGCCGACCTCGGCGTCCCCGCCAACAGCGCGAGCTTCCATCTGCGCGTGCTGGCCGACGCCGGGCTGATCGAAGAGGCGCCCGAACACGCCCGCGACCGGCGCGACCGGGTGTGGAAGTCACGCAAGGGCGCGATGAGCGTCGGCGGGCCCGAGCATCCGGTGCCGGACGAAGCACTGGGCAGCGCCATGATCCGATCGATCGCCGACGACCATCAGGCCATGATGGCGCGGGTCATCGCGTGGACCCCCGAGTATGTGTCGGGGCGCACCGCCGAGGTGCACGCCGCGTTCTCGCAGCGCATGGTGCGGCTCACGGAGGCGGAGTTCGATGCTCTGATGGATCGTGTGCAGGATGTCATCGCGGAGGCGGCGGATGCTCACGACACGACCGATCCCGCCGGACGGCCGTGGCAGATCGACATCCTCGCCGCTGACGACACGATCTGACCATCCGTCGAGCGGTGTCGTTCGGGCGTTCGAGCGTGCCTAGGAGGTCTCGTCCTCGGGGGCGCGCTGACCGCTGAGGATCAGGATGCGGCGCAGATGCATCGCCGCGAGCACACCAGGACCCATCGAGCGCCGCACGTCGATCGTGCGGTCGTCGACCGTCTCGAGCAGTTCGCGGATGGCCCGCGCGGCCTCACCACGCCTCCGGTGGTCCTCCGAGGTGAGCGGCTCCTGCTGCGCGATCACCTCGGCCACCGCGTGGCAGGCCGTCGACAGGGGGTCGGGCAGCGCGGGGTCCAGGTCGAGTGCGCCGGGGCGGTCCCAGATGGTGTCGGCGATCTCGTCGGAGATGTCGCGGATGAGGTGCGCGATGCGGTCGAGCGCCTCGAGTTCCGCGTGGATGTGCCGCGTCTCGCCGCGTCGTCCGCGCGCCCTGACGTTGCCGCGGCGACTGTCGTCGGCCTCGGACAGCGCGGTGCGCAGTTCCGACGTCGTGTCGGCGAGAGACGCGGCATCATCGGCCCACTGCTCGTGCTCGGGCGGCCACGACTCGGACACGGCAGATCCGATGTCGTGCAGATGCGCGCTCAGCTGCTCCCGGAACGCATCGACGCGGGCCGCCGCAGCCAGGGTCAGGGGAGCGGGGGCGATCACGACGTTCACGATGAGGCCGATCACGATGCCGACCGCCATCTGCACGAGGTAGCCGAGGGAGTAGTCGTCGGCGTTCTGTCCGCCGACGATCAGCACGAACAGCGCCGCGACGGGCACATACTCGCGTGCGGCCCCGAACCAGCCCGTGCCCGCGATGAGCATCCCGACGCCGACCACGGCGGGAACGGTCCACCAGGTCGGGCCGATCGTGAGCACGACCAGCAGGGCCAGGCCGATTCCGGTGGCGAGGCCGAGCAGGGTCTGCAGGCCCGATCGCACCGAGCCCATGAGCGTCGGATACATGCTCACGAGTGCGCCGAGCGGGGCGTAGTAGGGGTACTCGTCGGTGACGCCGGGGGTGTGCGGGGCGATCAGCCACGCGAGCCCGACGGCCAGGGTCGTCTTGGTGACGAGCAGCAGGCGTGCGGGGTGCACGGCCTCGCGGATCTCGTGCGCGGCGCCCGAACGGCGAGCGCGCAGTCGTGCGCTGATGGTGTTCACGGCATCCCTTCGTCTCCTCCCCTGCAGAGTGACGCTATCCGTCGGCATCCGCTTCTCCCAACGGGTTGCGTGCGGAGCGGGGTCCGGGGTATCGCGACCGGGCGCGACGACGCCGGCCGCCCCGTGAGGGTGACCGGCGTCGTCGAGTGGCCGTGCGATCAGGGGATCGCGCGCCGGAAGGCCAGGAACGAGACGCCGCTGAGCACCACTGCGGCGACGAGGCCCCACAGGGCGAGGCCCAGCGCTCCCGCGTCGAGGATCCCGATCCAGACCTGCTCCCACAGCTCGAGCCGGGTGGCGAGGAACGCGAGTCCGACGAGGATCAGCGCGAGGCCGACGCCGACGATCGTCAGCACCGTGGGTCCCCAGCTCTTGTAGATCGTCGCGCCGGTGAAGCCGAGGATGAAGAGGAAGAGCGCGAGCGTGAAGTACACGATGAACGCTCCGAGCGGCCCGGCCTCCCACAGCCACGGGAGATAGAACACGTAGCCGTTCACTCCGTATCCGTTCGTCATCGTCTCGATGGCGCCTCCGATCAGGAACAGCACCCCCATGAAAGCGCTGCCGAGGATCGCCGTGAGCAGCGTGCCGAAGAAGAAGTCTCGGCGTGTGATGCTCATCGCCTGCGAGAACGGGAACGTCAGCGTCATGGCCGAGATGCCGATGGCGAAGAAGTACCAGAGCGGAGCCTGGCCGCCGCCGCCGTACTTGGGCCCGTCGGTCGGGATCATCGCGTAGATGAGCACCGAGAGCACGACCGCCGACCCGAGGACGATCAGCGGCACCCAGATGAACGTCTGACGGTTGATCAGCTGCAGGCGGATGACGTTGAGTGTGCGTCGCATCAGCGCACCTCCTCCTTCACATCGGTGGCTCTCGTGGCGGATTCCGCCCTCTGTGTGAGCCGGACGATCAGCTGCTGCAGCGAGACGGGGGCGAGGTCGAGACCGGAGGCCGTGACCTCGGCCCGCTCGGCGGGCGACAGGTGTCCGAGCACGGTGACGGAGGCCACGCGGCCCAGCGCCTCGCGGTGCAGCACCTCGCGGTCGGCCGCCCAGGCGTCGACCGTGGCGGCATCGCCGACCACCGTGACGGCGCGGTCGCGCACGGCATCCGTGTCTTCGTTGAGCAGGATCTGCCCGTTGTCGATCACGATGACCTTCTCGATGAGGTTCGAGACCTCGTCGATCAGGTGCGACGACAGGATGATCGTGCGCGGGTGCTCGGCGTAGTCCTCGAGTAGCCGGTCGTAGAAGATCTGTCGGGCGACCGCGTCGAGGCCCAGGTAGGGCTCATCGAAGAACGTGAGCTCGGCGCGGGAGGCGAGGCCGATGATCACCCCGACGGCCGAGAGCTGGCCGCGCGAGAGCTTCTTGATCGTCTGCTTCATCGGCAGCTGGAACTGCTCGATGAGCTGGTCGGCCAGTTCCTGGTCCCAGTTCTCGAAGAACAGGCTCGCGGCCCGGAACGCGTGGCGCGGGTAGGCGTCATCCGGGTACTTCTGGCTCTCTCGCACGAAGCACACCCGGTTCAGCACCCGGGCGTTCTCGTAGGGGTGCTCGCCGAAGACGCGCACGGTTCCCGACGTCTCGAAGTTCTGGGCGGTCAGAATCGACATGAGCGTCGTCTTGCCCGCGCCGTTGCGGCCGAGCAGTCCGTAGATCGCGCCCGCTTCGAGGCGGAGTGAGACGTTGTCGAGCGCGTGCTTGTCCTTGTAGCGCTTGGTGAGGTTCTGCACCTCGATGACGGCGGTCATGCGGGGGTCTTCCCTTCTGCCTGTGCGGTCTGTGGTGCCTGTGCGGTCTGTGGTGTCTGTGGTGCCTGGGCCGCGCGTTCGCGGAGCAGTGCGGCGAGGTCTTCGGCGCCGAGACCGAGTGTGCGGGCCTCGGCGAGGAGCGGGTCGATGTACCGATCGGCGAACGCGTCGCGGCGTTCGCCGAGCACGATGTCCCGCGCGCCGGCGGCGACGAACATGCCGATGCCGCGGCGCTTGTACAGCACTCCCTTGTCGGTGAGCATGGCGACTCCCTTCGCAGCTGTCGCAGGGTTGATCCGGTAGAACGCGGCGAGCTCGTTCGTCGACGGGGCCTGCGTCTCCTCCGTGAGCGAACCGTCGATGATCGAGTCCTCGATCTGCTCGGCGATCTGGAGGAAGAGCGGTCTGCCTTCGTCGATCACGAGTCCTCCGAGTGGTTGGTGGGTTACTTACTCGACTAGGTAACCACTGAACCTTGCTCGTGTCAACGGTGTCTCGACCCGATGCGTGGGCTCGGTGCGGGAGCGATGCCGCACCGCGTGGTTGTGCGGGGTCGATTGTGCGCCTCGCGACGGTGCGGGGTCGATCGTGCACCGCGCGGGGCCGTTTCGGGTGCGCGAGTGACCCCGCATGCGGCGCGGGTGCGAAAGTCACCCCGCATGGACAGGGATTGGGAGCGGGAGCGGGAGCGGGGGCGGGGGCGGTGGATGCGAGAGCGGCGCGGGGATGGGTGCGGATGCGGAGTGCGGCGCCAGGCCCCGAGAGTCGTGGAGCGCCGGGTGGCGGTCAGCTCCAGAGGGCGGCGACCCGCGCCTCCGCCTCGCGGGTGCGTGCTTGGGCGCGCGCGGCCGCGGTTGCGGCACTGACGAGCGCGGCCCGCATGTCATCCGCGCACGTGGTCCAGTCGCGCTGGGCGCGGGCGTAGGCCTCGTTGGCGCGCCCGGTCCATGCGTCGTTCAGTTCCGCGACTTCGCCCTCGAGCTCGTCGAGATGGTCGCGGATGCGCTGCGCAGTGTCGGCGAGGGCGGCGATCGATTCGGCGAGTGGTTCGTGTTCGACGCGGATGCGCATCAGTCGGCGTCCTCGGACTCGGGTGGCCGGGTGAGGTCGAGTTCGCGGAGTGTGTAGGGCTGGGAGATCTTGTCGGTGAGGAAGTAGGTGTAGAAGACGACGGCGGCTTCGTCGGCGGTGAACACCTCGTTCGGATGGACCGTGACGCTGTGGCGTCCGTCGTCGTAGTGGATCGTTTCGGTCGGCTCGCTGGTCGAGACGGTGCCGGGCTTGCCGACGGCGTACTGGTGTGCGGTGCCGTCGGGGTCGAGGTAGCGGACCTCGACGGCGAGGGCGTCTGCGGTTCCGGCGCACTGGATGTATTCGGAGCTGGTCGGGATGCTGTCCAGCAGGTCGGCACCCTCCGGGGCCCGCCACAGGCTCCATGCCCAGAACGACGAGCCGTTCATCCGATTCAGGACGAACTGAATCTCTTGCGGATACGAGCGAAGGTCGTCCATCAAGGCGCCCCGAATGAAGCCGTTGATCTGGCGAATGTGTGTGGGCTTGGTCATTTCACGGTCTCCAGGATCACGCCTGTGATTCGGATCCTTTCGCCGTTCCGCGACTAGCCCGCGTGCCCCACGCACGGAGATCGTCGGTCTCCACATCTGTCATCGCGCCTCCTCCGGGCTACGAATGACAACGCTAAAGCCTCATATGACGACAATGCAGAGGATGGCGGAGCGTATTCCGATATTCCCGGGTGGGGCCGTGGCGCGACGGATCCGGGGGACCGGTTCCGACTCGGAGGTCACGCTGCAGACCGGCTGCGGCGCCCGACGGGGACGGGCTCAGCCGCGCAGATCTCGGGCGCGCAGCGCGAATGCCGACGCCAGAGCGAAGGCGACCGCGAGACCCCACGTCAGGGCGAGGCCGCCGGGGTCGACGCCCTCGGCGAGCGGCGACTGCCGATAGACCCAGGCGTAGGGGGAGAGCGCGTTCAGCCAGTCGAGGTCGTCGGACTGCTTCGCCAGCGCCTGCAGGATGTACCCGACCACGGCGATGCCCGCGCCGGCCCCGGTCGCCCACATGCGGCGGCCGGTCGCGGCGCCGGCCAGCAGGGCCGCGGATGCCGTGAGGAAGGCGAGGCCCGTGAGCGCGGCGCTCGCCCCGACGATGCGCCAGCCCTCGAGGCCGAGCTCGGACGAGCCGTTCAGCGCCCAGACGACGAGGCCCGAGAAGGCGCCGAGCCAGAGCAGCCGGACCAGTACTGCGAGCGCCGACTCGAGCGCGTACTGACCACGACCGATGCCGTGTGCGAGGTCGAGTTCGGCGCGTCCGCTCTCCTCGGCACCGGCGATGGCCGCAGAACCCCAGATCACGGCGGCGATCGTCAGCAGCAGGAAGCCCATCAACCCGTAGAAAGTGCTCTGGGTGTACCCCGCTCCGCTGGAGATCTGGTCGTATCCGATCGTCTCGACGAGCTGCTTCGGGAGCGCCGAGATGATGTCCTGCATCTGCCCGTTGCCGCCGATGCTCGGATACAGCGGCAGGTAGAGGGACAGCACGGCGGCGAGGCCGACCGTCCACCCGAGAAGGCTCCGCCATGAGTCGCGCAGGCTTCGCCGGAACACCGGCAGGGCGCCGTTCATCGCTGCACCTCCGCGCCGTACAGTCTCAGCACCGACTCCTCGAGATCCGGTTCCTCGACGGTCAGGTCGCGCACCTCGAACGGGGCCAGGGCTTTGATGAACGGATCGATCGCGCCGTCGATCGTCCCCGACAGGCGCAGGATGCCGTCGGCATCCTGCACCTCGAGACCCGTGAGCCCCGGAACCCGATCGAAATCGGCGCGGGCCGCGGCGGCGTCCGTCGTCGCGAGCTCGGCGCGCACCCGGCGGATCGACCCCAGGCGCAGCGAGGCGACGTCGCCGTCGGCGACCACCCGTCCGTTCGCGAGCACCGCGACCTCGTCGGCGGCCTGCTGGATCTCGCTCAGCACGTGCGAGCTCAGCAGCACGGTCTGTCCGGCATCCTTCGCCTCGCGCACCATCTGCAGGAACTCCCGCTGTACCAGGGGATCGAGCCCGCTGGTGGGTTCGTCGAGGATCAGCAGCTCCGGCCGGTGCATGAACGCCTGGATGAGCCCGACCTTCTGCTTGTTGCCCTTCGACAGCGTGCGCACGGGGCGGGAGAGGTCGAGTCCGAGACGGTCGGCGAGGTCGCGGGCGGTGCGCAGGGTGGCGGCCGAGTCGCGCGTGCCCGAGACCTGGGCGTAGAACGACAGGGTGCGGTGCCCGCTCGCCCGGCCTTCGAGGTGCAGCTCGCCCGGCACGTAGCCGATGCGACGTCGCAGGGCGGCGCCGCCGTGACGAGGGTCCTCACCGAGGATGCGCACGGTGCCCGACGAGGGGCGGATGATGTCGACGAGCGTGCGCAGCGTCGTCGTCTTCCCCGCGCCGTTCGGGCCGATGAGCCCGAAGACGGTGCCTGGTCGCACGTGCAGGTCGAGCTCGTGCACCGCGACGCGGCTGCCGTAGCGCTTGTGCAGACGGTCGATCTCGATGGTGTCGGTCATGATGCGTCTCCTTCCGTGGTGGGTGCCTCCGTGGCGAGTGCGCCACGAGCGCCGTCGAGCAGCGCGGTCGTCGCGTAGATGCCGTGTGTCAGAAGCTCGAGGGTCGGCAGCGTGGTGCGGATCAGGCCCGCGGGGCTCAGCTGATCGGTGCCCAGGGCGCGCGCGATCTGGGTACGCATCACGACCGGGCCGAGGCCGATCAGGGTCACGAGCAGCGTGGTCATCTCGAGGTCGCTCATCGGCTCGAGCATGCCCGCGGCGCGCTGCTCGTCGAGCACGTCGCGCGTGCTGGCGAGGAAGCTGTCGAAGAGCCGATCGGCGGCGGGCGAGCCGTCGACGAGCATGCGCGACAGGTAGTCGATGTAGGGGCCGTAGCGGTCGAGGTCATGCAGGGCGGTACGGATGCGATCGCGGGTCGGCGCCTGGATGAGGTCGTGCTCCTCGTCGGTGAAGACCCCGACCACGTGCTCGTCGCACTCGGTGCGCAGGGCGTTCTTGTCGCCGAAGTGATGGACGATCAGCGCGGGGCTCACGCCGGCCTCCTTGGCGATGCCGCGCATGCTCGCGCCGTCGTACCCGTCGCGAGCGAAGGCGACGATGGCCGTGTCGCGAATTCGGGCCCGAGCGGTGAGATCATCCGAAGCTGAACGCATGTACAGGAGACTAAACATATGTTCAGCCTGTGTCAAGAGGCGGCGCTCTAGCCTGGAGGGGTGGACTTCCCTTACAGCCGCCTGCGCCGCTGGCCCGACGTCGAGGCCGACAACCTGCAGGCCCACGACGCGACCGACGCTCTGCTCGTCGAGCGCGCGCTGTCTCTCGGGATCGACGGGCGGGAGGTCGCGGTCATCGGCGACGAGTACGGCGCGATCACCCTCGCGCTGACGGATGCCGGACTCGACGGCATCCGCGTGCACCAGGACCTCGCGACCGGACGCCGCGCGCTCGCTCGCAACGCCGACGAGCTCGGGCTCGCCGGATTCTCATCGCACGAGCTCGATGCATCGCTGCTCGACGGTGCCCGGCTCGTGCTGCTGCAGCTGCCCAAGGCGCTCGCCGAACTCGAGGAGATCGCCGACGCCGTGGCCCGCTGGGCGGCGCCCGATGTGGTGCTCGTCGCGGGTGGCCGTGTGAAGCACATGACCATCGCGCAGAACGAGGTGCTCGGACGCAGCTTCGGGCAGGTGCAGGCCAAGCTGGCCGAACGCAAGTCCCGCCTGGTCGTGGCGTCGGAGCCGAAAGAGGTGCCGGTCACGCCTCCATTTCCGGTGACGGCGCAGCACGACGGGCTGACGCTTGTCGCACACGGCGGCGCGTTCGCGGGCGCACGTCTCGACATCGGCACACGAGTGCTGCTCGGGGTGCTCCGCGCCGAGGACTCGCCACTCGGCCCGGGTGCGCCCGCTGAGCAGTCGGGCCCTGGTCCGATCGTCGTCGACCTGGGCTGCGGAACCGGCGCGCTCGCCGCGTCGTACGCGCTCGGTCACCCGGAGGCGCAGGTCGTCGCCACTGATCGGTCGGCCGCGGCCGTCGCCTCCGCCCGCGGCACGATGATCGCGAACGGGATCGCCGACCGCGTCGCCGTCATGCACGACGACGCAGGATCCGAGCTCGCCGACGCGAGTGCCGACGTCGTGCTGCTCAACCCGCCGTTCCACCTCGGCAGCAGTGTGCACACCGGCGCGGCGACGCGTCTGTTCGAGGCCGCAGCCC
The DNA here is from genome assembly GCF_022627955.1 of Microbacterium sp. C5A9. Classification (GTDB taxonomy): domain Bacteria; phylum Actinomycetota; class Actinomycetes; order Actinomycetales; family Microbacteriaceae; genus Microbacterium. Next base: position 328,832 of record NZ_JABXGD010000003.1, read on the forward strand.
GCATCCTCCGCCCCGGCGGCGCGCTCTTCACGGTCTACAACTCGTCGCTCGGATATCGCGCCGAGGTGACGCGCCTCGTCGGCCCCACCGAGCAGGTCGAGCGCACTCCGAAGTTCACGGTGGCGCGCAGCATCCGGCGCTGACGGGCCCCGTCGACAAGGGCGACGGACCGTCGCCACGCCCGGCCGTGGGCGCGTGGCCGAAACCCGCGCAATCCCCCGGTCAGCCGTGGAAACTGAACGACGATCGGAATGGCGGATTTGCCCCTGACCGGCCATTTCGTTACGTTGGTCTGCGGGCCTGACGGTCCGAAGACCAGTCCGCGGCCACGTCCTTCTTTCGATGAGCTGTGCTGCGAAGAGGCGTGGGCGTACGGTCGATGCTCTATCGCGGCGGATCCGAAATCCGCCGTCCGCGCCGCCACAGCATGCACTCGAAACGGCCCTGAGATCATCACCCGGGCGTAACCGAAGCAGGCTCAGCCGCACCGCCGAGCCGCGGGGGAAACGTGTCCGAAATCGCTCTAGAAGCGCGCAATCTGTACAAGGTGTTCGGCAAGAGTCCGAGCGCCGCCGTCCGTCGACTGAAGGCCGGTGAGAGCAGAGCCGAGGTCGGCGACGCCGGAACCGCCGCCGTCATCGACGCGAGTTTCACAGTCAACAAGGGCGAGATCTTCGTGATCATGGGGCTCTCCGGCTCCGGCAAGTCCACCATCATCCGCATGCTCAACGGCCTGCACGAGGCATCCGACGGTTCGGTCGTCGTGAACGGCGACTCGATCACCGGCATCCCCGCCGGCCGGCTCCGCGAGATCCGCCGCGACCGCATCTCGATGGTCTTCCAGCACTTCGCACTGCTGCCGCACCGCACGGTCGCCGCGAACGTCGCCTACCCCCTCGAGCTGAAGGGCGTCGGCAAGGCCGAGCGTCTGAAGAAGGCCGAGGAGATCCTGTCTCTGGTCGGCCTCGAGGGTCAGGCCGAGAAGCTGCCGTCCGAGCTCTCCGGTGGCATGCAGCAGCGCGTCGGCATCGCCCGCGCCCTCGCCGCCGACACCGACATCCTGCTGATGGACGAGGCGTTCAGCGCCCTCGACCCGCTGATCCGTCGCGAGATGCAGGAGCAGCTGCTCGAGCTGCAGGAGAAGTTCCAGAAGACCATCGTGTTCATCACGCACGACCTCAACGAGGCCATGTTCCTGGGCGACCGCATCGCGGTGATGCGCGACGGCCGCATCGTGCAGATCGGCACGCCGGAGGACATCCTGACCGACCCGGCGAACGACTACGTCGAGCAGTTCGTGCAGGACGTCGATCGTGCGCGCGTGCTCACCGCCGGCAACGTCATGGAGCGTCCGCGCCCCGTCGTCGCCGAGACCGCGGGACCCCGCACGGCCCTGCGCCAGATGCGCGACGCGTTCATGTCGGCGACCTATGTCACCGGTCGCGACCGCCGACTGCTCGGCATCGTCACCGACCGTGACGCGGTCAAGCTCGTGCGCAAGGGCGTCTCGACCCTCGACTCGATCCTCAAGCCCGTGCCGCAGAGCGTGAGCGAGGACGAGGTCCTCATGAACCTCTTCATCCCCTCGGTCGAGTCGCCGCTGCCGCTCGCGGTGGTGGATGCCTCGGGTCGCCTGACCGGCGTCATCCCGCGCATCACCCTGCTCGCCGCCCTGGGCCCCGGCCCCGGCGCGACCGGCGAGCTCACCCTGCCGCTCCTGCCGATGCCGCAGGCCGAGATCGATGCCGTCCTCGACGACGGATGGACGGCCGACTCCCCGGCCGAGCGAGCAGCGCAGCACCGAGACGAAACGCAGACGACCACGGAGGAGGTGCGCTGATGGACGGATTCCGCCTTCCCCTCGGAAGCTGGGTCGCCTCGGGCGTCGACTGGATCAAGACCAATCTCGACGGCCTTCTCGATGTGATCTCGCTCATCGTGACCTCGCTCGTCGAGGGACTCACGTTCCTGCTGCTGCTGCCGTACTTCTACGTCGTGATCGTCATCGCCGCGCTCATCGCGTGGCTGGTGCGCTCGTGGCAGCTCGCGATCGGCACGGTCGTGTCGTTCACGCTGATCGTCGCGATGGGGCTGTGGGTGCCCGCGATGCAGACGCTCGCGCTCGTGCTCGTCGCGGCTCTCGTCGCGGTGCTCATCGCGATCCCGCTCGGCATCTGGTCGGCGCGCAACGCCACCGTGCGAGCGGTGCTCAAGCCGGTGCTCGACTTCATGCAGACGATGCCGGCGTTCGTGTACCTGATCCCCGCGATCGTGTTCTTCAGCATCGGCGTCGTCCCCGGTCTCGTCGCCACGGTGATCTTCGCGCTGCCTCCGGGCGTGCGCCTCACCGAGCTCGGCATCCGCGGAGTCGACTCCGAGACCGTCGAAGCCGGACAGGCCTTCGGTGCGAAGCCGGGGCAGATCCTGCGCGGCATCCAGCTGCCGCTGGCCATGCCCACCATCCTCGCCGGAGTCAACCAGGTCATCATGCTCGCGCTGTCGATGGCTGTCATCGCCGGCATGGCGGGCGCCGACGGCCTCGGAAAGATGGTCGTCGAGGCGATCTCGACCGTCAACATCGCCAAGGGAGTCGAGGCCGGTCTCGGCGTCGTGCTCATCGCGGTCTTCCTCGACCGCGTCACCGCGGCGCTCGGCACGCTCGGCCGCAACCCGGGCTCGCTGCTCGCGCTGATCAACACCCGTCGTGCGCAGCAGCGTGCGGCCGCGGCGGTCGCGCCGACGGCATCCGCTGCCGAGACGACGGCGGTCGCCGAGGAGAAGGAGCTTCAGAATGCGTAAGAACAGGATCATCTCGCTCGCGGCGCTCGGCGCCGTGGCATCCCTCGCGCTCGCCGGTTGTGCGAGCGACGGCGCCGGCGGCACCACCGAGTTCGGCGGAGGGTCGAGCGGCGGTGGCGGCGACAAGGGCACGATCACGCTCGGCTTCCTTCCGTCGTGGACCGACGGGCTCAGCACCGCGTACCTGCTGCAGGACCAGCTCGAGAAGGCCGGCTACACGGTCGAGCTCAAGACGCTGACCGAGGCGGGGCCGCTGTACACGGGCCTCGCGCAGGGCGACGTCGACGTGTTCCCGTCGGCTTGGCCCGAGATCACGCACGCCGAGTACATGAAGACGTACGGCGACAACATCGAGGACCTCGGCACCTACTACGACAACGCGAAGCTGACGATCGCGGTGCCCGAGTACACCGACATCGACTCGATCGACGAGCTCGCGGCGGCGTCCAGCCAGTTCAACGGCAAGATCTACGGGATCGAGCCGGGTGCCGGCCTCACCGGGCAGACCCAGAAGATGATGCCCGAGTACGGCCTCGACAGCTCGTACGAGCTCGTCACCTCCTCGACCGCCGCGATGCTCACCGAGCTGAAGTCGGCGACCGAGAAGCAGGAGGACATCGTCGTGACGCTGTGGCGTCCGTTCTGGGCCAACGACGCCTTCCCGGTGAAGGACCTCGAAGACCCGAAGGGCGCGATGGGCGAGGCCGAGGGGCTGCACTTCCTCGGCACCAAGGGCTTCGCGGAGGAGTTCCCCGAGGCGGCCGCGCTGATCGAGCAGATCAAGCTCGACGACGCGCAGTACGGGTCGCTCGAGGACCTGGTCGTCAACGAGTACGGCGAGGGCCGCGAGGCCGAAGCCGTGGATGCCTGGCTCGAGGAGCACGGCGGCGAGTTCGACTGGGTGGTCGACTGACTCGACGCTGATCGCCCCGCGTCGCTCGCCGCGCGTGGGGCGGGCATCTCGCCGATGGGCGGAGGATCTGTGGAGGATCCTCCGCCCATCGCCGTGTTCGCCGCCTGACGCGTGTGCGCGGGCGCCGCAGACGCCCGCGACTAGGGTTAGGTGCTGTCGAGTTCGAGAGCCCGTGACGGAGGAACGATGCCCGCTGCCGCGCGCCACGATGCGATCCTTCGTGAGCTCGAGATGCGCGGCTCGCTGTCGAGTGCCGCACTCGCCGCGCGACTCGGGGTGACGCCCATGACGCTGTGGCGTGACCTCGTCACCCTCGAAGGACGCGGTCTCCTCGTGCGCGTGCACGGAGGGGCGATCTCGCCGGCTGTCGCGCAGCAGCAGTCCCGCGATGCCGATCGGGGTACCGCCAGGCCGCGTCCGGTGGCGACGATCGGAATGATCGTCCCGACCACCCGCTACTACTTCCCCGACGTGATCCGCGGCGCGAGCGAGGCGGCGCACGAAGCCCACTGTCGGCTCGTGGTCGGCGCGTCGAACTACTCCGAGCAGGAGGAGCTGCGGCAGGCGGAACGGCTGATCGCCAGCGGTGTGGATGCTCTGATGATCACGCCGCAGGACACTCTCGTGCAGGATTCCGCGCTGCATCGGATGCTGTCCGCGGCGGCCCTTCCCGTGGTGATGGTCGAGAGGTCGGTCGATGACCCGCTCGCAGGAAGGCTCGAGTGGGTGCGCACCGACCACGCGCACGGCGCCGAGGTCGCCGTGCGCCACCTCGCCGAGCAGGGGCATCTCGGGATCGCACTCGCTGCGCGTCCCGCAGCGACGGTGTCCGGATTGGATACCGGATTCCGGCGTGCGGTGGCCGCTCTCGGTCCGGCCGCGGGGCGGGCGTTGCGTCGAGATCTCTCGCATCCGCAGATCGGCGACAATGCCAATATCGTCGAACTGCGCGCACTCCTCGACGACTGCCTTGCGGAGGGGATCACGGCGGCGATCCTGCTCGGCGATGCCGACGCGATGGCGTTCCTCGATCTGGTGCTCGAGCGGGGGCTGCGGGTGCCGGAGGACTTCGCGGTCGTGGCCTACGACGACGAGGTCGCCGCCTTCGCGACGGTGCCGCTCACCGCCGTGGCGCCGCCGAGGCACGAGCTCGGTCACGCGGCACTGCGTCTGTGCGTCGATCGCCTTCGCCAGGCGCCGCGAACCGTTCACGCTCCTGTGCGCATGGCCCTGCTTCCCGCGCTCGTGGTGCGGGAATCGACGCTCCGCCTCCTCTGATTGTTAGGTTCTGTTAGAAACCGGCCCCTGCGGTTGGTGAATCGTGCCGTGTGACGAATGATCGAACTCGCACGGTCAACGATTCAAAGGAGAACCAGCGATGTCCCTGCGTCGAACGTCCCTTTCCGCGGTGGCACTCGCAGCCACCTCCGTCCTCGTCGCGGGATGCGCCGCCGGTGGACAGGCTGCTGAGCCGGTGCCGACGGACACCCCGAAGGGCGAGGTCACCTTCTGGTCGTTCCTGAGCGGCATGTCCGATGTCGCCGCCGCCTTCAATGCGAGCCAGGACGACATCACCGTGAAGTTCGAGGAGATCCCGAACGGGGCGAACGGCGGCTACACCAAGCTCTCCGCAGCCATCGAATCCGGAAGCGGGCCCGACGTCGTGGGCATCGAATACGACCGGCTCCCCGGATTCGTGGCGGCGGAGCAGCTCGCACCCCTCGACGACCTGGTCTCGGACGATGTGCTGGGCGAGTACGACGAGCAGGTGCGCACCCTCGTGTCGTTCGGCGACGCGGCCTACGCCCTCCCATACGACGCCCCGCCGATGGTCATCTGGTATCGACAGGACGTGCTCGAGGCGGCGGGCGTCGAGGTGCCCACGACGTGGGACGAGTTCGAAGAGGCGGCACGCGCCGTCAAAGCGGTGAACCCCGACGCCTATCTCACGAGCTTCTTCACGAACGAGCCGCAGCTCGCCCCGATGTCGTGGCAGGCGGGAGCCGAGTGGTTCAGCGTCGAGGACGACAGCTGGAAGGTCGGCGTCGACGACTCGACTTCGCAGGAGGTCGCCGACTACTGGCAGCGTCTGATCGACGAGGGCCTGGTCAAGAAGCAGCTCGGGTTCAGCGACGAATGGACCGCCGACCTGAACAACGGCGTCGTGAACGCATGGGTGGGTGGATCGTGGAGCGCCTCCGCGTTGAAGACCCGCACCGAGGCATCGGGACAGGCCGGGAAGTGGGTCGCCGCCGCACCACCGTCGTGGGACGGCGAGCCGACGAGCGCGTTGAGCGGAGGGACCAGCTTCGCGATCCCCGAGAACTCCGACAACGCGGCCGCGGCCGCGGTCTTCCTCGAGTGGCTCGTCACCTCTCCCGAGGCGATCGAGGCGCGAGGTGCCGTGGGCACGGCGTACCTGGCCTATCCCGGGCTCAATGACGTCGCCGCATCCGTCGCCCCGACCGACTACTACGCGAACGACATCTACGCGGTCTTCGATGAGGCATCCGCTGACCTCGGTCCGTGGGCCTGGGGCCCGAAGTACGACCTCACGGCGACGGCGCTCAAGGACTCCGTCACCACGTCTCCGACATTGAGCGACGCACTGGCATCCACCCAGAAGGCCACCGTCGGCGGGCTCGAGAAGCTCGGCCTCGACATCAAGGAATAGCCCATGCATCGTCGGGCGGGCGCTGAAGCGCACCCGCCCGACGGTCCGGAGCGAAGGACACAGACCATGACGACTCAGGCATCCGCCACGAGGCGCACGCGAAGGAAGACGATTCCAGGAACGGGCGGACGCACGGCATCCGTGTTCCTGATCCCCTTCTTCGTGCTCTTCGCACTGACGATGATCGCCCCGGTGATCTACGCGATCGGAATGAGCCTCTTCGCCGAACGGCGCAGTGGGCTCGGCTTCGGCGGAGCGACGGTCGAGTTCGTGGGACTCGGCAACTATGTCGAGGTGCTGAGCGACACGACCTTCACCGACGGCTTCGGGCGCCTGGCGATCTACTGCCTGCTCTACGTCCCGACGCTGCTCGCGGTCGCGCTCGTGCTCGCCTTGCTGCTCGACTCCGCCGTCGCCTACGCGAAGCGGGCCTTCCAGTTGCTGCTGTTCCTGCCGCACGCGGTGCCTGGCGTGATCGCCGCGCTGATCTGGGCGTACCTCTACACCCCCGGCGTCAGCCCGATCGTGAAGGCGCTGGAATCCGGCGGCATCGGGATCGACTTCCTCTCGGTGCAACTCGTGCTCCCCTCGATGGTCAACATCGCGGTGTGGGAGTGGGCGGGTTACAACGTCATCATCCTCTTCACGGCGTTGCAGGCGGTGCCGCGCGAGATCCTCGAGGCCGCGAGGGTCGACGGCGCAGGCGAGATCCGCACCGCTCTGTCGATCAAGACGCCCCTCGTCTGGCCGGCTCTGGGCGTCGCGCTGCTCTTCACCGTGATCGGCTCGCTGCAGCTGTTCACCGAGCCGAAGATCCTGTCCTCTGCGACGACGGCGGTGACCAGCACCTGGGTGCCGAACATGTGGGCGTACGACGCGGCGTTCAACCGCAACAACCTGCCCCAGGCAGCCGCCGCCTCGATCATCCTCGCCCTGCTCGCCGGCCTGCTGTCGTGGGTCGTCACCCGATTCACCTCGAAGGAGCCGACGCGATGACCGCCGTGATCGACCGCCCTGCCTCGCAGACGCCGACCCCCGTGAAGCCGATCCGCTCGCACCGCCCGCGCGCCACCAGCCGCACCGCAGCGAAGGTCGGTGTCAACGGACTGCTCGTCCTCGGCTCGGCCTACATGGTGCTGCCGCTGCTCTGGCTGGTGTTCGCCGCGACCAAGGATGCCGGCGACCTCTACTCGGGCAACGCCTTCGCCTTCGGCACCGACCTCGTCGCCAACCTGCAGCGGCTGCTGGCACAGGACGACGGGATCTTCCTCCGGTGGCTGGCGAACAGCATCCTCTACGCGGGAATCGGAGCCGTCGTCGGTGGGTTCGTGTCGCTCATGGCCGGCTACGCGTTCGACAAGTTCGAGTTCCGCGGCAAACGGGGGCTCTATGCGTCGGTGCTCGTGGGAGTCCTGATCCCGAACACCGCCACGGTCATCCCGCTGTACCTGCTCGCCGCATCCATCGGACTCACCAACACGATCTGGGCGGTGCTCATCCCCACGCTCTGCAACCCCTTCAGCGTCTACCTGGCGCGGGTGTTCTCGTCGGGCTACCTGCCCGCCGAGACGCTCGAGGCCGCGAGGGTCGACGGTGCGGGCCCCATCCGCAGCTTCCTGCAGGTCGGGCTGCCGATGCTGGTCCCCGGATTCGTCACGATCGCTCTCTTCCAGTTCGTGGGCATCTGGAACAACTTCATGCTCCCGCTGATCATGCTGCAGGACCGTGATCTGTTCCCCTCCAGCGTCGGCATCGCGCTGTGGCAGAGCCAGGTGCAGCAGAACCCCGAGTTCTCGACCCTCGTGATCGCAGGATCGTTCGTCTCGGTGATCCCGCTGATCGTCGCGTTCGTGATGCTGCAGCGCTTCTGGCGATCCGGCCTGTCGGCGGGGAGCGTCAAATGAGCGTGCGCCGGCCGGTGATCGCCTTCGCCATGACCGACTCGGTGCGTGGCCGCGTGTTCCCCGAACGGGTCATGCGCGACTACGCCGCCGCGGCCGACATCGCCGGCATCCTCACCGAGTACACCTCCGACCATGCACGCTCGGTGCTCGCTCGGGTCGAGGTCCTCGTGACGGGCTGGGGCGCACCGCGAATCGACGCTGCGGTGCTCGACGCAGCGCCCCGCCTGGAGGCGGTGCTGCATGCAGCGGGAACGGTCAAGCCCTACCTCGACCCGTGCGTGATCGAGCGCGGAGTGCGGGTCAGCTCGGCCGCCGGCGCCAACGCCGTGCCCGTCGCCGAGTACGCCGTCGCCATGATCGTGCTGGCGGGCAAGCAGGTGCTCCCGATCGCCCGCCACTATCGCCGGGTGCAGGAGGAGTTCGACATCGAGGCGTCGTTCCCGGATCTCGGCAACTACGGTCAGCGCATCGGCATCATCGGGGCGTCGAAGATCGGCCGGATCGTCATCGGGATGCTGCGGGCATACTCGTTCGAGGTCGTGGTCTACGACCCGTACCTGACCGAGGCGGACGCGGCGGAGCTGCGCGTCACCTCCGTCGCGCTCGACGAGCTGCTGCGTACGAGCCGTGTCGTCTCGGTGCATGCCCCGTCGCTGCCGTCGACGATCGATCTGGTGGATGCCGCCGGCATCGATCTGATGCCGCGCGGCGCGACTCTGGTGAACACCGCGCGCGGAGAGATCATCGATCAGGACGCCCTCACGCGGCGAGTGCTCGCGGGTGAGCTGTTCGCGATTCTCGACGTCACCGTGCCGTGGATCCTCGAGCCGGATCACCCCCTCTACACGTCCGATCATGCGCTGCTCACTCCGCACATCGCGGGGTCCTACGGGGTCGAACTCGAGCGGTTGTCGGAAGCGATGCTCGACGAGCTGCGCAGGATCGCGCGGGGCGAACCGCTCGCACACGAGATCGAGCCCGAACTGCTCGCCATCACCGCCTGACCCGACGCCTCCCCATCATTCGACGACGAAGCACGGAGCCACCATGTCCGAACCCCTGAAGATGACCAGACGGACCGTCCTCCTCGCCGGTGCCGGTGGTCTGCTCGCGGCTGCGGCCGGAGTCGGATCGGCGCAGTCGGCGAGTGCCACACCCTCGCTCTTCCCCGCTGGTCGCACCGGTACCACGATCACCGAGATCGGGCCCGGAATCATGCAGTACTCGTTGATGAGCGGAGTGCTGCTCGACGGTGTCTGCTACATCGGGTCGCGCAACCTCGAGCCGACCGGCATCCTCGCCTTCGATGTCGCATCGGCCACGGTCACGCACTCGACCACGCTCGCGACCGGTCACAGCATCCAGGCGCTCGCGGTGGATCCCGTGCGCAAGGTGCTCTACGCCGGCATCCTGCAGAAGGCCGCGAGTGCCAACAATCTGTATCGCTGGGACCTGAGCGACCTCGCCTCGCCCGCGGTGGCGATCGGACGCATCGGAGACCGCGATGTGCGAGACCTCGCCGTCTCGTCCGACGGCACCGTCTTCGCGGTCGGAGGCGGCGGCACGGGCGCTCCCGCGCTGTGGCAGTACGACCCGTCTTCCGGGGCGGTCACGAGTCTCGGCGTGCCCGACGCGAACGCGACTCTCGCTCGGGCTGTGGCGGCGACAGATCAGACGGTGTTCTTCGGGGCCGGCAGCACGCTCGGGGGCGGAGCGGGCACGAGCAGGGCGGCGCTCTACGCGTTCGATCGCGCGTCGGGGACCTTCTCCGACATCACGCCCGTGGAGATGGTGAATGACCCCAGCATCCGCGACCTCACGGTCTCCGGTGACCGGCTTCTCGTGTCGTCCGCCGGTTCGACCGAGCCGTCGAAGCTCGCCGAGATCTCGCTCGCCGATCACGCGTCGTACCGCGCAGTGACGTCGATCGGCACCACGGCCAAGAACTTCGCCGTTCTGGGTGACGACGTCTTCTGCGCGAACGACGCCGGTGTGGTGCGGTGGACGCCGGGTGAGGCTGCCGTGCAGCAGCTCCCCGTGACGAGAGACCTCGGGGAGATCTGGGGGCTCGACGCCCGGGATGACGGATTGGTCGTGGTCTCGGGCTACGGCTTCGTCGCTGCGCTCGACGCCGCCGGTGCGCTGCGAGGCGAGTACGACCTCGGCACGGCCGGTGCGCCGGTGAGCGCGCAGACCTGCATGGGCATCGCGGTCGGTGCCGGCTTCGCCTACGTCGGCGGCAACGGCGGCATCGCCCGCCACGATCTGCGACGCGGCGGTGCGGTGAATCTCCGCGCGCCCGGAGAGGCGAAGGATGCCGAGGTGATCGGCGGCGTGCTCTACACCGGCCAGTACAACTCGCAGGGGATCTGGGCGTACGACCCCCGCTCAGCAGAGCCGATCCGCCGCGTGGCCTCCTTCCCGACCGCGCAGAATCGTCCGCTGGACACCCACTGGGATGACTGCAATCGGCTGCTGCTCGTGGCGGCGCAGGCCGACACCGAGGGCGGTGGCTCGCTGTGGACGTTCGATCCGAAGACGGGTGAGAGCACCCATGCGATCAATCCGATCGACGACGTGCAGCTGGTGCGTGCTGTGGTGGCGGTCGACGGCGTCGCGTACCTCGGTGGCGACAACGCGCAGAAGGCCGGACCTCGCGGCACGATCGTCGCATGGGATCCGGTGGCGCACCGGGAGCTCTGGCGGGTGGAGACGGGCGCGTCGAACGGAATCGCCGCCCTCGCCGCGCACGGACGGCACCTTTTCGCCCTCACGATCAAGGGTGCGCTGGTGGTGATCGACCGTCCGCGCCGTGAGGTCGTCCACACAGGCGACCTCGCCGCGCTCGGTCCCGGCTTCGCCGCGATGAAGGCGGCCCGAGGTGTGATCTACGGGGTCTCCGACACGAACCTCTTCCGGATCGACCCTCGCACCTTCGCGGTGACGACCGTCGTACCGGGCATCAACGGCGGCTGGTACAGCGGACCTCACCTGAACGTCGATGAAGACGGTGCTGTGTTCACCCTTCGCGGGCGCACGCTGGTCAAGGTCGATGATCGACCACGACGCTGACGTCGCCACGCCGAGCGCGGCGAAACGCTCCGTCCGGGCGCGGGGCCCGGACGGAGCGTTCCGTCTCACTGCAGACGATCAACGCACCTTCTTGCGGTAGGCGATGATGGCGAACACGTAGGCGACGATCAGGATGCCGACGCACCAGGCCAGCGCGACCCAGATGTCGGTGCCGACGGGCTGCTCGGCGAACAGCGCCTGGATGGTGTTCACGATCGACGTGACCGGCTGATTCTCGGCGAACCACTGCACGGGGCCGGGCATCGTCTCGGTGGGCACGAAGGCCGAGCTGATGAACGGCAGGAAGATCAGGGGGTACGAGAACGCCGTCGCCCCGTCGAGCGTCTTGGCACTGAGTCCGGCGATGATCGCGAGCCACGTGAGCGCCAGGGTGAACAGCAGCAGGATGCCGATCACGGCTAGCCACGCGAGGGGACCCGCTCCCGTGCGGAAGCCGAGCAGGAACCCGACCGCGAAGATGATCGCCAGCGTGATGCCGTTCGCGACCAGCGAGGTGAGCACGTGGGCCCACAGCACGCTCGATCGGGCGATCGGCATGGAGTGGAAGCGCTCGAAGATGCCGCTCTGCAGGTCGTTGAACAGCCGGTAGGCGGTGTACGCGATGCCGGATGCCACGGCGATCAGCAGGATGCCGGGGAGCAGGTAGTTGACGTAGTTCTCCGAGCCGATGCTCTGCTGGAGCGCCCCTCCGAAGACGAACACGAACAGCAGCATCAGGGCGATCGGGGTGACCGCGGTGGTGATGATGGTGTCGGTGCTGCGGAAGATGTGCCGCATCGAGCGGCCGGTGAGCGTCGCGGTGTCGGCGACGAAGTGCGTGCTCATGCTGCGGCCTCCGTTCCGGACTCTGTCGTCGACGGGGTGCCGACGAGGGTGAGGAAGATCTCCTCGAGGGTGGGCTGCTTCTCGACGTACTCGACCTTCGCGGCGGGCAGCAGGCGCTTGAGCTCGGCGAGGGTGCCGTTCGCGATGATCCGGCCCTCGTGGAGGATCGCGATGCGGTCGGCCAGATGCTCGGCCTCGTCGAGGTACTGCGTCGTGAGCAGCACGGTGGTGCCAGTGGTCGCGAGCTCCGTGATCACGGCCCACACCTCGATGCGGGCCTCGGGGTCGAGGCCGGTGGTCGGCTCGTCGAGGTAGATCACCTCGGGGTGTCCGACCAAGCTCATGGCGATGTCGAGGCGCCGCCGCATGCCGCCGGAGTACGTGCCGACCTTGCGGCCGCCGGCATCCGTCAGCCGGAAGCGGGTGAGCAGGTCGTCGGCGACCTTCGCGGCCTCCGGCAGGTGACGCAGCCGGGCGACCAGGATGAGGTTCTCCCGTCCGGTGAGGATCTCGTCGACGGCGGCGAACTGCCCGGTGAGGCTGATCCGCTGCCGCACGGCGAGCGGGTCGGCGGCGACGTCGACCCCCTGCACGGTGACCGTGCCGGCGTCCGACCGCAGCAGGGTGGAGAGGATGCGGATCATGGTGGTCTTGCCCGCGCCGTTCGAGCCGAGGAGGGCGAAGATCGAGCCCTTCTGCACCTCGAAGTCGACGCCGCGGAGGACGTGCAGGTCGGCGTAGGACTTCTCGATGCCGCGGACGCTGATGGCGGCGGAGGCGTTCATGATCGGTTCTCCCGTTCTGTCGCGTCGTCGACCGCCTTGATGAGGCGGGCGCGCTCCTTGTCGATCCACTGGGTTCCGCCGTACGCCTCGGCGTAGGTCTCGGCGAACGAGACGGGGTCGTCTCCGACGATGTCGTCGATCGGGGTGCCGTCGATGGCGGCGCGCTCCCACAGGTCGGCGAGGTCGAGGAAGATCTGCACGAGCGTGTCGCCGGCGGTGATGCCCCCGTAGTACATCGTGTAGCGGTGCTGGGCGTTGGCGACCGTGCGGTACGGCTCGGGGAGGGCGTCGATGCGCTTCTTCGCATCGCGGTACTGCTTCTTCTGCTCGAGCGATCCGGTGAGCGCTTCGATCCACTTTGCGGCCATGGTCAGTTCTCCTCGTTCGTGGTGCTGTCGATGTGATGGGTGTCCGTGTTGAGTCGTTCGATGTGCTGCGCGAGGAAGTTCCAGGTCTTCCAGAACTCCTCGAGCTCCTGGGTGCCCGCCGCGTTCAGCGAGTACACCTTGCGGGGAGGTCCCTTCTCGCTCGGGACCTTCTCGACGTCGACGAGCTTCTTCTGCTCGACGCGCACGAGCAGGGCGTAGATCGTGCCCTCGGCGATCTCGGTGAAGCCGTGATCGCGGATGCGGGTGGTGATCTCGTATCCGTAGGCCGGCTGCTCGGCGAGGAGAGCCAGGACGATGCCCTCCAGGGTGCCTTTGAGCATCTCGGTCATCTGCTTGCCCATGAGAGCCTCGTTCCGTCGTATCCGGTACTCAGTGTTGCTGGGTACCGGTACAAAGTAACACCGAGCACCGGTACTTAGCAACACCGAATACTGAACTTCTCCGGATCGTCGGAGGGCTCATCGATCACGGCGCAGCAGGAAGGCGCGCGTCAGCGGCGGCACTGCCGGCACCGCGCGCGATCAGGCCTGTTCGTGCTGAGGCGTGAAGGGGTGGGATCTCAGACGAGGCGCGCGGCGCGCACCTGCGCGTCGAGCAGCGGGAGCGTCCGCGATGTGGCGGGGCTCAGGCCGAGCGTCGTGGCGAGCTCGAGGGCCAGTGCGGCGTGGCCGGCGGCGTTCGGGTGGAAGGGGTCGTTCATCAGGCCCCACGGCACTCCGCCGCCGCCGAGCTCGGTGAAGCGCGCGTGCTGGTCGACGAGGATCACGTCGTCGCTCGCGGCCACCTCGCGCACGGCGTCCGCGAACTCCGTGAGCCGCTCGCGGCCCGGCGCGTTGGCGGCGTCGATCGAGGGCGGTGTCTGCAGCACGGGGATCGCGCCGAGTGTGCGCACGCGCGCCACGAACTCGCGGAGGGATGCCGCGAACGCCGCCGGTTCGACGAACGGGCTGCCCTGCTGGGTCGACATGTCGTTCGTGCCGATCATCAGAGTGACGACGTCGGGACGCCACCCGGCCACGCGCCGCTCGAAGTCGCCGAGGATGTCGGGCAGTCGGTGCCCGCTGATCGCCGAGTTGAGCACGATGTCTCGCGTGCGCCCGAGCTCGCCGCGGATCAGCTCGTGCAGGTGCTCGGAGTAGCTGCGGCCGCCGTGCGTGTGCACCAGCCCGTGGGTGATCGAATCTCCGGTGATCACCCAGTTCAGCGGCTCGGCACTCGCCAGGGACTCGGCGAGGCGGCGGAGATCGGAGGCGGCGGATGCGGGGGAATCGGCGTTCGACACGCCCTCGAGCCTAGCGCCGAGGGCGTGTCACGCCGGCGACGTCACAACCACTTCTTGTACTTGAACACCCCGAACAGTCCCAGCGCGAAGGCGGCCATGGCCCCGATCGCCATCGGGTATCCGAACGACCAGCCGAGCTCCGGCATCCCCTCGAAGTTCATGCCGTAGACCGTGCCGACGAGCGTCGGCGCGAAGATGATCGCCGCCCACGACGAGATCCGCTTGATCTCGTCGTTCTGTGCGAGTCCCGCCTCGGTCTGCCGCCGGGCGACCAGGGCGGAGTGCACGGTGAGGGCGTTCTCGAGGATCGCGCGGAACGAGTCGACGCGCTCGTTCACCCGGATGACGTGGTCGAGCACGTCGCGCAGCGACCGCTGCAGCTCTTCGTCGATGCGGTACTTCTCCGACCCGCGGCGCAGCCATTCCAGCATCCCGGCGAGGGGGTGCACCGCGCGCTGGAAGTTGATGACCTCGCGGGAGAGCTCGTAGATGCGGCGCGAGAGGGCGTCGTCGTCGCTGTCGCCGAACAGCTGGTCCTCGATCTCGTCGATGTCGTTGAGCAGCCCGGTGACGATCGGCTCGTAGCCGTCGACGACCTCGTCGAGGATCGCGTAGAACACGGCCTCCGGTCCCATCGCGAGCAGCTCGGGGTGCGCCTCCATGCGGCGGCGCACGGCCGCGAGGTCCGGCGATTCCGCGTGGCGGATGGTCACGACGAAGTCGGGTCCGACGAACAGGTGCAGCTCGCCGAACTCGATCGACTCCTGCTCGTCGCGATACCGGGCGGGGCGCAGCACGGCGAAGAGCGTGTCGCCGTAGCGCTCGACCTTCGACCGCTGGTGCCCCGAGAGCGCGTCTTCGACGGCGAGGGGATGCAGGTCGAACTCGCGGGCGACCGAGGCCACCTCCTGCGGGCTCGGCCGGTACAGGCCGATCCACGCGATGCCGCCGTGGGAATCGAGCGACCGGTAGGTCTCGTCGAGGTTCTTCGGGGTCTCCACGCGACGTCCGTGGACGTACACGCCGTTGTCGATGAGGGCCATGGCTGGCTCCGTTCTCGCAGGCGCACACCGAGGCATGTCGGGAGTGCGCAGAATTCGTCAGGGGGCGGAAGACGCCGCCGACGGCTGCGGAGCAGGACGTGCAGGTGCGGAGCCGGAGCTCAACGCACGGATGCCGTCAGACGCGACGCAACGAAGGCGGCGTCGCAACTATCACCGGACATCGCCATCACCGCCTCTCGCGCTCTGAAGGGGTCACACGACCCGATGTGCCAGCATACCCCTGCGTGCTGGACGCCGGATCCACGCGGACCGGATGCGGTCAGGAGGCCGGGATCCCGACCAGCTCGGCGCTCTTCTGCCACAGCGCCTCGGCCAGTGCGGCATCCTCGATGCGGGGGTTCACGCGGCGGGTCAGCACCCGCTCGTCGTAGTACGCGCCCGAGATCCAGGTCTCGTCCGGGGTGCCCTCGACGAACCAGCTCAGCGTGCTGCCGCCCTTCTCGCTGCTGATCAGCAGAAGGTGCTTGAGCGGCGTGCGATAGACGAGCCGCATGACGGTGCTCGAGTCCGAGGCGAAGTTCGTCTGCACCGTGCCGGGGTGGAAGGCGACCGAGGTCAGCCCCTCGTCGTGGAACTTCGCGTGCAGGCTCTTGGTGAACAGCACGTTGGCGAGCTTCGCGTCGCCGTAGGCCCGGTTCGCGCTGAAGTTCTCGTGGTTGTCGAGGTCGTCGATGTCGATCCGGCCGAACAGACGGTGGGCCACGCTCGACGTGTTGATGATCGCCGCGTGACCGGCGCGCAGCTGGGGCAGCAGCAGGTTCGTCAGCAGGAACGGCGCCAGGTGATTGACCTGCAGCGTCTTCTCGAAGCCGTCGACCGTCGGGGTCCGGTCGCCGAAGATGCCGCCGGCGTTGTTCGCGAGCACGTCGATGCCGTCGTCGCCCACGGCATCCGCGATCTTCGTCGCGAGCTCGCGCACGTCATCGAGCCGGGCGAAGTCGGCGGTGAACCACTCGGCTCCGGTGTCGGCGGCGACCGCGCGCGTCTTCTCGGGCGACCGGCCGACCAGGATCAGGCGGTGGCCGGATGCCGCGAGCTGGCGCGCGGAGGCTGCGCCGATGCCGTCGGATGCGCCGGTGAGCACGACCGTCTTCGGGGTCACATCGCCGGTCACTCTGTAGCGGCCTTCGACGCGACGTGCTCGGCGATGGTCTGGTCTGAGACGCTGCGCATCCGTCCGCCCTTCTGATGGGACCCGGGCTCTGAGGGAACCCGGTCTCCCGAGGCTATAGCAGCGCGATCAGGACCCGTCGCCGAAGACGACCTCGCCGCCGACGACCGTCGTGGTGACCTGCTGGTCGGCGATCCGCTCGGGCGCGATCTCGTAAAGGTCGTCGCTCAGGGCGATGAAGTCGGCGAGCATGCCGGCCTTCAGCGTGCCCTTGCTCTTCTCCTGCCCCACGGCGTAGGCCGAGCCGTGGGTGTAGGCGCGCACGGCCTCGTCGATGCTCACGCGCTCCCGTGGTCCGAGCACCTCCCCGCTCGACGTGCGGCGCAGCACCATGTCGCGCAGCGACACGAGGGGGTTCGCGTCGGAGATCGGGGAGTCCGTCGAGCCGTTGAGCACGATCCCGGCATCCGCCAGCGACTTGACCCGATAGATGTCGTCGCGTCGATCCGCATCGACCGCGGCCGCCATGCCGTCGCCGAAGTCCGAGACGAAGACTCCCTGCGGCACGGGGATGACGCCGAGCGCGGCGGCCCGGGCGATGTCGGCGTCGCTCGCGAGTGCGAAGTGTTCGATGCGGTGCCGCACCTCGGGCCGCGGTGCGATGCTCTGCGCGTGCTCGATCGCGTCGAGCACATGCGTGATCGCGCGGTCGCCGATCGCGTGGGTGGCCACGGTCCATCCGGCGCGGTGCGCCCCGACGATGTAGTCGCGCAGTGCCTCGGGCTCGTGCAGCAGCACGCCGAAGTTGTCGGCTTCGCCGTGGAAGCACGCGTGCATGGCGGCGGAGCGTCCGATGAACGAGCCGTCGGCGACGATCTTCACCGGGCCCACGCGCAGCATGTCGTCGCCGAGGCCGGTGCGGATGCCGAGATCGAGGCCGAGCATCTGCTTGTCCGGCAGATCCGAGAAGGGGTGCAGCACCGTGATGTAGGGCATCAGGGTCGTGCGCACCCGCAGCTGGTGCTGCTCGACCGCGGTCTGGTAGGCGTGGTAGTCGAGCGGGCTGTTGCCGACCATGCGGATCTCACCGATGCCCGGCTCGGTCACCGACGTGAGACCGTAGCTCAGCGCCTGGTCGCTCGCGAGCCCGAGGTTGCGCTGCACCTCGTCGAGTCCCATGGGCCGCACGAGCGCGAAGATCGGGGCCATGGCCGACTCCTGCAGAAGCCCCTGCGGGCGGCCGTCGCTGTCGCGGGGGATGCCGCCGCCCGCGATCTCGGGGAAGCCCTCGCGCCGCGAGTAGCCGGCGAGTTCGAAGGCCCGTGTGTTGGCGACCATCATGTGGCCCGAGACGTGCTCGAGGATCACCGGTCGACCGCCCGCCACGCGATCGAGTTCCTCGGCCGTGGGGTGGCCCTCGAGGAAGTTCTGGTCGTAGCCGGACCCTCGTACCCAGGCATCCGGAGCCAACCCCTCGGCGTGCTCGCGGACCGCCTCGTACAGCTCGGAGAGGGAGTTCACGGCACCAGGACGCAGGTTCAACGACGCGAGCCGGAACCCCGTGAGAGAGAGGTGGTGGTGGGCGTCGTGGAATCCGGGCAGCACGGGCTGGCCGCCCAGATCCACGACGCGATCGGCATCGAGGCCCCGCAGCTCGTCGTCGAACCCGACGATGCGGCCGTTGAGCGTGCCGATGCTGTGCGCCGTCGGGCGCTCCGGGTCGAGTGTGCGGATGCGGGCGTTGGTGAAGATCGCGTCTACGCGCATTGTCTCTCCGGTCTTCGATGACGGGCGGTGGAAGCCCGACCGCCGTCGGACGGCGGTCGGGCAGTCGTGGTGGCTGTCAGGCGACGGTCACGGTGGCGGTCTCTGCGGCGACCGATCGGGTGATCCGTCGCTGCAGTCCCCAGACTCCGGCGATCGTGACGAGGATCATCGCGGCATAGAAGACGGCGACGCCCCAGACGCTCCCGCCGGTCGAGTTGAGGATCCACTGTGCGACGAGAGGCGTCGATCCGCCGAACACCGTGGCGCAGAGCTGGTAGGCCAGCGAGACCCCCGAGTAGCGGATGCGTGCGGGGAAGGCGGAGGCCAGCAGGGTCGCGAGCAGAGCGTAGTAGGCGGTGCTGCCGAGGATCGTCGCGTAGAGCGTCACGGTGATCCACAGCGGGGATGCCGCCTGGATCGCGAGGAAGTACGGCACCGTGAGCAGCACGCTGAGCACGAGACCCGCGAGCATGACCCGGGCGATGCCGAGCCGTTCGGCGATCTTCGCGGCGATCGGCTGCCAGATGAACTGCAGGACCGCCATCCCCAGCAGGATGTTGAGCATCAGCTGCCGGTCGATGCCGAGCGAGCCGGTGGTCCAGGCGAGCAGGAACGTGTTCGAGAAGTAGGCGTTCGAGATGCCCATGACCGAGGCGAGCACGCCGAGGCCGATGAGCAGCGGCGCGGTGCGGATCGCGACGAGCACCGGGGCGCTCACGACCTCCTTGCTCTCCTTCGCGGCGACGAAGTCGGGGGACTCCTCGACCTTGACGCGGATGACGAGGCCGACGATGACGAGGATCGCCGACACGAGGAACGGGATGCGCCATCCCCAGCTGATGAACTGCTCGTCGGGAAGCAGCCCGACGAGCAGGAACATGACGGTCGCCAGGATGGATCCTGCGGGCGATCCCTGCTGCACCCAGGCGCCGGCGAGACCCTTCTTCTCGGCGCGGGCGTTCTCGGTGGAGAGCAGCACGGCACCGCCCCACTCGCCGCCGACCGCGAAACCCTGGAGGCCGCGGAGCACGACGAGGAGGATCGGGGCGAGGATGCCGATCTGCGCGTAGGTGGGAAGGAGGCCGATCAGAGTGGTCGCGCTGCCCATCAGAATGAGCGTGAGCACGAGCACGTTCTTGCGACCGAACTTGTCGCCGAAGTGGCCGAACACCAGGCCGCCGACCGGGCGCATCAGGAATCCGACCCAGAAGGTGGCGAACGACGCGAGCAGGGCCGCGCCGGGCGCGACGTCCGGGTAGAAGACGCGGCCGAAGACGAGCGCGGCCGCCGTGCCGAAGATGTAGAAGTCGTACCACTCGATCGCAGTGCCGACGAAGGCACCCACCATCGAACGACGTTGCCGGGCAGTGCTGCTGTCAGTGCGGGAGTTGGCCATCGGGAAGGCTCTCTCTGTCGGGGAGGGGATCGGGTGTGGATCGGGTGTGCCCATCCTCACCGTCTCGACCCATGCTCGTCCAATGAGGAAAGCGGCTGACCGCATACGCTTTACGTATGTACGGAGAGCGAGAGCTGGAAGCGTTCGTCACGGTCATCGACTGCGGTTCGGTGAGCGTCGCGGCAGAACGCCTGATCAGGACGCAGCCCACCGTGTCGCGGCAGATCGCCTCGCTCGAGAGGCAGGTCGGTGCGGCGCTCTTCCGGCGCATGCCCCAGGGGATGGTGAAGACCTACGCCGGCGACCGCCTCGAACCGATGGCCCGCGACCTCGTGCGGCGGGGCCGTCGAGCCCGCGAGGTGATGACGGGAGTCGTGCAGAAAGAGCGCTCGTTCGTCGCTGCGGCGCCCGAGATGACGAGCGTGCTCGTGCTCGCACCGTTCATTGCGGCCGGTGGGCCCATCTCGGATGTCGTCGTCGCGACACCGCCCGAGACCTACGACCGGCTCCGCTCCGGCGCCGACCTGGCCGTGACGACGAGCGTGCCGGATTCGCGGCTCCGCAGCGTGCGGGTCATGACTCTCCCGTTGCTCTGCCAGATGCCGGCGTCGCATCCGCTCGCGGCTCATGATCGCCCGGAGCTGAAGGAGCTGCTCGCGGCTCCGTTCCTCACCTCGGGGACGGGGTCGGCCGCCTGGACGCAGATCCAGCGCGTGGCCGAGAGCGAGGCGTGGTCGGTCGAGATGGCGGGCTTCGGGGCGGATGCGCCGATCATCCAGGCCCGATCGTCCGCCGGACACGGCCCCTGCGTCGTGGTCGAGCCGCCGCGCTTCGGGCTCGTCTCCCGCACGCTCCACCACCGCGGACGGCCGATGCAGTGCGCCCTCTACGCGAGCTGGGAGCGCAATCACTACGCCCGCGACGACATCCGGCAGGCGGTCGAGCAGCTGGCGGAGTTCGCGCTCGAGCACGTGGGCGGACTGTACGACCCGGAGACCAGCGACCGCTAGATCGCGCGCACTGCCGCCTGCGGGGTCACGGCAGATCGTCGGTCTTGCGCAGCGGCATCCGCTCGGGTTCGGGCTGAGTCTCCGGAACCCGCTCGGGAGCCGGTGCGGTCGCGCTCGCGTCGGGCGCCGCCGGTGCCGTGATCTCCCGCGCGACCTGCTTCTCGAGCACCTGCACCGCCTCGTCGCTGAGCAGGATGAGTCCCTCGAGCTCGTCGCGCACCCGGCGGTACGCGACGTTGCGCTCGGCCTGCGTCGCCGACTCGTCGACGGCGACCTTGAGCAGCTGCTGCGCGCGGTCGAGGCGCTTGCGCTCGGGTTCGGTGAAGGTCGAGTCGCGCAGGCGCCGAGCATCCTTCTCGGCGATCTCGAACGCCACGGCGTAGGCCCCCACGGCGTCGAGATACTCCGACACCTGCCGCTCGGTCACGCTCGCGTCCGCAGACGCGGGGCGCAGCGCATCGGCGATCTTCTTGGCCCGCAGGAACGCGGCGACCAGCGGCTGGCGTCCGTCGCTCATGGCGGGATAGGCGATCAGCTTGGCGACGTCGAGCTCGTAGTCGAGCCACCGCGCGGTGATCTCGTCGTGCTCGGCGAAGAGTCGCTCGAGAAGGGTGTTCGGTGCGACGGGAGCGGCCGTGTCGAGGATCACCGGACCGGGGCGCAGCGTCTTTCCGCGCGCCTCGAGCTGGGCGGCCTTGATCTCGGCCTTGAGGCGCAGGGTCTCGATGCGACGTTCATGGCGGCGCTTGGAGCTGCGCTCCCAGGCCTTCGCGGCGCCGCCGGCCATGCCCATGATCGGGAACACGAGCCACCAGTAGCTGCCTGCGAAGACCCAGAACCCCCGGATGAACTCGTCCATGATGCCCTCAGCCTACTTCGCGGGCTTCGCGGCGTCGTGGGGGCCGGACCCGGGCCTCAGGCCCGAGCACGGCTTCGGAGTTCACCGCGGACACGCGGGGCGGTGCGACTCAGCCCCGGCGTGTCCCGGCATCCGCTCCGAAGCCGTGCCCTCGGGAACGTGTCTCAGCCGCGCTGTGCGCGCTCGACCAGGGCGACGAGCTCGGTGCGCGGCAGCGGGAAGCCGTCGAGGCGCCCGACGGGGAAGTTGCCGAGCATCTTGAGCATCTCGTCGCCCTCCGTGCCGAACTTCTCGGCGATGACCGCGCTGAAATCGGCGCCGACCACCGGGTCGGAGAGCAGCTCATCGAACGACGATCCGAGGGTCACGGGCAGCACGACCTCGTCGCCCGGGACGGCGACGGTGGTGCGCGCCCGCAGATCGCGGCTCGACGATCCGACCTCGATCGCGTAGTCGCCGCCCTCGACGACCCAGCCGTCGATGCGGGTGTCCCAGTAGGCCAGCTCGGCGCGGCGCAGGCGCAGCTCGACCTGGGCGGTCTCGCCCGCGGCGATCAGCACCGACGCGAAGGCCTTCAGCTCGCGGGGTGCCCGCTGCACCGACGAGCCAGGCAGGCTCGTGTACGCCTGCACGACCTCGCGGCCGGCGACGGATCCGGTGTTGGTCACAGGCACCGTGACGATGACGTCGCCCGACTCGGCGACGGATGCGGTCGCATCGCCGTAGGCGAAGGTCGTGTACGACAGGCCGTGGCCGAACGGGTAGGCGACCTCCATGCGGCGGGCGTCGTACCAGCGGTACCCGACCAGCAGGCCCTCGCCG
This sequence comes from Microbacterium sp. C5A9, assembly GCF_022627955.1. GTDB lineage: Bacteria > Actinomycetota > Actinomycetes > Actinomycetales > Microbacteriaceae > Microbacterium. The sequence goes on from NZ_JABXGD010000003.1 coordinate 351,525, forward strand.
TACACGGAGTGGCCGTGCTCGCCGGGGAAGCTGCCGAAGGCGGGAGTGTCCTCGATGCGCAGCGGGATCGTCTCGGCCAGGCGGCCCGAGGGGTTCACGACGCCGAACAGCACGTCGGCGGTGCCACCGCCTCCGGCCTGACCGAGCAGCCAGGCCTCGACGATCGCGGGAACCCGGTCGGCGAAGGGCAGCGCCACGACGCCGCCGTTCGACAGCACGACGACCGCGTTCGGGTTGGCTGCGAGAACCGCGTCGAGCAGCTGGAGCTGGGCCGCGGGGAGGTCGATGTGCTCGCGGTCGAAGCCCTCGGACTCCTCGTGTGCGGGCACCCCGAGGAAGACCACGGCGACGTCCGCGGCGGATGCGGCGGCGACCGCTTCGTCACGCAGCGCGGCGGCGTCGGAGTCGGGCGCGGCATCGATCGTGTACCCGGCGGCGAACGAGACGTCGGCGTCGCTGAGGGCGCGGATCTCGTCGAGCGCGGTGTCGATGCGGGTCGGGTTGATCTGCGACGAGCCGGCGCCCTGGAAGCGCGGGGTGCGGGCGAACTCGCCGATGACGGCGAGGCTCGTGGAGGGCTGCAGCGGGAGGATGCCGCCCTCGTTGCGCAGCAGCACGATCGAGCGACCGGCGACCTCGCGGGCCAGGGCGTGGTGCGCGTCGACGTCGAGCGGGCCCGATGCCGCGGGGCGAGCCTGCGCCTTGCGGGTGAGGTCGAGCAGGCGGTCGACCACGGTGTCGAGGTCGGACTCGGCGAGGCCGCCGTTCTGCACGGCGGCGACGATCTCGGCATCCGTGCGCCCGCCCGACGAAGGCATCTCGAGGTCCATGCCCGCGACGAGGCCGGAGACGCGGTCGTTCACGGCACCCCAGTCCGACACCACGATGCCCTCGAAGCCCCACTCGTCGCGGAGCACGGTCGTGAGCAGCCACGGGTCTTCCGATGCGTAGACGCCGTTGATGCGGTTGTACGAGCACATGACGGTCCACGGCTGGGCGTCTTCGACGACCCGCTGGAACCCGCGCAGGTAGATCTCGCGCAGGGTGCGCGGATCGACGTCGCTCGAGACGCGAAGCCGGTCGGTCTCCTGGTTGTTCGCGGCGAAGTGCTTGAGCGACGAGCCGACGCCCTGCGACTGGATGCCGCGCACGAGCCCCGCACCCATCGCGCCCGAGACGATCGGGTCCTCTGACATGTACTCGAAGTTGCGTCCGCACAGCGGGGAGCGCTTGATGTTGATGCCCGGTCCGAGGATCACCGCGACGTCTTCGATGGCCGACTCGATGCCGAGGGCCACGCCGACGCGCTCGGCGAGCTCGGGGTCGAAGGTCGCCGAGAGGCCGACGGCCGGCGGGAAGCAGGTGGCCGGGATGCTGCCGGCCAGACCGAGGTGGTCGGTGTCGCCGCCCTGCTTGCGGAGTCCGTGGGGTCCGTCGGTGAGCATGAGCGACGGGATGCCGAGGCGGTCGACGCTCTTGGTCGTCCAGAAGTCGGCGCCGCTGGTGAGCGAGGCCTTCTCGTCGAGGGTGAGGTCCTGGGCGCTCGCGCCGGTGGGCTCGGACATGTGATTCCTCTCGCCGTTGAGCCGATTCCGGGCCGCATCGGATGGCGCGGCCCGCGCTCGAACGTGAAAACTTTATCTCCTTAGGTTTTTCTGCACAAGCCGACGCGTCATGTCGGCGGAGGCCTCTTGTGCTGAAAACCTGAAAGGTCTAGGTTTCCAGCGACGGGAGCAGAACGTCGACATCGCAGCGTGGCGGTGCCTTCGGACTCCCACCGGCCGAAGGAGGCAGGTATGAGCGGGTCCGCAGCGGGTATGCCGTCGGGAATGACGACGGCGAGTGCCATCGCGCGAGAGCATCACTGGTTCACCGAACCGACCGAACCGGCGAAGAAGAGTTACGTCGCCTGGCTGCTCATCGCGCAGTTGGTGTTCTTCATCGCCCTCCTGGGGCCGGCCATCGTCGGTATCGGCATCAAGATCCAGTCGCTGGTCGCGGCGGGGGTGATCCCCGAGAACGGAGCCACGGGCGCGGCAGCGATCCTCGGAGGTGTCGGAGCGCTGTTCGCGACCATCGCGAATGTCGTGTTCGGCCGGGTGTCCGACCGCACGACGAGCAGGTGGGGCCGTCGGCGCATCTGGATCGTGCTCGGCACGGTCATCATGACGGTGGCCTTCCTGATCATGGCGCTCGCCCCGAGCCTGCTCGTTGCGACGATCGGGTGGGCCTTCGCCCAGCTCGGCGCGAACATGACGCTTGCGCCGTTCATCGCCACCATCGCTGATCAGGTCCCGAAGTTCCAGCGCGGCACCATCACGGCAGCCCTCGGAATCGCACAGAACGTCGGCATCCTGGGCGGCACATACGTCGCGCAGTTCTTCGTCAATGACCTGGTCATCATGTTCGTGGCCCCGTCGGTGCTCGCGATCGTCGCGATGGTCGTCTTCGCTATCGTGCTTCCTGACCAGGTGCTGCCGACAAAGCCGCCGCGTGCCTCGCTCCGTGACTGGTGGGAGACCTTCTGGGTGAGCCCGGTGCAGCATCCGGACTACGCGCTCGCCTGGTGGTCCCGGTTCCTCATCACGTTTGCAAGCTTCGGATTCACGGCTTTCCGGTACTTCTACCTGCTCAACCACGTCGGTGTCGCGGAGCCCGACATCCCCGCGGTGATCTCGACGAGTGTTCTGATCTACACGGTCGGGCTCGTGGTCGTGAGCATCATCGCAGGCAGGCTGTCGGACAGGCTCGGTCGACGCAAGGTCTTCGTCTGGGCCTCGACAGTGATGTTTGCGGCGGGGACGGTCGGTTTGATCTTCGTGCAGGACATCACGGCGTTCTATGTCCTCGAGGCGTTCCTGGGGATCGCGTACGGCATGTACGTGGGGGTCGATCTGGCGCTCGTCGTCGACGTGCTGCCCAATCCTGACGACTCCGGAAAGGACTTGGGCGTCTTCAACATCGCCAACGCTCTGCCGCAGACGTTCGCACCCCTCATCGGCGGGCTCATCGTCTACATCGGGAGCGAGAACGGCAACAACTACGGTCTCTGGTTCTCGATATGCGGGGTGCTGGCGCTGATAGGCGCGGTCGTGATCTTCCCGATCAAGAGTGTGAAGTAGCGGGGAGGGGCGGCGGGGGTCGGATGCGCAGGGGGAGACATCCGGTTCCCGCAGCCGCACTCGGGCTGTTCATCGGATTCTCCTAGACTGACCAGATGACGCGACGGGGACAGTACGCGAAGGGTGCGGCCAAGCGCGCCGAGATCCTCGCGGTCGCGCTCGACGTCGTCGCCGAGATGGGCACGCGCAAGTCGTCGAATCGCGAGATCGCCGCCCGGGTCGGGCTGACGCAGCCGGGGCTGATGCACTACTTCCGCACGCGAGAAGATCTGTTCGTCGAGGTGCTGCGCGCCCGCGATGCACGCGACCACGAGCAGTTCTATTCGCCGGATCAGGGGTTCCAGGGCTTTCTCGACGTGATCGCCCACAACGCCACGGTGCCGGGACTCGTGCGGCTGTACGTCGAGTACTCGGCCGAGGCGACCATCGAGGGGCATCCGGCGAGGGCGTACTTCGAAGAGCGCTTCGCCTGGGTGCGCGCTCTCGTGATCGAATCCGTCGAGAGCGAGCAGGCCGCCGAGACCATGGGGACAGGCGTCGACGTCCCGTACGTCGCCGATCTGATGATCGCCGCGGCCGACGGGCTGCAGGTGCAGTGGCTCCTCGATCCCTCGATCGACATGGCCGCTCGGCTGTCGAGGCTGTGGGAGGGCATCCGCGCGACGTCCTGGACGCCGATCGAGGCCTGAGCCGGACCCTCGAGAAACGCCCGGTCGGTCGATAGCCTGGCCGCATGATCATCGACGATTTCCCGCGTGACCTGCTCATGACCGGTGCGATCTTCGGGATCGCGGCGTTCGTCTGGGCGGGGTGGGCGCAGGAGCGTCCGCCGAAGCCGGGGATCTGGCGGGTGATCCTCGGGGTGCTGAGCCTCGGCGGTGCGGCGCTGGCGGGAGTCAGCCTGCCCACGGCGATCCGCAACTGGGAGCTGCCGACGGCGATCACCTGGGGCGGCGCGGCGTCGACCTGGTACGTGATCGTCTTCTGGATCGAGGTCGTCGCGATCATCGTCCTGGCGATCTGGGCGACCAGGCGTCGGCGGGGCGATCTGATCGCGCCGCTGGTGCTCGCGGTCGTCGGCATCCACTTCATCCCGCTGGCGTGGGTGTTCATGCAGCCGGTGTTCGTCTTCGCGGGGGTGCTGCTGACGGTGGCGGCCGCCGTCGCCGCGCTGGTCCCCGACAGGGATGCCGCACGCAGCTTCTGGTGCGGCATCGTCGCCGCCCCGATCCTGCTGATCGTCGGCGTGAGCTGCGCGGTGATCGCCTTCGGGGCGCTCTGACAGCGCTCTGACAGCGCTCTGGCGGCGCTCTGACGGCGCCGTCAAAGCGCCGCTTGGAAAGAGTCGGTTTTACGTAATTACGAAGTTTTGCTACGGTCAAAACATGGAAGCCGACGAGCAGAACGCGATCGAACGCCGTCTCGACGAGCTCGAGAGAGAGGTCGCCCGCCTCTCGGCGCTCGCCGACGCGGGGCCTGCGACGCCTGCGGATGCCGGGTCCGCCGCCGCGCCTCGTGCGGAGGCGCCGGACGACGCCGAGCCGGACGCATCCGCCGACGATCCGCTGTGGTTCGTCAACGAGCTCGGTCGCCGCGCACCCGGTGCGGTGATGATGGCCGGGGCCGTCGAGACGTCGGCGGGTCCGATCCGCTGGCAGTACGGGCTGTACGCCGAGAAGCTGCTCTCCGAGGACTGGAGCGACCTCGCCCGCCCCCTCGAGGCGCTCGGGCACCCCGCCCGCCTCGAACTGGTGCGTCAGGTGATGCGCGGCGCCCACACGACGGCCGAGCTTCTCGAGCTCGAGCACCTCGCGTCGTCGGGCCAGCTGTACCACCACCTGCGTCAGCTCGTGACCGCGGGCTGGCTCGTCTCGCCGCGTCGCGGGTACTACGAGGTTCCCGGCGCGCGCGTCGTTCCCCTCCTCGTCCTGACCATGATCGCCTCGAGCTGAGGAGCCCCCGATGACCTCCCCGACCCCCACCGACCTCGACCCCACGTCCACACCGGATGCTCCGCGCCGCCGCCCCACGCGGGCGATCCTCGCCGTCATCGGAGCGGCCGCCGTCATCGGCGTCGGCGTCGGCGCGGCGATCGGTCCGCAGCATCAGACCGTGAGCGCATCCACCTCGGGCGATGCCGCGCTCGCCGACCGCATCCGCTCGCTGCCGGGCAGCCTCGACAGCTTCCGCGCGCTCTCGGTCGCCGAGATCGGGCCCGACGGAACTGTCTTCGCGGGGCTCGGCGACGCCGACCCGTCGGCCCCCGGTGCGCCGGGTCCCGACGCGGTGTTCGAGCTGGGCTCCATCACCAAGACCTTCACCGGCGCGCTGTTCGCCGACGCCATCGAGCGGGGCGAGGTCGCGCCCGACGACGAGCTCGCGCAGCACCTGACCGAGCTCGAGGGCACGCCCGCCGGCGGAGTGACCCTGGCCTCGCTGTCGCAGCACACGTCAGGGCTGCCCGGTCTCGGGGCCACGGCAGAGGAGGGATCCGTCGCGAGCGTGCTCTTCAACGAGAACGCGTACTCGTCCACGACGACCGAGCAGCTCATCGCCGACGCGGCGATCGCGCCCGTCGACCCGGATCAGGGGTCGGTGTACTCGAACTTCGCGGTATCGCTTCTCGGCACAGCCCTCGTCGAGGCCGCCGGAGCCGACGACTACGCCGCGCTGCTGCACGACCGCATCACGCAGCCGCTGGGCATGGACGACACGGTCGTCGCGGCCACCGCCGCAGAGGTGCCCGCCGACGCCGTGCCCGGCTTCCTGATCAACGGCACCCCCGCGACGCGCTGGTGGGGTGAGGGATACCTCCCGGCAGGTGCGTCGACCTTCACGACCGCCGCGGATCTCGCCACCTGGGCACAGGCCAACCTCGACGGCAGCGCCCCCGGCGCGGCCGCGCTCGAGCCGACCGGCACCATGGCCGAGGGCGTCGACATCGGCTGGGGCTGGATCACCTCGGCCTCGTTCACGGGCGAGGGCACCCAGACCTGGCACAACGGAGGGACGGCCGGCTTCCGCACCATCCTCACGCTCGACCGGGAGGCCGGCACCGCCTTCCTCGCGCTGTCGAACACTTCGGCCCCCGCCGACTACATCGCGATGTCGTACGCCTCGGGCGCCCCGATCACCGGCGTCGCCGAGCCCTCCGTCATCCTGGGCTGGGGTCTGTTCGGAATCGCCCTGCTGTTCGGGGCGATCGCCCTGATCCGCGCAGTGCGGGCGACGTCGCTGCTGCCCTCGATCAGCGACCTGATCTGGGCGACGGGAGGACTGCTGCTGCTTTGGAACTCGGGGCCGTGGTTCGCTGTCGGCGGCTGGGTGTGGGGCATCGCACTGGCTCCGGCGCTCGCCGCGGTGGGCGTGCTCGCGCTGCGGGCATCCCGTACACCGCTGCCGTTCCTCCCTCGCCGCCGTGCCTGGTTCTGGTGGCCGGTCGCCGCGCTCGGTCTGGTCTTCGCGGTGGTGACGGCCTTCCTCTGGTGACGCCTTCCGCTGATGACGGTCTTCCCGTGGTGAGGGCACGCTCCGGTGGGCGCGGAGGGGCGGCTCAGAGCCCGAGCTCCTCCGCACACGCGACGCAGTGCGTGGCGAACGGCCGCACCTCGAGGCGGGCGGTCGCGATCGGTCGGCCGCAGTGCGCGCACACCCCGTAAGTGCCGGCCTCCAGCCGTGCGATCGCCTCGTCGACCTGCCGCAGTTCGGTCGCCGCGGCCTCGGCGAGCCCGGTCAGTCGTGACCACTCCGACGAGAGCGTGACCCCCTCGGGGTCGTGCTCGTCGTCGTCGTTCGAGCTCTCCCGGTCGTGGGTGAGTTCGGCGAGCGCGGCCGCCGTCACCGCGATGCGGTCGCCCGCCTGCGCGCGCAGGGCGTCGAGGCGTGCACGGGCATCCGACGTCATCCGCACACTCTAGACCCGGCCACCCCCATCCCCCTTCCCCGTTCTCCCGGCCCCCTTCCCCGGTGGCCTGCCCGGTCGCCCGTCACCAGTCGTTCACTCAGCGTTCCGTTTCGAGTACGGCGGTCTCGTAATTGCGCGACACCTTCAGGAGTTGGAATACCCGTGTTCTCGGAATTCGGGAACATCTCCTCCCGAAAGGTCATCATGCGCCGCCTCACCCTGCCCGCCGTCGGCCTCCTCGGCCTCGCCGCCCTCGCTCTGACCGGCTGCCAGAGCCCGTCTGCCGAGGCGGCCCCGGCCGACCCGAACGCTCCGATCACGATCGCCACGATCCCCGTCGGCGAGGACCCCACCGCCGAGAACCCCATCGAGGTCTTCTCCGAACTCCTCGAGGAGGCCACGGGGCGCGACGTCGAGGTGACCGACGTGCCCGACTACCTGAGCGTCGTCGAGGCGATCCGCGCCGACCACGTCGACATCGGCATCATGAGCGGCTTCCCCTCGGCGCTCGCCGTGAACACGGGCGAGGTCGACGCCCTCGTCGCGTTCCAGGGCGACGGCAAGCCGGTCTCGACCTGCGTCGTGCTGAACGACTCGTCGATCCAGACGGTCGAGGACCTCGCGGGCACCACCGTCGCGTTCGCCGACCAGGCCTCGAGCTCGGGCTACTTCATGCCGGTGTACATGCTGCACGAGGCGGGCCTCGAACAGGGCACCGACTACGAGGCGATCTTCGCCGGCGGCCACGAGGGCAGCTTCGCGGCGCTCGAACAGGGACAGGTGGATGCCGCCTGCACCGCCGTCATGCTCACAGAGCTCGGCGCTCCGATGTTCCCGTTCGCCGACGGCGAGTGGCGTGCGGTGGGGGAGAGCCCGGCCATGGACATCCAGGGTGCGGTGCTCGGACGCCAGTCGCTCGACGCCGACACCCGCACGCTGATCCAAGAGGGCATCGCCGAGGTCTTCTCGCCCGAGAACGCCGAGCGCCTCGGCGCGTATGGCGCCTTCGCCGCGGCCGAGCAGACGGTCGACCCCGCCGCCTCGTCGTTCGAGTCGTTCGCCGAGATCGCCGCGGTCGCCGGTGTCGAGCTCAAGGACCTCAAGTGACGAGTCCCGCACTCGCGGGGGCGGATGCCGCGGCATCCGCCCTTCCCGCCTCAGGTCCCCGCACCCCCACGGCCGAACTCCGCCAGGCTCTGCCCCTCGTGACCGTGCGCGACCTCAGCGTCGCGTACGACACCACGACGGTGCTCGACGGCGTCGACCTCGATCTCTTCCCGGGCGAGATGGTCGCGCTGCTCGGAGCCTCCGGGTCGGGCAAGTCGACGCTGATGCGCAGCCTCACCGGGTTCGCGCCGATCTCGGCGGGGTCCGTGCGGGTCGCGGGCCACGACGTCACGAACCTCGCGCGCGGCGAGCTGCGCACCCTGCGGTCGGATGTCGGGCAGGTGTTCCAGCAGTTCAATCTGATCCCGCGCCTGAGCGTGCTGACCAACGTGCTCACCGGCGCACTGCACGGTGCCGGACCCATCAACATGATCGGCGGATTCTCGAACGCGCATCGTCGCCGCGCGCTCGAACTGCTCGACCGGGTGGGCATCGCGCACAAGGCGGGTGCGCCCGCGCGGTCGCTCTCGGGCGGACAGCAGCAGCGCGTCGCCATCGCCCGCGCGCTCATGCAGCAGCCCAAGGTGATCCTCGCCGACGAGCCGGTCGCATCACTCGACCCCAAGCTCGCCGACAGCGTGCTCGACCTGCTGCGCGAGATCGCCACCGACGACGGCATTCCGGTGCTGGTCAGCCTGCACGTGCTGCCGCTGGCCCTCGCGCACAGCGACCGCATCATCGGCCTGCGGCACGGACGGATGCTGGTCGCCGGCGCCACCTCGCAGCTGGATGCCGCGGCGCTGTCGCCTCTCTACGACGACGACGAGGAGCACGACGATGACGCTCACTGACCCTCGCCCCACTGAGCAGTCGAAGGACCGCCCGACCACCCGCCCCGTGCTCGACGCGTCCGAGCGGTCGCGCCTCGAGCGGGCCTTCCGCGTGCCTCGCGCGCGCTTCCTGATCGGTCTGCCGATCGCCGCGCTGATCCTGATCTGGTCGTTCAACGGCGCAGGGTTCGACTTCGTGAAGCTGGGCGACGGCGCGATCAACATGGGCGAGTTCCTGTCGCGCCTCTTCCCGCCGGACTTCTCGAAGATCGGCACGATCCTCGCGCTGCTGCTCGAGACGTTCCAGATGGCGGTCGTCGGCACGGTGCTCGGCGCCGTGCTGTCGCTGCTCGTCGCCTTCGGGGCGTCATCGAACATCGCGCCGACGTGGGTCTACTACCCGACCCGCTGGGTGATGAACATCATCCGCTCGGTGCCCGATCTCGTGTTCGCGCTGATGTTCGTCTCGGCGGTCGGGCTCGGGCCGTTCGCCGGCATCCTGGCCATGACCCTCGGGTCCATCGGGTCGATCGGCAAGATCTTCGCCGAGGCCATGGAGCAGGTCGACCGCGGACCCGTCGTGGCGATGCAGGCCGTCGGAGCGTCGAAGCGGCAGGTCATCCAGTACGGCATCCTGCCGCAGGCCGCGCCCCTGCTCACCTCATACACGCTGCTGCTGTTCGAGGGCAACGTGCGCGGCGCGACGATCCTCGGCCTCGTCGGCGCGGGTGGCATCGGCCTCGAGCTGACCACTGCGATGCGCATGTACGACTACGGCCACCTCAGCGCCATCATCATCTGCATCATCGTGCTCGTCACGCTGATCGACCAGGGCAGCGCCCTCATCCGAAGGAGAATCACATGACCATCGCCGACGTCGACCTCGTGCTCAGCGCCCCCGTGAACCTGCGGGATCTCGGCGGCATCCCCATCGACGGCGGAGTGCTGCGCGAAGGCCTCGCGATCCGCACCGACGACCTCGCGTACGTCACGACCGAGGTCGCCGCGCAGCTGGTCGCCGGCGGGCTCACGGCCGTCATCGATCTGCGTTCGCCGCTCGAGGTCTCGGTCACCGGGCGCGGGCCGCTCGCAGAGTATCCCGTCGCGTACCACCACCTGCCGCTGATCGCGGATGTCGGACGCTCGATGGGCGACGAGGGCCCGGAGCTCAGCCACGAGGGCATGGCGCAGATGTACCTGCGCATGGTCGAGGTCGCGGCGCCCCAGCTCGTGACGGCGCTCAGCGTGATCGCGCACACGCCGGGGGCCGCGGCGTTCCACTGCGCGGCCGGCCGCGATCGCACCGGTGTGCTCGCGGCCATGCTGCTGCTCGCCCTGGGTGCGCAGGATGACGACATCGTCGCCGACTACGCCCGCACGGGCGACAACATGGTGGCGATCATGCAGCGCACGGCCCCGGTGATGGGCGCGATGTGGAAGGCACTCGGCTTCGATGCCTCGGCCGTCGACAAGACGTCGTCGCTGCTGGAGGGCTCGATGGACGTGTCGATGCGCACGCTCCTCGACACGCTGCGCGCCCAGCACGGCGACCCTCTCGGTCCGCTGCGCGCGGCCGGGCTGTCTGAGGCGACCATCCAGCGGCTGCGCGAACGGGCGCGGGTCTGATGACGGTCGTCGATCAGGATGCCGGGGTGACGGTGCGCCGTCGCCCCGGTCGTCCGCGTGATGAGGACATGGACGGTCAGATCGTGGCCGCCACGCTGGCGATCATCGACGCCGGGCAGGAGGTGACGGTCAGCCGCGTGGTCACGCAGAGCGGAGTGAGCCGTGCGGCCCTGTACCGGCGGTGGCCGTCGCTGACGACCCTGATCGCTGCGGCCCTCGATGTCGGACGCACGGTTCCGCCCGAGTACCCCGATGACGTCGATCTTCGCGATGCGCTGTTCGACGGGCTCGGTCTGGGCGAGAGCGGAGTGGCGCTGTCGGTCGCGGCATCCGGATACTCCGAGGAGCGGTTCCGCCAGCGCATCCGCCTCGTCATGGCAGACCGCGCGCTGCAGAAGGCGTACTGGCAGTCGCACGTCTCGCGGCGGCGGGTGCCGTTGCTGAACGCGCTGCGCGCCGGCATCCATCGCGGTGAGCTGCGGTCCGATCTCGACGTCGAGGCCTGCTTCGACGCGATCGCCGGAGCCGCGTACTACCAGGTCGTCGTCCGCGGCGACCGCATGGACGACCCGGCCGTCGCGACGCGCATGCGGGCCGCGGTCGAGGTCGTGTGGCGCGGGATGGTGGCCTGAGGCCGGCGCTCACGCCTCCGGGCTCGGCACCACCGGCACGGCATCCGTCCGCACCCCGGGGTGGTCGCGCTCGAGCGCGGCGCCCTCCATGTCGACGTTGGGAAGGATGCGGTCGAGCCACCGCGGCAGCCACCACGCCGAGCGGCCGAGCAGGTGCATGAGCGCCGGCATGAGCAGCATCCGCACGACGAAGGCGTCGAGGAGCACGCCGAAGGCGAGGCCGAATCCGATCGAGCGGATGATCGTCGACTCCGAGAAGATGAACCCGCCGAACACAGAGACCATGATGAGCGCGGCGGCGATGACGACCGAGCGACCGGCGCGGAAGCCCTGGGCGACGGCATCCCGAGCCGAGGCTCCGTGCACGTACGCCTCGCGCATTCCCGAGGCGAGGAACAGCTGATAGTCCATCGCGAGCCCGAACAGGATGCCGACGAGGATCACCGGCAGGAAGCTCAGGATCGGCCCCGTGCTGTGGAGTCCGATCAGGTCGGCGCCCCAGCCGAACTGGAACACCGCCACGATCAGGCCATAGGTCGCGAAGAGCGAGAGCACGAACCCTCCGGTCGCGATGATCGGCACCAGCAGCGAGCGGAACACGACGATCATGATGAGCAGCGAGAGGCCGACGACGACCACGAGGTAGATCGGCAGCACACCGGCGAGGGCCTCGGAGATGTCGATGTTGATCGCGGCCTGGCCGGCCACCCCGAGCGTGATGCCGCCGTCGAGCTGCGGCAGAGCCCGGATGTCCTGCACGAGCCTCTCGGTCGACGAGCTGTTCGGTCCTTCGGCCGGCAGCACCTGGAAGGCGAGCAGGGTGTTGTCGTCGGATGCGGCGATGGGGGCGACCGCGACGACGTCGTCCTGATCGGAGAGCGTCTGCGCGATCTCGACCTGGGTCGCGAGCAGGTCGTCGTCGCTCACGGCGTCGTCGAGGGTCGCGGTGACGAGCAGCGGACCGTTCGCGCCTTCGCCGAACTGCTCGTCGACGATGTGGAACGCGCGGTAGCTCGTCGAGTCCGACGGCTCGCTCGCACCGTCGGGCAGTCCGAGACGCATCGACATCGAGGGGATGGCGACGATCAGCAGGGCGACGACGCTCACGATCACGGTGGTGATCGCGCGCAGAGTCGACATCTGCCGCACGGGCGTGCCCGCGGCGTGCGGCTGACCGATCGTCGTGCGGGCCTTCTTGCTGAGCAGGCGCGTGCCGACGAGGCCGAGCACCGCGGGGGCGAGCGTGATCGCGACGAGCACGGCGACCGCGACGCAGACCGCGCCGACGGTGCCCATGAGCCCGAGGAACGGGACGCCGGTGACGTTGAGGGCGAGCAGCGCGACGATGACCGTGGTTCCGGCGAACACGACGGCGGTACCCGAGGTGCCGGTCGCGAGGCCGATGGATTCGCGCACCGGAACGCCGTTGAGCAGCTGCTTGCGGTGTCGGTTGACGATGAAGAGCGAGTAGTCGATGCCGACGGCGAGGCCGAGCATGACACCGAGCACCGGGGTGACGGATGCCATGTCGACGACACCCGAGAAGGCGAGGGAGGCGGTCACGCCGACGCCGACGCCGACCACCGCCGTGACGATCGGCAGGGCCGCGCCGATGAGGGTGCCGAGCATCACGATCAGCACCACGGCGGCGAACGCGAGGCCGATCGCCTCTCCGACGCCGAAGATCTCGGGCACACCCTGCGCGATGTCGGTGCCGAAGTCGACCTCGACGCCGTCGATCGACGACGATGCGAAGTGGTCGATCGTGCCCTGCTTGACCTCTTCGGAGAGCTCGAGGCGGGGGTCTTCGAACGAGACGTTGACGATGGCCGTCGAGCCGTCGTCGGAGACGACGCCGATGCCGTTCGTGAGGTCGAGGAGTGTGGAGCCGAGCTCGACCTGCTCGGCGTTGTCGGCGAGCTCGGTCCGCGAGTCGTCGATCGTCCTCTGCTGTGCGTCGACCTCGGCGAGCTGGGACTCGAGTGCCGAGAGCTGCGCGTCGAGAGCGGCGAGCTGCTCGGCCGGGGCGCCCGCGGCGTCGGCCTGCGCGCGTGCGGCCGTGAGCTGCTCGAGTCCGGCGTCGAGCTGCGCGCGCCCGGCGTCGAGCTGGGCCTGGCCGGCATCGAGCTGGGTCCGCCCGTCGGCGATCTGCTTCTCGCCGTCGGCCAGCTGCTGCGCCTGATCGGCCTGCTGCTGCTGGGCGTCGAACGGGTCGACGACCGAGGCCACGCCGTCGAGGTCTTCGGCGCTCGCCGCCAGTGCGGAGATCTGCTGCTTCTGGTCGTCGGTGAAGGCCGAGCCGTCGGTCGTCTGATAGACCACGGTGCCCGTGCCGCCCGCGGTGTCCGGCAGCTTCTCGGCGAGCTGGTCGGTCACGGCACCCGATGCGGTGCCGGGGATGTCGAAGCTGTTGCTCAGGGTGCCGCCGAGCGTGAGGAACGCGCCGACGCCGATGCCGAGGATCACGATCCACGAGACGATCACCGTCCACGCCTTGCGCGCAGCGAGGGAACCCAGACGGTAGAGCAGTGCAGCCACGACGATCTCCTTCAGACGAACTGATCATACGGTGCGTCTCGTCTAGAGTTCTGTGGTTATCCTGAACGTGTGGTGAACGAGCATCGGAGCGGACCCGTGCGCAGCACGGCTGCCCGTGAGGCGATCCTCGACGCGACCTCGCGCCTGTTCCACAATCAGGGATACGACCGGCTGACGATCGAGGGCATCGCGAAGGAGGCCGGCGTCGGCAAGCAGACGATCTACCGGTGGTGGCCGTCGCGCGGAGCCCTGATCGGCGAATGCCTCGCCGAAGGACGCCTGATCCCCGTCGATTTCATCGTCCCCGACACCGGAGACCTCTCCGCCGACGTCGAGACCTGGCTGCGCAGCGTGCTCTCCATCCTCGAAGCGCCCGAGGGCGGTGCCCTGCTCCGGTCGCTGGTCGCGGCGGCCACCGAGGATGCCGGTGTGGGCGCCCACCTGGGCGACAGCCTCGGCGTCGAGAAGTACCTGACCGAGCGCCTGCGCGGCGGCATCCGCGACGGGCAGCTCTCGACGGGAGCCCCCGTCGAACAGCTCGGACGTGCGATTCTCGGTGCGATCATCGTCGAGTCGCTCGGGCGTGAGGAGCACGACCCCGAGTCGATCGTCGAGTTGACGCGCTACCTGTTCCGGCGCTGACGCCGACCGCGGTGGCGTGCTGCCGTCATGCCGACGGCGTCTCCGAGCACGCGGCGGCTCGACGCCGCTCCGCACGCCAGTCCGCTGCGCCCCGGACGAACATCGCGGCAGCGCCGGCGAACGTCACGACGACGGTCAGGATCGACCACCACTCGGGCTGCACGGTCGGCAGAATGAGCATCGACGCACCGAGGCTCGATGCTCCTCCGAGGAACCAGAATCCGGACTCGTCCATCTGGGCAGCATAGCGCTCGCAGGACGACGGACATGCGTCGGAACCGTCGCGCCGACACGACGTCATCTCGCGGCCACCGAGCGGCCACCGGTCTGCGCCTGCCGACCCGATCGATGCCCGTGCGCCCACGAACCGGCATCCGCTGTGCGTCGACGCCTCGCGTGCGACGTGTGCATCTCGTCGACCGCCGCATCGACGCGGCTCCGCCGGGAGGCGAGAACGAGTTCGGTGCCGGCGCCGCTCTCTTCGACGGTGACGCGTCGGCTCTCGGCGATGCGGCTCATGGCGCCGACCGCGAAGCCGCGCAGGAACCCGCTGCGAGCACGCCGCTTCACCCCCTCGCGCTGATCGACGTAGAAATCGCGATGCTCGAGCCACCAGCTGCGCATGGCGACCATCGCCTGCACCTGCAGGCTGGCCGTCAGCGTCTGGACCTGGCTCACATCCGACGAATGCCCGACCAGGAGCAGACCCGCGATCGGCGGGTACTCGGCGAGCAGCGGACGCACCGCGCCGAGCGCGGTGGCCACACCGATGCCGATCTCGCGCAGATCCTTCGCGTAGACGCCGCGGAACAGCATCCGCTCGGTGACGATCTGCTCCTGTGCCTGCCCGAGAAGCCCCCGTCGTTCGTCGATCTGCGCCTGCTCGATCCCGTACTTCACGATGAGTCGCTCGGCGTGCTCGGTCAGAGCCTCGGCCTCTTCGGGCGTGGTGCTCTCGGCCTTCGCCAGCAGTTTGGCGATCAGGTCGAGTTTGGCTTCGGTCATGGCATCCCCCTTGGATCTGTGATGCCTCGAATCCTTCGCCGGGGTACCTACATTCGGGTACCGGATTCCAGGGTCCGTGGACGAACCCGGGTCACGGGTGCCGGTGCAGAAGAGGACGCCGCGCGGTCGGACGGGCACGGGTTCGGACCCGGCCGTCGACACGTCGCCACATCGGTCGGGTGCACCGGGCTGTCGCCCGCCCACTCCGAAATCGTGCCCGGCCGAGCACGGCAGGGAGGAGGGCTCCGCCTCAGCCGAAGATCAGCGTCAGCACGGTCGCGCCGCCGCCGCCGAGGATCAGCGCGACGATGACCGTCCAGGCGACGATGCGGATGCGCCGGTTGCGCTTCTCGCCGAGGTCGCCGTAGTCCTCGCTCAGGCCGTCGCCGCTCATGCGCCGACCGGCTCCGAGACCGTCGGGCCGAAGGCGGCGGGCAGGGTGGCCTGCGAGCGCTCGCGGATCTCGGCGACGGGAACCGTGAAGACGTCCTGCACCTCGAGCTTCGCGCCCTCGCTGTCGGTCACGCCGATGCGCATCACCGGGTAGTTGCGGCCCTCGCAGAGTCCGCGGAACTTCACGTCGTCCTCTCGGGGCACCGTGACGATGACGCGACCGGTCGACTCCGAGAACAGGGCGGATGCCGCATCCACGCCGTCGCGCTCGATGATCTCGTTCAGCCAGACGCGTGCGCCGACGCCGAAGCGCGAGACGCCCTCGGCGAGGGCCTGTGCGAGGCCACCCTCCGACACGTCGTGCGCCGACGAGATCAGCCACTCGTCACGGGCGGCGCCGAGCAGACCTGCGAGGCGCTTCTCGCCCGCGAGGTCGACCTTCGGGGGCAGTCCGCCGAGGTGCTGGTGCACGGTCTCGGCCCACGCCGAACCCGACAGCTCGGTCGAGGTCGTGCCGAGCAGGTAGATGTTCTGGCCCTCGTCCTGCCATCCCGAGGGGATGCGGCGCGAGACGTCGTCGATGATGCCGAGCACGCCGACGAGCGGGGTCGGGTGGATCGGCACGTCGCCGGTCTGGTTGTAGAACGAGACGTTGCCGCCGGTCACCGGGGTGCCCAGCTCGTAGCAACCGTCGGCGAGGCCGTCGACGGTCTGACCGAACTGCCACATGACCTCGGGGTTCTCGGGAGAGCCGAAGTTCAGGCAGTCGGTGATCGCGGTGGGAACGGCGCCGGTGACGGCGACGTTGCGGTAGGCCTCGGCGAGGGCCAGCTGGGCGCCCGCGTACGGGTCGAGCTGGCAGTAGCGGCCGTTGGCGTCGGTCGAGATCGCGAATCCGAGACCCGACTCCTCGTCGACGCGGATCATGCCGGCGTCGTCGGGGAACGAGAGGGCCGTGTTGCCGAGCACGTAGTAGTCGTACTGGTTGGTGATCCAGCGGGTGTCGGCGAGGTTCGGTGAGGCGACGAGGTCGAGGAACTGCTCGCGCAGCACCTCGGGGTCGTTCGAGCGGGGCAGCTTCTCGGCGGCATCCGCCTGCAGCGCGTCGATCCACGTCGGGTACGCGACCGGGCGGTCGTAGACCGGGCCGTCGACCGCGACGGTCGAGGGGTCGACGTCGACGATGCGCTCGCCCTGCCAGTCGATGATGAGGCGGCCGTCGCCGGTGACCTCACCCAGAACCGACGTCTCGACGTCCCACTTCTGCACGACCGCGAGGAACGCGTCGAGCTTCTCGGGCGCGACGATCGCCATCATGCGCTCCTGCGACTCCGACATGAGGATCTCCTCGGCCGTGAGCGAGGGGTCGCGCAGCAGCACGTTGTCGAGAGAGACCTTCATGCCGCTGTTGCCGTTGGCCGCGAGCTCGCTCGTGGCGCACGAGATGCCGGCCGCGCCGAGGTCTTGGATCGCCTCGACGAGCTCGTCGCGGTACAGCTCGAGGCAGCACTCGATGAGCACCTTCTCGGCGAACGGGTCGCCCACCTGCACCGCGGGGCGCTTGGTGGGTCCGCCGTCGGCGAAGGTGTCGGATGCCAGGATGCTGGCGCCGCCGATGCCGTCGCCACCCGTGCGGGCACCGAAGAGCACGACCTTGTTGCCGACGCCGGTCGCGTTGGCGAGCTTGAGGTCTTCGTGGCGGAGCACGCCGACCGCGAGCGCGTTGACGAGCGGGTTGGCCTGGTAGACGGAGTCGAAGACCGTCTCGCCGCCGATGTTCGGCAGGCCGAGGCAGTTGCCGTAGAAGCTGATGCCGCTGGTCACGCCGTGCACGACGCGAGCCGTGTCGGGGTGGTCGATCGCACCGAAGCGCAGGGCGTCCATGACCGCGACCGGGCGAGCGCCCATCGAGATGATGTCGCGGACGATGCCGCCGACGCCGGTCGCCGCACCCTGGAAGGGCTCGATGAACGAGGGGTGGTTGTGCGACTCGGCCTTGAAGGTGACGGCCCAGCCCTCGCCGACGTCGATGACGCCGGCGTTCTGGCCCATGCCCACCATGAGGCGCTCCTTCATCTCGTCGGAGACCTTCTGGCCGAAGCGGCGCAGGTAGTTCTTCGACGACTTGTACGAGCAGTGCTCCGACCACATGACGGAGTACATGGCCAGCTCGCCGGAGGTCGGGCGGCGGCCCAGGATCTCCTTGATGCGGGCGTACTCGTCGTCCTTGAGGCCCAGCGCTGCGTACGGCTGCTCCTTCTCCGGAGTCGCGGTCGCGTTCTCGACGGAGTCGGGGACGTGCTTGTGGGCAGGTGCAGGGGCGGTGGTCACGCGCACTCCTAGGGAAGGGGCCGGCGGGGCAGGGTCCAGTCTACCGGGGGACGCCGGGGGCCTGGGTTCGTGCGTCGGGGCGACGGATGCCGACATCCGCATCCGCTGCTCGCATCTACGTCAGGAGCGGTCCGAGCTCCCGTGCAGCCGCGAGGACGGAGACGGCGATCGAATCGGACTCGTCGATGTATCGGCGTGGACCCGAGTAGGACACTGCTCCGGCAAGCGCCCCTGACGCGTCGGTGATCGGCGCGACCAGACACCCGCGCTGACCGTCGCGAGTGCGGATCACACCCTGCTCGCGGAGCTCGGTGACGAGGTCGTCGGCGACGTGCTCCCCGCGGACGACTTCCCCTCGCACGACGAGTGGCAGCAGACCCAGCGCGTATCGGGTGGGCTCGTGCTGCAGGCCCAGCCGGTTCGAGAGGGGAAAGTCGGGGTCCTCATCGGCGATGACGACTCTGCCGTCGCGGTAGAGGACGAGGTGGATGCCACCCCGCGCGCTCGCCCTGGTGCGCTCGAGGACGTCCCGTGCGGCGCGTGGGACGCGCTCGACGGCGATACTGCCGGCCAGCAACGCCACTTTCGTGCCCAGGGCGAAACCGGTGAGATCCGGTGTCCGGACGAGGTACTCGTCCTGGACCAGCAGATTGAGCAGGCGATAGGTCGTCGCGCGCGGCATCCCCAGATGCTCGGCGAGTTGCCGCGCGGTGACGCCGGCTCCCATCGCCGCGACGGCTTCGAGCATCGACAGCGCACTGTGGATGGCGGTGGGCTGGCGGGCCGAGATCGATACCCCGTCACCGCCCGTCATCCGTCGGCGTCCCCCGGTTCGCCCCCGTGTGCGCTGCCATTGCCGTCGCCTGCGCTGCCACTGCGGGCGACGCCGCCGAGCACGTGAGCGGCGACCGGCTCGTCGTAGCGTCCGACCTCTCCGAGAGGCGCGCGACGCCGCCATCGGATCAGCGCCGCCGCGATGACGGCGATGCCGACGGTGAGCCAGACTCCGGGATTCCCCGCCGTGGCCTCCGCGGCGAGATAAACGGTCAGGCATCCCGTCAGCGCCGCCGCCGCGCTGACGGCCACGATCACGGATCCGGCGGTGACCTCTCCGATGCGACGCAGGAACAGTGGCGCGGCGATGCAGACCAGCACGTAAGCGACGATGTAGCCCGAGGCCGAGATCAGCAGGATGACCCGCATCGCGTCCCACGGCGACACCCCGGCCGCGACGACCGCGATCGGGACCAGGGTGATCGGCGGGGCTGCGACGGCGATCGCGCCGACCGGAGTGCGGTGACGGCGGTGCGTGCGTCCCAGCTCGGCCGGGGCCACGCCGTCGCGGGCGAGTGCGAACACGATGCGGGTGAGGGCGGTCGTCGATGCGATGGCGCAGGCCAGGCCCGAGGTGGCGATGCCGACGTCCGCGACGGCGGCCCAGGCGGAGAGACCGAAACGCGACGCGAGCTCGTCGAGGAGCGCGACCGATGTCGGCCCCCCGATCGCGTCGGCCCCTGCGATCTGCGTGTAGCCGGCTATGAGGTAGAAGACGCCGGCCACGCCGACGCTCCACACGATGGCGCGGGGGATGTTCTTCAGGGGCGAGCGCGCTTCGACGCCGAGCGTCGCCGAACTCTCGAAACCGACGAACGCTGTGATCGCGAGCACTGCGCCCCCGGCGACGCCCGCCACCGATACGTCGTCGGGCGAGAAGATCGCCGCCGGATGGATCGGTCCGATCTGCACGAGGAGCACGATCAGAAGGAGCAGGATCAGCGCGACGGAGACGAGTTCGACGACGAGAGCGACCCGGGATGAGAGACGGATGCCACGCACGAGGACGATCGCGAGCACCGCTGCCTCGATGACCAGAGCGCCGAGAGCGATCGGGGTCGCAGGGAGCTGCGGCCACAGCCGGGTCACGAGCATCGTCGCGTAGTGCGCACCGCCCAGGAGGGCGAAGACCGAGATGAAGGCGTATCCGACGACGATCGCCGCGCCCGTCGCGAGCCCGGCGGTCGTGCCGAGTCCCCGGGCGGCATAGGTGTAGAGCGAGCCGCTGGCCGCGAACCGCCGCGTGAACTGGTTGATCGTCCGAGCGACCAGGAACGTGATGATCGTCGCGAGGGCCATCACGAGAACTGTCGCTCCGCCGGCCAGATCCGCGACCATCAGCACGGCCATGGCCGACGCCGCCGCCGGGGCGATGGCGGCGACCGACTGCGCGAGGACGTCGGCGAAACCCACGGTGTGCCTGTCGAGTCCGTGCAGCGGTGAGCGGGCGGCGAAAGATCGAACGGCCTCCGGGCGCTCGATCGCCTCTTCGAGTGCAGACATGGGGGCCTCCGCCTGTTGCGCGATGAACGCTGCTGCGCGATGGGAAGAGGCTACGAGCGGTCGGTTGCAGGGACGCTTCAGTCGTGTTTCGCGCAGATCTCACCCGAATGAGACAGCCCGCACTCGAGTGTCCCGTTCACGGCGACCGCAGACGTCACTCCGCCGAGACGGGCGGGTAACCCCGCCGCGGCAGGGTGAGGGAATCGCACCGCTCCGCTTCTCTCAGAAGGGTTTGCACATGGTTCAGATTCAGCCCAGCCCCACCGAGGCCTCCTCGAAGAAAGTCCTGTCGGGATCGCTCGGCGCCACGGCGATCGTCTTCATGGTCGTCGCTGCCGCCTCGCCTCTGACGGTCATCGGTGGGTCCGCCCCGCTCGGCATCCTGCTCGGCAACGGCTCGGGCTTCCCGGCGCTGTACGCGATCAGCGCCGTCGTCCTCCTGCTCTTCGCCGTCGGGGTCTCCGCCATGGCTAAGCACGTCCCCAATCCCGGTGCATTCTTCACCTACGTCGGATACGGTCTCGGACGCTCGACCGGTCTCGCCTCCGCGTGGATCGCGATGCTCACTTACACGACGATCCAGGTGTCCGTATACGGCTACATGGGGTACGTGCTGAGCTTCACGTTCGAGGGCTTCGGCATCTCACTTCCCTGGTGGCTGTACTCCGTCGCGGTCGTCGCTCTCGTCGGCCTCCTCGGTTACCGCCACATCGATCTGTCCAGCAAGGTGCTCGGTGTGCTGCTCTGCGCCGAGGTCGGCATCGTCCTCATCCTCGTGGCTGCCGTCGTGCTCTCCGGTGGCCCCGAGGGGCTGAGCCTGGCGCCGTTCGAGCCGGCGAACGTCGCGAGCGGTTCGCCGGGTGTGGGCCTGATGATGGCGATCGCCGCCTTCATCGGGTTCGAGGCGACCGCCGTGTTCCGCAGCGAGGCGCGCGACCCCGACCGCACGATCCCGCGGGCGACCTACATGGCCGTGATCGGCGTGGGCGTGTTCTACACGCTCGCCTCGTGGGGCCTCGTGATGGCGTGGGGGCCCTCGAACATCCTCGATGAGGCCGCTGCCGACCCCGGAACGCTCATCCTCCGGACGATGTCGGCGTATCTCGGCCCGATCGGCGAGATCATCACGAACATCCTCCTCATCACCGCGATGTTCGCGTGCGTGCTGTCGTTCCACAACGTCGTCGCCCGCTACCAGTACTCCATGGCCGGTGCCGGTGTGCTGCCCGACCGCGTGGCCGCTGTGCACCCCCGGCACATGTCGCCGCACGTGTCCTCGCTCGCGCAGACCATCACGGCGGTCGTCCTCGTCGCGCTGTTCGCAGTCCTCGGCCTCGACCCGGTGCTGCAGGTGTTCACCTGGTTCGCCGGCGTCGCGACCGTCGCCATCGCCATCCTGATGGCGGTGACCTCGATCGCGGTGATCGTCTACTTCGCCAGGACGCGCAAGGACAAGCGGATCTGGAACACCGTGGTCGCCCCGGTGCTCGGGTTCATCGGGCTGGTGCTCTCGGTGGTGATGATCGTCGTCTACTTCCCGATCATGGTCGGCGATGCGGATGCCGAGGGGAACCCCGTCTTCGGAGCGGTCAGCTGGTGCCTGCTCGGACTGGTGATCGTCTTCCCGCTCCTCGGTTACATCCAGGCGGCGTGGATCAGAACCCGGCGACCGTCCGCCTACGCCAAGCTCACCGACGCGATCGCTGGCTGAGGCCATGAGCGCGATCACCACTGTCCCGACCACCCCCTCCCCGAACAGGAACCTCATGCCCCTGCCCCACGTCGATTTCCTCTACCTCTCCGAAGCCGACATGATCGCGGCCGGAGTGACCGATATGCACCAGTGCGTCGACACCATGGAGGAGATGTTCGCGCTGTTCGCCGCCGGCGACTACCGCATGACCGGTGAGAGCAACGATTCGCACGGCGCGATGATGACGTTCCCCGAGGCGTCGCCGTTCCCGAACATGCCGGTGCCCACCGAGGACCGACGGTTCATGGCGATGCCGGCGTACCTCGGCGGAGACTTCCAGACGACCGGCGTCAAGTGGTACGGATCCAACATCGCCAACCGCGAGAAGGGTCTTCCGCGGTCGATCCTCATGTTCACGCTCAACGACACCGACACCGGAGCGCCGCTCGCCTTCATGTCGGCGAACCTGCTGTCCGCATACCGCACGGGTGCCGTACCGGGTGTCGGTGCGCGGCACTTCGCCCGCAAGGACTCGCGCGTCGCGGGGATCGCCGGACCCGGCGTCATGGCACGTACGGTGCTCCTGGCCTTCATGGATGCGTGCCCCCTGATCGACACGCTGAAGATCAAGGGGCGAGGAGCGGAGAGCCTCGAGCGCTTCCAGGAGTGGGTGCGCGAGGAGTTCCCGACGATCACGACGATCGAGGTCGTCGACTCGATCGAGGATGTCGTCCGGGGCAGCGACCTGGTGAGCTTCTGCACCACGGGCACCGGTGCCGGCGGGTCGGAGAACTACCCCACGATCCTGCGGGAGTGGATCACGCCCGGGGCGTTCTTCGCGATGCCCTCGCTGTGCAACACCGACGACTCGCTCCTGGAGAGCGACATCACCAAGGTCGTCGATGCGTATGGGTTGTACGAGACCTGGTACGACGAGTTCCCGAAGCCGTCGTTCGAGCACATTCCGATGGTCGGCCAGAAGTGGATGGATCTCGTGAAGGCCGGAGAGCTCTCGCGTGACGAGCTCGTCGACATCGGCGATGTCGTCTCCGGAAAGCGGCCAGGTCGGCAGAGCGACGACGAGATCGTCATCATGTCGGTCGGCGGGATGCCGGTGGAGGACGTCGCGTGGGGGACGAAGGTGTACCGCAACGCCCTGGAGCGCGGCATCGGCCAGAAGCTGAACCTGTGGACCGAGCCGGCGCTCGCATGAGTGCGGCAGAGGTCATCCGGACCGTCGACGTCGCGGTGGTGGGTGCAGGCTCCATGGGGTCGATGGCGCTGTGGCATCTCGCGAAATCGACGGGGATGTCCGTGCTGGGCGTCGAGCAGTACGGACCAGCGCACGGCCACGCAGCGTTCGCCGGTGAGTCGCGTCTGTTCCGTGCGGCGAACAAGGAAGGCGCGCTCTACACGGCCGCTGCTCTCGAGGCCAGAGCGCAGTGGACCGAGCTGGAGCGTGAGACCGGCCGCCAGCTGCTGCTGAAGACCGGCGTCCTCGCGGTCGCGCCGGAGGGGCATCCGTTCCTCGAATCCACCCAGCGATCGATCGTGGAGGGCGATCTGCCGCACCGGTACCTCGATGCCGCGGAGCTCCGCCGGGAGTATCCGCAGTTCACCGTCGAGGACGGCGACATCGGGATCATGGACGTGCTCGGCGGCGGGTTGCGCTCAGAGCTGGCGGTGGCGACCGCGCAGCGGGCCGCGATCAGGCGCGGGGCGGAGATCCTGTACAACACCCCGGTGCTCGGCATCGATGAGGGCGAGAGCGGTGTCGTGATCTCGACATCCGAGGGGATCATCCACGCGCAGAAGGTGATCGTGACGACCGGTGCGTGGACGACGAGGATCGTGCCGGAGCTGCGCGACCTGGTGAGTGCGATCGCCATCCCGCTCACGTGGTTCATGCCGGAGGACATCAGCGAGTTCACCCCTGATCGCTTCCCATGCTGGATGCGGGACCTGGACGGCGACCATGCCTTCGGCGTCCCCACACTCGACGGCTACTCGGTCAAGATCGCCCCCACGACCCGCATCGAGACGATCGAGGACCCTGACACCGATCCCCGCGAACTGTCGCGTGAGCAACTGCGGCGATGCACGGCGATCGCCACCCGGATGTTCCCCGGCATCCTGCCCGAGGTGGTCCGGTCGTCCATCCACCCCGAGTCGACGACGGCTGATCATGTCCCGATCCTCGACGTCTCCGAGTCGGGGCGGATCGTCATCGGAGCCGGGTTCTCCGGCAACGGCTTCAAGTTCTCGCCCGCCTACGGGCGAGTACTGGCGCAACTCGCCGCCAGCGGGTCGAGTGCGCTGCAGCACCCCCTGTTCACGCTTGGTCACCACCGGCGCCGTGCTCAGGCGCGCGCCGACGATCTTGTCCTCGCAGACGACTATCCGGTCCTCCAGGGCCACTGACACGAAAGACGGAACCGTTGATCATCACCAGTGTGAAGAGCGGAAGCAAGTTCGAGACCCTCGCGAGCTACTCGCGGGCCGTCGCGATCGGCGACTGGATCTTCGTCTCGAACACCGCCGGCATCGACTACGAGACGCGGACCCTGCCCGACACGGCGGCAGAGCAGCTGCGTCTCGCGATCGCCACCGTCGCGCGGGCGCTCGCCGCCGTGGATTCATCGCTCTCGGACGTCGTCCGGATCCAGGTCTTCGTTCCCGACGCGTCCGATCAGGACGAAACGATCGAGGTGCTCGGCGAGCTGTTCCGCGGCATCGACCCGGCGCTCACCATGACGCGCAGCCCGCTCGCGGGTGAGTACAAGGCCGAGATCGAGGTGACGGCGCACCGCGGGGCGGGGGCGGCGCGGCGTACGCAGATCGATCTGTGAGCACTCGGCGACTCGGGGTGCGGGGTCTCGGATGCGGTCGCCGCTGACCGGTCAGCGGACCTCGCTCGCGTCGGACAGGCGTCGCGACAGGGCGGTCGCGGCGTCGCGCAGCTCGGACGGGCCGACGACGCGGAACGGGACGTCGAAGCGGGCGATCGAAGCGAGGACGCCGATCCACGACCACGACCCGACCGTGACGCGGCACGAGGCGGCGTCGACCGCTTCGACGGTGCCGTCGCGCCCGAGCCACTGCGCGGCCTCGCGGGCGGGCAGGTCGAGCACGAGCTCGCCGATGCAGGGCCAGCGGTCGTCGGCATCCGACCCCTTCGCCCGCGCGGCGAGGTAGGTCTGAGCGTCGGCGGCAGGGAGTTCGCGGGGCGTGAAGGCGGGGCCGGCGGGGATGCGCGGGGTCATGCGATCGAGCCGGAAGATGCGCCAGTCGTCGGCATCGAGATCCCACGCCAGCAGGTACCAGCGACTCTCTCGGGCGACGACGGCGTGCGGCTCGGTGCGTCGGGCCGGGAGGTCGTGGTTCTCGCCGTAATCGAAGCGCAGCACGTGTCGATCGCGCACGGCCGCGCTGACCGCCTCGAGCACCGCGGGATCCACCCGCGTCTCGTTCTCGACGCCGGTGAAGCGGATGCCGTCGACCCGATGCCGCAGGCGCGACGGCATGACCTGCCGCACCGTCGCGAGTGCGCGCGCCGCGCCCTCGTCGATGTCGATCCCCGTCGCGGGCACGCTCTGCAGGGCGACGGCGATCGCGACGGCCTGCTGGTCGTCGAAGAGCAGAGGAGGCAGCTCAGAGCCCGCGGCAAGCCGGTATCCGCCATCCGGGCCCTTGATCGCGCTGATGCGATAGCCGAGTCCGCGCAGCCGATCGACATCTCGTCGCACCGTGCGGGGCGTCACGTCGAGGCGGTCGGCGAGCACCTGTCCCGGCCAGTCGCGTGGAGTCTGCAGCAGCGAGAGCAGGGTGAGCATGCGCGAGGAGCTGCCGGTCATAGCTTCCATTCTGCGTCAGGGAGAGGACCGAAACTGTCCGCTTCTGTTGCGAGTGTGGATCTCGACGGAGAATCCGTCGCTCAGACGATCGAGGAGAGATCATGACCATCGCAACCACCACCCACCTCAACTTCCGCGGCACGGCTCGGCAGGCACTCGAGTTCTACGGGGCCGTCTTCAGCGGCGACGTGACGATCGCGACCTACGGCGACCTCGGGATGCCGGCGGGAGCGCCCGGCGCCGACACGGTCGTGTTCGGGCAGGTCGAGAATGCCGAGGGCTTCCGGCTCATGGCGTACGACATCCCGGGCACATCCGAAGACCTCGTCGCGACCGCGGGGACGACATCGCGGGAAAACGGGACGACCCTCACCGACCGCACGTTCTTCCAGTCGCTGCGCGCCAACTCGCTCGACGAGCTCACCGGCTACTGGGATGCCCTCGCGGACGGCGGTTCGATCGTCGAGCCGCTCGCGGCATCGGCGTGGTCGCCCGGATTCGGCATGCTGACCGACCGGTTCGGTGTGACGTGGGTGCTCGACGTGCGGGCTGAGTACGCCGGCTGAGTCGAGTGCGAGCGGCGCCGCTCAGTTCTTGCCGGAACCGCCGGAGTCGCCCGAGTTCCCGTTGTTCCCGTTGTTCCCGTTGTTCCCGGAGTTCCCGTTGTTCCCGCTGTTGCCCGACTTGCCCGAGTTCCCGGGGTTCTCACCGTTTCCCAGGTCGCTGACGACCTCGACGGGAGCGGCGGAGGGTTCCTGCATCGCGGAGTCGGCGGGGGTGGATGCGGTGCGGGCGACGGTGCCCGAGGCGGCCCTGCCGATGTCGGACGCCGGGGTGGTGAAGGCGGCGAGCCCGACGACGAGCGCTCCGGTCGCGGCCAGCCCGGCGGCACCGGCGATCACGCGGTTGCGTGTGCGAGTGCGGCTACCGCTGCTCGACTTCGGCTCGGCGGTGCCGGTGCCGGCATCGGCGCCGGCGTCGGCCGCCGGAAGCGCGGCGGTGGCGCCGGTGGACCCGGATGCGGCGTCGGCGGACCCGGAGGCCGCGACGGTCGCTGCGGCCGCCGCCGCGACGGCCGCACCGTCGCCGTTCGCGGAGTAGCCGCGCAGAAGACCGCGTACGGTGCGCGCCACTTCGGCCGCGGTCGGGCGATCGTCGGGCTCGAGTCGCGTCATGCGCCTCAGCAGATCGCGCCACTCCTCGGGGACCGTCTCGGAGATCGTCGGGGCCTCCGACAGCCGCGCGATCGCGGCCGCGCGGCCCGACAGGAGCGACGGGTATCCGGGTTCGCCGGTGAGCGCCTCGAGAACCACGAGACCGAGGGCGAAGACGTCGACGGGCGTGCCCGGATCGAGATCGCGCAGCTGCTCGGGGGCCATGTATGTCAGGGTGCCGAGCACGATGCCCGGGGTCGTCAGCCGGGGGTTCTCGACCGAGCACGCGATGCCGAAGTCGGCCAGCTTCGCCGAGACCGCTCGCCCGGCGCGGCCGCGAGCGAGCAGCACGTTCGACGGCTTGACATCGCGGTGCACGATCCCTGCGGCGTGCACGGCAGCGAGCCCCTCGGCGAGGTCGCGGGTGATGCGGGCGACGTCACGCGGCGGCAGCGGCCCCGCGGCCATGCGCTCGGCGAGCGTCGGACCGTCGACGAACTCCATCACGAGGTACTGCGGGCGTCCGGGGGCGAGCTGCGCATCATGCAGGGTGACGAGCGACGGGTGGCTCAGCGAGGCCAGCAGCGCCTTCTCGGTGTGGGCGCGCTCGATCGATGCGATCGGCCCTTCGCCCTCGTGGATCATCTTGATCGCGACCGTGCGTCCGAGGTGGGAATCCTCGGCACGGTAGACCGTCGCCATTCCCCCTCTGCCGACGCGATCATGCAGCACGTATCGTCCATCGAGCAGTGCCGCGGTCGGCGACATGACTTCCAGCGTCATCGAGCGCTCCTCGTGCAGGCATCCGGGTCCTGCCGCATTTCACGTTAGCCCCGCAGGGCGAAGACGGTCCTGGGGTTGACGTTCGCCGCGAATCGTGGATGCAGTCCGATCGGTCGGTGTCGGGCGGGGCTGTCAAGGCCCTGCTGCCTGTCAGGCCCGTCACGTAGAAAGGAGGGAGATCGAAAGGACGTGGCATGGCCGCAGGTGACATCGAGACGTTCCAGCGAGACGGGATCTGGTTCAACCGCATCGAGGGCGAATCCCGCACTCTGGGGTCGAGCTTCGAGACAGAGGACGAGGCCATCCGGGTCGGGCGCGGAGCAGCGGCGGCGCGGCAGGTCGTGCACACCGTGCGCACCGAAGAGGGACCGTCGGACACCGGCAACCTGCACGACTGGCACCCGCGCGACCTCATGAACTGATGGGCGCGGTGACCGAGGCGTCAGAACGACGGATGCTGGTGCAGGTCTGCCTCAACGGCGCGCGCGATGTCACCGAGCACCCGGGCCTGAGTGCCGACGCGACCCTCGCCGCCGCGGATGCGGCGAGAGCCGTGGCTGCGGGCGCGCAGGAGATCCACGTGCACCCGAAGGATGCCGAGGGTCGCGACACCCTGGACGCCACTCACGTCACGAGCTGGTTGCGGGCGTTGCGGTCAGCCTGTCCCGATGTGCCGATCGGGGTGACCACGGGGGCGTGGATCGAACCCGACGTCGAGAAGCGACTGATCTCCATCTCGGAGTGGACCGAACTGCCCGACTACGCATCAGTGAACTGGCACGAGGCCGGCGCCGATCGCGTGGCCGCTCTGCTGGTGAGTCGGGGCGTCGGCGTCGAGGCAGGCATCTGGGACCCGACCGGCCTCGAGGCGTGGAGCATCTCACCCTCGCGCGCACAGTGCACGCGGGTGCTGATCGAGCTGCCCGACGAAGCTGCCGAGGGGGTGCGGCGGCACGCCGAGGGGCTGATCGCCCACGTCCGGATCGATGAGCCGAGCGCTTCGATCCTGGTGCACGGAGAACAGCGATCCGCCTGGCCGGCGCTGACCCTCGCTGTCGAGCTCGGCGTCGACTCGCGCATCGGGCTGGAAGACACCCTCGCTCTGCCCGACGGCAGGATGGCCCCCGACAACGCGTCGCTCGTGCGGGCGGCATCCGCCCTGGCCCACTCGACCTGACGACGCGACGCCGTCCACGGGGCGACGGAATCGTCATGAGTCCGCCCGTCACGCATCGAAACGGGAATCGCCCAGAGACCGCGGACGTACCTAGTCTGGAAGACCGATCGTGAAGGAGCGCCCATGTCTGAGACCTCGACCACGACGAGTGGCCGCAGGGGCATCCGTCGCGGGGACGCCGCTGTCCGATGTCGGTTCGCGGGCTGAGAGACGCCGATCATGAGCTTCGACGCCGCCGCACAGCATCCGTTCGATTCCCGCACGAGGTTCGCCCTCGATCGACCCGAGAGTCGCAAGTGGAGTCTGCATCCGGGGAGCATCGGCGCCTGGGTGGCGGAGATGGACTTCGGCGTGGCGCCGGTGATCGCCGAGGCGATGCATCGGGCCATCGACGAAGAGACCCTCGGCTACCTCTCGCCGCCGCTGGCCGCCCGGCTCGGAGAGGCGACCGCGGGGTGGATGCAGAGCGAGTACGGCTGGACGATCGACCCCGAGCGCGTGCACCCGGTGTCCGACGTAATGGCCGCGCTGCGGGTCGCCGTCGAGGAGTATGCGCCCGCGGGCTCGCCCGTGATCGTGCCGACGCCGGCGTATATGCCGTTTCTGACATATCTGCCGGCCATCGGGCATCCCGTCATCGAGATCCCCGGGGTCGAGGTCGAGGGGCGCTGGCATCACGACCTTCAGCGCATCGATGAGGCCTTCGCCGCGGGCGCGCGCACTCTCGTGCTGTGCAACCCCCACAATCCGACGGGCACGGTCGTCGAGCGCTCCGAGCTCGAGGCCCTGTCGGAGATCGTCGAGCGGCACGGCGGCCGGGTGTTCGCCGACGAGATCCACGCACCGCTGCGCTTCGACGGACGCCCCTTCACCCCGTATGCGTCTCTGTCGGAGGCGACCGCCGCGCACACCGTGACGGGCACGAGCGCGTCGAAGGCATGGAACATCCCCGGCCTGAAGACCGCCCAGCTGATCACCTCGAACGACGCCGATCAGCAGCTCTACCGCCGCTTCGGGTTCTCGGTGCAGCACGGCGCCGCCACCCTCGGGGTCGTGGCGTCGACGGCCGCCTACCGCGAGGGCAGGCCGTGGCTCGACGGGGTGCTCTCGTACCTGTCGGAATCGCGGCGCACGCTCGGGGCGCTGGTCGCCGAGCACCTGCCCAGCGCGGTGTATCGCGAGCCGGAGGCGACCTACATCGGGTGGATCGACACGACAGCGCTCGACATCGACGGGCCACCGGCCGCGTTCTTCCGCGAGCGCGCCGGTGTGGTGCTGACCGAGGGGGCCCTGCTCGGGCGCGGGTACGAGCACTTCGTCCGGGTGGTGTTCGCGACCCCGCGGCCGATCCTGCATGAGGCGTTCGCCGCGATGGGCGCTGCGGTCCGCGCGGAACGGGGTTGATTCCGCTCGCGCGGCGGCTCGCTGCGCAAGGTCAGAGGTGCGTGTGCGGAACGGGCGAAAGAGCGTCCGTGAGTTCCGGCGTCGACGTGCGGAGCACGGGGTAGCCCTCGAGCACGACGCACCGGCCTGATGCACGCTCCTCCGATTCGGCGAGCCGGAATGCCTCTTCGGCTGCTTCGAGCCAGGGCAGGTGGATGGTCGTGAGCGGCGGATCGATGTCGCGGAGAGCCGGCATGTCGTCGCATCCGGCGACAGCGATGTCCCGGCCGATGACGATCCCCTGCTCGCGCAGGCGCACCGAGAGACCGATCGCCATGGAGTCGTTCACGCAGAAGACGACATCGGGAAGCGGCTGGCGGCGAAGGATCTCGCCCGCTGCCCGATAGCCGCCGTCGTGGCTCGATGCCTGCTGCAGCACACGGTCGAGCGGCACGGTCAGCCCGCTCTGTGCCCAGCCCTCGATGAATCCCGCCGTGCGGTCGCGAGAGATCTGCCCGAGTCCGACTCCGCCGACGATCATCGGGTCGCGGTAGCCGATCCCGGCGAGCGAGGAGGCCAGTGCGGCCGCGGCGCGGCGGTCATCGACGACCACCGAGTCGAAGGGCATTCCGGCTACGCCGATCACGACGACGCGGCATCCTTCGGCTTCCGCGTGAGTGAGTTCGGCGGCGAGCTCGGTCATCCCCTCGCTGGTCGACGAATCGGTGCCCACGTAGACGATCACCGACGGTCGCTGCCCGCGAAGCAGCCGGATGGCGCTCGAGGTCGCGTCGATCGCCGCCGTCTGGGCGACTGCGGTGGTGACGAGCATCCCGCGTTTCGTGGCTGCGTGGAAGACGCCCGTCATCACCGGGTTCTGGTAATCGTCGGGGATGTCGCCGACGACGAGTCCGACGGCTCGCGAGCGCCCCAGAGCCACGGCCTGCGCGGCGAGGTTGGTCGCATAACCGAGGCGGGTGGCGACCGCCCGCACTCGGGCCTGCGTCGTCTCACTGACTCGCCCCGTGCGTCCGTTGAGGGTGCGCGACGCGGTCGATACCGAGACCTCCGCTTCACGGGCCACGTCTTCCAACGTGACGGCGCCGTTCTCAGTCATCGGATTCCTTCGAGTGCGTGCGGTGCGAGGATAGGTCACTTTATCGCGCCGAGCGTCACGCCTGTCTTCCAATAGCGCTGCATCGAGATCATCATGATGGCGAGCGGGATCACCGAGATGAGCGCCCCGGTGATGGTCAGGGCGGTGAGATCGACCACGGAGTCGGAGCGGTTGACGAACCAGCTGTACAGGCCGACGGCGAGGGTCCATTTGTCGGATCCGCGGAGCATCGTGAGGGGCAGGAAGAAGTTGTTCCAGTTCGCCACGAACAGCAGGATGAACACGGTCGCCGCGCCGGTGCGCATCATCGGCAGGACGATGGTGAAGAAGATGCGCCACTCGCTCGCACCGTCGATGCGTGCTGCTTCGAGAAGCTCGTCGGGGATCGACCCGTCGACATAGACCTTCGCGAGGTACGCGCCGAAAGGCGAGACGAAGAACGGGATCAGCACCGCCCACATCGTGTCGACGATGCCCAGCTGCGAGAACAGCAGGAAGAGCGGCAGCGTGATCAGGGTGCTGGGGATCAGGAACGACCCGACCACGATTCCGAGTCCGACGCCGCGCCCGCGGTAGCTGAACTTCGAGAGGGAGTAGCCCACGGCGATCGAGATGAGTGTGCACACAGCCGCACCCACCCCCGCGTAGAGGACGGTGTTGAGCACCCACCGGAAGAAGATGCCGTCCTGGTAGGTGGCGAGTGACTCGAGGTTGCTCCAGAGGTTGAAGTCGGCGAACCACAGTCCGTTCGAGTTGTAGAGGTCGCGGCGGTCCTTCGTGGCGTTGACGATCAGCCACCAGATCGGCGCCACCGAGTACAGCGCGAACAGGATCAGCCCGATCAGGGCGACGAGCTGTTCCGAGCCTGCGCGACGGCGCGGGCGGGCGATGCGGTCGCCGAGGGCCTCGGGCTGCGGCGCCGCCGCGTGTCGTGGGCGCGCTTCGCGGTAGTCGACGGTCACGACGCGTCCTTCCGGGTGGTCAGCTTGTAGAAGCCGAACGAGAGCACGCCCAGCACGGCGGCGAGCACGACCGAAAGTGCGGCCGCGTAGTTGTAGTTGTTGCTGGCGAAGGCCTGGAAGTAGATCGACATGATCGGGGTGAAGTCCTTGGTCACCGTCTCGGGCGACGCCGCACGGAACAGCAGCGGCTCGTTGAAGATCTGCAGCATGCCGATGATCGACAGCAGCCCGGTGAGCACGAGGCTTCCCCGGATGGCGGGGATCTTGATCGACCACGCGATGCGCGCGGCCCCCGCCCCGTCGACGCGGGCCGCCTCGAGCACCGACCTGTCGACTCCACGCAGCGAGCCGTAGAGGATCAGCATGTTGAAGCCGAGCACCATCCAGACGATGAGGTTGCCGATCGAGATCCACAGCATCGACGGTGAGAAGAGGTTCACCTCGATGCCGAAGAGGTCGCCCACCGCGGTGAAGGGGCCGACTCGCGGCGAGTAGAGGTAGACCCAGATCAACGAGGCGACGATCGCCGGCACCATGTAGGGCACGAGCAGTGCGGTGCGGAATCCGCTGGCGCGGACCTCCGAGGTCAAGCTGTCGAGCAGCAGAGCGGCGGTCAGGCTGAGGCCCAGCGAGATCGGGATCTGGATGACGGCGAAGATCGCCACACGCACCATCGAGCCCCAGAAACCCTCGTCGCTGAACGCGCGCACATAGTTGTCGAGTCCGGCGAAGACGACCTCGGTGCCGCCGAGCCCGAGTCCGCCGCTGGACTTCACCGAGAAGAAGCTCTGCTGGATCGCATAGAGGATCGGCAGGACGAAGACGAACGCGAAACCGACGTAGAACGGTGCCGCGAACGCCATCCCGGCACGATTCTGGGATGCTCGCCAGCCGCGCCGCGCGGAGGGCACGGTGCCCGCCGCGCGACGCGTCGTGCCCGACGGCAGGGGAGAGGGGGAGATCGTCATGGCGGTGGGCTGCTACTCCGCGACCTGGATGTTCTTCGAGGTCAGGTCGTCGATGGTCCACTGCTGCATATGCTCGAGCAGCTCCTGCATGGTCGCCTCCTTGGTGATCACCTTGGCCCACCAGTCGGTGAGCTCCTCGGTGGCGGATGCCTGGTTGGGACCTTCGATCATCGACCGGGCCATGCTGGCGGCATCGAGCACCACGGCGGGCGCGTCGGCGCGGGTGTCGCCGAGCAGCTCGTTCGGCAGCAGCCGGTCGATGACCGACTCGGGATCGGCGACGACGGGGAACGCCGCCGCACCTTCGGTCGGATCGGCGAGCAGGGCGATGGCGTCTGCGTCGGTGGCGGTCCAGCGAGCGAACTCGACGGCTGTCTCAGGGTGGTCGCTCGACGGAGAGATCCCGTAGATGTTGTAGTAGCTCGGCGAGACGAGATCGGTCGAGGTGGACTCCGCCGGGTACGGCGCGAGCTCCCACTCCCCGATCGACGCGGCGAAGTTCTGTTCGTAGACCGGCAGCTGCCACGTCGAGGTGGTGAACTGCGACAGCTGACCGGATGCGAAGAACTGCATCAGGGCATCCCACTCGATGTAGGTGTTGTTCGAGACGATGTCGGCGTCGATGGCCTGCTGGATGATCTCTCCGGCAGCGAGGGACTCCTTCGAGGTGAAGCCGATCTTCCAGGCGTCATCCTCGGGCTGCCACCACTCGGCACCGAACTGCGTCGCGAGGTCGCGCAGGTACGAGGGATCCTCGCCCGGCAGGTTCATGCTCTTGACGTCACCCTGCTGCTGCATCGTCTTCGCCTGGTCGAGGAACTCGGCCCAGTCAGCAGGAGCCTCGAATCCGAATCGGCCGAAGGTCGCGGTGTTGATCGCGTTGAAAGTCGGGTTGGTCGCGTACGGCACGCCGACCACGGTGTCGCCCACGCTCACGAAGTCGAAGGCGCCCTCGGCGATCGCTCCGTCATCGTTGTCGAACCATTCGGAGATGTCGCGCGAGACGCCGTCGGCGAGGAAGGACACCGAATAGGTGCGAGGCACCTCGAAGACATCGGGGGCGTTGCCCGCCGTCGTGGCGTTCTGCAGCGCCTGGGAGAGGTCGGCATCGCCACCCTGCTCCACGTAGGTGATCTGCGCCTCGGGGTGTTCCTTGTTCCACAGGTCCACCTGGGCCTTCTGGCCTGCGGTCTTTCCCCAGAACGTCAGCTCGATCGGGTTCTCCGCCGACCCGGCATCTGCGGTGCCGCTCGAGCTGCCCGAACATGCAGTGAGGCTCAGGGCCAGTCCACCGGCTGCGATGGCCATCAACGCCTTTCGCGGTGTCATCTTCTTCTCCCTTGACGAAGGTGATGTGTCGCTCACAGTGAGCAAGCGCTATCACGCTAGAACGCCAAATCGCTCTTGTCAATCATGAATTCAGCGATGTGATGTTGAGCTAGCGCTTGCGCAACTTGCGCACACTGCGGCAGAGTGAAGATCATTCGCCTGGTGATCGGAAAGGACCGTGGTGGCCGCAGTGACGCGCACGCCGGTGGTATTGGTGCACGGCTGGGCAGGGTCGGCCGAGAGCTGGCGGCCTGTGCAGGACGCACTCGATCCGCAGCGGTGGGATGCGGTCGCCGTCCCGCTTCCCGGTTCACCGGGCGGAGCATCGGGGCCCGCGACGATCGGTCACGCGGTACGGACTGTGGTCGAGGTGCTCGAAGGACTGCCGTGCCCTGCTGTGCTGGTCGGGCACTCGATGGGGGCGCAGGTCACTCTTCTCGCTCACGGTCTCATGCCCGACCTCGTGCAGAGCGAGGTGGTGATCGACGCGGCGTACGCGGGGGATCCGGCATCGCGATCGCAGATGGCCAGATGGGCGGCGGCGATCGAGCGCGACGGACTGCCGAGGGTGTCGAAGTTCTTCGCCTTGGCGACACGAGGGATGCCGCCGGATGCTGCGCGACGGGTGCTGGCTGACGTGAACGAGACCACCCCGGCGGTGATCGCGTCATACCTGAGGTCTGAGTACGTCGATCCGGATGCCATCGGGTTGAGTCCCGCTACCCAGGGCGCGGCGAGATCGCGTCGGAAGCCGGTGCTGTCGTTGCACTCCACGCACGACAGCATGCGGCGAGAGGCTTCGCTCGTGACTCCGCCAGGGTCTGCCTCGAACCTCTGGGATGGGCACGGGCACTACCTGCATCTCGAAGATCCGACGCGGTTCGCTCGGGTACTTCTCGACTGGCGACGCATGCACGGCGGCACCCCACGAGGCGACATCGGTCATCGGGTCGCACCGCTCGGGCGCGCACAGAGTCCCGCGCCGAGGTGACGCCCGCCGTGGATCACTTGTCGCAGGCGATGCCGTCTCCGTCACGGTCGAGGTCGTAGATGTCCGACCCGACGATCCGCACCGGACCCTGCACATAGGCGGGGCCGTCACCGCTGCCGCCGGCGCAGTCGACGTCGCTCGCGATCGGCACACAGGCATCCGCATAGTTCGGGTCGCAGCCACCGCCCTGCGGGACCAGCGGCACGGGAGCCGCCGGAACCGGGGCGGCCTCGGCCACCGGGGCGGGCGCGGGAGCAGGTGCAGGCGCCTTGCTTCCGATCGCGGTCACCTCGTTCACCGGTGCGGTCTGCACGATCTCGCTGACGATCTCGCGGGCCGTCTCCACACCGTCCACCACCGTCACGCGGTAGGTGATGACCTTCAGCCCGTCGACGCCCGCGGTGACCAGTGCCGTCACGCCCTGGTCGAGGTTCGGATCTTCGGTCGTCGTGGCCTCGAACGGCACGAGCACCTCTTCGGTGGCCGTCTGGATCGTCGTCGGAACGGGGGTCGGCGTCGGAGACGCTTCCGCCTGCGGGGTCGCCGACGCGGTCGGCACGGTCGCGAAGGTCTGCGGCTCGGATGCCGTCGGCGTCGCCGTGCCCGTGCTGGCGCTCGCGATGCCGCCGCCGGTCACGAGCAGTGCGGCGACGCCGAGAGCGACGAGTCCCGAGGGGCGCGACCGCAGTCCGAGCGCCGGGGCGGGGCGCACCAGCAGCACGAACAGCGCCACGATGACCGCGGCGACGATCGCGAAGATCATCACGACGGGTGCGTATCGCGCGAGGATGCCGCCGGCCACGAGCGACCCGGCGACGATGCCGGCGATGCGCCATCCGCTGCGACGCGGCGCGGGAGAGGGCGCGGGCGCCTCGACGGGCTGCTGCCGCTGCGAGGTCGCGGCGGCGGCGGGCGACGGGGCGGTCGCCGCGCTCCACTGATGGCCGTCCCACCAGCGCAGCTGGTTCGGGTTCTCGGGATCGGGATGCCACGCGGCAGGCGGCTGAGACATGAAGGTTCCCCTCGACGATGAGGCGACGAATCGCCGGCGCCCCCAGAGCGCCTCGACCTGTATATCGGTTACGAGACGCACCGGACAAGTAACGATTCAGTCGCCGCGGCGCGCGGTGGATCATCCGTGCGGGGTCGATGGACCACCGCATCCGGCCGTCGGCGGGGCTCTTCTGACCCCGCACGCCCGGGGCGGTGCGTTTTCGGCCCCGCACGGTCGCGGCAGCGGCGCGCACGACTCCGCCACGACACGAGCCACCCCGTTCGCCGCGGATCGGAGCATCCTGTGCCAGCGTGTCTGTCATGACTGCCGCCACCGCCGCCCACGCGGCGACGCCGCCCGCTCGCCTTCTGCCGTTCCTCATCGGGGTCGGCGGCGGCATCCTGGGCCTCCTGCCGTGGATCCTCGGTGGTGCCCGCCTGCCGCTGCAGAACCTCTGGGTGATCGCGACGATGCCCGACGCGATGCCACTCGTGCTCCTGCCGGTCAGCCAGTACTACGTCATCGTCCTGTTCGCGATCGTGCTGCTCGGCGGGGTGTTCGCCGGCCTCGCGGTGCGCCTCGTCGCCCGGCGCCGCGCGCTCGCCGTCTGGCCCGCCGCGCTCGGTGTGCTGGCGGTGCATGCGCTCGCGATCGTCGAGAGCTTCGGCATGACGGCGACCGGACTCGCCCTCGGCTCCGACATCCAGGCGGTCGTCTACCTCGTCGGGCTCCTCGGCGGGGCGATCGCGGCGACCCTGCTGGCACAGCTCGCGTTCTGGATGACATTGCACCGATCCGACGGCATCGCCGCATTCGGCGTCGCGCTCGCCGCGGTGCCGTTCGGAGAGTGGGTCGGACGCTGGTTCCTCGCGTTCACGGGCGAGGTCTTCCCTCCGGTGTTCCTGCCCGCGGTGGTGCAGTGGGTTCCGGCGATCGTCGTCGGTCTGGCGCTCGTCTGGTGCGGGGTGCGCCCGCTGCGGCGACTCCTCGTCTGGGTCGTGTCGCTGCTCGTGCTGTGGCTGCTGCCGGCCGTGCTGATGTCGATGCTGTACGCGCTCGGATCCCGCGTGATCCTGGGCGACTTCGCCGAGATGGCCACGGCTGCGGTGCGGATCTTCCCGGCGCTTCTCGCCGAAGACGGCGTACTGCCGGTGGTCGCGGCGCTGGTGATCGGCATCGTCGGCACGGTCGTGCGGATGCTCGTCGGGCGGACCAGCGACCCCAGGCCGGACACCGAGCCGTCGCCGTCCCCCGCGCCCGCGGGTGCACACGAACACCGCTGATCGGTGAATATCGACATCCGTCATCATCGGCCGCGATGCCGGACATATCTCACGTGACGACCTGCGGGTGGCCCTCGGGGTCACCGCGTGAGCCGGTGAAGGCACGGCGCTGCCAGCCGCCCGACGATGCCCTGCCAGTATCGAAGCATGCACCGTTCCCTCCGTCACCGAGTCTCTGTCTCCGTGCTCGCCCTGACCCTGGCGGCCGCGGTGGCAGGATGCACCGCGGCCGAGCAGGAGGAGTCACCGCTGCCATCGACTCCGGCCCCCGCGACGGCCGTCGCCACGCCGACTCCGACCGCAGATGGCTCCGCGACCTGGGAGTATCGCGACTCCCGCTGGAGCGATGCGATCGCTTCAGTCCCCTACGAGATGCCCGAGGGGAACGAGTTCCCTGCACAGGCTCCGCAGACGGGCTTCGCGATGAGCACCTCGTGGGGAGAGGACGTCGCTTACTCCTGGTGGGGGTGCGTCATTCTGCTCTCGGCATGGGATTCCGTCGACGCAGACGACGTAAAGCACGCAGACGCCCTGCTCTCGCAGCTCAACGCGGCGAAGGCCGAGCGGCCGGAGCAGTTCTCCGAATGGGAAGCTCCCGCGCCGGTGCCCTGGGACGACCCTGTACGCAGGGATGCCGGCGAGTCCGGGCTCTGCGCCGCGTGGTTCGCACGCGAAGGCGCCGCTGTCGGCTGAGTCGTGCGCCCACCCCGCCCGAGAGCCGGGATGCGGTGGCTATGCGGCCGGAGCGCCCGCCGCGTTCCGCTCGTCGAGTGCACGGGCGATGCGCTCGACCGCCTCGACCATCACCGGTCGGGGCAGCGCGAACACGAAGCGGGTGTACCCGATCGCGGCCTCGCCGCATGCGGCGCCGTCGGTCATCGCGACGCCGGCATGCTCGCGGAACCACTCGCCGAGATCGCCCGTCAGGCCGGTCTCACGGAAGTCGAGGAGGGCGATGTAGCTGCCCTCGGGCACGATCATCCGCACGCCGGGCAGCTTCTCGTCGACGAGCTGTGCGAGCGTCCGCCGGTTGCCGTCGAGGTAGTCGACGACCCCGTCGAGCCACTCGCGTCCGCCCGTGTAGGCCGCGGTGTTCGCGATGACGCCGAGGGTCGAGGTGCCGTGTCCCGCCCAGAACCCGAGGCCTTCCCACAGCTCGGCGTCGGCGTCGTTCGACAGGATGACCTGCGCGCACTTGAGGCCGGCGAGGTTCCACGCCTTCGAGGCCGACGTCGCGGTGAGCGTGTGCGCGGCGGCGGCATCCGACACCGAGGCGTAGGGGATGTGCTTCGCCGGCGCGTAGACGATCGGCGCGTGGATCTCGTCGGAGAACACGCGGCCCCCGGCATCCGTCACGACCGAGGCGATCGCGAGCAGCTCGTCGCGGGTCGCCACCGTGCCGAGAGGGTTGTGCGGGTTGCAGAGAACCAGCATCTCGCCGCCGTCGCGGAACGCCTGCGCGACGGCATCCAGGTCCATGACCCAGCGTCCGTCGACCTCGATGCTCGGCACCTCGATCACTCGGCGGCCGTGCATCGGCGGCACGATGAGGAACGGCATGTACGCGGGCGTGGGCACGATCACGGCCGATCCCGGGGTCGTGAAGTGCTCGATCGCCAGCTCGAACGCGGCGATCACATCGGGCACGTGGTGGATGCGGTCGGCGGGGACCTCCCACGCGTACGAGTCGGCGTACCAGCGCGACGCCGCGTCGGAGAGATCCTTCGCGAGCTTCTCGGGCAGGTAGCCGGTGACGCCCAGGTCGAGCGCATCCTTCACCGCGGCGTTGACGGCAGGCGCGAGTCCGAAGTCCATCTCGGCCACGAACGCGCCGATCATGTCGGGGAACGTCGTCCATTTCAGGCTGCCCGCATGGCGCAGGTCGTCTTCGGTGATCTGATCGAACGTGCCGGAAGTCATAGGGAAAGTCTTTCATCCGTCGGGGTGCCCTCGGCCCGTGCACCGGTTCGGATGTCGGACGGGAAACGCCGTGAGCGCACCGGCATCCACCGGCCTGTCGGGCGTCGACTCCGCAGCTGTGCCCACTCGCACACGCACCACACCATTGAGCCGCCTCCGCACCCGTGTCAGGATTGCCCCGACTCGGCTCACCGGGGGCGGGGACGAAGGGAATCTCATGCAGCTGGCGATGATCGGACTCGGCCGGATGGGCGCCAACATCGTGCGCCGCCTCATGCGGGCGGGGCACGAGTGCGTGGTCTACGACGTGAATGCGGATGCTGTGCAGGCGCTCGTCGCAGAGGGAGCGGTCGGCGCCGACAGCATGGCCGACCTCGCGTCGAAGCTCGAGGCGCCGCGGGCCGTGTG
This sequence comes from Microbacterium sp. C5A9, assembly GCF_022627955.1. Lineage (GTDB taxonomy): Bacteria > Actinomycetota > Actinomycetes > Actinomycetales > Microbacteriaceae > Microbacterium. The sequence goes on from NZ_JABXGD010000003.1 coordinate 392,008, forward strand.
GATGATGGTTCCTGCATCCCTCACCGGATCGGTCGCCGACCAGGTCGCCGACGTGCTCGACGAGGGCGACATCCTCATCGACGGCGGCAACTCGAACTACCGCGACGATGTGCGGCGGGCGAAAGCCTTCCGCGAGCGCGGCATCCACTACGTCGACGTCGGCACGAGCGGCGGAGTCTTCGGACTCGACCGCGGCTACTGCCTGATGGTCGGAGGGCCCGATGAGGCCGTGCAGCGCATCGAGCCGGTGCTGAAGACGATCGCTCCGGGCGTCGGCGAGATCGAGCGCACGCCCGGTCGCACCGGTGAGCTCACCGCCGAGGAGCAGGGGTATCTGCACTGCGGCCCCTCGGGCGCCGGACATTTCGTCAAGATGGTGCACAACGGCATCGAGTACGGCATCATGGCGTCGATCGCCGAGGGCCTCAACCTGCTGCACAACGCGGATGCCGGGGTGCGCGAAGCCGAGCACTCGGCCGAGATCGCCCCGCTCGAAGAGCCCGAGTTCTACCAGTTCCCGATCGACACCTCGAAGGTCGCCGAGCTGTGGCGCCGCGGGTCGGTGATCTCGTCGTGGCTGCTCGATCTGACTGCCGCCGCGCTGGCCGAGAACCCGCAGCTCGACGGGCTGGCCGGTCGGGTGTCCGACTCGGGCGAGGGGCGCTGGACGGTCAAGGCCGCGGTCGACGTGGGCGTGCCGGTGCCGGTGCTCGCCGCGTCGCTGTTCGAACGCTTCGCCTCGCGCGGTGAAGACCACTTCGCCAACCAGGTGCTGTCGGCGATGCGCCTGCAGTTCGGCGGACACCAGGAGCTGCCCGCCGGCGACGTGCTGGAGGCGGGATCGCGCAAGGCGGAGTCGGACAACGCGTGACCGTGCCCCGCTCGTCGAGCGAGGCCCGCGAAGCGGCCCGAGTCGAAACGTGGTGACGTTCCGAGATTGGCTCACGACGTTTCGTCTCAGTCGACTTCGTCGTCTTCGCTCAACGACCGGGATCTCGCCGGCCCACCTCGGTCGTTGAGCGAGGCCCGCGAAGCGGCCCGAGACGAAACGCACCACGACACAGGAACGGCATCCCACATGACCCGCACTCCCCGCATCCGCCGGGCCGATCCCTCGGATGCCGAGCGCATCGCCGAACTCCTCCACGCCTTCAACACGGAGTTCGACACCGAGACCCCCGGAGTCGCAGTCCTCGCGGAGCGGCTGCGAACTCTGCTCGCCGGGCCTTCGACGTTCGCCGTCGTCGGCGGTGAGCCGGCGACCGGCGTCGCGCTCGTGACCCTGCGGCCGAACGTCTGGTTCGACGGACCGGTCGCGCTGCTCGACGAGATGTACGTCGTGCCCGAGCTGCGGGGCAGCGGGATCGGCAGTGCGATCCTGCTGCGAATGGTCGAGATCTGTCGAGAACTGGGCGTCTCGGAGATCGAGATCAACGTCGACGAGTCGGATGCCGACACGATGCGCTTCTATGAGCGGCACGGTTTCACCAACGGCGACCCCGACACCGGCGAGAAGGCCTACTACTTCTCCCGCTCGCTCTGAGGCGACGCGCCCCGGGGCGTTGAGCGAGCCCGGCGGAGCGGTGACCTTTCCGGGTCGTTGAGCGAGCCCGGCGGAGCCGAGCGAGACGAAACGTGGTGAGGTTCGGAGGTCGGCTCGCGGCGTTTCGTCTCAGTCGACTTCGTCGTCTTCGCTCAACGAACGGCAGGCCCTCGGTCGTTGAGCGAGCCCGGCGGAGCCGAGCGAGACGAAACGTGGTGAGGTTCGGAGGTCGGCTCGCGGCGTTTCGTCTCAGTCGACTTCGTCGTCTTCGCTCAACGACCGGCGGGCCTTCGGTCGTTGAGCGAGCCCGGCGGAGCCGAGCGAGACGAAACGTGGTGAGGTTCGGAGGTCGGCTCGCGGCGTTTCG